>CAVRIN010000007.1:0-388647 GCA_963721285.1 uncultured Solirubrobacteraceae bacterium | reverse complement strand
GGTGCCAAACCGGGCCGTCGATGTGGACTCTTGGGCCCGATAAGCCTGTTATCCCCGGAGTACCTTTTATCCGTTGAGCGACGGCACTTCCACTTGCTACCGCCGGATCACTAAGACCTGCTTTCGCACCTGCTCGACTTGTCAGTCTCGCAGTCAAGCTCCCTTACTACCTTTACGCTCTACACACGATTTCCAACCGTGATGAGGGAACCTTTGTGCGCCTCCGTTACATTTTGGGAGGCGACCGCCCCAGTCAAACTACCCGCCTGGAACTGTCCAGCGCCCGGATTCACGGCGCGCTGTTAGAAATCCAATACATCAAGGGTGGTATCTCAAGGTTGGCTCCACGCCGGCCGCAACCTGCGCTTCAAAGCCTCCCACCTATCCTGAGCGAAATGCACCGAATCCCAATACCAAGTTGTAGTAAAGGTTCACGGGGTCTTTCCGTCTAGCCGCGGGTACTCGGCATCTTCACCGAGACTGCAATTTCACCGAGCTCCTCGTTGAGACAGCGCTGAAGTCGTTACGCCATTCGTGCAGGTCGGAACTTACCCGACAAGGAATTTCGCTACCTTAGGACCGTTATAGTTACGGCCGCCGTTTACCGGGGCTTAGCTTCGCTGCTTCGGACCGAAGCCCTAACAACTCCACGTAACCTTCCGGCACCGGGCAGGCGTCAGCCCCTATACGTCGTCTTTCGACTTAGCAGAGACCTGTGTTTTTGGTAAACAGTCGCTTCAGCCAATTCACTGCGGCCCTCTCGGGCTCCACTCGCGAGGAGTTTCACCCTACTGGGGCGCCCCTTATCCCGAAGTTACGGGGCGATTTTGCCGAGTTCCTTAACGAGGGTTATCTCGATCACCTTAGTATTCTCTACTTGCCCACCTGTGTCGGTTTTGGTACGGGCACGCGCTTCCTCCCTAGAGGATTTTCTCGGAGGTATGGCGTCAGGGACTCGCCGGCTTAGAGCCAGCTGGCATCGCACCTCAGGTTATGCGGCCCCGCATTTGACAAGGGCCACCCCTACATGCTTACCCCAGGGCAACCATCGCCTGGGTTCCCTTAGCCTTCCTCGTCCCCCCATCGGTCAAACGGAAGCGACGTGGTACAGGAATATCAACCTGTTGGCCATCGACTACGCCTTTCGGCCTCGCCTTAGGTCCCGACTAACCCTGAGCAGACGAACTTTACTCAGGAATCCTTGGGCAATCGGCGGAGGGGATTCTCACCCCTCTTTCGTTACTTATGCCGGCATTCTCACTTCCCAGGCCTCCACGGCTGGCTTACGCCGCCGCTTTATCGGCCTGGGAACGCTCTCCTACCGCGCGATCGACCCGAAAGTCTCACGCACCCGCAGCTTCGGTGACTAGCTTGAGCCCCGTTGAATTGTCCGCGCTCGAACACTTGACCAGTGAGCTGTTACGCACTCTTTCAAGGATGGCTGCCTCTAAGCCAACCTCCTGGTTGTCTATGCACTCGAACATCGTTTCCCACTTAGCTAGTACTTAGGGACCTTAGCTGGCGGTCTGGGCTGTTTCCCTTTTGACGCTGAAGTTTATCCCCCAGCAACTGACTCCCGGAGTAAACGTGACTGGTCTTCGGAGTTTGCCTGAAGTCGGTAACCTGGTAGGGCCCCTAATCCAAACAGTGCTCTACGGCCAACACGCAATTTATCCGAGGCTATACCTAAATATATTTCGGAGAGAACCAGATATCACTGAGCTTGATTAGCCTTTCACTCCGACCCACAGGTCATCCGCCCAGTTTTCAACCTAGGTCGGTTCGGCCCTCCACGAGGTCTTACCCCCGCTTCAGCCTGCCCATGGGTAGCTCGCTCAGTTTCGGGTATACCGCCTACGACTATGGCGCCCTATTAGGACTCGCTTTCGCTACGGCTCCGCTCATCGCTTAACCTTGCCGCAGACGAGTAACTCGCCGGCTCGTTATGCAAAAAGCACGCGGTCACAGAACAAGTCTGCTCCCACCGCTTGTAGGCACGCGGTTTCAGGTACTATTTCACTCCCCTTCCGGGGTACTTTTCACCTTTCCCTCACGGTACTAGTCCGCTATCGGTCACCAAGGAGTACTTAGCCTTGGAGGGTGGTCCCCCCAGCTTCAGTCCGCGTTTCACGGGAGCGGACTTACTCAGGAACGCCTGACAGGAGATCGTGCAGTTTCGTCTACGGGACGGTTGCCCTCTTTGGTGCGCGGTTCCACACGCTTCGACTACCACACGATTTTGTAACTCCTGCCGAGCCGGACACGACTCGGAACAGGCGCCCTACAACCCCCGGCAGGCAACGCGTGTCCGCTTGCACCTACCAGGTTTGGGCTGATCCCTTTTCGCTCGCCACTACTCAGGGAGTCTCGGTTGATTTACTTTCCTCGGGGTACTGAGATGTTTCACTTCCCCCGCTTGTCCTCGCCCGGCCTATGTGTTCAGCCGGGGATAACGCCGCATTACCAGCGCTGGGTTTCCCCATTCGGGTATCCACGGGTCAATGGCTATTCAGCGCCTCACCGTGGCTTATCGCAGCCGTTCACGCCCTTCTTCGACTCTTGGTGCCAAGGCATCCACCGTGTGCCCTTACTATCTTGACGGTGATCAGGTCCGTTCGGATCGGCTCGCTCGAGGCACCCCATAAAGAGGCACAGGGAGCTCGCCGGGCCGGGCGGACCCGGTGATACCCGTTTCAGCCGCCGCTTATCGATGGCGGCTGATGTGGCTTCTGTGCAGTTTTCAAGGACCGTGGAGAGGCTGCTAACGCCGGCCGGACCCGCGCTCTGCGGTCGCGTCGCTGTGACGCGTCCCACGCGGACCGGCGAACGCCGGTCTCTCAAAACTCAACAGCATGCTGGCGTAGTTTCGGCCGGCGGCGCGCCTCGCCTACAAGTAGGAGAAGGCTCGAGCGCCCGACGGCCATCCAGCCAGGTTCGGTCGACATGCTAGGCCCGGTCTGCTGTCGCCCCCGGCCTCCGGCGCCACGAAGGCGCGTCGGGCCAAAGGCCGCGTGTGCCCCCTTTGCGCCCTGAATCGGACACGAACGGGGAACTAGAACCGGGGCACCAGTCAGGTGCTCCCTAGAAAGGAGGTGATCCAGCCGCAGCTTCCGCTACGGCTACCTTGTTACGACTTCACCCCAGTCACGAGCCCCACCTTCGACGGCTCCCTCCCAAAAGGGTTAGGCCACCGGCTTCGGGTGTTGCTCACTCCCGTGGTGTGACGGGCGGTGTGTACAAGGCCCGGGAACGTATTCACCGCGGCAGTGCTGATCCGCGATTACTAGCAACTCCGCCTTCATGCAGGCGAATTTCAGCCTGCAATCCGAACCGAGACGCACTTTAAGGGATTCGCTCCACCTCGCGGTATCGCAACCCTCTGTATGCGCCAATGTAGCACGTGTGTAGCCCTGAACATAAGGGGCATGAGGACTTGACGTCATCCCCACCTTCCTCCGGTTTGTCACCGGCAGTCTCGCATGAGTCCCCAACTAAATGCTGGCAACATGCGACGGGGGTTGCGCTCGTTGCGGGACTTAACCCAACATCTCACGACACGAGCTGACGACAGCCATGCACCACCTGTGAAAGTGCCCCGAAGGGAAGGTGTGTTTCCACACCGGTCACTCACATGTCAAGCCCAGGTAAGGTTCTTCGCGTCGCGTCGAATTAAACCACATGCTCCGCTGCTTGTGCGGGCCCCCGTCAATTCCTTTGAGTTTTAGCCTTGCGGCCGTACTCCCCAGGCGGGCAACTTAATGCGTTAGCTTCGACACGGGGGGAGTCGACACCCCCCACATCTAGTTGCCATCGTTTACAGCGTGGACTACCAGGGTATCTAATCCTGTTTGCTCCCCACGCTTTCGCGTCTCAGCGTCAGTCACGTCCCAGCGAGCTGCCTTCGCCATTGGTGTTCCTCCTGATATCTGCGCATTTCACCGCTACACCAGGAATTCCACTCGCCCCTTCCGGACTCTAGCCCGACAGTATCCACCGGCATTCCAGGGTTGAGCCCTGGACTTTCACAGCGGACTGGTCGGGCCGCCTACACGCTCTTTACGCCCAATAATTCCGGACAACGCTTGCACCCTACGTATTACCGCGGCTGCTGGCACGTAGTTAGCCGGTGCTTCTTGTGAAGGTACCGTCACCCCGAACGGCTATTCACCGCCGAGGCTTCGTCCCAACTGAAAGGGGTTTACAACCCGAAAGCCTTCTTCCCCCACGCGGCGTTGCTGCGTCACGCTTTCGCGCATTGCGCAAGATTCCCCACTGCTGCCTCCCGTAGGAGTCTGGGCCGTGTCTCAGTCCCAGTGTGGCTGATCGTCCTCTCAGACCAGCTACCCATCGAAGCCTTGGTGAGCCGTTACCTCACCAACAAGCTAATGGGCCGCGGGCCCATCTCGATGCGGAGGCCGAAGCTTCCTTTCCCCTTGCGGGCACATCCGGTATTAGCCCGAGTTTCCTCGGGTTGTCCCGGTCATCGAGGCAGGTAACCCACGTGTTACTCACCCGTTCGCGGCTCTGCCCCAGGGCAAGCCCTGGTTCGTCGCTCCACTTGCATGTGTTAAGCACGCCGCCAGCGTTCGTCCTGAGCCAGGATCAAACTCTCCGTGAAGAACTTCACAGAAAGCCTGTCATGGAGTGCCGGCACCGAAGCGCCGGCGGCCGGGATCTATACACGTGATCCCGAACCATGACGGGGTACTTCCCTACTTGACTCTTTGCCGTCCCACGCGAGCGTTCAAGACGCTCCCGCGGACGGGTCGAACCTGGACGCACACCACGATCCGTTCGGATCGCAGATGCGCATGCTGTTGAGTTTTCAAAGACCGCCGAGCCTTCCCGTCGGGGTTTCCTTCGGGACGAGTCCGGTCCGACCCAGCGCCCAGGGGCGCCTCAGGGCCGACGAGGGAGTATAGCGCGCAGGGCTATCGGCGCGAAGGGCACCGTCGCTCGCCCGGACCGGCCGGGCGAGCGCCCCTGCGGCTGCACGGCAGCCTAGCCGAGCGCCAGGCGGAAGGCGCACCTCGTCGAGCCGGCGCGGAAGCACCGATCAGGCGCCGGCCGGCCAGGCCGCACCATCGTCCTAGGGGCCCTCCCGCAGCCGCCGGACGCGGCTCAGGATGCCCGCAGCCGCCGGAAGCGCCGGCGGCCCACCCGCAGCACCTGCCCGTCGGCTTGCGACACGTCGAGCTCCTGGTCGGAGGCCCCGAGCTGGCGCTCGCCAAGCCAGACCCCGCCCTGGTCGAGCAGCCGCCGCGCCTCCGAGCGCGAGATGCCGAACTGCTCGGCGATCAGCGCCGGCAGGTGCACGTTCCCCCCGGCCGGCAGCCGCGCCTCCTCGATCTCCTGCGGCAGCTCGCGCTGGGCGAAGACGCGCTCCCATTCGGCCTCGGCCTGTGCCGCCGCCTCCGGCGAGTGCAGCCAGGCCACGATCTCCTGCGCGAGCCTGCGCTTGGCATCCCGCGCCGAGCTCCCCGCCAGCGCGGCGACCCCGCGGGCCGCGCCGTCGCTCGAGCGCGGGTCCACGAGCAGCCGGTAGTACTCCTCCATCGCCTCGTCGGGAATCGCCATCGTCTTGCCGAACATCTCGCCCGGCGGGTCGGTGATGCCGATCTGGTTGCCCAGCGACTTCGACATCTTCCGGGCGCCGTCGGTCCCGACGAGGATCGGCATCGTCAGGATCGCCTGCTGCGGGCGCCCGTAGTGGCGCTGGATGTCTCTGCCGAGCAGCAGGTTGAACTTCTGGTCGGTCCCCCCCAGCTCGACGTCCGCGTCCACCGCGACGGAGTCGTAGCCCTGAAGCAGCGGGTACAGCAGCTCCAGCAGCGAGATCGGCTCCCCGGCCTGCCAGCGTTTGGCGAAGTCCTCGCGCTCGAGCAGCTGCGCAGCGGTCGTCGTCCGAACGAGCGCCAGCAGGTCGGTCATCGGCATCTCCAGCCACTCGCCGTTGTGACGGACCTCCAACTTGCGCGGGTCAGCGTCGAGGATCCGCACCGCCTGCTGCTGGAAGGTCGTCGCGTTCGCGTCGATCTCCTCCGGGCTGAGCATCGGGCGCAGGGTCGAACGGCCGGACGGATCGCCGACCCGCGCGGTGTAGTCGCCGATGATCAGCACCACCACGTGGCCCGCGTCCTGGAACTCGCGCAGCTTGCCGAGCACGACCGCGTGGCCCAGGTGGATGTCGGGCGCGGTCGGATCGATGCCGAGCTTCACCCGCAGCGGGCGACCCTGCTCCGAGGCCTCTGCGAGCTTCGCCGCGAGCGCGCCGTCCGGCAGCGAATCGACCGCGTTCGCGGCAAGCCTGGCGGCTTGCTCGGCGGCCGCGGAGGTGTCGTTCGGCATCGGGCGCAATGCTAGACTCTCGCCGGCGCGAGGGGCCGTCGAAGCCATGCTCACGCCGCGGCCGGGCGCCGTCCGGCGCACGCAGCACGGGCGCTCACGCCGGCGCTCCGGGGCCCCCGCCAGACGCTGCCGATGAGCGCCACAGTCACTTCCGACATCCCCGCCGCCTCCGCGGCCGCACCGAAGCCCCGCCTCAAGCGCCTGCGGCTGGCCGCGATCCTGTTCGCCGTCGCGCTGCTGGGGCTCGTCTCGTTCGTGTTCGGGTTGTTCATCTCCGTCGCCTCGGACCTGCCCTCGCTCGAACGCTTCTCCCAGATCAAGGACGCGCAGAGCTCGCAGCTGCTCGACGACTTCGGCCATCCGATCGGCGTGCTCAGCCAGCAGAACCGTGTGATCCTCACGCCGGGCGAGATCCCGCAGATCGTCAAGGAGGCGGTGATCTCGATCGAGGACAAGCGCTTCTACTCGAACAGCGGCATCGACGTCCGCGGCATCGCTCGCGCCTTCGTCCAGGACGTGCTGCACAAAGGCAACGTGCAGGGCGCCTCGACGATCGAGCAACAGCTGATCAAGAACTTCCTGCAGGCCCAGTCGCACCGCACGATCTTCGAGAAGCTCAAGGAGGCGGCGCTCGCCTACCAGCTCGCCCACAAGTGGTCGAAGGACAAGATCGTGACCGCCTACCTCAACACGGTCTACTTCGGCAACGGCGCCTACGGAATCGAGGCCGCCGCGCAGACCTACTTCGGCCATGACGTCAACCATGAAGGCTGTGGCATGCCGGGGCACGAACTGTGCGTCGAGCAGCTCCAGCCGTGGGAGGCCGCGCTGCTCGCCGGCATCATCCAGAACCCGAGCGCCTATGACCCGACGACGCACCCCACGGACGCGACGGAGCGCCGCAACACCGTCCTGCGCCAGATGCTCGAGCAGGGATACCTGACGAAGGTCGTCTACGACGAAAGCATCAAGCAGGCGCTGCCGGCACCGCACCAGGTCCAGGCGCCCGAGGTGCCGAAGGTCGAAGGCGTCGACGCGGGCTACTTCACTAGCTGGGTCCGCCAACAGGTCGTCGAACGCTACGGGGCCGCCCGCGCCTTCGAGGGCGGGTTGAAGATCCGCACGACGCTGGACCTCGGCCTGCAGCAAGCCGCCGAACAGGCCGTCAACAACTACCTCGCCTACCCCGGTGGCCCCACGGCGTCGCTCGTCGCGATCGAAAACTCGACCGGCGAGGTCCGGGCGATGGTCGGCGGGCGTGACTACAACACGAGCGCCTTCAACCTTGCCACCCAGGGCGAGCGTCAGCCCGGCTCCTCCTTCAAGGCCTTCGACCTCGCCGCGGCCCTCCAGGACGGCGTCTCTCCCGACTCGGTGTGGAGCTCCAAGGTCAAGACGTTCGTCGTGCCGAAGACCCACGGCACCGAAAAGTTCGTCGTCCACAACGACGAGAACAACTACACCGGCTCCAACACGCTGACCGGGGCGACGGCCTTCTCGGACAACTCGATCTACGCCGAAGTCGGCCTCAAGGTCGGCACCCACAAGATCGCCCTGCTCGCGCACCGCATGGGCATCACGACGCCCCTCTCGACGAACCCCGCGATGACGATCGGCGGTCTCACGGTCGGCGTCACGCCGCTGGACATGGCCCACGCCTACGAGACGCTCGCCCACGGCGGTGACCGCGTGAGCGGCTCGATGGCGCTCGCCGACGAACCCGTCGGGATCCAAGAAGTCGACGCCGGCGGCCGCACGCTCCCCAGCGGCCAGCACCGCGAAGTAAACCGCGTGCATCTGCGGCGCGTGCTCCCCGCGCCCGTCGCGCAGACCGAGACCTCGATGCTCGAAACGGTGATCCAGTACGGCACGGGCAAGGCCGCGGCGATCGGCCAGTTCGCGGCCGGCAAGACCGGCACGACCTCGAACTTCGGCGACGCCTGGTTCGTCGGCTGGAACGCCAAGTACACGGTCGCCGTCTGGGTCGGCTACCCCGACAGGCTGGTCCCGATGGAACACGACTTCAACGGTGGGCCGGTGATGGGCGGGACCTTCCCGGCGCTGATCTGGCACGACTTCCTGACCTCGGCACTGCAGATCGACAAGACGCGCGAAGACGAAGCTGCCGCCAAGCACAAGGTCTCGGGCGGCGCCGGCGGCGAAAGCGGCGTCTCCTCCGAAGAATCGACGACCTCGACGCCGAGCTCCGGCACCGGCAACGGGGGCTCGGGCGAAGGCTCGGGCTCGCACGCCTCGAAGCCCGCCGCACCGTCATCCGGCAAGGGCCAGAGCGAACCGGCGGCGCCTAGCGGCGGCGGCGAAGGCTCCGCCGGACCATCGGCTCCGGCTCGCGAAGCGCCCGCGGCGCCTGCCCCCACCCCCGCGGCCCCCCCTGCACAGGAACCGTCGGCGCCCTCCTCCTCGCCGACCGGCGGCGTGAGCCCGAGCGGCTAGGCTGCTCGCCGCGCGGGCCGCACGGCCCGCCAGGGCCACGGCCGCGAGACGTTCGGGTTGCCCACGGCGCAGAAGCGCCACGGCAGCTCGACGGCCTTCGTGGTCCCGACCCGCGGCGCCGTCGCGATGACGGCCGGTGCCGGGCCCTCGCGGGGGAGGATCACGACCGGCCCGCTGTCCAGCGGGCTGCCGTTCAGCTCGAGCGGGATCCCGAGGGCCTGGGTCAGCCGTCCCGGCCCCGAGCACAGCTCGCGCTCTGCGGTCCGTCCGCGCCGAGCCCGCATCAGCTCGGTTCCTGCCGCGGGCGCCAGCGCGCGGATCAGCACCGCCGCGCCCACCCCTTCCGGCTCGCACACCGCGTTGAGCAGCGCGTGGATCCCGTAGGAGCGGTACAGGTAGGCGCGGCCGGGCGGCCCGAAGAGCGTGCGGGTCCGCGGCGTCAGCCCCACGTAGGCATGGCACGCCGGCTCCTGCTCGTGGTAGGCCTCCGTCTCGACGATCGTCCCCGCGGTCTCGCCATGGACGACCGTGCAGCCGACCAGCTCCGGCGCGACCTGCAGCACAGGGCGGTCGTAGAAGTCAGGAGGGAGCGGCTTCACCCAGCACCAGCTCGGCCAGCGCCATCTGCTCGGCGAGGCGCGCAGAGGCCGTTCCCCCCTGCGAGACCTTCGACTCGAGCCAGGACCCGGACTCGAGCACGGCGCGGAACTCCTGCTCGTGGCGGGACAGCAGCTCGCTCTGGGCTGCCAGCTCGTCGCTGCCGAGCTCGGAGAGGGGACGGCCGGAGTCGACGGCAGTGCGGACGAGGCCGGCGACGATGCCGTGCGCCTCGCGGAAGGGCATCCCGAGCCTGACCAGCAGGTCGGCCACGTCGGTCGCGGCGATCAGCTCGTCGGAGGCGGCCGCAGCCATCCGCTCGCGGTCGAACGCCAATCCCGCGATCATCCCGCGCGCCGCGGCCAGGATCAGCTCGAGCGTGTCGACCGTGTCGAACAGGTGCTCCTTGTCCTCCTGGAGATCCTTGTTGTAGGTCAGCGGCAGCGCGTGGATCACGCCGTGCAACGCGGCCAGGTGCCCGACGAGCCGCGGCGCCTTCGCGCGCAGCAGCTCGGCCGCGTCCGGGTTCTTCTTCTGGGGCATGATCGAGGAGCCCGAGGTCCAGGCATCGGGCAGCGCCGCGAATCCGAACTCGCTGCTCGACCACAGCACGAGCTCTGCGCCGAGCCGCGAGAGGTGCGTCGCGCATGTCGCGGCGGCCGAGAGGTAGTCGAGCACGAAATCCCGGCCGGAGACCGCGTCGATCGAGTTCTCCGTCACCTCCTCGAAGCCGAGCAGCTCGGCGAGCATCCTCCGATCGGTCTCGAAGTTGACGCCCGCCAGCGCGCCGGAGCCCAGCGGCAGGCGTCCCGCCTGGCCGCGCGCGAACTCGAATCGCTGACGGTCGCGGTCGAGCATCCAGAAGTACGCCATCAGGTGATGGCCGAGGTAGACGGGCTGCGCGCGCTGCAGGTGCGTGTACCCCGGCATCGCCCAGTCTGCGTGCTCGCGCGCCCGCGCCAGCAGCACCGCCATCAGGTCCCTGATGCGTTGCTCCGCGCGCAGCGCCGCCGCGCGTGTGTACATCGCGAGATCGGTCACGACCTGGTCGTTGCGCGAGCGGGCGGTGTGCAGGCGCCCGCCGACCGGGCCCGCGAGCGCCGTCAGGCGCCGCTCGATCGCCATGTGGATGTCTTCGTCGCCGGCCTCGAACGGGAACGTGTCCGCGCGGAGCTCGGCTTCGACGGCGTCGAGACCCGCGAGCAACGCATCGCGGTCGGCCTCGGAGAGGATGCCCTGCGCCGCCAGCATCGCGGCATGGGCGCGCGACTGCGCGATGTCCTCCGGCCACAGGCGGCGATCGAAGCCGAGCGAGGTGTTCAGGCGCTCGAAGACGGGATCCTGGGGTTCGTGGAAGCGCGACACCGCGCGGATCCTATGCCGGAGCCCCGGTCAGGACCGCGCGCAACTCGCCTGCCACCCGATCGACCTGCCCCTCGGTCATGGCCGGGAAGAAGGGGAGCGCGATCGAGCGCGCCGCCACGTCCTCGCACACCGGGAACTCGCCCTCCCGGTGCCCGTAGCGCTCGCGGTAGAAGCTCATGAGGTGAATCGCCGGCAGGTACGGCTTGCTCTGGACGCCGCGAGCCAGGAGCGCTCGGACTGCCTCATCGCGGTCGGCGCCGTGCGGTAGCTGCACGACGAACACGAACCAGCCGCGGCGCTCCTCCCCGCGCTCCTCGCACGGCAGCGTCAGGCCCTCGTGACCCGCGAGCGCTTCGCGGTAGAGCCCCGCCACGCGGCGCCGCCGGGCCAGCATCTCATCGAGGCGCTGCAGCTGCGCGAGCCCGAGGGCGCACGCGATGTCGGAAAGGCGGTAGTTGAAGCCGAGCCGGTCGTGGTCGAGCCAGCCCATGTCGGGCGAGCGGCCCTGGTTGCGCTCGGAGTCGATCCGCTCCTTCATCTCCGGGTCGCCGACCGCGACGATCCCGCCCTCGCCGGTCGTCAGCTGCTTGTTGGCGTAGAAGCCGAAGACGGCCGGGTTGCCGCGCGCGCCGACCGCGCGGCCGTCGCCATGACGCGCTCCGAGCGCCTCGCAGCCGTCCTCGACCACGCCGAGGTCGTGGCGCGCCGCCAGCGCCTCGAACGCGTCCATGTCGGCCGGGAAGCCGAAGATGTGCACGGGCAGCAGGGCGCGTGTGCGCTCCGTGACGGCAGCAGCCGCCGCAGCAGGTTCGAGGTTGAGCGTCACCGGGTCGATGTCCGCGAACACGGGCCGCGCGCGCTCGAAGACCGCCGCGTTCGCCGAGGCGACGAACGAGAACGGGCTCGTCACCACCTCGTCGCCGTCCTTGACCCCGACCGCCCGCAGCGCCAGGTGCAGCCCGGCGGTGCCGCTGCTCACGGCGCTCGCGCAGCGCGCCCCGAGCCGCTCCGCGAACGCGCGCTCGAACGCTCCGACGCGGGGCCCAAGCGAGAGCTGCCCCGAGCGCAGCACTTCGATCACCGCGCGCTCCTCGGCCTCTCCGAGCACCGGCCGCGCGAGCGGGATCGGATCCTGCGTCACTGGGCCTCGTGAGCCGGCAGCGCGCCCGCGCCGGCGGCGCCGCCGGCCGGCCGCCGCCCCGGCTGCATCCCGTACTCCAGCGAATCGACCAGCGCGTCCCAGGAGGCCGCGATCAGGTTCTCCGAGACGCCGATCGAGCCCCACAGCTCCTGGCCGTCGGAGGCGTCGATCAGGACTCGCGTGACGGCGCCCGTGCCGTGGCTCTCGTCGAGGATCCGGACCTTGAAGTTGACGAGTTGGATGTCCCGCAGGTGCGGATGCAGCTCGCCGATCGCGTCGCGCAGCGCCGCATCGAGCGCGTTCACGGGGCCGTTGCCCTCCGCCGTGCGCACGAACCGCTCGCCGCCCAGCCACACCTTGATCGTCGCCTCGGTGGCGACCTTGCCGTCGGCACGCTTCTCGACGAGCACGCGCCAGGACTCCAGGCGGAACAGCGGCTCGTACTCGCCTGCCTCCTTCCGCATCAGCAGCTCGAGCGAGCCGTCGGCGGCCTCGAACTGGAAGCCCTCGTGCTCGAGCTCCTTGACGCGGCCCAGCACGCGCTGCGCGAACTCCTCCGAACCCTCGCCGGCGGCCGGGCCGATGCCGGCTTCTGCCGCCTTCTCGGCGATCGTCGCCTTCCCGGAGAGCTCGGAGACGAGCACATCGCGCGCGTTGCCGATCAGCGCCGGGTCCACGTGCTCGAAGGTCCGCGCGTCGGCCTGGATGCCGGCCGCGTGCAGGCCCGCCTTGTGTGCGAAGGCGTGCTTGCCGACGTAGGGCTGCGCAGGGTTCGGCGTGCGGTTGAGCAGCTCGTCGACGAAATGGGCGGTCTCGGTCAGCCGCTGCAGACGCTCCGCGGGCAGCACGTCGACTCCCATCTTCAGCTGCAGGTCAGCGATGATCGTCACGAGGTTCGCGTTGCCGGTGCGCTCGCCGATGCCGTTGATCGTGCCCTGGACCTGTGTGGCGCCGGATTCGAGCGCGGTGAGCGAGTTCGCGACCGCGCAACCCGAGTCGTCGTGGCAGTGGATCCCGAACGCCGCGGCAGGCAGTGCTTCGCGCACGACCGCGAGCGCCGTCCGGATCTGGGGGGGCAGGCTGCCGCCGTTGGTGTCGCACAGCACGAGCCGCTCGGCTCCTGCCTCGGCGGCCGCGCGCAGGCAGTCGAGGGCGTACCCGGGGTCGAGCGCGAAGCCGTCGAAGAAGTGCTCGGCGTCGAGCAGCACGCGCTTCCCGGCCGCCACGAGGAAGCCGACGGAGTCGGCGATCATCGCGAGGTTCTCCTCGCGGCTGACCCGCACGACCTTCTCGACGTGCAGCACCGAGGCCTTGCCGACGAGCGTGCAGACCGGCGCGAAGGACTCGGCCAGAACGCGCAGCCCCTCGTCCTGCTCGGCCGGGGTCTCGCGCCGCCGTGTCATCCCGAAGGCGACGATCTCGGCGCTGGCCAGGCGCTCCTTCGCGAGCAATGCGAACAGCTCCTGCTCCTTCGGGTTCGACGCCGGGAAGCCGGCCTCGATCATGTCCACGCCGAGCTCGTCGAGGGCGTGGACGACCCGCAGCTTCTCCTGCGCGGTGAGCGACATGCCGCCGCCGCCCATGCCGTCGCGCAGGCTGGCGTCGTATAGCTCGATGCGGTACTTGTCGGGGCTCATTCGGGGTTCCTTTCAGGCTGGCGGGACGGGCGGCGGGGCGCTTTCAGCGACCGGCCGCGGCGTCGCCGCGCTAGCCGGTCGCCCCGGTAATTCGCTCCCCGGGAGCCGCCTCGCCCGCAGGCGTCTCGAGGTCGCGCGGGTGCACGACGTCGAGCCACTCGCGGTAGCGCTCGGCACGGCCGCGGATCGCGTCGTCGAACGCGGCGCCCAGCACGCGCGTGATCTCGCCCGGCTTGCCGCCGGCGATCGCGTGGTCGTCGATCTCCACGACGGGCACCAGCTCAGCGGCCGTGCCCGTCATGAACACCTCGTCGGCGAGGTACAGCTCCGCGCGGGCGATGTCTCGCTCTGAGACCGTGTAGCCGAGGTCGCGCGCGATCTGGATCACCGAGCGCCGCGTGATGCCGTCGAGGATCGAGTTGCTCTGGCCAGGCGTGATGATCTCCCCGTCGCGCACGGCGTAGACGTTCTCCCCCGTTCCCTCGCACACGTAGCCGTGGTCGTCGAGCAGGATCGCCTCCTGGTAGCCGGCCTTCATCGACTCGATCTTCGCGAGGACGCTGTTGAGGTATTGGCCAGACGCCTTCGCCTGCGGGATCAGCGAGTCGGGGCTGATGCGCCGCCAGGATGAGACCTTCGCCCGGATGCCGTTGGTCTTGCCCTCCTCGCCGAGGTATGTCGCCCACTCCCAGCAGGCGATCGTGACGTCGACGTTGCAGTCGAGCGGGTTCAGCCCCATCTGGCCGTAGCCGCGGAAGATGATCGGGCGGATGTAGCAGGAGCGCAGCCCGTTGCGCGCGACCAGCTCGAGCGTCGCGGAGCGGATCTGCTCGGCGGTGTAGGGCACCGGCATGTAGTAGAGCTCGGCCGAGCGCAGCAGCCGGTCGACGTGCTCGGCGTTGCGGAACACGGCCGGCCCGAGCTCGGTGTCGTAGCAGCGGACACCCTCGAAGACGCCGGTGCCGTAGTGGAGGCCGTGCGTCAGGACGTGCACCTTGGCCTCCTCCCAAGGGACGAAGTCTCCGTTCATCCAGATCAGCTCGGTCGGCTCCACGTCGTCTTCCGGCTCCTATTCGAGGTTCTCGAGCACCGCGGCGGTCGCCTGCGCAGTCCCGGCGTCCCCACCCAGATCGGCGGTGCGCAGGCCCCCGTCCAGTGCACGCTGCACGGCCGATTCTACAGCCGCCGCCTCGTTATCCAGGGAAAGTCCGTGCCGCAGCATCAGCGCGGCGGAAAGGAACATCGCGAGCGGGTTCGCGCTGCCCTGGCCGGCGATGTCGGGCGCCGAGCCGTGGACCGGCTCGAACAGACCCGGGCCATCCGAGCCCAGCGAGGCGCTCGGCAGCATCCCGATCGAGCCCGTCAGCATCGCCGCCTCGTCGGAGAGGATGTCCCCGAACAGGTTCTCGGTGAGGATCACGTCGAAGTGCCGGGGCGCCGAGACGAGCTGCATCGCGGCGTTGTCGACGAGCACGTGCTCGAGCTCGACGTTCGGGAACTCCTCCGAGTGCACGCGCGTCACGGTCTCGCGCCAGAGCCGGCTCGTCTCGAGGACGTTGGCCTTGTCGACGCTCGACACGCGCGAGCGGGCGGCGCGGAAGCCCGTACGCGCGATCCGCTCGATCTCCGCGACCGTGTATGCGCACAGGTCGCTCGCCATCTGCTTCTCGCGCTTCTTCTCCCCGAAGTAGATCCCGCCGGTCAGCTCGCGCACCACCAGCAGGTCGGTCCCTTCGATCCGCTCGCGCCGCAGCGGCGAGGCGTCGTACAACGCCGGAATCGGCTTGACGGGCCGCAGGTTGGCGAACAGGCCGAGGCCCTTGCGCAGGCCGAGCAGCCCCTGCTCCGGGCGCGGCGCGTCCGGGTCGGTCGTGTCCCACTTCGGCCCGCCGACGGCCGCGAGCAGCACCGCGTCGGCGCCGCGGCAGGCCTCCAGGACCTCGTCCGTGAGCGCTGTCCCGTGGGCGTCGATCGAGACGCCCCCGAACAGGTGCTCCTCGAACTCGAACTCGCCGACGGCGCGCAGGACCTCGAGGGCCGGCGCCATGATCTCGGGACCGATCCCGTCGCCGGGCAGCGTGATGATCCGGTGTGACACGGGCGGCGAAGCTACCAGGACAGCCCGCGGTAGAGCGCTTGGACGCGCTCGATCAGGCCCTGCTCGTCGTACTCGTGAAGCTCGCAGACCGGCGTTCCGTCGGCCCACCGGTATGTCATCGCCAGCGAGCGCACGCCGGCGTAGACGCCGTCCAGCTCGAATCGCAGGTCGGGCAGCCGCTGCAGGCCGCGCGCGAAGTGTTCGCGCAGCGCCTCGGCGCCGCGGACCGTGCCGTCCGGCACGCCGAGCGTGTCGATGATCGTCGGCGTTTGGAAGACGACCGCGGGCGCGTAAAGCGCCATGATCGCGTCGAGGTCGTGGGCGTTCCATGCCGCGATCCACTCCGCGGCCAGCTCCTGCGCGCGGTCGGCGTCGAGCGGGACCGGAAGCGCCGCGCTCACAGCGCGGTCGTCGGCACGGGCTCGAAGGCCGCGCCGTCCTCGCGCGCCGCTTCGAAGTCCGCGATCTCGGTTTCGGAGGTGAGCGTCACGCCGACGTCGTCGAGCCCCTCCAGCAGCCGGCGGCGGATCTCGTGGTCGATGCCGAAGGCCACCTCGCGCCCCTCGAATCGCACCTCCTGGGACCGCAGGTCGATCTGGCCGTGTCCGGCGTGCGCGAGCGCGCGGCAGTCCTCCTCGGAGAGCACGATCGGCAGCAGCCCGATCTTCGTGCAGTTCGAGTAGAAGATGTCAGCGAAGCTGGGCGCGACGATCGCCTGGAAGCCGTAGTCCTGCAGCCCCCACGGGGCGTGCTCGCGGGAGGAGCCGCAGCCGAAGTTCTCGCCCGCGACGAGGATCGGGTTCGGTGCCAGGTCCCAGTCGGGCTCCTTGGCCCAGTCGTAGAAGAGGAACTCACCGAAGCCGGTCCGCTCGACCCGCTTCAGGAACTGCTTGGGCATGATCTGGTCGGTGTCGACGTTGGCGCGGTCGAGGAAGCTGACCTTGCCCGTGATCGTCTCGATCTTCTCCACAGCGTCTTCCTTGGTTGGTCGGCGCGCCGTCCCGGCCCGCCTTTGGTTTGGACGTCCGACTTCGTGTCGGCCGTGATCGGTCGGGCTACGCCCTCCCTGCTCCCGGCTTGACGGCGCCGAAGATCGCGCCCTCGGCCCATTTGAACTGCAGTTCCACATCGGCGAAGCCCGCCTCGCGGAGCCATTCGAGTTGGTTCTCGGCGGGGTCGGGGCGATCTTCGCTGTGATCGTCGAAGGGCTCGTGTCCCTCGTGGCCGGCGCCGTTCTCGCCCGCCGCGGCGTTGGCCAGCAGCTGTTCGTCGAACAGGCCGGCGAGCGGGCCGCCGATCAGGACGACGTCGAGGTTCACGAACATCGCGCCCGGCTCCAGCAGCGCGAAGACCTCGGCGAAGAGCGCCCGCTTTCGCTCGGCCGTCAGGTGGTGGATCGCATAGGAGGAGACCGCCGCCCCGTAGCTCCGGCCGAGCAGGGCGTCCCGCCAGGCCGGCGTCGAGAGGTCTGCGCGCACGGCGCTCCATCCCTCAGTGCCGAGACGGCGTCCTGCCCGCGCGAGCATCGGCTCGGAGAAGTCGACGAGCACCGCCTCGGCGCCCGGCGCCACCGAGCGGACGAGCTCGCTCATCACCCCGTCGCCTGCACCGATGTCCAGGAACCTGCCGACGGGATGGTCGTGGCGCTCGAACAGCTTGCGCACGAGGTCTTCCTGGACGTCGATCAGCGGCAGCAGCGCCTGGCGGCGGTCGAGGAACTCCTCGGCCAGCTCGGAGCGCTGCCACTGCGCGCCGGTCGTCTCGCTCACGACCAGTCCCTGATGTCGACGAAACGGCCCTCGATCGCGGCAGCCGCCGCCATCTGCGGCGATACGAGGTGGGTGCGCCCGCCGCGCCCCTGGCGACCCTCGAAGTTGCGGTTCGAGGTCGAGGCGCAGCGCTCGCCGGGCTGCAGGATGTCGGGGTTCATCCCCAGGCACATCGAGCAGCCGGCTACGCGCCAGTCGAAGCCGGCGTCGCGGAACACCTTGTCGAGCCCCTCGGATTCGGCCTGCGCGCGCACCTGCTGGGAGCCGGGGACGACCATCGCATCCACCGTTCCGGCCACCTTGCGCCCCGCGACCATCTCGGCGGCCGCGCGCAGGTCGCCGATCCGCGAGTTCGTGCAGGAGCCGATGAAGACCCGGTCGATCGCGATCTCCTCGATCGGCGTCCCGGGCCGCAGGGCCATGTACTCGAGCGCGCGTTCGGCGCTCTCGCGATCGGCGGGCGAGTCGAACTCCTCCGGCGCCGGGACGGCCTCGGTGACGGAGCGGACCTGGCCGGGGTTCGTGCCCCAGCTGACCTGGGGCGAGATCGCGCTCGCGTCGATCTCGAACTCGGTGTCGAAGTAGGCATTGTCGTCGCTGGGCAGCTCCGACCACTCGGCGATCGCACGGTCGAGCTCGGCGCGCGCGGGCGCACCCGGCCGCTCGGTGCCAGTGAACCAGGAGAACGTCGTCTCGTCGGGCGCGATCATGCCGGCGCGCCCGCCGCCCTCGATCGTCATGTTGCACACGGTCATCCGCCCCTCCATCGAGAGCGCGCGGATCGGGGCGCCGGCGTACTCCACGACGTGGCCGGTCATCCCGCCGACGCCGAGGCGCCCGAGCGTCGCCAGGATCAGGTCCTTGGCCGTGACGCCGAAGCCGAGCTCACCGCGGTAGGTGATGCGCATCGATCGCGCCTTCTGCTGGACCATGCATTGCGTCGCAAGCACGTGTTCGACCTCGCTCGTGCCGATGCCGAAGGCGAGCGCGCCAAACGCGCCGTGGGTCGAGGTGTGGGAGTCGCCGCAGACGATCGTCATGCCCGGCTGGGTGACGCCCAGCTCGGGGCCGATCACGTGCACGATTCCCTGACGTTCTGAGCCGAGCGAGTAGACGGGGATCCCGAACTCCGCGCAGTTGCGCTCGAGCGTTTCGACCTGCACGCGCGAGAGCTCGTCCTTGATGCGCGCCGCGACGGGCGTGCCGTCCGTCGGCGTGTTGTGGTCGGCGGTGGCGAGCGTGCGGTCGGGGTGGCGCACTTTGCGGCCGGCGAGCCGCAGGCCGTCGAACGCCTGCGGGCTCGTGACCTCGTGGACGAGCTGCAGATCGATGTAGAGCAGGCCGGCGCCCTCGCCGCCCACCTCGTGGGCCTCCCAGATCTTGTCGAACATGGTCTTGCGCATCTGGCGTCAGCTCCTCCTGAGTCCTGCCGACACGACGGCCAGGAACGCCGCGTCGTCGGCGGTCGAGTTCTCGAAGTGGTGCGGCAGGTCGGCGTCGAACGTCACGGTGTCTCCCTCGCCGAGCTCGTAGCGGCGCCCATCGCAGACGAGCACTATGCGCCCTTCCTGCACGAGCGCCGTCTCACGGCTGCCGGGCTCGTGGATCGGCGGGTCGTCGGGCGCGCCAGTGGAGCCGCCGGCGCCGAGCGTGTGGCGGGAGAGCTCCGCGCGCTGGCCCGGCTGCGAGGACGTCAGAACCTCTAAGCGATGGCCGCGCCGCGCGTTGCCGCCGCGCCGGCGCTCGCTCGCGCGCACGACGGTGACCGCCCCCTGCTCGTCGAGCCTCAGCAACTGCGAGAGGCGAAGCTGCAGGCCCGCAGCGATGCGGGCTGCGACCGTGAGGGTCGGGCTCGTCTCACCGCGCTCGACCTGCGAGAGCATCGGCGCGCTGACGCCGCTGCGCTCGGCGAGGTCGCGCAAGGACAGACCCTCGGCCTCGCGCAATGCCTTCACGCGCGCGCCGATCACGCCAGGCTCGACGGCGCGTGCCGGCTCTTGTCGCTCTTTTACGGTGGCCATACGTGCGTACGTTATCACGGACAGGCGTGTACGGATGTTAGGCCCCCGGAGGGGCCAGGGTCGGCACATGTGCCGACCCGAGAGGGCCGGACATGTGCGGCCCTCGGGGGCGGGCGCATGCGCCGGCCGGACACGAGCTACGGCAGCGGCCCGTCCGGCGTGCCGTTGCCCGTGGGCCCGTCGTATCCCGCGAGCCCGTGGCAGAAGTACTTGCTCGAGCAGCGGCCGTTGTTCCCGCCCTTGACGTCGAACAGCGTCGCCACCGTGTAGAACGCCTTGCCGCCGGGCAGACCCCGCGAGCTCGCGCTGGCGTGGGCCTCGATCCCGGCCACGAGCGGCGAGCTCACGCTCGTGCCGCAGATGTCGAGCCAACCCCCTTCGGTGCTGTCGTACACGGACACCGGCGTCGCGCAGGCTCCGACCGCCGCGACGTCGTTGGTCATGCGCCCGGGACAGCCCGGATCTTTCTGCCATTCGGGCTTCGGCCAGGTGACGCTGCAGCCGCTGCCGGTGCCCAGTCCGAGCGCGCGTTCGCCCCACACCTTCTCCTTGAACCCGCGACCGCCGCCGGTTTTCTTCAGCGCCGTGCCGCCGACCGCCGTCACGGTGGGCAGCACCGCCGGGAAGCTCGGCGATTCTCCGAAGACGTATTCGTCGTCGTAGCCGTAGTCGCCCGAGGACACGGTCACGAAGATGCCCGGATGGTCCCAGTCGGCTTCGACTTCGGCGCATTCGAAGCCGCACGTTTCTTCCGGCAGGCCGTAGCTGTTCGAGATCTCTGTGGCGCCGTGCGCGGCCGCGTAGTTGACGGCGTCGCCGAGCGCTTCCCACGTTTCTTCTTCGGCGCTGACCAGCATGATGTGGCATTCCGGGCACGCCGCCGAGGCCATGTCGAGGTCGAGCGCGTCCTCGGGTTCCCATTCGGTGAAGCCGTGGTTGGCCGGCGTGTGACCTGCGGTGTTCACGATCGTCAGACAGCCGTTCGCCGCGGTGCACGGCGGCAGCCCGTACCGGGAGCGGTACTTGGCAAGGTCTTTTTCGGCTTTCTTGTAGGAGAACGCCTCGATCACCGCGATCGTCTGCCCGGCGCCGCCGTTCGCCGGGATCGCATAGGCGGCGCGCAGTTCTTCGGGGTCGATGCCGCCTTCTTCGCCGCCGCCTTCCGGTTTTTTCTTGTTGAAGACGGCCGACTGCAGGCCCGCCGAGGTGGACGGACGCGGATCGACGATCGCATCGCAGAGGCCGTGCGGACATGCCCAATGCGGCTGGGAGGCGGCGGTGCGGCTGTCGGAGATGCCGTGGGTAGAGGGCCGCGCGGGCGCTGCGGCAGCCATCGCCGTGGGCACTGCCAGCGCCAGGACAGCGGTGGCCACGACAAAGGCGGGGACGCCACGGATGTTGACTCTCCTCTGCGCTGCGCTCCGCATCTGCTCCTCCCTTGGCATGCGTGCGACCACGGTAGAGCAAGAACCGCCGCGATCTCGCAGGTTGCGGTGCGCCCGGCTCAGCTCCCGGGGACGCCGCTCACGGAGATGCCGCTCACGGCGTACACCCGCCAGGGCTCCGCGACGCCTTTGAGCTGCTGCTCGCCGCGGCACTCGAGCGTGAAGGGCGAGCCGACGGAGAGGTCGCGGACGGTGCCGCTCGCCAGGATCTCCTCGGCCTGCGCGAGCGCGGCGATCCGCGCTGCGATGTGCACGGCGATGCCGCCGACGTCCTCGCCGGGCAGCAGCTCGCACTCGCCCGCGTGCAGCCCCGCTCGCACCCGCAGCCCGAGCTCGCGCAGCCGTTCGCTCACCGCCACCGCGCAGCCGATCGCGCGGCTCGGTCCATCGAAGAGGGTCAGCGCGCCGTCTCCGAGGGACTTCACGACCCGCCCGCGGTGCTTTGCGACCTCTTCGTGGAGCACGACGTCGTGCCGGCGGAGCAGCTCCTTCCAGCGAGCGTCGCCGAGGCGCCCGGCCAGCTCGGTGGAGCCGACGATGTCGGTGAACATCACCGTCGCGAGCACCCGCTCACTGGGCACGGGCGGTTTCGTGCCGGTGAGGAACGCCTCGATCTCGTGGCCCGGCTGCTCCGGATCGCCCGCCCACACCGCTCCGTCGCCCTCGATCTCCACGTACCGCGCGCCCGGCACGTGCTCGGCGGTGTAGAGGGAGTGCCGCGCGTCGACGAACTCATCGCCTGCGCGACGCAGCACGAGCGTCGGGCACTGGATGCTCGGCATCACCCCGCGCACGTCGGTGTGCATTCCCTGTCTGAGCGTCGCGAGCGCGTCGCCCGGGCCACCCGCGAGCCGCTGGAAGCGCGCCATCGCCGCACGCTCCTCGCGACCGTCGCCGCCCATCGCGATCCACGGATTCTCCGCCGTATCATGCCCCCAGTTCGCGACCAGGCGTTTGATGTACTCCTCGCGCTGCTCGACTGCCTGGGCCCACTCGTATCCGCCGGGTCCCCTGACCATGCAGGGCACGGGCGCGGCGAGCACGAGCGCGCGGACGGAGTCGGGGTGCGCCGCGGCGAACAGGAGCGCGAGGCTGGCGCCCTCGTTGATCGCGAGGACGGCGGGCCGTCGAGAACCGGCGGCCTCGAGGACGGCTCGCACGTCATCGACCTGCTCGTCGAGCGTCGTCACGCCGGGCGCCCCGTCGGACATCCCGTTTCCGCGCCGGTCGAACAGGACCAACCTCGCGAAGCGGCTGATCCGCTGCGAGAAGGCGCTCATCGCCGGGTGCTCCCACTGCATTTCGATGTTGGACAGGAACGACGACACGAACAGGACGTCCAAGGGCCCGTCGCCGACGACCTGGTAGGCGATGTGGGCGTCGCCGTTGCGCGCGTAGCTCGTCTCGGGCCGCATTGCCGACAGGGTATGCGCCTGCCGCAGGCCGCGGATGTGATCGGATCTGGGCCGGAGCGCGCCACCTGCCATGTAGAACGCGCGCGCCGGCGATTGCGTGAGGCTGGACATCTGGAGAGCCAGACGCCCAGCTCTTGCGCTTCTTCCTCGCGCCGGCCCTCCTGTGCCCCAACGCACAGATACACGCGACCCCGCGCGGCTGCATCTGAGAGGATCGCGCGGTGATCACCGTCATCGGAGGCCTCGCTCTCGTGGTGCTGCTCCTGTTCGCCGCGTACCGCCTCGGATACCTCGGGGGGAAAGACCGCTACCGCTGACCGGTGAGCGGCGCAAGCCGCGCCGCCCCCTCCTCGCCGGCGAGTACTACGGCGTCGGCTCGGGGAGTCCCAGCGCCTCGGGCGCCTGGGCGCGTACCCGGGCGACGGAGAGCGCCCGCACGTACGCTCGTGCGGCCGCGTCGATGATGTCGGTTGAGACGCCTTGGCCGGCCCCGGTCGCGCCGTCGAGCTCGACCACGACGGAGACCTCGCCGAGCGCGTCCTGGCCCTCGGTGACGGCGCCGATCGTGAACTCGTTCAGCACCGGCGCGGTCGCCGTCGCGGCGTTGATCGCCTGGAAGATCGCGTCGATCGGGCCGTCGCCGACGAAGCTGCCGGTCACCGAGCCGCCATCGGGCAGCCCCACACCGACCTTCGCGTGCGGGGAGCGCCGCGAGGAGGACTCGACCTCGAACCACTCGAGCGTGTAGCCGGCGATGTCCTCGCGGAGCTCGTCGGTCACGAGCGCCTCGAGGTCCATGGCGGTGACCTGCTTCTTGCGATCGGCGATCTCCTTGAAGCGCTTGAAGGCGACGTTCAAAGCCTGCCCGTCGATGTCGAAGCCCATCTCCTCGAGCGCTTTGCGCAGCGCGTGACGGCCGGAGTGCTTGCCCAGCACGATCGCGTTGCTCCTGAGGCCTACGGTCGTCGCATCCATGATCTCGTAGGTCGCGCGCTCCTTGAGCACGCCGTCCTGGTGGATCCCGGCCTCGTGCGCGAAGGCGTTGCGGCCGACGATCGCCTTGTTCGGCTGCACGGGGTAACCGGTGAGACGCGAGACGAGGCGGCTCGTGCGCGCGATCTCGGTCGTGTCGACCCCGGTCCACAGGCCGAGCGCGGGCTCACGGGTGCGCAGCAGCATCACGACCTCCTCGAGCGAGGCGTTGCCGGCGCGCTCCCCGATGCCGTTGATCGCACCCTCGACCTGCCGGCAGCCGGCTTCGATGCCCGCCAGCGAGTTCGCGACGGCGAGCCCGAGATCGTCGTGGCAGTGGACGGAGACGGTCACGTCCCGCAGGTCGGGGACCAGCGCGTACAGTCGTTCGAACATCGCCTTGTACTCGCCGGGCATCGTGTAACCGACGGTGTCGGGCACGTTGATCGTGGTGGCTCCCTCGTCGATCGCGACCTGGATCACCTCGGCCATGTACTCCACGTCCGAGCGCGAGCCGTCCTCCGGCGAGAACTCGACGTCCTCCGTGTACTCGCGCGCCTGGGCGACGGACGCGCGAGCCTGCCCGATCACGTCCTCGCGCGTCGTCTGCAGCTTGCGCTCGATGTGGATGTCGCTCGTCGCGATGAAGGTGTGGATGCGCGGGCGCTCCGCGTCGCGTACGGCGTTCCAGGCCGCCTCGATGTCCTGCTTGCTCGTCCGCGCGAGCCCGCAGATGACCGGGCCTTCGACCTCGCGGGCGATCGCCTGCACCGCCTCGAAGTCGCCGGGCGAGGTGATCGGGAAGCCGGCCTCGATCACGTCCACCCCGAGACGCGCCAGCTGGTGGGCGATCTCGAGCTTTTCCTGGCGGTTGAGCGAAATGCCGGGCGACTGCTCGCCGTCGCGCAGGGTCGTGTCGAAGATCAGGACCCGGTTCGCCGGGTCGCGGTCCGCGTGACTATCGGTCTGGATGGTCATGCCGCTCGTGCTCCTTCTCTTTCTCGCTTGCCTGTGGGCCCTTGTGGCCTAACGTTCCTCTCTGCTGTGTGTTTGCGGCTACGCGGCCGCCACGCGCTATTCCCCCCGGAGGGGGAGCAGGAGAAGTGCGAGAAGCGAGAACTGCTGCGACATCCACGGCGGAGGTTAGCACCGCGCGGTAGCGGCCCGTCAGGGCGTCAGCACGACCTTCCCGAGGTTCCGCCGCTCGACGATCATGGTCTGCGCCTCGCCGGCCTGCTCGAACGGGAACGCCCCCGCGATGACCGGGTCGACCGTGCCGTCGTTCAGCATCGCGGTCAGGGGCTCGATCCACGGGCGCAGCGTGCCGCGGTCCTTCCAGAGCGTCAGCATGTTCAGCCCGATCACGGCCTTTGATTCCTGCATCTGCTTCACCAGGTTGAAGCGCGGCATCTGCAGCACCGCTTTCAGCGCGGTCGGGATGTTTTTTCGCTCGCCCGAGACAACGGACGAGGCACCGAACGCGACCAGCCGGCCGCCCGGGGCGAGCAGGTCGTAGCTCCTGCGGAAGCTCTTGCCGCCGACCGCGTCGAGCACGATGTCGAAGCTCCCGATCCCCCGCTCCCAGCCGTCGCTCGTGTAGTCGAGCATGCGGTCGACGCCGAGCTCGCGGCAGCGGTCGTGCTTGGACGGCGAGGCGGTGCCGTAGACCTCGGCGCCGTAACGCTTGGCGATCTGCGTCGCGGCGATGCCGACGCCGCCGCCGGCCGAGTGCACGAGCACGCGTTCCCCTGGCTGCAGGTTCCCGTAGCCGATCAGCCCCGCCCACGCTGTCGCGTAGTTGACAGGGATCGCCGCGCCCTGCTCGAAGCTCAGCTGCTCGGGCAGCGCCACCACGTCGTCGGCCGGCACCACGACCTGCGAGGCGTAGCCGCCGAACTGCGTGCCCGCGAGCACCCGCTGCCCGGGGGTGAGGCCGTCGACGCCGTCGCCCAGCTCGAGGATCGTGCCGGCGACCTCGTAGCCGACGACGCACGGCGGCTTCGGGGCGTCGCGGTAGAGGCCCATTCGCGCCATCACGTCGGCGAAGTTGATCCCGGCCGCGGCGACCTGGATGCGCACCTGTCCGGGGCCGAGCGGCGGGTCGGGGCGTTCCTGCACCTGCAGCGCCTCAGGCCCCCCGTGCTTGGTGATCACGACCGCGCGCATCGCCGCGGGCGAGCCTAACCGATCCGATCGGCCGCGTCGTGTGACCAGGCGCACACGAAGGCGGGCGTCATGCGCCGGAACCGCGTCGCCGGCGCGGAGTGACGGCCCGCGCGCAGGCGCGCGAAGCGTTCATCCGAGGTCGACGGACCAGCCGTCGACGAACCCCCCGGACGCGACGATCTCCTGAACGACCTCCGGCCCGACCGGCGCGTCGGTCGTCACGACCATCGCGGCGAGCCGGCGCTCCGGGCCGTCGGCCGAGTCGGGCGTGTGCCCGACGGCGGCCGAGGAGATGTTGATGCCATGGGCGCCGAAGATCGTGCCGACGCGCCCGATCATCCCCGGCAGGTCCTCGTAGCGGAACACCGTCACGTGGCGCTCGAGCTCGATCGTCAGACGCCGCCCCTGGACCTCGACGAGGTGCGGGACCTGGTTCGGCCCGATGCCTGTGCCGGCGACCGCGACCCGCTCGCCCCCGGCGACGACGGTGACCCGGATCAACTCGTTGAAGTCCTCGGCCTCCGAGACCGCCTTCTCCTCGAAGACGATCCCGCGCTGCTGGGCCATGGAGGGCGCGTTGACGAGGTTGACCTGCTCCTCCGTGCGCCCCTCCAGCGCCCCGACGATCACCGCCAGCCCCAGCAGGCGCGTGTCGAAGTCGGCGATCCGCCCAAAGAACGCGGCCTCGATGCGCTCGACCGAGCTCGCCTCCGCGAGGCTCATCGCCAGCCGCCCGAGCTGAGTCGCGAGCGGCAGGAACGGCCCCAGCACCTCCATGTCCTCGGCGCCGATCGCCGGGATGTTGACCGCCGAGGACACGACGCCGCCGCCCAGCGCCGCCACCACCTGCTCCGCGCTCTGATAGCCGGCGCGGTCGGTTGCCTCGGCGGTCGAAGCGCCCAGATGGGGCGTCACGACGACCTCGGGCCGGGCGAACAACGGGCTCTCGGTCATCGGCTCGCTCGGGAACACGTCGAGCGCGGCGCCGGCGACCTTGCCGGCGTCGAGCGCCCGGTCCAGCGCCGCTTCGTCGATCAGCCCGCCGCGTGCGACGTTGAGCACGCGCACGCCGTCGCGCATCGCGGCGAACGCCTCGTCGTCGAGGAACCCTTCGGTCTCGGGCGTCTTCGGCAGGTGGATCGTGATGAAGTCGGCCTGCGCGTAGATGTCCTGCGCGCTGTCGGCCTTCTCGACGCCCAGCTCGCGATAGCGCTCCGCGCTGACGAACGGATCGAACGCGAGCACCCGCATGCCGAAGCCGCGCGCGCGCTGCGCGACGAGCTGGCCGATCCGCCCGAAGCCGAGCACGCCGAGCGTCTTCTCGTACAGCTCGACACCGGAGAACTTCGAGCGCTCCCATTTGCCGCCGGTCAGCGACACGTGCGCCTGCGGAACGTTGCGGGCGAGCGCCAGGAGCAGCGCCATCGTGTGCTCGGCGGCCGTGACGACGTTCGACTCGGGCGCGTTCGCGACGACGATCCCGCGTCTGGTCGCAGCCGGCACGTCGACGTTGTCCACGCCGACGCCGGCGCGGCCGATCACCTTCAGCCGCTCGGCGCGGTCGATCAGCTCGGCGGTCATCTTGGTGGCGGAGCGGATCAGGATGCCGTCGTATTCGCCGATCCGCTCGCGCAGCTCGTCCTCGTTCCAATCGAAGCCGAGGTCGACCTCGAAGTGCTCGCGCAGGAGCTCGATCCCGGAGTCGCCGATCTTCTCCTTGACGAGCACGCGCGGCGGCGCGCCGTCGCGCTCGGACTCGCTGCGCTCCGCCGCTGTCGCGCTCATCGCCCGACCCTCTCGACGATCCAGTCGATGCATCCGGTCAGGGCCTGCACGTCGGCCGTGTCGACGGCCGGGAACATGCCGATCCGGAGCTGGTTGCGTCCGAGCTTGCGGTACGGCTCCGTGTCGACGATGCCGTTCGCCCGCAGCGTCGCCGCCACGGCCGCGGCGTCGACGCCCTCCTCGAAGTCGATCGTGCCGACGACCAGCGAGCGGCTCCCCGGCTCGGCGACGAACGGCGTCGCGAACGCGCTCCGCTCCGCCCACCCGTAGAGGGCGTCAGAAGAGGCGGTGGTGCGCGCCACGCACCCGTCGAGGCCGCCCTGGCCGAGCATCCACTCGACCTGGTCGGCCATCAGGAACAGGGTCGCCACCGCCGGCGTGTTGTAGGTCTGGTCCTTGACGGAGTTCTCCAGCGCGGTCTTCAACGACAGGAACTCCGGGATCCACCGATCGGACGCGTCCAGCTCGGAGATCCGTTCCTGCGCAGCTGGGCTCAGAAGCGCGAGCCACAGCCCTCCGTCGGAGGCGAAGCCCTTCTGCGGCGCGAAGTAGTAGGCGTCGGCCCGCCTGATGTCCACGGGGAGCCCGCCGGCTCCCGAGGTGGCGTCGATCGCCACCAGTGCGTCCGGCGCCGCGCCGGCCGGCCGGAGCACCGGGACCATCACGCCGGTGGAGGTCTCGTTGTGCGCCCAGGCGAGCAGGTCGGCGCCGCCCTGGGCGGCGGCCTCGCCGGCGAGCGCCGGGTCGGGCGCGGACCCCGGCTCCGCGGCGATCGTGATCGGCTCGGCGAGGAACGGCGCGCCCGTCGTGACGGTCGCGAACTTCTGCGAGAACTCGCCGTAGCTCAGATGGAGCGCGCGCTCGCGCACCAGCCCGAACGCGGCCGCGTCCCAGAACGCCGTGGTGCCGCCGTTGCCGAGCGCGACCTCATAGCCCTCGGGCAGCGAGAACAGCTCGTGCAGCCCGGCGCGGATCCGGCCGACGAGCGCCTTGACCGGCTTCTGTCGGTGCGAGGTGCCCATCACGCCGGCGCCCTCGCCGGCCAGGCGCCGGAGCGCATCCGGGCGGACCTTCGATGGGCCGCAGCCGAAGCGCCCATCAGCGGGCTTCAGCTCGTCGGGGATCTTCAGGGTCTGCTTGTGCCCCGTCATGGGGTGCGGCTGCTCGGTGCTCGTCGTCATGTGGGCTCCTCGCTCCTTCGGACCTCGGGGTCGGTCGCTCTGTCTGAGGTTGCCCAGGCGCGCGGCAGGTGATGTCTCGCCGCTTCCCGGTGGTTGACTCCACCCGAGCGCCAGTCGCGGCGAGGGGGCGAGTGTAGCGAAGTGAGCGCGCCCGAAGTGAGCGCTCCTCAGCCCACGAGCGGCTCGCGCGCGGCTTCCGAGGCGCTCCACCCGTTCGGCAGGCGCGAGCCGGCGACCCCGGTCTCGGCCGCGGGGTCCAGCTCCCCGCTCAGCAGGCACAGCTCCGGCGCCGGGCCGAGCACGAGCGAGCGCTGCCAAAGAGAGCTGCGCGCCGGGTCGAAGCCGTCCTCGAGCAGGTCGGCCAGCGTCGCCTCGCCGCTGCCGATTGGCCGCGTGACCCACACGGCCAAGCGCGCCACGGCCGGCTCGCCCTCGCCCTCGATCAGCCTGTAGACGGCGCCGGCACCCGCTCCCGAGGCGCGCGCGGCGGTGTCGTGGGCGCCCGCGTGGCCGCGCGAGACAGCCGCCGCCTCGAGCACGCCGATCGCGGTCCAGTTCTCGACCAGGTACCAGTCCTCATAGCCGACGCCGTGGTTGCCGGAGTCGGCTGCACCGGCCCCGTCCACCGTCCGCAGCCACGGCAGCTCGGGCGCGCGCAGCGTCACCGACGAGCGGAATCCGGCGGGCGGGTTCTGCGCCAGCGAGTGGTGGAAGTGGGCCAGCGAGCGCTCGTAGTCGTCCTCGCGCACGCCCGCCGCGGGCCGGTGCCAGAAGACGTAGGCGAGCATCGGCGGGCGCAGGCGGTTCTAGAACGAGGGCTTGATCCAGTCCATGTGCGCCCGCAGCTCGGCGCCGACGTGCTCGACCTGGGTGTCTGCCTGCTCGGCGCGCATGCGCAGGAAGCTCTCCTGGCCGGCGCGGTTCTCGGCGATCCACTCGCGCGCGAAGTCGCCAGACTGGATCTCGGCGAGGATCTTGCGCATGCTGGCCCGGGTCTCGTCGGTGATCACCCGCTTGCCGCGCGTGTAGTCGCCGTACTCGGCGGTGTTGGAGATCGAGTAGCGCATCCCGGCGAGCCCCTTCTCGTACATCAGGTCGGCGATCAGCTTGAGCTCGTGCAGGCACTCGAAGTAGGCCATCTCGGGGTCATAGCCGGCGTCGACGAGCGTCTCGAAGCCCGCCTGTACCAACTCGGATGCGCCGCCGCACAGCACCGCCTGCTCGCCGAACAGGTCGGTCTCGGTCTCGTCCTTGAAGCTCGTCTCGATCACGCCGCCGCGTGTGCAGCCGATGCCCTTGGCGTACGCGAGCGCGAGCCCCCTCGCCCCGCCGCTCGCATCCTGCTCGACGGCGAGCAGGCCGGGCACGCCGCTGCCTTCGGTGAACTGGCGGCGCACAAGGTGTCCCGGGCCCTTCGGCGCGACCATCGCCACGTCGACGCCGGCGGGCGGCTGGATCTCGTCGTAGTGGATCGAGAAACCGTGGCCGAACATGATCATGTTGCCCTCTGCGATCCCGTCTTTGATCTCCGCGTCCCACACCTGGCGGTGCAGCTCGTCGGGCAGCAGGATCATCACGACATCGCCGCGGCTCGCTGCCTCGACCACCGAGAGCACCTCGAGGCCCTCGTCGAGCGCCTTCGCGACCGACGCGGAGTCTGGGCGCAGCCCCACGACGACGTCAACGCCGGAGTCCTTGAGGTTGAGGGCATGGGCGTGGCCCTGCGAGCCGTAGCCGATGATCGCGACGGTCTTGCCGTCGAGGAGATGGAGGTCTGCGTCGTCGTCGTAGATCATGCGGCGCAGCGTATCCGAGACGCAGACGCGATCCGGCCGAGGCCGAGTCGCGCCAAGCTGTGCGAGAAGCGGCCGCGATCAGGCGGCGGCCAGCGCGAGCAGTGCGCGGCCCGGGATCTCGAGCGTGCCGTCGGCGGCGGTGAACGGCTCGAAGCGGCCCTGCAGCGACGCCTTGATCTGCTCGATCTCCGCCTCCGGCCGCGAGAACACGGCGTCGTGCGTCATGCGCGACATGTCGAGTTGCACCTCCCACAGCTCCTCGAAGCTCGCGTGGCGGCGGCTCAGCTCGACCGGCTCGACGCGCTCGACCGCGAACCCGGCCTCCTCGAGCGCCGCCTGCAGCGCTCCCGGCGCGCTCATCGCGAACGGCCCTGGCCCGCCGGCGGGTCCCGCGAGGCCGCGCTCGCGCAGCTCAGCGCCGAACAGCGCGAACCACGGGTTGGCCGAGAGGTCGTCCCAGACCGCCGCCGCGACCCGCCCGGCACCGGGCCGCAGCACGCGCCGCGTCTCGGAGAGCGCCGCGCCCGGATCGGTCATCAGCATGTAGCCGAAGCGGCACAGCACGGCGTCGATCGACGCCAGCGGGAGATCGATCCATTCGGCGTTCAGGACCCGGAACTCGGCGTTGGCGATGCCGAGCTCCCGCGCTCGGGCGCGTGCCCCGTCGATCATCGCCTCGGCCTGGTCCGAGATCAACACGCTGCCGCCGGGGGCGAGGAGCTCGGCGGTGAGAAGCCCCGTCTCGCCGAGACCGGCGGCGAGCTCGAGCACGCGCTCCCCCGGCTGCGGGGCGATCGCCTCGACCATCCAGTGCGACACGGGCGCGAGCCACTCGCTCACCAGCACGCCGTGACGCGACCAGCCGGCAGCGGCCTCTTCCCAGCGCTCGAGGCTCTCAGCGCGGTGCTCGGCGGGGTCGAAGCCGCTCACGCCAGCTCCCTTCGCAGCAGCTTGCCCGAGGCGGTCCGCGGCAGCGCGTCGTGCGAAGCGCGGAGGTCCTTGGGCACCTTGTAGGGCGCAAGGCTGCGCCGGCAGTGAGCGAGCAGCTCGTCCCAGTCGACGCGCACGCCCGGCGCCGTCACGATCCAGGCGCTCACCATCTCGCCCCACTGCTCGTGGGGCCGCCCGACGACGGCCGCCTCGAGCACCTGCGGATGGGCCTCGAGCACCGCCTCGACCTCCGCCGGGGCGATGTTCTCGCCGCCGCTGACGATCGTGTCGGCCTTGCGCCCGGCGACCTGCAGCCAGCCGCGCTCGTCCAGGCGCCCGAGGTCGCCCGTGGCCAGCCACCCCTCCTCCAGCTGCGCGGAGCTGGCTACGGTCGGGCCGGCGAGCATGATCTCGCCGTCTGCAGCGAGTCGCAGTCGCGTGCAGAACAGCGGCGGTCCGGCGGTGTGGGCGCGGTCGGAGAGCGCGGCCGCCGGCAGCGTCGTCGCCTGCGAGCACGTCTCCGTGAGCCCATAGGTGAGCGAGACGGGCACCCCCGCCTCGCGCGCCCGCTCGCGCAGCGCCGCGGGGACCGGGCCGCCGCCCGTCAGGGCGCAGCGCAGCGCCGGCGGACTCATGAGCCCCGCGTCGAGCAGTCGTGCGAGCGTCGTCGCGACAAGACTCGCAATCGTAATCCCGCCGTCGCTGAACGCGCGCAGCGCCCGGTCGGTCTCGAAGCGCTCGTGCACGACGGCGCTCGTGCCGTAGATCGCCGAACGGATCAGGATCGACAGGCCGCCGACGTGGGAGAGCGGCAGCGTGCACAGCCAGCGCTCGCGCGGGTCGGTGCCGAGCGCGGCGGCGGAGCCGAGCGCGCTCCACAGCAGGTTGCCGTAGCTGAGCTCGACCGGGCGCGGGGCGGCCGTCGTCCCGGAGGTGTGGACGACGAGCGCGACGGCGTCGAGCGTGTGGCGGGCACCCGCCGGCAGGCGCGGGCCGTCGAGCGGGAGCGGCTCCTCGACGAGCGCGGCGGCGCCGCCCGCGATCTCTTCCTGCTGTTGGGCTGCCAGACGGAGATCCACGGGGACCGCGACGGCGCCGAGCAGCAGGCACGCGTGCAGCGCCTGCGCGAAGGCGAACCCGGCGGGGAGCGCGATCGCGACCCGCTCGCCACGCGCCGCGCCGCGCGTCTGAAGCGCCGCTGCGCCGGCGCGGGCGCCGTCGAGCAGCTGGGCGTAGCTCCATGCTCCCGGCGGGGTCTCGAGAGCCGTGCGGTCCGGGACCCGCGCCGCGGCTCGCTCCAGCCATGACCCGATCTCCATGGCGCACAGGCTAGCCTTCGCGCGGTGAGCACCGAATGGCTGCCCGGCGAGGGTTCCTACTCCGACATCCGCTACGAGCTGGCGGCCGGCCCGGATGCCGGGATCGCCAAGATCACGATCGCCCGGCCGGAGGTCCGCAACGCGTTCCGGCCCCGGACCGTGATCGAGATGTCGCACGCGCTGGAGCTCGCGCGCGAGGATCAGTCGGTCGGGGTGATCGTGCTCACCGGGGAGGGGCCTGACGCGTTCTGCTCCGGCGGTGACCAGCGCGTCCGCGGCGACACCGGCTACCTGCAGGAGGAGGGCGACGGCCTCGCCGGCTTCGGCCGCTTCCACATCACCGACCTCCAGGTCCAGATGCGCCGGCTGCCGAAGCCGATCGTCGCGATGGTCGCCGGCTACGCGATCGGCGGCGGGCACGTCCTGCACCTCGTCTGCGATCTCACGATCGCGGCGGAGAACGCCCGCTTCGGCCAGGTGGGCCCCAAGGTCGGCTCCTTCGACGGCGGCTTCGGCGCCGGGCTGCTCGCGAACCTCGTCGGACCCAAGAAGGCCAAGGAGATCTGGTTCCTGTGCCGCCAGTACGACGCCGCGCAGGCGCTCGAGATGGGGCTCGTCAACACGGTGGTGCCGCTGGAGCGCCTCGAGGCCGAGACGGTGCAGTGGTGCCGGGAGATGCTCGCCCTCTCGCCGTTCGCGCTGCGGCTGCTGAAGGCCAGCTTCAACGCCGCCGAAGACGGCCTGTCCGGGATCCAGCAGCTGGCGCACGACACCAACCTGCTCTTCTACGAAAGCAAGGAGGCGCAGGAGGGGCGCGACGCCTACCTGGAGAAGCGCAAGCCCGATTTCACGCAGTTCCCGCGACGGGCCTGATGGCCGGGGCGGGCACCCTACAGCGCGGCCGCCCGTCGGCGGTCCGCATCTGGGTGATGGCCGCGCGGCTGCGCACGCTGCCGGCCGCGATCGCGCCGGTGCTCGTCGGGACCTCGCTGGCGCTCGGGGACGGGACGTTCCACCCGCTGTCGTTCCTCGCCGCGCTGCTCGGCTCGATCTTCATCCAGGTCGGCACCAACCTGTCGAACGACTACTCCGACGCGCGACGGGGCGCGGACACCGAGGATCGCCTCGGCCCCGTGCGGGTCACGGCCGGAGGGCTCGTGCCGCCCAGCCAGGTGCTGCGGGCGACGTACGTCTCGTTCGGCCTCGCGATCGCATGCGGCGCGTACCTGATCGCGGTCGCAGGATGGGAGCTGCTCGCGGTCGGGGCGGCCTCGATCCTCGCCGGCGTCCTCTATACCGGCGGCCCCCGGCCGTACGGGTACGAGGGGCTCGGCGAGCTGTTCGTGTTCCTGTTCTTCGGCATCGTCGCCGTCGTCGGCTCCTACTTCGTGCAGGTGCAGGAGCTGCCCTGGGAGGCGTTCGTCTGCGCCGTGCCCGTGGGGCTGCTGGCGAGCGCGATCCTCGTCGTCAACAACGTCCGCGACCTCGAGACCGACCGCCGCGCGGGCAAGCGCACGCTGGCCGTGCGCCTCGGGCGCGAGCGCACGCGCGCGTTGTACGTCGCGATGCTCGCCGTCGCGTTCCTGACAGCGCCGCTGCCGTGGCCGCTCGGCTCGATGAACGCCTGGCTGCTGCTGCCGTGGCTGTCGGCGCCGCTGGCGGTGAAGGTGGCGCGCGTGGTGCGCAGCCGCGTCGACGGGCCGTCGCTGAACGCCGCGCTCGCGCGCACCGGGATGCTCCAGCTCGTCTTCTGCCTGCTCTACTCGGCCGGCATCCTCGCGGCCGGCGGCATCTCGCCGTGAGGCTCGAGCTCAGCCGGCGCACGATGCGCCTCGCAGAGCCCCTGCAGACCGCCTACGGGATCGTGTCCGAGCGCGAGCTCGCGATCGTCGCGCTGACGGGCGAGGACGGCGTGACCGGCTACGGCGAGGCCGCGCCGCTGCCCGCCTATCAAGGGCCATCGATGGAGGTCGTGTGGCGCGCGCTCGAGAGCTACGTCGCTGCCCTGCGCGAGGCCGGCGAGGCTCGCGGCGACCGGCTGCTCGAGGCCTGCCGGTCGAGCGCGGATCTACCGGTGGCGCTCGCGGCGATCGACATGGCGCTGTGGGACCGCGCGGGGCGCCGCAGCGGGCGAGGAGTGGCGGCGCTGCTCACCGACCGCCCGGCCGCCCGCGTGCCGGTCAACGCCACGCTTTCGGCGCTCGACCGCGCCGGCGCCGCCGAGCAGGCCGCCCGCGCTCGCGCCGCCGGCTTCGAGTGCCTGAAGGTGAAGGTCGGCTCGGGCGATGACTTCGGGCGGGTCGCCGCGGTTCGCGCGGCCGCCGGCCCCGAGGCGCGGCTGCGCCTCGACGCCAACGGCGCCTGGGACGTCGATCAGGCCGTCCACGCGATCGAGGCGCTCGCCCCGGCGGGCCTCGAGCTGGTCGAGGAGCCGGTGCACGGGCTGCAAGAGATGCGGGCCGTGCGCGAGCGCGTGGCGGTGCGTGTCGCGATCGACGAGACGGCCGCCGAGCGCGGCGCGCTCGGCGGCGGGGTCGCCGACGCGGTCTGTCTGAAGCTCTCGCGCTGTGGCGGGATCGGCGCGCTCGTCGCGGCGGCCGCCCTGGTGCGAGCGTCCGGCGCGGAGGTCTACCTCGCCTCCACGCTCGACGGCCCACTCGGCGTCGCGGCCGCGCTGCACGCCGCCGCGGCGCTCGCCTCGCGGGGTCCGCTGCCCTATTGCGGCCTGGCGACGCTGGACCTGTTCGCCGACCTCGAGAACCCGCTGCCGGCGCGCGGCGGCGCGATCGAGCTGCCCTCAGGCCCCGGGCTCGGGGTCGAGCCGGCCGGGCTGCTGTAGGACGCGGGCGACCCCGTCAGGGTTCTCCAGCGGCAGCGCATGGCCGCCCTCCAGCACCGTGAGCCGGCCGTCGGGGATCGCCTCCAGGGCGCGCCGCGCGATCGCGACGTAGTCCGCGTCGCGCCGGCCCGCCAGCAGCTCGACGGGCATCGCCAACTCGCCGAGACGGCCCCAGAGCGGCTCCATCGCGCCGGCTCCGAGCCCGCGCATCGCGGCCGCGAGCGAGCGCGGCTCGTTGCGGCGCATCAGCGCGCTCGCGTGCGCGGCGACGTACGGCGGGTCATCTGCGAACAGCGGCTGACTGCGCCAGGCGGCGATGAAGCGCTCGAACGGCTCGGCTTCCAGGCGCTGCGCGAGCAACTCGTCGGCCTCGCGCCGCGCCGCGCGCTCGGCCGGGTCCTCGATCCCGGGGCTGGTGGACACGAGGGCGACCCGGCGCACGCGCTCGGGGGCCGCAAGCGCGAGGTGCAGGGCGACGCGGCCGCCCAACGAGTAGCCGCAGAGCGTGAAGTGCTCGGGCGCCTGCGCGAGCACGAGCTCGGCGCAGGCGGCGAAGGACATGGTCCCGCCCATCCCCTTCGCACCGGCGCGGTCGCCGTGCCCGGGCAGGTCGAGCGCGAGCGGCCGGTAGCGTTCCGGATCGAGCCGCGCCGCTACGCCGTCCCAGGCGCGGCGAGTGCCGCTGAAGCCGTGGAGCAGGACGATCGTCTCGGGCACGGCGAGATCGTATGACCCCCACGACCGACACCCACGTCCTGCTGAGGGCACTCGTCGACGAGCTGGCGCGCTGCGGGATGCGGGCGGCGTGCACCGCGCCGGGCTCCCGCAGCGCCCCGCTCGCGCTCTCGCTCGTGCGCGAGCCGCGGCTGCGCTGCTACTCCCATGTCGACGAGCGCTGCGCGGGCTTCTTCGCGCTCGGCCTCGCCAAGGCGAGCGGCCTGCCGGTGGCGGTCACGTGCACATCGGGCACGGCCGCGGCGGAGCTGCTGCCCGCGGCGATCGAGGCCCGCGAGGCGCGCGTGCCGCTGCTGCTGCTGACGGCGGACCGGCCCGCGGAGCTCCGCGAGAGCGGCGCCGGCCAGGCGATCGACCAGCTGAAGCTCTACGGCAGCGCGGCGAAGTGGTTCTTCGAGGTCGAGCTTCCGCCCGGCGCCGACGAGGCGGCCCTGCGGTGGATCCGCACGCTCGCGTGCCGCGCCTACTGGACGGCCCTGGAAGGCCGCCCGGGCGCCGTGCACCTCAACTTCCCGCTGCGCGAGCCGCTCCTGGGCGAGCGCGAGCCGCCCGAGGATCCCAGCGGGCGCCCGGGCCGCGCGCCGTTCGTCCGCCGTGCTCCCGCGAGGCCTGAGGCGCACGCGGCGCAGCCCGAGCTCCGAGAGCTGCTCGCCGGCTCGCGGCGCGGTGTCCTCGTCGCCGGGCGCCACGAGCGCCCGGGCGCGCTCGGCCCGGCCGCAGCCGAGCTGGCGCGAGCGGCCGGCTGGCCGCTGCTCGCGGACCCGCTCTCAGGTGCGCGGCGCGGCGAGCACGCGGTCGCCCACTACGACGCGCTGCTGCGGGTGCCGGGGCTCGTGGGCTCGCTCGCGCCCGACCTCGTGCTGCGCGTCGGCGACCTGCCGGTCTCAAAGCCCCTGCGCGCGTGGCTCGCCGGCCTCACCGGCGTGCCGCAGGCGGCGCTCGATCCCGAGGGCGCATGGCAGGATCCGGACGGCGTGCTCACGCACAGCTTCGCGCTCGAGCCGGCCGCCGCGCTCACGGGCCTGGCGGCGACCCACGCGAGCGCCGCGGAGCCCGAGTGGGCCGGGAGTTGGCGCAGCGCCGACGAGCGCGCGGCGCAGGCGATCGGCGGCGCGCTTGCCGGCAGCGGGCTCTCCGAGCCGGCGGTGGCGGCGGAGCTCGGGGCGCTGTTGCCCGCGGAGTCGACGCTGTTCGTCGCCTCCTCGATGCCCGTCAGGGACATCGAGAGCTTCTGGCCCGCGCGGGCGGACCCGCCGCGCGTGCTGTGCAACCGCGGCGCGAACGGCATCGACGGGATCGTCTCGAGCGCGTTCGGCGCCGCCGCCGCGAGCGACGGGCCTGTCGTGCTGCTGATCGGCGACGTCGCGCTCGCGCACGACCTCGGCGGCCTGCTCGCTGCCCGCAGGCTCGGGCTGAAGCTCACGATCGTGCTGCTGGACAACGGCGGCGGCGGCATCTTCGACTTCCTCGAAGTCGCACGCTCGCCGCTCACAAGCGGCGGGCCGGGCTTCTACGAGGGCCACATCGCGACGCCGACCGGCCTGGACTTCGCGGCAGCCGCCGCCCTGTACGGCCTCTCCTACGAGCGCCCCGAGGACCGCCGCGGCTTTCGCGCCGCGCTCGAGCGCGCGCTGGGCGGGGCGGGCGGCTCGCAATCGTCGATCCTCGAGGTGCACGGGGAGCGCGACGCGAACGTCGCGCTGCACGCGCGCATCTGGGAGGCCGTCGCGGCCTCCGCGCGGGCCACCTAGGGCGCGAGCAGCGGCAGCAGCGCCGCGAGCTTGATCTCCGTCTCGGCGAGCTCCTTGGCAGGCACCGAGTCACGGACGATGCCGCCGCCCGCATAGCAGCGGGCGACCGGTCCGTCGAGCAGGGCGCAGCGCAGCGCGACGCAGAACTCGCCGTCGCCGGCGGAGTCGCTCCAGCCGACCGGCCCGAGGTACCAGCCTCGGTCGAGCCCCTCGAGCGCCGGGATCAGCGGGGCGGCGGCAGCGAGCGGCTCGCCGCCGACGGCCGGCGTCGGGTGCATCAGCCCGGCGAGCTCGAGCGCTTCGATCGGCGCGGCCAGCTGCGCGCGGATCGGCGTCGCGAGGTGCTGGATGTTCGCGATCCGGACCAGCTCCGGCTCGGGCGCCGCGGCGACCCACACCGAGTGGGGGCGCAGCGTGCGCTCGATCCGCCGCGCGACGATCGCGTGCTCTTCGCGGTAGCTCGGATCGCGAAGCAGCTGCTCGCCGAGATGCGCGTCGACGGCCGGGTCGGCGCTGCGCCTCGAGGAGGCCGCGAGCGCGAGCGTCGAGACGCGCTGCCCGTCGCGGCGGAGAAGCAGCTCGGGGCTCGCGGCGATCAGCGTGCTCTCGCCGCGCCCCGCGCAGAAGCAGAAGCACGACGGGAACTCGGCGCGCAGCACGCCGAAGATCGCGGCCGGGTCATACGGGCGCGGCGCGTGGACCTGCACCTCGCGCGAGAGGACGATCTTGCTCATCCGCCCGCCGCGGATCAGCTCGACGGCGCTGGCGACGGCCTGCTCGTAGTGCTCGGGGGGCATCGCGCTCACGACCTCGAAGCGCCCGGCGGGAGCCGGATCGAGCAGCGGCAGCGGCGCCTCGCGCAGCTCGGCCAGCCGAGCGAGCAGGGCTTCCAGGCGCTCGGGCGGGTCGTCGTCAGGCTCGACGAGCGCGGAGACGGTCATCGTCACGTGCTCGCCGGCGCGCGCGATGCTGAGCTCCGGCACGACGAGGCTCGAGGAGCCGAAGCCGCGCCAGTGGGGGCTCGTGCCGCCGTCGGGCGCGAAAGCCAGCCCGCCGACCGCGATCGGCCCCGCGGCGTGGCCGCCGTCCGCCGGGTCCGCGATGGCGCGCGCCGAGAGCTCTCTCCAGGCGGCGGCGAGCTCCTCGAAACGGCCGGCGCCCGAGGCGCGAAGCTCGAGCGCCTGGCCGAGCGTCGCGAGCGCGCGCGAGCCACGGTCGGGCTGCTCGAAGAGGAACCACGGCTCGCCGGCGCGCCGCGAGGCGCAGGCGACGGCGGCGGGATCGACGGTGCGCGCCAGCTCGACCGTGACGGCGGCCAGAGTCGCGCGGCCGCGGCGGCGCGCATCGGCCGCGGCGCGGCGCAGGCCCTCGGCGAGACGGCCCTCGTCGCGCTCGGCGAGCGCGAAGGGCCGTCGCTGCGCCGAGCCGGTCCTCAAGCGATCAGCCGGCCGGTTCCGCAGCCGTGGGCCGGCGGCGCTCCGTCGCGGCAGCGGCCATCTAGGTCTCCGTGCGTCCGCGCGAGATCGCGATCTCGCCGGTGCGCATCATCTCGATCAGGCCGAACGGCCGCACCATCGTCTCGAACGCCTCGATCTTCTCGGTCGTCCCCGTGACCTCGATGATGATCGCGCGCTTGGTCACGTCGACGACCTTGCCGCGGAAGATCTCGGCGATCTGCATCAGCTCGCCGCGCTGGGCCCCGTCCGCGGTGACCTTGAACAACGCGAGCTCGCGGGCGACGGTGTCGGCGGGCTCCAGATCGCGGATCTTGAGCACGTTCACGAGCTTGTGGAGCTGCTTGGTGACCTGGTCGATCGGGTGCAGCGCGCCGTCGACCGTGAGGGTCACGCGCGAGACCTGTTCGTCCTCGGTCGGCCCGACGGTGAGCGTGTCGATGTTGAAGCCGCGGCGCGCGAACAGCCCGGCGATCCTGGTCAGGACACCGGACTTGTTTTCGACCAGGATCGAGAGCACGTGCTTGCGCCCGGTGCGCAGGCCCGCCGCCGCATCGAGCTCCTCGAGGCTGAGCGGCTCCTTGGTCCCCGGTTCGCCCATCATCCGACCATCTCGCGAGCGGCCTGGCCGGCGGGGATCATCGGGTAGGTGTTCTCCTCACGCGTCACGCGCACGTCGACGAGCACCGGGCCCTCGACCGCGATCGCGCGCTTCATGTCCTCGACGAGCGTCGTCTTGTCCGTGAGGCGCATGCCGGTCACGCCGTAGGCCTCCGCGAGCTTCACGAAGTCGGGGAACTCGCCCATGTCGACCTGGCTGTATTTGCCGTCCCAGAACAGCTCCTGCCACTGGCGCACCATGCCCAGGTAGCCGTTGTTCATGATGAAGACCTTGATCGGGATCGCGTTCTGCGCGCAGGTCGCGAGCTCCTGCGCGTTCATCTGCACGGAGCCGTCGCCGGCGATGCAGCAGACGAGTGCCTCAGGGCAGCCGACCGCCGCGCCCATCGCAGCCGGCAGCCCGAAGCCCATCGTGCCGAGGCCGCCGGAGTTGACCCAGCGCCGCGGCACCGAGAAGTCGTAGTACTGCGCCGCCCACATCTGGTGCTGGCCGACGTCGCTGGTGACGATCGCCTCTCCCCCGGTCGCCTCCCAGAGGGCCTGGATCATGTACTGAGGCTTGATCTCGTTGTCGGTGCTGTCCTCGTAGCCCAGCGGATACTTCTCGCGCCAGCCATCGATCCGGCTCAACCAGGCGTCCAGGCGCCCGGTGTCGGCGCCGATCGCGCGGTACTCGATGACCAGCTTCGCGAGGACATGCTTCGCGTCGCCGACGATCGGGATGTGCGCCGGGACATTCTTGGAGATCTCCGCCGGGTCGACGTCGATGTGGATGAACTTCGCGCGCGGCGCGAACTCGGAGAGCTTGCCGGTGATGCGATCGTCGAAGCGGGCGCCGACGGCGCAGATCAGGTCGGCCTCGTCCATGGCGTAGTTGGCCGCGCGCGTGCCGTGCATGCCGAGCATCCCGAGCCACTGCGGGTCGGGCTTGCCGCCCTCGCGCGCGGGATAGGCGCCGAGGCCCATCAGCGTGCAGGTGACCGGGAAGCGGTCGCTGCGAACGAACTCGGTCAGCTCCGCCGCTCCGTCGGCGTTGACCACGCCGCCGCCGGCGTAGATCACGGGCCGCTGCGCGACCGCCAGCGCCTTGGCCGCCTGGCGGATCTGCTTCTGGTTGCCCTCGACGCGGGGCTGGTAGCCCGGCAGCCGCACGTCGGTCACCGGCTCGTAGTCGATCTCCGCCCGCGAGAGGTCCATCGGGATGTCGACGAGCACCGGGCCGGGGCGTCCGCTGCGGGCGACGTAGAAGGCCTCGTGGATCGCCCGCGGCAGTTCCTGCGGGCTCTGGATCATGAACGAGTGCTTGACGATCGGCATCGTGATGCCGATCGTGTCCGCCTCCTGGAAGCCGTCGGTGCCCAGCAGCTCGGTCCGGACCTGGCCGGTGATGAACACGCACGGCACCGAGTCCATCATCGCGTCGGTGATCGGGGTGATCAGGTTGGTCGCGCCGGGGCCGCTCGTGGCGAACGCGACGCCGACCTTGCCCGTCGCCTTCGCGTAGCCCTCGGCGGCATGGCCGCCGCCGGCCTCGTGACGGACCAGGATGTGGCGGATGCCGCCGTCGACGAGCGCGTCGTAGGTCGGCAGGTTGGCGCCGCCCGGGAGGCCGAAGACGACGTCGACGCCCTCCGCCTTCAAGCATTCCATCAGTGCATCGACTGCCCGCATCTCGACCTCCTTTCAAATAGTCCAGAACGACCAACGGCGCGGCTTCGCCCCGCGCTGGAATGCCAGTCTACCAGCGGGTTTTCGCGGCGAAGAAGCGCGTCATGCAGCATCTTCGGCCGGATCGTGGCGCTGCTCGTAGACGAGCAGGGCGGCGAGCACCGCCGCCAGCACCGCGGCGTCCACCCAGGCGGCGGCCCCGCCCGAGACCGCGAACCAGACCAGGCACGCGGCGGCCGCGGCGAGCTGCTCCCAGGCGATCGCCCCGACCATGCGCAGCCGGAACGCGGCCAAGCCGAGCATCCACAGCGCGATCCCCCCGCACAGCGCGAGCCGCGCCGGGTCGCCGAGGTCACCGGAGACGTCCGCGACGGCCTCGCGCGCGCCGACCGCGAACACGATGATCCCGGCCACGATCAGCAGGTGGATGTAGCTGTAGCCGTCGGCGGCCGCCAGCACGGGGTCCGCGTCGGTGCGCAGCCGTTCCTCAGCCGTCGTCGCAAGGCGACTGAAGTACGCCCACCACAGCTCGCCGGTGATCAGCAGCGCGAGGGCGACGCCCACGACGACTTCGGCGTTCAGCTCGTGCTCCTGCGCGCCGACGCCGATCGCGAGCATCGACTCGCCGAGGCAGATGATCACGAACAGGCCGTAGCGCTCGGCGAAGTGCTCGACCGCGACGCGCTGCAGCCCCCGCAGGCGCTCGCGCGTGAGCCAGGCCGGCCCGGCGTAGTCGATCGCCGCCGCGGCGGCCCACAGCGCCACGCGCCAGCCGCCGTGCAGGAACGAGCCCGCGATCAGCAGCGTCATGCCGATGCAGACCGTGACGGCGAAACCGGCGATCGCGGCGAACGAGGCGTTGCCGCGGCGCGAGGCGTCGGCGTAGAGCGCGAGGTGCCCGAGCCGCACGATCGCGTAGGCGACGGCGAACAGCGTGCCCTCGCTGCCGAAGGCGTGCGGGACCGCGAGGCCGGCGATGAAGATCACGCCGCCGGCGGCGAGCAGCGCGGCGCACAGCACCGGGCTGTCGGGGTCCTGCGCGTTGGTGACCCACACGTACGCCGACCACGCCCACCAGACGAGCGCCAGCACGAGCATCGCGCGGCCGAAGCCGGCCCAGGTCAAGTCGCCGCGCAGCAGCGTCGTGACCTGCGTGACCGCGAATACGAAGACGAGATCCCAGAGCAGCTCGACCGGGGCCGTACGGCGGGGCTCGGCGGCGCTCGCCGCGGGCGCCGCCTCGCCCGCGGCCGGCGCGCGGGTCACGGCGGGTCCGGGCACCGCCATCGGCCGGCCGACTCCTAGGAGCTGCCGATCGCGATGCCGATCGCGAGCACGATCACCCCGCCGACGGTGACGACGAGCAGCGAGGAGCGCATCGAGACGTGGAGGAAGCGATTGCGGATCCAGGCGATCACGAACAGCTCGACGGCGACGACGATGCCGGCCACGACGAGCGCCTTGTTGACGTTGGAGATCAGGAACGGGAGCGTGTGGAACAGGCCGCCGAGCGTCGTCATCCCGCCCGTGATCGCCCCGCGCACGATCGCCGAGCCGCGCCCGGTCTCCTCGCCGGTGTCCGACAGCGCCTCCGACCAGCCCATGCTGACGCCCGCGCCGAGCGCGGTCGCGAAGCCGACCAGCAGCGCCGTGTGCGAGTTCGCGGACAGCGCCGCCGCGAAGATCGGGGCCAGCGAGGAGACGGTGCCGTCGATCATCCCGACGAGGGCGGGCTGCACGACGCGCAGCACGAACTCCGGCTCGTCCTTGAAGCCCGCTTTGTGGATCCAGCGCGCGATCAGCGAGTCTCCCCGCCGCGGCGCCGCCTTGACTTCGGTGCTCATCGCCCGCACAACATAGGCGACGGATCGGCTTAGGGAAGCCGAATTCGGCTTAGGGCGCCCGAAGCTCGCGCGCCGGGGGCGCGGCCGCCGCGGGTGGGCTCTGTCCCTCCTGCGCGGCCGGCGCGCGCTGCCAGGATTCGGGCGCGACCGGCACGTCCGGGTAGTCGAACTCCTGGCCGCAGCGGGTGCAGATCGCGTCGTAGATCTTCGTGACGCGGCCGCACCGCGGGCAGCGGCGCCGCAGCTCGTCGCTCTCGAAGCGGTAGGCGATCGCGGCCATCAGGCCGAAGAACGGCACGAGCCCCGAGATCAGGAACCAGAGGAAGAACGAGCTGCCCTTGATCTTGCCGACGATGCCGCCCGCGAGGCCGAAGCAGACGGCGATCACGACGTAGGCCATGGCGCGGTTGGCGGCCCCCTACAGGAGAACGCGCAGCGCCCAGATCACGCCGATCACGGCGATCACGAGGATCACGCTGCTGAAGAGGAACGACAGCACATGCCCGATCACGCCGAGCAGAAGCCACGCGCCGACGAGCAGGATCAGCGCCGCCACGACCGTGCGCCCGAAGGATCGCTGCGATGACTCGTTCATATGCTGGAGATTCTAGAGGCAATACGGCCGGACAGGGAGGGATTCGGCCCGCGCGAAGGCTCCGAGATCGTCGCGGAGGCGACGCAGATCAGGCATCGACCGTCTCCGGGATACTGAGCGGGCGATGGCTGAGGAGGCCACGACCCCCGACCTGGTCGAGCTGCTGCGGCGTTACGTCGAGGCTGCGAATCGCCGTGACTTCGACGCAATCGAGGCCTCCTACACACCCGATGCCGTCCTTCAAGGGGCACAGATCGGCACGTTCGAAGGCGCAGCGGCGGCACGCAGCGTTCTCGAAGACATGATGCGGCCTTACGAGGAGTTCCACACCGAGACCGAGGAGCTCCGTGATCTCGGCTTCGGGGTGGCCTTCGCCGTGGTCATCGCGAGAGGCCGTGTCGGCGGCGGCGCCGAGGTTCCGTTCCGCTTTGCAAGCGTCACGATTTGGCGAGAAGGTCGGGTCGAGCGGCAAACCAACTACACCGACATCGACGAGGCCCGTGCCGCCGCCGAACGCCTTGCCGACGAACGGGGGTAGGCGATGTCGCAGCGGTGGACGACGCCTGCTGCCACTCAGCTGTCACTCAGCCGCCCCTAGGAGCGCGAAATCCCGGCGTTGGCGGGGCGTATACGCACGGCCGGACAGGGAGGGATCCCCTGTCCGGCCGTACGCCATGGCGTCCGCCGAGGGAAGCGGCGCCGTCGTGGTGAGAGGATCAGCTCACGCGTGCCCCGATATGGGGTACCGGCCAGGCGGACCCAGATCGCGGGCTGTCCGTGCCATCGCGATGTCCGCGCCGCACTGACCAGACCGGCGTGCGACGGCCCCCCACCCGACACTGGTGAGGCGATAGCGCCGGACGCGCGTACCGCGCGCCCGGCCGTCCGCCACGACCTCGGGCAGGAGGATGAACCGCCGAGGTGATGAGGTGCTCGAGGGGCCTGCTAACCGGTTCATGGGGGCATCTTGGCGCGCGGGGCCGGAGATGCCTTTGGCCCGAAGTCCAAAATGTCGCCGGCGGCGCTGTCCTGTCTGTCGCCGCTAGCCCGCGAGCTGCTCGGCGATGAGCCGCGAGACCTCGGTGCCGTCGGCGCGGCCGCGGGTCTCGCGCATCACGTGGCCGACGATCGGGCCGATCGCCTTGGCGTTGCCTTCCCTCACGCGCTGGGCGGCGTCGGGGTTGGCCTCGAGCGCCGCGGCCACGATGCGCGCCAGCTCGTCGTCGCCGTCCATCGCCGCGAGACCCTCCGCCTCGACGATCGCGGAGGGCTCGCCCCCTTGCGCGATCAGGGTGTCGAGCACCTGGCGGGCCGCGCCGACGCTGACCTTCTTTGCGGCGACCATCGCGACGAGCTCGGCCAGCGCGCTCGGGGTGACCCTGCCCTCCGCCGGGTCCGCGCCGTCCTCCAGCCGGCTCGCGAGCTCGACGCCCACCCAGTTCGCGAGCGTCTGCGGCGGGACGTCGCCGGCCGCGGCCACAGCCGCGTCGAAGAAGCCGCCGAGCTCGCCGCGGAAGGCGAGCAGCCGCGCGCTCTCCTCGCTCAGGCCGAGCTCGTGCTGATAGCGCTCGGCGCGGTCGGCCGGCAGCTCGGACATGTCCTGTTCGGCAGCCTCGATCATCGCGCTGTCGATCGCGACCGGAACGAGGTCGGGCTCCGGGAAGTAGCGGTAGTCGTGGGCTTCCTCCTTTGAGCGCAACGAGGTGATCGCGCCGGAGTCCGGGTCGAAGTGGAGCGTCTCCTGCACGACGGTGCCCCCGCCCGCGATGATCTTGCGCTGGCGCTCGACCTCGGCCCGGATGCCGCGTTCGATGAAGCGGAAGGAGTTCATGTTCTTCAGCTCGGTCTTCACGCCGAGCTTCTCGCTGCCGACCGGCCGCAGCGAGATGTTCGCGTCGCAGCGCAGCGAGCCCTCCTCCATGTTCACGTTGCTGACGCCCAGCGTTCGCATCGTCGTGCGCAGCAGCCTCAGCCACTCCCCCGCCTGCTCGGCCGAGCGCACGTCGGGCTCGGTGACGATCTCCGCGAGGGGCGTCCCGCCGCGGTTGAAGTCGACGATGCTGGCGTCGGAGCCGTGGATTCGCCCGCTGGCGCCGACGTGCGTGAGCTTCGCGGCGTCCTCCTCGAGGTGCACGCGGTGGATTCGCACCTCGCCGAGCGCGCCGCCACGGCAGAGGGGCTCGTCGTACTGGGAGATCTGGTAGCCCTTGGGCAGGTCGGGATAGAAGTAGTTCTTGCGGTGGAAGATCGAGCGCGGCGCGAGCTCGGAGGACAGCGCGAGCCCGATCATCAGCCCGAAATGCACGGCGCGCGCGTTCGCGACCGGCAGGCTGCCAGGCAGGCCGAGGCAGACCGGGCAGGTGTGCGTGTTGGGCGGGTCGCCGAAGGACAAGTCGCAGCCGCAGAACATCTTCGTCGCGGTCGCGAGCTGGATGTGGATCTCCAGCCCGATCACGGGCTCGAGGCCCGTTCCGTTTGCGGCGACGCCTCCGTCAGACACGGCCCGCGCTCCCGTCGAAGCCGAGCGCCTGCTCGAGCGCGTGGGCGGCGCCGAGCAGCGCGTTCTCGCTGAACGCCGGCCCGGCGAGCTGCAGCCCCACCGGCAGGCCGTCGCTCAGCCCGCACGGGATCGAGATCGCGGGAATCCCCGCGAGCGACATCGGCACCGTGCAGTAGTCGTTCAGGTACATCGCCAGCGGGTCGCCCGTCTTCTCGCCGAGCGCGAAGGCGACGGTCGGGGCCGTCGGCGTCGCGATCAGCTCGACGCGCTCGAAGGCCGCGGCGAAGTCCTCGGCGATCTTCGTGCGCACGCGCTGGGCGCGCCCGTAGTAGGCGTCGTAGTAGCCGGAGGAGAGCGCGTAGGTGCCGAGCATCACGCGCCGCTTGACCTCGGGGCCGAAGCCGTCGTGGCGGGTGCGCGTGTACATGTCGAGCAGCTCGCGCGCGTCGGGCGCGCGCAGCCCGTAGCGGACGCCGTCGTAGCGGGCGAGGTTCGAGGAGGCCTCGGCGGGCGCGAGCACGTAGTAGGCGGACAGCCCGTGCGGAGCGTGCGGGAGCGCGATCTCCTCGAGCTCGGCGCCCAGCGCCACGGCGCGATCCAGTGACGCCCGGAATGCCTCGAGCACGCCGGCTTCGATCCCCTCGCCCGTCAGCTCGCCCGGGACGCCGATCCGCACGCCGTCGAGGCGCTCGCCGCGCGGCTCCGCGATCGGCTCGGGCAGCTGCAGGGAGGTCGCGTCGCAGGGATCCTGGCCGACCATCTGCGAGAGCAGCAGCGCGGCGTCGCGCACGTCCCGGGTGAGCGGGCCCGCCTGGTCCAGGGAGGATGCGAATGCGATCATGCCGTAGCGGGACACCGACCCGTACGTAGGTTTCATGCCGACGATCCCGCACAGCGCCGCCGGCTGGCGGATCGAGCCCCCCGTGTCGGTGCCGAGCGCCCATGGCGCGAGCCCCGCCGCGACGGCGGCGGCGCTGCCGCCGGAGGAGCCTCCCGGGACGCGCGCGCGGTCCCACGGGTTGCGCACCGGGCCGTAGGCCGAGTTCTCGTTCGAGGAGCCCATCGCGAACTCGTCCTGGTTGGTCTTCGCGAGCAGCGGCGCGCCCGCCCCGGCGACCCGCGCGACCGCCGTCGCGGTGTAGGGCGGGAGGTAACCCTCCAGGATCTTCGACCCGGACTGGCTCGGCACCCCCTTCGTGCAGAACAGGTCCTTGACCGCGAGCGGCACTCCGCCCAGCGGCCCCTCGGCCGGGGCTCCGTCACGCTCGGGCGCGACCCACGTGAAGCAGTTGAGTCCCTCCTCCCCGGCCTCGCGGTCGGCCGCCGCGCGCTCGCGGTAGGCGTCGAACAGCTCGGCGGAGGACAGCTCGCCGGCGGCGACCCGCTCCGCCGCCTGAGCGGCCGTCAGCTCGAGGATCTCACGCGCCATTACGCCTGCGGCGAGGGCACGAGGAATCCCTCGTCGGTCGCGTCCGGCGCCTGTTCGAGAGCGAGCTCCCGCGGCAGGCACTCGTGCGGGACGTCCTCGCGCAGGCGCCCGGTGACCTCGACGACGTGCGAGGTCGGCGGGACGCCCTCGAGGTCGAGCTCGCCGATCTTGGCGACGTGGTCGACGATCGCCGACAGCTCGCGCGCCATCGGCTCGATCTCGTCCTCGCTCAGCGCCAGGCGCGCCAGACGGGCGACGTGCAGGACCTCATCCCGGTCGATCACGGTTGGCAGTCTACGCAGCGCGGGAGGGCCGGCGCGGGCGTTACGGGCGCGGGCGCGGCTCGGGTTCCGCCGGGTGATAGCGCGACGGGCGTTCGTCGCGGATCACCAGCCAGGAGCCGACGAGGATCAGGACGGCGCCGGCGAGCCCGAGCCAGGCGCCGGCGCAGAGACCGGTCGCGTGCTCGGGTCGCTCGAGCACGCGCACGATCGCGGCGATGGTGCCGATCAAGCCGATCACGACGCTCCAGACGGCGGTCGAGATCGGCACGGCGGGGCTGTCGCGCTCGAGCAGCGCCGCGAGCACCATCGCGAGCGCTGCGCTCAGCGAGGCAAGCATCAGCACCGCGGCGCCGCCGAAGGTGTCCCAGAAGTCGAGGTTGCCGAGCGAGGATTCGTACCAGGGCAGCAGCAGGGCGGCGATCATGCAGCCGATCCCGGCGACCGCCGTCCACTCGCCCGCGCGCAGCTTGCTCACTTGTGCCCCGCTATGGGGTATGCCGGGCTCCCGGCCGCCACACGGTCCTCCTCGAGGCGGCGCGCGGCGAGCAGCGTGTTGCGGAGCAGCATCGCGATCGTCATCGGGCCGACGCCTCCCGGGACCGGCGTGATCGCCGACGCGATCCCCTCGACGGCCGCGTGGTCGACGTCGCCGACGAGGCCGCTCTTGTTGCCGGCCTCCTCGGGCGAGATGCGGTTCATGCCGACGTCGATCACGACCGCGCCCGGCTTGACGTGCTCGGCGCCCAGCATGCGGGGCCGCCCGATCGCGGCGATCAACACGTCCGCGCGGGCGCAGACGGCGGCGAGGTCACGGGTGCGCGAGTGGCAGGTCGTGACGGTCGCGTTCGCGCCGAGCAGGAGCTGCGCCATCGGCTTGCCGAACAGGTTCGAACGCCCGACGACGACCGCTTCGGCGCCTTCGAGCGCTGTGCCGGCCTCCTCGAGCAGCATCAGCACGCCGGCGGGCGTGCACGGCACGAGCCCCGGGGTCCCGAGCGCGAGCAGCCCCGCGTTGATCGGCGTCAACCCGTCGACGTCCTTCTCGGGCAGGATCGCGGCCGTCAGCGACGGGCCGTCGAGGTCGCCCGGCAGGGGCAGCTGCAGCAGGATGCCGTCGACGGCGGGGTCGGAGTTGAGCGCTTCGAGCTCGGCGGCGACCGCCTCGTGGCTCACGTCTGCGGCCAGCCGCCGGTCGACCGGGAGGATCCCGACCTCGGCAGAGGCGCGCTGCTTGCCGCCGACGTAGACGGCCGAGGCCGGATCGTCTCCGACCAGCACCGTCGCGAGGCCTGGCGCGCGGCCGTGGCGCTCGCGGAAGCCGGCGACGTCCTCGGCGACCTGCGCCCGCACCCGGGCCGCCACCGCCTTGCCGTCGATCAGCTTCGCCGTCATGCCCTGGATGCTATGCGCTCAGCGCTTCGTGACGGGGGCGTACTCGGCCATCAGCTTGCGCTCGGAGCCATCGCCGGCGAAGCGCACGACGATCACGCCGTCGGGCTCGACGCCGGTGACCACGCCGTCGCCGAAGGCGGCGTGCACGACGTCCTCGCCGAGCCGGAACGCCTGGATCTCCTGCCGCGGCTCACGCCTCGTCGGCGCGCGGCGGGCGCGCGGGTGGGCGCCCCCCAACTCACTTCCGCCGCGCCCCGCGCAACCGACGGGGTGAAGGACGCGCCGGCGAAGCCGCCCTCGGCGCCCTCGTCGAGCAGGTCGCCGGGGATCTCGGTCAGGAAGCGGCTCGGCATCCCGTAGCTCTGGGCGCCGAAGACGGCCCGCCGGCGCGCGTAGGTCAGGTAGAGCTTTCGCATCGCGCGCGTGACGCCGACGTAGAACAGGCGCCGCTCCTCCTCCAGGCCGCCCTCGTCGATCGCGCGCGAGTGCGGGAAGACACCGTCCTCGCAGCCGGTGATGAAGACGGTCGGGTACTCCAGGCCCTTTGCGTTGTGCAGCGTCATCAGCGTGACGAGACCCTCGTCGTCGCTGCGCGCGTCGGCATCTGCGACCAGCGCGATCTCCTGCAGGAAACGCTCCAGGGTTCCGTCGTTTTGATCCCCGCCCGCCCCGCCGTCGAACTCGCGCCCGACCTCGACGAGCTGCTCGAGGTTCTCGATCCGCCCCTGCGCCTCGATCGAGCGCTCCGCCTCCAGGGCCTCGATGTAGCCGCTCTGCGCGAGCACGGCCTCCAGCAGCTCGGCGATCGGAACGGCCTCTCCCCCGCGATCGGACTCTCGCCCATCCGCGCCCGCCCCGAGCTGCGCGGGCCGATCACCCAAATCTCCTTCCCCGCTCAGTGGCTCCGCGCCCGTCATCGCGCGCAGCTCGGCCATGCTCGCCATGAATCGCCCGAGTGCCTTCACGGCCGCGGCCCCGAGCCCCGGGACCTGCTGCGGCGAGGCGGCCGCCTCCCACACCGAGATGTCCATCGCGGCGGCGTGGTTCGTCACGCGCGCGAGCGTCGTCTGGCCGATGCCCCGCCGCGGCGAGTTGGCCACGCGCGTGAAGCTGACGACGTCGTAGGGGTTCGCCAGCAGCGAGAGGTAGGCGATCGCGTCCTTGATCTCGGCGCGCTCGTAGAACTTCGTGCCGCCGATCACCTGGTAGGCGATCTCGCTGCGCACGAGCTGGTCCTCGATCACGCGCGACATCGCGTTGGTCCGGTAGAGCACGGCGATCTCCGTGCGAGACGCGCCCTCGTCGACCAGCCGCTGGATCTCGCCGACGACGTAGCGCGCCTCGGCGTGCTCGTCGGCGAGCGCCCGCATCTGGATCTGCTCGCCCTGGCCGAGCTCGCTCCACAGGCGCTTGGCGATCTGGCCGCGGTTGTTCGCGATCACCGCGTTGGCGGCGGCGAGGATCGTCTCGGTCGAGCGGTAGTTCTGCTCGAGCTTGACCACGCGCGCGTCGGGGAAGTCGTCCTGGAAATCGAGGATGTTGCGGATGTCGGCCTGCCGGAAGCCGTAGATCGACTGCGCGTCGTCACCGACCACCGCCAGGTTGCGGTGTCCGACGGGCCCCACGTAGGACGGCCGGTCGCCGGGCTCGCCGGCGCCGCGCCTGGGGGCCGGTCCGCCGCCCACGAGCAGCTGCAGCAGCCGGTACTGCGCGTGGTTGGTGTCCTGATACTCGTCGACGAGCACGTGGCGGAAGGTCTCGGTGTAGCGCTCGCGCGCCTCCTCGAAGAGCTCCAGCAGGTTCACGGTCCTGAACAGGAGATCGTCGAAATCCATCGCGTTCATCCGCACGAGGTCGCGCTGGTAGATGTCGTAGACCTCGCCGATCATCTCCTCGAACGGCGAGGCCGCCTGCTCGCGGTAGGCGTCGACGTCGATCAGCTTGTTCTTGGCAGCCGAGATCTGGTTCAGTACCGCCGCCGGCGTGTAGCGCTTCGGGTCCACGCCGACGGCATCGGCCGAGCGCTTGGCGAGGCGCCGCGAGTCGGCCTGGTCGTAGATCGTGAACTGGCGCGTGTAGCCGAGCCTCGCGGCCTCCGCGCGCAGGATCCGCGCGCAGGCCGAGTGGAAGGTCATCAGCCACATCCCGCGCGTGGCGTGCCCGAGCAGCCGTTCGACGCGCTCGCGCATCTCGCTCGCGGCCTTGTTCGTGAACGTGATCGCGAGGATCTCGCCCGCCTGGGCCTGGTCGGTGTAGATCAGGAACGCGATCCGGTGCGCGAGCACGCGCGTCTTGCCTGAGCCCGCACCGGCGAGGATCAGCAGTGGCCCCTCGCCGTGCGTGACGGCCTCGCGCTGGGGCTCGTTGAGGTCCTCCAGGAGCTCCTGCAGGTGCTCTGCGTGGGGGTTGGCAGCCATCGAAGTGAGGATAGATGCGGGGGCGGCAGCCGAGAGGGCCGCGATACTCGGCGAAGATGCCCTCGGAGAATCTCGCGCTCGCGCGTTCGATCTACGCGGAATGGGAACAGGGCGAGTTCCGGCGAAGCGACTGGGCAAGCCCGGAGGTCGAGTTCGGCTTCGCCGACGGGCCCGAGCCCCAGAGGTGGCGGGGGATCGCGGGCATGGCCGAGGCGTGGTTCGCTTTCGAACGAGCCTGGGAGAGCCTGCGCTTCGAAGGGGTCGACTTCCGCGAGCTCGACGACGAGCACGTCCTCGTCAGGAACCGCTTCACCGGCCGGGCGAGGGGAAGCGAGCTCGAGCTCGGGGAGGTGCCGACGCTCCAGGCGACCCTGCTTCAGATCCGCGATCAGAAGGTCACCAGGCTCCTGCTCTACTGGCACGTCGAGCAGGCGCTCGCCGACCTCGGCCTGGAGGGCTGACAGCGGGGACTAAGGGTCCGCGCTTGCGCCGCGCAGGTGGTGGCTCAGGTCGCCGACGAGGTCGGTGCGGACGCGCCTCTCGACGAAGAGCCACTCTCCCTCGCGACGCTCGAAACGGTCCTCGTATCGACCGCTGGCGATCGGCCGCAGCGGCAGGTCGGGCAGCGCCTGCAGGACGGTGAAGTACGAACGCGCGACCGCCGTGCCCCCCTCCTCATCGACCTCCACGACTGTGTTCGTCGTGATGTGCTTCGTCCGTGGCGTGCCGTCCTCGTAGACGATCACGTTCTCGCGCAGCATCCTCTCGACCGCGTCCCGGCCACTGACCGTTCCAGAGCCGCCGGTGAAGGTGGCTCCTCCGAGCAGGGCGCCGACGCCCGCGAAATCGCCGTCGTCGACGAGCTCGGCGTAGGTTGCGATCAGATTCCCGATCGCTGCGTGGCTAGGTGGTTTCGCGTCCACGCTCTTGGCCCGTCGCCTCGCAGTGTCGTCGCGTCCGGGCGTCGGCTCTACCAGACGGTGCGCGCCCCGGGCACGCCGCTGTCGCGGATCGCCCGGTCCTTGGTCACCAGTGGCAGGTCGTGCTCGGCGCCTACCCCCCCGCCGGGTTCGGCCCGCGCACCTCTCTCAGCGGCCTGACCTCCGCAACCGGCTGCGGCTCATCCGAGAGCTCGGACACCATCCGTTCGAGCTGTGCGATCCGCCCCGAGAGCGCCTGGATCGCCTCGGCGATCGGATCGGGCAGGTGGATCCAGTCGGCGTCCGGGCCCTCGACCCGGCGGCCTTCGACGCGCACCGGGTGGCCGGGGTTGCCGACGACGGTCGAGTTCGGGGGCACGTCGGTGATCACGACGCTGTTGGCGCCGACCTTGGCGCCGTGGCCGATCGTGATCGGGCCGAGCAGCTTGGCGCCGGAGCCGATCGTGACGTTGTCCTGCACGGTCGGGTGGCGCTTGCCGGTCTGGAAGCCGGTGCCCCCGAGCGTCACGCCCTGGTAGAGCGTCACGTTGTCGCCGATCTCCGCGGTTTCGCCGATCACGACGCCGGCGCCGTGGTCGATGAACAGGCCCTGGCCGATGTGCGCGGCGGGGTGGATCTCGATGCCGGTGATCGTGCGCGTGAGCATCGCGATCAGCCGGGGCGCCAGCGGCACGCCGGCCTCGTACATCGCATGCGCGACGCGGTAGGCGAGCAGCGCGTGGATCCCGGGCCAGGTGGCGAGCACCTCAGCGGCCTGCACGCCGCGCGAGGCCGGGTCGCGATCGCGCGCCGCCAGGACATCACGCCGGACCTCCTTTGCAACCCGGGCGAACGCGCCGATGCGGGCCATGCCAGAAGCGTAGCGACGATCCTTGCGCCTACAACTTTTTTATTTGGAGGGTGCCGCGCGCGGCGGCGGGCGCCGCGCGGCGTCATGAGGTCCTGGCGTGGCCTGCTATGGAGCGAAGAAGGACTGCGAGACGTAGCGCTCGCCCGAGTCCGGCATCACGACGACGATCCGGGCGTCCTTGGACTCGGGCCGCGCAGCGACCTCGAGCGCCGCCCAGAGGGCTGCCCCGCCGGAGATCCCGGCCAGCAGCCCTGCGCTACGCGCACAACGCCAGGCGGTATGGATCGCGTCATCGTCGGAGACCGCGATCACCTCGTCGAGCAGCTCGCGGTTGAGCACCGCGGGCACGAAGCCGGCGCCGATCCCCTGGATGCGGTGCGGGCCGAGCCGCCCGCCGGAGAGCACGGGTGAGCCCTTCGGCTCGACCGCGACGATCTTCAGCTTCGCGTTGTGGTGCTCGCGCAGGTGCTCGCCGACGCCCGTGATCGTGCCGCCGGTGCCGACGCCCGCGACGAGCACGTCGACCTCGCCGTCGAGCGCCGCCGCGATCTCGGGTCCGGTCGTGCGCCGGTGCGCTTCGGGGTTGGCCGGGTTCGTGAACTGGTCGGGCAGGAAGAAGTCCTCGCCGCTCGCCATCGCCTGGGCGGCCTGCACCGCCTCCTCCATCCCGCCGAGCGACTCGGTGATGTCCACGCGCGCGCCGTAGAGGCGCAGCAGGCTCTCGCGCTCTTTGCTCATCCCCTGCGGCAGCGTCAGCACCAGCTCATACCCCTTCGCCGCGCACACGAACGCCAGCGCGATCCCCGTGTTGCCGCTGGTCGCCTCGACGATCGTCGTGCGCCCCGGCTCGATCCGCCCTTCGGCCTCGGCGGCCTCGATCATCGCGACGCCGATCCTGTCCTTGACGCTGCCGCCCGGGTTGTACGCCTCGAGCTTCGCGAAGAGACGAGCCCCCTGCGCGCGGGGACCGATCGTCTCCGGAAGCTCGACCATCGGCGTGCCGCCGACAAGCTCGGCAATGTTGATCGGGATTCGGGACATCGGCGCCCCGACAATAGTCGAGTGCGCAGCTGTGCTCACGCCAATGTCTTGGCCATGACGAAGTGCGGGCCGATGCCCGCGATCTCGAACTCCTCGCCTTCGCTGCGGAAGCCCGCCTGCGCGTAGAAGCCCACCGCCGGGGTCCTGGCGTTGCACCACAGCCGCCTCGCGCCGCGCTCGCTCGCGCCCGCCTCGATCGCGTCGAGCACGAGCCCGCCGAGGCCGCGACCGCGCGCCTCGGCGCGCGTCGCCATGCCGCGCACCCGCCAGTCGCCCGGTCGCGGTTCCCGCGGGTGAGCCTCGGGCATCGCGCTGCCGACTGCCAGCACCTCTCCGGCCGCGCCCAGCGCCGCGAAGTGCAACGTCTGCGGATCGCGCTCGGACGGGAACGCCGGCTCGTGCGGCGGGCGCCCGGGGCGCAGCACGGCCATCCGCAGCGGGCGGACCGTCTCGGCCCCGACGGCGCGCACCCGCACGCCGTCCACGGGCTCGCTCACGCGGCGGGCTGCTGCTCGGTCGGCAGCCGCACGCGGAACACGGTCCTCCCCGGTTCGGACTCGAGCGTCAGGCTGCCGTGGTGGCGGTCGACGACGATCCGCCGCGCCGTGTCGAGGCCCAGGCCGGTCCCCTTTCCGACCTCCTTGGTCGTGAAGAACGGGTCGAAGATCCGTTCTTGCGCCTCGGGCGGCACGCCCGGACCATCGTCGGCGATGTCGACCTCGACGCAGTCACCGTCGCGGCGTGCCGAGATCGTGATCGTGCCGGAGTCGCCGAGGGCGTCGATCGCGTTGTCGAGCAGGTTCGTCCAGACCTGGTTGAGCTCGGCGCCGTAGGCCTGGAAGCGCGGGAGGTCCTCGGCGAGCTCGCGCTTGACCTCGATCGTCGTGTGCTTGAGCTTGTGGCCGAGGATCGTCAGCGTCGTGTCGAGGCCCTCGCGGACGTCGATCGCGACGAGCCCGCCGCGATCCATGTAGGCGTACATCTTCACCGCCCCCACCAGCTTGCTCATCCGCTCCGTCGACTCGGCCAGCTCGGCGGCCAGCTCGCGCGCGAGCAGCGATGCGGCGATCCAGCGCACGGCCGCGTCGGTCGCCTTTCCCGCGAGCTCTTTCACGCGCTGCAGCTGCTGCTCGTCGAAACCGGCCTGCGCGAGCGGCTCGACGATCCGGTAGGCGTCGGTGACGCCGGCATCTTCGAGGGCGCCGGTCAGCGCGTCTTCGGCGTCGGCCAGCTCTAGCTGGGGGATCGACGCCCGGGCACGGCAGGCCTCGACGACCGCGCGCTGGATGTGGACGAGCTGCTCGGCCTGCTCGCGCGAGACGCCCGATTCGACGAACACGCCGATCGTCGAGCCCAGCACCTCGAGCGCCTCGGCCAGCTCCGCCGAGGCGCGCTTGGCGGCCGATGCCGGGTTGTTGAGCTCGTGCGCGAGCCCGGCGGCCATCGTGCCGAGCGACTCCAGGCGCTCGCGGTTCTGCTCGATCGCCGTGATCCGCCCGACGACGGGCCGTACCCGCTCGAGCACGCGCCGAAGGACCGAGCGGTTCTCGATCGCCAGCTCGAGGAACTCCTCGTCGTTGATGCAGGCCAGCCGAACCTCGGTCTTGGCCTGCACCCTCACGGCGAGCCCCGAGCCGGTCAGCGCCCCGATCGCGCCGAGGTAGGTCGGGGCGAGGTGGTCGCCCGAGGACTCCTGGCCCCCGTTGATCTCGCGGAAGGTCTCCGCGGTGCCGTCCAAGAGGAGATACACCCGGCGCTCGTCCCCGCTCTCTTCGGCGATCAGCTCGCCCGGGCGGCAGTCGCGCAGCTCGGCATGCGCGGCGAACTCGGCGAGGTGCTCGTCGTCGACCTCGTCGAAGAGGTCGATCGGGCGCAGCTCGGAGACCGTGGGGTGGCTCATCCGCTCGCCAGGTATTCGTGGATCAGCGAGACGGCCATCGAGCCCTCGCCGACGGCGCTCGCCACGCGCTTGATCGAGCGCGAGCGCACGTCGCCGGCGACGAACACGCCGGGCACGCTCGTCTCGAGCGTGTAGGGGTCGCGCTCCAGCGGCCAGCCCTGGTCGCGCACCTCGAGGCCCGCGAGGATGAAGCCCTTCTCGTCGCGCGCGAGCACGCCCTCGAGCCAGTCGGTGCGCGGCGCCGCGCCGATGAAGATGAAGCACGCGTCGGCGTCCTCGGTCGTGACCGCGCCATCGCCGCCGCGGATCTCGATGCTCCTCAGGCGCCCGTCCCCCCCGTGCGCGGCGACCGCCTGCGTGTTCGTGCGCACCTCGACATTCGGCAGTTCCGCGATCTGCTCGATCAGGTACTGGGACATCGACTTCTCGAGCGAGTCGCCTCGCACGAGCATCGACACTCGGCTGGCGTAGCCGCTGAAGTAGACGGCCGCCTGGCCCGCGGAGTTGGCGCCGCCGATCACGACGACGTGCTGGTCGGCACACGAGCGCGCCTCGGTGAGCGCCGCGCCGTAGTACACCCCGGCCCCGGTCAGCTCGGAGAAGCCGGGCGCCTCCATTCGCCGGTAGGAGACGCCGGAGGCGACGAGTACGCAGTTGGCGCTCAGCTCCGCGCCGCCGGTCAGCTCGACGATCCGCCCCGCTCCCGCGACGCGCAGCGCGGCGGCGTCGTTGACGGTCAGCAGCTCCGCGCCGAGACGGCGCGCCTGGTCTGTGGCGCGACGCGCGAGGTCTGAGCCCGAGAGGCCCGCCGGGAAGCCGAGGTAGTTCTCGATCCGGCTCGACTGACCGGCCTGACCGCCGGGCGCCTCGCGCTCGACCAGCACCGTGCGCAGCCCCTCGGAGGCCCCGTAGACGGCGGCGGCGAGCCCCGCCGGCCCGCCGCCGACGATCACGAGGTCGTAGTGGTCGGCGGCGGGCTGGCCGGCGACGCCGATCTTCTCGGCCAGCTCGAGGACCGTCGGCTGCTCGAGCACGGTCCCGTCCTCGAGCAGCACGACCGGCAGGCGCCCCTCGTCGACGCCGGCGACGGCGATCAGCTCGCGCGCCTCCCCGTCGCGCTCGACGTCGAGCCAGCGGCCGGGCACGCGGTTGCGCGCCAGGAAGTCGCGCAGCTCGTGCGTCTCGCGCGAGAAGCGGTGCCCGATCACCCGCACGCCGCCCGCCTCGAGCGCCGCGCCGGCCTGCCACGTCGTCAGCAGGTCCTCGACGACCGGGTAGAGCTGTTCCTCGGGAGGGTCCCACGGCTTCAGCAGGTAGTAGTCCAGCGCGACCTGGTTGATCGCCTGGATCGCCGCGTCGGTGTCGGCGTAGGCCGTCAGCAGCACGCGCTTTGCGTCGGGGTAGATCGCGCGCGCCTTGACGAGATAGTCGGTGCCGTCCATACCCGGCATCCGCTGGTCGGCGACGAGCATCGCGACCGCGTCGCCGCGCGTTCGCATCTCGCCCAGCAGGTCGAGCGCCTCGGCGCCCGAGCCCGCCCGCATGATCCTGTAGTTCTCGCCGAAGCCGCGGCGCAGGTCGCGGGAGACCGCCGCGAGGACCGCGGGCTCGTCGTCGACGGCCACGATCGCGGGGTGCCGCTCGGCCACGCCCGCTTCAGCCCAGCATCGGCGACGGCGGGATGCGGGTGCTGCCGTGGACCTCCGGGATCACCATGCCGACCTCGTCGATGAAGCACCACGACCACTCCTCGCCGGGCTCGAGCGAGCGGATCAGCGGGTGCTCGTCGCTGAGCGCGTGCGCTTTCGCGTGTTTGGAGGGCGAGTCGTCGCAGCAGCCGACGTGCCCGCACTCCAGGCAGATCCGCAGGTGCAGCCAGACGCCGCCTTCGCGCAGACAGTCCTCGCAGCCTGCGACCTCGGCCGGCAGCTCCGTGACGGTGATCGTGTCGAGGTGCGTGCAGCGCGGCACCCCATCAGGATGACACGGAATCGAGGCCATCGCGGGCCGCGCCGGCGCCACGCCGGCCGCGCGTCAGGACACGCTTGCGACGACGTTCAGCCGCGTGGTGCGACGGGCGGCGATCGTCACAGCCGTCTGCGGCACCTGGCGCGCGCTCGAGGCCGAGCCGCCCGAGATCGTGCCTTCGAGCACGTAGCTGCCCGGCGAGAGCGCGAAGACCCCGAAGTGCCCGGCGCGGACCTGGCGTCGCGCGACGACCTTGCCCGCCGCCGTCAAGACGACGAGCGTGCCGGCCTCCGACACTCCTCGCCGGCAGCGCGGGTTGGTCTTCGTCGGCCCCCCCTGCAGGTAGAGCCCGGCGATCAGCCGGGCCGGCCCGCGGCTGACGACCGGGCCGCGCTGCGCGGGGCCCGGCAGCGCGGGCTGCGCGCACAGCGGCTTGACCCAGACGGAGACCGCCTTCGAGTGGTCGCCCGAGGACGGCCGCTGGCGGGCCACCAGCTGGCGCCCGTCCGGCGCGGAGGGGGTGATGAACTTGCCGTGGGCAGGCATCTGCCTGACGTCGACCTGGCAGCCGGAGGCGCTCAGCGCCTGGCGTGCCATCGAGAGGCTGACGCCGACGACATCCGGCACGATGCAGTCGCGCCCAGGATCGGCGCTGACCGCGGCAGGCAGCGCGGCTCCCGTGGCCACCGCGGCCATCGCGGCCATCGCGAACGGTAGCGCTGATTTATGCGGACGTTGCAAGACTGCTTTCATAGCGGTTTGCGCAGAGATGCGTCGAGTTGACAATAATTGACCGCGGGTGTCCTTTCCGAAACGGCCCGTTACGGCGGCGCCGGTCGGAGGAGGAGATGGGACACCTCTCGGCCCAGCCCAGTGTGTGGGCTGATGCCGATTCGGGAAACCTCCTCAAAGCCGCGCACGTTGAAGCGATGAACGCGTCCAGCCACACAACCGTGCTTCGCCCCCGTCGGCGCCGCTCGCGCTTGGTCGAGACGATCGACGGGCCCGGCGGCCCCGGGCGCGTGGTCGAACGCTGGATGCTGATGTGGCGCTGGGAGACGTGGGCAAGCGAGTCGGCGCTCGCGCGCCGCCCGCGCGGCGGCTGGGCTCTGACCTACCGCCAGGCGCTGATCGCGAGCCAGGACGCGCTCGACGACTACGAGCTCGTCGACGTCGCCGCGTAGCGCGCCATCGCCGCCACCCAGTTCTCGGCGATCTGCCGCTGGGCGGAGGCGAGCGTGATCCGGCGCGCGCAGACGAGCCGTTTGAGCGCCGTCTCGAGCTTGTCCTTGGGGTTCAGGTAGAAGCCCTGCCGCTGCGGGTAGTCGGGCTCCGGCCAGAGGTTGCGCGCGTCGTTGACCGCGCCGCCGAGCTCCAGCGGAACGAGATGGTCGTACTCGTAGCGCGACGCGGGCCCCTCGCCGTACGCGCGCAGGCTGGCGAGCTTCTCCGCGTCGGTCACGCGCTCCGGCGGGCGCACGGTCCGCGTCCAGCCGCTGCGGCAGATGGTGCTGTCGATGCTCGATTGGGTGACCGCCGGGTTGACGGCGCCGGGCGTGCAGCGGCGGTCCGGGCGCTGGTTGAGCCCTGCGCCGGACGCATGGCAGCTGCCGGCGGGCGGCTGGCGCTGGACGACGCTCGCGGGCGCGGCCGAGTAGACGAGCCCCGAGGGCGCCACCCTCGCCGCGGCGCCGCCGCCGCCGAGCGAGAGCCCGAGCGCCGCCGCCCACGCGAGCCCGCTCATGGTCTGCCGCTGAAGGTGTCCGCCGTGTGCATGCCCGCCAGCATCGCATCCGCCGGCGACGGCATGCGCAGGCTGGACGGCGGCGCCCCGCGAGGGGGCGCCGCCGTCGCCGGCCTTCCTATCTCAGCGTCTCCCGGCTAAGGGCGGACGCCGGCGTTCAGCATCGCCGCCTCGACGGCGTACGCGTCAGCTTCCTCGCCGAGCAGGTTGGGGTGCACGGGCACGCCCGTGAGCGAGCCGAGGATCGGTTCGATCCAGCGCGTGCCGACGGGCTGGCACGCGTTGTGGCCTTCGCTCTGCTTGAAGGTGTCGACGAAGATCGCGCCGTGCGCCTTGGCGCCTGCCTTGATGCTCTTGTTGCCGACCTTCTGGACCTTGTTTCGGAACCACTTCAGGTCGCCTTCGTACCAGGGGAAGGCCGTGCAGTGGCCTTTCTTCGGCGTGATGTCCGGGTAGCCGACGACGAAGACCTTGGCGTTCGGCGCCAGTTCTTTGATGTGTTCGAGCGCCGCTTCCTGCGGGCCTTTGTCCGCCGCGAAGGTTTCGGTCACGAATTTTTCGTATTCGTCCTGGCACGGATGCTTGCCGGGCCGGCTTTCGATCGCGTCGATCGTCGTGCAGCCGTTCAGCAGTTCGCCGAACAGGCCGCCGTCGTTGCCGCCCATGCCGATCGTCACGACGTTGGTCGACGCGCTCAGCGCGTCGTCCTGCGGCGGCTGGCCTTCGAACTGCGATTCGGTCTCGTCCTTGGTCTGCGCGCCGCCGCAGCTGACGTCGGTCAGCGACAGTTTGAGCGCCGAGGCGACCTGGTGCGGGTAGTTCTGCGTCGAGCGCCCGCAGTCTTCTGCCTGTTTGGATTCTTCGTACGGCGTCACGCCCGGCGCGGACGTGTACGAGTCGCCGATCGCCACGTAGTTGACGGTGCTGGCACCGGCTGCCGCCGGCAGCGCGCACACGAGCGCGGCGGCGAGCCCCAGCAGCGCCATCAAGGCGCCGCGCGTCTCACGGATCCCTCTCATTCCCTCTTCCCTTTCGTTCCGGAGCCCGGCCCCGGAAGCCCCTGCACCGCTGAGCGCGGCCGGAGCCCCCTCCTCGAGCCCATGAGCCAATCACGGGCGAATGTAGCAAAGGACTGCCGCGCGGGAAGCACCCGGCGAGCAGGGCCGGACGGTGCGCGCCGGGGCGGGCGGTCAGCATCCTGACCCCCGTTTGCGCAACCGGCCGGCGAACACCCCCGACGCCGCGTCCAAGCAGGCGCCGATCAGCTGGCGGGGTCCGTGAGCATCGAGGCGGACGCCTCGCGCTCGGCGAACGAGCTCGTCCGATTCCGGCGGCAGCCGCAGCCGCGCTCTCCGGAGCCCACGGGCGGCAAGTTGACGAAAGGCGAACATCATGTTCGTCGCTCCCCAACCTTTCGGGCGTGCCCGGAGTTGTTCCATATGAGTCCCCGTCATGAGCATCACGCCGGGGTCTCACAGGGAACGACGAGGGAGGAGAGGCATCGGTTAGGTCAGGATCTTGACTTTCACCGCTGTTGGCAGGAGCGGAGCCTCCTCGCAGGGAGGCGACGGAGCCTCCGATTGTCTGCCCACCGGCTCTGCCGGGTGGCTCTCCGCTACTCCGACTCCCTCTTGATTAGATCAGTCAAAAGGGGGCGCAACCGTAAACGGCTGCCGCCGAGGGAAGGAGCAGTTCACTGATGAAACGCATGAGGATCCTGGGGCTTGCCCTGGTCGCTGTGTTCGCGCTCGTCGCGATCACGGCCGGTGCAGCTTCTGCGAAACCGCAGTGGAAAGCCTGCATCAAGACCGAACCGAAAAACACCGGCAACTTCACCGACAAACTGTGCTCCATCGCCAGCGAACCTGGCACCGGCAAGTACGAACTGGTCGCCGGTATCGGCAAAGGCAAGGGTTTCAAGGGTAAGGGTGGCGAAGCCTCCCTGCACAACGTGATCCCGGGCAAAGGCGACATCAAAGTCACCTGCGCTGTCCTTCAAGGACAAAGGGTCGGTTGTCGCGCCTTCCGGCGTTGCCAAAGTGACCGCCGAATTCAAGCACTGCAAATCACTCGGCGCGCCTTGCAAAACCGAAGGTGGCAAAAAAGAAGTCATCACGACCAAATCGCTCGCGGGCGAACTGGGCTACATGGACAAAGCCCACACGGCCGTCGGTGAGTCGCTGACCAGCGAAGAAGCACCCAGCACCGGCTTCTCGGCCGAATTCGAATGCGAAGGTCTCGCCAAAGTCCGCGTCCACGGCTCGGTCATTGGCACGATGTCGCCGTTCGGCGTTGTGACCAAGGAATCGGTCTCGACGTTCTCGGTCGGCGAATTCCTGGGCGAACCTGCCCCGGGCTACAAACCGCTGACGAACCCGCCCGCGTTCGAAGAAGGCGCGGAACCGGTTGGCGTCCTGCTGACCGAACTCAACGGTGCGGAAACCGGTAACGAATGGGCGCCTGCTGGCGGCCTGCCGTCCGGTCAGGAAGCCTCCGCCACCAACAAGGGCGAACGGCTCGAGGTCAACTAGCACCACTGACGACGCTCACGATGTGAGCGGTCAGACAGAAGTTGGCAGTAGCGCGCGGGGCCCTCGGGCCCCGCGCGTCGTTTAAAGCGAGGCCGGCCGCCGGCCGCTGGCGTCGCTCGCCGAGCTAGGACGTGGGCTCTGCGCTGCGGTGGTTCAGCGCGTCCTCGAGAAGCCCGAGGACGATCCCGAACACTGCGTGGCGGGTCGTCGCCTGGCCGAAGGCTCGGCGGTTGCCGGCGAGCTTCGGCAGTTCCTTGCGGGCAGGGTGGTAGCGGTCGACCAGCGCGACCATCGGCCAGGTGGCGATGTGCTCGATGAGACCCGCCAGCAGGCCGCGGAGGACCGCCGGCGCCGGCAGGGACGGCTTGAGCCCCGCGTATGCGGCACCCAGGATCGCGCCGTTCTGCACGTGGAGCGCGAAGCCGATGGGTTGCCAGTAGTTGCCGCGCGTCACGAGCTTGCCCAGGATCTCGACGTCGTCGTACTTGGAGTCGAAGAGGCGCTTGTCGAGTGGCTGCTCGAGCGTCATCACCACTGTCGCGACCGCGCCGGCGACCCCCCCTCGCAAGCTCGTCTGCCGCATGTGGCAAAGCATGTCAGGGTTTCTGCCCTGGTACAACCGACGCCGGCCAACGCCTCGATCTGGAACGACCTTCGAGCCGAATCGAGATCGAGCCGAGCCGGCTGCGAAGTCGGGCGCGGGGGTGCGTTAGGCTCCGTCGACGACCTCTCAGGGCACCCTTGTCATGTGGTTTCAGCTGCGCTCGCCGGAGTTGGCAGAGGAGTTTGAGCGCCTGATGGCGGATGATCGGGACGTGGTCCGCGGGTCGCTGGACACGGTGTCGGAGTGGCGCCTGACGCGGCCGCTGGACGTTCCCGGACAGGCACACGAAGCTGCCGACTACGTCCTGATCGCGGAGATCAGCGAGCTCAGGCGCTTTGAAGAGCAGGCCAGCGAGCTGGTCCAGCGCCTGGCGGACGACCTGGACCATCTGTGCTCGACTCGGAAGCTGCTGGTCGTGGGGCACGTCCTCTGAGGAAGGCAGACGATCTCGGAAATGTAACGTTGGTGTCACGAGGAAAAGGAGTCGACTGATGGCCGCATCACCGAACATCGTCCTTGTCCACGGAGCCTGGGCGGACGGCTCTTGCTGGAGCGGCGTAATCGAGCGCCTGCAGGCCGACGGCTACAACGTCACCGCGCCTCAGCTTCCAGAGAACTCGCTCTCGGATGACGTCGCGAGGGTCCGCCACGTGCTCACACGCCAAAGCGGCCCGACTGTCCTTGCGGGGCACTCCTATGGAGGCCAGGTCATGACCTCTCTCGGCACCGACGCACCGAACGTCGTCGGCCTCGTGTACATCGCGGCCTTTGGTCTCGACGAGGGTGAGTCGATCGGCGCGTTGCTGCAGGAGGGTCCTCCGACCCCGGCGCTCGCGCACGTCGATATCGACTCGGAGGGCTTCGGCTGGATCCCCGAGGACGACTTCCTCGGTCACTTCGCCGCCGATATCGACCCGGTCAAGGCGAAGGTCATGTACGCCGTGCAGCAACCTCTGCACACGTCCACGTTCAACGACGTCATGGGCACTCCCGCGTGGAAGTCACTGCCCTCGTGGTATCTGGTCGCCGAAAACGACGAAGTGATTCCACCCGATGCCGAGCGGCAGTTCGCACAGCGGATGGGCGCCGACACGATCGAGGTCAAGAGCGGACACTGCGCGATGGTCTCCCACCCCGACGAGACGCATGAGCGGATAGTGACCGCGGCGAACGCCGTTGCCGCGCCCGCGTAGGGCAGGGCCCGCCGTCCAGCGGAGCCGGCGGGGACGTTCACCCGGAAGCTCTGGCGAAACTCTCCACGCCTACTCCGCCAGCCCTACGGCTTTGAGGGCTTCGGCTCGGTCGCGGCAAAGCCGCCACTGCACGATCTGGCCCTGGCGCAGGGTCACGAGCGACACGTTGCGCGCCTCGACCTCGATCCCGTCTCGCCCCCACAGGTGCGTTCGGTCAAGCACGATCACGTAGTCGCCATGCTCGATGAACTCTTCTGGCACGGCGACTACCCGGTCGAACGTGTCGAGGAAGGTGTTCCAGAAGTGGTGCGTCGCCTCGCGCCCGCGATAGATGCCTGCCTCCACTCCTCGGGACCGCGACCAATCGACCTCGACATCGGGATGACTCTCTATAGCGTCGAGGTCGCCTCGGTTGAACGCATCGATTCCTCGCTTGACGATCTCCACGTTCTCCTGCGACATCACCCACCCAGTATCCCGCAGGCGACGGGGTCGAAATGCCCGTGAACTCGGGGCGCGGCCAGTAGGGGCGGGTCGCCCCTTAGATGTGGTACATGCTCGCGCCGGCGTCGCGGATCTCGCGCTCGATCACGTCGGCGATCGAGGTCTGCGCGAGCACGCGCCGGGCGGCCGCGGCGGCGTCGCCGAAGACGCCCTCGGAGTCGCGGCCGAGCGGCCCGTCGAGCAGCTCGACGATCTCGAGCACCGAGACCGTCTCGGGCGGGCGGGCGAAGCGGTAGCCGCCCTTGACGCCGCGCTGCGAGCTGATCACCCCGCCGCGTCGCAGGACCGCGAAGAGCTGCTCGAGGAACTGCACCGGCACGTCTCGCCTGCGCGCGAGCTCGCCGATCGGGACGGGGTCGGTGGTGCCGCTGCGGCCGAGCTCGGCCAGCGCCAGCACGGCGTACGGCGACTTGGTCGTGATCGAGATCATCGGCGCTCGGACGCGATGCTACGCAAGCGCGCGGCGCCGGGCGATGCGACCGCCCCCGCGGGGCGGCACAGGCCCTCAGGCGGGCCTTGGGCTGCGCACGGGCGAAGCGAGGATCGCACCGGCGCGGCCCAGGACCCGCCTCAGAGCCAGCCGCGCTCGGTCGCGATCAGGACCGCCTGGGCGCGATCGACTGCGCCGAGCTTGCCGTAGATGTTGTGCAGGTGGGTGCGCACCGTGCTCGTCGAGAGCGTCAGCTCGTGCGCGATCTGCTTGTAGACCTTGCCCTCGGCCAGGCGCTGGAGCACGCCGAGCTCGCGTCCCGACAGCGGGCACGGGTCGACGTGGCGCTGGCGCTGGACGTTCGCGCTCGGCAGTTCGTACATCACCCGGCGCAGCTCCTGGGGGCCGAGCCCGACGGAGCGGGCGGTCTGGAGCAGCTCGCTGGGGCTCACGCGCCCGCCCTGCTCGTAGTGGGCGAGCATGTCGGCGAGGCGGATGAACGCCGCCTCCCCCTCTGCGTCCGGATTGTGGTGGCGCTCGATCGGCCCCGCCAGCGAGGCCGGCAGGCCCCAGCGGCGGATCAGCACGCCGCCCACGAGGGCGTGGTCGACGCCCAGCTCGCGACGCTCGGAATGCACTCGCTCCTCGGGGGTGCGCGCGCCCTTGTGAACCTGCGAGGGGTAGCCGGGGTAGGCGTGCAGCAGCACCAGCTTGCCGACGTCGTGCAGGAGGCTCGTCACGGTCAGCCGGTCGCGGTTCTCATAGCCGACCTCGGCCGCCAGCCGGTCGGCGGCGTGCTGGGTCGCGAGCGCGTGCAGGCGGAAGCGCTCGGGCGCCGCGTCCCACACGCTGGCGCGCTCGAAGAAGTCGAAGGTGCGCACGCGGTTGGCAACGGCCTGCACCGTCTGCGGGCTCAGTAGCTCGACGGCGCCGACCGCCGTGTCGACCTTGCCGGCCGCCGCCTGGGCGCGGTTGGCAAGGCGGAGCACCGCGGTGATCAGCGCCACGTCGGACTCGACGGCGGCGACGACATCGGCCGTGGCGACGTTGTCCTTCGAGATCACCGCGAGCAGGCGGTTGCGCGACTCGGCGAGGGCGGGGAAGGCCTCGAGGGCCTCGAACGCGAGCGTGAGGCGCCGGCCGTGACCCTCGTTCTGATGGCGCTCGCCCGTGGGCTGGGCAGGGGCGTTCGGACGCCTCGCTGCCTGGGCGGGGCGTCCATTCGCTGCGCTCGTCGTCTTCTTGGGTACTTTGGCCTTCTTGGCCGCAGCGGTAGCCTGCATTCGGTTGGTTCCCCTTCCTTGGGTGCACCGGCCATTCGGGCCGGAGTCAATCCGCTTCCCGACCCCTATCGGCACCCGCGGGGTCAGAATTTAGAGTTGGGCGAGAATCGGCTCCACGGCTGGGATCCCGGGACGGCCTTCCGATCTTGCGCGGGCCGCGGGCCCGAGCTCAGGAGGCGGCGGGCGCGCTCGCGCCGAGCGCGGCGTCGATCCGCTCGAGCGCGTGCTCGCGGCCCAGAAGCGCGAGGCTCTCGAAGATGCCCGGCGAGACGGTCGTGCCGGTGATCGCGACGCGCAGCGGCTGGTAGACCTCGCGCGGCTTGGCGCCGAGGCGCTCGACCAGCTCGCCAAGCGTTTGCTCGATCGCCTGCTCGTCGAAGGGCTCGACCGCGGCGAGCGCCCGGCGCGCCTCGGCGAGCGCGGCTCGCCCCTTCTCGTCGAGCCAGCGCTCGCGCGCCTTCGGGTCGTCCACCGGCTCGTCGAGCAGCGGGCCGGCCAGCGGCCAGAAGTCGGCGAGCGTGTGGATCTTCTCCTGGCTGATCCGCGCCGCCTGCTCGAGCCCCTCGCGGCCGATGTAGCTTTCGAGCCGGCGCGCGAGCTCCGCCGCGGGCAGCGAGCGGATGTAGACGCCGTTCAGCCAGCGCAGCTTCTCCTCGTCGAAGCGCGCCGGGTTGCGGCTCACGCGGTCGAGCGTGAAGCGCTCGACCAGCTCGTCGGTCCCGAGCACGGTGCTGTCGTCGCCGGCTCCCCAGCCGAGCAGCGCGAGATAGTTGCGCACCGCCTCGGGCAGGTAGCCGGCCTCGCGCAGCTCCTGGACCGACGCGGCGCCGTGGCGCTTGGAGAGCTTCTTGCCGTCGGGTCCGTGGAGCAGCGGCAGGTGCGCGTAGAACGGCAGCGGCGTGTCCGCATGCAGTCCGGCCGCGCGCGCAGCCTCGATCACGAGCAGCTGCTTGGGCGTGTTCGAGAGGTGATCCTCGCCCCGCACGACGTGGGTGATGCCCGCGTCGAGGTCGTCGATCGCGACGGCGAAGTTGTAGAGCACCGAGCCGTCGGCGCGGGCGATCACCGGATCGTCCATGTGCACGTGCTCGAAGCGCGTGTCGCCGCGGATCGCGTCGTGGACGACCGTCGCGCCCTCGTCGGGCACGTGCAGGCGCACCGCCCCCTCCGGCTCCGGCTCACCCCGGTAGCCGCGGTCGGCGCCGTGGTGCTCCTTGTAGGCCTTCACGTCATCGGCGGTCGCGTTCGACCGGTATGCGAGCCCCGCCTCGAGCAGCGCCGTCAGCGCCTCCTGGTGGCGCTCGCCGAGCGAGGTCTGCATGATCGGCCCCTCGTCCCAGTCGAGCTCAAGCCAGCGCAGCGCGTCGAGGATCTGCTCGATGTTCTCGGGCGTCGAGCGCTCGCGATCGGTGTCCTCGATCCGCAGCACGAGCTCGCCGCCTTCGTGCCGTACGAGCAGCCAGTTGAACAGCGCCGTGCGCGCGCCGCCGATGTGCAGCGCGCCGGTCGGCGAGGGGGCGAAGCGTGCTCTCACCCCCTCGACCCTAGCGGCCGCGGCCGGCGCCCCGCGCGGCCCGCTCCAACACCGTGTGCTGATAATGCGCCGCCATGCTGATCGGCGCCCATGTCTCCCCCGCCGGCGGTCTCGCCAAGGCCGTGCAGCGCGGCGTCGAGCGCGGCGCGGAGGCGATCCAGATCTTCAACCAGTCGCCGCGCATGTGGAAACCCACGGCCTACGGCGAGGAGGACTTCGCCGCCTTCCGCCAGGCGATGTCCGACAGCCCGGTCGGGGCCGTCCTGATCCACGCCGTCTACCTGGTCAACTGCGCCAGCGAGGACAAGGAGATCAGAGCCAAGAGCCTGACCTCGCTCACCCATTCGCTGCGGGTCGGCGCGGCGATCGGCGCAGCCGGCGTGGTCCTGCACCCCGGCTCGGCGCTGAAGGGCCACGTCGGGGACGCGATCACGCGCGCCGGCGAGACGATCGCCGCGGCGCTGACGGACAGCGACGGCTGCGAGCTGCACCTCGAGAACACGGCCGGGGCGGGCGGCACACTCGGGCGCTCCTTCGAGGAGCTCGCCGCGCTGCTCGACGCCGCTGGAGCGCGGGCAGCGGCTCGGCGTCTGCCTGGACTCCTGTCACATGCTCGCGTCGGGTTATGACATCCGCACGCCCGCCGGCACGGACGCGGTCCTGCGCCGGGCCCGCCGCGAGCTCGGCAAAGGGAGGATCCGCTCGCTGCACCTCAACGACTCGAAGACGCCGCTCGGCTCCAACCGCGACCGCCACGCGAACATCGGCGCCGGCGAGCTCGGCGAGGACGGCTGCGCCGCGTTCCTCTCCGCGCCCGGCCTGCAGCGCCTGCCGTGCGTGCTGGAGACGCCCGGCGAGAAGCGCGAAGGGGCGGGACCCGCCGAAGTCCGGCTCGCCAAGCGCCTGCGCGAGCGCGGCATCGCCGCCCGGCGGCGCTGAGCCTCAGACGGCGCCGGCCGCGGCAGCCGCCGCGGGCGCGTGAGCAACCGCGGCCGGCGCCTGAGTCCGGATGGACGCCGGCAGGATGCTGCTGAGCTCGGCCCGCAGCGTCGGCGTGTTCTCGACCCGGTACTCGTCGCCGAGACGCAGCCGGCGGCGCGCGCCGTCCTCGAGCTCGACGACCAGGCGCACGTCGGCTGAGCCCGGATAGTCCTGACAGACCTGCTTGAGGCCCTCGATCACCTTCGGGGAGAGGTCCTGCGCGCGCACCGGCGGCAGATCGAGCGGCTCGGCGGCCGCCGCGCGCTGGCGGGCCGCCGCGCTCGCCTTCTGACGCGCCCGCTCGATCTCCTCCTCGGCGGGGGCGAAGCGCTGCACCTCGACCACGATCAGGCATGTGCTCCCGGCTTCCTTGTGGTCGACGCGGCCCTTCACGAGCACGATCTGGTCGGCAAGCAGCAGCGACTCGAACTCGCCGAGCGCCTTGCCGAACACGAGCATCTCGACCGAGCCCGCGAGGTCGTCGAGCGTCGCGAACATCATGTGGTCGCCGTTGCGTGTGCGGATCCGCTTCGTCTCGGTGATGATCCCGCCCACCGTCACCTGCTCCTTGTCGCGGCGCTCCGGAAGCGAGGAGAGCGGACAGTCGGTTCTCGCGCGCAGCACCTCTTTCAGCGGCTTCAGCGGGTGCTCGGAGATGAACAGGCCGATCGCCTCCTTCTCGGCGGCGAGCAGCTCGCGCTGCTCGAACTCCTCACCGATGATCGGCGGGTGCGCGTTCGCGAAGGCGGCTCCCGCCGGCTGGCCGGCGGCGTCCTCCTGGAGGTCGAAGATCGAGGCCTGGCCGATCATCGCGTCCTGCTGCACCTGCTGGCCTTTGGCCTGCGCCTTCTCGAGCACGTCGAGCATGCCCCTGCGCGTGGCGCCGGTGGAGCCGAACGCGCCGCACTTGATCAGTGCCTCGATCGCCTTCTTGTTGACCGTCCGGCAGTCGACCCGCTCGCAGAAGTCCCAGAGCGTGGAGAACTCGCCGTCCTCGCGCGCACGCTTGATCGCCTCGACGGCCTGATAGCCGACGCCCTTGACTGCGTCCAGGCCGAAGCGGATGCTGCCGACCAAGCTCTCCGAGCTCGGTGCCCCGACAGTGAACTCGTGGTCTGAGAGGTTCACGTCCGGCGGCACGATCTCGATGCCCATCTCCTCGCAGCGCGCGACGAAGAACGGCACCTTGTCCTTCGTCGACATCACCGACGAGATCAGCGCCGCCATGTACTCGGCCGGGTAGTTGGCCTTCAGCCAGGCCGTGCGGTAGGCGATCAGGGCGTAGCACGCCGCGTGGCTCTTGTTGAACGAGTAGTCGGCCGACTTTTCGTTCGTCTGCCACAGGAACTCGATCACCTCGGGCCGCGTCCCCGAGGCGCGGCACCCCTCGACGAAGTCCGGCTTCAACGCCGACATCGCGACGCGGTTCTTCTTCCCGATCGCCTTGCGCAGGTCGTCCGCCTTCGCACCCGAGAAGCCGGCCAGCTCCTTGGAGATCTGCATCGCCTGCTCCTGGTAGAGGATCACGCCCTTCGAGGACTCGAGGATCGGCCGCAGCCGCTCGTCGGCGTAGGAGATCGCCTGCGGGTTGTGCTTGCCCTTGGCGTAGACCGGGATCTGATCCATCGCCCCCGGCCGGTACAGGGCGTTCAGCGCGACAAGGTCGTTGAATTCGTCCGGGCGCACCTTCTTGAGCGCCTCGCGCATGCCCTCGGACTCGAACTGGAACACGCCCGTCGAGTCGCCGCCGGCGAGCATCTCGTAGGTCCTCGCGTCGTCGAGCGGCAGCGTCGTCATGTCGGGTCGACCAACGGCTTTGCCGTCGGTGCCCCCGGTCGAGCGCTCGATGATGTCGAGCGCGTCCTCGATCACGTCGAGGTTGCGCAGCCCGAGGAAGTCCATCTTGAGCAGGCCGATCTGCTCGATGGGCTTCATCGAGAACTGCGTGACGGTCCGGAACACCCGCTCGCCGCTCTCGTCGGTGCCCGCGTCGGCGAGCTGGAGCGGCACGATGTCGGTCAGCGGGCGGTCGGCGATCACGACCGCGGCGGCGTGGATCGAGGAGTTGCGCACGATCCCCTCGAGCCCCTTCGCAACGTCCACGATCCGCCGCGCGTCAGGCTCGTCCTTGTAGGCCTTCTGCAGAGGCTGGCCGTCGCGCAGGCAGTCCTCGAACGACGGCGCCCTGCCCATGATCGGGTCGGGGATCAGCTTCGCGAGGCGGTCGCCGGTCGCGTAGTCGTAGCCCAGTACCCGGGCGGCGTCGCGTGTCGCAGCGCGGGGGAACATCTTGCCGAAGGTGACGATCTGGGCGACCGACTCGCGCCCGTACTTCTCCGTCACGTAGCGCATCACCCGCTCGCGCCCGCGGACCGAGAAGTCGATGTCGATGTCCGGCATCGACACGCGCTCGGGGTTCAGGAAGCGCTCGAACAGCAGGTCGTACTCGAGCGGGTCGACGTCGGTGATCGCGAGGCAGTAGGCGACGATCGAGCCCGCCGCCGAGCCGCGACCCGGACCGACCGCGATCCCGTTCTCCTTGGCGTAGCGCACGAAATCCCAGACGATCAGGAAGTAGGCGTTGAAGCCCATCCTGTCGATCACCTCGAGCTCCATCTCCATCCGCGCGACCGCCTCGGCCGGCGGCGGGTCGCCGTAGCGCAGCCGCAGACCCTCGCCGACGCGCTCGCGCAGGTAGGAGCGCTCGTCGCTGCCGTCCGGGGTCGGGTAGCTCGGGATCAGCTGCTTGTCGAGCTCCAGCTCGACCTCGCAGCGCTCTGCGATCTCGACCGTGCTCGCGACCGCCTCCGGCCACTCGGCGAACGCCGCGACCATTTCGGCGGAGTCGCGCAGGTAGAACTCGTTCGTTTCGAACGTCAGCTTCGGCGCCGCGATCGTGCTCTTCGTCTGTACGCACAGCAGCGCGGTGTGGTGGTCGTAGTCCTCGCGGCGCAGGTAGTGGACATCGCCGGTGCCGACCAGAGGCCCGCCGACTTCGCGGGCGATCTTGACGATCCCCTCGTTGCACTTCTCCTGCGCCGCCAGGCCGTTCTTCTGCACCTCGAAGTAGAGGCTCTCGCGGCCGAAGATCCGCAGCAGATCGTCCGCATGGGCGCGAGCGTCGGCGACGCGGTCCTCGAGCAGGCGCTGGCAGAAGCGCGAGGCCAGGCAGCCCGTCAGTGCGATCACGCCGTCCGAATAGCGCTCGAGCTGGCCCATGTCGACCGTCGGCTTGCCGCGCTGGAGCCCCTCCAGGAAGCCGGCCGAGGAGAGCTTCACGAGGTTGCGGTAGCCGCGGTCGTCGGCTGCCAGCAGCGTCAGGTGGTTGCGCTCGCCCCGGCTGTGCGAGCTCGCCGTGTGGTCGTCGACGAGGTAGATCTCGCAGCCCACGATCGGCTTCACGCCATGCTTGCGGCAGGCTCCGTACAGCTCGACGGCGCCGTTCATGACGCCATGGTCGGTCAACCCCAGGGCCGGCTGCTCGAACTCAGCCGCACGCGCCGCCAGGGCCTCGATCTTGCACGCGCCGTCGAGCAGCGAGTACTCGGAGTGGACGTGGAGATGGGCGCAGGAAGGGGCGGTCACTTCTCGCGCCAATGCTAGGCGGCCGAGCGGCGGAGCCGCCCCGGGCGCGTGAGGTCGGTCAGCTGCCTCGCCGCTGTTTGCGGCGATTGAAAACGCGCCGGATCAGCGACTGGCTGTGCTTGTGCGTCGGGCGCGGCGACGCGCTTGCCTCGGCCGCTTGCGGAGCCTCCGCCGGGGGCGCCGGCGCGCCGCCGTCGTCTGCCGGTTCGGGCATCGGCATCGGGATCTCGTGATCCGGCTCGGGCGCCGTCGCGGCGAGTGGCGGCTCGGGGGCGCGCGCCGCCGCAGGCGCGTCGGGCTGGGCGCGCGGCGGCGGCTCGGGCGCAGCCGGGTCGGCGGGCAGCGGAGCGCGCGGGAACGGCGCCGGGCGCTCGGCCTTCGGGGCCGGCGGCTCGGCCGGATCCTCGGGCAGGGGGGGCGCGCTGAGCGCGCGGGCACGCAGGCGCTCGACGGCCGCCGCCAGCGCGTCGGCCATCTCCATGCCGCGCTGCTGGCCGGCTGCGGCCCCGGCGGCGTCCGGGGCCGGCCGGGGTGAGGCCGGGCGCGTCGCGGCGGGCCGCGGCGCGCCCGCGGTAGGCGACGAAGGGGCCAGGGCCGACCACCGCGCGGGCTGGGGGCCCGGTGCGCCGGTACCCGGGCGCAGGTTGCCGAGCACCGCGGCGAGACGCCCGATCAGCGAGCGGATGTCTCCGAGCAGGCCCTCCATGCGCCGGTGGCCCTCCCGGATCCGGGCGAGCTCTCCTTCGGCCCGCTCGCGAGCCCCGCGCTCAGCGGCCAGGCCTCGCTCGATCTGCTCCGCGCGGCGCTCGAGCTCGCCGACGCGTGCCCGCAGCTCGGCTTCGGCGCTCTGCAATCCAGCGCGTTCCGCGGCTGCGCTCTGCTCGGCCTCGGCGAGCTGCCGGCGCAGGTCCTCGATCCGGCGCGAGAGCTCCCCGGTCTCGCGCTCCCCCGAGCTCAGCCGCTGCGAGAGCGCCTCGGAGCGCTCGCGGCTCTCGAGCTCGCTGCCGGAGAGCCGGTCCTCGGCCTCGACGCGCAGCTGCTGCTCGGCGTACTCGCGCTGCTTGACGCGGCGCAGCTCGCTCTCGCGCTCGGCTCCGTGGGCACGCTCGGCCTCGAGCAGCTCGGCGACCCGCCGCCGTTCCTGCTCGGCGTCGCGCAGACGCTGCTGCAGGCTCGCGACGTGACTTTCCAGCGTCTGCACCGTCGCTTCGGCGGCCTCCGCGCGGCGCAGCAGAGCCGCCTCGCCGCTCTCGGTGGCGCGCCGTGCGCGGCGTTCGGCGAGGAAGTCCGATTCCCCGATCCTGCCCCGGCCCTCGCCGCCGGCGTCAGGTGTGCCGCTCTCCTCGATCATGCCCTGCGGTGGAAGTTAGGGGCCGCGGCGGACGACGCGGCTGGCGGCGACGGCCCGGGCTCAGGCGCGCGGGCGTTTCGCGGCGCGGGCGGCGGCGGCGATCGCTGCCGCCGTGCCGAGGAGAACGCCGAAGACGAGCCGTCCGAGCGGCAGCCGGCTGCGCAGATACCACCGGAACGACCGCCATACAGCGAGCCCGAGCAGCCGGTAGCCGATCGCGGCCATCAGCTCTTCCCTACCCCGGCAGGTCCTCGTTATGCAGCCGCCATGCCATCCGCGACTGCAGCGAGAACAGCTCGATGAAGCCGGGCGAGGCGCTCTGCGAGAACAGCCCGCCGGACTCGCCGAACGACGCGAGGGCGGCGTCGTAGACCGCGTTCGGCGAGGCGCGCGTCTCGACCCGCACGTGCCCCTTGTAGAGCTTCAGGCCGATCGTTCCGGTGACGCGCTCGTTGACGCGGTTCATATAGGCGTCGAGGTCCTCGCGCAGCGGCTCCCACCACAGCCCGGCGTAGACCAGGTAGGCCCATTGCCGGTCCAGGCCGGCCTTGAACTGGTTCTGGTGGATCGTCGAGACGAGCCGCTCGAGCTCCTTGTGGGCGGTCAGGATCACCGTCGCGGCGGGCGCCTCGTAGATGTCGCGCACCTTGAGCCCGACGATGCGGTCCTCGATGTGGTCGAGGATGCCGATGCCGTGGCGGGCCGCCACCTCGGCCGTCGATTCGATCAGCTCGACGAGTCCGAGCCGCACGCCGTCGAGCGCGATCGGGACCCCGCGTTCGAAGCCGAGCTCGATCGTCTCGCCCTGCTCCGGCGCCTCCTCCGGCCTCGTGACGAGCTGGAAGACGTCGTCGTCGGGAGCGTGGCCGAGGTCCTCGATCCAGCGGCCCTCGGACGAGCGCCCCCAGAGGTTGTCGTCGATCGAGTACGGCGCCACCTCGGTCCCGCCCTTGACGGGGATGCCGTGCTCGCGCGCGTAGGCGATCTCCTCCTCGCGGCCCATCTGCCACGAGCGCACCGGCGCGATCACCTTCAGCTCGGGTGCGAGCGTCGCGATCGTGGCCTCGATCCGAACCTGGTCGTTGCCCTTGCCCGTGCAGCCGTGGGCGATCGTGTCGCAGCCGCTGGCGCGGGCGCGATCGACGGCGAGCTTGGCGATCAGCGGGCGCCCGAGCGAGGTGAACAGCGGGTAGCCGTCGCCGTAGACGGCGTTGGCCTTGATCGCCGGCACGAGATAGTGACGGGCGAACTCCTCGCGCGCGTCGAGCACATGGGTCTCGAGCGCCCCGAGCATTCGAGCCTTGCCCTCGATCACCTCGTAGTCCTCGCCGGGCTGGCCGAGGTTGACGGTCAGGCACACGACCTCGGCCCCGTAGCGATCCTGGATCCACTTCAGCATCACGCTCGTGTCGAGGCCGCCCGAGTACAGCAGCAGGACACGCCGCACCTCGTCGGGGTCGGCCTCGTAGGAGGCCGTGCGGGCATGGCGGATCGGGTCGTCTGCGCTCACGGCGGGCTAGGCTATCCGGCGGCCGGCGCCGACGGGCGCGGCCGTTCCATCAATGGATAGCGGATCGGGCCGTTGCGGAAGCCGAGCCGCTCGTACAGCTCCTGCGCATCGCGCGTGTGCAGCAGCCAGTGCACCTCGGGCGCGCCGTCGCCTTCGATCATCTCCCGCACCAGCTCGATGCCGAGGCCCTGGCCGCGATGCGGCTCGGTCACGTAGACGTCGGCGAGGTAGGCCATCGTGACGCCGTCGGTGATCGCCCGGGCGAAGCCGACCTGCTCGTCGCCCAGGTAGAGCCCCACGATGCGCCGCGAGCCGTCGATCGTCCCCTGGACGCGCTCGCGGCTGCGGCCGCGTCCCCAGTAGGAGCGCTCGCTGATGAACTCGTGGACGGCGGCGACGTCGAGGCGGGCCGGGTCGTCGTCGAGCTCGAACCCGCCCGCCAGGCGCCTGATCATCGGGCTGGCTCCGCCACGGCGCTGCGCAGCACCGAGCCGAGCCGCGACAGCGCCTGCTCGACGTGCTCGGGGCCGATCGTCAGGGGCGGGAGCAGCCGCACGGTGTCGGCGCCCGTCGCGTTCAGAACGAGGCGCTGCTCGAGCAACGCCCGCCGCACCGCCGCGGGGGCCGGGACGTCGAGCTGGCAGGCGAGCATCAGCCCGCGCCCGCGCACGGCGACGACATGCGGCAACTCGCGCAGGCCCTCGGCGAGCGACTCGCCGAGCTCGCGCACGCGCGCCAGCAGCGCGGGGTCGTCGGTCTCCTCGAGCGCCGCCAGCGCCGCGGCGCAGGCGACCGGCCCGCCGGCGAAGGTCGAGCCGTGATCGCCTGGCTGGAGCACGTCGGCGAGGCGCTCGCCGGTGACGAGCGCGCCGATCGGCATGCCGCCCCCGAGCGCCTTGGCGACCGTGATCGCGTCGGGGACGACGCCGCTCTGCTCGTATGCCCACAGCGTCCCGGTGCGGCCCATGCCGGTCTGGATCTCATCGAAGATCAGCGCGGCGCCGTGCTCGTCGCAGGCGCGGCGCGCGGCGCCCAGCAGCCGCTCGTCGAGCGGGTGCACCCCCGACTCGCCCTGGATCGGCTCGAGCAGCACGGCTGCGGTGCGCTCGTCGACCGCCGCCTCGAGCACCGCCGGGTCGGGCTCGACGGCGCGGAAGCCGGGCACGAGGGGAGCGAACGGAGCCTGCTTGGCCTCTTGGGGGGTCGCCGACAGCGCGCCGTAGGTTCGCCCGTGAAAGCCGCCGTGGACGACGACGACGTCGCCGCCCCGGCGCGCCTTGCGGGCCAGCTTGATCGCTGCCTCGTTGGCCTCGGCGCCCGAGTTGCAGAGGAACACCTTGCCGCCGAGGCTGCTCGCGGACAGCCGCTCTGCAAGCCGCATCGCGGGCTCGGTGTAGAAGAGGTTGGAGACGTGCATCAACCGCCCGGTCTGCTCGCGCACCGCCCTGACGACCGCCGGATGACAGTGCCCGAGGCTCGTGACCGAGATCCCGCACAGGAAGTCGAGGTACTCGTTGCCGTGCTCGTCCCACAGCAGCGGGCCCTCCCCCCGCACGAACTCGACAGGCAGCCGCGCGTAGGAGGCGATCATGCGCTCGGACTCGATGCGCTGCAGGTCGGCCAGGCTCAACCGGGCCACGTCGCTTTCATGGCCGTTCCTCGATCTTGGTGCCGATTCCAGCGTCTGTGAACAGCTCGAGCAGCAGCGAGTGCGGGGTGCGCCCGTCGAGGATGTGCGCGGCGCTGACGCCGGCGTCGATCGCTTCCAGGCAGGCTTCGAGCTTGGGGCGCATGCCGCCGTCCAGGCCGTCCAGCGCGCCGCGGACCTGCTCGGAGCCGGCCTGCGAGATCAGCGAGCCGGGCTCCTGCGGGTCCGCGAGCCAGCCAGGCACGTCGGTGAGGAAGATCACCTTGTACGCACCGAGCGCGCCCGCGACGGCGCCCGCCGCCTCGTCGGCGTTGACGTTGTAGGAGCTGCCGTCGCGGTCAGCGCCGACCGAGGCGATCACGGGGATGTAGTCGCTGGAGATGTGCTCGATCACGCCGACGTTGACGCGCTCGATGCGCCCGACGAAGCCGATGTCCTCGCCTCCGGGCGCCGTCCGCCGGGCGACGCGGAACAGCGAGCCGTCATCGCCGCACAGCCCGACTGCGGGCTGGCCGTGCCGCTGCAGGCGCAGCACGATCTCCTTGTTGACCTTGCCGACGAGGACCATCTTGGCGACCTCGACCGTGTCCTCGCTCGAGACGCGGAGCCCACCGACGAACTCGACGGGCAGCCCGAGCCGTTCCATGTAGCCGGTGATCTCGGGCCCGCCGCCGTGCACGACGATCGGGTTCAGCCCGACGTACTTCAGCAGCACGACGTCGCGCGCGAACTCCTCGCGCAGCCGTTCGTCCTCCATCGCCGCGCCGCCGTACTTGATCACCACCGTCTTGCCGTGGAACTCGCGGATGTACGGCAGCGCCTCCAGCAGCGTCCCTACGTCACGCATGTGCGTCTCCTGCGCCGAGATGGGCGTTCATGTCGTGTAGTCCGCGTTGATCGTCACGTACTCCTTCGAGAGGTCCGAGAAGAACACCTCGGTCTCGGCCCCCTCCCCCGGCAGGCCGACCTCGTACTCGACCTCGGGCCGCTGCACCGCCGCGGCCAGCTCGGCCTCGTCGCTGACCAGCGCGGTGCCGGCGGAACAGACCTGCGTGCCCTCGATCGAGACGTCGACGGGCAGCGGCGTCGGATAGGGGTCCCGCCCACCCAGTGCGCCGCCGACGGCCTGGACGATCCGGCCCCAGTTGGGGTCGCCGCCGTGCAGGGCGGCCTTCACGAGCGGCGAGTTGGCGACGGCGCGCGCGGCCGTCTCGACGCCGTCCTCGTTGCCGCCGCGGACCACGATCCGGGCGACCCGCCCGGCTCCCTCCCCGTCGGCGACCATCATCACCGCGAGCTGGCGCAGCAGGGCGTCGAGCGCCTCGCCGAAGCGCAGCTCGTCCTCGCTCTCCGGCGCGACCTGGACCCCGGACGCACCGGAGCAGAGCAGCAGCGCGGTGTCGTTCGTGGAGAGCTGCCCGTCGACGGTGGCGCGGTCGAAGGAGCGCTTAACGCAGACGCCGAGCAGCAGGTCGGCGGTCTCGGGCGCGAGCCCGGCGTCGGTCTCCACGAAGCAGAGCATCGTCGCGAAGCGCGGCGAGATCATGCCGGCTCCCTTGCACTGAGCGTTCAGCTTGACGGTGCCGGAGGGCAGCTCGACCTCGAGGTTGGCGCGCTTCTCGAACGCGTCGGTCGTCTGGATCGCCTGCTGGAACTCCGCGTCGCCGTCGGCCGAGAGCCGGCCGCGCGCGGCGAGGATCCCGCGCAGGACGGCGTGGACGTCGAGGTACTGGCTGATGCCGCCGGTGGAGGCGAGCGCGACCGCGGCCGGCTCGGCGCCGGTCGCAGCGGCGGCCGCCCCCTGGGTCTTGGCGGCGTCTTCCAGGCCGCGCCGGCCGGTCGCCGCGTTCGCGCAGCCGGAGTTCACGAGCACGGCCCGCAGCGCGTCGAGCCGGCACCGCTCGCGGTTCAGCAGCACGGGGGCAGCGGCCGCGCCCGATGCCGTGAAGCGCGCGGCGCTCACGGGCTGCTCGGCGTCGCAGACGAGCAGCCCGACGTCCGGCCGCCCGCTCGGCTTCAGCCCGGCCGCGACGCCGGCTGCGCGGAACCCGCCCGGCAGCCCGGAGCCGCCGTCGAGCTCGGTGACGTGAGCGGGCGCGGGAACCCACCGCGAGCGGAAGAACGGCAGCGCGCTCACACCGCGCCCCGTTCCGAGCGCGACGCCCTCATGGGCGCGCTCATGAGATCCCTTCCCCCTCGGGCAGGCCGAACATCACGTTCAGGTTCTGGACCGCCTGCGAGGACGTGCCCTTCCAGAGGTTGTCGATCGAGGCGAAGACGAGCACCTTGCCGGTGTGCTGGTCGGCGGCGGCGAAGATGCGGCAGAAGTTGGTGGCGAGCACCTCGCGCGTGCCGGGCGGCTCGGAGACGACCTCGACGAACATCTCCTCGGCGTATGCGTCGGCGAACAGGTCGTGCAGCTCCTCGGGGCCGACGGGACGCGTCGGGGTGACGTAGCAGCTGGCGAGCTCGCCCTGGTCGAGCGGGACGAGCGAGGCCTGGAACTGGACACGCAGGTCGGGATGGGTGGGCATCAACAGCGCGAGCTGCTCCTCGATCTCGGGCGTATGGCGGTGCGCGGCGACCTTGTAGGGAAGGATGTTCTCGCCGGCCAGCGACAGGTGTGTCTGCTCGTCGAAGGCGCGCCCGGCGCCCGAGATGCCCTGCTTCGCGTCGATCACGACGTCGGCGATCAGCCCGGCGCGCGCGAGCGGTGCGAGCGCCAGCACGCTTGCGGTCGGATAGCAGCCGGGGTTGGCGACGATCGCCGCGCGGGCGATCGCCTCGCGGTGCAGCTCGGTGAGCCCATAGACGGCCTGCTCGAGCAGCTCGGGCTGCGGGTGCGGGCCGTACCAGCGCTCGTATGTCCCGAGCGAGGCGAGCCGGAAGTCCGCGCTCAGGTCGACCACCCTTGCGCCGGACTCGCGCAGCGCCGCGACGGTTGGCGCGGCCGCCGCGTGCGGGTAGGCGACGATCGCCGCGTCGATCGGGTGGGCGGGACTCCCGAACAGGCCGAGGTCGAGCTCCTCGACGGCGAGCGGGACGCGGTAGCGCGGGTAGAGCTCCGCGAGCGGGCGGCCGAGCTCGGAGCGGCCCGTGACGGCGGTCAGCTCGAAGCCCGGGTGGCGCCAGAGGAGCTGCGCGGCGAGCGCGCCCGCGAACCCCGTCGCGCCGGCGACGATCACCCGCGGCGCCCCCGCACCGGCACCGGGCTGGGCCTCGCGCTCAGCCACGGAGCTCGCCTCCCAGATCGCCGATCGCCGCGACGATCCGCTCGCGCAGCGGCGCCACGTCCTCGTCGGTCAGGGTGCCCTGGAGCGAGCGGAAGCTCAGCGCAAGCGCCAGCGAGCGCCGTCCCGCCCCGACCTGCTCGCCGCTGTAGACATCGAAGATCTGTGCGTCGGCGAGCGCCTCGCCGCCGGCGATGCGGACCGACAGGAGCAGCTGGGCGGCGGCGACGGTGTCAGGCAGCGTCACGGCCAGGTCCTGGCGCAGCACCGGATAGGCACCGAACGGTTTGAAGCCCACGGTCTCCGGGGCGGCGGCGGCGAGCTTGCCGAGGTCGATCGCGAACGCAGCGCTGCGGGGCACGTCCCAGGCGCCCGCGATCAGCGGGTGCAGCTCGCCGAGAAAGCCGAGCGTGAACGGCTCGCCGTCGGCGGCGGCGCTTCTCGCGGTGATCGCCGCGCTGCGGCCCGGGTGCAGGAACGGCCAGCGCTCGGGTTCCGCCGCCGCGACGGACCAGTCCACGTGCATGCGCGCGAGCAGCGCTTCGAGCAGCGCCTTGACGGCGAAGAAGTCGGCCTCGGCGCGCTCCCCGCGCCACGAGCGTGGCGTGAGCGGCCCGGCGAGCAGAGCGCCGAGGGCGTGGTGCTCATCGGCGCCGGTCCCGTACGGCCCGCCGCCGGGCGCGGCGCGGTAGACGGTGCCGGACTCGAAGATCGCGATCTCCTGGGCGCCGCGCGAGACGTTGTGGCGGGCCGCGTCGAGCAGCGACCCGAGGATCGTCGGGCGCATGATCGAGAGATCCTCCGAGAGCGGGTTCTCGATCGTGACGACGGCGCGCAGCGGATGGCCGGCGGGCAGCCGCAGGCGGTCGAGCAGGCCCGGATCGGCGAAGCTCCAGCCGGCGATCTCGTGAAGGCCGCGGCCGGTCATCGCGTCCTCGGCCGCCCTGCGCACGCGCTGGCCGTGGTCGAGCCGCCCGGCGGCGCCGCGCCGCGCCGGCAGCGTCGCGGGCAGGCGCTCGAGCCCGTCTATGCGCGCGACCTCCTCGATCAGGTCGACCTCGCGCGTGACGTCATCGCGGCGTAGCGGCGGCGCCGTGACCGCCAGCCCGTCCTCCGTCGGCTCGGCCGCGAAGTCGAGCGCGGTCAGGATCTCCTTCTGGCGGGACACCGCCACGGGCACGCCGAGGATCGCCTCGACGCGGCGCTCGCGCAGCTGAATCGTCTGCGGCGGCGGCCCGTCGCCGCCGACGTCGATCGTCCCCGGCAGGAGCGTCGCGCCGCAGAGCTCGACCATCAGCGCCGAGGCGATCGCCTGCGCGTGCATGGTCTGCTCGGGCTGAAGCCCCTTCTCGAAGCGCGCGGAGGCCTCGCTGCGCAGGCCGAGCGCCCAGGAGGTGCGGTGGATGTTCGGCCCGTTCCACGTCGCGACCTCGAGCAGGACGCGGCTCGTGTCGAGGGCGACCTCCGAGCGGGCGCCGCCCATGATCCCGGCGATCGACGTCGGGCCCTGCTCGTCCTCGATCAGGACCATCTCGCCGTCGAGCTCGCGGGTCTGGCCGTCGAGCGTCTGCACCTGCTCGCCGTCGCGCGCGCGGCGCACCGTCAGGTGCGCGCCCGCGACGCGGTCCAGATCGAAGGCGTGCAGCGGCTGGCCGCTCAGCAGCATCGCGTAGTTGGTGATGTCGACGACGTTGTTGATCGGTCGCTGTCCCGCCGCCGTCAGCCGCGCGCGCAGCCACACCGGGGAGGGACCGATCGTGACGTCCTCGAAGACCCGTGCCGTGAAGCGCGGGCAGAGGTCCGGGGACAGGACCTCCACGCGCGCGGCGGCCAGCTCGCCGGGAAAGCCGGCATCCTGCGCCCACGGAGCGGGAGCGAGCGCCGCGCCGCTCGCTGCGTGCAGCTCTCGCGCGACGCCGTAGACGCCGAGGCAGTCCGGCCGGTTCGGCGTGATCTCGAGCTCCAGTACCTCGGTCGCGACCGGGAGCACTTCGCTCAGCGGTGTGCCGGGCGCGAACTCGGCGTCGAGCTCGTCCAGCACCAGGATCCCCGCGCTGCGCTCGCCCGAGGGCTCGAGCTCGAGCTCGGAGGCGGCGAGGATCATCCCTTCGGAGACGACCCCGCGCAGCTTGGCCCTGCCGAGCTTCGTCCCGTCCGGCATCACGGCGCCCGGCCGCGCGACCGCGACCGTCTGCCCGCCGTCGACGTTCGAGGCGCCACAGACGATCGTCGCCGGCTGCCCGTCGCCGAGGTCCACGGTGCAGACCTTCAGCCGGTCGGCATCCGGATGCTGCTCGGCGCTCAGCACGCGCCCCACGACGAAGCCGTCTGGCGCCGGCGGCCCGACGCGGTGGATCGCCTCGACCTTCGTGCCGGTCATCGTCAGGCGCTCCTCGACCCCGGTCGTGTCGAGCGGCGGGTCGCAGTATTCGCGCAGCCAGGGGAGCGGGACCCTCATCCGAACTGCTCCAGCAGCCGCAGGTCGTTCTCGTACATCAGGCGCAGGTCTGGCAGGCCGTGCTTGAGCATCGCCATCCGCTCGACGCCCAGTCCCCACGCGAAGCCCTGCACCTTCTCCGGGTCGTATCCGGGCGCGTTCGCCTCCGTGGTGGCAACGTGCGCGTAGACGTTCGGGTCGACCTCGCCCGCGCCGAGGATCTCGAGCCAGCCCTCGCCCTTGCAGAGGTGGCAGCGCGAGCCGTCGGCCAGGAAGCCCTTGCCGTCGCAGTTGAAGCAGGAGACGTCGACCTCGACCGACGGCTCGGTGAAGGGGAAGAAGTGCGGGCGCAGGCGCACCTCCCTGGCGTCGCCGAAGAAGGCGCGCGCGAAGTGCAGCAGCGTCCCCTTCAGATCGGCGAGCGTGATGTCCTCGTCGACGGCGAGGCCCTCGATCTGGTGAAACTGGGGCGTGTGCGTGGCGTCGAGGTCGCGCCGGTAGACCCGGCCGGGCACCACGATGTAGAGCGGCGGCGGGTGCTGCTCCATGGCGCGCACCTGCATCGGCGAGGTGTGCGTCCTCAGCACGACTTCGCGGCCATCCCGGCCCGCGTACATAAGAACGTCGTCGGCCGTGCGCGCCCGCGCGGGGTGCGTCGGGCTGTGATTGAGCGCGTCGAAGTTGTAGTGGACGGTCTCGATCTCGGGGCCTTCCATGACCGTGAAGCCCAGGCCGAGGAAGATGTCCTCGAGCTCGCGGCGGGTCGCGCTCAGCACGTGCAGCCGCCCGAGCGCCTGGGGCGGCGCGCCTGGGAGCGTGACGTCGACGCGGTCCTCCGCGAGCTGGGAGGTGAGCTCCGTACCGGCGAGCTCGGACGCGCGCGCGTCGATCAGCGCCTCGAGCGCCTGGCGAGCCTGGTTGGCGGCTTTGCCGACGGCCGCCCGCCGGTCGGGCTCGAGCTTTGCGACCTCGCGCAGCATCTGCGGCAGCTCGGCCTTGCGCCCGAGGTAGCGCACCCGCAGCTCCTCGAGCTCGGCGCTCGAGGCGGCCGCGCCGATCGCGGCCTCGGCCTCTTCGCGAAGCTCCTGGATGCGGTCGCTCATCAGCCCGGGACCCTAGATGCTCGGCGGGTCATCTCGTAGAGCGCCACGGTCGCCGCCATCGCGGCGTTCAGCGACTCGGAGGCGATCGGGATGCGGGCGTGCAGCTCGCAGGCCGCGACGAGCTCCGCCGGCAACCCGTCGCGCTCGGCCCCGATCACGAGCGTCACGCCGTCGCCGCCGGCGGGCGGCGGTCCCGCGAGCACCTCCGGGGCGCCCGCGGTCAACGCGATCCGCTGTCCAGGCAGCGCCGCCACGCCCGCGCCGCGCGCGATCTGGACCGCGAAGATCGCGCCCATGCTCGCCCGCACCGCCTTCGGCGAGTGCGGGTCCGCGCAGCCGGGGCCGAGCACGACGCTCGAGGCTCCGAAGGCCTGCGCCGAGCGCAGCACCGTGCCGACGTTGCCGGGGTCGCCGACGCCGTGCAGGTACACGCACAGCGGCCCGCGCGGCTCTCCCCAGCGCTGCTCGAAGACGCCGATCACGCGGCTGCCCGAGCCGAGGGCCGAGACGGCAGCGAGCGCCTCCGGCGCGACATCGTGAAAGCCCGAGCCGCCGAGCCCGCTGCCCGCGAGTCGGTAGCCCTCGAGCGGCTCGCGCCCGGCGCGGCGGGCGGCGTCGATCAGGTCCTCGCCCTCCGCGAGGAAGGCAGAGGCGGCGCCCCGGCCCCGCTTCGTGTGGAGCTTGCGCAGCGCCTTCAGGCGCGGGTTCTGGAGGGATTTGATTTGGGTCATGGGTCGGTCTGTTCGGTTCTCTCTCGTGTGGCTAGCGGCCAACAAAAAGGGCGCCGTCCCTGTCAGAGGAGCGACGCCCGAGAGGCTGCCGGGTCGGTTGCCGATTCGAGCTCAGGCAGCCGACGCCTCCCGGGCGAGCTCGGCAAAACGTCGGAACGCGTCGGCGTCGCGGACGGCGATGTCGGCGAGGACCTTGCGGTCGAGCTCCACCCCGGCCAGCTTCAGGCCGTGCATCAGCTGGGAGTAGCTCATGCCGTTCTGGCGAGCGGCCGCGTTGATACGGGTGATCCACAGGCGGCGAAAGTCGCGCTTGCGGTTGCGGCGGTCGCGGTAGGCATACGCGTCGGCCTTCAGCAGCGCCTCCTTGGCGCGCTTGTAGTTCGAATGGGCCTCGCCGCGGAACCCCTTCGTCCTCTCCAGCGTGGCGCGGCGCTTCTTGCGCGCGCCGACGGAGCGCTTCACGCGGGTCATTTGCCGGCCCCGAGCAGCTTCTTCACGCGCGGCGCGTCGTGATCGGAGAGGATCACGGGCCGCCCCAGGGCGCGCTTGTGTTTCGGCGACTTCTTCTCGAGGATGTGGCTCGTGAAGGCATGGCGGCCGCGGACCTTCCCGGTCGCGGTCACTTTGAAGCGCTTCTTGGCGCCCGAATGTGTCTTCATCTTCGGCATCGCGAGCCGATGATTATGGCACGGGGCGGCGCATCTGCCGGTGCTGAACGACTCGGCCCGATGAGAGGGCCGCCGCGGACCCAGCCGCTAGGCGGCCGAGGCGGCCTCGCCGTTGGGCGACTCCGCGGGCTCCGACGCGGCGTCATCGCCGCCGGTGGGCTGAGCCTCGGCCCCGCCGCCGGCCGCCTCCTGCTCTGCCGGCGCGCTCGCCTCCGCGGCCTCGCCGGCCGGCTCCTCGGCGCCCTCGGAGGCGCCGACGCGCCCCGCGAGCAGGGCCTTGGAGGGAGCCATCATCATCGTCATGTTGCGCCCTTCCTGCATCGGGCGCTGCTCGACGACGCCGAGCTCCTGCAGTTCCTCGGCGAGCCTGTCGAGGATCGCCGTGCCGCGCTCCGGGTGCGTGACCTCGCGGCCGCGGAACATGATCGTGACCTTGACCTTGTCCTTGTGGCGCAGGAAGCGCTCGACGTGGTGCTTCTTGGTGTCGTAGTCGTGCTCGGCGATCTTCGGGCGGAACTTGATCTCGCGCACGGTGATCTGCTGCTGGTGCTTGCGCGCCTGCTTGACCTTCTGGGCCTGCTCGTACTTGTACTTGGAGTAGTCGAGCACGCGCGTGACGGGCGGGCGCGCCTCGGGGGCGACCTCGACCAGATCGAGGTCGCGTTCCTGCGCGAACTCGAGGGCGTCGGGCGTCTTCATCACGCCGATCTGCTTGCCCTCCTCGTCGATCACGCGCACCTCGGGCACGCGTATGCGCTCGTTGATCCTCGTCGTGTCCCGCTCCGGCGGGCGCCGGTCGAACCTTCGGGGGACCGGCACTAGCTGTCGTGACCGCGCTTCAAGCGGAAGCTATGAGTGGCGCTCTGAGGTTTTGCGAGGCGTCAACACGCCGGAGTATAGCTGGCCCCTGAGGCCCTCGGCAAAGTCCGAGACCGTGCTCGCCCCGAGGTCGCCGTCGCGATGCGAGCGAACGGAGACCGTCTGCGAGTCCTGCTCGCGCTCCCCCACGATCAGCATGAAGGGGACCTTCCGCAGCTCCGCCTCGCGGATCTTGCGCCCGACCGACTCCGAGCGCTCGTCGATCTCGACGCGGATGTCCGCGGCACGGAGCTCGTCGGCTACCTCGCGCGCGTAGTCGTTGAAGGGGTCGGAGACGGGCAGCACGAGCGCCTGCAGCGGCGCGAGCCACAGCGGCAGCTCCCCCGCGTAGTGCTCGATCAGGATGCCGATGAAGCGCTCGTAGGAGCCGAACATCGCGCGGTGGATCATCACCGGCGTGTGCTCGGCGTTGTCCGCGCCGGTGTAGCTGAGTCCGAAGCGGGCCGGCATCGAGTAGTCCAGCTGAACCGTCCCGGTCTGCCAGGAGCGCCCGAGCGAGTCCGTCATGTGGACGTCGATCTTGGGCCCGTAGAACGCCCCGTCGCCGGGGTTCAGCTCGTACTCGAGGCCAAGTTCCTCGAGCGCCTGTGTGAGCTTCAGCTCCGCCCGGTCCCAGAGCTCGTCGTCGCCGATCCGGTTCTCCGGGCGCGTCGAGAGCTCGAGGCGCATGTCGAAGTCGAACAGCTCATACGTCGCGAAGGCCATCTCCAGAGCGCCCCGCACCTCGTCCTGTACCTGCTCCTCCGTACAGAAGATGTGGCCGTCGTCCTGAGCGAAATGCCGCAGCCGCAGCAGGCCGTGCAGCACTCCCGAGGCCTCGTTGCGGTGCAGCAGTCCCGGCTCCGAGTAGCGCAGCGGCAGGTCGCGATAGGAGTGCCGCGTCATCGAGTACAGCTGGCAGTGGCCCGGGCAGTTCATCGGCTTGACCGCCATCTCGTGCTCCTCGACCGTCAGCGTGAACATGTTCTCGCGGAACTTGCCCCAGTGGCCCGAGGTCTTCCACAGCTCCGAGTCGAAGATCTGCGGCGTCTTCACCTCGCTGTACCCGCGTTCCGCGCCCATCCGCCGCGACAGCGCGACCAGCGAGTTGAAGACGCTGGTGCCCGCCGGCAGCCAGAACGCGGCACCCGGCGAGACCTCCGAGAAGGCGAACAGGCCGAGCTCGCGGCCGAGCTTGCGGTGGTCGCGCGCCTTCGCCTGCTCGAGCCGCTCGACGTGCTCCTCGAGCGCCTGCTTGGAGAAGAACGCGGTGCCGTAGATCCGCGTCAACATCGTGCGCGCGGAGTCCCCGCGCCAGTACGCGCCGGCGACCGAGTTCAGCTTGAACGCCTTCACGCTCCCCGTGCTCGGGGCGTGCGGGCCCCGGCACAGATCCGTGAAGGGCCCGTTCGTGTACAGCGAGACCGTCTCGAGCGGCCGGTGCGAGGCCTGCGCGGAGCTCAGCAGGTCGTCGATCAGCTCGACCTTGTAGTCCTGGCGCTCGGCCAGGAAGCGCTCGCGGGCGGCGGGGACCGGCACGTCCTCGCGGACGAACGGCTCGGCCGCCTTGACGTGCTCTCGCATCCGCTCTTCGATCCGCGGGAAGTCGGCCTCGGAGACGGCCGTTCCCTCAGGAAACTCGAAGTCGTAGTAAAAGCCGTCCTCGATCGGCGGCCCGATCGAGATCTTGACCCCGTCGTAGAGCTCGAGCACCGCCGTCGCGAGCACGTGCGCGGCATCGTGGCGGATCAGCTCGAGCGCCTGCTCGCCGCTGCGCTCGGTGAGGATCGAGATCCGCGCGCCCCCGGGCAGCGGGCGCGCGAGGTCGCGCAGCGCCGGCTGCTCGCCCGGCTCGCTGACCTCGACCGCGAGCGCCGCCTTCGCGAGCCCAGGCCCGATCGCCGCCGCCGCGTCCGCCCCGGTCGCGCCATCGGGCAGCTCGAGCTCGGTCCCGTCGGGCAGTGTCACCGTCAGCGCCATCGCGCGCTGGAGGGTACCGGTGCCGCTCGCCGGCCGGGTGACGGCGGAAGGTCACCGACCGATTGGCTGTTCCCCCCGTCGCCAGAAACACGCCTTGCGGACAGCTGTCTGCTGCTGGCAGGATCGCTCCGTGCCGCCCCGGCGCAACCTGTCGATCGCGATCACGCTGTCTCCCGACCAGGTGGAAGACGTGCTGCGCTCCGCCTCGCGCAGCCGTGCCTCCTCGCTCGCCGCCCTGATCGCCGCTGCGCTCTCCGCGCCCGCCCAGCCCGCGCTCGACATCTGCGACCGGCGCCTGTCGCGCTCGCTGCTGCGGGGGCTCGCGATCCTCGCCTGCTTCACGGTCGAGCGCCCGGAGCGCGGGATCCTGGAGCTGGCGCGCGAGCTCGGCCTGAGCGCCAGCACGACGCATCGCTACGTCCTGACGCTGCTCGAGCTCGGCCTGCTCGAGCGCTGCCCGCGCAGCCGCCGCTACCGGCTCCCGCGACCCGGTCCCGGCCCGCAGGAAGCGGCAGCGCCTGGGCCCGCAGCTCAGGAGTAGAACCCGGCGAAGTAGCTGCCGAACGTCGAGTGGTTGTGGATGTACGGTTCGGATCCCACGAAGTTGCTCAACGTGACCGATACGCGTTCGCCCGCCGTCGTCTCGCATACGACGCCCGAGACCCCCCGGATGCCGGCGCAGCCCAACCCGGCGCCCCAGCCGAAGGTTTCCGAGACCCGCAGCGACACGAACGGCCCGAACGCGTTGCCGCCGCTGGGGATCCCGACGTGGTGCGTCCATTCGACGGCTCCGGCGCTCGCCGTCGCGAACGTCGAGAGACATGCAACCGTCGCCAGCAGCGACGCGATGTGTGACTTTCGCATCCTCAACCTCCGGTGATCGCAGTGGGTTCGGCACCCGGTGCCGGCGGCTCCCCGCCGCTGCGCGCCCAGGCGTTGTCGCTGACCTGCGACGTGGCGCTGCTGCCGTCGGCGAGCCGCGTGCTGACCGCCTCGACCCCGTCCGGGACCACCCCCGCTTCGATCACGCGACCCGGCATGTTCGGGATTTCGGAGACCTGCACGGTGGCTCCGGCGCCGAACCGCTCCGGCGTCGAGCAGCTGGCGTAGACGGCGGCGACGCCGTCGACTGGCTGACCGTCGTAGAGCAGCACGCACACCCCGCCGGCGGCCGAGCGCGCGATCCACGCGGAGAGGCCCGGGACCGTCGACCGAACGCGGCGGATCGATGACGCCGCCGGCCGGTCGCCGGACCCTTCGGGCGCGTGCGCGGGCCACGTGGGACGCGGTGCCGCCCCGCGCGGCGTCGGCGAGTCGGAGATCACCAGCCCGCCCGTTTCGCCGCCGGAGAGCGCCGCGTAGCTCGGCGCGGGAGCCGGCGCGGCGGGCGCCGAGCCGCTTCCGGCGATCAGCGCAGCCCCCAGCCCTGCCGCCGCCGGCGGCAGCGCGGCCCCGAGGGTTCTCCACCGCGGTCGGAACCGCGAGGGACGTCCGTTCGTTCCCATTCTCATCGGTCCTTTCTATGTAGGCTCGGATGAAACGTCGGTTTCGAACATTTCGGATCGTGGGACTCAGCGCGACACTTACCGATCGGATGAGTTCCGGATCTTTGAATGTAAAATCGGGCGCGCCGGTGGCCTGAGGCAATGCAACGAGACCCTCTCCGTCCCGGTGACGACGATGACCTGCATTCAGACAGTTTGAATGATTCTGCGGCGGAAGAACCACGACCGGAAGGTCGCGGGCAGCTCTCGCCGCGGCTCGCGGAGTTCGAGCGTCTCTACCGCGCCGAGTTCGGCGCCGTCGCCGGGTACTTCGCTCGCCGCTGCCAGGACCCGCAGCTCGTCGCGGACCTCACGGCCGACGCCTTCGTCGCCGCGATCCGCTCCTTCGCCGAGTACGACCCGCGACGGACCGGCACCCGAGCATGGACGATCGGCATCGCCCGGCGCGTCTACGCGCGCTTCCGCGAGTCCGATCCCCGTGAGCAGGGGCCGGGGCGTCGCAGCTCGGCACGGCGGCTGCTCGACCGTGCCGAGACCAAGGAGCTGACGTGGTGGATCGACGTCGAGCGATCGAGCCGCGAGCTGATGGAACGGCTCGCACCGATGTCGGCGCTTGATCGCGAAGCCCTCGAGCTCGTCGACCTCTGCGGTCTGAGCCACGGCGAGGCCGCGCGCGAGCTCGGCGTGTCGACGGGCGCGCTGCGCGTGCGGCTGTCGCGAACGCGGGCGCGACTGAAACGGGAAGGAGGCGGTCGTGGCTAGGTTCGAAGACCGTCTCTGGAACGAACTCGTCGAGCAGCACGGCGCGCTGCTCGCCGAGCCGCCCGCGCAGATCCATTCGCCGGCGCGCCGGCGCGGCCGCGTGCGCCGCGGCCCGCTCGCGGCGCTCGGGCTGGCGCTCGTCGCGGGCCTGGCGGCGCTTGTGATCGGGCTCAGCGCGAACGGCGGCTCGAGCGCCTATGCCGTCGTGACGAACCCCGACGGCACGGTCACCGTCACGGTCTCCGAACTGGTCGGCGTCGGGCCGGCGAACGAGCGGCTGACAGAGCTCGGGCTGCCGGTGCGCATCGCGCCGGTGCAAGACGGGTGCCCGGTCTCCCGCCGGCAGCTGCCATTCGTGCACCTTCCGCCCGAACAGACGCGAGCGCTCTATGAAACGCTCGGCGGACCGGGCGGCGTGAGCCTGCGGATCGATCCGTCGGCGATCCCACACGGCGACACGCTGTTGCTCTCGGCGAACGAACTGCGTCCCGGCTTCGTCGCTCTGCGCGGGCTCGTGATCGAGGGCGCCGCGCCGTCCTGCGTCGCACCAGTCGCAGGCGAATAGCTCGGGCCCGACCCGGAGCGCGAACGTTCAGCGCCCGGCGGCGGCGCCTCCGTCGCGTTCGGCGAGCCCTGCCGCCGCGACGACGTCTGAGTACGAGACCAGCGTCGCCACGAGCGGGTTGCGCCTGTCGCGGTGGCCGACGAGGGCGATCTGGGAAGGCGCCGCGTCGCGCACGGGGATCGCCCGCGTGCTCGCGAGCACGTTCGAGAGCACCCTGGCGGCGGCCAGCGGCACGATCGTGATCGCTCCGCCCGCGCCGAGCGCCGCCAGCACCTCCTGGGGATTCGTGGCGCGATCGGCTTTGACGCGCTGCGGCGGGCCGCCGCGGTGGTCATCGAGACTCCAGAAGCCGGCCCACTCCGGGTCGACCGACGGCGCGAAGCCGATGTAGATCTCGTCGAGCAGCTCGGCGACGTGCAGGTGCTCGCGAGCGGCAAGCGGATGCCCGGGCGGAATCAGTGCGATCCGCGGCTCGTGGCGCACGACTTTGCTCCAGACCGCTTCGTCGGGCGGCGGCAGGTGGCACGCGGCGACGTCGACGTCGCCCAGCCACGCCGAGGTCGGGCTGGTCGGGAACGCCATGTCCCGATAGTGAACCTCGATTTCCGGATAGGCCATCGCGAAGCCTTCCATCTCGATCCGGCCCTCGATGCTCGGCGGGGCGCCGAGGAACCCGAACTCGATCCTGCCCTGCTGCGCGCGCGCCAGGGAACGCGCCGTGTTCAGCGCCTCGCCGGTCGCGGCGACCGCGAGCCGCGCCTTCGCGTAGAAGGATTCGCCGGCAGGCGTCATCTGCACGCCGCGGGCTTGCCGCTCCAAGAGCGTCAACCCGGTTTCGGACTCCAGCTGCGCGATCGCCTGCGACAGCGCCGGCTGCGCGACTCCCAGCCGGCGCGCGGCGCTCGTGATCTGCCCCTCCTCGGCGACGGCGACGAAGTACTCGAGGTGTCCTCGTCTGAAGGTCATCGCTCCTCCTATGGGCAGCGGTGGCGGAGAACGATAACGAAGGTCGGAGCGACTGAGATAAGGCGCGCGTATGTCTCGGCCCGGAATCCCTATTGGACTGGCGGCGGCCGCACGAAGACACTCAGCTTCGGACGCAAACGTCTTCCTGCTTGGACGCAGTGGCCGGACTTTTCTCGAGAGGGCCCGGTCGGGTCCGAGGCGAGGCGGGGGACAGCCTCCGTCCTCCCGTCGCGGCTGATCGGGCGCGCTGGCATTTCTCTCTCGGTGCCTGCGCGTCCGAGCCGCGCCGAGCGCCGGCGCCCGCTCAGACGACGCAGGGGCGCGCGCGCCGGTCGATGCCGACTTCGGTGAGCCCTGCGGAGGTGACCTTGATCCTGGTCGGCACGTTGCCGCGGTCCAGCAGGCTCGACAGCACCGACTCGCCCTTCGTCTCGATCGCGCTGCGCAGCGGCTCCTCGAACGCCTCGGGGCGCAGCGCCGCGGCGATCTGCACGTAGACGTGCTTTTCCGCGGGGCCGTGCTGGACCTTCCAGCGGTAGGTCTCCCCCTCGCGCGGCGCCGGGATCAACGTCGGGCCGCCGATGATGCGCGGCTCAGCGCTGGTAGTCAGCTGACCAAGTGCCATCGCGAGCATGATCAGCGCGGCGGCGCTCTGCCGCCAGGGCCCGCTGGCCAGCAACGAGCGGGGCCGTTTGGACACCTGCAGAGGTGACCTCGCCGCCACCCGACAGCGAGCACGCTACCTTGGACGCGAAAGGCCCGGCGCAGCGCGCCCAGCGGGTGGGGCGCACCGGGCGGATCCGGTTCAGAGCGGGGGCAAGCAGATGGCGGGCATCCAGCAGCAGACGGCGATCGACGCGGCCAACGAGGAGGCGATTCGGGCCTGGGACGGGCCGCTGTTCGACCGCTTCCTGCGCTTCCAGCACCTGATCGAAGGCAGCTTCGCCAGGCACGGCCAGGCAACGATCGAGCTGCTCGCGCCGCAGCCGGGCGAGCGGGCGCTGGACATCGGCTGCGGCTTCGGCGATGAGACCGAGCGGCTCGCCGGACTGATCGCCCCGGGCGGACGAGCCGTCGGCGTCGACGCGGCGCCGCGCTTCATCGAGCATGCGCGCGAGGCGGCGGCGCGAAAGGGGATCGCGAACGCCGAGTACGTCGTCGCCGACGTCCAGTCGATGGAGCCCGGCCGAGCCGTTCGACCTCGCCTTCTCGCGCTTCGGCACGATGTTCTTCGCCAACCCGGTCGCCGCGATGCGAAACGTCCGCGAGGCGCTCGTCCCCGGTGGGCGGCTCGCGATGGCGGTGTGGCGGCGGCGCGAGGACAACGAGTGGCTCTACCGCGCCCAGACGATCGTCGAGCAGATCGTCAGCCGGCCCGAGGAGTACGACGAGCCGACCTGCGGGCCGGGGCCGTTCTCGATGGCCGGCGCCGACACGACCAGCGACGTGATGCAGCGCGCCGGCTTCGAGGACGTCGCCCTGCTGCGCTGCGATCTGCCGATGCGGATCGGCGCCGACCTCGACGAGGCGATCGACATCGTCACCGCGCTCGGGCCCGCCGGCGAGATCCTGCGCCTGGCCGGGGATCGCGCCGCGCACCTGCACGGACAGGTCGACGAGGGGCTGCGCGAGGGCATGGCCGACATGGCCCGGCCCGACGGCGTGTACGCGATGTCCTCGACCTGGATCGTCACCGCCCGCGCCCCGGGGTCGTGACCGAGTCGGGCGTCGCCTTCGCGACGCTCGACCGCGCGGGCGGCGAGCGCTTTCAGACGCTGCGCCGGGAGCTCGGCGTCACGAGCTTCGGCATCAACCTGATCGTGCTGGCGCCGGGTGAGCGCGGGCGCATCCACTCACACGAGCGCCAGGAGGAGGTCTACCTCGTCCTCGACGGAGAGCTCACGCTGCTGGTCGAGCGCGAGCCCACCGTCCTCGGCCGCGACCGCCTCGCGCGGGTCGCGCCCGGCGTGCGCCGGCAGCTCGTGAACGCCGGGACCCAGCCGCTGGTGCTGCTCGCGCTCGGGAGCGCCGGCGAGCACGTCGGGCGAGACGGCAGCGCGTGGAGCGGCTGGGACGAGCCGGGCCCGGGACGGCCTCCGCAGGAGGTGCCGCTGCCGGAAAACCTCCCGCCGGGCTAGGCGCCCGCCCGTCCGGGTACTAGACCGACGAGGCGTCCATGAGCGAAAGAAAATTTTGTGCTTCCCCGCCAACCTTCGGGGTGCTCGCGCGTTGCAATCGCGGGTTGTTGCGCCCTGGAGGAGGTGGACCCGAGGTCCCGCGAACGTACCATTGCGTCAGCGGGTATAGATGAGTAGCTTTTGTTACGTGGCGAGTCCGCTTCGGACGAGCGAGGGAGACGATCGTTGTACAACGGCGGTCCAGTTTTAAGGGCGGGTTCGAAGGTGCGATTGGCGCTCGCCTCGGACGAGTGGCTGGTCGCGTGCGTGCGGCGCGGGGACACCGCGGCGTTCGAAGCGCTCTATGACCGTCACGTCCGCGAGCTGCTGGGCTTCTGCGTCTACATGCTCGGCTCGCGACACGATGCGGAGGACGCCGTGCAGGCGACGTTCGCCTCGGCATACCGCGCGCTGCGGGCCGACAGCCGGCCGGTCACGCTGCGGCCGTGGTTGTTCACGATCGCCCGCAACGACTGCCTGTCGATCCTGCGCCGCCGTCGCCCCGTCGTCGAGCTGAACGGCGAGGTCGCGCCGGGGCCCGACCCGGTCACCGAACTGGAGGTGCGCGAGGAGGTCCGCAAGGTCTTCGAGGGCCTGCGCGAGCTGCCCGAGAACCAGCGCGCCGCGCTGGTTCTCGCGGAGGTGCACGGGCTCAGCCAACAGGAGGTCGGCCGCGTGCTCGGCGTGCGCTCCGACCAGGTCAAGGCCTACGTCTACCAGGCCCGCTCGAAGCTGATCTCCGACCGGCGCGCACGCGACGCCGACTGCGATGAGATCCGCGAAGAGCTGGCCAGCGCGCGCGGAGCGGCGCTCCTGCGCGGCCGGCTGCGCCGCCACGTGCGCTCCTGCCCCGACTGCAAGCTCTACGCCGACGGTGTCGCTCGCCAGCGCCGCCAGCTCGGCGCGCTGCTGCCGATCGTGCCGCCGCTTGCGCTCAAGTACCGCGCGCTCGAGGAAGCGCTCAACTTCGGTGCCGCCGAGTCCGCCACCGTCGCCGGGGGCGCGGCCGTCGGCGCCTCGGTCGCCGGAACGGCCGCCGACATCGCCGGAGGCGGCATCAAGGTGCTCGTCTGCAAGATCGCTGCGGGGATGGTGTGCCTCGGAGCCGGAGCCAGCGTCGGCGTCTCGGCGCTCGAGGCACCATCGGAATCGCCTGCCCGGACGACGTCCACCCAGAGCACCGGCGCGCTCGTCGCGTCCGTGACCGGACCCGGCGGATCCGCCGGCTGGAACCCGACGCTGCCGGCCTTCGATAGCGGCGGGGAAGCCCAGGGCGGCTCGCCCTCACGACGGCACGGGACGACCGACGGGGGCCTGCCCGTGCTTGAAAACGGCGGCGGGGGTGCCTCCGGCGGCGGCCCGAAAACCGCCGACTCCCAGGTGTCGGGCAAGCCGGGGCATGACGACGGCTCCTCGGGAGGCACCGCGACGAAGACCCACGGGGGCGGGTCGTCCGGCGGCGGCGCCGGCGGACACGGCGGCAATTTCGAACAGCAGCAGCTGAAACGTGAAATCAAGCAGCGCACGGCCGAAGCGCGCCGCGTGCGCCGCGAAGAACCGAAACAGAGGGGCGGCTCGCCGCCGACCGAACAGGAACGCGCGGAAAAAAAGAAACTCCGGAAACTTGAACGCGAAGAAGAAGGCCCCTCGGGCCACTCGCGCGCGCCGAAAACGCCCGAGGAAATCGCCGAACGACACGAACGTCACATGCGCAAGATCGAAGAACGCCACCAGCATGAACGCGAAGAACGCGAACGCGAAGAACGGGAAGCCGCGCCGCCTGCCCCCTGAGGCGCGTCGCCCCCGCCGAACCGAGACCTGAATACCTCAGGAAGAAGCGCCCCCTGCCCCCTGAGGCGCGGGCGGTGTCCCAGTTGGAGTCTCACGGGACACCCTGGCGGCCATGAGCGACCCGCCCCTGAAGGAAGGTCGGATCACCATCGAGTGGAGACTGCTGCCGGAGCCGTTCGTGGCGACGAGCGGCGCAGCGTCCGCATTCGCCTGGGACCTCAGCTTCGACCCGCCCGGTCTGCCCGACGAGAAGGCGGCGGAACTGCTGCGTGAGATCGCGGACCGCGTCTAGGCCCTACTCGGCAAGAGCAGCGATCTCGCGTGCCGTCCAAATGTGATCGACGATCCCGGCGGCCATCGCGAACCTCTGCTTGATCGCCCGCCGCGCGCCCGCGGCCGAGCCGCGGCCTCTCCCCCGCACTGCCCTGAGCCGCGACGCGGACCCGGGCGGTCCCGGGCGCTATTTGGACTTGTACTTGAAGTGGTCCTTCTTGACGATCGTGCTCGTTCCGCCCGCGGTCGTCACCCTGACGTCGACGAGCCCCGGGCTGCCCGGAGGCGAGACGGCGACGAGCGTCTTCGCGTTCACGAATTCGACCGACGCGGCCGGCACTTCGCCGAACGTGACCGTCGCTGAGGCCGTGAAGTAGGCGCCCGTGATCGTCACGCTGGTGCCTCCGGTCGGCGAGCCGGCTTTTCGGTTTCATCTTCGTGATCGACGGCGGTTCGAGCTGACGCTGCTGGCAGGCGCCCGTTTCGTTGCTCCACACCATCTGATACCAGTACTTGGTGCCGTTGATCAGCTCGTTGTAGTTCGAGCCGTTCGCAGCTTTACCGAGCGGCGTCCCGAATTCGGTCGCTTCCTTGAACGTGCGGCACTTGTCGGCGACCTCTTCTTTCTTGGAGTCGTACCAGGCGTTCAGCAGCGGGTCGGTGACGATCTCGGAATGCTCGTGGGCGAGCCCGCCGGAGATCGTTTCGTCCGCGGGGTTGCCGTTCGGTTTGTTGGCTTCGTCGCCGCATTCGAGGCCGCTCACGTAGGGGTTGCTGGCGTAGACCAGGAAGGCGCCTGCTCCGAGCGGGATGTCGGAGTGGAAGGCGCAGTAGACCCTGTGCGAGGCGCCGGCGGAGCATTCGTGGCCGACCGGTTCGGTGCAGCTTTCGACGCCTTTGGGCGTCAGCAGGAAGTAGGCGTGTTTGAGGTCCGTCGGCAGCGAATGGGACTGCACGAAGCTTTTCAGCTCGGCTTCGAGCTGCCCTCTGGTCAGGCATTTCGGCGCTGAGGAGCAGCCGTTGGCCGGGTAGGCGTTGGTGTCGACGAAGGAGCCGCCGAAGTGCGAGTCGTAGTTGGCGCCGTACTGCGTCAGGATCGAGTCGCTGTTGAGCAGCCCGCCGCTGTCATGGGCGACGTCTTCGAAGTACTTGTCGATGCCGGCCTGGTAGCCGGCCGGGAACGAGGCGCCGCCGGCGGGGTCCCAGTAGATCGTGTAGTTGGTGTTCGAGGACATCACGGGGCCGCCGTGGTTTTCGAGGTTTTTTTTGGCCAGCGGTTTGGCGTTCGAGCGCGCGTTCGGCTGCGCGGCGCCGGGGGCGCCCCCGGGGTGGAGCAGTTCCAGGCTGACCCGGCCTTTGCCCGGCGTGACGATCACGGCCTGGGCGGCCGCTGCGGCGAGCGCCAGCGCGGCGGCGGCCAGCAGCGCAACCAAAGTCAGGCGTCGTGCCATCCTGCGTTCACCTCGTCCCTCATCGATGTCTCTCTCGTCCAAGCCGAGTGATTGTAGGAGCCATCGGGCCGCTTGTCATCCGGGACGTGCGCGGCCGCAGAAGCTCCGTGATACACAACGTCGTTGGGCCGCAAAGGTTGGCGCGGGGGCTCAGCGGGGCAGCGTGCGGGTCAACTCGACGACCTGCTGGAAGGTCGGCCGGTTCTGGAACGGGAACGGCGCCAGCGAGATGCCGCTCGCGCTCACGAACCGGTTCATGTCGAAGCAGCTCGCCTGCGGGTCTTCGGCGCAAGCGCCGTGGCCGTAGATCTCGGCGGGCGTCACCGACAGCGCCTGGAGCAGGGAGCCCTGCAGCGCGCTGCGGCACGCGCTGAGCGAGCCGCCCCCGCAGTAGAGCCGCGAATAGGGCGCGCTGGGGGCCGTTTCTTCCCCGCCGCCGGCGAGCACGTCGCGCAGGTCCTTGCTGGCGTAGCCGTACCAGCCGTCGGCGAAGTCGGGGGCCGCGGGTTCCGCGCCCGGTTCGGGCGCGCCGAATTCGAGCATGCCGCGCAGCGCGGCGAACGCTTCGTCCCCGAGCGCCGGCTTGAACTCGGCTTCGAGCAGTTTCGGCCACCAGGCGTCCATGATCGTGATCGCGTCGTTGTGTTCGTAGCTGCCGGGTTCGTCGATGCTCGTGTTGGTGAGGTCGCGGCGGTGGCCGCCGGCCGCGTACCACGATTCGAGCTTCGCGATCGCTTCCTGCAGCTGCGGGTCGCTCGGGCTGCCGAGCGCCTTGCTTGCAGGATCGGCCACAGCTCGACCATGCGGATGTCCTGCGTGGCGGCCTCGTCCATCGCGCTGATGAGCTGTTCGACGCCCATCTTGTTGCCGCCGGCGATGTCCGCTTCGATGAAGTTGCGGATCAGCTGCATGCGGTAGATCGGCCCGAAGGCGTACTTGTCGTCGGCCGCGGCGAAGCCCGGCGCCTGCTTGTTGTTCCACGAGACGAGGAACGGCGGGTCGATCGCGCTGCGGGTGCTTCTTGAACGGGAGCCGTCGTCATCGTGTGCAGCTGCGGGTCGAAGCCCTGCCAGTCGTATTCGCCGGTGCCGAGGATCGGGAAGTCCGGCGAGGTTTTCGTTGGCGCGCTGCGGGCAGCGCCCCGGACATGTAGTAGGCGATGTGGTCGGCGTCGACGTAGGCCCAGTTGAACAGGAAGTTGATGTTCGAGGCCGCCTGCTGGAACTGCTTCGGGCCCGTCACGAAGCCGGGTTCGTTGAGCTCGGAGAAGCCGACCGCCGAGTCGGCCTCGTGGAAGTAGGTCGTGCGGGCGCTGGCGAACGCGACCGTCTTTGCCGCGCGACCGTGCCGCGCGCGTAGACGATCCCGTGCACGGTGCGGTAGACGGTCAGCGTTTCCGAGCCGGGAGGCGTTTCGGGTTCGAGCGCCGTCGGCGTCCAGCTGTTCGTCCGTTCGAGCTTTTCCATCGGCACGCACTGGCCCTTGTAGAGGTAGTGCAATTCGTCCTGGCAGAGGACCTCGGCGAACGTGTCGACGTTGTCGGCGGTCGCCGTCGTCGCGCTCCACGCGTAGTCGCGGCCGTGGCCGAGCTCGACGTACAGGTTGACGCCGGGGAAGGCGGCGCCGCGGGCGTCGATGCCCGGCCCGTGCAGGTCCTCCTCCATCAGGATCTGCGGGTTGTAGTAGCCGACCTGCGGCCCCATCACGGCGATCGAGTGGCCGTCGCGTCGACAGTGACTTGTTGACGAGCTCCCAGTTCGAGGACAGCGCCGGGCCCTGCAGCGCGGCGCGTCAGCAGCTGCGAGCCGATCGAGCCGTCGTCCGGGATCGGCTGCGGCGAGGGCGTGTCGGTGTTCGCGGCGCCGCTCGACGCGGCGTTTCCGGAGGAGCCGTCGGAGAGGAAGCTGACGCGTGCCCGGGTCGGGCATCGCAAGTCCGGTTTTGGCGAATGGCGTTGCCGGTCTCGTAGGCGAAGCGCTTGGAGACGGTCGTCGGCGCCTCGGGGTCGTTCTGCTCGCGGAAGTCTTCCCACGCCTTCCTTCCGGCCTTGCGGCCGAAGCGGTGCTTCGAACGCCTCCAGCCGTCAGCGCCGAGCGCACCTCGGCGCCGCCGCCCTTGCCGAAGATGCCGCCGATCAGCGACGCCTCGGCGATCACGTCGGTCGGCTTCCATTCAGCGTCGGCAGCTTTCCCAGCGCGGCGTACTCGGCCGGCAGCTTCGTCGGGTCGATCAGCGCTTCGCTGGATGTAGGCGTTGATGCCGGCGACGAATTCGTCGACGTCGTCGACGACCTGTTCGCCCTTCGCGCCGTACAGCTCGGGCGCGTTGGCGATCTGCGATTCGAGGTCGGCTTCGGTGTAGGGGGCGATCATCCACTGCGTGCGGTCCATCGCGCGGTCGCCGGCCGAGCCGCCCGCGAAGGAGGAGAGTTCGGCGCGGCCCGTGTGCCGCAGCACGTCCATCAGGAACAGGCGGTCCTGCGGCGGCCGCGTAGCCGGCGCCGAACATCACGCCGGCGCGGGTGCTGCCGTAGACGTGCGGCACGCCGAAGCCTTTGTCGCGCTCGATCGTCACGTCCGAGCGCGGGCTGTCCGTCGATTCGACGTCGCCTTCCTTCACGCCGAAGGTCGCGTCCTTGAAGTAGTTCGCCGATCTGTTCGTGGGTCAGCGTGGGCGAGCCGTGGAGCAGGTTCGCGTACAGCGGCAGCTGGTCGGCGAAGTGGGGCGGCGTAGGTCCCGTTCAGCTCGAATTCGGCCAGCTGCGCGGCGTTGTCGAGTGCCGTTCTCGCCGGAGGGCAGCACGTTGCGAAAGCCGCCGGCGTCGCCCGAGCCGTACGGTTCGGGCGACGGCGCCGCGGCGGCCGCCGCGGGGAGGGCGAGTGCCAGCGCTGCGATCGCGGACGCGATGCCCACGGCAGCTCGCGTCCATGCACGCCGCGCGGTGCGGGCGCGGCGCGCTCCGATCTCCCCTGGGCCGCGCGCAAGAAGCCGCCCGATGCCGAAAGCCCCGCCCCCTGAATGCATGTGGTCCTCCACAGCCGTTTGTCCCCTCCGGCGGGGTGGTCCTACCCGCCTGGCCGCGGCGTCAAACCAGGGCTTTCAGGCCGAAGTGCGAGTCATCCGACAACTGGTCCAACCACTTGCTAAGCTGCTGAGCGCGATGGCTTTGAAGGCGCTCGACAGGCGATCCCTTCCCGACAGGGTCTTCGAGCAGCTGACGGCGGAGATCGTCGGCGGCGGCTATCCCGCGGGCGCCGCGATCCCCTCGGAGCGTGAGCTGAGCGAGGCGCTGCAGGTGAATCGCCACGTCGTCAGGGAGGCGATCAAGCGCCTCGAGCAGGTCGGCCTCGTCCGGGTGGCCCAGGGCGGGCGCACGACGGTGCTCGACTACCGGCGGACGGCCGGGCTGGACCTGCTGGCGATCGTCGCCGAGCACGTCGAGCCCGTCGCGGGCCTCACGCCGCTGCTGACCTCTGCCCTGGAGATGCGCGCCGGGATCGGCGCCGACCTGGCGCGGCTCTGCGCCGAGCGCAGCGGCGCGAAGGTCGGGGCGGAGCTGCTCGAGATCGCCGCCCGTCTCGGCGCTGCGTCGAGCGGCGAGGAGCTGCTCGAGCTCGACCAGCGCTTCTGGCAGGTGATCGTCGACGGCGCCGGCAACCTCGCCTACCAGCTCGCGTTCAACAGCCTGATTCGCGCGGTCCATGCCCGGCGCGAGCTGAGCCTCCCGGTGCTCGAACGAGAGCTCAAGCAGAGCGGCCACCGAGTCCCGATCGCCGAAGCGATCGCCGCGGGCGACGCGGGCCGGGCCGGCGAGGCGGCTCGCGCGGGGCTGATCACGATCCCTCCGCGCCGCTCCCGCGCAGGCGCGAAGCGAGGCCGGGAGCGGACATGAGCGCCGAGCGGATGCCGGCGGCCTACGACCGCTCGCTCACCTCCAAGCGCGCCGACCTCGACCGGCTCGGAGCATGCTGGCGCGAGTTCCTGACGCACGTCTCCCCGCGCGCGGTGATCGGCGCGACGGCGCTCGCCCTCACCGCCCGCGTGTACGTCGGTCAATGGTCGTGGCGCGACCTCGTCCCCGTGCTGGTGCTGCTGGCGGCGCAGCCGTTCGTCGAGTGGGTGATCCACAAATACCTGCTGCACCTGCCGCCGTTCGAGCTGCGCGGGCGCAAGGTCGAGCTATACGGCTCGATCCAGCACCGCAACCACCACCTGTCGCCCTCCGATCTCGACCGGATCCTGCTGAAGCCGGTCGAGATCGCAAGCTTCATCGTGCAGATCGCGATCGTGATCGCGCTGCTGACGCTCGCCGCGGCGCTGCCGCTGGGCCTGAACGTGCTCCCGCTCGCGCTCACGGGCGTGGTGTTCGCCTACCTCGGGCTGTTCCGATACGAGTGGTCGCACTTCCTGATCCACACGCCCTACGTGCCGCGAACGCGCTGGTACCGGACGATCTGGCGCAACCACCGGCTCCACCACTTCAAGCACGAGGACTACTGGATGGGCGTCAGCTCGAACCTCGGCGACCGTGTGCTCGGGACCAACCCCGACAAGCGGACGGTGCCGCGCTCGCCGACCGCGCGGACACTGGGCGCCAAGGTCGACTAGCCCCTCGCCGAGAGAGCCCGGCCGGACCGATTGCAGCGCCGCCCACGCGCCTGACACCGCGGCGCGCGGCACCACCCAAATCAACGGACGCTGAGCAGCTCCCAGCGTTCCGGGATTCCGCGCAGGCGGTGGGTGCCGCGGCTGGCGAACGCGTACTCGGACCCTGCGACGAGGTCCTTGACGGTCCTCGATACCAGCAGCTCGCCCGCCCCCGCCAGGGCCGTGACGCGCGCCGCGATGTGCACGCCGATACCGGAGACGTCCTCGCCGCGCAGTTCGATTTCGCCCGTGTGGATGCCGGCCCTGATCGCGATGCCGGCGTGTGAGAGCGCCGAGCGAAGCCGTTTGGCGCATTCGATCCCGCGAGCGGGAGCGTTGAAGACGGCGAGCACGCCGTCCCCGGTCTCCTTGACGAAGTGCCCGCCGTAGCTCTCGATCGCGCTGCGGGCGATCGCGTCGTGGCGGTCGAGGACCTGCGACCAGACGCCGTCGCCGAGCGCCGCCGCCCGTGCCGTCGATTCGACGATGTCAGTGAAGAGCACGCTCGCGAGGATCCGCCCAGCGGGCACCTGCGCGATCAGATCGCCGGCGACGAACTCGTCGAGCAGCGAGAGCGTGCCGTCGCTTTCGCGTGTCCGGCCGCGGGCCTCGCCCTCCGGGCGGGCGGGCTGTGCGACGGCGAGCAGGTCGGCCAGGCGCCGGGAGCGATCGTTCGCAACCCGGCGCCGGCGAATCTTGTAACCATCGTCGGGAGCCACGCGACGCACCGGGTCGAGCACCGCGCACCCGGCAGGCCGCGGAGCGCCGCGCGGTGGCGACGGTGGCTCCTCAGGGCGCTTTGGCGAAGTAGCTGTGTCCGGCCTTGACGGTCAGGTGGCGGTGCGTGACGAGATCGGTGACGAACACGCGGTGCAGGACCACATGGATCAGCGTGCCTTCGCAGAAGTCTTCGGTGACCCACCTCGTGCCGAGCGCCGCGCCGGTCGCGTAGTTGCCCTTGGTGGAGTATTTGCCGTGGCCTTCCGCCCAGAGCTTGCGCGCCGGTTTCCTGCGGGCCGTGCTCGCCCTCCGGCCATGTCGGTGGTGCTTCGCCTTCGGGCACGAGGCGAAGCTCCCGCCCTGGAGCGTCGCGAGGGCGCTGCCCTTCTTCCCCTGGGTCAGCTTGAACGCACCCGAGTAGAACGTCACGATCTGCGTCCCGCCGCTGGGGTCGGCGGTCGTGATCGACACCTTGCCGAGCGTCGCGTCGACGATCGTCCCGAACGGAACCTGGATGTTCGAGCCGACCACGACGAACTGCGGCGAGCCCGGCGTTTTGATGCGCACGAGCCCTGAGACCGGGAGCAGGTTCCCCGCCACGCCGAATTTCGGCGGTGCGAGCACGGAGGTGATGCTGGGCAGGACGCCGACGAGCGCATTGAGCGCGGTGTGCGGAGCGTCGCCTTCGTCGGGCTGTTCGCGCGGGCGGTTCGACGGGCGGTTCGTAGGTGAAGGCAGGCGAGCCGCTCGAGCTGCCGTAGAGGTCGCTCACCACCACTTCCTGGCTTCCCGCCGCGTGGGCGGGCGTGAGCGCCGTGATCTTCGTTTCCGAGAGCACCTTCACCGAACTCGCCTCCCCGCCGATCTGGAGCGTCCCACCCGCCAGGAAGCCGCTGCCTTCGATCGTCACCGGCGTGCCGCCCTCGATCGGTCCGGAGCTCGGCGTGATCTTCGTGATCGCGGGCGCCGGCAGGGGCGTGCCGAGGAACGACAACGCCGTGCCGGCGTTGGCTTCGTGGCGGGGCGCCCCGGCGAGCGCGGCGGCGTTGTTCGCCGCGAGGGCGACCGCCCAGCCGAAGGACTTGCCGGCACCGGGTTCTTCGGGTGCGAGCTTCGAACCCTGCTGGGACCACGCACTGCCTTCGCGGGCGAACGTCCACGCCGCCCCGAGCGGCGCCCCGTCGTGCGGGCCGCCGATCAACGCGAGGTTGCCGTTGGCCGACAGCGCGGTGCTGTAGCCGAAGTTACCGGCGCCGGCGCCATCTTCGGCGGTGAGCTTCGGCCCCTGCTGAGTCCATCCCGATTCCCCGCGCGCGAACGCCCAGGCTGCCCCCGCTCCGCCTTCGTCAAGGCGCCCCCCGACCAGGGCCGTGCTCCCGTCGCCGGACAGCGCGACGCTGAAGCCGAAGCGGGCCGGGCCGCTCTCTCCGGCGCCCGCAAGCTTTCCGCCCTGCTGGGTCCACCCTTCTCCGGCGTCTTCGAACGCCCACGCCGAGCCCGCATGGCCGTCGTCGTTGGGAGCGCCGATCAGCGCGGTGACGCCGTCCGCCGACAGGGCCACGCTGCGACCGAAATAGCTTTCTCCGGGCTGCTGCGGCCCGAGCAGCTTCGGTCCCTCGACCGCGAGGCTGCCATTGGTGCGCTTGAACGCCCAGGCCGCGCCGCGGTTGCCGTGGTCCTTCGGAGCGCCGACAAGCGCCTCATCGCCGTCCGCCGACAGGGCGACGGCGCGACCGAAGCGCCCGCTGCCTTCCGCGTCGGCGCCCGCGGTGAGGTGTTCGCGGACGGTCCATGTACTGGCCGAACGCGTGAAGACCCAGGCGGCCCCGGCTTTGCCGCTCTGGTGCGGGGCGCCGATCAGAGCCGTGTTGCCGTCGGCGGACAGCGCGACGGCGGCCCCGAACCCGCATTCGCCCGGTTCCTGCACGCAGAGCGGGTCTTCGGCTTCTTCTTCGGTCTCGGGCACGGTCAGCTTCGGTCCCTGCTGGGTCCATACCGAGCCGGTCCGGGTGAACACGAATGCCGCCCCGACCAGCCCGCCGTCGCTCGGCGCCCCGACCAACGCGGTGCGCCCGTCGGCGGAGACGGCGACGCTCGTCCCGAGGCGCCCGCCACCCGCCTCGTCTGCCGCGAGCAGCGGGCCGCCGACTTCCGTGAAAGGGCTGGCCGCCAGCGGGAGCGCGGCGGAGGCCTCGCCGGCGCTCGCCCACAGACACGCGCACAGGAGCACCAGCGGCGCGAGCGCCAGCGACGCGCGCCGCCGTGCGACCGGCGGCTCGGCACGCTCCCGCACGACCTGTCTACCGGCGCTTTGTCGGCGCCGGGAACCTGTTGGCAACGGCTATTCGACCCCCCCTCATGGCGTCAACCACACCTCACCGGGGGTCGCGCACCGAGATATTCGCGGGCTTGGAGCTGGTGCTCCTAGCGCAGCTTCACCAAAGGGTAGACAATTCGGTATAGACGTGTGTCGGAAGAGCCCCGGCTCCGAACTGGACAGCAGGCGGCGGCGCGCGAGACCGGAAAGCGAGAGCATCCGTCAATGGCCGGCCGGGGCGGGGCTTGCCATACACTCGCCGATCTGATCTTGGGGGGCAACCTGATATGGGCAGCAGCGCCGCAGCGGCGCCCGAGAGAGACCGCCACGGTGACGTGGGCCGCGCTCTTCGGCGTGTTCCTGCTCTCGCACCTGGTCGGCGACTTCCTGCTCCAGACCGACTGGCAGGCGAGCGAAAAGGAACACGGGCTGCGCGGCGGTCCGGTCAAACGGCGCGCGCTGGCGATGCACGGGCTCGTGTACACGCTCGCGTTCGTACCCGCGCTGATCTGGGTGGCGGATGACTCCGGCGCGCTCGCGGCGATCGCCGTCGCCGCGGCAGTCGGGCTCCCCCACGTGCTCGTCGACGACGGCAGCCTGGTCGCACTGTGGATCCGGCGCGTCAAGCACGTACACGGAGTGCCGAGCACCGTCGTGCGGCTGGGCGTGGACCAGTCCTCACACGTGCTCGCGCTGGCGCTGGTCGCCTATCTGGTAACGGGCTGATGGCGACCGAGACGCGGCCACACCACGGTGCGCTGCTGCAGCGCACGCGGCGGATCTCGACGCCCCGGGCCGTGCTCGTCGTCGCGGTGCTCGGCAGCGCGATGGCGTTCGCCGACAGCAGCAGCGTCAACATCGCGATTCCGAACATCGGCGAGACGTTCCCATCGGCCGACCTCTCGAACGTCTCCTGGGTCCTGAACGCCTACAACATCGTGTTCGCCGCCTTCCTCGTCGGCGGCGGGCAGCTCGCGGACCTCCTCGGCCGCCGCCGGGTCTTGTCGTTCGGCCTGTTCCTCTTCACGGCCGCCTCGGCGCTGTGCGCGCTGGCGCCGACGCTCGGCCTGCTCGTCGCCGCGCGGGTCATCGAGGCGGCCGGCGCGGCGATGGTCGTGCCTGCCTCGCTCGCGATCGTGCTCGAGGCGCATCAGCGAGGAGAGCGCATGCACGCGGTCGCGCTCGGCTCCGCCGTCGCTGCGCTCGCGGCCGGCCTGGGCCCTCCCGTCGGGGGTCTGCTGATCACCGCCTCGAGTTGGCGTCTGATCTTCGTCGTCAACGTCGTCGCGGGCGTCGTCGCGTTCGTTCTCGCCAGGCGGGTCCTCGTCGAGAGCCGCGCGCCGGGCCGCAGGCGCGTCCCGGACCTGCTCGGCGGGCTCGTCCTGGCGCTCGCGATCGCCTCGCTGGTGCTCGCGATCCTGAAGGGCGCGGAATGGGGCTGGGCCAACGCGCGCGTGCTCGCGGCGTTCGCCTCGGCGCTGCTGTTGGCCGGCTACTTCGCGCTGCGCACGACGCGCGAGCGCACGCCTGTGATCGATCCGTCGCTGCTGCGCATCCGCGCCTTCGAGCTCTCGAACGGGGCGACGCTCGTGATGGCCGGCGGGTTCTTCGCCTACGCCCTGTGCAACGTCCTGTTCCTCACCGAGGTGTGGCACTACTCGATCCTCCAGGCCGGGCTCGCGCTGACCCCGGAGCCGTTCGTGGCAATGGCGCTCGCGACCCCGACGATCCAGCTCGTGCACCGCGTGGGTCATCGGCCCGTGCTGGTGGCCGGGGCGCTGATCTGGGCCGCCGGCATGGCCTACTTCGCGTTCGCGCTCGGATCGGAGCCCGACTTCGTCGGCGGCTGGCTGCCCGGAATGGCGCTCCTCGGCATCGGTTCGGGGCTGACGTTCCCGACGCTGAGCGGTATCGCCGTCGGGACCGTCCCTGGTCCGAGGTTTGCGCTCGCCACCTCGCTCAACTCCGTCGCCACGCAGATCGGCGCGGCGCTCGGCGTCGCGATCCTGATCGCGATCCTCGGCGAGTCAGCTCCCCTGGCCGGGTTCGAGCGCGGCTGGCTGTTCGCCGGCGGCTGCTTCGTGGCGGGCGCGGTCGCCTGCCTCGCCCTGGTCCTCACCCACGACGAGGACGAGGGGGCGACCGGCGCCGCCACGATCGCGCGGCCCGGCGGCGACGAGGAGCTGTGGGCGAAGCTCGCGGCGCTGCCGAGCCTTGCCACATCAGAGGACGAGCACGCGGCCGTGGCGCCCCAGAGCGCCGCCGCATTCCTTCGCAACATCCAGGTGTTCGCGGGGCTCTCCGCGGACCTCCTCGAGCAGATCGCGCAGCTCGCCGTCGACGTGAGCCTGCGGCGCGGCGAGTGGCTGTTCCGCCAGGGCGATCCCGCCGACGGCGTGTACGTCGTCCGGGTCGGGCACCTCGGGGTCGTCCAAGAGGGAGCCGAGACCCAGACGATCAACACGCTGACCCGCGGCGCCGTACTCGGCGAGCTGGCGATGCTGAACGGATCGCCGCGCAGCGCCTCGATCCGTGCGCTCCGCGACACCGAGGTGCTCAAGATCGACAAGCCGCACTTCGACGCGCTGCTGCGCTCCGAGCCCGAGCTCGCCCTGAGCCTGACGCGCGTGCTGAGCGCCCAGCTACAGGCGAGCCGCGCGATCCCGGTGGCAAAGCGCCCGCGGCCGGTCACGATTGCGCTCTGCGCCGCGGGTCCGGGTGTCCCGCTGCTCGACCTCGCCGACGAGCTCAGCCGCGCGATGTGCCTGTTCGGGAAGGTGGCCGTGCTCCGCAGCGCCGGGCTGTCGGGCGAGGCCGTGAGCTCGCGGGTGGACGCCGCGTCGCACTTCGGGCCGCTGATCGAGCGCTGCGAGCGCGACCACGACCAGGTGCTGATGGTGTGCGACAGCGCGACGGACCCGAGCGCCTGGGACGAGTTCTGCCTCGCCCGCGCCGACCGGGTGCTCGCGGTCGTCGCCGAGCCGGTCTTGCCGGACCCCGCGACCGGCGAACGGGATCGGATTGCGCGGCTGCACGGCGCGGACCTCGTCGGCTGGGAGGTCGAGCTCGCCTCGGGTGAGCTCGCCGGTTGGGTCGATGCGATCGCGCCGGTCGCGACCTTCGCGATCGGTGCCGGCGGCGAGCACCGCTCCGACATCGCGCTGATGGCGCGGCGGCTCACCGGCAACGCCCTCGGCGTCGTGCTCGGCGGCGCCGGCGCGCGCGCGTTCGCGCACCTCGGGGCGCTCGAGGTGCTGCTGGACGCCGGGGTGACCGTCGACCGCGTCGGAGGAGTGAGCATCGGCGCGTTCGTCGGCGGGCTGCTCGCGCAGGGACACGACATCGCTGCGATCGACGCCTGCTGTTACGAGGAGTGGGTGCGGCGCAACCCGATCAACGACTACACGATTCCGCGCTCCTCGCTGATCAAGGGCCAGAAGGCGCGCGCGATGCTCGACCGCGTCTTCGGCGAGGCGCGGATCGAGGAGCTCTCACGCTCGTTCTACTGCGCGAGCGTCGACCTGCGCGGGAGCCGCCTCGTGATCGACCGCCACGGCCCGCTCGCCACAGCAGTCGCGTCGAGCATCACGCTGCCGCTGATCGCTCCGCCCGCCCGCCGCGAGGAGGGTCTGCTCGTCGACGGCTCGCTGCTCGACAACCTGCCGCTCGCACCGATGAGCTCAGCCGGCGAGGGCCCGGTGCTCGCGATTGACATCAAGGGCGGCGAGGCCGGGGCCGATCCGGGCGAGAGCCCTGACGGCGGCGAGGCGCACGCCGACCACGGCTCGCGCCGGCGACTTCCGCCGCTGACCGACACGATGGCTCGCATCGCTCTGCTGAGCAGCGCGAACACCGACGAGTCGGCGCGGCGGCACGCCGACATGACGATCAGGGTCCCGGTCCCGGGCGTCGGGCTGCTCGAGTTCCACCAGATCGACCAGGCGCGCGAGGACGGGCGCAGGGCAGCGGCGGCGGCCCTGGAGGACGCTCCGGAGTGGCTGTTCGGCGCCGGCACGGGGCCGGCAGAGCTGACGGGCCGGCGCACGGCCGTCAGGGTGTGAGCAGATGCGCGCGCGCCGGCAACGAGCCCGAGCACTGGTGGTCGTCGCGGTACTCGCCGCCGGGGTCGGCGTGCTCGTCTACGCGACGAACCTGCTGCGGCGCAGCGAGCTGCAGACTGTCGATGCGCGCTATTCGATCCGGGGCAAGCAGCAGGTGCCCTCGGACGTGGTGCTCGTGCCGATCGACAACGCGACGTTGCAGGCGTTTCGCAACTCGAAGCGCGGCCAGCCCCCCTTCCCGCGCCGCTACGACGCGCGCGTGATCGACCGCCTGCGTCGCGCGGGGGCGAAGGCGATCGCGATCGATCTCGAGTTCACGCAGGAAACCGACCCCGCCGACGACAACGCGCTGATCGAAGCGATCGGCCGCGCGCACGGGAAGGTGGTGCTGGCGGCAACCGAAGTGGAACCGCCGCACGGGCGCACCGACGTTCTCGGAGGCCCGAGCCTGCTGCGCGAACTGGGGGCGCGCGCCGCCGAGGTCAGGCTGCGCAAAGACCAGGAGATCGACACAGACGGCGTCACGCGGCGGCTCGGCTACTCCTACAACGGCCTTCACAGCTTCCCGGTCGTGACCGCGGAAGTCTTCACGGGCCGGAAGGTCGCAGCCTCGTTGTTCGACCACGGCACGCTTCCGATCGACTACGTCGGCCCGCCCGAAACGTTCAAGTCCATCTCCTACTCGAAGGTGCTCGACGGCAAGTTCGCGCCGGGAGCCTTCGCCGGGAAGATCGTGATCGTCGGCGACACCGCTCCGATCCTCGGTGACATCCACGCGACCCCGACGACCAACGGCGGCCAGATGGCAGGGCCGGAAATCTGGGCCAACGCGGCGAGCACCCTGCTCCGCGGAGTCCCGCTGACGGACGCGGCCGGCTGGGTCGACGTGCTGCTGATCGTGCTCATGGGGATCGCCGTCCCGCTCGGCAGCCTGCGGCTGCGCGGGTGGCGCTCGCTGTTCGACGCGCTCGCGCTGGCGGTCGTCTTTACGATCGCGGTTCAGATCGCGTTCAACAGCGGGGTGATCGTCGCCTTCGTCTATCCCCTGCTCGCGCTCGCGATCGGCACGCTGGGCACCCTCGCGGTGCTCTACATGGGCGAGGCGATCGAGCGCCAGCGCGTGCGTGACATGTTCTCCCGGTTCGTGCCGGCCGGCGTCGTCGACGAGGTGCTCGCGAGCACCGACGAGAACCTGCGGCTGGGCGGCGTCGAGCGCGACTGCACCGTCCTGTTCTCCGACCTGCGCGGCTTCACCAGCTTCTCCGAGTCGCAGCCCGCCGCGCTGGTGATCGACGTCGTCAACCATTACCTCAACGAGATGACCGAGGCGATCCTGGCGGCGGGAGGCACGCTGGTCTCCTACATGGGCGACGGGATCATGGCGGTCTTCGGCGCGCCGCTCGCCCAGGAGGACCATGCCGACCGAGCGGTGCGCGCCGCGCGAGAGATGATCGGGCCGCGACTGGAGGCGTTCAACACGTGGATCGCCGAGCAGGGCTTCGAGCACCGCTTCGTGATGGGCGTGGGACTGAACAGCGGCCTGGTGATGGCCGGCAACGTCGGCTCCGAGCAGCGCGTCGAGTACACGGCGATCGGCGACACGACCAACACGGCCTCGCGCCTCGAGGGGATGACCAAGGACAGCGGCGCGATGCTGTTCATCGCGGAATCGACGCGCGAGCGGATGCGCGGACCCAACAAGGATCTCTCGTGGGTCGGGGAGTTCGAGGTTCGCGGCCGGACAGGGAAGCTCGCGGTGTGGACGGTCTGGCCCGACGGCGCCCGCGGGACGCGCGGCGCGAGCGGGCAGGAGCCGAGCAGCGAGCCGCAGCCAGGCGACTCGGACTCGACGGCTCGCGTCGGGGGCTGAGGGCTTCCCGCGCGAGCCTGCCGGTGAGGGGGATACTCGGCGCAGGAGATGTCGCAGGAGAACGTAGAGATCGCCAAGCGGGGCGTCGACGCCTACAACCGGCTCGACGGCGTCCAGGTGAACCCAGCCCTTGGGATGCTCGCGGAGCTTCGCGGCGGCAGAATCTCGCGCCTCCGCACCTATCTCGATCACGACGAGGCTCTCAAAGCCGCGTCGGTGGCGGAGTAGGCGATGTCGGAGGACAACGTGAAGCTCGCCTGGCAGGCGACGCGGGCGTGGAACGACGGCGGAGCGGATGCCCTCATCGAATACCTCGACGCCGATGTCGAGTGGCACCCCCCGAGCGAGTCGATGGAGCCCGGCATCTACCGCGGCCACGCCGGCGTGCGCGACTACCTCGGTCGGCTTGCCGAAGTCTTCGGCGATGTGCGCACGGAACCCCTCGAGGTGATCGACGTCGATGAGCACCGCGTCATCGCGGTCGTCCGCTCGATCACACACAGCGACCATGTCACGACGACGGAGATCACTGCGGACTGGGCGTGGCTGATCACCGTAGGCCCGAACAGGAAGGCGACTCGCGTCGACGCCTTCACCGACAAGCCGAAGGCCCTCAACGCCGTCGGGCTCGAGTAGGCGTCAGCCACCGCCCGTCCCCTTCCGTGGGCGGCAAGGTCGAAGGATTGACCGACGTGATCTGCGCTCCGCTCGCACACGGACCATGGGAACCGCCGCGCTGTTGACATTTGGCTAATACATGCGTCCGTCGCGACTCGCGGGCGAGGGTGACAGGCGTCTGTAATTCATTGCCTCAAAGAACACAAATTGACGCCGGCCGCTCATTGGGCGGCGGGGCTGAGCGCGAGGGCCGCGTGGCGTCTCGCCACACAATGGATCGGAGCTAGCGATGAAGGGGTTGAGTCTCTGGTTTGCCGCACTGCTCGCGGCGTTCCTGATGATCGACGGCATTGCCGGGGCGGAATCCACTACGACCCTCTGCATACCGAGCAAGGTCGGCAAGCCGATCGTCGCCGGCGACGCTGGTACGTGCAAAAACACGAAATCGATCACGTACAGCGCTTTGAGCCTGCCCGGGCCGTCCGGGCTCGAAATGCTGACGAAGATCGCGCCCCACATGAGCTTCGTCGAAAGCGGCATCGGCGGCGGGCCAACGCTCCAGTTCTCGGGCGTGAACGTCCAGATCGTCTCCGGCTCCGGCTCGACCAGCGGCGCGATCAACGGGGAGGGGAATCTCGTAATCGGCTACGACGAGAACCCCGGCAGTCATGCGCAGACCGGCTCCCACGACCTGATCCTCGGCGAAGAACAGACGTTCACCAGCTTCGCGGGCATTCTCGCCGGCCGGGCGAGCACGATCAGCGGCCCGTTCGCCTCGGTCACCGGCGGTTTTGAAAACGTCGCCAGCGGCGAAGGCTCCTGGGCCGGCGGGGGTCAGCGCAACCGAGCCAGCGGCTTCAACTCATCGATCAGCGGCGGGCAGCTCAACGAAGCCGGCTTCATCGCATCGGTCAGCGGGGGCGCGCAAAACAAAGCTTCCCGCGGGTCATCGTGGGTCGGTGGCGGCAAAGAAAACAACGCCGCCGCGGAATACGCAGCGATCTTCGGCGGTAAAGGGCTCAAAGCCACCAGCGAATTCGAAACCCTCCCGTAGATCGGCGCCGCGGGCCTGGGCGGGCGATTCCCGGTCCGATCTTGTGATGCCCGAGCCGGTCTCGAGGCGACCGAGGACGGCCGAACTCGGGCTTCCGCGGCTTTCTGAAGGAGCAGTCGACGCCGCTCATCCACGGCCGGTCGCGTCGAGTGGCATTCTCTACCGATCACGGACGGCGCCTGCCAGTCGGCGTTCCTGACTACTCCGACGGGCGATGCCCGTGACGGGGACAGACAATAAGGACCGAGCCCCTGTGCTGATCGACTACCAGGAGGAGATGCTCGAGGCCATTCGGCCGGAAACGCCCGCCGGCCTGGTCGAGCTCACTGTCCGCCTGCCGGCGAAGACCGCCACGGCGTTCGACGCAATGCGACCCAGCTGATGTCGGTGGCCGCGACGGATCGTGAACCGAATCGATGGGCGGTCCTGGCGCTCCTCAGCGTCGCGCAGCTGATGGTCGTGCTGGACGCGACGATCGTGACCATCGCGATCCCTTCGGCCCAGGAATCGCTGCATTTCTCAACCGAGAGCCGGCAGTGGATCATCACCGCCTACGCGCTGGCGTTCGGCAGCCTCCTGCTGCTGGGTGGCAAGCTCGGTGATCTGTTCGGGCGAAAGTGGACCCTGATCGCCGGCCTGGTCGGGTTCGCGATCGCCTCGGCGATCGGCGGGCTGGCACAGTCCTTCGGCGTGCTGGTGGCTGCCCGGACGCTGCAGGGGGCATTCGGCGCGCTGCTCGCACCGTCGGCACTGGGGTTGTTGACGGTGACCTTCGAGGGGTCTCCCGACCGGAACACGGCGTTCGGGATCTTCGGTGCAATCGCCGGCGGTGGCGCCTCGCTCGGGTTGATACTCGGCGGCGCGCTCACCCAAGTCTTGTCCTGGCGCTGGTGCCTGTACGTCAACCTTGTGATCGCCGTGCCGACGACGATCGTGGCGTTGCGCCTGCTGGTCAATCACAGGGCTCCGGAGCGGGATCCGATCGACATACCCGGCGTTCTCACCTCAGCGCTGGGCCTGTTCGCGCTGGTCTACGGGTTCTCCAACGCCGAGACCCACTCCTGGGGTGCCACGGCCACGATCGTCGCGCTCGTCGCCAGCCCCGTGCTCCTGACCGCTTTCGTGCTGATCGAGCGCCGAGCCAAGTTTCCGTTGCTCCCCCTGCACATCATCTGGGACCGGGCGCGCGGCGGCGCGTACACGACGCTCGCGTTGGCCAGCGCGGGCATCTTTGCCGTCTTTCTGTTTCTCACCTTCTTCCTGCAGCAGCAGCTCGGACTGTCGCCGCTCACCACCGGACTGGCGTTCCTCCCCTTGACCGGCGTTCTGGTTGTCACCTCGACCACCGTGCAGACCCGCGTGATCGAACACACCGGAGTCAAGCCGCTGGTACTCGCCGGTACGACGCTCGGGGCGATCGCGATGTTCCTGTTCACGCGCCTGACGCCCGACTCGAGCTATGCCAGCGGTGTCCTTCCCGGTCTTCTCGTCCTGGGCGTCGGGATGGGATGCATCTTCGCCCCGGCGTTCTCGACGGCGACTTTGGGCGTGGAGGGACGCGAGGCCGGGGTCGCCTCGGCGATGGTCAACACCTCCCAGCAGGTCGGCGGCTCGGTCGGCACCTCCCTTCTGAGCACGATCTTCGCCAGCGCGGTCGCCAGCTACACGGTCGCGCACCTACACACCCCCGGCCTGGCTGACGCCGCGGCAGTTCACGGCTACACCACTGCGTTCTGGTGGTCGGTCGGTATCTTCGCCGTCGCCTTCCTTCTCGCGATCATCATCCTGCCCGGCCGGTCCAGGCCTCGCGTGCCCACCTTCAGGTCTGCGCTCGCCCGTTACGCGATCGGCAACTGCCACCACTTCGAGGCCGCGGATGGAGCCCGGCATGTGCCTGGCGCTACGACGGGTGCTGGGGGGCGATGAGCACCGGCCGCTTGGTATGTGACGCGAGTGCGTGGGAGACGCTGCCGAGGAGAGCGCTGCCGATGGCGCCCCGGCCCCGTTGGCCGCAGACAACCAGGCCGGCGTCGATCTCCTCCGCGACCTCATTGATCGTCCTGGCCACTGACTCGTTGGCTTGTGCGATTCGCGCCGAGGCGTTGTAGCCACGGGTGCGGGCACCAGCGGCGCCTTCCTCCGCGATTTGAAGCGCGGCAGCGGCCTCCTGCTCGTCGATTTCGCCCTCGTTCGGCACGGCGACTACGAACGAGCCGGATCGCGCCAACTCCACTGCTGCCGGCGTCCACACAACCAGGACCACGGCATCGGCAGGCTTGATCAGCTCGACTGCTGCACCCAGCGCCGTCTTTGAGCCGTCGGATCCGTCGTAGCAGAACAACACCGGCTTGGTCACCGCTCGGCCTCCTTCTCGCAAGCATCACGCCGTCGCGCATGAGGCTACCCGTTGACGAGTTCACGACGGGCGCATCTCACCCGCACCGATCGCTCGCAAACTGGTGCATTGCGCCGGCTGCAGCGGAGATACGATTGCCGTTGGCATGGATGTGGTCGGCCAGCGCGGGCCTGCAGACGTCGCCGCATTGGGAACGCGGGTAGCTGCCAACGTGGTGAGCGCCGTGCGGGTGCGGCCCGAAGCCGTACAGGCCATGCTGATCGCCCTGCTGGCGGGAGGCCACGTCCTGATCGAGGACTATCCGGGGGTCGGCAAGACGGCGCTTGCGCGGGCGCTCGCCGCGTCGATCCACGCCGATTGCGCGCGGGTTCAATGCACCGCCGACATGCTCCCGTCCGATCTCGTCGGCGCCAATGTCTACGTCCAGCGCGACGAGCGCTTCGAGTTCCGGCCCGGCCCCGTGTTCGCCAACATCGTGGTCGTCGACGAGATCAACCGTGCCTCTCCCAAGACGCAGTCCGGGTTGCTCGAGTGCATGCAGGAGCGACGTGTGACGGTGGACGGCTCCACACACGAGCTCGCGCGGCCGTTCGTGGTGATCGCAACCCAGAACCCGATCGAGTTCGAGGGCACCTACGCTCTGCCCCAGGCCCAGCTCGACCGTTTCATGGTGCGCGTGTCGCTCGGCTACCCCTCCGCCGCCGAGGAGTCCGCCATGCTGGCCGACCACGCGGCGGGCGACCGCGTGCTCGGACTGGCTCCGGTCAGCACGATCGCCGAGGTCGTCGCCGCTCAGACGGTGCTGGCCGGGCTGCATGCCAGCGAGCCGCTGCGCCGGTACGTCGTCGCCCTGGCCGACGCCACCCGGCGCGACCCTCGCGCGCAGCTCGGAGCGAGTCCGCGCGCCGGGCTGATGCTGCTGCAGGCCGCGACCGTGCGGGCTGCTTTGGAGGGGCGCGACCACGTGCTCCCTGACGACGTGCAGGGGCTCGCGCACACGGTGCTCGGCCACCGCCTGCTGCTCACCCCCGGCGTCGCGGAGGGGGCACGACGCGAGATCGTCGACGACGCCCTCGCCTCGGTGCCGGCGCTGTGAGCCGGAGCCTTCAGCTCGCGGTCCTCGGTGGCGGGATGTTCCTGCTCGCAGGCGCCTTCGCGGTCCCGGCCCTCTACGTCCCGGGCGTGACCCTCGTGCTCGTGGCGCTAGCCGCAGCAGCGTCGGTGTCGGCGGCGGCGCGCGGCGCCCGCGTCGAGCTCGACCTCACGGCCGAGCGGGTCGAGGAGGGCGATCCGGTGACGGTGCGCGCGCGCGTCGTCGGCGGCCTCGCCGGGAGTTGCCGCGGCGCGCTGCGTCTGCTTCCAGACGCGGCACCTACGGCGCTCGGTTGGCGCGCCCGCTCGGCGGCGCAGCGAGTGCGGCCGGTCCGTCGCGGGCGGGTGAGCATCGGCCCGGCATCTGCACGCTGGGCCGACCCTTTCCAGATCTGCTCCCGCGAGCGCGTGAGCACGACGCGCGAGCTGCTGGTGCTCCCGCGGGTGCAGGCGCTTCGCCGAGATCATCTGGAGCGGATCCTCTCCCTCCCCGACGCCCGACGCTCGTTCACTGCGGGCCTCGAGCCCGATGGACTGCGGCCCTATCGCCCGGGATCGCCGGCGTCGCGGATCCACTGGCTGACGGTCGCCCGAACGGGCACCCCGATGGAACGGGGCTTCTGCGAGGACACGGGTCGCTGGCCAGTCACCGTCGTCCTGGATGCCCGCGCCGCGACGTCAGACGACGCGCTCGACATGGCCGTGAGGGCCGCCGCGTCGCTGTGCGCCGGCCTGGCGAAGGCAGGGGGCTGCTCGGTTCTGCTGCCCGGCCGGCCTGGCATCGAGACCCTCGGGCCGGGCCTCGAGGGATGGGCGCACCTGCATGAGCTGCTCGCGCTCATCCATGGCGGCGCGCCCCGGTGGGAGCTGGCGCGCGAGAGCCGGCGGCTGGTGCTCGTGCAGGCGCGTCCGCCGCAGGTGCCGCCCGGGATCAGCGTCTGCGCCTCGGTATCGCCGTTACCGGACCCTCGCGCGGGCGTGCTGTTCAACGTCGCCGGCTGCGCCGTGCAACCCGCCGCGAGCGCGGGTGCGGAGCGAGCGGCATGAGCGCCGCCGCGGCCGATCGGGCAGCACCGCTCCCGGCGCCCGCCGCGCGCGAGCAGCTCGCGTTGCGGCTGCTGGCGTTCTTCGGCCTCGCGGCGTTCGCCGCCGTGCGCTATGCGAGCCTGATCGCGACGCCACCGGCGGGCCGGGTCGTGATCGTGGCGGCGTGCGTGACGGTCGGGTGCGGGCTGCTCGCCGCGAGCGGCCGGCTCGGTCGTCGTGGCCCGGCCGTCACGCTCGTCCGGGCCCTGCTCGTACTCGGCACGTTCGCGATCTCGCTGCTCGCCCTGCGGATACCGGCGCATCTGCTCGCGCCCGGCGAATGGAGTCACCTCGCGCACAAGCTCTCCGGCGGGGTCGGGGAGATCGGCGACTGGCTCTGGCCCTACCGGGGCGGCGACCGTTGGGCGCAGGCGGCCGTCCTGCTGCCCCTCCCCGCCGTGCTTCTTGCGGCTGGGTGCGCATGGTTCTGGCCATCGCCGTCGATGCTCGCAACCCGCCGCGCAGCGGCGCTGGGAGCTCTGCTGGCGATCTTCCTGACGGGCACGGCGAACGCGTCCGCGTCGGTGCCGGCATTCGACGGCGTCGTGCTGATGGGGCTCCTCGCAGCCGCGCTGCTGCTGCCGTTGCCCTCCGCCCGGGAGGCGGGCCGGGCCCTCTGCTGGCTGGCCGTGTGCGCCGCCGCGGCCCTGGCCGTGCAGTCAGCCCTGCGCTCGGCTGCTCCCTGGATCCACTACCGCGACCCTTCAGCGGCCGCCGCGACGAGCGCCACGTTCCAGTGGGACCAGCTCTACGGACCGGACCGCTGGCCGCGCTCGCAGGCGACGATGCTCACCGTCGCAGAGGCCCATCCGACGCTCCTGCGCATCACGTCGCTGGACCGCTTCGACGGTCTGCGCTTCCTGCGCTCCGTCGACCCGCCCGGGTCTCCGCGGTTCGATCTCCCCGCTGGGAAGATGTCCCGCTGGACCGAGCGCGCGAGGGTGGAAGTCGAGGGCCTGCGCTCTTCGGCGCTGGCGAGTGCCGGCGGACTGCTCATTCACTCGCGCTGGCTCGACGATCTCGAGCCGCCGCCGGCGCGCGAGCCCGACGGCACCACCGCAACCGCCGCGACCGCGGCGAGGGGGTCCGCGTACGAGGTGGTCTCCTACGATCCGCGCCCCTCCGCCGCAGCCGCCCGGCGGGCGCCCCGCACGTTCCCGCGCGCCTATCTCCCCTACGCCGAGTTCGAGCTGCCGGCCGCCAGCGCCACGGCCCTCGCCCGGCCGGACCTCTCCGTCGAGGCGTGGCGCCCGCCGGCGGCAGCTCGGCTGGTCGGACCGAGCACCCCGGGCCGCAGGCCCGGATCGAATCCTGTCACCGCCGCGTTGATCGAGGCTTCGCCGTACGCGTCGATGTTCGCGCTCGCGCGCAAGCTGGCGGCGGGCGCCCCGTCCAACTACGACGTTGCTGCTCGGATCGCCCGACACCTACGCGACAGCTACGCCTACGACCGGCGAGTCCCGTTGACCCGGTATCCGCTGGAGGCGTTCCTTTTCAGCCAGCGTCGCGGCTACTGTCAGCAGTTCTCCGGGGCGATGGCGCTGATGCTGCGGATGGACGGCATCCCAGCCCGCGTGGGCGTCGGGTTCCGGCCGGCTGCCCGCGGTGGGCGGGACGGTACGTGGAACGTCCGCGCGGCCGACGCCCATGCCTGGGTGGAAGTGTTCCTCAGCGGAATCGGATGGGTTGCCTTCGACCCCACCCCTCCGACCGCGGCGCCGGCGACGCAGGCCGGGTCCGCAGCCCTCTCGCGCTCGGTCGTATTCGGGGGGCAGGCCGGCGTACACGGGCGCGGCGTGCCGCTCGGCCGCCGCGGGGGGCGTGGGGGACCGGCCCGGGAGCAAGGCTCGCGCTGGCCCGTGGCGGTGCTCGGCCTCGCCTTCGGCGCGCTGCTCGCGCTCGCCGCGTTCACGGCCGGGCGCGGGCGGGCGCGGCTACGGCGCGCGTTCTCCGGCAACGCCGACGGCGCGGTCGCCGAGCTGCGGCGGGCGCTCGTGCGGCTGGGGCGAGCCGAGCCCGGGCTGACGCTCGCGCAGCTCGAGCGCCGGCTCGCCCGTGACGGGCAAGCGGAGGCGGCAGGCTACGTGCGCGCGATTCGCGAACGACGCTTCGAGTCCGGGCGCGCCGATGCGAGACCGGCCGGGCGCGCGCAGCTGCGGCGCGCGCTGGCTCCCTCGCGGGGAATCGCTGCCAGGGCGCGGGCGCTTGCCGCTCTTCCTCCGTCGTGGGCGCGCAGCGGGCGACACGGCGCTAGCTGACGGCTCGCGCATCGGCGCCGGCAGCGTCTCGAGCAGTTCCTCGAGAGGCCACGGAACGCGGCGTCTCGGGAAGCAACCACCGAGGCCCGGAGTCCTGCTTGTCAGGAGGAGCAAGAAGACCCGAAAGGACGGCACCGATGCATGCCCTCAGCCCAGCCCGCGTCCTCATCGTCGCGCACCAGACGGCCGACAGCGCGGAGCTCGCCGCCGTCGTCAGGCAGCGTGCAGCCATCGGGTCCTGCACCTTTGCGCTGCTGGTGCCGACCCGTCCCCGCGGGCTGCATAGGGTCGTAGATCCCGAGGATCACGGCGTGGCGGCCGCCGAAACGCGCCTCGCCGCGGCACTTCCGATCCTCTCCTACGCCGCCGGCGAGAGCGTCGACGGAATCGTCGGCTCGCACGAGCCGCTCGCAGCCATCCAGGACGCGCTCAACCTGCTCGGCTTCGACGAGGTCATCGTCTCCATGTTGCCGGCACGGCTGTCCCGGTGGTTCCATCTCGACCTGCCGAGGAAGGTTCGCGCACTGGGGGTTCCGGTAACTGCGGTGACCGCTAAGGAACACGACCTCACGGACGTTCCCGCCGCGTGACGATGGGGGATACCGGGCTCGAACTCGCGTCGGCCCTACCGTTACGATCGACCGGGCCAGTGTGAAAAAGGGGCGACTATGTGTCGCCCCTTTGTCACAGTCGGTCTGGCGTTGCAGTCACAGCGGGACGCCGGCAGCTCACCGGTCGGCTTCCGCCCGAGACTGGCGCCGCTTAGCCGGTGATGTCGCCGGAGTTGCCACCCATGTCAGCGGAGGCGTTCTTCCATTGGCCGTGGCGTTTGGCGTTGTAGTGGATGTCGTATGACGGCACACTGTAGGTTGCGCCGGCGCCGAAGACCGCGGCCACGAAGTCCGCCGTGTAGCACGGAAGTGCGCAGGTCGCGCTGGAGTTGTAGGCCCCGGCACTCACCACGATCGTGAACGAGCCCTGCATCTTGCCGCTGACGGTGCCGCTCAGCGTCCCGCCGGGGTTCGTGTCACACGCACCCGGGCTTGCGCCGGCGATCGTCGTAAACGTGCCCTTCTTGAACTTCTCAACGACGCTGTAGGTCCCGTCCGCGTTGGGCGCCGTTTTGACGGTGTAGACGCGGTTGAACACATCGTTCGCCCAGGTGTTGCCGCACGTACCTTCGTCAGGCGAGTTGCTCGCGTACGGCCCGAAGTGCTGGGTCGCCCGCATGCCAGCACCCCACGCGTTCGCTCCGAACGCGAGCGCGGCCGTTAGGACCAATACAGCAATAACTGCAATACGACGCATGTACCCCTCCTTGAGATTCTCCCTCTTAAGCTGGACCTGTAGTCTCCAGCGCCGGCGCACCTTACAGGACTCGCTGCCGGCGCTCAAGCGGCAACCGGCGGGTGCTTTGCGGCAGGATCGTTGTGCTGACGACAACGAGTGGGCGGATACTGGTACCGCCGCGTGTCATCCCCGAACGCGCAGCACGGTGCGCCGGGACGCGATGTCGCCGCCCAGCGGCGAAAGACCCGTCAGCCAGTCCGGCTGACCGTTTGCGAGCGCGCCGTGCGCGGCCTGTCGTCCGGCCTCGCGGGCCGCGTCGATCTGGTGGAACTCGAGGAGCCCGACGCCTTCGACGCGGATGCTCAGCGTCAGGTCGGCGTGCCGGCGGGCGGCCTCGTCGGTGTTGGCGCTGCTGAGGAGCGCGATCCGCGCCATCGTCTCGGGCAGCTTCGGCGGCGGGCGGCGGCGGGGCGGGTGAGGTGGCGACCCGTCGGCCGACGCAGCGGGGCGGTGTCGAGGGCGCGCCTCGCCCCCCTTGATGTCGATCGCCAGCACCGGACCTTCGCCGCTCTGGCTCATCGGCTCGAGCGGCAGATTGTCGAGCAGCGAGCCGTCGATCAGAAAACGCTCCTCGCGGCGCATGGGCGGCGCGATCAGCGGTAGCGACATGCTCGCACCGACCGCCTCCATCAGGGGTCCGCGGCTCTCGATCTCGAGCGTCGCGCCGCGCAGGTTCACGCTCGCACAGTAGTAGGGAAGCGGCAGCTCCTCGACACGGGCGTGGCCGAAAACCCGCTCGAGCATCGCTTCGGCCTTGCGGCCCCTGATGAGCGCGTGGCGGGGCACCGTGTAGTCGTTGATCGGGCTGCGACGTACCCACTCCTCGTAGCAACACGCGTCTATCGCGGGGACCTCGCGCCCGGCCGCCAGCATCGCGCCGATGAACGAGCCCATGCTCACACCGCCCACGCGGTCGACACGTAGGCCGGCGTCGAGAAGCACCTCGAGCGCGCCCAGGTGCGCAAAGGCTCGCGCACCGCCGCCGGCGAGCACGACACCGACCGCCCGGCCCGTCAGCCGGCGGCCGGTGCGCGCCACGTCCTGGGCGCGTGTCTCGGCCGCGATCGCGTGCACCGCCGGCGGGTCGAGCAGATCGACCCAAGCCGACAGCGCGCCGGTTCCGGCGCGCACGCCGAGCCCCAGCAGGTCGGCGCCGGCGAGTCGCCGCGAGCCCTCGGGGTCGCGATCGGCGGCCGCCGCGGCGTCGCCCTCGGCGTCGACGACAGCCACAACGCGGTCGGCCCGCGCGAGGCAGAACTCCTCCCAGGCGTCGCCACCTCCGCACAGGAGGAGCACCTGCTCGTGCTCCTCCTCGCAGCGCTCGACGAGCGGCGCGAAGCGCGCCACGGCGTCGGACCGCGCCTCGCCGTTTCCGCGATCCTCCTGTGAGGCGTAGAGAACAGCGACTCGACCCCAGTGGCACATCGTCCAGCTGAGCTCGTCCGCGACCTCGAGCAGCGGCAGCCCGGGCGAGAGCGCGCGAAGCGCGATCGTCACCGGGCGCGCGCGGCGCTCGGGTGGCGCCCCGCGAGAGGCCTGCAGCTGGCCGCTCAGCACCCTCGTGAGGCCGAGCGCCAGCTGCGGGCTCGAGCCGAGCAGCGCCTGGAACCCCTCCCGCTCGATCGCCAGCAGCTCGCTGTCGCGCAGCGCCCGCACAGAGGCGCTGCGGGGGGTGCCGCTGAGCAGCGCCAGCTCGCCCAGCACCGCCCCGCGGGTCAGCGAGTTGATTCTGCTCGGCGACCCTGTGTCCTCCTTGAGGACCTCGACGTGCCCGACGCGCACGACATACACGCCGTCGGGCTCTTCGCCTTCGCGGAACAGCCACTCGCCCCGCCGCAGCTCCACCGGCTGCGCGAGCGTCGCGAGCTCCTCGAGCAGCGTCGACGGCAGGCCCGCGAAGACCTCGGCGCCGCGCAGGAACTCGGCGGTCGTCTGCGGTTCGACGTGTGCGTAGTGCCCCTCGGACTCGTCGAGGCTGGGTAGTGCGTGCTCGCCGGCGAGCTCATCGAGGTCCGCGCCAGCCGCGCGCCCGTTACCGGCGGATGCCGCGGGCGTCTGGGCGGTACGGCGCACGACGAGCGCCGTACAGAGCACCGCGCCGACGAGGAAGCAGCCGCCTGCGAAGCCCCATCCATGGCGGAAAGCGGGGAGCGGGTCGAGCACCTCGGGCGTGCCGAGGATCGCGATCAGGACGGCCACGCCGAGCGCCGCGCCGACCTGCCGGGCCACGGAGTTCAGCGCGGTCGCCAGCGCGAAGCCCGTCCCGGGCACCGACGCGACTGCCGCGCCGCTGAGCGTCGGGAAGGTGAGCCCTGCACCGACGCCGAGAATCACGAGTGCCGGCAGCCACGTGCCCAGGAAGTCGGGGTGCACGCCGGCGCGCGACACCAGGAAGGCCATCCCGCCGGCCCACACGAGCGCGCCCGGGACGACCACCACGCCGGTGGCCGTAGCGGCCGACAGCGCGGCTCGCCGAAGGCGCAACGGCTATCGCCGTCAGCGGGCCGGGCGTGAGCGCGAGGCCCGCATGAAGGATCGAGTAGCGCCACACGCCAGTCAGGAACAGGACGTTGCAGAGCGTGTAGGCGTAGAAGCCGGCGGCCATCACGATGGTCACGCCGTTGCTGACGCGCGAACGACCTGACGCGCAGCAGCGCGAGGTCGACCACCGGTGTGCGGTGGCGGCTCGTCCGCACGACGAACCAGGCACCGAGGAGAGCGGCGGCGGCGAAGGAGGCGAGCACCTGAACGCTGGCCCATCCCCATTCGGGGCCCTTGACGATGCCCAGCACGAGCGTCGCGATCGTGGCGGCTAGCAGCGGGCCGCCGAGCAGATCCGGAACGCGGCGGCGGCCCGGAGCCCTGCTCTCGACGAGCACGCGTTTGGCCAGTACGAGCGCGACCAGCCCGACCGGGATGTTCACGAGGAATACCAGCCGCCAACTCGAGGCGGTGATCAGCAGCCCGCCCAGCGGCGGGCCGATGCCGGCGGCGAGCGCGGCGACGGCGGCCCACATCGCCACCGCGTGCATGCGCTCGTCGTCACCGTTCGCGTCGAGCACGATCGCCAGCGAACTCGGCACGAGCATCGCCGCGCCTGCCGCCTGCGCGACGCGCGCAGCGACCAGCAGGCCCAGCGTCGGCGCGACGGCGCACAGCGCCGACGCCGCCGTGAAGGTGACGAGGGCCAGAATGAACACGCGCCGGCGGCCGAGTAGGTCGGCCAGCTGCCCGCCACCGACGAGGAAGGCGGCGAACACGATGTTGTAGGCGTTGAGCACCCACGAGACGCTGCTGAGGCTCGTCGCGCCGAGGTCCCGCGCGATGTCGGGGATCGCGATGTTGACGATCGTCGCGTCGACGAACGCCATGAAGGTGCCCAGCACCGCGACGGCCAGCACCGCCCGCGGCGAGGACACGCGCCGCTTGATCGGCCGTTCCGGCGCAGGCTCTGTCGCCCGCTCCGCGAGCGCGCTCACTCCTTGATGCTCCACTCCATGTGCCCCTCCTCGGCCGCGCAGTCTACGCGACACCCCGACGCGTCCGTCGCACTTGCTTGAGTGTCGCCTCCGAAGGTCGCAGCCGGTGATGCGTCCGCGCAGGGGGACCGCGGTGCCGCGGACGCCCAAGCGGCCGGGTGTGCACGTCGGCGCCAGCCCAAGCCTCCGTGCCGCAGCGGCGGGCCAACTCCCTCCCCCGCTCTATCCGGGAGCCCGCAAACAAAAACCCCCGCGTTAGCAGGGGTTTTGTGAGGTAGGCGATACGCGGCTCGAACTCGCGTAGGCACGGTGCTCCCCGGCACCCTGAGTGCCCTCAGGTGGTCGCAGCTTCACTCAGGATGTGACCCGGATTGTGACTTTCGCCCGCGTCAACGAACGGGCGCTTCGTGCCCGGGTGTCCGCCCGCGTCCTTGGGTGCGAGCGCAGGTAACCGTCAAGATCGGCATCTGGCGTGACTCCTCGATCCCGACCTTCGCCCCCCTATACGCGGGCGAGTGTCGCAGATGTGAAAGGTGAGGCTGTGGGGTGCCCTCGCACGGTGCGCCCCACAGCCTCTTGCGGCCGAAATAGAGTCAGCCGACGATCAGACCGGCTTAGTAATAGGCGACGATCTTGAACTTCTTGTCGCTACCCGACACCTTGTACGCCGCGCTGACGGCAGCGGCAGCGTCGTAGTCAGAGTTCCAGCCGTTCGCACCGGGGAACCACGTGCCGGTTTCGCCGCCTGTCAAAGCGATGAGTTTGCCGGAGGGGTCGGTGCTCGTGCATCGCTGGACGTCCCGAGTTGCGGTCGGCCAGCCTTTTTTGGCGAAGTTCGGGTTGACCTGACGCGTCCCTACGCAGTGAACTGCGCCGAAGCCGCCTCCCGTAAGACCCGTGAATTCATAGCTTGCTTCAAATGGCGTTTTTGTCCCGGCTGCGCTTGCCGTGCCGGCCGCGACTGCCACCAATGCGATTGACGCGAGTAGCGCGACAGCCAACCTCGCGGCTCTGGCAGGAATCCTTCCAGTCATTGCTTCCCCTCCGTTCGTTCCAGGCCGCGGGACGCCACATCCTCGGCGTTCAACCCGCCGGTGCCCCCCCGCCCAAGAGTCTGCATTACCCATCGCCGTCGGAGGCCCCGACGGTGATGTCGATCAAACCACCTGACCTAATAGGGGTCAAGCGAATTGACCGTAACTCGCATATCGATTTCTGTCGTGCCATAGGCGGAGCCGATGTGTCGTGCAGCAGCAGGCCGTCAAGCAGCCGCTGAAATTACAATTCCTGGGCGGCGATGAAGAAGCGCCGACACGCCTCAAGGTGACGCTCGCGTACAGCAGGGGTCTTGTGAGGTGGGCGATACTGGGCTCGAAGCCGGACCTGGCGTTCAGCTCAGACTCGCACGACCGTGGTGGCTGCTCTGAGGTGCTCTGAGATCACCTGAGACTCGCTCAAGCTGGTACCCCGCGTAGTACCACCAGGGTTGCCGGCTCAGTGCGCGCTAGTCCTTGTGAGGGGGGTGTGCGGTGTCGGTCGTCGCGCCTGAGATTGGTCGGCTGTTGCCACGCGACCAAGAGATCGCGTTGCGCGTGTTCCAGAAGTTCGTGCTGCGCGACCGGCTGACGGCCGGCGAGCTGCGGCCGGTGTAGAGCGGGGCTTTCAGCAACGGGAGATCGCTGTGATCGCGCTCGGGCGCGCGGCTCCGTCAGGACAGGTGTCCGTCGAGCTGAGGGCTCGCTTCCCGCAGGTATTGATGAACGAAGGCGATCGCCATGCTCCCCTCGCCGACAGCTGCGGCGACTCGCTTCACGGGGCCATGCCGCACGTCGCCGCAGGCGAAGACGCCCGTAGCGTTGGTCTCCAGCAGGTACGGGTCGCGGTCTGAGCTCCAGCGCCCGGCGGCGCGCACGTCGGGCCCCGTCAGCACGAACCCCTTCTCGTCGAGGGCGATCTCGGGCGGCAGCCACCCCGTCTCAGCGTCGGCGCCGATGAAGATGAACAGCCCGCCAGACTCGAGCAGTGCGCTCTCCCCGGTCGCGGAGCTCCGGACCGCGACCGCCTCGAGGGTCTGCTCTCCGTGCACGGCGGCCACCTCGGTTTGGAACATCACCTCGATGTTCGCCCGCGTCGCGAGCTGCTCGACCAGGTAGCTCGACATGCTCTTCTCAAGCGACTCGCCGCGGCAGAGGATCGTCACGCTGCGCGCGTGGGTCGAGAAGAACAGCGCGGCCTGCCCCGCCGAGTTGCCGGCTCCGACGATGTGGATGTCGAGCCCGTGGGTGTTCGAGGCTTCGCTTCGGGCGGCGCCGTAGGAGACGCCCTTGCCGGTCAGCCGGTCGAAGCCATCGATCGGCAGCCGCCGCCAGGAGACGCCGCACGCGAGGATGATCGCCTGCGCCTTCAGGATGTCGCCTTCGTCTAGGTGGACCTGATGCGTGGCCGTGTCGATCCTTGTGATCGAGCGGGTGACGAGTATCTCCGCGCCGAGCCGCCGTGCCTGCTGTAGAGCTCGCCCCGCGAGCTCGTCGCCCGAGACGCCAGACGGGAAGCCGAGATAATTCTCGATCCGCGACGAGGTCCCGGCCTGCCCGCCCGGGGCCTCGCGCTCGATGACGATCGTTCGCAGCCCCTCCGACGCGCCGTAGACCGCCGCGGCCAGGCCCGCAGGCCCCGCGCCGACGATCACCACGTCGTACTCGGCGTGCGCCGCCTCCGTGGGTAGGCCGAGCAGTTCGGCCACGCGCCTGAGCTGCGGCCGAACGACCGTCTTGCCGTCCACGACGCGGACCGTCGGACAATCGTCGCCGGCGGGCAGCGGCCCGCCCCACTCCTGCTCGGCCTCGGGATCGTCCGGCACCAGCCAGCTGAAGCTGACCTGGTTGCGGTCGAGGAACTGGCGCAGGGCCGTGGTGGCGGGATCCCACTTGTGACCCACGACGATCGCGCGGGGCGGCGGCGGGTCGGCGGCGAGCCCCTGGAGCCCTCCGATCCGCGTCCGCGCGAGCCTCGCGATCTCGACGCCGACGTCGGGCGAGGAGGCGACGGCCGCGTTGTAGCTGTGCACGTCGATCCGCATCACCCGCGTCGGCTCGACAGCCCGGTACGCGCCGGGGAACCCGGTCCCGAGCGTGATCGGGACCTCGCCGAAGACGTCGCCCGGGCGGCGCTTTCCGATCACGCGCTCGATGCCGTCGATGACCCTGACGACCTCGATGTGCCCGTCGAGGACCGCGAACAGTGCCCGTTCGTCTCCTTCGTTGACGGCGAACTCGCCCGGCACGAGGTGGATGTCCGCCGCCGAACGGGAGAGGCGCTCGCGCTCCTCCTCCTCGAGAGCCCCCAGGATCTGGACCGCCGCGATCTCCTCCGCGGTCACCACGGCCGAAACCGGCCGGAGCGGGGAATCGGCGAGGTCGCCGGGTGGGATGGGACCGACGGGGAGCTCATGAGCGAGCGCGAAGTCTGCCACACCGAAGTGCGCGCGAATTCGGCCACGCCGTTGGCCCCGGGCGCCACGTCGAATCAAGCCTGGGCATCGGAGTGCGCGATCTGCCCGTTGCGGACACGGGGGGCTTCTGTAGTGGGCGATACTGGGCTCGAACCAGTGACCTCCGCCTTGTCGAGGCGGCGCTCTCCCAGCTGAGCTAATCGCCCCGGGAAGGAGCCAAGGGTATCAACGGGACGATGGGGGTCAGCCGTCGACCACGAGCGCGTCGAGCGGGCCGAGCAAGGCCTTCGAACGCCGGGACACGCCGGGCAGCTCGACGAGCCGCCGCTGCGCCGGCTCGCGGCGCCGGCGGCGCTCCAGCTCCTCCTTGGCAAGCGGCCGCCACACCTGGTCGATCACGTCTGCCGGGTCTCCGCCGACCTCCTCGCGCGGGAGCTCGAGGTGCTCGGACCACAGCCGCAGCCGCGCCTCACGGGCGAGCTCCTCATCGCAGCAGACCACGTTCATCTCGGTGTCGTTGAACAGCGAATGGTCGTTTAGGTTGGCCGAGCCGACCGTCAGCCATCTGTCGTCGACGATCGCGATCTTGGCGTGGACGTAAAGCGGCGACGTCAAGCCGCCCGTGCGGGCGGAGACCGTCGCCGCCAGGAAGCGGTGCCCATCCGCGTCGGCGTCGGCGAGGACGCCGAGCTGACCGCGAGTCGAGTCGGCCCCGTTGTTCGGTTTGGCCGGCAGGAGCACGAGCAGGCGGAAGCGCTCGTCGGGTGGGTGACGCAGCTTCTCAGCGAGGATCTCCACGATGTGCGGCGACCACAGGAACTGGTTCTCGATGTAGATCAGTCGCCGCGCGGAGCGCAGCGCACGCCGGTAGGCCTCGAGGATCCGGAACTCGCCCCGCGGCGCGAAGTCGTAGATGCGCTCGGGCACCGTTCGGGCGACCTGAACGACGTGCGCCCCGGCCGCACTGGATTCCGCGGCGGGCACGGCGCGAGGCCCAGCGCCCGCCGCCGGCGACGGCACCTCCTCCCCTGCGGCTTCCCGCCACCGCTCGGCGAAGTGGGCGGCGACGTCGCCCACCGCCGGCCCGCGCAGCCGCGCAGCCGCGTCGTGCCAGCCGAGCCGCGAACGCATCGGGTGCTGGGGGGTGTCGAGGCGATCGCCCCCGAGCGTCGTCAGGTCGATGCCGCCGACGAACGCGACCTCGTCGTCGACGATCACGAGCTTCTCGTGGTGGCAATGCATCGGCCGCTCGTGGGAGTCGAGCGCACATCGGATTGCGGTGCCCTGGATCAGCTTGCTTCGGGCCTCGCGCACCTGCGCGCGGTTCGGCGTGAACATGCGCATCGGCGCGCCCGCCCAGAGCAGCACCTTGACCTCGAGCCGCTCGGCGAGATCGCCGAGCAGCTCGCGCAGCCGTATCGTCTCCGGGTCGCGCCGCAAGCCGAAGTCCGGCGTGATGTGCCAGCCGGCGATGTGGACCTGCGAGCGCGCCGATTCGAGCGCCGCCGCGATCCGTGCGAGAGCCTGCTCGCCGTCGATCAGCAGCTCCAGCTCGGACCGCTGTCTGGGCGGCGGCTCGCCGGCCGCCCACAGCGACCCGTCATCCGGGGGATCGAGCTGCGCGCAGCGGCCCAGGCGGGCAAGCCGGCGGCCATGACGCGCGCGAACGCCGGCCTCGACTGCGCCTCCCACCCAGCCGTCCACGCGGGCTAGCGCCGACGTCAAACCACCGCCTGTACCGCCGACCCGATCGGCTTGGACCTGCTCATCCACATGTAACCCCTACCCGCGAGGGACGCCGCAGACGATAGAAGGCCCCGTCCCACGCGTGGGACGGGGCCTTCGCTACCCCTCTGCGGGAGCCGCCTTGGGCGCCTAGTTGGCGCTGACGGCGAACACCGGCTGGTAGTTGGTTCCTTCGGACTCCGTCGAGCAGCTACCCCCCTCGGGGCCGAGGGTGCCGACGGTCCCCGTGCAGTACATGCCGGACCAGGTCGAGTTGACGAACCATTCTTCGACCGGCTGGGCGCCGAGCGACAGCGTCCCTTCAGACGGTTCGCTGGTCGCGACGTTCAGCGACTGCGCCGGACCGCTCGAGTGCGGGTAGGCGACCGTGATCACCGAACGCTTCGGCATTTTCTTGAGCTTGCCGAGCTTGATCGCGATCGGGAACGCAAACCCGTGGTAGCAGGCTGCGTCCGCGGCGTCGTACCACGTCGTCGTGTCGCATTTTTCAGGGTTCGACGACGGCCTATAGAACATCTTCACGGTCTTGGTCTTTTCGGCGATCGGGCCCTCTTCGAGTTCACCGACCGAGTAGACCCGAACGGTAACCGGGACCTTGAAGCCCTTCATCGGCTTCGCGGTTTTACACGTGCCTTCGTACACGCCGCCCGTTTCACACGCCCAGCTGCTCATGACGACGGTGACCGTCGGCTGCGAGCGCGCCGTCCCGGCCAGTTCGATCTCACCGCCGAATTCGGTCGACGAGGTCGCCGCGAGGCCGATCGAGGCGAAGTTGCCCGGCAGCATGCTCGGGACGTTGTTGTAGACGGTTTCGGCGCCGGCCGTGCCTGCGCCGATCGCCGTGAGTGCCGTGACGGCCAGCAGCGCGAAGACAGCGCCGATCGCCCTCCGGGGCTTTGCATCCATATCTGACTCCATTCCTTGTCGTTGCAGCCGGGCATCCACCCGGCCGCGACCCCCTCCAGGGTCATGGTCATCAGGAGCCGCCCAGGGATGCACCCCGCGCAAGCGCGATACGCCGCCTCCGAACCAGCCCCTCTGCGGTGCGGAAGGTAACGGTGCGGGCCCCCGCTGTCAATCCAACGGTCTGAATCCGGACCGGCCCGTTCGCGGTCGAGCCGCCCCGCTACGCGCACGGCGATGGGCTCCTCTGGGCCGCCGGCCGCCGGGTCGCGAAGAGCCTCCCGATACGCTTATGGCCCAACCCGGCGACGTGGCGGAGTGGCTACGCAGCGGCCTGCAAAGCCGTCTACACCGGTTCGATTCCGGTCGTCGCCTCTTACGAAAGCCCTGCCGCGCCGGGGGTTTCCGCGCTGTCGGGGTTCCACCAGGAGGAAAAAGGTCCCGAACAGGTCCCCGACCGGATAAAACACGCACATGGTCGAGTTGACCGCCAGCGGCGATGCCGACGAAGTCGAGGCACGGCTGCGCGAGGCACTTGACGCGCACGGCCTCCAGCTGTTCGCGCGCATCGACCATGCGGCCGGCGCCCGCAAAGCCGATGTCGAGCTGGAAGCCAACGTCCTGCTGATCTTCGGCAACCCGGGCGTCGGCACCCCCCTGATGCAGGCCGACCCCCGCGTCGGCGTCGAGTTGCCGCTGCGAGTGCTGATCTGGCAGGACCCCGAGGGGACGCATGTCGGCTACCTCGACCCCCGAGAGCTGGCCGACCGCTATGCCCTCGACGGCCACCAGCAGACGCTCGAGCGGCAGACCGGGGTGCTCACCAAGCTGGCCGCCGCGGCGGCCGGCGGCTAGAGACGGGTACCCGCCGTGGGTAGCGAACCGGGCATTTCGACCGTAACTGAGCGCAACTGAGCGAACTCAGTAGTAGTCCTGCACGCTCATCCTCCAGCGTGCCGAGTCCCGCCCGCCCGAGACCTCGAGCCGGTACAGACCGGGACCGCTCGTGAAGACGTGGCTCTGGCCTTCGCCCTCGCCGAGGTCGAAGCTGCCCCCGCTGCCGCCGCCGCTCAGGGAGCGGGCCTCGGCGCTCGGGCCGTCGCAGATCACGAGCAGCAGGCACGTCCCGCTGAAGCTCATGTCGTAGACGACGCGCCAGCGATCGCCGAGGATGCGGAAGGGGACTGACCTCCCGTCGTCCTCCCCGGAGAAGCTCGTAAGCGTCCGCCACTCGGGCGTCTCAGCGAGGGACAGCGCGACGGTCGACCCGCGTGGTGTGCTCGCCGGCGGCGCGGGCGACTGCCTGATGACCGTGCCCGGCATCGAGCCCGGCGCGGGGACCCGGGAGAGCGAGTAACGCAGGCCCGCGTCCGCGATCAGGCCCTCCGCCGTCGAGGCCGCCTTTCCCACCACGCCGGGAACGGCCACGGGTGGCGGCCCCGAGCTGAGCACGACCCTCACCGTCGCGCCCTCCTCGACGCGCCTGCCCGCGATCGGGCTCTGTGCGATCGCGATCCCCTCGGGGGCCTCGGAGTGGCGCTCGGAGAACACCGGGCGCACATGCAGCCGCCGGGCGCGCGCTTCCACTCCCCCGCGGGGCAGCCTGCGCAGTTCGGGGACGGTCGTATGAGCGGCGCCGGAGGTGATCAGCAGCACCGTCACCAGGGCGACGACGCCCGCCAAGGCGACGGCCAGCGCGATCAGCGCACGGCGGCGACTCGGGCCACCGCGCCGGCGGGGACCCATCGACGGCGGAGCCGGCGGCGCCCCGCCGAGCACGCGCGTGCGCTGCGCGCCGCGGTCGAGCGGGCGGGTGGACAGCGCAGCCCTATCGAGTCGCCGCGTGCCGTCCGTCTCCTCGCTCTGATCGGGAACCCGCGGGACGAGCGCCCGCGCTGGCGTCGCGCGCTTCCCCTTTGCCGCCACAGCCGTCGCACCGCGCGCGGCGCTCAGCGCGCGCTCCATCTCGCCGCCATCGGCGAAGCGCTCGGCGGGACGCTTGGCCATCGCCTTCTCGACGATCGCCCGCAGCTCCGCCGGCACCCCCTCCGACAGCGGCGGCGGAGGGTCCTGGAGGTGGCGCAGGCCCAGCTCGACGACGGAGCCGTCGGTGAACGGCGGCTCGCCGGTCAGCATCTCGTAGAGCACGACCCCGGCGCTGTAGACGTCGGTGGCGGCGCTCGTCGGCCGCCCGCGCGCCTGCTCGGGGGACATGTAACGGGGCGTTCCCGCGACGGTGGCGGACAGCGGCTGCGAGGTGCCCTCGGCAAGTCGCGCCACCCCGAAGTCGCCGACCCGGACCCGGCCGTCTTCGCCCAGCAGCACGTTGGCGGGCTTGACGTCGCAGTGGACGACCCCCTCCCGGTGGGCGCCGGCGAGCGCGGCGCAGAGCTGCTCGGCGATGCCACGGGCCTCCTCGACGGGCAGGGGGCCGCGTTGGATGCGGTCCGCGAGGCTCTCGCCCTCGACGAGCTCGGTGACGTAGTAGGGACCCTCGTCGGCTTCGCCGATGTCGTAGATGCGCACGACGCCCGGGTCGCTGACACGGGCCAGCAGCTGCGCCTCCCGCTCGAAGCGCTCTACCCAGGCCTCGTCCTCGGCCCACCAGGGCTTGATCACCTTGACCGCGACGACGCGGCCGAGGCGCAGGTCACGGCCGCGATAGACCCGTCCGAACGAGCCCTCTCCGAGCACTTCGAGAAGCTCGTAGCGGCCGTCCAGCGCGGATCCCGCCAGGTCCGGAGCGCGAGGCATCGCACCCAGTATCCCCTGCGCGCGGCGCGAAGGTCGCGGACCGGAAACCGCCGCGTAGAGCTAAGCGGAGCGCAGCAGCCGGCGAGAGAGCTCGAGCTTCTCCCCCGTCGTCAACCGGGCGCGCTAGCGGCGCGCTTCGACGATCTGGCCCGCCAGCGTCACGAGCAGCGGCCAGTGCGTCTCGGGGTGTTCGCTGAGGAACCCTTTGAAGTTCCACGTGCTGAGGCACCCGACACGGACGCCGGTCAAGGCGCGGACCGTCGCGGTGCGGCTCGCTTCCGGCACGATCAGCGCGATCTCGCCGAAGTGGTCGCCAGGGGCGAGGCGGCGCACCTCCTTGCCCTCGACGAGCACCGACAGCTCGCCGTCCAGCACGACGAAGAAAGCGACACCGGACTCGCCCTCCCTGACGAGCTCCTCCCCCTCGGGTGCTGAGCGCTCGGTCATCCCCGCCGCCAGGCGCTTGAGCGCCCTGTCCTTCAGCGGCTCGAGGAAGTGGACCTGCCTCAGCTCGTCGACCTCGACCCCCATGCGCGGAACGCTACTACCCGCCACCCCCGGGCGGCCTGTCGGCTACGGCGCCGCGGACCGCTTCGGAGGCTACCCGGCAGCCGATCCCGCGGCGCGGTCCCCCGCCCCGAGCGCGACGTCGAGGATCTCGCCGACCACCTTGCGCGCGTCGAAGTGCGCGACCGCCAGCTCACGTGCGGCGGCGCAGTGGGCCGCGTAGTCGGCGTGCACCTCGATCAGCGCCTGCGCGGCCTCGTCCATCGTCGAGAAGCGCAGCAGCCCCTGGCCGCCGTCGAGGTATGCGCTGGGGCCGGTGTTCTGCACGACCGCCGGGCGGCCGCTCGCGAGGTAGCAGATCGTGCGATCGCTCACCCACGAGTTCTGCAGCCGCATGCAGGATGGCTTCGCGCAGCTGAACTCGCCGGCCGAGCCCTCCACGTAGGCGCGGTACTCGGCGGGCGTTGCCGTGACATCGCCCGCTCGCAGGACGCTCCAGCCGTGGCGCTCGAGTCGCGCGAGGTCTTCCCCCTCGCTCTCGTCGACACTCAACGCGAGCTCGAGCTCTACGGGCACGACGCTCGGCAGGTCCAGGTAGTCCATGAAGCTCGCGCGCTTGCTGTTGTCGTACCACTCACCCTCGTCGCAGGCCCACTCGTCGCTCCACCAGCTCGAGACGGTCGTGAAGCCCCGCTCGGGCGCGTCGGCCGCGACCGGCCATTGCTCGACGCTGACCGGCGGGCGGATGTGGTTCCACTCGACACCGCCCGAGGGGAACCTCGCGGCCGCCGTGCCGACCGTCTCGCCGGTCGTGAAGTAGAGGTCGTGGGCGGCCACGTCCAGGCCCCCTTCGGCGATCCACATCTGCAGCAGACCCGGGTCGATGTCGACGAGCGCCGTACGGCGGAAGCGGGCGAGCATCTCGGGGTCGAGCTCGTAGAAGAAGTTGAGAAGCAGATCGGCACGGGCTAGCACCGCCTCCGCCTCGGCGGCGCCGAGCGTCAGCCACGCGCGCTCCGCGTCGCGCTCGCCGGTGTAGACGATCAGCCTGTCCCCGAGTCCGGCCGAGTCCAGCCGCGCGGACATCTCCGCCGCCGAGCGGGCGTCGGCGACCGGGTCCCCCGATGCGGCGAGCCGCTCCAGCCACCAGATCTCGCAGCCGTTGCCGCGCAGCCCGTACACGTACTGCAGGAACGCGGAGAAGTGCCCTCCCCCCTGCGGGTACTGGAGCACGTCGTAAGCCGACAGGACGACCGTCGCCCCCACCGCTCGCTCAGCCCCTCCCCTGCGCGGCGGCGCCCTGCAGCTCGGTGAACCCGATCAACCGGATGCCGAGCTCGTCGACGCGCGCACGGATCGCGGGATCGCAGAGCGTCCGCAGCTCGGCCTCGCGCTCGTACAGGTATGAGGACTCAAACCCGCCGCCGGCGTAGCCCGGGTGCAAGCCGAACTCGGTGACGCCGGGCCCGACCTCGTTCTCCAGCATCTGGCTCAGCGACTCGACGCTGACCTGCTCGAGATGCGTCTCCCCGTCCCACTGCCCGTAGAAGTCGGCGAAGTAGCGCGCCGGCGAGAAGCCGCGCAACGGCAGCTCGCGCTCGCGCGCGATCTCTTGGAAGAGCTCGCTCAGCGGTTCCTCGAGGTGGACGTTGTGGTGGGAGTCCAGATGCGTGGGCGACCGCCCGAGCAACCGCTGGAAGCGCGCGAGCTGGCGCTCGAGCTCCGCGCGGCAGCCGTCGACGTCGAACAGCAGCTCGGCGTCCTCGTTCGTGAGCGTGACATGCAGTCCGACGCTCAGACCGCTCGCCTGTGCCTGCCCCGCGGCGAACTGCTCGCTCGCCGGCATGTCGACCATGAGGCTCGCGCTCGTGACGATCCCGCGCCCATGCGCCTCGAGAATGCCGCGGTTGACGCCCTTGCTGGCGCCCAGGTCATCGGCGTTGACGATCAGGTAACGAGCACTCATTAGACGACTCTCATCGCGTCGAGGACATAAACGCTCGCCTCGGCAATCGGTTGAGAAGGGGCGGTGAAACGCGGTTTGAGGCTACGCCGTTCAGGGGAGCCCGTGCGGAATGCCCGCCCCCGCGACAGCCGCGCAGTGCCAACTTCGGACAGTCCGTCGCGTTTTAAGGCCGGGTCCGACGCCTCGGCGCCGTCCCGGATCGAACCACATGGCAGACACCACGACCGAAACAGAGCAGCTTCCCAGCGCGCCGGGCGCGGGCCGTCGCCCGCGCGTGCGCGGCAAGTCCCTGTACCTCGGCGACGAGAAGCTGCAGGTCAGAGGCGTGACCTACGGGCCGTTCAGCTCCGACCCCTCCGGCGGCTTCGACGCGCGGACCGTCGAGCGCGATTTCGCCCAGATGGCAGCCTGCGGCATCAACGCGGTGCGCGTGTACTCGGCGCCCGAGCGGTGGCTCTTGGACCTCGCCCAGCTCCACGGCCTGCACGTGATGGTCGGCATCCCCTGGGAGCAGCACATCGCGTTCCTCGACACGGGTGCCGCTGACGGCATCGAGCAGGCCGTCCGCGACGCGATCAGGCCGCTCGCGGCGCACCCAGCGCTGCTCTGCTACTCGATCGGCAACGAGATCCCGGCGTCGATCGTCCGCTGGCACGGTCACAAGCGGATCGAACGCTTCCTCGCGAGGCTGTGCCGCGCCGCACGCGAGGAGGACCCGGGCGCGCTGGTGACCTACGTGAACTTCCCGCCGACGGAGTACCTGCGGCTGTCCTGCTTCGACTTCCTGTCCTTCAACGTGTACCTCGAGCGGCGCGAGGAGCTCGAGCGCTACCTGGGCCGCCTGCAGAACCTGGCTGACGAACGCCCCCTGCTGATGGCCGAGATCGGCCTCGATTCTCGCCGCAACGGCGAGCAGGAGCAGGCGCGCTCGCTGCGCTGGCAGCTCGAGGCGTGCAACGAGGCCGGATGCGCCGGCGCGTTCGTGTTCGCGTGGACCGACTCGTGGCACCGCGGGGGCTATGAGATCCTCGACTGGGATTTCGGCCTGACGACGCGCGAGCGCACGCCGAAGCCCGCGCTCGCGGCCGTCGGCGAGGCGTTTGCGACCCCGCCGATCGATCCCGCGACGCAGCCGCCCGCGATGACGGTCGCGGTCTGCACGTACAACGGCTCGCTGACCCTGCGCGAATGCCTTGAGGGCGTGAGCGCCCTGCGCTATCCCGACTACGAGGTGATCGTCGTCTCCGACGGATCCACCGACGACTCGGCGCAGATCGCGCGGTCCTTCGACGGGGTGCGCGTGATCGAGACCGCGCAGCGCGGCCTCTCTGCCGCGCGCAACACCGCGATGGAAGCGGCATCCGCCGAGATCGTCGCCTACATCGACGACGACGCGATCCCCGATCCTGACTGGCTGACGCATCTCGCCGTCGCGTTCGAGTCAGACGCATACGCCGCCGTCGGCGGCCCCAACGTGCCGCCGCCCGGCTCGGGCCGCGTCGCGCAGTGTGTCGCCAACGCTCCCGGCGGTCCGACGCATGTCCTGATCGGCGACCGCGATGCCGAGCACATCCCGGGCTGCAACATGGCGATCCGCAAGCGCGCGCTGCAGGAGCTCGGCGGCTTCGACCCGCGGTTCCGCGCGGCCGGCGACGACGTCGACGCCTGCTGGCGACTGCTCGACGCCGGCGGCCAGATCGGCTTCAGCCCGGGCGCGGTCGTCTGCCATCACCGGCGCCGCACGGTGCGCGGCTACCTGCGCCAGCAGCGTGCATACGGCAAGGCCGAGGCCATGCTCGAGCGCAAGCACCCGGAGAAGTACAGCGCCGCGGGCCACGTCGCCTGGGACGGGCGGCTGTACGGGAACGGCTCCGCGCAGCACCGCGGCGGATGGCGCTGGCACGTCTATTACGGCGGCTGGGGAACGGCCTTCTACCAGCCGCTCTACGGTCCCCGAAACGGGCTGCTCGAGTCGTTGCCGCTGATGCCGGAGTGGTATCTGGCGATCTCCGCGCTGGCCGTGCTGTCGGCGATCGGGATCGTCTGGTCGCCCGCGCTGATCGCGCTGCCGCTGCTGGGGGTCGCGTTCGCGGCCCTGTTCGCCGACGCGGGGCTGGGGGCCTCGCGCGCGCGCTTCGAATCGCGCACGGGGGTACTCAGGATGCGAGTGCTCACCGGCGCCCTGTACCTCCTGCAGCCGCTGGCGAGGCTCCAGGGCAGGCTGCTCCACGGGCTCACGCCGTGGCGCCGCCGCGGGCTGCGAACGCTCGGCCTGCCGTTCGCGCGCACGGCGTCGTTCTGGTCGGAACGCTGGCAGGGCACCGAGGAACGTGTGCGCGCCGTCTCCGCGGCGCTCCAGGGGGAGGGCGCCGTCGTCGGGTCGGGCGGCGACTGGGATCGCTGGGACCTCTACGTCCGCGGCGGCCTGCTGGGCGGCGCGCGCCTGCGGCTCGGCATCGAGGAGCACGGCGCCGGCCGGCAGCTCGTGCGGGTGCGCTCGTGGCCGCGGGCCGGACGGGCGGCGATGGTGCTCGTCGCGGCGCTCGCATTGCTCGCGCTGCTCGCCGGCGTCGGCGATGCCGAGGCGGCGTCGCTGCTGCTCGCCACCTTTGCCGGCCTCCTGCTCGGACGGGTTCTCTACGAGTGCAGCGTCGCGTGCGCTACGGTGCGTGCGCCTCTCGCGCATGCGATCGCCGATCCGGAGCTCGCGGTCGCGCCCGAGCCCGAGCAACCGCGGATGAACCTCGTCCACCTCGCCGATCAGATGCGCCGGTCGCGCGATGAGCGCGATGAGTGCCTCGGGGTCGAGCGGGCGGCGAAGCGCTAGCGCGGGCGGTGCGCAAGGCTGAGGTTGTCATGAACGAGTTGAGCGCAGCCCCGGCGGGAGTCGCCGCCGAGGAGCCGGCACCGCGGAAGGCGTGGCGGCGCGAGCTGAAGCTGCTGCGCTACGCCAAGCCGCACTGGCGAGGGTTCGTCGGGATGGTGACCGCCGCCCTGTGCGGCGTCGGCGCGAACCTTGCCCGCCCCTGGCCGCTGAAGATCCTGATCGACCAGGTGATCGACGGTAAGCCCATCCCGGCTTGGATGAGCGCCATCCCCGGCGCCGACAGCCGTCATGGCCTGCTCGTCTGGGTCGTCGTTGCCGAGGTCCTCATCTTCCTGGTGAGCACCCTCGCCTCGATGGTCACGAGCTACGCCTCGCTGACGCTCGGGCAGTACATGACGTGGTCGCTCGCCGGGGACCTGTTCCGCCACCTGCAGCGCCTGTCGCTGCTGTTCCACACGAAGCGCGAATCGGGAGACCTGATCGAGCGCGTCACGACGGACTCCTACTCGATCGACACGCTGCTGACCGGCGCCGTGCTGCCGGTGATCCAGGCGCTCGCGACGCTCGTCTCGGTGTTGGTCGTGATGCTCGCCCTCGACGTGAAGCTCACATTCCTGGCCATCAGCGTCGTGCCGCTGATCATCCTTGCCACGCGCTTCTTCAGCCGCCCGATGCGCGAACGGGCGCGTGAGCAGCGCGACTCCGAGGGCAAGATGGCCTCCGTCGTCGAGCAGACGCTCGGCGCGATGCCGGCCGTCCAGGCGTTCACGCGCGAGGACTACCAGGAGCGCCACTTCCGCCACCACGCCGATCGGACCGTCCGCGCGTATGCCCGCAGCGCCCTGACCGGCATGGGCTTCCAGTTCGTGACCGGCCTCGTGCTCACGCTCGGCACGGCGGCAGTGCTGTACGTCGGCGGGCTGCTCGCGCTCGAAGGCGTGCTGACGGCCGGGACGATCGTCGTCTTCGTCTCCTACGTCGGCTCGCTGTATGACCCGATCGAAGCGCTGTCGCATACCGCGCAGACGATCCAGAACGCGGCGGCCGAGACCGACCGCGTGATGGAGATCATGGAGATCGAGCCGGCGGTCGCCGACCGCCCCGGCGCGAGCGACCGGCCGGTCGCCGGTTCGATCCGCTACGAGGACGTCACCTTCGGCTACGTGGAGGGGCGGCCGGTGCTGCACGAGATCTCGTTCGCCGCCGACCCTGGGGAGGTGCTCGCGATCGTCGGACCGACGGGCGCCGGCAAGACGACGCTCGCCAGCCTTCTGGTGCGCTTCTTCGACCCGTGGCAGGGGCGCGTCACGATCGGCGGCTCCGACATCCGCGACTTCACGTTGCACTCGCTGCGCAGCCAGATCGCGCTGGTCCTGCAGGACCCGTTCATCTTCCCGGTCACGATCGCCGAGAACATCGCGCTGGGCAGGCCCGACGCTCCACGGGAGGAGATCGTCGCCGCCGCCGAGGCAGCCAACGCACACACCTTCATCGAGCGCCTCCCCGAGGGCTACGACACGCTCATCGGCGAGCGGGGCGCGACCCTCTCCGGCGGCGAGAAGCAGCGGCTCTCGATCGCTCGCGCGTTCGTCAAGGACGCTCCGTTGCTGATCCTCGACGAGCCCACCTCCGCGCTTGACGCGCGCACCGAGGGCCTGCTGCTCGACGCGCTCGAGCGTCTGATGAAAGGCCGCATCACCCTCGTGATCGCGCACCGGCTCTCGACGATCCGCGGCGCCGACGAGATCCTGGTGCTCGACGAGGGACGGATCGTCGAGCGCGGGTCGCACGAGCGACTGGTCGCGACGGGAGGGCTCTACAGCTCCCTGTACCGCCGCCAGATGGAGATCGTCGAGCACGAGCTGCCGGCGGCGATCCCGGGTGGGACGACATGACCCGGGCGGCGGCTGCGACCAGCTTGCGCGTGAGCGTGCACGAGGACTTCTCCGCGCCCGCCCTCGACGCGGGACGCTGGGATGCCCTGCTCGCGCGCTCGCCAACCGATGTCATCTTCCTCACGGCCGAGTGGCAGCGGCTGTGGTGGCGGGCGTTCGCCGACGAGCAGCTGCTGATCGTGCTCGCCGAGCGCGACGGCCAGGAGCTCGCGCTCGCACCCCTGTTCGCCGTGGAAGGGAGCGTGTCGCTGCTCGGCTCGGGCAACTCCGACTACCTCGACTTCATCGGCCGCCCGGATGAGGCCGTCCTCGGGGCGATGCTACGCGCCGCGTGTGACGCCGCCGAGGATTTCTCCGGGATCGAGCTCTACCACCTGCCGCTCGACTCGCCGACGACCGCGATGCTGCCCGGTCTCGCCACGCGGCTGGGGCTCGAGCTGCACCGCGAGGACGCACCCGGGGGGCCGTATGCCGAGCTCGCCGACCGGGAGCTCGTCGAGCGGCTGACCGCGCGGCGGAGCGTTCGCAAGGAGGAGGCGCGGATGCGCCGGGCCGACGAGCTGCGGGTGCGGATCGCCGGGAGCGAGGAGCTCGATGCCCTCGTCGAGAAGTTCTTCGAGCAGCATGCGGCGCGCTGGCGCCCGGCGGGCGAGCGGAGCTTCGACCGGCCCGGCTCCCGCGAGTTCGTCCGCTCGGTCGTCCACGCCGGTGACCGCGACGGGTGGGCGCGGCTGACGGTGCTCGAATGGCAGGGGCAGGCTGCCGCCCTCGACATCAGCGTGATCCGGGGACCCACGCAGCTCACCTGGCTCGTGTCTCGCGATCCCTCGATCAGCGAGTACTCCCCCGGCCGCGTGCTCCGCGCCCACGTCATCCGCGACGCGCTCGAGGCCGGCATCCGCCGGTTCGACTTCGGGCTGGGCGAGGAGGACTACAAGCTGCGTGACTCGAGCGGCGTGACGCGGCTCGCCAACTGGTTCCTCTACCCCTGACCGCGATGAGCTCGACCCCCTCTGAAAACCCCGCGCTCAGCGTGATCATCACCTCGCACAACTACGAGCGCTACGTCGGCGAGGCGATCGCGAGCGGGCTCGAGCAGCCCGGCGCACCGACCGAGGTGATCGTCGTCGACGACGGCTCGACCGACGGCTCGCGCGAGGTGATCGAGTCGTTCGGCGATCGGGTGACGGCGATCTTCACGGCCAACGCCGGACAGGCCGCCGCGCAGAACACCGGCTTCGCGGCCAGCAGCGGCGAGTCGGTGCTCTTCCTCGACGCCGACGACCTGCTGCTGCCGGGCGCGGCCCAAAAGGTCCGCGCCGCCCTGCGCGACCCCGCGACGGCCAAGGTCCACTGGTCGATGCCGATCGTCGACGCCGCCGGGCGGCGCACCGGCGAGATCCAGGACCCGGAGCTGGCCGAGGGCGACCTCCGCCGTGCCTTCTTCCAGGACGGGCCGCTCAGCGACGGCACGATGCCCAATCCGCCCGGTTCGGGGAACGCGTACCCGCGCTGGTTCCTCGAGGCGGTGCTGCCGATCCCCGAATCCGTCTACTTCCGCTCGCCGGATGAGTACCTGTTCGGGCTGGCCCCGGCGTTCGGTCCGATCGCGCGCATCGAGCCGCAGTCGCTCTACCGGATCCACGGCCGGAACACCTCGCTGCTGCGCCCGTTCGAGAAGAAGCTCACGTTCCAGCGCGAGCATTGGGAGACGATGGTGCGAGTGGGTGGCGAGGCGGCGCGCCGCAACGGGGTGTTGCCCGATGAGAGCTCCTGGCGCAGGCATGCCTGGTGGCCGCGGACGGCCCGGGCGGTGGGCGCGATCGAGCAGGCCGTGCCGGCGGGCGAGCGCATCGCCGTGATCGACGAGATGCTGCTCGGTTTCGAGCCGGAGCTGCGCGGGCGCAGGGTGATCCCGTTCCCGGAGACGAAAGGCGAGTGGGCCGGGAACCCCGCCGACGACGAGGAGGCGCTCGCCGCCCTGGCGCGGATGCGGGCCGCCGCGGTCTCCTACTTCGCCGTCGCCTGGCCGGCGTTCTGGTGGTTCGAGGAGTACCCCGGGCTGGCGCGCGAGCTGCGCGCCGGCGGGCGCGTGCTGATCGACGACGACGACCTCGTCCTCGTCGGTCCGCGGGGCGGCGGCTGATGCGGGTCTGCCTCGTCTCGCAGGAGTACCCGCCGGGCTACGTCGGCGGCATCGGGACACAGACGCGGGTGAAGGCTCACGGGCTGCGCGAACAGGGTCACGCGGTCGAGGTGCTCACGGCGGGCGAGGAGTCCATGCCCGCCCAAGCGCCGCTGGCGACGCGAGACGACGAAGGCGTGACGGTCCACGCGCTTCGACCGCCGGGCGCGGAGTTCCCCGTGAACAGCACCGAGGCCTACTGGCTGGGCTACACATGGGCCGTCCGTGCCGCCCTTCGCACGCTCGGCGCGAGCCGGCCGTTCGACCTCGTCGACTTCCCCGACTACGCGGCCGAGGGGCTCGCCTACCAGCTCGACCGCGCAGAGGACGACGCGACGGCCGTCGTCGTGCACCTGCACGGTTCGCTCGGCATGTTCTCCGAGCAGATCGGCTGGCCGCCACCCGATGACCCGCTGCTTCGCGTCGGCACGTTCATGGAGGACACTTCGGTCGAGCGAGCCGACGGCGTGCTGGCGGCGAGCCGCAGCATCGCCGAGCTGACGCGCGCTCGGCTCGAGCTCGACCCCGGCCGGATCGACGTCGTCGCGGGCGCGGTCGACAGCGAGTTCTTCGCGCCGGCCGCGCCGGCCGCCACGAACGGCGGCGGGCCGCGGCTGCTGTTCGTCGGCAACCTCGTCGCCAACAAGGGCATCGCGACGGTGCTCGAGGCGTTCATCCGCCTCTCCGACGAGCATCCGGGGCTCACGTTGACGATCGCCGGCAGCGCCGACGAGGAGGTCGCCGCCGGCCTGCGGGCGCAGGCGGCGCGTGGCGGGGTCGCCGAGCGCGTCGAGCTGCTGGGGTTCGTCGAGCACGAGGACCTGCCCGCGCTGTACCGCTCGGTCGACGTGTTCGCGGCCCCCTCGCGCTTCGAGGGCGGGCTCGGTCTCGTCTACCTCGAGGCGATGGCGTGCGGCCTGCCGGTCGTCGCGACGGCGGCCGGCGGCGCGGCCGAGGCGATCGAGGACGGGGTGACGGGTCTGCTGCTCGAGCGAGGGGAGGTCGAGGAGGCGACGGCGGCGATCGGGACGCTGATCGGCGACCCCGCCCTGCGCTCGGCGATGGGCGCGGCGGGGCGGGAGCGCGTGCGTGCGCACTTCACCCAGGACCGGTACGCGACGAGCGTGAGCAGCGCCTACGAGCGCGCGATCGAGCGGCGCCGGCGCTCGATCGCGCCGGGGGCTGCATACCCCACAGGGGAGCAGCAGGTGAGCCGGCCGCTGAAGCTCGTCGTGCTGGGGATGATGGGCCGCCTGCCGTTCGCGGGGCAGACATGGCTGTATCTCAACTGGCTTCGCGGCCTCTCGGGCCTCGGCCACGACGTCTACTACGTCGAGGACGACAACGTGTGGCCCTATGACCCTGACGCCGAAGCGCTGACCGACGACGGCACTTATGCCGCCGCGCACATCGCGCGCAGCATGGAGGCGATCGGGCTCGCCGGCCGCTGGGCCTTCAGGCTCAGCGACCACGAGGGCGCCTGCTGGGGGATGTCCCCGGCGCAGCTCGACGAGCTGTACGCCGGCTGCGATGCGCTGCTGAACATCGTCGGCGCGGTCGCCCTGCGCGAGGACGTCCACCTCGCCACGCCCGTGAGGGTCTACGTCGAGACCGATCCGGTCGTCGCCGAGCTGAAAGTCGCCGCCGGCGACGCCGGCATGCACGAGGTGCTGAGCCGCCACACCGTGCTCGCGACCTACGGCGAGAACTACGGCGCGCCCGACTGCGGCGTGCCGCTGAACGGACGTCCGTACGTGTTCACCCGCCAGCCGGTCGACACCGAGCTGTGGCCGATGGTCTACAACCGCGACGCGCGCTACTTCACGACGATCGGCAACTACCGCCAGGAGGGCACGGATATCGAGTGGCAGGGCTCGATGTACAGCTGGTCCAAGCACCACGAATGGGAGCGCTTCATCGAACTCCCGCGTCGGAGCGAGCAGGAGTTCGAGCTGGCGCTGATGCACTGCGAGGGCTCCGACCGCGAGCGGATGCTCCATGCCGGCTGGCGGCTGGTCTCCCCCGCCGCGATGTCACTGGACCCGTTCGGCGCCTACCGCCGCTTCATCCAGGGCTCCCGCGGCGAGTTCACCGTCGCAAAGGACCAGAACGTCCGGCTGCGCAGCGGCTGGTTCAGCGAGCGCGCGGTCTGCTATCTCGCCTCAGGCAAGCCGGTCGTCACCCAGGACACCGGGTTCGCGAGCGCGCTGCCCACCGGAGAGGGGCTGTTCGCGGTCGCGGACGTCGAGCAGGCGGCGGCCGCCATCGAGGAGATCAACTCCGACTACCGCCGCCACTGCGAGGCGGCACGCGCGATCGCGGTAGAGCACTTCGAGGCGCGCTCGGTCGCGGCGCGGCTGCTCGCCGACGTGGGGCTCAGCTGATGCGCCATCTGATCGTGAACGCAGACGACTTCGGCGCCTCGGCCGGCACCAACCGGGGGATCGTCGAGTGCCACACCCGCGGCGTGCTGACGAGCACCTCGATGATGGTCACCGGCGCCGCCGTCGAGGAAGCAGTCGAGCTCAGCCGCGCACACCCGCACCTGGCGATCGGGCTCCACTGGGACGTGATCGGGGAGGACGAAAGGGAGTTCGACCTGGACGACCACGAGGCCGTCAGGGAGGAGTTCGCGATCCAGCTCGAGCGCTTCCACGATCTGATGGGCACCGGTCCGACGCACGTCGACTCCCACCGGCACATGCACCTGGACGAGGGCGTCCGCGAGCTGTTCGCAGAGCTCGCCGCTCCGCTCGGTGTGCCGCTGCGCGGCGACGGGCAGGTTCGGTTCGTCGGCAACTTCTACGCGCAGTGGGAGTGGGGCGTCACGGACCTTGACCACGTCAGCGTCGATGCGCTCGAAGCGATCCTGCGCGAGGAGGTCCGCGAGGGCTGGACGGAGATCTCGTGCCATCCCGGCTACGTGAGCGAGGACTACACGCCGATGTACCGCCACGAGCGCGAGGCGGAGCTGCGCACGCTGATCGCGCCGCAGATCAAGCTGGCGATCGACGAGCTCGGCATCGACCTCCAGAGCTACGCCACCTACGCCGAGCTCGCGAGGCCCGCGTGAGCACGGTCCTGGTCGTCTGCGCCCACCCCGACGACGAGGCGGTGGGCTGTGGTGGCACGCTTCGCCGGCACGCCCTCGACGGCGAGGAGATCATCGCGCTGTTCCTCACCTCCGGCGAGGGAGGCGGGCACGGAGAAGCCGAGCACGGCCGCACGCGGCAGCGCGAGGCGACGCCGGGCGGCGGCGATCCTGGGCATCGGCCAGGTCCACTTCTGGGAGGAGCCGGACGGCCGCCTGCGCGTCAAGCCGTCCCTTGTCCGGCGCCTCACGGAGCTGATCGACGCGCTGGCGCCCGCGCTCGTCTACGCGCCCCAGCCGAACGACGATCACCCCGACCACCGCGCCGCCGCCCGGCTCGTGCGCCGCGCCGTCGACGGGTCCCGCGCGCGGCCGGAGATCCGCTTCTTCGAGATCTGGTCGCCGCTGGGAGACATGGACGAGATCGTCGACATCTCCGAGGTGATCGGCGAGAAGCGGCGCGCGATCCGCGCCTACCGCAGCCAGTGCGCGGTGATGCGCCTGGACGACGCGTTCATCGGTCTCGCGCGCTACCGCGGCGAGATGCACAGCTGGCCGGGTGGTCCGTACGCCGAGGTGTTCCGCTCGGGCTGACGCCCGCCCGGGAGCTCCCAGCCGGGCTAGGCGGCCGCCGCCACGGGCTGACCCAGCAGGCTGCGGGCGCAGTCGACGATCGTCTCTTCGACCGGGCGCGGCGTCCAGCCCAAGCGACGCCTCGCGTTCTCGGACGAGTATCTCGCTTCGTGGCCGAGCTCGTTGGCGACCGACCGCACCCCGGGGTCGACGAGCGCCATCGCACGCACCATGAAGTTGGGCAGATTGCGTGTCGGCACCTTGCTCGCATCGGCGCCGAGGCGCTCGCGCAGGATCTGTGCGACCTCGGAGAACCACAGGAACTCGCCCGCCGCGATCAGCCGCTGCCCGGCGGCTTCGGGCGCCGTCATCGCGGCGACGTGCAGCGCGGCAACGTCGCGAACGTCGATGAACGCGAAGCCGAGCCGCGGGAGCCCCGGCATGCGGCCCTCGACCAGCCGCGCGATCGCCTCCAGCGAATAGGACCGGTCGGCACCCAGCAGCGGCCCGACGATCGCGCCCGGCTGGATCGTGACCAGCCGGTCCTCCGCGCCCCGCTCGCGCACGAGCTCCCATGCCGCCCGCTCGGCGATGTTCTTCGATTGAGCGTACGGCGTCATGTGCGGGTCGGCGGGATCGCTCCAGTCCTCCTCCGTCAGCTCGCGCCGGCCTTCAAGAGCGCCGTCGCGGCCGTTGCGGACGGCGGCCGCCGACGACGTCATCACGATCCGCTTGGCGCCTGCATCGAGGCTCGTCCGCAGCACGCGCACGCTGCCCTCGCGGGCCGGCACGATCAGCTCGTCGGGGTCCTTCGGCTGTTTCACCGGGAACGGGGACGCCACGTGCAGGACGTAGTCGCAGCCGGTGACCGCCTCGGGCCAGCCCTCGTCGCTCATCAGGTCGGCCTGCAGCACCTCCAGGCGCTCGCCGGCGTCGATCTGCGTCGCGACGTTGGCGCGCACCTCCGCCTCGCGGGCGAGCGTGCGCACCGTCGTGCGCACGGCGTAGCCCTGACGCAGCGCTTCGACGATGCACCAGCCGCCGAGGAAGCCGGAGCCGCCCGTCACGAGCACCGTCCCGTCGCCGTTCATGCGCCTCTCCTTCCGCGTGACACCCCGGCCGCTGGACGCGCGGCCATGTGGCGCCACGCTACACGCTCTCGGATCGCGCGCGTCGCTCGCTCAGGCCGATTCGACCGCGCGGAGGGCCTGGCGAAGCGAGCCCTCCGTCTGCGGCCCGTGCAGCGTGCGGCGGACCCGCCCCTCGGGATCCACCACGAACGTCGTCGGTAGGCTGGTGAGTTCGTAGCTGTTGCCCACGAGGCCTTCGCCGTCACGGACGGTCGGGAACGTCCAGCCGTAGCGGCGGATGAACGCGGTCGCCCCCGAGCGCGCGTCGCTCCAATCGACGCCGACCATCCTGCCCTTCCCCTCCGCGCTCTGCGAGAAGTGCTCCAGCGCCGGCGCCTCGCGGATGCAAGGCTCGCACCAGCTCGCCCAGAAGACGACCAGCGCGGGGTGGCCGTGGGCGCTCGCGAGCAGGCTCGGCAGCGTCACCGCCGCCCCGCCGAGGTGTTCGCGCGGCAGCGCGGGGGCCTGCTTGCCGCGTTTCGAGGTCCCGCTTGATTTCAGGCCGAAGACGGCCAGCGCCGCGATCGCCGCGCAGCCCAGCGCGATCGTCACCGCCAGTCGCAGCCCCCGGCTCATTGCCGGTCCCTACTGGGAGGCCAGCAGCGGAACGTCGTGAGCGATCTGCGCCGGTTTGAAGTTGGCCGCGTAGATCGTCAGGCGCTTGCCCGAGCCGGTGATCCCGTAGACGAGCCCCGAGTGCTCGATCAGGTCGGGGTTGCCCGCGTCGCGTTCCTGCCCCACGCCCCACGCCTTCCAGGTAGCGGCCAGTTCCTTCGTGTTGCCGATCAGGTACTGCATTTTGCCCGTCATCTGGTGCGCTGCCACGAACTTCGCGACCGTCTTGGGCGTGTCGCCCTTGGGGTCGACCGAGACGGCGATGACCTGCGCTTTGGAGGCCTCCTTGCCGAGCAGGTGCTGTGCGATGTGCAGGTCGGAGATCATCAGCGGGCACACGTCCGGACAGTGGGTGTAGACGAACGTGACGAGAACCGCTTTGCCGCGGTAGGAGTCGATGTTGACCGGCTGGCCGAGATAGTTGTGCAGTTGCAGCGGCGGCGCCTGCCGGACCGGTTCGAGCACGCCCGCCGACTGGAAGTCCGACGCCTTCGCGACGCTCGTCGCAGTGGTGCTGCCCGCCGTGCCGCTTTTGCTCGAGGACCCGCAGCCGCTCGCGAGTACGGCGACAGCTGCCAGCGCGCCGAACAACGCAAGAGCCCTGCCTCGATGGTCACGCCATGGCCGGGGGGAAGCCATCGGCTGGCGAAGATACCAGCGCCACGCGCGCGGTGCGCCGGCGCCGGCGCGACGCGCCGCCCAGGCCGGACCATTCGACCAGTCGGGCCGGTTTGTGCGCACGTTGCGGCAATCCCGAAAACCCCGAGCACGTCGGCAAGAAAGTCTGCCCTCCTGCCGCTGTAACGCAAATTGCAGAGAAATGTGTTAGCTTGCCGCCGTTCGTGCCGAGTCCTCTTCCCCACGGGGCGGAGGATCGGGGGACCCAATGCAGCCGTCGGCTGCGGGGGCGAATCGCCACATGTGTGGCGTAGCGTAGACGGTTACGCGAGCCCGACAGCTAACCCCGTAGGCGCAAATCGGAGATGGAGAAAGGACGCCTCGCATGTCGGGATGCCCGCGTGATCTTGCAGACCTCGGACCCTGGACGAATTCACTTGAACGCTCTCGTGCCCGCCGCGCGCGGGCCGGTCGCCGTCGCATCGACACGGCCGCGCCGCCCGCCGGCGTGGCGGTCGCGATGCTGCTCGCCCGCGGCGGCGCGGCTGCGCGACCTCGCCGACGAGGAGCCGTGGCAGCTCTCGCTCGGCCGCTCGCGCGCGCGCCGCCGCGCCGCCGAGCTGCAGTTCGTCCCCGCCGGCTCGCGGGCCAAAAGGATCTCGCTCGGCGCGCTCGCCGCGCTGACCGTCGGCCCGACCGCCAGCATCGCCAGCGGCGAGGGCTCGAACGCGACGGGAAGCCCCGAACCGGCGACGACGACCGAAAACGTGATCGTCCTCACAGAAGGCAGCGAAGGGCGTCAGGTCCAGCTGTTGCAGAGCGCGCTCGGCGGCATCAGCGTCGACGGCATCTTCGGGCCCGAAACCGAAGCAGCCGTCCGGGAGTTCCAGGAACGCAACGGACTCGCAGTCGACGGCATCGTCGGCCCGCAGACGGCCGGCGCGCTGCGCGGCGACGGCACCGCTCTCACGGCCTCGATGGCCAGCGTCACCCCGGAAGAAGAAGGGAGCACGAGCGCGGCCGTCAACGAAACGAGCAGCGGCAGCGAAACGGGCGAACACGGCTCCGCGCAGAGCGCGGTCGAGCGCCTGCAGAGCGCGCTGAAGCTGCCTGTCGACGGTGAATTCGGCCCCGAAACCGAGGCCGCGATTCGACGTCTGCAGGAGCGTCACGGCCTCGGCGTCGACGGCGTCGTCGGGCCCGAAACGTGGAGCGTGATCGGCATCCACGGCCAGGAAACGCTCACGCCTCCCCCCTCGGCCCTGCCCCGCCACCACAGCCACCACCACGCGTCCGCGGCGTCCTCCTCAGCGTCGTCCGGCTCAGAAGAAGAAGGCGCGAGCGGCAACGCGGTCGAACGCCTGCAGAAAGCCCTCAAGATCTCCCCCGACGGGGAATTCGGACCGGAAACCGAGGCTGCGGTCCGCCGCCTGCAGGAACGTCACGGCCTCAGCCCCGATGGCGTGGTCGGGCCTGAAACGTGGTCCCTGCTCGGCATCCACAGCGAGGGGACGCTGACGCCCTCGCCGGCGGTGATGCACTCGGGTTCCTCCGAAGGCGGCGAAAGCAGCTCGTCGTCCGGTGGGTCGTCGATAGTTGCACGGGTGATCGCCGCGGCCGATGAAATCGCGACCCGTCCGTACGTTTTCGGCGGTGGCCACGGCTCGTTCTCCTCGAGCGGCTACGACTGCTCGGGCTCGGTCTCCTACGCCCTGCACGGCGGCGGTCTGCTGAGCTCACCCGAGGACTCGACCTCGCTGGAGTCCTTCGGCGCACCCGGACCCGGCCAGCACATCACGATCTACGCCAACTCCGGACACGCCTTCATGGTCATCGACGGCAAACGCTTTGACACGGTCGCGCTGTCGGAATCCGGTTCGCGGTGGTCGGGCGGCATGGCCTCGACCTCCGGCTTCGTCGTCCGGCATCCCGAAGGCCTCTAGCCACAGACTTGCCATGGAGGGCCGACACCGGCCCGGGCCGCTCCCTCCGGCCCGGGTCGGCCGCCCCTCGAACGCGGCCGCGCGTCCCATCGCAGGTGGCCCGTAGCCTCGGCCGGCGCGGCGCCCCGCTCCGGCCGGAGCGCCGGCACGCTGCGATGGTCGCCCAGGCGCACACGTTCACGCTGGACGGTCCCGAGGCCCGTCACGTCATCGTCGAGGTCGACGTCCGTTCCGGCCTGCCGGCCTTCACGATCGTGGGCCTTGCCGACGCCGCGGTGCGCGAGGCGCGCGAGCGGATCCAGACCGCGATCCGCAACAGCGGCTATCAGTGGCCACCGCGGCGCATCACCGCCAATCTCGCGCCCGGGGACCTGCGCAAGGCCGGGCCGGGTCTCGATCTGGCGCTGGCCTGCGCGATCCTCGCCGCGACCGGGCAGGTTCCGGCCGAGCGGCTGCGGATGATCGCGATGTTCGGCGAGCTCGGGCTCGACGGGAGCCTGCGCCCGGCGCACGGAACGCTCGCGGTCGCCGACGCGGCACGCCGCTCCCGGCTCGCGGTGCTGGCGGTCGCGGCACCGGCGAGCCACGCCGCGGCGCTCGTCGAGGGGCTCGAGATCGCGCCGCTGCGCTCGCTGCGCAGCGCTGCCCGGCTCCTGCGGGGCGGCCCGGCGGACCCGCCTCCGCCGCGCTTCGCGGCTCACGACGTATCGGGAGGGCCGGGCGAGGCGGAGCATGCCGGTACGCGCGAGCCTGAGCTCGCGGACGTTCGCGGCCTGCCCGATGGCGTCCGTGCGCTGCTGATCGCGGCGGCCGGTGGGCACAACCTGCTGCTGAGGGGTCCGCCCGGCGTCGGCAAGACGATGCTCGCCCGGCGCCTGCCGGGGATCCTGCCGCCGCTCGACGGCGCGGAGGCGGTCGAGCTGGCGCGGATCGGCAGCCCTTCTCGGGCGGGGGCGGGATCGCCGGACCGGCGCCGGCCGTTCCGCGCCCCGCATCACACGACGACCGCGGCCGGGCTCGTCGGCGGCGCGCCCGGCGGCTGGCCGGGCGAGGCCGTGATGGCTCATCGCGGTGTCCTGTTCCTCGACGAGCTCACCGAGTTCTCGCGAAGCGCGCTGGAGGCACTGCGCCAGCCGCTCGAAGACGGCCGTGTGGCGATCGCGCGCGCCGGCCGGTCCGTCGTGAGGCCCGCCCGCTTCATGCTCGTGTGCGCCACCAACCCGTGCCCGTGCGGCGCCGGCGCGGGCGGTCGTTGTCGCTGCTCGGCGCGGGAGCTCGAGCGCCATGGCCAGCGCGTGAGCGGCCCGCTGCTCGACAGGATCGACCTGCGCGTCGCGATCGAGGGCGGCGCCACGACCGGGCCGCGCGCGATGAGCAGCGCCGCGGCCCGAGGCGCCGTTGCGAGCGCGCGCGAGCGCCAGCGCAAGCGGCTCGCCGGCGAGGGCATCTCGCTCAACTCCGAGCTGGACGCGAGCTCGCTCGCCCGCCACGTGCGCGTCGACGCGCAGGGCGAGCGCACGCTGGAGCGCGCCAGGCGGGCCGGGCTGCTCAGCCCGCGCGGCCAGCACAGCGCGCTGGCCCTCGCCCGCACGATTGCGGACCTCGCGGGGCGAGAGCGCGTGAGCCCGGGCGACATCGAGGAGGCGCTCGCGCTGCGCACCGGCCGCGCGTCCTGATCTCCTCGTGCGCGACATCGCCCCGGAGCGGTCGCAGATCAGTGTGCGCCCGGTATTGCGGGCAGACGTTGCGTCCAGCAGAACTCAAGCCGAGTTCGGGTTTGGCCGACGGTGGAGGTGAGATGAAGGATCAGCTCAGCGGCGCCCGGGGGGTGTAGGACCCGTGCCCGCTTCCGGAAACGACGAGAGAGAGCGACTTGCCCAGGAGGTTCGTATCCTCGGCTCGGCTCTGCGCGCGCGGGCGCCGCGCGTGCTCGAGCTGGTGGTCGAGCGTACGGCCGAGGCGCACGGCGAGTTGTCTCCGCAGGTCGATGACAGCCTGGAGCGGATCTGCACGATCGCGACCGTCACCGTCGCAGACTGGATGTCGGGCGGGCGGCCGGAGGACGGCAGCGACGCCGCCCGCGAAGCATTCGAGCTGTTCGGGCAGCTGGCCGCGCACCGCGAGGCGCCGCTGCACGAGGTCACGAAGCGCTGCCTGCGCTGGCGCGACAGTGTCGGGGACGTGCTCCGCGAAGCGGCCGCCGAGCACGGCGTCACCGATCGCGCGCGCCGTCGCGCGCTCGCGATGGCGCAGGCCACGCTCGACGTGACGCTCGTGAGGATGTGCGAGGTCTTCGAGACGGAGCGGATCCGCCAGGACGCCGAGCTTGACAGCCGCGGTGAGCAGCTCGCCTTCCTCGCCAGCCACGACCAGCTGACCGGCCTCCCGAACCGCGCGCTGATCCTCGACAGGACCGAGCAGATGCTGAGCCGCGCGCGCCGCAACAGCAGCCCGGTCGCGGCGCTGCACGTGAACCTCGACAACTTCACGGTCGTCAACGACACGCTCGGCCACGGGGCCGGCGACGAGCTCCTGCGCGGCGTCGCGGCGCGGCTGGACGGGCTCGTCAGGGACACGGACGCACTGGGAAGGCTGGGCGGCGACGAGTTCGTCGTGGTGGCCGAGGAGGCCTCGCTCGGCGCCGGCGCGCAGCTGATCGCCGAACGCCTGCTCGAAGCGTTGCGCACGCCCTTCCCGGTCGGCAGCAGCGAACTCGCGGTCACCGCGAGCATCGGCGTCGCCTCCGGCACCCGCAGCAGCGCCGAGCAGCTGCTGGGCGACGCCGAGATCGCCTCGCACCGAGCGAAGCTCGAAGGCAAGGACCGCTGCGTCGAGTTCGAGTCGGGCATGCAGGATCTCGTCCAGCGGCAGGTCGCGCTGGAGCAGGACCTGCGGGCGGCGATCGAGCGCGAGGAGTTCTTCCTCGTCTACCAGCCGACGTTCGACCTTCGCGAGATGAACCCGACCGGCGTCGAGGCGCTGATCCGCTGGCGCAGCCCGAGCCGGGGGCTCGTCCAACCCAACGACTTCATCCCGCAGCTCGAGCAGAGCGGGCTGATCGTGCCGGTCGGGCGCTGGGTGCTCCAGCACGCCTGCGCCCAGGGCGCCGCCTGGCGGAAGGCCGGCCACCCGATCGGCGTGGCGGTGAACGTGTCGGCGCGCCAGCTCGACGGCGATGAGTTCATCGCCGTCGTCGAGCAGGCGATCTCAGAGAGCGGCCTTGACCCCCGCGCGCTGACGCTCGAGATCACCGAGACGGCGCTGATGCGAAACGCACAGGAGACGGCGCGACGCCTGCGGGCCGTCAAGGACCGGGGCGTGCGGATTGCGATCGACGACTTCGGCACCGGCTACTCCTCGCTCTCGCACCTGCAGCGCTTTCCCGTGGACGCGTTGAAGATCGATCGTTCGTTCCTCTCGCAGCTCGCCGAGAACCCCGAAGGCGAGACGCTGCTGCGCACGCTCGTCCAGCTCGGCAAGGCGCTCTCGATCGAGACGCTGGCCGAGGGCATCGAGCACCGCCACGAGCTGACGCTGCTTCAGGAAGAGGACTGCGACAGCGGGCAGGGCTACCTGTTTGCGCGGCCGCTCGAAGCGGGCGAGGCCGAGCGGTTCCTGTGCGAGTGGCCGGGGCTGCGCTCCGACCGGCGCCTGGATGCCGCAGCGCGTCCGGCGCCACGGCGCGGGGGCAAGGATCGCCCCGAGCGCGCACGCGTCAAGGCCGCGCCGCGCAAGAAGCAGGGTGGCCGCAGGCCGATCGAACGAAGCGGATGAAGGGATTCGAGCCGAGCACCCGCTTCCGCGGATCGGCTCTGTAGAGCGGTTTTCCGCTCGCTAGAGCGGATCACGGTTCTCGGCCTCACCGCTCGGGAACGCTCGGGACCGCTCGGGACCGCCACTCTCTGCCACTCAACTGCCACTCAGTTGCTCGTCGACCGAGGCGTCGCGGATATCGTCCCGGCATGCCGATCTGTCTCGACCGCGGTGCCTTCACCAGAGGGGTGCTCGCTCCCGTCGCGAAGAGATACTCGGTGGGCGATGTCTGAGGAATCCACGACGTCCGATCCAGTTGAGCTTGTGCGCAACCAGCTTGAGGCTGCGGATCGCGGTGATCTCGACGGGGTGATGAGCAGCGTCGCCGAGGATGCGGTCTTGGATGGCCGGGCCGACCTCGTCGAGGGTCGAGCGGCGATCCGTGGCTTTCTTGGCGAATGGTTCAGCGCCTACGACGAATTGGACTACGAGCTTGAGGAGGTCAGTCACCTCGGCGGTGGAGTTGTGTTTGCGGTCGTGATCCAGGACGGGCGTCTGGTTGGTAGCGACGGTCACATTCGACAACGCGAGGGATGGGTCTACCTTTGTGCAGGAGGCTCGATCACTCGCCTTACGACCTCCGAGGTCGACGAGGCCCGCGCAGCCGCCCAACGGCTCGCCGAGGAACGGGAGTAGGCGATGTCGCAGCAGAACGTGGAGATCGTGCGCAGATGGTTCGAGACCTGGAACCGCGGCGATCTCGACTCCTTCATCGACCTGTACGCGATCGACGCTGAGCTGACGCCTCCCGAATCGTGGGTCGAGACGGCCACCGTCAAGGGGCGAGCAGACATCCGCCGGTTCTTCGAGGGCCTGAGGGAGGCTTGGGAAGGACGGGACGCGGCGGTCCTTGTGGAGCTGTTCAGGAGCGGCGAGCTGGTGGTCTCCCGCATGGACTGGCAGGTGCAAGGCCGCGCCAGCGGCATCGTCACGCACCTGGCGATCACAAACGTCAACACGATCGTCAGCGGAAAGATCAGCCGCCAGCGCCATTTCCTCGATCACGCCGAAGCCCTCAAAGCCGCGGGATTGGCAGAGTAGGCGCTCAGGCATCGCTCTGCTCGACCTTGCTCCCCTGCTGCGCCCAACAACGACGGGCGCTCCAACGAAGCGGATGAAGGGATTCGAACCCTCGACCTTCGCCATGGCAAGGCGACGCTCTAGCCAGCTGAGCTACATCCGCGCGAAGCAGGCATTCTAGCCCCCGCCCCCCGAGCGCGCAAAACGTGGGCGCCACGCGTACGGCCGGAGCCGCCGTCGTGGCCCGCGTCGTGGCCCGCCTCACCCCTTGAAAGTCGAGCGCCCGAGATCCCCGAACGGCTCGTCGCGCGCTCGCACGGCCTCGCGGAATCCCTCGCGCGCCGCGTGCTGCTGAAAGGCGTAGCCCTCGGCGGTGTGCCTGGTGATGCCGTCGAAGACGGTCCCGAGCACCTGCGTGGCGTGGAGCCCCTGCGCATAGAGCGTCTGGTTGACGAGCAGCTTCATCAACATCAACTGGTTGACCGGCACGCGCGCGATCCGCTCGACGAGGACCTCGGTGCGCTCGGCCAGCGTCTCGGCCGGCGGCGCCTCGATCGCGAGCCCCCACTCAACCGCCTCGCGGCCGGACAGCGAGTCGCCCGTGAACAGCAGCCGCTTGGCGCGTTGCGCGCCCACGCGGTGCGCCCACAGCGCGGTCGTCGGCGAACCCCACACCCGGGCCGGCGGGTAGCCGATCTTGGCCTCGTCCTCGATCACGAGCAGGTCCGAGCAGAGCGCCATGTCGGTGCCGCCGGCGACGCAGAAGCCGTGCACCATGCAGACGACGGGCTTGCCCGCGTGGAAGAGACTCATGAAGCCGCGGACGTTGCGGCTCATCATCGCGTAGTCGACCATCGGGTCCCACGTGCCGCCGGGGTCGTGGTTGGCGCCGATCACGCGCGGGTCGAGCGGCGAGCCCTCGGGCGCGGCCCTCGCCGCCAGGCCCTCCGCGCCCGCGGCCGATCCCATCCCCTCGGCGCTCTCGACGAGGTCATAGCCGCCGCAGAAGCCGGGGCCGTTGCCCGACAGAAGCATCACGTGCACGGCCGGATCGAGATCGGCGCGCTCGACGCACGAAGCGAGCTCCTCGACGAGCCCGCGCGTGATGCCGTTGCCGCGCTCGGGCCGGTCGAGTGTGATTCGGGCGACGCGCCCGGTGACCTCGTAGCTGACCGGCGAACGCTCCGTCATCGCCGCGCACTCTACCTGCGCCCCGCAGCACGCATCCCGACGCGCGGCCCATCCAAATAAAAATCTCCGGCACGAGATCGGAGACGCGCCACCCGCTAGCCTGACCGCATGAGACTGTTTGGCAGTGACAAGACAACGCTGATCGACTCCTCCAACGCGCTCCCCGGGCGCGAGCAGGAGATCGCCGTTCCCGATCGCCACTTCGTGCTCGGCACCCCGTTGAAGCCGCCGTTTCCAGAAGGCGTGCGGACGGCCGTCTTCGGCATGGGCTGCTTCTGGGGCGCGGAGAAGATCTTCTGGGAAGCCGAGGGCGTCTACACGACCGCGGTCGGGTACGCCGGCGGCACGACGCCGAACCCGACCTATGAGGAGGTCTGCAGCGCGCGGACCGGCCACGCCGAGGTCGTGCTCGTCGCATACGACACCTCGAAGACGAGCTACGAGCAGATGCTGAAGATCTTCTGGGAGAACCACGATCCCACGCAAGGGATGCGCCAGGGTGCCGACGTCGGCACGGGGTATCGCTCGCTGATCCTCTGGGACGGAGCCGACCAGAAGGCCGCCGCCGAAGCGTCGCTCGCGACCTACCAGCAGCAGCTCTCAACGGAGGGCTACGGCACGATCACGACCGAACTCGCGCCCATCGACAAGGCCCACCCCTTCTACTACGCCGAGGACTACCACCAGCAGTACCTGGCGAAGAACCCCGGCGGGTACTGTCCGAACCATTCCACGGGGGTGTCCTGCCCGGTGGGTCTGGGAGCCTCGCTGCCGACAGTCGGCGCCGAGCGGACGGGTTCCTGAGTCTCGGCACCGACGCCCGAGACTCGGGCCACGAGCAGCAGCCAATGGCCGTCCGGGCGTCGCCGTCAGCGACGGCCGGGTCTTCGCGGATAACGCCTGATCGGCCGACCCCAGAGAAGCACCAGCCCAGGGCTCAATAGCGCCAGGGGACAGCGTTCCTGGACTGCCAGGCCGTTACCCTCTCCCGAAACGAGCCATGGGGGAGGCGGGATGGAACGGATTAGGACGCATCTCAGCTACGCCAACGTAGCTGCGACGTTGGCGCTGGTGTTCGCAATGAGTGGCGGGGCGATAGCTGCGACGGGGGGATTCACGGCAGCGTCGAACAGCATCAAAGCGTGCGTCGGCAGCAACGGCGTCTTGAAACTTCAGACGGGCAAGAAGTGCAAGCACGGCCAGAAGGCCGTGACGTGGAATCAGAAAGGGCCCGCAGGGGCCAAAGGCGCCACTGGACCGTCAGGGATCGCCGGATTGAATGGCGCGGCTGTGCCAAACGCGACCAACGCTGTGACTGCGGCGACGGCGAACAACGCACTGGCTCTCGGTGGGATACCGGCGTCTGGGTTTACGCAAAGAAGTTGCGGCTCGGACACAGGACAGGTGAAGGGCTTTTCGCAAATTCCCGGCAGCATTTCGAGCACATTTGCGCCCGTCGAACCCTCGTACAACTGCAGCGGCGGAGCCGTCGAAGCAGACAGAATTGCCGAAGGTCGCTACAGATTCCGGTTCGTGGGCAATCCTGCGGAAATAGCACTGACTACCGTTATTAGCCCCCTTCTAGCGGGCGATTGGACGTCGCAGGTGATTCGGCTCAACACGGTCGAATGGGAAGTCTCGGTTAAACTGGCCGGAAAACCTTCCGACGAAGGTGTAAGCATCGTGCTGTTCTAGCTAGTCGTGGGCCACGCCCTCCTGCGGCCCTCCACCTCGAGCGGGATCGGCGCAAACAGCGCCTGAGCTATGTACCCGTCAAGGAACCCCGGCGGGTACTGTCCGAACCACTCCACGGGGGTGTCCTGCCCGATTGGTTTGGGGGTGCCGACCTCGACCTGAGAGTGCCGAGCGGACCGGTTCCCAGGTCCCGGCATCGGCCGCCGAGTAGCGGAGCACGAGCAGCAGGCAGTGGCGGTCCTCGTCCTCGGCGACACCAGCGCGGAACCTGACGTGCGCGCCGTGGACCTGAGGCCGCTCTCAGCCAGTCGCCTCAAAGAGCTCCCACGCGCCAGGGACGCCCTTCAGCTGCTGCTCACCCCGAGACTCGAATGCGATGCCCGAGCCCGCGACGAGGTCGGTCACCGTCCGCGAGACAAGCACCTCCGATGGTCTGGCCAGCGCGGCGACGCGTGCGGCGATGTGTACGCCCAGGCCGCCGATGTCCTCGCCCATCAGCTCGCACTCGCCGGTGTGAAGCCCGGAGCGCACATCGAGTCCGAGTTCGCGCGCGCCGTCGCGAATCGCGCGAGCGCAGCGAATGCCACGCGCGGGGCCGTCAAAGGTCGCAAGAAAGCCATCACCGAGGGCCTTGACCTCGTGGCCGCGGTGACGCGTCAGCGCATCGCGCACCAGCGCGTCGTGTCGTTGCAGCAGATCGCGCCAGTGCTGATCGCCGAGCTCGGCCGCGTGCTCGGTCGACCCGACGATGTCCGTGAACAGCACCGTCGCCAGCACCCGCTTTGCCTCGGGCCCGCGGCGCGTGCCCGTGAGGAATTCCTCGATCTCTTCGACAATCGGGGGCATGTCGCCAGACCACGGCCAGTGATCCTCGCCGTCGAACTCGACAAGACGGGCGCCGGGGATGTGCTGGGCGAGGTAGCGGGCGTGCTCCACGTCAACGAGCACGTCCCCGCGCCTGTGAAGGATCAACGTCGGCGCACTGATCGAGCTGACCACGCCGCGAACGTCTATCTCGGCGTTCATTCGCAGCAGCGCCACTGCAGCCCCGGGGCTCGCCGCAAGTCGCTGATACCGCGCCCACCACCGTCGCGTTGCCGCGTCGCCGCTCCGGTTCGGGAGGAAGACGCCCAGGCCTACCCCGGTACCCCAACGCTCGCCGTACGCCCGCGCAGCCTCCTCGACCTGCTCCGGCGTGAGTCCCCACGAGTAGCCCGGCCGGCGCACCATGCTCGCGTAGGAGCCCCAAATCACGAGGTTCGCGGTGCGGCGCGGGTAGGTGGCGGCAAACAGCATCGCCAGCGGGCCCCCCTCTGAGAAACCGAGGAGCGAGGCACGCTCAAGACCGGCCGCGTCCATCACGGCGCGGATGTCATCCATGCGCTCCTCCATTGTCGGCAGCTGCGCGTCGGGTACGCGATCTGACAGCCCGACCCCCCGCTTGTCGAAGTTGACCACGCGCGCGAACCTGGCCAAAGCTGCGCCGAAACTGGCCATCAGCGGGTCCTCGTTCGCAGCCTCGATGTGCGTCACCCAACCCCCGACGTACACCAAATCCACAGGCCCCGCGCCCGTGGCCTGGTAGGCGATGTTCACACCGCCACTCTTCGCGTAGCGGATCTCACCCGACTCGTGGTCGATGCCCAACGCCATGCGCTTTCGGACAAACTCTAATCCAACCCTGATCCGGCACGGGGGTCGCCTGCCCTGTGGGCCTCGCCGTCTCGGCGTCGGCAACCGACGAGCGCGGCACGAGCAGCAGCCGGTGGTGGCTCCTGCCTGGTCGACCTCGTCAGGGCCTTTCGCGGCCTCGTCCGTTGGGGGCCCGTAGCGTGATCGTGGCGACGACCACCAAGGCGATCACGACGATGCTTGTGTATTGCGCGCCCTGGTCGACGATGTCCCAAACCACAAGGACGAGGGCTGCGATCGAGGCGAGCCAGTAGACCACCTGACGCCACGGCGGCAGGGTGCGCAGGTCCCTCAGCCAGCGCACGCGCCTGCCGCTTCCGTGCTGCGGCCAACGGCTCCGCACTCGGCTGAGTGAGCGAACATCGAAACGCCTCGGCGGCCCACGCTCGGACGATAGCTCAGCAGGGTCAGGCCGCCTTGGCGTACCCCTTGAGCCCTCCGAAGTCGAGGATCACACACGCCTCGTCGCCGACGATCCATGCGTCGTGCCCCGGCGGCATGTGGAACGTGTCTCCGGGCGAGAACTCGCGTTCGGAGCCGTCGTCCATCCGCAGCGCCATGCGGCCCTCGAGGACGTAGCCGATGTGGTCGACCTGACACGAGTCGGTACCGGCGATCGGCCCCACGTGTTCGGACCACCGCCAGCCCGGCTCGAACGTGCCGCGACCTATGGCGTGGCCGTTCAGGTCGACGAGCTCCACCCTGCCCTTGCCGTCGAGGAACTCCCTGACCTCCTCTGGGTCCTCGAAGCGCTTCCCGTCGAGACTGGCCATGCTTCCCCCTTGCTCCGGTTCTGTTGCGGGCACCGACGCCGACGAGCCTAGCCGCTTCGCCTCGAGCAGGCGCGCCGGCGGCACGGACTAGTCGAGCCCCGCCGCCTCGAGCGCGTCGGCATGGCTCGGGAACGCGGCTACCTTCGCGATCCGGTCGCCGCGGAACTCGGCAAGGAAGGCGAGCGGCATCTCGACGGGCACGCCGCTGCCGACGCCGCGCCCGACCGCGCGGCCCAGCATCGCCACGACGCCGCCTTCCTCGCGGAGCTCCTGCGGCTCGACCGTCAGCTGCTCCCATGTCTCCGCGCTCTCACGGAAGTAGCGCTCGATGCCGGCGCGCCCGACGTAGGCCCCGCCGCCGATCGCGCCCGAGAGCGCCGGAGCCCAGACGAAGTCGTCGGTGACGACCGCGGCGAAGCTGTCGACGTCGCGTGCGTTGAAGGCCTCGATCCCGCGTCGCACGATTGTCAGGTTCTCCTGCGGCATGACCTCGCGCACAGCTTGTCAGCTGGCCCCGCGGTGAGGCCGCGGCGACGGCCGGCCACAACACTCTGCGCACAGCAACGGCCCCGCCACAAGGACGGGGCCGTCGACTGTCCACCGTTCGCTGCCCTGCGCGCCCGCCCCAGAGACGGGGAACGCAAGCCAACGTGTCGCTGCCCTGCGCGCCCCCGAGGGGGCGCGCAGACCAACGTCTTTGGACGGACCTCCCCTAGGCTCCGGCGCCTGCCGGCAACGCCGAGCCGCCCGGCTGCCACCCGGGCGCGTGCGGCCCGCCGAGGGTCGGCACGTCGGAGGGGTAGACCTCGTTGCCGTGGATCGCGTGATCGCCGATCTCCAGCTCCTCGTCGGAGAGACGAAGCGGCAGGAAGATGCCGACGACCTTCAACAGCACGAAGGTCATGACCCCGCTGAACACGATCACCCACAGCCCGGCCTCGGCCTGCCAGCGCAGCAGCGTCCAGCTGCCGCCGTGGAAGAGGCTTTCCTTCCCTGGCAGGTCGGCCGCGCCGCCGCTGAGGCCTTTGTAGAGGACCATCGCCGGGTTCGCGAAGACGCCGACCAGCAACCCGCCGGTGAGCCCGGCGAACCCGTGCGTATAGATCACCCCCAACGTGTCGTCCACGTTGCGGAACACGGGCGCTCGGCTGACGAAGCGGATCGCCATCCAGACGACCGTTGAGGCGATCAGCCCGATCCAGATCGCGCCCCAGCCGGTCACGAAGCCGGCCGCCGGCGTGATCGAGACGAGCCCGGTGATCATCCCGTTGACGGAGCCGATCAGAGACGGCTTGTCGCGGAAGATGTAGTCCCAGGCGATCCACGTGAGCATCGCCACGGCCGTGCAGAGGTTCGTGTTGACCACCGCCGCCGAGGCGTTGGCGCCCGCGTAGTAGGAGTCACCGCCGTTGAAGCCGTTCCAGCCGAGCCACAGCAGACCCGCCCCCGCCGCGACCATCAGCAGGTTGTTCGGCGCGTCGACCTCTCGATCTCGTTGGAGTCGTGGCCCGATCACCGCCGCCGCCACGAACCCGGAGATCCCGGCCGCGAGATGGATCACGTAGCCACCCGAGTAATCCAGGGCGCCATGGAAGGCGAAGTAGCCGCCGCCCCAGATCAGGAACGCGTTGACCGTGTAGCAGAACGTGATCCACAGCAGCACGAACGGGATCCAGGCCTTGAAGCTGATCCGCCCGAGCACCGACCCCAGCATCAGGATCGGCGTGATCGCCGCGAACACGAACTGGAAGTAGACCAGCGAGGACTCAGGGAAATGGAACGGCGGCCCTTCCGTGATCGACGGGATCACCGCCTGTCCCTGCTCGGCGCCGGAGGACAACACGGTCCCCGACTTGCCCCAGAAGGAGTCGAAGAACCCGTGCCCAGATCCGATCGGCGACCCGAAGCCCATCTTGAACGCCCACAGCACCCATGCCACTAGCACGAGCGAGAAGGCGACGAATGTCAGCATCATGCTGTTGACCGACCAGCGCTTCTGCATGACCCCGCCGTACAGGACGGCCAGGCCGGGCAGGCTCATCAGGCCGACGAACGTGGCGGCCGTCAGCTGCCACGCGTTGTCGCCCGGGTTGAGCCAGCTCGGGTAGGAAGCCCAGCTCACATCTACCTCCGTTCCTACGTTTGGTGGACAGGCGCCGTCAGCGCACAGCGCGCTTCCCGGGCACCGATGACAGTGCCGTTATGAAATCCGGGGCGCGGCGGGGCGGGTAGGGCCAGCCTGCCCAAGACTTGCCCCGGCCGTTTCGACATTTGTCGAGACACCCGAGCCGGAGGTGCTCGGACGCCTCAGAGGGGTCGCAGAGGCCTCAGGAAGCCGAGCGGTAGGCAAAACCGGCCCGCGTGCACTGCTCGCGCACCTGGTCGGCGATGCCCTTGTAGCCGCCGGAGGCGCAGATCGTGCGGGCCTTCTGCCCGCACGCCTTGACTTCGGAGCCACCCAGCGTGTTGGCGAACCTCAGCGTGATGCAGTCAGCGCGCGCCGGCGCGCCGCTCGAGAGCGCGAACACGATCAGCGCGATCACGGCGGCGGCCGCGATCGCTCCGAACACGCCCATCGCGGTCTTCTCGCGCCGTCCCCAGCGCAGCGGCTGGCTCAGGCGCTTGGCCTGGTCCTGCATGACCATGCGCGAAGGCTAACCGGCGGCCGGCGTGTCGTGATCCGGGGCGCCCGCCTCGGCGGTGCCCTCAGGTGCAGCGGCGGCGTCCTGCGGCGTGAACTGGAGCGCGGCCGAGTTGATGCAGTAGCGCTGCCCGGTCGGGCCGGGGCCATCGTCGAAGACGTGCCCGAGATGCCCGCCGCACGTTCGGCACAGGACCTCGGTGCGGCGCATGAAGAGGCCGTTGTCGGGGCGCAGCTCGACGGCCTCCGCGACCGCCGGCTCGGTGAAGCTCGGCCACCCGGTGCCGGAGTCGAACTTCGTGTCGGCGCTGAACAGGACCGCGCCGCAGCCGGCGCAGGTGTAGTCGCCGGACTCCTTGTTGAAGTTGTACTGGCCGGTGAACGGCGGCTCGGTGCCGGCGCGCCGCAGCACGTCGTACTGCTCGGGCGTCAGCTCCGCGCGCCACTGCTCATCGGTCTTCACGACGGGCTCGCGCTGTGTCTCCATGCGTACGTTCTAGCACCCCGCGCGAGCGCCGGCGAGCCCCGCCCGCGTTGCTATATTAATCCTTACGTTCACGTCAAGTTTGATTTTTTTGAGAGAGGATCGGACCGGTTAGTTGCGAGCGACGGCGGTAGGCAGGAACGCGGCCAAGCGGATCGGCGTGAGCGCCGATCACGAGCACTACCGCTGGTGGGCGCTCTCGTGCACGAGCCTTGGGATGCTGCTCGCGGCGACGAACTCGGGCACGCTGATCATCGCGCTGCCCGACCTCGAGCGCTCGCTGCACGCGAGCCTGCTCGCGCTGGTGTGGGTGATCCTCGCCTACCTGATCGCGGCGACCGTCCTGGTCCTGATGGCGGGACGCCTCAGCGACCTGTTCGGCCGCAAGCGCGCCTACGTCGGCGGCTTTCTGCTGTTCGCGCTGGCCTCGCTCGGCGCCGGCTTCTCCTCGGGCGCAACCGAGCTGATCGTCTGGCGCGTGCTGCAGGGGATCGGCTCCGCGTTCCTGTTCGCGAACGCGGCCGCCCTCGTGACCGACGCCTTCCCGAAGCGCGAACTGGGGCTCGCGATGGGCGCCAACACGATGGTCGCGGCGGTCGGGCTCGTGCTCGGCCCGGTCCTCGGCGGCGCGCTCGTGGCGATCTCCTGGCACTGGGTGTTCTGGTTCAACGTCCCGTTCGCGCTCGCCGGGGCGCTGTGGGGCGGCCTCGTGCTGCGCGAGCTGGCAAAGCCCGACACGGTGCGCGGCTATGACGTGCTCGGCACGAGCACCTTCGTCGCCGGGCTGACGGGCCTCGTCCTCGGCGTCTCCAAGGGCGGGCTCTCGGGCTGGAACGACCCGGTCGTGATCGTCGGGCTCGCCGCCGCCGTCGTGCTGCTGCCCGCGTGGGTCGCGATCGAGAAACGCTCGCGCGCACCGATGCTCGACCTGACGATCTTCCACAACCGCCTGTTCGCGGCAGCGAGCGCCGCGGCGTTCATCAACGGGCTGTCGCGTTTCGCGCTGATGTTCGTGTTCGTCTTCTACTACCAGGGCGCACAGGGCGACTCGCCCGTCACGGCCGGCGTCAAGCTGATCCCCCTTGCACTGGGCATGCTGATCGCCTCCCCCCTGGCCGGCATCCACGCCGACCGCCACGGCTCGCGCGCGCTGGCCGCGATCGGCATGGCGGTGAGCGCAGCCGGGCTCGCGCTGATGACGACCCTCCAAGTCGACAGCCCCTACTGGCAGAGCGCGGCGTGGCTCGCGCTCGTGGGGATCGGCTCGGGCATGTTCAACAGCCCGAACACGGCGGCGATGATGGGAACGGTGCCGCCGTACCGGCGAGGCATCGCCGCGGGGGCGCGGACGCTTCTGCAGAACACCGGCGCCGTGCTCTCGATCGCATTCGTGTTGGCGATCGTCACCTCCTCGATCCCGAAATCGACGCTGTTCGCGATCTTCTCCGGGCTCGCGACGGGCCTCTCCCCCGCGAAGCTCGACCCGTTCATCCACAACATGCACGTCGCGCTTTGGGCGCTCGCCGCGGTCTCCCTGATCGGCACCGGTGTCTGCCTGCTGCGACCCAGCCAGGAAGCCGACGCCGACGCGCTCGTCGAGGACGAGGAGGTGCTGGCGGCCAGTCCGCTCGCACCCGTGCCCTCGGCGCTCGCGGAGCTGGCACCCGAGTCGACCCCGGCCGCGGCCCGCTGAAAGCTCACTCGATGCCCGCCTCCGCAGAGGACCCGACCAACCGGCAGGCACAGGGGGCGATTCGCATCGGTGACCTGGCCCGCCTCGCCGGCACCACGCCGAGGACGATCCGCTACTACGAGGAAGTCGGGCTCCTGCCCGAATCGGCCGGGCGGCCGTCGGGCGGGCACCGCCTCTACACCGAGGCCGAGGTCGAGCGGCTGCGCGAGGTGATGCGCATGAAAGAGCTGCTCGGGCTGACGCTCGAGGAGCTCAGGGAGGTGCTCGAGCACGAGGAGGCCAGGGCCGAGGTCCGCGCCGAGCTGAGCCGCCCCGACGTCTCCCCCGAGCGCCGCCGCGAGCTGCTCGAAGAGGCCGGCGGCCACATCGACCGCCAGCTCGAGATGGTCCGCCGGCGCAGCGCCGAGCTGGCAAAGCTCCGCGAGCAGCTGACCGACACCCGCAAGCGCGTCCGCCGCCGCATCCGCGAGCTCGACGCGCAGGCCGAGGGCGCGTTCCCGCCGGCGCCCGGCGAGGCGTCGGGCGCCCGGCGCTGAGCCGGCAGCTCCCCGCGCCCGGCTGTCATGCTCCGCAGCCGATGAGCGAGACGCACCCCGATCCCAGCCCCGAGGGCGTACCCGGGGCGGTTACGGACCCTTCGCGGATCCTCGCCTCCGATCTGATCTACCCCGGTGCGGGCGAGGATGAGATCAACGCGTACCTTGCGCGACCGGCCGCGGGCGGTCCCGGCCCGGCGATGATCGTGATCCACGAGGCCGGCGGCCTCGGCGAACACATCCGCGACGTCGTCGACCGCTTCGCGAACATCGGCTACGTGACGCTCGGCGTCGACCTCTACACCCGCGAAGGCGGCCCGCCGCCCCCGGGCGACATGGAGGCGCTGTTCGAGCGCCTGTTCTCGATGCCGGACGAGCGCGTGCTGGGCGACCTCGACGGCGCCGCCGCGCTGCTGCGCGCCCGCGAGGACGTGACCGGCAAGATCGGCTGCATCGGCTTCTGCATGGGCGGCCGCTACACGCTGCTGTTCGCGACGGCGCGAGCACAGCTCGACGCGGCGGTCGACTGCTGGGGCGGCTTCATCGACAAAGCCACTCCGGAGGAGCGCTCGACCCCGCTGCGCCCGACCCCGCCGATGGAGCTCGCGCCCCAGCTCTGCTGCCCGCTCTACGCCGTGTTCGGCGAAGAGGACCACAACCCCTCGCCGGCGCTTGCCGGGCCGCTGATGGAGGCGGCCGCGAAGAGCGGCCACGAAGTGCTCGCCGAGGTCTACGAGAGGGCGGGCCACGCGTTCTTCGCCGACTACCGGCCGAGCTACCGGCCAGAGGCGGCGACGCGCCTGTGGGAGCACGCCGTGCCGTTCCTGGCACGGCACCTGCAGAACGCCTAGGCCGAGGCCCGAGGGCCGTCCTCGCCGGCGGCCCCGCCGCCCGCGAGCCCCGTTCATATAGTGGGGCGCATCCAGCGTCGCGCGGGCGAGCGCGGCCGCCGAGAGGAGGTGCACGTGGAGCGCAAGTGGTGGACGTTGATCGCGGTCTCGGTCGCGATTTTCATGCTCCTCCTTGACATCACGGTGGTGAACGTCGCGCTGCCGGACATCCAGCGCTCGCTGCACTCGAGCTTCAGCGACCTGCAATGGGTCGTCAACGCCTACTCGCTGACGCTGGCCGCCTTCCTGCTGACGGCGGGCTCGCTCGCCGACCTGTTCGGCCGCCGCCGCGTGTTCGTCCTCGGTCTGGTCGTGTTCACCGCCGCCTCGGCGGCGTGCGGATTGTCGGACTCGCCGCTGACGCTGAACCTCGCGCGCGCCGTCCAGGGCACGGGCGGGGCGATGATGTTCGCGACCTCGCTGGCGCTGATCGCCTCGGCCTTCCACGGACCCGAGCGCGGGTTGGCCTTCGGCGTCTACGGCGGCGTGATCGGCGCGGCGGTGGCCGTCGGCCCGGTGATCGGCGGCGTCATCACCTCGGGGATCGGGTGGGAATGGATCTTCTTCGTCAACGTGCCGATCGGCATCGCCGCGGTCTTCCTGACCATGTCCCAGGTGCAGGAGTCGCGCGACCCGAACGCCCGCGGCGTCGATTGGATCGGGCTCGTCACGTTCTCGGGCGCGCTGTTCATGCTCGTCTTCGCCCTCATCAAGGGCAACGACAAGGGCTGGGGCTCGACCGAGATCGTCTCCCTGCTCGCCGGCTCGGCGCTGCTGCTGGTCGTCTTCCTGATCGCCGAGCTGCGCCAGGAGCGCCCGATGCTCGACCTGTCCCTGTTCCGAAAGCCCGCCTTCACCGGCGCGAGCATCGTCGCCCTCGCGATCTCCTCCTCGATGTTCTCGATGTTCCTCTACCTCACGCTCTACGTCCAGGACGTGCTCGGATACGGCCCGCTGCAGGCGGGACTGCGCTTCCTGCCGATCACCCTGCTCTCGTTCTTCGTGGCGCCGATCTCGGGAAAACTCTCTGTGACGGTGCCCATCCGGCTGCTGCTCGGCTGCGGGATGCTGCTCGTCAGCGCCGGCCTGCTCAGCATGACGGCGATCGACGCGAGCTCGGGCTGGACGACGCTGATCCCCGGCTTCCTGCTCGCCGGCGCGGGCATCGGCATGGTCAACCCGCCGCTCGCCTCCACCGCGGTCGGCGTGGTCCATCACTCGCGCAGCGGTATGGCCTCGGGCATCAACAACACGTTCCGCCAGGTCGGGATCGCGACCGGCGTCGCGGGCCTCGGAGCGGTGTTCCAGCACCAGATCGTCGTCAAGACCTCGGCGGCGCTCGGATCCGGGCCGGTCGTACACCGCCTGGCGGCGGGGCCGAACTTCTCGAAGGCGCTCGTCTCCGGCGCGGTCCACCCGCTGGCCGACTCGCTGCCGGGATCGGCACGGGTCACGCTGCTGCACGCCTACCGCGTCGGCTTCACCGGGGCTCTGACCTCGATCCTCCTGATCGCAGCCGGCATCGCGTTCCTCGGCGCGATCGCCGCGTTCGTGCTGATCCGCAGCCGCGACTTCGTGACCTCCTACGAACCGGACGCGGAGGGCGAGGCGGCGCCCGCCGCGGTCGCCTGAGGTGGAGGCCTCGCTGGAGGAGGTGCTGGCCGCCCAGCGCCGCTACTACGAGCAGCGCGCCGGCGAGTACGAGGACTGGTGGTTTCGCCGCGGCCGCTACAGCCACGGCGCCGAGGCCGATGCGCGCTGGTTCGCCGAGGTGGACGCGCTGGACGGCGAGCTGCGCCGGATGGCGCCGCGTGGCGAGGTGCTCGAGCTCGCCTGCGGCACCGGGCTGTGGACCGCCGCGCTGGCCGAGCAGGCCGAGCGCGTGACGGCGATCGACGCGGCGGCCGAGGCGCTCAGGCTGGCGCGCGGGAAAGTGCCGGCCGAGAACGTCGCGTGGGTGCAGGCGGATGTGTTCGCCTGGGAGCCCGAGCGCAGCTACGACGTCTGCTTCTTCTCCTTCTGGCTCTCGCACGTCCCCGGCGAGCTGCTGGCGGCGTTTCTCGGCAAAGTGGCACGCGCGCTCGCCCCCGGCGGGCGCGCGATCATGTTCGACAGCGCCCGCAGCGAGCGCGCTTCGGCGCGCGACCACGAGCTCCCGCCGGCCGGCGAGCAGATCTCGACGCGCCGGCTGAACGACGGGCGCGAGTACACGATCGTCAAGCACTGGTTCGAGCCGGCCGCGCTGCAGCGGACACTCGAGGAGCTCGGCTGGAGCACCCGGATCGGCTCCACCGGCGAGTTCTTCGTCTACGGAGAGCTGCTACCGCCCCCCTCGTCTTCGCCGGCCTCATAGCCGGGGCAGCTCAACACCGGGATGCGCGGGTAGCGCGGATAAGCTGGATCCTCACGGGAGCGCCTGCAGAGCGAGAACACCGAGCCGCGGGTGTTGCGCACGAGCTGCTGGTGGCGGCAGCTGTCGCAGAGCCCGGCTCCCGGTGCCGGCGAGGACGCAGGCTCGATGTCTGCCACGGCCGAAGCTTAGGAGCGGCGCGACCCGCGGCGGGCCGCGGCGCGTGCGATAATTCGTTGACTGCACAACTATGACCACGTTCTATCGACTGCTCGGCTTCCTTCGCCCCTACAAGCGCGGCGTCGGCATCTCCGCAGCGCTCGCCTCGGTGGCGATGGTCATGACGGTGCTGATCCCCTACCTCACGGGCCTCGCGGTCGAAGCGATCCAGCACGGGGCCACCCACGCGCGGCTGCACGAGTTCGCGGCGCGGTCCCACGACCGCCACAGGCTCGAGGTGCTGGCGCTGGTGCTCGTCGCCGCCGTGCTGCTGCGATGGGTCCTCACCTACTTCCGGCGGCTGATCGCCGGACACGTCTCGCTGGGGATCGAATTCGACCTGCGCGAGCGGCTCTACAACCACCTGCAGCGCCTCGAGCTGGGGTTCTTCGACCGCCAGCAGACCGGCCAGCTGATGTCGCGGGCGACGGTCGACCTCCAGGCGGTGCGGTTCTTCCTCGGCTATGGGCTCGTGTTCATCCTGCAGGCGGGACTCACGATTCTCCTGGCCGGGATCGCGATGATCGCGATCGAACCGAAGCTCGGGCTGATCGCGATCATCCCGGTGCCGTTCGTCGTGCTGATCTCGCAGCGCTACGGGCACAGCGCGCGCCCCGCGATCCAGGAGATCCAGCAGCGGATCGCCGAGCTGACCGCCGACGCCGAGGAGAACATCTCGGGGGTCCGCGTCGTGAAGTCGTTCGCGCGCGAGTCCCACCAGCTCGAGCGCTTCCGCAACAGCGTCGGGCGCGTCTTCGACCAGGCGATGGTGGCGACCCGCCTGGAGGCGACCTACAACCCGGTGATCGGCTTCCTGCCGCAGCTCGGTCTCGCCGCCGTGCTCTTGATCGGCGGCCAGAGCGTGATCAATCACCACCTCAGCCTCGGGCAGTTCACGCAGTTCTACCTCTATCTGAACATGCTGATCGGGCCGATGCGCTCGCTCGGCGTGACCCTCGGCCTCGCGCAGCGCGCGACGGCTTCGGGCGCGCGCATCTTCCAGGTCCTCGACCGCGAGCCGCGGATCGTCGAGCGCCCTGACGCCCGGCCCCTTCCGGCCGGCACCGGCCACGTGCAGATGCGGGACGTGACGCTGCGCTACGACGAAAGCGACGACTTCGGCGCGGCCTACGTCCACGCCGGGGGCCGCGAGTCCGGGCTCCATCTCGAAGCGCCCACGAGCAACGGCGCCGGCGCGAACGGCGCGCGGGCGGCGGGGCGCGCGGCGCTGCGGGACGTCGACCTCGACGTGGCGGCCGGCACGACGGTGGCGCTGGTCGGCGGCACCGGCTCGGGCAAGTCCAGCCTCGTCTCGCTGATCTCGCGGCTGTATGAAGCAAGCGCCGGCGAGGTGCTGCTCGACGGCGCCGACGTCCGCGAGCTGCAGCTGCAGCCGCTGCGTCAGGCAGTCGCGATCGTCAGCGACGACCCGTTCCTGTTCTCCGCGACGGTCGCCGAGAACATCGCCTACGGACGTCCCGACGCGCCGCGCGAGGAGATCGAGGAGGCGGCGCGGCGCGCGCAGGCCGACGGCTTCGTCAGGAGCCTGCCGCAGGGCTATGACACGAGGGTCGGCGAGCGAGGGCTCTCGCTGTCGGGCGGGCAGCGCCAGCGGCTCGCGATCGCGCGGGCGCTGGTCGCCGATCCGCGCGTGCTGATCCTCGACGACGCGACCTCCTCGGTCGACGCCTCGACCGAGCGCGAGATCAAGCTCGCGCTCGACGAGGTGATGGCAGGACGCACGACGTTCGTGATCGCGCACCGCCTCTCGACGATCTCGCTGGCGGACGAGATCGTCGTGCTCGACCACGGCCGGGTGATCGCGCACGGCGACCACGAGGAACTGCTCGAGGCCTCCGAGCTCTATCGGGAGATCGTCGAGAAGGGACTGCCGGACCAGGTGTTCCTGACGCGCAAGCCGCGCGAACCGGAGGTGAGCGGACTGTGAGCCCGATGGTCGGGCGCGGCCCCGGAGCGCAGTGGGACGGCGCGCGCGCCAGCCGCGGCACGCGCGCGCGCAGCCTGCGCGGCCTGCTCGGGCTGATCCGGCCCTACCGGGCGCGCGCGCTGGTGATGGTCGGCGCGCTGGTCATCGGCACCGCCGCGACGCTGGCGCCGCCGCTGCTGGCGAAAGCCGCGATCGACCACGGCATCGTGCAGGGCGACACCAAGGCGCTCGTGATCGTCGTGATCGCGTTCCTGGTCTCCGCGGTGCTCGTGTGGGCGATGACCTACGTGCAGACCTACCTCGTCGGCTGGGTCGGCCAGCGCGCGCTGGCCGACCTGCGCCTGCGGATCTTCACGCACCTGCAGACGCTGCCGATCGGCTTCTACGAGAGCCGGCCCGCAGGCGTGCTGATCTCGCGCATGACCAACGACGTCGAGGCGCTCGACAGCCTCGTCACGGACTCGGTCGTGACGCTGTTCCAGGCCGGGCTGACGCTGATCGGGACGATCGGGATCCTGATCTACCTCGACCCCAAACTCGCGCTGCTGACCTTCCTCGTGCTGCCGCTCCTGCTGATCGGCTCGCTGTGGTTCCGGATCGTCTCCGCCGGCGCCTTCCGCCGCACGCGCGAGACGATCGGCGCGATCACCGCCGATCTGCAGGAGAGCCTCTCCGGCGTGCGGGTGGTGCGCAGCTTCGCCCAGGAGCGCGCGCACGAGGACCGCTTCACGCTGCTCGACCGCGACAACCAGGACGCCAACATGACGACGGTGCGGCTCAACGCCGCGTACTTCCCGAGCGTCGAAATGCTGTCGGGCCTGGCCGTGGCAGCGATCGTCGTCTACGGCGGCGTGCAGGCGATCGAAGGCCACATCACCGTCGGCACCGTCGTGGCGTTCGTCGCGGCCCTGTCGAACCTGTTCGAACCGATCCAGCAGCTCTCGCAGCTCTACGCGACCTACCAGTCCGGGATGGCGGCGCTCGAGAAGATCTTCCAGCTGCTCGACGTGAAGCCCACCCTCACGGACCGGCCGCACGCCTTCGAGCTGGAGCGGATCCGCGGCGAAGTCGTCTTCGACGACGTGTCCTTCGCCTACGCCCGCCGCGGCGGTGAGCAGGACGACGGGGCTCCGATCCTGGCGCTCGAGCACGTCGACCTGGCGATCCCGCCGGGCCAGACCGTGGCGCTCGTCGGCGCGACCGGCGCCGGCAAGTCGACGATGGCCAAGCTCGTCGCGCGCTTCTACGATCCGACCTCGGGCCGGGTGCTGGTCGACGGCCACGACCTGCGCGACGTCTCGAGCCGCTCGCTGCGCTCGCAGATGGGGATCGTGCCGCAGGAGGCGTTCCTGTTCGCGGGCACGGTCGCCGAGAACATCGCCTTCGGGCGGCCCGGTGCGAGCGCCGAGCAGATACGCGAGGCCGCGGCGGCGGTCGGAGCCGAGGAGTTCATCGCCGAGCTGGCGCACGGCTACGACACGGAAGTCGGCGAGCGCGGCGCACAGCTCTCGACCGGGCAGCGCCAGCTGATCGCATTCGCCCGGGCGCTGATCGCCGACCCGCGCATCCTCGTACTCGACGAGGCCACCTCCAACGTCGACCTGCAGTCCGAGGCGCGCATCGAGCAGGGCCTGCGACGGCTGCTTGGCAGGGCGCACCGCGATCGTGATCGCCCACCGTCTTTCGACGATCCGCCAGGCGGGGCGGATCGTCGTGCTCGAGCATGGCCACATCGCCGAGCAGGGCACCCACGACGAGCTGATCGCCGCCGAAGGGCGCTACTACCAGCTCTACCGCGACTGGGCCACGCAGGCCGCGGCCTAGGCGCGCCGCGCCTCGAGAGCGCCGGCGCCCGCCCGCTCTACACCTAGCCCGCCGTTTGCAGGGGGCCCTGCCCCCCCTCCCCACCGACCCCGCCGGGCGCGGCGATGCTCGCCGGCTCGGTCTCCTCCAAGAAGTCGAGCAGCACCTCCAGGAAGCACTCGGGCTCGTCGAGCTGGGGGAAGTGCCCGGAGCGCTCGAGCACCTCGAGCCGGCTCGAGGGCAGCCTTGCATGGGCGGCGCGGCCATGGGAGACCGGGATGATCGAGTCGCGCTGGCCCCAGATCAACAGCAGCGGCAGGAGCTCGGCCAGGTAGAGGCGGTTGGTGGCGTCGACGCGCTGCCCGGCCGGGTCGACGACGCCGCGCAGCGTGTGCAGGAAGGCGGAGCGGCTGGCGGCGTCCGAGAGCGTGTTGTGCCCGCGGGCCATCTGCTCGACGTCCGTCCCGAGCTTCAGACCGATGCGGTCGAGCACGCCGCCGATGCGGGCGCCGGCGTCGAGCAGCCGCGAGGCGGCGAGCACGGGCAGCACGAATTCCGAGCCGGGCAGCGACGCCGCCCGCAACAGCACGCTGACCTCGCGCCCGAGACCGCCGCTGTCGACGAGCACGAGCCGCTCGCACATCTCCGGGAACTGGTAGGAGAACTGCATCGCGATGCCGCCGCCGAGCGAATGGCCGACGAGCGTCGCGCGCTGGTGGCCGAGGGCGAGCAGCAGGTCACGCAGCCAGCAGGCGTGGGCGCCGAGCGAGTAGTCGCCCTTGGGCTTGTCCGAGCGCCCGTGACCGGGAAGGTCCGGGGCGATCACCGTGTGCGAGCGCGCCAGCCCCGGCGCGACCCGGTCCCAGACGGTCGAGTCCGAGGTGATGCCGTGGATCAGCAGGATCACGGGCCCCTCGCCGGCGGTGCGGTACGCGAGCCGGTTGCCGTGCAGGTCGACGTGGCGTCGCTGGAGCTTGCGCCGGATCATGCCCGCCCGCCCCCGGGCTCCGTGCGTCGCGGCGATGCCCGCGGCCGGTAGCTGTGGCTGCTCATGCCCCTATGTTTACCCGCCCGCGCGGCGGCCGAACGTCGCGGCAGGCTCTCCAGGACCGCGAATGGCGGGAGATCGTCAAGGATCCGACGCGGCCGAGCGCGCCGCGTAGCGGCACGACGGCACTACGAGCAGGACGTGCAGGGCAGGCTTTCGCGCAGCTCCTGCAGCGCGGTGAAGGCGAGCTTCTTCGCGCCCTTGTGGGTCTCGACGCCGTACCCGCCGCCTTCGGTCCCGTCCCGGTAGCCGTAGAACGTCACGCCGGCGACGTAGCCGGTGCCGCGCGCCCATTTGCCGAACTGGTAGAGCGCCCACGCCTGTTCGACTTCGGTGTACTGCAGGGAGTCGCCGGTCGGGCCTTTGGTCGGGAAGCCGACCTCGGTGATGTAGATCGGCTTGTGAGAGCCCGCGTGGGCCGCTTCGACCAGCCGCCGGTTGCCGAGGATCGCGGCGGCCCGGCTGCCCGTCCCGCCGTAGGGGTGGCTCGTCACGCCGTCGACGTCGGCGAGCGCGGTGGCGTTGTGCGACCAGGCTTCTCCCCACGCGTTCGAGGAGTCGTGGCCGCCGTCCCACGAGGCCAGCTCGAGCGGCCGCGCTGCCCCGAAGTTGGCCGCGAGCGCATCGTGGACTTCGATCAGCAGCTTGGCGTAGCTTTCGCGGTTCGTCGCCGATTCGGAGCTGCCGCCCCAGAACCAGTTGCCGCCGGGCTCGTTGAGCACCTCGATCGCGTAGACGTGCGGGTTTTCGCGGACGAAGTTGACAACCCTCTGCACGTAGGCTTTGTGGTCGAGGCCGCTGACGCCGGCGCTCGAGTAGGGGCCGGCCATGTCGGCGATCACCTTCAGCCCGACGGCTTCCCAGGGGGTGAGCTTCGGCGGCGTGTCGAGCCTCACGACCGTCCCGACCCTCTTGACGTCGCCCGGTTCGCTCGAGCCCCAGTAGCCGGCGTTGAGCCCCACGAAGAACCCGCTGGGCGGATGCGGTTCTTCCAGCGGCGGTTCCGGTTCTTCTTCCAGCGGCGGTTCTTCCACCGGCGGTTCTTTTTCGTGGGGTTCTTCTTCCGGCGGTTCTTCTTCTTCTCGGATCTTTGGTGGGGCGCGGCGGGAAGGTGATCGTGACTTCGTTGGACCATTCGCCGCCTGGCACCGCGCGGACGCGGTAGCCGACCGTCTTCCCCGGTCGCACCCGCGGGGTGAAGGTCGTGCCCGTCACGCGGCTGCTCCCCGTGCGGGCGCCGTCGATGAGTTTTTGGACGCGGTAGGTGCCTTTGCCCGCGGGTGTCCATTCAAGGTGTTTGTTGGACACCGACAGTGTCGGCACCAGCACAAGTGCTGAAAGCAGCGCGGCGATCATGCCGGACTAGACCTCCCGGCGCCCGGCGCGACCTGTAGCGGTCCGCGGCGCCCCTCGCTGGAGAGCTATTACGGTCCTTCGTGCGACTGAAGTGGGCAGGATAAGCACATCCCTACCCAGACCTCCGCATATTGGACGGAGAAGGTGAGAAATCGCGCGCAATTTGCGCACATTGATGTCCGTGATCGGACCGTTCGGCGGTGTAAGCCGGCGTCTTTTAGGCGGTTTCGGAGGCCTGCGCGCCGATGCCGGAGAGCAGCTCCTGCGCCTCCGCGGCAGCCGCGACGGCAGCCGGGTCATGCAGGCTCTCGCCGTCCTTCGCCGCGCGTGAGGCGGCCTCGCGCGCGGCGTCGATGTCGCCCGCGCGCACGCAGACGGCTGCGAGCTCGGCGTTCGCCTGGACCGACTGCGGCAGCAGGACGGCGCGCTCGCAGATCGCCAGCGCCTGGCCGAGCGCGGCGCGGGCGCCGTCGAGGTCGTCTTCGTCCGCGCTCGTCCTCGCCAGCCCCCGCAGCGCCGCGCAGGAGACCTCCGACCAGCCGACCTGCTCGGCCAGCTCGCTGGCGGTCGCGAACAGTTGGCGCGCCCCCTCCGTGTCGCCTTCGTGGCGTCGCAGCGAACCACGCAGCAGGTCGGCCAGGCAGAGCTTGCCGACAAGGCCCTCGCGTTCGGCGAGCTCTGCGCTCGCATCGGCCGCGCGAGCGACCGCGGCCCAATCGGACTCGTGCAACGCGAGCTGCCCGAGCGCGGCCTGCAGCTCGATCTGGGCCGGCACGTCGCCGATCCGCTCGGCCAGCGCCAGTGCCTCGCCGTAGCGCTCGCGGGCGGCGTCGTGATCGCCCTCGGTGTGCTCGAGGTTGTATCCGAGCGCCTGCAGGGCGATCACGGTCTCGCCCGCATCGGACTCCCGCGCCAGCGCGACCGCCCGCTCGAGGTTCTCGCGCGCCTTGACGGCATCGCCGATGCGCCCGAAGACGCGGCCGAAGATGCCGTGCGCGCGGCTCGCGGCCCGAGCCTCGCCGAGCGTCTCGGCGAGGCGCAGGGCCTTCTCCGACGCGTAGATCGCGAGCATGTTGTCGCCGACCTGGACGTAGAGCCAGGCAGCGTCCTCGTAGAGCCGGACAAGCGTCAGCGAGGGATCCCGGTCCTTGATCAGGTTGATCCCCTGCTGGTGATGCTCGATCGCCCGCTTGCGGTCGCCCTTGTGTGCGAAGGCAGCGCCGATCTTGCGGTGCAACTCGGCGACGTGGACCGCCTCGCCTCGCCCCCCGTGGTACTCCAGGCACGCCTCCCAGGCGTCGATCGCGAGCTCCACGCGGCCGAGACGCAGCGCGATGTCGCCGACCTTCTCGCCGATCCGCTGCGCGGCTTCCTCGTCCTCCGCGGCGAGCCCGGCGGCTGCCTGGTAGCGGTTCAGCGCCTCGAGGTTCGAGTAGAGCGAGGCCGCCGCATCGCCGGCCGCCTCCCCGTGCTGCAGCGCGTTCGTACGCAGGCGGGCCTGCTCCTCGGCGGGCAGGTGGGCCTCGTCCGCGTAGCTGGCCGCGCGGGAGTAGTGATCGGCGACGAGCGCCTCCGCCCCCTCCCCGCCCTCGGGGCGCTCGAGGATCAAGGCGCCCACCTGAGCGTGCCGGCGGGCGCGCTCGGCCTTCGGCAGCATCTCGTAGGCCACGTCCCTGATCAGGACGTGCTTGAACGCGAGCTCCCGCTCGCCCGGCCCCGCCGCGCCCTCCCCCGGCACCAGGATGCCCCGCTCGAGCAGCGCGGCGACCGTCTGGTCGAGTTGCGCTTGCGTGCGTCCGAGCAGCGGCTCGAGCGCGGCCTCGGAGAAGGTGAGACCCAGCACTGCCGCGTCCGCGACGAGCTGCCGCTCCTCCGGCTCCAGAGAGTCGAGCCGAGCGGCGAGCAGGCCCTGCACCGTGTCCGGGAGCGCGGCCGCGGCGGCGTCGCTGTCCTCGGCGATCCGTTCCACCATCGCCTCCGCGAACAGCGGGTTGCCGCCAGACCGCTCAGCGAGCTCGGCGGGCCGGGCGGCTTTCGCGCCCGCCCCCGCGAGCAGCGACTCGACCAGGCGCTGCGCGTCGCCGGGCGCGAGTGGTTCGAGGAAGGTCGTCGAGATCGTGCGCCTGACGACGCTCCATCCCGGACGGCGTTCGAGCAGGTCGTCGCGCGCCAAGCACAGCTGCATGAGCGGGGCGCGCAGCCAGCGGGCGAGATATTCGATCAGGTCGAGCGAGCCCTCGTCCGCCCAGTGGATGTCCTCCCAGGCGAGCACCAGCGGCTGCTCCTGCGCGAGCGCCTCGAGCGCCGAGCGGACGGCGCCGAAGAAGCCCTCGCGCGCGCTCTGCTGATCCTGGGACGGGTCGAGCGCGTCGGCGTCCGCCGCGCCGAACAGCCGCGCCAGCGGCGCGATCCGCCGTTCGGCCTGCCTCTGCCCGTCAGGGTGCTCGGCTCCCTCTTGCTCGGAGAGCAACGGCAGCAGCCGCGCGCCGAGCTTCTCCTGCGCTGTCGCCCGGTCGTCGGCCTCCGAGATCCGGCACGCGGCGCGCAGCATCTCGGTCAGCGGCCGGTAGACACCGCCCTCGCCGAACGCCGAGCAGCGGCCGTGCAGGAACAGCGGCGTCGGCTCGCGGCCTGCGAGCAGCAGCTGGAACTCGAGCAGCAGGCGCGACTTCCCGACGCCGGCCTGACCGATCACCGTCAGAAGGTGCGGAGAGCCCTCGCGGACGACCCGGTCGAGTGCCGCCTCGAGCCGCGACACCTCCTCCTCCCGGCCGATCAGTGGCGTCTCGCTCCAGTGCTGCGGCGCCACGTGCGCCTCGGACGCGACCTCGAGCGCCTCCCACGCCTGCACCGGCTCTGCCTTCCCCTTCACCGTGAGCGGCTCGATGGAGCGGTAGGCGATCTCGCCGGCGCTGAGCCGGCGCGTGCGCTCGCCGACCAGCACGCCGCCGACCGGAGCGGCGGCCTGCAGGCGCGCGGCGACGTTGACGGCGTCGCCGACGACCGTGTAGGACCCGCCGATGTGGCCGGCCAGCACCTCACCGGTGTTGACCCCGACCCTCAGCTCGGGCTCCATCCCGAACTGCGCGCCGAGCTCCTCGGCCAGCTCGGCCATCGCCTCCTGCATGCCAAGCGCGGCCCGCACGGCGCGGCTCGGGTCGTCCTCGTGGGCGAGCGGCGCCCCGAAGACCGCCATCACGTTGTCGCCGATGTACTTGTCGACGCGGCCGCCGTAGCGCTCGACCTCTGTCGTCAGGCGCGTCAGGCAGCGCTCGACGAGCGCCTTGACCGTCTCGTGGTCGAGCCGCTCGGAGATCGCGGTGTATCCCGAGAGGTCGGCGAACAGGACCGTCACCGTCCGGCGCTGCTCGGTGTCGGGCACCTCGCCGACCGCTCCCAAGGGCGTCCGGAGGTCGGGCTCCGCGCCGGGCGCCGCCGCGGGCGGCTCGGCGGGAGCCGATGGCCCGGCGCCACCTGCGAGCGCCGTCCCGCACGCGCCGCAGAACTTCGCGCCGGCGGGCACCTGCTCACCGCAGGAGGGGCACGTACGGCTGAGCGCCGCGCCGCACGCCATGCAGAAGGCGGCTCCCGCCGGGTTCTCCGACTGGCACACGGCGCAGATCACAGGTTCCCCCATGGGATGATTGTGGCGCGAACTCCGGCTGGGACACGATGCCGGCCGCGCTCCGCACGTCCGGCTCCGGCCTCGGCAGCCGTGATACTTGGCACGCGATGTCGGCCAATCTGGACCTGGTGCAATCGATCTACGACCGCTGGGAGCGCGGCGACTGGGGCGCGAACGACTGGGCCGACCCGGAGATCGAGTTCGTGATCGCCGATGGGCCCGACCCCCGAAGCATCGCGGGACGCGAGGCGATGGCGCGCGAGTGGCGCGAGTTCCTCGGGGCGTGGGCCGACTACGCGATCGCCGCCGATGACTTCCGCGAGCTCGACGATGGCCGCGTGCTCGTGCTGCTGCACGCGACCGGGCGCGGCAAAGCGAGCGGCGCCGCGATCGCACCGATGCTGGGCGCGAACCTCTTCACGATCCGCGACGGCGTCGTGGGCAGGCTCGCGATCTACTTCGACCACCGCAGCGCGCTCGCCGAGCTCGGCCTGACGGAGCAGGCGTGACGCAGGAGAACCTCCGGATCGTGCTCAGCGCCTTCGCCGCCTACCTGCGCGGCGACGAGGCGGCGATGTTCGAGCTGGCCTCCCCCGAGATCGTCGTCACGCAGTTCCCCGACCAGCTCGACGTGCGCGACTTCCATGGGCGCGACGGCCTGCGGCAGGTGATGGACGACTGGGTCGGAGCGTGGGAGGACTGGACGATCGAGCCGCTGGCCGCCAGCGAGGAGGGCGAGCTCGTGTTCGTGAGCGCGGTGCAGCGTGGGCGCGGCAAGAGCAGCGGCGTGCCGATGGAGAGCTTCGTCGCCTTCGCCTTCACCGTCAGGGACGGCCTCGTCGTCCGCTGGCAGATGTTCCACAGCGAGGAGGAAGCCCGCGCCGCGGTCGGGCTCCCGTGACCGTCACGCTGCGCTCGCGGTCCCCCCGCAGGCGCGATACTGGCCGGGCGATGTCAGAGGAGAACGTCGAGGTGGTCAAGCGGATCCACACGCGCTGGACGAGCGGCGAGCCCGCCCGCGACCTGATCGACGAGGACATCGAATACGTGAACCCGCCGTATGCAGTGGAGTCGGGCGTCAAGCACGGCCGCCGCACCCTCGGGGCGATCCGCGAGGTCTACCCAGACTTCCGTTTCGAACCCGAGCTGTACAGAGACGCGGGCGATGACGTCGTGGTTCTCGGTGTCGCGCGCGGCACATCCGCAAGCGGCGTCGAGGCGCAATGGCGCCAAGGCTATGTCTGGACGGTCCGTAACGGGCGCGCGGTGCGCTTCCGCTGGTTCAGCGACCCGGATGAGGCTCTCGAGGCCGCGGGGCTCTCGTAGTAGCGATGTCGCCGGAGAACGTGGAGATCGTCACGCGGGCCCTTGACGCGTTCAGCAGCGGGGATGCCGACGCCTTCACCGAACTGACGACGGAGGACATCGAGTGGACCGTTGGTCTTGCGGCCGTCGAGGGCGAGATCTTCCGGGGACACGAGGGCGTCGAGCGGTACTTCGAGCGTCTGAGCAGCGCATGGGATGGGTTCCTGTTCCTCGCGGACGAGTTCCGCGATCTCGGCGATGTCGTGCTCGTGCTCGGCCGGCTTCGGGGGCTCAGTCGCGGCGGCGGCGTCCCGGTCGATTCGCCGGTCGGGGCCGTCTGGGAGCTTCGCGGCGGCAAGATATGGCGCCTGCGCGCGTATCTCGATCAGGCCAAGGCCGTTGAAGTCGCGGGGCTCGCGGCGTAGGCGACGGCCCACCTATCCACGGCGCCCTGACGACGCGAAAAGCCCCGTAGACCGCAGTCAACAGCGTGGGAGAACGCGGCGAGGCCGCCTTCCAGGCGGCGGAGGTCATGCATCGGCCTTGCGTGGAAGGGTGCGCATCACTGGCCGGTTTCCGAGTATGTCGCAGACGGAGCCTCCGACGCCGGGGCTGCCGGAGTAGACGATGTCGCAGGAGAAACGAGGAGATCGTGCGGGAGGCATATCTGGGTGGCCGGTCATCGGCCACGGGCCTCCCGGCGATCCGGCAAGGCGGGGATACTGGCCGGGTGATGTCTGAGGAGTCCGCGACCGCCGACCTGGTGGAGCTTGTCCGCAGGCAGTTTGAGGCTGGGAATCGCCGTGATCTCGACGCCGTGACGAGCAGCTTCGCTCCGGATGCCGTCTTGGACGGTAGGGCGCTGGGGGACCACTTCGAGGGGCGGGCGGCCATTCGCAGCTTCATTGAGGACTGGTTTGGAACGTACGAGGAGTTGGAGTTTGGGCTTGAGGAAGTCCGCGACCTCGGCAAAGGAGTTGTGTTTGCCGTCGTCACTCAGAACGGTCGTCCGGTTGGCAGCGCAGGTCACGTTCGACAACGCGAGGCATGGGTCTACGTCTGGGTGCGAGGCTTGGTCGCACGATTTACCGTCTACGGCGACTTCGACGAGGCCCGTGCTGCCGCCGAACGCCTCGCCGCGGAACCGGAGTAGGCGCTCAGTCATCGCCATCGCTACTCCGGGACAGGGACTCGAACCCCAAATTCGACATCCAGAGTGTCGCGTGTTGCCAATTACACCATCCCGGAATGCCGCTCCAAGGATAGTCGAGGGACCAGTCGCAGCTAAGCGCCGAGGACGCGGCCCGGGCCGCCCGCGCGCTCGCCGCGCGGGGCTAGAGCGAGGCCGGGTGGGCGTTGGGCGCGAAGTAGGCGGTGATCGCCTCCTCGAGCCCGGGGTCGAGCACGAGCAGGACCTCGTCGCCCGCCTCGATCGTCGTGTCGGCCTTCGGCACGAAGCCGGTGCCGCCGCGCAGCACCGAGATGATCAGGGCCCCTTCGGGCAGCGCGATGTCGCTGACGCGCTGGCCGACGGTCGGCGCGTCGTCGCTGACCTCGAGCTCGATGATCTCGAGGCGCTCCTCTTCGAGGGCCAGCAGGTGGACGAGTCCGTAGCGGGGCACCTCGTGCTCGATCAGGCGGAGAATCAGGTCGGTCGCCGAGACCGCCGGCATGATGCCGAGCAGCCGGAAGTGATCGTGGTTGCGCGGGTTGTTGACGCGCGCGATGATGCGATCGCAGAGGTACTTCTCCTTGGCGACCTGGCAGACGAGGATGTTGTCCTCGTCGTCGCCGGTGACCGCGATCACCAGGTCCGCGCGCTGGATGCCGGCCCGCTCGAGCACCCACAGCTCGGTCGCGTCGCCGTACTGGACGGCGTGCTCGAACTCCTCCTCGTTGGCGAGGTAGGTGGCGCGCGAGGACTCGATCAGCGTGACCTCGTGGTCCTTGGCGAGCAGCTCGCGGGCGAGGTTGCGCCCGACCTTGCCGGCGCCGGCGATGATCGCGTACACGCTAGGCCTCCTGCCCCGTCAGCGCCGCCTCGAACATCTCGATCGCGTGCTTGGTCGGCGAGATCGTCTGCATGCCCTGCTCGCCGTACCAGTCGGCGCGGGCCGGATCCATCACGCGCACGATCGTCTTCTCGACGCCGAAGCGCTTCTGGGCGATCTGCGCGATCACGAGGTTGGTGTTGTCCCCGGAGGTCGCGGCGATGAAGGCGTCAGCGCGCTCGATGCCGGCTTCGATCAGCGCGTCCGTCTCGAGCGCGGTCCCGACGGTGAACTGGCCGCCGGAGTCCTCCCAGCTGTGGCTCTCGCCCGCGTCGAGGCGCTCGTGGGAGAGCGGGTCCTGGTCGAGCACGGAGACTTCGTTGCCGGCGCCGAGCGCCGACTTGGCGACGGCCGACCCGACCCGGCCGGCGCCGACGATCAGGACGAACATCTACCCGCTGCAATCTCCATACGCGGCAGATTAGACGATGGGCGCGCCGCTTCGATGCGCTCGCCTGGCGACCTCGACAGCCGAGTCCTTGGCGGCCGGGGCGGTCACGATCACGCGGCACTCGGCCTTGCGGACGACGTACTTGGTGACATCCCCGACATAGCCCTCGAGCCCGCCGCGGCCGCCGAGCCGAGCGCCGCCGCGGATCGTCGACGGTTCCTCGGCGCCGAGCACGATCGCCTCGACGCCGCGCCTTCGCGCCTCCTCGACGATCGCGAAGCCGGCCCGGCGCGTGCGCACGGTCGCCGTGGCGACCTCGACGCCTGTGTACTCCTCCCCCACCGCCTTCGCGCGAGCGAGCACGTGACGGGCGTGCTGGAGCTGGGCTTCGGGCAGGCTCGCGTCGAGGGGCAGCGACATCGGGATCACGAAGATCCAGATCGCCTCGATCGTCGCCGTGTCGATCGCCGCCTCGTCGGTCGGCTCGGCGGAGACGAGCAGCGCCGCGGTCTGCACGATGTCGTCGTCGAGGTCGGTGCCGAACAGCGGCACGAGCACCGACCCGTAGTCGCGTTCGCGCGTCGGCTCGGCGCGCAGCACCTGCGGCGAGACCGTCACGCGCTTGAGCAGCGGCGCTTCGTCCGCGCGCCGGTAGATCACGTACATCGCGAGGCCGAAGGCCATCCAGCCGAGGCCGACGTAACGGGCCGGCTCGTGGACGATCATCACCGCGAGGAAGCCGGCCGCCGAAGCGAGGGCGCCGACCGCGGCCGGGAGCGGCAGCTCGGCGCCGCGGATGCGCACCGACCCGGGCATCCGGTAGGGGCGGTCGCGTTCGGGCTCGGTGTAGCGCAGCTTGATGATCGAGAGATGGGCGATCGTGAACGCGAGCGTCGCGCCGAAGGCGTAGATGCCGATCAGGAAGCTGAGGTCCTCCGTGGCGACGAGCCCGGCGGCGATCACGCCGGCGATGATGATCAGCACGTATGGCGTCGAGCGCACCGGGTGAAGCCGGCCGAGCGCGCTGGGGATCTGGCGGTTCGTCGACAGCGAGTAGGCGAGGCGCGAGAGTCCGAGCATCGCCGAGTTGGCCGCCGCGAGCAGCGTCACCGTCGCCATCCCCGCGACCAGGTAGCGCAGCGTCTGCTCGAGCCAGTGCGGATGCACGGCGGAGACGACGCCGATCATCGGCGCGTCGGAGTACTGCCCGCCGAGCGCCGTCTGGCCGCCTTCGACGGGCAGCGCGGTGATCGCGACGAGCGCGATGCCGACGTAGAGGAAGGCGACCGTGGCCGTCGTGCTGGCGACCAGCCGCTTCAGGCCGGTGCGGCTGATCCGGACCTCGCCGGAGAGCCCCGAGGCCGACTCGAGGCTCGTGAAGGCGACGACGGTGACGGTCAGCGCGAAGATCAGGTTCGACCAGGTGGGCGCGCTGCCGAGGTCGATCGGGTCGAGCCACACGTCGGGGTCGAAGAACAGGACCAGCCCGAGCACCACGATGAACGCCTGCAGAGCGATGTCGCCCGCGAGCAGGAACCCGACGCGGCGCGCGCGCCGGGCGCCGAAGCCGCGGATGTTGCCCAGCACGACCAGCGCGATGAACGCCAGCGCCAGCCCGAGCGCGGCGCCGCTGTCGCCGAGATGGCCCCAGAACACCCGCAGGTACTGCGTCGCCGAGAACGCCGTGACCGCGATCAGGATCACGTAGTCGAGCAGGATCGCCCAGCCCGCGATGAAGCTGACGAGCTCGTTGAAGGCGTAGCGGGCGAAGACCGTCGAGCCGCCCCGGTCCTGGTGCAGCGAGGCGCCCTCGACGTAGGTCATCGCGGTCAGCGCGAACATCCCCGCCGCGATCAGGAACACGAGCGGCGTCAGGCCGAGCGCGTGGCCGGCGATCACGCCGAGCGAGAAGTAGATCGCGCTCGCCAGCGACGAGTAGACGATCGTGAACAGGATCGGCGAGCCGATGCTGCGCCTGACGATCACGCGCGAGCGAGCCGCGAGCTCCGCCCGCAGGCGCTCGCGGTCGGCGTGCTCGGCAGCGCCGGGAGCGAGATCGTCGAGCGAGCCCTCTGCGGCCGCGGAGCGGTCGGGGCCGGCGCCGTCGCTCACGTCCCCCGGCCCCGTCTGAACTCGACGTAGATCCGGCCGGCGCCGGCCGCGATGAACAGCACGGAGATGATCAGCCGCCCGGACAGCGCGCTGGCGTTCGCGACCAGCGACTCCACGAACAGCGCGACGCCGATCGCGACCATCGCGAACGACAGCACGAACGTGCCGCCTCGGTGCAGTCCTCGCCCGTTCATCTCACTTTGAGCTTATTCCCGTCGCTCTCGGCCGCTGCGTGCTACCCCTGGCCGCTTGTTCGCCTGGGCGGCCCTGTCGGGCGGGGCTCAGGTGATCAAGGGGATGATCAGGATCGCCACGATGTTCGCGACCTTGATCATCGGGTTGATCGCCGGCCCGGCCGTGTCCTTGAACGGGTCGCCGACCGTGTCGCCGGTCACCGAGGCGGCGTGGGCGTCGGAGCCCTTGCCTCCGAAGGCGCCGTCCTCGATGAGCTTCTTCGCGTTGTCCCAGGCGCCGCCGCCCGCGGTCATCATCACCGCGAAGAAGAAGCCGACCACGATCACGCCGATCAGCAGGCCGCCCAGCGCCTGCTCGTCGATCAGGCCGACGATCAGCGTGAGGCCGATCGGCAGCAACGAGGGCAGGATCATCTCGCGCTGCGCCGTGCGCGTGACGATGTCCACGCAGCGGGCGTAATCCGGCTCTTCGGTTTCGTCCATGATCCCCGGGTGCTCGCGGAACTGGCGGCGCACCTCCTCGACGACCGCGCCGCCGGCCCGCCCGACCGCCTCGATCGACAGTGAGGCGAACAGACAGACCATCAGGCCGCCCAGGATCAACCCGATCAGGACCGGCGGTTCGTTGATGCCGAACGAGATCGCGTGCCCGATGTTGGCTTCGATTTCTTTCTGGAAGCCGGCGAACAGGACGACCGCGGCGAGCACCGCCGAGCCGATCGCGTAGCCCTTGGTGACCGCCTTGGTGGTGTTGCCGACCGCGTCGAGGCGGTCGGTGACTTTGCGCACGTCCTCGGGCAGGTCGGCCATCTCGGCGATCCCGCCGGCGTTGTCGGTGATCGGCCCGAACGCATCGAGCGCGACGATCAGGCCGGTGAGCGACAGCAGGCCCATCACCGCGACGCCGATGCCGTAGATGCCGGTCACGCCACCGCCCGCGAGCTTCCAGGCGCCCAGCACGCCGAGCACGATCACGAGCGCCGGCAGCGCCGTCGCCTGCAGGCCCGAGGAGAAGCCCTGGATGATGTTCGTCGCGTGGCCGGTGATCGACGCTTTGGCGGTCTTCTTGACCGGGCTGAAACGGGTCGAGGTGTAGTATTCCGTCAGTCCGAACAGCAGCGCTGTGACGACGATCCCGATCAGCGAGCACAGGTAGAACTTGCCCCACGAGGGCGGGCTGACGCTGCTGCCCACGTGGCTGAAGGTGAGCCCGCGCATCAGCCAGTAGGTGATCGGCGCGAAGGCCGCCGCGGCGATCACGCCCGAGACGACGAGGCCCTGCAGCAGCGCCCGCTCGACGTTGTCGGTTTTCGTGCGGACCGCGTACGTGCCGATGATCGACGCGATGATCGCCGCGCCTCCGATCACCAGGGGGTAGATCGCGACTTTCGTCGCCTCGTGGAAGGTCAGGACGCCGAGCAGGATCACCGCGACGGCGGTGACGGCGTAGGTCTCGAAGAGGTCGGCCGCCATGCCGGCGCAGTCGCCGACGTTGTCGCCGACGTTGTCGGCGATCGTCGCGGGGTTGCGGGGGTCGTCCTCGGGGATCCCCGCCTCGACCTTCCCGACCAGGTCGGCGCCGACGTCGGCCCCCTTGGTGAAGATGCCGCCGCCGAGTCGTGCGAACACCGAGATCAGCGAGCCGCCGAAGCCGAGGCCGACGAGCGCGTCGACCGCCGTCTTGGGGCTGTCGTTGAAGACCGCGGTCAGCAGCCCGTAGTAGCCGGCGACGCCGAACAGCGCGAGCCCGACGACGAGCATGCCGGTGATCGCCCCGCCGCGGAACGCGACGCTCAGCGCCGGCGAGACCCCGCCCCGCGCGGCCTGGGCGACGCGCGCGTTCGCGCGGACCGAGACGTTCATCCCGATGTAGCCCGTCGAGCCGGAGAGGATGCCGCCGATCGCGAACCCGCAGGCGACCGCGATGTTCTGCACGAAGATCAGCGCGACGAACAGCACCACCCCGACGACCGCGATCGTCGCGTACTGGCGGTTGAGGTACGCCTGGGCGCCTTCCTGCACCGCCCGCGAGATGCCCTGCATCCGCTCGTTGCCCGGCGACAGCGCCAACAGGGAGCGCGTGGTCACGAGGCCGTATGCCACGGCACAGGCGGCGCAAACGAGGGCGACGACGACCCCATGGTCCGTCAGAAAGCTGCTCAACAGAAATCCTCCGCGGTCTGATTGAAGTGCCGCGCGAGGACCGTCGCGCGCACGTATGTAGGCCGGTTCGCTGTCATACGAGCGTCCACCCGGCGCAAACGCGGGCGCAGTCTATCGTGCGGCGCCGTCGGCTGCGCACTCGCAGGGCCCCCGCAAGCCCGATTGCCGGAAGGAAAGCGCGGCTCGGCGCGGCGCGCGCGGCCGGCCCGGCCCGGTCAGGTTCCGGGCACCCAGAGCCTGCCGCTCGACTCAGCCGGCCCCGGACGCCGATCGGCCTGATCGCCAGCCGGCTGCTGCCCCTCGGAGCCGCCCTGGCCCCCGCCCTCGCCGCCGCCGCTCTGGCCACCCCCCTGCTCGCCCTCGCCACCCGGCCCGCCCTCGGGACCTCCCTCGCCCTCGGGCGGTCCGCTGCCGGCGCGGACCTCGCTCGCGTAGGCCATCTGCAGCCGTGACAGCGCGTCGCGCAGCGGCGCCAGCTGGTCGGCGGGGATCCGGCGTTCGAGGATCGCGAGCAGCGCCATCGCCGCGTCGATCGCGTCGCGCACCTGCTCGAGGTCGCGCTCGGGCGCCGCCCCTGCCTGGCCCTCTGCGCCCGGCTGCTCGGCGCCCGGCGGGGGGCCCATCCGGCGTGCGCCGATGTTGAGCAGCGAGACGGCAGCCTGGGCGATCATGTCGCTCGCCGTGATGCGCGCGAGTTCGGCCTCGTAGGCAGCCCTCAGCTCCTCCTCGCTCGGAACGCCCTGCGGATCGCTCATACGCGCACCTCCCCTGCGTAGGTCCTCGCGGTCTCGGCGACCGACGCCGCGAACACCTCCTCGCGGCTCGCCCCGGCCTCGATCAGGGCGCGCTGGCGCTGCGCGCCGTTGCGCTCCGGGAAGACGGGCTCCACGCCGAGCTCGGCGCGGACCGGCTCGGTCCAGTCGAGCAGGCGCTCGATGCCCGCGCGGGCCGGGTACTCGCGCGCGGCCTCCAGATCGATCATCCGCCCGTCGAGCCCGTAGCGGATCGCCCGCCACATGTTCTCCTCGACCAGCCGCGGCGCCGGATGCTCGAACGGGACGCCCTCGTCGACATCGCGGATCGCCTGCGCGATGCAGGCGACCATCAGCGACGCCAGCGCCTCGGACTCCTGCGCGGTCGCCTGCGCGTCGCAGATCCGCACCTCGACGGTGCCGAAGCTGAAGTGCGGTCGCACCGACCACCAGACCTGCGTGAACTCGACGATCGAGCGCGTCTGGATCAGGAACTCGATGTACTCCCTGTAGGCCTGCCAGCCGCCGAACGGGTCGGGGATGCCGCAGCGCGGGAAGCTCTTCGTGAACGCCTGCGTGCGCGCCGAGTGAAGGCCGCTGTCCTGGCCGTCGAGGAACGGCGAGTTGGCCGAGATCGCGAGCAGCAGCGGCAGCACCGGGCGCAGGCGGTCGCAGACCTTGACGGCGCGGTCGATGCCGTTGACGCCGACGTGGACGTGCAGGCTGAACGTGTTGTTGCGCCAGGCGACGTACTTCAGCCCCTCCTCGACGCGGCGGTAGTGCTCGGTGTCGATGATCGGCTGGCGCCGGTAGTCGGCCCACGGGTGCGTGCCGGTCGACCCCAGCGCGACCCCGTGGCGCGCGGTCAGCGCGAACAGCCGCCCGCGCCGCTCGCGCTGGCGGACGATCGACTCCTGCAGGTTCGCCCCGCGCCCCGAGATCACCTCGATCTCGGAGGAGATCAGCTCCCCCGCGACGCCCTCGCCCAGCCCGGGCTCCGCGTCGGCAGCCGCGCGCAGTTCCTCATAGCGCGGCACCAGTTCGAGCGTCTCGGGGTCGAGGATCGAGAACTCCTCCTCGAGCCCGACCGTGAGATCCTCGGCGGCGTCGAAGCGCTCGACGGCTCTGTCCAGATCCTCGCTGTTCATCGCTCTGTGGCTAGGTCGAAGTCGTTGGTGCGGGGACGCCCACGCAGACCGCTCAGGTCAAATAGAAGTACAGCGCGTAGAGGAGATCGACGGCGGGGCTCGAGGTGTGGACGGTCACCTCGGGCGGCACGTCGAGCAGCGACTCGGAGTAGTTGAAGATGATCTTCACGCCGGCCTCGACGAGCTCGTCGGCGAGCCCCTGGGCGGCCTGGTTCGGGACCGCCAGCACCCCGACCACGATGTCCTCGTCCTCGACGACCTGGCGCAGCTCGTCGATGTTGCGGACCTGCTGGCTGCCGACCTTGCTGCCGACCTTGCCGGGGTCGTTGTCGAAGATCGCGACGACCCGGAAGCCGTGGTCGGCGAAGATTTCCGAGGAGGCGATCGCCTTGCCGAGGTGGCCGGCGCCGATCAGCGCGATGTTGTGCTGCCCGGCGGTCCGCAGGATCTTGCGGATCTGCGAGACGAGCGCCTCGACGTTGTAGCCCACGCCGCGCTTGCCGAACTTGCCGAAGCCCGACAGGTCACGTCGGATCTGCGTCGAGTTGACGTGCGTGTAGTCGGAGAGCTCCTGCGAGGAGATCGTCTCCTTGCCCATCTTCTTCGCCTGCGTGAGCACCTGCAGGTAGCGCGACAGGCGCGCGGCCACGCCCAGCGACAGCCGCTCGCTGGATGCTGCCGCGCCGTCGCGCTCGGGCTGGACGGCCCCCGCTGCCGGTTCCCCATAGCTCATCGCCGTGACTCTAGACGCTCGCGCACGAGCGCTTCCTGCACGAAGTATTCGCAGAGCTCCTCGCCGTCGAGGAGGACGACCGGGATCCGCTCGAAGTACGCACGGTGCAGGCGTTCGTCGGTGGTGATGTCGAGCTCGGTCAGCTCGAAGCCGAGCTCGGCCTGCATCGCTCGCAAGCGTCGCGAGCGCGTCCTTGCACAGGTGGCAGTCGGGCGTGGAGTAGACGGTGATGACGGGCGCGGCGGGCATCCTGGCCGGTTCTGATTATCCGCTGTTTCACGAGGCGCGTTGCCTGGGCCCAAAGGCCACTCGCCGCTCTGAGCCGCTGCTCAGCGCGCGGCTTCGCCCGTCGCGTACGCGTCGAGTCCGAGGTAGCGCGGGTAGGGCAGCACCCGGCCGTAGCGGGCGGCGCTCGCGATCATCGCGGCGTTGTCGGTGCAGAGCACGGGCTCGGGGACGTGGACCGAGGCCCCGAGCTCGCCGAGGCGCCGGCGCAGCTCCGCGTTGGCTGCGACGCCGCCGCCGACCGCCAGCCGCTCGAGCCCCGTCCGCTCCAGCGCGCGCTCGGCCCGCACGACCAGGCTCTCGACGATCGCCGCCTGATAGGAGGCGGCGAGGTCCGCCGCGCGCTCGGCCGTACGCTCGTCCCCGAGCTCGCGGACCATGTAGAGCAGCGAGGTCTTCAGCCCGGCGAATGAGAAGTCGAGGCCCTGTGAGAACGCCTTGCGCCCGCCGGCCCGGCCGCCCTCTCCGGGCGAGCCCGGGAACGCGAACGCCGCCGCGTCCCCGCCGGCGGCCAGCTTCGAGAGCGCGGGGCCGCCGGGGTAGCCGAGCCCGAGCATCCGCGCGCCCTTGTCGAAGGCCTCACCGGCGGCGTCGTCGAGCGTCCGCCCGAGCACCTCGAAGCCGTCGTGCCCGGTGACGAGCGCGAGCAGCGTGTGCCCGCCGCTGGCGATCAGGCACACGAACGGCGGCTCGAACGGCGAAGTGCCGTTGGCGAGGAAGTTGGCGGCGACGTGGCCCTGGAGGTGATCGACCGGGGCGAACGGCAGCTCGCGCGCGGCCGCGAGCGCCTTGCCGGTGGACAGCCCGACGAGCAGCGCGCCGACGAGGCCCGGGCCCTGGGTGGCCGCCACGAGCTCGATCTCCTCCAGCCCGGTTCCGGCGTCGCTGAGCGCGGCTGCGACGATCGCGTTGACCAGCTCGAGGTGGTGGCGCGAGGCGATCTCCGGGACGACGCCGCCGAAGCGCTCGTGCGCCTGCTGAGAGGAGATCACGTTCGAGAGCGCGCGGCCCCCGTCGTCGAGGACGGCGGCGCAGGTGTCGTCGCAGCTCGTCTCGAGCGCGAGGATCGTCAATCGAGCCGTCCGGGGTTCGGCACGTCGTCGAGCGTGCCGGCCAGCGTCGCCGGCGTGCGCCACATCACGAGCGCGTCCTCCCCGTTGTCCTGGTAGTAGCGGCGGCGCATCCCCGCCGCGCGGAAGCCTTCGCGCTCGTAGAGGTGGATCGCGACGCCGTTCGAGCGGCGCACCTCGAGCGTGAAGCGCGCCTCCGGGTCGCCGACGCGCTCATAGAGCTCGTGCAGCAGCGCCGTGGCGAGGCCCTGGCGCTGGTGGTCGATGTCGACCGCGATGTTCATGATGTGCCAGACGGTGTCGTAGCGCGAGCAGATCAGGTAGGCGACGAGTCGGTCGCCGCTGAACGCGGCCAGGCAGACGCCGGACTGCTTGGAGAGCTCGAGCACGAACATCGCCAGCGACCACGGCGTCGGGAACACGCGCCGCTCGACCGCGATCACCTCCGGCAGGTCGGGATAGGAGAGCGGCCGGATCTGGATCGTCGGCCGGCGTTCCTGCGGGCGCCGCGCGGTCGAGCTCATCGCGCCCCTCCCGCACCGGCTGCCGTGGCACCGGCAGCCTCGAGTGTCAGCTCGGCGTCGGGGCGGCGCAGGTAGTCGGGCACGACCAGCTGGTAGTCGGGCGCGGGCTCCGCGGCCAGCCCCAGCTCGCAGATCGCGCTCGCCCGCAGCAGGTGCTCCGGCGCGTCGTCGGGTGGAACCTCGATGCCGGCCGCGGCGAGCTCGGCGCGGTAGCGCAGAGCGCCGTCGCCGACGCCGAGCACGCGGGCGCCATCGACGGAGGCGAGCCCCGGCTCCTCGAGCAGCGAGCCGATCCCCGCGGGCGCGAGCACGACCGGGGGCACGAGCTCCGGACCGCCGTCCGCGGCGAAGGCTGCGGCGAAGACCTCGCCCCGGCGCGCGTCGATCACGGCAAGGACCGGCGCACTGGACGGCGCCGTGCGTGCGAGCGCGGTGAGGCTCGGCACCGGCACGAGCTCGACAGAGAGCGACTGCGCGAGGCCGCGAGCGGTCGCGATGCCGACGCGCAGGCCGGTGAAGGTGCCGGGCCCGGAGCCGACCGCGATCCGGTTCAGGTCCCGGGTTGCGAGCGCGTGACGATCGAGCAGCTCGGCGGCCATCCCCAGCAGGCGTGTGGCGTGGCCGGGGTGGGCGCCCGCAGGCGGGTCGTCGCGCGCTTCCACGACGGAGCCGTCCGGCAGCCGCAGCGCCACGGCCGTGGCGCTGGTCGCCGTGTCGATCCCGAGCACGATCACCGGGCCGGCCCCACCCTGCCGCCGGCGAGGAGCTCGTCGACCTCCACCAGCCGCACATCGCCGCCGCCGTGGCAGAGCGTCACGACCAGCCGCGGCGCGTCGAGCTCGGGCTCGCCCTCCGGCGGCCACTCGACGAACGCGATCCGCCCCTGGCCGACATAGTCCGCGAGCAGTCCCGGATCCTCCTCGCCGAGACCGTCCAGGCGGAAGAGATCGAGGTGGGAGACAGTCAGCTCGCGGCCGCGGTAGCGGTGCCCGATCGAGAACGTCGGGCTGGTCACGGGATCGCTGACGCCGAGCGCCCGCGCCGCGCCGCGCACGAGCGTCGTCTTGCCCGCGCCGAGCTCCCCGCGGACGAGCACGACGTCGCCGTCCCCGAGCGTCGAGGCCAGCTCGGCGCCGAGCGATTCGGTCTCAGCCGGACCGGCCGTCCGGAGGTTGCGCGTGGCCATCACTCGACTATAAAAGCCCGCCTGCGCCGGTCGGCCCGCGAGCCCTCAGCGCAGAAAAAAGACCGGCCCGCGGGAGAATGGTGCGCGGGCCGGTCGTTACTCCTGGAGGGATGGAGACAGGACCTTCATCGGCAACCGTGGCTGCTGACTTTAGGGCCTTGACACTTTTCTTCGACGCCGGGCGAAATTGCCCTTCTTTGCAGGGGTTTTTGCCGGTGGACGGCTGTGGACATGTCTGGACGCTTCCTGGACAGCGCTGGGGCGCCTTCAGAAGAGCCCGAGCTGGTCGTCCCGGGGTGCCTCGGGCCCGGCAGCGCCGGCGGGCACCGGCTCGGGCACGGCTTCGACCGGCGCGGGCTGCTCGGGCGGGCCGAGGGCGAGCAGCTCGGGCAGGCGCGAGAAGTCCTCGCGCAGCGTCTCGAGCATGCGTGGCGTGTACAGGGCCGCCGCGGGGTGGAAGATCGGGTAGAGCCGCACCGCCCGGCTGCCCAGCTCGATCACCTCGGGCTGGCCGTGCAGCCGCGTGATCCCGGTCGGGTCGGCCCGCAGCAGCTTCGTGGAGAAGTTGCCAAGGCTGCAGATCACCGACGGTTCGATCAGCTCGACCTGACGCAGCAGGTAGTCGCGGCAGTTCTCGATCTCGATCGGCTGCGGGTCGCGGTTGCCAGGGGGGCGGCACTTCAATGTGTTCGCAATAAACACGGCCTCGCGGTTAAGTCCAATCTCCTCGAGCAGCTGGCTGAGCAGCTTCCCGGCGCGCCCCACGAACGGCAGCCCCTGCTCGTCCTCGCTCGCGCCCGGGGCCTCCCCGACGAACATCAGATCGGCATCCGCGTTGCCGGCGCCGAAGACGACCGACCTGCGGGTCGCCGCCAGCTCGGGGCAGCGGGTGCACGAGCGGGCCTGTGTCAGCACCTGCTTGAGCGCCTCGCGGCGCTCGTCGGCCGTCCTCGGAGGCCCCTCGAAGCCCATCGCCGCATGCTAGTTGCTGCCGGCGAGCCGGCGCACGAGCGGTTTCCCGCTCGGAGCGGGAATGGCGCGCACGGCCCCGGTCGGCGATGATCTGGCCGTGGCAGCCACCGAGCAGACCGCCGTGAACGCGCCCTTCGCGGGCGTCGTCGTCGCGCTTCCCCGCGCGGTCAGCGAGCGGGTCGGCGCGGGCGCGCCCGTCGCCGTGCTCGAGGCGATGAAGATGGAGCACGAGGTGCTCGCCGAGACCGACGGCGTCGTCGGCGAGCTCGCCGTCGCGATCGGCGACGCCGTCGAGGAGGGCCAGCTGCTGCTGACGCTCGCCCCCGCGGACGGGTCCGGGCCCGTGGAGCCGGCCTACAGCGAGCAGCAGGAGCCGGCCGGCGAGCGCGCCGACCTGCACGCGGTACGCGAGCGCCACGAGGTCGGCCTCGACGCCGGCAGGCCCGATGCCGTCGCGCGCCGGCACGAGCACGGCCGCCGCACCGCCCGGGAGAACCTCGAGGACCTGCTCGACGCCGGCAGCTTCGTCGAGTACGGGCCGCTGCTGTTCGCCGCCCAGGAGCAGCGCCGAAGTCGCGAGGAGCTGATCGCCCGCACGCCGGCCGACGGCCTCGTTGCGGGCGTCGGCGCCGTCGACGGCCAGCCGTGCGTTGCGATGTCCTACGACTACACGGTCCTGGCCGGCACCCAGGGGATGCGCAACCACATGAAGAAGGACCGCCTGTTCGACGTCGCCGAGCGGCGGCGGCTGCCGGTCGTGCTGTTCGCCGAGGGCGGCGGCGGGCGCCCCGGCGACGTCGACATGCCGATCGTCGCCGGCCTCGACTGCAAGGCGTTCGAGCTGTTCGCCGAGCTGAGCGGGCTCGTCCCGCTGGTCGGCATCGCCTCGGGCTACTGCTTCGCAGGCAACGCTGCTCTGCTGGGCTGCTGCGACGTCGTGATCGCGACCGAGGACGCGAGCATCGGCATGGGTGGCCCGGCGATGATCGAGGGCGGCGGCCTTGGAGTCCACCACCCCGCGGACGTCGGGCCGATCGACGTCCAGCACGCCAACGGCGTCGTCGACCTGCGGGCCGAGGACGACGCGCACGCCGTCGCGCTGGCGCGCCGCTACCTCTCCTATTTCTCGGGCCAGATCGAGGCGCCCGCCGTCGCCCCGGACCAGACGCTGCTGCGCGAGTTGATCCCCGAGAACCGCAAGCGCGTCTACGAGGTACGGCGGGTGATCGACGCGCTGTTCGACGAAGGCTCGGTGCTCGAGCTGCGCGACGGCTTCGGGACGGGGATCGTGACGGCGCTTGCCCGCGTCGACGGGCGCCCGCTCGGCGTGGTCGCCAACGACCCGATGCACCTGGGCGGGGCGATCGACGCCGACGGCGCCGACAAGGCCGCGCGCTTCCTGCAGCTGTGCGACGCCTTCGAGCTGCCGGTCCTGTCCCTGTGCGACACGCCCGGCTTCATGGTCGGTCCGGAGGCCGAGCGCACGGCGACCGTGCGGCACTTCTCGCGGATGTTCCTGACCGGCGCCAACGTGACGGTGCCGATCGGCACGATCGTGCTCCGCAAGGGCTACGGCCTCGGCGCCCAGGCGATGGCCGGGGGCGGTTTCAAGGCGCCGCTGTTCACCGTCGCCTGGCCGACCTCCGAGTTCGGCGCGATGGGGCTCGAGGGGGCGGTGCGGCTCGGGATGCGCCGCGAGCTCGAGGCGATCGCGGACGAGGAGGAGCGCGAGCGCGTCTTCCAGGCGACCGTCGCGGCGGCCTACGAGCGCGGCCGCGGCATCAACATGGCCGCGTACGGCGAGATCGACGACGTGATCGATCCGGCCGACTCGCGGCGCTGGATCGCGACGCTGTTCGACCCCCCCGCCCGGGAGTGGCGCTCGCGCCCCGGCAAGAAGCGGCCGAACATCGACGCCTGGTGAGGCGCGCGGACGGCGGCGACTAGATTCGGCCGTGGCTCAGTGCGGCGGCTCGTCGCCGTGTCGTTCCATCGCGCTTCCCTTGCGCTGCAACCAGCGCCCGAGGGTGATGGAGACCACGGCGACGACGATCACGGAGATGATCAGGATCAAGAGCATCGGCCTGTGTCCATTGTCACACACACGAGGCGACTAGGCACTTGCGTCACGCGAACCCGTCTGTATCATCGGGCTCAGGCCGTCACCGGCGATTCCCGGGATGGACCTCAGATCGATTCTCATTTCATTCGCGCCGGTATCCGCCAGGAACTGGACCGAGACCATGAGCCACCAGCCACCGACCCCCGCCCGCCGATGAAGGTGGTGCGCACCGTCGCGGAGCTCCGCGAGGAGCTCGCCCCGGCCCGTCGCGGCGGGCGGCGCATCGGCCTCGTGCCGACGATGGGCGCGCTCCACGAGGGCCACCTGTCGCTCGTCCGCCGGGCGCGCGAGGACTGCGACGTGGTCGTCGTCTCGCTGTTCGTCAACCCGGCCCAGTTCAACGAGCGCGCCGACCTCGACCGCTACCCGCGCGACGAGGCCCGCGACCGCGCCCTGGCGGCGGACGCCGGCGCGGACGTGCTGTTCGCGCCCTCCGTCGAGGAGGTCTATCCAGACGGCTTCGCCACGTCGGTCGAGGTGCTCGGCGTGACCGAGCGTCTCGAGGGGCTGGCACGCGGTCCCGAGCACTTCCGCGGCGTCACGACGATCGTGACCAAGCTGCTCTGCATGGCGCTCCCGGACGTCGCCTACTTCGGCCAGAAGGATGCGCAGCAGGTCGTCGTGATCCGGCGGCTCGTTGCCGATCTGAACCTGCCCGTCACGATCCAGGCGGTGCCGACCGTCCGCGAGGGCGACGGCCTGGCGATGTCCAGCCGCAACGCGCTGCTCTCGGCGGACGAGCGCCGGCGCGCGCTCGCGCTGTCGGCCGGCCTGCGCGAGGCCGAGCGGCTGACCGGCGCGGGCGAGACCGGCGCCCGCGCGCTCACGGGCGCGGTCCGCGCGGAGCTCGACCGAGCCGGCGTCGAGCCGGAGTACGTCGCGCTCGTCGACCCGGACACGCTCGAGCCGCTGACCGGCGTGCGAGGCGCAGGGCCTGCTGGCGGTCGCGGCGCGCGTCGGCGGCGTACGACTGATCGACAACACGTTGCTTTCGGTGCCCTCGCACGGTCCGACGGCAGCGCCCACAAACCCGACAGGAAAGGCGATCGAGACGTGCAGCGCGTGATGCTCAAGTCCAAGATCCACCGCGCGACGGTGACCGACAGCGACCTCCACTACGTGGGCTCGATCACGATCGACCCGGACCTGCTGGAGGCCGGCGACATCCTCGAGCACGAGCAGGTGCACGTCGTCGACGTGGACAACGGCGCCCGCTTCGAGACCTACACGATCGCCGGCCGTCGCGGCTCCGGCGAGATCTGCGTCAACGGCGCCGCCGCGAGGCTCGTGCATCACGGCGACACGATCATCGTCATCTCCTACGGCACCTACGACGAGGCCGACCTCGAGCGCTACGAGCCCAGGGTCGTCCACGTCGAGGCCAAGACCAACCGCATCATCACGATCGACGACGAGGTGGCGACGCTGCTCAGCTGAACGCGCGTCAACCGACGAGTCAGAGAGGAACCCCCCGCAATGTCAAGCCATCCCGACGTCCACACCACCGGAGAACACGTGCCTCCCGCCGAGCGGCTGCCGATGACGCTGCCGCTGCTGGCCGAGAAGAAGCGGCTCGGCGACCCGGTCGTGATGATCACGGCCTACGACTACCCGAGCGCCCGCGCCGCCGAGGCGGCCGGCGTCGACCTCGTGCTCGTCGGCGACTCCGCGGCCACCACGGTGCTGGGCTTCAACGCCACGACCCCCGTCGAGCTCGACGACATGCTCGTCCTCGCCCGCGCCGCCCGCCGCGGGCTGCGCACCCCGCTGCTGATCGGCGATCTGCCATTCGGCTCCTACGAGGTCTCCGACCAGCAGGCGATCACGACCGCGATGCGGATGGTCAAGGAGGCCGGCTGCGACTGCGTCAAGCTCGAGGGGGGCGGCGAGAGCTCCGTCAGCCGCGCGCGGGCGATCGTCGGCGCAGGCATTCCGGTGATGGGCCACGTCGGCCTGACGCCGCAGACCTCGACCGCGCTCGGCGGCTGGAAGGCGCAGGGGCGGACCGCCGCTGCCGCGGCGCGGATCGCCGCGGAGGCGCGCGCGCTCCAGGACGCCGGCTGCTTCGCGATCGTCTTCGAGGCGATCCCGAGCGCCGTCACCGACGAGCTGATGCCGCTGCTCGAGATCCCCGTGATCGGCATCGGCGCCGGGCCGGCGACCGACGGCCAGGTGCTCGTCTTCCACGACCTGCTCGGCATCCGCGACGGGCTCGGCCCGCGCTTCGTCAAGCGCTACGCGAACCTGCAGCAGGAGATGAACGAGGGCGTCGCCGCCTACGCCGAGGACGTCCGCACCCGCCGCTACCCAGGGCCGGAGCACACCTACAAGATCGACCCGGCCGAGCTCGCAGAGCTGCACGAGCTGCTCGGCTGAGCGCGGCCCGCTCCCGCCCCGCCTACAGTCGCCCGCGGCTGGCCGACGGGGCGAGCGGCCACTCCAGGTTTCAGGCTCCTCACAGCGGGTACCGCCGTACTCGGCGCCTTGACCCCAGGCGCGATCCATGTACGGCGCACGGACAGCCTGCGCGCCCGTGTCGTTCATCCACCGCTAAAGGAGCCTGCCGTGAAGCTACGCCGTCTGCCCGTCCTGCTCGCGATCGCCTGTGCGTTCGCGGCCTTCCTCTCCACGGCCGGGAGCGCCGCGGCCTGGGCGCCCGCCTCCAGCGCGACGATCCACCCCGGCGTGATGACGTTCACCGGGGGGCCCTCGTTCCTCGAAGGCGGCGGTCAGTGCACCGCCAACTTCGTCTACACGGACGCATCCGGGAACGTGTACCTGGGGCAGGCGGCCCACTGCTCCTCGACGGGCGAAGACACCGAAACCAACGGCTGCTCCACGAAATCGCTGCCGCTCGGCGCCCCGATCTACGCCGGCGACCTCGTCAACGGCGGGCTCCAGAAAGGCACCAAGATCGGGACCCTCGCCTACAACTCGTGGATCGCGATGCGCGAAGCGAAAGAGAAAAACCCCGAAACCTGCGCATACAACGACCTCGCGCTGATCAAGATCGACTCCAGCCAGGTGGGCAAAGTAAACCCGACCGTGCCCTTCTGGGGCGGGCCCAATGGCCTCGCCTCGGGCGTCGCTGCCACCGGTAGCCAGGTGTTCACCTACGGCAACTCGATCCTGCGACTCGGCGTCAGCGTGCTCAGCCCGAAGACCGGGGTCAGCCTCGGCGAAAGCGAAGAAAGCGGCGGCTGGAGCCAGCAGGTCTACACCGTCACCCCGGGCATCCCGGGCGACTCCGGCAGCGCCTACATGGACGCATCGGGCAACGCGCTCGGCGTGCTCTCGACGGTCGAGTTCGCGCCGGTTGCGGGGAGCAACGGCGTCGGCTCGCTGCCGAAGGAGCTCGAATACGCCAACAAAGTGACCGGGCTCGGCATCACGGTCGCACCCGGCACGACCGCGTTCAACGCGGTGCCGGTGCCGCCCGCCGAATAGGGCGCCGCAGTTAGACGAGCATTGCGGGAGGGCCCGGGCGAGAGCTCGGGCCCTCCGTCGTTCGATGCGCGCCTCTAGTCCGCGCGTTGGAGCGGCTCGCCGAAGCGCTCTGCGAAGGCGAACTCGCCGACCGGTTTGCGCGACAGCTGCTTCGGCCACGGGTCGGCGCGGTGCCCGGCACCGATGTGGGCTGCCAGGGCGACATCGTCGGGGATCCCGAGCAGCTCGCGCACCTCGGCCTCGGCCGGCACCAGTAGCGTCGTCATCGACGCGCCGAGGCCCTCGTTGCGCAGCGCGAGCAGCAGGTTCTGCGCGAACGGGTACACCGAGGCGCCGCCGACGATGCTCGTCCGCGGGAGCGCGTCGTCGGTCACCGCCAGGTCGGAGAGCTGCACGCCGAGCACGAAGTGGACGGGCACCTCATCGAGATGCTCGGCGTATTCGTTCGCGCGCTGGACCATCCGCGTGCGTTTCTGGTCGAAGGCGTCCGGCTGGGCGAGCATCTGCGCGCCGCCCGTCACCTCCATGTAGGCGCGCCAGTGCGGCAGGTAGAGATCGCGCAGCGCGCGCCGCGTGTCGGGATCTCTGACGACGACCACGCGCCAGCCCTGGCGGTTGCCGCCGCTGGGAGCGAAGCGCGCGGCGTCGAGGGCCCGCTCGATCGCCGCCGGCTCGACCGGCTCGTCGGTGAACCGCCGGCTCGTGGGGGCGCAGCGCATCGCCTCGTACAGCTCCATGTCGGTCACGCTACAGGCTCGCCGTGCGCGCCGGGTCCCTGGATGGCGCGCCCGTACTCGATCGAGCGCAGCACCTTCGCGGGCGCCCCCGCAGCGATCGAGTAGGGCGGGATGTCGCGCGTGACGACGCTGTTGGCGCCGATCACACAGCGCTCGCCGATCGTCACACCGCTCGTCACCACCACGCCGACGCCGAGCCAGCAGTTGTCGCCGATCCGCGTCGGTCCCTTGCTCTCGAAGCCCTGCCAGGTCACCGGCAGCTCCAGGTCGTCGAAGCGGTGGCTGGCATCCGAGACGAAGCAGCCGTTGGCGAGCATGCAATGCGCGCCGATCTCGACGAGCTCCTGCGAGGCGACCATCACGTTCCGGTTCAGGAACGTGCCCGCGCCGATCCTGACGCGCGCAGGGCTCGGGGCGGTGATCCACACGCCCGGCTCGAACAGCACGCCCTCCCCCACCTCCAGGCGCCCCTCGCGCAGCGCCTCCAGGACGTTGCCCTCCAGCGGCCAGCGCGCGAACGCGCCGCGGTGCATCAGCTGCCGGTGGATCGCAGCGCGGTTCCACGGCAGGCTGTTGCGCTGATACCAGCGCCACTTCTGTGCCCAGAGGCGGGCATGCGAGAACGGAGCGCTCACCGCCCGGCAGCTTCGCACCTGTGCGAGACGGGAGCTCCGCCGCGCCGAGTTGCCGAAGTTGGGTACCGGCAGCGCCAATCTGGGTGATCCCCCCGATGTAGGGAACCCGGGCCGCGAGCTAGGCGGCCGCCGCCAGCTTGGCGCGGCGTTTGCGCGCCGCCGGCTTGGCCTGCCGCGGCGACGGCGTCAGCAGCTCGGCGAGGAACTCCCCGGTGTGGGAGCCCGGCTCGGCCGCGACCTCCTCGGGGGTGCCGGACGCCACGACCAGGCCGCCCTCCTCTCCCCCCTCCGGGCCCATGTCGATGATCCTGTCGGCGCTCTTGATCACGTCGAGGTTGTGCTCGATCACGACCACGCTGTTGCCGGCCGCCACGAGCCGCTGCAGCACCTCGAGCAGGCGCTGGACGTCGGCGAAGTGAAGGCCCGTGGTGGGCTCGTCGAGGATGTAGAGCGTACGGCCGGTCGCGATCTTCGAGAGCTCCGTCGCGAGCTTCACGCGCTGCGCCTCGCCGCCCGACAGCGTCGTCGCGGGCTGGCCGAGGCGCACGTAGTCGAGCCCGACAGCGTGAAGCGTCTCCAGCCGGCGGCGGATCTTCGGGATGTGCTCGAAGAACTTCAGCGCCTCCTCGACCGGCATGTCGAGCACGTCGGCGATGCTCTTGCCCTTGAAGCGGATCTCGAGCGTCTCGCGGTTGTAGCGCTTGCCGTGGCACTGTTCGCAGGGCACGTACACGTCGGGTAGGAAGTGCATCTCGATCTTGATCTGCCCGTCGCCGCGGCAGACCTCGCAGCGCCCGCCCTTGACGTTGAAGCTGAAGCGGCCGGGCTTGTAGCCGCGGGCCCGCGCCTCCTGGGTCTTCGAGAACAGGTCGCGGATCACGTCGAAGAGGCCGGTGTACGTCGCCGGGTTCGACCGCGGCGTGCGGCCGATCGGCGACTGGTCGACCTCGATGATCTTGTCCAGCTGCTCGAGGCCCCGGATCGCCCGGTGCGCGCCCGGGCGTTTGCGCGCCCGGTGCAGACGGTTCGCCACGGCCTTGAACAGCACGTCGTTGACGAGCGTCGACTTGCCCGAGCCGGAGACCCCCGTGACACACGTCAGCACGCCGAGCGGCACATGCACGTCGATGTCGCGCAGGTTGTGCTGGGTGGCGCCGACGATCTCGATGTAGCCGCTCGGCGTGCGCCGCTTGGCGGGCACCTCGATCCGGCGCTCGCCCGAGAGGAACTGACCGGTCAGCGACCCCTTGACCCGCTGCACATCTGCCGCGGTGCCCTCCGCGACGATCCGCCCGCCGTGCTCGCCCGCGCCCGGGCCGAGGTCGACGAGGTGATCGGCCGCGCGCATCGTCTGCTCGTCGTGCTCGACGACGATCACTGTGTTGCCGAGGTCGCGCAGCCGCTCGAGCGTCGCGATCAGCTTCGAGTTGTCGCGCTGGTGAAGCCCGATCGACGGCTCGTCGAGGATGTAGAGCACGCCGACCAGCGAGGAGCCGATCTGCGTCGCGAGGCGGATCCGCTGGGCCTCGCCGCCGGACAGCGTCGCCGCCGCCCTGTTCATCGACAGGTAGCCGATGCCGACGTTCTCGAGGAACTGCAGGCGCTCTGAGATCTCGCGCAGGATCAGGCGCGCGACGTGACGGTCGGTCTCGGAGAGCTCGACCGCCTCGAGCCACTCGAGCGCGCGTCGCGCCGAGAGCGCCGTGAAGTCCTCGATCCGCGTGCCGCCGACGAGCACGGCCCGGGACTCGGGCCGCAGACGCGCGCCGTCGCAGACGGGGCACGTCCGCAGCGACATGAACCCCTCGATCTTCTCCCGGGTCCACTCCGAGTCGGTCTCGCGGTAGCGGCGCTCGAGGTTGACGACGATGCCCTCGAAGCGGGTCGCGTACGAGCGCCGGCGCCCGTAGCGGTTGCGATAGGTCACCTCCACGGCTTCGCCGCCCGTCCCATTGAGGAACACGTCGCGGGCGTCCTGCTCGAGCTCCTCCCACGGCGCGTCGAGGTCGACGTCGTAGGACTCGGCGAGCGCCTCAGCGAGCTGCTCGTAGTAGTTCGAGCTCGTGCCCTGCCACGGCGCGAGCGCGCCCTCGTTGATCGACAGCGACGGGTCCGGCACCACCAGCTCGGGGTCGATCTCCATCTGCGAGCCCAGCCCCGTGCAGCGGTCGCAGGCCCCGTGCGGGGAGTTGAAGGAGAAGATGCGCGGCTCGAGCTCGACCAGCGACGGTCCGTGCTCGGGGCACGCGAAGCGCTCGGAGAACGTGAAGATCGTCCCCGGCTCGGGCTCCATGCCGGGCGTGATCCCGCTCGCGGCCGCCCGTGCCCCCTTTGCACCGGTCGCATGGCGCACGTCGGCCTGGCCGCCACGGCCGTCTGCGTCCTCGGCCGTGTCGCCGACGGCGGAGGCCGAACGGCCGGAGCCCCTTCCCACAATCTCTATCTCCACGAGCCCTTCGGCGAGCCCGACCGCGGTCTCGATCGAGTCCGCGAGGCGCTTGCGCACGTCGTGGCGCATCACGAGGCGGTCGACGACCACCGCGATGTCGTGCTTGTAGCGCTTGTCGAGCACGATCGACTCCTCGAGCATGCGGATCCGCTCGTCGATCTTCACGCGCGCGAAGCCGTCCGCGCGCAGTTCGTCGAGCAGCTTGCCGTACTCGCCCTTGCGCCCGCGCACGACCGGCGCGAGCACCATGAAGCGCGTGCCCTCGGCCAGCTCCATCACCTGGTCGATGATCTGCTCGGCCGACTGCCCCACGATCGGGCGCCCGCAGATCGGGCAGTGCGGCTTGCCCACGCGCGCCCACAGCAGGCGCAGGTAGTCATAGATCTCCGTCACGGTGCCGACGGTCGAGCGGGGGTTGCGCGAGGTCGTCTTCTGATCGATCGAGATCGCCGGCGAGAGCCCCTCGATCGAGTCCACGTCCGGCTTGTCCATCTGCCCGAGGAACTGGCGCGCGTAGGCCGACAGCGACTCGACGTAGCGGCGCTGCCCCTCCGCGTAGATCGTGTCGAACGCCAGGCTCGACTTGCCCGACCCGGACAGCCCCGTGATCACCACCAGCGCCTCGCGCGGCAGCTCCACCGAGATGTCTCTGAGGTTGTGCTCGCGCGCGCCCGAGACGACGATCTTGTTGCCCGATGCCATGTCGGGCCATTCTATGACGGCGAACAGATGTTCGTGTGCGGACGCCTAAGGTCGGCGCCCGATTACGGGGGGACCGAGCCAGTCAGCGCGGCCGCCGCATCCTCGAGCCGATCGTTCCCCCAGTAGAGGGTCCCCTCGACACAGACGGTGGGGATTCCCGTGACGCCCAGCCGGCGGGCGTCGTCGGTCACGCGCCGCAGGCGCTCCTTGACGTCCGCGCGCTCAACTCCCTCCCGTACGGCCGCCCGGTCGGCGCCCGCCTCGTCGGCGGCCTCGAGGACGACATCGATGTCCGTCAGGTCTCGCCCGAGGCCGAAGCCCTGCCGGTAGGCGGCCAGCGAGAACTCGCGGACCAGGCCAAGCTCTGCAGCCACCAGCGCGGCGCGGAGGACAACGACGGAGTAGGTCTCGGTCGGCCAACCGCGCGGCCAGCGAAGGGGGAGCCCGAGTCCTGCGGCCTGCTCCTCGCATTCGCGCATCTGCGCATCACGCCCGAGCCCGGGCGCATCGACCATGCCAGCTTGCCGATCTCCTGTATGAGCGCTCCAAAGAGGATCGGCTGCCAGCGGGGTGGCACGGGGAGCGCGTCGTCGATTCGGTGCGCCGCGAAGTACGAGTACGGTGAGCTGAAGTCGTAGAAGAAGACTGGCTCGGCCACGGCTGCCCGGCGCTCTACCGCTCTAGCCTTCGATCGCCGCGTAAACCTCGTCGATCAGCTTCAGCCGGTCGGGGATCTCGAAGTTCTCGGCCAGGTAGCGCTCGGTATCGGTGCGCGACTCGCCGTTGAGCGCCATGTTCAGCGCGATCAGGCGGGCGCCGTCGAGATCCCCTCCGGCGGCGCCGATTTCAGCGCCCTCCGGCGCGCCCTGCGCATGCGCCTGCTGCGGCGAGCCGGCGAGCGCCGAGTCCAGCGCCGCCTCGAAAGCTCCCGCCGCCGGCTGGGGCTGCGGTTCCTCGATCGGCGGAGGCGGCTCGGCCTGCACCGGCGGCTGACGGGCGGCGGCCACAGCCGGGGCATCGCCGCCGGCGTCCTCTCCACCCGAGGCCGCACCGTAGAGCTCTGCCATGCCGGCCTCGACCGCCGTCAGGTCGGCGGCGAGGCGCCCCGCGCCGGCCCGCACGCTGCCGATCAGCGCGTTGACGTCGGCGTCCATCGAGCCGACACGCTCGAGCAGCGTCGCCGTCACCTGGGCGACCGCCGCGACCTGCAGGCGCGCCTTCTCGATCGCCTGCTCGCGCGTGCGCTCCGCGTCCGCGGCGGCCTCCTCGCGCATCTGACGGGCGTTTTCCTGCGCGGTTCGCTCGATCTCGGCGGCCGCCGACTCCGCGGCCTCGATGATCGACTGGACCTGCGTGCCGGCCGTCGAGGCCATCGACAGGTCGGGGCCGCCGGTCGCGACCGTCCGCTGCAGCTCTTCGAGCTCGGCGGCCAGCGCCCGCAGGTGGGCGTCGACGGCGGCAGGGTCATAGCCGCGGCGGCCGATCGGGAAGTCGCGGCGTTCGACGGCCTGGCGGTCTAGGGGCACGGCCGGATCCTAGGCCATGTCCCCGGCGGAAGCATCGGATGCCGCCTCTGCCGGCTGCGGACCCTCGCCCGCCCGGATCTCCTGCAGGTCGCGCCGCAGCTCACGCAGCTCATCGCGGAGCTGCGCGGCGTACTCGAATCGCAGGTCCTCGGCCGCCGCCAGCATCTCCTCCTCGATCTCGACGATCATCTTCTCGAGCTCGTGCTGCGGCAGCTCCTCGGCACTGCCGCGCTTCGCGGTGCGCCGTTTCCTGCCGCGCGGGACCTTCGACTCGGCCTGCAGGAACTCCGCGATGTCCGAGATCCCCTTGACGATCGTCGCCGCGGTGATCCCGTGCTCCTCGTTGTAGGCGAGCTGGATCTCGCGGCGGCGACTCGTCTCGTCGATCGCCGCCCGCATCGCCTTCGTCTGTTTGTCGGCGTACATCAGGACGGTCCCCTCGACATTGCGCGCCGCCCGGCCGATCGTCTGGATCAGCGACGTCTCGCCGCGGAGGAACCCCTCCTTGTCGGCGTCCAGGATCGCGACCAGCGAGACCTCGGGCAGGTCGAGCCCCTCGCGCAGGAGGTTCACGCCCACCAGCACGTCGTACTCGCCGAGGCGCAGGTCGCGGATGATCTGGATCCGCTCCAGCGTGTCGATCTCCGAGTGCAGGTAGCGCGTCTTGAAGCCCATCTCGAGCAGGTACTGCGAGAGGTCCTCGCTCATCTTCTTAGTCAGCGTCGTCACGAGCACGCGCTCGTCGCGCTGCACGCGCACGCGAACCTCGTTCATCAGGTCGTCGATCTGGTTCTTCGTCTCGCGCACCTCCACGGCGGGATCGACGATCCCCGTCGGGCGCACGATCTGCTCGACGACCCGGGTCGAGCGCGCCCGCTCGTACTCGCCGGGCGTCGCGGAGACGAACATCAGCTGCGGGGTGATCGAGAGGTACTCCTCGAAGGTCTGCGGCCGGTTGTCGAGCGCGCTCGGCAGCCGGAAGCCGTAGTCGACCAGCGTCTGCTTGCGCGAGCGGTCGCCCTCGAACATGCCGCCGATCTGGGGCACCGTCTGGTGGGACTCGTCGATGAAGCACACGAAGTCCTTGGGGAAGTAGTCGATCAGGCAGTACGGCCGCGAGCCCGGCGCGCGGCCGTCGAGGATCCGCGAGTAGTTCTCGATCCCCGAGCAGAAGCCCACCTCCCTGAGCATCTCCATGTCGTACTGGGTGCGCTGGCGCAGCCGGTGGGACTCGAGCTGCTTGCCTTCGGACTCCAGTTCCGCGCAGCGCGCGTTCAGTTCGCGCCCGATCTCCTCGACCGCCCCCTCGATCGTCCCTTCCTTGACGTTGTAGTGCGTCGCCGGCCAGATCGCGACGTGCTCGAGGTCATCCGCGATCAGCTCGCCGGTCAGCGGGTCGAAGTGCTGCAGTCGTTCGACTTCGTCGCCGAACATCGTCGCCCTGAACGCCGTCTCGGCGTAGGCGGGGAACACCTCGAGCGTCTCGCCCCGGACCCGGAACGTCCCGCGCGAGAGGGCCTGGTCGTTGCGCGTGTACTGGATCGAGACCAGCTTGCGCAGCAGCCCGTCGCGGTCGATCTCCTCGCCGCGCTTGAGGATCTGCATGTTCATCTCGTACGTCTCGGGCGATCCCAGGCCGTAGATGCACGACACCGACGCGACCACGATCACGTCGCGGCGGGCGAACACCGCAGCGGTCGCGGCGTGGCGCAGCCGGTCGACCTCCTGGTTGATGGCCGAGTCCTTCTCGATGTAGAGGTCGCGGCTCGGCACGTACGCCTCGGGCTGGTAGTAGTCGTAGTAGGAGACGAAGTACTCGACCGCGTTGTCGGGGAAGAACGTCCGGAACTCGTTGCACAGCTGCGCGGCGAGCGTCTTGTTGTGCGCGATCACGAGCGTCGGGCGCTGCACCGCCTCGATCACGCCGGCCATCGTCATCGTCTTGCCGGTGCCGGTCGCGCCGAGCAGCGTCTGGAAGCGTTCGCCGGCGAGGATCCCCTCGGCCATCGCCTCGATCGCGCGCGGCTGGTCGGCGGTGGGGGTGAAGACGTTGTCGAGCTTGAGGGCGGGCACTGGACTAAGTTAGCGGCCGCGCCGGCCCGCGCCCGACCGCGGTGCTACGGCAGCCCGAGCTCGCGCGGGTAGGTGGCGCGGTACGCCTGCTTCGCCGTCAGCACCCGCTGCACGTATTCCCTCGTCTCCGGGAACGGGATCGCGCCGATGCTCAGCGATGTACCGGCTTCGCGCGCGTGTGCGACCCACCTGTCGACGTTCGTCAGCCCCCCGTTGTAGGCCGCCAGGGCGAGCATCTCGTCGCCCTTGTAGTGGTCGAGCAGGTAGCGCAGGTAGTAGCTGCCGTACGCGACGTTGATTTCGGGGGTCGCGAGGTCCGAGGCCGTGAACGTGCGTCCGCCGGACAGGTGGGCGATGTAGTAGGCGGTTTCGGGGAGGATCTGCATCAGCCCCTGCGCGCCCGCCGCGGAAGGCCGCGGTTCGAATTTGCTCTCGGCGTAGATCACCCCCGCGATCAACGCCGGGTCGAGGTGCTTGTCGGCCGCCTGGTGGCGGATCACCGAGGCGTTCGTGAGCGGCAGGCCGTTGCGGTGCACGCCGCCGCTCAACAGCGGGTAGACGATCGCCCCGGCTAGCAGCACCGCGCCCAGCGCGAGCATCCAGCCGCTCCCGCGCCGGCGCCGGCTCACGCGCGCGTGGGTTGCGACGTGGCTCATCCCCGTAGCTTGCCAAGCACGTCCGACAGCTGCGCCTCCAGCTCCCCCACCGTCCCGTCGTTGCGCACCACGTAGGTCGCCCGTTGCGCCTTCTCCTCCTGGGGGAGCTGGCGCGCGTCGCGCTCGTCCACCGCCTCGTGTCCGCGCGCGCCGGCTCGCTCGGCACGCACGCCCTCGTCGGCCACCACCGCGATCGTCGCGTCGTAGAGCCCGTCCAGCCCGGCCTCGAACAGCAGCGGCACCTCGACGACAGCCGCCGGCGGCGCCGGCTCGCGGGTCCGTGCTACCTCCAGCCAGGCCGCGACCCGCGCCCCCACGAGCGGCCAGATCTGCTCCTCGAGCCAGCGCCGCTCCTCCTCCCCCGCGAAGGCATGTTGCGCGACCGCCGCCCGGTCGACCACACCGCCGGGCGCCACCTCCTCTCCCCAGCGTCCCACGACCGCGTCGCGCAGCTCGGGTCCGCCGTAGAGCTCGTGAACGATCGCGTCGCTCGAGATCGTCTCGGCGCCGAGCCGCTGCAAGGCCTCGAGCGCGGTCGACTTGCCGGCGCCGAGCCCTCCCGTCAGGCCGACGAAGGGGACGCGTTCGCCCAACTGCACGCGCCGCCGCGCTGCGCGCTAGCCCTGCTCGGGGCCGCCGGCGGCTTCCGCCTCGGCGGCGGCCGCGTCGGGCAGCGGCACGGCGTCGCCCGCGACGTTCTCGCCGACCGGCTCCTCGGCGGCCTCGGGCTCGGCGGCGGCCTCGCGGCCTCGCGCGGCCTCGGGCTCAGCGGCCTCGGGCTCGCGCGGCCTGCGGCTCAGCGGCCTCGGCTCAGCGGTCTCGGGCTCAGCGGCCTCGCGGCTCGCAGCGGCCTCGCGGCTCGGCTCGGCGGCCTCGGGCTCCGCGGCCTGCGGCTCAGGGGCCGCGGGCTCCGTCGCCTCCAAGGCAGCCTCGGGCTCCGCAGCCACCTCGGCAGCGGGGGCCTCAGCGATCGCGGCCTCGTCCGTCGCGATCTCGGCCGTCACGGCCTCGTCCGCGGGAGCCTCGGCGCCCGGCGCCTCGCCGGAGCCGTCGTCCGGCCGCGAGACGGGCAGGATCTGGTCCTCGACGCGCTTGGCCGACAGCGACAGGCGGCGGCGCTCGGAGTCGATCTCGAGGATCTTCACGCGGATCTCGTCGCCCGGGTGGACGATCTCGCGCGGGCTCTCGACGTGGTGCGGCGCCAGCTCGGAGATGTGCACGAGGCCCTCGACGCCGTCGAGGATCTCGACGAAGGCGCCGAACGTGACGACCTTCGTGACGCGTCCCGCGAGCTCGTCGCCGACGTTGTACGTGTCGACGATCCGCTGCCAGGGGTCCTCCTGCGTCTGCTTGAGGCCGAGCGAGATGCGCTGGCGGTCGCGGTCGATGTCGAGCACCTTGACCTTGACCGTGTCGCCGATCGAGAGGATCTCGCTCGGGTGGTTGACGTGCGACCACGACAGCTCGGAGATGTGGATCAGGCCGTCGATCCCGTCGAGGTCGACGAACGCGCCGAAGTCGACGATGTTCGAGATCTGGCCTTCGACGACCAGGCCCGGCTGCAGGCGGTCGAGGATCTGCTGGCGGACCTCCTTGCGCTCCTCCTCGAGCACCGCGCGGCGCGAGAGCACGACGTTGTTGCGCGAGCGGTTGAGCTCGATCACCTTGGTCTCGATCTTCGTCCCCATGTACTCGTCGAGGTTGGGGACGCGGCGGATGTCGACCAGCGAGGCGGGCAGGAAGCCGCGCACGCCGAGATCGATGATCAGCCCGCCCTTGACGACCTCGATCACCGTGCCCTCGACCGGCTCGCCCGACTCGGCCGCAGCTTCGATGCGGCGCCACGCCTTCTCGAAGCGGGCCCGCTTCTTGGACATGATCAGGCGGCCGTCCTGGTCCTCCTTGGTGAGGACGATCGCGTCGACCTCCTCGCCGAGATGGACCTCGTCGGCGGGGTCGACGGCCTTGCGGATCGACAGCTCGTTGGCCGGGATGACGCCCTCGGACTTGTAGCCGATGTCGACGAGCACCTCGTCCTTGTCGATGCGGACGACGTGTCCGGTTACGACCTCGCCCTCCTCGATCGCGCGGAAGGTCGCGTCGTAGTTGGGGACGATCTGTCCGTCGACCTCGAGAAGCAGCCCGTTCGAGCCGTCGACCACGCGAGCCTGCGGGTTGTCCATCACAGTTTGCACCGGCCGAAGCGTAGCGCAGCCTTATCATTGCCGGGGGCCATGCCTGTCAGAGCCACGAAGCGGGGATCGGAGCGCACGCGCTTGCAGCGCGACTGCGACGTGCTGGTCTGCGGCGCAAGCTTCGCAGGGCTCGCCGTGGCGGGCGAGCTGGCCGGCTCCGGCGCCCGCGTGCTGGTGCTCGACCGCTACGAGATCGGCGAGCGCCAGACCTCGGCCTGCGGGATCCCGACCGAGTGGCTGCGCGCGATGGATCTGGGCGGCTCAGAGCGCCAGAGCTTCGACGAGCTCCTCGTCCACACGCCCTGGCGGACGGCCCGCTGGGAGCTGCCGTGGTCGTTCTCGACGTTCGACTATCCCGAGCTGTGCGCGCTGCTGTGGGACCGCGCCGGCGACGCCGACTTCGAGACCGCCACCGTGACCGGCAGGCACGGCCGCACGGTCGTCACCGACCGTGGCGAGCTGACGGCGCCGCTGATCGTCGACGCGCTCGGCTGGCGGCGCGTGCTCTCCAACGCGACCCCGATCCAGCCCCCGAACGCACGGCTTTCACGTGGCCTGGAGGTGCACCCGCCGGGCAGCGGGCGCGACATGGAGCTGTGGATCGACACGAGCTACGTGCGTGCGGGCTACTCGTGGAGCTTCCCGGCCCGCGACGAGCTGCGCGTCGGCGTCGGCTCGTTCTGGCCCTCCCACCACGTCAAGGAGCCGACGGTGCGGCTCGCCGGCGAGCTCGGCCTGCCGGCCCAGGGCTACCAGGGCAACTGGATCCCCCATCAGCTGCGCCACGCCGTCGAGGACGGCGTGTTCTTCGCCGGCGACTCGGCCGGGCACTGCCTGCCGCTGACCGCCGAGGGGATCCGCACCGCGCTCTACTTCGGCCTCGCGTGCGGCCGCGAGCTGCGCGCGGTGATCGCCGGCCAGCGCTCGCGCGAGCAGGCGCTGCAGGGCTACGGCGCCTTCTCGGACTCGCACGAGCGCAAGTTCCGCTGGCTGTTGAACGCGCAGCGCGCGATCGGCCAGATCACGCCGAGCCGCGCGATCACGCACCTCGTGCGCGCCTTCGAGTCGCGGCGGCTGACCCGCTGGGCCTTCAACCAGTACCTCGCGATCGCGCCGCCGTCCTACGTCGCCGCCGGCTCCGGCCCGAGCCGCACGATCAGGCCGGCCGGGCGCGCGATCGCCTCACCGGTCGCGGGCGCACGCGCCTAGCGCGACGCGCCTCGGCCCCAGCCGCACGCGTCCAGCGCGACGGCCAGCCGGCGGATCCCCTCCTCGATCGCAGGCTCGGCGAGGTTCGCGTAGCCGAGCACGAGCCCGTCGTCGTGCGGGCGCGGCTCCATGTAGGCGTATCCGAGCGGGTACACGCCCACCGACTCCCGCGCGGCCGCCTGCATGAGGGCGAGGCCGTCGACCGGCTCGCCGAGCCGTACCGTCGCGTGCAGGCCCGCGGCCAGCCCCGTCACCTCGGCCCGCGGCAGGTGCCTCGCGACGGCCGCGACAAGGGCGTCGCGGCGGGCGCGGTAGCGACGGCGCGCGCCGCGCAGGTGACGGTCGTAGGCGCCGCTCTCGAGCAGCCGCGCCAGGGCCAGCTGGTCGAGCGTCGGCGAGCCGTGGTCGGCCAGCATCTTGCGCTGCGCGATCCCCTCGAGAAGCCGCGAGGGCAGGACCATCCATCCCAGCCGAAGCGCCGGCGCCAGGGTCTTGCTGACCGTGCCCGTGTAGAGGACCCGCTCGGGGGCGAGGCCCTGCAGCGCACCGAGAGGCGCGCGGTCGTAGCGGAACTCGGCGTCGTAGTCGTCCTCGATCACGACAGCGCCCGACTGCGACGCCCACGCCAGCAGCGCAGCGCGGCGCGAGGGCGACAACGCGACCCCGGTCGGCGACTGGTGCGCCGGCGTGACCAGCGCCGCGGCGGGGCGGCCTGCAGCGCCCTCGCTGTCCTGGCCCGGCGTCCCCACTCCTGCGATGCGGGACGCGGAGGCCTCATCACCGTTGCGGCCGCCGTTCGCCTGCGCCGCCGGCCGGGACATCGCGACCAGCTCCTGCACCCGCGCCCCGTCCGCATCCACCGCGAGCGGCACCACGCGGGCTCCGTGCGATGTCAAGATCGCGCGATGCGCCGGAAGGCCCGGGTCCTCGACCGCGATCGTCGATCCGGACAGCTCGGCGCCGATCAGCGCGAGCGCCTGCGCCGCCCCCGCACAGACGACGATCGACTCGGGGTCGGCCGCCAGGCCCCGCACGCGCCGAAGATGGCCCGCCAGGGCGCGCCGCAGCGCAGGCGCCCCGCGCGGGTCGGGGTAGCCGAGCGTCGCGTCGGGCGCATCGCGCAGCGTCTCGCGCAGGGCGCGCAGCCAGAGCCGCCGCGGGAACGTCGCCAGGTCTGGATGGCCGGGAAAGAAGTCGAAGCGCAGCGGCGCGCCGGGGGGCTCCGCCGCCCGCCGCTCCGGCGGGCGCGCGCCGGCCGCCACGAACGTGCCGGCGCCGCCCCTGGCCACCAGATAGCCCTCGGCGAGCAGCTGCGAGTACGCGTCGACGACCAGCCGCCGCGAGATGCCGAGGTCGGCGGCGAGCACGCGCGTCGCCGGCAGCTGCACGTGGGGGGCCAAACGGCCGGTGCGCACGGCTTCGCGGAGGCCGTCCTCGAGCTGGGCGCGCAGCGCGGTGGGCGCCGAGCGGTCCAGCTCGAGCAGCAGCTCGCCCCCGCGTGCGACAAGCGCGGTGGACCCCGATGTCGGACCGCTATTGGTACCCATTCTAGGCCTCAGATTGGTCCTTTACGATGGACCACCGACACCATATCGTGAGCGCTGTGACCACGCGCCGTGACGACGCCGCGGACGCCCTGCTCGAGGCGGGCCTGATCGTCTTCGCCGCCTATCACCTCGGCCTGGCCGTCTGGATGAGCGTCTCGCCTCACTCCTTCTACCGCGCCCTCGGCCCCTTCGGAGCGTTCAACGGCCACTACCTACGCGATGTGGCGACCTTCGAGGCCGCGCTCGGCGTCGGCTTCCTGGTGGCGATTCGGCGCCCCTCCTGGCGCGTGCCCGTGCTCGCCGTCACCGCGGCCCAGTTCGCGCTGCACACGGTCAACCATCTCGCCGACGCCGACGCCGCGCACCCCCGCTGGACCGGCTGGTTCGATTTCGCCTCGCTGCTCGCGAGCACGCTGCTGCTCGTCTGGATGCTGCGCACCGCAGCCCGGCGGCAGCCCGACCGTGACGCGAAGCCCGCCGGAGAGCCCGCCGTCGCCGAGCCGGCGGCGAGGTCATCCAACTCGCACGGCCAGCCGGCCGTTTCCCCTGCAAGCCCGCAGTCCCCCCGAGCAGAGAGGAGGACGACATGACCGTCGTCGAAGGCGTGCCAGCCCGCCGCAACCCCCTGATCCGCCTGACCTATGCCCTGGCCCGCTGGGAACTCAAGCGCCTGACGGGCAAGGCGCTGATGACGCCCGACATCCCGATCCGCGCGCACCGGTACGGGCAGCTGGTGGGCTATGCGAAATTCGAGAAGAGCGTCGCCCGGCGGCCACTGGTGCCCGAGCGCCTGCGCGCCCTGGCCGTGCTGAAGTCGGCCGTCATGCAGGGCTGTGAGATGTGCCAGGACATCGGATCCTTCGAGGCTCGGGCGAACGGCGCCAGCGAGGAGCAGCTGCGCGACCTCCCCTGTTACCGCGACAGCGAGCACTTCGACGAGACCGAGCGGCGCGTGCTCGACCTTGCGGTCGCGATGACGCGCACGCCGGTCGTGGTGCCGCCGGAGCTGCTCGAGCAGCTGCGCGCGGAGCTCGGCGACGCGGGTGTCGTCGAGCTCGTCCATCTGATCGCGGTCGAGAACCTGCGCTCCCGCTTCAACGGCGCCTTCGGGCTGAGCGCGACCGGGTTCAGCGAGGGCATGGCGTGCGCGCGCCTCGAGCCCGAGGTGGGGGCCGGCCTCGGGCCGGCCCCGTCGAGCGCGGCGGCGAGCGGGCAGACCCCGCCCGGTGCCGGGGGCCAGGACGGCACCGGAGACGGAACCGGTCTCGCGATCGCGTCGTGAGGATCATCCTCGCGGGCGCCACGGGCGCGATCGGCCGCCGTCTCGTCCCGCAGCTGCTCGCCGCCGGCCACGAGGTCACGGCGATGTGCCGCTCGGAGCAGAGCGCTGCGCAGGCGCGGGGCGCGGGCGCCGAGGTGGCGATCGCCGACGCGCTCGACGCGCCCGCGGTCGCGGCGGCCGTCGCGCAGGCGCGTCCCGACGCCGTCATCAACCAGCTCACGGCGCTGCCGAAGCGCATCGACCCGCGGCACATCGAGCGCGACTTCGAGCTCAACGACCGCCTGCGCGGCGAGGCATCGGGGATCCTCGCCGACGCCGCCCGCGAGGCGGGCGCGAAGCGGCTCGTCGCGCAGAGCATCGCGTTCATGTACGAGCCGGGGCCGCCGGGCATGCTGCACGGCGAGGAGGACCCGCTGCTGCGCGATCCGCCGCGGGCCTTCGCCCGCTCGGCGGACGCCGTGAAGACGCTCGAGCGGACCGTGCTCGGCGCCGGCGGCACGGTTCTGCGCTACGGCTACTTCTACGGTCCCGGCAGCGCGGTCGCAGGCGACGGCTCGATCGTGGCCGACCTCCGGCGGCGACGGATGCCGATCGTCGGCTCGGGCGCCGGCGTGTGGTCGTTCGTCCACGTCGACGACGCCGCCGCCGCGACGGTCGCGGCGCTGGCGGCGCCGCCGGGGCTCTACAACATCGTCGACGACGATCCCGCGCCGGTTGCGCAGTGGCTCCCGGCACTCGCCGAGGCCGTCGGAGCTCCGCGCCCGATGCGGGTCCCCGCCTTCATCGCGCGGCTCGCCGCAGGCGCCTTCGGGGTCGACACGATGACCCGCGCGCAGGGCGCCTCGAACGAGCGCGCCAAGCGGGAGCTCGGCTGGCTGCCGCGGCACGGGAGCTGGCGCGAGGGCTTCCGCAGCGCCCTCGGCTGATCCTGGCAGGACCGCCGCCGGGAGCTGCCCGGCGCCGCCCCGATGCCGGCTCGTCCGCGGCCAGCTCAGCCGGCCGTCATGAACTCGGCTGCGCGCTTTGACATCTCCTCCGGCGAGACGTCCTCGACGTGCGTCGCAAGGTTCCAGTGGTGGCCGAATGGGTCTTCGAGCTGCCCTGAGCGGTCGCCGTAGAAGCGGTCTTCGACGTCCTGCAGCGACTTCGCCCCGGCCTGCGTGGCACGCTCGAACGTGCTGTCGACGTCGTCGACGTAGACGTGGATCGTCACCGGGGTGCCGCCGACGGTGCGCGGGCTGCGGGCGCCCATCTCGGGGTTCTCGTCGGCGAGCATGATCACGGCGTCGCCGAGCTCCATCTCGGCATGCCCGAGGCGGCCGTCGGGGCCGGGCATGCGCATGCGCTCGCTGAAGCCGAGCACCTGGGAGTAGAAGTCGATCGCATCGGACGCGCCGTCGACGATCAGGTAGGGCATCACGCGGGGGTATCCCTCGGGAACTGGAGCGGTCATCGCTGGACCTCCTCTTTGCTCGGCGCCGGCGCCCATCGCCGGCGCCCCTCCCACGCTAGCGCGCGAGCGCGGCGCGGGTGTTACTTCCTGACGACCAGCGCCACCCCGGCGATCAGCAGCACGATCCCGAGCACGCGGTGAACGGTGATCGGCGTCTTCGCGACGCCCAGCAGCCCGAGGCGGTCGATCACGACCGACATCGCGAGCTGGCCGGTGATGACGACGGCGGTGAGCCCGCTCGCGCCGAGCGTCCGCACCGCTTCGAGGGCGACGAACACGTAGACGGCGCCGAGCAGGCCGCCGACGAGCGCCCACCACGGCACCTTTCCGACCTGGCCGAGCGATGCGAGCCCGCCGCGCAGGACGAAGCTGATCGCGACCAGCGCCGCGGTGCCGACGAGGAACGAGAACGTCGCCGCCTGCACTCCGCCGACGGTCTTGCCGAGCCGCGAGTTGATCGGCGCCTGCATCGCCACGAGCGCGCCGGCTGCCGCGCCGAGGAAGACCGCGAGGCCGCGCGTCACTTCGCGGCCAGCCAGTTCTGACCGACGCCGATGTCGACCGCCAGCGGCGGCTCGCGCGGCTCCCAGACTGCGACCATCTCGCGCTCGATCAGCTCGCGCGCGCCGTCGGCCTCCGCGGGCGGGCCTTCGAAGAGCAGCTCGTCGTGGATCGTCAGCAGCAGCTTGGTGGCGAGGCCGGAGCCCGCGAGCGCGGCGTGCGTGCGGACCATCGCGAGCTTGATGATGTCGGCGGCCGTGCCCTGGATGACGGTGTTCACGGCGAGCCGCTCGCCGAGCGTGCGGACCTGGTAGTTGCGCGCCCGCAGCTCGGGTATCTGTCGGCGGCGCCCCCACAGCGTCTTGACGAAGCCCTCCTCCTTCGCCCGCTCGATCGTCGCGGCCATGAACGCGGCGACGTGGGGGAAGCGCTCGAGGTAGGCGTCGATGAACTCCTTGGCCTCCTCGCGGGGGATGTTCAACCGTTCTGCGAGCCCGTAGTCGGAGAGCCCGTAGACGATCCCGTAGTTGATCATCTTCGCCTTCGAGCGCATCCCCGGGTCGATCTCCTCAGCCGAGACGCCGAAGACGCGCGAGGCGGTCGCGGTGTGGACGTCCTCGCCGCGCTTGAAGATCTCCATCAGCGCGTCCTCGCCGGCGGCTTGCGCGAGCACCCGCAGCTCGATCTGCGAGTAGTCGGCGGAGATCAGCACCTTCCCGGGCTCGGCCTCGAAGCAGCCGCGGATCTCGCGGCCGAGCGGGGTGCGGATCGGGACGTTCTGCATGTTCGGGTTGGTGCTCGAGAGCCGGCCGGTCGTCGCGACGGCCTGCAGGAAGGTGGTGTGGATCCGCGACTCGGCGTCGGCCTGCTCGGGCAGGACGTCGAGGTAGGTCTTGATCAGCGTCGAGAGCTCGCGCCAGCGCTCGATCTTCGCGACGATCTCGTGCTCGGAGCGGATCGCCTGCAGCACCCGCGCGTCGGTCGAGTAACCGGTTTTGCCGCGCCGCTTGCGCGAGAGCCCGAGCCGCTCGAACAGGATCTCGCCGAGCTGCTGGGGCGAGCCGATCGTGAACTCCTCGCCGGCCAGCGCGAAGATCTCGCGTTCGAGGCCGGTGATCTCCTTGCGCACGCGCGCGGTGATCTCACCGAGCCGCTCGAGGTTCAACCGCACCCCGAGCAGCTCGAGCTCGCGCAGCACCGGCACGAGCGGAAGCTCGATCTCCGCCATCAGCTGCCCGAGGCCGCGCTCGGCGATCTGCTCGCGCTGCCAGTCGGCGAGCGCGCCCAGCATCACGGCCTGGGCGGCGAACGGATCCTCGAGATCGCTGGCCAGGCCGCGCTCCTCGCAGAGCTCTGCGAACGGGTAGCCGCGTCGCGCGGGGTCCAGCAGGTAGGCGCCGAGCAGCGTGTCGTGGGCGAGGTGCTCAGGGACGGTCCGCAGGGCCTTCGCGTCGTGGGCGACGACCGCCCGTCCCGCCGTCGCGGCCACGACCTCCTCGGGGCCGTCCGCGTCGCCCGCGAGCACCTCGCCGCCGGCGGCCGCGGCGAAGCGCCAGGGCGCGGTGGGTGGGCCTTCAATGAACAGCTCGCCCTCCGGCGGCTCGATCTCCGCGGCAACCACGCACACCTCGCTGTCCGGCTCGCCGAGCGCGGCGATGTCCGACGGGGCGCCCGCCCGCAGCGAGGCGGTCAGCGTCACCTCGGCCGCGCTCGGCGGCGCCGCCACGTCGGGGTCGCCGAGCGCTTCCTCCAGACGTCGCAGCGGGTCGCGCAGCTCGTACTCGCGGAACACCTCGCGCACACGCCCGCGGTCGGGTTCGCGGGCGGCCTCGAGCGCGACGTCGAGGTCGACGTCGAGGTCGCGCCGCACGGTCGCGAGCTGCTTGGAGACGCGGGCATCCTCGGCGTGCTCGATCAGGTTCTGTTTGCGCTTGGCGCCTTTGACCTCCTCGACGTTCGCCAGCACGTCCTCGAGCGAGCCGAACGACTGCAGCAGCTCGCTGGCGGTCTTGTCGCCGATCCCGGGGATGCCCGGGATGTTGTCCGATGTGTCTCCCTTCAGCCCGTAGAAGTCGGGGATCAGCTCCGGCGGGATGCCGTAGCGGTCGACGACCGCCTGGCGGTTGTAGATCTTCGTCTCGGTGATCCCGCGCGAGGTCGCCATCACCTGCACGAGGCCGTCGGCGTCGATCAGCTGGAAGACGTCGCGATCACCGGTGACGATCGTGACCGGCACCGGCGGGTCGGCGCGCAGCGCGCGCTCGGCGAGCGAGGCGATCACGTCGTCGGCCTCGTAGCCCTCGATCTTCACGTTCGTGTAGCCGAAGGCCTCGACCAGCGGTTCCATCACCGGCCACTGTTCGCGCAGCAGGTCCGGCCGCGAGCGCCGCTGCGCCTTGTACTCGGAGAACAGCTCGTTGCGACCGGAGGTCCCCGCGTCCCAGGCGACGACGGTCGGCTGCACGCCGTAGTCGGTCACGATCTTGACGAGCATCGAGGCAAAGCCGAAGATCGCGTTCGTGGGCACGCCGGTCGAGGTCGCGATCGACTCGGGCAGCGCGAAGAAGGCGCGGTAGACGAGGCTCGGGCCGTCGATCAGGAACAGGCGGCGCTCGCCCGCGGCCTTCCCGCCGTCGCTCTGCGAGCCCTTCGAGGCGCCGGCCGCACGGCCGCCAGGGCGCCCTGTGGTGTCGATCGCCATCGCTTCCACTCTATGTGCCCGCGCGCCGCGCGTACCGACCGCGCGCGTTTGCGCGCAACGTGCGGCCATTTCCTCCTAAGATGCCCTGCCGCCAGCCACGGAGGGAGCCTTTTCAAGTGAGCGCCACACCGAGCGCCCAATACCGCCTGACGATCCGCGTGAAGCTCGACGACAGCCCGAGCGTGCTCGGTCGCGCGACGAGCGCGATCGGCGAGGCCGGCGGCATCGTCGGCGCGGTCGACGTCGTCGACAGCGACGCCGCCGGGGCCCTGCGCGACATCGTCGTCGACGCTGCCGGACGCGAGCACTGGGAGGAGATCCTGGCCGCGATCGAAGCCGTCGACGGGGCCGAGGTGATCGACACGACCGACCGCACCTTCCTGCTGCACGTCGGCGGCAAGATCGAACAGGCCAACAAGCATCCGCTGAAGACGCGCGACGATCTGTCGATGGTCTACACGCCCGGCGTGGCGCGCGTGTGCCTCGCGATCGCCGACGACGAAGACAAGGCCTTCCAGTACACGATCAAGCGCAACACGGTGGCGGTCGTCTCCGACGGCACGGCCGTGCTCGGGCTCGGCAACATCGGCCCGAAGGCCGCGATGCCGGTGATGGAGGGCAAGTGCTGCCTGTTCAAGGAGTTCGCGGGGGTCGACGCGTTCCCGCTGTGCCTGGACACGACCGACACCGACGAGATCGTGCGCGCCGTCACGCTGATCGCGCCCGGGCTCGGCGGGATCAACCTCGAGGACATCTCGGCGCCGCGCTGCTTCGAGATCGAGCAGCGGCTGATCGACGAACTCGAGATCCCCGTCTTCCACGACGACCAGCACGGAACCGCCGTCGTCGTGATGGCCGCCGTGCTGAACGCCGTGAAGCTGACCGGCCGCGACCTGGCCGAGTTGAGGGTGCTCGTGATCGGCCTCGGCGCGGCCGGGATCGCCGTCACGAAGATCCTGCTCGAGGCGGGGGTGACGCAGATCATCGGCGCCGACTCGAGCGGCGTGCTGCACGTCGAGCGCGAGGACTACCTGGACGGCAGCATGAACCCCGTCAAGCGCTGGTTCGCGGAGTCGACGAACCCGGAATGCCGGTCGGGCTCGCCGGCGGACGTGATCGACGGCGTCGACCTGCTGATCGGCGTCTCGGGCGCGCGGGCGCTGCAGGCTGACGCGCTGGCGCGGATGAACACCGACGCGATGGTGTTCGCGATGGCCAACCCGAACCCCGAGGTGCACCCCGAGGAGGCCGCGCCACACGTGAGGATCATGGCGACGGGCCGCTCGGACTTCCCCAATCAGATCAACAACGTGCTGGCCTTCCCGGGGATCTTCCGCGGCGCGCTCGACGTGCGCGCGCCGGCGATCACCGAGGACATGAAGATGGCCGCCGCGCGCGCGATCGCGGCGATCGTCCCCGACGACGAGCTGCGCGAGGACTACATCATCCCCTCGGTCTTCAACCGCGACGTGGCCCCGGCCGTCGCCGCGGCCGTGGGCGAGCAGGCCCGCATCGCCGGGACCGCGTCGGGCGGCCAGAAGGTCGGCTACGCGCAGGGCGACGCGATCGCATCCGGCCCGGGCGCGACCGCCGGCGCGCACCCTGCAGGGGCTCATTCAGACGGACGCGGGTAAAGGAGCCCGCCCGCCCTGCAGATGCCTGCCGTGACGGTGACCGGGGCGAGCGGCATGATCGGCCGCCGGCTGGTGGCCGAGCTGCAGCGCGAGGGCTGGGAGGTCACGATCCTGAGCCGCGAACCCGAACGCGCCCGCCACGCGCTCGGCGACGTGCAGGCCTACAGGTGGGACCCCGTCGAGGAGCCGGCTCCGGCGGAGGCGCTCTCCGGGCGCGACGCGGTCGCCCACCTCGCCGGTGAGCCCGTGGCGCAGCGCTGGACGGCCGGCGCCAAGCAGGCGATCCGCGACAGCCGCGTGGCCGGCACGGAGAACCTGATCGCCGGCCTGCGCGCGGCCGAGCAGCGGCCGCGCACGCTCGTGGCGTCCTCTGCCGTCGGCTACTACGGTCCGCGCGGCAGCGAGCCGATCGACGAAGAGGCGGGCCCAGGGCGCGACTTCCTTGCCGAGGTGTGCATCGCCTGGGAGGCGCAGGCCGAGCGCGCGGCCGGGCTCGGGCTGCGGGTCGTGCGGATCCGCACGGGCGTGGTGCTCGACCGGACGGGCGGCGCGCTGGCGAAGATGCTGATGCCCTTCCAGCTCGGTGTCGGCGGCCCGGTCGCGGGCGGGCGCCAGTACCTGCCGTGGATCCACGCCGACGACGTCGTCGGCATCTTCGCGGCGGCGCTCGCCGACGAGCGCTGGGAGGGCGCGGTCAACGCGAGCGCGCCCGTCCCGGTCTCGAACCGAGACTTCTCGCGCGCGCTCGGGCGCGCGCTGCACAGGCCGGCGCTGCTGCCGGTGCCGGGGCTGGCGCTGAGCGTGCTCTACGGCGAGATGGCGCAGATCGTCACCGGCGGCGTCCGCGCGGTGCCGGCCAAGCCGCTGATGCTCGGCTACTCCTACCGCCATCCCGACCTCGACGAGGCGCTGCGCGCCGCCCTCGCGCGCTGAGGCGCCGCGGCGGAGGCGGGCTCGCGCGGTGAGCTCAGGAGCCCGCCGGAACGGCCGGCTCGGGCACCGGCTTCACGGCGGCGCCGTTGGCGCGAGCCGCGAGGCGATTGTCGGTCTCGATGATGATCCGGCACGGACGCGCCTTCAGCAGGTAGGCCGCGGTCGGGCCGATGCGCTGCTCGCCGCGCGGCGCGTGGATCGCCGACCAGTACACGACGTCGCAGCCCACGCGCTCTGCTTCCTCGACGAGCGCCGCGCCGGGGTTGCGCGTGCGGATCAGCCCGGTGCGGATCTTGATGCCCCTCCGGCGCGCCTGGATGCGCGCGCTCTCCAGCACCGAGCGCCCGTGCGCCTCCTCCTGCTCGAGGCCCGCCTCGAGCGAGAGCTGGCTCGGGACGGGCAGCACATAGACGGCGTACACGACGCCCTCCGCGCCGATCAGCTTGGCGGCGCTTTGGAGCGCCTCGGCGGATACGTCGTCGCCGAAGATCGGGACGAGCGCGGTGCGGTACTCGAGCTCTTCGAAGTCGGGCGGGCGCTCCGGGCGGCGCGATCCGGTAGGAGCGCCACGGGTCGAGCCCCTGGCGCCTGCGGTAGAGGAAGTAGCCGATCATCCCGAAGACCATCCAGGGCAGCCCGATCGCGCGCGCCTCGCCGTGCAGGACGACGACCGAGCACCAGGCGGCGAAGGTGCCGATGGCGCCGAGCACGGCGGTCAGCGGGATCGTGCTGCCGCGGATGCGCACGTTCCAGGGCGCCCGGTAGGGCCGGGCGCGGTCAGGGTCCTTGACGCGCAGCGCCACGACCGAGACATGCGCGGTCGTGAACGACAGCATCGCCCCGAACGCGTACAGGTTGCCCAGGAGGGTGGTTTCGCCGGGCAGGATCAGCACTGCGGCGAGGAGCGAGAAGAAGATGATCGTGAACCACGGCGTGCGGTAGCGCGGGTGCAGCTGGGAGAAGATCGCGGGCAGCTGGCGGTGCTCGGCCAGCGACCAGGACAAGCCTCGACATGCCGATCAGCCCGGCGTTGGTGGCGATGAACAGGATCGTCGCGGCGAGCACGCCGACGTAGTCGCGCGCGATCGTGAGCGTCGCGCCGTGCAGGCCGAGCTGGTCGACGATCCCGAGCACCGGGTCGTTTTCGAAGTGGCCGCCGAGCGCGGTCGCGTAGCCCGCGTGGTGGAAGGTTTCTTTGAGCTCGGCGGAGTAGCCGATGCCGTGGTGGACGACGGGCAGCGCCGAGAGCGCGACGACCGAGATGCCCGGCGTAGACGCCGAGCACGGCGAACAGCACGAGGTTGACCGCCTTCGGCACGTCGTGGCCGGGGTCCTTGGCCTCCTCGGCCATGTTCGAGACCGTCTCGATGCCGGTGTAGGCGACCATCGCGACCGACAGCGCGAAGATCACCTCCGTCCAGCTCGGGGCGACGCCGAGGTGCACCTGGTCGATCAGCAGCTTCGGGTCCAGGACGAGCGCGACGCCGAGGATCACCAGCAGGACCTGCGTGCAGAGGTCCGTCACCGCGAGGACGAGGTTGAGTTTCGCCGACTCCCCGAGCCCGCGGATGTTCAGCGCGGCGAGCAGCGCGATCGTGACGAGGCCGCCGATGATGTCCCCGGGGTTGTGCGTCAGGGCCGGGAAGAACGCGCCGAGGTAGTGCGGCACGAAGAAGGCGGAGATCGCGATCGTGATGATGTAGTCGAGGCTCAGCGCCCAGCCGGCGAAGAACGAGACGACGTCGTTGAAGGCGTGGCGGGCGAACGAGGAGGAGCCCCCGGCCTCGGGGAACATCGAGGCGCCCTCGGCATAGGTCTTCGCCGTCAGCACGAACAGCCCGCCGGCGAACATGAAGACGAGCGGCGTCAGCCCGAGGGCATGGGCGGCGACCAGCCCGAGCGCGTAGTAGATCGAAGACCCGACGTTGCCGTATGCGGTGGCGAACAGCCCCGGGACGCCGACCGATCTGCGCAGCCCATGCTCGGAGAGGCGCGCCATGCAACTGACGCTAGATACGCGGGTGTCAAGACCGCATCAAGAAGCGGCGTCCCGGCGTGTCGATTTTGTTAAGGAGATTTGGATGGGCCGCCCGTGGGGATGCGCCGCCCGTGGGCTTGGCGCACCGTGCGCGGCGCTCAGGGCGTGGGCGCGCGGAAGCGGTAGCCGACGCCGGCGTCGGTGCGGATGAACGAGCGGCGGGGAGAGCTGCCGCCGAGCTTGCCGCGCAGGTTGGCGATGTGCGTGCGAAGCAGCGGCGTCGCGTCGGCGTGCTCGGGACCCCAGACTTCGATCAGCAGCTGGCGATGGGTCAGCAGCAGCCCCTGGTTGAGCGCCAGCACCCGCAGCAGCGAGAACTCGATCGGCGTCAGCCGCACCTCCTCGCCGTCGAGCCAGACGGCGTGCGCGGCGAGGTCGACGACGAGTCCGTCGAGCTCGATCCGCGGTTCGGCTGCGCCGCGTCCCGCGCGCCGCAGCGCGGCCTGCACGCGCGCGACGAGCTCGCCGGGGCCGAACGGCTTGGTGACGTAGTCGTCGGCGCCGCTCTCGAGCGCCTTGATCTTGACCGCCTCCTCGCCGAGCGCGGAGAGCACGATGATCGGCATCTCGCTCCATTCCCGCAGCCGCCGGCAGACCTCGATGCCGTCGCTGTCGGGCAGCATCAGGTCGACGATCGCGGCATGCGGGCCGATCACGGCGGCGCGGTCGAGAGCCTCCTCGCCGGAGCCGGTCACGGTCACCTCGTAGCCGGCCTCGCGCAGCACGAGCCGCAGGGCACGCTGGATCTGCGGGTCGTCGTCGCAGACCAGGATCCGCGCGCCGGCCATCACGCCTCTCCTGCGCCGACGGCGGCCCCGCGCCCCGCGCCGTGCGGGAGCGGGAACTCGATCACGAAGCTCGTGCCCTGCCCGGGCTGTGACTCGACGGCGATGCGCCCGCCGTTGACCTCGATGAAGCCCCGGGCGATCGCGAGCCCGAGCCCCGCGCCCTGATGGCCCGTGGGGCCGCCGGCGCGGTAGAAGGGCAGGAACACCCGCTCCTGCTCGGCCGGCGCGATCCCCGGCCCCTGGTCGACGATCCGCACCCGCAGCCGCTCCCCGACCGCCCGCGCCCGCACCGAGACGGGCTGCCGTCGCAGTAGCGGACGGCGTTCTCGAGCACGTTGACGAACGCCCGCTCGAGCTGTGCCGGGTCGGCCGGCAGCGGCGGCAGGTCGCGATCGATCGAGAGCTGGAAGGACTCGGCCGGCGCGCCGGTCAGCTCGACGGCCTCGTGCAGCACGTCCTCCAGCGAGCACGACGCGCCGCTCGGCGCCATGTCGCCGGACTGCAGCAGCGAGAGGTCGAGCAGCTTCTCGATCAGCACCCACAGCCTGGTCCCCGCGTCGAGCACGAGCTCGCGCACCTCGCCGACGTTCTCTGATTGGGAGTCCCGCCCACCCGAGTCCGTCCCACCCCCGCGCGGGTCGAGCGTCCCGGCCGCCGTCAGGATCGCCGTGACGGGCGTGCGCAGGTCGTGCGAGACCGACCGCAGCACGGCGGTCTTCATCTCGTCGCTGCGCCTCAGCGCCGCTGTCTCGACCACCTCTTCCCGCAGGCTCTCGCGGTGCACGGCCGCGGCCATGATCGATCCGAGCGCGGGAGCGAGGCGCTGGGCTCGCGCCAGCGCGGCCGGCGCGAGCCCCGCCGGCAGCTCGAGCGCCGCGACCGTCTCGCCGCCGGCGCCGAGCGGCAGCGTCGAGGGATCCTCCCCGCGCGGCGGCCCGAGCCGGATGCGCGCCGAGGCGGTGCCGAGCGCCTGCGCGAGGCGCTCCCCGGCCGGGGCGAGCGCGTCCTGCAGCCGCTCGGCGCCGAGCAGCAGCTGCGCGAGCTCGCTCGCCAGAGCGGCCTCGCGACGGCGCTCGTCGAGCTCGCGGGAGCGGGAGCGCGCGAGCTCGGCGACGAGGCCGACCGCCACCGCGACCGCGACGAAGGCGGCGAGCCCGACCCAGTCGCGGCCGTGGGCCAGCGTGAAGCGCCCGACGGGAGGCAGGTGGAAGAAGTTGAACGCGGCGGCGCTCAGCACCGCCGTGGCGACGCCGAAGTAGAGGCCCCAGAAGATCGAGACGACGACGACAGGCAGCATGTACACGACGCCGAGGGTCTGCTCGGGCGCGATGTGCTTGAGCGGGTAGATGAGCGCCGTCGCGGCGGCGACCGTGCCCAGCGCGACCAGCACCCCGAGCGCCGGCGAGGGGCGCTCGGCCAGCAGCGTGCGCGGTGTGAGGGTGCGGGAGTCCATCACTCCCCAATGATGCCCTCAGGCGGGCACCGCGGTGATCTCGTGCTCCCCCCGCTCCTTGGCATCCGGCTCGGTCTCGATGATCACCCGGCAGGGACGCTTGGCGAGCAGGTAGGCGGCCGTCGGGCCGAGCCGCTTCTCGCCGGCCGGGGCGTGGATCGTCGACCAGTAGATGACCTCGGCGCCGACCCGTTCGGCCTGCTCGACGAGCGCGGAGCCGGGGTTGCGCGTGCGGATCAGACCGGTGTGGATCTTGATCCCGGCGCGCCGCGCCTTGATGCGCGCGCTCTCGAGCGCCGAGCGGCCCTCCGCTTCCTCCTCGGCGAGGCCCTCCTCGAGCGAGAGCTGGTTCGGCACGGGCAGCACGAAGACGGCGTAGACGACGCCGTCCTCGCCGATCAGCTTGGCCGCGGCGCCGAGCGCGCCGCCGCTGACGTCGCCGCCGAAGATCGGCACGAGCGCGGTGCGGTAGTCGAACTCGTGGAACTGGGGTGGGCGCTCGCGACGCGGCGCCTTGGTGGTCGTTCGCAGATCGAGGCCGTGCCGGCGGCGGTACGCGACGTAGACGACCATCCCCAGGATCAGCCAGCCCACGCCGGAGGCCGCGACGGCGAGGTGCAGGACCGTGACGACGACGAACGCGAGCCCCGTGCCGATCCCGCCGAGGATCGCGAACAGCGGCAGCTCGAGCCCGGCGATCCGTACCGTGCCGGGGCCGCGGTACGGGCGTGGTCGATCAGGCTCCTTGACGCGCAGGACGATCACCGACAGATGCGCGATCGTGAACGACAGCATCGCGCCGAACGCGTACATGTTGCCGAGGAATTCGGCCTCCCCCGGGATGATCGCCAGGCACGCGACGCCGCCGAACAGCAGGATCCCGATCCACGGCGTCGAGTAGCGGGGATGCAGGCGGCTGAGGCGATCCGGCACCTGACGGTGAAGGCCCATCGAGTAGACCAGCCGCGAGGCGCCGATGATGCCGGCGTTGGAGGCGATGAAGAGGATCGTCGCGGCGAGGATGCCGACGTAGATTTCGCCCGCCGACTGCAGCGGGCCGAGATGCAGGTGCTTGACGATCCCCAGCACCGGGTCGCCCGCGTAGCCGCCTTCCGCCTCGCTGGTGCCGAGCAGCGTCTTGTAGCTGCCGTCGGCCTGTTTGGTCACGGGCAGCGCCGAGAGCGCGACGATCGGCAGCGCGGCGTAGATCGCGAACACCGCGGCGACGACCGCCCTGATCGCCCGCGGGATCGTGCGCGTCTCGTCGCGCGCCTCCTCGGCCATGTTCGAGATCGTCTCGATCCCCGTATAGGCGATCATCCCGATCGGGATCGCGACGAGGAAGTCTTTCCAGGTCGGCGCGATGCCGAGGTGGACGTTGTCGATGAGCACCTGCGGCGAGAACACGAGCGCGAGGCCGGCGACGACGAGCAGCAGCTGGGTCGCGAGGTCCGTGACGGCCAGCACGATGTTCAGCCCGGCCGCCTCCTTGACGCCGACGACGTTGACCACCGTCAGCACCGTGACCACGCCGATCCCGAACACGATGTCGCCGGGCGAGTGCGCGAGGGCCGGCCAGAAGATGCCGCCGAGGTAGTGCGGCACGAAGAACGCCGAGATGGCGATCGTGATCGTGTAGTTGAGCATCTGCGCCCACGCCGCGAAGAACGACCACAGCTCGTTGAACGCGTGGCGCGCGAACGACGAGGAGCCGCCCGCCTCCGGGTACATCGCGGTCGCCTCGGCGTAGGTCGCGGCCGTCAGGTAGAAGATCCCACCCGTGATCACGAACACGATCGGCGTCAGGCCGAGCGCGTAGGAGGCGACCAGGCCGAGCGCGTAGTAGATCGAGGAGCCGACGTTGCCGTAGGCGGTCGAAAACAGCGCGCTGGTGCCGAGCACCCGCCGCAGTCCGTGTTGGGTCAGGCGAGCCACCGACCGGCAGCGTACCGACGGCGGACCCCGCCCACCTCCACCCCGGCGAGCGGTGAAGAAGCCGCAAAACCGCCCGCTGCATGCAACATCCCATGCACAGCAGTCGCCCGGGCAGGAACCAGCCGTATGATCCCGACGAGGGCCCGTTTTTCGGAGGGTCCGGCAACAAATCGGCCGCCGCCATGGAAACCGCTCGACGCGAAAACTACGACTCCGGTGAGGACTTCGTACTCGAATACGGCGAGCTGCGGTTCACCTTCAACGAGGCCGACTTCGCGCAACGCTGCGAGCAGGCCGCGCTGAAGCTGGGGTTCGTCGGCGGCCGCCTCGGCTCCGAGGAGCTCGAAGACCTCGTCAACCTCGCCGTCAACGGCGAGATCATCGACCCCGCCTCAGGCTTGGGCGAGCACGTCAACGACTGCTGGCCCGAGCTGATCGGCCCGGCCGAGCGCTCGCTCGTGCACTGGCTGCGCCGGCTCGTGTTCCGCGGCGCCTGGCTCGACCAGCGTGTCAAGGAGGGCGAGCTCAGCGTCAGCTTCGACGAGCAGACCGGAGGCTTCGCCTACGTGCAGCCGAGCCAGCCAGGCGTCGCCGGCGCCGGCGAGCCGATCGAGCTGGCCCCCGAGCCCTCTTGGGGCCGGGTTGCCTACCGCCGCTCCGACGCCGCGATCTAGGACGCCACCGGCCGGCGCATGCCGGCGTCCTCGGTCGCTCGCGTGCTAGCGCACGCCACGCTCCCTGCGTCCTTGGCCTGCTTGACCGGTGACGCCCTACCTCCGTTCTGACTAGCGCCCCTCGAGCGCCGCCGCTCGCGCCTTCCTGATCGCCTCGGCGCCGTCCTCGCCGACGAGGAGCTCGGCGCGCAGGGTGCCGCTCGCGCCGAGGTCGAGGATCGGCTCGCCGCCGCTGGCCGCCAGGGCCGGGTCGAGCGCGATCACGGTCGTCTCGCCGCCGAGCGGCGCGGATACCGTCGCGATCACGGTCAGCGAGCCCGCCTCGCGCAGGTTCCGGGCCGCCGCCAGCGCGCGGCGTGCGGCCTGCGGGTGCAGGCCGTCGAGGCCGTCCACGAGCACCACGGCATCGCCGCCGCGGGCGGCGACCCGCCGCGCCGCGTCGAGCGCGCGCTCGAGCGCCTGCGCCTGCGAGTCGGCGGAAGCGGCGAAGCTGAGCGCCGAGGAGATCCCGGGGACCTCGCTCTCCCCCTGCTGCCAGTCCGCGATCTCCTCAGGGCGTGCGCCGGCCAGCACCACGCTCAGCTCGAGACCCTCCGCGCCCTTCAGCGCGTCGAACAGCCTCTTCAGCGTCTGTGACTTGCCGGCGCCGCGAGGCCCGGCGATCGTCGCCCGCGAGCCCTTGCCGAGGGGCGTCAGCCACTCGATCGCCTCGAGCGTCTTGTCATCGGAGCCCAGCGCGAGGCGCTCGGCCGGCCAGGCGACCGGCAGGTCCTCGTAGCGGGCGCCGTCGGAGACGGTGTCGGCCGGCGCCCCGTTGATCGTGTCGATTTTGACCAGCGAGGAGTAGCGCTCCGAGCGCCTCGGCGTGCGCACCGGCCCGGCGACGCGATCGCCCGAGACGAGCTCGCAGCGGCGCACCTGGGCGGCGGAGATGTAGACGTCCTCGTCGGAGGCGTCGGGCGGGTCGACGCGCAGGAAGGCCGAGCCGTTGCCCAGCACCTCCACGACGCCCTCGGCGACCTTCGCCTCCTCCGAACGATCATCGCCGCGGCCGTCGGACTCGCCGCGGCCGCGCGAACGCCCGCCGCGCCGCGAGCGCGGGCGGGCGGGGGCGGCGGCGCCGTCCTCCTCATCGGCGGCCTCCTCTTGGGCGCCCGCCTCGGCATCGGCCTCGGGCTCGGGCTCGGGCTCGGGCTCGGCGTCCGGCTCCTCATCCCCGGCCTCGCGCTCGGCGCCTCGCCCGCGCCGCAGTCGCGGCGCGCGCCGGCGGCGCGAGCGCGGAGACTCCTCCTCCTCGGCGGGGGCCTCGCTCGCCGCCGGCGGCCTCGGCGGCCTCGGCGCTCTCGCCGGACTCACCGAGGATCGCGTCGATCAGGTCTGCCTTGCGGAGCCGCCTGAAGCCGTCGAGGCCGATCTGGTCGGCGATCGCGTGCAGGTCGGCCAGAGGGCTTGCTTCCAGCTCGGAGCGGTCGAGCACTGCCATCTTGTGTCTCGCTTTCTATGGATGGGCGGTCGGCGTCCCGCCGCGTTGGTCAGCAGCGGGCACCCGTGAACGGCAGCAGCCTAGCGGCTGTAGCGGATCTCATCGGACAGGCGCAGCGCCTCGTCGAGCTCCTGCTCGCCGCGCAGCGCCGCCCGGACGGCGAGGTAGTCGGCCGCGGCGGCGACGTCGTGGACACGGAAGATGTGAGCGCCCTGGTCCATGCCGTGGGCGAGCGCGGCGAGCGTTCCGGCGAGCCGCTCGTGAGGGGGGCGCCCCGTCAGCGCGCCGATGAAGTCCTTGCGCGAGATCGCCAGCAGCAGCGGGCGGCCGAGCTCGTGCAGGCGCCCGACGCACGAAAGCAGCCTGACCGTCTGCGCCGGCGTCTTCGCGAAGTCGGGTCCCGGGTCGACGATCAGCTGCTCGCGGTCGACGCCGAGCGCGATCGCCTGATCGAGCCGCTTGCGCAGGAATGCCTCCACTTCCGCGACGATGTCGTCGTAGGCGCCGGGATCCTGCCGGCGTTCGCGCGGCGCGGCGGCCGTGTGCATGAGCACGAGCGCGGCGCCGGTCTCGGCGCAGACCGACGCCAGCTCGGGGTCGCGCAGCCCGCTGACGTCGTTGACGATCCGCGCTCCCGCCTCGATCGCGGCGCGTGCCACGGCGGGCTTGTAGGTGTCGACGGAGACGAGCGCGCCGAGATCGCCCGCCAGCCGCTCGACCAGCGGCACGACGCGCGCGATCTCCTCCTCGGCGGCCACCGGCGGCGAACCCGTCGAGGCCGACTCGCCGCCCACGTCGAGGATCGCTGCGCCGTCGGCGAGCAGCCGCTCCGCCAGCGTGAGCTGGGCGTCGAGCCCGGGGTAGCGCCCGCGGTCGCTGAAGGAGTCGGGCGAGGCGTTGACGATGCCCATCAACAGCGGCCGGGGGTGGGCGGGATCCCATTCCAGCTCGAGGCCGCGCGCGAGCAGCCGCCGCCGCGGAGCCTTCACCGCACGGGCTCCGCCCGGGCCCCCGGCTCGGGGGCGCGGGCGGCCGCGGCGATGCCCTCGGCGGCGGCCTCCGCCTCGAACGCCGTCAGCTCGCCCTCCAGGCGGGTCGCCTCCCATCCGAGCTCGCGCGCCAGCACCTCGCCGACGCGGCGCACCGAGGCGCCGCCGCCCGCGGCGGTCAGCTCGTTCGCCGCCAGCAGCCCGAGGCGGGTGCGCCGCAGCAGCACGTCGCCGATGCTGCGCGCCTGCTCGCGGCGCGCGGCCAGCGCGACCTCCGCGAGCAGGTCCGGGCAGCCCTCGACGATCGGCTGGGCCAGCTCGCCGCGCTCGCCGGCGATCGCGAGCACCTCGAACGCGGCGTGCCCGTAACGGGCCGCGAGCGCCTGGTAGGCGTCGGGGGCGACCCCCTCCAGGCGCGGCAGCTCATCGGGCGAGACCGCCTGTCCGAGCGGGATTTCGTGCGTACGGCAAGGGGCTTCGCGCGCTTCGCGCTCCACGAGCCGGTCGACGGTCATCTTCGCCATCCGCCGCCACGTCGTGAGCTTGCCGCCGGTGATCGTGATCATCCCCGAGGAGGTCTCGTACAGCTCGGCCTTGCGAGAGATGTCGACCGACTTCTTCGGGTCGCCGGTCGAGATCAGGGGCCGCACGCCCGCGAACGCGCCGGTCAGCCGGTCGGGGCCGAGCTCAGTGCCGAAGAACGCGTTGACGGCGTCGAGCAGGTAGACGATGTCCTCGCCGGCGGGCTCGACGTGCTCGAGCGGCCCCTCGTAGTCGTTGTCGGTCGTGCCGATCAGCGCGTGCCCGAGCCAGGGCAGCGCGAAGATCGAGCGTCCGCTGCCGGCCGGCACGATCGCACCCCCACGCAGCGGGAGGTCGGAGTGAGAGAGCGTCACGTGGGTGCCGCGGCTCGGCCGGATCGACGGCAGGTCGGCCTCGACGTGCAGCTCCTGCGGGCGCAGCTGGTCGGCCCACACGCCGGTCGCGTTGACGACGTTGGCCGCGCGCACCTCGAACCCGGCGCCGGACTCGACGTCGCGCACCTGCACGCCGCTCGCCCGGCCGCCATCCTCGAGCAGGCCCGTCACATCGAGGCGGTTGGCGATCACGGCGCCGAAGCGCTCGGCCTCGCCGAGCACGGTGAGCACCAGCCGGGAGTCGTCGGTCTGGCAGTCGTAGAACAGGTATCCGGACGTCGGCTCGCGCGCGGCGAGGGCGGGCAGCAGCTCGAGCACCTCCTCCCCGAGATCACGCGGTGGCGCTCCGGGCTCCAGAACTCGTCGGGCTCGGCCTCCTGCACGGGCTCGCCCGAATCGGGACGCTCGGCGGCGTTGCGGGCGGCGCCTCGCTTGCGAGCGCGGCGGCCTCGCACCCGCCCGCGGTCCACCGCCATCACGTCGTAGAGGTTCAGCCCGACGCCCACCAGCCGGTCGGGCTTGGCGCCGTCGAAGGCCGGCACGACGAGCGGCAGCGGACGGACGAGGTGCGGCGCGAGCGCGACCATCAGCTGGCGCTCGAGCAGCGCCTCGCGGACGAGGCCGAGGTCGAAGTTCTGCAGGTAGCGCAGCCCGCCGTGCACCAGCTTGCTCGAGCGGCTCGACGTGCCGGATGCGAAGTCGGCCCGCTCGAGCAGCGCGACGCTGTACCCGCGCGAGGCGGCATCCAGCGCCACGCCGGCGCCGGTGATGCCGCCGCCGACCACGACCACGTCGAACTCCTCGCCCTGAAGGGCGGCGAGGGCCTGTCCGCGCTCGATCACGGTCGCAAGTCTCGCAGAGCGAGAACCTGCTCCGAGAGCGGCCTCCCTAGATGTTTGCCAGCTCGGCCGTGATGTCCGACACCGCCGATTTGGCGTCGCCGAACAGCATCGAGGTCTCGGGCTCGTAGTAGAGCTCGTTTTCGATCCCTGCGAAGCCCGGGTTCATCGAGCGCTTGATGACGATCACCGAGCGGCTGTCGTTGACCTCGAGGATCGGCATGCCGTAGATCGGCGATGACGGGGTGTTCTTGGCGGCCGGGTTCGTCACGTCGTTCGCCCCGATCACGAGCGAGACGTCGGTGCGCTGGAACTCCGGGTTCGCGTCGTCCATCTCCTTGAGCTGGTCGTACGGCACGTCGGCCTCGGCGAGCAGCACGTTCATGTGTCCCGGCATGCGCCCCGCGACCGGGTGGATCGCGTAGCTGACCTCGACGCCTCGTTTCTCCAGCTCCTTGGTCAGCTCGCGGACGGCGTGCTGGGCCTGCGCGACGGCCATGCCGTAGCCCGGCACGATCACGACGCGGCTGGCGTAGGCGAGCTGGATCGCGGCGTCGGCGGCGCCGATCGATTTGACCGTCCCGGCGTGCTCGCCCGCCCCCTCGGCTCCCTCGATCGCGCCGCCCCCGCCGAAGCCGCCCGCGACGATCGCGGGGATCGAGCGGTTCATCGCGACCGCCATCAGGTTCGTCAGGATCGTCCCCGAGGCGCCGACGATCATGCCGGCGACGATCAGCGCGGGGTTGTTCAGCGCGATTCCCGTCGCCGCCGCCGAGAGCCCGGTGAAGGCGTTCAGCAGCGAGATCACCACCGGCATGTCGGCCCCGCCGATCGGCAGCACGAGGGCGTTGCCGAGCAGCGCCGCGCAGACGAGCATGCCGATGAACAGCGCTTCGGAGTGCGCGCCGGCGCACAGGTCGACGCCCGCAGCGAGCGCGAGCACGAGCAGCACGAGGTTGACCACCTGCTGGCCGGCGCCGAGCGTGATCGGGCGGCCCGGGATGATTTCCTGGAGCTTGCCGAAGGCGATGTTCGAGCCCCAGAAGGAGATCGATCCGACGATCGCCGCGAACACGGAGAAGACCGCGATGTAGGTGGCCACCGCGCCGCCGCTGATCGTCACGCTCCCGAACTGGCCGATCACGTGCAGGGTGTGGGATCCGTAGGTCGAGCCGTGCCGGCGGAACTCCGCCCACGAGATCAGGAACACCGCGCCGCCGCCGACGCCGTTGAACAGCGCGACCATCTGCGGCATCGCGGTCATCTTCACGTTGCGGGCCGCCGGCACCCCGACCGCCGCGCCGAGCGCGATCCCGAGGACGATCAGCCCCCACTCCCCCGTGCTCGGGTTCAGCAGCGTCGCGACGACCGCGATCGCCATCCCGACCGCCGCGATGCGGTTGCCGCGCACCGCCGTCGTCGGCCCGGCCAGCCCGCGCAGCCCCTGGATGAACAGCGCGAAGGCGATGATGTAGAGGACGTAGATGAAGCTTTCGCTCTGCACCCACGAGGTCGCCAGCGGGAGTCCGCTCATCGCCCGCCCTCCTCGCCGTCCGCCGGCCCGTCGTCCTTCGACTTCGGCTTGGACTTGAACATCTCGAGCATCCGGTCGGTGACGAGGAAGCCGCCGACGATGTTGATCGTGCCGAAGATGATCGCGATCACGAGGATCACCTTGTTGAAGGTGTCGTTGCCCGCCAGGCCGATCACGAGCAGGCCGCCGAGCAGCACGATGCCGTGGATCGCGTTGGTGCCCGACATCAGCGGCGTGTGCAGCGTGTTCGGCACCTTCGAGATCACCACGAAGCCGATGAAGCCCGCGAGCACGAGGATCGCGAGGTTGGTGGTCAGGACGCTCGCGAGGATCACGCCGCCGCCTCCACCGCCGCGCGGGCGCCGTCGTTGACGATCTCGCCGTCTCGCACCACGCAGGCCCCCTTGATGATCTCGTCGTCCCAGTCGAGCTGCAGCGTGCCGTCCTCGCCGACGAACAGCTCGAGCAGGGCCTGCACGTTGCGCGCGAACAGCTGCGAGGAGTGCTCGGCCATGCTCGCCGGGAGGTTCAGCGGCGAGACGATCTTCACGTCGTGGCGCACGACCGTCTGGCCCGGCTCGGTCAGCTCGGCGTTGCCGCCGGCCTCGCCCGCCATGTCGACGATCACGGAGCCCGGCTTCATCCCTTCGATCGCCTCGGCCGTCACCAGCTTCGGCGCGGGGCGTCCGGGCACGAGCGCGGTCGTGATCACGACGTCGAAGCCCTTGATCGCGTCCGTCAGCGCCTGCTGCTGCCGGGCGCGCTCCTCCTCGGTCAGCTCGCGGGCGTATCCGCCCTCGCCGCTGGCCTCCAGGCCGAGGTCGAGCCATTGCGCGCCCAGCGACTCGACCTGCTCGGCGACCTCCGGGCGGACGTCATAGCCGGTCGTGCGAGCCCCGAGCCGCTTCGCGGTCGCCAGCGCCTGCAGCCCCGCCACGCCGACGCCCAGCACGAGCACCTTGGCGGGCGGGATCGTGCCGGCTGCGGTCATCAGCATCGGGAAGAAGCGCCCGATCTCCTCGGAGGCCAGCAGCACGGCCTTGTAGCCCGCGACGTTGCTCTGCGAGGACAGCGCGTCCATCGCCTGCGCGCGGGAGATGCGCGGGATCGCCTCCATCGCGAACGCGGTCGCGCCCGCGTCGGCCAGCGCCTTGGTCGTCTGCGGCGCCGTCAGCGGCGCGAGGAAGCCGATCAGGATCGAGCCCTGGCCGAGGCTGCGGATCGTTTCCGGGTCGGGCGGCGCGATCGTCACCACGATGTCGCTGCGCCAGACCTCGCCCGCGTCGCTGGAGATCTTGGCGCCCGCCTCCGTGTACGCGTCGTCGCTGAGCAGCGCCCCCTCGCCGGCTCCGCTCTGGACGAGGACGTCCAGGCCCTTGGCCTGCAGCTTGCTGACGACCTCCGGCACGAGCGCGACACGATGCTCGCCGGCGGCGGTTTCCTTCGGGACTCCGATCCGCATCTGAGAGGCGGGAAAGCTATCCGATCACGCCGGCCGGCGGCAGCCCGCCTTTAGAATCAACCGCAGACGCGAGATGACCGTCAACCTCACACGCATCTACACGAAGCTCGGCGACGGCGGCGAGACGCACCTCGGCGACATGAGCCGCGTCTCGAAGCTCCACCCCCGCGTCGAGGCCTACGGGACCGTCGACGAGCTCAACGCCGCGATCGGCCTGGCGCTGCTCGCCGAGGGGATGCCGCCGCGCTTCTGCGAGTGGCTGGGGCGCGTCCAGAACGACCTGCTGGACGTCGGTGCAGATCTCTCTGTGCCGGTGCCAGAGGGGGTCTCGGACGAGGAGGCGCGCGAGCGCCTGCGCGTCGGCCCGGACTACACGGCCTGGCTCGAGCAGGCGTGCGACGAGGTCAACGAGACGCTGCCGCCGCTGCGCTCGTTCGTGATCCCGGGCGGCACGGCGGCGGGCGCGCACCTGCACGTGTGCCGCACCGTCTGCCGCCGTGCGGAGCGGCGCACGATCGCCGTCGAGGACGCGAACCCGGAGGCCGTGCGCTACCTCAACCGGCTCTCTGACCTGCTGTTCATCCTCAGCCGGGCGGCCAACGAGGCGGGCGCGGGTGCCGAGCCGCTCTGGGACCCCGGCGCGCACGGCGCCGGCGGCTCGGCCACGAGCCGCACCGCCGGCAGCGATGCCCCCGGGTCCGAGCCCGGCGGCAGCTCGCCCGACGGCGACTAGCTCGCGGGCCGCGTCGGCTTCGGCGGCAGCACGCGTTCGGACAGGCGCAGCGCGGCGACCGCCAGCGCCATCCAGAACGTGGCCACGAGGATGCCGCCGAGGACGTCGCTCGGCATGTGCCAGGCGAGCACGAGCAACGCGACGCTCACCGCGAGCATGTAGGCGCCGCCGAGCACGGCGACGTACGGCCGCAGCCGGTGCGGCGCGACGAGCACCGCGGAGAGCACCAGCGCCATCGCTGCGGTCGCGTGGCCGCTCGGCCAGGAGGCGGCGCCGATCACGACGTAGCTGACGCTGTCGTGTTCGTGGGCGAGCAGCGGCTTGAGCTGCTCGGCGGTGAACGGCGCCAGGATCAGGACGGCTCCGACGGCCAGCGCGACGCGCGGCCGGTCTGAGGCGAGCGCGATCGCGACCAGGGCGATCGCCCACAGGATGAACAGCGACGGATCGAGCAGGTGCAGCAGGAATTTCAGCGGCGTTTCGACCCGCGGGCTGTTCAGCGTCGTGAATTCGTACAGCGCGACCGCGTCTTTGACGCGGATCGCCGGCACCAGCTCCGCGAGCGCCCAGACGGCGCCGAGCGCGAGCAGGCACAGCCCCGCGACGGCCAGCGGCTTTACGAGGCTGCCCCGCGCGGACCCTTCCGCGTGCGCGGCGAGGGGCGGGCGATGGGCGATCACGGCCTGCTCCGACATCTCACAAGCGTAGGGAGGTTGGTTAACGAGACCCTGAAAGGCGGCCGCTAGGGGCGGGGCGGCGCCACCGGCAGCGGGCGCTGCGCGAGGCCGGTCAGCGCCTGCGCGGTCACCCACACCGGCGTCTGGGCGCCCGTGCGGGAATAGCGCACGCTGCCGTCCGGGGCCTGCAGCGTCTGCAGGTAGCCCAGCGGGCTGCGGCTGCCGCGGCGCACGACCGCGCCGGCGGGGATGCCGGCGGCGGTCAGCCCCTGGATCGCCCACGAGCTCGACTGCGCGTTGGAGGGGCCGCCGCGCTGCTGCGGGAAGCCGCCGTCGGGGTTCTGCGAGCGGCGCAGGAAGGCGGCGGCGCGGGCCAGCGGTGCGGCGTACCGCGTGCCGGCGCCGTGCAGCGCCTGGATCGCCGCGGCGGTGTCGTCGACGTCGCTGCCCCCGCCTCGCACGCCGAAGCCGAAGCCGCCGTCGGCTTCCTGCTGGCGCGACAACCACCGGGCGGCGCCGTCGACGGGCGCCGCCGTGGGTCCGTAGCCCGCCGCGCGCAGAGCGAGGATCGCGAAGGCGGTGAGGTTCGAGAGGTGCGAGAACGAGCCGTCTGCGGCACGGAAGGCGAGCAGCCTTTGGACGGGATCGCCGCCGGGCAGCGAGCGGACCGCCGCGCCGCAGGCCCGCAGGGCGAGGATCGTGCGCTCGAGGTCGCCGGCACCGTGGAGGCTCGCGGCTTCCGCCCGCAGCGCGTCGAGGACCGAGTGCCCGTCGCGCGTCAGCGCCAGCGGGCTGCGTCCGGCCGCCGCGAGCCCGATCGCCGCCCACGCCGTGTAGAGCTCGCTGCTCGGCAGGCCCGGCGCGGCCCCGAAGCCGCCGTCGGGGTTCTGGGCCGCCTTCAGATAGGCCAGCTCGCGCGCGACCACGAGCCGGGCCTGCTGTGCCGGCGGATCGGCGGCGGGCTTCGAGGCGTTCGCGCAGGCCGTGAGCCCGAGCGCAGCGAGCGGTACGCAGAGCACCAGCAGGAGCGCCGCCGGCGGCCCTCCCAGCAGGCGCGCCGCGTCCAGGCGACGCGGCGTCGGCGTCGCGGCCGGGCTGCTCCAGCGGACCTCCAGCCGCGCCCGCACCCGTACGAGCATCCGCAGCAGCACCGGGCCGAAGGCGAACCCGAAGGCGAAGCTCGCGCCCACGTGGGTGAGGTCGAATGCCAGCGCCGCGCCGAGCACGACGCCGTAGGCGGCCAGCGTGTGGCTGCCGGTGCCGGTCCACGTATAGATGTTCAGGAACAGGTTGAAGAGCTCGGCTCCGAGCGCGCAGGCGAGCCCGAGCGCGAGCGCCGAGGGCTGCTCGCCCAGCAGGCGGCGCAGCAGCGCCCCGAACACGCCGACCAGCCCCCACCCGAGCATCTGCCACGGCGTCCACGGCCCCTGTCCGAGCAGGATGTTCGAGGCGAGCGCCGAGACGGCCCCGATCGCGAAGCCCGGGCGCATGCCGAAGGCCAGGCCGCTGACGAGCACGATCGCTGTGATCGGCTTGACGTCGGGGATCGCCGCGAAGGCGTCGCGGCCCAGTGCCGCCAGGGCTGCGAGCGTGGCGATCACCGCGATCAGCTTCGCCGGCGGATGGCTGCGCTCGTACCACCAGAAGGCGGCGGCGAGCGAGGCCACCACGACCGCGAACGAGCTCAGCTGCCAGCTCACGGCTTCGCCACCAGCCCGTCCTCGCTCAGCTCCCCCGCGTCGAGGCGGGCGTGGCGCAGCAGCGCGGCGCCCTGCTCCGGCGTGAGAGCCCGCCCCGCGCCGCTCAGGATGCGAGCCGTCTCGGTCGCGAAGTACCAGCCGCCCGCGAGGATCTCCTCGATCGGCCCGTCGGCGATCACGCGCCCCTCGGCCAGCAGCACCGCACGGCTCGCGAGCGCCGCCGCGAACTCGGCGTCGTGGGTGGCGACCAGCACCGCCATCCCCTCCGCGCTGCGCTCGCGGAGCCAGTCCGCGAGCTCCTGCTTTGAGTGGCGATCCATGCCCCGGGTCGGCTCGTCAAGGGCGAGCAGCGCGGGCGGCTCGCCGCCGCCCAGCACGATCGCGAGCGCAAGCCGCTGGCGCTCGCCGCCGGACAGGTCGCGGGGGTGGCGCTCGGCCAGGGCGCTGAGCCGGAGCAGCTCGAGCGCGGAAGCCGGCGCCTCTTCGGCGACGCGCTCGTGCAGCAGGTAGTCGCCGGGGTTCTGGAGCAGCAACGCGACCCTGCCGGCTCGCTCGACCGAGCCGCGCGTGGGCGCGAGCAGCCCCGCGGCGTGGCGAAGCAGCGTCGACTTGCCCGCGCCGTTGCGGCCCATCAGCGCGACCGTTTCGCCCGCCGCCACGCTGAGCTCGGCGCCGCGCAGGATCGCCGGCCCGTCGCGCAGCTCGTGCCAGACGCCACGCAGGTGCAGCGCCGGGCGCTCCCCGCGCCCCCGTCGCCGCAAGCGCCGTGGCCGGCGGGATCCAGCGGCCGGCGAGGAGGGCTCGGGCTCCTGCGCCGTCTCGCCCTGGACCGCCGCCGGCAGCAGCGCGTAGCGGCGCAGGGTCGCCCGCGCCTGCTTGACGCCGGCCGGCGGCGGGGTCAGGCCGGCACCCTCGATCAGGCGGGCGGCGGGGGTCTGCAGGGAGCGCTCGGCGCCGGCGGCCCATTCCAGGAACGCGCGCGGGTCGCCGTCGCAGACGACGGCGCCGTCCCCGACGGCGATCACGCGGTCGGCCGCGCCGAGGCAGCGCTCGAGACGGTGCTCGATCAGCAGCACGGCGGTGTCGGACTCCTGGTTGAGGCGGCGCAGCTGCCAGATCAGCTCGTCGCCCGCGACCGGGTCCAGCTGCGAGGTCGGCTCGTCGAGCAGCACGAGCGGCGGCCGCGAGACCAGCGCCGCGCCGAGCGCGACGCGCTGCAGCTCCCCGCCGGAGAGCTCGGCTGTTGCGCGGTCGAGCAGCTCGCCGATGCCGAGCGCGAGCGCGACCTCCTCGACGGCGCGGGCGACGGCGCCGGCGCTGCGACCGAGGTTCTCGACGGCCAGAGCGAGCTCGGCTCGCACCGTGCTCATCACGACCTGCGTCTCGGGATCCTGCAGCAGCGTCCCGGCGACCGCCCCGATCGCGGCGGGGCCGTGGTCACGGGTGTCGTGGCCGGCGACGGTGACGTGGCCGTCGAAGGTACCGCCGTGGAAATGCGGCACGAGCCCGGCGGCAGCCCTCAGCAGCGTCGACTTGCCCGACCCCGAGCGGCCGGCCAGCACGCAGAACTCGCCGGGCGCGAGCGAGAAGCTGACCTCGCGCATCGCGGGCCGCGCCGCGCCCGGATAGGTGTAGGAGACGCGATCGAAGCGCAGCACGCTCACGGCTGGATCCCCCGGCGGTCGGCGAACGGAAGCAACGTCGCGGCAAGCAGCAGGAGGACCAGGGCGAAGGTGCTCGGGCCGGCGGCGAGCGATACCAGCGGGTAGGCGTGGAAGGCGGCGGCGCCGTCCACGTCGGCGAGCAGGACGAGCGCGGGGATCACGACGGCGGCGCAGCCGAAGGCCAGGTCGTGGCGCGAGCGGGCGGCGGTGCGGCCGGCGTCGAGCGCCGGCCCGCGCGCGCGTGTGCGCCCGGAGGCGCCGTAGCCGCGCATCTCGAGCACGGCTGCGACGTCGAGCGAGCGGTCGAGCGCGCCGGCGATCGTCGCGCGTAGCACGGCCAGCCGCCCCCTGGTGCCGCGGGCGCCGCCGTCGGGGCGGCAGCGCAGCGCCTCGGCGAGCCTCTGGGCGTCCTGCCCGAGGATGGGCACCATCCGCGTCGCGAGCGAGGCGGTCAGCGCCGAGCGCGGCGAGATCCGGCGCATCGAGATCAGCAGCTCGTCGGGGTTGGCGGCGCAGACGGCGAGCAGGCAGGCGAGTCCGACGACGAGCAGCCGCAAGCCGAACACGAGCCCGAACACGACCGCCTCGAGCGTCAGGTTCATCTGGCCGAGCACGCCCCAGTCGCCGAGCCGCATGAACACGGTCAGACCCGCCGCGGTCGACGAGCACGTTGACGAGCACGGTCGCGGCGAACATCGGCAGCGCCGCGCCGCGGGCGGCGCCGAGCAGCTGGCGGCCCACGCCGGCGGCCGCCGCCGCGAGCAGCACGCAGGCGAGCAGCCCCGTCAGCACGATCGGGTTTTCGGTCAGCAGCGCGGCGAGCGCGAGGCCGCCGCCGTAGGCGGCTGCGACCGTCGCGCGCGTCGCGTGCAGCGGGCTCGCCCGTCGCCGGTAGGCGATCCTGGTGGCGGCATCGAGGACGCTCACGGCGCCACCGCCGGCAGCGGAGCGCCCGCGCCTTCCGGTGTGACGGCGAGCGCGAAATGGTTGCGAAGCGATGCTTCGCTCAGCGCCCCGGCTGCCCGCTCGACGCCGGTCGAGTCGGTCCCGGTGACGGCCCAGACGGTGCTTTCCGAGCCCCCGCGCGTCGCCGCGACGAGGCCGGCGCCGGCACCGAGCGTGCGAACCGCGCGGCCGTCCTGGTCGAGCAGCGTGAGCGTGCTGCCGCCGGCGCCGAAGGTCGCGTAAACGCCGCTGTCGCGCGGTCCGCGCCCGATCGCCGCGACGTCCGGCGCGCCGCGCAGCGCGCTCCATGGCCCGACCACGATGCGCAGGAGCTGGGCGCCGCCGCCGCCGCTGAGCGCCGAGGTCCCGGACGGCACGCCCGCGGCGTGAAGGCGCGCCGAGACCGTCTGGCACGCCGCTCCCTGTTCGGCGCACTCCACGCGCACCGGCAGGCGCTTGCCGCCGATCCCGTGCAGGAACGGCTCGGGATAGGAGCCGACGACCGCGGGGATGTCCTGGGTCTGGCTCCAGTCGTGGAGGTCCCACCAGATGTGATCGCCGGGATGGACGTCGGTCGCCGCCGCGCCCTTCGGCGCCTCCACTCCGTTGACGTAGTAGAACCAGTCGACCGGCCGGCCGTGCGCTTCGCCGCCGCCGAGGCCGGCGATGCCCTGAACGAAGCCGCCGCCGTAGCGGGTGTTGACGCTGTAGTTACGTAGCAGCAGGCTCATCACGGTCTCCTGCCCGCTGATCCGGGGATGCGCGGCGAGGTGCAGGACGTGTTCGCCGAAGTCCCGCGTGACGATCAGCCGCACAGCGCCGGGTGTGCTGCCCGCCCCCAGTCCGCAGCCGGTCAGCACCGGCACGGATGCCAGCGCCAGCACACATGCCAGCGCCGGCAGCGCTGGGGCGATCCTCACCGCACCATGACGGGTTCGGGGAACGACGGCACCGACCCCGCGCGCGACGCGGCCAGCGAGTAGTTGCCGCGCCGGCTCGGTGCGCGCAGCGTCACCGCACCGGCGCCCCCCGTGACGGCCGACGCCCCCGCCAGCGTCACACGCGCGCCCGACATCGGCGCGCCGTGGCCGTAGTTGTCATAGCCGGTGACCCGCACGCGCAGCGCGCCGCCGCGCGCGACCGACCCGGCCGAGCTGACCACGAGGTTGCGCTGGCATCCGCCGGCGGTGGCCTGGCACCAGAACCACAGCACGTGAGAGCCCGGCGCGATCAGGCGCCCGTTCCCGAACGGGCCGCTCGGGTCGCCGGCGCCCGTCGTGCCCGAGCGGTTGTTGACCTTGTACTCCCAGCCGTTCTGCCCGTGGTTGGTCTCGCCGTCGAGCGAGTAGACGAACAGCTGCCCGGAGGCTCGCGGCGAGGAGTTGCAGTGACCGTAGTCGCGGATCGCGAACGCCGGTCCGCCGCCCAGATGCAGAGTGGCGAGCGCCGCGAGCGGCGTGCCGGACGCGACGCCGCAGCTGCGCCCGCCGACGCTGACCGTCGAGACGGTCGCGGTGATCCCGCGCGTCGGGGAGAGCACGACGTTGCCGGCGCCGACGACCATGATGCGCACGGGCGGACCGATCGAAACGGCCGCTGCTCCGGGCGTGGCACCCGGCCACAGCGACGCGGCCGCCACGGTGAGGACGGGTAGCGCGGTGCACCACGCAGCGCGAACCCATCCTCTCCTCAAAAAAAACATCTCAGCCGACATAGAAGACCACACGCGAGGTTCCGCGAGCAAGCGCGATCGTGTTCCCGGCGAGGTCGGAGCCCGTCACGTCGAGGACGTAGCGGCCCGGCGCCAGCGCGCTCGGCAGCAGGTAGGAGAAGCTCGTGCCCGAGGCGACCTTGAACGCCTTGGCCGTGCCGCAGCGTGCGCGGGCGAAGCGCTCGCGGACGCCGTCGTAGGCCCAGCAGCGGCCCTTGGAGCTGCGGCGCAGCGAGAGGCTCACGCTCGTCACCGCGCTGTGCGAGCTGACCTGGCCGGCGAGCAGCCGCGGCGCGCCGTGGCGGCTGTAGTGACGGCCGTCGAGGACGCTCGCGAGATGAGCGACAAGCGCGAACGTGCCCTTGTAGGGCGCGGCCGGGCCGGAGGTGAAGCCGGCGACGCCGGCGGTCGTGGCGGCGGAGCCGCAGCCGCCGTCGCCGGGCTGGTGCGCACAGACGCTCGCAGGCGCCGAGGCAGCGAAGCCGTGGCCGCTCGCCTTCAGCGCGAACGTGCCCGCCGCACCGAGCGTCAGCGTCGCGGTCCCGCCCGCGCCGCTCGTGGCGCTCGCCCCGCCGCCCGCGACAGTCACGCCTTCGGCCGGTTCGGGTGTGCCCTGCCCCGGTTCGGCGAAGGTGCCGGCCGGCGTGTGGACGCCCTGGATCTTGACCGTGAAGGGCTGCCCGACGGTCACCGTCGCGGGCACTTCGGAGAGGACCAGCGGCAACACCGTCGGCGCATACGGCGGCGGCTCGTGGTCAGCGATCATCAGCACTTCATCGCCTTCGGAAAGGGTGTCGTTGCAGACCCCGCCGCCCCACTTGTCGTTCACCCACTCCGCCCAGGTGCTCGATTCGTTTTCGAATGACAGCGTGCGGCCGAGGATCGTTTCGGTGAATCCCCCCACGCCGTGGTCCCAGTTGCCGGCGACGGCCAGGTTGATCGCCGCGGCGACCGTGTTGGCCGCGCAACCGCTGACCGGCTCGGGCGCGGACAGCGTCACCGTCGTCTGCGGCAGCAGCGTTTCGCCTTCGGCCTCGACGCGAACCTTCACCGTCGGGGCCGCGATCGCCGCGGCAGGGAGAACGATCGCCGCCAGCAGGCACGCCGACAGCGCCAGCACCGGAGCGATCCGGTGATCCGAGAATGACTTCTGCATGTGAGCCAACCCCTTTCCGCGAGGGTTCCGTGGGCTTTGGCCGGTGTCAGGTCTCCTGGCTCCCGGGCCTACCCTCCGCGCCTTCCCATCCCGCGGTCGGCGGGTCAGTGGCTTCGCGTTGCGCTGCTAGCAGCGGGCGCGCCGCGGACGGCATCCCCGGTCACAGTGGCGGGTCCGCGCCGGATTCTCACCGGCTTCCCTTGGCCACCGGGCCTATTTCGCCAGCGAGTCTACTCGACCCCCGGGCCCCGCTGCCGCCCGCGCTCGGGTTCACAGAAAGTTCAAACCGCGTGCCCAGCCCGGCGTAGAGTCGGCGGCTCGGCATCGCGAGACAGGGAGGCCTCGATCCTTCACGTGGCTCATCCCGGCTCGACGGCGCGCTTCAGCCGCGCGAGCCGCGCATCCCAATCCCGCTCTGCGTCGCGCAGCCAGGCGGCCGCCGGCGCGAGCGCATGCGCACGAAGCCCGTAGCGCACCTCACGCCCGGATCCCGCCAACCGCTCGAGCAGGCCCGGCCTGCTCGAGCGTCGCGAGGTGCTTCGCGACGGCCTGCCTGCTCATCGGCAGGCGCTCGCTGAGCGCCGGGACGCTCGTCGAGCCCTCGCTCAGCAGCACCTGCACCACGCCGCGCCGCGTGGGGTCGGCGAGCGCCGAGAACACGCCGTCGAGCTGCGGACCGCTCAAGCGGGCACCCGCTCGAACGCGGCCGCGAGCGACGGGAGCGGGAAGCGCGGGACGCTCTCAGTGACCGTCACGCGCGTCACCCGGGTGCCGTCGCCGGGAAGGGCGGCGATCCGGAAGTCGACGCGGGTCGCCGGGCGATCCTCTGACAGCCACCACCAGACCAAGCGGTGCGGCGGCTCGGCCGACGCGATGTGGACCTGCCGGTCCGGCTCCTCAAGCCAGCGCTCGCGCCCCTCCTCGGTCACGAGCGCCTCGAAGACCTCCTCGGGCGAGGCCTCGACGTCGACATGCCGGCGGACGGTCGGCTCCTCACCGGCCTCGCCCTCGGCAGCTGGACGACGCTCGTCGTCGATCAGTTCGTCATAGCTCGCTCGCATCGCCCGACCTCCTTGACAACCGATTGGTTGCTATCGTGGACTGACAACCATCAAGTTGTCGAAAGGATAGCCCACCATGACGCTGATCCCGATGGTCGTCGAGCAGAGCCCGCGCGGCGAGCGCTCCTTCGACATCTACTCCCGCCTGCTGAACGAGCGCATCGTCTTCATCGGCACGCCCGTCGACGACCAGGTCGCAAACCTCGTCGTCGCCCAGCTCCTGCACCTGGAGTCCGAGGACGACGCGAAGGACATCTCCCTCTACATCAACTCCCCTGGAGGCGTCGTCTACTCGGGCCTCGCGATCTACGACACGATGCAGTTCGTCAAGCCCGACGTGCAGACGATCTGCTTCGGCGTCGCGATGAGCATGGGCTCGCTGCTGCTCGCGGGCGGCGCCCACGGCAAGCGGATGGCGCTGCCCAACAGCCGCATCCTCATCCACCAGCCATCAGGCGGCTTCCAGGGCCAGGCCGCCGACATCGAGATCCACGCGCGCGAGACGCTCGAGCTTCGCCGGCACGTCGACGAGATCTACGCCCACCACACCGGCCAGAGCCTCGAACGCGTCCACGACGACATGGATCGCGATCGCTACTTCACGGCCGAGCAGGCGCGAGAGTACGGGTTGATCGACCGGGTGATCTCCTCGCACGAGCTCAGTCGGGTGCGGACGGGGTTTGGGGCGCGGGGGAGGCGGTGGCATGAGGGCGATCGGCTCGTTGTCCGTTCGGGAGCAGGTCGGACGAGTTCTGTCTAGCTCGCAACGCCGGGTATCTGTCGAGACCGCGGACTCTCAGCAAGCTCTGACGAACGAGCAAGGTTGCCCTGAGCCCGTCCGCCGAAGCTCACTCTGCAAAGAGAAAGCGACGGAAAGGAAACCGATGTCCCTCCCGCTGGCCATAACCCTGATTGTGATCCTGGACGCGGCGCTGCTGACCGGCCTGGCCTGGGTCATGTCACGCGCGAGCAAGCTCGAGCCCCACAGACCGGCCTCCGAGCACGTCGAGGTCATCCAGTTCCCCTCTGGCCTCGTCGCCGAGGTGGAGAGCCGCCGAGCCGCCTGACAGACCGGGAGCCGGTGAGCGGCGTGCCGGCGACGGTGCCGCGCGCGGCCGGGTCGCTTAAGGGCCCCGTCTACCATGCGCGTTCTAGCCACGGAGCGGAGCTCGTAGTCCGTATATCCGAATGCGCGCCGGTCAAGCGTCTCGCCGGGGGTTACAATGGGAGCCATGTCGAGGGCGTCCCTGCCGAGGTGGGCTGTGCTGCCCGCCGCCGTCAAGCTTGTCGCTTCTTGTCTGCGTCACCCGAATTCGGGCAAGGTCGTATACGTAGACGTGGAGAACCACAAGGTGTCGGTGGAGTCGGTCAACGGCCGGTTTACCACCAAGGACAGCTACGGCCCTGTCGCGACGACCGACAACCGGCCGGGAATCTAGACGTCCCCATCGGACATGACGGATGGGGCTCCGGTCGTCGCAGCCGGGCCGTGGTTCGCCCGCTTGGTGGTCATCGTCATCGCGGTGATGTTCGTGTGCCTCGCCGTCTGGGTCGTTCTGGGCGTAGTCATCGCCGACCCCACGCCTTCGCAGGCTACGCTCATAGAAGGGATGTCTCGCGCCTTCTCTGGGTGCCTTGGGGCGCTGCTGGGACTCGTCGGCGGGAAGCTTGCGTGACCTGCGAGCCGCTCGTCTTACACGCCTACAGCGGCCAGGTCGGAGCCCTCGTCGCCTAAAGCCGCGCGGTGCGGGTCAGACAGTCTGCGCCCACCCGTGACCAGCCGTCGCGCGTGCTCGAGATCATCTGAGCGCCCCACCGCGAGCCCCGCCTTGACCACGCCGTCCTGCAGGTAGAAGGTCGTGAAGCTCCCGTCGGCCTGCGAGCCGCGGAGGATCTCCTCGTCCCAGCCGTAGGCGGGGCCGACGTACTCCAGCCCTCCCCAGTCGGCGAGGTCGGAGTAGAAGTACGGGACGACTTCGTGCGGGACATCCTGACCGAGCATGTTGAGCGCCGCGGTCTTGCCGTGATTGAACGCGACGTCCCAATGCTCGATGCGCACGGGCTGGCCGCCGTGGACCGGCGAGTCGTACTCGCAGATGTCCCCGGCGGCGAAGATGCCCTGCACCGAGGACTCGAGAAGCGAGCTGCAGCGCACGCCACCTTTCTCCCCTATCTCCAGCCCCGCTTTGCGGGCGAGCGCCACGTCGGGCACGACGCCCGCGCCGACGATAACCGCGTCGGCATCGAGGGCGAGCCCGCCGCGCGTGATGACGCGCTCGACACGGCCGTTGCCCTCGAACCGCTCCAGCTCGTCGCGGCCGTGGATCTCGACGCCGTGCTCCTCGAGTAGCCCTTGGAAGAATCGGCCAGCGGTCTGTCCGAAGCCGCGTTCGAGCACGACGTCCTCCTGCATCACCATCGCGCATTTCTTACCGAGCGCCGTGAGCGAAGCGGCGACCTCGCATCCGATGTATGAGCCTCCGATGAGCACGACCCGTTCGATGTCGGCGGTCCCCTCACGGATCGCGTCGGAGTTGCCGAGCGTCCGCATGTAGTAGATCTGCTCGAGGTCGCAGCCCTCGACGTTCAGCCGGCGGACGTTCGCGCCGGTGGCGACCAGCGCCTTCCCGAACGCGACCTCCTCCTTGTTGGAGAGCTTCACCGTCCTGGCGTCGGCGTCCAGGCCCGCGACGCTCGTTCGCGTCAGCAGCTCGATGTTCTGCTCGCCCCAGAACGAGTCCGGCCGGAAGTACGTCTCCTCGCGCTGCTTTTCGCCCCGCAGATATTCCTTTGTGCAGTCCGGCCGGTTGTACGGCGGATCGGGCTCGCGGCCGACCAGCAAAATCGACCCGTCGGCGCCTTCCTCGCGCAGCCAGCGCGCACAGTTGCCGGCGGCGAGGCCGGCTCCGATCAGCAGGTAGTCGACCTCGCGATCGGGCATCACAGGCACCCTACCCGGATCGGTCTAAGCCCCCTGCAGCTGCACGATCTAGAGGCCCGGCGGATGCCGCACAGACCAGTGCGCCCACGACGGAACCGCATCGAAGATCCGCCAGCGCGGGCCGTTCTGGTTACGGTTGGGACCGAGGTCGGTGCCGTCGTGACTGGTGTCGATGCGGAGCCCCGCGACGACCGCGAACACGTGAGGCGTCGGCGCGGTCGTGGCGTAGATGGTGAACCACCGTCCTGGTCCGGGCGCCCCCCACCTGACGTAGTCCTGTGCCAACGGGTTGTCGTGGACGATCTCGGAAATTGGACGTATCCCCGCCCTGTAGAGCAGAAAACTCACCGTGCTGGAACAGTCCTCGCTCTCCGCGCCCCTCGGGTCAGGGTGGCCGGCCGTTCCGTATGGCAGCGCCTGAAGCTCGTTGCCCGCGACGATGACGGCTTGGACGGCCGGCGGCGCCTCGGTTGGGACCAGCGCGAGGTGCCCGTCGCCCGGCGCGAGGCGAGCCGTGGATCCTTCGATGAACCGCACGGGGGTCGAGGTTCGCGACTGGAGCAAGCTCGGAGCGACCACGGCCTCCCCCGTATCTTGGTACGCCGCCGCCGCCCGGTATCGCGATGCCCACCCAAGGACGTCCGAGACGTACCAGGAGGCGTGGTTGTAGGCAAAGAGCGCCATGCGGTAGTCGCCGGGCGCCCCGGCCGCGCTCAGGTAGTTAGCCGCGGCGTAGATCGCGTCGGCCGGATCCCACCGGTCCCGGCGTCCGTCCTGGTCGCCGTCGACCCCGTAGCGAGACCAGGTAGACGCCAGGAACTGCATCGGGCCTCCGGCTCCTGCGCCGTTGACCCTTCCCATCTGCCGGCAGGACGGCTCGGCATCCCGGCCGTGATCGCACTCGACCTTTCCGACGCCGGCCAGCACAGCCCAATCGAGCCCGTACCGGGCCGCCGCGGCTCTGTACAGGCCGAGGTAGCCGGCGGGAATTCCAGCAACGGGGCCGCTGCCCTGTTGCTGTGCGCTTCCCTCTGCTGACCACGCGGTCGAGCCGGTCGCGATCGCAGCTATGGCCGCGAGGAGCATCCACGGCACCGCGAGCAGCACGGCACCGCTGGCCAACGTGGCGGCGACGGGAATGCCCCTCACCGGCCCCGCGGTCAAGGCCGGTCGAATCCCAGCTCGCGTTTCCGTCCTTCGGCGACCTCCCTCACGTCGCGCATGACACGCGATTCCGGAGGTCTGCGAGGCGGCTGCAGCGGCGTGCCCTGACCAGGCGCGGAACGTGTTCGGTCCGCGACGCGATCGTCCGTCCGGGCGAACTCGGGGCTCTTCAGCCCACGTTCCTCTCGCCGTGCGCTGAGTTGGCGATCGATCGCGAGCCGCGCCATTCGCCCGCTGGGCGGACTCAGCTCTCTGTACCGCTCATGCGTGAGCCCCACGACTCCGGCCAGCGCCGCATAGTCACGCCGCGGTTCGCCGGCGCGCCGCTCGAGCATCCCGGGGAGCTCGGCTTGGCGGTCCAGCAACGCCGAACGTTTCTTCAGCTCGGAGGCCGCGGCCGCGCCTCCGGCGCTGACCGCAAGAGTCGCGCCCCCGCGTGAGAGCTCCGTCCGCTGGACCGCGACCGCCTGTTCGAGGCGCTCCTGCCGCGAGGCGAGCCGTGCCGCCCGGGGCCGTTCCCCGCTCGCCACGGCCGCGAGCCTCGCCCGCTTGATGCGATCCAGTTGAGAGCGACCTGCGGCTAGCCGTCCCAGCGCCTCGCGCCTCGCGCCTCGGCCGAACGAGAGGCTCGCGGCGAGCAGCCGTTCGGCCTGCTCATCACGAGATGGGTGCGGGAGGGCGGCCTTGGTCGACGACCCGGCGCTCCGCCCGCGTGTCGGCAGCCGCTCCGCCGGGCCCTCGCGCCCGCCGCCCTCGGTGTTGCGGCGGTCCCGCGCATTCTTCTGCTCTTGGCGGCGCTCGTCGTGCCATCGGCGGACCCTTCTGGCGTGCGTCGCCAGCTCGCCGGGGGCGCGAGCCTGAGGCGCCGCCGCCAGGATCTCGTTCCGCTTCAGGAACGCGCCCCACCAGAACGCGGACATCAGCATCCACTGCGCCCACCAGCCGAGACCTTCAAGGCCGTCGAGCACCGCGATCACCGCGAGCACCACGCCAAGCAGGAACGCGAACACGAGCTTCGCCGCGATCGCCGCCAGCAGCCGGCCGGCCCAGCCGCGGAACAGCGCCCGTCCGTTCTCGCCCAACGCCGGGAGCAGCACGATGCCCGGCGTCAGCAGCAGGTAGAACATGGTGAGGATCGCGGCGAGCAGCAGGCGCAGGCCGATGTAGCCGAGCAGCAACAACATCCCCAGCAGGCCGATCACGATCAGCAGCAGCCCCCCGACGCGCGGCCAGGTGCCGGCATTCGTCCGAAATTCGGCCTCGGCGGCAGACGGGCCCGTGCAGGCAGTCGCGTCGGAGGAACGACACAGCGCACGCAGCAGCGATCCGCTGTCGTTGATCGAGTTGCGGTCGGGGCCGTTCGGCGGCAGAGCCAGGAACTCGTCGCCGTTCCTGCGAGCTTCCTGAAGCAGCCGTGCGCTGCTCAGCAGCCTCGGCGCGGCGCCAGCGTCACGACACGCCGGCGGGGCGGCGCAGTGTCCTTCACGCAGCTCACGTGCAGCCAGCCTGAGCGCGGCGAACCGCAACCCCCGGTCGAGGCGCCCCGGGTCCCGGCACCAGCCGACATTCCCGAACTCCAGGTAACACCACGGCGCTTCGACGGCCACCGCGAAGACTGCGTTCATGCTGTCTGCGAGAGCGCGGCCGGGCGAGCTCGGGGTGCCGCGCGCAGCCACCGCCAGCGTGCCCAGGCCCGCCTGCTCGCTCCAGCCACTCAGTGCTCCGACGGTGCCCACCGGGTCGACGATCAGCCAGGTGCCGCACGCGAACATCGCGAGCATCGCCAGTGCCTCGCCGAGCGTCTGGCCAACTCGCCTGCGGACGAGCCCGTGGTAGGCGACGAGCGCGGCCGCGATCGCCAAGGCCAGCGGGAGCCAAGGCACGGTCAACGCCCCGTTGGCCCGAGACAGCGCGCCGCGCAGACTTCCCGAAGCACTGCCGAGCAGGTCCAGGCCGAAGCACCATTCGAGCATCACGACCAGCGCGCGGACGAGCCATACGAGCGCGAGCCACACCGGCGTGACGAAGAGATCCTGGACCAGGCTCAAGAGGCTTCCGCCGCTCAGCGGGATCACGCCGGTATCGATGTGGACGTCGAATCCGAAGTTCCCGGTCGGCGCGGCTGCCGCCGTGAAGCCAGACGTTTCACAGTCCCGGCGAGCGGCGGCGCCGAGTTCCTCCTTCAGCGCCGATTTGCATGCTGGGCTGCCGAGCCCGTTGACGACCAGTGGATCGGCTTGGGGACGCGATCCTTCCGGCGCTTCCTCCGCACCGGCTTCAGCGCCATGCGATGGCGCGAGCAGCGCGGGCCCGGCCGGCGCTCGTGGCGAGTTCGGATGCGAGCGCCTCGGTGCCGAGCCGCCGTGATGCTGCGGCGGGCCCGCTCGCAGTCCATCCGCTCGGGATGCCGAGACGGCTGCGGCGATGAGCATCGTCGCCAGCGCCGCGACCGTCCCGGCTGGGCGGTTCAACGCGCGACTGGTGTCGTCGAGAGCTCCTTCAGCAGGGAAGGGAGGACGAGATCGACCTGGATCGCCTCGATGCGCCCACGGTGATCGCGGAACAGGCAGCGGCCCGCTTCGAGCGAAAGCAGTACCCGCCGCATCTCGGCGTCCTCCGGATCGAGTCCAAGCAAGGCCAGTGCCCTTGCGGCCTCGAGCTGTGAGCGCACGCCGAACACGAAGGTCGCGCCGATCAGGTTCTCGAGCGACTCGCGCTCGCCGATCAGTGCGTCGCCCACCAGCTGGGTGCTGATGATCGGCACGGCGCGCTCGGATCGGCCCATCCTCTGCAACGACGCGAGGAGCGTTCGCCCGACCGGATCGCCGAGCAACCGCCAGCCCTCGTCGAAAGAGAACAGCTTCAGGCGTGCACGCTCGGCGTGGACCAGATGCAGTGCGAGCATCGCGATCAGCCGCACGATCTGCTCCCCGACCCGCTCCGCCTGTGAGTATCCGGCGCGGTCGGCGCCGAGCGGGGGACCGGGCAGGTCGCGGATCGCGAGGTAGGTCACCTGGGCTCCTCCGACCGCCGGCGGCGGAGCGGCCGCATCGGCGAACCCGAGCTGCGTGAGTCCGGATCGTGCGTAGATCTCGAGGGTTGAGCCCACCATGCGCTCGAGGCTCCCTCCCGTAAGGAGCGCCTGGACGACCTCGGTGCAGGTTGGACGCGTCGAGCGGCTCATGACCCTGTCGACCGCCCCGACGATCGCCGTCTCCCACGTCGGGTCTCCACGCCCGGGCAGGAGGTCGCGCAGGAACGACACGGCTGCTTCCTGGCGAAGATGCGCCGGCGCGATCCGCAACGGGTCGAGCATCCCCCGAAGCGCCCGGTCGGGACGCAGCGTCAGCGTTTCGACGTGGGGTGCGACGTCCTCCAGGACGTGGAAGCGGTGATCCCCCTTCGGGTCGCAGTCGATCACCCGGGCGCCCTGCAGAAAGGCCTCGTATTGGAGCTTCTGAGCGAGCGTCGTCTTGCCCGACCCGAGCGCGCCGATGCTGAGAATCGTGGCGTTGAGATCCTGGTCTGAGCCTTCCGCCAGGTTGAACAGCACTGGGCGCTGGGAGCCGGTCAACGTGTGGCCCAGATAGAAGCCGCGCCCCGCTCCGGCGCGGTGGGTGGCGGTCGGCATCATCGCCGCCAGTTGCTCGGCCAAGAACACGTCGTCGAAGCCGGCGACGCGGGTGCGCTGGCCTGGCAGGTGCTGGATGAACAACGCGAGCTGCTCGCCGAGCGGGCGGTGTAGCTGCACCTCGCCGTAGGCGCGGCGCACAGAGTCGATACGGGTCTCGAGCTCCGCCTCGTCGGCGGCCCCAACGGCGAGCGCGATCGTCGCACGGAGCAGCGGAGGACGACTCGACGCCTGGAGGTAGGAGAGCAAGTCGCGTGCCTCCTGAGTCCGCTCGTAACCGAGATCCGAGACTCCCTGCTCGCCGACCGCCTCCGCGCGCAGGATCTGATCGGCGTCCTGGATCTTGCGGCGCGCGAGACGCAAGGCGACCTCGTTGGGCAGGAAACGGGCGGTCACCGCGATGTCGATCTCGAACCCCAGACTTTCCGGCGGGGCAAACAGCAACTCCGCTCGGGCTCCCGGAAAGTCCAGCCGCTCGGGCACCGCCCCCAGAGCGAGCTGCGCCTGCCAGCTGGTCCCGAGCTCGGAGTCAACCCGCAGCGATCTCGACCGCTGCTCGACCTCGCAGTTCAGCCAACGAAGGACGTCGCCTTCTAGGGGCGCCAGCACGGCCTCGCCGTTCCGCTCGAAGGCGAGCGCGCGCGGCTGGTGAAGGCCGTCGACGGCCGGTTCGCCGAGACCCCTGCAGAAGACCCGCCGGACGAGCCACTGAATCTCCACTCCCCTGGCCGGCCGCACAGACACGAAATCGGCGAGACGGGCCTGCACGCGGTCGGCCCTGACCCGTACCGACTCGAGCTCCTTCGAAGTCAGCATGCGGCGATCGACCGACGAGGCGGAACGTCTGAGCCGGCCCCAGATCTCGCTCGGGGGTCGCGACGCCAGGCGCGAGACGTAGCTGGCGATGTCCAGCTCCGGTTCGCTCAGGCTCACCAGCATGTACAGCCCCGGCACGAGCGACGACCGCCCACGCAGCGCCGCGCGCTGAGCCTCGAGGTAGCGATTTCGCTCAGTCGCGCGCTCGGTGTCCGCCGAGTGCAGGTCGGCTCCGTAGCGATCGACGTTCCAGCGGCCGCCTACCCGCAGCAATTGCACGTCGGCTTCCGCGGCCTCGAGCGCCCCGACGATCGCCAGCAGCCGCGCGCGCTTCTCCTCACGATCAAGCCACGCGTATGAACCGAGGGTGACCGCGAAGGCCGCCCACGCGTCGCCGACGCCCTCGGCGAAGACGCAGTTCCCGTAGACGAACGAGAGGGGTGGGCGCACCGCCCTCTCTTACGCGCTGCGCCGGGACACGACGAACAGGCTGGTCCCCGCCGCGAGCTCGAGCACGCGACCGCGCCTGAGGCTACGTTCGCCGACGCCGATCGAGAGGCGCGACTCCCTTCGCCGTCCGAGCCGGCCGGCTCGGGAATGCGGACAGGCGTCCACGCGATGAGCCATGAACACGACCACGGCCCCGGGGCCGACGTACCGAAGGCTCCTCGCCTGCGGATCCGAGCCGTCAGGGAGGAACAACAGATCTTCAGGACGCCACCGCGCCCCCGTCCGCGCCCGCTCGCAGAGTACGCCGACCCGGCGCGGCGCCGACCAGAACGAGACCGCTGCTCGTGCCGCGTGATGGAACCTGCGCCCGTCGATACGGATCACGGTCATGACCGCCGCCAGGGCTGCCGGCGCGACCGCGTCGCGCACGAACCACGGCAGGAGGCGGACGATCGCGCCGACCAACGGAAGATGAGCGCCGAGCACGAACAGAGCAACGGCTGCGAGCAGGTACACGACCCCGCGCACCGGCACGCCTGTCGGGTTCAACCGCATCCGGTCGACGCTGTAGATACGGCGCTCCAGGTCGAACACCCGGCGGTATGAGCGGATCTCCGTCACTGGCCGCCGAACAGCGAGGCGACCGTGTCCTTCAGCAGGCTCACCCCTGACGGGGTCGCGAGTAGCACGGCGACAATGCCGACCGCGAAGACACCTGCCGCCTCCTTGAAGTCGCGGCGGAACGCCAGCACGATCGCGGCCACGGCCAGCGCCAAACCGATGAGGCTCATCGCAACGGCCCGTCCGGTGTTGCCGGCCCTCGCGGCCGCGTCTTCAAGCGAACTGCCGCCGCCTTCGGCCGGCGCGTTGCGCGGCGCTCCCGGTCGCGCCGGGCTCTTCACGGCCGCGCTCGCCGCGACCGGCTGAACCGTGAGGACCAGCAGCATCCACAGGATGAGCGCGGCTGCTTGGACCCGTCCCGCGGACGGACGACAGGTTCTCCACGCGCTATGCATCTGGCTCGGTCTGGATCGCCGAGACCTCCCAGCGCCCTTGCGCGCGGGTCACGTCGAGTTCGTACGAGAGCGTGTACCGAGCACCGCGGCTGTCCGACGCCTCGATAGTTGCTTCGACCGACCCGTCGCCCGGCGCCCAGCCGTCGCGCACGATCCCGATCAGCTGCAGAGGGGTTCCCAGCGACGACACCGCGGCGCCCACCGTCAGATCGGCGGCAAGCTCGGACGTCGTGCCCGCGAGGTAGTTGGTGAGCGCTCGCCTGACGACAGTTTCGAGGTCGTGGTCTTCCAGAGGGCGCAGGCTCCTCGCAGCGATCGCCGGCCCGCTCGCGGGAGCACCGACGAGCGCTGGGTAGCCGGTCAGGGCAAGAGCCCCCGTCGAAGTTCTCTTGACGCCAACCGTGAGGTAGAGCAGGCCCTGCGCCTGCGGCTGCGTCTCCACCTGGGCGGCAATCGTGTAGATGTGTATGCCGGTCTCCGGTTCGCGGACTTGGACGACTTCGGCCCACTCGACGCGCTGGCCGCCTTCAGTCGGGGCCACGAAACCAGCCGCGGGATCCAGCCGCGAGCCGACGAAGGGTTCGAGTTCGCGCTCGCCGCGCAGCGGCTGTCCCGCGCTCCACGTCAGGTACCTGCGCGCGAACAGGACCGCGTAGGCCTGAGCTGCCGGATCGCTCGGTGCGACAGCGGGCTGGCTCGGGGCAACGGAGACCGGACGAGGCGGCGCGATCGCAAAGCGCGCACTCGCGAGTAGCCCGAACAGCGCGGCGCCGATCAGGAGATATCGGGGGAGTTCCCGTGTGAGGCGAAGTCGCCACAGCGGGTGGGAGCGAATGGCGACGCTCACCCCGCGCCGGCCCGTCCCGGCGCTCATCGCTCGAAGCCAAACTCGCGGTGGACCGGTGATCGCCTCGAACTCAGGCTCGATGGACGGGGGAGATCGGAGGCGCTCGTCCCGCCCGGGGCTGATGTCACCGAGAGGGCGTACCCCGCGCCGGTCGCGGCGGAAGCGTCGGAGCGCCGGCGCCGGCCCGAGCGGATCTCCCGCGAGCGCTTCCCGCTTCGGTCGTTCGCGGGCGCCGCCGCCGGCCGAGATGCCCTCGCCAGCGGATCGCCCACCTGCCGTGCGCCGGGCCCGCGGCCTGCTCTGCCTCCGCCCGGCGAAACGCTCCCTGCCGGAGCGCCAGCGCCGAGCGCGTGCAGCAGCAGAGCAACCGAAACCGCGAGGCCCGCGACAAGTGCCGATGCGGCGTGCGCACGACCGCGTCGCGGTTTGGATCGGCGCGGACCCGCCTCCCATTCAAGCTCCTCGTGGCCCTCCACGTGGGCGTCGCCCGCGTCGTACACGTCGGCGAGCTCCTCCTCGAGCAGGCGATAGTCCGGCCGCCTCTGATGCTGAGCGGCGCTCATGTCCTCGGCCTTAGGGGATCCGCGCGAACGGCCGGCATCCGAACTGGGGCACTGCTCCGGATGCCGGCCGCCGTCGCGTCTGCGGACCGACCGCTCACGCCGCGCATGAGATCGACTGGCAGCGGCCCGAGGAGCGGGCCATGGGTGGGGGGAGAATCAAACATGGGCCGTTCCTGGCGTCTGCTCCGACCCGGCAGAGCCAGTCGGGACATTCGCTCCGTCGGACATGAGGACCCGGAGCCGGCCCCGCCCCCGCTGGGCCACCTTCCGGTACTTCTCGCGCGTCCAGCCATGGTTTGCGCACACCTCCTCGCAGCTCGCGTCCTCGAGCTGCGAGCTGATGACGATGCGCTGGTCGGGCGTCAGGTCCCCGACGTGCCGCCGCAGCCTGCCGAGCTCGTCGCGCGCGATCGCCACCCGCTCGGGGTCGGCGAGCTCATCGGGCAGCTCGACACCGTCCTCACCAGAGCCGAACGGCACCGCGCCCTCGATCGCGGCCGCGATCGGGCTGCGGCCGGAGATCGCTCGCCGGCGGTCCTGCACCCGCGCCAGAAAGCGCTGCTCGAGAGCATTCGCGATGTGGGCGCGACTGGCAAACGGACGACCTCGCCTGGCGAGCACGACCAGCTCCAGGCTGGCCTGCGAGTAGCAGTCCTCGAGGTCCTCTCGGCGAAGGCGATGGCGGTGCACGCGCAGCAACACCTCCCGCTTGGCCCCCGCCACGGCGGCGACGGCCTCCGCCGGGTCGCGCGAGAACGGGTTCGCGCCATCGCGCCACGCCAGCGGAGCGGCGCGCCGCGGTTCCGTGTGTCCTTCGGATCGGGTAGACACATCTGAATGTCGATCCGCGAAGCGATCAGACCCCCCTCCCAATCCGGCTGCCCACCAGCGGCCGGCGGCCGAGCGAGGGCAGCGCCGATGAGCTTCACCGACCGCCTGCACCAGCTCGATCACCGGCAGCAGAGCATCAAAGGTGTGCGGTTCCTCGCCGGCGTCGTCAAGAAGTTCGGCGACGACCAGGCGGGTCAGCTCGCCGCGCTGATCTCCTACTACGGCTTCGTCTCCCTGTTCCCGTTGCTGCTCGTTTTCGTGACCGTCCTCGGATTCGTCCTGCAGGGCAACCCCGACCTCCAGCAGAAGATCATCGACGGCACGCTCGGCCAGTTCCCGATCCTCAGCGACCAGCTGAAACTGCACTCGCTGAAAGGCAGCCCGGCCGCCCTGGTGATCGGTGTCATCGGCGCCGTGCTCGCGGGCCTCGGGATCATGAGCGCCACCCATAACGCGATGGACCGGATCTGGGCGGTTCCCTTCAAGGAGCGCTCGAACTTCCTCACCTCGAGGCTGCGCGGGCTCGCAATGCTCGCCGTGCTCGGCACCCTCGCCATCGCCTCGACGGTCGCCGCCGGCTTCGTCGGCGCCACGAGCCACGGCGCGCCGGCTGTGATCGGCGGCGTGCTGGTCGCCTTCGCCTTCAACCTGATCCTGTTCGGGATCGCGTTCAAGCTGCTGACCTCGGCGGACCCGAGCTGGCGCGACCTGCTTCCGGGCGTTGTCACGGCAGCGGTCTTCTGGCAACTGCTCCAGCACCTCGGCGGCTACTACCTCGATCACACCTTGAAACGGACGACGCCGCTCTACGGGGTCTTCGCGTTGGTGCTCGGGCTCCTGGCCTGGCTCTACCTCGGCGCGCAGCTGACGATCTTCGCCGCCGAGATCAACGTCGTCAAAGCGCGGCGGCTGTGGCCGCGCAGCTTCTTCGCGTCGCCGCTCGTGGAGGCCGACCGGCGCGCGCTGACCGACACGGCGGAGATCGAGGAACGCGTCGAGCAGGAGAACGTCGAGGTCAGCTTCGACGACGAGCCGCAGCCAGGCTGAGCTACCCCCCGCGCGACCGAACTCCGTGCATGCGGTCTGCTCCAAATTCGGGGTCGGGCTCTAGAGGTGGACGCAGCTATCCGAGCCAGTAACCCACGACGACGCCGACCCAGCCGCCCGCGGCCTTCTGGAGGTCGGCGTCGCCGTGGCCGCTCAGAAGGACGAGCAGCCCCGCCATCAGCTGTTTCTCACTCCCCGGGCCACTCCACCTCCGCCATCTGGCCATCGCCCTCCTCCGGCCTCGGGCCGCCGACGGCGATGAATTCCAGGCCGTCGGGACCGGCATGGAACGCCCGCACGACCTCGGGCGCGACCCGGACGACGTCCCACGGCCCGAGCTCGCGCACCTCGCCGTCGAGCAGCAGCCGGCCGGAGCCACCGACGACGACGTAGGCCTCCTCTTGCTCGCCGTGCCTGTGTCCCACCGAGCTGCGGAAGTCGGGCCCGTAGCGCCACAGGCTGATCCCGAGGTCGCGCGATTCGAGGTGCTTGCGGGCGAAGCGGCCTTCGATGCCCGGTGCGCGCTCGCCGACAGTGTCCTCCAGATCCTTCAGGTTGACGACGCTGAAGCTCGACATCGAGGCCTCCTGTTTCGTGAGGGTTCGCGTAGGTCCCGATTATGCGACGCCGCTGACGTCGATCCGGACCCACGGCGGCACGGCCAGACCGAAGCCGATTCGGAGGACTGCCGTTTCACTCCCCGCCCCCGCTGCTCCGATCCGCCGTCGCGCTCCTCCTCCGACAGCCCTCACGGCTCCCAGGCCTCGGGCACGAGCACGACGCGAAACCCGTCGGGGTCCTCGAAGGTGACGCCGTGTTCGGCCCAATACGGGTTTGCGGGAGCGACCGGAGCGACATCCAGCCGTGATGCGATCGTCGCGACAGCCGCGTCGCTGCCGAGATAGAGCACGAGCAGGGACTCCGGGTGTGCGACGGGCGCTCGGTGATCGCCGCCCGTGGTCAGCTCCAGGTGCGTGCGGGTGCCGGGCACCTCGAGGAACACGCCGTCATAGCCGCCATGGCCTCGGAAGCGGCCGGCCTCGACCAGGCCGAGCCCGTCGCGATAGAACCGCACAAGCTCGTCGAGACGCTCCGTGTGCCGCGCGACGCGAAGCTGCAGCGGTCGCGGACCGGCGGTTACCGCCCGAGCGTGCCCGTCCACCTGCAGCGACAGCCAGACCCGGTCGCGCAGCGGAATGCCGTCCACCTCGATGCCCGGGTAGCCCGTCTCCGCTGTGAACGCATCCCGCTCGACGCGCTGCAGCCGGAACCCGAAGCGCTGGTAGAACCGCAGCGCCCCGGTGTCGGCGGCGGCGGTCGCGACGAGCAGCTCACCGCGGGCCTCCTCGCGGCACACCGCGACCGCGCGCTCGAGCAGGAGCGTGCCGATGCCCGTCCCGCGGCGGTCCTCCAAGACGGCCAGGCTCTTGACCTCCGCCGCGTCTCGACGCGCTTCACCGAGGATCTGCAGGTGGCCGATCACGGCGCCTCCGTCCCGCGCGACCAGCACCCGGCCGAGATCCCGATACTCGCGTACCCGCGCGGGAGCGTCGTCTGCCAGCGCGAACAGCTCGCCGAGCTCCGCGCGCTGGCCGTCGAACCACTCGATCGTCACCACGCCGCCGACACGATCGCAGAGAACGGCCGGTATTGGCCGGCGCCCGCATCCCTTGAGGTGCGAGAAACCGCTCTGCAATGCGGGTTTCCGGCATCTCCGCGAAGTACTTGACTGCGCAACCAATCGCGCTATACTAACTAAACTTTCGTAAGCTCATATGGAGCGAGAACCCTTATGACACCGACATCACCCAGCGAGACGTCAACCCCACAGCCCTCGGGCGAGAGGTTGCGGCTCATCCCCCTCGATGACACCGTCGTGTTCCCCAACATGGGGATCACGCTCACGATCGACGTCGGCGACGACGAGCGCGTCGTGCTGGTCCCGCGTCACGAGAACGAGTTCCTCGAGGTCGGCACGATCGCCGAGGTCTCAGAGAAGATCCGCCTCCCCGGCGGCGGCCGTGCGGTCGCCCTGTCGGGCGAGCACCGGGCGCTGATCGGCGCCGCCGAGACCGGACCGAGCGGCGAGCTGCGCGTGCAGGTCGACGAGCGTCCGGACGAGATCCCCGTCGATGGGCGTACCCGGGAGCTGGAGCGCGAGTACCGCGCGACCGTCGAGGAGATCCTCGAGCTGCGCGGCGATGACGGCCGCATCGCGGCGTTCCTGCGCGCGATCGCCGAGCCCGGCCCGCTGGCCGACTCGGCCGGCTACTCCCCCACCCTCAGCTACGAGCAGAAGGTCGAGCTGCTGCGCACGCTCGACGTGACCGCCCGCCTCGAGCTGGCCGTCAAGCTCCAGCGCGACAGCCTGGCCGAGCTGCAGGTCCGCAAGCGCATCCGCGAGGACGTGCAGGAGGGCGCTGAGAAGCAGCAGCGCGATTACTTCCTGCGCAAGCAGATGGACTCGATCCGCAAGGAGCTGGGCGAGGACGACGCCTCGGTCGCCGATGAGTACCGCACGAAGATCGACGACGCCGACATGCCCGAGGAGGTCAGAGAGCAGGCTCTGCAAGGAGCTGTCCCGCCTCGAGCGCATGGGCGACCAGACGGGTGAGTCGAGCATGATCCGCACCTACCTGGACTGGCTGATCGCCGTGCCGTGGAACAAGCGTTCGGACGAGCGCCTGGACCCGGTCGCCGCGCGTGAGGTGCTCGACGCCGACCACGCCGGACTCGAGGACGTCAAGGACCGTGTGACCGAGTACCTGGCCGTGCGCAAGCTGCGCCAGGAGCGCGGCATCGAGGCCGACCCGAAGTCGGGCGCGATCCTGACGCTGATCGGGCCCCCGGGCACCGGCAAGACCTCGATCGGCGAGTCGATCGCCAAGGCGACGGGCCGCGAGTTCGTGCGCATGTCGCTGGGCGGCGTCCGTGACGAGGCCGAGATCCGCGGCCACCGCCGGACGTACATCGGCGCGCTGCCGGGACGCCTGGTCCGCGCGCTGCGCGACGCCGGCACGATGAACCCGGTGATCCTGCTCGACGAGGTCGACAAGGTCGGCGCCGACTGGCGCGGTGACCCCTCGGCCGCTCTGCTCGAGGTGCTGGACCCGGCGCAGAACCACTCGTTCCGCGACCACTACCTCGACGTCGAGCTCGACCTCAGCCAGGTCATGTTCCTGGCCACGGCCAACGTCGCCGACACGATCCCCGGCCCGCTGCTGGACCGCATGGAGGTGATCAGCTTCGACGGCTACACGACCGAGGAGAAGCTCGCGATCGCCAAGGGCTACCTGTGGCCGCGCCAGCGCGACCGCAACGGCCTGCGCGAGGACGAGGTCGAGGTCTCCGACGAGATCCTGAAGACGGTCATCAACGAGTACACGCGCGAGGCGGGCGTCCGCAACCTCGAGCGCAACCTCGGCACGATCCTGCGCAAGACGGCGACGAGGATCGCCTCGGCGGAGGGCGCGGAGTCCGAGCAGCTCGAGACGCCTGTGAAGATCGACCTGGAGGCCGTGCGCGACGCGCTCGGGCGCCAGAAGTTCTTCCAGGAGTCGGCCGCCAGGACCGCCACGCCGGGCGTGGCCACCGGGCTCGCCGTGACGGGCGCCGGAGGCGACGTGCTGTTCGTCGAGTCGACCGCCATGAAGGGCGGCTCATCGAACGGCAGCCTGGTGCTGACCGGCCAGCTCGGCGACGTGATGAAGGAGTCGGGGCGGATCGCCCTCTCCTACGTCCGCGGCCACGCAGACGAGATGGGCATCGACGAGCACTCGTTCGAGAACAAGGAGTTCCACGTCCACGTCCCCGCCGGGGCGATCCCCAAGGACGGCCCGAGCGCCGGCGTGACGATGGTCACCTCCCTGGCCTCGCTGCTGTCCGGGCGACCGGTGAAGCACACCGTCGGCATGACCGGTGAGGTCACGCTGCAGGGGCGGGTGCTGCCGATCGGCGGGCTCAAGCAGAAGGTGCTCGCCGCACATGCCGCGGGTCTGACGGACGTGATCCTGCCCGAGCGCAACAGAGGCGACCTGGACGACATCCCGGAGGAGGTCCGTGAGCAGATGACCTTCCACCCGGTGATGACCGTGCAGGAGGTCATCGACCGCGCCCTGGAGCCGGCACGCGATGTCGCGCCCCTCTCGTAGATGTGAGCCGGTGCCGCTCGAGATCAGGGAGACTGCCTCCCTGCTCGAGCGGCGCTGGCAGCTCTCGATCCTCTACGCGGCGCTGACGGGCGCCCTGCGCTTCAACGAGTTCGCGGACGCCATCTCGGGGATCTCCCCGCGGATGCTCTCCGAGCGGCTGCGCGATCTCGAGGCCGCCGGGCTCGTGCAGCGCACGGTGATCCCGTCGAGCCCGCCGACCGTGGAGTACCGCCTCACCGAGCGCGGACGCCAGCTCGCCCCGCTGATCGAGGCGATGGTCGAATACGCGCGAGCGGGCTAGCCCCCTTCGGCGGGAACCGCGACCGACGACGCTGGGCCGGCGGGCCCAGCGTTTTCTTTTTTTGATTTGGAGGGTTGTCTTTGCCGGCGACCCGCTGGCGGCGCGCTGACGCCGACCGTCTGAGGACCCCGCCTACTCCCGCGTCGCCGCATCGGCGGCGACCGCGAGTTCTTCGAACGTTTCCATGAACGCGTCCGACTGGCCCCTGAACAGGCCATCGGCCGTGAGCGCCTTGACCGCGCCCATCGCAGCCCCTTTTGTGTTCGTCGGGCGCACGATCGAGCAGACCGGCAGCGACTTTTTCAGGAAGGCGGTCGGCTCGGGCATGATCAGGTTCGTCTGGAAGTCCTCGCCGCCGAACGGGGGTTCGTTCAACGCCGGGAACGTCAGGCCGTTCGTCGGGTCGGTCAGCGCGCGGAGCGTTGCCGGCCTTGTCGTGCCAGGTCTGGAGGTGCATCGCCTCGGTCGGCCCGATCGAGAGCAGCACGCGCAGCACCTCGGGATCGCTTACCCGTTGGGCGAGCGCCGGGTAGAGGCTCGTCCCGCCCTGCTCGATCGTTCCGAAGTGGAACCCGGCCGTATTGGCTATCGCCTGGATGTGGTCGTGCGGGTGCAGGTCCTTGTCGCTGCGCGGGATCGCCGGGAACTTTCCTTTTGCGAGGTCGGGGACTGCCTGCGGGAAGCTGTCGCCGAGGTCGGGATTGCCCGTTCTGCTGCGATAGCGCGTCCACCAACTCGTGTCGACGGTCAGTTCCATCAGGTTCGTCAGGCGACCGATCTGCTGCGCGCCGCTCGCCTGGCTGCTGGGCAGCACACGGAACTTGTCGAGGTTCACCGCTTCGGCTCCGCGCGATTTCAGGTAGGCGTTGATGAACGTGAAATGGAAGAACTCGTCCTCGGTGTTGTCGTGGATGTACTGCGCCATGTCGGAGTCGAGCGTCGAGAGCGCCTTCGCGTAACGCGGGCTGCCGCCTCCGCCGGGCACCTCCGAGTCCTGGATCCCGCCAAGCTCGTTGTACTGCTGCCATAGGTCCGTCTCGATGATCTCAGCGGCCGAGAGGAAGCGCAGAATCGCCGCGTCGCCGGCCGACAGCTTCGTCAGCCCGCCGGCAGGGGCCGCGAGCGCGCTGGCCGCGCGCTCGAAGGGCGCAAGCCCCGCTCCAACACCAACGGCGACGCCACTTGCGATGAACGCACGACGGTTCAGCCGCGTCGTCGTACCCGAGCCGCCGTCGTCTGTCGCGCCGGCACCGGTGCCGATCGCGCCGACGAGGGGAGTCTGCGCGTCCGCCCGATCGGGGGCGTGCGAATCTGTCACCGCGCCGGCGGGGTCCGCCGGCCGGCGCTCTGCCGGGGTGCTCATGTCAAACCCTTTCTGAGGGGAAATGGTTGGAAGTGCTACTCCCCCAGGGACCCCCAGCTCGGGGTCAACCTTCCGTGTGAATTCCTACATGTCGACTATCCAGCCGCCGCCCCTTCGGGCACCTTCGGGCTGCCGACGAGCTGCCCGCCCTCGCAGTCGGATGCCTTCACGTCGTCCTTGCTGCGGCGCGGGTTCTGGATCCAGATCAGGCCCACGAGCCCACCGAGCGCGACCAGCACGGCGGCGATCATCATGCCGAAATGGAAGGCGTGCAGCGACGCCGCTTCGGCCGCCGACGCGACCGAATGCGCCTGCCCCGGTGGCAGCCCGTGCACCGACGGCTTGCCGAGCGGCAGCCGCTTGGCTTCGGCGACAGCCGATCGCGCCGCGGAGGTAAGCGGCTTGCCGACCAGGTGCGAGTCGAGCGCCGTGACGAACGAGGCCGAGATCGCCGCGCCGACGGCCGCCGTGCCGAGCAGCCCGGCGACCCGGGCGACGGCGTTGTTGACGCCCGAAGCGATCCCCGCCTGATGTTCCGCGCCGGCCAGCACCGCCGCCGTCAGCGGCGCAACGGTCATCGACAGGCCGAGCGAGAACAACAGCACCCCCGGCAGCACTTCGGAGACGTAGTCGGGGCTCGCCCCCGTCGTCTGGAACAGCAGCAGCCCGGCCGCAGCGACGAGCGGTCCGGCCCCCATGAAGAAGCGCGGCCCGTAGCGGTCGGCCAGCGCGCCGAAGCGGCGCGAGAGCACGAACATCAAGATCGTCACCGGCAGCGTCGCGAGGCCGCTCTGAAGCGGCGAGTAGCCGCCGATCTGCTGCAGGAACAGCACCAGGAAGAAGAAGAAGATCGCCAGCCCGGCGTACATCGCGAATGTCTGCAGGTTGCCGGCCGAGAAGTTGCGCCGCCGGAACAGGCTCAGCGGGAGCATCGGATCGCTCGCTCGCGCCTCGTAGAGCACGAACGCGACGAACAGCGCGACGCCCGCGACCAGCGGCACGATCACGGCGGGGCTCGACCATCCCAGCCGCGGTTGCTCGATCAGCGCGAACACGGGACCGCCGAGGCCCGCGGCGCACAGCAGCGCCCCCGGCACGTCCACCCGCCGCGCCCGCTGGTTGGGCTCCCGGTCCTCGCGCGTGCTCGGCGGGATCACGGTCAGGATCAGCGTCAGGCAAACGATGACCAGCGGCACGTTCACGACGAAGATCCACCGCCACGACCCGATCGCGAGCAGCTCTCCCGCCAGCAGCGGGCCGAGCGCCGTCGAGATCGCGCCCCAGGCCGTCCAGCTGCCGATCGCAGCGCCGCGCTCCTCTGCCGAGAACGTGTTGACGATCACGGCCAGCGAGCTCGGCACGAGCAGCGCGCCCGCGACGCCCTGCAGCGCCCGCGCCGCTACGAGGAAGCCGATGCTCGGCGCGATCGCGCACAGCACCGACGCGACGCCGAAGGAGGCGACGCCGATCGCGAACACGCGGCGCTCGCCGTAGAGGTCGCCGAGCGAGCCGCCGATCAGAATCAGCGCGCTGAGCGTCAGCAGGTAGCCGTTGGCAATCCATTGCTGCGCCGCCAGGCCGCCGCCGAGCGAGCGCTGGATCGTCGGCAGCGCGACGTTCACGACGGTGCCGTCCAACAGCACGATGCCAGAGCCGAGGATCGTCGCGATCAGCGTCAGGCGCTTGACCGATGCCGGACTGCGCGCGGGCATGCGGCTACGGTACCCATCCGCCTCGACTCGCCCGGCCCAATGCGCCCCGGCACAGCTTCAAGCCCGGCCGGGCGGCCTGCGACGGGGCCTGGCCGGCGCCAAGGCGCTCGCCGGCGCTGCCAGGCCCGGCTCAGCCCAGAACGAGCTCGGCGGCGCTGCGCAGCGTGGCAGCGTCCCCCGAGATCAGCAGCGTCGTGACGATCGACTCGCGCCACGCCTCGAGGTCGTGGCGGATCTTCTCCGGCGGGCCGATCAGCGACATCTGTTCGATCAGCTTGCGCGGGACCTTCGCGCACGCCTCATCCTTCTTGCCGGCGAGGTACAGCGAGGCGATCTCGTCGACCTCCGCCTCGTAGCCCATCCGGATCGCGACGTTGGCGTGGAAGTTGGTGCCTTTGGCGCCCATGCCGCCGAAATACAGGGCGTAGAACGGTCGCAGCGCGTCAGCGGCCGCGTCGAGGTCCTCAGAGACGATCACCGGCACGGTCGCGTTGACCTCGAAATCCGCGAAGCTGCGCCGTGCGCCCGCGCGATCGAAGCCTTCCTGCAGGCAGCCCCTGTAGTAGTCCTGCTCCCCGGGCGCGAACAGCATGGACAGCCAGCCGTCGCACAGCTCCGCGCACAGGGCGATGTTCTTCGGCCCCTCGGCGCCGAGGTAGATCGGGATGTCCTCGCGCAGCGGGTGGATCGAGGCCTTCAGCGGCTTGGCGAGCCCCGTGCCGCCGGGGAGCGGCAGCTTGTAGTGCTCGCCGTCGGCGGTGACGGGCCCCTTGCGGGCCCAGATGTCGCGCAGGATGCCGATGTACTCGCGCGTGCGCGCGAGCGGCTTGGCGAACGGCATCCCGTACCAGCCCTCGACGACCTGCGGCCCGGAGACGCCGAGTCCGAGGATGAAGCGCCCGCCCGACAGGTGGTCCATCGTCATCGCGGCCATCGCCGTCGCGGCCGGCTGACGCGCCGACATCTGGACGATCGCCGTCCCCAGCCTGATCTTCTCGGTCTTCGCGCCCCACCAGGCGAGCGGCGTCAGGCAGTCCGACCCGTAGGCCTCCGCCGTCCAGATCGAATCGAAACCGAGCCGCTCGGCCTCGGCGATCGACTCCTCGACCCCGGGCGGCGGCCCACCGGCCCAGTAGCCCGTGTTCAGCCCCAGCTTCAGCTCCCCCGCCATCGGGCCGGGACTATATGTCAAGCCAGGATCAGGGCGAGCGTGAACCCGTCCCAGCCCTTGGCGCCCACCGTCTGGATCGTCGTCGCCTCGACTCGCGGCTCGGCGCCCACCAGTTCGTGAAAGCGGCGCATGCCGAGCGCGCCGGGATCCTCGGTCTCCGGGTCCGCCAGCGCCCCGCGCCGCACCACGTTGTCCGCGACGATCACGCCACCCGGACGGCACAGCCCGAGCGCCGCCTCGAAGTACTCCGGGGTGCTCGCCTTGTCCGCGTCGATGAAGGCGAGGTCGAACGGCTCGGCGCCCGAGCCGGCGAGATCGCGCAGCGACGCCTGCGCCGGCCCGACCCTGATCTCCACCGGCTCGGCGAGCCCGGCCCGCGCGACGTTCCGCTCCGCGACACGCGCGTAGGCCTCCTCGACCTCGAGGCTCACGAGCCGCCCGCCGGCGGGCAGCGCTCGGGCGAGCCAGATCGTGCTGTACCCGCCGAGCGTCCCGATCTCGAGGATCCGCCGCGCGCCATGGATGCGCGCGAGCAGGTTCAGCATCCGCCCTTGAGAGGCCGTCACCGCGATCGGCGGCAGCCCCGCCTGCTCGCTGTCTCGCAGGGCCGCCTCGAGCGCGGCATCCTCCCCGATCAAGAGGGCCTCGGCGAACTCGTCGACGCGCCGCCACGCCGCGGCGTCCGCGGCGCCCACCTCAGACCGCCGCCGCATCCTGCTCACGCGTGATCAGGGCGAGTGGGAACGCCAGCCCGGCCGAGCGCTCGAGCGTCGAGATCCTGCGCCCCGGCTGGACGGCCGGCCGCGCCGGCCTGGCGTGGGGCGCCATCGCCGCGACGGTCGCGTCGATGTCATCGACGAGCAGCGCGAGCCCCCAGAAGAACACCGGGCGCTCGGACCCGCCGCGGCGCGCGACCACCTCCCCGGGCTCGGCGACCAGCTCGAGGATCTCGCGCCCGAGGCGGAAGAACGCCTGCCGCGGCGCGCCCGCCGGCGTCGGCTCCTCGCGGATCCGCCGCAGGTCCATCCCGGCGGCCTGCATCGCAGCGACGCTGCGCTCGAAGCTCGGCGAGACGGCGACGACGTGGTCGATCGCCACGACGCCGTTGGGGTGGGCGAGCGCGGGCGGCTGCGGCGGGCGCTCGGAGAGCGTCGTCGGCAGGCCGTCGAGGTCGGCGCTGTTCAGGTCCCGCAGCGACCAGCCGCGGATCGCCGCGCCGGACCGCTCCTCCTGCGGTGCGCCGGTCAGCCTGACGTCGACCGCCGCCAGCCGGCAGACCTCACCCTCGAGCTCGAAGCCCAGCGCCGCCCACCGCTCCGGGTCGTCGGCGATCTCGATCTCATCGATGCTCGGCAGCTGGCCCTCCTTCCGGGGCCCGGCGGGCCGCCGACACGGCGCTAGAACTATTCGGGCGTGAACGGTACCGCCTCCCTCACCCAGCGTCACCGCCTGGCGATCCTCGCGATCTGCTGCACGAGCCTGCTGATCGTCGCGATGGACAACACGATCGTGAACGTCGCGCTGCCCTCGATCCGCCGTGACCTCGGCGCATCCCTGTCCGGGCTGCAGTGGACCGTCGACGCCTACACGATCGTGCTCGCCAGCCTGCTGTTGCTGGCCGGCTCGACCGGCGACCGCCTCGGGCGAAAGCGCGTCTTCCAGACCGGCCTTTTGATGTTCGCCGCCGGCTCGCTGGCGTGCAGCCTCGCGCCCTCGCTCGGCTGGCTGATCGGCGCGCGCGCCGTCCAGGGCGTCGGCGGCTCGATGCTCAACCCGGTCGCGATGTCGATCATCACCAACGTCTTCACCGACCCCCGCGAGCGCGGCCGCGCGATCGGGGCCTGGGGCGCGACGGTCGGCGTCAGCCTCGCGCTGGGCCCGATCGTCGGCGGCGCGCTGACGCAGGCGGTCGACTGGCGAGCGATCTTCTGGATCAACGTGCCGATCGCGCTGGGAGCGGTCGTGCTGACCGCGCTGTTCGTGCCCGAGTCAAGGGCCGCGCACCCACGACGCCTGGACCCGGTCGGCCAGCTGCTCGTGATCGTCGTCCTCGCGACGGTCACCTACGCGATCATCGACGCGCCGAGCGCCGGCTGGGGCTCGGCGCAGACACTCGGGCTGTTCACGCTCTCGTTCGTCTCGCTGGTCACGCTGGCGAGGTACGAGCTGCGCCGCCCCGAGCCGCTGATCGAGCCGCGCTTCTTCCGCAGCCCCCCGTTCGCCGGCGCGACGATGATCGCCGTCTGCGCCTTCGCCGGCTTCGCCGGCTTCCTGCTGTTGAACACCCTCTACCTGCAGGACGTGCGCGGGTACTCGCCGCTTCAGGCCGGGCTCTGCACGCTGCCGATGGCCGTGCTCGCGGGGCTGCTCGCCCCCATCTCCGGGCGCATCGTCGGCAGCCGCGGCGCGCGCCCGGCATTGCTCTTCGGCGGCGTCTGCATGCTGGTGGCGCCACTGCTGCTGACCGACCTCAAAGCGACCACGCCGCTCGGCCTGCTGCTCGGCGTCTACGCGCTCTACGGCATGGGCTTCGGCGCCGTGAACCCGCCGATCACCTACACGGCCGTCTCGGGCATGCCGAACAGCCAGGCGGGCGTCGCCGCCGCGGTCGCCTCGACCAGCCGCCAGGTCGGCCAGACGCTCGGGCGTGGCGGTGATCGGCTCGATCCTGGGCACGGCCGCGGGCAGCGTCGCCGGCCGAGGGCTCGTGGCCGCCAGCCACCCGGCGTGGTGGGTGATCGGCGCCTGCGGGGCCGCGGTGCTGGCGCTGGGCGCGGCCTCGACCGGAGCGCGAGCGCAGGCGGCGGCGCGTCGAGCCACCGCGGCACTCGCGGCCGAGGCGCAGCCGGCCTAGCCTTCGTATAGACACGGGAGAGGAACTCGACGATGAACGACCACACCCCCACCCCACCCCGCTGGACGATGGTGCTCGTGCGCTACGTCCTGCCCGCCGCCGTCGTCCTGGCCGGCCTCGTCGTGATGTCGCTCGGCAGCGAATCCGAGCTCGAGGGCGGCGCCGGGATCGTCAGCGCCGGCCTTGCGATCTTCTTCATCAACTGGCTGTTCCGCGCCGGCGCGGCCGGCGAACGTCAGCGCGACGCCGAGGACCGCGCGCGCGAGTACTACGACCGTCACGGCCACTGGCCGGACTGAGCGGCCGGATCGTGCGCGCCGGCGGGTGCGTCAGCCGTGATACCCGGCGACGATCTCGCTGAATGCGTACGGCTGCTGTGCGATGCCGCTGCATTCTTCTTCGGGAGCGGCGCCCGAGACCTTGCACGGACGATCCCGGTTGACCGACCAGAAGGTGAGTCGCGCGACGTGGTGTTCGCGCGCGAAGTCGGCGATCGCCTGGAAGTCTTCGAGGCTGACGGTCTCGGAGGCTTCGTCGGTGCGCCCGTTCATCGACGAGACTCCCGCGCGTTCGTAGGCCGCAGCCTGCGAGAGGCCGTACGCGCCGGCCAGATCGGAGGCGAGCCCATCGAGCGCCCGGATCGATGCGTGACCCATGTCGCCCGCGGGAGGGCCGAAGTCGAACGGCATGATCGTCCAGGCCGAAGGGAGGAAGGCGATCGCGGCCGCTTCCCCGATCAGGGTGCGCCCGACCTTGTCGGGCCCGTTTTCTTCGGTGCCCATCGTGATCGAGATCTCGAGGCCGGGGTTGGCCCCGCGCACCGCCGCCAGGGCCTGCACGACGCGCTGGCGGGCCTTCCTGTTCTTGAACTCGCCGTGCTCGATGTCGATGTCGATCGCCCGCAGCGAGTAGGCGTCGATCACCTTCTGGTAGGCGGCGGCAAGCGCCGTCGCGGACTTGCAGGCGCTGCCGAGCTTGCGTCCGCTCCACCCCCCGAAAGAGACGTCGACGTCACCTCCCGCCGCGCGGATCGCTTCGATCGCCGCGGCATCGACCCCGCCGAGCAGCGGCCGCCGCCCGTCCCACGCGGGCGTGCAGCCGCCCTTCGCCGCCAGCACGAAGGCGAGCGTGATGTCGTGCACGCCGCTCTGCGCCATCACTTCCGCCGGCGGCTGAGGATCCCCCCACCCCAGGTACTCGTAGGGCGCCGCGAGCCCGACCGGCTGCGCCGCCGCGGCCTGCGGCCCCAGCGCCGCCGCAGCGAGCGACAGCGCCGCTAGAAGGATTCCACCGGCGCGGTTTGGCCCCATCTGCGCGAGGATATTCGTCTTGCAGGCTCAGCCACCGCTAATGAATGACGCCGCCCGCCCCGATCACAGATCCATGCCGCTTCGCGCCGCAGTGAAGGCCCTGCCCGCGCTGCTCGCGGTGCTCGCCGCCGCCGTGCTGGCCACCGGCTGCGGTTCGGGCGGCGCCGCCGCGGTGCTCGACCCGGTCGCCAAGGCCGCGACGACGACGAGCCACGCCGAAGGCGCGAAGCTCGCGATGCACATGCAGATGAACCTCGGTTCGCTCGGCGGCCCGATCAGCCTCGACGCGAACGGGCATTCGAACTTCGAGAAGGGTGAAACCGAACTCACGATGCAGCTGAGCGGCCTGCCGGCCGTCGCCTCGAGCGTGCTGCCCGAGGGCAGCACGATCACCGAGCGGTTCACGGACGAGACGATCTACGTCGGCTCATCGGCCTTCGCGGGCAAGCTGCCGAACGGCGCCAGCTGGATCAAGCTCGACCTCGGCGACGCCGTGCGCAAGCTCGGCCTGGACCCGCAGTCGCTGGCGAGCGGCCAGGCCAACCCGGCGCAGTTCCTCTCCTACCTCCAGGCCAGCGGCGGGGACGTGCACGCCGACGGCACCGAGTCCGTCCGCGGCGTCACCACGACCCGCTACAGCGGCTCGCTCGACCTGCACAAGGCGCTCGCGACGCAGCCCTCCGGCGACAGCGCGGCGAGCAAGGAAGCGGTCGACAAGCTCGTCGGAGAGCTCGGCATCGGCAAGATCCCGGTCCAGGCCTGGGTCGATTCTCAGCAGCTCGTGCGGCGGATCGCGCTGCAGCTTCCGCTGAGCGTCGCCGGGCAGCATCTCGAAGCGTCGATCACGATCGAATTCTTCGATTTCGGCCCCACGCCCGCCGTCCAGGCCCCGGCGCCGGCGGAAACCTATGAGGTGAACACGAGCGCACTGGGCGGAGACGCCTCGGGGCTCGGCGGCTGACGCATTCGCGACGGCCGGCGCCCAGCCCTCCCGCCAGCGCGCCCATGGCTTTAGGCTTCGTCCGGGCGAAGCGTCCGCGCCGGGGGCATCTGGCGCCGAGCGGGGCCCGACAGGCGATCAGGATGAGGGAGCAGCCGCACAGCGAAACCGCGGGAGGCGCGAGGCGTGGCAGCGAAACGCGGCTCGCGGTCGCGAGCGCCGCCGGCCTGTACGTGATCGGCGGCTCGCTGATCGCGACCGCCTTCCTGCTGCCCGAAGTCACCGCGCCCGCCGGCGCGGCCGCGGTCGCGGGCGACGCGATGCTGACGGCGCTGGCGCTGATCTGGATGCTCTCGCGCGGGCGCGAGAGCCTCGGGCTGGCATGGGCGGCCGACCTCTGGGGGATCACGATCATCACCGTGCTGTGCGCCTCGACCGGAGGCGCGAAAAGCCCGTTCGCGCTGCTGTATTTCTTCGCGATCGGCCACGCCGCCGCCTTCCAGCCGCGGCGGCGCTTCATCTTCACCTCGGTGCTCGGGCTATTGGCCTTCCTGGCGCCGCTGGCCTACGAAGACGTCGATGCGAACTTCGCGGCGGTCGCCTGCGTCGGCGCCGTGCTCGCGATCCTCACGACCGCGGCCATGCACGTCGCGCTCGAACGGATGCGTGCTGAGCGCCGCCAGCTCGAGCTGCTGATCGCGGCCACGGCGAAGCTCGATACCTCGCTGGACCCGCAGCAGACGTTGCGGCGGATCGCCGCCATGGCGCTGCCCGAGCTCGCCGAGCTGTGCGTGATCGACCTGGTCGACGAGGACGGCGCGATCACGACGACGGTCGCGGCCGGCGTCGACCCGCAGGTGGCCGAGCGCGTCGAACGGATGCGCCCGGAGGAGCGCCCGCGACGGCTCGCCGGGCTGCCGGTCGCCCGGGCGCTGCGCGAGCGCACCTCCCATCAGGTCGCCGACGTCGCCGGCAGCACCGCCGCGGCCTCCGGCGAGGCGATCACGACCGCGAGCGTGCTGCCCGCGAGCGAGGAGTACTCGCGCTCGGCGACGGTCGTGCCGATGGTCGCGCGGGGCCGGCTGCTGGGCGTGATGTCCTTCGTGCACGCGGGCGCGCCGCAGCGCGGGCGGCTGCGCGTGCTCGAGGACCTGACCGGACGCGCGGCGCTCGCGTTCGACAACGCGCGGCTATATGCCGAGCGAGCGCGGGTCGCCCAGACGCTGCGGCGCAGCCTGATGCCGGCCGCACTGCCGTCCGTCCCGGGCCTCGAGCTCGACTGCTACTTCCGCCCGATGGGCGCAGGCAACGAAGTCGGCGGCGACTTCTACGACGTCTTCACCGATCGCGACGGCTGCTGGCTGGTCGTCGGCGACGTCTGCGGCAAGGGCGCGGAGGCCGCCGTCCTCACCGCGTTCCTGCGTCACACGACGCTCGCCTACGCGCGCGAAGGCGAACGCCCCGCGAGGGTGCTCGAACGGGTCAACAGCGCGATGCTCGAGCAGGACTTCGGCGGGCGCTTCGCGACCGCGGTGCTGGCCCGGCTCGAGTTCGTGCCGGAAGGCGTCGCGCTGACGGTCGCCGCCGCCGGCCATCCGCCGGCGCTCGTCTCGCGCGCCGGCGGGGTCACCGAGGAGCTCGGCACGGGCGGCACGCTGCTCGGGATCTTCGCCGACGCGCGGATCGGCGAGGACTCGACCGTGCTGCGCGTCGGCGACTCGCTGGCGCTCTACACCGACGGCCTCTCCGAGGCGCACGCGCCGGCGCGGATGCTGACGAGCGAGGAGCTGCAGGCGGCGCTGGCCGACCGCTCTCCCGAGTCGGCCGAGGAGGCGATCGCGGCGCTGCTCGGGCTCGTCGACCTCAGCCAGGGCGCGCGCGACGACATCGCGATCCTCGCGGTGCGCATCGCCGCCGCGCAGGCGCGCGGCGTGCGCGCGGCCTGACCCCCGGCACCGCGCCGCCGCCGCATCCGCACCAACGAAGGGGCGAGGCACGAAGCGGCGGCGACGGCTGCGGTCGGGCGCAGCATCGGCGGTGCGGGGCCCTCGGAGGCGAGGACCTGCGGACACATCGACTCCGCGAGGACGCGTTTCTTCCCGTCGCGGCCGGCCGCGAGCGGCGCCGCGTTCGCGTTCAGGCGCCGGGGCCGCGCGCGGCGCGGTCGAGATAGCGCCGCAGGCCGGCGTAGCTCTGCGCCGGCGGCATCGCCTGCTCGTAGGTCGCGGCGGCCGCGCCGCCGGCGCCGGCGGCCACTCGCGCCCGGAAGGCCGCGCCGAATCCGCTCTCGTCGAGGTTCGCCGCCCCCGCCTCGATCTCCTCGAGGTACTCGCGCAGACCCTCCAGGTGGGCATCGACGTCGCGGTGGACGCCGAAGTGCGTGATCGCGAGCGCCTTTGGCTGCCAGCCGGCGAGCACGTCGATCGACTCGCGCCACGCGCGCAGGTCGATGTCCGGCGGAGGCGTCGGCGCGAGCGTCGGCCCGCTGCCGATGCGCACCCCCGCGACGTCGCCCGCGAAAGCCCAACCGCTGGGTTCGTGCAGGTAGGCGACGTGGTGCGAGGCGTGCCCGGGCACGTACGCGACGCGCAGCCCCTCGGGCAGACGCTCGCCGCCCTGCAGCGCGCGGATGCGCTCGGCCGGCACCGGCAGCACCTCTCCCCACAGCCGCTCCATCTCCGCGCCGTAGAGCCGCCCGGCGCTCGCGAGCAGCCTGCTCGGGTCGGCGACGTGCGGCGCTCCGCGCTCGTGCACCCACACCTCGAGGTCGGGGAAGCGGGCGGCGAGCGAGCCCGCCGCGCCCGCGTGGTCGAGGTGGATGTGCGTGAGCGCCAGCGCCCGGGGCGGACGGCTCTCCAGGTCCTCGAGCAGCGCCGGCAGGCAGGAGGCGGGGCCTGGGTCGACGATCACGTCGCCGACGCGCCAGGCGGCGATCGCGTTCGCGCGCCCGAGGTGCATCAGGTCGGTGAGCTGCGGTTCCTCCGGCGGCATGCCGGCGCCGACTGTAGCGGCCCGCCGGTCCCCCTAACGTGAGGCTTGGATGGAGATCCGGATCGTCTCGGGCGGCCAGACCGGCGTCGACCGCGCCGCGCTCGACGTCGCGATCGAGCTCGGCATCCCCTACGGCGGGTGGTGTCCGCTCGGCGGCTGGGCCGAGGACATGCCCGCGCCGCCCGGCCTGCTTTCGCGCTATCCGCTGCTGCGCGAGACGTCCGGCAGCGATCCAGCCGAGCGCACCCGCCTGAACGTCCATGACAGCGACGCGACCCTCGTGGTGTGCCCGGGCGGCGTCGCCGTCCCGGGATCGGGCACGGCCCTGACGGTCTCGGTCGCGCGGGAGCTCGGCCGGCCGCTCGCGCTGCTCGACCCGGCGCAGCGCGCCACCGCGCTCGATGAGGCTCGCGCGCTCCTCGCCGGCCTCGGCGGCGGCGCCGACCCTGAACGTCGCCGGCCCGCGCGAGAGCGGCGCTCCAGGCGTCTACGAGCACGCGCGCGGGCTGCTCGCCGAGCTGCTCGGCGGCTGAGCGCGAGGGCGCGATCGCTGTGTCATCGTGGGCGCCTTGCCGAGCGCCCGCAGACAGCCCGCCGAGCGTTCCGCCGGCGGCCCGCCGCGGGCCGTGCGAGCGGTCGCATCCGGTCACGTCCAGGGGGTCGGCTTCCGCGAGGCCGTGCGACGGCGCGCGGTCGGGCTCGGCGTGAGCGGCTGGGTGCGAAACGAGGACGACGGAACGCTCGCCGTCCACGCCGAGGGCGCCGCCGAGGCGGTCGACGCGCTGCTCGAGTTCATGGAACGAGGCCCGCGCGGCGCCGCCGTGCGCGCCCTCGAGGTGCGCGAGGTGAAGGGCGAGGGCCATGAGCAGTTCGCGATCCGCGGCGTGGCCGCCGGCGTGTTCGTCGTGCAGGAGCACCGCGCGCGGGCGCACCACTTCGACCTGCGCCTGGAGGTCGATGGGGTGATGCGCTCCTGGGCGCTGCCGAAGGGACCTTCGATGGACCCGGCGGTGAAGCGGCTCGCCGTGCAGGTCGAGGACCACGGGCGCGAGCACAACGACTTCGAGGGCCCGACAGACGGCGGCGGCGTCATCGTCTGGGATCGCGGCCTCTACGAGCAGGGCGGGCGGGTGCCCTGGCCGCAGGCGCTCGAGCGCGGGCACGCCGTCTTCGTGCTGCACGGCAGCAAGCTGAGCGGGGGCTTCGCCCTGCAGCGCACCGGCGGGGGCGAGAAGCCCCAGTGGCTGCTCGTCAAGCGCCGCGACGAGCATGGGCAGCCCGGCTCGGACGTCGTCGCCTCCGCCCCGCTCTCGGTGGTGAGCGGGCGTTCCCTCGAGGAGGTCGCCGGCGGCGGTTGAGCCGGACGCCGGCGACCGGGCGTCGGGCGCGCTCAGCGCTCGTCCAGCGCCGCGACGGAGCGGGCGAGCACCGGCGCGAGCTGCGCCCAGCGCGACCGCAGCGCGGCGGCCACGATCACGCTCTCGGCGTGGCGGCCGCGGACGATGCAGGCCAGCTCGCGATAGGGGTTCGCGCCGACGCGCGAGGTGTATTCGTCGACCAGGCATGAGCCGCGTGCGAGTCCGAATGGCACGCCCGCGCGGAGCGCCAGCTCGCGCACGTGGCCGTCGCCCTCCTCGCGGTTGCGGTCGATGCGGAAGGCGGCCCAGCCGCGCAGCCGCTCCGCCCCCTGGCGCGGCGTCACGTTCAGGTATCCGAGGTAGTGACCGTCCGGCGCGCGCAGCGTGGCGCTGACGGTCCCGGCGTCGCCCTCGATCCGAGCCCACCCGGCCGGGTAGCGCAGGGTGGCCATGCCCGAGGCGATCGTCGCGGCCCGCCACGACGCGGGCGCCGCCGCCGGCCGCAGCGAGTCCAGCAGCGCGGCGGGCGCAGGCCCGGCGGCCTGCACCGCGGCGCGGTTCGCGTTGCGGGAGTGCGAACCGTCCGCCGCGATCGCGATCGCGGCGGCGGCGGCCAGGAGCGCCACAGCGAGCACGCTCCCGGCCGCGAAACGGCGTCTAGATGTTCCCATCGCCGTCACTTGGTCCGCCGTTGTTGTCGGCGTCCTGATCGCCGCCGTTGTTCTGCGGGATGCCGCTCGACTGCGTCGAGGTGGCCGGCGCCGCCGCCTTCGTGGAGCTCGACTGCGTCGACGTGGCCGGCGCCGCGGCCTTCGTCGGTGTCGACTGCGTCGACGTGGCCGGTGCCGCGGCCTTCGTCGGTCGTCGACTGCGTCGACGTGGCCGGCGCCGCGGCCTTCCTGTAACCCGACTGCGTCGAGGTGGCCGGCGCCGCGGCTTTGGAGCCGGAGCTCGAGCCGTAGACCGAGCCGCCGCATCCGGCGACGGCCAGGGCCACCAGCGCGGCGAGCAAAGCCAGCGCCGGCCCGGTCCTGACGCGCGACACTGTTGAACTGCTCAGAGCGCGCATGCTCACACGCTCCCGTCGCCGTCGCTGGGACCGCCGTTGTTGTCGGCGTCGTGGTCGCCGCCGTTGTGCTGCGGGATCGAGCTCGTGTGGTGGTGGCGGTGGTGCCGGTGGTGGCTGTCGGCGACGGCGGGAACCGCGGCCGCGCTCACGGCGAGCGCAGCCGCTCCCAGCACCGCCGCGCTGAGGCGAATCGGTTTCATGATCGTTCCTTAGGGTGGGGGGAGCCGGCGGGGGAGCCGGCGGCGCACGGGGAGAGTGCGTGTACCCGGGTAGACCTCGCCCCGGGCGGCTTTCTTTCTAAGCCGCCCCTAATTGTTCGCGCCAACGGCGCACGGACGGCGCCGGGCTCCGGAGGCGCTGCCCCCGGAGCCCGGCGCGTTTGTCACGCCCGCCGCCTTGTGCGCTTAGGTCAGGCGGGCGCGCCGGCTTGGAAGGCCGATCCGGCCTCGTGGCGGACCGAGTGCATCATCCACCCGAGGGCGAACAGCGCTACCCCGTTGACGATGAACGCGATGCCCACCAGCAACGCCAGCGTCGCGAAGCCGATCGGCGGCGTCGCGACGATCACGATCCCAGCTGCCATCTCGATCAGCGCCACGACGATGCCCCAGAAGCGGTGGTCCGTGTCGAACGCCTCGACGAAGCGGACGACGCCGACGGCGATCAGCCAGATGCCGAGCAACAGCGCCACGAACAGCACGCCGCCGATCGGATGGCGGATCAACAGCACGCCGATCACGACGCTCAGCACGCCCATCAGAGCTGCGAGGCCGCGGTTAGGCGTGCGACTGCTGAACGACACCGCGATGTCGAAAATGCCGTTTGCGAGCACGAAGATGCCCGAGACCACCGCCAGCGTCGAGAGGCTGTCTTCCGGCTTCAGCAGCACGATCACCCCGGCTGCGATCGCTACCAGCCCGATCACGAGGAAAAGCCACCAGGCCGACGTCGCGTCCCGTACCTCGTCCGTCGCAAGATCCCCGTTCATCGCTGCCTCCCTGTTGTCTTTAGGGTCGCGCGACCCCGATTTCCGTTCTCGGTCACGCTTGTTCTAGCTCCCGCGCTCTGCCCCTTCTCGAGCCCGTGTCGGCGTCCCCTCTGTTCTGCTTCGGGCGCCGGCCGAGCCGATCGGTTCATCCCGTGGGCTTGTGGCAATTGTTGCACTGTGCGGGACGGTTCTCAAGGCCTTGCAAGCCGCCGTTCACGCCCGTCGCGCGGGGTTGTTCGGCCTGATCCACGCTCGGCGCGCCGCCGTCGCTCGCCGACCGGCGGCGCGACCGGAGCGTGTGCCAGCGACAGGTCCGTCCAGCCGCTCTCTGCTGTCAAACGGGGTGATGCCTGCGCTTACCTGCGGCTCGGCTGGCGCTGGTCCCGAACATACACCGCTTGGGGACGCCGGAGGGGGAATCCCGCGCCGGCGGAGGATTCCCGCTCGCTCACCGCTTCGGTGCAGTGGGACCCCGCTCGCGGACGGCGCCGTGAAGGTCAGGCCCGCGCGGCCGCGCTGAGCAGCGCACGCGCCTCGGGGTCGGTCTCCAGCGCCCGGATCAGCACGGAGAGGGCGCCGCCGAGCAGCTCCGGCGACACCGCGTCCTCGTCGAGCAGGGCGACGATGCCGATCCCCATCGTCATCGCGACGAACACGTTCGCGACTTCGCGGTCGGTCGCGTCGTCGGCCTCGATGCCGGCGTCGGCGGCGCCGGCGCGGGCAAACCCGGCGAGCAGCTCGCGAAGGTCCGCGACCCCGGCGGCGAGCTGCTCGCGCAGGCGCTCGTCGCGCTGCGCGCGGACCCACAGCTCGACGAACAGGCGAAAGCGCTCCGGCTCCTCGCGCAGGATCTCCATCCACCTCGCGGCGCCCGCCAGCGGGCGCTCCGACCCGGAGCGTTCGCGGTCGAACAGCACCATCTGCTCGGTCAGCTGCGCGTCGCGCTGCTGCTGGGAGAGAGCGAGCAGCAGGTTCTCCTTGGAGCCGAAGTGGCTGTAGACCGCGCCCTTCGTGAAGCCCGCCTCGGCCGCCACCTCGTCGAGCGTGGCGCCGTCGAAGCCGCGCCGCGCATAGACCTGCGCGGCCGCATCGAGCAGCCGCGCGCGGGTCTGCGCCTTGCGCGCGTCGCGGTCGAACTCACCGCGGGGCATCGGCCGCATCGATCATCAATATCTCAATACTCATAAGTAGATATACTCGCTAGTATCTTAGCCGACGGCCAAGCGATCGCCAAGGAGGAGCAGCGATGATCGAGACCCTCCCACCCGGACCTCGGATGCCCGCCGCGATGCAGGCGCTCGGCACCTGGACCCGACCGACCGCGTTCCTCGACGGCGCGCGAAGCCGGTACGGCCGCGCGTTCACGATCCGCCTCCTCGGCGGGCCGCGCGCCGTGGTGATCTCCGACCCCGAGCAGATCAAGCAGATCTTCCAGGCTCCGCCCGACGTCCTTCACCCGGGCGAGGGCGCGAGCATCCTCGAGCCGGTCGTGGGCCCGAACTCGGTGATCCTGCTCGACGAGGACCCGCATCTCGAGCAGCGCAAGCTGCTGCTGCCTGCCTTCCATGGCGAGCAGATGCAGCGGCTGTCGGGCGTGATGGCCGAGCTCACGCAGCGCGAGGTCGACTCGTGGCCGCGCGATCAGGTGATCGCGCTCCACCCCCGCCTGCAGCGGCTGACGCTCGAGGTGATCCTGCGCACGGTGTTCGGCCTCGATCGCGGCGCGCGGCTCGAGGAGCTGCGCGAGCTGCTGACGGAGCTGCTCGCCTTCGCCGACAGCCCGCTCTCGCTGCTACCCCCTCCCCCGCGCCCGATCGCCCGCCTGCTCAAGGCCGCGCGCCGGGTGCAGGAGATCGGGACGCGCGTGGACGCGCTGATCTACGAGCTGATCGACGAACGCCGCACGCTGGCGGCGAGCGAGGAGCGCGACGACGTCCTCGGCCTGCTGCTCGCGGCCAGGCATGAGGACGGCTCGCCGATGAGCCCCCAGGAGGTGCGCGACGAGCTCGTGACGGCGCTGACGGCCGGCCACGAGACGACGGCCTCGCAGCTGGCTTGGGCGTTCGCGCGCCTGACGCGCGAGCCGGCGGCGCTCGCGCGCCTGACGGCCGAGATCGACGCCGGCGAGGACGAGGAATATCTCGTTGCGACGATCAACGAGGTCATGCGCCTGCATCCCGTGCTGCCGAACGCCGAGCCGCGGCTCGTCAAGAAGCCGGTCGAGATCGGCGGCGTGCGCTACCCGGTGGGCGTGGTCTTGATGGCGAGCGCCTACCTCGTCCACCACGACGGGGAGATCTACCCGGAGCCGCGCCGTTTCCGGCCCGAGCGCTTCATCGAGCACCCACCGGGGACCTACACGCTGATTCCCTTCGGCGGCGGGAGGCGGCGCTGCATCGGCGCGAGCTTCGCGATGCTCGAGATGAGGATCGTGCTTCGCACCGTGCTCTCCGACTGCCGTGTCGAGGCGGCCGAGGCGGCGGGAGAACGAACGCGCCGTCGCGGCATCACGCTGAGCCCCGCAGGTGGAGCGCGGGTCGTGCTGCGAGAGCGCGCCACGCCCGAGGCCGCAGCGCCCGCACGGGCTCGCCCGCACGAGACGCTCGCGGCCTGAGCGGCTCGCGGCCCCGAGCCAGGGATTCGACCAGGGGACACACGGGCGCGACCGCCACAGGCGGGCCTCATCGTGCAACTCGACGTGATCCACGGAGGCGGGCAATGAGCGAGAGCTACGACGTGATCGTGCTCGGCGGCGGGGCGCCCGGGGAGCACTGCGCCGGAGCGCTCGCCGAAGGCGGCCTGCGCGTCGCGGTGGTCGAGCGCGACCTCGTGGGAGGCGAGTGCTCCTACTGGGCCTGTATACCGTCGAAGACGCTCCTGCGTCCGGGAGAGGCCGTGGCGGGAGCGCTGGCCGCCGGGGCGCGAGCCGAGGTCGATGTCGAGGCGGCGCTCGCCTGGCGCGACTACATGGTCTCCAAATACCACGATGCGAGCGCCGTGCGCTGGCTGGAGGAACGCGGCATCGCGCTGATCCGCGGTGAGGGCCGGCTCGCCGGGCCCGGCGCCGTCGAGGTCGCAGGGACGGTCCATGAGGCGCGGCACGTCGTGCTCGCGACCGGCGCCGACCCGTTCATCCCGCCCGTGAAGGGCCTGCGCGAGCTCGAGGGCCTGTGGACGACGCGCGAGGCGACCGGGATGAAGGCGGTGCCGCGACGGCTGATCGTGCTCGGCGGCGGCGCGGCCGGCCTCGAGCTGGCCCAGGTCGTGCGCCGCTTCGGCGGCGAGGTCGTGCTGGTCGAGCGCGCCGACCGGGTGCTCTCGCGCGAGCCCGCCCCCCTCGGCAAGGCGCTGGGAGAGGCGCTCAGCGGCGAGGGCATCGAGGTGCTGTGCGGCGTGAGCCCCGCCGAGGCGCGCCGCGAGGGCGAGGACTGCGTGCTCGAGCTCGAGGACGGGCGCCTGCTCCGGGGCGAGCATCTGCTGGTCTGCGCAGGCCGGCACCCCCGCTACGAGGGACTCGGCCTGGAGACGGTCGGGATCGTGCCGAACCCCCACGGGGTTCCCGTCGACGCCAACATGCGGGCGGGCGAGCGTCTGTGGGCGATCGGCGATGCGACCGGCATCTTCGAGCTGACGCACGTCGGCGAGTACCAGGGCGAGGTCGTCGCTTCGAACATCCTCGGGGAAGAGCGCGAGGCGAACTACGACGCCGTGCCGCGCGTCGTCTACACCGACCCGCAGGCGGCCGCCGTGGGCGGGTCCGAGGCGCCCTTCGCCGGCACCGCGCGGCTGGCGGACGTCTCCAAGACGGCGACCTACACGCACGCCTACGCCGAGTCGAACGGGTTCCTGACGCTGCTCAGCGACGGAGAGCGGCTGACGGGCGCCTACGCGCTCGGCCCGGAGGCCGGCGAGTGGCTGCAGCAGGCGACGCTTGCGATCCGGGCGCGGGTGCCGCTCGAGGTGCTCACCGACACGATCCAGCCGTTCCCGAGCTTCTCCGAGATCATCGCAGCCGCGCTGAAGGCGCTTCGACGTGAGATCGCCGCAAAACCGACGATGGAGGTGATGTCGCAATGAGCACGGTGGAGGCGCAGGCGAGCGCCCGAGAGTCCGGCGGCGCCCTGGAGGGCCAGACCGTCGTGGTGCTCGGCGGCAGCGCCGGGATCGGGTTCGAGACGGCCCGCCTCGCGCGCGCCGAAGGCGCCGAGGTGATCATCACCGCGCGCAACCCCGATCCGCTCGAGCGTGCCGCCCGCGCCCTGGCGGCACGCGACGCAAAGGCCTTCGACGCGAGCGACCCGGCGGCGCTGCGGGAGTTCTTCTCGGGCCTCGACGGCCAGGTCGACCACGTTCTGCTCACCGCCGGGCGCCCCGAGTACGGACACGTCTCCGAGCTCGGCGTCGAGCGCGTGCGAGGTGCGCTGTCCGGGCATCAGCTGCTCGCGCTCGAAGTGGCCGAATACGCGCCCGCCGCAGTCAGGCGGGGCGGGAGCCTCGTTCTCATGGGCGGCACGGGCGGGCGGCGCCCAAGAGCGGGCGGCGCGATCGTCAACGCCGCCACCGCGGCGATGCCGCCGCTGACCGCGAGCCTCGCGCTCGAGCTGGCACCGACCCGCGTCAACCTGATCGCGCCCGGGTTCGTCGACACGCCGCTTTCAGCCTCGATCCTGGGCGATCAACTCGAGCAGCGGCGCACGCAGCTACGCGAGACGCTGCCGATCGGCCGGGTCGTCGGACCCGCGGACGTCGCCGCGCTCGCCGTGCACCTGATGGTCAACACGGCGATCACCGGCGCGACCTTCGACATCGACGGAGGGCAGCAGCTGGTCGAATAACCAGGCGAGATACGCCCGCGGAGGTGAAATCCTCACCGGGACGGTCGGGTTAGAGATCGCTTAGGATCCAGGGTGCTTTGGGCATCCATCCTCCAGTTCCTGGAGGCCTGCCGATCTTGCGGGGGCGCAGCGAGGAGTGCGCCAACCTCGACGGCCTGATCGCCGCTGTCCGCGCCGGCGAGAGCCGAACGCTTCTGCTGCGCGGCGAGGCCGGGATCGGCAAGACGGCGCTGCTCGACTACCTGGTCGACTCGGCGCCTGGGATACAGGTGGTGAGGGCCGCCGGCGTCGAGTCCGAGATGGAGCTGCCCTATGCCGGCCTGCACCAGCTGTGTGCGCCGATGCTGGACCGCCTCGACCGGATCCCCGCCCCCCAGCGCGAGGCGCTCGAGATCGTCTTCGGTCTCGACCGCGGGGCCGCGCCCGACCGGTTCCTCGTCGGGTTGGCGGCGCTCAGCCTGCTCGCGGAAGCAGCCGAGGAGCGCCCGCTGCTGTGCATCGTCGACGACGCACAATGGCTGGACGGTGCCTCTGCCCGCACGCTCGCGTTCGTCGGGAGGCGGCTGTTCGCCGACTCGGTCGGCCTGGTGTTCGCCGCGCGCGAGCAGGGCGAGGAGCTGCGCGGCCTATCGGTCCTCGAGGTTCGCGGGCTGAGCGAGGGCGACGCGCGCGGGCTGCTCGAAGCCGCCGTGCGGTTCCTGCTCGACGACACCGTCCGCGACCGGATCGTGGCCGAGACGCGCGGGAACCCCCTCGCCCTGCTCGAGCTGCCGCGCGGGCTGACCGCGACGCAGCTCGCGGGCGGCCTCGGCCTGGTCGGGCCGGCCGCGCTGTCGGGGCGGATCGAGGAGACATTCGAGCGCCGTCTCGACACCCTCCCGGCGGACACGCGCCAGCTGCTCGTCGTGGCCTCCGCCGAGCCTTTGGGCGACCCCCTGCTGCTGTGGCGCGCGGCCGCGACGCTCGGGATCGGGATGACGGCCTCGGACGCGGCGGAGGCAGACGGGCTGCTCTCGATCGGCGAGCGCGTCACGTTCCGCCACCCGCTCGTGCGTTCGGCCGTCTACCGCTCGGCCCCCGCCGGACAGCGCCGAGCCGCCCATACCGCGCTCGCGGACGCGACCGACACCGACACGGATCCGGACCGTCGCGCCTGGCACCTGGCATCCGCCGCGACGGGGCCTGACGAGGAGGTCGCGCTCGAGCTCGAGCGCTCGGCCGGCCGAGCGCAGTCGCGGGGCGGGCTCGCCGCCTCGGCGGCGTTCCTCGAGCGCGCGGTCGCGCTGTCCGGCGACCCCGCGCGCCGGACGGGCAGGGCAATCGCAGCCGCCGAGGCGAGCCTCAGCGCGGGGGCGTTCGAGACCGCGCTTGCGATGCTGGCGGCGGCCGAAGCCGACCCGCTTGACGAGTTGCAGAGGGCTCGCGTCGATCTGCTGCGCGCTGAGGCGGCGTTCTCGCGCAGTCGCGGCAACGATGCCCCGCCGCTGCTGCTGGCGGCGGCGAAGACGCTCGAGCCGCTGGACCCGACGCTCGCTCGCCACACCTACCTCGACGCCTGGGGCGCCGCCCTGTTCGCCGGTGAACTCGCCGTTTCGGGCAGCCTGCAGGACGTCTCACGCGCCGCGCGCGCCGCGCCCAAGCCGGAGGGAGCCGCACGTCCCTCGGATCTGTTGCTCGAGGGCTTTGCGCTTCTTTTCACCGACGGGCGCGAGGCGGCGACCCCGGCGGTGCGCTCAGCGGCGGCCGCGTTCGCGGGCGAGGACGCGGCGGCCGAGGAACTGCTGCGCTGGGGCTGGCTGGCGACCGCCGCGGCCGTCACGGTGTGGGACTTCGACACCTGCGTGACGGTCGCCGAGCGCGGCGTCCGTCTCGGACGCGAGACCGGCGCGCTCGCCGTGCTCGCCGTCGCCGTCAACGTGCTTGCACAGGTCAGCGCGCTCGCCGGCGACTTCGCGAGGGCCGCGGCTCTGATCGCCGAGGCCGATGCCGCCACGGAGGCGACGGGGACCCAGATCGCGCCGTACGGCGGGCTCGTGCTCGCCGCGTTCCAGGGCCGCGAGGCCGCCTTCACTGCGCTCATCGACGACGCGATCGCGGAGGCGAGGGACGGCGGACAGGGAACCGCCGTCCAGTACGGGCACTGGGCGCGCGCGATGATCCTCAACGGCCTCGGCCGCTACGGCGAAGCGCTCGCTCCCGCGCGCGCCGCTGCCGACGACACACCCGAGCTGTTCGTCTCTGCGTGGGCGCTCGCGGAGCTGATCGAAGCGGCCGCAAGGAGCGGCGAGATCGCGCTCGCGCAGGCGGCCCTTGACCGGCTGAGCGAGCACGTCGGGCCGAGCGGCGGCGACTGGGCCGCGGGGGTCGAGGCCCGCGCGCGGGCGCTGCTCAGCGAGGGCGAGGCCGCGGAGCTCCTGTACGAGGTCGCGATCGAGCGGCTGGAGCGCACGCGCCTGCGCCCGGAGCTGGCCCGCGCCCATCTGCTCTACGGCGAGTGGCTGCGCCGCGAGAACCGCCGGATGGACGCCCGTGCCCAGCTCCGCACGGCCGAGGAGATGCTCAGCTCGATCGGCATGGAGGGGTTCGCGGAGCGCGCCCACGGCGAGCTGCTCGCGACGGGAGAGAAGGCACGCAAGCGCTCGGTCGAGGCGCGCGACGAGCTCACTGCCCAGGAGCGCCAGATCGCGCTCCTGGCGCGCGAAGGCCTGTCGAACCCGGACATCGGCAGCCGGCTGTTCCTCAGCCCCCGCACGATCGAGTGGCACCTGCGCAAGGTGTTCATGAAGCTCGAGATCAGCTCGCGCAGGGAGCTCGCCGGAGCGCTGCCGGAGAGTCCGTCGGAGGCGGTGCCGGCGTGAGCCGGCGCGATAGGCTCGCCCGATGAAGGGTGATCGCGTCGAGATCGTCGTCTCCGCGGATGACGGGTCGCGCACCTACGAGATCGCGGCGACGCGTGCCGGGCGCCGCGTGGAAATCGTCAACGCGCGCGGGATCGTCGAGGTCGCCGAGGTGACGCGAACCGGCCAGCCTGTCCGCACCGCCAGGTTCATGGCAAGCCGCGTGATCGCGCTGGTCGAGCACCCCGCCGGGGACAATCCCGAGGCGGGCGACGGATCGCGCGCCACGCCGGCGGCGCGGGTCGACGAGCCTCCTCGGCTGGAGTTCTGAGGGCGCGCGGCGCCCGGCCGCCGCTCGCCGGGTGCGGTTAGCCGCACCCCCTGACACATGAAGCCCGTATTCAGCGGCCCCCGCCGAACGGGGAGGCTTTCGCGTGCCTTCAGGGATCTGATCGAAAGCGAGGGGCCATGAGCTACGGAACATCCGCCTACGCAGACGCACGCCTGGACGAGCTCCACCGCGCGGGCGCAGCGCGCCGACGAGCCGCCGAGCAGCGGCCGGCACGCGAAGAGCGGCTCGGGCTCGTGATGGCCTTCATGCGAAAGCGCGAGAGTGCCGGACGCGCGGCCGGCCGCCGCCAGGTAGCGGCGGTGCCGAGCGCACCGCAGCACTGAGCGCCGGCGCTTCGAAGCCGGCTCCGGAGCGCGCGCCGGGTCCTGCGTGCGAGCGGGTACGTGTGCCGGCGCTCGGCGGCGCGGGCTAGACGCTCGCGAGCGGTTCCGCGTCCGCCGCTCGCTCCGGCCCATCGAAGCCGAGCACGAGGCTCGCACCGAGGCCCTTGGCCAGCAGGTCGAGCAGACCAACCGAGGGGACCTCCTCCCCACTCTCGATGCGAGATATCAGTGAAGGGCTGGTGCGCGCGCGCGCCGCGAGCTCCTGCTGGGACAATCCGAGCGCCTGCCGCCGCCCGGCGAGCAGGCGCGCCAGGCCCTCAGCGGGGCTCTTCGGAGCGTTCGGCGCGGGGCCGCCCGGGATCCGTCCGTTGCCGTTCTGGCGCGAGACTGGCGCATCGCGCAGGAGGTAAGCGTCGAGCATTCCGGCTGCCTCGCGCTCGTTGCCGGGCATCAGATGGCCGTAACGATCCATCGTGATCGAGATGTTGGCGTGGCCCATGTAGGCCGAGAGCGCCTTGGCGTTGACGCCCGCCGCGATCATCAGCGACGCGAACGTATGCCGGCACTCGTGCAGCGTGATTCGCTGCAGGCCGACTGCATTCCATCCTCGTTCAGCTCGCTTCGCGAGCGGCGTGCTGTTGAAGGGCCGCCAGGGGCCGATGCCGAATGCCAGACCGTCCGTCCATCCGATCGCCCCCAGATGGCGCTCGAGCTCGTGGCGCAGCGCCGCGGAGACCGGTACGACGCGCACGCGACCCGACTTCGTCGTGATTTCCCCGATCAGCGTGTCCCAACCGCGCGAGACGGTGATGATCTCGCGCTCCAGGTCGATGTCCGTGATCCGCAGCGCCATCAACTCGCCACGCCGCAGCCCCGCGTACATGGCGGTCGCCCACAGGCCCCGGTCTCGCTGGGGGAGTGCGTCAAGGAGGAGTCGGCATTCCTCCGGTGCGGCGATCCTGTTCCGCCCGCCCCGCACCGCCGGCACCTGCACGCCCGTGATCGGGTTCACGGCGACCTCGCCTCGCGACAGCGCTCGCTTGTAGATCACACGGAGGGACGAGACAGTGACGCCGACCGTCGCTTCCTTCTGCCCTTCACTGACGAGGGCGTCGACGAGATCCTGGACGTCGTTGCGGCTCACCTCGGAGAGCCGCTTCGAGCCGAGCACCGGAATGACGCGCAAACGGAGCGACGCCTCGTACGCGCGGAGTGTCGCCGGCTTGTAGACGTCACCCGAACGCGTCCTCACAACGCCCTCTCGCGCGAGCTTGAGCCATCCCTCGCCGGCGCGCGCGACCGTGACGCTCGTCGGAGCCCTGACCAGCATCCTGCGAACCGCGACTGTCGTCTCAGAGCGCCACTCACGTGCCGAAGCCTGCGTCATGAAGGTCTTGCGGATCTTCTTCCCGTCGAGGCGCGAGTAGACGAACGCCTCCCAGGAGCATTCGCACCGCCCGCCGCGACACCTTCGGCCATGGCGCTGACGCACCCCTACAGCCACGAGATCTGTTCCCACTGCGCGGCGCGCGAACCGCTTTTGCGGCGCGTCGCGTCAGCTGCGCTGCACGACACCCGATCCCCCTCCCAGCTTTCCTCGCGGTCACCATACCATTTCGTTTCTCGCGAGTGCAACCCCCTCGTCCCTGCAATTGCGCCTCTTCCGTCGCCACTGCCACCATTGGGGCGTGCGCCGCTCGCCACTTCGCTGACACGCTGTTTTAGGCGCGCCCAGTTTTTTTACACGAAGGTTTCTTCGTGTCAACCCCCGGTGCGGCGACGCCCGGCGGGCTCGAGGCGCCCCAGCTCGGGCAATCCTGCCGCGGGTATCGCGATCGCTCTCGCACGCCCACGAGGCACGACTGGCGCAAATCGTGGCGCGCGCTTGCGAAAGGCCCTTGGTAGCCGGGCGAATTCGTCGCTCGGCGAAGATGTGAGACATCTGAAACATCTGAGGATGTGCCGGGCCGCACCCGGCAGCTCGTCTCGCGTGATCCGCCCTCGCCATTCCGCGACACGTCAGGGCGACTCGCCAGAGGGGCTCGGGCGGCAAATCAAGATGGGAGTGGAGATCAAGTGAGAAACGTAAGGATGCTGGCCCTCTGCCTGATGGCCATCTTCGCGCTGAGCGTCACAACGGCTGTGATCGCCGCGCCGGCCCAGGCCGCGTGCAACACGGAATGCAAAGAACAGAAAGAAAAAGAAAAACAGGAAGCCAAAGAACAGAAAGAAAAAGAAAAGGAAGAAGCTAAAGCTCAGAAAGAAAAAGAAGCCGAAGAAGCCAAAGCCAAAAAACTCAAGGAAAAACAAGAAGCAGCAGAAGCCAAGCAGCGTGAACACGCTGAAGCCACGGGCGTGGGCGATCCCTGGGGCATCAACGACTTCCACGCTTACCACTACTGTGACTACGGGAACGAAGCAAACGAAATGACAGACTGCTTCACCGGCATCACGGCGGGCGGCAAGAAAGGCGGCTTCTTCCAGTACGGCACCGTAAAGGTGAACCTGGACAAATCGATCAGGCTGCAGGGCGGCTTCAAAGGCGCCGGCTCTGGAATCGAAGTCATTGCGGCCGTCGGCGCGGAAACACTGTCGGCCCCTCTGCTTGACGTCGAAAACGGCATCAAGGTGATCACGCCGCAGATCCAAGAAGAATTGGAATGGCCGCAGGCGCTGAGGGAAGCTTTCGACGCAGCGGCGAAAAACCATGAAGCCGGCATTCAGGTCAAAATCGAAATGGCCGGGAACGAATGCTTCGAAGTTCCGATGTGCCTGGACACCGAAAACATCCTCTTCGAAGAAGGTGTTGCATTCCGGTTGCCGCTGAAGGTTCACGTGGTCGGTCCGTTCCTCGAAAAACTGGGCGGCGGTCCGTGCTACATCGGCAGCGACGAAAACCCGATCCACATCAACCTCACGACCGAAGGCGCCGGCACGGCCGGAAGCCTCTCGTTCAACGAAGCGTTCACCAACATCTTCCTGCACGGAAGTAGGTTGGTGGACACGCATTGGCGCATTCCGCCCGTTTCGGGTGCCAAAGGCTGTGGCGGTGAATACGAAACGTTTGTTGACGGTGCGCTGAACCGCGCGCTGGAAGTCACAGCCTTCGAAGGCAAAACGGGCATCGTAGTGTTGGAAGGCGATCTGCACGATGCAGCTGTGTCAGCGGTCAGGACCGAAGCCGAAGCGGGCAAAGTCTGAGGGTCGCAGACGCCAGACAGTAGGACGGATTACCAAGCGATGATGGGGCCCGGGGAATGAAACTCGGGCCTCATCATCGGATCTCAGTCAGAACCATCGACGGGCTGAGGGGCGGGTCTAGGTCGGTTGGTGCAATTGCGAAAGGGAGAGTGACTTGATGAGACGGTTGAAGGTTGTCGGTCTGGCGATCACGGCTAGCATCGCCGTCGTGGCGCTCACGGCGTCCGGTGCTTGGGCCGAAGCCCCTGAATATGGGCGCTGCCTGAAGGTCCCGAAGATCGAAAACAAATACGGCGGCAAGTACACCGACAAGGGCTGTACGAAAGAAGCGACGACGCTGGAAAAAGAAGAAGGCAAAAAGAACAAGTACGAATGGCTGCCGGGCGGCGTGAAACTCAACCAGACGAGCACTGGCGGTAAAGCAACGCTGCAGGAAGTCGGAAAATACGCCGTTGGCTGCGAATCGGAGTCGAGCACAGGCGAATACTTCGGCACCAAAGAAGCGCGGAAAATCTTCATCAAGTTCAAAGGCTGCAAAGTCCCGCCGTTTGTGTGCACGTCACCTGGGCACGAAGCCGGCGAGCTTGAAACGAAAGAAGTCGAAGGCCGCGCCGTTTGGCTGAACAAAGCCAAACACGAAGCGGGGATCGAGCTGTTTCCCGCCAAAGGCGAAGAAAGGTTCATTGCCTTCAGCTGCGGCTCGCTGACCGTCGAAGTCAGAGGCGCGATTCTCGTCCCCGTGAAGGTCAACAAGATGGGGTCGACGTTCGTGCTGAAGTACAAGCAGAAAAACGGCTTCCAGGAAGTGAAATTCTTTGAAGAAGGCGAAAGCCTTGTCGAAGCGATTTTGGAAGCGAACTTCGAAGGCAAAGGCTGGGCGAAAGCCGGCCAGTCGATCACCGCGACGGTGCACAACGAAGAACAGCTCGAGCTGAACACCTACATCTAGGCGGGGGGTGGAGCGCGCCCAGGAGCAGCGAGGCTCGGGGCGCGTTCCCGCCTAGTGGAGAGGCGGAGGACACGGAATGACGGAGCGGTACCACAACGAAGGGCACACCACCAACGGGGTCACCGCCCGGCTTTTCGCTCGTCTCACGATCGCGGCGGTCGCGGCCGCCGCGATCGCTCTCCTTTGGTGCGCTCAGGCCGGCGCCCTGCTTCGCCAGGGCCACGTGTTCCGCGACTCGCTTCGGCGCGGCGGGCTCGGGCAACGGGCAGCTCTCGCGTCCCTCTGGCGTTGCCGTCGACGAAGCGGCGGGTCTCGCTTACGTTTCGGACACGGGGAACGGGCGCGTCGAGGTCTTCAAGCGGGGCGCTGGCGGGCCTTACGAATACCTCTCGCAGTTCAAGGTGCGCGACCCAGGACCGATCGCGGTCGATAATTCGCCCAGCGAATCGGACCCATCGCGTGGTGAGGTCTACATCGCTGGGGCGGGGAACGCTGAAGAAGCCGAAGAAGGCGAACGTAACGCGCTGTACGTGTACTCCCCTGCGGCAGGCGACATCGTCCAGAAGATCCACGCGTTCAAATTCAAGGAACATGGCGGAGAAAAAGCCGAAGAAGAAGCAGAATTCGAAGAAAACATCTCGGGTGTCGCCGTCGACGCCAATGGGACCCTTTGGGTCTACTGGGAAGAAGAAGGCTATATCGACGGTTTCGCCAAAGTCGCCAACGGGGCGGGCAAAACGAAGCTCGAATGGCGCCCATCGCTGCGGCGCAGCATGGAAGAGCGCTTCGAATGCTATGCGCGGCCGGCGTTTGCGGTCGCGCCCGACGCGAGCTCGTTCTACGTCGGCTACGAACGCCGGAACGCCGCCGAAGAATGCCCGGGCGAACGCGGCGAAGCCCCGGACCCGAGTGTTGTCGCCAAGCTCGATGGCGGAGCGTCCTCTGCGACGCTGATCGCCGAAGTCGACCATCGCAACACGACGGGAGCAGCCGTCGACGCGGGCACGGGCGACGTCTACCTCGATACCGTCAGCAGCGTCGCCGCCTACACCGTCTGACGGCGTGCTGATCCAGCGCTTCGGAGAAGGCGAGCTCACGGGCGGCAGCGGGCTGGCCGTGGACTCGCTGCACGGCGAGGTGCTCGTGCCAGACGCGGGCGAAGACAAGGTCCAGGTGTTCGGGCTCGAAGGCAGCCCCCACGCTCCTGTCGTCGACGCCGTCTCCTCGACGAATCTCGCGCCGCACACGACCGAACTGCGAGCCGAGGTCGATCCGGGCGGACTTGCGACCGAAGTCCACTTCCAGTACGGCACGAGCGACTGCGCCACGACCCCTGCGGCCTGTGTGGAAGTTGCCCGCCGGCACGATCGCGGCCGGCTACGGCGACAGCAGCGTGCACGTCCAGATCGAAGGCCTGCAGCCGGCGACGAGGTACTACTACCGCGTCGTCGCGACCAACTCTCTCGGGACCGTCGACGCGACGCCGCAGCCGAGCACGTTCACGACGCTGCCGTCTCCGAGCGTGATGCCGGACGGCCGCGGCTGGGAGATGGTCTCGCCGCCCCAGAAGCACGGCTCGACGATCGAAATGGCCTCGCTGCTCCGGGGTGGGACGGTGCAGGCTTCGCTCAACGGTGACGGGCTCGTGTGGCTGGCCGCCGGACCCGTCGTGAGCGAACCGGAAGGCAACCGCAGCTTCGAACTCTCGCAGCTGATGTCGCTGCGAGACTCGAGCGGATGGGCGACGCGGAGCCTTGAAACGCCCCACACGAAGGGGTGGGGGCTGCTGCTGCCCTCGCCGAGCGAGTACCACTTCTTCTCTCCGGACCTCTCGACCTCGCTGGTCCAGCCGACCGAATACGACCTCGGCAAGACCGAAGGCGTGGTCGAACATCCGGCGCTCTCGCCGCTGGCGACGGAAAAGACGATGTACCTGCGGGCGAACATGGCGCCCTCGCCCGAATTCATGCCGCTGGTGACGGCGAGCAACGACACGGCCGGCACGCAGTTCGGCGGCGGACTCGACTTCCTCGCGGCCACGGACGACCTCGAGCACGTCGTGTTCCACTCGAAGGTCGGGCTGACGGCGGCCGCGCCGTCCGGCCGCGGGCCTGTACATGTGGCAGGAAGGCTCGCCGCTGACGCTGCTGAGCGTGCTCCCGAACGGCACGCCCGCCCCGGACGCCGGGTTCACCGAACCGTCGCTCGGGGCGAGCGAAAGCCTCAACGCGCGTGGCGCGATCTCGAAGGACGGCCGACGCGTGTTCTGGACCGAGGGTGAAGGACGCTCGCTCTACCTGCGCGACACCGTCCGCGGCGTGACGATCAAGCTGAACTCGGCGCAGGGCCACGACGCGATCGAAGCGGGACCCGGTGGCCACGAAGTACCGGAACCGCCGGCCGACGAATCAGACCGGGAAGTGCGCTTCCAGATGGCGAGCGAAGACGGCTCGAAGGTGTTCTTCACCGACACAGCGCGCCTGACCGAAGACTCGACCCAGGAACCGGTCGGCGAAGAATCGCCCACCGACCTCTATGAGTTCGAACTGACCGGCGAAGAACCGCTGCGCGGGCGCCTCACGCGACCTGTCGAGCGGCGCCACGGGCACGAGCGGCGACGTCCTGAACCTGGTCCCCGGCAGCTCGCTCGACGCGTCGGTCGTGTACTTCGTCGCGAACGCCGCGTTGGCGCCCGGCGCGACCCCGGGACGCTGCTCGCGAAACCCCGAAGGCAACGAAGCCCAGACCCCGGGGGCAACCTGCAACCTCTACGTCTCCGAAGCAGACCCCGGGCATCCGGGCGAGCGTGTGACCCGCTTCATCGCGACGCTCTCGGGCGATGACGCCGCCGACTGGGGCGCCGGCGCAAGCTCGCGACTCGCGCCCTCCCAGCTCAACCTCAGCGCGGTCACCTCGAGCGTGTCGCACAACGGGCGCTACCTGGCGTTCATGTCCGACCGGCCGCTGACGGGCTACGACAACCGCGACGCCGCAACGGGCCAGCCCGACCAGGAGGTCTATCTCTATGACGCGCTCGCCGGGCGCCTGTCATGCGTCTCGTGCAACCCGGGCGGCACGGGATCCGAATGGCGCCGGCCCCACAGCGTGTTCGACACCGAACTCGCCGGCGAAGGCGTCGGGCTGCTCGTCGACCGACCCGAAATCTGGCATGACCGCTCGCTCGCCGGATCGCTCCCGGGGTGGACGTTCAACATCAACGGCAAAGCCCAACCCGCCGCGCTCTACCAGCCTCGCTACCTCTCCGACACAGGACGGCTGTTCTTCAACAGCGCCGACGCGCTCGTCAGCGCTGACACCAACAGCAAGGAGGACGTCTACGAGTACGAGCCCGAAGGCGTCGGATCATGCGCGCAGTCGGGCGGATGCACCGGCCTGATCTCCTCCGGCACCTCGAGCCGCGAATCGGCGTTCCTCGACGCCAGTGAAAGCGGCGACGACGTGTTCTTCCTCAGCGCGGCCTCGCTCGTCGCCGCCGACACCGACAACTCAATCGACATCTACGACGCGCACGTCTGCACCGAAAGCAAGCCCTGCCTGACCTATCCGACGTCCTCCTCGCCGCAGTGCGAATCGGTCGCCAGTTGCAGGCCGGGGGGCTCGAATACGCCGCCGCAGGAACCGGCCGCGCCGAGCGCCACGTTCACGGGGCCGGGGAACACGCCCACGGTGCGGGTGCTGCCCTACAAAGCCGGCGCACCGCCGGCCAAAGGGCCGAAGGTGCTGACGCGGACGCAGAAGCTCGCGAAAGCGCTGCAGTCGTGCCGCAAGCACCACCCGCACTCGAGGAAGAAGCGCAGCGGCCTGCGAACGCGAGGCTCTCAAGAAATACGGCGCGCATCCGAGCGCCCACAGGAAGGCGAAGAAGTGAGGGGGGCCATCCTCCGTGGGCGCTTGATCGTGGCCGCCGGCCTCGCGCTCGTGCTCGCGCTCCTCATGGCCTCGCCCGCGCTCGGGGCGGCGCGCTGGCAGCTGTCCTCGCGAGCGGCCCCTACCAACCTGCCGCCCGGCGGAGAAGGCCTGGTCAACATCGCCGCCGATGACCTCGGGACCGTCGGCGTCAGCGGTGCGGTCACGGCGGTGACGATCAAAGATGTGCTGCCCATCGGCCTGAAGGTCGCCGACCCGAAAAGAGTGGACCCGCATCTCGCCCGCAGCCAGTCAGTCGAAGAAAAAGAAAAAACGTGGAAATGCTCGGTGAGCGAAGAACGGATCGTCACGTGCAGCACCTCGCTCACCGCCCCGCCGTATGAACGCCTCGAAGTCGACATCCCGGTGAAGGTCGAAATACCGCCAGGGACGGACACGTCGCTGCCCAACGAAGTCACCGTGCAGGGCGGCGAAGCCGTCGGCGGCGGGACGGTCGCGGGAGCGTCGCTGACGCGCGACGTGCGTGTAAGCGGGGCGCCGGTGGCGTTCGGTCTCGAAGACGACGGCTACGCGATCACCGCCGAAAACGCCGACGGCTCGCCCGACACACAGGCCGGCTCTCACCCCTATCAGCTCACCAGCACGCTCCTTCTTAACCAGACGCTCGAAGAAGTACAGAAACCCGGTCAGCCGCGCAAGCTCGCGCCGAGCGCACCGGCACTCTCGAAGAACCTCACGTTCAACCTGCCGCCCGGCATGCTCGGAAACGTGACCGCGGCCGGCCAATGCTCCGACGCGGACTTCTCCTCGCTCGCCGGGACGGCCGGCGGGGTGCGCAACATCTGTCCAGCGAGCTCGGCGCTCGGCGTCGCGGTCGTGACGATTCTCGCGCCCAGCCCGGTCGGCTACAAAACCCTGGCTGTCCCGCTGTTCAACCTCGAACCCGCTCCAGGAGAGCCGGCGCGGTTCGGCTTCGAGGCCGAAGCGGTGCCCGTTGTCGTCGACACAGCGGTGCGCACCGACGGCGACTACGGCGTGACGGCAACCGTTACCAACGCGACCGCCGCGGCGCAGGTGCTCGGAACCGAAGTGATCTTCTGGGGCCAGCCGAGCGCCGCCAGCCACGACGGCTCGCGGGGTTGGGCGTGCCTACGGGAAGGCCGCCTGAAGTTCGACGGCGAGTCCTGCACGGCCCCGAACCCCCGCCCATTGGTGCCGTTTCTGAGGCTGCCGACATCCTGCACCGGGGGCCTGAGCACGTCGATCAGCGGCCTCGCCTGGACGGGCGAGCAGCTCGCCGGCTCAGCGGCCTTCCCCGGGGGGCTCGAGCAGCCGCTCGCCGAACTGACGGGATGCGGTGCGCTGCCGTTCAGTCCGTCGGTCGCGGCGGTGCCGGAACAGCCCGCGGAAAGCGGCGCGCCGGGCGAAGCCGTCACGACGGGCAGCACGCCGACCGGCATCGGCGTCGACGTTCGTGTCGATCAGAAAGGGACGCTGACCGAAGGCGCGCTCGGCGACGCCGATGTGAGAAAGGCGACGGTCACGCTCCCAGAAGGGATGGTGCTGAATCCCTCGGCGGCGAACGGTTTGCAGGCCTGCAGCGAGGCGCAGGTCGGTTATCTGGGCGGGGGAGGCGTGGATCCCCTTGCCGCCGGTACACCCGAACCGTTGCGGTTCACAGCCGATCCCGCCCAGTGTCCTGACGCGTCGAAGGTGGGCGTGGTCCGGGTCAAGACGCCGCTGTTGGGCGAAGAAATCACGGGGAACGTGTACCTGGCCGCCCAGGGGGCGAACCCGTTCGGATCGCTCATCGCCCTCTACATCGTCGCCGAAAACGACAAGCTCGGCCTGCGCGTGAAGCTGGCAGGCGAAGGCCGGCTCGACGAACAGAACGGGCAGGTCTCAACGACATTCACGAGCACACCGCAGGTCCCATTCGAAGACCTGAAGGTCGTTCTGTTCGGCGGCCCGCGCGGCCCACTCAGCACGCCGCCGCTCTGCGGCCGCTACTCGGCGAGCTCGTCCTTCGAAGCCTGGTCGGAAGCTCTCGCGCAGCCCGTCTCGGCACCGTTCACGATCACCTCGGGCCCGGGCGGGGCGCCGTGCGCGAACCCCTTGCCGTTCGCTCCATCCTTCGGCGCCGGCGTGACCAGCCTGCAGGCAGGGTCGTTCACCGGCTTCTCGCTCACGGTTGGGCATCCGGACACCGACCAGCCCCTGCAGGGGGTCACCGTGCACCTGCCGCCGGGCATCGCCGCGATGCTCTCATCGGTCACGCCATGCCAGCCACCCGCGGCTGGACAGGACTGGGCGTGCGGCACAGAGAGCCTCGTCGGCCACTCGACCGCGTGGGCCGGTCTCGGCAGCGAACCGGTGACACTCGGAGGCAGGGTCTACCTGACCACCGGCTACGGCGGGGCGCCGTTCGGGCTGCTCGTCGTGACGCCCGCGGTGGCCGGGCCGTTCGACCTCGGCAACGTCAACGTCCGGTCGCGGATCCTGGTCGACCGCAGCACCGCCGCCGTGACCGTGGTCAGCGACCCGTTCCCGACGTTCGTCAAAGGCGTCCCGGCGCAGATCAAACAGATCAACGTCGCGGTCGACCGGCCCGGCTTCGAGTTCAACCCCACGAGCTGCGCGCCGATGCAGATCACCGGGACGCTGACGGGCGCCGGCGGGGGCAGCGAGGCTGTCTCCTCGCCGTTCCAGGTCACCGGCTGCCAAGGCTTGCCGTTCGCTCCCAAGCTGGCGGCATCAGCCGGTGGCCACGGCACGCGGACCGGCGGCACCGGCTTCACTGTCCGGGTCGAATCTGCCGGGCTCGGGCAGTCGAACATCGCAAAAGTCCGCCTACAACTCCCAGCACAACTGCCAGCGCGCCTGACCACGATCCAGAAAGCCTGCCCCGAGGGAACCTTCAACGCGAACCCCGCCAACTGCAGCCCCGAATCCGTGATCGGCAGCGCCACGATCCACACCCCCGTCCTCACCAACGCCCTGACAGGTCCCGCCTACCTGGTCTCGCACGGCGGCGCAGCATTCCCCGACGTCGAGTTCGTGCTCCAGGGCGAAGGGATCGTGCTACTCCTCGACGGCCAAACCGACATCAAAAAAGGCATCACCTACTCGCGCTTCGAAGCCGCCCCCGATGCACCGTTCACGACCTTCGAAACGGTCCTGCCTGCCGGTCCACACTCCGCGCTCGCCGCGTACGCCAAGGGAAGCGACCCGCAGAACCTCTGCTCGAACTCGCTGCTGATGCCCACCGAAATCACCTCACAGAGCGGCACCACGCTGCAATCGACGACCGTGATCTCCAAGACTGGATGCGGCGCCGTCAAGGCGTTCAAAGCAACGCGGGCGCAGAAGCTCGCCAAAGCACTCGCCGCATGCCGCAAGAACCACAAGCACAATCGCACGAAGCGCCAAGTGTGTGAACGTAAGGCACGGCGCGCGTACGGAGCCCGGGCTCACGCCAAGAAGCCGAGCCACAGGGCCGCGCACCACGGGAGCAAGGGACGATGAGCCGGCGGGGGACATTCGCGGTGCTCGTTTGTGGCATCGTCACCTGCGCCGCAGCAAGCTGCGGCTCCACCGCCGCGACGAGTCCCCACTCCTCAACGTCTCGCTCCGTGACGGTCCCGGCTTCCACGGCGTCCACTCCACGCGGCTCGGCTGCTTCGGCTCCGCCGACGACCCGAGCGAAGTCCGCTCCTCGCGCGAAGGCCAAGCGGCGCGGCAGCACGGGAACGCGGCAGCCGCCGACTCACCCGCGGGGCGCCGGTGCTGGCAACGGCGACGCACAGCCGAGCTCTACGCACGCGCCTGCGATTGCCGGCGACAAGCAGAGGAAGCCGCCGAGCGCCGCGTTGAGGCGCGTCCGTGCCGCATGCGAGCACAAGCGCAAGCTCCCGCCCGTCCTCGTCCCGATCTGCCGCCGGCTCCACCCGCTTTGAACGCCTCACATCGTGCCGGGCACGCGTCGCGATACGTCTGTCGTGCGAGACGCCACGGGCGCGCTCGCATCTCTGCTACTCGTTCACATCGACGAGGCCGAGCTGCTGCTCGCCGAGAGCCCGGGGATCGAAGATAGGCGAGGCCTCCTGCGCTGGCTCGAGCAGGCCCATGGGTGGCGCGCAGCGACGATACAGACGTTGGCATCGCGATTCGACCACTTAGTCGTCGAGGAGTTCAGGGTGGCGTTGGGGGCTCGTGAACCGACGTTCCGGCGAGAACCGGGGATGGCTGCCGAGCGTCGCGCGATGCGGCGCGGGATAGAACTCCTCGCGGCGCTGCGCGGAACACAGATGGTGTAGCCCGAGGCCGCGCTGGGAAGCTGCCTGTGACCCACATCACAGCTTGACTGTTCGCTCTCTGCTCAGAACTCGAATCCCGCTGCCCCGGAAATCGTCACGGTTCCTGCGACGGCACCCTGCCGTACGCACTGAACCGTGGTCGGCGCCCTAGCTTCGGACAAAGCGCGCCTGGACGTCTCTGGGGAGGCTGCGCCTGCCGAGCAGCCGACCTGTTTGGGTCCCGTGAAGCGCCTGTAGCAGTTCTATCGCGTTCTGGAGGGCACGGCGTTCGAGCTGAATCGTGCGGTCAGAGCCCCGCGGCGGCGACGCTCTGCGGGTTGCGACCGTGAACTCGTCGATCGTCTCTCGACCGAAACTGTCGGCGAGAGCCCGATGCGTGCGCCGCCGCCACTCATCCACGCTCCCGATCCAGGCGCACAGTGCCGTCGACTCAGTTAGCCGTTCGCTCTGAGCGAGCAGCTCTGCGGCATGAGCACAGCGGTTCGACAGCGTCCGGGCAAGCTCTCCCGTTCGATCGGTGATGGGAGCGGACCGAGCATCCGCCCGTGGTCTGGTCGACGGTCGGCCACTTGGCCTGACTCCGGCCCCTCGCGCAAGCGGCAGCGCAGACATCGTCTCACCCCCCGCCGAGTCCGTGCGGCTCCTGGCGCGGGTTGGCTCGCGGCGCGAGGAGCCTTGCGGCGCGGTTGAGCTTGTCGCACGCTTTGGCCGGTTGTTTGACCTCTCGCCGCGAAATCGGCTTGGGCGGCCGCCCAGAGCAAGCTAATCTCAACAGGGCGCCCAGTGGAGCTCGCTTCGCTTTCGGGGCTTCAGCCCGCTGGGGGCCAACTGTCGGAGTGGCCCTAGCGGTCGCGGATCGAGGTGTTACGGGAGGCGCCGGCGCGTGTCGAGGCTTGCGCGCCCGCCCGCCGGTCTCGTGCGAAGCCGTGAAACCGTCCGTGGGCGAGCGTGCGGCCGTCGTTCGAGCTGGAATCTGTTGCGTATCGCCTGGCCGGGGGCGCAGAGGCGTCGGCGCGTCTTCTGTCCCGGCTCGGGTCGCTCCGCAGCCACTGAGCGCCACCGCGACCGCCGCGATGGTCACCCAGGTGCACAAGACTTGCGTTGGCTCGTTGGCCATCTCACCCGCTCGCAGTTCGTTGTCTTCGTCGGAGCTGTCGGGGCTGGTGTGCGGTTCCAATCGGTGAATGTGAACGTCGCGGTTTCGCGTCCTCGCTTTTCGAGCTTGAGGGGGAGCGGTTCCCCGGTTGTTTTCAGGTAGACGCGGCCCTTGTAGAGCTTGCCTTCGGTCTTGAGTTCCAGCGCGGGCTGACCGTCGACCGTCGTCGTGCTCCCCATCGTGGTGGCTCCACTCGTAGACAGAATCCGAGCCGTTTGCCCCTCGAGTTCGGTAAACGCCCCAAGGCCCGCGTTTGCCGGCGGCTTGATCCACATGTCGGCGGGAACCGTCGTTTTGACACCGATCCTCGCGTAAAAGCCCGGCGACCCTTTGACGTAGAGGTCTTCGCCGATTCGGATCGCCTCGAAGCTGATGCCGAGCAGGTTGATTGTGCCCTGTCCGCCGTCGCGGGTGAGTCGCAGGTCGAACTCTGCGAGCATCGCCGCGTGCTGCTTTGCGGTGCCGTGGATCGTGGCCGACTCTGCCTTGGCGACGGCGGCCTTAGCCATTTTCAGGGCTTCTTGCGGGGTAACATCGCCGATGCCATTCGCCTCCGTCCCGCCGGCGCCCCCGGCAGAACCCCCGCACCCGACTGCCGCTATCGTCAGCACACCGATCGCCACGACCAGGACCGTCTGTAGGGCGGTGCTGTGGGGGCGTTGCGCGAACATCGGATCCGACTGCTAGCTGTGGTGACGGGTGATCTTCGCCGAGTATTTCCGACGTGCTTGGGCTTCGCAGTTCTTGAGTCGCAGGCTCCGGGCTTTGTGCGTCTTGCGGCAGCTGGCGATCGCTTTGCTCGTGTAGGTGGTGTGGGCTTTGCGTTCACAGGCTTGGCGCTTGTGCGCGTCGTGCTTGTACTTGCTGCGACAGGCCTGCAGCGCCTTGGCGAGCTGCTGGGCGAGCGTCAGTTTGCGGTGGTCGCCCTTGACCGCCTCCGCACCCGATGGTCGGTGATCGGTGTCTGCTGTTCGATCGGGTGGTCGTTCTGGGCGATGATCGTCGTCGGCATCACGAGTTTGCTCGAGCAGAGGTCATAGCTGTTGCCTTGGTTGACGTAGGCCGTGAGCGCCGAGTGCGGGCCCGGCGGGCAACACCGTTTCGAACGTGCTGAACGGCGCGTCCGGCGCGGTTTCGAATTTACTGTACGTGATCCCGTTTTTGATGTCGGTCTTGCCGTCGAGGATGAGCGTGACGCCTTCGCCCTGCAGCACGAACTCGACGTCGGGGAAAGCAGCGCCGCCGTGGGAGACGAGATAGGCGGGGCCGGTCAGCGGATTCTTCAGCGCCGGCGTGTGGATCGTGGCGGTGCCGATGATCGATTCTTCGCTGCACGTCCGCCGGGTTCGCGTCGAAGGTCGCAGCGAGGCACGCTTTCTGGAGCGTCGTCAGCCGCGAGGGCAGCTCGAGCGGCAGCTGCAGGTTGACCTTCGGATGTTCGCCTGGCCGAGCCCCGCCGATTCGAGCTTGACGCGGAAGGTGACGCCGTTCTGGCGGCTCGCGTGCCCGTCGACGCGACGCGGTCAGCTTCGGCGCGAACGCCAGCCCTTCACAGCCGCCGACCTGGAACGGCGAGGACACCGGCACCTGGCGTGCCTTCATCGCCTGAGATCGTGCCCGGTGATGCTCGATCGGGTCACAGCTCGTTCCGTTGAACTGGAAGCCCGGCCGGTCAACCGTTCACGAGCACGCGTTTCAGCTGCAGCGGAATCCCCCGGATCTGCGTCGGCAACGGATCGGAGACGATCGTCACCGACGCATCGTGCGGGTCGATGAACAGCTTCGAGCGCACCGTCACGAACCCCAGATCGAACGGCCCGGCCTTCGCCGGCGTGACGATCTCGAGGCCGAACGGCGCGCCGCCGTAGGGGCCCGGTGATGAACACCCGCCCGCCTTCCTGCACGAACGGTTCCGGACCCAACCCCGCGAACGCCGTCGCATGCCCGACTTCGCTACCCGGCCGGGCACGAGCTCGCCGCAGCCTGCGCTTCCGAGCACAGTTCGACGCTCGAGAGCATCGCCGCTACGCCCGGCGGCAAATGCATCCCCACTCCCGACAACGCCTGATCCCCGTCCCGACGCGTCAATTCCAACTGGAAGCCCGTGAACGCGCCCGCCTGCGGATTCGTCGTGAACGCCGTGAAACCAGGCGCGAACGGCAAGCGCACCACCCGGAGCACGCCCCGCCACCGACCCCTCGACTCACCCCGAAATCTTCCGCCGGACTCTGCACCAAACCGGACCCGTCCCCGACCACGGCGTAAACACACCATCCGCCTGATAGCCCCACACCTCGCCGGCGTCGCTCACAGACGCCCGCGGCCCTCCGAACAGATCGACTTTCAGATCTTCGAACGGCACCTGCGGGGTGTCGCGGAACGTCGTCGCCACCCGCAGCGTCCTTTCGTCGAGCTGCCCTTCCCCGGCGAGCTTCACCAGCACCCCGGACACCGGATCCCTCGCCACGATGTACAGCGCCACCAGCGACCCGAACGGGTTCCGCCCCGCTTCGCCGTTCGGCGCCGGATCACGCCAGATACACCGCTCCCTCCAGTTCGTTCGGCAACAGCGGCGTCTTGATGTGCACGACACCGAGCTTCGACGCATCAGGGCATGCCGCTTCTTCCGTGGTGAACCGCTGCATGTGCGACTTACCGGATCGAACCCCTCGAACCCGACCTGCGCCTCGCGAGCATCCGACGAGCCCATTCGCAGCCGAGGGCGAAAGCTCCACACCCGCAGGCAACGTGATCGTCGTATCACGCACATCCGCCTCAGCCAAGCCTTCCGGTTCGAGCGGCGTCGGACTGCGGCACGCGCAAGTCCACCGACGACGCCGGACGGCGTGCTCGCCGACAGCTGTTCCGGCGTCACGACGACCGATGGCGAGAACGGGAGCGTCCCGCACCCCGTGAACCCGAGACGTTGCACCGGCCGTCGGTCATCCATTCATAGCCCGCGCCCACGAAGCTCCCCGGTTCGGGCCACGAGTCGGCATCGACCGACGACACGATTGGTTCCTCGTGGGGTTCGCCGAGCACGACGTCGGCAACGTCAGGAAGGCCTTCCGTTCGAGTTCGCTTGTGGCGGGACACGGCTTTCCGATCTGGTTGTGAAATGCGCCGCCGGCCACGCATTCCCAACCGCGCGCACTGTCGTGCCGAGGATCACCCGGGTACCCCCCAGAAGGTCACCTGGCTCGAGAGCAGTCCCGCCGTCTCGGTGGCGTCCTTGACGCTCGACGTCAACGCCATAGTCGCCGCCCGAGCGCACCGAGGTATCGATCACGACCGGGATCTTCCCGATCACCTCGAACCCGAAGCGAGCCGGCTCGCCCTGCGCGGGCACGAGGTTGAACACCGGGACGGTCTTGGTGATGACGTTCGCGCAAGCGGTTCGTGGGCCGTCGACCGTCGCCACCCCCACCACCGAGCTCGGCGGGCACAGGTTCGTTTCGAGCACGAGGGCGAAGAAGTTCGCCATCGTGCACTGTGAGGCAGCGTTCGGGTTGCCGACGAGCCCAGGCGGGAGATGGAAGTCGCAGATCCTTCGGGAGCTGCACCGGATACCGTCCGCGAGGTCTGGTTGAGAGCCGAGCGTCGTCGTGAGCTGGAAGGGGTGCGCGCCGGCCTGCGTGGCGGGCGTCCCGTCCTCGTTGAACGGGCTCAGTGCATAGGTCGTCATCCCGAACGGTGCGGCGTGCGCCGTTGACGGCGACATGGAGATCGTGCGCGACGCCGGTGGCGCCGCCGCCTTCGACGCTGGCTTCGTCGGCGAGCGTCGCGATCGTGCCCGCTGGCTCTTCCACCTTCACTTTGATCGCGACGCGATCTGTTCATAGGGGTAGAGGACTCCCCGCGAACGTGCATTTCAGACGTGGAGAGCGAGCATTCGACCTGCGTACTGGTTCTTGATCCGCCGGTGATCGCCGTGGCGGCGAGGCCTGGCGGGAGCTTGTCGGGGATCGTTACCGGCGTTTCGTGGCCCGTCGATCGGCGCATCGCCGAGGTTGCTGACGTGACGATGATCTGTCCTTCGCCTCCGGGTGGCAGGTGGTCGGCGCGGTTTCCGAGCCGAGCTGCCACCAGGGCTCGGCGCGTGAGCGCCGGCGCGGGTGAGGCAGCGCGGCGAAAGCGGCTGCCAGCACGCCGAGGAACGCGAGCACGCAGACTCCTGATCGGGCTCGGCGGCTGGTCGAACAGTGCGAGGAGTGCGCCGGTCTCATGCCGACGCTCGTCGCACGCGAGTGTTTGGCGGTGCGTTCTCGCCGTGGGTGACGCCTTTGTGCCTTCGTGCCCGTGGCCCGTAGAGCTTGCGCGCGTGCGCTTCGCAGGCGTTGCGCTTCCTTCGAGTTTGTAGTGTCTTGCACAGCCTGGAGGGCTCGGGCGAGCTTCTGAGCCCGCGTCAGCGGCTTCGACTTCCGGTTTTGTGGCTTTCGCGGCCTGCACCTGCGGCTCGCGGTGGCGGGGAGAGCGGGTTGCCCGGCCCCGAGAAGCTCGCGCTTCCACCGGGCCGCCGGGTGTCGGTAGCGGGTGGCTAGGGCCGGGCGACAGGTTTCGGCTCGAGTGCAGCCTCCGGTAGGCGGCCGGGATCGTCAGACACGGCGACGAGCGCCGTGCAGGTGCGCGCGTCGTAGATGTCGAACGCGGTGTCGGTGTCCTGCGGCAGCAGCTTGGCCTCGGTGACGAAGAACACGTCTGCTGCCGTCTCGGCGTCGCTTCGATGAACGCAGATTCCCTGTCCGAGCGCCCCGGAGGAGAGCAGCGCGACGCAGCCGCCAGAGGGGCTTTCGCAGCTGCCGACGCCCGCAGGGCTCGTACTCATAGACGTTCTCTTTGTGGTTGGTCGCTGCGGGGACGAGTTCGTCGGGGCTGTTGAAGTACAGCCGTCCCGTCGTCGGAGAGGTAGCGCGACTGGAACAGGGCGCTCGCGAGGGTCTGCGCCGTCCAACCGGGAATGTTGCCGGCGAGCCATGTTCGCGGCCGAGTCGCCCAGACCTTGCGTCGATCGACGAGCAGCCCGAGTCCTTCGCCGGATTCGTTCTGGTCGAGGACGCCCGTGGGCCGCGCGCCGGTCGGGTTGCAGGAGACACAGCGTAAGCTCGGCCGGCAGCCGAATCGTAGAGAAAGACCTCCTCGTCGCGGGCGCCTTTCGCTTCGGGGTTCGCGTCGACGTTGTCGTAGCCCGTGAGCTGGCGTCGAGGACATAAACGCCAGGTAGCGGCCGCTGGGTGACACGCGCGCCGTCAGGTAGGCGGTGTTGGCGATCTTGTTACCTTCCCACTCCGGGCTGTCTTCGCTCGACAGCGTCGCGACGAACGTCGTCGTCCAGTGCGAACCGTCCAAGTGTAGCTCGTAGAGATTGTCGTTGCCGGGGCTTGCCTCTTCACCGATTCCGTTTTCGTTGCCCGCCAAGCGTCCCTGTGCCACGAGATACACGACCGAGCCGTCGCTGCTTATCGCGAGCACGAAGCCCTGAACGGCCGCGTGCTCGTTTTCGTTGTGATCGACCGTCAGGTCTCGCAAGTGACAGACCGTCTTTCCTGCTTCCTGTGTTCGCTGACACTCGTACAGATCAGGCTTGCCGGCCCCTTGGCCGGGTTCCGCCGTCGAGTCCGCGGTCAAGCGCTGTCTGTCGGTGAAGAACACCCGCGAACCGTCGCCGGCGGCGCCCTGGAACTGCGCGACGCCGGTCGCGGGTTCGGGGACGCCCTGCGCGGCGTCCAGCTGGATCGTTTCGCTGGCCGCGGTGTCCCGCATGTACAGATGGCCGCCGCGCGTTCTCAGGTCTTCTCTATTGGTCCACACGATGCGAGACCCGTCGCGGAGATCGCGTTCGCGGCGATTCGTCCCTGGAAGCCAAGTTCCGCTTCGGGCGCTGGTGTCCCATCTGGGCGCACACTGACGAACTGAAGGGCGCCGGCCGACCACTCGTACAAGCCAGGAGCTGAGCCCGAGCCGGCCAATGCGACGCCCGATTTCAAGACAGCATGGCTGAGATCCGGAGTCGCGGTGACGAAGTGGACACGGCCTCCGAACTGTGTAGCGGGAGCTGTGTTGGCTTCCGTTACGAGCGGTGAGAACGTGCCGGTGGCGTTGTCTCGCAGGTATGACGTAGCCTGCGTCACGCCCGGCGCCAGCGGCGGTTCTGGCGTCGATCCCGGTGGTTCGACGAGCGCAGCAGAAAGATCGGGGGTGAAGAACTGATACTCCGGCGCCTGCCCTGCAGTCACGCCCTTGGCTTTGGCTGACGCGGTGGCGATGTCCTGGCTGTTCCAGGCGTTGGTCCCCGGGTGGCGAGCACCTGCTGCCATTCCGGGGAGCGGTTGCCTTCGACGTTATCGCCGAACGCACCGTCGACGACGTAGGTGAGCTTGTTGCCGTCTTCTGAGGCGAGGATGATGCCGCCTTCGCGGGTGAGCGCTTCGACGGGGGCGCCCCCCTTGTCTGGTGGCGTCACCATCTCCCACGCGCGGTTGTCGGGCAGGGCGAGGGTCGAGATGGGCTTGGGCGTGGTGATGGTGTGTTCGGTGCCTTCGCTCGTGCCGAGCGTGTTGATCGCGATGACCCGGTAGTGGTAGGTGCTGTCCGGGGTGAGCCCGGTCAGCTTGAGTGCTCTCGGCGATCGCTTCTTCGCCTGCGCCGATGTCCTGCCCGGGCGGGCGTGGGGCTGGTCGTGCAGGCTTCGGGGTGGGGCTGGCAGGGTTCGCTGCCGTACTGGAAGTAGTAGGTCGTGTCGTTGCCGAGCGGGTTGATGGTCGCGTTCAGCGTCGCTTCGGTCGACTTGACGCCGGTCGCCCAGGTGCGTGATGAGCGCCGGCGGAATGGTCGTGAACGTCTGGTCGGGTCCGGTTGTCGTCGCGTCGCTGTTGGTGGCGACGACGCGGTAGTGGTAGGTGACCCCGAGCTTCAGGCCGGTGAGGCTCGCTGTGACGGGGACGGGGGTGGCGCCTTCGAGCCGATCGCTCGCCCCGCCCAGCGGGGTTTCGGTTCCGTAGTCGGTCGTTTCGCCGTATTCGAAGTGGTAGGTGGTGGCGAGCTCATCCGCGTTGACTTCCGCGTTCAGGGTCGCCGTTTCATGGCCGATCCCGGTGACGGGCTTGTTCGTGATCGCGGGGCGGCCCGGAGGTCTGGAACTTCTGATCGACGCCGAGCGTCGTGCCGAACTGGTTTTCGCCGACCAGCCGGTAGTGGTAGACCGTGTTCGGCGTAAGGCCACTCAAGGGCGGCTTCGGCTTTGACGGCTTCTTTGCCGCTGCCGGCGTCGGTACCCGGCGGTTCGGGACTCGTGTTCCCGTAGCTCGTGGTCGTGCCCCACTGGAAGTAGTAGTGGGCGTCGAACCCATTCGGCGCCAAGCGACCCCGTCAGCGTCGCGCTTTCCGGCTGTAGGTTCGTCACCGGGCCGGTGGAGAGGCCTTCCACCGCGGTGGGCGTCGTGAACTGTTTCGATCGCGCCGTAGCTCGTGCCGTTTTCGTTTTCGCGCGGCCAGCCGGAAGAAGTACGTGGTGCTCGAATGCAGTTCGGTGAGCGTCGGTCGCACCGCCTGTTCCCCACCCGCAAACGCCGTGGTCGCGGTGCTCGAGCCGAACGCCGGCGTGGTGCCCCACTGGAAGAACTAATGCCCGGGTTTCCCCAGCCCGTTGAGCGTGCCCGTCAGGACCGCCGTGGTGCGGGTGAGTTTCGATGCCTTCCCCGTCGTCGCGTCCGGTACCACGACGCCGGGGCCGTAGATGTCCACCCTCGCGCGCGCCGGATCCCCGACATAGACGTTCCCCGAGCCCGCGACCGCAACCCCCTTCGGTTCGCCCAAGCGCCGCTGGCGACGTGTTCGTGATCCAGCCCGACCCATTCCCCGCGCCGTTGAACTCGCTCACAACGCCCGCTTCACCCTCGGCGACCAGCAGATCCCCGCTCGTCGGGTCCACGGCGACCGCCGACACGTTGCCTTCGTCTTCTTCCTTGCCGAACGAGCCGATCGGCGAGCGTAGAGCCGTTCAGCTTCCCTTCGAGTCGCGCCGGTCCGCCGAACTCGTAGACAAGGCCCTTCACGCTGTCCGCGACGAACACCTTGCCCTGAGCTGCTATCGACCGCGACCCCGTTCGGTTCTTCCATTTTCCCCTTCGACAGCACCCGCACCAGTGTCGCCTTCCGGGCCTTCTTCAGGTCCAGTCGGCTTGGGCTTGAACACATCGACCACCCGACAGTAGTTCGGATCTTCGGCGTCGACCACATACACATCGCCAGCCGACGCGCTTTTCGAGTTGTCGACCGCGACTCCCGTCACTTCGCCGAACCCTCCGCCGGCAAGCCCGGACCCGTCCCATTCCCCAATCTACGAGAAGCCCCCGGACCCATCCGGCTTGAACACCACAACCGCATTTTCGAACGAATCCGCGACATACACCAGACCCGACGCTTCATCCACAGCGACGCCCGCGGCAAGCAGCGAGCCGTCGCCGAACTGTGTGAGTAACGCCCCGACGGGTCATACACGTCCACGACCCCCGCGCCCGCATCCGCCACGAACACCTGTCCCGTCGCGTGATCAACGGCGACGGCAGTCGGTTCCACCAGTGGTTTCCCGCCGGCTTCAGACAGGCTCGAGAGCACGCCATGGCCCGTAGCACCAGATGCACCTCCCGGTGCAACCACCAACAAAAGCGTCAGGATCTGGACATACGCCAACACGGCCAACCGCAAACGACCCGCGCACCATGCATGGACTCGCCGCCCTCGTGTCGTCCGGCCAGTCATCGAGTACTGCAACCTCGTTCCCTCTCGCGATTTGGATGTGCGCGAGGCCAATCCTGCAGGCCAGCCCCGCGCACACCTACGTCAGATACCGACGTCAGCCCAGACCTACTAGGCTTTGATCTCGCCTTCTTCCGACGGAGTGTTCACGTTCGTGATTTCCTCGACGGCTTTAGACCATTTACTCGAGTTGCCTTCCGGGTTCACTAGGTAGTCTTCGAGCAACGAGACGGGCTTCCCTTCGAATTTGTTGGGGACATTTTCGACCGTTGTGTAGTTACCGGTGTACACCTGCGTGAATGTGCTGCTCATCGTGTTCACCGGTGTGATCGGCGAAATGATCTGGTCATTTCCGCCCTTGTTTTCAGGTGAGTAGGCTGCGCCTTCTTTTGTATTACCGACGCCAACGGTGGTGTTGAGATTGAAGCCGGAGCAGAAGAACTCGGCGAACGGCCCGTGCTTTTTGGCAGGTTCCAGCCTTACGCCGACTTCTTTCGCTGCTTTGTTGATGTATCCGAGTTCGCCCTTGAGGCCGTCGTCTGGATTTCGCCTTCCGCGAGACCGGGCCCAGTGCACGGGGCAGCCCCAAAGAGCTTGCAGCCCGTGAACGTTACGTGCACATTGCCGACCTTGTTCTTGCCGACCTGTTCACCGGAGTTAGTCTCGTTTTTGCATTCGACGGCGATGAATTCGCCTTCGCCGGATTCAAAGACAAAGCCACCTTCTTCTTCGCACTTTTTGTTCGAAACACGATGGGCGCCTGATTTGCCCGTTTCGCAGACGGACAACGAGGTACTAAGCACCCCTCCGCTCCCTTCGGATTCCCCCGTGAACGGCACGTTGGGCAGGTTTCGAGCCCTTCTTCCATTCGAAGGAACCGCCTTTGCCTTTCGTCTGGCAGTTGCCGTCGAGGTATTTGCCGCCGGCCTGCGCAACGCACTTGCCCCATTCTGGCTCGCCCGCGAACGCGCTGCTAGCGCTGACGGCGGCGATCGCAAAGACCGCGGCCAAGCAGAGCCCGAACATCCTCAGATGTTTCAGATGTGCGTGAGATCCGAGAAATCCAGCATGTCGACGGGGAGTTGCGGTCGTGCGCGCCACGATTTGCGCCAACGACGCAGCGCAGGCCGCCCGAGGGACGCGCCGGGCCAGGCCCGCGCAGCCATCGAGACGTCTAGGCGGTGGATCCCTCCGCGCCGGTGAAGGTTCCCGCCAGGGTTGGCCGCGCCGACGACATGTTGTTTCGGAGCGCCCGGCGATGTGTTCCGGACGTCGACGGGCGGGCGTCCGACGACCGTTGGCGACCGTGCGACACGGGAAGCGCGTTGTGAAACCAGCCGGTATGGCGACCCTGAGGCCCGACTGCTTCGAAAACATGTCCTCGATCGGAGAGCAGCGCGCGCCGTCTACTTCGATGAAGAACGACACCGTGTTCCCATCCCTCCGACGGCGCCGAGCCGGCCGAGGGCCGCTTGGAGCGAGGTGCCGCCGTCGAGGGCTTCGCGTTTCACGCGGCGCCGTGGTCGAGCTCGGCCGGCGTGCGAGGGGTGTGTTCGCGTAGATCCGTGCCTGACGAGGGAACGCTGGGAGGCGCGGGCACGACGCAACGCGCTGCTGCCCTGGCGGCGCGCCACGCTCGCGCCAGCCCCGCTGCGGCCGCGAGCCGCGGCGGGAACACCGGCTTTATCTGTTGGGTGGCCCACGTCGGCAGAAACAAGCAAGCAGGGCGGGCGAAACTAAGAAACGGGATCTGCCCGTTGCGACACGTCTGGCGCAACTCTGGCGCGCCGGGGTCGCGCGTCCTGCTCCCGCCTGGTCACCTCCACAGGCGGCGTCCCGTTCACAGACTCCGGCGACGGTCCCCGCGCGCCCGCCGTCCTGGGCGACCTTCGGCTCGGCGGGGCCCGCCATGGCGCCCTGGTGAGCACGCTCGATAGCTGAACCTCCGTCGGCGACATTCTCGTTCATCGCCGTGGTTGCGCCGACCCAACCCGGCCCTCCGGACGCAACCCGTGAGCTCCGCTTTGCCATACCTTTCCGTTTCTCGACCGCCCGCGCCGTCATGCCGGCATCCTGGGATCGCCTGGGCCTCGGTTCTCATCACCGCGGCCCCCGGCACGGACTCGCGACCATGGGGCCAGACGCCCCGCCGGTTCCGCCATTTGGCCTCGCAAGTCGAGCTCTCACCGGCTCGCGCGCTGCAACTCGCGTCGTCCTGCTCCAGCCACGTCGGCAGACATGACTGGCGCAAATCCTGGCGCGCCGACCCCCAGTCGCCTGAAAGCACGGGCCGAATCGCAGATCCTCGCCCGAACTGTTTCATCTGAGGACCTTGGGGACCCTGGGGCTGGCGGCGGTGAGACACGTACGGATACTGGGGCTGTGCCTGGCGGCTGTGTTCGCCGTGAGCGCGGTGACCCTCAGCGTCGCTTCGCCGGCGCTGGCCGAATACGTGCCGGGCACGCCGGAATCGTTCGGCAGCCTGAGGCGTGGCGGGCGTGGCGGTCAATCAGGCCACGGGCAACGTCTACGTGGGCACCAATAATGGAGAAGTCTTCGAGTTCAACAGCGCAGGGGAACCGCAGTTCTTCTCGCTGTCGGAAAACCCCGGCCGTGTCTACCAGATTGCGATCGACGAATCGGGTGGCCCCACCAACGGCGACATCTATGTCACCGCGCCGACCCGACGGGACGGTTACCCAGTACAGCGAATCGGGTGTGGCGACCGGCAGGAAACTGGAAGGGCTCGGCAATGCCGCTGGTGTGGCTGTCGACTCCTCGGGCAACGTGTACGTGGGGGACTACGCCGAACCCGGCAACGTGGTGGAGTACAACTCGGAACTGGAAAACCCCAAGACGGTGCTCGAAGTGGGCGTCCACATCAGCCACGCTGGCGCTCAACAATAACGGCGACTTGTACGTCGCCGAAAACGCAGTCTGGTCGGGGCACGTCTGAGTACGCCCCGGAATCCGGGAAATTCAACCCGACGCCCATCCATCAACTGAGCGTGGGCGGCTCGGAGGGCAGCACGGGCGTGGCGGTCGATCGCTCGACGGGCAACGTGTTCGTCGACAACGCCGAACGACGTCCAAGAGTTCAACGAAGCTGGGACGGCGCTCGGTGGAACCGTTTGGTTCGTTCCCGGAACTCGACCAGCGTTGCGGTCAATGAAGCGACGAAGGCGGTGTACGCGAGTCGTGTACAGTCAAACCGTCGATGTCTTCGTGCCCGGGGCCTCCCGACGCTTCCCCTGACCGTCAAGAAGACGGGCACGGGCGAAGGCACCGTCACCTCGGTGCCCTCCCGCATCAACTGTGGGCCGGCGTGTAACGAAGAAACGCAGGAATTCGAAGAAACCAGACGGGTCACTCTGAAGGCGAAAGCCGAAACTGGCTCTGAATTCGTCGCGTGGACGGGCTGTGAAAGCAATCCGACTCCCGCCGAATGCGTGGTCACGATGACCGCGGCGAAGACGGTGGAAGTCGAATTCAAAGCTCGAACTCCGTTTCCCCTGACCGTCAAGAAGACGGGCACGGGTGAAGGTACTGTCACCTCGGCGCCCTCTGGCATTGACTGCGGTCCGGCGTGTCACGAAGAAACGCACGCGTTCTATGAAAACGAAACGGTCACTCTGACGGCGACGGCCGAAACTGGCTCTGAATTCGTCGCGTGGACGGGTTGTGAAAGCAATCCAACACCTGCCGAATGCGTGGTCACGATGACCGCGGCGAAGACGGTGGAAGTCGAATTCAAAGCTCGAACTCCGTTTCCCCTGACCGTCAAGAAGACGGGCACGGGCAAGGGCACTGTCACCTCGGCGCCCTCTGGCATTGACTGCGGTCCGGCGTGTCACGAAGAAACGCACGCGTTCTATGAAAACGAAACGGTCACTCTGACGGAGAAAGCCGAAAAACTCTCCCAATTCGTCAAGTGGACGGGCTGCGAAAGCAATCCAACACCCGCCGAATGCGTGGTCACGATGACCGCGGCGAAGACGGTGGAAGCCGAATTCAAGCCTGAATCGGCGAAGGAAATAAAAACAAGAGAAAAAGAAGAAGCTAAGAGAAAATATGAAGAAGAAAAGATTCGCATAAAGAAAGAATATGAAGAAAGGGTGGCTCGCGAAAAGAGAGAAGCAGAAGAAGCCAACCTAAATACTTTTGAAGTGTTCAAAAACTGTCCGGTCCACGAAGAAGCGGAAACAAGTCCGGGAGTTTTCCAAAAGGACAACCTCTGCGTCTACGCGAGAATCGACAGTGGTAAAGGCGCCGGATCCTACACTGTGGGCAGCATAACGGTGCCGTTTACAAAGCAGGTGGCGTTGCAGTTCGGAACGGCGCTTAATGAAGAAACCGGTGCCGAAACGTTCATACCAGCGGCCAACGGCGCTCCGTCGTTGATCCCGGGCAGGGAGCCAGTGCCCGGGGAACCGATCGCTCATATTTCTGTGGCTGAACAGGAAGAACTGGGCTGGTCAAAAGTCCTGATGGCTAAATACGCGAAAGCGCAAGAAACCACCTCGCTGCAGAAAGTCTATGAGAAGATCGAATTCGCTGGCCCCGCCGGGATCAGCCGCACGAACCTGCTGTTCCAGGAAGGCACAGCTGTTCACGCGCCGGTCATGGTCACGGGTGAAAACGCCTGGCTCAAACAGCTCGGTGTCACATGCACCATCGGCTCGAAAGCCGAACCGATCGTGCAGGAACTCACGTCGGGCGATAGCACGTCGCCCCTCACCGGCGAAGTGGTAAAAGGATCAGTTGGGGAACTATCATTCTTCGACGAATTCCAATTGGTAGTAATTACGCACAGTAAACTGGTCGACAACAGATTTGCGGTCCCGGGTGCGACGTGCACGGGTCCGTTCTCCACGGAAATTGCAGCCGCGCTTGACAAGGAGTTCGGAGTGCCTGCCGTGGCGGGTGCCAGCAAGACGGAACTGAGGGGCACGCTGTGGAACGCAACTGCGGAAGCTGTCGAATCAGCACTCAAACTCTAAAGAGAGGGCGAATATCTCGTACCGAAAACTGAGCGACTGTTAGTGACTAGGTCAGGGGGCTCCAGGGATGGAGTCCCCTGACCGTCTACGAATTTCTATCGGATGCTCATATGACAAGGACCGGCACAGCAGAGGCCGCGATGGGCACAGGTCGTAGGCCGACCCGTCGAGCGGCCGGTACCGAGAACTTCACGAGTAGAGAGGAACGATGCGATCGGATGTGCAACTACCGACGACAGCGAAGCACATAAACCGAGAGGGAAAGGAGTAGTGAACAGTGGGTCATCAACAACGGATGCTGGGGACTTTGGAAAGGAACGGAACTATGCGGTTGTCACGGGCAATCAAGGCGTGCTTCGCCGCGTTCTTGCTCATCGGCGTGGTGGGCGTCGCGTCGGCCTCGGCCGCGGCGCCGGAAATCGGCCGCTGTCTGAAAGTCGCGGCCAAAACAGGTAAATTCGCCAATTCGGGGTGTACCAAGGAAAAGGTGAACGGCAGCTATGAATGGCTACCGTATGGTGTGAAAGTAAAATTCAAAACGCAGGGCGGCGTTGGCGCTCTGGAAACGGCGAACGGGACCGCCGTCGGGTGCAACACTGAGGAAAGCGGTGGTGAATTCAACTCGCCGAAAACGGTTACTGGCATAGTCGTGACGTTTACGGGTTGTCACTCGGTCGGCCTCGTCTGCAGCACGGCGGGAGCCAAAGAAGGCGAAATCGTGACCAACCCGCTGGAAGGGCGGCTTGGGATCATCAAAAAAGAACTGGTGCCGAAAAAAAATAAGATCGGTCTTGATCTGTTTCCCACTGCGGAAGACGGTGGCCTGTATGCCACATTCAACTGTGGCGTATCGCTGCATCTCACGGTGGGCGGCTCGGTTCTGGTGCCGATAACCCAGACGAACAAGATGATCGGGCCGGGGTTTGCAATCAAAGCGCTCACGTTGAAATACGCGGCGACGAAAGGCAAACAGAAACCGGAAAACTTCGAAGGTGAACCAAACGACGTGCTCTTGACAGAAATCAACGGGAAAACACCGGAACAGTCGGGAATCACGGTTACGGTTACGCAGACGGGAGAAGAAGCGGCGGAGCTGAACACGGTCTTCTAGGCCGGCCTGCCGGCGGAGAAGGGGTGTGTGGAGCCCGTGCGGCTCCACACACCTTCGGTTTCACCGTGGAACCCGGTTGAGGCCGCCAGAGCAGGTTTCAGAGTGCCCGAGCGCGACCGCAGCGAGGAAAGGGAGCGATGAGCAACAGCGACGAGCAAAGCGGCCGGTCTGGAGTGTCGCGTCGAGCGCGCGTGGTCGAGACCGTCGGGTGGCGCCGGGCGTGTCGGTCGCTTCTGGCGTTTTGCTTGTCGGTGGGGGCAGTGGCGCTCTGGTCTGCGTCTGCGCAGGCGTTGATTGAGCGTGGGCACGTGTTCGGCTTTTCGTTCGCCGGGGCGGGTAGTGGCGCGGGCCAGTTGGCGGGGCCGGGGGAGGTGGCGGTCAACGAAGCGACCGGGGACGTGTATGTGGTGGACCGGGCGAACAGTCGGATTGAGCGCTTCGGCGCGGGCGGGGAATTCATCGCTGTGTGGGGTTGGGGCGTCAGCGATGGCAAAGAAGAATATGAGGTGTGTGAAAGTGGCTGTCAGGCGGGGATCGCCGGAGCCCACAAAGGCCAGTTTCGCTCGCCGGGTGCGATCGCTGTTGATAATTCGAGTAGTCTGTCGGATCCGTCGCGGGGCAGTGTGTATGTCGTGACGGACGCGAGGGCCGAACACAGCCACATCGTGAAGTTCAGTGCTGCGGGGGAACCGCTCAGCTCGCTCAAACAGGCGGGCGTGGAAGCGAAATGGGAAGGCGCGCTGGATGGGGTGGCGGTAGATGGGAGCGGCAGGCTGTGGGTCTATCGGGGAGTGGAAGCCGAAGGCTTCATCGAACGGTTCAGCGACGCCGTCAAAAACAAATTCGAAGAACCGGCTCTGGAATCAACCGTCTTTTGTCCGAAACCAGGCTTTGCGATCGATACGGCGGGTGAGCTTCTCTATGGCGATCACGAACGTGAAAACCACGAAGGGGGCTGTCCGGTCGAAGAAGGCGAAGCGGCCCGTCCTGTGGTGACGGCGCAGCTCGGCAAGGAAGGCGAAGCGCTCCAAACTCGTCTCGGTGCGTTGGATCCGTTGCAGAGCACGGCGGTCGCCACGGAAGCTTTCAGCGGGAATGTTTATGTGAGCAACGTGGGTACGGTAGCGGCGTTCGATCCGGCCGGGTCGCTGATCGAGCGGTTCTCGTTGCCTGGGGAACACGCGGCCGGTGGCGGTGTCGCGGTGAACGCGGCGAGCGGCGAGGTGTACGTCAGCGACTCCGCGACTGCGATGGTGGACGTGTTTGAAGCAGAACCGCCCGGCAGGCCGACCGTGAGTGCCCTCTCAGCGCAGAACCTGACGCCCACCTCGGCGAGACTGAGCGCGCAGCTCGACCCCACCGGGGCCGACACCCACTACTACTTCCAGTACGGAACGGTGGACTGCGTTGAAAGCCCGGCCTCCTGCACCGATGCTCCCGCCCCTCCGGGCACCGACGCGGGCGCGGGCTTTTCCGATCAGCTCGCGAGCGTGGAACTGCAGGGCCTAGAGCCCTCGACCACCTACTACTACCGGATCATCGCCGCCAACGAACACGGCGAAGCGCAGGGCTCTGAAAGCTTCGGCTCGATAACGACGCTGCCAAGCGCCCAGGGTCTGCTCGCAGACCAGCGCGCGTGGGAGCTCGTCTCCCCCCCGGAAAAGGACGGCTCGAGCATCGAACCGCTGCGAAACGAAGGCGGCCTGATCCAGGCCTCAGAAGACGGCAGCTCGATCACATACGTGGCCAACGGGCCGATAGTCCCGGAACCGGAAGGCAACCGCGCGCCCTATCCGACTCAGGCGCTCGCCACGCGCTCGCCCTCGGGCTGGAGCTCTCAGCAGATCGTCACGCCGCGCACCAAGGGAGAGGGCTTCATCCCCGGCGAAGCGCCGGAGTACCGCTACTTCTCAGCCGATCTCTCCCTGAGCCTCGTGCAGCCCGATAACCAGGCGCTCGTCGAACCGCTCGAACAGCCGCCGCTGGCGCCCGAAGCGAGCGAAAAAACGATGTATCTCAGAGACAGCGCCACGGGCGAATATCTCCCGCTCGTGACGGCCTCTAACGACACGGCCGGGAGCAAATTCGGTCAGAAGCTCGAATTCGCCGGCGCCACGGCAGATCTCAGCCACGTGGTCTTCTCCTCCGAAGTACCGCTCACCTCCGGCTCGGGCGCGGGGCTGTATGAGTGGCAGGCGCGAGCGCCGCTCACACCTGTGAGCGTGCTGCCCGACGGCTCGGCGGCGCTTGAACCGGCGCTTGGCGCCAACGGCCACAACGTCCGCGGCGCGATCTCAGCCGACGGCACGCGTGTCTTCTGGACGGGCAGTGAGGAACTGACGGGGAAAACGACCGAAACCGTCCGTCACCTCTTCATGCGCAACACGGCCACGAACAAGACGCTGCAGCTCGACGCCGCCACGCCACCGGTCCAGGAACCGGGCGAAGAAGAGTCCGAAGTCGGCTTTCAGGGAGCGAGCGCCGACGGGACCAGGGTCTTCTTCACCGACACCGCGCGGCTCACCGAAGACTCAAAGCTCGCTCCGCTCCCGGGATCAACGACCAACCCGGCCGATCTCTATGAGTGCGAAATCACAGAAGTGAGCGCCAAACCAAGCTGCAAGCTGAGCGACCTCACGGTCGATCAAAGGCCGAGCGAAAGCGCCGCGGTGCTCGACCTCGTGCCCGCGATCAGCCAAGACGGCTCCTATCTCTACTTCGTCGCCAACGGCGTCCTGGCACCGGGCGCCACCCCCGGGGGCTGCGTGCGAATGAACACAGAAGCCCCCCCGCCGGGCGCGAGCTGCAACCTCTATCTCTACCACTCAAACAAGATCACCTTCATAGCCTCGCTCTCGGATGAAGACGCACCGGACTGGGGGCGCTCAGAAGCCGACATAAAGGGAGGGGAAAGCTCGGTCGAGCCGCTGCAGAACCTCTCTGACGTGACCGTGGGGGTCTCCCCGGACGGCAGATACCTCGCGTTCATGTCCAACCGCAGCCTGACCGGCTATGACAACGTCGATGCCAACCCCGCGGGGAAAGGCGCGCGCGACGAGGAGGTCTACCTCTATGACGCGAGCTCCAAGCTGCTCGTATGCGCATCGTGTAATCCCAGCGGGGAACGCCCGCACGGGGTCTATGACAGCGAAAACTCCGGCGAAGGGCTCGGGCTCCTGGTCGACCGCCGAGGAGACTGGACCTATAAGCCCAAAACGCCAGCCCCCACGGCCCACTGGCTTGCCGGGAGCATCCCCGGCTGGACGCCGCTGGGCTGGGCGAGCGTAGCGCAGGCACTGCGCCAGCCGCGCTACCTCTCAGACGCCGGCAGGCTCTTCTTCAACAGCGCCGATGCGCTGGTCACGGTCGAACACAGCCACACCCGCCAGGAGACGATCAACGGCGAAGCGGTTCAGGTCGGCGTCGAGAGCGTCTATCAGTACGAGCGAAGCGGCTCAGGGACCTGCAAACGCGAAGAGGGCTGCGTCTCGCTGATCTCCTCGGGCACCTCCCAGCAGGAATCGGCCTTCCTGGACGCAAGCGCGAACGGCAACGACGCCTTCTTCCTTACCGCCCAGCCGCTCGTCTCAGCCGACCGCGACACGAACTTCGACCTCTACGACGCGCGCGTCTGCACGGCGGGCTCGCCATGTCTGACATCGCAAGCCGCCCCGCCGCGCCCCTGTGAAAGCACCGACTCCTGCCGGCCGGCGCCGGGAGCGGAACCCGGCCCGCTCGGACCCTCGGGCACCGCGACCTACTCCGGTCCCGGAAACGCTGGGAGACATGAGACGCGCGGGCTCAAAGAAGTCGAAGCACCCTCGCCCAAACCGCTGACCCAGGCCCAGAAGCTCGCAGCCGCCCTGAAGGTCTGCCGGAGCAAGTACAAGCGCTCTGCCTCCAAACGAGCGGCGTGCGAACGCCAGGCGCGCAAGCGCTATCCAATACCGCTGACCCAGGCCCAGAAGCTCTCAAACGCGCTGAAGGCGTGCCGGAGCAAGTACAAGCGCTCTGCCTCCAAACGAGTGGCGTGTGAACGCCAGGCTCGCAAGCGCTACCCGGCGAAGAAGGCCGCCACCTCCAGGAGGGGCAGGAGATGAGAGCCCGGCGATCGACTCGCACCAGGCGTGCGCTGCTGCTCGCTCTCGTGGGGGCGGCCATCCTGCAGGCGATGGGGCTGAGCGCGACGCCGGCGTCCGCCGTGACGCAGGGGCCGTGGTGGCATCTCTCCTCCAGCGCAGCTCCCACGTATCTGCGCCCGGGCGATAAGGAAGACGTCGTCTTCGTAGGCGCGAGCAACCTCGGCTACGCCGACGCGAACGGCAGCAAAGCCCCGATCACGATCACCGACAAACTGCCCGCGGGGCTGACTGCGAAGGCGATAGAGCTCATCTCCTCGGTCGAACACCAGGAAGGCAGCTGCGAAGCGCTGCCGGCGCTGCGCTGCACCTTCTCCAAGGACGTCCAGCCCTACGTGCGCCTGGAAGTCAGGATCACCGTGGAAGTGCAGGAAGGCCTCGCGGAAGGCCCGCTGGAGAACGAAGTGAAAATCGAAGGCGGCGAAGCGCCCACCACGTCGGGGAACGAGCCGTTGAAGATCAGGGACGCCCCGACGCCGTTCGGCGCTCAGGCGGTCGAACTGACACCGGAAGATGAAGCCGGCGTCCCCGCCACCCACGCGGGCTCACACCCCTTCCAGCTGACCACGGCGCTCGACTTCAACCAGACGCTCGAACCGGGCAAAGGCACCGAACCCTCAGCGCCCGCGCTGCTGAGGAACCTGCACTTCGACCTGCCGCCGGGCATGATCGGCGACCCCCAGGCCACCCCACAGTGCTCGAACCTGGACTTCTCGACCCTGTACGTCAAGGACACGAACTTCTGTCCGGGCGACACGGCGATCGGCGCTGCGCTCGTGACGCTGAACGAACCGGCCAATGTCGGCTACATAACCGTGGCGGTGCCGCTCTTTAACCTGACCCCCGCTCCGGGCGAGCCGGCGCGATTCGGCCTGGAGGCCTTCAACGTCCCCATCGTCCTGGACACCGCGGTGGCGACCGGCGGCGACTACCACGTCCAGGTCAACGTCGCCAGCGCCACCTCGGCCGCCCAGGTGCTCGGAAGCCAGGTCACCTTCTGGGGGCAGCCCGGAGACCCTCGCCACGACAGCGCGCGCGGCTGGGCGTGCATCGTGGGCGGCGGCGATGCCCCCGAAGGTCAGTCCTGCGAAGCGCCCGACCCGCGTCCCTCAACGCCGCTCCTGACGCTGCCCACCTCCTGTGAAGGACCGTTGACCGCGACGCTGACGGGCGACTCCTGGTCAGGGGATCTCCTGGAAGGCGCCGCGAGCATTCCCGCGCCCGAAGGCTGCGATGAACTGCCCTTTACCCCGGAAATCGAAGTCAAGCCCGAAACGCAGGCGGCGAGCACCCCGAGCGGCTTGACCGTCGCGGTGAAAGTACCGCAGAGGACGCTGCTGGAAGAAGGCGCCCTTGCGCAGTCCGATGTGCGCGACACGACGATCACGCTGCCGCCCGGCGTCGAGCTGTCGCCCTCGGCAGCAAATGGCCTCGTCGGTTGTTCGGAGGCCGAGGTCGGTTTCGAAGGACTCGACGCGACGACGCACATGCAGCGGTTCACTCCGAACGAAGCCGAATGCCCGGGAGCGTCCAAGGTCGGGGTGGTGCACATCAAGACGCCCTTGTTGCCGAACGAACTGGAAGGCGCTCTGTATCTGGCCGACCCTGCGCCGAACGGCGAAGCCGGGCGCAACCCCTTCGGGTCGCTCGTCGCGCTGTACATCGTGGCCAAGGACCCGGTGTCGGGGATTCGCGTGAAGCTTGCCGGGGAAGGCCTGCTCGACGAACACACGCTCAGGGTGGCGACAACGTTCCGCAACGCGCCGCAGGTGCCGTTCGAAGACCTGAAAGTCGACCTCTTCGGCGGTCCGCGTGCGTCGGTCAGCACGCCGGCGAAGTGCGGCGCCTATCGGGCGGATGGCGTGTTCACGCCGTGGTCGGGGACAGGTCCTGTCTCAGTGCAGAGTCCGACGGAAGAGTTTCAAGTGTCGTCGGGTCTCGGCGGTGCGCCGTGCCCGGGTGGCAGCCTCGCGCTCGAACCGGGCTTCACGGCGTTCGCAACAAATCCTGTCGCGGGCGCGTTCACGGGCTTCCAGCTGGAATTGACGCATCGGGACGGGGATCAGGCGCTGTCCGGGCTCTCGATGCATCTCCCTGCCGGAAGTGCCGCGATGCTCTCCTCGGTCCAGCTGTGCTCCTCGACGCAGGCGGCGGCGAGTGCCTGTCCTGCCGGTAGCGAAGTGGGCCACGCGACGGCGGTCGCGGGCCTGGGAACGGAACCGATCCTGCAGGAAGGCGGCAGGGTCTTCATCACCGGACCCTACGGCGGTGCCCCCTTCGGGTTGGAGATCGTGACACCGGCGAAGGCCGGGCCGTTCGATCTCGGGTTCGTGACGGTTCGCTCGAAGCTGTTCATCGACCCACACGACGCATCAGTCACGATCGTCTCGGATCCCTTGCCGACGCAGATCCGGGGTATTCCGCTGCAGCTGAAACGTGTTCTGGTCAGCGTTGACCGACCCGGCTTCCAGTTCAACGGGACGAGCTGCGACCCGACGAGCATCACGGGCACGATCACAGGGGACGAAGGCGCGTCCGTCCCGGTCTCCAACGCATTCCAGCTCGGAGGCTGTGAAGGGTTGCCGTTCGCCCCGAAGTTGTCGGCTTCGGTCGACGGTCACGCGTCGCGCACGAACGGCGTCACGTTCCGGGTGACGGTCGAATCAGGCGGACTCGGGCAGGCCAATATCAAGAAGGTCAACCTGCAGCTCCCCGTACAGCTGCCCTCGAGGCTCACAACGCTGCAGAAAGCCTGCACGGAAGCGACGTTCGCCACCAACCCCGCGAACTGCAGCCCCGAATCGATCATCGGCACCGCCACGATCCGCACGCCGGTCTTGAGCAGTCCACTGACAGGGCCGGCCTATCTCGTTTCGAGGGGCGGTGCGGGCTTCCCGGATGTCGAGTTCGTTCTCCAGGGAGAAGGCGTCGTGGTGGTGCTCGATGGGCAAACGGACATCAAAAACGGGATCACGTATTCCAAATTTGAATCGGCGCCCGACGCGCCGTTTACGACGTTCGAAACGGTGCTGCCGGCCGGCCCGAAATCGGTGTTCTCCGCCTACACGCCGGCGACCCCGTACGACCTGTGCGGCACAAAGCTCGTAATGCCGACGACGATCGTCTCGCAGGGCAACAAGCTGATCCAACAAGAAACCCCGATCCCGACGCTCGGATGCGGCGCAGTCAAGGGGTCGACGACCAAGCACCTCACGGTCGCGCAACGCTACGCGAAAGCGCTGAAGGCCTGCCGCGCCCACTACCAGCACAACAAGAAGCGACGCACCCGCTGCGAACGCCAGGTCCGCAGAAGCTACACCGCCAAAGCCACCGCAGCCTGCCGCACCACACACAAGCATCCCGGCAACGCTCGCAAGCGATGCGAAACCATCTGCTCGAAGGCTCTACGCGGAGAAGGCCTCGAGGCGACACCGCCACTAGGGTGAGGACACCGTCTAGTCTCCGAGACCGCTTCCCGCTATGGCCACCACGCACACCCAGGACCCACGCCCGTCGCGCCATGCCCTGCCCGGCCTGGTCCTCCTCGCCGTGACCGCAGCCCTGAGTCGGGTGTGGCAGCTCAAGCGACAGTAACGGAGTGGCATCGAAGACCGCACCAGAAATCCTCGCTGCCGCCAAGACCGCCGCGAGCAAGGCGAACTCGGTCACCATCCAGGGCGCGAGCAGCCTCAGCCGGCTGGTCAAAACGAAGCTGAATCTTCAGATCACTCGCACAGGCGGGCAGGGAACGATCGAACTGATCGGGATCGAAATCCGGCTGATCCGCTCCGGCGACTCGCTCTACGTCAACGGCTCCCCAGAACTCTACAGCCGGCTGCACATCAAGGAACCGAGCTCACCGGACACCTGGGTCAAGCTACCCGCCCGCCGCTCGCAGCGTTCACCGACCTTCAAGGCGAGACGACCCGGGTGCTCTCGACCAGCGGCAACATCACAAAGGGAGCATCGACGACGCTTGCAGGTCAGCCCGTGATCGAACTCAAGACCGAAGGAAAGCTCTACAAGGGCAGGCTCTACGTGAAAACCACCGGCGAACCGTACCCGGTTCGGTTGGAAAAGCACGGGCGCGAAACAAGCCTCATCACGTTCAGCGCCTGGAACGACACGGCGCCTCCAGTCGCACCGACCAAGACGACGAGCGCCGGCAGTTGAAGATGCCTGCGGGAAGGCTGAACAGCGCTCTTCGACCGATCGCACCTGCTCTCGGAGTGCTCGTCATCGCTCTCGGGGGCTGTGGACAGGGCGCAGGCACGGACCAGCACCTCGCGGGCACAACACTCACGCAACAGGCCGCCGCGCACGACGACCCTGCGAACACCGCGCCGGCCGCTACGGCACCGTCCCCCTCCACGCCGGCACCCAAATCGCCCGCCGCCCATCGGATCCATCCTCGGGCCCGACGGCCACGACCAAGGGCTCCGGGGCACACCATGGGACGCCCGCGCCGCAACCTGAACGGGCCCAGACGACACGCCGGCCGCGAAGGAGCGTCCTGGGGATATTGATGACCGCCTGCTCTCGACACCATCCGCCGAAGCACAAGCACCAGACGCCTGCGGCGAAGCGGCGGCTCGCAAAGCTCTGCGAAAAGCTCAAGGGCCCAGCGGGAGCCCCCGGGGCGCGAGGTGGCCCACTCGGACTCGGAGGCACGGCGTCCCTTCCGCGCGGGCCCGAGCGGCGGCTGATCCGATGGCCTCGCCCAGCCAATCGGCCGTCACGCGGGCACGCCGCCGGCCTCAAGTCGTGACCGACAGGAGCGGGGTCGCTGGCCCGCATGCTCTTCCGACCACAGCGAGCGCGCCCAGGAGCTCCTCGAGCAGAGCTTGCAACCTCTCCGACACCGCCGCGCTGTGCGTTTGGCTTCGGCGTCTGGACGACTGGCGCCTCGACGCGCTGCGCCTGCTCGCCGACAGATTCGGGCGCGAGGTCGTCGTCGAGTTTGCGACGGCTGCGAGATGCGGTCAGCCGCGCCATGGCTTCACCCGTACGCTGCATCTGGAACGTCGCGCTCTGAGCAACGGGATGGAATTGCTGCGCGCACTGCACAGCACACAGATGGGACGCATGATGGGCGCGGGCGGCGCACCGCGACGCTCTCAGCGTGCAGCGCTAAGGGTCACCGGCACACGCCCCTGACGGAATTGCCCGAACGACCGTTCTGGACGGCACGAGGCTCAGTGGGTGGGACAGGGCGCCGTAACCGGAACGGTGACCGTTTCCGGCGTCGCGGGATTCGCGTTCTGGGCAAACAGAAATTCGGCCTTCGCGCGGAACCCGCCATGCGGGCAGGTCTTGGGAACCCTCCCGTAGTAGAGGATCTTGCCGTGGCGCCTGATGGCCGAGCCGATGGTGATGTCGATCGTTTCCACCGAGGCGTCGGGGCCGCCGGGCACCGTTTCCACGAGGGGAATCGCGCCCGAGAACTCGGGTCCGAAGCCGCCGGCGCCAGACGGATGCAGCAGGCGACCGCTGGTCGGTACTTCGAGCAGCACCGGCTGGTGACCGAAGGCCAGGAACTCGAACCCGCCGCCGGGGGCGTAGAAGGAGTAGATCGTCACTTCCTCGGGGACCCTGGTCGAGCCGAATGCAACGACGCCCGTCGCTTTGCCCGGGGGACCGGCTGCTGAGCCCTTCGGACACTTCTTGGGTTCCCGTTCTTCGAGAATCGTCTTCGCAGGACAGGTGGGGAAGCCCTGCGGATGCAGGTGGACGCCCTTCGGCAGATACACGTTGATCCCGATCAGCGGCGGCGGGAACCCGCCGTATTCGGTCCCCGCAATGCGGACTTCGGCGCGCACCGCAGCACCGGCGCCGAAGTAGTTGCCGGTGTGCGGGAAGCCCCGGATCGGCACCGCTCTGCCTCTGACGGTGACCGTCGGTGCCGCCAGCGCGATGGCGGGGACGAATAGGCAGTAGAGAAGCGTTGTGACCGTCCAGGCCAACCCTCGCCGCCGTGATCGTTTTAGGTGGCTGCCCGCAGCGATCGAATCTAGACACGACGACCACGCTACCCTAGGCTCGGCGCCGAAGACAGTTGGCCGTCAGGATACGGCTGCATGGCGAACGGTCAAGCTTGGGCGTCGACTCGGCCCGCTGACGGCCGGACGGTCCTCCGTCACCGGCCCGAAGCGCTGCTGCGCCGTCGATTCTGCGAGCTCTCCGACGCGGGGCGCATCGCGAGTGCCGTCTGAGGACCGCGGAGCATATCCGTCTCCTCCGCGCCAACGGCAGCGTCTTTACCGCCTTGTCGTCGAACCTGACGGGACTGGAACCGGCTCCGGCAGCGGAAGCCTCGGCAGCCTGGCGGACGCCGTCGACTCGCCACCGCGGCGCTGATCCGTCCCATCTGCGTTCCGCACAGAGCCTCGAGCAGTTCGATGCCGTTGCGAATCGCGCGCCGCTCGGCCCTCCCCGTTCGTGCCGGGCTGAGCCACTGCTCGGTCGTGCTCACGGCAGCGCGAACGCCACCGACTCGGCGGAAACCGTCGGCGATAAGACGGCCGGTCGAAACATGCCAACGGTCCACTGCGCGCCACCCGATCGGGCTGCTCGCGCCAGCGGAAGCGGGCTGCGGTCGAGAAGCACTGTGCTTCGATCCGCCGGCGAGATCACGGCGCGCAGCAGCTCGCCGCTCCTGGTCGACTACCGAACGACGTAGCAGAGACCTGCGCGTGCGCCCGAGGCGGCTCTCGCATCGGCAACCTTGACGACTGTGGTCGCGAACCGCGTCGTCCGGCGCTGCTCGAAGCGCGCAGGCGCGGGAGGAGCCGGAGCGATCAGATCGGCCCGCCAGCGCCTGCGACGCCGTGAGGCAGCTTGCCTCGTGCGCGCTGCGGCACCGCCGCACTCCGAGGCAGTCTGCGGCAGCGCAGGCGGCGAGCGCCGGCTCTCCTCGCCGCCGTGTCAGACGGCGCGTTGCCCCGCCGGCTCATCGTCCCTTGCTCCCGTGGTGAGCGGTCCTGTGGCTCGGCTTCTTGGCGTGCGCCCGGGCTCCGTACGCATGCCGTGCCTTGCGTTCACACACTTGGCGCTTCGTGCGATTGTGCTTGTGCTTCTTGCGACAGGCCGCGAGCGCTTTCGCGAGCTTCTGGGCACGCGTCGCTTTGAACGCCTTGACGGCGCCGCATCCGGTCTTGGAGATCACGGTCGTCGATCGCAGCGTCGTGCCGCTCTGTGAGGTGATTTCGGTCGGCATCAGCAGCGAGCTCGAGCAGAGGTTCTGTGGGTCGCTCCCTTTCGCGTAGGCGGCGAGCGCAGAGTGCGGGCCGGCAGGCAGCACGGTTTCGAACGTCGTGAACGGTGCGTCAGGGGCGGCTTCGAAGCGCGAGTAGGTGATGCCTTTTTTGATGTCGGTTTGGCCGTCGAGCAGCAGCACGATGCCTTCGCCCTGGAGCACGAACTCGACGTCGGGGAAGGCTGCGCCGCCGTGTGAGACCAGATATGCGGGGCCCGTCAGGGCGTTGGCGAGCACGGGGGTGTGGATCGTCGCGCTGCCGATCACCGATTCGGGGCTGCAGTTGGCGGGATTCGCGTTGAAGGTTCCCTCCGGTGCACGCTTTCTGGATCGTCGTGAGGCGCGCCGGGAGCTGCTGCCGGGAGCTGCAGTCGGACTTTGGCGATGTTGGATTGCCCGAGCCCGGCAGATTTGACGCGGACCGTGAAGCCAGTGCCATCGATCCGCGTGCCGTGGCCGCCGGCCGATGCCGCCAGCTTGGGAGCGAACGGCAGGCTCTGGCAGCCAGTGACCTGGAACGGCGAAGAGACCGCCTCGCTGCCCCCGCCGGCGCCCGTCAGCGTCCCGGTGATGTGCATCGGCGCGCAGCTCGTCGGGTTGAACTGGAAGCCCGGCCGGTCGACCGAGACGTTGATCTGTTTGATCTGAGACGGCACACCTTTCACGAAGGCGGGGAACGGGTCGCTCGTGATCGTCACCGCCGCGGTGTTCGGATCGACGTTGATCCGTGACCGGATGTCGACATTGCCGAGGTTGAACGGGCCCGCCACTGCCGGCGTCACGACCAGCAGGCCAAACGGCGCCCCGTTGTAGCCCACCGTCAGATAGACCCGGCCTGGAAGCGAAACCGGAGCGGGGCCCAGGCCCGAGCTTGCGCTCGAATGCCCGACCAGGCTATCCGGCCCGCACGCCCATTCCTGTTGCGCCGGAGGTTCGGCGCAAGGCGTGACGTTCGCGAGTATCGCAGCGACGCCGGGGGGAAGGTGGACCGTCACGCTCTGGAGAGGCTGATCGGCGTCAGGATGGGTGATCGTGAGGTTGAACGGTGTGAAGGCGGCTGCCTGCACGATCTGGCTCTCGGCATCGAATCCGGGGGCGAACGGCTGCGGGTTGGCGCAGGGGGCACTTTCCGCGCCTGAGTTGATCGTGAATCCCGCCGGATCGGAACTGGAGTCCGTGACGATGTCCTGCGACCACGGCGTGAATTCCGCCTTTGTCACGTAGGCTCCAGAGCACAGCGACGGCGTGCTGACGGACGCGCGCGGGCCGCCGAACAGCTGCAGCTTCAGTTCTTCGAACGGGACCTGAGGCGTGCTCTGGAATGTCGTCGTGATCTGGCCCGTCTGTTCGTTCAGTCGACCTTCGCCCGCGAGCTTCACCAGCACGCCCGAGACCGGGTCGCGCGCGACGATATACAACGCGATCAGCGAGCCGAACGGGTTCGCGTCCTGTGCGGCGAGATAGACGGAGCCTTCGACGTCGTTCGGCAACAGGGGGGTTCGGATCCGGACGAGCCCAAGCTTGGAAGCATCGGGACAGCTCGCGGGATCAGGTGTGAAGTCGAGCGCGTTCGTTTCGGCGTCGCGTCCAGTGAAGCCGACCTGTCCCATGGAGCAGGCCTGCAGGCCATTTGCCGCTGACGGGCTCACCTCGACGCCCTCGGGAAGCGTGACGGTGGTGCTGCGGACGTCAGCCTCGGCGAGCTTTTTTGCTTCCAGCAGCCCGTTCTGAGGCGCTTTCACGGACACTACGAGACCGGTTGGGGTGTCGGCCGCCCGTTCTTCGGCCTGGACGTCGATCGTCGGTTCGAACGGCAGGGCTTCGCATCCCGTAAGCGCCGGGATACTCGACGAGCCTTCGAGAGTGCCCCCGGACCACGAGTCTCCGGTCAGCGTTGTGCTCAACGGCCCCCCGCAGAACGTCGGGAGTCGCAGGAACGGGGTCGTCGGTCGCGGGACCGGCGGCTCGCAGACACCGCCCGCGGGGCCCGACTTGCCACCGGCGACGCAGGACCAGCCCCGCGACGCGTCGTGGCGTGGATCTCCGGGTTCGCCCCAGAACGTCACCTGGCTCCCCAGCACCTGTGCGACCGACGTCGCGTTGCTGATGTTGACCTGGACGCTGTAGTCCCCGCCCGTGCGCACCGCCGTGTCGAACACAACGGGGACCCGGAACGCCTCGAATCCGAAGCGCGCGGGCTCACCCGGTGCCGGCGTGAGGTTGAACACCGGGACTGCGACGGTGCTGTAGGCGAAGTTCACAGGTTCGTTGAGCGTGACCAGGGCAGCTCCGACGACCGACTCGGCCGGGCACAGGTTGGTATCGGCATCAGCGACGGTCGAGAAGTCCAGATCAGAGCACTTGGGCGTCGCCTGCGGGTTTCCGACCAGGCCGGGGGGCAGATTGAAATGCAGGTTCTTCAGCAGTTGCGGTGCCGCCGGTTCGAAACCTCGCCCGCCCGCTTCGAGCGTCTGATTGAGGTCGAGCGTCGTGGTCAGCTGGAACGGGTGCGATCCGGCCTGACCTTCGGGTCCTCCGCTTTCGTCTTCCGGCGTCAGTTCGACACTCTGCACCCCGAACGGCGTCGGCTGATCCGCGATCTTCAACAGCTGAGTGCGCGTCGCGCGAGGAGTTTCGCCTCCTTCGACTTCGACCACGTTGGCCAGTTCGCCGGGCGACAGGTCCGACGCGACTTTGACCGTGATCCGAGCTTCGATGCGAACGTAGGGCGATACGTCGTCCGAGAAGGTGCAGCGAAGGGCCGGCAGAGGGTCGCACACGCCTTCCTCGCCGGCGGCCGACGAGATCAGTTTTATTGAGGTCGGCGTTAGACCGTCCGGCAATTTGTCCGTGATCGTGATCGTCTGTTTTCCTCCGGGCGCGTCGCCGTCGCCGATGTTGCTTGCCGACGCAAAGACGAGGTCTTCGCTATCGCCCGGTCGCAGGAATGTCGGCGCGGCGTTCGAGGAGATCCGCCACCACGGCCCCTGCACCTGAGCCTCGGCGGCGCCGGCACCGAGGATGCCCAGCAGCGCACACGCCACGGGCACCGCTCGGCGAATCGCCCGCGCCGTCCTCGCCGGCAACCGGAGCCCGGTCACCTTCGTCCTCGACTTCGGTGGCTGGCCGCCTTCTTGGCCCCGTATCTGTGCAAGGCACGGACTTCGCAGGCAACCCTCCGCTTCTTGGAGTGCTTAAAGTGTGCGCGGCACAGCTTGAGAGCCTTTTTCAGCTTCTGCCGGCGGGTTTCCGGCTTCGGTTTCGAGGTGGTCTTTTGGTCGAGCACCTTGACGCTCGGGACGTTGCCCGTGCCGGAGACCGTCGCGGTCCCGGAGGGGGTCGAGGCGGCTGGCGGGTCCGCGCCCGTCGGCCGGCACGTTTCGCTGCTTTCGCAAGGGGTCGACGACGCGCCTTCCGAGGTCAGGCAGGGCGATGAGACCGTGCAGACTCGAGCGTCGTAGAGGTCAAAGCTGCTGTCTCTGTCAGACGCGACGAGGGTCTGGGCCGTGACGAAGAAGACGTCCGCGCCGTCGGCGCTCGCGTCGACGAAGGCCGATTCCTCGGCGGCGGTGCCCGAGGACATCAGACCCACACAGCCACTTGCCTGTTCGCAGGCGCCCACGCCCTGCGGGTTGTACTCGTACACGTTCTCGACGCCCACCTGGACCGGTTCGCCGTCGACGATCTCCGAGCGCGTCTGCGCGTGTTCGACCGCAACCAGCGGATCGGCGCTGTTGAAGAAGAGGCGTCCGCTGTCGGAGACGTAGCGCGGCTGGTGGAGAGCCTGGGCGGCGCTCTCGATGCCAAGCGGCGACCATCCCGGCAGACTGCCGGCGAGCCAGTGGGCTGTCGGCGCCTTCGCCGCCGGTTCCTGCACCCAGTCTTGGGCGCGATCGACCAGGAGACCGAGGCCTTCGCCGGCGTTTTCGGTGTCGAGCACCCCGTGCGGGCGCGCCCCGGTCGGGTTACACGAGGCGCAGACGAGCAGCTTCGAGCTCGCGTCGTACAGGAAGACCTCCTCGTCGCGGGCTTCCTTCGCGGCGGGATTCGCGTCACGGTTGTCGTAGTGGGTCAGTTCGCGGTTCGACATGAAGGCGAAGAACCGGCCACTGGGCGAGGCGCCGGCGGTCACGCTCGCGAGGTCGGGCCGCGGCTCGACGAGCCGTACTCGCCCACCGGCACCCTCGGCGCTGCCCCAGTCGCCGGAGTCTTCGTTCGACAGGGTCGCGATGAACGTCGTCGCACCATCGTGAGAGACGTAGAGATTGCACGTCGCGCCCGGTGCCGCCACGTCCTGGTCGACGGGAACGCAGTCCCCGGGTCGCGCGCCCGGCGCGAGGACCCCGTTCGCGACGAAGTACACGTAGGCTCCGTCGTCGCTGACGGCCGGGAGGACGTTGAGCACTTCCGCGCTTTCGTGAGCGCGCTGATCGACGGTGAGATCTCTCAGTGCGCAACCGAGCGATCCAGCCACTTCGACGACCCGGCATTCATAGAGGTCGGCGGGGTTCGGTTCGATCCCTGTGTTGACCGGCGCCAGATTCGAGTCTTCGGTCAGCCGGGCTGTGTCGGTAAAGAAGATCCGTGTGGCGTCGGCGCTCGCCGCTTGGAAGCCCACTTCGCTTTCTTCTTCACCCGGTTCCTGAACTCCCGGGACGGCGGCGTCGACCTGCACGGTCTGTTGCTTTGCGGTGTCCCGCAGGTAGAGATGCCTGACGGTTTCCGTTTCTTCGCCGGCCTGAACTTCGCTTTCGCCCGTCCATACGATGCGTGTCCCGTCGCCCGAGACGGCACCGCGAACGTTGTGGTTTTCGGCGCCCAGTTCGGGTTCGAGCGCAGGCGCGCCGTCGGGCAGGACGCTCACCGGCAGCAGCGGCGCCCCGGCCTGCCACTCGTACAGCCCGGCCGCCTGGCCTGCGATCAGCGACACCTGCGAGGACAGAACGACGTGGCTGAGGTCCGAAGTCGCGTCCACGAATTCGAGCTTCTGGCCAAATTTGGTGCCGGCCGTGTCGCTTTCGGGCGTGACGAGTGCCAGGTATCCCCCCGTCGCCGTATCGCGGACGTACATCGTTTTTTCCGTTGCCCCCGGGGCGAGGGGGGGCTGTTCCAGTGGTTCAACGGCGGACTGGTTGTCCGGTTGGACCAGGCTCCGGGCGAGATCGGAAGAGAAGAATCGGTACTCGGGCGCTTCTCCGGGTATGTAGCCCTCGCCCTTGAGGCGGGGGGTCGTGATCTGCTGCGATGACCATCCCGAGCCGCTGCGCGTGGCGATCGCCTGCACGGGATATGGCGCCCTGTTGCCTTCCGGTTCGGGCACGATAGGCCCGTTCGCCACGTAGGTGATCGATCCGCCGTCTTCCGACGCTTGGATCAGGCCGCCTTCTTTGCGCATGGGTTCGATTCCCGATCCATCCTTTTCGGCCGGTGAGACCATCTCCCAAGCTCGGTTGTCCGGCAGGAGCCCCTGCGCGCTGGGCAGCGTGGTCAAGCTCCCGAACGTGTCTGCGCCGTGGGCCTCGCCGTGTTCGTTGGTTGCGACGATCCGGTAGAAGTAGGTCGTGCTCGGGCTGAGGCCTTCCAGCGTCACGGTCGCGGGCTGGTCGGCGAAGCTCGCACCGACGTCCGTGCCGGGCGGAGCCGGAATGTCGGTGCAGGACTGCGGGCTCGTCACGCAGTCTGCGGTGCCGTACTGGAAGTAGTAGTGGGTGTCGGCGCCGCGGGGGTCGACCTGAGCGCTCAGCTGCGTCGAAGTCGAGGTCAGGTCTTCAGCGGCCAGTTCGCTGACGGTCGGCTCGCCGGCTGGTTCCGGCTCGAAGACGTCGACCGTCCCGTTGGCCCCGTCGGCTACGTAAACGTCGCCGGTTGCGGCGTTTGCGGCGATGCCACGGGCCGCCGGATCCGCGCCGGGCAGCGTCAGCCGGTCGATCACAGACCCCGCTCCGTCGAACGCCGTAACAACGCCGCCGTTGCTCACGTACACATCACCGGTAGACGATTCCGTGGCGACCGCACTGCTTGCCTGCGGATCGAGGGCGGCGAGGTCACGTTCGAGTGTTTCGCCCGTGAGCGTCAGCTTCGCGGTGACGACGGGCCGCGGCGGCTCACCTTCTTCCTGGGGACAGAAGCCTTCGCGGTCTTCACGTTCGTGACCGATGTACAGATGTTCGCCGGCGCCGTCGACCGCGAAGCCTGGTTTCGGGCATATGACGGACGCCTCGAACGGTTCGAGCACGGGTTCTTGGAACTGATTTTTGAGGTCGTCGCCGAACCGTTCCACGAACCCTTCCGCTTCGGCGCCCCGATAGACCCAGACTCGCCCGGAGGCGTCCACGGATACCCCGTCGAGGGCGCCTTCCCATTTTGCTTCTTCGCCTTCCTGTTTGAGCGAGCCGAGTGGTTCTCCATCGGCCGTGAACTTTGTGAGGCGCGAGTGTTCGGTCCGCGCGTCGGTCACCACATAGACGTCACCTTTGGACGGATCAGATGGGCTCGTGGAGTTGTCGACGGCGACCGCTTCCGGCGAATGGAACTGACCTTTTCCCGAGCCTGGGATGCCTGCGCCGCAGGTCGTTTCGCAGACCTCATACTGTTTTGCGCCGTCGGTGACCCCGAAACCCCAGGCGGCGATGAAGTGCCCGTCCACGTCGAACCGCTCGAGTCGGTTGTTGGCACGGTCGACCACATACACGTCGCCGCTCGCTTCGTCGATCGCAACCCCGGCCGGTTCGGACAGCTGCCCGGCCCCCGCTCCGGGTCCGGCGAATGAGAGCTTGAAAGTGTGCCCCCGCTGGCTCGAGGCCACCGCCGAGGTGCTCGACAGAAGGAGCAGGAGCGGCACGCTGCACACCGCTAGCAGGCAGCGACGGGCCCGCGATCGCCAGCCCGGAGCGCCGGCCGGCCGGAGTCGCGTCGCACCCTGTCTGTGCCTAGCTTCGCGCCGCATCTGCTTGTCTCCTGACGATCCTGTCGCGCCCCGTCCGTTGCGCCCGCTCGATGCTGCCCTCGCGAATCGTGGTGCGGGGAGGTACGCCACCCCGCACCACCGTTCCGCGCGCAGCCCTGCGCTCTAGAAGACCGCGTTGGCCTCCAACGGTTCTTCGCCGGTCTGCGTCGAGTGATCGTTATGCCGGACTGTTCCGGTTTGATGCCGTTGATTTCCGTGATCAGCACGTCATTCGGTTCCCCTTCGAAGTGCGTCACTTTCTGAATGCCGTTTTTCTGCGAGTATTTCAACGTCAGCGTGGTCAGCATTTTGTCCGCCGGAATGTTGACCAGGACAGAGCCCCCTACAGTGATGTGGAGGGAGGCTCCGCAGTTGAAGGTCACATAGAGACCTTCGTCGGCCGGCGTCGGAAAGAGGTCGAACGCGACCTTCTTTTTGAGTTTGTTTTCGAAGCCGATTCTGCCTTCCAACGGGTTCGTCACGATTTCACCGACCGCGCTGCCTGCGGTCGTGCAGTGGAAGCCGGCCGATTCGCAGCCCGTGAATGTCACCGTCACGCCTGTGACGGTTTTGGGCGAGTTGTATTCGCCGCCGCTTTCCTGCGTTTTGCAGGTGACGGTAGTGCCCGAGAGCGTCGACAGGGTGCCTACGCCACCCGTCGTGTGGAATTTCGCTTTTACCGCGCCCGGAAGCCATTCGAAGCTCTTGCCCGCTTTTTCTTTGATGCAACTGGCGCTGGTGAATTTGCCTGTGCCGGCCGGAACTTTGACGCAACGGCCGATTTCCGGCGGTGAGAAGGCCGACGCGCTCGCGGCCATCGCGGCGCAGAGGCTGAGCGCTATCAGGCACGCGCCCGCTGTCTTCAACTGTTTCATCACTGCTGCCTTTCCGTCATCGCAGTTTTGTACGTTGCGGTCGTCCGGGATGGGCACAGGGCCCGCCTCATGATTGGCGGGCCCCGTGCATGAGCCGCTCGTCAACAGCCGATCGGCTCATTCGTCCGCTTACCTACCGTTTGATGTGTTCCCGCACGGCTTCCGCACCAGCCTGGTTGAGTTCGCCGACCAGTTCGGTGGTGTTGTTGCCTGCAGCCGACGGCAGACCCATCGCCGAGTTCATGGCTTCATCCGCGCCGCCTTCGATACCGCAACCCTGCACGCCGGGAGAGGCGTAGGAGTTGTTGACGAGACGGTCGCCGTCGATTTTGAGGATCTGGCCTCCGCCGACGACACGGATTTTTCCGAGCGCGCCGTGGATCGGTTTGTTCGGCGGCGGCGGTTCGGTTTCGCCCGTGATGAACGGCACGTTGATCGGGTTGTTAGTCCCGCCGACGTAGCAGTCCTTTCCGACGAACTTGTTGTTCAGGTGGATCATGACCGGGAAGCCCAGCGAGGTGGTGTTGGTTTCGGACAGCAGCGCCGCCTCGTTGAGTGTCATCTCGCGGGTAGGCCGCGCGAGTTCGATCGTCGCGGTCGACTTCAGAGACCCGCCCGACGCCAGATATTCTTCATACCGGGCTTTTTCTGGTTCAGGCAAGAGTTCAGCGTTGATGTCTTCGTTGAGCGGCGGTGCCGGCTCGTTGACCTTGGTCACGGACTGGTCGTTTTCGGCCTCGATGGGCTGCAGGAAGCCGGTTTCTTCGTTTTCCTTGAAGCCGATTTGAAGCGTGATCGGTTTCACGAAGTGGACGGTCACGTTGCCGGCCTGGAAGAAGGCTTCCGGTCCGGTTTTGGCGTAGATGCAGCCGCTGAGTTCTTCAGGGAAGTTCAGCGGACATTGCCGGAATTTGGCGAATTCGTTGGTTTCTTTTTTCGCCATCGCCGAACTCGCGGAAAGCGCTCCCACCGCGAAGACCGCGACCAGACAGAGCCCCAGGGTCCTCAGGGTCCTCAGATGAAACTTTCAGATGTCTCACTTAGATCCTCTCCTTGCTATCCTTGACTTGAACGAGCGAGGTGTCCGGGCGGTCAAACCGCTCGGGCACCTCTCTTTGCTTCCTGCGACCCCCCAGGGCATCTGGCCCCGGCTGGCCCGCTCTCCCCCAGCCCCACGGCTGGCATCGAACGCTCTACCGGCTGCTCCGCGGCGCGGAGCTTGTGCCGTCCTTCGGAAGGGAAAGGTCGCCGTTGCCATCCAGTTGGCCTTGGCTTGCCTTCCTTGGTGGTTTTCCTCTCCCAGTCCGTGGTTTCCCTCGCTTGAGGCCGGCACAAGCGCGGCAGATTTCATTCGGCCCGCCTGACACCATGCCCCCGAAGTGTCAGTGACGATCACACGGTGGCACAGTGGTGTCAAGATTGCCGTCTTCGGACGCGGGCGGGTAACGGTGTCAAGGCCGTGAGCGCTCATTTCCTCACGCCCCTTCCGCCCCGACAAGGGAGGCCATCGGCGGGACCTCCGGGCTTCTTACACTGGCCCGCCCTCCGAGCAGTTGAACGACTCGGTTGCCCGCCGGCGTCAGCGCCCAGGAGTTGAGCTCCCACTTCGTGCCCGTGACCGCTTCGTTGGTGATCAGGCCGAGGCGCTCGAGTCGTGCGAGAAGCTTCGACGCCTGCCCCGGGTCGCTGATCCCGGCGCGGCTGGCAACGGCCCGGTTGCTCGCGCCGGGGTGCTGCGAGACTGCCTGAAGAGCGAGCGCCGTGCGCTGCGTGACACGAATCGCGATCCCTTTGAGCGGATCGGTGGCCTCTGCACTTGTGTCGAGCGCCCCGCCCAAGGGGTTGCTGCCATCCACCGCCACGGGGGCGGGAGAGGGACGGCTCTGGATGCTGCGGACCTCATCGGCGCCGAGATACGGCAGCAGGATCAGCCCGGTCAGCTCCGCGAAGAGGTCCGTGACGGGCGAGGGCTCACGATTGGCAAGGCGCGAGTAGACGAGGCGCGTCGCTGCGCCGACGACGCCCTCGGCCGTCATCGGCGTCGTGTTGTCGCTGCCGGAGATCTCACGGCCGGCGTCGACCTGGTCGACGAGCGATGCGATCACCTGCTCGCGACGCTCGGCGGCGGGCCCGCTCGCGCCGACCGAGTGGAGCACGCACGCGCGCGCGAGCAGCGGCTCCTGGTCCAGGCACGAGAGGATCACCCACAGCGCCTTGGCGCACACGCTCGTCCCAGGGCAGCTCGTCGATGCGGCGCTCGCGGAGGTGGTGCTCGACGAACCCGACGAGCTCCTCGAGCAGCGCCGAGATGCACGAGTCGGACCCGCTGAACAGCTCGTAGAAGCGACTGCGTGAGACGCGCGCGGTCTCGATGACCATCGTGACGGTGGTCGCCGCGTAGCCTCGATTGTCGAGCGTCCGCGCCGTCCCCGCGAGGATGCGCGCGCGGTGCAGATCGGCGAGCTGCGAACGCGGCTCCGAGGTGCGACTTGACGCCGCTGAACTTGCGTGTCCCGGCCGAACCTGGTCGGCCTGTGAGCTTCCCACGACTCTGACTCCCCTCCTCCACTACGCGACTGAACGCGGGTGTCATCTAAGCACAGGTGCACGCGTCGCGTCAAGAGCCCGGGAAAATAAGGCGAGAAACCGATAGGTATGCTGATCACTGAAACCACACGGTCGTTGTTTGCGAGATGGACATCGGGCGGCCTGCGTGTTTAGTCGCGAAACCCTTGAAAAATCGGCCGTTTCTTAGGGTCAATCAGCGCCGGACGCCGCATGGCAAGGCCGGCTGGGCCTTCCTACAACGTGTCGGCGCGCGCCGCGTCGGCGGGTGACGAGCCGGCGCCGATCAGACGGCTTCTAGCGCGACCTGTGTCCGCTGCTCGATGAACGCATCGGCCTCCTTGCGCCCGAGGAACGGCGCGATCACGGTGTAGACGATCGCCGGGATCAACCCGCGCAGTTCTCGGACCCGGTCCTCGCGGATCTGGTAGGTGACGATCGCCAGCACCGCGCAGACGAGCGCCTCTGAGGCCACCATCGGGACCTCTCCTGCTCGCTCGCCGTACGCGAATCCGTCCTCGATGAACACCTTGAACGCCAGCACGTACTCGTTCACGCGATCGACCTGCGGGTGCGGCGAGCTCGTTCCGACGAACAGGAAGTGGGCCAGCACCGGGTAATCCTCGAGGAACCGGACGAACGCCTCGCCGGTGCTGAACACCCGTTCGGGCCACGACGTCGTCGTTCCGTAGTACGCGCTCGCCATCGTCGCGAGCAGCTGTTCGAAGACGAGCTTGGCCGCCTCCTCGAACGCTTCGTACTTGTCGTGGAACTCGGCGTAGAAGACGTCACGGGAGACGCCCGAGCTCGCCACGATGTCGCTCACCGTCGCGTCGGCGTAGCCCTTGCTGTGGATCGCCTGCGCCGTGCCATAGGCGATCCGTTCGCGCTGCAACGCGCGCAGCGCGTCAGCAGAGAGACCGTGCCGGCCCTTCGGCACCGATCGGCGGAGCACCTCGGGGTCTCCGACCACAGCGGGCTCGCGGGTCAGGTGGGGAACCGGGACAAGCGCCTGCCATCTCAGGCCCCCGTCCGATCCGCGATAGCAAGCGACCAAATCGGCCAGTTCCGTCGAGAGCCGCTGCGGCTCGAGCGAGTCTCGCTTGGTGTGCATCGTCACCAGCCGCAGCACCGCCCCCAGGAGCAGTTGCGGCGGGGCGGACAGCGGCGCAAGGCCGTCGCCGGCGTGAGCTTCGCGCTCGCGCACCCGCTCGAGGATCCAGCGCCCCAGCTCATCCCTTCGCCGGCTCGCCTCGGGCCCCGCGAGCAGAGCCTCGTGGAACATGAACTCGAAGGACCGCGGGTGCTCGGAGGCGAAGGAGACCAGCCGCTCCAGCACCGCCTCGAGCGCGCGGTCCGGCCAGTCGTGCTCGTCGGCCTCGAGCACGTCTCTCAACCGTGACTCCTGCTCGGCGAAGGCCGCGATGAAGCAATCGCCCTTGTCGTGGAAGAGCTCGTAGAACGTGGCCCGCGAGACACCCGCGCGTCGGGCGAGTTCCCCGATGCTCGTACGGGCGTAGCCGCCATCGGCGACGATCTCGACCATCGCGCCGAGCAGGCGCTCGCGCTGCTGGGGGAACGTCGCACCCTGGAGCGCGCGGCGCTCCTCAGGCGTCGCCAGAGCGCCAGACCGGCCGCCGGTCACGTGCCGCGCGGCCATCGTCCCTCACGACGCGTTCGGGAATGTCTCGACGAGCTCAACGGCCTTCTCCGTGCCGACGAAGGGCGCCAGGGCGATGTAGGTGAGCATCGGCAGGTGCCGAGGCACGGCGGCCGCATCGCCCTTCGCGACGAGCCGGTAGATCAGCTCGAAGATCGCTCCTGCGATCGCCAGCGAAGCCGTCTTCGGCAGCGCTTCCGCGCGCTCGCTGTAGGAATAGCCTTCCTCGAGGAACAGCGCAGCCGTCCGCAGCAGTTCCTCGGTGCCACGGACCGCGACTGGGCCGGCGGCGTAGCACTCCACGATCCGTACGTAGCCCAGCGCCGGGAAGACTGCGACGAGCCCGCACAGCGATCCGAGGCCGAGCCAGATGCGCTCCGGCCAGTCCCGGCCGCTGAAGTACGCACTGCCGCACACCTCGAGCACCGCCTGCGTGACGAACTGCTGGGTCTCGAGAAACGCGTGCTGCTTGTTTTCGAAGTGTTCGTAGAAGACGTCGCGCGCGACGCCGGCAGCCGCCACGATGTCGGTGATGCTCGCGTTGGCGTAGCCCTTCGTGAGCATCACGTCGGCCGTTCCGGCGATGATGCGCGCGCGGCGGCTGCGTGCGACCATCGCCGGCGGCAGGTTGTGCCGCCCGCGCGGGAGTTTGCGCGGCGGTACGAGCAGTTGATCGGGCAGCTTCACGCTCCGGCGCGCCGCCCCCGCTGAGAGCACCGCCTCCGGCGAATCGCTCCAGCGCGCCGCCTGCGCCGGCACCTCGTAGCACTGCATCCAAGAGACGAGGTCCTCGACGATCCCGGGGAGCAGATCGACGCTGTGGGTGCGCAGATGGCGCGAGATCAGGTAGCGGCGCGCCCCCTCCAGCGCAGCGACGGGGATGTCCAGCGTGGTGCCGCCGCTCGGCTGGCGGCCGAGGTACGAGGCCGCCGTCGCCTCCTCCTGCGCGAGCAGCGTCTCGCGACGCTGACGCATCCGCTGCTCGCCCGCGAGCGCCTCCACGAAGACCATGCTGCCGGCATCCGGGTCGTGCTGGAGTCGGTCGCTCAGGCTCGATAGGGACTGCCGCGCCGCGTCCGGCCAGCGCTCGGGGCACGCTCCGTGTCGGCGTCTCGAGGAGAACGCGGTCTCGTGCCGCCTGGTAGGCGGCCATCAAACAGTCTTCCTTGTCCTCGAACTGCTCGTAGAAGGTCTGACTCGACACTCCCGCCCGGGAGCTGATCTGCGCGATGCTCACGGCCTGGTAGCCGCCCTTGGCCGAAAGCTCGATCATCGCGTTGACCAAGCGCTCGCGTTGGGGCTTTCCGCGGGCGCCGGCCTGATCGTCTGCGGGAGAGGTCTCGCGCTGCGCGCGCGGACGGGTCGGCTTGCGTGCGCTCGGTGGCATCGAGATCCCGGACCGCCACAATACAGCAGCCGAACGAACTGCGACCACACCGTTTCACGGTCGTCGACGACGCCAACCTGCTCCCTCCTCCTCCCCCGTGCGGTCAAGTTCGCCTACCGCGCAGGTTGACATGAATGTAACGAGCCGGAGTGGTCAGTGTCAACCTCTCAACCCGCCGCTATCGGCTCTCCCTCTTCCCTTTCACGAACGCGTTCGCCTGCTCGATTCCGACATACGGTGCGATCGCAAGCAGCACGCCGAGTGGCACCAGCCCCGGCAGGTCTGAGACCGCCCCGCGCGCGGAGCAGGTAGCGCCGAGCTCGATCATCGCGCCCGTGACGGCTCGTGAGGTGAGGCTCGAGACACGGCGCGCGGAGGTGCCCTCGGCGCCCTCGGTCAAGAAGATCGTGAAGCCCAAGAACAGCTCGTCGGCGCGCCGCGCGCTTTCACGGTCTGGGGCATAGGCATCGATGAACGCGACGTGGGCGAAGCTCGGAGCGCTGCTGAGCACCGTGGTCAAGGCCCACGAGCTTTGCCAAATGCGGTCCGCCCATGTCGCGCCCGCGGCGAAGTACGCCCCGCCCATCGCCGCGATCGATTGTTCGAACAGCACGGTCGCCGCAGCGTCGACGGCCGCCCGCTTGCTGTCGAACTGACGGTAGAAGGCCTCCCGGGGAATACCGGCGGCGGCGGCGATTTCGGCGACCGAGGTTGTGTCGAAGCCGCGTTCGCTGACGAGCGCCGCGGCGGCGTGGACGATGTGTTCGCGCTCGATCGCCTGATAGGCGATCGCCGAGACCTCTCCCCGCCGCGGCAGGTGACGGGGCGCGCGGATCCCGTTCCCCATCACACCGGCCGGCGGCGCGAGCCCTCGCTCCGGGTCAAGATCGCGCCACACGCGTCGCGCGCCCGGCACAGCGTAGGCCTCCAACCACGCCTCGAGCTCACCGGCGTCTCGCTCCCAGTCGACCGAGCCATGCCTCAGGGCCATGCCGAAGTAACGGATGACGCCGCCGATCACGAGCAACGGGGGAAGGTCGGGAACGAGTGCGGTGTCTCGTGCCTGGCCCCAGCACGACTCGAGCCGCTCACGGAGCTCCTCGACGAGCGCCTCACGTCGCTGCAACGCGCGAGGGCCGGCCCCCATCGCCTCTTGGGTCACGAGCACGAAATCGCCGGGCCGCTCACGGGCGAGCCGCGCGAACACCCTCACGAGACGGCGGTGGGCGTCCTCTGGAGCTCCGTCTTCGAGCGCCGCCGTCACCTCGCTCAAGACGGCGGCCGCGACCTCCTCGAACGCCGCCAGCAGGCACGCTTCCTTGTCGGCGAACAGCTGATAGAGGGCCGGGCGCGTGACACGGGCGCGCCGCGCGATCGAGCTCACGCTCGTCGCCGCGTAACCGCGCTGGGCGACCTCCTCCTTGGTCGCGGCCACGACGCGCATACGCGCGGCAGCGCGGCCATCGCCGCGTATGTGGCCCTCGCCCACCCCCTCGCCCACTCGTGAGCTCAATCAGGCGCGAACTGTCGCGGGTGCCTGGGCGATCTGCTCGACCAGCTCGATGGCCTCCGCAGCACCGAGAAACGGTGCGAGCCCCAGGTAAGTCAACTGTGGAACCAGCCCGACCAGTCGCCAGGGCTCACCGCGCGAGGTGTGGGTGCGGATGATCTCGAAGATCGCGCCCGTGATCGCCTCCGAGAACAGGTGCGGGCGCTGCCGATGCCCGCCGGCATATCCGTAACCCTCCTCGAGGAAGATGTTGAAAGCGCGCGTGATCTCCTCGGCCCGCTGGACGGCCGCCGGGCCCGCCGCGTAGCACTCGACGAGTCGGAGGTGCGAGATCGCGTGGTTCTCGGCAATCAGCCGGGTGAGCGTCTCGAGGTGATTCCAAAGCCTGTGCGGCCAGTCGGGCACGCGGAAGTAGGCTTCGGCGCAGCGGTCGAGGATGAACTGCGTGGGATGCTGCTGGGCCTCCAGGAAGGCGTGTTCCTTGTCCTGGAAGTGCTCGTAGAAAGCGTCCTTCGCGACGCCGGCCGCGGCGACGATGTCGGCGACGGTCGTCGCGGCGTAGCCCTTCTCCATCGTTACCTCGGCGGTCGCCGCGATGATCCGCGTGCGCTGGCTGCGGATCACCTGCCCCGGTGTCAGGCCGTGGCGCCCCCGCGGAAGGCGCGCGCGGCGGAACGACTCGAATTCGGCCGCCCCGCCCACCGTCGTCACCTGGATGCCCCTGACGAAGCGAGGCTGGTTGGTCCAGCGCGAGGAACCCGCCGGCAGCTGGTAGCTCATGATCCACTCGGCCAGCGGGTCGACGGTCCTCAGAAGACGATCTTCACCATGGACCCGCAGCCGGCGCGAAACGATGTTGCGCACGGCCCCGACGATCGCGATTGCCGGCAGGTCGATCGGCCCGTCCTCCGATGCCACCGAGTCGATCGCGGCTTCGGTGCCGGACTCCATACGATCAAGAACGCGCACGCTCTCCTCGCGCAGCCTCGGGGCGCCCGACAGGCTCTCGATGAACAGGACTCTCGCGGCGTCGGGCTCGCGCTGGATCGTGACCATCAAGGTCTTCAGCGCGGCGCGCAGCGCCTCGGGCGTGCGCACGCCCGAACGCTGCAGCTCGTCGATCGCGCCACGGGTCGTTCGCAAGACGCGTTCGGCGCTCTCCAGGTGCGCAGAGACCAGGCAGGCTTCCTTGTTCGGAAACTGCTCGTAGAACGTCGCGCTCGAGACGCCGGCGCGAGAGCTCACGCCGGCGACGGTGACCTCGCGGAAACCGCGCTCCGCCGCGAGTTCGATCATGGCCTGGATCAGCCGCTCACGCTGAGCGGGACGCCTCCGAGTACGCGCGCCGATCGCGGCGCCCGATGCCTCCGGGACGTAGCGAGACGGAGTCCCGTCATCGACGATCCGACCGCCGCCCATATCCCCGAGAATTGCGACTGCTGTCTTTCATGGAGGCGAGTGTACACCATTGGCCGGTCCGTCATTTTGGCCCGAAAAGCTTGATATAAGCTTGATAATAAGCGACATTCTGGCGTCTCTGCCAAACCCAGACCGGCGGACACAGGCGCAGGCTTTTTGCATACCTATTTCGTTCAGTTTTGTTCAACAACCGTGCGCCCGATCATCGCGGCCGGGACACGCAGACGAATTGGGGAAGCGCGCTCTGTCCGGCGGCAGAGCGTGCGGAGCGCAGCCACGACGCTCGTCGAACGGGACCCCGTATGGATCTGTCAACCTCCGCGAGCCCGGCCGACCGTCGCAGATGCCTCGACTCGGGAGAAGGCGTTCGACGAGCACGACCCCCGCGATGGGCGCCCGGGTCGAACGCCAAACCCAGGGCTGCAGCAGGGGTGGCGGAAGGGGCCGCTGAGATCGCCGGGGCCTGCGCGCTCGCTCGACCGCCCTCTCGACGCCGCGGCGTGGCAGCGCCTCGTGCAAGCCGGCGCGACTCCACCCAGAAGGCCCGCCGATGCCCGTCTCGAGCCGCGCAGTCTCAGCTAGGCCCGGCTCTCCCAGGCTCCCCCCGTAAGGCCTCCTGACAGCCTCGTCGCGGGGCGGGGTACCGCCTTTGCGTACCTTTCCCGTTCACTCGAGGTAGTTATCAATGGAAGCAGCCTCCGTCTGATGTCACACATCCCTTAGTTGCAGCGAATTTTGCGCCTGCATCTTGACAATGCACCCCACGACTGATTCGATCCCGTTTCGTTTCAGATCGCAAAGCAGGGGGACGGCCGGCGAAAGCCGCGGCTATGAGGATTTGGGGTTCCGCATCGAGCGACGAGCGTCTTGCGTGGGCACGGCTCGAGCGCGCCTACGCCGCGATGGGGCACGCCGAAGACGAGCTCGCCGCAGCGCTGCAGGACGTGGTGCGGCAGGGCGCGGTTGGGCCTCCCACCGGAGGCGACGCTGACCGGGTTTCTTCCGCCGCGCCCGGGCGAGCGGTCGGTGAGGTACGGGTTTGAAGCCGCGAGCAAGGCGGACGGCCAAGGCTTGGACGTCGGGCTGTATTCCCCTCCAACGGCGTCTGAGGGTTCGGCGACCGCTCCCTGGTCACCGAGTGGGGGTGAACACGTGTGCTGCGACTCTGCCCGAGTCGCAGCACACGGCCCCGCGCGAGCTCCGCTTGGACGCGCGGCCGTAACGGATGGAATACGAAGCGCGTGGACGCGACGGCCGGGCGACCCCGACTGCCATCTATGAGGTGCTCGACGAGGCTGTGCGAAGGCTCGCGGTCAGCTCGGATGAGCTGTGGGAGCGGCTTGCCGCAGCGAGCCTCGTCCTTGGCCGCATCTCGCGCCACGACTTCCCGCTCACCGATCGCAAGCTGTTGGACCACGTTCGCCTTCGGGTGATGCGTCTGGACCTCGCGGGCCACGGTCGCCACCCGCTGGGCGGCGCTCAGGTCGAGGTGTCGGATGACGCGCTCGAAGCGATCGCCGCCGACATCGTGGCGCTGCGAGACCGAGCGAACATGCGCTCGCTTCTGGACCCGCCCGTTGCCTCCTAAGAGACGCCGCTCCGAGAGAGAACCCGGCGCCGAGCTTCTCAAGATCCTCGACACACGCAACCTCCTCGACCAGGCCGTCTATTGCCTGGCGGTCGGCCGTGAGCCGTTGCACGAGCGACTCGGGCGCAGCAGCGTTCCGCTCGCTGCCGTCAGGCGCGAGGACCTCGAAACCGAAGAGGAGCTCGCGTTGTATGCCCGCGTGCAGCTGGGGCTCGGCCAGCTGAGGGAGGGGGATGCCAGGGAGGGCCCGGGGTACGCGGTCGCGGACGATGTGCCGGTGTTCGCCCTGGAAGCGACGGCTTCCCACATCGTCGATCTGCGGGATGCGACGACCAGGCGGTTGCTTCGGGCGGCTCGTGGCCGCCGGCTGGGACGGCGCAGCTAGAGCTCGCTCGTGCCGGCCGCCCCCACAGCGACCGGCACCGTGCCGTTAACGGGAGGCGCCGCAGCCTCTCGTCGATAGCTGCGGCGCCTGAAGCAGCTCCAAGAGGGAAAGGAGCACACCCCACTTGCCGTTCGGGAAGGGATTTTCTTGAACGACAATGGAATCTATACCACCAGTCTGCGTATCCGCACAAGAAGGTTGAGCATCCCGGACACGTGCAACCACAGATGAAAGCCTGTGGTCGTGAAGCGGCTCGACGTGCTGTGGGGCCGCTCTTGCCACGGGTGGAGACGGCCGAGCCTCACCGACGAGTCCGCTCTGCTTGCCAATTCGTCAGGGGCACCGCGGGATCTCAATGAGACCGCGGCGTCTCCGTTTCATCAGCGGGCCGCTCGGACCGGCCCCACCGAATCCAACGGCCTGCGCCGGCTAGAACTTCAGGAGCATCAGGCCGATGGTCACACCGGGCCCGATCGTCACGACGAGGCCGAGTTCACCGTCAGCAGGGCGGCGTTCCCGAATCGTGCCGTCCAGCACGTAGAAGATCGATGGCGTGCCGACGTTGCCGTGCGCGGCAAGGGCCTTCCAGCTCACGGCGACGTCGTCGTCGTCGAGTGCGAGCGCCCCGGCGCATTCTTCGAGGATCCGCCGTCCCCCCGGGTGGAGCATCCAGTGCCCGATCTCTCGCCTGCCCACGTGGTTCGCGTCGAGAAACGCCTCGACCGGAGCGGCGAGCTGCTCGCCGGCGATCTGCGGCAGCTCTCGTGCGAGAGCGAGATGGCTGTCCTGGTCGTCGCACGTGAGCGTTACGGCGTCGAGCGTGCCGGGGATCTGGTGCACGCTCGTCGCGAGGACGGTGGGCCCGCGCGCGTCACGCCTGCCGCTGAGCCGCAGTGCGGCGCATCCGTCGCCGAAGATCGCCGAGCCGACGGTCTTTACGCGCGGGTCCTCACCGTCCGAGGGCGTGAGGACCGAGCTCATGCTCTCGGCCGCGAGCACGAGCACATCTCGCGAGGGGTTGGCGTTCACGATCTGAGCCCCGAGCCGCAGCAGCGGTACGGCGCTCGCACATCCCACGGCGGTGACGTGGTACTTGTCGGTCGTGGGATCGAGCGCGTAGTGCTCGATCAGCCGGTGGGCAAGGCTCGGGCAGCCGAGCGAGTAGAGGCTCGAGGTGAGCACGGTCCCAATCGTCCGGCGGTCGATGTCCAGCCGGTCAACGGCCTCGACCGCACGGTCCAGCAGCGCTTGCTCGACGCGCGCGGTGCGCCCCTGCAGGCTGCTCGCGAGGAACTCGTCCTCGAGCTCCAGCTCGCGTGTCACGACGCCGCAGCGGTCGAAGATCCCTTCGGCGAACTCGTCCCCGGCGAGCCCGAGGCGCTCGAGCGCCTCGCGCTGGGTCGTCTCAGCTCGTGGGTCGAGCGCCGCCAGTCCGGCGATCCGCGGAAGCCGCGGGCCGAGCGGGACCGGCCGCACGTCCTCGCGCGTCCGTGGGGCGCTCCGAAGATGCATGTTGGTGGGATTGATCGGCTGCCTGCCTGAAGGTCTTGAGGGCGCGGTCCGCCCGCGCTCCACCTAGCTCTTACCAGCCCAAACGGGCGGTGCCTGCCTCAGTTACCTGCCGCAAGCGGATCCTTCGACAGTTCTTACGGGCGGATCGGCGAAGATGGCGAGCTTCTACAAGCGATCGGGAGACTTGCATGCAAGTGATAGGCGCCGGGCTGCCCCGCACCGGCACGTTGACGCAGAAGCTGGCGCTCGAAAAGCTGGGCGTCGGCCCGTGCTACCACTGGGTCAACCTGATCTCGGACCTGAACGCCGTCGAGCAGTGGCACCGGGCACTCGACGGCGAGGACATGTTCGGCGAGATCTTCGCCGGATACAACTCCACCGTCGACTGGCCCGGCGGCTTCTTCTACCGGGAGCTGGCAGAGCGCCATCCCGAGGCCAAGGTGCTGCTGAGCGTCCGCGACGCAGCCGCGTGGGAGCACAGCTACCGCGAAACGATCTGGAACTTCACCCGGGGTGACTCGCTGATCCGCCACCTCTCGGACGCCCGCCGGGAAATCGATCCTCGCTGGCGTCGATACCTGGAGCTCGTGCACCGCATGCTCTGGAGCGAGCGCTCCCCGTTCGGCGCCGGCGACGATCCCAGTCAGATGGAAGCGCAGATGGAGGCCCACAACCGCGCCGTGCGCGAGACGATCCCGCCAGAGCGCCTGCTCGTATGGAAGGTCACCGAAGGCTGGGAGCCGCTGTGCGAGTTCCTCCAGGTTCCTGTCCCCGACGAGCCGCTGCCCCACGAGAACGACACCGACACCTTCCGGGGAAGGGTCATCAACGCGGCATTGGACGCCCTGGTGGCGTGGCGCGAGGCCACTCCCGCGTAGCCCGCATCACTTAATCGACGACTCCGTCGACATCCTCCGTGACGGGGTTGCTGTTCCGGAAGCTTGAGATCAGCTCGCGCCGCCAGCTCGCTGACGCGATCGCGGAGCCGCTCGGCGCGGACGCGGCCTGACTCGGGCTACAGCGAAGCTTCGGCGAGCCGGTCGACCTGATCGACGTTGGTAGAGACGGGAAAGCAGATCACGTCATCAGCGCCGGCAGCCTCGAAGGCCCTGAGGTATTGCCTGACGGTATCGGCGTCCTTCGCAGCGCTCGCCACGACCCGCTCAGCGTAGTCACCGAGGAAGGCGTAGTAGTCGCCCAGCGACTCGCTGGCCGCCCTGTCCGCGCCCTCTCCGAGCGCGAAGTAGAACAGCGCCATCGTGCGCGGCCGGCCCTCTCGGCCCGCGGCACTCCAAGCCGCGGTCAACTTGGCGCGGGCCTCTTCGAACATTTCGGGCGTCCCTCCTCCCATGGTCCAGCCGTCGCCGTACCTGGCTGCCCGCTGGTAGGCGACGTCAGCTGTGCCGCCGATCAAGAGCCCTGGGCGCCCTCCCTCCCGAGGGGCTGGTCCGACGCCGCGCGCACCGCTCCAGACGTCTGAGATATCAGCGAGTTGCTGCTCGAAGATGCGGCCGCGTCGGCTGAAGTCGACGCCGCTCGCCTCGAAGTCGTCGGGCCGCCCGCCGACGGCCAGGCCAAGGGTGAGGCGCCCGCCCGAGAGCGAGTCGATGGTGGCCGCCTGCTTTGCGAGTAGACCCGCGTTTGTTCGCAGCGGGGCGATGAGAATGTCGGTGACCAGCTCGATCCGCTCAGTAACTGCAGCGGCGGCGGCGAGGCAGATCAATGGCTCGTAGCTCGGATACACGAGCCGATCGATCGTGCCGAGGCTCGTGAAGCCGACACGCTCCGCGCGCCGCGACCAATCGACTATCGCCTCCCTACCGACACCGCGAACCGCGTTGGGAAGACCGATCCCGATGTTCATCCCCACTCCTTCGGTCGTCTATACGGTGATCTTGTGACCCTTCCGACTCTAGAGCAGCTCCCCCAGTGGGCTTGTCGGCTTCTCGAGGAGGAGCGCGTCGGCCACCTCGGCCTCATCGATGACGCCGGCGGCCCACGCGTTCTGCCGGTGAGCTACGCGCTCCACGACGGAGCGGCGTGGACCGCGGTCGACAACAAGCCCAAGCAATCGCGCGACGAGTTGGCGCGCGTTCGCTGGCTGCGCCAGAGGCCAACCGCGGCCCTGACGGTTGACCACTACGACGACGACTGGTCCCGACTGCGGTGGGTCCAGCTCGTCGGGGAGGTGGTCATCCACGACGGCCCTCCCACCGGTCCGGTGCTCGCCGCCCTCACACAACGCTATGCCCAGTACGAGCGTGACCCGCCCCCCGGACCGCTCTTGCAGCTGCTGGCGGCAAGAGCCGTCTGCTGGCGGGCAGCGTGAAGCGGGCGGCCTCTCGTCCGCTCACTACCCACCTGCGAACACGTCGGCGCCGCAGCGTGGCTCGGCCCGTTTCGCACCGTGAGTGGGATTCCGGCGCTGTGGACTTGCCGGACCCGGGGACCAGGCCAGGGCTCTCACGGGCGCGACGCTGGCGGCGAGAGCATCAGCCTTTCGCGTGTCAAACCCCGGTGGCACGTTGATGGCGAACATGGCTCCCACTCCGAAGGCCGTCGCGCTGGTGCTCTTGCCCGCGCTGGTGCTGATGCTCGCATTCGCGTTTTCCTACGTCGGCGCTCTCCACGATCCGACGCCACACGAGGTGCCGGTAGCCGTCGTCGCTCCGCCGACCGTGGTGGCGCAACTCAACGGCCTGCCGGGTGACCCCTTGGACGCGCGTCAGGTCGCCTCCCGCGCCGCTGCCCTGTCGCAGATCGACGATCGCAAGGTCTACGGTGCGTACGACGCGGCCGGGAACCGTCTGTTCGTCGCCTCGGCAGCGAACCGAGCGGCCGCCATCGCGTTGGAACGGACGTTCAACCTCATCGCGGCGGCGCAGGGTGCTGCGGCGGTGCGTGTGACCGACGTCAAGCCTCTGCCGCCGAAGGACCCCAACGGCACCGCAGCGTTCTACGCGGTGATCGCTTGGGTGTTCGGCGGCTATGTCGCCGCGACGCTGATCGGGCTGGTCGGGAGTCCGCGTAGCAGCAGCCGCCGGCGGGCGGGAGCGCGAGTCGGAGCGCTCGCGCTGTTCGGCATCGTCGCCGGGATCCTCAGCGTGGTCATGCTGCGGGCGAGCTTTGGGGTGTTCTCCGGACACGTGATCGCACTTTGCGCGATCGCAGCGCTGACCATCTTCGCAAGCGGGACCGCCACGGCTGGTATCCAGGCGGCGGCCGGCCCTGCCGGGACCGCAATCGTCATCCTCTTGTTCGTGATCTTCGGAAACTCCGCGTCAGGTGGGCCGTTCGCCCGGCCGCTGCTCCCGGGCCTGTGGAGAACGATCGGCGGCGTGCTGCCTCCCGGCGCGAGCGTCGACTTGTCGCGCTCGGCGCTGTTTTTCAACGGCGCGCGGATCGCGGGTCCGATTCTCGTGCTCGTAGGCTGGGCGGCCCTTGGTGCGGCACTCGCGATTCCTCTCGGCGGCCGTATCGTCGAGCCGGTCGAGGTCGAGGCAGAGGCTGCGGCGGGGGCAGCGGTGTGAGCACGACCGACCCGAAGCCCGGCACGACTCTCGAAGTAGCACTCGTTCGCTTCGACGGCGAGGGGACGGCGGTGCAGCGTTTTGCGGATGCACGAGACGCCATCCCCAGAACTTCGGCCGCGCAGCCTCGCTGGATACGAGATGTGGGCTTCATCGAACGCCATCACAACGGGCGGCTGCTCCTGCGCGGAACGTTCGCAGGCCACTACGTGGATGTCGATGAGAGCGACACCTTCTCGCAAAAGGGAGCCGGCGAGGGAGCGGTGGCCGGTGGCCTTCTCGGCGTTCTCGTGGGCCCGCCGGGTATCGCCGTCGGGCTCGTTCTCGGCGCCGTCGTCGGGGCACGCCGCGCGCTGCCAGACGAGGAAGTGGAGCCCGAGCCGGAGGCGGTCACAGCCCGGATACGCGAGATGGTGCCTCCTTCTTCCTCTGCGATTGTCATGATCGCCGCGCCCCCCGAGGTCGATGAACTGCTCGATGCGATCGGCGACAGGGCGGCAGACACGCTCCGGCGGGTCCTTGCAGAGGACGAAATTGCGGAGATCGGAGCTGCGCTCAGCACCGCTCCGCGGACAGACGGCGAGACTGAGTGATTCGCCGACGATATTCGAGCGTCACGGTGACCCAAGCGCGACCCTAGGGAGCCTTCGCGTCCGCCGTCGAGGGGCCTGGGCTCAAGCAGGCTCGGTGAGAGTCTCGGGCTCGTCGAGGAACGTGGCGCTCGGGACGAAGAAGAGGCTGCCCGTCACCGCCGTCGAGAAGTCAAGGATGCGATCGTGGTTGCCGGGCGGGTCGCCGATGAACATGTTTCGGAGCATCAGCTCCACGAGCTCCGGCTGGCGCGCGTATCCGATGAAGTAGGTGCCGATCTCTCCGGCGCCTGCTCTTCCGAAGGGCATGTTGAGCCGTACGATTTGCCGCTGGCGACCTTGCTCGTCGACGATCGTGTTGAGGGCGACGTGCGAGTTGGCCGGCTTGCGCTCGTCTGGAAGCTCGAGGTCGTCCAGCTTCGTGCGCCCGATCGCGTTCTCCTGCTCCTCGGTCGAGAGGGCGTCCCAGGCGGGCACGTCGTGCAGGTACTTCTGCACCACCACGTAGCTGCCCCCCTCGAATTGCGGGTCCTCGCCACCGATCAGCAGGGCGTCGGCAGCATCCCGGCCTTCGGGGTTCTCCGTCCCGTCGACGAAACCGAGCAGGTCGCGCTCGTCGAACGAGCGAAAGCCGTGAACCTCATCGGTTACGCGGGCCGAATCGCCCAGTCGGTCCACCAGCCTCCGAGCAAGCTCGAAGCAGAGATCGAAGCGGTGGGCGCGGATGTGGAACAGCAGGTCGCCTGGCGTCGAGACAGCCGTGTGCTGTTCCCCTGACACCTGCGCGAGCGGATGCAGGCCAGCCGGCCGCGGTAGACCGTAGAGGCGGTCCCAGCAGTGCGAGCCGATGCCTGCGACACAGGTGAGCTCCCCTTCCGGGAGGCGAAAGCCCACCGAGCGCTTCAGGGCGCTGACATCGGTGAGGGCGTCGCGGATCTCTTCTTCCGCACCGTCCGCGACGATCAGCACCATGAAGATCGCGGCCTCGGTGATGGGGCTCAGCATCGGCTGTGGGCGAGGCGACTGCCCGTCGTCCATGGCGGCATTCTGACGACGCGGCGAGCGGGCAGCAACGACGCTCGAACGAGCACTCGATCCGCTCACCCGTCGCCACCGGGGTTCGTTCCGGACGGGGCCGAGCCGTCACCGACCCGTGCCGACGTCGCGGCGGCGAGCTCGGCACGGGAGCTGATTCCGAGCTTCCTGTAGACGTGGCGCAGGTGATATTCGATCGTCTTCGGGCTTAGAAAGAGGGTCGCTGCGGCCTCACGGGTGGTCTTACCGCCTGCGAGCAAGAGCGCGATCTGAAGCTCCTGCGGCGTGAGATCCTCGATCGTGGTCGGGTCGCGGCGTCGGGCGGTTTCGCCGCTTGCGGCGAGCTCGGCTTGCGCCTGGCCCGCCCACGGAGCGGCTCCGAGGCGTTCGAAGGTATCGAGCGCGGCTCGGAGCTCGGCGCGAGCCTGCACCCTGCGGCGCGCACGGCGCAGGCGGGCACCATAGGCAAGCCTCGTCCGCGCCTCTTCGAACACGTCCACCGTGTCCGCCTGGAGCCGCAGCGCCTCGCCGAATCGATCGTCGAGCTCGTCGTCATCCGCGAGCAGGCCGCGACACCGGGCAGCCCGCGCGAGGCCCCAGGGCTGCCCCTTCGCACGCGCAAGATCACAGAACTCGTCGGCAGCGCCGGCGGCCGCATCGAGGTCACCGACGCGTAGGTGGGCTTCGACCAGCTCCGGACCGGCGAACACGTCGACGTCGGCCACGCCCATCGATCGCAGAGCGGCGTCGCTCTCGGCGAGCTGTTCGAGCGCTCGGTCGGGCCGGCCCAATCCCAGTTCGAGGTCGCCAAGGGCGGTGGTCGCCCAGATCTTGAAGATGGCGATTCCGAGCTCGGCACACACCTCGAGCGCTTCCTGGGCGTGCGTCCGGCACTCGTCCTCCTTGCCCTGATGGGCCTCGAGCCACGCCAGGCCCGCCAGCGAGGCCGCCAGGTCCACGCGCTGGCCTGTCTCGCGTGCCAACGAGATCGCTTCCGCGTAGACGGCCTCCGAGAGCGACCAGCGGTCAGACGTCGCATGATCGCGAGCTACGAGCTGTAGGAGATAAGGGAGGCTTCCGACGGCCCCCTGCTCGCGCGCGATGCGCAGAGCCTGATCGATCAGAGCGCGCCCGCGCTCGGCCTCCCGCAACCAGAGCGGCCCGTGCGTCGCCCACGCGATCAGGCTCGGATCCAGCTGCAACTCGGGCGAGCGCTCCAGAATCGCGAGCGCATCACCGATCGCGAGCGCCCCGGATTCACCGCTGCCTGACAACACGAGCGACATCCCGTGCGCGATCGCGGCGAGAAACGCTGTGCGCGGCGAGGCGTCGTGAGGCGCAAGCTCCACGATGCGCGCCGCGGCGCGTTGCATGGCCACGGTGTCGCAGGAGTAGAAGCACGCATAGACGGCCTCGGCGAGCATCTCGACCGCGAGGTCGTGCTGGTCCGTAGCCGCCGCCAACTCGGCAGCCGCAACCAGGATCTCGTGTCCGCGCGCGACCGGGCCGCGTCGCAACGCGATGATCCCCCGGAGCTGTTCGACACGGACCGAGAGCTCGGGCTCCGGCGCATCGTCGCGCACCTCATCCAAGAGCGGAACCGCCCGCTCGGGGAAGCCGGCGAGCCATGCCGCATCGGCTGCGGCGAACAGCAGTCGGCAGCGATCCTCGCGGACCGGTGCGAGTCGCGCGGCACGCTCGAACGCCGCGGCCGCGACGCCGTAGGCGTGGCGCTCGCGTGCTCGCGCCGCGGCCTGCGCGAGCGCCGCCGAGGCCGCGTCATCGGGACCGAGCGCGGCCGATGCGAGGTGCCACGCACGCCGGTCGGCATCGTGATCGGGGAGCGCGCCGGCGAGTGCGCGGTGCGCCTCGCGCCGCTCGGCCGCCTCAGCCTGGGTATAGACCGCCGACCGTGCGAGCGGATGGCGGAACTCGACCGCGCCGGCTTCGATCCGGACGAGCCCGCCGCTCTCCGCCGCCGCCAGATCCTCCACCCGCAGACCCAGCGGCTGCGCAGCGCGCGCGAGCAGCGTCAGATCCGCGCTATCACTTGCCGCGACGAGAACCAGCATCCGCCGCGTGCGCTCGTCGAACGCAGCCGCTCGGGAGAGGAAGGCCTGCGCGATCCGCTCTGACACCGGCACGATCCGGTGCCCCGCCGTCGCATCGATCCGTGGTGCGTCGTCGGCGATCTCGAGCAGCGCCAGCGGGTTGCCCGCAGTCGCGTCGTAGAGGACATCGGCGAGGTCGGGAGCGAGCGGACGGTGCGCGGCCCGGGCGAGGAGCGCGGTTGCGGTGTCGCGATCGACGCCGCCCAGACGCAGCACCGGAAGATCGGCGCCGTCGAGAAGCGACGGCTCGCCCTCGCGCACGGTGAGGATCACCGCGATCGGATCCACGAGCAACCTGCGGATCGCGAACAGGAGCGCCTCGGCGCTGGCCCCGTCGAGCCAGTGAGCGTCGTCGACAAGCAGGGTCACCGGGGCCTCCTCTGCATAGGCCGCGAGCAGACTCAGGGTCGCGGCGCCGATCGCGAAGCGATCGGACGCTCCCCCGGGTCCGATCGCCAGCGCGCCGGCCAGCGCCGTCGCCTGCGGCGCGGGGACGCGATCAAGGGCGCCAAGGGCGGGGCGCAGGAGCTCGAGCAGTCCGCCGAACGGCACCTCGGCCTCGGACTCGACGCCGCGCGCTCGGAGCACGAGCATCCGATCCGCCTGGCCGGCCGCGTAGTCGAGCAACGCGGTCTTGCCGATCCCGGCGTCACCGACCAGAGCAAGGACGCGGCTCTGCCCGACCCGGGCATCCGCAAGCAGGCGATCGAGCTCAGATCGCTCCTGGTCGCGACCGAGGAGCATCGCTCATCAGTCTACGGTCGCGATGTGGCCCTCGGACGGGCACCCTGGTGCGAACCGCCGACGCGGGCTGGGAAGACTAGGTGGCCCAGGGACGCGATCCGCGCCGATGAGGCCTAGCGTCGCAGCTCCCGATGAAAAGGAGCGAAACGATGGCTGTCATTGATGCATCTCGCCCGGTCGACGAAGCAAAGCTCGAGGAGTTCGTCTTCAGAGCCGTCGAGGAGGTCGGCGCGACGCTCAACGCCGCGCTGGTCGTGATGGGCGACAAGCTCGGCCTGTACCGCGCACTGGCCGGCGCCGGCCCGCTCAGCTCATCCGAGCTCGCCGAGCGGTCGGGCGTATCGGAGCGGTATGCGCGCGAGTGGCTGAACGCCCAGGCCGCCGGGGGATACGTCGCAGTACGACCCCGACTCCAGCCGGTACACGCTCGCGCCCGAGCAGACGGTCGCGCTGACCGACGCCGACAGCCCGGCGTACCTGCCGGGGTTCTTCCAGATCGCGCTCGGCTCCGTGCTCGATTCACCGCGGATCACCGAGGCGGCCCGAAGCGGCGACGGCGTCGGGTGGCACGAGCACAACCACGACGTGTTCGATGGCTGCGAGCGGTTCTTCCGGCCCGGGTACAACGCGAACCTGATCCCGGCGTGGCTTCCCGCGCTCGAGGGCGTGGTCGAGCGTCTCACCGCCGGCGCCAAGGTTGCCGACCTCGGCTGCGGCCATGGGTCCTCGACGATCCTGATGGCGCAGGAGTTCCCCGCGTCGACGTTCGTGGGATCTGACTATCACGAGGGATCGATCGAAACGGCCCGCGTGCGCGCCGAGGAGGCCGGCGTGGCCGACCGCGTGAGCTTCGAGGTCGCGTCCGCCGCGGGGCATCCAGGCTCTGGCTATGACCTCGTGACGACCTTCGACTGCCTGCACGACATGGGCGACCCCGTCGGCGCGGCGCGTCACGTGCGAGAGCTGCTGACAGCCGATGGCACGTGGATGATCGTCGAGCCCAAAGCCGGCGATCGCGTCGAGGACAACCTGAACCCCGTCGGCCGTGCGTACTACGGGTTCTCGACGCTCCTGTGCACGCCGGCCTCGCTGTCGCAGCAGGTCGGGCTTGCGCTCGGCGCCCAGGCCGGGCCGGCGCGAATCCGGGACGTCGTCACGACAGCAGGGCTCACGCGCTTCCGCACGGCTGCCGAGACGCCGTTCAACCTCGTCTACGAGGTCCGTCCCTGAGCGACGCCGCCGAGCTCCCCGCGCGCTGGCTCGAATGCCGGGTCAGCGCGCCGAGGACGCTGGTGGGAAGCTTTGGGAGAACAGCGAGCAGGGGCCCGGGGAGGCAGCCTGATGAGTGCAACGAGCACGATCATCACCGCACCGGCGCGACCGGCGGAGCAGTCTCGAGCGCGCTACCCCGACGAAGAGGGCTTCGTCGAGCGCGACGGGGTGCGGACCTTCTACGAGCTCTATGGCGAGGGAGAGGAGACCGTCCTGTTCCTGCCGCCCTGGTCGGTCGTCACCTCGCGCGTCTGGAAGCTGCAGATCCCTTACTTCGCTCGTCACTTCCGCGTACTCACATTCGACGGACGCGGGAACGGCCGCTCCGACCGTCCGCCCGGTGCCGCCGCCTATTCGGTCGCGGAGTACGTGCTCGATGCGCTTGCGGTGCTCGACGCGACGGGGACCGACCGCGCGACGGTGGTCGGATACTCGCGCGGCGTTCCGCGCGCTCTGACGCTCGCGACCGAGTATCCGGAGCGGGTCACACGACTGGTCCTCGCGGCGTCTCCCACGAGACTCATGCCGTGGCCTCCGCTCGCAGCAGTCAAGGCCGGCTTCGAAGAACGCGGTCGAGCTCGGCGGCTGATCAAGTCGTCGTCCGCGCTGGCGCGCTCGCTTCTCGCTCATCCCGAGGTGCTGCGCTCGAAGACCTTCCGCCTCGCGATGCTGCGGCTCGGCGGGCTCGGGGCCGCAGATCACATGTCCCGGGAGCGCTGGGCCGAAGACTACGAGGGCTTTCTCGAGTGGTTCTTTGGTCTGGTCGTGCCCGAGCCGCACTCCACGAAGCTCGTCGAGGACCTGATCGGCTGGGGCCTAGAGACCACGCCCGACGTGCTCGCCGACACCTTTGTCGGCGAGCCGTTCCCGACACGCGAGGCGGCGCTTGCATTGGCGGCGAGGATCGTCTGTCCCGTGCTCGTCATCCACGGCGATCGGGACGTCATCACGCCGTACGAGTGGGGGCAGGCACTGGCGCAAGCGGTCGACGGTCGGCTCGACACGTTCAGGGGCACGGGCCACGCGCTTCCGGGCCGCCAGCCTGTTCGATTCAACCGCGCCGTGCGCGACTTCATCGATGAGAGTCGTCCTGCGCGCGACCCCGCGGTTCACCGCTCCGACGATGGACAGCCGCGCGCACTGTTCGTGTCGTCGCCGATCGGGCTCGGCCACGCACGACGCGACGTAGCGATCGCTCGTCAGCTGCGGGCGCTGCGTCCCGACTTGCAGATCGACTGGCTTGCGCAGGACCCGGTCACCCGCGTTCTCGAGGCAGACGGAGAGCGCATTCACCCGGCAAGCGAGCACCTCGCCTCGGAGTCGGGTCATTTCGAGTCGGAGTCAGCCGAGCATGATCTGCACTGCTTCCACGCATTTCGCCGGATGGACGAGATCCTGTGCGCCAACTTCATGGTGTTCGACGACGTCGTGCGCGAGACCCGATACGACCTGGTCGTAGGCGACGAGGCGTGGGAGCTCGACTACTACCTGCACGAGAACCCGCGCGAGAAGAACGCTCCCTACGTGTGGCTGACGGACTTCGTGGGGTTCCTTCCGCTGCCCGACGACGGCGAGCGCGACCGCTTCATCGCCAGCGATTACAACGCGCAGATGGTCGAGCATGTCGAGGGGCTTCCCGGCGTTCGCGATCGCTCGATCTTCGTCGGCAACCCAGGGGACATAGTCGACCGGCGGCTCGGCCCGGATCTGCCCGAGATCCTCGATTGGACCGAGCGCCACTTCGACTTCGCCGGCTACATCACCGGCTTCGAGCCGGTCGCAGACCGCGACGAGCTGCGCGCGGAGCTCGGCTACGGGCCCGACGAGCAGGTGTGCCTCGTAACGGTGGGCGGGTCCGGCGTAGGCGGTGCGTTGCTGCGGCGGATCGCGGACTCATACGAGCACGCTCGGCGGGAGGTGCCGGAGCTGAGGATGGTCCTCGTCAGCGGTCCGCGGATCGACCCGGCGTCGCTGTCCACGCCGGACGGCGTCGAGGTGCGTCCCTACGTCCACGATCTCTACCGTCACCTCGCGGCCTGCGATCTGGCGGTCGTGCAGGGCGGTCTGACGACAGCGATGGAGCTGACCGCCAACCGCCGGCCGTTCCTGTACTTCCCGCTCAAGCACCATTTCGAGCAGCAGATACACGTTCATCACCGCCTGCAGCGTTACGGCGCCGGGCGACGCATGGACTACGACACATCCGAGCCGGACGCGATCGCCGAGGCGATGGTCGAGGAGCTCGACCGCGACGTTGACTATCGCCCAGTCGAGACAGCCGGCGCGCGCAACGCCGCGGCGCTGATCGCTGAGGTGCTGTAGGGAGCCGGTCCTGTTTGACTCACCGCGCGTCTTACTCGGTGACGGCGATCACCCCCGCTGGCGAGCGGCATCCAGCAGATCAAAGGTCGGGCGCGGGGCCGGCCGGGTTCCGATAGAGGCAGCCAGACGCATAGAGCGCCCACCCGGATCCGAGCGCCACGCCTGCCACCACGTCCGAGGGATAGTGGACGCCGAGGTACACGCGCGACCATGCCACCGCCGCGACAACCACGATCGTCGCCGCGGCCGCAGCGACAAGGATCCGTTTCTGCATCCGCGCAGCCCGGAGCGCCAGCACGAGCGAGAGCCAGAAGGCGCTCGCCTGGGTGGCGTGGGATGAGGGGAAGCTCGAGCTGCCCACCTCCTGCAGGTGCTCCACGGGCGGTCGGGGCCTCGCTGTCAGCGCCTTCGTGACGTCCTCGATCACGATCGCGCCCGCGAGCCCGACGGCGAGCGCGACCGCCTCGATCAGCAGCCCGGCCCGGGCGAGGAGGAAGCAGAACACCAGCCCGAGCGGGATGAGCAGCCACAGGCTGCCCAGCCAAGTCACCAGGCGCGCGAGTTCGATCAAGCCCTGCGAGCGCTCCGCGGTGAGGGTCCGCATGAAATCGGACTCCGCGGTGCCGATCGCCGCCACCCACAGTTCGGCGGCCGCCCATGCCAGCAGCACGAGCACGGCAAGCCCGCCCAGCAGGCGTGCCGCGACGGGGCCTGGCCAGCGCCGCCCACGTGAGCCAGAGGTCATGAGATCGAGGGCACGGATGCGACCTTTGGAGAGCACAGCGCGCGTGTGTCGTTCTGCGGCGCCGACTACGGCCACGTTACTGATTCCCGCGACGTCGACGGGGCGTTAGCACCGCCGTTTTCGTCGTGGCTGACTGCCCTTTGCGGCCTTGGGCTGATAGGACGACCTCGCTACGCGACGGCAACAGAAAGGAACGTCATGAAGATCGTGGTCATAGGTGGAACCGGGCTCATCGGCAGCAACGTCGTGCGGCGGCTGGTCGCACAGGGGCACGATGCGGTTGCGGCCTCCCCCGACACGGGCGTCAACACCATCACCGGCGAGGGCGTCGGCGCTGTGATGGCCGGCGCCGAGGTCGTCATCGACGTCTCTAACGCTCCGGTGTGGGACGACGACGCTGTGCGGGAGTTCTTCACGACCTCGACGCGCAACCTCCTGGCGGCCGAGCACGACGCCGGCGTCCGCCACCACGTGGCGGTGTCCATCGTCGGCGCCGACCGGCTTCCCGACAGTGGCTACCTGCGCGCCAAGGTCGCTCAGGAGGCCGAGGTCGAGGCAGGCAGCATCCCCTGGACGATCCTGCGCTCGACGCAGTTCTTCGAGTTCCTCGCCCGGATCGTCGAGGAAGGCGCCGAGGGCGACACCGTCCGCCTCTCCCCCGGGCTGATGCAGCTCGTCGCGGCCGATGAGGTCGCCGCGACGGTGACCGAGCTTGCTACGGGCGCGGCGGTCAGCGGCCGCGTCGAACTCGGCGGGCCGGAGGCGCTGGGCATCGACGCGTGGGCGCGGCGTCTCTTCGCCGCCACCGGCGACGAGCGTACCGTCATATCCGATCCGTCCTGGCGCTATTTCGGCACGCAACTCGAGGGCGACGAGCTGACACCTGGCGAGGGCGCCCGGATTTCGCCCGTCTCATTCGACGCGTGGTTCGCTACGCAGCACTAGGCGGCCGTGCGATGAGCAAGATCCACGCTTCGGAGCAGTTGCCGGGCGACACCCCCGGCCAGCGATGCGCGCCGGCCGCCGCGTGCCTCCTGTCGCGGCGACCGCGTGGGGCGATGGCTCTATTACGAGGTCAGGGGGTCCAGTTCTCAGCGAGCGGAGTGAGCTGGAGCTCGTGTGTCGCCGCCCGGGCATCCTGGTTGGCCAGGAAGAGGACTGCCTCGGCGATCCGGCGTGGGTCGGCAAGCGCCTCGGGCGGGATCCCGCCGCGAGGAGCTCCGGTGAGCGGCTGTATGCCGGCATCGACGATCAGCAGCGCGACGTGAATACCAACAGGACGGAGCTCGAGCGCGGCAGCGTTGGTAATCGCTCGCACGCCAAATGCTCCCGCCGACCACAGGCCGCGGCCAGGACTGGCGCGTCGCGCCGACCCGCCCGTGACCTGCACCAGCGTTGCCGCCCCACCCTGCTCGACGGCGAACCGGCCGCTGGCCGACAGGAACGAGAACGCCGCTCGAGCCGGAGCTGCAGCCCACGAGTCAAACCCGCTGAAGTCGGCTTCGACGATCGGGCCCCCGCCAAAAGGCCCGCTGCGGTCGCCGCCGTAAGCCGAGGCTGCATTCAACGCGAGGTCCACACGGCCATGGGCCGCTGCCACCTCGCTGAGCGCGGCGTAGACGCTCGCCGGATCAGTGACATCTGCCTGCAGTGCGAGTCCGCCGGCCTCAGTAACCCCGTCGAGAGTGGCCTGCGAGCGTGCCACGCCAGCCACCGCCCAGCCCTCCGCGACAAGCCTCTCTATGACTGCACGCCCCAGGTTTCGCGCCCCGAACACGATTGCGCTCCGCTGCCTTGTCGTTGCGTCGCTCATCTACTCGCTCCAGTTTCGAGGGATAGCGATGATCCTAACCCCGCTGCGCTGTCGGCTCGACAGGCCGCGAGACGCGTGCAAGCATCCAGCCCCCGGAGAACGACCGTGGAGGTGTGCCGTGACCGAGACGCTTTATGACCGCGTCGGCGGCGAGGAGGCGCTGCATCACCTCGAGGAACTCTTCTACGAGAAGGCGCTCGCCGACCCGGTGCTCAGGACGCTCTTCACGCATCGAGTGCCGACCCACGTCGACCATCTGACCTGGTTCACGGCCGAGTCGTTCGGCGGGCCCGACCGCTTCACCCGCGAGCTCGGTTTCCAGCACATCGTCGACGTGCACCGCCACCTGCAGATCACCGACGAGCAGCGCGACCGCTTCGTCGAGGCGTACATGCAGGCCCTGGACGAGGCCGGCGTTCGCGACGACGCGCCGCTGCTCCAGGCGTTTCGCGAACACGTCGAGTTCGGCGCACAGGTCGCTCAACAGAACTCGTGGGCCGAAACCGACGCGCAACTGCACCCGATCCGCGATGTACCCGTCTGGCAGCTTCCGCCAGACGCCTAACCCACGCCAGCGCGCCGACGGTAGGCCGACGCCGCCCGGGTCGTCACGGACGCGGCGCGCCCACGCCGTAGGCGACGCTCACGCCGTGACCGACATCCCCAAGCCCCAGGCAACGAGGGCGTTCCGACCTACCTCGGAAGGGACGATCCTGCCAGGGTCGATCCCCGGCGCCGCGGGAAGCACTCGTCGGATCCGTAGTTCCCCGATATCGATCCCGGTGAACTTTGCTGACGCCAACGGGGCAGCAGGAGCATAGTTTTCGCGGCATGTTCGAGAGGATCGTCGTCGGATACGCCGGGGACCGGGCAGGCCAGGACGGAGTCGTGCTCGCCTCGCAGCTGGCGGCCATGTCCGGCGCCGAGCTGACCATCGTGTTTCCCTACCACCCGGTGTTCGCGACGGTCCCGGCGAGCGTGGCCGAGGAGCGCGTACGCGTCGAGCTGGACGCCCTGCTCGAGGGCAGCGCGGTGCTTGCGACGGCGCGCTGGCACTGGAGCAACGCCTCGTGGCCGATCCGCGCACTGCACGAGCTGGCCGTCTTCGAACAGGCACAGCTGATCGTGTTCGGCGCAGCGCCCGAGCGCTTGGAGCGCCGCCACGTTGGCCTGATGGAGCGGATGGTGCATGGCGCTCCCTGCGCCGTGGCGGTTGCGCCGGCCGGCTACACAGACCGCAAGCGGGGACCGCTGCGACGCGTTGGCGTTGGGTTTGCCGACACGGCGGAGGGCCACGCGGCACTACGGCTCGGCTGTCGGCTGGCGCGTGAGCTGGGTGCCGAGGCACAGATCATCGCTGGTTGTGGACTGAGTCCGACGCTCGCGAGCTACGCGTCTGGCTCGTCGTCGCTGCCGAGGATCGAACAGGAGATCTTCGAGGAGACGAAGGCCATGCTGGAACGTGCGCGCGAGGAACTCGACGGGGAGCCCGTGCAATTGGATGTCCGCCGTGCCGATCCCTCCCGGGCGCTGGTCGAAGCCTCCCACCAGCTCGATCTGCTGGTCCTGGGCTCCCGCGGCTACGGTCCCCTGCATCACGTGCTGCTCGGAAGCGTCTCGGCGGAGGTGATGCACTCGGCCGACTGCCCGGTGCTGGTTCTGCCGCGTCAGGTGCTCGAGGGAGCCCGGCTCGAGCGAGGCCGCGCTCGCGGAGTCGTGAGGCATGGCGGCCGTGGCCAGTTCGAGGCACTCGGAACGGCTTCAACGCACGGGTCGTCCGCAGCGACGGGCCCGAGGAGCGAGTGGAGTTCCTCACCTCGAGTTGGCGCCTCGCCCATGAGCGGTTCGACATGGGCCCCGGCGCGCAGGCGTGAACCCAAAGCGCGTGAAAGGCTGCGGCGCGAGCCGCAGCCTGTTGGTCAGCTGCCCGTGTTGATGAGGCCACGCTCGATCGCATAGCCGACGAGCTCGGCACGGGTCGAGAGCCTGAGCTTCTGCTGAATGTGCGATCGGTGCGTCTCGACGGTGCGTACGGACAGGTAGAGCTCCTTGGCGATTTCGGCGTTCGTCTTCCCGAGCGCGATCAGGCGGAGCACGTCGACCTCGCGCTCTGAGAGATCGTCGGGCGGCCCGGCCGGCGGCTCGGAGGCGATGCGTGCACCGAGCGCCGGGTTCAGGTAACGCTCCCCCACGGCGGCGCGGCGGACGGCTTCGATGAGCTCGTCGTCGGCGGCCTCCTTGAGCACGTAGCCGAGCGCGCCCGCGGCGAGCGCCTCGCGGGCGAACACGGGCTCTTGTTGCATCGTGAGAACGACGATCTGGGTGTCGGGGGACTCCTCGCGGATCACCGGTATCGCCTCTAGGCTCGAGCCGCCCGGCATGTTCAGGTCGAGCACGAGTACCGCGGGGTGATGTCCGCGCACGTAACGGCGCGCGTTGTCGACGTCGCTGGCCTCGGCCACCACCTCGAAGTCGACCTCGCTGTCCAGCAGCAACCGCAGCCCGCTGCGCACGACGGCATGATCGTCTGCGAGCACGAGCCTTATCGGCCCCGCGTGCCCCGGCTGAACCTCCGTCGCGGCTTGATCGGCGTTGCTCAAGGGCATGACCGTATCGTCTGTGCCGATCGCGGCCAGACTCGACGGGACGCGAGCCGCTGCGCATCGAGCGCAAAGCCGCGGCCGCGTTTCCGCGTTTTTCACCCACACCCACGCAGGGTGACCGCGGCGCGCGACTCCCCACGGCAGGCGAGGCCCGAAGATCCGTGCTTTGCCGTGGACGCTCGGTGTGTTTCCCCGGTGGTCTGAGACTGCCCGGGCGGGTTAGCGTGCTCTCATGGGCGGACATCTACACATGGCGCGCAGGCCAGGCGAGCATGGGGCCGACGTGGCTGACGCACCGATCCGGGTCGTACTGGCCGATGACCACACCCTGATACGCCGCTCGTTGCGCGCGTTGCTTGACGGCGAGGAAGGCCTGAACGTGATCGCCGAAGCGGACGACATGGCTGGTGTCACGCGGCAGGTTCTGCGTCACGAGCCGCAGGTGCTCGTGCTCGACCTGACCATGCCCGGTGGGTCGGCCATCGAGGCGATCAGCCTGCTGCGCGAGCGGGCACCCGATACGAAGATCGTGGTGATGACGATGCAAGAGGGCCCGGTGTTCGCGCAGCGCGCGTTCGCCGCGGGGGCGCTCGGGTTCGTCGCGAAGGAGGTGGCTGACGAGGAGCTGCCTGCTGCGGTTCATGGCGCTGCGCACGGCGAGCAGTTCGTCAGCCCGCGCGTCGCCGCGCGGCTCGACGCCCTGCACCGCGCGCTGACCGAAGACGCACTCTCGGCTCGCGAGGTCGAAGTGCTGCGGTTGATCGCTCTGGGGCATACGAGCGTCGAGATCGCCCGGAAGCTGCACCTCTCGCCCCGCACGGTCGAGACCCACCGTGCGAACGTACAGCGCAAGCTGGGCCTCGCGACGCGAGCCGAACTCGTGCGCTACGCGCTACGACGCGGCCTGCTCGGCGGCTGACTGCGACGCGTAGGCGCCGGGCCGCGTCGGCAGGCACGCCTTGACGAAGGTGCCGCGCTCGTCCGCATCGACGCTCAGCGTCCCGCCGGCGAGTGCCACTCGCTCGCGCATGCCCACGAGCCCGAACCCGTCGCTCGATGCGCTCGGATCGAAGCCGGCGCCGTTGTCCTTGACCTCAACGTGGAGCTCACCGTCGGACTCGGAGACCGCGACCCACACGTGCGTGGCGCGGGCGTGCTTGACGACATTGGTGAGCGCCTCCTGGACGAGCCGGTACACGGTGGTCTCGAGCTCTTCGCTGAAACGCGTCTCCTCAGTGGCTCGACCGGGCAGCTGCAGCTCGCCGTCGATCTCGAGTGCATGCTGTTCGCGGTGACGGTCGAGCAGCGCTTCGATCGCCGTGCGCAGGCCCAGCTCGTCGAGCGCGGCCGGGCGAAGCTCGGTGATGATCGCGCGCAGGTTGGCGATCTCACGCTCGATGTGCTCCACCGCCTCGCCCATCGCAGCCTGCGCGCGGGCGAGGTCATCGCCGCGGCGCGCGGAGGAGAGCAGCAGGCGCAGAGCGCCGAGACCCTGCAGCGTCTCGTCGTGGAGCTCGCGCGCCCAGCGCCGGCGCTCGGCGTCGGCGGCGGCGAGTGAGCTGCGAAGGCGCTCGCTCTGCACGCTTTGAGCCAGCGCGACGGCTGTTGCGGCGCTGGCGGCGAACGTTCGCATCAGCTGCTCGTCCTCCTCGCTGAAGACGCTGCCTTCGGCGCCGCGGTCGAACGCCGCGAGCACCCCGACCCCCTCCCCGCGGTAGAGCATCGGCACCAGCAGTGCGGTCTGGCAGTCGGCGACGCCGAACTCCGCCGGCGCGATCCGCAGGCGCGTCGCGACGTCGGTGATCCGCTCGGGACGGCCGCGTTCGAGGACCTGCCCCGAGGTCGAGCCGGCGATCGGCAGGCGCGCGCCGCGCATCGCCTCGACGTGGCCGGCACTGGCCCGCACCGCCAACTCTTGACCGTCGCGGAGCATGATCACGAGGCTGCGAGCGCCGACGAGAGCGCGGCCGCGCTTGACGATCAGCTCGAGCACGTGCTCGAGGGCGATCTCCCCGCCGATCGCGACGGCGACATCCGGGTTGCCTGCAGCCTGCGGATCGCGCGCTCGGCCTCCTCACGGCGAATCTCGCTGGTCTCGTAAAGGCGCGCGTTCTTGATCGCGACGGCGGCCCAGTCGGCGAGGATCACCGCGGCCTCCTCGTCTCGCGCGGTGAACTCGCCGCCGTCCTTCTCGGTCAGGTACAGGTTCCCCCACGCTTGCCCGCCGATCGTGACCGGCACGCCGAGGAAGCTGCGCATGACCGGGTGCCCGGCCGGGAAGCCGTAGCTCGAGGGGTGCTGGCCGACGTCCGCGAGCCGCAGCGGCTCGGGATGCTCGATCAGCTCGCCGAGCACGCCGCGACCGCGCGGCAGGGCGCCGATCGCGCGGTGGGTCTCCTCGTCCACGCCGGAGGTCAGAAACTGGTCGAGCTCGGTGCGCCGGTCGTTCAAGATCCCCAGCGCGGCATAGCGGGCCCCGGTGATCTCCCTGGCCGTCAGAAGCACACGATCGAGCACGACGCCGAGGTCGAGCTCGGTCACGAGCGCACGACCGACATCGAGCAGCCGTCGAAGCTGCGGTTCCCCAGAGGAAGCGCTCATGCCCCTCGGGAGCTTAGTCTTGGCGTACGCGTCGGGTGACTGGGTGGAAGTTCCGTCATAGGGCGTCGCGCGCCGGCCCTGGGCATCGTCCGTGGTTTTCCCGCCGGATGCTGTGGGCGATCACCGATCTCGCTGTCGTAGACGCGGCTCTAGTGTTGCCTGCGAGCAATGGACATCGGTCATCCAGACACCCAGCGCCCCCTGTCTTCTGCATGCCCGACGCGGGGATGAGCGAGCGGCTCCGCTGCCGGCATTGCGGCGAGGTGATCGGCGTCTACGAGCCCTTGGTCAGGGTCGGGGAGGGCCGCGCGGCCGAGAGTTCCCGCGCGCTTGACCCGCTGCTGTCTGACCTGGACGTCGAGCTCTACCACCGCGCGTGTTTCGAGCGTCTCGGCGAGACGCAGACGCCTGGCGGGTGAGCTGCGTCTCCAAAGGACTCCGTAGTTTCTCCAGTCGGCTCGGCGGCCTTCTGCGGCTGGCGCCGGGGCGCCGCGAGCGTTAGGTTCAAGGCATGACAACCGATCGATCTCACCCCCAGCTTCGCGTAGTGATCGTCGGCGGAGGTGTCGCCGCCCTGGAGACAGCGCTGGCGCTGCACGAGCTTGCGCCGGAGCAGACCAAGATGACGGTGCTGGCTCCGAATGAGGAGTTCGTCTACCGGCCGATGACGGTTCGTGAGCCGTTCGCCTACCCGGCGGCACGGCACTACCCGCTGGCGCAGATCGTCCGCGGCGCGGGCGCTGAGCTGCTCGCCGGTGAGCTGGACTACGTCGAGCCGGACGCGCACGTGATCCACACCAAGGCCGGAGTGGCGATCGAGTACGACGCTCTCGTGCTGGCGCTCGGCGCTGCACGCCGTCCCGCGCTACGAGCACGCGATCACGATGGATGACCGTCGCATGGATGAGACACTGCATGGGCTCGTCCAGGACATCGAGGGTGGCTACGTCGACAGCGTCGCGTTCGTCGCGCCGGGACGGATGGCTTGGCAGCTGCCGCTGTACGAGCTGGCGCTGATGACGGCCGGACGCGCATACGACATGCAGGTCGATCTGCGCGTGACGATCATCACGCCGGAGGACAGTCCGCTGGCGATCTTCGGAACCGCAGCCAGCAGCGCGATCGCCGCAAGGCTCGCACGGGCGCATATCGAGACGATCAACTCCGCGTACGTTGAGATCCCCGCCACGGGCGAGATCGTGATCAACCCCGGCGACCGGCGTCTCCACGTCAAGCGTGTGATCGCGCTGCCTGAGCTCTACGGCCCTTCGATCCGCGGCATCCCACTCGGGGAGCATGGCTTCATCCGTGTCGACCCGTATGGGCGGGTGCGAGACGTCGAGGGCGTCTACGCGGCCGGCGACGCGATCGACTTCCCGATCAAGCACGGCGGTGTCGGCTCACAACAGGCCGACGTGGCAGCCCTGTCGATCGCCTCGCTGGCAGGAGCGGATGTCGTGCCCGAGCCTTTCAACCCGGTGATCCACGGAATGCTGCTGACCGACGATGAGCCGCTGTATCTGACGGCGAAGATCACCGGCGGGCGTGGCTTCAGCTCGGAGATCTCAGACACTCCGACCTGGCCTTCGGGGCACAAGATCGCCGCCAGGTACCTCGCGCCCTACCTGGACCAGCTCGATCACGACTCCGTGACGAACCGATGAATGACGATGTCGCGCGTCACGCCGGGCCCGCTGGCACCGCCTGACTGAAGCTCAGAGGGGATGGCGAAGTTGGCGCCTCCGAACAGGTCGCGGCGGCGTCCGACGCCAGGCCCGGGAGCAGGCCAGTGCACTCACGGGCGCGACGTGGAGGCGAGAGGGCCACTCTCGGAACACCACCATGCTTGTCAGTCTCGAGAGGAGATGCTCATGAGCTCGTCGTCCGACACGAAGACGCGGGAAGATCCCGGGTCGGTCTCTGGAGCGCCGAACCAGGCAACCGGACTCGCCGACAGCTTCGCGAGCCTCGTGCCGGAAGGCCAGGCTCCCCTGCGGGAGGGCTACGCCGAGGTCGGCGACGACGTGAGGCTCCATTACGTCGAGGCCGGCGATGGACCGCTGGTCGTCCTGCTGCACGGCTTCCCGGAGTTCTGGTACGGCTGGCGGCTGCAGATCGCGCCGCTCGCGGCGGCGGGTTTCCGCGTGGTCGCGCCCGATCTGCGCGGCTACAACCTGTCGTCGAAGCCCGACGGCGCCGCGGCTTACACCGCCGGCAAGCTCGCCGACGACGTGCGCGATCTCATCCGCGAGCGCGGCGCCGAGTCTGCGCTGCTGGTCGGTCACGACTGGGGCGGAACCGCCGCGTGGACTGCGGCGATGTACCACCCCGAGGTCGTGGACCGTCTGGCCATCCTCAACGCGGCCCATCCGCGCAAGCTCAACGAGGGACTGCGCCACCCCAGCCAGCTCGCGCGGTCCTGGTACTTCTTCTACTTCGCGCTCCCAGACCTACCCGAGCACCACGTGCGCGCGAAAGACTGGGAGTTCTTCCAGCACTTTCTGCGCGACGCTGAGCCGCAGTACAGCAAGGAGGAGATCGATCGCTATATCGAGGCGTGGTCGCAGCCAGACGCCGCGGCCGCGATGATCGACTACTACCGCGCCGCGGTGCGACCGCCGAAGGGCACAAAGACGGAGCTGCAGCCGATCTCTGCTCCCACCCTGGTCATCTGGGGCGAGAAGGATCGCTACCTCGGCCCAAATCTCGCCGAGCCCCACAAGGAGGACGTTCCCAACCTCGACCGCGTCGAGCGCCTGCCCGACGCGTCGCATTGGGTCCACCACGACGAGGCCGAGCGCGTCAACCAGCTGCTCATCGATTTCTTCGCGCCCGCACGCCCAACCCCACACGGCCAAGCGTCGACGACGTAGCCACAGGCTCCTAGAAGCCGAGAGTCTCGGGAACCAGGATGACCTGGATCCGACCCGTCGGTTCCTGGTGGATGATCAACGTCTTTGCCAGAAGGCTTCCCGCGTAGCCCACCGTCTGCATGCGGGCGAACTCTCTCGGCAGGCTGTACTCGCGCAGACGTCGCAGTCCCTCCTCGAGATCGCGGACGAGCTTCTGGTGGCCGATCACGAGAATCACGTTCCCGCCGGCGTAGGCATAGGCGCCGAGTTGGCTTCCGGACCCCGAGCCGACAACGATCTCCCCGTCGTCCGTCACGGCATGGGCGCTCCCGAGGATGTAGTCCGGCGCGGCGCCGAGCCTTCGCCGCTCACGGTCCTGGGTCTCACGGTCGAGCGCGTTGAGCCGGGCCCTCACCGAGTCGAATCGCCCGGACTCTTCAATCTCCTCGGTGACGCCGATCTCGCGCATCGTCTCTGAAAGCGCGACGTGAACCTCCGAACCGTCCGGAATCGCCCCGAGGACGAGCTCGCGAGCGTCTGCGGCGCTTGCGGCGACTTGTGGCTTGAACCCACGTGCGGCGAGTGCTGCGGCGGTCCGGTCCAGGCGCTCGCGGTCTGCTGGGCGCTCAAAGTCGAGATTGGGCGCACCCGGGTCGGGCAGGGAAATCGCCATGGGGCGTGGCTCCTTCTGGATGGGATTGACGAGCCTATATCGTCGTTTCGGTAGGCGTACAGCGAGAAAGGACCACCGTCATGCCGGATGCAGCCGAACTCCTTTACATGAACCGCGAGGTCTTTTCCGAGCGTGACCCCGAGAAGCGCCGGGCGGCCATCGAGCGGACATACGCCGACGATGTGAGGTTCATCGACCCGGACGCCGAGGTCGTGGGGCGGCAAGCGCTCAATGACCGCGCTCAGAAGATTCTCGACGATGCTCCGGCGGACTTCGTGTTGGAGGAGGACGGCCTGGGATACGTCAGTCTCGACACCGCCGTCCAGGCGTGGCGCTTCGGCCCACCCGGCAGTCCAGTGGTCCGCGGGATCGACATCCTCACGGTGAGTGATGGACGTGTGAGCGTCGTGCGTACCCTCATTGTGTCCCCGACAGATTCCTGAACAGGCGGCCTCGGAGAAGTTCACCTCGCGGGCCAGCCGCAGCGTCCGCTTCGAGTGCGACCGTCCTGCATCCGGGCGCAGTCGGGCCCCTTCACCTGCTCGGGCCGCGCCGGAGCCTACGTGCTGTAGACCCCGGCGCGGGCTTGATTATCTCGCCGGCACCACTGCTGAGAGGTTGCTGACTTCTACGCTGAACGAGGTGTTGCTTGCGCGGAGGTAGGGCGCGTCGCGGCCCAGCAGTTCGAGCTTGACCGTGTCGCCTTTGGCGAATTCGTAGCCGTTGCCGTGCAGCTGGAACTTGATCGAGCCCGTCTGGTTTTCGGTCAGGCGATAGTCGCCTCGGGTCACGAGGATCTCTTCGCCGCTCGGCAGCACGTCCCACAGGCGTCCGTCGATCTGACCGTTGGCACCCGACGTGGCGACGTCCGCGGTGATCGTGGGGAGTCCCATCATCGTGAAGCCGGGGCTCGTCGTCGTGTATGTCGCGGTGTTCGGTTCGGTTTCCGATTTCGTTTCCTTGCAGACGTTGCCGCCGTTTTCGTTCTGGTTCTCGACGATCGGGTCGAATCCGGTCGCGATCGTCGCACTGGCACCCGCGGAGGTGAAAGTCTGCCCGGCGTCCGAGCCGAGCGTGACGTTCTGCGTGGCGAGCTTCGACCATTCCTTGGCGACGAACGGTCCGTTGGCCGGCGCGCTCTTCGGGCACGTCTGCGTGTAGGCCGTCACGCTCCCGTTCTTCGGCGGCTTGCCTTCGTGTTTCAGCTTCGCCGCAAAGAACTTGGCGCTCTTGAGCGCGAAGTCCAGCGAGGTGTTCGTCTTGTTGGAGGCAGGTGGGTGCCCGACGTCGCCGAACAGCAGCGACACGTAGCCTTTCGACGCGCGGACCTGGTTGTAGACGCGTAGCGCCTGTTCGACTGGGAACACGTCGTCTGTCCAGCCTTGGATCATCAGCAGGGGCGCCGGGCTTCCGTGGAGCGGAACACCGTAGGCGTCGTGGTAGTCGTAGATCTGGTCAGCCGCTTGTTCGCCTTCCGTGGTCCACGGCTCGCCTGCGAACTGCAAGTTGTGCCATTTGATGGGGTCCGCCTCTGGATTTTCGCCTTCCGCCGGGTAGTAGCCGCCCAGGTAGTAAGCCTCGATGTAGAGCGCGTAGTCGATGCTTTCGAGCGGCACGCCGAACGGTTCGCGGCTCTGCCCGGGGGGCGCGACTTCGGTGTCGAGGAATCGCCCGTTCGGCTCCTGCGCGGCGACGAGGTCCGAATACCCGGCGATCGGGAAGGCCGCCGCGAGTTTCATCCTCTTCCCGCCAGGGCTCTTCCACGGCACGAAGCTTCCGTTGGGAAGGCGGGTGCGGTTCTTCAGGTAGGCGAGCTCGATGCTCTGCCCGCCTCCATACGAGGCGCCCATGGCGCCGATGGCCTTAGGCTGCGTGATGCCTTCGTCGGCGAGCAGGCCGAGCAGGTATTGCGAGTCGCGGGACTCGTAGCGGGTGTCGGATAGGTGGACGTAGCCTTTTTCGCAGGCCGGCGTTTCGGCGCGTGATTCTGGGGTTCCGCAGGAGCGCGCCCAGCCGCGCGCCGAGTACGTCAGGACCGCGTAGCCTTTGCTCGCGAAGAGCGCGGCGTCGCCGTTGTTCTCGAATTCGGCCTTGCTCGTTCCCCAGCCGTGCAGCATCACGATCGTGGGGAAGGGTCCGCTGCCGGTCGCCGGCAGCGTCACATCGGCGTCAAGCGGCACGCCATCCCACGAGGGCACCCGTTCGGTCAGCGTTTCGGTCGCGCAGAAGCGCACGCCACCCTGCACTTTGCAGGCGTGCCCGAACGGCGTCGGTTCGCCCGTCGCGTGCGCCATCGCCGGCAGCGCCAGCACGACCACGCCGAGCAGCAGCCCAAACGCTGCCAGCAGTCGACCACGAAACACCCGCGTGCATGTGTGCGCCCTCATCGCTCCCCGTCCCTCCCTCGATGTACGTCCACCGGATATTGGTGGACTGGCGAGTCCTCGACTCATCGAGTAATGTACCAGCGTGTCCACCACTGCGCAAGCTGCTATCGAGCGGCTCCCACACGGGCCGCACCGCCTCTCCCGCGAGCAGGTTGAGAACCACCAGCGCGGGCGCATCCTCGCCGCGATGATCGCCACGGCCGGGACGAAGGGCTACGGATCGACGACGATCGGCGATATCACGCGCGTCGCACGGGTCTCGCGCGACACTTTCTACGAGCAGTTCGCCAACAAGGAAGCCTGCTTTCTAGCCGCCTACGACGCGACAACACGCGAACTGGTGGAGGAGATGGTCGCCGCGGGAACAAGCCAGTCGAGCTACGTGGAGGGCATACGCGACGGCGTGCGCGCCTACTTGAGGTTCTGGAGCGAGCGCCCCGACGCAGCACGCGTCTGCACGCTCGAGATCATGGCCGCCGGCAGCGAGGGACTGGCGCACCGCGAGCACACGCTGCGCAGCTTCGCGAGCCTGTACCGGACGGTCGCCGAACGAGCAAGGGCGGAGCAGCCTGGGCTGCCGACCGTCCCGGATGTCGTCTCGCGCGCGATCGTGGTCGCTGCGGTCGAGCTCACAACCCAGTACATCCGGGAGGATCGCGCCACCTCGCTGCCGGAGCTCGAGAACGATGTCCTCTACCTGTGGCTCATGGTCCTTGCCGGCCACGAAGTGGCAGCCGCCGCGGTGAAGCCTCGTGACGGTGCTCCATCACTCCAGGGTGGCGCACGCTTCCTCCGTAGCGCAAGTCCCGTGGATGGCTAGGACCGGCGGCCCCCGCCTTACCCCGTCGCGCATCCCTTGACGCCGGCAAACGGCCGAGCGCTCGCCGTCCCGGTCAGATTGCTCAGAGATCGAGGACTACGTCGTCATGTGGCCGTGAGCAACAGATGAGCGCGCTCCCCTCGGCTGGCGGCTCCACGGGATCGGGGTTGTAGTCGAGGTCACCGGCGATCAGGGTCGTCTCGCAGTTGTGGCAGACGCCGGTTCGGCACGACCATCGGACCGGCACGTCGCAGGCCTCGGCGAGCTCGAGGAGGCTGCCGTAGTCACTGCTCCACGGAACGGAGAGGCTGCTCCGGGCGAACTCGATCCTCGGCCCGTCTCCACTTGGGCCGGACGGCAGGTGCGGATCTCGCATGGACGTCGCTGCGATGCCCGGTGTCAACCCTGGTTCAGGTCCGAACGGCTCGGTATGGAGGCGCGAGGCCTCGAGCCCGATCGACGCCAGGCCGGCGCTGACTTCGTTCATGAAGCTCGTCGGGCCGCATATGTACGCCTCCGCATTTCGCGGCGGCTCGAGTTCGAGGAGTCGGGCGGAGGTGAGGCGCCCCGCCGTGTCGAAGTCGCGACCTTGGAGGTCTTCGGCACCTGGCTGGCTGTAGTAGACGCGGATACGCGTGTTGGGGCATCCTGCGAGGAGAGCGCGAGCCTCTGCCGCGAACGAGTGCTCATGGCCGCTGCGTGCGCCGTGCAGCCACCAGATGTGCCGAGCGGCGTGTCGCTCAGCCAGAGCGTTGAGCATGGCCAGGACCGGAGTGGCACCGATGCCAGCGCTGATCAGGAGCACCGGGTCGTCTGACTCGTCGAGAATGAACGTGCCGCGCGGCGCCGCGACGTCGAGCTCGTCTCCGACGGCAAGCCGACTGTGCAAATAACCGCTCGCGGTCGCCGTCTTGCTCGCGCTTGACAGCGATGCGGTAATAGCCGGCATCCGGCGGTCCCGACAGCGAGTAGTTCCGTAGCAGCGGCCTGTCCTCGCCGTTCGGCTGGATCCGCAGCGTCAGGTACTGCCCGGCGCCCGGAACGGGCAGCGGCTTAGCGTCGGGGTCCTCGAGGCGGACAGAGATGACTGCGTCGCTCTCGTGCTCGACGGCCGTCACCTTGAGTCGACGGAAGCCGGCCCACGCCGGAGGCGGACTTGCCGTGCTTAGGCCAGCGTTCCCACGCCCAGCGTCTCCGTCCACCAAGGCGCGGAACGACGTCTGCCAGCCGGCGCTGAGCGCGGGGATTCGGAGGGCGCGAAGCAGTTGCTGCCGTGGGTGGCCGGGGAGATAGAGGAGCCCGCTGACCTCGGCGACCGTCATTTCCTCGGTGCCGGTCGCAAGCTTGAGGATCTCGTCGCCGGCTTGAACTTCCCCCTCCTCCAGAACGCGGAAATAGAAGCCCGGGCGGTGGTGCGAGACGAGCAGCGCGGGAATGCGCGGATCTTCCATCCGGATCCCGACGCGGTAACAGGTGACGCGCGGCTGCGTGACCTCGAACGTCGCGCTGCCGATCCGGTAGCGGTCGCCGATACAGACCTCGTCGTCGCCGAGCCCTTCGATCGTGAAGTTCTCGCCGAACTGCCCGTAGACGAAGTCGGCGCGTTCGAGCTCCTGTTCCCAGTGTCGGTAGGAGTCGAGCTGGTAGACGAAGACGGCACGTTGCTCGCCACCGTGCCCCGCGACGTCGCCTTGCCCGTCACCTTCGACGTTGAGCTTGGCCACCCGGCGAGGGCCGGTCACTGGGTCCTTGAAGACGCCCGTAAAGACGGTCTTTCCCTGCCAGGGCACATCCTTCGGGAGACCGACGTTGACCGACACCAGCCTGCCCACAAGGTTGGCGGCTCGGCGTAGCTGTGCCTGCTGCGACTTCGACCTCATGATCCCGCTGTCTCGTCTGCGGCGCCCTCAGATCTGCGAAGCGGACTACGAGCGCCGCTCACGCGCGATCGTGACGCTGCCGCGTAGTCGGTGGATTATGCCGTCTTCGGCCCCAGCTACCCCCGCGTCACTGGCACGGGCTCAAGCACTTCGACTCGCGAGCCACCCAGGCAGCTCATCGAACAAGCGTCCTGAGCGGTGCGGCCAGCGCGACCGCCCGCCCTACACTCGCCCCATGGTGCGGGGGAAGGCAGCGAGCGCCGGGCGCTCGCGCACGATCGGGTCGGGGCTGGCGATCGCACTGACACTCGCGCTGGCCCCGTGCGCCGGCGCCTCGGCCAAGGGCGGGCCGCGGGCACACGCCGACGCTTCTCCTACGCGGTATGCGAGCGTGCGTCAGGTCTGCCCCGCTCCGAGACCTGGCACAGCGAGTTGCCTGGTAGCGGCGCTGGTGCCGGCTCCGGGGCCGCGGGCGGGCGCGCGGCCCTACCTGCGCGCCGCCGGAGCTAGCTCGGTGGGGCCGGCCGGTGGCCTTACGCCCGGCGACCTGGCCAGTGCCTACGGATACGCGGGAGCGCCTGGCGGTGGCGACCAGACGGTGGCGATCGTAGACGCCTACGACGACCCCAAGATCGAACAGGACCTTGCGACCTTCGATGCCCACTACGGCCTCCCCGCCTGCACCCACGCCAACGGCTGCTTCACGAAGGTCGGTCAGACGGGCAGCGCGACGGAACTGCCGGCTGCGGACACCCGCGGCTGGTCGGTCGAGATCGCGCTCGATGTCCAGAGCGCCCACGGCGCCTGCCCAAGCTGCCGGATCCTGCTCGTCGAGGCGGGCTCGGAAACCTTCTCCGACCTTGCCGCGGCGGTCGACGAGGCCGTCACGCTGGGCGCGAGCGAGGTGTCCAACTCCTACGGCGGGCTCGAGGGGGAACTCGGGGCGAGCGAACGGAGCTCCTACGACCACCCGGGGGTCGTGATCGCCGCAGCCTCGGGTGACTCGGGCTATCTCAACTGGGATCGGCTCGCCGAAGTGTTCGAAGCGCCCGGCCTGCCCGACGTGCCCGCCTCGCTCGCGGGCGTCGTGGCGGTCGGCGGTACTTCGCTGAAGCTCAAGAGCACTGGCGCCCGCAAGAGCGAGACGGTCTGGAACGACAGCGGGCCGCCGTCTGGCCGCGGCTTCAAACAGTTCAGCGCCACGGGGGGTGGCTGCAGCACCGAAACGAAAGCGCCGGCCTGGCAGACGAGCGTGCCTGGCTGGACGGCGACGGGCTGCGCAGCGAGCCGCTTGGGCAACGACGTTGCCGCCGTCGGGGATCCCTACACGGGCTTTGACATCTACACCAGCTACGAATACGCGCCGGCGGCGAGCGTCGGCTGGGAGACGGTCGGGGGCACGTCGCTGTCATCGCCGCTCGTCGCGGCGATGTACGGGCTTGCGGGCGGCGCCCACAGTGCGAGCTATCCCGCTTCGACGCTCTACGCGCATCTCGGCGAGCCATCGCTGTACGACGTCACCGTCGGCGGCGACGGCTACTGCGACGGCGTCGCGCCGGGCCCGTGCGGCGAGCCCGAAGTCAACGAACTGCTCGGAGACGTCGACTGCCTGGGGACGACGGCCTGCGACGCAGCCGCCGGGTTCGACGGACCCTCCGGCGTCGGCGCGCCGAACGGCCTGGGCGCGTTCGGCGCTCCGCCGCCGCCGACGGTGGTGACGGGCAAAGCAACCTCGGTGACGCCGAGTTCGGCCGTGCTGAATGCCACCGTCAACCCCAACGGCACGGCGGTCACCACCTGCAAGTTCGAATGGGGCCCGACCGCCGCCTACGGGCAGAGCGCGCCGTGCGAAACGCTGCCCGGCGCCGGATCGACTGCGGTGGCGGTCTCGGCGAGCATCACGGGATTGAGCGCCAGCACCCGCTACTTCTTCCGGATCTCGGCGGCGAGCGAAGCGTCCGGCGCGACGGGCAAGAAGGCGCACCTGAAGACTCGGACCTAGCCGGTCGTCGAGCCGGCGCTCGAGCCCGCGACCGTCCCCGAGGTGGTATGAGCCCCCCGCGCCGCTCCCGGCCGGGTGCCGGTGCGACCGGGAGCTCGAATACCCCCTGGGGGTATTATGATAGACTCGCTGATTCGCGCACCGAGGAGATGATGGCCGCTGTCGGACGCCTCATGGGACGCGGGTGAGAAACCAAACGAAAGGCCGATCGCGCGTGAAACGCAACCCCGTCAAGCAGATCATGTCCGAGATTCACAAAGAGGCCCGTGCCGGAAAGCTCGACCTCACCGGTCATTCCGGTTTCTTCGACGAGGTCAAGCGACGCGTCCGCGCCGCCGGCCTCCCCGAGGACGCGATACAGGACGCCGCGACGAGCCGAGTCCGCAGCCAAACCGACGGTGAGGGCGAGGGAATCCTCGGGCCACACTGGCCCGGACGACTGACCTGCCGCGGGAAGGTGCTCCCCACGCTGCTGCCGGCAGCCGGGGCGCTGCCACGGCACACACTCTGGTGCGCGTCGGCGCGCGGTGTAGCGCGCCTGGGGGGTTTGGCCCACGGAGGTCGCGTGGGCAAGATACGTGGGCCTCGGGCTAGTTTGGGGGCGCTCTGGCGAACCTCAGCGCCTATCGGGCATTCTGCCCCGTGCCTCCACCAAAAGCCCCGCTAACAAGGGCAAAGCGTGCTACCCCGAAGACCCCACGGTGCACCGGCTTGCGCCGGCTTCTCGATCGGGGAGACAGAGCATTTCCGCTGCAAACCGGTGGGTCGTGGCACGGGGCGTGGCACAGCGACCTGCTGCCGCCCATCCGTCGGCAGCCAAGACGCCACGGTGGTCGGCCAGGCGGTACGCTCCTAGCTACCACGGTCTCGCGGAGGTCGTGCCGCGCGGGAGCAGTTGGGCTTCCAACAGGTTTCCCCGCATGGGATACGGCAGGGATGCCCATCGAGGAGGGGGACGGAATGCGACGATTCACGAGCACGGGCCTCGCGCTGCTTGCCCTGTTGGCGATTAGTGCGACGGTAGCTGGCACGGCATCGGCGGCCGCGCCAAAACTCGACCTCACCTGGCTAGAGGGGACCAGCGACCTCGCTGAGGCCAGCGTGCGCTGGGCGGAGCGCCATTCGTGTGCGGAGGTGTGTGCGGGCTGAGGCACGCGGGGCCTACGCATAAACGGGCGCAGCGAGGGGCCCGGGGCAACTCGGACTTCGCCGAAAGCCCTAGCGGGCTCGTAGTCCGTAGTGGCCGCTGAGCCGCGCACCACTCGATGGATTTCGGCCGCTCGGAGGCTCGTATGACCAATGTCACGTTTGTTACGTGACGCGCGTCACATCCATTGGGGGCGGTCGCGCGTAGAACTACGACAGCGGACTCGAACCTCCACCCGATACTTGATGCTCGCGCACAACCAAACCGTCCCAGTCAATCCCGCCGGCGCCAACTTCGCGCTCCCCGAGCTAAACGCTCGTGCGCTCGCGCGGCGGGCCGCCCTGCCCGCGCTGCTCGCCCTCGTCGCCGTGGGCGCCTTGCTGGTCGCCTCCAGCCACGTGCACGCGCTGACCGACGAGGTGCGGCGCGTGCTCAGCGTCAGTCCCGGCTGGGCGGTCGTCGCAGTCCTGCTCGAGTGCGCGTCGATTGCCGGCTACGTGGCGCTGCTGTCGCTGGTCGCGGGCAGAGCGTCGCCCCGCATCGGGGTGCGCGAGGGCGCGCAGATTACCCTCGCGGGCGCGGCCGCCACGCGCCTATTGCCGACGGCCGGCGCCGGAGGCATCGCGCTCGCGCTGTGGGCCCTGCGGCAGGCGGGCCTGCGCTCGCGCGCAGCCACGCGCACGCTGCTCGTGTTCCTCGTCCTGCTCTACTCCGTCTTCCTCACCGCGATCGTGCTTTCTGGCGCCGCCCTGGCGCTTGGGCTGTTGGGAGGCCACGGGCCGGTCGCGCTCAGCGCCGTTCCGGCCGTCGTCGCGGCGGTCGGGATCGTGCTCGCGCTTGGCCTAGCGGCGCGCCGGGGCGCTCAGCCGGCCCCCGCCGCGAGCGACGAGCTCGCAGTCGAGGAACAGCGCCCGCGCATCCCCGCGCGCAGGCGGCTGGCGGCGAGCGCCGATCTCGCGGGCGCCGCCGTGCGTGACGCCCTCGCGCTCGTTCGCACGGCCGACGCCCGCCTCGTCGGAGCGATCGCCTACTGGGGCTTCGACGCGGCCGTGCTGTGGGCGATGCTGCACGCTTTCGGCGCGCCGAGCTCCGTCCCCGTGATCGTGCTCGCTTACTTCGTCGGCCAGGTCGCGAACACGCTCCCCATCCCCGGCTCGGTCAGCGGCGGGATCGCCGGCGTGCTGATCGCGTTCGGGGTCTCCCCCGCGCTCGCGCTCCCCGCAGTTCTCGCCTACCGGACCATCGCCGTGTGGCTGCCGACGCCGCTCGCGATCATCGAGGTGCCGGCGCTGCGGGCGACGATCGCGCGCTGGCAGCGGGAAACGCGGACGGTCGCTGGGGCGCCCGGCTAGACGCGCGCCGAGACGACGGTCCCGGCTGGCGATCCTGCTACCGCCAGACCCCACGGCACACCAGCTGGCACCGTGTGGTTCTCTATCGGGGAGACAGGATCAAAGCGAGTGCGCCGGGCCGACTTATAGGCCCGCGTTTCAGAGCTGCTCCCGTTCTGCTCCCGACCTCGCCCGATGCTCGACAGCGGCCTAGTAGAAGCCCGCCGACCCGCTGAACGTGCCCTTCTTGACCGGTTTGATGACTCCCAGGTTTCCTTGCGGGAGACCGCACATGGTTGCGTTCGTGTAGCTCTCAGAAACCGTCCCTAGGAGGGTTAGCGACGTGAACGGCCCTTTGGTCAGCGCGCCGGTGAAGGAAGTCCCGGCTTGTTCTTCTGCAAGCGGCAGACTGAACGAGCCTTTCGACGTCTTGGGTTTCGTTTCGGGCGTCCACGTAACCGACACGGTGCCCGCGGCGGCTCCGGGGTTCTGCAAGACACTGCACCCGACAGCTTCTGTGGTCGTGAGCTTCGCCGTGTATTTGGCTGATGTGAACGGCTGCCCGGAGCAGCCGGTCAGCGTCGCTTTGACGGTCATCGTCTGAAGGGCGGCCGTGTTCGTCAATCCCGGTTTCAGCGTGATCGTCCCGGTGTTGCTTGTGCAGATCGTCGCCGCGACCGTGTAGTTGATTGATGCTGTGTCGGTCTGGCCGTCCGTGCTCTTCGCGGTCACCGTGTAGGTGTGCGGCCCTAGCGTCGAGGTTTCAAGGGCGCCCGACGTGCCAGACCCGCCGTTGGAGTCGGTGCACGATTCGATCGCTGGGCCGCCTTCGCCTTCCGTGCATGAGAATTTCGTCGCGACGACCGTGCCCTGCTGGTAGGTGCCCAGGGCTGGAGATTCGATCGACGCCTCCGGCGGGAAGGCAAAACTGGTTGGAATCTCAGTGACCGTTTCTTCGTCGAAGTTCGCGACCCAGACGTGGGTCCCATCCGAAGCCGCGGCAACGGGGTTGCCGACGGGGATGTTGCGGATGACGGTGCCGCTCGACGCTTCAATCTCACTGACCGTATTTCCGGTGTTGGTCGCGACCCAGACGTGGCTTCCATCCGAAGACACACCAAGGGGTTCGCCGCCGACGGGGATCGTGCGGATGACAGTGCCGCTCGACGCTTCAATCTCACTGACCGTATGTTCCGCGGCGTTCGCGACCCAGACGTGGGTGCCATCCGAAGACACGGACACGGGGAAGCTGCCGACAGCGATCACGCGGATGACGGTGCCGCTCGAGGCTTCGATCTCGCTGACGTTATCTCCGAAGTGGCTCGAGACCCAGACGTGGGTTCCGTCCGAGGACACGCCTTCGGGGGCGCTGCCGACGGGGATCGTGCCGATGACGGTGCCGCTCGACGCTTCGATCTCGCTGACCGTGTGTGACCCGTCGGCCGCGACCCAGACGTGGGTTCCATCCGACGACACGCCCAGCGGGAAATGGTCGACGGGGATCGTGCGGATGACGGTGCCGCTCGACGCTTCGATCTCACTCACCGTATCTGCGGTGCTGTTCGTGACCCAGACGTGGGTTCCATCCGAAGACACGCCTTGGGGGACGCTGCCGACCGGGATCGTACGGATGACGGTGCCGCTCGCCGCTTCGATCTCACTGACCGTGCCTGCTTCCCTGTTCACGACCCACACGTGGGCTCCATCCGAAGACACGGCATAGGGGCGGTGGCCGACGGGGATCGTGCGGATGCCTTCTTCGGCGGCCGCCGAGGACACGCCTACACAGCATGCCGCCGCGGCTACCGCCGCGACCAGCACCCCGGTCAGTCGGACTGCGCCTGCTCGCGAGAAACGATTCAGCCGTGTCATGAGGACCCCCCGTTGCAAATGCCCTCAGACTGACTTCCAGCCCATCAGGGCCTAGAAGCTCCAACCGTACTGGAAGTCGCGATCAGCAGAAGTGCTCCTCATCGGCCCCCGTACCGGCCGACCACATAGTTGGGGACCGCGATGCCGTCTCGCGATAGCGCTTGTGCGACGCGCTGAGTCGCCGCCGGTAGACGTGAACCCCGAAGCGGGAGTGCTCTTTGGCGCAGAAAGCAGTCGCGTCGGTGGTCTGGCCGTGGATGCCTGCTCTGGACGAGTTGCGGTGGTCTCGGCTGCGCCGTGTAGCGCGTGTGCTATCGCCTGAAAGCGGCACGCAGGCTGATGCCGGCCAGGAATCAGGCAGCGCGGACGCGGCGCCCAGCCGATACCCGGGGCGATGATGAGCCGGGCTACGAAAGCGGGGCACCGGTGCGGCCCGTCTGCACGGTGGGCGTCCCTGCACCGGGTGCACGACGCGATGGCGGTGGCTAACGCGTGGTGACGATCGTCACGGACGGTCTGACGGCTTCGGGAGCAGCTTGCTCCCGAATTGCTCCCGAAACGCCCGAGCTCCGGTCAGTCGGGCGCCTCGCGTCGTACAGCCATCCTGTACTCATTTGCAGCCGTGTGCAGGGAGTTCTCGGGCTCCTGCACCATCCTGCACCTTCCTGCACGACTACCAACTCAATCGGGAGACAGGCGTTGAGCCCAGCACCAGCGGGTCAAAGCGCCGCACATGTGCGGACTTGTGTGCGGACTCGCAGGTGCGAGGCGGTCAGCAGCGCGAGCTCATAGAGCGGCAGCGTCCAGCTGACCCCGGGCGGGTTGACGAATGACAGTCGCTGGTCGGAACCTCTCTCGAATCGCTCAAGCAGCGCTCGGAACGCCGCCACGTCCTCCGCTCCACCGAAGTGCAACGCGCCCTCCAGCCAGTCATGCCGCCGAGCGCCGACCGCGATGACCAAGGCGTCGTAGGGAAGCTCTCTGCCGCTGGCGAGGAGGACGCGCTGGTTCTCGGCGTCGACGCGCGCCAGCGAGTCAACGTGCAGCTTGGCACTCTGCTCGCTTGCGATCTCGACGAGCTCGAAGAGGTGAGTCTCGGCGAGATCGAAGGGTGCCGCCACCGCGAGTGGTTGGTAGACAAACTGGCGGTTGGGGGCGACCAGGTGCACCTCCGGCCCGACCCCGGACTGAAAAAGCGCGCGCAGCGCCAGTAGCGCCTCGACCGCCGCGACGCCTCCGCCGCAGATAACGACGCGCCTCGGACTCCGCGATCCGTGCGGTTCTCCCATCGTCAGCTGGAGCTGTCGGTTGCGGAGACCGCTTGGGTTCTGTTGGGCTTCCCGTGATGCGAAGCGCTTTTGGCCACGGCCAAGGTTAAGCCTCGACTTCGCGTTCGCGGTAGTGCTCGCGCCAGATCAGCTTGTAGACCGGGATCCAGCGCGGGATCCGGTTGACCACTGGGATGAACGGGATCAGGACGAACGCGAGGCTGAGCACGCCCATCACGATCATCACGAGGATGTCCGCGTTTTCAGAGGCCTTGAACGGTTCGACCTGGTACCACAGCGAGTACAGCCACAGCCATGCCTGACCCGGGTAGCTGCCGGTCTCGTTCATCATCCCCCACTGCTCGCCGAGCAGGTGGTCGGCTTCCGCACGTTTTTCCAGCAGTCCCCCGTCCGCCATGAACAGCAGCGGCTTGGTGTAGTCGGTCTGGAAGAACTGCTTGCTCGTCAGCAGACTGCCGTCGACGCCGCCGCTCTTGGCGAGCGCCAGCAGCCGATCCATCATCACCGGAACCGGACCGGCGTCACCGCTCGGCTTGACGGTGACCGTGCCGGTGGCTTCCTTCACGGCCACGGTGCTCGGTGGCTTCGTTTCTTCTTCTTCGGCAGTGGCCGTTTCTTCGAGGGGCTTGGCATACGCTTCGGCCCATTCCTTTTTCTGCTTTTCCGGCGCGGCCTTGTAGGTGCTGAGCGCGGCCATAAGCACCGGGTCGTTCGGCACGGTTTCAAGCGGCCCCACCACGAAGTCCTGTTCGGTGTCGATCGGATGGCTCACCCCGAGCCATTTCTGCGGCTTGAGGATCCACGCTTCCTGACCGGTCCCGTTGTGGTTGTAGGGCGGCCCGTAGGTAGCGGTGCCGCTCGTGCCCGCGAGCTGCTCAGAGGCGCTCGTGACGAAGTTCTGAGGCAGCTCCCGCGACCACTGACCGACCGTGCTCGGCTTCTCGTCGGGCGAGGAGAAGAGGATCGTCAGCAGCACCGCGAGCAGACCGATCACGCCGACCGCGATGCACAACTCTTTGACGAGGTCGTAGGGGTAGTAGCGCCCTTTCCAAATCTGCGTGTCGTCCTTCGGATGGATCAGGCGGCCTAGCCAGCTCACGTCCGCGTCCCCGGAGCCGCCGCTCTGCCGCCGCCGTAGCCCGCGTCGCCGCCGTCGCCCGCGCGGACTCCCGCGAGCCTCGGGTCGCGCTTGTCGAGCTCGAACGGTGGCACAACGCCGTGCGTTCGCACGAGCAGGACGTGCGCGGTGACGAGCGCGACGACCGCCACCGGCAGCAAGAGGACGTGCCAGCTATACATCTGCCCGAAGTTCGTCACGTTGAAGAAGGCCCCCACGCCTACCGCGTTCAGCCCGTCCTTGGCCTGCGTGGCGATCCACTGGGCGTCGAAGTTCTGCTGAGAGACGTAGCCGGTGAGCGCCGTCGGGACGGCGACGAGGAAAACGATCGCCCCGGTGATCCACACACGTGCGCGCCCGCCGCGCCAAGCGGCCATCCAGTACTTGCCCCACAAGTGGACGACCATCACGAAGAAGAACAGCTCCACCGCCCACAGGTGAACGCTGTTGAAGAAGTGACCGACGCTCGTGTAGTGCCACCACGCCGGTCCCTTCAGCGCGAGGATCGAACCGGAGACGATGAGCACGATCAGCGAAGCGATGCTCGCAACGCCGAACACGTAGATCCAGGACGCGACGTACGTCGGCTGTCCGTCGGGCAGCAGCTTCTCGGGCGGCAGGGCCCGAACACCTGCCTCGCGGGCCTTGGCGGTCCAGGATTTGCCCGATGCTGGCGTGGCAGGCGAGTCGGGCGCGCTGCTCAAGAGGGGCCTCGGCGCCGGCGCGCCGCACCCGGGAACGGGAGCAGCAGCGCCAGAAGGAAGACCACCACCATAAGGCCGATCACGACTACGTTGGCAACCGACAGGTGGATGAATTCCCAATCCACCGTATGAGCGGGATGGTTGAGATTAAAGACCGCGCCAAAGACAACCACGGTGCCTCCCCAGATCGACGCCCGCGTACTTTACGCCCCTTAATCGATCAATGCATGTCGGGCAACGACGAGGCTACCGCCGGCCGTCGGGAGGCAAGTCGCCACGCCTCCGGCACATTCGACGCCCGACAGAGGATCCGCAGACGCCTGCTTGCTCGGCGCAATGCGAAGCGTTCGGGCCGATCAGCATCACCGCGCCAGGAACCGGCGTTGCGATCGTCGTCCTGCCGGGGATCCACGCGTACACGATCAACGCCACCACGGCCGGTCGTTTCGAGTGGGTATGCACCATCTCCTGCGACAGGGACGCGAAGGGTTGGGCCATGACTCACCCCGGCTATATGGCAGGCGGAGGGCTCTCAATTGCCCAATAGGAGCGATGTGTTTGGCTGACGAGCCAATGCAATAGCGCCCGGTGAGCGTGGTGGTCAGCAGCTACGCGCGGAGGGATGCCCGACCGCCGCCGGCAATCTTGGCTAGCTCGCGCTCGTGACTGACACGAACGACGTCCCACACGAGGCCGAAGCGCTCCAGACCGGCGATCAACCACGCGGACGGATCGAGCTGCCACCAGCGCAGACCGTGCCGAGCGGAGGTCGGGAAGGCATGATGATTGTTGTGCCACGCCTCGCCTAGCGTCGGCAGCGCCAACCAGAGCAGGTTCCGCGACTCGTCGTAGGTCGCAAATCGCTGGCGGCCGAAGAAATGACACAAGGAGTTGATCGAGAAGGTGGCATGGTGAACGAAAAACAGCCGCACCGCCCCACCCCACAGCAAACCGGTCAGACCTCCGGCGAGCGTACCCGTCAGCGCGACGCCCAAAGCGAAAGGGAACGCGAGTCCCGCGAGCACCCACAGCAGAAACGTGCGATCGATAAAACGCGTGACCGGGTCGGCGAGTAGATCCTTCGCATAGCGCTCCTCACTCGCCATCGCGTCGCCTTTGAAGATCCATCCGACGTGCGCGTGAAATAGGCCGCCCAGCGCGCCGCGCCATCCACGGCCGCGGTCGACGTGGGGGCTGTGCGGATCTCCCGGCTGGTCGGAGAACTGATGATGCTTGCGGTGGTTGGAGACCCACTCGATCAGCGGGCCCTCGATTGCCGCCGACCCAAGTGCGCCCAGCAGCCCTCGCATCGAAGAGCTCGTCTTGAAGCTGCGGTGGGTAAACAGGCGGTGAAAGCCGACTGTCACGCCCAAGCCGGTCAGCAGGTAGGTCAGCGCGAGCACGACCAGGTCCGGCCAGCGCAATGCCCCACCCCACGCCAGCCAGGCCGCTACGCCCACGAGCCCCACCGGCACAACCGTCACCACCACATTCGCGACGCGGTCGATCGTATCGACTACGACCGCAGGCTCATCGACGGCCGAGGGCTCGTCGGTCGCCTTGCATGCCGCATCTTCGAGCGGTCGCGCCGAGGCGGACAGGGTTTCATCGAGAGTCATGCGATCCCTTTCTGGCTGCGCATCCGGGCCGGTGCCCTGCCCCGAACACGAGCGTGTGGCGCGACGCATAAGGCCGCACACGATATTCCCTCCGCCAGCGGTGCATCGAACGCGACCGTTGACCGTGTTCGGTGACGTTACCCTCGACCCGATGGCGAGCCAGGACGCCAGTGAACGGATTTCCCGACACCGTCCGTAGGTCCGGCCGGGAAACCTTGACCTTGTGCGGTGGCCACACCGCAGCCTGACGGGCACCTCCGGTAGAGACCGGCTCGTGGTCTGGCGCTCGACGGCGCTCCGATAGGCCCATCCGGATTGGAAATCCCCAACGGGCGTCATACGGACGCGCCAGCGCGCCCGCGTTCAGACGGAATGCAGCTGTCCACACTGTCCAGCGCACTATCGCTCAGGACGAAACGCAGGCGCGAGCGTCGATCCGAACCGCACGCCTGCAACTCGTCCCGAGCATCAGTGGGCTGGTTGCGTCCTGAACGATCGCATCCGGCGCAAAGCGCTAGCCGACGGGTTCGAGTCCACGGGCGTTTGAACGGGACCAGATGATCCTCGGCCAGCCCAGCAAATGATGTCCGAGCGGGCGGGTTCAGTGGTTGAGGAGGTTGCGGGCTGTCATTCGGTCTATGCCTCGCAGCCCGCAGCTGTGGCCGCGATCATTGAGAAGGCTGATTCCGCGACGTGAGATTGGCCGCGGGCTAAGCAGCTGAACAGAACCGGGTTCCGCGAGAAATGCAGGACTGGCGAGACTTCCGCCTTGCCCCGGAACTTCAGGAGGCAGGCCGAATTGGGTCGAGCTCTCCCCGGTCGTCGGTTTCCCTAGCCAGCGACGGGGTGCGCGAGCCGTGCGGCAACTGCACTGACGAACGCGGCCGAGCGCTACGCTGCATGTGCGATGTACGATCGCAGCGAAGTGTCAAGGTCATGCTTGTCTTCGGTCTAGCTTTGATCGGGGCGGCCTTGGCGCTGGTGGTGGCGGAGGCACATCTTTCAAGCGGCGGGGTGATCGGCGCAGTCGCAATCGCAGCCGCCGTCGGTGGAATCGTGCTGCTCTTGCTTGCAGCCGGAGCGGGCGCGGCGGTCGTGCTGCTCGTTGCGCTGGTCGCCGCGGGCGCAGCGCAAGCGCCCTACTGCTGCTCGCCAGACACCATCTCGTGCGCTCGGCGCGCGCCCGCCCCCGCACCGGCAGGGAGGCGCTCGTGGGACATGTCGGCGTCGTCAGGTCAGGTGGCGCGTCCGAGTCGCAGATCTTCCTCGACGGGGCCCTCTGGCGCGCCGAGCCGAGTCCGATCCACGACGGAGTCAAGTTGCATGAGGGCGACAGGGTCGTCGTCGAAGGCGTCCACGGTTTGACCTTGCGGGTACACAAGGCCGAGGAATGGGAGCTGAATCCATGATCGTCACAATCGTCGTTGTCGTCGTGGTCGTGCTCCTACTGCTAGGACTGGCGCTCACCGCGGCGTCGGTGCGTGTCCTGCGCGAGTACGAGCGCGGCGTCGTCTTTCGACTGGGACGGCTGCTGGAGCAAAAGGGACCCGGGGTCGTGCTGCTGGTTCCCCTTGTCGATCGGATGGTGCGTGTCAGCCTGCGCACGGTCACCCAGCAGATCCCGCCCCAGGACGTGATCACGCGCGACAACGTGCCGGCCCGCGTCACCGCCGTCACATACTTCCATGTCGTCGATCCGAACAAATCCGTCG
>CAVRIN010000006.1:0-562918 GCA_963721285.1 uncultured Solirubrobacteraceae bacterium | reverse complement strand
CGACGCAGGCCAGCACAGTGCCTCATGCCACCCCGGCATGGGGCACCACCAGCCACCCGAAGGGCACTCGCGCAGCGCGTCCGCAGCCAGCCCAACACAGGCAGGACTGCACGCCCGGAGCGCCGAGCGGCCAAGCCGCGCCCAAAGCGATCGAAAGCCGGCAGCGGCAGCATTGCCCATGCCCGACGGCCCGCGTTGCCCGGGCCGATCGACACGGCGAGCGAGCCCCACCGTGTCCGACGACGACCGCGCATCGAGAGTTCTCCTTTCCACCGGAAGCGAGCGCCTCGCCCGCCGGAACTCACGCTCCCGGATCGGACGATTTCCGGCAGTCCTCCCCCGCTCCCGGCTCGCTCTCGCATCCAACGCGAAGCAGCCGTCCGGCCATGAAGAGCGCAACAGCGCCGCCTTCGACGCTTTCAGGCGAACGGGCCACGACCGCACAAGCCCAATAGAATCGGGCGTCCAGGGCGCGTAGCTCAGTGGGAGAGCGCTCGCTCCACACGCGACTCCCCCGACGTGCCTGATCGCCCGGATCTGGGCGTGTCTGTCGGAGATCCCGGCCTCTTATGCCCCGACCGGATAGGGCGGGATTAGGCACGATTCTGCTGCGTTTGGCAGCACGAGGGAACTGCTGCCCAACCCGTCCCGGTGTCGTGGAGTCAAAACCGAGACGGGACGGGCAACGCGCAGCGTCGGGCCTCCGGATCGTCTGACCGTTCTCGGGGGCCGTCGGCCTTCACCCGCGAGCCGATAGTCGCTCCTATGCGCCTGACGGCCCCGATCGCGCCGACGTGGGCGCTGCAGATGAGGCCTTGATGCCATCCGGAGCGATCGCGGTCTGGGACGTCGATCGGGCGGCCTCAGCTTCGATGACTGTTCACGGTCTGCATGAGCGGCCCGATTAGATCGATCGGCAGCGGGAAGATGACGGTCGAGTTCTGTTCACCGCCGATCTCTAGCAGCGTCTGCAGGTAGCGCAGCTGGATCGTCACGGGATTGCGGCCGATCACATCCGCAGCCTCGGCGAGCTTGGTGGCGGCCTGGGCCTCTCCCTCGGCGTTGATGATCTTGGCCCGGCGCTCGCGCTCGGCCTCGGCCTGGCGTGCGATCGCATGCTGCATGTCCTCGGGGATTTCGACGTCCTTGATCTCCACGGCGGTGACCTTGATGCCCCAAGGCTCCGTCTGGTCGTCGATGATCTTCTGCAGGTCCTCATTGAGACGCTCACGCTCGGCGAGCAGCGTGTCGAGCTCCGCCTTGCCGAGCACGGAGCGCAGGGTGGTCTGCGCTATCTGCGACGTGGCGGCGAGAACGTCCTGAACCTCGACGACGGATTTGTTCGGATCGACGACATGGAAGTATGTGACGGCGGTGACGCGGGCCGGCACGTTGTCGCGCGTGATCACGTCCTGGGGCGGGATCTGCTGGGTGACCGTGCGCAGGCTGACACGCACCATCCGATCGACAAGGGGAACCAGCAGCACGACCCCGGGTCCCTTTTGCTCCAGCAGCCGTCCCAGTCGAAAGACGACGCCGCGCTCGTACTCGCGCAGGACACGCACCGACGCCGCGGCGAGCGCCAGTCCTAGCAGTAGGAGCACGACCACGACGACAACGACGATTGTGACGATCATGGATTCAGCTCCCATTCCTCGGCCTTGCGTACCCGCAAGGTCAAACCGTGGACGCCTTCGACGACGACCCTGTCGCCCTCACACAACTTGACTCCGTCGTGGATCGGACTCGGCTCCGCGCGCCAGAGGGCCCCGTCGAGGAAGATCTGCGACTCGGACGCGCCACCTGACCTGACGACGCCGACATGTCCCACGAGCGCCTCCCTGCCGGTGCGGGGGCGGGCGCGCGCCGAGCGCACGAGATGGTGTCTGGCGAGCAGCAGTAGGGCGCTCGCTGCGCCCGCGGCGACCAGCGCAACGAGCAGCACGACCGCCGCGCCCGCTCCGGCTGCAAGCAAGAGCAGCACGATTCCACCGACGGCGGCTGCGATTGCGACTGCGCCGATCACCCCGCCGCTTGAAAGATGTGCCTCCGCCACCACCAGCGCCAAGGCCGCCCCGATCAAAGCTAGACCGAAGACAAGCATGACCTTGACACTTCGCTGCGATCGTACATCGCACATGCAGCGTAGCGCTCGGCCGCGTTCGTCAGTGCAGTTGCCGCACGGCTCGCGCACCCCGTCGCTGGCTAGGGAAACCGACGACCGGGGAGAGCTCGACCCAATTTCGGCCTGCCTCCTGAAGTTCCGGGGCAAGGCGGAAGTCTCGCCAGTCCTGCATTTCTCGCGGAACCCGGTTCTGTTCAGCTGCTTAGCCCGCGGCCGATCTCACGTCGCGGAATCAGCCTTCTCAATGATCGCGGCCACAGCTGCGGGCTGCGAGGCATAGACCGAATGGCTGGCCGCAACCTCCTCAACCACTGAACCCGCCCGCTCGGACATCGTTTGCTGGGCTGGCCGAGGATCATCTGGTCCCATTCAAGCGCCCGTGGACTCGAACCCGTCGGCTAGCGCTTTGCGCCGGATGCGATCGTGTCAGGACGCAACCCGCCCACTGATGCTCTGGACGAGGAGCGAGCGTCTCGTGGGAGCGCGCCGGTCCGCCTCTCGAGACGCCTGGTTTTCGTCCAATCCGGGGACCTCGGCGGCGTCAGTCGACACGCTCGCAACCATGCAGAAGCAGTCACACGCCGCAGCACTCCGCGCAGCGTGTCGCTGGCCTCTCACGTCACTCCGCACGATTGTTGCTTCTGATACGTTCGTGCGCACGACCGCTGCCGGGGGGCCTTCGGATAGGAAGTGTCTTTGTTAGCGGACGCCTTAGCTGCATCTTGAAGCCCATTGGGCAAAGGGGGAGCTCATGCACCGCAAGCCGCTTCTGCTGACCGTCACGCTGGCCGCACTGGGGATGTCAGGAGTCGCCTCGTCGGCGGCGCTAGCGACGCCCGCGTGCAGAGTCGTGCGCTCGGCCTCTCCGCACACCATTTACGCGACGCTCGCGCAGGCCGTCAGCGCATCGAGCGCGAAAGAAACGCTGACGGTCAGCGGCGTCTGCAACGGCGACACTACGATCACCTCGACAACGACGCCGCTGACGATCCAGGGCACCTTCGGCGCGACACTCGACGGCGAGCACCAGGAAGGGTCCGTTCTCGCGATCGACCCGGGCGTCACTGTCGTTGCCTCGGGGCTGACGATTACGGGCGGCACCGGCACCAAATTTCCGGGTGAAGTCGACGGAGGCGGGATCTTCAACGAAGGCACGCTGACGCTGAGCAACTCCTACGTAACGAGGAACGAAATCACCGACGCACAAGGCTACGGCGGCGGGATCGAAAACTTCGGAGGCACCGTCACGCTCAACAACTCGATCGTCAGCCACAACAGTGCGACAGCGGAGGGCGGCGGGATTTTCGACTACAGGAAAACCGGAGTAATAACACTCAACAACTCGACCGTCACCTTGAACACGTCCGAATCCGGCGGCGGGATCTTTGCCCAGCAGGCCACGTTGACGCTGAACCACTCGTCGGTCGTCGGCAACACCGCGAAGTTGGACGGCGGCGGGATTGACGTTAAGGAAGCGACCGCGGTGCTAAACGGCTCTGCCGTCATCGGCAACAGGGCGGAATACGGCGGCGGAATCTTTGCCGAAGGATTCCCAGCGGGAGCGACCGTATCGTTGCAGGGCCTATCGGCGGTCGTCGCGAACACGGCCTCCGCCAAGGAACACGGCGGCGGCATTTACATCAAGAAAGGCTCGAAACTCAACCTCGGTGTGGCCATCGTGAGGTTGAACACTCCGGAAAACATCTTCCAAGAACCCTGACACACCGGCGCGTCGCAAAGCAGCAAGCTCACGTAAAGGCCTCGCGTGGTGGCCTGTGCCTACGGGCACGGGCCACCACGTCGTCGCGCTAGTGCTCTGCTAGCTGAGCGAGCGCCCGGGCAAGGCGCTCGCTCACGCTCGGATCGGACGAGGCGCGAGCGTGACGTTGCGTCGGATCGGCGCTGCCGCTTGCGCCTGGCGAGGTAGCAGTGAGCGCTTTCCGCCGCGGCGCTCTCGAGATTCGCCCTCAGCAGAACTCTGCGCCCGCAAGCGCAGATGAGCTACGCGAACTACGCGGCCTCTGGCGTTTCGGTGCTTGCCCAGTCGAAGCTCTCGCCGCGCTGGCGTAGTGTCGTCCGGACGTCCTTCTCGCAGAGCGCGCCCCGAACTCCCGCGTCGTAGCAGGCCCGTGCAGACACACCGAGCCGCTGGACGGTCGCGTACTCGATGCTCAGATCAGTGTCGAACATCGCTGGGTCGTCCGTAGAGATCGAGCAGCTCACGCCCGCCGCTACGAGGGCGGGCAGCGGGTGCTCATGCAAGCTGGCCACGGCGCCGGTGCGGAGGTTTGAGATCGGGCAGACATCAAGCACGGTTCCGCGAGCCGCCAGCTCGCGCACCATCCCGGGATCCTCGACCGCGCGGATGCCATGACGGATGCGGTGAGCTCCTAGCGTCTGCAAGGCGCCACGGATCGACTCCACGCCCACCACCTCGCCTGCGTGCGGCACGGAGGCGATTCCATTGTCGCGTGCGCGAGAGAACACATCGGCATAGGGCTCAGGCGGAAACCCGGTCTCCAACCCGCCAAGACCAAGTCCGACTACACCGCGATCGCAATACTTCACCGCGTAGCGCGCGGTCTCCAGCGCCGTGTCCATTGGAAGATCACGGGGGATATCCGGTGTCAGGCGAATCTCTACGCCGTAGAGCTCTCGGGCTTGCTGCGCCCCGTCGCAGTAGCCCTCGAACACGGTGTCCCAACTCGCACCACGCAACACGGGGTGAGCCGGCGAGAAGATCCCCTCGACGTAGACGGCCCCGTGCCCAGCCGCCTCGCGCGCGTAGTCGACCACGACCTGCCGAAAGTCGTGGTATGTGCGCATGGCGCTTGTGGTCAGCCGCCAAACGGCGATGAAATGCGCGAAATCTCGGAAGCGATACAGATCATGCAGGTCCTCCACGCTCTCGGCAGGCAGCGCGACGTCGTTACGGCGCGCGATCTCGAGGAGCGTCCCCGGACGCACCGTGTCCTCCAGATGGACATGCAACTCAATCTTGGGGTAAGGCAACACCGCACTCCTCCGTCAGACAGCAAGTTCGCCGACCCTTTGGGCTCGAAGCTGGCGCCGACAACACGCCTCTTCTGGCCGCTCCCAAAATGGCACGCTACCTGACCCGATCGGAGGCCCCCTTTGCGGCGCTCCTGCTCGTTTCGGCTAGCGAGCGCAGACGGCGAGCCGGCGCACGCGCTTGCGTTGGACGAGCGCCAGGCGTCTCGGGACCACCGGCAGGAGCTTGGCTGACGACTGCTTTGCTGGAGGAATGCGGCGGTCCGCGTTGACCGCCGGACGCGCGAGCACCCATGTCAGCGCTCGCGCGGTGCGTCCCGACTCCTCAGAGCTGCAGTCTGGCGGTGGCGGACATCATGGGCGCACGGCGAGCGTGCACGGTGGAGATGATCTCCTCGATGTCGATGCCCTGCAGGTAGATGCTCGTGGTGCCGAGGTTGGCGTGCCCGAGCTGGCGCTGGATGACATTGAGTGACACTCCCTCGCGAGCGAGCTCGACGGCGTGAGCGTGGCGCAGCTGGTGTGGTGAGAAGCGTCGTCTGACGCCCGCTTCGGCGGCGTGGCGGGGAAACTCACTGCGGACCGCGGCGGCTGACCACGGTCGCCCACGGGTTGGCCCGTCGATCACGCAGAACAGCGGCCCCACCGAGAGCTCGATGCGCTCGGTGACCCAGGACCGCAGGTTCTCCCAGCCCCACGTGTCCATGCCGATCTCGCGCCGGCGGCCGCACTTTCCGCATCGTACGAGCACCGAGCCGCGCTCCGCGTCAAGGTCGCGCTCACTCAGCGCGAGCGCCTCTTTGACGCGAAGCCCGCCGCGCCAGAGCATCACGATCATGGCGCGCAGCCTGTAGCCGTGAGGGTTCTCGCTGGCGTGACGCATCACGGCCACGATCTCCTCCACGGTTGGCGGGTCGGCTGGATAGTGCATCCCCTTGTTCCTGGGCGCGCGGCGGGCGTGAAAACCGGGGAGCGTCGCGGGCGAGCCGCGTCGCCCGGCAGAATCAAGTACTGCAGAGATGATCATCGGTTCTCCTCCCATTGCGCGGCTGATAGTCGCCCTGCTCTACCAGCACCACCGCCCGCTCGAGCGAGAATGGCTGTAGAGGCTTGTTTGAACGGCGCGCGTACGCGCGCGGAGCATCCTGCGATCCCACAATCGCCGATCGAGCTTGCCGCAGACGCGCTCGCCGCCCGTAAAGCCGGTGCGTTCGCCGTGCATGTGCATCCGCGCGACGCTCATGGTGCGCAAACGCTGGAAGCGGACGCGTGCGACGCCGCAGTTGCGGCGATCCGAGCTGCCGTCCCCGGGCTGCCTGTCGGACTGTCCACCTCGGAGGCGATTGACCCCGACCCGTTCGCACGCGCCGCCGCAGTTACGCGCTGGCAACAGCGACCGGACTTCATCTCGGCGAATGTGTCGGACTTCGGCTGGGCGGGGATCGTCCGGGCCGCATTGCACACGGGTATCGGCGTTGAGGCCGGCCTCGCCACGCCCGCGGATGCCGCGCAGTTCGCGCGAAGCTCCTTTACGCACCAAGTCGTCCGTGTCCTCGTGGAGGTCGAAGGTGGCGTGCAGGACGCCCGCGCGATCGCGCAGCTCATCCCCGACGGGCTCCCCCAGCTGTGGCACGGGTATGGCGAGCGGACGTGGGAGATCGTGGCGGCCGGCGCGGCAGCCGGATTCGACGTGCGCATCGGGTTGGAGGACGTGCTCCGGTTACCGGACGGTCACGTCGCCGCAGACAACACCGAACTAGTCACCGCGGCCGTTCAGCTGATCGGCCACCCAGCTTAGAGCGCACTGCCAACACAGACCTTTGCGTTAGTCGTTCACCCGAGCACGAGGCGTGGCGAAGAGGGCTCGTCGCGCCGTCGCTCCCGACGACGACCACTCGTCCGTGCTGCGACGCGCCACGCGCTCGCTTAGCCATGCGGGAGCAGACGTCCGCAGCGCCTCCCCCGAGACGATCGAGAATCGTCCCAAGCGAGCGTCTGCTGAACGTCAGCCGAGACGCTCGCTTGTCGGCACAGAGCAGCTGCTGCGGCCGCGCTTCCGCGTTCCTACCCGTATGAAGCGGCACGCGTGACGTGGATGGTGCGAGACGAGCGCTCCTTGATGATCCGGAACGAAGCGCTCACCGTGCGCCCAGTTTTCCCGCGGCGCTCAAGGTCGCAACGAGTTGGTAGTCGCCTAGCTTCTGTTTGTGCCCCGCCAGGCGGCCCCTGAATCGTCGATCGTGACCTCTCAAGTCGACGAGCGCGTGCGTGGTGCCGCTTGCTTCGGTCCCTTGCGGCCTCGCCCAGCTCGAAGCGCGCCGCTCGCGGGCGTGTAGATGCTCTCGTGGCCGTCGTCCCAGCGGATCCGATAGCGAGGCGAGGGATCGCCTCGGAGTACCTCCTCAACAACACCCGGCCGGGGTCGGCGATCCGTTGACTCGGACTCCGCTACGACGCGCTTGCCGACCTCAAAGGCCATCATCACCCCTCATCGCTCAATCTCACCGGGACCAGCCCCCTCCGCGCGCAAGGTACCACCGCCCGCCGCGATCGGGCTGGCGGGACGGCCGGGCGCGAGCTCACCGGGCCCCCCGGTTCGGTGCCGTGTGGGGCAAATCGGAACCTGCGACCACCCGGTCCCCACGAGCCTAAGCCCCGTACCGACCGGAGATTAGTCCGCAAATTGTTCCCCAGGCGCCGATTCGGGCCGAAGCACCCAGGTCCTAGAACTAGCCCATTTGCAGGGTCTTTGTAATCGGGGAGACAGCAGCTGAGGCCAGCGTGCGCTGGGCGGAGCGCCATTCGTGTGCGGAGGGTGTGTGCGGGCTGAGGCACGCGGGGCCTACGCATAAACGGGCGCAGCGAGGGACTCGGGGAAACTCGGACTTCGCCGAAAGCCCTAGCGGGCTCGTAGTCCGTAGTGACCGCTGAGCCGCGCACCACTCGATGGATTTCGGCCGCTCGGAGGCTCGTATGACCAATGTCACGTTTGTTACGTGACGCGCGTCACATCCACTGGGGGCGGTCGCGCGTAGAACTACGACAGCGGACTCGAACCCCCACCCGATACTTGATGCTCGCGCACAACCAAACCGTCCCAGTCAATCCCGCCGGCGCCAACTTCGCGCTCCCCGAGCTAAACGCTCGTGCGCTCGCGCGGCGGGCCGCCCTGCCCGCGCTGCTCGCCCTCGTCGCCGTGGGCGCCTTGCTGGTCGCCTCCAGCCACGTGCACGCGCTGACCGACGAGGTGCGGCGCGTACTCAGCGTCAGTCCCGGCTGGGCGGTCGTCGCAGTCCTGCTCGAGTGCGCGTCGATTGCCGGCTACGTGGCGCTGCTGTCGCTGGTCGCGGGCAGAGCGTCGCCCCGCATCGGGGTGCGCGAGGGCGCGCAGATTACCCTCGCGGGCGCGGCCGCCACGCGCCTATTGCCGACGGCCGGCGCCGGAGGCATCGCGCTCGCGCTGTGGGCCCTGCGGCAGGCGGGTCTGCGCTCGCGCGCAGCCACGCGCACGCTGCTCGTGTTCCTCGTCCTGCTCTACTCCGTCTTCCTCACCGCGATCGTGCTTTCTGGCGCCGCCCTGGCGCTTGGGCTGTTGGGAGGCCACGGGCCGGTCGCGCTCAGCGCCGTTCCGGCTGTCGTCGCGGCGGTCGGGATCGTGCTCGCGCTTGGCCTAGCGGCGCGCCGGGGCGCTCAGCCGGCCTCCGCCGCGAGCGACGAGCTCGCAGTCGAGGAACAGCGCTCGCGCATCCCCGCGCGCAGGCGGCTGGCGGCGAGCGCCGATCTCGCGGGCGCCGCCGTGCGTGACGCCCTCGCGCTCGTTCGCACGGCCGACGCCCGCCTCGTCGGAGCGATCGCCTACTGGGGCTTCGACGCGGCCGTGCTGTGGGCGATGCTGCACGCGTTCGGCGCGCCGAGCTCCGTCCCCGTGATTGTGCTCGCATACTTCGTCGGCCAGGTCGCGAACACGCTCCCCATCCCCGGGTCGGTCAGCGGCGGGATCGCCGGCGTACTGATCGCGTTCGGCGTCTCCCCCGCGCTCGCGCTCCCCGCGGTTCTCGCCTACAGGACCGTCGCCGTGTGGCTGCCGACGCCGCTGGCGATCATCGAGGTGCCCGCGCTGCGGGCGACGATCGCGCGCTGGCAGCGGGAGACGCGGACGGTCGCCGGGGCGCCCGGCTAGACGACGTGCCTCGGGTCGTTCCGAACCGGTAGGAGGCATCCGGGCTGAGACCGAGAGTTGTGGTCCTTCCACAGATCACGACTCCGCGCGCTGCGCAGGATGCTGTTCGCGTGCACCCTCGACCCGGCTTCGCAGTTCGGAGGTTGCAACCGCCTGCACGTGGATGCATCGTCCGTCGACTAGTCAGGGAGACAGGATTTTGGGTTCTGGCCGCGCCGGCGGTCGTCCCCGCAGCTTTGCTCGGCGGCATCATCGGTGGCCTTGGCGGACACTTCAAAAAAGGCATCGCACGACACATCGAGGCGGACGCGCGCCGGTGCGTTCGGTGTCGTTCCCAGCGCAGCCACCTTGACGAGCTTCAGAGGCGGGATCGGGTACTCGCCCGGCCCGAGCGAGATCTCATCCCCAAACAGCGGGTAGGTGACGTCCTCGATCGTCGACCCCTGCGCCTTCAACTGCTCTATCAGCCCAGGGATGGCCCCAGGGTTCTCGACGGTCATGTCAAGGTCGCTGCGTTAACGTGCCCTGCCCGCGCCTCCCTGGCCCTGACAGGTGTGACGTGGACAGCCCAAGCCTTTGGGGTGTAGGGCACCGCCATGGACTCAATTCACGAGGGAGGTCAGCATGAGCACCACCGATCTAGAACTTGTCTTGGCCCACTTCATCGTCTCCGACGATGTAGAGCGCTCCCGCCGCTTCTATACCGAAGTGCTCGGCGGCAAGGTGATCTTTTCTGGCCCGGGAGGGCTGACCTATGTCGCGCTAGCCAACAGTTGGATTGTCATCAACGTGGGTGGAGGCCCGACCGACGACAAGCCTTCCGTCACCCTGGAGGCGCCACGGGACCTCGACCGGGTCAGCAGCTTCCTCAATATCCGAGTGAAGGACATTGAGGCCGTGTACGCCGAATGGAGCGCCCGTGGCGCTCAATTCCTGACGCCGCCGAAGCAGCACGCCTACGAGATCCGTTGCTACATCCGCGACCCGGACGGTCATCTGATCGAGGTCGGGCAGACGACCGACCGCGACGGGGACTGGGCCCCAACTCACTGGGGGCCGTCGGGTACCGTCGTCGAGGAGCTTCAGTGAGCCGACAGCGTTAGAACGTGACGCTGAGCGAGGCCCGGCCATGATCACGGCGATCACCGGCACCGGAGGGCTCGGATCGGTGATCGCCCGCCAGGTTGCGTCCGGCGGCGAGGCTTTGCGCCTCCACGACCTGCATGATCACGTCGCCCACCACGGCCGGCCGGGAGACGTAGATCGCGTCAGGCTCGCTTGGTCCGGGTACAGACAGGTAGTGGGGTCCCGCGCGTTGGGCTCCGTTGGGCGCACCGTGCCGACCTCTTCGCGGCGTCAGGCCCTCCTCGGCTCAGGAGGGAGTCGCAGACGGTCAGACAAATGAGCGAGGAGACGATTCCCATGAAAGCAATCGTGGTGACGGACGAGGCTGCGGGAACGGCCGGGATGACGCTCGTAGAACAGCCCGAACCCCCGGCAGCGATAAACGACGTCATCGTTCAGATTCATGCGTCGGGATTCGTCCCGACAGAGATGGAATGGCCCTCGACTTGGACCGATCGCCGCGACCGTGACCGCACGCCGTCGATCCCCGGGCACGAGCTGGCCGGAGTCGTCACCGCCCTCGGCGAAGGCACGACGGGGGTGTCGGTGGGCCAGCGGGTGCTCGGCCTCGCGGACTGGTACCGCGACGGCACGCTGGCGGAGTATGTCGCGATCGAGGCACGCAACCTCGCGCCGCTGCCGGGCGACGTCGAATTCACCGTGGGCGCGAGCCTGCCGATCTCGGGCCTGACCGCGTGGCAGGGACTGTTCGACCACGCCCACCTTCAGGCGGGGCAGAGCGTCCTCGCGCACGGTGCAGCCGGCGCGGTCGGATCGATGGTGACGCAGCTCGCAGCGGAGGCCGGTGCCTACGTCATCGGCACGGGGCGCGCCGCCGACCGCGAGAAGGCGCTCGAATTCGGCGCGGCCGAGTTCGTCGACCTCGAGAACGACGCCCTGGAAGACGTCGGCGGCGTCGACCTCGTCTTCGACGTCATCGGCGGAGACATCCAGGACCGGTCCGCAAGGCTGATCCGGACCGGAGGAACCCTGGTGACAATCGTAGGGCCGCCTGAGGCGCGGCCCGCGGGCGGCCTGGCAGTCGACTTCGTCGTCGAGTCCGATCGTGCCCAACTGAGCGAGATCGTCCAGCGGGTGCGGGATGGACGACTGCGGACCAACATCGGCAACGTCGCGACCCTCGACGATGCTGTAGCCGCGCTGAACCCGACCGAGCGACGCAGCGGGAAGACGATCATCCGCGTTCGTCCATAAGGACTCGGAGAGCTCAGCTGGGTCAACGGGTGGCCGCGCCTGCCTAGCACGGTCGACATCTCGTGCAAGTCGACGCATCCGACCGACACGCGGGCACTCGGCGGACCGAACCTCCAATGCGACCCCGGCGCTGTTCCGCACGATCTGGCAAAGAGCTTCGGCGGCGAACACGTCCTCGGCATCCTGACGCTCTATCGGTCGGGGTCGGGATGGTCCCGCACCGCGTACGACTTCGCGCACATCGGCGGGGTCGTGCTGGTCGTCTCCGGCGCGCTGCTGATGATCGTCGGGCTAATCGCGCTCGCGCGTCGTCCCGCCGCGTCTTAGCGCGGCGAGTGCGCGGCAGTCGGCGTGCCGCGCAGGGGCCGGTTCGGGATCACGCTGCTCCCGAACTGCTCCCGAACGGCGTTGCTCCTGCCCGAATCGCCTGCACCCGGTTGCACTCCGTTGCACCCCAATCCCAGTGCTGGCGGGCAGGTTGCACTCCCCTGCACCCGCCTGCACGCTCCGTCGATTAGTCGGGGAGACAGGATTTGAACCTGCGACCGCCCGGCCCCCAGCCCGAAGCGCGCCGCTCGCGGGCGTGTAGATGCTCTCGTGGCCGTCGTCCCAGCGGATCCGATAGCGAGGCGAGGGATCGCCTCGGAGTACCTCCTCAACAACACCCGGCCGGGGTCGGCGATCCGTTGACTCGGACTCCGCTACGACGCGCTTGCCGACCTCAAAGGCCATCATCACCCCTCATCGCTCAATCTCACCGGGACCAGCCCCCTCCGCGCGCAAGGTACCACCGCCCGCCGCGATCGGGCTGGCGGGACGGCCGGGCGCGAGCTCACCGGGCCCCCCGGTTCGGTGCCGTGTGGGGCAAATCGGAACCTGCGACCACCCGGTCCCCACGAGCCTAAGCCCCGTACCGACCGGAGACTAGTCCGCAAATTGTTCCCCAGGGGCCGATTCGGGCCGAAGCACCCAGGTCCTAGAACTAGCCCATTTGCAGGGTCTTTGTAATCGGGGAGACAGGATTTGAACCTGCGACCGCCCGGCCCCCAGCCGGGTGCGCTACCAGACTGCGCCACTCCCCGTGGCTGACCCGATTCTAGGCGCTCGACCCCGGCCGCGTCCGCCGCCGCCGAGCGCCCATGCGAAACTGTCCACTCTCGCCGGGCAGGCCGCCGCGCCGCCCTGCGTGCGGCGGTAGCTCAACGGTAGAGCCTTGCCCTTCCAAGGCAAAGACGCGGGTTCGATTCCCGTCCGCCGCTTGATCGTGTCGGCCGGTCTTCGCGCGCCACGGCCGCCCGCACGACCGGCCGCTACTCCGCGCTGAGCACGCCGCCGGCGGCGAGACCCATCAACGCCGTAACCGACGTCTCGGGTCCAAGCGAGATGGCGGTCGCGCGCAGCCTGCGGGCATCCTCCTCCCCCAGGACCCGCGACGCCAACTGGCCGAACTTCTCGGTGAGACGTGCTCTCTGGCGGGGGAGGTCGCGATCCGGTGCCTTCATGTCGATCGCCGCGCTGCGGGAGGTGCCATCGGTGAACCGCACGTCGACGCGCGTGGGCGCCCCCGGTGCGCCGTCGTCTTCCAGCACGACCAACTCACGCGCGGCCAGCAGATCCCGATCCCGCGCGTGGTCGCCGACGACGACCGCCGTCGAGCGTTCGCACAGCGCCATCGCTGCGAGGTGCGCGAGGCTGAACTTCACCTCCAGGCCGCTCGCCGGTTCGGCGATCGCGCAGGTCCCCCGCTCGAGCTCGGAGATGTGCACCACGACTCGCTCGACGGGGCGCCCGTCGAGCAGCTCGCGCAGGCCCTCGAGCATCGAGTGCGTCAGAAAGCAAGCGGCGTGGTACTTGAACAGGTTGTCGCGGACGTACCACCCAGCCGGCGGATCGACGAGCGCGGCCGCCTTGTCGCAGCCTCCGCCCGAGAGCGCCGCGAAACCCTGCTCGGTCTCGATCGCGCAGTCGCATGCGGTGAACCCCCCGGCCGCGAGGCGCGCCGCGAGCAGGCCGGCGGCTGCCGCCCGGCCGGCGTGCAGCGACTTGGCCATCGTGCCGAAGTGGCACTTCAATGCCGCAGCCTGGGTCGCGGCCAGACCGAGCGCGACCGCCGTGCGCGCTGCGTCCAGGCCCAGCAGGCGCGCGCAAGCCGCCGCCGCACCGAACGCGCCGAGGGTTCCCGTCGCGTGGTGTCCGCGCAGATATGGCCCCCGACCGATCGCGGCGCCAACACGGCCGACCGTCTCATAGCCGGCGACGTAGCCGACCAGCAGTGCCTGCGCGTCGAGATCGAGCTCCTCGGCCAGTGCCAGTGCGGCCGGCAGGACCGCGGCGGAGACGTGCGCGATCACGACCATGTTGACGTCGTCGAAGTCGAGCACGTGGGATGCGGTGCCGTTCACCGTCGCGGCCACCATCGCCGAACGGCGGGTACCGCGGCCGACGAGCGTCGCGGGTCCAGAGTCTTCCCCGCCGATCGCTCCGAGGACGATCTCAGGTGCTTCCTCTCGACAGCCGCCGAGGGCGACCCCGAGCCAATCCAAGAGCGCCTGGCGGGAGACCTCCATCACGTCGTCCGGTAGATCGGCTGCCGCGAGCGTGGCGGAGCGCTCGGCGAGCCCACGGGTCAGACCCATTGCGGTCATAGATCGTCAGCGCAGCCCGGGGCCCGTCGCCCGAGCTCCTGCACCCCTCGCCTCGACGGGCACCTCTCCAGACTCGTCGGCGAGCCCCGGCGGCGGCCACGGACCGAACCAGTTGTCGCGTGCGCCGTCGAGCGTGATCGTCGAGCCGTTGAAGGCGCGGCCGAGCGGCGAGGCGAGCAGCGCGATCAGCCAGGCGTGCTCGATCGGCTCGCCGAGGCGCTGGATCGGCACCGTCCGCGAGGCCCCCGCGCGCACGCTCTCCGGGTACTTCGCCGTCACCTCCGTGGCGAAGTGACCCGCCGCGACCGCGACGACCGCTATGTTCGAGTCCGCCCACCGAGCGGCAAGCTCCCTCGTGAGCGCCTCCACGGTCGCCCGTGCGGCGCCCGAGTGCGCCATTCCGGGCATGCCGTGGTGCGGAGACAGCGTGACATTGATCACCGTCCCCGCGCCGGACGGCGTGAAGGCAAGCCGCCGGGCGGCAGCGGACATGTTCAGCATCCCCCCCACGTTCAGCCGCCAGACGGCGCGCCAACCCTTTGCCGCGATCAGCTCGGCCGGGCTGAAGAACTGCCCGCCCGCGTTGTTGACGAGCACGTCGAGGCGGCCGTGGCGCTCGAGCGCGCCCGACACGAGCCGCTCGGCTTCGCCCGGCTCGCGGACGTCGCCGGCCACCCAGCCGATCCTCTCCCCCGCCTCGCCCAGCTCCTCGCGCGCCTGCTCGACCGTCTGCTCGAGCACCTCAGAGCGGCGGCCGGCGATCGTCACCTCGGCGCCGCAGCGCGCCAGCTCGAAGGCGCTCTCGCGTCCGAGCCCCGTCCCGCCGCCCGTTATGAGCGCCGCCGTGCCCGCCAGCGCCCCCTCGGCGAAGATCTGCGATCGCTCGCTCATCGCCCGCGATCATAGGCGCGCTCTCATCCGCCCGTCCGCTGTGCTCACGGTCTGTCCCCCCGTCGCTTTAGGGTTTGGCCGTGTCCCGCAGAACGCCGGTCCTGGTCATCGGACTTACCGTCGGCGACTATCTGCTGTGGAACTGGTCGCTGAACAGCAGCCACGACGTGATCGCCCTCGCCTCGGGCCTGACGCTGCCGCCGCTGGTGCTCGTCTCGGTGTGGGTGCTGGCGCTGGGAGCGATCCAGGGGATCGCTGCGATCGCGCGGCTCGCGCGCGGCGGGCGGCTCCGGGCCACGCCGCGATTCACCGCCCGCTCCGCGGACGCGCGCACACGCGCGGCGCGCGAACGCCGTTCGGCACCTGCCACCGGCCGGCCCGCCCGCGCCGCGGCACGCGGGCGCTCCGGCAAGATCGCCGCCTGAACCGGAGCCTTCCGCGATGAGCGCCGGACGCAGGCGCCTCTTCTCCCGCGGCCGGCGGACGCCGCTCGTGATCGCCGCGATCGTCGTGCTGGCGCTCGCCGGCGCCGGCCTCGGCGTGTACCTGTACAAGCGGGACCGCACGGGGAGCGTCTACCACCCCCACGCCCCGTTCCAGGCGCAGTCGACCCCGACCTCGCTGCCGAAACGGCCGCCGGACCGCTTCTCCTGGCCCAACTACGGCTACACGAAGGACCACTCGCGGTTCTTCCCGGCCCCCGACAGCGTGCGCCCGCCGTTCCGCCAGATCTGGGTCCGAAACGCGCACGAACTGCTCGAGTTCCCGCCCGTCATCTATGCCGGCCGGCTGTTCCAGCTCGGCGACAATGCCGTGCTGGCCGCGACCAACAAGCACACCGGCGGGGTCATCTGGAAGCGCAAACTCGGCCGGCTCTCGGCCTCCTCGCCGGCCGTGACGTCGAACACCGTCTACGTGACCGTGCTCGACAGCGGCCACGGCGCCCCGGGCCGCGTCTTCGCGATCAACTCGAAAAACGGCACCACACGCTGGAGCCGCGCGCTGCCCTCACGCGCCGAGTCCTCGCCGCTCGTCGACCATGGCCGCGTTTACTTCGGCTCAGAAAACGGAACGGTCTACGCGCTGGGCGCGAGCCACGGCAACGTGCTGTGGACCTATCACGCCGGCGGCGCGGTGAAGGCGAGCCCGACGCTCTCGGACGGCGTCCTTTACTTCGGCGACTACTCGGGACACCTGCAGGCGATCTCCGCGGCCAACGGCCACCAGATCTGGCGCAGCGGCTCCGAAGGCGCCCTGCTCGGCAGCGGCACGTTCTACTCGACCTGCGCGGTCTTCTACGGGCGCGTCTACCTCGGCAACACCGACGGGCGCATCTACGCCTACGACGCATCCAGCGGGCGGCTCGACTGGGCCGTGCAGACGGGCGCATACGTCTACTCCTCACCGGCGGTCACCAACGCCCCGGGGCTCGGGCCGACGATCTACATCGGCTCCTACAGCGGCACCTTCTACGCGCTCAACGCCCGCTCCGGCCACGTCAGCTGGACCTTCGCCGCCGGCGGGCGGATCTCCGGCTCGCCGACGATCGTCGGCCGCATCGTCTACTTCGCAGAGCTTGGCGATCACCGCACCTACGGACTCGGCATCTCGACCGGCCGCAAGCTGTTCCAGAAGGAGACCGGCGCCTTCGACCCCGTGATCAGCGACGGCAAAAACATCTACCTGACCGGATACACGGGGCTCTTCGGCCTGACGCCGCGCTAGCCGCGGCCGCCCGCACGGCTCAGCCGTGGCAGGAGGAGCCCGAGCCGAGCGCCCGCGCGAGCGAGAACCGCGCCGCGACCCTGATCGGCCCAGGGGCCCGCGCGCGCACCTCCGTGAAGCCTTCGGGGCCGCGCCCCACGCACGCGCTCCCGGCGAGCACGCTCCAGTAGCGGCTGAAATGCACGCGCACGAGGATCGGCCCGGCGGCCGAAGCGTCGAGGGCGAACGTGTCGTGGCCCAGCTCGGTGAGCCGCCCCGGCCCAGACGCGAGCGGCGCCGCCCCTTCGACGCGGAAGACGCGCCAGTGGCTGCTCTTGAAGACCGGCCGCAGGTAGGGCAGCCCGGACTCGATCAGGCGGTTCTCGACCACGCTCGAGAAGTCGGGGACGACGTCCGGCAGCGCGACGTATGAGATCGCCTCACGGTCGAGCCAGTCGCGGTAGGAGCTCGCCGACAGGCGCCGGCGCAGCAGCAGGCCGTTGTAGCGGCTGTCGAGCTGCTTCTCCCAGCCGCGCGCCAGCGCCACGTGCGGCGCGAGCAGCGCCGCCTCCCAGTGCGAGCGCGTGAGGGGCACCTCGATCCGCACCGGGCGGCCGAGACCGGCGAGAAAATGTTCGAGCGGCCGGTAGTAGGCGGCGCTCGTCGCCGGGCTGCCGTCGACCGCGGCGGTTTCCCTCACCGGGCCCCACAGCACCCAGGTCGCGATCGCCGCCAGCGCCAGCGCACCGATCGCCGCGCCCGCCGGGCGCAGCCGGGCCGTCCCGCGGGCGCGATGCTCGGTCAGCGCGCACAGCAGCAGCGGTGCCCCAAGCAGCACGCCGTATCGCTCGATGTTGCTGCCGACGGGCGAGTGCACCAGCAGGCACAGCACGCACGCCGCGAGGTACACCAGCGCGCCGATCCGCAGCAGCCGCTCGCCCGCCGGCAGAGCGAGCAGGAACGCGCCGGTCAGCGCGACGGTCACGGCGAAGGAGCCGAGCGGAAAGGGCTCGAAGCCGCCTTCGGGGAAGAGCATCGCCAGGGGCACCACGACCGCCGCGGCCGGCGCCGCGAGGGCGAGCAGCGCCCGCGGCGAGCGCGTCGAGAGGGCGACCGTCGCAGCCGCCAGTCCGAGCAGCAGGCCCGCGACCGGGCTCGCCGCCGCCGCCAGCGCCGCGAGCGCGGCCGCGAGAAACGGGTGGCCGCGCCGGAGTGAGAGCCCAGCGCCGAGCGCGAGGCTGACGCCGAGCGCGAACGGGACGCGCCCGAGCCACACGTCGCCGAGCGCCGCGACCGCGAACGCCATCGCGCCCCAGCGCGCGCCGCGCGGCCACTCGCCCGCCGCCAGCGCCGCGAACAGGGCCGTCGAGATCGGCACGCACAGCGCGCCGACCGTGCGCACTCCCATCAGGCTGCCGAGCGCCGGGAACAGCAGGCTGTAGCCGGGCAGGTGGTGACCCGCGTACCAGTTGTCGTCCCACACGGCGAACCCGAGCTGGCGGAAGAGCCCGACGCGGTAGACCTGCGCGGCGAGGTCCGGTGTGCGTGGGTCGAGGATCAGCCAGACGGCGACGAGCGCCACCGACAGCGCGACCGCGGGGGCGATCGTCGCCGCGAGCTCAGACCACCGCGCCGCGGGCTCGGCGCGCGGCACGTCCGTGATCGCCCTGCGAGCCGCGGGGAGTTCGGCGGTCGCGGGCCCGCGTCCGGGTGGCCGCACAGTGGGGGTCCGCGCGGTCCGGGTGCTCGGCACGCCAAAGGGCACGGCAAGATAATGCCCTACGTGGGCACCTCCGCAACCTCGCGGCGCGCAGTTTGCGCGCGCTCCGTGCCGCCGCGCCGCCGGAGCGCCGGTGCGCTCGCCGCCCTTGCGGCCGGGCTGGCCCTCGCCGCCGGCGCCGCCGGCTGCGGCGGTACCGAGCATCCCGGGCCGATCTCGGCGCGCGAACTGACCGAAGCGCGGACCTTTCCCTACTACCGCGCCTACTGGGTGGGCCCGCGCTTCGAAGGCGATCATTTGACGGCGGCCGACGGGCTGCGCGGCTATTTGCAGCGGATCGGCGACAGCGTCTACTACGGCGACTGCGTCAAGAGCAAGGGGATCTTCGGCGGCGGCAGCTGCGTGCTGCCACTGCAGCTCACGACGGTCGTCTATCGCCTGCACTCGAACGCCGCGCTCGGGCCGCAGCGCAACACGCTCGTCCGCGGCGTGCCCGCCACGATCTACGACGAAGGGCGCTCGATCGAGATCTACACGGGGCGCGTCGCGATCGACGTCTTCTCCGACAGGCTCACCCATGCGCTCGCCGCCGCGCAGCGGCTGCTTCCCATCAACGCACCCGGCAGCGCGATTGGGCCCCTGCCCGCCCCGGTCTACTGCCCCGGCCTCTCCGGGCCGATCCCGCGGCCGGTCGCGAAGGTGATGGCATCGCTGCCGCGCCGGATCTGCCAGCGCGACGCCGCCCAGCAAGCGTTCGCCGCCGGTCTCAGGACGTGACGGCCTGGGGCCGGGCGGCCGATCCCGCCGCACGCCTGCCGGATCGGGGCGCTCGCGCTCACGCTAGCCTGATACCGGAATCTGCTCGCGGCCGTTATGCGCACGGGCGCGAGCGCCAGTCGATCGATCCGCGATGGCAGAGCCGGCACGCATACTTGTCGTCGACGACGAGCCCGCCGTACAGAGCGCGCTGTCGCGAGCGCTGACGATGGAACGCTACGAGGTCGCCCAGGCCGCCGATGGGCTGGAGGCGCTGGAGAGGCTCGGCGCCGCTCCGTACGAGGCGGTGATCCTCGACATCGCGATGCCGCGCCTGGACGGGCTCGAGGTCTGCCGCCGCCTGCGGGCGGGCGGCGACCGCACGCCCGTGCTGATGCTGACCGCCCGCGGCGAGGTCGACGACCGCGTCGCGGGGCTCGACGCCGGCGCGGATGACTACCTCGTCAAGCCGTTCGCGCTGCGCGAGCTGCTCGCACGCGTGCGCGCGTTGCTGCGGCGCAGCGAGGAGGACGAGGACGGCGACGGCGAGCTCGTCTTCGAGGACCTGCGCCTGGACCCGAGCGGTCACGAGGCGTGGCGCGGCGAGCGGGCGCTCGCGCTCACCCGCACCGAGTACCTGTTGCTCGAAATGTTCCTGCGCAACCCCCGCAAGGTGCTGAGCCGCTCGGCGATCTTCGAGCACGTCTGGGGCTATGACTTCGGCTCCAGCTCGAACTCGCTCGGCGTCTACATCGGCTACCTGCGCCGCAAGACCGAGGTCGGCGACGAGCCCCGACTGGTACACACCGTGCGCGGCGTCGGCTACGTGCTGCGCGTCGCGCACCCCACCAACGGGCAGGGGCGATGAGCTTCCGCCGCCGCATCGCGCTGGCCGCGGCGGCCGCCGTCGCGATCGCCGTCGTGCTCGCCTCGCTGCTCGTCTACCTGCTGACGGCCAACCAGCTGCACAGCCAGGTCGACAACCAGCTGCGCTCCCGCGCCCACGAGACCCGGCGCCTGCAGCGCCTGTTCGCCGTCGGCGCGCTGCGGATCGGCCCGAACGGCGCCGCGAGCATCGTCAGCGCCCCAAGCGATCTCGCGATCGCGGCCAAAGAGGCCGAAGGCGACACACCGGCCAAGGGCCGCGCGCGGGCGGGCGAAAGCGCGGTCTCGCGAGCCGCCGAACAGAGCGGATCCGCCGACACGGGGACCGACGAACGCCTCCGGCCCGGCTCGCTGTTCGGGAAACTGCCGCCGAACCCCGACCAGGTGCGCGGCTATCAGCAGGTCGTCGACTCGAACGGCCGCGTGCTTGCGCGCTCGGCGCCGAGCGTCACGCTGCCGGTCGATGCCCGCACGAGCGGTCTCGCCGAACGGGGCGGCGGGGCGTTCTTCCGCGACGCCGCCGTCGGCGGCGTCCACATGCGCGTGCTAGCCGAGCCGTTCGGGCGCAACCGGGCCGCCGAGCTCGCGCTGCCGCTGACCGAAACCGACAGCCTGCTCGGCCGGCTACGGCTGATCCTCGTGCTCGTCGTCATCGGCGGCATCGCGCTTGCGGCGCTGCTCGGGCGGCTCGTCGCCGGCACCGCGGTGCAGCCCCTGAAGCGCTTGACGCAGACGACCGAGCATGTGGCGCGCACGCAGGACCTCTCGGGCCGGATCGAGCCGGTCAGCGAAGACGAGATCGGGCGCCTCGCGGTCAGCTTCAACGCGATGCTCGACGCGCTCGAGCGCTCGATGAACGCGCTCGACGCGTCGGTCGGCTCGCAGCGCCAGCTGGTCGCAGACGCCTCGCACGAGCTGCGCACGCCGGTGACGAGCGTGCGCACCAACATCGAGCTGCTGCAGCAGCTCGGGCCGCAGATGGACGCCGAGGAGCACCGCCGGGTGCTCGACGAAGTCGTCGTCCAGCTCGAGGACCTGACACGGCTGATCAACGACCTGATCGACCTCGCGCGCGGCGAGGAGCCGGCCGGCGACGTCGAGGACGTGCGCCTGGACCTGCTCGTCGAGGAGGTCGTCCAGAAGGCCCAACCGCGCTCGACGGCGACGATGCAGATGGAGCTCGAGCCGGCGATCGTCGAGGGCGTTCCGGCGCGGCTCGAGCGAGCCGTCGGCAACCTCATCGACAACGCCGTCAAGTACAGCCCGCCCGAAGCCGTCGTGGAGGTCCGCCTCCACGGCAAGGAGCTGACCGTCCGCGACCGTGGTCCCGGCATCGCCCCCGAGGACCTGCCGCACATCTTCGACCGCTTCTACCGCGGCGCCGAGGCCCGCCGGCTGCCGGGGTCCGGCCTCGGCCTGGCGATCGCGCGCCAGGTCGCCGCCCAGCTCGGCGGCGCGATCAGCGCCGAGCCCGCCCCGGGCGGGGGCACGCTGATGCGGCTGCGGCTGCCGGGGCTCGAACCGATGCCCCCCGCTCCCGGCCCGACCGCAGCCGACGGTGCGGCCATCAACGGCGCGGATGAGCAGCCGGCCCCGGCGCCGCTCGCCGGGGGCGGGCGCTGGACCTGAGCCGGGCCTCGGCGCACAGCGGGAGGCGCGCTGCCGGAGCCCCCGCCCATCGAGGGCGCTCTACCGGAGCCCGCCGCAGCGGGCGCACCTCAGAGGTAGCGGCGGGCGGCGCGTTCGGCGGCCGCGCCGTAGGAGCCGCCGAAGAGGATCGCGTGCACGAGCAGCGGCGCGAGCTGGTAGAGCTCCACTCGTTCGGCCGCTCCGGGCGCAAGGGGTGCGGCCTCCTCGTAGGTGTCGAATATGCGCTGGGAAGGCGCACCGAACAGGCGCAGCATCGCCAGGTCGACCTCGCGGTGCCCGCCGTAGGAGGACGGGTCGATCAGCCATGCGCGGCCGTCCGCGCCCGCCATCACGTTGCCGCCCCACAGGTCGCCGTGAAGGCGCGAGGGCGGCTCGGGCGGCCCGCACAGCTCCTCGATCCGCTCGCAGATCGATTCGACGGCGCGGGCGCCCTCCTCGCCGACGGCGCGGCGGTCGCGCGCGATGCGCAGCAGCGGCAACAGGCGCCGCTGCGCGTAGAAAGTCGGCCAGTCCCGCGCCGGCTCGTTGGGCAGCCGCAGCGAGCCGAAGCCGGTGTCGGCGGGCGCTCCCGGCGGGGCGCCGAAGCGCTCGGCGCCGGCCAGGTGGGTGCCGGCGAGGGCGCGTCCGAGCTCCTCGGCGCCGTCCGGGCTGAGCGCGCCCGGCTCGACCCACTCGAGCGCGAGATAGCGGTCGCCGAGCTCGAGCACCGCGGGCGTGCGCACGAGCCCCGGCTCGGCGAGCCAGCGCAGGCCCGCCGCCTCGGCCTCGTACTCGCCGGGGCTCGGGTGCGCACGCGTCTTGACGAACGCCGTGCGGCCGTCCGCAAGCGTCACCCTGTACGCCTCGTTGATGTCGCCGCCGCCGATGCGCTGCGCGTCGGAGGCGCCGGGCGGCAGCGTCATGGCACGCGGCCGGCGCGGATCTCCTCGAGCAGCCCGCGACAGGCCGCGTCGACGAGATCGAAGACCTCCTCGAATCCGCCCGTCGCCCCGTAGTAGGGGTCCGGGACGTCGAGATCGCCCGCGGCGGACGCGGCCGGATCGAACTCGCGCAGCAGCCGGATCCTGCCGTCGGCGCGCCCGCCGGCGAGGGCCTCCAGGTCGCGCAGGTTGGCCCTGTCCATCGCGAGGATCAGGTCGAAGTCTGCGAAATCGGCTGGGCGCACCTGTCGCGCCTGCCCCGCCAGCGTCACCCCGCGCGCGCCGGCGGCCGCGCTCGCACGCTTGTCGGGCGGGCTGCCGACGTGCCATGAGCCGGTGCCGGCGGAATCCAGCTCGACCTGCTCGCTCATCCCCGCCTCGGCGACGACCGCGCGCATCACGCCCTCGGCGGTCGGCGAACGGCAGATGTTGCCCAGGCAGACGAAGAGCAACCGCACCGGGCCCGAGCGTTCGTCCCCCTGGGGGCCACGGGCGCCGGACCCCTCCTCGCGTGTCACAGCCCCTACTCCTCCCCCAACTCCAACACCGCCAGGAACGCCTCCTGCGGGATCTCGACGCGGCCGACCTGCTTCATCCGTCGCTTGCCCTCCTTCTGTTTTGCCAGCAGCTTTTTCTTGCGCGTGATGTCGCCGCCGTAACAGCCGGCGATCACGTCCTTGCGGAAGGCCTTGACGGTCTCGCGGGCGATGATGTGCGACCCGATCGCCGCCTGGATCGGCACGTCGTACTGCTGGCGGGGGATCCGCTTGCGCAGCTTCTCGGTCAGCGAGCGCCCGACCTCGTAGGCCTTCTCGCGGTGGACGACCATCGACAGCGCGTCCACCGGGTCGCCGGCGAGCAGCACGTCGAGCTTCACCAGGTCCGAGGGCTTCATGCCGCTGATCTCATAGTCGAGCGAGGCGTAGCCCTTCGTCCGCGACTTCAGCTGGTCGAAGAAGTCCAGCACGATTTCAGCCAGCGGCAGCTGGTAGTTGAGCTGCACGCGCTCGGTCGACAGGTAGTGCATGCCCGTGTGCTCGCCGCGGCGTTCCTGGCAGAGCTCCATCACCGCTCCCACGAACTCTTTCGGAGCAATGATCGACGCCGAGATGAACGGCTCGCGGATCTCGGCGATCGTGACCGGGTCGGGCATGTCCGAGGGGTTGTGGACCTCGAGCTCCTCCCCGTTGGTCAGGGTCACGTCGAACTCGACCGAGGGCATCGTCGCCAGCAGCTCGAGGTCGTACTCGCGCTCGAGGCGCTCGCGCACGATGTCCATGTGCAGCAGCCCGAGAAAGCCGCAGCGGAAGCCGAACCCGAGCGCGTCCGAGGTCTCCGGCTCCCACGAGAGCGCGGCGTCGTTGAGCGTCAGCTTCTCGAGGGCGTCGCGCAGGTCCGGGTAGTCGTCGGAGTCGATCGGGAACAGCCCGCAGAAGACCATCGGCTTGACCTCGCGATAGCCGGGCAGCGGCTCGCTCGCCGCGCCGACGCCGGCCTTGACACGCGTCGTGAGCGTGTCGCCGACGCGCAGCTGCGTCACGTCCTTGAGTCCCGTGATCAGATAGCCGACCTCGCCGGCCGCGAGCTGGTCGGTCGGCATCATCTGCGGGCTGAAGAAGCCGATGTCGTCGATGTCCGCCTCGGTGCCGGTCGCCATCGCGCGGATCGCTTCGCCCTTCTTGAAGACGCCGTCGACCACGCGGATGTAGGCGATCACGCCGCGGTACTGGTCGAACTCCGAGTCGAAGATCAGCGCGCGCGGCGGGCCGTCGGGGTCGCCCTCCGGTGGCGGCACGCGTTTGATGAGCTCCTCGAGCACCTGCGGGACGCCCTCGCCGGTCTTGCCGCTGATGCGCAGGATCGACTCCGGCGACTCGCCGATCAGCTCGGCGACTTCGCCGGCGACGCGCTCGGGTTCCGCGCCCGGCAGGTCGATCTTGTTCAGGCACGGGATCAGCTCCAGGCCCGAATCGACAGCGAGATAGGTGTTCGCGACCGTCTGCGCCTCCACCCCCTGCGCGGCGTCGACGACGAGCAGCGCGCCCTCGCAGGCGGCGAGCGAACGCGACACCTCGTAGGTGAAGTCGACGTGGCCGGGCGTGTCGATCAGGTGGAGCTGGTAGGTCTCGCCGTCCTCGGCCGTGTAGAAGACGCGCACCGCCTGCGCCTTGATCGTGATCCCCCGCTCGCGCTCGAGGTCCATCGAGTCGAGAAGCTGCGCGCGCATCTCGCGCGCCGCGACCGTGTGCGTCAGCTCGAGGATGCGGTCGGCCAGCGTCGACTTGCCGTGGTCGATGTGGGCGATGATCGAGAAGTTGCGGATGTGGGCCTGGTCCATGGGGCTCGGGTCACGATAGATGGTGGCCCTCCCGGGCACGCCCCGCCGGATGCAGGCCGGCGCCTACTCGGTCAGCACCGTGTCCTCGTCCGAATATGCCGGCGCGCACGCGCACACCACCCGCAAGGGCTCCGCGCCCGTGTTGAACAGCTTGTGGATCGCGCCGGGCGGGATCAGCACGCAGTCGCCCTGCGCCAGCTCGCGTTCCTCACCGTCGATCGCGAGCCGGCCGTGGCCGGCCGTCACCAGGTAGAGCTCCTCGGTCAGGCGGTGGTAGTGCGCGGTGGTCGCGCCGCCGGCGGGGATCGTCGCCTCCGCGAGGCTCTGGTTGCGCGACGGCAGGGATGGGGAGTTCCGCCCAGCCCCGGCCCACTCGCGGATCTCCGAGCCGTCGAGCGTCGTGAACGGCGCGATCTGCACGTAGCTGGAGATCTCCATCGCACCCCTGAGCCTAGAGCGCGCTAGCGTTAAGCGTTCGGCAGATCGCCTACCCGACCGTGACCCCTTCAAACGGGTCGACCGCGGCTACGCGCCGGCCTAGCGCCGGCGGCCTGTCCAGGTGGTTGGGAGTGTCAAGCCGCCCAGGCAAAGACACAAGTCCTGGGACGTAGTAGTTCAGCGGCGATCAATGTCCGGCGCAGGCCGGGCGGGCCTCAGGGTCCGCCCGGTGTAGCGCCGCTCAGGCCCGTCCGAGCAGCGAGCGCACCAGCCGCCCGAGCTGATGGGCCTCCGGCACGTGCATCCTCAGCACGGCCCAGGCGTACACGTACACCCCGGCCGCCCCCGCGGCGCCGATGCTCGCGATCTGGGCGGCCAGGGAGGTCCCGAACAGCGAGTCGAGCAGCCGCCAGACCGCATAGGAGACGCCCGCGAGCAGCGCAGACGCGACGGTGATGCGGGCGGTGATCATCGTCGTCTGCGCGCCTTCGATGTGCCCGTTGAAGCCGACCCGCAGACGCGAGAGCTGAAGCCCGGTCATCACGATGTTCGCGGCCAGCGTGCCGATGATCAGCCCCGCGATCCCGAGCGGCTTGTAGAGGGCGAGGCTGACGACGATGTCGACGACGATGTTCACCGCGGCGAGCCGGGTCGGGATCCACGGCCGCTGCACAGCGAAGAACGCGCGCGTCAGCAGCAGGTTCAAGCCGCCGAAGGGCAGGCTGACCGCGAACCAGAACAGCGCGATCGAGACCAGGTGGGTCGATTCGGCGGTGAATTCGCCGCGCTGGAAGATCAGCCGCACGACCGGTTCGGTCAGCACCATCAGGAACGCCGCCGAGGGGATCAGCAGCAGGTTGATCTGGCGCATCCCGATCCCGAGGGCGCGGCGCATCGGCTGGACGTCCCGACGTGCCGCCATGCGGCTCATCGTCGGGAACAGCACGGTCGCCACGGCGACGCTGAAGAGCCCCTGGGGCAGCATGTAGATCCGGAAGGCGTTGTCGATCGCGCGCGGCGCCTCCTTGTTCACGAGGGTCCCGAACGCCGAGTTGATGAGCTGGTCGAGGTTGACGATCCCGAGGCCGATCGTGACGGGCAGCATCAGCGCGAAGACCTGGATGATGCGCGGGTCGCGCCAGTCGATGTGGAACTGCAGGCGGAAGTCGATCCGCCCGAGCGCGCCGAACGCCATCCCAAGTTGGATGAACGTCGCGACGAGCACGGCGATCGCGAGCGCGTACAGCGCCTCGCCGTTTTCCGGGCCGCCGTGGAAGTGCGGGTGCAGCACGACCAGCAGCACGATGATCACCACGTTCCAGACCGCCGGGGAGATCGCGGGGATCGTGAAGTGGTCGTAGGACTGCAGGATCCCCACGAGCAGCCCGTTCAGGCCGAGCAGCAGGATCACGGGGAACAGCACCCGCGAGAGGCCGACGGTGAGCAGGTCGAGGTAATGCGTGAACGTCGAGCCCGTGAAGAGCGGCATGATCACGCCCGCCGACAGGATGAAGAACGCGGTCAGGGCGCCGAGCCCGATCAGCATGATCCAGAACAACGTCGAGGCCAGCCGCAGCGCCTCGCGGCGGCGGCCCTTCTGCAGCAGTTCCGTGAACACCGGCACGAAGGCGGCCGAGAGCGCCGCGTTCGCGAACAGGTTGCTGACCAGGTTCGGGATCTGGAAGGCGATCGTGTACGCCGACGCCGGACCCTTCGTCCCGAAGAAGCTCGCCGCGACGATTTCGCGCACGAGCCCCGCGACGCGAGAGATGCCTGTGGCGATCGAGAAGATCGCGGTGTTGCGGGCGACCCCTCCGCCGGTCGGGGGCGGCGGGGCGGATTCCTCCGCGAAGGCTTCGGCGCTGGCTGCCAAGGCCGCTATAGTACGGCGCTCCGCGGCGCGGCCTGGAAGCTCGAGCGCGCACCGCGGCCGAACCATGGCCAACATTCACTCGCAGAAGAAGCGGATCCTGCGCACCGAGCGCGAGCGACTCGAGAACCGCCGCTACACGTCCGCGATCAAGACCCACTTCCGCCACCTGGCAGCTGTCGTCGAGGGCGGCGAGGGCGACGCCGCCGAGACCCACCGCGAACTGGTGAGCACGATCGACAAGGCCGTCAAGCGAGGCGCGATGCACCGCAACACCGGCGCCCGCAAGAAGTCACGCGCCGCGAAGCTCCTCAGCGGCCTAAGCAGCCGCTGACCGGCGCGCTACTGCGTCCTTACCCCATCCGGGGCACTTCGCAGTCGCTCGCGTGCTAGCGCACGCCACGCTCCCTGCGTCCTTGTAGCGCTTGGTCATCGACTGCTTAGGGCGACCGTCGGCGCCCCCTTCGGCGCAGTTCCCATCGCTCGCGCGCGCCCCTAGCCCATCCGCGGCACTTTGCGGCCGGCGCGAGCCGGCCTAGCGGACGATCGTGAACGTCAGCTTCTGAGGCGCGGCGGCGCCTGACGGGCCGCTCGCCGTGATCACGAGCGTGTAGGTGCCCGGCCGCAGCTTCTTGCTGCGCGAGAGCCGGCCCTGGAACTTGACCGTGTTCACGCCCACGTGGCCGTTCACGACCAGGGTGCCGCGCGTCACCGTCCGTGTGCAGTGCCGGGCCCGGCGGTTGCGGTGCGTCGGCGCGACGCACTTGCCGTGGACCTTGCGGCCGCCCACCCTCTGGGTGAACGCGAAGGAGACCTTCGCGGGCGTATTGAGCGCGAACGAGAACGACGTCCCGACCGGCACGTGGCGACGGCGACTGATCTGCGCGAGCCCGTTCCCCTCACGCCAGCGCGAGCGCAACTGTTTGACCGACGCGAGCGCCGGAACCGGGGGCGCCGTCGTGAACGTCTGGTCGGCGCCGAACGTGGTTCCGCCCGCGTTCGTCGCGACGACCCTGAAGTGGTAGGTGGTGCTCGGGCTGAGGCCCGCGAGCGAGGCTCCAACCGCCTGCGGGCTCGCGCCGAAGCCGAGCGTCTGCGGCGCCGTCGCGCCGGTATACGCCGTGCTCGTGCCGAACTGGAAGTAACCCGAGGCCCTCGCTTCGGTCAGGACCGTGCCCGAGATGTTCGCGTCGTGATCCCCACCCCAGAGGCCGCCCCCGTCGCAGGCGTCGCGGCCGGCACCGAGGTGATCTCGATCGTGCTCAGCCACCGCGCTCCTCCGCTCAGCGCGCCGTTGTAGCCGCCGATGAAGAGCGCTCGTCCGTCCGGCAGCAGCACGCCGGTGTCGCCGTCGCGCGGTTCGTTGAGCACGTCCGGGATCTTGGTGAAGGTGTTCGTGTTGTAGTCGAACACTTCGGCCGTCGCGAGGGCTTCGCTTTCTTTGGTGCTTTCGTTGAACCCCCCCGCAATCAGCACTTTCCCGTTCTGCAGGGTCACGGCGCCGGCTTCAGCGCGGGGTTCGACCGGTTCGTGACTGGCCCCTTCGAGTTTCTGGAAGGTTTCCGTCGCTGGGTCGAAGAGTTCCGCCGTTTTCATGTACTTGTTCGGGGGTGGGAGTTCCCCGTTGTAGCCGCCGGCGATCAGCACCTTCCCGCTGGGCAGGAGCCCTACCGTCGGCAGGTAGCGCCCTTCGAAGGCGAGTCCTTTCACGGGCGAGAACGAGCGCGTCGCCGGGTCATACAGTTCGGCGGTGAGCGTGTTCGGGCCGGTTTCCTGGGTGCCGCCGGTGATGAACACCTTCCCGCTCGGGAGCAGCACCGCCCCCGGCGCGTCCCGTTCGACGACCATTTCGGAGCCGACTTTTTCGAACGACCGCGTGACCGGGTTGAACAGTTCGCCGGTCTTGAGCGTTTTCGTCGCGCTGCTGAAACCTCCGGCGAGCAGGACGGACCCGTCGGGAAGCGCCACGGTGGCCATTTCGCCGTGCGCAGCCACCATTTCGGCGGGAAGCAGTTCGAATTTGCCCGTCGCGGGATCGTAGGTTTCAGCGCTCTTCTGGGGGACCGCTTCCCTGCCGAACCCGCCGGCGATCAGCACCTTGCCTTCGGGGAGCAACGCAGCCGCAGGCGCGTAGCGCCCTTCGAACATCGTTCCGGGCACTTTCGAGAAGAGGTTCGCGGCCGAGGCGCTCGCGGCTGAGCCGAGTGCAGCGAGCACGGCGATCGAGCAGGCCAGCGCGAGCCGCCGCAGCGAGACCCCCTCTCGGCCCCGGCGAGCCCGCTTGTTGCCCCCAGCCCCCATGCACCTCGCAACCTAACCGATCGCGGGATCGAGGAAAAGGCCCGCGGACGGACACGAACGGCGGCCCGGCGCCCCGGGCGCACATCTCAGCGACGACGCCGATCGCGCGCCGCACGCGAGCGACCGCGACGGCGGCCCCTAGCGGACGATCGTGAACGTCAGCTTCTGAGGCGCGGCGGCGCCTGACGGGCCGCTCGCCGTGATCACGAGCGTGTAGGTGCCCGGCCGCAGCTTCTTGCTGCGCGAGAGCCGGCCCTGGAACTTGACCGTGTTCACGCCCACGTGGCCGTTCACGACCAGGGTGCCGCGCGTCACCGTCCGTGTGCAGTGCCGGGCCCGGCGGTTGCGGTGCGTCGGCGCGACGCACTTGCCGTGGACCTTGCGGCCGCCCACCCTCTGGGTGAACGCGAAGGAGACCTTCGCGGGCGTATTGAGCGCGAACGAGAACGACGTCCCGACCGGCACGTGGCGACGGCGACTGATCTGCGCGAGCCCGTTCCCCTCACGCCAGCGCGAGCGCAACTGTTTGACCGACGCGAGCGCCGGAACCGGGGGCGCCGTCGTGAACGTCTGGTCGGCGCCGAACGTGGTTCCGCCCGCGTTCGTCGCGACGACCCTGAAGTGGTAGGTGGTGCTCGGGCTGAGGCCCGCGAGCGAGGCCCCAACCGCCTGCGGGCTCGCGCCGAAGCCGAGCGTCTGCGGCGCCGTCGCGCCGGTATACGCCGTGCTCGTGCCGAACTGGAAGTAACCCGAGGCCCTCGCTTCGGTCAGGACCGTGCCCGAGATGGTCGCGGTCGTGATCCCCACCCCCGAGGCCGCCCCGGTCGCCGGCGTCGCGGCCGGGACCGATGTGATGTCGATCGTCTTCAGATAGCGCGCTGCTTTTTCAAGCGCCCCGTTGTAGCCGGCGATGAACAGCGCTCGGCCGTCCGGCAGCAGAACGCCCGTGTTGCCCTCCCGCGGCTGGCTCAGCACGTCGGGGATCTTCGTGAAGGTGTTGGTGGCGAAGTCGAACACTTCGGCCGTCGCCAGCCCTTCGCCGTTGTAGCCGCCCGCGATCAGCACTTTGCCGTTCTGCAGCGTCACGGCGCCGGCTTCATCCCGTTTTTCCACCGGTTCGTGACCGGCGCCTTCGAGTTTCTGGAAGCTTTCGGTGGCGGGGTCATAGAGTTCCGCCGTTTTGACGTATTCATTGGTGGGTTCACCGCTGTAGCCGCCGGCGATCAGCACCTTGCCGTTGGGGAGAAGCGCCGCCACCGGCTGGTAGCGCCCTTCCAGGGCGGTCCCTTTGACGGGCGCGAACGTCCGCGTCGCGGGGTCGTACGTTTCTGCTGTCTTGGTGTATGCGCCCGTGTTCTGTGCTCCGCCCGTGATGAACACCTTGCCGCTCGGCAGCAGCACGGCGCCCGGCCCGTCTCGTTCGACGCCCATTTCGGCGGTGACTTTTTCGAACGCGCGGGTGGCGGGGTTGAACAGTTCCGCGGTTTTCAGGCTTTCCGTCACAGGGCTCCAGCCGCCGATCAAGATGACATGCCCGTCCGGCAGCGCCACCGTCGCCTGTTCCTCGTGCGCGACGTTCTCTTCGCCGGTGAGTTTTTCGAAGATGCCCGTCGCGGGGTCGAACGTTTCGGCGCTCGCGAGCGGTCCTACTGGTTCGCTGTACCCGCCCGCGATCAACACCTTCCCGTCGGGCAGCAGCGCAGCGGCCGGCGTGTACCGGCTCGTGAACATTTCACCCGGAATCTTCGAGAACAGGTTCGCGGCCGAGGCGCCCCCGGCGGAGCCGAGCAGAGCGAGCACAGCGACCGAGCATGCGAGCGACAGCCGACGCACACGCGAAGACCCGATGCCCCCTCGTGTCGAGCCCGACCGCTCGTTGCACACACCCCCCATGTGCTGGACAACCTAACCGATCGCGCGGCGTCGGGACGGACAGCGGACGGAAAGCCTGAGAGCCCCACGCAGAACACGACGCCGCGGGGCCGATCGCCTAACCGGCCGCGCAGATCTCCTCGATCGCCCGCTGGACGAGCGTGTCCTCGTCCATCCCCGCCAGCGTGTCCCGGTCGGCGTCGAGAACCGCGCCGCCGCGAGAGTCGAGCTCCATCGTGGCGAGCGTGCCGAGGGCGGCGCGCAGACGTTCAGGATCGCGGCGTCCGACGTCCGCGATCAACCGCTCTGCCGCTCGCGGCGGCATCCGCAGGCCGCGCTTGATCTCCGCCGCCGAGCGCCCCTGCGCGAGCTGCTCGGAGATCGCGAGCGCCTCCCTCATCCGGGAGGCGAGCAGGTAGGTCAGCCCCGCAAGACGCTCGCCCTGCTCGCGCAGCCTCAGGTAGGTGACCGTCGCCGCGGTGGCGTCGGCGGCGACCAGCGCATCGGCGAGGGCGTAGGCGCGGCTCTCGGCGGAATGCGCCGCCCGCGACTCGATCTCCTCGACGGAGACCTTCCGCGGTGCGGTGCCGCCCGACGAGGCGGCCGATCCTCCCTCCAGCGCGAGCTTCTCGAGCTCGCGTAGCAGTCGTTGCTGGCGCTCGCCGACCTGCGCGACCAGCGCCTTCGCCGCGGCCGCGTCGAGCTCCAGCCCAAGTCGCGTCGCCTGCTCGCGCGCCCACTTCGAAAGCTCCCACGGCTTCACCGTCATCTGCGCGCCGATCTGGCCGCCGGCCTTGGCGACGGCATCGTGCAGCGCCTGCGGAGCCTTCGCCCGGGCCTCCTCGCGGGCGAAGATCGCGAGCGTCGTATCAGCGGGCATCGCGGCGAGCGCCGGCGCGAGCTGCTCCTCGACCTCGGCCTGTCGCCAGCGCTCGGCGCCCTCGACGACGATCACCCTGCGCCCCACGGCCAGTGTCATCGCGGCCAGCGCGCGGGCGACGCCGGTCGGCGACGCCGCCTCGCCCTCGAGGACCTCGAGTGCGGCAGCGCCGTCGCTCTGCCCCTCGGCGAGCGCGCGCAACCCCGCGCGCCGCTCCGCGACCGCCCCGTGGTCGTCGCCGTGGATCAGGTAGGCGGGCTTGAGGTCGAGCACCGTCCGGACTCTAGAGGGACATGCGGCCCTGTCAGAGTTGCCCGTACAACCCGACGGTTAGACGGCCGAGCGGCAAGCCAGGCAAGGACGCAGAGAGCGAAGCGTGCGAATAGCACGTGAGCCAACGCGAAGTGCCCCGGATGGGGTAAGGACGCCGCCTGGCGCCGCCGATCGGCCGTCTAACGCACGACGAGGTTGACGAGCTTCCCCGGCACCACGATCTCCTTGACGAGCTCCTTGCCGTCGAGGTGGGCGACCACGTTGGGGGCCGCCCGGCACAGGTCCTTGAGCTGGTCGGGCGTCGCTTCGGCGCTCGCCTGGACGCGGTCGCGGACCTTGCCGTTGACCTGGCAGACGAGCTCGTAGACCTCGCTCTCGAGCAGCTCCTCCTCGGCTTCGGGCCAGGGCTGTTCCCAGATCCTCTCGCCGGTCAGTCCGTCGTAGATGTCGGCGGCGGTGTGCGGCGCGAACGGGAACAGCAGCGAGGCCGCCGTCCCGAGGGAGAACCGGAGCAGCTCCGCGGAGACGCTCTCGCGCAGGCGGGAGATCTCGTTCAGCAGCTCCATCACGGCCGCGATCGCAGTGTTGAAGGCGAACCGGCGCATGTCGCGGCTGACCTTGTCGATCGCCCAGTGCGTCTTTCGCAGCAGCGTCAGCTCGTCGCCTTCGCCGGGCCGCGGCGACGCCAGGCCCGGCTGCGGGCCGCCGGCGCGCTCGGCCGTCTCGGCCGCCAGCCGCCAGAGCCGCGCCAGGAAGCGGTGCACGCCTTCCACGCCCTCGTCGGACCAGTCTGCGTCCTGGTCCGGGGGGCCCACGAACAGCGTGTAGCACCGCGCCGCATCGGCGCCGACGCGCTCGATCAGCGCCGCCGGCGAGACGACGTTGCCGCGCGACTTGCTCATCTTCGCGCCGTCCTTCGTGACCATGCCCTGCGTGAACAGAGCCTGGAAGGGCTCCTGGAATTCGAGGTGGCCGAGGTCCGCGAGCGCCTTCGTGAAGAAGCGCGCGTACATCAGGTGCAGGATCGCGTGCTCGACGCCGCCGATGTACTGGTCGACCGGCATCCACTCCGCAAGCGCCCCCCGATCCCACGGCGCGTCTTCGTTGCCGGCGTCGCAGTAGCGCAGGAAGTACCAGGAGGAGTCCACGAACGTGTCCATCGTGTCGGTCTCGCGCCGCGCCGGCCCGCCGCACACCGGGCAGGTCGTGTTCACCCAGTCCTCGGCGCCCGCCAGCGGCGAGCGGCCCTTCGGCGCGTAGTCCTCGATCTCAGGGAGTTCGATCGGCAGCTGGTCGACCGGGACCGGCACGATGCCGTCGCGCTCGCAGTAGACGATCGGGATCGGGCAGCCCCAGTAGCGCTGGCGTGAGATCAGCCAGTCGCGCAACCTGTAGTTGATCGACGCGTGCCCCTCGCCCTCGCGGTCGAGCCACGCGACGATCGCCGCCAGCGCCTCGCGGTTGTTCAGGCCGTCGAACTGCGGGTTCGAGTTGACGATCACCCCGTCGCCCGTGTACGGCAGCTCGGCGTCCTCGCCGTCCACCGGCGCGATCACCTGGCGGATCGGCAGCCCGAACGTCACGGCGAAGTCGTAGTCGCGCTCATCGTGCGCCGGGACCGCCATCAGCGCGCCGGTGCCGTACTCCATCAGCACATAGTCGGAGACGAACATCGGGATCTGCTCGCCGTTGACCGGGTTCCTCACAGTCCGGCCGAGCGGCACCCCCGTCTTGGGCTTGTCGGTGTTGCCGCGCTCCTCGTTGCTCTCGTTGAGCGCCCGGTTGACGTAGTCGTGGGCCGGCTGCTCGTGCTCGGTCCCCGCGGCGAGGCGGAGAACGTCCGGATGCTCCGGCGCCATCACGAAGAACGTCGCGCCGAAGAGCGTGTCGGGACGCGTCGTGAAGACCGGGTAGTCGACCCCGATCTCCTCGCAGCGGAAGATGACCTCGGCGCCCTCGCTGCGGCCGATCCAGTTGCGCTGCATCGTCTTCACGTGCTCGGGCCAGTCGATCGTGTCGAGGTCGGTCAGCAGCCGCTCGGCGTAGTCGGTGATGCGCAGGAACCACTGTTCGAGCTGGCGCACTTCGACCAGGCAGCCGCAGCGCTCGCAGCGGCCCTCGGCGTCGACCTGCTCGTTGGCGAGCACCGTCTGGTCTTTCGGGCACCACTTGACCGCGGCGTCGCGCCGGTAGGCCAGTCCCGCCTTGAACAGCTCCAGGAAGATCCACTGCGTCCAGCGGTAGTAGGAGGGTTCGGAGGTCGCGAGCTCCCGCGACCAGTCGATCGAGATCCCCCATTCGCGGAACTGGCGCTGGAACTCGCCGATCGATTCCTGCGTCGAGACGCGCGGGTGCACCCCGGTCCTGATCGCGTGGTTCTCCGCCGGCAGCCCGAACGCGTCGTAGCCCATCGGGTGCAGCACCCGTTTGCCGAGGCGGCGATGGAAGTGCGCGATCGCGTCGCCAAGCGAATAGCACTTCAGGTGGCCGATGTGGGGCTCGCCGCTCGGGTACGGCAGCATCTCGAGCACGTAGGAGCTCGGCGGCTCGTTGGCCCGCGCCACGCTCGGCGCCTCGCCCTCCTCGAGGTTCTCGACCTCCCAGGTCCGCTCCTCGGCCCACAGCGCCTGCCAGCGCGGCTCGATCTCGTGCGGGTCGTAGCGATGTTCGCTCATCTGCCCGCACATTATCGGGAGGCTTCGCGGGGCAAAGTCGCCCGCCCGGCGGGGCGGACGGCGAGCCTCGGCGGGCTCGGCTCCGGCGCCCGCCGGACGCCGGAGCGGTGCGCGCCCCGACGTGGCGCCGGCGCTCAGGCGGCGCTTGCCGGCTCGAAGCGGCTCATCGAGCGCAACATCTCGACGATCGCCTCGGGCGCCTTCTCGGGCGAGCCCGCGTCGAAGGGCGGCTGCGGGTCGTACTCGATCCCGAGCTGGATCGCCTGTGCCACCTCAGGGCCGGCGATCCGCTCGGCGAGAGCGAGCGCCATGTCGATGCCGGCGGAGACCCCGGCCCCGGTCACGATCTTGCCGTCGAACACGACGCGCTGTCCCGTCGGCAGGGCGCCGAGGCGGCGCAGCTCGTCCATCGCCAGCCAGTGCCCCGTCGCCGGCCGGCCGTCGAGCAGGCCCGCGGCGGCGAGGATCAGCGAGCCGGTGCAGACCGACGTCGTCCAGGTGCTGGTGCGATCGGCCTGGCGCACCCAGTCGAGCATCCGCTCCCCGGCGCGCTGTGCGACCTCACCGGGTCCCCCGGGGACGAGCACGATGTCCGGGTCGGTGAGCTCCGCCAGCGAGCACTCGGCCACGATCGTCAGCATGCCGTTGTCGGTGCGGACCGGCCCTGCCTCGGCCGCCACGAAGGCGACGCTGGCCCCGGGCAGCCTGCTCAGGACCTCGTAGGGGCCGATCGCGTCCAGGGCGGTGAACCTGTCGTAAAGCGCGATCGCGATCTTCATCGGTTTCTCCTTTTTTTGATTTGGAGGGGTTCGCCCGTGGGGGCCTGAGCGTGTCCGCGACGGTCCGTTCGCGATGCGGTGAACGAAGAGTGGAAGCGCCGCCGGTACTCCGAGGGGCCGACCCGGAGCGCGCGCAGAAAGCTCCGCCGCATCGCCTCCGCGCTGCCGAAGCCGCAGGCGCGAGCGATCCCGCCGACCGGCTCCGATGTCTCCTCCAGGCGCCGGCGCGCGGCCTCCAGCCGGACGCTCTCCACGTAGCGGGCCGGCGTCACACCGGTCTGGGCGCGGAACGCACGGGCGAAGTTGCGCGGGCTCATGTGCGCGCTCTCGGCCATCGCCTCGACCGTGTGGCGGCCGGCCACGTCCTCGAGCACCTGGCGCTGGACCTCCCGCAGCGGCTCGCGCTGCGGCTGCTGGGCGCGGAGCAACGCGCTGAACTGCGACTGGTTGCCCGGCCTGCGCAGGAACAGCACCAGGTGCCGGGCGATCAGCAGCGCGAGCTCGCGGTCGTGGTCCTCCTCGACCATCGCGAGCGCCAGGTCCATGCCGGCCGTCACGCCCGCCGAGGTCCAGAGCGAGCCGTCGCGGACGAAGATCGGGTCGGCCTGCACGTCGACCGCCGGGTAGGAGCCGCCCAGCTCGGATGCGAAGGCCCAGTGCGTGGTCGCGCGGCGGCCGTCCAGCAGCCCGGCCTCCGCCAGCAGGAACGAGCCCGTGCAGACCGAGGCGACGCGACGGCAGCGCGGCGCGGCGCGCGCGAGCCATCGGATCAGGCCGGTGTCGAGCACGGCCCGCTCGCGCCCGCTGCCGCCCGGCACGATCAGGGTGTCGATCGCCGCCGCCGAGCGCGGCAGCGTGGCGTCCGGAACAAGCGTGAGGCCGCTCGAGCTTCGCACCGGCTCGGCCGACCGGGCGATCGTGCGCACCCGGTAGCCGCGGCCATCAGCGCCTGCCGGGCGCGCAGCGCCTCGGCGGCGCCCGCGAACACCTCCAGCGGACCTGTCACGTCGAGGCTCTGAACGCCGTCGTAGAGCAGGATCGCGACGGTGCGCTCGCCGGGAGAGATCGCTGCCGGACGGTCGGCCATGGGACGATCTTCGCCGATCGCCGGTCTGTCCGCAAGGACAGCCTTCCCACTTTTTCTGCCAACACCGTCCATGGCCGCGCGCGACGTTCGCGCGCCTGCCGGGACCCGGCGCGTCGCCTCTGTGGGCGCCCGGGCCATCGAGCCGGCGCAGCCGCGCCCGACCGGCGCCCGCCCGTGCCGAATACGATGCGCTCGTGGAGGATCTGCACAGCGGCGAGGGGGACGGCGCGCAAGCCGGGGACAGCGGCGAGCTCGCCTCCGCTCCCGGGCGGGTCGCGAACATCGTCGGCGCGGCCGAAGCGGCCGCTCAGCAGCTCCGCGAGCAGGCGGAGGTACGCGCCCGCGAGCGCATCGCCGAGGCCGATCGCGCGGCCGAGAACCGCGTGAAGGCGGCGGAGGACGAGGCCCACGAGATCCTCGCATCGGCCCGCGCCGAGGCGGCCTCGACGACGAGCGAGGCCTCGACGTCCGCCGCGCAGCTGACCGCCGACGCCGAGCGCGCGCGCGTGGATGCCACGCAGGCGCTCGCCGACGCGCAGGCCGACGCCACGCGCACGCTCGACGAGGCGCGCGCGACCGCCGAGCGGCTGCGCTCCGAGGGCGGCGAGGAGGCCACGGTGACCCGCGCCGAGGCGGCCGCCGAGTCCGAACGCGTCCGCGCCCAGGCCGAGCGCGAGTCCGGTGAGCTGCTCGAGGGCGCGCGCAAAGAGGCCGCGCGGATCGCCGAGGAGACGAAGGGGACCACCGAGCGGCTGCTGCTGGCACGGCGCGAGGAGCTGATCCGGCTCGACGAGCAGGCCAAGCAACAGGCGCGCGCCGGGCGCGCATCCGCGCGCGAGGAAGCACGCGAGATCGTCAGCGACGCCCACGCGGTCTCAAACGAGGTGCTCGCCGAAGGCGGGGAGATCTCGCGGAACCTGCGCGAGCTCTCGGCCTCGCTGCGCAACAACGCCGAGCGCCTGCTCCGCGATGTCCGCCTCGCGCACGGCGCGATGACCGCCCGGCTCGATCAGGTCGCGCCCTCTGAGCGCGACGCGCTCGAACGCGAGGTCGGCGAGCACGCGGGCGGCGAGAGCGGCCGCGGACGGCGCGACCGCGCCGGCGGGGCGGGCGATGAGCTCGACGTGCCGGAGTTCATACCGCGGCATTGAGGCGCGGAGGAGTCGCGATACGATTGAGCACCTCGGGGCTATAGCTCAGCTGGGAGAGCGCTTCGCTGGCAGCGAAGAGGTCGTCGGTTCGAGCCCGACTAGCTCCACTTCACGCGCGCGCAGGGTCCGGGCATCTCGGCTCGTTGGCACAAGGTGCCGGCCCGCCATCGGGGCTCCGACCGGCGCTCGGAGTTCGCGAGGCTGCTCCTGCTTCCCTGGCCGTTGGAGGTGCGCGAGTCCGACTTCCGCGTCGTCGAGGGCTCCGTCCAAAGACTCGAGAACGAACCGTTCGGCTTCTACGAATTCGCGCCCGCAGAGGGGTTGGATCTTGACCTGCTCGACCGCGTGCTCGCGGCCGCCCGCAAGGAGGCCGGCGGCGTCGACGTCGTCGTCCTCCCCGAGAGCGCGGCGGCCGAGGCAGAGATCCCCGAGCTCGAGGCGCTCTTGCACAGCCACGGAGTCGTGTGCCTGCAAACGGGGGTACGCGGTCGGGCGCGGCCCGGGAGCTTTCCGGAGAACTGGCTTCACATCAGCTTCGACGCGCGGCTCGCGAAGGGCGAGCCGCTCCCCATCGAGGGGCCGGCGAGCTGGTTCCACCTTCGCCAGAAAAAGCACCACAGGTGGTCGCTCGACGAATCGCAGGTCTACCAGTACCACCTCGGCGGCGTGCTCCACCCTCATATCCGCTGGTGGGAGGCGATGGAGCTTCCCCGCCGTGCGGTCGAGTTCGTCGAGGTCGCCGAGCTCACACTTGCCGCTCTCGTGTGCGAGGACCTCGCGCAGAACGACGACATCGGCGGCCTTCTGCGCTCGGTCGGCCCGACGGTCGTATTCGCGATGCTCCAGGACGGGCCTCAACTGAACTCGAGGTGGGCAGCGCGCTATGCGAGCGTGCTAGCCGACGACCCGGGCTCGGCCGTGATCACACTCACCTCGTTCGGGATGGCACAGCGATCCAGACCCCATCGCCGCGACCCGTCCCCCGTGGTGGCGCTGTGGAAGGACTCCGCAACCGGTGTGCGCGAAATACCGCTCGAACCGGGGGCGCACGCGGTATTGCTCACCGTCTGCATGGACCGCGCCACGCGACGCAGCGCAGACGGGCGATGGCCCGTCGACAACGGGACCGTCTGCTTCGACGTCTCGACCCATCAGATCCGAGCTTTGGAGGAGGGCACGGGGACGCCGGCCAGCCCTGCGCCGGCGATCGCACCGCCGCTGGAGGTGAGCGAACTCACCGTCCTCACCGCGTGGGCCGAGGCGGTGGCAGAGACGCTGGCAAACGCGCCGGATCAGATCGAGTCCCTGTTCAGCCAGGCACGCGCCGGCGCTCCCTGGCGAGCAGAGCTGAGTCTGCCCGAGCCCGAGCCCCAGCTCAGAGCGGCACTCGAGACGATCGCAGACGTCGTCCGGTCAGCGACGCCGGCGGGCGACCCGCCGACATTCGACTCCGCGCTCAGCGCTGCCGAAGAAGAGCAGGAGGACGAAGACCGGCTCGAACGCCTGGTCCGCCGAGCGCTGGTCTCGATGCTCGAGCAGCGGCGCACCCGCCAGCCGGCCGCACGGGCGTGATCGGCACGTGAGCGCCGCGGGCACCGACTTCACACGATCTCAACCCGGGATCTCGGCGGCGCGGAGCGCGCGCACCTTCTCGATCGCCTCAGCGGGCCCGTAGAACGGCGCGATCGCGATGTAGGCGAGCTGCGGAAGCCTGCGCGGAAGCTCGAGCGTGCGGCCGGCGGCGACCTCGCGCTGGACGATCTCGAAGACGCCGCCCGCGATCGCGTGGGGAACGAGCCGCGGCAGCGCCGCGGCCTCGGGGCGCTGGCGGTAGCCCTCCTCCAGGAAGATCGAGAACGAGCGTGTGACTTCCTCCCCGCGGTGCGCAGCGACCGGGCCGGCGGCGTAGCACTCGACGAGGCGCAGGTGCGACATGACGGGGTTGGCCGCGACCAGCTCGAGCAGCATTCGCAGCGCACGCCACACGCGCTCGTGCCACTCGTCGGCCGAGAAGTACGCGCGGACCAGCGCTTCGAGGATCTGCTGTCCCGGCGCCTCCTGCGCGGCCAGGAAGGCCTCCTGCTTGTCGCCGAAGTGCCGGTAGAAGGCCTCTTTCGCGACCCCCGCGGCGCCGACGATCTCCGCCACGGTCGCGTTCGCGTAGCCCTTGTCCATAGTCACGGCCGCAGTCGCCTGGATGATCCGGGCGCGCTGGCTGCGCACGACGGCACCTGGTGGCAGACCGTGGCGTCCACGCGGGAGCCGCTCGAGCTCGCTCCCCTGCGCGGGGCCGGCGACGCTCGGCGCGCTCGCCAGGAGCGCCTCGGGACCGGTGCTCCAGCGTCCCGCCGACTGCGGGACCGTGTAGGAGGCCATCGACGCAAGGACGTCCCCGGTCAGCCGCGGCAGCCTGTCCTCGCTGTGGGTGCGCAGGTGCCGCGCCACGACGCTCCGCACGGCGCCGATCAGCGCCCGCCCGGGCAGGTCGAGCGTGACGCCTCCCGGCGGGGCGTTGTCGAGCAGCAGTTCCGCGTTCTGCTCGATGCCGTCGAGCAGCTCGCGCACCGCGGCGCGGACCCGCGGCCCGCCGGCCAGCGCCTCGACGAACATCACGCGGCCCGCGTCGGGGTCCGCCTGGACGCTGCCCAGCAGCTCGGTGAACGCGGGGCGGATCGCGCTCGTCCACTCGACATCCTGCAGCGAGCTCTGCATGCGCTCGAGCGTGCGCTCGCTGGCATCCCGATACGCCGCGAGCAGGCAGTCTTCGCGATCGGCGAACTGCTCGTAGAAGGTCGCGCTCGAGACCCCGGCGCGGGCGCTGATCTGGGCGATGCTGAGGCCCTGGTAGCCCTGCTGCCCGGCGAGCTCGACGATCGCGTCGATCAGCCGCTCGCGCTGGCTCGCGCGCGGCCGCTGGCGGCCGGCGCCGGCGCTGCGGCGGGCGGCGCGTTCGCGCCGGGGGGCTCTGCTCTTGCGTGCGGGCGTCGACATGGCGCAACTCCGAACATAGCGGACGGAATGCCGACCGCCGACGTTCGTAGCCGACGCCCGTTCGGTTTCTCAGCGCCTCGTGACGGACCCGCGTGGCACTCGACGTCAAGCCGTGTAAAGACCCGTAATCCCAGTGTTTTCGGGAATCGGATGAGTCATGAGCATGACTTCGTGTCCGAGGGGTTGACACGAATAGGTAGGTGTGCTTAGCTATCGCTGTCGTTCAGATGTGAAGCCCGCCGGTTTCAAAATTTATGTTTGAGAGCGGTTTGGGCGGGGAAATGGACACGCAAATGGTCAGTCTGCTCGCCGGGGAGATGCGGGGCCGGGGATGGATGACAGCCTCGACTCACGCACCGGGAGCGACGGACCGGGCCGGATGCCGAAGACAGGACAGAGCTTGTGCGAGCGTCGCGACACACCCCTCCTCCGTGGCGCTCGCAGAGGCTCTGCCTCGTTTCGGCCGGCCAAGCAGGACCTGAGAGGGAACAGGACGATGAGGGGGGGCCGGCCGACGGCCCCATTTCCACAAAGGAGACACCGTAGAGATGAGACCGTCCAAGATCTTGCTCGCGTGCCTGGCGCTCGCCTGTATGGCGCTGGCCGCGATGAGCTGCGCCTGCCTTCGCTGAAAAAGACCCGACGCAGGTGTTGCACAAGGAAGACTTCCTGAAGTTCCAGAACTGCCCGATCGATCAGGGCAAAGGCTGCCTGTACGGCGAAACGCTGTCGGGCGAGTTCAAGCTCGGCAACAAGACCACCGAACTCGTCAACCCGACGATCCTGCAGGGCGGTCTGCCTTACATCGGCACGACCACGCTGACGATGATCCCGCCGCGCTTCGGCGCCGAACAGGTCTCGAAAAGCCCGCAGCCGATCCCGGGCGGCCTGACGGGCATCAGCCCCCTGCTCGGCGGCGAAGCGAACGCCACGGCTGAACAGGCCGGCCCGATCGTCGTCACCTCGGTGTTCCTGGGCTTCGGCCACGACATCGCGGTCGAATTCCCGATCAAGATCCACATCGAAAACGAAAACCTCGGCCCGAACTGCTACATCGGCTCCGACGAAGAACCGGTCATGCTGCGGCTCACGGACGGCGTCACCAGCCCGCCCGAAGGCGTCGAACCGATGGAAGGCAAAATCGGCGAAAACAAGGGTCTCGACAAAGGCCGCCTGATCGCCTTCTTCAACAACACGCTGGTCGACAACACCTTCGCCGTCCCGGCCGCCAAAGGCTGCGGCGAAGGCGCGCTCGAACCGGTCCTGACCGCCGCCGTGAACGCGGGCATCGGCCTTCCGTCCCCGGCGGGCACCAGCCATGCGATCCTGACCGGCAACCAGTTCACGACCTTCTCGAACTGGGTCGCAAAGTACGACAAGAAGGCGATCAAGGCCAAAGAAAAAGCCCTGGCCCCGAAAACATAGCCAGACGTCGTGAAGTAACACCGGTGGGTGTGCGAGCGCCCTTTCAAGGGCGGCGGGTCTCTGGACCCGCCGCCCTTTTTTGTGCCGCTGCGCGGCGAGGCGCCCGCCGCGCCCTGGCCTTCCCCCGCGCTGCGCCACCGAGCGCACCCGCCGTGCGCAATCATGCTGCGGTGACGCAACTGCTCGTCAAGCTGCTGCTCGCGCCCTCCTTCGTCGTCGGCGCCTCGCTCACCGCGCGCCGTTTCGGGCCGCGGATCGGAGGCCTCGTGGCCGGCCTGCCGGTCGTCGCGGGCCCGATCCTGCTCGCGTACGCGCTCGCCCACGGCAGCCGTTTCGCCGCGGGGGCGGCCGCGGGGACGCTGCTCGGGCTCGTCTCGCTGATCGCCTTCGTCGTCGTCTACGGGCGGCTCGCAGGCCGGCTGTTCTGGGGTGCGAGCATGATCGGCGGCTGGATCGCGTTCGCGCTCGCGACGGCGATCTTCAGCGCCGTCAGCATCCCGGCGGGCGCCGCCCTGGCGCTGGCGCTGACGGCGCTCGCGGCAGGGCTCGCGGCGCTCCCGCGTCCGCGCCCGCTGCCGGCCAGGGGCGACCCCCTGCCGACATGGGACCTGCCACTGCGCGCCGGCTGCGCGATGGCGCTCGTCCTGACGCTGACGGCGATCGCCGGGTGGCTCGGGCCGCAGCTCAGCGGCCTGCTCGCGCCGTTCCCGATCATCGCGACCGTGCTCGCCGCCTTCACCCACGCCCAGCGCGGCTCCGACGAGACGCTGCGGCTGCTGCGCGGCATGGTCTCGGGGTTTGGCGCCTTCGCGCTGTTCTGCTTCACGCTCGCCGTCTCGCTGCGCGGCCTCGGCACGGCCGCCGGCTTCCTGCTCGCGACCGCCGTCGCGCTGACCACGCAGGCGTTGGTGTTCGCGGCGACCCACCGCCGCGCCGTGACGCTCCCGGAGTCCCCGCTCGCGGGCGGCGAGCCGGAGCTGCGCCCCGCCCGCGCGGGGCGGGCGGGATCCTATTAGGCGCCGCGAAGCTGCGCGGTGACGGATGCGGTCGCGGGCGTCAGCGTAGCGCCAGGCCTCGTAGGCGATCATCGCCGCCAGCATCGCGCTCACGATCGCCAGCATCGCCAGCGCGCTGATCTCGGCGTGCAGCGGCACGACGGCGAGCACCGCTACGGCCGTCACGAGCCTGCGGGTGCCCAGCGTGCGCCGCATGCGCAGCCGGAAGGCGACCTGCCCGAGCAGGAACACGGCGGCCCCGCCCGCGAGCGCGAGGGCCGGCACGATCGCCAGGCTGGCGCCGGCGTCCGCGACCGTCTGCTTGACCCCGACCGGACAGCAGGGCGATCCCGGCGACCATCGGGAAGTGCAGATAGGAGTAGCCGTCGCGGGCGAGCCGGTTCTGCTCGCGCCCGGGCTGCGCCCGTTCGAGCACCCGCCGACCGACGATCGCCGTCACGTCGAAGTAGGCCCACCACAGCGACGCCGCCACCACGAGTCCCAGCACGGCGGCGGCGACGATGCCGGCGTCGACGTGCTCGTGCGCGCCGACCCCGATCGCCACGATCGACTCGCCGAGCGCGATGATCACGATCGCGCCGTGGCGCTCGGCGAAGTGGCCCGGGACCAGCCGCCAGCCGGCTGGCTCGATCACGAGCGGCCCGCCGGCGTCGAGCACCAGCGCGAGCCCCCACAGGCCGAGCTGCAGGCCGCCGTCGGCGAGGGACGCCGCGAGCAGCAGCCCCGAGCCGATCGCCGTGCTGACGGCCAGCCCGAGCACTGAATGCCGCAGCTCGGCGTCCTCGCGGCTGGCGAGCATGAACAGCAGGATGTGCGCGATCCGCACGGCGGCGTACGCGAGCGCGAACGTCAGCGCGTCGTGGCCGAAGGAGCCAGGCACGGAGAGCGCGGCGATCAGGAACGCGCCCATCGCGAGGAACATCACGAGCCTCACGAGGCCCTCCTCGGGGTTGACGACGCTCGTCAGCCACGCGTAGCCGACCCACGACCACCACAGCATCCCGAGCACGAGCAGTCCCTGCAGCAGCCCTTCCCAGCTCCCCTGCTCGCTGATCAGCGTCGTGCACTGCGTCAGCGCGAGCACGAAGACGAGGTCGAAGAACAGCTCCAGCGGCGTGACCTGCTCGCTTTCGCGCATCACCGCCGAGATGCGCGGCCGGCGGCCCTCGTGCGAGTCCTCTTCCGCGGCCGCCGCGTCCTGCGCGGGGACCTCGCCGGCTTCCCGCTCCGCGGGCGCTCCGCTCATCGCCGGCCCGGCGCCGGGCGAGCAGTGGCGCCGCTGCTCGGGTGCGGGCTCGGCGCCGGGGCGGGCGCTCTCCGGCCGCCCCGGCGCCCTCGTCGGCCGATCAGTGCAGAGACATGTTCGGCTCGCCCGCTGAGTTCAGTCCTGATGCCGAGATCGTACAGGTGCCGCCGCTGCGGCGCTCCGCCGTTGTACGCCTGCGTCAGGCAGTTCCGCAGCGCCAGCTGGCCCCAGTAGTTCGGGTGGATGTCTTCCTGGATTTCGATAGGGCACCGAAGATCGTCGAGGCCGTGCGGACCTCGTTGATCCACTCGGTTTTGTCGACCGCCCCGGCCTGTTTCCAGGACGTCAGGCCGACCTCCTCGAGCAGCCCGACCCCCTTCTCGCAGAGCCGGCGGCCGTTGAAGGCGGAGCCGAGCTCCATCGTCTTGACGTTCGTCAGGCCCGCGGCCGCGGCCGCGCCGAACACGGCGCCGTCGATCGTCGGCAGCATTTTTTCGTTGGCGTAGTTGGCGTCGGCGTTCCAGAACCCGCATCCTCCGACCGTCTGCCTCGTATAGCCGCTCTGGCCGTAGCGGAAGCCCGAGCCGAGCGGGATCGGCGACGGGTAGTCCTGCACGACGATCGTGTACTGCGACGAGTTGTAGCCCGCGTTCGTCATCGCCTGCGCGACGTTTTTGATCGCGGTCGTGATTTCGCCCTTGACCCTGGTGACGTTGGAGGATGTGAAGTTGCTCGTCACCGACGAGTCGTCGTTGCAGTAGTCGGGCCACCACGAGGGTGAGAACAGCCAGTCTTCGACGCAGTCCTGCACGATCGACGCGAAGTTGAAGTTGTTGCCGCCGATCGACACGCCGACGAGCTTCACGTTGTGCGCCGCCGCGAAGTTCTGGAGCATCAACGCCTGGCCCTGTTTGCCGCCCGAGTTGTAGAAGTCCAGCCCCGGCTTGAAGGTTTCGCCTTCGCTGAACGTGTAGGTCTTGGCGCCGGAGCAGGCGAGGTTGACCCCGCTTACGCCGCTGCCGATGTAGACCTCGGCCGACTTCGAGCGGTGGCAGTGCGGGATCGTTTCGGCCGTGCCCGAGGCGTTGTCGTAGTACGCCGTCGACCCGAGCGCGTCGACCCACGAGGAGCTTTCGTTGGTGCTCCCCGCCCACCGTCCGGCCTCGCCGGAGATGTAGGAGTCACCGACGGTGGCCGTCCACGGCGCGCCGGTTCCCGGCCCGTCGGCGCGGGCGGGCGAGGCCAGTGCGGCCAGAGCGAGCGCCGTCGCGGCCGCCGCCAGCAGGCAGGTGAGCGCGAGCATCGACGCCCGGCGAGATGCGCTCGGGTGATGCATGGAATCCCCTCTTTCCTCCGCGCGCCGCCCCCTTGCGGCGCTGGTCGGGCCGACCCTAACCGGTGCTCCGGCGGGACGTCAACCGCTGCCGGCCCGCCGCTGCTTCTCCGGCTCCTCCGAGCCGGGCGCGGCCCGCGCGGGCGCCTCGCCCCAGAGGTGCTCGAGCCGGTAGAACTCGCGCGCCTGCGGGGTGAACACGTGCACGACCACGTCGAGGTAGTCCATCAGGATCCAGCCGCCGCCGGGGCTGCCCTCGACGCGTCGCGGCGAGAGACCGTGCTCGCGCTTGAGGCCTTCGTGGATGCCGTCCTGGATCGCCTTCGCCTGGCGGCCGGTGTTGCCCGTGCAGATCAGGAAGTAGTCGGTGTAGCCGACGACGCCGCGCAGATCCAGCTCGACGATGTCGTGCGCCTTCTTGTCCGCGGCAAGTCGGGCGGTCTCGGCCACCAGCTGCTCTGAGCTGTTCATCGTGCCGCCTCCGTGACCGCTCCGTACAGGCCGTTCCTGTCGATGTACTCCCGGACCGCCGGCGCCAGCAGCCCGTCCGTCGCCTCGCCCGCGGCGACCCGCTCCCGCGCCAGCGTCGAGGACGCCTCCACCGGCGCCATCTCCAGGAACACGACGCGCGCCGCCGAGCCGCCCGCATCTCCCGCGCCGTCCGGCGCGACGGGGGCCACGCTCCCGATCGCGTCGAGCACCGCGGCGCGGTCGGTGCCCTCACGCCGCGCCACGGCCAGCCGCGCCAGCGCCAGCACCCGCTCCGGATCGCGCCAGCCAGGCAGCGTCAGCGCGGTGTCCGCGCCCACGACGAACGTCAGCTCGGCCTCGGGGTGGGTGGCATGTATCTGCTCCAACGTATCGGCCGTGTAGGACGGCCCGCCGCGACGCACCTCGAGCTCGCAGGCGCCGATGCGGGGCTCGCCGGCGGCGGCCAGGCCGGCCATCGCGAGCCGGTGCTCCGGGCCGGGGTCCGCGCCGGGCGACTTGTGGGGCGGGGTGTGCAGCGGCATCAGCCAGACACGCTCGAGCCCGAGCTCGTCGCGGGCGTGGCGCGCGAGCGCGAGGTGGCCGGCGTGGGGAGGGTTGAAGGTGCCCCCGAGGATGCCGATCGCGGGCACGCTCCTCTCAAGCGCGGACGTGCCCGTCGCCCTCGACGAGGTACTTGAAGGTGCAGAGCTCGCGCAGCCCGATCGGCCCCCGCGCGTGGAGCTTCTGAGTGGAGTTGCCGATCTCGGCGCCCATCCCGAACTCGCCGCCGTCGGTGAAGCGCGTCGAGGCGTTGACGTACACGCATGCCGCGTCGACGCCGCGCTGGAAGGAGCGCGCGGCGGCAGCATCGAGCGTCACGATCGCCTCCGAGTGGCCGCTGCCGTAGCGCTCGATGTGCTCGATCGCCTCCTCGACCGATGCGACGATGGCGATCGCGAGCGTCGGGCCGAGGTACTCGGTGGACCAGTCGTGCTCGGCGGCCGGCTCTGCCCTCTCCCCCGCCGAGGGAGCGGCCAGCGCGTGAGCCTGGTCGTCGGCCCGCAGCGTCACCCCGGCTTCGCTCAGCGCCTCCGCCGCGATCGGAACGAAGCGGTCCGCGATCGCCTCGTGCACGAGCAGCGTCTCGGCTGCGTTGCAGACGCCGGGGCGCTGCAGCTTGGCGTTCAGCACGATCGCAAGCGCCTGCTCGAGGTCGGCCGCCTGGTCGACATAGACGTGGCAGTTGCCCGAGGCCGCGTAGATCACCGGCACCGTCGCGACCGCCTGCAGCGCCTCCTTGAGGCTCTCGCCGCCGCGGGGAATGATCAGATCCACGCTCTCCCGCTGGGTAGCGAGCTCCGCCAGCTCCGCGTGCCCGCCGCCCTGGACGAGGCTCACGCAGCCCTCCGGGAGACCGGCGCCGACGGCGGCCTCGGCCGCGATCCGCGCGAGCGCGAGATTCGACTGCGCGGCCGTCGAGGAGCCGCGGAGCACGATCGCGTTGCCGGACTTCAGGCACAGGGCAGCGGCGTCGATCGTGACGTTCGGCCGCGCCTCGTAGACGACAGCGACGACGCCCAGCGGCACCCTCACCTTCCGCACGTCCAGCCCGTTCGCCAGCCGCTGCCCGTCGATCACCTCGCCGACCGGATCCGCGAGCGCCGCGATCTGGCGCGTCGCGGCGGCGATCGCGAGCACCCGGCCCTCGTCGAGCTTCAGCCGGTCGAGCAGCGCGTCGCCGATCTCCGCATCGCGGCCGTCCTGCATGTCGCGCTCGTTGGCGTCCAGGATCTCATCGAGGCGACCTTCCAGCGCGCTCGCAATCGCCTCGAGCGCGGCATCCTTGACGCTCGTGGGTGTGCGGGCGAGCACGCGCGCAGCCAGGCGCGCCTCCCGGCAGATCTGCTCCACGGACTTCACGGCTACGGCCATTCGGTAAAGAGTAGCCCGGGCCGCCTCACTCGACCACGAGGTAGTCGCGGTGCACCGCCTCCTCGGTCGCGCGCGGCAGCAGCTCGCGGACGGCGTCGGACTTCATGCCCATCACCTGCTTGAGCTCCTGGGCGGAGTAGTTGCAGATGCCCTTCGCGAGCGGATGGGGGGCGCCGCCCGAGCCGTCCCGCTCGACGATCTCGACGGCGTCGCCGGCGTCGAACTCACCGCGCACCTCGGTGATGCCGACGGGCAGCAGGCTGGCGCTGCCCTCGCGCACGGCCCGCGCTGCGCCGGCGTCGACCAGGAGCGTCCCGCGCGAGGGCTTGGCGTACTTCAGCCACAGCTTGAAGCTGCTGTAGCGCGCCTGCCCCGCGGCGAAGCGCGTTCCCTCGCGCTCGCCCTCGAGCACCGCCTGCAGCACGCCGGGCCGCAGCCCGTTGCAGATCACGGTGGCGATCCCCGCCGCCGTCGCCATCTCGGCCGCGACGACCTTCGAGCGCATCCCTCCGGACCCGAGCGGGGAGGTCGTGTGCCCGATCTCGAGCTCGCGCAGCGCACCGAAGTCGTCGACCTCGTCCACGATGCGCGCGCCGGGATCGACGCGCGGGTCCGCCGTGTAGAGCCCGTCGATGTCGGTCATCAGGACCAGCTCGTCGGCGCCGACGAGCACCGCCACCTGAGCCGCGAGGAAGTCGTTGTCGCCGAAGGAGATCTCGTCGGTCGCCGTCGTGTCGTTCTCGTTGATCACCGGCAGCACCCGCCAGGCGAGCAGCGTGGTGAGTGTCTGGCGGGCGTTCAGGTAGTGCGTTCGGGCGCTCATGTCGAAGAACGTGAGCAGCACCTGGGCGCTCGTGACCCCGCGGTCGCGCAGCAGCTCGTCATAGACGCGATAGAGCTTGCCCTGGCCGACCGCGCTGGCGGCCTGCAGCGCCGCGATCGAGCTCGGGCGCTGGCCGAGCGCCATCACGCGCATGCCGAGCGCGATCGCGCCGCTCGTCACGACGATCGCCTCGTCGCCGATGGTGTGCCGCTCCGCCAGCTGGTCGGCGATCGCCGCGAGCGCATCCATGCGCAGCTCGCCGTCGTTGCCGGCGACGACGCTCGAGCCGAGCTTGACGACGATCCGCCTCATCGCAGAGCAGCTTATTTGGGCCGGCGCCCGCCCCGGCGCGCCCGCGGGGCGCCGGAGGCCTCGTCGCCGGCGGGCGAGCCTCGGGAGGGCCGCTCGGGCTCGGCCGGGTCCAGCTCGAAGCTGACGCCGCCGATCTCGATCTCGTCGCCCGGCTCGAAACCGGCTTCCTCGAGCGCCCTGATCACGCCGATCCGCCTCAGCCGGCCCTCGAGGTACTCGAGCGCGTCCTCGTTCTCGGTGTCGTGGCGCGCCATCAGGAGCTCGATTCCGCGGCCCCGCACGGCGAACGAGCCGGGGCCGACCCGCTCGACTGCGAAGCCTCCGGTGCCGGAGGGCCGGAACACCATGTGCTCGAGCAGCTCGGCCCCTCCATCGTCCGTGAGCGCCGGCGCCATCGGGGAGGCCTCCGCTCCCGGATCCGCCTCCGCCACCGGCGGAACCGCCTCGAGCAGCGCGGCGGCCAGCTCGTCGATGCCGAGCCCGGTCGCGCTCGAGGTGACGATCACGGGGGTCTCGGGCCCGAGGCGCTCGCGCCAGCTTTCCTGCGTCTCGCGGCGCCGCTCGGCGCCCACGAGGTCGGCCTTCGACAGCGCGAGGATCCGCGGCAGCGCGGCGAGCCGCGGGTCGTGGGCGGCGAGCTCGCGCTCGATCGTCTGATGGTTCGCGGCCGCGTCGGCGTGCGCCCCGAGCGTCAGCTCGGGAGCGATGTCCAGCACGTGGACGAGCAGCCGCGTGCGCTCGACGTGGGCGAGGAAGTCGTGCCCCAGCCCCGCGCCTTCGCTTGCGCCCTCGATCAGCCCGGGGATGTCGGCGACGACGAGCTGGCGCTCGGGCGAATCGAGCACGCCGAGCACCGGCGAGAGCGTCGTGAACGGGTAATCGGCGATCTTCGGCGCGGCCCGTGTCAGCCGGGACAAAAGCGAGGACTTGCCGGCGTTCGGGAGCCCGACCAGCCCGACGTCCGCGAGCAGCTTCAGCTGCAGCTCGATCCACCCGGACTCCCCCGGCAGCCCCCGCTCGGCGAACCGGGGCGCCTGCCGGGTCGGCGTCGCGAAGCGCTTGTTCCCCTTGCCGCCTTTGCCGCCGCGCGCGGCCAGGGCGCGCTGCCCGTCGGCGAGGAGCTCCCAGCGGCGCCCGGCGAGCTCTCCCCCTTCCTCGCCCGCGGCCGCCTGCACCTCGGTGCCGGGCGGCACGCGAACCTCGAGCGTCTCGCCGTCGGCGCCGTGGCGCTGCGAGCCCTGCCCGTGGCCGCCGCGGCCGGCGCGGAAGCGGCTGCGGCGCCGGAACGCCTGCAGGTCGCGCAGTGAGCCGTCGCAGACGAGCAGCACGTCGCCGCCGCGCCCGCCGTCGCCGCCGTCGGGCCCGCCGCGGGGCACGTGTGCCTCGCGGCGGAAGCTCGTCGCGCCGTCGCCGCCGGCGCCGGCCTCGATCTCGATCCTCGCCCGGTCGTGCAGCATCGGCCCATCTTGCCCGATCGGGCGCGCCGCGCTCCAGGCGGCGGCTCGGAGCGTGATAAGGGTAGGGCCGAACTTCGATCCCGAGCGAGGAGCGAGCGATGAGCAGCGACCCGAGAGACGTGACCGAGCCTGTCCTGCTGATCACCGGCGCCTCATCCGGGATCGGCGCCGCCACCGCCCGCCTCGCGCGGGACGAGGGCTGGCGCGTGGTGCTCGCCGCCCGCTCGACGGAGACGCTCGAGGCGCTTGCCGAGGAACTCGGCGGGCCGGAGTTCGCGCTGCCGGTGCGCTGCGACGTGACCGACTGGGATCAGCAGCAGCGCATCGTCCAGAGCGCGCTCGACGCGTTCGAAGGGATCGACGCCGCGTGGGCCAACGCCGGCTTCGGCGGCGCACGCGGCTTCCTGAAGGACACGCCCGAGCACTGGCGCGAGATGATCCTCACGAACGTCTACGGCGCCGCGCTCACGATCCGCGCGACGATCCCCGCGCTGACCGCCTCGCAGGGCCACCTGCTGCTGACCTCGAGCGTCGCCGGGCGCCGCGTGCTGCCGGGATCGATCTACTCGGCCACCAAGCACGCCGTGACCGCGATGGGCGAGGCCGCGCGCCTGGACCTGCACGGGACGGGCATCCGCGTCACGCTGATCGAGCCGGGGGTGGTCGACACGCCGTTCTTCGAGAACAAACCGACCGATGCCCTGGCCGACGAGGACATCGCCCGCGCGGTGATGTTCGCGCTCGCGCAGCCGCCCCACGTCGACATCAACGAGATCCTCGTCAGGCCGACGGCGCAGCAGGGCTAGTCGTGCGCCAGCCGGTGCGCGAGGTACAACCCGGCAGCGGCGGCACCCGCGGCGACTACAACCGTGCCCGCGGCGCCCGAGGCGGGCAGGGACTCGCGCTCGATCAGCGTCGCAAGTGCATCGACGCCATCGGCGAGCGCGCACGCGACGAGCACGCGCGGTCCGATCACGGGGTCGTCGAGCGTCTGCAGGCTCGCGACGGCGAGTCCGATGTCGCGCGCGGCGAGGCCGCGCCCGAGCGTCTTCACGGCGCCCTTGCGCGCGTTCTCAGCCCCGAGCCAGCGGGACATCACGGCCTCGGGGGCGGCGAGGATGGCCGCGCCGAGGGCAGCGCGGCCGGCCGCCAGCAGCCAGGCGCCTCGGCGCGGGCTCACGTCGCGCCGCCTACTCGCCGGCGGGTAGCACGCTGACGACGCGGCCGCGTCGCCCGCTGCTGAACTGGACCGTGCCGGCAGCGCGCGCGTACAGCGTGTCGTCCTTGCCGATGCCGACGCCCGGTCCCGGCTTGAAGCGCGTGCCGCGCTGGCGCACGATGATCTCGCCGCCGGTCACAGGCTGCCCGGCGAACGTCTTGACGCCGAGCCGCTGCGCGTTGGAGTCGCGCCCGTTGCGGCTCGATCCGAGCCCCTTCTTATGAGCCATCTGCAGTCTCCTCGCTGGACGCCTTCTCGGCGCCGGCCTGGCCTTTCGGTTTCGCCGGCGCTTTCGCTTTCGCGGGCGCTTTGGCTTTCGCGGCCTTTGGCTTTCGCGGCCGGTTTGTCCGAAGCGGCTTTCGCTTTCGGCGCCGTTTTCTCCTTGGCGGGTGCCTTCGGCTCGGCGGGGGTCTCCGCGCCCGCGCTCGCCGGTTTGGCGGCTTTCGCTTTGCCCGCCGCGATCTCCGTGACCTCGATGCGGGTCAGCTCCTGGCGGTGCCCGGTGCGGCGCTTGTAACCGCGCTTGGGCTTGAACTTGAACACGCGCAGCTTCTCCCCGCGGATGTGCTCGAGCACCTTCGCGGTCACCTTGACCTGCGCGAGCCCCGCCTCGTCGAGAACCGTCTCCTCCGATCGGTACATGAGCGGCTGCAGCGCGACGCTGGCGCCCTCGTCGGCGCGCAGGCGCTCGACGAGCAGCGTCTGGCCGCGCTCGACGCGGTACTGCTTGCCGCCTGTCTTGACGATCGCGTACATCGGTCTGCTCCGGTGGGGAAGTGAGGGATCCGCTACTCGGGAGGCCGCTGCGCGGCACCCGCCTTGGCAGCGGAACGGCGCCGCCCGCCTCTGCGGCCACGACGCCGAGGTTTGGATTGTACGCCATCCTCGCCGGAGGAGTCCCCGGCGGCGTCGGACGAGGAGCCGTTGCTCGGCGGCTGGTCGGGCTCTTCCTCGATCGCCGCGCTGGACTCGTGCAGCCCCGCTTCGGCACGGGCCTCGGAGTCCTCGCGGTCCGCCGCGGCGGTGCGCCGGCGCCCCCGCGAACTCGAGCGCGGAGCGCCCTCGCCCTGGCGTTGCGGCCGGCGCCGCGGGCGGGCAGGCGCGGCGACGACCTCGCCGTCCTCGTCGAGCAGCAGCGCGCTCGCGGCCGTTCGCCCGACCTGGTCGATGCGGATCATCCGCTTTTCGCCGACGTGGGCGGCCGCGCCTGCGATCGAGATGATGTAGCCGTCGACCTTCGCGACGGCGTCGTCCTCGTCGTACATGTGCGGCTCGACGATCTCGACGAGGACCTCGTCGCCCTGCCTGAACGGCAGCGCGCGCTCCTCGACCTGCTCGCGCGTGCCGGTGAATGTGATCGCGAAGTGGTCGAGCGCGAGCCCTTCGGAGCCCTCGAACAGGAACGACTTGCCGGTCTGCTCCTCGAGCGCGTGCAGGACGCGCGAGCCGTTGGCGGTCAACTGCGTGCTGACCCGGGGGTTGACCTGCACGAGGAAGGCCGCGGCGTCGGGGTTCTCGGCGGCGACGTCGCGCAGCCGGCGCTCGAATTCGATCGCGATCGTCTCCTCGGAGCGGATCACGCCCTCGCCCTCACACGTCGGACACGGCCGGGTCATGATCTCGCGGACGCCCTCGGTGACGTTCTGGCGCGTCATCTCGACGAGGCCGAGCTTCGAGATCTCGGCCGTGAACGTCTTCGTGCGGTCCTCGTCGAGCGTCTTGCGCAGCACCTTCATGACGGCGTCGCGGTTGCGCGCGCGGGCCATGTCGATGAAGTCGATGACGATGATGCCGCCGATGTCGCGCAGTCGCAGCTGGTTGACGACCTCCTCGGCCGCCTCGAGATTGGTGCGCGTGATCGTGTCCTCAAGCCCCGCGCCCTTGCCGCGGCCGATGAAGCTGCCGGAGTTGACGTCGATCACGGTCAGCGCCTCGGCGTAGTCGATGATCAGATAACCGCCGGAGGGGAGGTCGACGCGCCGCGAGAGCACGCCCTCGATCGCCTTGTCCACCGCGTAGGCCTCGAACAGCGGCTCCTTCTCTGTCCACAGCTCGACGCGCTCGACGAGCTCGGGCGCCGTGCGGGTGAAGAACGAGATCAGCCGGTGGTACTGCTGCTCGTCGTCGACGATCGCACGCTCGAAGTGCGCCGAGAAGATGTCGCGCACGACCCGGACCGACAGGTCGGCCTCCTGGAAGACGAGCCCGGGGGCGGGCGTCTCCTCGACCCGTTTCTCGAGCACCTCGTGGAGCTTGTGCAGGTACTTGAGCTCGCGCTCGAAGTCCTCGCGCTTGGCGCCGTGGGAGGCAGTCCGGACGATCACGCCGCCCCCGTCGAGCTTCAGTTTGGCGGTCTGCCGGCGCAGCCGCTCGCGCTCCTTGTCCTCGAGCCGGCGCGAGACGCCGATCCCCTCGCCGGTGGGCGCGTACACCATGTAGCGCCCGGCGATCGTCAGCTCCATCGACAGGCGCGCGCCCTTGGTCTTGAGCGGGTCCTTGACGACCTGCACGACGATCTCCTGCCCCGGTTTGAGCAGGTCCGTGATCTTGCGTCCTCCGCCGCCGCGCCCGCGGCGGGGCGTCTCGACGCCCGGCAGGACGATCTCATCGACGTGAAGGAAGCCGTTCTTCTCGAGCCCGATGTCGACGAACGCGGCCTCCAGGCCGGGCAGGACGTTGTCGACCTTGCCCTTGTAGATGTTGCCGACGATCGAGCGCTGCCCGCGGCGCTCTATGTAGAGCTCAGCGACGCGGTAGGCCGCCTGCGCGCGGGCGCCGCGTTTTTTCGCGGCAGCTCCTTTCGCGGAGGCGCTGCGGGAAGCGGCGGGGGCGCCGCTGCCCTCCAAGAGCGCGACGCGCGTCTCCGCGCGGTCGACGCTTACTAGCACTTGCTTTTTCAATGTGATCCAGTCTCTCTGTGGTTGGTGGCGCCGCCGCGCGCGTGGGCGGGGTCGCCGGGCAGCCTCCCGGCCGGCGCGCGCCCGTGGGGAGCGCCCGTGGAGCCGGGATGGAAGTGGTGCCGCGATCGCCGCCTGCACGCTTCTCGCGCGCCGCGATGGACACACCAGCCGCCGGTACCCGAGCGGCCCTGGCGGGCCGCTGGTCTGTGGGGGAATGCTGGGCGGGCATGGTGTTCTCTAGTAGCGCGGGACGCGGCCCTTCAGCGCGGCTGAGGCGCGCGCCCTCACGTATATGGACTGCAACAGGCCCACTGCCAACAGTGTCGCGATGACCGACGAACCGCCGTAGCTAAGTAACGGCAACGTCACGCCGGTGATCGGCATGATCCCGATCGTCATCCCAACATTGACGAAGACCTGAAACATGAGCATAGCCGCTACGCCGGCCGCGATCAGGGTCCCGAACAGGTCCTTCGACATCACGAGCACCCGCAGCGCTCTCGATATCAGCAGGCCATAGAGCAGCAGCACGAGGCCGGCGCCGAGAAATCCGTACCGCTCCCCGACGGCGGCGAAGATGAAGTCGGTGTGGCTCTCGGGCACGAACCCGTTCGCCGTCTGGTTGCTGCCTTCGCCGCGCCCGGTCTTCTGGCCGGAGCCGATCGCGATCTTCGACTCCTGCTGCTGGTAGCCCTGTTTCTGCGGGTTCGCGGTCGGGTGCAGGAACGCTGTCAGCCTTTCGACCTGGTAGGGCTTGAGCACGTTCACGCCGGCCGCGGGCGCGGCCACGAGGACGAACGCCGCCGAGACCGCCACGAGCGCCGCCAGCGCCACGAGATGGCGCCAGGAGCTGCCCGCGATGAACAGCAGCATGAAGGCGATCACCATGTAGACCATCCCCGAGCCGAGGTCCGGCTGGGCGATCACGAACATCGCGGGCACCAGCGCGGCGATCATCACGCGGATCGTCGTCTCGCGATCGCGCAGCTGCCGCGCGCGGTCGACGACGAACGCCGCCAGCGCGACGATCAGCAGTACCTTGCCGATCTCGGAGGCCTGGAAGGAGAACAGCGGGAAGTTGATCGCCCGCTGCGAGCCGCGCGCGCTGTGGCCGAGGCCGAGCACGGCCAGGATGCCGACCAGCAACGCGATGTAGATGCCGTTTTTGTACCGTCGCAGCAGGGTGTAGTCGACCCTCGAGAGCACGACCATCGCGACGAGCCCCACCCCGAGGTAGATCCCCTGACGGGTCACGTAGTAGTCGGGGTTGCCGGGCACCAGGTGCCGGGTCGCGGCGCCGACCGTCACGAGCGAGCAGGCCGCGAGGCCGAGCACCGCGAGCGTCAGCAGGGGGTCCAGCGGCGCGCGCAGCGTGCGCGGCGGCGCCGGCGGAGCGCCCTGGACGGGCGCGGCGGAGGAGCCGGGCGCGCCGCTCCGTCCGGGTCGGGTGGCGGCGCCGCCCTCGAACGGCTTGATCGGGCTCTGGATCCGGTTCGGCGGCATCAGAACGTGTGCGAGCTCCCTGCGACGAACTTCCCCTGCACGCCGAACCACTGCGAGGCCATCAGGCGCGCGATCGGTGCCGCGGTTTCGGCGCCGAAGCCGCCTTCCTCGACCGTCACGGCGAGCACGATCGGTCGCTTGGGGTCGCCGACGTAACACATGTACCAGGACTGGTCTTCGCGCCCGAGGTGCTGCGCGGTCCCCGTCTTCCCGAAGACGGGGTGCGCGGCCTGGTTCCAGCCGCTCCACACTTCCGCCGAGGTTCCGCCCTGCTGGCTTGCGGCCTCGTGGATGCCCTCCATCACCAGGCTGAGGTCCGTCGGGTCGAGGTGCACGTGGCGCCGCGGCGCGAAACCGAGGCTCTGCAGCTCGCCGCCGGCCGCTTCGTCGATCTCCATGCCGAGGTGCGGCGTCACGACCGTGCCTTCGCCGTTGCCCTTCATGTAGGCGTTGGCGAGCGTGGAGTAGGCGACAGCCATCTGCAGCGGATCGGTGAGCAGTTCGCCCTGTCCGACGGCGAGGTGCATGTTGTCGCCCACCGTCCAGACGCCGGTCGGTTCGAGCACGATCCCGCAGTTGGACACGTGGCGGCGGCGCTCGCAGGCGAGCTCGAGCTTGTTCTGGCGTTCGCGCCAGCGTTTGTCGGGAATCACGCCCGGGAACTCGCTCGGCAGGTCGATGCCGCTCGGCTCGCCGATGCCGAGTTCGCGCGCCTTGCGCTGGATCACGTTGCCGTGGGCGTTGGCGCGCTCGCCGGTTTCGAAGAAGTAGGTGTCGGACGAGACCTTGAGGGCTTCGACCAGGCCGACGGCGCCGAAGTCGGCGTGCCCGGCGTTGCAGAACTGCTGCGCACCGACGCTGATGCACGACCCCGCGCCGAGGCCTTCGGCGGGGCTGATCACGCCGCCTTCGAGCGCCGCCATCGCGGTGATCGGCTTGAACGTCGAGCCCGTCGGGTACTCGCCGTTCACCGCCCGGTTGGTCAGCGGCCCGGCCGCCGAGCCGGTGCCGATCAGCTGCTTGTACTCCGCCTGCGTCAGGGGTTTGGCGAACTTGTTGGGATCGAAGCCGGGCTGGGAGCCGATCGCGAAGATCTGGCCGTTGCGCGGATCGAGCGCGACGAACGCTCCCGCGGGCGCCGGTTTGCCGCTCGCCCGCGCCCGTTCCATCCCCTCGAGCAGCGCCTTTTCGCCCTCTTTCTGGAGGCCGAGGTCGAGCGTCAGCCGCAGCGTGCGCCCGCCCGTCGGCTGCGTCGGCGCGAGCGCCGCGGGGATCGGCAGCCCTTCCGCGTTCACCTCGATCCGCCGCACCCCGGGCTTGCCGCGCAGGTAGCGGTCGTAGTAGTACTCGAGCCCTTCCTGGCCGACGATCGCGCCCGCCTTCACGCCCCGGAAGGCGGGCATCTTGAGCTCCGGTTCTGAGACCTGGCTGACGTGGCCGATCACCTGTGCGGCCATCTGCCCGTAGGGATAGGCGCGGATCGAGACGGGCTGCTGGACGACACCCGGGAACAGGTTCTGCTGCTCGGCGAGGACGGTGAGCGCGCCGCGACCGGCGTCGGTCTTGATCGTCACCGGGGCGTACGGGACGGCATGGCGTTCGCGCACCACGATCGCCTCGATGCGCGCCGGGCTCATTCCCAGCAGCCGCCCGAGGCGCCGGTAGAGGGCCAGCCTCGGCGCTCCCGCAGGAGGCAGCGCCGAGGGCACGATCTGCACCGCGTTGGTCGTGCGGCTGGCGACGATCGCCTTCCCTTCCCGGTCGAGGATCTGCCCGCGAGGCGCCGGGATCGGCAGGTCGCGGACGCGATTGGCGTTGGCTTCCCGCACGTACTGTTCGCCGGAGAGCACCTGCAGGTACCAGAGCCGGAAGAAGATCACGCTGAACAGCGCGATCGCGATCGCGCTGATGATCGCGACCCGCACGGCGAGGCCCGGCGAGACCGGGATCGTCGGGCCGCGCCGTTTGACCGGCTCGATCGCGCTCATCGGATCAACTCGCTTTGGAGAGCGGGCTCAGGCCGCCGGTCGTGTAGGCGCGGCGGCGGCGGCGGCGCCGCGGGTCCTCGGGCAGCGCGCCCTCGAGCGTCCGCCGCACGAGCGCCCACATCGGCACCGCGAGCAGCGTGTCGACGAACGTGCCGAGCAGGATCTGGCGGAGCAGGTCGAGGCTGACCGGAGCGTCGACGCCGAGCAGGAACTGCATCAGCGAGTAGCCGACGAACGAGGTCGCAGCGGCGGCGGCCCCGACGAGCAGGGGCGTCAGCGCGGCCTGCGGGTCGCGCAGTTCGCGCAGCCTGCCGGCCCAGTAGCCGATCAGCGTGAAGACCAGCGAGGTCAGCCCGAGCGTCTGCAGCAGCGCCAGATCCACGAGGAGCCCCACGGCGAAGCCGGTGACGGCGCCGAGCATCGAGCCGCAGAGCAGCCCGACGAACGCGACGAGCAGCGGCGTCAGGTCGGCGTTCACGCCGAACACGGGGACCTCGGAGACGACGCCGATCTGGAAGAAGACGACGACGAGCGAAAGCAGGGCGACACGGGCGAGCAGGCCCGCCGATGGCGTCCCCGTCATCCGCCGGCTCCGGTCGAGGCGAGCTGTTCGCCCTGCGTCGAGGCTTCGCCGCCCTTGCCGGCCGGCAGCGAGGCGATGAGCGCCTTCAGGTTCGACGGAGAGCTGCCGGCGCGCGAGGTCAGCACCTCGACGACGTCGAGGTTGTGCAGGTTCGCGATCGGGTGGACGTTGACCGACTTGTAGGCGCTTTCTTCGTTCACGGAGGTGACCTGCCCGATCAGCAGGCCCGGCGGGTAGAGCGAGTCGTCCGGGCCGGCGACGGTCCCGGAGGTGACGACGTATTCGCCCGCGTTGGCCTGCGAGTTGGCCGGCAGGTACTGCAGGAGCAGGTCGTTCGGCGCGCCGACCTTGGGCTGCACGATGCCGGTCGCGGTGCTCGTCCCGATGCGCGCCGAGACGCCCATCGTCGAGTCGGTGATCAGGTCCACCTGCGCGCCGTCGGGCTCGACGGCGACGACCTTGCCGACGAGCCCTTCGGCGTTGATGACCGGGTCGTTGACACGGATGCCGTCCGGCGAGCCCTTGTCGATCGTCACCGTCGAATACCAGATGTTGGGACTTTTCCCGACCACAGTCGCTGTCACCGGATGGTAGTTGCCGACGCCCAGGCGATTGAGGTGATAGAGCGCCAGAAGTTGTCGGTAGGTGCGCTGTTCGGCCTGTGCCGCGACGAGCTCCGGGCGCAGCTTGTCGATCTGCTTGCGCAGTTCGTTGCGCTGCCCTTTGGCGTGGATCGTGTCCCCGAACCAGCCGAACATTTCGCGGACCGGCTTCAGCGCCTTGTTGGCGCCGTCCTGGATCGGCGAGACGGCTGTCAGAAATGTTCGCTGCACACCGTGCAGGCCGCCGCCAGAGGACTCGCCGAAGTAGGCGGTCAGCAGCAGCAGGGAGAGCACGACGAGCAGCGCGAGCACGGCTCGACGGCGCCGGACGGTCTTGTCGTACACCGGTGACTACCCTTCCGAAGCGTTCAGCGCACAGACTACTCGCGGCGCCGCCGGAGATGGCCCGCATTCCCTCCGCGCGGCCGCCGGGCCGTCGCGTCTCACCGGCGGCGGCGGTTCCGCGAAGTGCGGTTGGAGCGGTGGATCGCCTCGAACTCCTCGAGCGAGCGCCCGGAGCCGACGGCCACGCAGGTCAACGGCGACTCGGCCAGGTGCGCCGGCATCTGCGTCTCCTCGCGCAGGCGCTCGTCGAGCCCCTGCAGCAGCGAGCCGCCGCCGGCCAACATGATCCCCCGGTCCATGATGTCCGAGGCGAGCTCGGGCGGCGTGCGGTCGAGCGTCTCCTTGACCGCGTCGATGATCTGGCTGAGCGGCTCCTCGAGCGCCTGGCGGATCTCCTCGCTGGTCAGCACTACCGTCTTCGGCAGCCCGGCGACCATGTCGCGGCCGCGGATCTCGGCCTGCAGCTCCTCGCTCATCGGACAGGCGGAGCCGATCTCGAGCTTCAGCTCCTCGGCCGTCTGCTGGCCGATCAGCAGCTTGTACTCTTTCTTCGCGTAGTTGATGATCGCCTCGTCCATCTCGTCGCCGCCGACGCGGATCGACTGCGAGACGACGATCCCCCCGAGCGAGATCACGGCCACCTCGGAGGTGCCGCCGCCGATGTCGACGACCATCGAGCCGGTCGGCTCGCCGACCGGGAGCCCGGCGCCGATCGCGGCCGCCATCGGCTCCTCGATGAGGTATGCGGTGCGCGCGCCGGCCGACAGGCACGCCTCCTCGACGGCCCGCTTCTCGACGCCGGTCACGCCCGATGGGACGCAGACGACGACGCGCGGGTGCGCCCACCGGTTCTGGTGCACCTTCTGGATGAAGTGGCGCAGCATCTGCTCGGTGACGTCGAAGTCGGCGATCACCCCGTCCTTCAGCGGCCTGATCGCCTGGATCGTCCCCGGCGTGCGGCCGAGCATGCGCTTGGCCTCGATGCCTACGGCGTGGACTTCCCCGGAGCGCGAGTCGATCGCCACCACGCTCGGCTCTGAGAGCACGATGCCGCGGCCGCGCACGTAGACAAGCGTGTTCGCGGTGCCAAGGTCGACGGCCATGTCGCGGCCGCCGAATCCGGTCAGGTAGGTGAAGACACTCATCTCGAGGGGAGGTGGCCGACGGCGTTCGTGGGGCGGCGCCGCGCCCGGTCGGCACCGGGCGCCCGGCGCCCGATCGGGCCCGCCGGTCGGGGCAGTCTAGCGAACGCCGCCAGGCCCCCCGGAAACACTGCGAGGCGAATTGCGCCGCAAACCAAAGGTTTGCGAGCTCGCCGGACCAGCCGGCCCCGGCCGCTGCGGGGAGCTCGCACCCGCCGCTACTCGCCCAGCTCGGGACACATCTCGAGGAGGGTGCCGAGCGGCAGCCCGACGACGTTCTCGACTTCGCCGTGGATCTCCGCGACGAGCGCCGAGCCCTCCCCCTGGATCGCGTAGCCCCCGGAGCGCTCGCGCCACTCCCCCGTCCCCACATACCACGCCAGCAGCTCCTCGTCGACCGGCTGGAATCGCACCGCCGTGCTCGCGACCGCCGTGCGCTCCTCCTCGCCGACCAGGACGGCGAGCCCGCTGATCACCTGTTGCGTGCGCCCGCCGAGGGCGCGGATCGTCGCCGCCGCCTCGCGCTCGTCGGCCGGCTTTCCGTAGATGCGCCCGTCCACGACGACGATCGTGTCGCAGCCGATGATGATCTCGGGCTGCCCGGGACGGCGCACGGCGCGCGCCTTGCGCAGCGCGTTCTCGAGCGCGAGCGCTCGCGGCTCGCCGCTCTCCCGCTCAGGCGCGGGCGAAACCCTGACGCTGAAGTCGAGCCCGAGACGTGCGAGGAGTTCCCGTCGCTGCGGGGATCGCGAGGCGAGAACGATCGGGAGCGCGGGCGTGGCTAGAGCTCGCCGAAGAACAGCGCCGTCTCGCGCGCGGCCGACTCCGGCGAGTCAGAGCCGTGGACCATGTTCTGTCCGGTCTCGATCGCGAAGTCGCCGCGGATGCTGCCCGGCGCCGCCTCGAGCGGGTTCGTGGCTCCGATCACCTGGCGGGCGGCTTTGACGGCCTCCTCGCCCTCGAGCACCATCGCGACGATCGGTGCCGAGGTGATGAAGTCGACGAGTTCGCCGAAGAACGGGCGTTCGGCGTGCTCGGCGTAGTGCTGCTCGGCGAGCTCGCGGGACACGGTCATGTGGCGCAGCGCGACGATCCGCAGCCCCTTGCGCTCGAACCGAGCGATGATCTCGCCGGTCAGCGAGCGGGCGAAGGCGTCGGGCTTCACGAGGATCAGCGTTCTCTCCATGGCTTCCTTTGCTCGGGGCTCTCAGGACGTCGGCCGGGCGCGGCCTCCGGGCCGCGGCGAGCGTCCGGAGGAGCGGCTCGGCCGCTCGCCGACCGCGGCGGCGGCCTCGCCGTCGAGGGCGACGTCGCTCACCGGCTCGGTCTCCAGAGCCGTCTCGGTGCTCAGCGCCGGCTCGGCGGCCCGTTTGCGCGCCGCCGCGGACTTCGGGGCGGGCGCGGCGGCCGCGAGCTCCGCCGGCTCGTCCTCACGGGCAGCGGCCGAACGGCGCCGGCGCTGGCGCTGGCGCGGCGAGCTGATACCGGGCACGTCGGCCTCGCAGTAGGGGCAGATCGTCCAGGCACGATCGAGCGGCCGCGAGCAGTTCACGCAGCGCTCCTTGAGCTTGCGCAGGCAGCTCGGGCAGCGGACGAAGTCCGGCTCGATGCGATAGTCGCAGTGCGGGCACAGCGTGCCCTCGATGTCGTGCAGGCGGGCTTCCGTCGCCTGCGCCTCGAGCTCGCGCTCGCGGACGTCCTCCAGGTATTCGGGCGGACGCAGGATCATGTAGATGATCGTGCCGACGAACGGGAACAGCGACGCCGCCGTCGCGCAGCCGACGAGCATCGGGTCCTCGATCCGCCTGCGCGCGTCGTTGTAGGTCCAGTAGATCAGCGACAGGTAGAGGACCGCGACGAACAGGATCAGCAGGTCGATCACCAGGTTGAGACCGCTGCTTTCGATTCCGAAGTACGCGAGCGGGGGCATCGGCCGGTCGAGTTTAGAGAAACAGGCGGCCGAAACCGTAACCAGCGGCGAAGAACACGAGGATCACGAGCGCCACGATCAGCGCCACGGCGCCGACCATCGTGAGCACCGAAGGCCCCTCTCCGTTCACCGTGCGCGCCCCTGCGCGAGCTCGCCGGCCCGGGTATCGGCGAGCAGCTCGCCGATCAGATACACCGAGCCCGTGACGAGCACGCCCGTGCCGTGCTCCAGCGCCCACTCGCGAGCTGCCGCGAACGCGCGAGCCCCGCGCGGCTCGCAGACCGTGTCCTCGAAGCCGAGCTGGCGTGCCTGCGAGAGCAGCGCGGCCGGGGGCAGCGCGCGCGGGCCCGGCGGCGCGGTGAACCACGCGCGGCGGCAGTGGGGCAGCAGCAGGCGCAGCATGCCGGCGGCGTCCTTGTCCTCGAGCACGCCGAGCACGAGCGCGGGCGCGGTGTCGAAGGCTTCGGGCAGCGACTCGACCAGCGCCGCCACGGCGTCGGGGTTGTGAGCGCCGTCGAGAACCGTCGGCGGCTCGCCGGCGAGCGCCTGCAGCCGCCCGGGAACCTCGACGGCAGCGGCAGCGTCACGCAGCGCCTCCTCGTCGAGCACGCGGCCGGAGCGGCGCAGGTGCGCCGCGGCCGCGGCCGCGGCGAGCGCGAAGTTGCGGCGCTGGAAGGTGCCACGCGAGCGCAGCTCGATCCGGTCCGGAAGCGGCTCGGGGAAGACGATCTCGGCGCCGCGCTCGGACGCGACCCGCTCGGCCACCGCGAGCGCCGGCGGCGCGAGGCCCTCGCCCAGGACGAGCGTCGCACCGGGCTGCACGACGGCGAGCTTCTCCTCGGCGATGTCGGCGATCGTGGGTCCGAGCCAGCGCGTGTGCTCGAGCCCCACGTTGGTGAGCACGGCGACCTCCGGGGCGACCACGCTCGTCGCGTCGTAGCGCCCGCCGAGCCCTGCCTCGACGACCCCGACCTCCACGCCGCGGCGCGCCATCTCCCAGAGCGCCGCCGCCGTCAGGAGTTCGAACTGGGTCACGTGGTCGTCCTCCTGCAGGGTCCGGTTGACCTGCCGCGCGGCGCGGTCGGCGCGGGCGACCGCCGCGCTGAACTCCGCAGGAGAGAGCTCGCGCTCCTCGATCATCACGCGTTCGCGGTAGGCGACGAGATGGGGCGAGGTGTACGCGCCCGTGCGCAGCCCGTGGCGCTGGAGGATCGCCGCCGCCATCCGCGTCGTCGAGGACTTGCCGTTGGTGCCGAGCACCTGGATCGTCGGGAAGGCGCGCTCCGGCGAGCCGAGCGCGGTCATCATGCGCCGCATGCGGTCGAGGCCGAAGCGCATCCCGAACAGCTCGAGCGAGCGCAGCGCGTCCTCGGCGCGCTGCTCACTCCAGCGGTCGCGGCCCGGGATCGGCTCGTCTCGCTGGCCGTTGATCTGCATCTCGCGGGAGGGAAGCTACCCGCGCTAGGCGTCCGGGTGCTTGCGCAGGTAGTCGATGAACAGCGGCCGCAGCGCGTCGCCGAGGTCGCCCTCGCCGCTGTGAAGCGCGTCTTTGATCAGCCCTTTGGAGAACTGGATGTCGAAGTCGGCCTCGCCCTCGTCGCCGCGGTAGGTCTCGGCGGCCGGGATCGCCTCCAGCAGCGACCAGAAGAACTTCACGTCGAAGTGGCGCTCGGCCCGCTTGACGGCGCGGTCGTGCAGCTCCTCCGTCGGGAGCGCTTCCAGCGCATCGGACGCCTCGCCCGCCATCCTGATCCCCGCCCGGCCGCCTCGCGCGGCTAGCGGCGGCGCAGCCCGCGCCTGCGCACGGCGCGCAGCGCGAGCAGCTCCTTGCCCATACCTTTGAGATCGAGCTTGCCGGCCAGCTTGCGCAGCTCCTTGCGTTCCTTGACGCTGAGATTGTCGACGCGCCCGCGGGACCGGCGCACGAGGGCGCGCAGCCGCTCGCGCTCCTTCGCTGAGAGCCGGCGCCAGCGGCTGCCGACGACGACGCCCCCCTGCAGCAGCGTCGCCCATGGAATCGCCTTCAGGCGCTGCGTCCGCCCGCTCTCGACCTTCTTCTTCGCTGACCGTGCCATCAGCGGCGATGGTACTAGGCCGACTCCTGCCGCGGCGAGGCCTCGTGCGCGTCTTCGGGCGCGGCTTCGGTGACGAGCGTCGGCGTGAGGCCCTTCTCGACGGTCTCCTTCGTCACGACGCACTTCTTGACGTCGCGGCGCGAGGGCAGCTCGAACTGCACCTCGAGCAGGATCTCCTCGATGATCGAGCGCAGTCCGCGCGCGCCGGTTTCGCGCTCGAGTCCGCGCTCGGCGATCGCGATCAGCGAGTCCTCGGAGAAGACGAGCTCGATGCCGTCGAACGCGAAGAAGCGTTGGAACTGCTTGGCGAGCGCGTTGCGGGGTTCGACGAGGATCGAGACGAGGTCGTCGCGGGTCAGCTGGTGGACGGCGCTCATCACCGGCAGCCGGCCGATGAACTCGGGGATCAGGCCGTACTCGATCAGGTCCTCCGGCAGGCAGTGCTCGAAGATCTCGCCGGTGTCCTTGTCGGCCTTGTTCTCGATCGCGGCGGCGAAGCCGACGCCTTTGTGGCCGATGCGCCGCTCGATCACCTTGTCGAGGTTGGCGAACGCGCCGCCGCAGATGAACAGGACGTTCGTCGTGTCGATCGTCAGGAACTCCTGGTGCGGGTGCTTGCGCCCGCCCTGCGGTGGGACGGATGCCTGCGTGCCCTCGAGGATCTTCAGCAGCGCCTGCTGGACGCCCTCGCCGGAGACGTCGCGCGTGATCGACGGGTTGTCCGCCTTGCGGGCGATCTTGTCGACCTCGTCGATGTAGATGATCCCCGTTTCGGCTTTCTTGACGTCGTAGTCGGCCGCCTGGATCAGCTTCAGCAGGATGTTCTCGACGTCCTCGCCGACGTAGCCGGCCTCGGTCAGCGCGGTCGCGTCGGCGATCGCGAACGGCACGTTGAGGATCCGCGCGAGCGTCTGGGCGAGCAGCGTCTTGCCGCAGCCGGTCGGCCCGAGCAGCAGGATGTTGGACTTCTGCAACTCGATGTCGCTGTCGCCCGACATCATCATCTGCACGCGCTTGTAGTGGTTGTAGACGGCGACCGAGAGCGTGCGCTTGGAGGGGTCCTGGCCAACCACGTACTCGTCGAGCACGTCGTAGATCTCGCGCGGCTTCGGCAGGTTCTCGAGGTCGAACGCCGGCGGGGCGGCGAGCTCCTCGTCGATGATCTCGTTGCAGAGATCGATGCACTCGTCACAGATGTAGACGCCGGGCCCGGCGATCAGCTTCTTCACCTGCCGCTGGGACTTGCCGCAGAAGCTGCACAGCAGCTGCTCGTTGGAGTCTGTCGGTCTGGCCATCTGCCCTGCTCCCCTTTCCGGCCTCTTCCCGTATCCCCTAGTGCTCCGAGATCACGCGGTCGATGATCCCGTACTCCTTGGCCTCCTCCGAGCTCATGAAGTAGTCGCGCTCGGTGTCCCTGCCGACCTGGTCGAGAGATTTGCCCGTGTGCTTGGCGATGATCTCGTCGAGGCGTTTGCGCACGTCGATGATCTCTTTCGCATGGATCTCGATGTCGGTTGCCTGGCCCTGGAAGCTCGAAGAGACCTGGTGGATCAGGATCTTGGCGTTGGGCAGCGCCATGCGCTTGCCGTGCGCACCCCCGGCCAGCAGCAGGGCGCCCATCGACATCGCGATCCCGACGCAGATCGTCTGCACGTCGGGCTTGATGAACTGCATCGTGTCGTAGATCGCAAGGCCCGCGTAGACGGAGCCGCCGGGCGAGTTGATGTACACCGAGACGTCCTTCTCCGGGTCCTCCGACTCGAGGTGCAGAAGCTGCGCGACGATCAGGTTGGCGATCTGGTCGTCGACCGGCGTGCCCAGGAAGATGATGCGCTCGTTGAGCAGTCGGCTGTATATGTCGAACGCGCGCTCGCCGCGCGAGGTCTGCTCGACGACCATAGGTACAAGAGGGCTCATAGTCTCGCTTTGTTTGCCACGGCCTGACGGATTCCTCTAGAGGCTAGCGATCTGGCGTCCACAGCCGGCCGGGCTCGTCCTGCGCTCCGGCCGGCGCGGCCTCGCCCTCGCCCTCCTTGCCGGGCGTCCACAGCTTCTCCCGCGCCTCGGCGCGGGCCAGCGGGATCGGCTTGGCCTCGGAGGCGATCAGATCGATCGCCTCGCGCGCGGCGAGGTCCTCGCGAACGTCATCGAGGCGGCCGGCGCTGCGCAGGTCCTCGAGCAGCGTCTGCGGCTCGACGCCCTCGCGCTCGGCGGTCGGCGCCAGCGCGGCGAGCACGTCCTCATCCTCGGGCGCGATCCCCTCCGCGGCGACGACCGCCGTGATCACGGCCTCCCGGCGCAGCGCCTGCTCGGCCTCGGGCTGCAGCTCGGCGAGGATCTCGTCCTCTTTGCGGCCGCTGATCTGCAGGTAGGCCTCGCGCGAGATGCCGCGGTGGGCGAGCGAGTGCAGCGTGCGCTCCCACATCTCCCGCGCGCGGGCCTCGACGAGCTCGGGCGTGACCGGAACTTTCGCGTTCGCGACCGCCGCGTCGAGGGCGGCCTGCCGGTACTCGGCCTGCACGCGCGCGCGCTCGGACTCGAGCAGCCGCTCGCGGACGTCGCCGCGCAGCTCCTCGAGGTCGTCGAAGCCGGCGTCGACGGCGAAGTCGTCGCTCAGCTCGGGGAGCCGCTTCTCCTTGACCTCCTTGACGGTCACCTGAAACTCGGCCGCCCGCCCGGCGAGATCGCCGTTGGGGTAGTCGGGCGGGAAGGTGACCTCGACGGCGCGCTGCTCGCCCGCGGCGGAGCCGACGAGCCCCTCCTCGAAGCCCGGGATCAGGTTGCCCGAGCCGAGCTCGACGAGCTGGTCGCGACCCTCGCCGCCGGCGAACGGCTCGAGCGCGCCGTCCTCCAGGCGCAGAGCGCCGAGGTAGTCGATCACGACGAAGTCGCCGGTCGCGGCCGCGCGCTCGACCGTGTCCAGCCGCGCGAGCCGTTCGCGCTCGCCCTCGAGCGCCTCGTCGACCCGCTGCTCCTCGACGCTCTCCTCGGCGCGGCCGACCTCGAGACCCTTGTAGTCGCCGAGCTCGGCCTTCGGCAACACGCCGATCTCGATCGAGAACTGGAGCTCCTGGCCTTTCGAGGGCAGGTTGGCGAAGTCGAGGTCGACGGCGGGGTCGCCGACGGGGACGACGCCCGAGCTCGCGATCGCCTCGGAGTACCAGCTCGGCAGCGATTCGCGCAGCGCTTCTTCGAGGATCGCCTCGCGTCCCATGCGCTGGATCACGAGCGGCGCGGGCACCTTGCCCTTGCGGAAGCCGGGCAGCTTCAGCTGACGGCCGAGCTGGCGCGCGCGGTGTTCCAGGCGCCCCTCGACCTCTTGCGGCTCGACCTCGACCGCCAGGCGCACACGCGAGTCGCCGAGCTCGGTGAGCGTTGTCTTGACGGCCCCGGGCACGACCGCCACGATACCGTGCCGCCGTGGCCCGGCCACGACGCCAGCGCAGGCTGAGACGCGCCGAGGCCCGTCTGTGGACGGGCCCCGTCGCGCATCTCGTGGGCGGCGCTCTGGACGTGCTCGCCGCGCTCGGCCGCTACGGCCTGGCGCGCCTTCGCGTCCGGCGCCGCTAGGGGGCTATGCGGCGGTCGGGTGCTGCTGGGCGACGCCGCCGAGCTCGAGGCGCGCGCCGCGCGGCAGCGCGAGAACGACGCTGGTCGCGATCTCAACCAGGTGTTCGGCGGAGGCGCTCAGCGAGACGCGACCCTCGGGGGCGTCGGCGCGTGAGTCGAGCACCAGCACGTCGGTGTCCTCGCCCGCGACCGGCACGACCTCGGCGCCGAGCGCGCCTGCGAGCGACGCGGCAGTCTCGCGTGCGCCGCCGTCGGCGTCGCCGACGGCCACCACGCGGCGGACCTGCGGGCGCCTCTCGGCCAGGTCGACGGGCGCGATCGCGACGGCCGTGCGGCCGCCGTCCAAGAGGCGCTGGGCGGAGTTGCCGATCGAGACGTGGCCCTTCGCGGTGTGCGAGTCCGAGCAGAAGACGATCACGTCCGCCTGCTCGCGCTCGGCCAGCGCGGCCAGCCCGTCGGGGGTCGAGCGGTCGGTGACGACGTGGGTGGCGGCGCCGGCGTCGCCGAGCAGCTCGAGGCCGCGGTTCAGGATCCCCTGCGTGTCGCCGACCGAGTCGGCGGTGTGGCGGACGTAGGCCAGCGAGACCTCCCCGCCGGCCTGGGCGAAGATGCGCCCGAGCGCGACGGCGTCGTCCTCGTTGGCGGTTCCGTCATAGGAAACGATGATCTTGGCGGACATTCGCTTTTCTCCTTGGATGGCGGGCCAGGTGGCGCGCGAAGTTTCTGTTCCTCTGTCTCTTCGGCTCATGATGCCTGCAGCCTGCCATCAGCTCCAGTGATATTTTTTATTATTGATATAAGATGATCTAATGTTGAACGTGGCGCGCCTGCGAGTGCTGAGGGAGGTGGGCCACCGCGGCTCGATCTCCGCCGCCGCCGTCGCGCTCGACTACACGCAGTCGGCCGTCTCGCAGCAGATCGCGGCGCTCGAGTCCGAGACCGGCCTCACGCTGCTCGAACGCCACCCGCGCGGGGTCAGCCTGACGGCCGCGGGGCAGACGCTCGTCGGCCACGCCGAGGGCATCCTGGCGCGGCTGGAGGCCGCCGAGGAAGCGCTCGACGCGATCTCCGGCCTGCGCGCCGGGCGGCTGCGGATGGCCTCGTTCCCGAGCGCGGGCGCCACGCTGATGCCGCGCGCGATCGCCTCCTTCCGCTCCTCCTACCCGGACGTCGAGCTGAGCCTCGCCGAGGGCGAGCCCGAGGAGATCGCCCCGCGCCTGCGCCGTGGCGAGCTCGACCTGGCACTGCTGTTCGAGTTCGAAGGCACGAGCCCGCTCGGCGAGCGCTCGACGCGCGTCGAGCTGCTCGAGGACCCGATGTTCCTCGCGCTGCCGCGCGAGCACCGTCTCGCATCCCGCTCGCGGCTGCGCCTCGAGCACCTCGCCGGCGAGTCCTGGGTGCAGACCTCGCAGGACAGCCCCTGCGCGCGCCACGTGGTGCGCTGCAGCCACGCCGCCGGCTTCGAGCCGAACGTCGCCTTCGAGAGCGACGACTACCAGGTCGTGCAGGGCCTCGTCGCGGCCGGGGTCGGGGTCGCGCTGATCCCGCGGATGGCGCTCGCCGCACCGCGCGATGACATCGCGATCCGCTCGCTCGAGGGCGGGCCCGTCAGGAGCGTGATCGCCGCCACGCCAGCCTCGGCGCGGCTCGTCCCCGCGACCGGCGCGATGCTCGGGATCCTCGAAGCGGTCGCCGCAGAGGACTCCCCCCCGGTAGCGGCCTGAGCTCCGGTTTTCACCGTTAAACGCGCCGGGGCGCCCCGCCTCATGCGGAGCGCCCCGGCAACTTGCTGCTAGCTAACCGAGAGGGTTAGGCTGCCTTCTTGAGTGCCTTCCCGAGCAGTTTGCTGAACAGTTCCTGCCCAGCCGGGGTCGGGTGAATGTCGCCGGGGAGGAATTTCCCGCCCGGTTCTTCTTTTTCGAATTTCATGTTGAGATTCGCTTCGATCGCCGCCCATTCTTCAGCGGTGTACGTCGTTTTGTTCGCTTTTTCCGCTTCCAGCTTGCGGTCGAACGGGTTGCACTCTTCGGTGTAGTTGCAGATCGCAGCAAGCTCGGCCAGTTTCTTCTGGTTCGCCGTCTGCGATTTTTTGCCCTGCGGGTTGATCTTCTTGAACGGGTTGCCGTAGGCAACTTTCGGGCCGTAGCTGCCGGCTTCGATCGTCGCTTCCAAGGCTTCGTTCAGTTTTTTCTGGAGCAGGTCGCTGGTCGGGACCAGGAAGGCCTGCGGGTTGTAGAAGCCGAGCACGCCGATCGGACCCGCGTAGCCCGCGTTGCGGAGCACGCCGATCGTCAGGCCGATGTTCCTGATGATCGTCGGGAACAGCGTTGTTGCGGCTTCCACTTCGACGCACTGCAGGAAGCTCATGAACCCGTGCGCTTCGAGATACGTCGGGTTGGAGCATTCGCCGAGCTTCTGGAGCTCGTCGTTCGAGCCGATCTGCAGCGTGACGTCCTTCACGTTTGCAGCGCCGTACGCTTCGATCGTGCCGATCGCGGCTTCGAGCTGCGAGACGGTGCCGTATTCGGTGTGCCGTTCGAAGCCGCTCGAGTTGTGCCAGCCGCAGGGAGCCCCGCCGCCGGTGAAGCCGTTTTCTTCTTTTTTGGCTTCGAGCGCTTCGGCGACCGGGCCGTTGCCGATCAGGCCGGTGCTCTTCTCACCCGGACACGCCAGGTTCACGATCGCGAGTTTGTTGTTGCTCGACGCTTCTTTTTTGGCGAGCTTCGCCCCGAGCAGGTTCGCGTAGCCGCCTTCGAACGCGCTCGGCGGCTCGGACGGGAAGTTCAGAACGAATTTTTCGTTCGAGTACCCGTACGAGACCGAGTCGCCCATGTTGATGAAGGCGGTCGGGTTCGTCGGTTCTTTTTTCGCGAAGGCCGACGATGCGAACATCGCCGAGGCCAACAGTGCGACCGCCATCAGGCAGCCGAGCAGTCGAAACGACCGCGTCAAGCCATTCGTGGCCGACATGTATCCCTCCTATTGGTTCTGCGGACCATGCCCGCAGAACCCCTCCGCCTCGGCACGACCCCTCTTTTTAAGATCCATCTTGGATCCCGCACGACACCGCCTCCCGGCCGCGCCGCGAGCAGCCAACATAGACGCGCCCCGTCGGGGTGTCAAGCCGCTACGAGCCGCAAGAGTCGAGCCGCGTTCGAGTTCGTGCGCGTTCACCACCGTGCCGTCCGGCCCCGGTGCCATGTTTGACAGCTGCCCACGGACAGGGAGGACACGATGACGGTGCTGCTGGCGATAATCGGGATCCTGATCGGCGCGCTCGTCGCCGTGGTCGTGCTGCGCCGTGACAGCCGGCGCCTGCGCGAGGAGCTGAAGGCGCTCTCGCTCGACGTGATGGAGCAGACGAGCTCCTCACTGGCCCGCAGCGTCGCCGACTCGCGCAGCGCCGAGCAGGAGCGGGCGGCCGGCGAGATGGCGAAGCGGACCGAGCAGATCAAGGGCGTCGTCGCACCCGTGCAGGAGCAGCTCGGGCGCATGCAGAGCGAGATCGGGCGCCTGGAGCGCGAGCGCAGCCAGGCCCAGGGCGAGCTCGCGCAGATGGTCCGCCAGCTCGGCGAGGGCGTCGGCACGCTGCGCCGCGAGACGGGCAACCTCGTCACGGCGCTCAAGCGCCCCTCCACGCGCGGCTCCTGGGGCGAGATCCAGCTTCGCAACGTCGTCGAGATGGCCGGCATGGTCTCGCACTGCGACTTCGTCGAGCAGAGCACGATCCAGACCGGCGAGGGGACGCTGCGGCCCGACATGCTCGTGAAGCTGCCGGGCGGGAAGCTGATCGTGGTCGACTCGAAGGTGCCGCTCGACGCGTACCTGATGGCTCTGGAGTGCGAGGACGAGGTCCAGCGCGAGGTCCACGCCGCGAGCCACGCGCGCCAGACGCGCGAGCACATTGTCAAGCTCGCCTCGAAGGGCTACCAGCGCCAGTTCGACTCGACGCCGGAGTTCGTCGTGATGTTCGTCCCCTCCGACGGGATCTACCAGGCGGCGCTCGCCGAGGACCCAGGGCTGATCGAGTACGGCGTCGCACAGCAGGTCCTGCTCGCGACGCCCACGACGCTGATCGGGCTGCTGCGCGCCGTCCACTACGGCTGGCGCCAGGAGCAGATCGCCGAATCCGCGCGCGAGATCGCCGAGTCCGCGCGCGAGCTGCACACGAGGCTGGCACGCTTCGTCACCCCGTTCGCCAAGGCCGGCAGGCAGCTCGGGTCGGCGGTCGCCGCCTACAACGAGGCGGTCGGCTCGTTCGACAGCCGGGTGATGCCGCAGGTGCGCCGCATCGAGCAGGCGGGCGCCGCCTCCGAGGGCGAGCTCGGTCCGCCGCCGCCGCTGGAGATCACGGCGCGGGCGATCGCCTCGCAGGGCGAGCTGGAGGATCGGCTGCAGGACGAGCTCGTGCAGGGCGGTCCCGAAGGCGAGCCGCATGTCGAGCGGCTGGGGCCGCGGCGGATCGCCTCCGGCGAGTGAGCGCGAGCACCCCGAGCGCGAGCGCCACCGGCACCGTCGCCGGCAGCTCGTGCACGAAGAAGAACAGCAGGTCGAAGGCGAGCGCGAGCGCGGCCGTCAGCGCCGCTGCCGGCAGCTGCCGCTCGCCCTCGGCCGCCAGCAGCCCGCCGAGCACGGCTGCGACGAACAGGTCGCCGTAGCCCATCAACGCCGAGCCGAACGCGGCGCTCTGCAGTCGCGGCAGCCCGGCCGCCGGAACCGCGGCGTTGAGCGCGTCGTTGGGGGCCTGCAGAAGATCGGAGACGACGAGCGCCGTGTCCGCGATCGCCATCGCGACGATCCCGGCGGCTAGCCAGCGGGCCGGCGTGATCGCGCCGAGCAGCGAGCCGAGCGCGACGCAGCTCAGGCCCGAGAGGACCGTCGCCGCGGCGTTGCCGGCAAGCCCGCCGCGGTCGGCCCATGCGAGCGCGAACAGCGCGGCGGCGAGCAGCGCGTGGCGCGGGCGGGCGCCGTGCGAGAGCGCACCGAGCGCCAGCGCCGCGAGCGGAGGGACGGCGATCAGCGCGAGGTAGGTCAGACCTTGCGCGCTCGCGCTTTCGGCCGCCCGCGCGATCGCCACGAAGGCCACGACCGAGACCGGGAGCACGGCCGCCCAGCCGCCCGCCCGCAGGCGCCGCAGCGGCGGCCAGTCGATCCGGACCGGCAGCGCGACCAGGGCGCCCTGGAAGACCGAGAGACAGGCGATCGAAAGCCAGAAGGGCATCGCCCTGCGACCATAGAGGGACCGTCGCGACGGCGCGTAGGATTGAGTCCGTGAACGCCTCGGGCGCACAGGCCCCGACCGAGCCGCCCCGCGACGGGCGTCCCCCCTCTGGGGGGGCCGAGCGGGAGGCGCCGCCGATCCTGCACCTCTCGCGGCTCGTGGGTAGCGCCCTGCGGGACTCCGACGGCGAGCGCCTCGGCAAAGTGGAGGACGTGATCGTCCGCCTCGGCGGGGCCGGCTACCCGCCGATCACTGGGCTGCTGGTCACGGTTGCGGGCCGGCGATCCTTCCTCGGTGTCGAGCGCGTCTCGGAGATCGGGCCCGGCGGTGTCGTGCTGCGCAAGGCGAAGCTCGACCTGCGCCACTTCGAGCGCCGCCCGGACGAGGTGCTGCTGCGGCGCGACCTGCTCGACCGTCAGCTGATCAATGTCCAGGGGGCGCGGCTCGTGCGGGCCAACGAGATCGAGCTGGCGCTCGTCGCCGGCTCCTGGCGCGTGGTCGGCGTGGACACAGGGCCGCGCGGCGGGCTGAGGCGCCTTTTGCCCAAGCAGCTCGGCGCGCACATCGCGACGGGCGAGTTCCTCGATTGGGCCGGGGTCGAGCCGTTCGTCGGCCACGTCCCGACGGTGCGCCTGCGCGTGCCCCACCCCAAGCTCGCGAAGCTGCACCCGGCGCAGATCGCCGACCTCGTCGAGGCGGCCTCGCGCCAGGAGGGCGAGGAGATCATCCAGGCGGTCGGCGACGACGATCGCGAGCTCGAGGCGGACGTCTTCGAGGAGCTCGACGACCACCATCAGCGCGAGTTCCTCGAGGACCGGCCCGACGAGCAGGTCGCCGCGATCCTCGCCCGCATGGCCGCCGACGACGCGGCCGACGTCCTCGGCGAGCTGGAGGAGGAGCGGCGCGAGCGCATCCTGGCGCTGCTGCCCGTGAGCCAGCGCGTGAAGGTGCGGGCGCTGCTCGGCTACGACCCGGCCGAGGCGGGCGGGCTGATGAGCCCCGACTTCGTGCTCCTGTCCGGCTCCAGCACGGCCGAGCAGGCGCTCCGAGCCGTCCGCCACAGCCACGTCGCGCCCGAGCTGCTGACGAGCGTGTTCGTGAGCGGAGCCGACGGCGCGCTCCAGGGCAGCGTTCCGGTCACCGCGCTGCTGCGTGCCGAGCCCACCCGCCGCCTCGACGCCGAGGTCAAGCACGACATCCCCTGCCTGCCGCCCGACGCGCCGTTCGAGGAGCTGGCCAGGCTGATGGCCGACTACAACCTCACATCGATCCCGGTCGTCGACGAGTCCAAGCGCATGCTCGGCGTCGTGACCGTCGACGACGTGCTCGAGGCGATGCTGCCGCGCGGCTGGCGGCGTCGCTTCGGTCTGCTCGGCGAGGACTGAACGCGCCCTTTCAAGGGCGCCGGCGGCGAGCGAATAGACTGGCCGCGATGAGCTCAGCAGGCGGCCAGTTCGATGGCGGTCCGAGTACCGCCCTTCATGCGTCGTGTCCGGTCGGCCACCCGTGGCCGACCGCGTCTGCCTGCCCGGCTTAACGCTCGCCGCGTCCGCATCTTCGCCTTCCTGGGCCTGCTCGGCCCAGGCCTGATCGCCGCGAACGCCGGCAACGACGCCGGCGGCGTCGCGACCTACTCCTCGATCGGCGCCAAATACGGCTACGACCTGCTGTGGACGATCGTCCTGATCGCGATCTCGCTGGCGATCGTGCAGCTGCTGGCCGCCCGCATGGGCGTCGTGACAGGGAAGGGGTTGGCGGAGCTGATCCGGGAGGAGTACGGGATCCGCTGGTCGGTGCTGGCGACCAGCGCCGTGCTGGTCGCAAACCTCGGGATCTGCATCTCGGACTTCGTCGGCGCCGGCGCCGCGCTCGGCCTCGCCAGCGTCCCCGCCCAGCTCAGCGTGCCGATCATCGCCGTCGGCATCTGGCTGATCATCGTGCGCGGCTCATACCGCACCGCGGAGCGGATCTTCATCTGGTTCACGATCCCGTTCTTCGCGTACCCCCTGGCGGCGATCCTCGCGCACCCGGATTGGGCCGAAGTCGGGGAGGCGATCATCCATCCGACGCTGAGCAGGTCATCGACCTACGTCGTGCTGCTGATCGCGACGATCGGCACCACGATCACCCCTTACATGCAGCAGTACCTGCAGTCGGCGACCGTCGAGCGCGGCGTGCGCGAGGACGAGCTCGGCCACGAGGAAGCCGAGGCCGTCTCCGGTGCGATCTTCGCCTGCATGATCTCGGCGTTCATCGTGATCGCGACCGGCGCCACGCTCTTCAAGCACGGCGTCCACGAAATCGGCTCGGCCGCCGACGCAGCGCGCGCGCTCAGCCCGTTCGCGGGGCAGTTCGCCGAGGGCCTGTTCGGTATCGGGCTGCTCGGGGCGAGCCTGCTGGCCTGCGCGATCCTGCCGATCGCGACCTCCTACGTGGTCTCGGAGTCGCTCGGCTACGAGAAGGGCATCGGCCGCAGTCGCGAGGACGCGCCGGTGTTCGTAGGGGTCATCACCGCGATGATCGTGGTCAGCGCGATCGTCGCGATGGTCCCGGGCCTGCCCGTGATCTCGCTGCTGGTGGGGGTGCAGGTCGTCAACGGGCTGCTGCTGCCGATCAACCTGTTCTTCATCTGGAGGATCTCGCGCTCCCGGCGCGTGATGGGCGAGCACCGCGCGCGGGGCCTGCTCGACGCCGCCACCGGCCTGACCGTCGTCGTGCTCTCGTGCCTGTCGCTGGTGCTCGTCGGCGTGACCGTCGCCGGCTAGTCGGTCGTCCCGGCGGCTAGTCGGTCGCGCCGGCGGCGACGTCGTGGCCGGCCGGCTCGGCGCCCGCGCCGTGGCGCGCCACGAGCAGCGTCCCACCGATCGCGCCGCCGAGGTCGCCGAGCGCGGCCACCTCGACGTGCGGCGGGCGGGAGTCGGCGAAGATGTGCGGCAGCATCTCGGCGGCGAGCCGTTCGGCCATCGGCGTCCCCAGGCGCACGCCGAGGCCGCCGCCGAGGATCACCGCCTCGACGTCGAGCAGGTTGACGGCGGAGGCGACGCCGGCCGCGAGCGCGGCGACCGCGCGGTCGATCATCTGCACGGCCAGCTTGTCGCCTTTCTCGAGCGCGCGCGCCCACACGCCGCTCGTCAGCCGCTCGCGTTCGTGGTGCCTCATGATTTTGAACAGGTCGGTTTTCTCGCCTTTCGCGACGAGCTTTTGGACGTGCGCTTCCATCGCGGCGCGGCCGGCGTACGCCTCCATGCAGCCGCGGCGCCCGCACGTACAGCGTGCGCCGTCGACCACGACGACCATGTGGCCGATCTCGCCCGCGCCGCCGCGCCCGCGCCAGGGACGCCGTTCGAGCACGGGGCAGCCGCCGACGCCCGTTCCCCAGAACACGCCGAGCAGCGAGTCGAACGGCTGCCCAGCGCCGAGCTCGACCTCGGCGATCGTCGCGACCTGGACGTCGTTGCCAAGCCTGATCGGCGCGCCGAGCAGCTTCTCGAGATGCTCGGCGAGCGGAAACGAGCCTTCCCAGCCGGGCAGGTTGCCCGCGCTCGTGACGATGCCTTCGGCGACCACCCCGGGTGAGCCGACGCCGATCCCGGCGAGGCCGCCCGCGTCAACGCCGGCCTGCTCGGCGGCCTCGCGCGCCGCCGCCGCCATCTCGGTGGCAACGCCCTCGGGCCCGCCGCTGGTCGGCGTGGGGCGCCGGGCGGCGCCGAGCACCTGATGGTCCTCGTCGACGACGACGGCCTGGATCTTCGTGCCGCCCAGGTCGATCCCGCCGAAGCTCGCCACGCGGGCATGATCGCAGACGCGGATGCGCCCGATCCGGCTTGTCTGGAGGCGCGCCGGCGCCGGCTCGCGGCGGCAGCCCGGTGCTCGCCTCGGCGGCGGCGAATCGTGCCGCTCGCGAGCGCCGTGCGGGCTACTTGCCCTTGGTGCTCTTGGGATCCGGGATCGCCGCCGAGCTCGGCTTGTGGCCGACCTTCGGCGCCGGGATCGCGCCGATGCGCGTCACCAGCTGGGTCCACTGCAGCGGGCTCAGCACGCTCGTGGTGATGACCGGCGCGGGGGCGGCGTTGCCCTTCGCGGCCGAGTGGGCGGCCGCGCCGGGCGCCGGCGTGGCGAGCAGCCGCGCGGCTTGGCGCTGGAAGACGAGCTCGACGCGGTTCCAGTGCGACTTGACCGCCTGCGTCTGCGGCGAGGCCGGGTAGTGCATGAGGCTGATGATTTCGTGCGGCACGAACTCGTTGGGCAGCGTCAAGAGCGCGCGGATCGTGAGGTCGGTGATGGTGCCGGGACCCTGGTGGCGGGCCAGCGTCACGCCGTTGATCGCGGTGATGTCGACCGCGTCGCCCCGGTAGTGCGCGGAGGGCACGCCCTTGCTCGTGTACTGACTCTGGCGGCAGCGCAGCGCGCCGACGGTCGGCTTCAGGCCGCTGCGCGAAAGGAATGCCAGCACCGCCAGCACGCGGCGGTCCACGGCCCCTGAGGCGACGTCCTGGCGGGCGCAGCCGGTGACGGTGATGCCCGGGTCAGAGAGCACGGTCCGCTCGAGCTCGGCGCGCGAGAGCAGGAACACGTCGCTCGCGGTCGCACCGAGCAGCGCGTTCGTGGCCCTCGCGCCCTGCGGGTGCAGCGCCTTCTGCAGCTGCGCCCAGTTCGCGAGCACGGGACCGGGGTCGATGGAGGCGGCGTCGCCCGCTGGGCGGATCGCGAAGCGCATGTGCCCGGCGTGCCCGCCCGGCGCGGTCCAGACCTTGCCGAGCACGGTCCCGCTCGGGACGACGGAGCCCTTGCGCAGCGGCAGCCGCTGCGCGGCCTTCTCGCGGTTCGCGCGTCGCACGCTCGCGGCGGCCGCGGAGGCCTTCGCGTCCGGGTTGCCGGGCCTCGCGAACAGGCGGCGGCGATCCATCCCCGCCGGCACCTCTTCGGCGCTGGCGATCTCGGCGCGCCCGCCACCGGAGCCGCGGTTCTGCGGCGCCGGCGTCTTGACCTGCAGGGTGACGGGGGCCTGGGTGCCGGCTGTCGCGGCTTTCGAGGGAGCGGGATCCTTGCTGCTGGCGACCTGGACGGCGGGAGAGGTGCCGCTCGCGCGGGTCGGCTTCGCGCGCGTGTAGCTCGGGGCCACGCTGCCGAGGCCGGCGTAGGTGAAGACGTCGCCGTAGACGTCGCGCAGGACGATGAAGCGTCCGAGCTTGCGGCTCTTGCCGATCTGCACCACGCGCCCGTCCTGGACCGCCACGACGGAGGCCTTCGAGGCGCTCGTCAGGTCGACGACCTGGAGCTTCGGCGCGGGCTGCCCGTGGGCAGCCGCCGCTGCGGCCGCCGACGGCGAGACCGCCGAGCCCGATCCCGGCGCGGATTTCGCCGCGGGCGCCTTGGCGGCGGCATTGGCAGTCGCGCTCGACGCGGAAGGCGTCGCGCCCGCTTCGGTGCGGGCCGCGCTCCATTCGAGGGACGTGCCGTCGACCGGCGGGCGTCCGTCGACGAGACCGGTGAGAGTCGCGATCACGGCCTTCGGGTACGTCGAGATCAGCTTCGCCCGGAGCATCACCGAGTCGACGTATTCTTCGGAGTGGTTGTAGGCGAGGATCGCTCGGCGCAGGTCGGTCGCCGCGCCCGCCGCGCGCAGGTAGCGCGCCGCCGCGAAGACGGCATCGACCGGGTTGTACGGGTCTGCGTAGCCGGCGTCGAGCGCGTCGACGCCGTACATCCGCCAGGTTTCGGGCATGAACTGCATCCAGCCGAGGGCGCCGGCGCTCGAGACCGACTGGTCTGCGCCGTAGTCGGTCTCGATTTCGTTGACCGCGGCGAGGATCTGCCACGGCACGCCGTACTGCACCGCGGCCGCCTTGTAGATCGGCAGCAGGAACAGCGGTACCCGATAGAACGACAGCGCCTGCGTCGAGGCCTGCGAGTTGGCCAGCACGGCCGCCAGGGCGCCCGCCTTCGCGACCGCCTGCGGGGAGCCGGCGACCTGGTTCAGGCCGGGGTTCTTGCCCTTGCCCGTGGCGTTGCTGCTCTGCGGGTTGCTGCTCGCGCCCTTGGTCGTTTTCTGGCGGCGCTGGAGCACGACCGAGGGCGCTTCCTGCTTGGGCGCAGCCGGCTGCGGCGTGGTGGTTGTGCCGGTCGTGCCCGTCGAGGGGGTCGAGGGCACCGGCGTCGTGGTGGTGCTCGTCGACGGCGAGGTCGCTTCGCCCGGCAGTTCCGGTGCCGTCACTTCAGGGGTGGTTGGCACGCCGCCGATGTTGGAGGCGAGAGCTTCGGTGGCGAGCGGCGCGCCCAGGCCTGCAGCCGTCAGACCGCCACCCGCGAGGGCCCCCAGAACGGCACGAAGAGCTCGGCGGCGAGCTCCGGTGGGCGGCATCATGCCTGGTTCTCGTTCATCTGCGGGTCGTCCCATTGGTGTGGTCGGCGCACCGGATCCACGTCACTGGATACGCCCACCGGGAGTCATATCGGCAGGGGACCCCGAATCCGTAAAGGATTCGTAATCGCTCTGGCAACGTTTTTCCTGGCCTTCTCGCGCCGAAGTATGCGGGATTGCGGAGACATGTGTAGCCACTACCCGCTCTTGGGCGCAAGCTTGCGCGACCGCCCCCGGCTCCCGCGCCGTTCGGCTCCGCTACGCTTTCGCGCGTGGAAACGGTCGACTCGATCATCCAGGTCATCCTTGCCGTGATCGTCGTGTTCCTCGTGCTGATGCACTCCGGCAAGGACTCCGGGCTCTCCGGCGCCTTCGGCGTCGGCACCGGCACCGGTCCGCTCGGCGGCGGCTCGATGGTCGAGCGCAACCTCAACCGCTGGACGGTCTTTTTCGCGGTCCTGTTCTTCGTGAACGCGATCGTGCTGCTGAAGCGTCCGTGGGCCTGACGCCTTCCTCGAGCGCGTCCAGGATCGCCAGCGCCTCCGCCCGCAGTTCGGCGTCCAGCTCGCGATAGTCCCGCTCTGAGAGCTTGCCGGTGCGGTAGTCGAACTCGGCGTCGCGGATCTCGCGGTACTTCGTCTCGCGGGCGGCTTCGAGCTCCTCGCGCTCGCCATCCCGATCGCGCCCCGCGGCGGCCGCATCCTCCTCCTCGTCCTCGCGCGCGCCGGGCTCGCGCTGCTCGCCGGCCGCCCGGCGGGCGGCGGCCTCGCGCAGCGGCGCGCCGACGACGAGCACGATCAGCCCGATCAGCACGAAGATCACTAGGACGATCAGGACGGCCATCGAGCTCCCATGCTGACGCGAGCAGACCGCGGGGGGCGGCGGGCGCTCAGGCCCGGACCAGCCGCCGCGACAGGCGCGCCCGTGCCGCGACCCTCGCACGCACCGCGCTCGGCGCCGGCCAGACCGCGATCGCGCCGCCGATGAAGACGATCAGCCCGCCGACCCAGATCCACATCACGAGCGGCGAGACGATGAAGTGGAACTGCGCCGGCGGCGGGCTCTTCAGGTAGCTGCGTGCGAGGTAGAGCAGCGCGACCGGCGCCTGTTCGGGACCGAGCGTGCGGTTCCCCACGTCGACGATCCGCTTCAGCGCGGGAGCTTCGATTTCAGGCGAGATCGCGCTCCAGACGTCGCGCGTGACGCCGCCGTCGATCGCCACGTGGCTGACCGCCTGGCCGCCGATCAGGCTGCCGACCGGCCCCTGGGCCGATTCCTCAGAGGCGTAATAGCCCTGGCTCGGGTTGAGCGTACCCACGTGCCGTCCGCCCTTGCTGACGTCCACTTCGGCCCCCAGCGCGAGCGTCGACCCCGTGTGGGCGCGGTCGAACTTGGGCGTGACCGACGCCGTGGGCTTGACGTAGCGGACCGTATAGGCACCCACGCGCGTCGACTGGCCGGGGCGCAGCTGCAGCTCGCTGGCGTGCTGGAAGGACGATGACGCGGCGACGCCGACGAACAGCACCGCCATGCCGATGTGGACGATGTAGCCGCCATAGCGGCGGCGGTTGCGGCGGATCAGCGCGAGCAGCGCGACCGGCGCCGTCTCGCCGGACATCGCGCGCCGGGCCCGCGTACCGCGCACGAACTCCTGGCCGACGCTCGCGAAGACGAACGCCGCGCAGCAGAACATCGCGACCGCAGCCGGCTTGTGCCCGAGGCCTGCGATCAGCAGCACGGCCAGCGCGAGCAGCGCCGCGGCGAGCGGCACGAGGAAGTTGCGCCGGGCGTTGGCGAGCGTCGCGCGGCGCCAGGCGATCACCGGCCCGATTCCGCTCAGCAGCACCAGCAGGAGCGCCAGCGGCACCGTGTAGCGGTCGAACCACGGCGGCCCGACCGAGGATTCGCGACCCGTGAGCGCCTCGGAGATCAGCGGGAAGTACGTGCCCCAGAAGATCACGAAGCAGAGCCCGACGAGCACGAGGTTGTTGACCAAGAAGACTGACTCGCGCGAGAGCAGCGAGTCCAGGCGGTTCTCCGAGCGGAGCATCTCGCGGCGGCTTGCGACGAGGTAGATCGAGCCGGCGATCATCACGGCGATCAGGCACACGAACGGCACGCCGAGCGTCGCGCCCCCGAAGGCGTGGATCGAGTTCAGCACGCCGCTTCGGACCAGGAACGTGCCCATCACAGCGAGCGTGCCGGTCGCGAGCACGAGCGAGACGTTCCAGACCTTCAGCATCCCGCGTTTCTCCTGGATCATCAGCGAGTGCAGGAACGCGGTGGCCGTCAGCCACGGCATCAGCGACGCGTTCTCCACGGCGTCCCAGCCCCAGTAGCCGCCCCACCCGAGCTCCGAGTAGGACCAGCGCGCCCCGAGCAGGATGCCGATGCCCAGGAACAGCCAGCCGGCGAAGGCGAAGCGGCGGATCGCTTTGATCCAGTCGGCGTCGACGCGCCGGGCGAGCAGCGCGCCGACCGCGAATGCGAGCGGGATCGTGCACAGGGTGTAGCCCGAGTACAGCATCGGGGGGTGGATCATCATCGTCGGGAAGCGCAGGAGCGGGTCCAGCCCGACGCCTTCGGGCGGCGCCGGGCTCGTCGTCGCAAAGGGGTTGGCGTAGAAGACCATCAGCGCGACGAAGAAGCCCCCGAAGCCGAGCAGCACGGCGGTCGCGTAGCTTGCGACCTCGCGCATCCGCCGCCGCGTGAGGAACAGGGCCACGCTCGCCCACAGCGACAGCAGCCACGCCCACAGCAGCAGGGAGCCTTCCTGCGAGGACCAGACGGCCGCGGCGCGATATGCAAGCGGCGTCGAGCGGCTCGAGGTGTCGGCGACGGTGTTGAAGGCGAAGTCGTTGCGCAGGAACGCGACCTCGAGCACGAGGAAGGCGACCGTCAGGATCCCGAAGAGCGCGTAGACCGAGCGCCGTCCCGAGGCCGAGAACTCCGGGCGCCCGGCGCGCACGCCGTACACAGAGGCGGCGATGCCGTAGGCGCAGATGCCGAGCGCGAGCAGCAGGCAGGCGAAGCCGAGACCGGCCATCAGGCGGCGCCGGTGCCGGTTGCGTGTCCGTCAGGTGCCGCCACTCAGGAGCTCTGCTGCTCGCTGGGCGGCGCCGTCTTGAACTTGGACGGGCACTTCGTGATCAGCGTGTTGCGTTCGCCGACGTAGCGCCCACCGTGCTTCTCGACGGTCACGATGACCTCGCGTCCTTCCCGGAACGGGTCGGGGACCGTGCCGGTGTAGGCGAGCGGGATCGTGGCGCTGCCTTTGCGGTCGCGCACGGCGAAGTCGAGCACCTCGCCGTGGTGGTGGACGCTGCCCGAGGCGACGGTGCCCGTGAGCACGTAGGTGCGGCCCGGCTGCGCCTGGTGGAGCAGCTGGCTCGGTGAGAGCGCCGGGCTCGCCGCGCTGAAGCTCGTGTAGATCAGCGCAGCGGCGAGTACAACGGCTGCGCTAAGCGCCACGACCAAGCGCACCTTTCGCTTCCGCGCAGGGTTCATCGAGTGGATTATCTCAAAACCCCCCACCCCGCCGGGGAGGCCCCGCCCACGCCGCCGCGCGCACCCGCGACCGCCGGAACCGCCCTCGACAGGAAACAAAGGTTGCACCGCGAAACCTTTTCTCGTGTGCGACGTCCTATCCAGAGAGGACCGATGAGACCCAGGCTTCTGCAACCACTGCGCGAGCGCGACGCACGCCGTCCCGGCCGTCGCGCCCACGACCGCCGCGACCCCCAGCACCTGAGGGCCGCCGCCGGCGCGAGTGCGGCGTCCCGCGCCGCAACCGCGGACGGCCCACCCCCGACCGCTCCCGCTGGATGCGACCCGCTCGCGGAGCGCGTTCGCCAGGCCGGCGGCCCGATCGACCTCGCCCTCTACACGTGCTGCTGCGGCTACCTGTTCAGCGCCGCCGTCTCGACGACGGTCGCCTGCCCGCATTGCGGGACCGACCAGGCCTGGTAACGACGGCCTCCCCGCGACCGCGCCGGTAGTAACCTCCTCGCGTGCTGCGACGCTGGGGGATCCGGCTCGGGACGTCGCTGGTGGCAATCGCGGCGGGCCTGCTGATCTGCACTGCCGTCCTGCCCGACTTCTCGATCAGCGCGACGGCGCTCGTCGAGGCGACGCTGCTGTTCTGGGTCGTCCACATCGTCGTCCAGTTCCTCGCCCTGAAAGTGCTCGTCCGCCAGCCCTCGGTGGCGCTCGCCGGCCTGCTGGCGCTGGCCGCCACCGTGATCGCGCTGGTGATCGTCGCGCTTGTCGTCCCCGGCCTCGACGTGCACGGCGGGGGCACCCTGGTCGCGGCCACGATCATCATCTGGCTGGCGATCGCGCTCGGGGACTTCGTCTCCCGCCGCATGATCAGGGAGCGGCGCGCCGAGCGGCGCGAGCGCTGAGCGCCCCGGAAGGTCGATGTCGCTGCTCGCCACGTACCTGAACGATCACCTCGCCGGCGCGACGGCCGGCCGGGAGCTGGCTCGGCGGATCGCCTCGAACAACCGCGGCAGCGACCTCTACGGGCCGCCGTCCCAGCAGCTGGCCGAGGAAGTCGACGAGGACCGCGAGACGCTGCTCGAGATCATGCGCGCGCTCGGCGTCGGCGTCGACCACGTGAAGGTCGCCGGCGGCTGGACGGTGGAGAAGCTGGGCCGGCTGAAGCCCAACGGGCGGCTGCTCTCCTACTCGCCGCTCAGCAGGCTCGTCGAGCTGGAGGCGATGACGCTGGGCGTGCGCGGCAAGCTCGCGATGTGGGATGCGCTGCTCGAGGTCGTCGCGGACGACGAGCGCCTTGCGGGGATCGACCTCGGCCGGCTCGCCGAGCGCGCCGCGGCACAGCTCGAGACGCTCGAGCCGCTGCGACTGGCCGCCGCGGGCGAGGCTCTCGAGGACTGACGGCGGGCGGGGCTAGGCCTCGGCGCGAGCGGCGCCGAACAGCCCTGGCATGCCGCTGATCGCGCGCGAGATCACGACCTGCTGGATCTCGGCCGTGCCCTCGAAGATGTCGTAGATCTTCGCGTCGCGGTGCCAGCGCTCGACGGGGAACTCGCGCGTGTAGCCGTTGCCGCCGAGGATCTGGATCGCGCGCTCGGTCGTCCAGACGGCCACCTCGCCCGCCTTGAGCTTGCTCATCGAGCCCTCGGCGTTCTCGAACGGCACCGCGTTGCGGCCCATCCAGGAGGCACGCCAGACGAGTAGCCGCGCGGCGTCGATCTCGAGCTTCATGCGCGCCAGCGTGAAGGCGATCGCCTGGTTGTCGATGATCTTGCGACCGAACTGCTCGCGCTCCTTGGCGTACTCGAGTGCGTACTCGTAAGCGGCGCGGGCGATCCCGATCGCCTGCGCGCCGACCGTCGGGCGCGACGCCTCGAAGGTCGCCATCGCTGCCTGTGACTGGCTTTTTTTACCTTCGCGCACCCGCGCCAGGCGTTCCTCGAGCTTGTCCTTGCCGCCGAGCACGTAGTCGGCCGGCACGCGGCAGTCGTCGAGGTAGACGTCGGCGGTGTGCGAGGCGCGCAGGCCGTGCTTTGAGACCTTCGCGCCCTGCTCGATCCCCTTGGCTTCGCTCATCGGCACCACGAACGCGGCGTGGCCTTTGGAGCCGAGCTCACGGTCGACAGAGGCGATCACGACGTGGACGTCGGCGATGCCACCGTTCGTCGCCCACGCCTTCTGGCCATTCAGGACCCACTCGCCGGCCGCCTCGTCGAACTTGGCGTTCGTGCGGAGGCCCGAGACGTCGGATCCGGCATTCGGCTCAGAGGCGCAGAAGGCAGCCACCTTGACGTCCTCCACGGTGCCGAAGCAGCGGGGGATCCACTCGCCGATCTGCTCGCCCGAGCCCTGACCGAAGATCGCGGCGACGGCGAGCGCCGTGCCCATGATCGACATGCCGATGCCCGCGTCGCCCCAGAACAGCTCCTCGTTGACGAGCGGCAGGCCGAGACCCGAGGGGTCGGCGAAGAACTGCGCCATGCCCTCGTAGCCGTAGAGCCCGATCTTCGCCGCCTCCTGGATGATCGGCCACGGCGTCTGCTCCTTCTCATCCCACTCGTGGGCGGCCGGACGGACGACGTCGGCGGCGAAGCCGTGGACCCAGTCGCGGATGTCCTTCTGGTCCTGGGTCAGCTGCAGCGAGAACCCGGTCTCCCCCGCGCCCTCCACGATCGCCTCGACGGCCGCGGCGTCGTCGTCGCTGGAAACGGTGGTGGGGGCTGACATCGGCTGGGGTCTCCTTTGCTGGCTCGTGGGCGTGCGGCGCTCCAGCCGGTCCTGCCGGCGATCGGACGCGCGGTCACAGCAGATGGTACCCAAACGCGGCCCAAATATGTCAAGGAAATGGACAAAAACCTCGTTGCGTGTCCAACGTCACTCGGCGCCCGTCGACCTCGGGGGTGAAATTCGATCGCTTTTACGCTACTTTGCAGATCGGCTCTACAAAGCCAATAATTCCCGTGTTCTTCACAGAGAAAGTGATCATGACCCTGACCCGACGCCCAGCAGCCCTTCTGGCGCTGCTCCTCGCCGCCGCCGCCATCGTGACGCTCTCGGCCTGCGGCTCGTCATCGAGCAGCGGGGGCAAGCAAGTCGCGCTCGTCGCCTACTCCACCCCGCAAGCGGCCTACGAAAAGCTGACGGCCGCGTTCCAAGCGACCTCGGAAGGCAAGGGCTTCTCGTTCAGCCAGTCCTACGGCCCCTCGGGCGAGCAGAGCCGGGCGGTCGCCAACGGCCTGCACGCCGACCTCGTCAACTTCTCGCTCGAACCCGACGTGGAACGACTCGTCAAGAGCGGCCAGGTGGCGGCGAACTGGAACCAGACGCCGAGCAAGGGCATGGTCACGAACTCCCTCGACGTGATCATCGTCCGCAAGGGCAACCCGAAGGGGATCAAGGACTGGTCGGACCTCATCAAGCCGGGGGTGCAGGTCCTCACGCCGAACCCGTTCACCTCGGGCGCGGCGCGCTGGAACGTGGTCGGCGCATACGGCGCGCAGCTGAAGGAAGGGAAGACCAAGGAACAGGCCCTCGAATACGTGAAGGCGCTGTTCCACAACGTGGTCAGCCAGGACAGCTCGGCGCGTAACGCGCTGCAGACCTTCCTCGCCGGCCGCGGCGACGCGCTGCTCGACTACGAGACCGAGGCGATCCAGGACGAAAAGAAGGGCGCCCCGATCGAATACGTGATCCCCCAAAACACGATCAAGATCGAAAACCCGCTGGCGGTCGTCGGGGGCAGCGAAGGCGCCAAGAAGTTCGCCGACTACCTGGTGACGCCCGCCGCGCAGCAGATCTGGGCCGAAAACGGCTACCGGCCCGTGATCAGCGGCGTGCCCGCCGCGTCGCAGTTCAAGAACCCGCCCGGCGTGTTCACGATCGACTACCTCGGCGGCTGGAAGAAGGTCCAAAAGGAATTCTTCGAACAGGAAACCGGCCTCGTGACGAAGATCGAGGAATCCCTTGGCGTCTCGACCAGCAAATAGCGCCGGCGCCTGGCAGGCGCCGCGCAGGCGGCGCCTATCTGCGCTCGCCCCGCGGGCGACGGGCGTGCTCGGGCGAGGACTGCTCGGCCTCTACCTGAGCATCCTCGTGCTGCTGCCGATGGCGGCGCTGACCTCGAAGGCGTTCAGCAGCGGCACCGACTCGTTCTGGAGGGCGATCTCGAGTCCCGAGGCCTGGGCGGCGATCAAGCTGACCCTGATCGCCTCGGTGATCGTGGTGCTGATCAACGCCGTCTTCGGCACGATCATCGCCTGGGTTCTGGTGCGCGACGAGTTTCCCGGCAAGGGCATCGTCAACGCGATCATCGACCTGCCCTTCGCGCTGCCGACGATCGTCGCCGGCCTCGTGCTGCTCGCCCTCTACGGCAAGAACAGCCCCGTGGGGATCGACGTCACGTTCACCCGCGCGGCGGTCGTGCTGGCGCTGCTGTTCGTGACGCTGCCGTTCGTCGTGCGGTCGGTGCAGCCGGTGATGATCGACCTCGACCGCTCGATGGAGGAAGCGGCCTCCTCGCTCGGCGCGAGCCATCGCACGGTCCTCCGCCGGATCGTCCTGCCGACGCTGGTGCCCGCGATCATCTCGGGGGTCGCGCTCAGCTTCGCTCGCGCGATCGGCGAGTACGGCTCCCTCGTGCTGATCACGGGCAACCTGCCGTTCAAGACCGAGGCCGGCTCTGTCTACATCTTCGGCCAGATCGAGAACGAAAACCTGGTCGCCGCCGCGGCGGTCTCGGTGGTGCTGCTGCTGACGGCGCTGCTCGTCCTCGCCCTGCTCAACCTGCTGCAGCGGAGGTGGTCGCGCCATGTCCTCTAGCGGCGGCGGGACGCTCGCGGTCCCCGCGACGAAGAGCGGCGGGGTGACGCTTCGCCGGCGCGGACCGCGCCCCGAGCGCGGCGCCGTCGGATCCTCGCGCGGCGGGCGGCTCGCCCTGCGCACGATCGCACTCGGCTACCTGGCGGTGCTGCTCGGCGCGCCGCTCGCGATGATCTTCTACCGCACCTTCGAGCACGGTCTGGCGCCGGTGTGGGACGCGATCACGGCGCCGAACGCGCTGCACGCGATGTGGCTGTCGCTCGAGATCGTGCTGATCGTCGTGCCGCTGAACACGATCTTCGGGATCGGCGCGGCGCTCCTGCTCGAGCGCGGACGGATGCGGGGCCGCACGCTGTTCGGGCTGCTGATCGACATGCCGTTCGCGATCTCCCCCGTCGTCGTCGGGCTCGCGCTGGTGCTCGTCTACGGTCACGCCGGCTGGTTCGGCAACGAACTGGCGGCGCAGGGCATCGGGATCATCTTCTCGGTGCCGGGGATGGTGTTGGCGACGGCGCTCGTGACGCTCCCCTTCGTGGTGCGCGAGACGATCCCGGTGCTGCGCGAGATGGGCACCGACTCCGAGCAGGCGGCGGAGACGCTCGGCGCGAGTCCCTGGCAGACCTTCCGGCGCATCACGCTGCCCGGGATCCGCTGGGGCGTCGGCTACGGCGTCGTGCTGACGACCGCCCGCGCGCTCGGCGAGTTCGGCGCCGTGAGCATCGTCTCCGGGCGCATCCAGGGCCAGACGCAGACACTGCCGCTGTACGTCCAGGACCGCTTCGAGAACTTCGACACGACCGGCGCCTACACGGCCGCCGTGATGCTCGCCGTGCTCGCGTTGATCACGCTGCTGGCGATGAACCTGCTCGCGCGGCGAGCCAACAAGGAGAGAGGCCACTGATGGCGATCGAAATCCGCGATGTCGACAAGAGCTTCGGCGAGTTCCAGGCGCTCAGCAACGTCAGCATCGACGTCGCCGACGGCGCGCTCACCGCGCTGCTCGGCCCGAGCGGCAGCGGCAAGTCCACGCTGCTGCGCATCATCGCCGGGCTGGAGACCCCCGACACGGGCACCGTCGTGATCGACGGCGAGGACGTCACGTCCTCACCTGCCCGCGAGCGCGGCATCGGGTTCGTGTTCCAGCACTACGCGCCGTTCAAGCACATGACGGTGCACGACAATGTCGGCTTCGGGCTGAGCGTCCGCAAACGGCCCAAGCCGGAGATCGGCGAGCGGGTCTCCGAGCTGCTCTCGCTGGTGCGACTCGATGGCCTCGCGGATCGCTACCCCTCGCAGCTCTCCGGCGGCCAGCAGCAGCGCATGGCGCTCGCGCGGGCGCTGGCCGTCCAACCGCAGGTGTTGCTGCTCGACGAGCCCTTCGGCGCGCTCGACGCCCAGGTTCGCGCTGAGCTGCGCGAGTGGCTGCGCCGGCTGCACGACGAGATCCACGTCACGACGATCTTCGTCACCCACGACCAGGAGGAGGCGATGGAGGTCGCCGAGCAGATCGTCGTCATGAACCACGGCCGGATCGAGCAGGCCGGCTCGCCGCGAGAGCTGTACGAGTCGCCGGCCAACGAGTTCGTGATGTCCTTCATCGGCCCCGTGAACCGGCTCGGCGACGCGTTCCTTCGCCCGCACGACATCCAGCTGCTCTCGGAGTCCGAAGGCGACGGCGAGGAGGCGCTCGTCGAGCGCGTCGTGCACCTCGGCTTCGAGGTCCGCGTCGAGCTGAAGCTCGGCGACGGCCGGGAGCTGTGGGCGCAGGTGACGCGCGAGACCGCGCAGCAGCTGGAGCTGGAGGAGGGCCAGATCCTCTCGCTGCGCCTCCCCCAGCCGCGCGTGTTCGCCGAGGCGCGTTAGCTCGCGCCGGCGAAAGCCCCTGCGCCGCTAGCGGGGCTCCCAGGCGGCGTCCGCCTTGGTGAGCGCCACGACGGCCTTCGGCAGCTTGCCTTCGGCGACGTCTGCCACCGTCGTCTCCTCGAGCACTTTGCGCAGGTTCGCGCGTAGGGCGATCCAGACCTGCTGGAGCGCCTCGGCCGAGCCGGAATACTCGATCTCCTCCGGCCGCTGGCCGCGAACGCCGACGAGCGGGCCCTCGACGGCGCGGATCACGCGGGCGAGGTCGAGCTCCTCGGCCGGCCGCGCCAGCCAGTACCCGCCCTCGGGGCCGCGCTGGCTGCGAACGATGCCGGAGGAGCGGAGCTGCGTGAGGATGTTCTCCAGGAACGAGACCGGGATGCTCTGCGCTTTGGCGACGTCGTCGACCTTGCGCGGCGCCGACTGGCTGCTGCCGGCGAGCTCGACGACGGCGCGCACGGCATAGTCGGCCTTGGCGGTGACGTGCATCGGTGGGGCATTCTCACAATTCCTGCGACGGCCGGTCGGGCGATCCGTGTCACAGAGAGTTAGGTGACCCTAACTCTTGTGGTATACGTTTGGCCCCAGCCATCCCGACCGCTCCGCTCGGATTTCCAGGATGCACCCCCGCAAGACCCCCCTCCGCACCCCCCGCCCGCTCCTCATCGGACTTCTCTGCCTGGCGCTCCTGGCAGCGGTTGCGCTCGCGGCGTGCGGCAGCGGCGGGGGCGGCGCCGACGAGCTGACGCTCTACAACGGCCAGCACGAACAGACCACTGCGCTGCTGGTAAAGGACTTCGAACGCCAGACCGGCATCAAGGTCCGGATCCGCTCGGCCGACGAGGCGACGCTGGCCAACCAGATCGTGCAGGAGGGATCGAATTCGCCCGCCGACGTGTTCTACGCCGAGAACACCCCGGCGCTCGAAAACCTCGGCAAGAAGGGGCTGCTGGCCCCGGTCCAGCAGGCGACGCTCGCCGCCGTCCCGCCGCGCTCCAGCTCGTCACGCGGCGACTGGGTCGGCGTCTCGGCACGCGTCTCGGAGCTGGTCTACAACCCGTCGGAGCTCGGGGCCGCGCCGGTGCCGAGCGCGATCCTGGAACTTGCCGAACCGCGCTACAGCAGCAAAGTCGGCTTCGCGCCCTCCGAGACCGACTTCCTGCCGCTCGTGAGCGCGGTGTCCAGGCTCCATGGCCGCGCGGCGACGGAAAGCTGGCTGAAGGCGCTGCAGCAGCACGGCCACATCTACCCGGACAACGAGACGGTGGTCTCCCAGGTCAACAACGGCCAGGCCGGGCTGGGGCCGATCAACCAGTACTACTGGTACCGGCTGCGCCGGGAGCAGGGCGAAGGCGGCACGCACTCGCGGCTTCAGCCATATGCGAAGGGCGACGCTGGGAACCTGATCGTCGTCTCGGGAGCCGCCGCGCTGCGCTCCAGCCACAAGCAGGCCAGTGCCCAGAAGCTACTCGCGTATCTGGTCAGCGCCGGCGCCCAGCAGGCGCTCGCCGCGAGCGACAGCTACGAGTATCCGCTGCGTCCGGGCGTCGCCCCGCCCGCCGGGCTGCCGCCGCTCTCGAGCTTCGGCCCGAGCGCTCTGACGCCGGCGCAACTCGGCGACGGCCGTGAAGCGCTCGAAATCGAGCAGCGGCTCGGATTGTTGTAGAGGACCGCGATGAGCAGCTACGTGCCGGCGGAGCAGCTCTCGCGGCGGCTGGGTCATGCCTGGTCCGGGCGGCGTCGCTGGCCGCTGTTCAGCATCGTGGGCGCCGCGATCGCCGCCGGCCTCGTGCTGCTGCCGCTCGTGTTCCTCGTGGTGCAGGCACAGGAATCGGGATGGGGCCATCTGCGCGACCTGGTCTGGCGACACTCGACGGCGGTGCTCCTGTGGAACACCCTGCGCCTGACCGTCGCCTGCACGTTGCTGTGCGCCGTCATCGGCGTGGGCGCCGCCTGGCTCGTCGAGCGCACCGACGTGCCGCTGCGCCGTCTGTGGGCCGTGCTGCTCGTGCTGCCGCTCGGCATCCCGGATTTCGTGGTGGCCTTCGGCTGGGTTTCGATCGCGCCGGGCCTGCATGGCTACCTGGCCGCCGTGATGATCATGACGCTGTCGCTGTACCCGCTGGTCTATCTGCCCGTCGCGGCCGCGATGGCGAATCTCGACGCGGGGCTGCAGGAGGCGGGGCGCAGCCTCGGACTGTCCGCATGGAGCGCGTTCTTGCGTGTCACGCTGCGCCAGGTCTGGCCGGCCGTGCTCGGCGGATGCCTGCTGGTCACGCTCGCGCTGCTCGCGGAGTACGGCGCGTTTGAAATCGTTCAGTTCCGGACGTTCACCGTGCAGATCTTCACCGAGTTCAAGCTCGGCTTCGACGCCGCTGCCGCCTGTGCCCTCTCGCTCGTACTCGTCGCGATCAGCATCGCCGTGCTGACCGGCGAGTTCGCGCTCGGGGGCAGCGGGCGTGCGTTCCGCACCGGCCCCGGCGCGAAGCGGATGCCCTCGCGCGTGCGCCTCGGCCGCCGTCGCGTCCCGGCGCTGCTGGCGATGCTCGCGCTGTGCGGCCTTGCGCTCGGCGTGCCCACGGGCTCGCTCGTCTACTGGATCCTGCACGGCAGCTCCTCCACGCTGCCCCAGACCTCGATCCTCTCCGCGCTCGGCCACACGGTCCTCTACAGCGCGGCCGCCGCGGCGCTCTCGACGCTGCTCGCAGTGCCCGTCTGCACGCTCGCCCTGCGCCATCGCAACCGCCTGACGGTCCTGATCGAGCGGCTCTCCTACCTGCCGATGGCGCTGCCCGGCCTGGTCGTCGCGCTCGGCCTGGTCGCGTTCTCCGTCCGCTACGCCTTCTCGCTCTACCAGTCCTCGCTCGAGCTGATCGTCGCCTACGCGATCCTGTTCCTGCCGCTCGCGGTCGTCGGCGTGCGCTCGGCGATGGCCCAGGCCTCGCCGCGCTTCGAGGAGCTCGGCCGCTCGCTGGGCCGCCGCCCGGCGGAGGTCTTCGCCCGCATCACGCTGCCGCTGATCGCGCCGGGCCTCGGTGCGGCCTTCGCGCTCGTGTTCATCTCGAGCGCGACCGAGCTGACCGCGACGCTGCTGCTGCGCCCGACCGGCGTCGACACGCTCGCCACCCGCTTCTGGACATACACGACGAACTTCTCCTACGGCGCCGCCGCCCCCTACGCCGCGCTCATGGTGCTGATCTCAGCGGTGCCGGCGTTCCTGCTCAGCAGGCGGATGCGGACCCTGCCCAGCCGCGGGAGGCGGACGTGAGCAGCCTGCGTGTGAGCGGCCTGTGGAGGGGCTATGGCCGCCAGCCCGTACTGCGCGGCGTGGACCTCGACGTGCCCGCGGGGTCGCTGACGTCGGTGCTCGGGCTGTCGGGCAGCGGCAAGACGACGCTGCTGCGGGTGATCGCCGGCTTCGAGCGCGCCGAGCGCGGCGAGGTCAGCCTGGACGGCCGGACGCTCGATGACGGCCGCAGCTATGTCGCGCCCGAGCGCCGCACGATCGGCTACGTGCCTCAGGAAGGCGCGCTCTTCCCCCACCTCGACGTAGCCGCCAACGTCGGCTTCGGCCTGTCGCGCGCCGAGCGCCGTGGCCCGATCGTCAAGGAGCTGCTCGAGATGGTCGGCATCGCTCAGCTGGCCGGCCGGCTGCCCCACCAGCTCTCAGGCGGAGAGCAGCAGCGCGTAGCGGTCGCGCGCGCGCTCGCCCGGCGCCCGCAGGCGCTGCTGCTCGACGAGCCCTTCTCCTCGCTCGACGCGGCGCTCCGCACGCGCGTGCGCGAGGAGGTGCACGGGCTGCTGCGCGAGCAGGGCGTGACGACCGTGCTCGTGACCCACGACCAGGAGGAGGCGCTGTCGCTGGCCGACAGCGTCGCCGTGCTCCGCGACGGGGAGATCGTGCAACAGGGCGCGCCGGCCGATCTCTACGAGCGGCCTGTCGACGAGCGTCTCGCCCGGTTCCTCGGCGCCGTCAACGTGCTCTACGCGAGCTTCCTGGGCGACACTGCGCAGACGCCACTCGGAGCGCTGCCGCTGAGCGCACCGGCCGGCGCGGCGGACGGCGCCGGCGTCGTGATGCTGCGACCCGAGCAGCTCGACGTGCGGGCGCTCGGCCCAGGCGAGGCCGGCGCGGACGGCTCGCCGGGCGAGGAGCAGGCGGGAACCGGTCTCACCGGGCGCGTCGAGCAATGCCGCTACTACGGTCACGACGCGCTGCTCGAGATCCGTGCGGGCGGCCCCACGGACGGGGAGCTTCTACTGGCGCGCGTCGCGGGTGACGAGGCTCTGCCGGAGGGGACGCCGGTGCGGGTCCGGGTGCGCGGGACCGTGACGCCACTGGGCTGAGGACGCGGGACCGGGGTCTAGCATCTGACCCATGGCGCCGCGCTGGAGCTGGGACTTCGAAGACGAGCCGCAGCCCAAGCCGACGGTGAATCCACTGGCTTCGCCGCCGGCCGAGGCGGCCCCAACGGCCGCGGATGGCGCGAAGGACGACGGCGCCGGGCGTGAGGCGCTCGTGCGCCGCCGCCGCGCGATCGCCCTTCTCGCGCTATTGGCGCTGCTGGCGATCGTCGTGGCAGCGGCCTCGGCGGGCTCGCACCACGGCACGAGCGCCGGGCGTGCGCATCCGAAAGCCCGCGCCGCTTCGCGCCCGCCGACCGACCCCGAGAAGGACGAACTCCAGGCTGTCCAGTCGGTGCTCGCCTACACGCCGTTCGTCAAACAGGGCAGCGGCACGGCGCGCGAGGTCGCCCTCACGTTCGACGACGGCCCGGGGCCGTTCACGCCCCAGGTGCTCGCCGTGCTCGAGAAGCACCACGTGCCGGCCACGTTCTTCGTGGTCGGCAGGATGCTGCGCTACTTCGGCGCCTCGACGGTCCGCGCGATCGAAGACGGCGACGTGATCGGCGATCACACCGAGGACCATCCGATGCTCGCCCACCTGAGCGCCCACGACCAGTACGAACAGCTCTTCGAACAGGCCGCGCGCGTGGAACTGCTCGGAGGGCGCCGCCCGACGCTGTTCCGTCCTCCGTACGGCTCGTTCAACGCGACGACGATGCGGCAGCTGAGCAGGCTGCACCAGCTGATGGTGCTGTGGTCGGTCGACACCGGCGACTTCGAGCAGCCGGGCGTTCAGGCGATCGTGGACCGGACGATGGAAGGGATGCACCCGGGGGCGATCATCCTGCTGCACGACGCCGGGGGAGAGCGACAGCAGACGGTCGAAGCGCTGCCGCTGATCATCAAAGAGCTGCGCGCCCGCGGCTACAGGCTCGTGACTGTCCCGAAGCTGCTCGTCGACGATCCGCCGGAGCACGGGCTGCCGCTGCCGCCGAACCTGAGCGGCGACTAGGCGGCGCAGGAGCGGCAGGCGCCGCGCAGCACGATCTCGTGCTCGGAGACCTCCAGGGCGAGGCGCTCGCTGACGCGCTCGATCGCCAGCTCGAGCCCGTCGTCGCTGAACGGCTCGAGGCGCCCGCAGCGCTCGCACACCAGATGGTGATGGTGACCGGCGGAGCCGCGCGCCGGCTCGAAGCGGGTTGTGCCCTGGCCGACCTCGACCCGCGCCAGCAGGCCGATGCTCTCGAGCTCCTCCATCACGCGGTAGATGCTCGCGCGCGAGGCCTCGCGTCCGCGCCGCTGCAGCTGTTCCTCGATCTCGGCAGCCGAAAGCGCGCAGCGCTGCTCGTCGAGCAGCTCGATGATCGCCGTCCTGGCACCGCCACGGCGGTGGCCGGCGTCGGCCAGCGCCGCCGCCGCCTCGGTGGCCCAGCCGGAAATCTTCGGGCTAGCACTCATCGCATCGATTCTAGGCGTGCGCGAGCGGACCGTGGCCGGCCCGGCCCTGTGATCGGGAGTGGGCGAGCTGCGGGTCATCGTCCTGTCGAGGCGTGCAGCGCATCGGCCAGCCTCTGCAGCTGCCCCGTCTGCCAGGCCTGGAAGCTCGCGCCCGCCGGCGCGAGCGTCTCGGTGACGGTCGCGACCGGGATCCCGCTCGCGCGCGCGAGTTCGTTCACGCGCTGCACGTCCGGGGTGACGTTCTGGCTGTTGAAGACCCAGACGGCGATCTGCCGCTTGCGCGCCTGTTCGTCCACCTCCTGCTTGTCCGCGGCGGTGACATCGGTGCCCTCTGCGACGGCGCGCGCGAAGCTCGCCGGCGTCGCGAGGTGGAGGCCCAGGTCCTCACCGAGCCCCTCGAAGATGCTCTCGCTGTAGCCGACGGGAACGCCTCGATAGCGGGCGCGGATCTCGCGCCGCAGCTCGTCGTAGCGGGCGAGGCCGTGCGTCTCCAGCTCGTCTCGCCGGGCGGCGAAGTAGGTCGCGTCGGCAGGGTCCAGGCGGTCGTAGCCGGCGACGATCGCTTCGATCACGGCGTGCACGTCGCCCGGGTAGTACCAGCGGTGCGGGTTCGCGCCCGACGGCAGGCCGAGCCGCTGCCCGACGTTCAGCACGGTGCGCGCGGAGGAGGGGCTTGCGCGCAGCAGCTGCTCGGCCCATTCGTCGTAGCCGAGCCCGTTGACGATCACCATGTTGGCTCCGGCGATGCGCCGCGCGTCGGCGGTCGAGGGCTGGTAGCTGTGCGGATCGGCGGACGGATCGACGACGATGCTGCCGACGCGGGCGCGGTCCCCGGCGAGCTGCGCGGCGAGGCTGCCCCAGAAGTTCTCGGCGGCGAGGACCGTGAAGCGCGGCCCGGAGGTGCCGGGGGCCTTCACCGGCGCGGGGCCGGTGCGTCCGCAGCCGGAGGCCGCGAGGCCGGCGGCGAGGGCCGCGAGGGCGCCGGCGAGCACGAGCACGCGCCGCAGCGGTCGAAGGGCAAGCGTGTCGTGCAAGGGCATCGGCTGGGTCGTCGTCCTGGGGCGGCCGAGATGAGACTGGATCTTATCTGAGACGTGATCTCATCGCCGGGCCGGGACTATCCTCCCCGTATGGCCGCACCTCCGAGCCCGAGCTGAGGAGAGCGGGCGCCGGTGGACCTCGAAGAGCGTCGCGCCAGACGCGATCAGCGCCGCCGCGAGCTTCGCCGCCGCCGCGCGCTCGCGCTCGGAGCGCTGGCGGCGGTGCTGGCCGGACTCGCGGTCGCGGTCGCGGCCAGCTCGGGCGGATCCGGAGGCTCGGGCGCCCCCGCCCGCTCATCCCACCCGGCGAACGCGGGCGGCGCGCGGACGGCCGCGCGAGCCGGCGCTTCGCGCTCGAGCGCCGCCCGGGGCACCGCGGCGAGCGGTCCGACGGGGCCACCGGGCCAGGCCGCCGTGCCGATCCTCATGTACCACGTGATCGCCGCACCACCGACCGGAGCACCCTTCCCGGGGCTCTATGTCGAACCGCAGCTGTTCGCGGCGCAGATGCAGGCCCTGAAGCAGGCGGGCTGGCACGCCGTGACACAGGACCAGCTCGAGGCGTACTGGCGCCGCGGCGTGCCGCTCGGGCCGGGCAAACCGATCGTGCTGACCTTCGACAACGGCTACCAGTCGCAGTACACGCAGGCGCTGCCGGTGCTCCGGCGACTGGGCTGGGTCGCCGTCGAGAACATCCAGCTGAGCGGGCTCCCGCCGTCCCAGGGCGGCCTCCTGCAACGCCAGATCAGGGGGCTCGTCGCGGCTGGATGGGAGCTCGACACGCAGGGCTTCAGCCACGCCGACCTGGTGACGCTCGACGCCGCCGCGCTGCACTATCAGGTCGCCGTCGCCCGGGAAACGATCCGGCGCCGCTACGGAGTGCCTGTGAACTGGTTCTGCTACCCGTCGGGCCACTACGACGCGGGCGTGATCGCCGAGGTGAAGGCGGCCGGCTACGCGGGATCGACTACCGTCGTGCCCGGCTGGGCTCACCGCGAGGACGACCCGTACCGGCTGCCACGGCTGCGGGTGCTCGGCGGCACGAGCCCCCAGGAGCTGCTCTCTGAGATCGAGGCGGTCCGCGGCGATTCGGCGCCGCCGGCCTCCTATACGGGCGCCTGAGCGATCGCTCGAATCCGTGGCGGCAGCGTCTACGGCGCGCGCGAGCGGCCGCCGCGGTCCGGCGCGGCCCGGCGCGGGAGCGGCCGGGTTGAACGGAGGCGTCTGCGGGTATTCGGCTGGCGTGGCAGCACCTCCGGTGGCAGTCGGAGGCAGGAACCAGTCAACGGGGGGTTAGGCAGTGGACGGCGACCCGCTCACGATCCGCGCATACGAGGAGTCCGATCGGCACGTGCTCGTGGTCGAGGGCGAACTCGACCTGAGCGGGGTATCCGCGTTCCAATCGGCCGCCTCTCAGCTCCGCGACCTCGGCGCACGTCACATCCTGATCGACATCACCGGCGTCGAGTTCATCGACTCGAGCGGACTGCGGGCGATCCTCGCGGTGAAAGCAACCTGCGACGAGCACGGCTGCGGGTTCTCGATGACGCACGGCTCGGGCCAGGCCGAAAGGCTCTTCGAGCTGACCCGCCTGGTCGAGCGGCTGCCGTTCCGCAAGAGCGGCCGCACGCGGCCGCGGCGCGAGATCGAGCTCTGGACTTCCACCGGCGGCGGCGAAGAGGCCGGGCCGCACGCACCGGTCTAGGCCCGGGCCGCGGACCGATCCGGAGCCGTCCTTGTGCCCCGGAACGCCGCGAAGCCGCGCCGAGGCTCGACCTCGACGTCCTCGATGCCGGCGGCCTCGAACATCTCGATCAGGTCCGCGACCGGTGGCGGCACAGCATGACCGCGCTTGGCGCCGCGCTCGAAGATCGCACGCTGACGGCGTCCTCCCTCGCGCAGGAACGTCGTGCCGAGGAGCTCGCCGCCGGGCCTGATGCAGCGTGCCACCTCCCGCAGCGCGCGAGCCGGGTCGTCGACCATGTGCAGCCCGCTGAAGGAGACGAACACGTCGGCGGTCGCATCCTCGTACGGCAACGCTTCCATGTCCGCGATCTCGACCTGCACCTGCGTCAGCCCCCGCGCGGCGGCCCGGCGGCGGGTGCGCTCGACCATCTCCGGGTCGATGTCACCGGCGAGATAGGAGACCTGCTGGCCCGGCGAGAGCGCGCGCAGCGCGACACCGCCGCCGCACGGCACGTCGATCACCGTCTCCCCCGCCCCGAGACCTTCGATCGCCGCCATCGCTTGATACAGCGGCCGCGCATCGATCCCCCACACCATCCGTCCGATCACCTGCATCAGCCACGGCCGCTCGATGTAGAAGTCGTACACGGCGCCGAACGGTCCGGCGCAGATGTTCGGTGTGGAGGGCACGTGGCAGAGCGGCGAACGGGTCTCGAACCCGCGACCTCAAGCTTGGGAAGCTTGCGCTCTACCAACTGAGCTATCGCCGCGCGGCCTGGATTCTAAGGGCTTCAGGAACCCGCGGGGCGAGACTGAGCGGGCTATGGAAATGGACGGCTGAGGACGTCAGCGCGGGTGGTAAGTAGATTGGGCCGACGAGCGGGCGACGCTCGTGTTCGCCCGCGCTAGGGGAGGAGGTGGCGTCATGAGGATCCTCAGGACGCTGCAGGGGCCTGCGTTGGCGGCGTGTGCGAGCTTGGGGCTGCTGGCGGTGACGGCGAGTCCGGCGTGGGGCGCGCCGACGGTGCTGTGTATGAAGAACGCGAACAACGGGGCGGTGAAGGGGCCGACCGTCCCCGGCGGCACCGAATGCAAAGCCGGCTTCAACAAGGTCACGCTGCCTGGCAGCGAAGAACTCGAAGTGCTGCAGAAGCTGATGCCGCACGTCAAATACCAGGAAGCGGGGATCGGCGGTCAGCCCACCGTCCAGGTGTCCGGCCTGAACGTGCAGATCGTCAACGGGGCCGGCGCGACGAACGCGGTCAACGGGGCGGGCAACCTCGTGCTGGGCTACGACGAGGAACCGGGCTCCCAGACGGGATCGCACAATCTGATGCTCGGGAGCAAACAGAGCTACAGCAGCTACGGATCGATCCTCGGCGGATGGTCCAACACGGCGTCGGGCGCCAACAGCGTGGTCTTCGGCGAAGGCAACCTCGCCGAAGGGCCGCAGTCCTCGGTGCTCGGAGGCGGCGCCAACACGGCGACCGCGTTCCAGGGGCAGGTCCTCGGAGGGTCGGAAAACACGGCCTCCGGCGTTGCGTCGGTCGTACTCGGCGGACGCAAGAACCAGTCGACCTTCATCTGGGCGTCGGTGAGCGGCGGCGCATTCAACATCGCCAAAGGAGAACAGTCCTCCATCAGCGGCGGCATCGCAAACACCGCCAGCGGCCAAGGTTCATCGGTGAGCGCCGGCGAAAAAAACGCGGCGAGCGGGTTCGGTTCGTCGGTCAGCGGGGGGTTCGTGAACACGGCCTCGGGCGTCGTGTCCTCTGTCAGCGGCGGCGAGTCCAACAACGCCTCTTCGGGATTCACGTCGGTGAGCGGCGGCCTCGCGAACAAACCCACGTCGACAGGGGCGTGGATCGGCGGGGGCCGCGAGAACACTGCGGCCGCGAACTGGGCCGCGATCCTCGGCGGCAAAGAACAGCTCGTCAGCTGCGAATTCTGCCATTTCCCCTAGGCCCGAGAGTAGGACCAGCAAGCGGAACGGTGGCCCGTGCCCGGCACGGGCCACCGGCTCGATGGGCGCCTACATCCGCGCCCGTGGCCGCTGCCGTTCGGCACAGCTCGCGCTCCGCCAACTGAGCGATCGCCGCGTGTCTAACGGCTCGCGGCGCCCCCCGGCGGGTGTCCGCCGTCACCTCCGGCGAGAAGCGCAAGCGCATGGCGCAGCGGCTCGATCAGCTCCTCGCCGATCTGCTCGATGCTCGCGGGACTGCCCGGCAGGTTGACGATCAGCGTGCCGCCCCTGGCGCCGGCGAGCGCGCGCGAGAGCATCCAGTTGCCGGTGTGCGGCCGGGAGACGGCGCGCATCGCCTCGCCGAGCCCCTCGACCTCGACGTCGATGACCGCCCGTGTGGCCTGCGGCGTCACGTCGCTCGACGCGACGCCGGTGCCGCCGCTGGTGAGGATCAACGCGCACCCGCGCTCGTCGCTCAGTGTCCGCAGCAGCGCTTCGATCAGCGCCCGGTCGTCGGGGATCACCTCGCTCGCGAGCACCTCCAAGCCGAGCTGCTCGGCGAGCGCCGCGAGACGCGGTCCGCTCTCGTCCTCGCCCCGGCCGGCGGCCTTCGAGGTGGAGATCGTCACCACTGCCGCGCCGGCCTTCGCGGCCGGCACCGCTTCGCCCTCGGCGGCCGCAGGGGCGGATCCGTCGCCGTCGTGGAAGTAGTCCCCGCTGCGCCCACCGCGCTTCTCGAGCAGCACGACCTGCTCGATCTCGATCCCCCGCTCGATCCCCTTGACCATGTCGTAGACGGTCAGCGCCGCAACGGCCGCGGCCGTCATCGCCTCCATCTCGACGCCGGTGCCGGCAGTCGTACGCGCCTCGGCCACGAGCTCGACGACGCCCTCTGAAGCGTCGACGCTCGCCTCGACGTCGACGAAGCTGAGCGGCAGCGGGTGGGCGAGAGGAATCAGATGCGCCGTCTGCTTGGCCGCCTGCACGCCGGCGAGCCGGGCGACCGCCAGCACCTCGCCCTTCGGGCCGGAGCCGTCGCGCACGGCGGCCGCGGCGCCGGGGGACATCCGCAGCCGCGCGCGTGCGCGCGCGGCACGGGCGCTGGCGGGCTTCTGCGAGACGTCGACCATGCGGGCGCGCCCGTGCTCGTCGAGATGGGTCAGCCGCGGGCCGCTCACCGGGGATCCGCGGTCGCTTGCCGCTCGGGCACCGCCCCCGGCACCCACTCCCCGGCTCCCTCCGCGTCGCGCTCGCGCTTCCAGATCGGCGCCTGAGCCTTGATCGCGTCGATCGCGGCGCGCGCTCCCGCGAACGCTTCCTCGCGGTGCGGGGCGGAGACGGCGACGATCACGCTCGGCTCGCCGAGCGCGACCCGGCCGATCCGGTGCGCGGCCGCCGCCGCACACAGCCCGTGGCGCGCCACGCACTCGCGCAGGATCGACTCCATCTGTGCCACGGCCATCTCGGCATAGGCCTCGTAATCGAGCGCCGGGATCTCGCGTGTGACGCCCTGGAAGACGACGATCGCCCCGGCGCGCGGATCGCCGACGAGCTCGGCGATGCGCTCGCCCGACAGCGGCTCCTCGACGACGCTGGCGTGAACAACGTCGCCGTCCGTCCCGGGCCTGCAGGGAGCCGCCGCTCACCGGCGGGATCAGCGCCAGCTCATCGCCGGAGCGAAGGACGGTCGCCGCGTCGACGTACTCGCGGTTGACGGCGGTCGTCAGGGGCAGCCGTGCGAGCAGCTCGCCGAGGCCCGCCTCATCGCCGAGGCGAGCGAGCGCATCCGCGACAGTGGCGCCTGCGGGGAGCGAGAGCTGCAGCGAGCCGGTGCCGGCCCGTTCACGAAGCATCGCGAACAGCCGCACCTCAACGGCGATCTGCTGCGCCGCGACGCTCACGTCCGGCTCCATTCGAGCAGCGGCTCGATCGCCACACGCTCGCCCGCTTCTACAGACGTCGAGTCCGAGGGGATCATCGCCAGGGCGTCGGCGCCGAGCATCGAGCTGAGCACGTGCGAGCCCTGCGGCCCGGTCGGCGTCGCGTGCAGGCCGTCATCGCGCATCTCCAGGCGGCAGCGTACGGCGTGGGCGCGGCCGGCCGGCTTTTCGTAGCCGGTGTCGAGGATCGCCTCGCCCCGCTCCGCGAACGGCTCGCGCCCGAGCATCGCGCGCAGCGCAGGGCCGACGAGCAGCACGAACGTCACCATTGCCGAGACCGGATTGCCGGGCAAGCCGAACACGAGCGTCTCGCCGCGGCGCCCGAACCACGCGGGGCTGCCGGGCTTCAGCGCGAGGCCCCAGAACAGCTCCTCGACGCCGAGCGCGGCGAGGCTGGGGCGCACGTGGTCGTGGACGCCGACCGAAACCCCGCCGCCCACGACTGCGATGTCGGAGCCGTCCAGCGCCAACTCGACCGCTTCGCGGGTCGCCTCGGCGTCGTCTCCGGCGCGGCCGGTGTGCGCGATCTCCGCGCCGCCGCAGCAGGCGAGCGACGAGATCGTCAGCGTGCTCGTGTCGCGCACGGCGCCCGCCCGCGGCGCCTCGTGGAGCCCGAGCAGCTCATCGCCCGTGACGAGCACCGACAGCCGCGGCCGGCGCACGCACCGGATCAGCGAGCGCCCCAGCGAGGCGAGCACGCCGAGCTCGGCGGGCCCGAGCACGGTGCCGCTGCGCAGAACGGTCTGCCCGGGCAACACGTCCTCCCCGGCCCTCCTGACGTCCCTGCCGAGGTCCGGCGCCCCGAGTGCGTGGACGGTCGCGTCCTCTTCGAGGCGGGTGTCCTCGACACGCAGCACCGCGTCGGCCCCCTCGGGCAGCATCGCGCCGGTCGAGATCGCGATCGCCTGACCCTCCTCCACCGCCGTCGTCGCCGGGTGGCCAGCCCTGGACTCGCCGACGAGGCGCAGCGCGACCGGGTTCGCCGGGCCGGCGCCCGCGAGATCCGGAGCGCGGACCGCGAAGCCGTCCATCGCCGAGTTGTCGAACGCGGGCACCGGATGGGTCGAGACGACGTCCTCGCCGAGCACGCGCCCGAGCGCCGAAACGCCGAGCGCAACCGATTCGCCGGCCGGCGGACCGGTCGCGGCAAGGATCCTCGCGCGCGCGTCGTCGACCTCTAGGAGCGTGCGTCCCGCCATCATCCCAAGGGTAGATGCCACACTCGCGCGGTGGCGGAACCGAGCGTGCTCGTGGCGGTGCTGGCCGGGGGCCTGGGACGGCGGCTGGGCGGCGCGAAGGCGACGACCGAGCTCGGCGGCGAGCCGCTGCTCGCATACCCGCTTGCCGCCGCGAGAGCCGCCGGTCTCGACGCTCTGGTCGTGGCGAAGCCGGACACGCCGCTGCCGGAACTCGACGCCGAGGTGCTGATCGAGCCGGCGCTGCCCGTGCATCCCCTTTGCGGCGTTCTCGCCGCGCTGGAACGCGATCGCCGCGACGTCCTGGCGGTCGGCTGCGACATGCCGTTCCTGGCGCCGGCGCTGCTGGCCTGGATGGCGACGCTCGATGGCCCCGCGCTGCTCGAGGTCGACGGCCGCCTTCAACCTCTGCCGGGCCGCTACCCGACCGCCGCCCGTAGCCGGCTGGCCGCAGCGATCCGCGACGGAGAGCCGATGAGATCCATGCTCGCCTCGATCGGCGCCCAGGTGGTGGGCGACGCCGAGCTGGCCCGCTTCGGCGAGCCGCGGCGGCTGTGCTTCAACGTCAACGAGCCTGCGGACCTGGAACGCGCTCGGGCGATGCTCGCCGACACCGGCGGCGGGCGGGCTTAGCCGCCGGCGCCGTCCGCGCCGTCGGCCGGCGCGATCTGCGCGGCGGCCTCGCTCAGCTCCTGCGAGCGAGCGCTCGGAGCGCCCGACGATCCAGCAGGCGACCGGGGCAGCCGTTCGCTCGGAGGCGTGGGCCGCGACGCCGGCGAGCGCGAGCAGCTCGCGGATCTGCTCGGGATCCGGACGCTCCACCCCGGCCTCGGCGGCGAACGCGGCGATCCATTCGTCGCGGGTCACGCGGCCAGGTTATCCCGCAGACGCTAGTTTCGATGTGTGCTCGACAAGCTCGAACGACCGATGCGAGACCTGCGGATCTCCGTCACCGACCGCTGCAACCTGCGTTGCCGCTACTGCATGCCGCGGGAGGTCTTCGGCCCCGATCACCACTTCCTGCCCCGCGAGCAGCTCCTCAGCTTCGAGGAGATCGCGCGCGTCGCGACCGTGATGGCGGAGCAGGGCATCGATCGTGTCCGGCTGACCGGCGGCGAGCCGCTGCTGCGGCGGGGCCTCGAGCGCCTCGTCGAGCTGATCGCGCGGATCCCCGGCGTCGAGGATCTGTCGCTGACGACCAACGGCCTGCTGCTCGAGCGCCGTGCGCAGGCGCTGGCCGACGCCGGCCTGAACCGGGTGACGGTCAGCCTCGACGCGCTCGACGCGGACGTCGCGCGGAGGGTCGCCGACGCGGCACTCGATCCCGGTCGCGTGCTCGCCGGCATCGAGGCCGCCGCGGCCGCCGGCCTCTCGCCGGTCAAGGTCAACATGGTCGTCCGTCGCGGCCTCAACGACGGCGAGGTGCTGGCGATGGCCGAGCGCTTCCGCGGCGGCGGGACGGTGCTGCGGTTCATCGAGTACATGGATGTCGGCACCACCAACGGGTGGCTGCTCGAGGACGTCGTCCCGGCTGCCGAGATCCTGGAGCTGATCGGCTCGCGCTGGCCGCTCGAGCCGCTCGCTCCGACCCGCCACGGAGAGGTGGCGAGCCGCTATCGCTACGGCGACGGCGGCGGCGAGATCGGCGTGATCCACGCCGTCACCGCGCCCTTCTGCCACGGCTGCACGCGCGCCCGCCTGTCGGCCGACGGCAGGCTGTTCACGTGCCTCTTCGCCGCCGAGGGCCACGACCTGCGGGCGCTGATGCGCGCCGGCGCGGACGACGAGGAGCTGGCGCGCGCCGTCGGCGCCGTGTGGTCGCGGCGCACCGACCGCTACTCCGCACAACGGGCAGCGGCGAGCGCCGGCGATCAGACCGCCCGCGTCGAGATGTCCTACATCGGCGGCTAGCGGGGCTCAGCGGTCCGGGGACACGGCCGCGACCGAACTGCGCCCGGACAGCTTGATCGCCCCGAGCAGCACCGCCGAGGCGGCGACGAGCACCGCCGAGAGCGCCAACGCCGCCGGCAGGTCCGTCGCGAACTGGTCGTAGATCGCCAGCGGCGCCGTCTGCGTGACGCCGGCGAACGAGCCCGCGAACATCAGCGTCGCGCCGAACTCGCCGAGCGCTCGGCCCCAGGCCAGCGCGAGCCCGACGAGTAGCCCCGGCCGCGCGATCGGCAGCGCGACGCGCAGCAGCGTCGTCGGCTCGCCGGCCCCCAGATCGGCCGATGCCTCCAAGAAGTTGCGGTCGATCGCCTCGAAGGAGGCGTGTGCCTGGCGGATGTAGAAGGGCGAGGCCACGAACGCGAGCGCCACGACCACCCCGGCCGTCTGCAGGACGAGTTCGATGTGCAGGTCCGACAGCAGGCCGCCCAGGATCCCCTGCGGCCCGAGCGCGGCGAGCAGAGCGATGCCGGCGACGGCCGGCGGCAGCACCAGCGGCAGCTCGATCAGCGTCAGCATCGCGTCGCGGCCGGGCAGCCGCCGCGTGGCGAGCAGCCATGCGGCCGGCGTCCCGATGAGCACGATCGCGGCGACCGCGATCGTCGTCGTCTCGAGGCTGAGCAGCAGGGCTTCGCGCGCGACCGGTTCGCCGAGCGCTTCGATCAGCTCCGACGGCGGACTGCGGACAAAGATCGCGAGCACCGGCAGCGTCAGGAACACGAGCACCACGGTCAGGCACACGCCGAGCGCGGCCGCAAAGGCCCGCGTGCGCAGGCGCCCGCGCGCCGCGCTCACCCCGACGAGGGAGGCGGCAGGAAGCCGGCCTTCAGCAGCTCGCTCTGGCCCGAGCCGTGGAGCAGGCCGGAAACGAAGGCGCGCGCCTGCGCGGCATGGGGCGTTCCGCGCACGACCGCGACACCGTAGGCGACGTTCGGCTGCAGTGACGGGGGCAGATCGATCGCTTCCAGCTTGCCGCCGGCGGCCTTCACGTCCGTTGCATAGAGGAAGCCCGCATCGACAGCCCCCTCGCTGAGCTTGCCCACGATGCCGGTCACGTTCGGCTCGCGGTCGCGGATGTTCTTCGTGATTCGCAGCCGCTCCGCGGGCGAGAGCCGCCCGAGCACGGTTTCCGTGTAGGTGCCGACCGGCACGGTCGCCGAGCCGACGGCGATCGTCGTGCCGGGCTTCTGCAGGTCGGCGAGCGAGTGGATGTCCGAACCGGCGGGCACGGCGAGCACGAGCTTGTTCCCCGCGAAGACGACCGGCGCTTCCACCAGCCGCTTCGCGTAGAGCGCGGCGGGCAGCTTCGTGTTGGCCGAAGCGAAGACGTCGGGGCGCACCCCCTGTTCGATCTGCGCCGCCAGCTCGTCGGAGCCCGCGAAGGAGTAGCGCACGTTCACGTTCTGGAGCGTCTGCGCGTAGGCCGTGAACGCCGCTTTCAACGACGACGCCGCCGACACCTTCAGTTCGGTGTCGCTGGAGCTACCGCAGCCGGCGAGCGCTGCCCATGCGAGGAGCAGCGCCACGCCGACCAACGCAATCCGAGCGCACACGCGCATGCGCCGCCCCCCTTCGCGCCCCGCCCCCCCGCCGGAGCGCGGCGGTCGGTCACCCGGCGTGCGAGCCGAGGCGGTCATCCGTCCCCCTCTCGACCATCACCGACGTGGCCTTGACGAGCGCGGTCGCCCGCACGCCCGGCGCGAGCCCGAGCTCGCGGACGGAGTCGCGGGTGATCGCCGCGGTGACCAGGTGCGGGCCGGCCTCGATCTCGACCAGCGCCATCACGCCGCCGACCTCGACCGACCTGACGATGCCGGGGAAGCGGTTGCGGGCCGAACCGCTCGTTCCCGTGCGGTGCCGCCGCGGCGCCTGCTCGAGCCGCGCGACCTCCGAGGCGGATACCCAGCGCCGGCCACGCTCGTCGCGGCGCGTGCGGAGCTTGCCCGCGCGATCCCAGCGCCGCAGGGTCTCGACGCTGACCCCGATCGCGGCCGCGGCCTGGCTCAGCGGCATCTCCTCTCGTCTAGGCACTGACTAGACACCCTACCCGGACGGACGCGCTGGGGGAACGGCGGCGAGGGGCACACCGCGCACCCGCGGGGTTTCCGCGGGCTCCGGGACCGGGTATGTCATTGACGTGACCGGCTTTCGCGCAGGCGCGCCGCGCGCCCGCCCGACCGGCTCGTCCCGCGACGAGGCGTTTCTCGGGCGGGCGCTGAAGGGCATCGTGCGTGATGGCACGAGCGACCTCGTCGCGATCGAGGAGCCGCTGGAGATCCGCGTCGACGGCGAGCCGCTCGCGGTGACGATGCGCACGCCGGGCGACGACGAGGAGCTTGCCGTGGGCTTCCTGTTCGGTGAGGGGCTGATCGACGCCGCGCCGCGGGTCGGCTTGCTGCGCGATCGCGCGGCGAACACGATCGAGGTCGCCGGCCCGCTCCTGCGCACGACTGCACGGTGGAGCTCCTACGCCACCTCCCTCGGCGGCGTGCGCGGCAAGGACGCGCTCGAGGAGGTGGCGGTCCGCGCGCCGCCGCCGCGGCCGGGTCCCAGGGTCCGGCGCGCGTTGCTCGCCGTGCTGCCCGACCGCCTCCCGCAGCCTGCGTTCAGCCGCAGCGCCGGCGTGCAGGCGACAGGGCTCTTCGACGCTTCGGGCGAGCTGCTGGCGGTGCGGGAAGACGTCGCCCCCCACAACGCGATGGACAAGGTCATCGGCTGGGCGCTGCTCGCCGGGCGGCTGCCGCTCGACGAGCGGATGCTGTGCGTCACCGGAGGAGTCTCATTCGAGCTCGTACGGAAAGCGGCGGTCGCCGGGGCGCCGATCCTCGTCGGCGTCGGCGCGCCGAGCTCGCTCGCGGTCGAGCTGGCGGTCGGGCAGGGCATGACGCTGGCGGGCTTCGCCCGCCGGGGACGCGTCAACGTGTACACGGACCTCGGCCGGGTCAGCGGCGCGCCGATCGCGTGAGCGCCCGCGCCTGACCGGCGCAGCGGCGCCGGCCGCGGCGGGCGCCGGCCGATGGGTCGGAGGCCGCGAACCCTGCGCGGCCACCGGAGGGCGCGCTCTACCCTTCAGAGCCGTGAGACCGCGCCTCGTGCCGATCCTGATCTCCCTGGCAGGCGCGTGCGTGATCGGCCTGCTGGTGTACGGCGTAGCGACGCAGTCGGAAAGCCGGACGCTCGACACGCGGGTGCACGAAGGAAAACGCCCGGTCGCGCCCGGGGCGAGCCAGATGCTCCCGGTGCTCGGCAGGAGCGGCGCCGGCTCCCTGCGGGCACTGCGCGGAAAGGTCGTCCTGCTGAACTTCTGGGCCTCGTGGTGCCTGCCCTGCGCGACCGAGGCGCCGATGCTGCAGCGGGCCGAGCCCACGCTGCGCCGCTACGGCGCTACCGTGCTCGGCGTGACCTATAAGGACGCCGCGCCGGACTCCGAAGCGTTCGTGCGGCGCTACCACCTGACCTACCCCAACCTCCGCGACGGCACCGGAGGCTTCGCGGGCGAATACGGCACCGACCAGCTTCCCGAGAGCTTCATCGTCGACCGCGACGGGCACGTCGTGACGCTGCAGCGCGGGGAGATCTCCCAGGCGTTCGTCGACCGCGCGATCGAACTGGCCCGATCGCGGTGAGCTCGCCGGCAGCGGCCACGGCCCGGGCCGGGCCCGCAATACCGGCGCTGGTCGGCTCGATCCTCGCGTCGCTGCTGCTGGCGGCGGCCCCGGTTGCCCGCGGCGAACAGCCCCCGCCCCGCGCCTCGCTTCCGCAGATCGAACGCCAGGTGATGTGCGTGACGTGCAAGATCCCGCTGAACGTGGCCGAGTCGCCGCAGGCCGACCGCGAGCGCGCCTACATCCAGTCGCTGATCGACCGGGGCCAGAGCGAAGCGGACATCAAGCGCGCCCTCGTCGGCCAGTACGGCGCGGCGGTGCTCGGGCTGCCCGCCGGGCACGGCATCGGCCTTGCGGCCTATCTCGTGCCGCTCGGCGCGGTGCTGGCGCTCGCCGCGCTGCTGGTCGTGCTGCTCCCGCGCTGGCGCCGGCGCTCCCGTGTGTCGCCGTCCGAGCCGCCGGCGCCGCTGCCGCCGGCCGATGCCGCGCGCCTGGAGTCCGACCTCGCCCGCTTCGACTGAGCCGCCCGCTCCAGGTCGCCTACATGCGGTCCGGCGCGGCGACGCCGAGCAGGTCCAGAGCGCGGGCGATCGTGCTCATCGCGGCGACGGAGAGGGCGATGCGGAAGGACTCGAGCGCGGCGGGCTCGGCCCCGACGACGCGGCAGTCGCGGTAGAAGGCGGTGAAGCTCTGGGCGAGTTCGAGCGCGTAGGCGGCGAGCCGGTGGGGGGCGCGGCGCTCGACGGCCTCGGCTATCTCGCCTGGGAAGCCGAGCAGCAGCAGGACGAGCGCGCGCTCCGATGGATGCAGCGGGCCGGCGGCGCCGTCCACGCCGCCGGCGGCCAGCTCCGACAGCGCCCGCTCGACTCGCTCGGCCCCGGCCCGGTCGAGCATCGACGCGATGCGCGCGTGGGCGTACTGGACGTAGTAGACGGGGTTCTCGGCGGACTGCTCGCGGGCCAGGTCGAGGTCGAGGTCGACGGTCGTGTCGTGCGAGCGGGCGAGCAGGTACCAGCGGGCGGCGTCGACGCCGATCTCCTCGACGAGCTCGTCCAGCGTGACGAACTCGCCGGCGCGCTTGGACATCTGCGCGCGGTCGCCGGCGCGGACGAGGTGGACGAGCTGCATGATCAGCAACTCGAGCTCGTCGGGGTCTCCCCCGAGCGCCTGATAGGCCGCCTTCGTGCGGGCGACGTAGCCGTGGTGGTCGGCGCCCCACACGTCGACCTGGCGCTGGAACCCGCGCTCGCGCTTGTCCTGGTGGTAGGCGGTGTCGGAAGCGAAGTAGGTGTGCTCGCCGGTCGAGCGAACCAGCACGCGATCCTTGTCGTCGCCGAAATCGGTCGTGCGCAGCCACAGCGCCCCGTCGTCGCGGTAGGTGTGACCCTGCGCGGCCAGCACCTCGAGCGTGTGCTCGACGGCGCTCGGCTCGCCTTCGTGGAGGGCGCTCTCGTGCTGCCAGTGGTCGTAGTCGAGCACCCGGAAGGTCGCGAGCGAGGAGCGCATGCGGTCGAGCATCACGGCGACGGCCTCACGCCCGAGCTCCGCCGCGGGCAGCGAGGCGGCGCCCGGCAGCTCGCCCGCGAGCTCGGCGACGTACTCGCCGCGGTAGCCGTCCTCGGGCACCTTCTCTCCCCGCGCGAGCGCGCCGATCGACTCGCCGAGCTTGCCGATCTGGCTGCCGGCGTCGTTGATGTAGAACTCGCGCTCGACGCGGTGGCCGTCGAAGGCCAGCATGCGAGCGAGGGCGTCGCCGTAGGCGGCGTTGCGGGCGTGGCCGACGTGCATCGGCCCGGTCGGGTTCGCTGAGACGAACTCCACGAGCACGCGTTCAGCCCGGCCCGCGGCGACGGCCCCGCCGGCGCCGAAGCGAGGCCCGGCGGCGAGCGCCGCCGCGAGCGCGCGGCGGCACCAGGCGTCGGACATGAACAGGTTCAGGAACCCCGGCCCCGCAACGTCGTAGCGGTCGAGGTCCTCGCCCAGCCGGCTCTGCAACGCCGCGCCGAGACGCTCGGCCAGCTCGCGCGGCGGCGCGCCCAGCCGCGGCGCTAGCAGCAGCGCGGCGTTGGTCGAGTAGTCGCCGAACTCCGCGCGCTTGGGCCGCTCCAGTGTCGGCTCGGGCGCGGACTTCCCCGCCGCGCCGTCCGCGGCGGCGGCTCCGTCGGCCAGCTCGGCGACGGTGCCGGCCAGCGCAACCCGCAGCCCGGCGAGCGGCTCATCCGGGCTCCCTGGCTCTGGCTGTGCGTTGGCGGCGGGGGGAGCAGTCATGGATCCGTTCTCGGGCCTTGCGATACTAGCCGTGTGAACGAGCAAGACTCAGGCTCCGAGCGGCACATCAACATCCACCTCTCCCCAGAGATCATGGGGGGCGTCTACGCGAACTTCGCGAACGTCAGCCACTCCGACTACGAGTTCACCGTCACCTTCGCGCGCGTCGACCACGAGGTCGAGGCCGAGGAGGTGCCGGGTGTCGTGGTCGCGCGCGTCAACCTCTCGCCACGCTTCATGCGGGAGCTGATCGACGCGATGGAGGACAACTACTCCAAGTGGCTCACGCGCGAGGGGATCAAGAACCTGCCCGAGTACGGCGGCGGCGAGTCGGGCGGACCGACCTCGACCTAGTGCTCGGTGCGGTTCCGCGCCCGGCCTGCGCTGGCCGTGGAACGCGGACCTGCCGGTGGTGTTCCTACCCTGCAGTGATTGTGAAGGTCGCGGTCGTCTCGGACATCCATGCGAACAGACAGGCATTCGAGGCCACGCTGGAGGCGGTCGCCGCCAGCGATGCCGCCGAGCTGTGGTGCCTCGGGGATCTCGTCGGCTATGGCGCCGACCCGGATGCCTGCGTCGAGCTGGCCCGCGAGCACGCCGCCGTGTGCCTGGCCGGCAACCACGACATGGCGGTGACCGGTGAGCTGTCGCTGGAGGAGTTCTCCCGCGGCGCGAGCGTGGCGGCGCAGTGGACGCGCGAGGTGATCGAGCCGGCCAATCTCGAGTTCCTGAAGACGCTGAGCCCGCAGGGCGAGGAGTCGAAGGTCGGTCTCTACCACGCGAGCCCGCGCGACCCGGTGTGGGAGTACGTGCTCTCGGCGCTGCTGGCCGAGCTCTGCCTGAACGAGCAGCCCAACCGCATCTGCCTGATCGGCCACAGCCACGTGGCGCTCTCCTTCGGGCGCAGCGACGGCGAGCTGGCGACCGGCGAACCGCGACGGGCGGGCGCGCGCCTCCTTCTCGCCGAAGGCGAATGGCTGCTGAACCCGGGGAGCGTCGGGCAGCCGCGAGACGGCGACCCGCGGGCCGCGTGGCTTCTGCTCGACCTCGACGGCATGGACGCGACGTTCCACCGCGCCGACTACGACATCGCGGGCGCGGCGGCGGCGATCCGCGCGGCGCGGCTGCCGGACTCGCTGGCCGAGCGCCTGGAGTACGGCCAGTGACCGCGCGGAGGACAGCGGCGACCAGGGCCGCAAAGGTCGTGCTCGCGGCGCTGCTCGGCGCCGCGGCCGCGGCGCTCGTGGCGTGCGGCAGCTCCGGCAACGGGCTGATCCCGGCCGCCCAGGCGGGCCCGCTCCAGAGCGACATCGAAGCCGTTGAACAGGCGGCCGAATCGGGCAACGGCAACTGCGCCGCGACGGAAGCCGCGCTGCTGAAAACCGACCAGGACTACGCCGTGCTGCCGCTCGCGATCAACTCCACGCTGAGGGGCAAACTGCGGCTGGGCATCGAAAACCTGCACAAGGTCGCCAGGGAAGCCTGCGCGCAGCCGCTCGTCCAGACCACGACCACGACGGCGCCGAAGACAACGACCACGGAGTCGACGCCGACGACGACCACTCCGAAAACGACGACCACCAACACCACCCCCACCACGCCGCCGAGCGAACAGGAAGAACCCGAACGCGGCACCGGCGGCGGCACTCCGGCCCCCGGCGAAGGCGAAGGCGAAGGCGCTCAGGGCGCGCCGGAGGAAGGCAAAGGCGGCAACGGCGCCGGCGGATCGGAAGGCAAATGAGCAGCCAGGAGATCGCCGGGCGCTACAGGCTCGAGGGCCGGCTCGGGTTCGGCGGCATGTCGACGGTGCACCTCGCGATGGACCTGCGGCTCGAGCGCCAGGTGGCGGTCAAGCTCCTCGCCGAGCACCTGGCCGACGATCCGGCCTTCGTGTCGCGCTTCCAGCGCGAGGCCCAGGCGGCCGCCCGGCTGATCCACCCCAACATCGTCCAGGTGTTCGACTCGGGCCGCGACCAGGGCAGCGACCAGTACTTCATCGTGATGGAGTACATCGAGGGACAGTCGTGCGCGGAGATCCTGCGCGACGACGGCTGGGTGGAAGTCGACGAGGCGCTGTCGATCATCGAACAGGCCTGCGAGGGCCTGGACTACGCCCACCGCCACGGCGTCGTGCACCGGGACGTCAAGCCGGGCAACCTGCTGCGCTCGCGCGAAGGCGAGGTCAAGCTCGCCGACTTCGGGATCGCGAAGGCGACCGAGCAGTCGAGCATCACGCAGGTCGGCTCGGTCCTCGGCACGGCGGCCTACCTGGCTCCCGAGCAGGCGCGCGGCGAGGAGGCGGGTCCCAGCGCGGATCTGTACGCACTCGGCGTGGTCACCTACCAGCTGATCGCGGGCCGGCTGCCATACGAGGCGGGCTCGCTCACCGAGCTCGCGCTGAAGCAGCAGCAGGAGGCGCCGCCCACGCTCGACACCCTCGTCGCGGCGGTCAACCCGGAGCTGGCCGATGCGGTCGCGATGGCGCTCGCGCTCGACCCGCGCGAGCGCTACCGGACCGCCAACGAGATGCGCCGCGCGCTGCACGACGGCGCCCGCGGCATCCCACCCGCCCGGCCGGGCGACACGGCCGCGACGCGCCCGCTGTCGGGCGAGACGCACGCGACGACGGTGCTCGCCGGCGGCCGGCGCGGCGCCAGGACCGCGCCCACGGCCGTCGCGACGAGGCGCCCGCGCCAGGGCCCGCCGCGCTCACGCCCGGCCGCCGCTGGGCCGGCGCCGCGGGCCAGGCAACGGCGCAGCACCTCGCGCGGCAGGCTCGCAGGGATCCTGCTCGGCCTGATCGCGGTGGCGCTGGTGATCGTCGCGATCGTCGTGCTGACGGCGCCGGCGCCCACAAAGGTCGTGCTCCGCAACGTGGTCTACTCGAACGTCCAGCAGACGGCCACGGCGCTGAAGCAGCTGATCTCGGATAACACCAAGTAGCGCTGCCGCCGGGCTCGGCCCCCCTGCTCGGGGTCTCAGGCATGCTAGGCGTTGAGGATGCTCGCGGTCATCGTCAACGTCGAACACCTCGTCGAAACGGCGGGCTACCCGCTGCTGTTCCTGATCGTGATGTCCGAGTCCAGCGGGCTGCCGGTGCCCGGCGAGACCGGGCTGATCACGGCCGGGATCCTGTCGAGCTCGGGCAAGCTGGACATCGTGCTGGTGATCGTGCTGGCGGCGACGGCTGCGATCGTCGGCGACAACATCGGCTATCTGATCGGGCGCAAGGGCGGTCGCTGGGCGCTCGAGCGGCCGGGCGCGTTCGAGCGCCAGCGCCGCGAGGTCCTGCTGGTCGGCGAGCCGTTCTTCGAAAAGCACGGGCCGAAGGCCGTGTTCTTCGGGCGCTTCATCCTCGGGCTGCGCGTGTGGGCATCCTGGCTCGCGGGCGCGACGCGGATGCATTGGCGCTCCTTCGTGGTCTGGAACGCGCTCGGCGGAATCTGCTGGGCGACGGCGATCGGCCTGATCGCCTACTTCCTGGGGCGCTCAGCCGACAACGCGATCAAAGCCTTCGGCCTCTACGGGCTGGTCGCCGCCGTGCTCGCGGCGATCAGCTTCTTCGTCCTGCGCCGCCGCGCCCGCAGGCGGCGCGAACCGCCTGAGGCGGGCCCCGGCGCGGAGCGGCCAGGCGTCGTGCCCCGCGGCAGCGCGGGGTCCACTCAGGCCGGCCAACCGGGCTCGCCGGAGGGTTAGCGGCCAAGCCGCACGCGTGCCCCGCCGGGCAATGAAAAACCGCCTTGCGGCGGTCGATTTCGAGGGGTGGCGGCCGGGGTTCTAGAGGCCGTTGCAGGGAGCGATCCGCTCCCACATGTCCGCCAGCATCGAGAGCTCCTCTTCGCTGAAGCGCGAGAAGAACGCCGAGCGGAGCGCGGCGCGATGGGTGGCGCGCGCTTCCTGCAGGCGCTCGCGGCCGATCTCTGTGAGGCACGCGTATGCGCCGCGGGCGTCGTGGCTGCAGGAGCAGCGCTCGAGCAGCCCGTCGCGCTCGAGCCTGTCGACGAGCCGCGTCAGCCCGCTGCGGGACAGCTGGGCCTGCTCGGCGAGGTCGCACATGCGCATGCGGCCGCGGTTTGCCTCCTCGAGGTGATGCAGGACCTCGTAGGAGGTCATCGGCATGCTGTGAGCCCGCTCGAGTTCCGCGTCCAGGCGCTTGGCGAGGCACGAGTGCGCGCGCAGCAGGCCGCGCCAGGCCCTCAGCTCTCCGAGCGTCAGCCCCTCATCGGAGGGCGTTATCTCTACTGCGGTCGCGGTTGCCATCTTGGTGAATCCTCTCCCCTGCAATCCGAACATAGCAGCGTCGCTCCGCCGCGACCGGGGATTCCTTCTCAGCGGCGGGTCGCCCTCCAGGCCCAGAACATCATCAGCGGCTGCAGTGGCAGCCGGGCGTAGAGGGCCCAGCGCGGGAAGCGCTCGAAGCGCTCCGGCTCGAGCGCCATGTAGAGGTTCGCGGGGAAGATCGCGGCGAGCAGCGCGATCAGGTAGACCCCCGCCGGCCGTCGCAGCGAGGGCACGAGGACGGCGAGGCCGCCGGCGAGCTCGGCGACGCCGCTGACCTGCACCACGAGCTGCTTCTCGTCGGCCAGCGAGGGCGGGACGATCGGTTCGTAGAAGCGCGGGTTGACGAAGTGGTTGATCCCCGCCGCGACGAAGAAGGCGCCGAGCAGCCTGCGCGAGAGGCGGCCCTCGCGCTCGGCGGCGAGCTCTGTCGCGAGCTGCTCGCCTGCCCCCCGCCATGGGGGGTGCCCCTTCATGGGGTGCTCCACGTTGCCGTTGGCGGCCTGCACGAGCGTGGAATCTAGCGGCCGGCGAGCAGCGAGTGCCCGGTCATCGCGGTGGGCTGCTCGATCCCGAGCATCGCGAGGATCGTCGGGGCGACGTCGGCGAGGATGCCGCCGTCGCGCAGCGACGCCGCGGTGCTGGTGACGATCGCAGGGACGGGGTTCAGCGAGTGCGCCGTGTTCGGGCTGCCGTCGGGCTCGAGCATGTGGTCGGCGTTGCCGTGGTCGGCCGTGATCAGGCAAGCGCCGCCGCTGCGATGGACGGCGGCGACGACCTCGCCGAGGCAGCCGTCGACGGTCTCGACCGCCCGCACCGCCGCCGGGATCACGCCGGTGTGGCCGACCATGTCGGCGTTGGCGAAGTTGATGATCCCGAAGCGGTAGTCCTCTGCCTCCCAGGCCTCGATGAACGCCCGGGCGGCCGCAGGCGCGCTCATCTCCGGCTTGTGGTCGTAGGTCGGCACGTCGCGCGGCGAGGGCACCAGCTCCCGGCGCTCACCCGGCTGCGGATCCTCCTCGCCGCCGTTGAAGAAGTAGGTCACGTGCGCGTACTTCTCGGTCTCGGCGACGTGGAGCTGGCGCGCGCCGGCGTCCGCGAGGACCTCGGCGATCGTGCTCGAGGGGCGTTCGGGTGCGAAGGCGACCGGGTACGGCCAGCCCTCCTCGTACTCGGTCAGCGTCGCGAGCCGTTTGACGGGTGCCCGCCCACCCGCGCGATCCGCCCCGCCCCGGCCAGCCTGGGAGGTCCTCGCCGTCCTCGCCGAAGCCCGGCTCGGCGAGCGCCCGGACGATCTGGCGCATGCGGTCGGGGCGGAAGTTGAAGCAGATCACGCTGTCGCCGGGCCGGATCCGCGCCTCGTCGCCGACGAGCGTCGGCTCGATGAACTCGTCGGTCTCGCCGCGCTCGTAGGCCTCGCGGACGGCGTGCTCGCCGCTCGACGCCTCGTACGGCGCGCGTCCGTGGACGAGCAGCTCGTAGGCGCGCGCCGTGCGGTCCCAGCGGCGGTCGCGGTCCATCGCGAAGTAGCGTCCGACGACCGAGCCGACGCGGGCGCCCGGCGCCGCGTCGAGCTCGGCGAGGAAGCCGGCGCCGGAGTGGGGCAGCGTGTCGCGGCCGTCGGTGAACGCGTGCACCACGAGATCGGGAACGCCGCGCGCGCGCCCGAGGTCGATCAGCGCGCGCAGGTGGCGTAGCGAGGAATGCACGCCGCCGTCGGAGACGAGCCCGATCAGGTGCACGCGCTCGGCGCCCGAGTACGCGTCGCGCAGCACCTGGTTCGCCGCGAGCGCGCCGGAGGCGACCGCGTCGTCGATCCGCATCAGGTCCTGGCGCACGACGGCGCCCGCGCCGAGGTTCAGGTGGCCGACCTCGCTGTTGCCCATCTGCCCGTCGGGCAGCCCGACGGCGCGCCCGCACGCGGCCAGCGAGGTGTGCGGATAGCCGGCCCAGAGCGCGTCGAAGACCGGCGTGGCGGCCAGCGAGACGGCGTTGCCCGGGCCCGGGCTCGGCGAGTCCCCAGCCGTCGAGGACGACGAGGCAGGCCCGCGGAACCGGGAGCTCCGCCGGCCCGGGCGGGAGCGGGCCCGCGGGAGCGCTCATCGCGCGGCGGCGGCGACGATCGCGGCGAACGACTCGGCTTCCAGCGAGGCGCCGCCGACGAGCGCGCCGTCGACGTCGGGCAGCGCCAGCAGCTCGGCCGCGTTCTCGGGCTTGACCGAGCCGCCGTAGAGGACGCGCAGGCGCTCGGCGGCCCCCTCGTCGCGACCGGCGACCAGCGCGCGGATGAACGCGATCGCCTCCTGGGCCTGCTCGGGGGTCGCGACGCGCCCGGTGCCGATCGCCCAGATCGGCTCGTAGGCGATCACGACGTCGCCGAGCCGCTCGGCGTCCACGCCGGCGAGGTCCTCGTTGATCTGGTGGCGCAGCTTGCGCTCGGTGTCCTCGGCGTCGCGCTCCTCCTCGGTCTCGCCGACGCAGAGGATCGGCGCGAGGCCGGCCTCGAGCGCCGCCGGCACCTTCAGCGCGAGCGCCTTGTCGGTCTCGCCGAAGAGCGCGCGGCGCTCGGAGTGGCCGAGGACGACGCCGCGCACGTCGAGCTCGACGAGCATCGGCGCGGAGATCTCGCCGGTGTAAGGCGCCCTCGGGCTCGTCGTGCATGTTCTGCGCGAAGACCTCGACCGGCGAGCCGCGCGCGCTGTCGACCATCGCGCGCAGATCGGTGAACGGCACGCAGATCGCGACGTCGACGCCGTCGACGGCCGAGACCCGGGGCAGCAGCGCCTGGATCAGATCCTCGGCCTCGCGTTCGGTCTTGTACATCTTCCAGTTGCCCGCGATGAGCGGTGTGCGGGCCATCAGCCGGCCACCCCCGCGCCGTCCAGCGCGGCCACGCCGGGCAGCGTCGCCCCCTCGACCAGCTCGAGCGTGGCGCCGCCGCCGGTCGAGACGTGGTCGACGTCTGACGGCGAGGCCGAAGCGGGCGAGCGCGGCCGCGGAGTCTCCACCGCCGACGACCGTCAGACCGGGCGCCGCCGCGACGGCCTCGGCGACGGCGCGCGTCCCGGCGGCGAACGGCTCCAGCTCGAAGGCGCCCATCGGCCCGTTCCAGAACACCGTGCCGGCGGCCGCGATCTCCTGCGCGTAGCGCGGCGGCGGTGCGGGGGCCGATGTCGAGCCCCATCCAGCCCTCGGGCACGTCGACGCCGTCGAGCACGCGGTGCTCGGCGTCGGCCGACGAGCGCGGTGCCGATCACGAGGTCGACGGGCAGCAGCAGCCGCGCCCGCGATGATCCCGCGTCGGCGAGCGCGCGGCGCGCGTGCTCGACGTCCGCGGCGCCGCACAGCGAGTCGCCGACCTCGTGACCCTGCGCGCGCAGGAACGGGAAGCACATCGCGCCGCCGATCAGGATCGCGTCGGCGAGCGACGAGGAAGCGGTCGATGACGCCGATCTTGTCGGCGACCTTGGCGCCGCCGACGATCGCGACGAGCGGGCGCTCGCGGGTGCTCGAGGATCCGCTGCAGCGTCTGCACCTCGTCGGTCAGCAGACGGCCCGCGGCACTCGGCAGCAGGTGCGCGACCCCCTCGGTCGAGGCCTGGGCGCGGTGGGCGGTGCCGAAGGCGTCGTTGACGTACAGGTCGGCGAGTTCCGCCAGGCAGCGGGCGAAGGCGGGGTCGTTGGCTTCCTCGCCGGGCTCGAAGCGGACGTTCTCGAGCAGCAGGATCTCGCCGTCGGCGAGCCGCTCGCTCTCGCGCTTGACGTCCTCGCCGCAGACGCCGCTCGCGAGCGTCACCTTGGCCCCGGTCAGCTCGCCGAGCCGCGCCGCGACCGGCGCCAGCGACAGCTTCGGATCCGGTTTGCCCTTCGGCCGGCCGAGGTGCGAGGCGAGGACGAGCCGCGCGCCGCGCGCGCGCAGCTCTTCGATCGTCGGCAGCGCAGCGCGGATGCGGGTGTCGTCGGCGACGGCGACGGTGCCGTCGGCGCGCTCCTCGAGCGGGACGTTGAAGTCGACCCGGACGAGCACCCGGCGCCCGGCCACGTCGAGGTCGTCGATGCTCCGCATCGGGCTAGAGGACGCGCTGGACGAGGTCCACGACGCGGTTCGAGTAGCCCCACTCGTTGTCGTACCAGGCGATCACCTTGGCCATCGTTCCCTCCATGACGGCGGTGAGTTTGGCGTCGACGATCGAGGAGAACGGCGAGGAGATGATGTCCGTCGAGACGATCGGGTCCTCGGTGTAGGCGAGGAAGCCCTGCATCGGACCGCTCTCGGCGGCCGCCTTCAGCGCGGCGTTGAGCTCCTCGACGCTGGTCTCGCGCGCGGTCTCGACCGTCAGGTCGACGACCGAGCCGGTCGGGCACGGGCGCGCGCACGGCGAATCCGTTCAGCTTGCCCTGCAGCTCGGGGATCACGAGTCCGATCGCCTTCGCCGCGCCGGTCGAGGCCGGGATCAGGTTGATCGCCGCCGCGCGGGCACGGCGCAGGTCCTTGTGCGGCATGTCCTGCAGGCGCTGGTCGGAGGTGTAGGCGTGGATCGTCGTCATCAGCCCGTGGTCGATCCCGACCGTCTCGTGGAGGACCTTGGCGACGGGCGCCAGGCAGTTCGTCGTGCAGGAGGCGTTCGAGATCACGTCGTGCTTGTCGCGGTCGTAGACCTCGTCGAAGTTGACGCCGAGCACGACCGTCGCGTCGGGGTCCGTCGCCGGCGCCGAGATCACGACCTTCTTGGCGCCGCCGGCGAGGTGCTTGGCAGCGGACTCCCGGTCGGTGAAGAACCCGGTCGACTCGATCACGACGTCGACGCCGAGATCGCCCCAGGGCAGCGCGCCGGGGTCGCGCTCGGCGAGCACCTTCAGCTCGTGCCCGTCGACGAGGATCGACTCGCCCTTGACCTCGACGCTCCCCGGGTAGGGGCCGTGGATCGAGTCGTACTTGAGCAGGTGCCCGAGCGTCTCGGCGTCGGTCAGATCGTTGACGGCGACCCACTCGATCTGCTCGGCGGCCTGGCCCTGGGCCTTCGCGGCGCGGAAGACGTTGCGGCCGATGCGGCCGAAGCCGTTGATTCCCACCCGTAGCGGCATTCGTTTGTCTCCTGGACGAAAAATGAACGATGCCGGACCAGGAGCAGCGCTCCTGCGCCCGGCGTGCCCCGGAGGCTATCAGCGGCTGTCGCAGGCTCGTCGGTCGAAGGCCGCCGAGCCGCTGCGGGAATCCCGCGGACTACGCCCCGCGCGGAGCCTTGTCGATGTCGCGGTGGGCGACGCTCACGTCGAGGTCGGGCTCGTCGGTGTAGCGCGCGGCCAGGCGCTCGGCGATCGCGACCGAGCGGTGGCGCCCGCCGGTGCAGCCGACGGCGACCATCAGGTGCGCCTTGCCCTCGGCGACGTACTGCGGCAGCAGGAAGTCGAGCAGCGGGTCCAGGCGCTCGTAGAGCTCCTCGAGGCGCCCGTCGCGGGCGATGAACTCGACCACCTCGGGGTCGAGGCCGGTCAGCTCGCGCAGGTCGGCCTCGTAGTGCGGGTTCGGCAGGAAGCGCACGTCGAGGACGAGATCCTCGTCGCGCGGCGGGCCGTGCTTGAAGCCGAAGCTCATGAACGTCACCGCGAGCCGCCCGACCGTCTTGCGCGGCAGGAACTCCGCGGCGATCTTCTCGCGCAGGCTGGTGGCCGACATGCCGGTCGTGTCGATCACGAGGTCGGCGCGCTCGCGCAGCGGCACGAGCAGCTCGCGCTCGGCGGCGACGCCCGCGGCGACGCTGCCGTCCGGCGCCAGCGGGTGGCGGCGGCGGGTCTCCTTGTAGCGGTTGACCAGCGTCTGCTCGCCGGCCTCGAGGAACAGCACGCTGTGGCTGAGGCCCAGCGCGTCGAGGTCGTCGACGACCGCTTGCAGACCCTCGAAGTAGACCCCGCCGCGCACGTCGGAGACGACGGCCGCGCGCTCGACCTTGGTCCCCTTGTGCACGAACAGCTCGACCAGGGAGCGGATCATCTCCGGCGGCAGGTTGTCGACGCAGAAGTAGCCCGCGTCCTCGAAGACGTTCATCGCCGTCGACTTGCCGGCGCCGGAGAAGCCGGTGATCACGATGAGGTCCTCGAGCCGCGAGTCGAGGACCGGCTTCTCCGCCCTGGCGGCGGACGGGCGCAGGGGGCGCAGGGGCCTGATCACGGCCATCGTCATCGTCATTGTGCCGTGGCGGACGGACGCGCGGTGAAGATCTTGCGCTAGCCGGCGCGGTGCAGATACGCGTGCACATCCCGCCCGACCTTCGCCGGCACGCCCGGGACCGACTGCAGCTCCTCCTGCGAGGCCGCCAGCACGGCCTCCGGCGAGCCGAAGTGGTTCAGCAGCGCGCGCTTGCGGGTCTCGCCGACGCCGGGCAGCCCGTCCAGCACGGAGCTGGTCATGGCGCGGTCGCGGCGGCTGCGGTGGTGGGTGATCGCGAAGCGGTGGGCCTCGTCGCGCACGCGCTGCAGCAGCTGCAGCTCGGGGGTGGCGTGATCGAGCACGAGCGGCGTCGCGCGGCCGGGCTGGAAGACCTCCTCGATGCGCTTGGCGAGCGAGATGACGGCGACGCCGCGCCGGCGGAAGCCCTGCAGCGGTCCGAGGCCGGCGCTGAGCTGGCCCTTGCCGCCGTCGATCACGACGAGGTTCGGCAGCGCGGCGAAGCTCGGGTCGTAGGCGGGGTCGTGCGGGGAGATGTCGGCCTGGCGCTCCCACTGGGCGAAGCGCCGTTCGAGCACCTCGGCCATCGAGGCGAAGTCGTCGGGCGTGCCCTCGGTGGAGCGGATCTTGAAGCGGCGGTAGTCGGATTTCTTCGGCGCCCCGCCCTCGAAGACGACCATCGAGGCGACGGTGTGGGTGCCGCCGAGGTTGGAGATGTCGAAGCACTCGATCCGCACCGGCGGTGCGTCGAGGCCGAGCGCGAGCTGCAGCCCTTCGAGCGCCTCGACACGGCCCTGGCGGCGGCGCTCGGAGCGCAGCCGCTCCTGGTCGAGGGCCAGCCGCGCGTTGCGCTCGGCGAGCTCGAGGATGCGCCGCTTCTCGCCGCGCTCGGCGGCCCGCACCTCGACGGGACCCTCGCGCCGGCTCGCGAGCGCGGCCTCGAGCGCCGGCCGCTCGCCGATCTCGCGCTGCACGACGATCAGCGCCGGGATCGAGATCTGGCCGCCGTAGTACTGGAGCATGAACTCCTCGGCCACCTCGCCCGGGTCGCGCTCGGTCTCGTTCGAGAGGTAGAAGGACTGGCGATCGGAGAGCACGCCGTCGCGGACCTGGAAGACCTGCGCGTTGGCCTCGCGCCCGTCGAGGGCGACCGCGATCGCGTCGAAGGTGCCGACCGAGTCGCCCGCCACGCGCCGGCGTTCGAGCAGCGAGCGGACCGCCTGCAGCCTGTTGCGCTCGACCGTCGCCTGCTCGTACTCCTCCTGCGCAGCCGCCTCGCGCATCCGCCGCTCGAGGTCGCGCTCGATCTGCAGAGAAGCGCCCGGAGAGGAAGTCGCTGACGCCGTCGATCGCCTCGCGGTACTCCTCGCGCGAGACGTAGCCGACGCACGGGGCCCCGCAGCGCTTGATGTAGTAGTCCAGGCACGGGCTGCCGCTGCGCCGCCCCGGCTCCGGACCGGTGCAAGAGCGGAACTGGAAGACCTTGGCGAGCACCTCGAGCGTCGAGCGGACGCGTTTCGCGTTCGAGTAGGGCCCGAAGTAGGCGCGGCCGGGGCGGTGGCGCTCGCGCGTGAAGTAGACCCGCGGGAACTCCTCGTCCAGCGAGATGCCGATGAACGGGTAGGACTTGTCGTCGCGCAGGCGGATGTTGAAGCGCGGCCGGTACTGCTTGATGAAGCTCTGCTCGGCCAGCAGCGCCTCGGCCTCGCTCGCGACCACCACGCATTCGACCTGCTCGACGGCCGCGATCATCTCGGCGTGCCCGGGACTGCTTCGCACCTGGACCTTTGAGAAGTGGGAGGCGACACGTTTGCGCACCGACTTCGCCTTGCCGACGTACAGCACGCGGCCGGCGCCGTCACGGAACAGGTAGACGCCGGGCTGGTCAGGCAGCGCGCGCCGCTGCGCGGCCAGGCCGCCGGGCGCCTTCACGGCCTTCTGCGTGTCCTCGGGGCGGGTGTCCGTTGTTGCCACGCTCCGAGGATATGAGGGCCGGGCCCGAGCTCAGGCCGTGTTCAGAGCGACGGCCGCCCGGATCAGCGCCTTCAGCGCGTCCTCGTCGATCTCCTCGCCCTCGCGGATGTCGATCGCGCGCCGCGTGTTGCCCTCGAGGCTGGAGTTGAAAAGGCCCGAGGGGTCATCGAGCGAGGCGCCCTTGGCGAACGTCATCTTCACGACGCTCTTGTAGGTCTCACCGGTGCAGATGATCGCCCCGTGCGACCACACCGGTACGCCTCGCCATTTCCAGTCCTCGACCACCTCCGGGTCGGCCTCCTTGATCAGGCTCCGGACCCGCGCGAGCGTCTCGCCCCGCCAGTCGCCGAGTTCCGCGATCCGGGTGTCGATCAATTCCGAAGCGGACGCTTGCCCCTCGCCGCCGTCGCTCTTCGGCATCGGTGTCCTCGCTTTGCTCGGGGGAGGTCAGGAGTAGCTGCGGTAGTGGCGGTACACGTCGAGCAGCGCGTAGATCACGAGCCCGATCAGGGCGAACCAGGCGAGCTCGCCGAGGCCCGTCTGCCACATCCGAGTGCGCGCCATGAAGCAGAACAGGCCGAGCGCGATCGCGCCGTAGAGCAGCCCGCGGTGACGGTCGCCGAGCGCGGAGAGCCGGAACTGGTTTTCGCGGTAGATCCGCAGGCCGAGGTAGCCGATCCCGATCGCGAAGACCGCCCACAGGAAGGCTTCGAAGGCGGACGCCGCGCGCCCGCCGCCGGGGATGAAGTAGATCGCCGCACCGACGGCGACGATGATCGCGATGTTGCGCGCCGCCCGCTGCCCGCCGGTCATAGCCCGAGTGTACGCGCCGCTCACTCGACGAGCGCCTCGAGCTCCGCGTAGGCGGCCTCGACGGCCCGGCGCGCGGCCGTGTGCCGGGCCTCGGACTTGGCGGCCTCGTAGCGCGTCGCCCAGGCGGCCGGATCGACGAGCTCCCGTTCGAGCGCCGCGAGCGCGGCTTCGGCCTCCTCAACGGCCTGCTCGGCCTTCTGCTGCGCTCTGAGCCGGTTCTTCGATGGTCCGTCGGCCTTCGGCTTGCGCCTCGGCTTGGTCGTTCCTGTCTGAGCTTTTACTGGGCCCACCGGCGCATGCGCCGGTGGGCGGAGGGGCGCATGCGCCCCTCCGTGGGGCCGCGCATGCGCGGCCCCAGGCGAGGCCGCATGCGGCCTCGCCGGAGCCGGCGCATGCGCCGGCTCCCCGCCCAACGACTCGCATGCGGCGGCTCCCCCCGTCCGAGCTCAAGTTCCTCACGCATACGCGAGTAATCCGCCCACCCGCCCTCGTAGCTGTGCAGCGCACCTTCCTCGACCGCGATCGTGCGACTGCCGACCGCGTCCAGCAGCGCGCGGTCGTGGGAGACGAGCAGGACGGCGCCCGGGAATGCCCGCAGCGCGTCCTCGAGCGCCTCGCGGCTCTCGATGTCGAGGTGGTTGGTGGGCTCGTCGAGGATCAGCACGTTGGCGCCGGACTGGACGAGGATCGCGAGCGACAGACGCCGGCGCTCCCCGCCCGAGAGCCCCGCGAGCGGTTTCTCGACCTCCTCGCCGGAGAACAGAAAGCCCCCGAGCAGCGCCCTCGCCTTGTTCGGCGTGAGGTTCGTCGCGCGCTGCGCGGCGTCGAGCACGCTCTGGTTCTGATCGCCGCCCGCGCCGATCTCGTCGGCGTGCTGGGAGAGGTAGCCGACCTTGACGTTGTGCCCGGTGGAGAGCTTGCCCGCCGCCAGCGGCCGGCGTCCGGAGAGCGTCTCGATCAGCGTCGTCTTGCCGGTGCCGTTGGGGCCGACGAGCGTCACGTGCTCGCCGCGTTCGAGCCACAGCTCGGCTCCCTCGAGCAGCACGACCGGCGCCTCCCCCACCTCGATCCGCCCGCCCTCGAGCTCGAAGATCACGCGGCCGGTCCGCTCGGGCGCGGCGAAGCGGAACTCGAGCGAGCGCCCGTCCGCCGGATCGCGCTCGATCCGCTCCATCTTGGCGAGCTTCTTCACGCGCGACTGGGCCTGTTTGGCCTTCGTCGCCTTGTAGCGGAAGCGCTCGATGAAGCGCTCCATGCGCTCGATCTCGGCCTGCTGGCGGTCGATCGCCTTGCCGAGCGCGATCTCGCGCGCGGCCTGCTCCTTGCGCCAGTTGTGCCAGCTCCCGGCGAAGAAGCGCGAGCGGGTGGGCGGGCCTCCATCAGCTCGAGCACGGCGGTCCCGACCGCCTCCAGGAACCAGCGGTCGTGGGCGACGAGCACGACCGCCGCGTCGAGCTCGGTCAGCGTCTGCTCGAGCCATTCCAGCGAGGCGATGTCGAGGTGGTTCGTGGGCTCGTCGAGCAGCAGCACATCGGCGCCCGTGGCCAGCGCGCGTGCCAGCGATGCGCGCGTCAGCTGGCCGCCGGAGAAGGTGTCAAGACGCCGCTCCAGGTCCTCGTCGCGGAAGCCGAGCCCGTGCGCCATGCTCGTCGCCCGCGCGCGCCACAGGTACCCGCCGCGGGCCTCCAGGCGAGCCTGCGCCGAGGAGTAGCGCGCCAGCGTCGCCTCGTCGGTCTCGCCGGCGGCCATCCGGCCCTCGAGCCGGGCCAGCTCGGCCTCGATCTGGAGCTCCTCGGCGCAGCCTGAGAGCACGTACTCGGACAGCGCGACGGCGCGCTCCCGCGGCGGGCGCTGGTCGTGCAGCGCGATCCGCACGCCCTTCGCGACCGACAGCTCGCCGCGGTCGATCGAGGTCTCCCCGGCGAGCATCCGCAGCAGCGTCGTCTTGCCGGCGCCGTTGCGCCCGGCGATCGTCATCCGTTCGCGCCGCTCGAGCTTGAACGAGACTCCTCGCAGCAGCGGCTCGCCGGCGATGTCCTTGTGCAGGTCGGATGCGATCAGCAGCGCCATCGGCTGCTGATGGTAGGGCCGTGCGGAGCCAGGGTGGGTGGGCTCAAATCCTCGATTGAACTAAGATCGGCCGCGATGCGCCGCCTCTGGCTCGCGATCGTCCCCTACGCCCTGCTGCTCACTCTCGCGCTGGCCTCCGTCGCCCACGCCGAAAACGACGGGCGCGGTTTCTACGGCGAGACCGACGACAAGGTCGTCACGAACTTCGGGTTCGCGGTGATCATCTTCTTTGCGCTGTTCGTGTTCCTGATGAGCATGCTCCAGCGGTCGCTCGAGCGGCGCAAGGAACGGCGCAAAGCGGGCGAAAAGCAGCTCAGCTCCGGCCGCTCGCGCGGCGGCTGGTAGCAAGGCGGGCGGGCCCCGAAAAGCGATGGCTGCGGCCGAACCGAGCGGTCGGGACGCGGTCAGCTACGAGCGCCGCGGCGCCGCGGCGCTGATCACGATCGACCGCCCGCACCGCCGCAACGCCGTCGACGGCCCGACCGCCGCGGCTCTGCACGAGGCCTACCTGGAGTTCGAGCGCGACGACGACGCTCGGGTTCTCGTCGTGACCGGCGCCGGCGGGATCGCCTTCTGCGCGGGCGCCGACCTGAAGGCGACCGCGACGATGGCGGGACGGCTGATGAGCGCGGAGGGCCCGATGGGCTTCACGCGCCTCACGCCCTCCAAGCCGACGATCGCCGCGATCTCCGGCTTCGCGCTCGCCGGCGGCCTCGAGATCGCCCTGTGGTGCGACCTGCGGATCGCGACCGAGTCCTCGCAACTGGGCTACCCCGAGCGGCGCTGGGGCGTGCCGCTGATCGACGGCGGCACGCAGCGCCTGCCGCGGATCGTCGGCATGGGCAGAGCGCTGGACCTGATCCTGACCGGCCGCATCATCGACGCCTCCGAGGCGCTCGCGATGGGGATGCTGACCGAGGTCGTCCCGGAGGGCCGCCACCTCGACCGCGCGCTGGAGCTGGCCGAGGGTCTCGCGAGCTTCCCCCAGTCGACGATGCTCGCCGACCGCCGCGCCGCGATCGAGGGCTTCGGCATGCCGCTGGCGGATGCGCTCGCGCTGGAGGCCCAGGCGGGGCCGGAGGTCTTCGAAGACGGGGCCCGCGGGGCGGCGCGGTTCGCGGCCGGCGAGGGCCGCGGCGGCGCGGGCGCGGGCGCCTGACGGCCGGTTGCAGGTAGTCTCTGCCGGCAATGGCCTACTTCGTCACGGGAGCTACCGGCTTCATCGGACGCCGGCTCGTCGAGGGGCTGCTCGAGAAACGTCAGGGGGACGTCTACGTGCTGGTCCGCGAGAGCAGCCGCGCGCGCCTGGACGACCTCGTCGAGCGCTGGACGGTGGCCGCGGGTGCCTCGGCGGCCGAGCGCGTGAAGCCGGTCGTCGGCGACCTGCGCCGTCCCCTGCTCGGCATCGAGAGCGACCAGGTCGCCGAGCTGCACGGAAAGATCGAGCACTTCTTCCACCTCGCCGCCGTCTACGACATGACCGCACCCGCCGAGCGCAACACCGCGGTCAACGTCGGCGGCACGACGCACGCCGTCGAACTGGCGCGGGCACTCGACGCGGGGCACCTGCACCACGTCTCCTCGATCGCGGTCGCGGGCACCTACCAGGGCGTCTTCGACGAGAGCATGTTCGACGAGAACCAGCGCCTGCCCTCGCCCTACCACCGCACCAAGTTCGAGTCCGAGCGGATCGTCCGCGAGCAGCCCTACGTGCCGTGGCGGGTGTACCGGCCCGGGATCGTGGTCGGCGACTCGAAGACCGGCGAGATGGACAAGATCGACGGGCCCTACTACTTCTTCAAAGCGATCCAGCGCCTGCGCCGCGTCGTCCCCGAATGGGTGCCGCTGGTCGGGCTCGACCTCGGCTACACGAACATCGTCCCCGTCGACTGGGTCGCGGGCGCGCTCGAGCACATCGCCCACCAGCCCGACCTCGACGGCCAGGCCTTCCACCTCACCGACCCGCGCCCGCAGAAGGTCGTCGACCTGATCAACGAGCTGTCCGAGGCCGCGCACGCGCCGCGCTTCGCCGTCAACGTCGACAAACGGCTGATCGACCCGCTGCCGAAGTGGCCGCTCGCGCTGGCCGCCTCCCTGCCGCCCTTCAAGCAGGTCTCCGGCATCGCGCTGCGCGAGCTCGGCGTCCCGCGCGAGGTGGTCGCGCACATGGAGCTGGTGCCGCGCTTCGACACCCACGAGGCCGGCCGCGCGCTGGCCGGCACCCAGCTCGAGCAGCCGCCGCCGCTGCGCGAATACGCGCCGCGGCTCTGGGACTACTGGGAGCGCGAGATGGAGCCGAACATGGGGCGCGGGCGCACGCTGCGGGAGGCGCTCGGCGGCCGCCACGTGATGATCACCGGCGCCTCGTCGGGGATCGGACGCTCGACGGCGCTGAAGCTCGCGGCGGCCGGCGGCGTGCCGCTGCTGGTCGCGCGCAACGTCGACAGCCTCGAGGAAGTGCGCGCGGAGATCGTCGCGGCCGGCGGCACCGCCTACGTCTACGCGGCCGACATCTCCGAGATGGAGTCGGTCGAAGGGCTGATCGAGCGCGTGCTGGCCGACCACCGCAACGTCGACATGCTCGTGAACAACGCCGGCCGTTCGATCCGGCGCTCGATCGCGCTCAGCTACGACCGCTTCCACGACTTCGAACGCACGATCCAGCTCAACTACTTCGGCGCGGTGAAGCTGATCATCGGCCTGCTGCCGCACATGCGCGAGCGTGGCTCCGGGCACATCGTCAACGTCTCCTCGATCGGCGTCCAGACCAACCCGCCGCGCTTCTCGGCGTACGTCGCCTCGAAGGCGGCGCTCGACGCCTTCACGCGCGTCGTCGCCTCCGAGGTGATCGGCGACGGCGTCACGTTCACGACGATCCACATGCCGCTCGTGCGCACGCCGATGATCGCGCCGACCAAAATGTACGACGCCTTCCCCACGCTCAGCCCGGAGGAGGCCGCCGACATGATCTGCGAGGCGCTGCGCTCGCGGCCCAAGGAGATGGGGACGCGCCTCGGCAAGTTCGGGGAAGTCCTCTACAGCCTCTCACCGAGCATGGTGGACCGCCTGCTGCACCTCGGCTACCGCGTGTTCCCGGACTCGGCGGCCGCGAAGGGCCAGAAGGACGTGGAGGAACACGCGTCCTTCGAGCAGATCGCGATGGCCACGCTGACGCGCGGCGTGCACTGGTAGGGCGGGCCCCGCGGGCCCGCAGCGCGGCCGCCCGCATGCCTCCCCGCACGGAGGCGCGATCGCCCATCCCCGCCGTCGGGAGAGCCCGTTCAGGGTGCGCGCCGCAAAGGGCTGCTGAGATGATCGAGGCGTGAGCGAGCACGGCCCGGCGATACAGGTGCGCGAGCTGCGGAAGACCTACGGCGACTTCGAGGCGCTGCGCGGGATCGACATCACCGTCGAGCGGGGCGAGGTGTTCGGATTGTTGGGGCCCAACGGAGCGGGTAAGACCACAACGGTCGAGATCCTCGAGGGCTACCGCGGCCGCAGTGCGGGCACCGTGTCGGTGCTCGGCCACGACCCCGCGCGGCGCTCGATCGAGCTGCGCCGCCAGATCGGGATCGTGCTGCAGGCCGCAGGCATCTACGGCCACATCACGCCGCGCGAGGCGCTCGCGCACTGGGCCGGCTTCTACCCCCATCCTCGGCGGGTCGAGGAGGTGCTCGAGCTCGCGGGCCTCGAGCCGGTCGCCGAGGTCCGCTGCCGCCGCCTGTCGGGCGGGCAGCTGCGCCGCCTGGACTTCGCGCTGGCGCTCGTCGGGGACCCAGAGCTGATCTTCCTCGATGAGCCGACGACGGGCTTCGACCCGGAGGCGCGCCGGGCGGCGTGGGCAACCGTGCGCTCGCTGCGCGACCTCGGCAAGACGATCCTGCTGACGACCCACTACCTCGACGAGGCCCAGGAGCTGGCCGACCGCGTCGCGATCGTCAAGGACGGGCGCGTGCTGGCGATCGGCCCGCCGCGCGAGCTCGGCGTCGGCGGCGCCGGCGAGCGCTACCGGATCAGCTACCGCGACGCCGAGGGCGAGCTCGTCGAGCTCGACACCGACGACCCCACCGCGACGCTGCACGAGCTGACCGGGCGGGCACTGGCTGAGGGCTGGCGCCCGCGCGAGCTGTCGGTCTCCCGCCCGACGCTCGAGGACGTCTACATGGAGCTGACGGCCGATGCCTGACGGGGGGCGAGCGGGCACCAGCACCGTCGTGCTCGGCTGGCGCCAGTACCGCCTGGAGCGCAAGATGTTCTGGCGCAACCCGAGCGCGGCGTTCTTCAACTTCGTGCTGCCGCTGCTGTTCCTGGCGGCCGGCGGGGCGATCCTCAGCGGCAGCCAGCGCGACCTCGACAAGCTGCTGCCGGCGATCGCCGCGATGAGCGTGATGGCGACGACGTTCACGGCGCTCGCCTACAACATCGTGTTCCTGCGCGAACGCGGTGTGCTCAAGCGGATCCGCGGCACGCCGCTGCCGACGCTGTCCTACTTCGGCGGCGTCGCCGCGAACGCCGTCACCAACTGCGCGCTGCAGATCGCGATCGTGATCCTCGCCGGCAGGCTCCTCTTCGGAATCGGCTGGCCGCGCGAATGGCTGGCCCTGATCGTGTTCGTGCTCGCCGGCGTCGTCTGCCTGGCGGCGCTCGGCGTCGCCTTCGCTCACGCGATCCCGAACTTCGAGTCGACCGCGGCTTACGTCAACGCCGTCTTCCTGCCGGTCGTGTTCGTCTCGTTCTACGTGTTCGACTCGAGCAGCGCGCCCGGCTTTCTGCGCAGCATCGCCGAGGCGCTGCCGCTGCATCCGCTGATCGTCGGCCTTTCCGGTGCGATGGTCACCGGCCGCGCGCTGTCGAAGAACCTCGACGCGCTGGCGGTGATCGCGCTGTGGGGAGCCCTCGGGATCTACCTCGCTGTGCGAGGCTTCACCTGGGAGCGCAGCGGCACCTGAGCGGGCGAGCGATCACGAAGCGGAGGGGCAGCGGATGAGAGAGCTGGCGGACGGGCTGTGGCAACTGAAGGGCTGGCCGCCCGACGCGATCAACGTCTACGTCGCGCAGGACGTGCTGATCGACGCGGCAACCAAGCAGGCCGAGCGGCGCATCTTCCGCCAGATCGCTTCGGTGAAGCTGAGCGCGCACGCCCTGACCCACGCCCACCCCGACCATCAGGGCTGCAGCCACGTCGTCTGCGAGCGTCGCGGGATCCCGCTGTGGTGCGGCCGCGGTGACGTGCGGGCGATGGAGACGCAGGGCGGGATCTCCAACTCGCAGGCGCCGGGCTGGATCAACACGCTGCAACAGCGCTTCTGGACCGGTCCGCCACACCCCGTCTCCCGGGCGCTCGCGGAGGGCGACGAGGTCGCCGGCTTCACGGTGCTCGAGTCCCCCGGACACTCGCCCGGCCAGGTCGCCTACTGGCGCGAATCGGACCGCGTGTTGATCCTCGGCGACGTGCTGAACGGGATGAACGTCCGCACCGGCCGCCGCGGCCTGCACGAGCCGCCCGACGTGTTCACGCCGGACCCGCCCCGCAACCGGGAGTCGGCGCGGAGGCTGGCCGCGCTGCGCCCGCGCCTGACCTGCTTCGGCCACGGCCCGCCCCTGCGCGACCCGGGGCGGCTCGCCGAGTTCGTGGCCTCGCTGCCCGTCGATTACCAGCCGTCCGCAGCCTGAGCCGGGCGATGGGAGAGCGGATCTTCAGCGCCGAAGGCGGGCGCTTTCAGCCGAGCGAGCAGGCGCGCGGGCCGTGGGACCCGCGGGCGCTGCACGGCGGCGCGCCGGCCGCGCTGATCGTGACCGAGCTGGAGCGCCACGAGCCGGTCGAGGGGGCGCTGATCGCGCGGCTCGGCTTCGAGCTGCTGCGGCCGATCCCGTTCGCGCCGCTGCGGGTCGTGACACGCACGGTGCGGCCGGGCCGGCGCGTGCAGGAGCTCGCGGCGGAGCTGCACGCCGAGCTCGGCGACGAGGGCGAGCAGCTGATCTGCCGCGCGAGCGCGCTGCGGGTGCAGGCGATCCCCGGCGAGCTGCCCGAGCCTGCCCGACGGCGCGATCGCGAGCGAGCGCATGCCCGGCCCCGACGAGGCCCGGCCGATCCGCTTCGCGCTCAACCCCGAGGTCGACGAGACGAGCTTCGCCGCCACGGCGATGGAGATGCGCTGGCTCGACGATCCAGGGACGCCGGGCCCCGGCCGTGTCTGGCAGCGCCTGCGCTACCCGCTCGTCGACGAGGCGCCCGCGAGCCCGCTGGCGCGGCTCACCGCGAGCGCCGACTTCGGCAACGGGGTCAGCGCGACGCTGCCGTTCGAGGAGTGGCTGTTCATCAACGCCGACCTGCACGTGCACCTGCATCGCCAGCCGCGCGGGGAGTGGATCGGCCTGGATGCCCGCACGCTGCTGCACGCGGGCGGCACCGGCCTCTCGGAGACCGTGCTGCACGACCTCGACGGGCCGGTCGGGCGCGGGTTCCAGACGCTGGTGGTGGCGCCGCGATGAGCGCCCGGCTGCGTCCGCGCCGACGCCCGGCCCGCGTTGACTGGGTCGGGCGGCGCGGGGGCCGGTGTCACCGGCAAGCTGCCGCCCGCCGGAGTTCAGGGCAAGGCGGCCAGGAATGTGATCAGCCGCTCGTGGAACAGGTCCGCGGCCTCGCGGTGCGGCCAGTGCCCGGCGCCCTCGGCGATCACGATCTCGTGCGGCCCGGCGAGCAGCTCGGCCGACTCCGTGAACGCGGACGGTTCGATGATGTCCGTGGTCCCGCCGACGATCATCGTCGGCATGTGAAGCTCGCCCGGCTCGCCGCCGGGGCGCGAGTCCCTGTAGTAGCCGAGCGCCGCGTGCAGCACCTCCGAATCGCCGAAGCAGCGCTTGACCTCGGCGAGGGTGGCCTCGCGCTCGGGCCCAGACCAGCGCGGCGCCCAGCGGCGCATCAGCGCGTCGAGGTAGGCGAAGTCGTTGCGGCGCGCGAGCCAGGGCCCGGTCGGCAGGCGCAGCGTGATGAAGTGGCGGGCCCGCCACAGCAGCGCGAGCGAGCGGCTGATCTTGCGCGGGTGCGGGATCGCCACGGCGCACAGCGCGCTCAGGCGCTCCGGCGCCTGGGCGGCGGCCTGGTAGACGACGCCCGCGCCCCAGTCGTGTCCGACGAGCACCGCGGCGTCGAGCCCGAGCGCGTCGAGCAACCTGATCGCGTCCTCGCCGATCTCCCTGCTGCCGTAGCGGCGCCCAGGCACGATCGTGTCGGGGTGGTAGCCGCGCAGGAACGGGACGATCGCCCGGTACCCGGCCGCGTTCAGGACCTGCGCGGTCGGCGCCCAGCCGGCCGGGGTGTCGGGAAAGCCGTGGAACAGGACGACCGGCGGCCCCTCGCCGGTGTCGGCGAACACGAACCGCTGATCCCCGAAGTTGGCGCTCTCCAGCTCCATCGCCTCAGCGGTAGACGACGTCGCCGAGCGCGGCGTCGATCGCCGAGAGCGTCTGCTCATCGAGCACGATCCCCGACGCGGACGCGTTGGCGCGCACCTGCTCAGGGCGACTCGCGCCGACGATCGCCGAGGCGACGTTCTGCTCGCGGAGCACCCAGGCGAGTGCGAGCTGGGGCATCGTAAGCCCCGCCTGCGCGGCCACATCGCGCAGCCGCTCGACCGCCTGCAGGACCGGTTCGGTCATCAGCGCGCCGATGAAGCCGCCCATGCTGTCGCTGGCGGCGCGCGAGTCGGGCGGCGGAGCCTCGCCGGGGCGGTAGCGGCCGGCGAGCACGCCCTGCGCGAGCGGCGACCAGACGATCTGCGAGATGCCCTCCCGTTCGCACAGCGGGATCACGCTCGCCTCCGGGCGGCGCACGAGCATCGAGTACTGCGGCTGGCTTGAGACCCAGCGCTCTACGCCCGGAATCGCGAGCGAGCGTTCGATCTCCTCGACCGGCCACTCGCTGAAGCCGATGTGGCGGGCCTTGCCTTCGCCGACGACCTCGGTGAGCGCGGTCATCGTCTCCTCCAACGGCGTGTCGCCGTCGAAGCGATGGCACTGGTACAGGTCGACGTAGTCGGTCTGCAGCCGTCCGAGCGAGGCGTCGATCTGCTTGTGGATCTGCTCCGCAGAGAGGCCGCGGTCGGTGTCCGACATCGGGAAGTAGAGCTTCGTCGCGAGCACGTAGGAGGAGCGCTCGTGCGCGGAGAGAACCTCGCCGAGCAGCGTCTCGGCGGCGCCGCGCCCGTAGACGTTGGCTGTGTCGATGAAGTTGATGCCCTCGTCGAAGGCCGCCTCGACGCAGGCCACGGCCTGCTCGTGTGTGACCCCGCCCGAGTAGGTCAGCCAGGAGCCGAGGCTGATCTCCGAGACCTCGATCTCGCTCGAGCCGAGCCGACGGTAGCGCACGCCGCCACACTACCCTCTGAACGTGCCGACCATCGACCCGTCGCTGCGGATCCGCCTCGCGCGCCTCGCCGTCTCGAACCTCGAGACGAGCGCCGACTTCTACGAGCGCGTGCTCGGGCTGCCGCTGATCGAGCGCGATACCCTGGCGGGCACAGGCGAGCAGCGCGCGCTGCTCGGAGCCGATCCGGCGGACCCGGCCCTCGAGCTGGTCGCGCTCCCGGCCGGCGCGCGGCCGGCGCCGCCGCGCAGCACGGGGCTGTTCCACGTCGCGTGGCTACACCCGTCGCGGTCCTCGCTGGCCGACACCGTGCGCCGCATCGGCGCATCGCGCTGGCCGTTCACCGGCGCCTCCGACCACGGCGTCTCGGAGGCGCTGTACCTGGACGACCCGGACGGACTCGGCATCGAGGTCTATGCCGACCGGCCCCGCGAGCGGTGGGGGCGCCGGCCGGGCGGCGGCTATGAGATCTTCACCGCGCCGCTGGATCTCGACGACCTGCTCGCGACATCGACGGGCGCGCCCGAACCGCGCGTAACACCGGGCACCGCGATCGGACACGTCCACCTGAAGGTCGCCGACGTGGACGCGGCGGAGCGCTTCTATTCCGGCCTCGGCTTCGAGGAGCAGGGTCGCATCCCGTCGGCCTCGTTCCTCGCGGCCGGCGGCTACCACCACCACGTGGGCCTGAACTCCTGGCAGAGCGCGGGCGGCGCACCGGCGCCGGAGGACTCCCCCGGTCTGCGGCTGGTGGGGTTCGAGCTGGGGGGATCCGCGGCGCTCGAGCGACTCGAGGCCGCCGCGGGCGGCGCAGGAACCGAGGCCGAGGTGCTGGGCGAGCTGCGGTTGCGCGACGCCGACCAGCAGGCGCTCAGCTTCACGGCGCGCGGCTGAGAGCGCCGCGCGCGGCTAGGCGCTCGCGGCGGACAGCCGCTCGATCTCCCCGGCGTCGAGTTCGAGATCGACGAACTGGAGCAGCTCCGCGAGCTGCTCCGCCGAGCGGGCGCTCGCGATCGGCGTCGCCACGGTCGGCTGGGCGGCCAGCCAGGCGAGCGCGACGGCCGCGACGCTGACCTCGTGCGCCGCGGCGATCTCGTCGAGCGCCTCGAGCACGCGGATGCCGCGCTCGTTGAGGTAGCTCTCGACCACGCGAGCGGCGCGCGGGCTGTCGATCTCGCCGCCGCCCGGGCGGTACTTGCCGGTGAGGAAGCCCATCGCGAGACCGAAGTAGGGCAGGCACGCAACATCGTGGGCGGCGCAGATCGGGGCGAGCTCGCGCTCGTAGCCGCGCTCCATCAGGTTGTACTGGGCCTGCAGCGCGACGAAGCCGGCGAGCTCCGCCTGCCGCCCGAGCTCGAGCGCCTGCTCGAGGCGCTCAGGGCTGTAGTTGGAGGCTGCCGCATAGCGGATCTTGCCCTGCGCGATCAGCGTCGCGAACGCCACCAGCGTCTCCTCGAGCGGCGTGTCGAGATCGTCCTGGTGGGCGTAGTAGACGTCGATCCGGTCCGTCCCCAGACGCCGCAGCGACTCCTCGCACGCGGCGGCGATCGTCTCGGCTGACAGCCCGCGTCGCGTCGTCGAGACGCCGACCTTGGTCGCGAGGACGAGCTCGTCGCGGTTGCCGCGAGCGGCCATCCACCGGCCGATCAGCTCCTCCGAGGACCCCTCGCCGGCGCCGCGCCGCCCGTAGGAGTCGGCGGTGTCGATGAAGTTGCCGCCCCCCTCCCGGTATGCGTCGAGCACCGCAAACGACCCCGGCTCGTCGAGCGTCCAGCCGAAGACGTTGCCGCCGAGGCACAGCGGGAACACGTCGAGGTCTGTGTCGCCGAGGCGCGCGATCCGCACAGAGTAGTTGCGACTGCACCTTGAACCGGTCAGACGGGCGACAGCAACGCCGGTTCGACACAAACTCTTAACCGGGGCTTCATGTCGCTCGGGCACCGTGTCTCTCGGAGGAGGGAGCCTCAATCGGAAGGAGCGATTCATGGCCAGGATAATCGTGGCGGCCGACCCCACAGCCGCCCGCGGACGTCCACAGCCAGGGGAAGCCGGCCCGGTCCTGCTCGACGAGCGGGTCAGCTCGATCCACTTGTCCGACGGCCACGCGGCCGAGCAGCTGATCGAGCGTCTCGCCTGGGCCGTCACCGACGCCGAGGCGACCGAGCGCAAGCAGCCGGTGCCCGCCGCCGGCTGATGGCGCATCCGGTGCGGCCGGCGCCCGCTTCCCCCGGTGGGCGCCGGCCGTTTGCCTGACGCTCGGGCGCGTCGTGCAGTCGCTGGGCGGGCCCCTCGCGACGCGCTCGCGCCCGAGGGCCTGAGCGCAAACTCAGAACGGCTCGCCGAGCACTTCGACCGCGCCGTCCGGCCAGCCGGCGCCGTCTCGCAGCGGCGCCCACATCGCCCGCAACGGCATCTCGATGCGCCCGCCGGGCTGATCGGCGGTGACGGGAGCGTCGATCGCCCGGAAGCCGAAGCGCTCGTAGAGCGTGATCAGCGGCGTCCGGCAGAACAGCATCGCGCGCTCGGGCCCGAGCCGCCGCGCGACGTCGAGGATCGCATCGATGACGAGCTTTGCGAGACCGCGGCCCCGCATCTCGGGCCTCACGATCACGCCGCCGATGCCCGCGACCGGGAACGGCTCGCCGGCGCCCACCTTCACGTCGGCGACCAGCGCACCGGCCAGCGCGAGCAGCTCTCCCTGCTCACCGCGGACGCCGACGTGGTGCTGCTTGCCGGCCCACTCGAGGGCTTCGGCCTCGCCGCCCCAGGGGTGCAGCTCATCGCCCTGCAGGGCGCGCCACTGCTCGGAGTCGACGGCGTCCAGCACGACGGCCTTCATGGGCCGCACGATATTGCCCAGCGCGACGCCGGCACCGGAAGCTAGCGCCGGCGACCCATTGCAAAGCTCTGGATCGGCGGCGCGACGGCGCGCATGCTGGAGCCGACCTCTGCTCCGTCCGGGCTGTCGGCCTGCTGCCCGTCCTCCGCGGCCTCCTCCGCGCCGGGCAGCCGGTGCACGCTCGCGCCGCTCTCCCCCTGCTCGCCGAGCGCGCCCTCGATATAGCGCTCGAGCGGCTCGAGCTCGCGCACGAGCAGGTTGATGACCGGACGGACCGGCTCGCCGTCGGCTTCGGTCACCTCCCCGGGGACGGCGCGGGGCGCCCCTGGCTCGATGGCCGGTGGGCGCGCGCCCTCCTGATGGCGCTCGAGCCGACCCCGTGCCAGGAGCAGCGGCTCGGCGCGAGCGAGATGGCGGCTGCGCTCGTAGACCTCCCGGGGGACGATCAGGTTGACGGTGCCGAACTCGTCCTCGAACAGCAGGAACATCGTGCCGTTGGCGGTGCCGGGACGCTGCCTGGCGATCACGAGCCCGGCCAGCGCGATCTCGCAGCCGGAGGGCAGCCGGGTGAGCTGGGCGCTCGTGACGAGGCGATGGGCGGTCAGGCGCTCGCGCAGGACGGCCATCGCATGGTCGCCGACCGTCACGCCGCTGGTCGAATAGTCGGCGATCAGCCGCTGCCAGCGGCCCAGCCTCCGAAGCGGCGGCGCAGACGGCAGCTCGAGCGGCAGCGCCAGCTGCCAGCCGGACTTGCGCGAGGCACCGACGGATGTGGCGCCCGCCCGCCTATCGGGCGCCGGCGAGCCGCGCTCGGCGGTCCGGTCCTCCAGCCCCAGTGCCGGCGAGGCGAGCCCGAGCTGCCACAGCGCCGTGCGGCGGTCGGCACCCGCCTGGACGCCGGGCTGGACCCCGATGAGCCCGTCGCAGGCTCCCGACCAGGCGAGCTGTTCGAGCGTCACGCGCCTGCATCCAGAACGGGCGGCGAGCTCGGCGAGCGTGCGGTAGCGCCCGCCGCGCCCGCGCTCGGCGACGAGCTCGCGCATCTCGGTCTCCGGCACGTCCTTGACGTAGCCGAGCCCGAGCCGCACGGCGCCGTTCTGGACGCTGCAGTGGACCTCGGAGGCGTTCACGTCGAGCCCGAGGATCGCGATGCCGCGGTTCTCGGCCTCGTGGACGAGGCTGTCGGGGGCATAGAAGCCCATCGGCTGCTCGTTGAGCAGCGCGCAGAGGAACTCCGGCCCGTGGTGGACGCGCAGCCAGGTCGACTGGTAGGCGAGCAGGCCGAAGGCGGCGCTGTGGGCCTTGGGGAAGCCGAAGCCGGCAAAGCCCTCGACCATCTGCCAGACGCGCTCCGCGATCGCCGCCGTGGCACCGGAGTGGCTGATCGCCCCCTCGATGAAGCGTTCGCGGTGGCGCCGGAGCTTCTCGCCCGAGCGCTTGCGGCTCATCGCCCTGCGCAGCCCGTCGGCCTCCCCCGGCGTGTAGCCGGCGAAGGCTTCGGCGACCTGCATGACCTGGTCCTGGAAGATGATCGTGCCGAGCGTCTCCGCGAGCACGGGCTCGAGCGCCGGATGCTCGTAGGGGATCCGGTAACCGGGGTCTTCGCGCAACCGCTGGCGGCGCTTGATGTAGGGGTTGACGGCGCCGCCCTGGATCGGCCCGGGACGGACGATCGCGACCTGGATCGTCAGGTCCTCGAGGTTGCGCGGGCGGGTGCGCAGCAGCGACTGCATCTGCGCGCGGCTCTCGACCTGGAAGACGCCGACGGTGTCGGCCGCGCGGATCGCGCGGAAGGTCTCGGGGTCGTCGAAGGGGATCCGCGAGAGATCGATCCGCTCCCCCTTGCCGCGGGCGACCTCCTCCACGCAGCGCTCGACCGCCGAGAGCATCCCCAGGCCCAGCAGGTCGATCTTCAGGAAGCCGGCGTCGGCGCAGGAATCCTTGTCCCACTGCACCATCTGCCGGCCCTCCATCGCGGCCGGCACGACCGGGCAGCAGTCGATCAGCGGGCGGGTGGCGAGGATCATCCCGCCGGAGTGCTGGGAGAGATGGCGCGGCAGGCCCTGCGCCTCCTCGACGAGCCGCCCGAGCCAGCCCCAGCGCGAGGAGCGGCGGTCGGAGGGGTGGGCGGGCAACAAACCAGGGTCCTCCGAGCTCCTGCCGAGGGTGACCTCGCCGTGCTCCCCGGCCGGACTCCAGGGGTCGGCGCCGCGCGCGATCCGCTCGATCTCTCCAGGCGGCAGGCCGAGCACCTTGCCGAGCTCGCGCACGGCGCCGCGGACGCGGAAGGTCGGGAAGGCGGCGACCAGGGCCGCCCGGTCGCGGCCGAAGCGGTCGTGCACGCGCGGGATCAGCCGCTCGCGGATGTCGCGGGGGAAGTCGAGGTCGATGTCGGGCAGCCCGTGCAGGTCCTCGTGCAGGAAGCGCCCGAGCGCGAGCTCGTTCTCGACCGGGTCGATGTGCGAGAGCCCGGTGAGGTAGCAGACCAGCGAGGAGACCGACGAGCCGCGGCCCCTGCCGGGCGCGAGGAGCGCCCGCACCGAGTCCGGCCCGCGCACCTCGACGGCGACCTCGCCGGCCAGCTCGAGCATCTCGTGGTGGAGCAGGAAGAAGCCGGCCAGACCGAGGCCGTCGATCACCCTCAGCTCCTGCTCCAGGCGCTGCTCGGCCTCGGCGCGCCGCGCCCGTGCTGCGCTCGGTGCGCGCGGGCCGTAGCGCTCCTGCAGCCGCACCGCGCAGAGCTCGGCCAGGCGCCGCGGGGCGTCGTCCTCCTCGGCGCCCGGATAGCGGTAGCCGAGGTCCTTGCTCAAATCGAAGCGCAGCCGCTCGGCCAGGGCCACGGTCTCGGCGACCGCCTCGGGATGGTCGGCGAAGCGGCTGGCCATCGCGCGCGGCGTCGTCATCACGTGGCTGCGGTTGCCGCGGCGCAGCGGCTCGGAGGCGTCGAGCGTGAGCCGGTGGCGCAGCGCGACGAACGCGTCCTGCAGCTCGGCGCGCGAGGCGCAGTGGGCATGGACGTCGCCGGTCGCCACCGTCCGCAGCCCGAGCTGCCGGGCGGCCGCGGCGAAGGCGCGGTTGCGGGCGCGGTCGTGGCGCGCGTAGGGACGCTGCAGCTCGACGTACAGGGCCTCGGGTCCGAACCCTTCGAGCAGGGCGCGCATCGCGCCCCGCGCCGCTCCTGGCTCGACGGCCCCGGCCGGTGCCTCGCGGCGCGGGCGGGCGGCCAAAACCGAGCGCGAAGCGCAGCCGGTCAGGCAGACGAGCCCCTCGGCATGAGCTGCCAGCGCCTCCACCGCGATCGACGGCTCGCCGAGCTCGCGCCGGCCGGGACCGTCGCGGGTGTGCTCGTGAGCGATCGTGATGATCCGGCAGAGGTTGCGCCAGCCGCGATCGTCCTCGACCAGCAGCGTCACGTGCGGGCCCGGCCGCGGGCCGGCCCGACCGCCGGCCTCGCGCTCGGGCGCGAGGTCGATCTCGGCGCCGTGGATCGCCCGCAGGCCGTAGTCGGCGGCGGTCTGCGCCAGCTCCATCGACCCCGACACCGAGTTGTGGTCGGTCAGCGCGAGCGCCTCGTGCCCGAGCTCGGCGGCCTGGTGGGCCAGCTCCTCGGGCAGCGAGACGCCGTCCAGGAAGGAGTAGGCCGAATGGCAGTGCAGCTCGACGTAGGGCGGGCTCATCTCTGATGGCCGTGAGTCGAGTGGGCACCGACGGCGTAGCCGTTGGTCAAGGACGCAGGGAGTGTGGCGTGCTCTGCACGCGAGCGACCGCGAAGTGCCCCGAATGGGGTAAGGACGCCGTATGACGAAGTGCTCACGGTCATCTCTGCACGTACCAGCGGCCCGTGTCCAGGTCGTGGAAGACGACGATGTTGCGCCCGCGCACGCCGATCAGCTCCCAGTAGCGGCGGCGCAGCGGCTTGGCGCGTCCCACCAGCGGTCCTCGACGAGCCAGGACTCGCGCATCGCCTCGACCGCTTCCCCGTCGACCTCGACAGGGAGACCCTCGCCCCAGCGCACGCGGGCCGGCCGCGGAGCGTTCAGCGCCTTGGCCACGAGACGACCTCCATGCCGTCCTGACGGACGCTGCACGGCGCGAGACTGCGTCCTCGCTCGCTCGCGTGCAGAGCACGCCACGCTCGCTGCGTCCTTGTCTCGCTTGTCCAGCGTCCGTCAGACATCTGCCACCGGAGCGAGCACGACCCGCCGCTCGGGAACCCGCGAGTCAGGATCGACGCAGACAGCGCGCAGCGCGGCGTCGCGGCCGGCGACGGCGCGCACCTGCGCGACCGCCTCGCCCAGCCGCGAGCGGCGGGCGCCCCGGCCCTGGTCGAGCAGCGTCCCCTGCTCGCCCTGCGGCGGCCCGAAGCCCTCGACCGCGAGCTGCAGCGCCGCCGCGGGCGCGGGCAGCAGATCCAGGCGCAGCGATAGCGCCAGCAGGATCCGCTCGGGATCCGAGATCGGCTCGCGGAAGACGACGCGCTCGCTCCAGCTCCCTCCCGAGACGAGCCCGGCCGAGAGCGTCACCCCGCGCAGCGTCCGACCGCGGCGCTCCGCGCGCGCCAGCACGCGGCTGACCAGCACCCCCAGCACCCGCTTCAGCGCCGCGCCGCTCGCGGCGTCGCCGACCCCCATCGCCTCCTCGAGGCGCTCGCGCGGGCGGCGCGGGCGCAGCGGGGTGTCCTCGCCGCAGGCCAGCCGGTGGCCGAGCCCGCCGGCCTCGCCGAAGCGGTCGGTGAGCTCGCCGCGGCCGATCTTCGCCAGCTCGCCCAGCGTGAGCACGCCGAGCCGCCTCAGCGGCGCGACGAGATCGGCCGTACTCTCGCGGTGTCCCAACAAATCGACCGGCCGTCCCGCCATCCAGCGCCGCGCCTCCGCTCCCTCGAGCGCCAGCGCGCGGCGCGAGGGCGCCGCCAGCGCCGCCGCCAGCGCGCAGAAGCGCGTCGGCGCGAGACCGACGCGGGCGGGCCGCCTCAGCGCTCGCCGCGCGGCCGCGATCGTGCCCTCGCGCGTGCCGTGCAGGCCGCCGAGCCCGTCGGTGTCGAAGAAGGCCAGCCCCGGCCCGGCCGGCTCGACGGCCGCGCCGATCGACTCGAGCGCGCGCAGCGAGGACTCCCATATCTCCTCCACCCGCACCGGGTTGCCGGGCAGCAGCACCAGCTCGGGGCAGCGCGCCAGCGCCTCCCCGAGCAGCATCCCGCGGCTGACGCCGTGCGCTTCGGCGGCCCCTGAGACCTCCCCCAGCCGCCCCGCCGCGGCTGCCCCCTCGGCGGACACCGGCGGCGCCACCGCCAGCGCCCCGCCCGCGAGCGCCTGCCGGGCCAGGCTCGACCCCTCGGCGGCAGCCACCAGCTCGAAACGAGGCAGATGCACGCAGGCGACCATACGAACATATGTTCGCATTCTCTCCCGCCGGAGTCAAAACCCGCTGCTTTGCAGGGATTTTCAGAAACGGGAAAGGGCTGTCCGGGCGCCTGGCGCCTTTCCCAACCTGCTACTTTCATGTACATGAACACGGTTGGCGTCGCCGAGCTGAGACAGAACCTGAGCAAGTACCTGCGCCGCGTGGACAAGGGCGAGCGGCTGCTCGTAACCGACCGCAACCGGCCCGTGGCACAGCTCGGACCTCCGCCGAGCAGCGGTGCGGCCCTCGACCGACTGATCGCCGAGGGGAGGTTGTCCCGCCCCCGCCGCCGAAGCCTGCCGGCTCCGCTCGAGCTGAAGGGGGATCCGCGCCTGCTCAGCCGGGCGTTGGATGAGATTCGTGGCGACCGCTGACGGTGCCGCTGTTCTACCTGGACTCCTCGGCGCTCGTGAAGCTCGTGCGCGAGGAGCCCGAGAGCACCGAGCTTCGACGCTTCCTCGCCGACGCTGACCTCGTCTCCAGCGAGTTGGTCCTGACAGAGGTCCCGCGAGCGGTCCGCCGCGCAGCCGGCCTTGATCCGCAGCTCCCCGGCGAGCGTCTGATGGCACAGGCCGAGGCGCTGCTCGATGCGCTCGCGCTGCTTCCCCTCGATCGCGGGCTGCTCGCCGCGGCAGGCGCCTTCGACGAGGCGACGCTGCGCGCGCTCGATGCGATCCACCTCGCCTCCGCGATCGACGTCGCGCCGATCGACGCCTTCGTCAGCTACGACGGGCGCCAGCGCGCCGCGGCCGGGCTCGCTGGGCTGCGCACCGTCGCGCCCGGCACCTGAACGGCCGCCGGCCCGGGCGGGCGGTCAGTCCATCGTCAGCGGCCCCTCGGCGGACCCGCTGAGGAACTGCCGCACGAACGGGTTGTCGGAGGAGAACATCCGCTCGGCGTCGCCGGCTTCGACGATCCGCCCGCGCCAGAGCACGGCGATGTATTCGCCGATCTGGCGCGCCGAGGCGATGTTGTGGGTGACGACGATGTAGGTGCCTTTGTAGATCTCGTGCATCTCCTGGATCAGTTCGCACAGCAGCGCCGTGCGGACCGGGTCCAGCCCCGAGTCGGGCTCGTCGAAGATCACGACGTCGGGCTCCATCACGAGCGCGCGCGCGAAGCCGGCGCGCTTGCGCATCCCGCCCGAGAGCTGCGAGGGACCCGAGTCGACCGCGTCGCCGAGGCCTACGTCACGTAGGCGCTGCAGCACCCGCTCGGCGATCGCCGCCTCGGTCATGTCGGTGTGCTGGCGCAGCGGGAAGGCGACGTTGTCGAAGACCGACATCGAGCCGAACAGGGCGCCGTCCTGGAACAGCACGCCGATCTTGCGCCGCAGCTCCAGCAGGTCGTGCATCGTCAGCCGCGAGACATGCTGGTCTTTGACGATGATTTCGCCGGAGTCGGGGAACATCAGCCCGATGATGTGCTTGATCAGCACGCTCTTGCCGGTACCGGACGGGCCGAGAACGACGGTGATCGTGTCCTCGGGGAAGGACATGTTGAGGCCGTTCAGGACCGGCACCCCGCCCAGTCGCTTGACGACGTCCTTGCAGCGGATCGACCACTCGCCCTCGCGACCGGCGAGTTCCAGCCCGCTGGTGTGGAACTCGAAGTCGTCGTCGGCCGGGGAAGGGGCGCTCGTCGCCTGCGGCTCGGGCGCGTCTGCCGCCCACTCCGGGTCGGCGGTCGCGTCGGGATCGTATGGCTCGGACATCATTTTCCTTCGTAGACGACGTGGGGGAACTGACTGGCTTTGCCGTTGAAGCTGTTCAGGCCCTGCTGCCTGCACGGCGGGGCAGGCACGGTGTTGACCCCGACCGGCTGTTTTTCGGCCTTCGCGAGTTCTTCCTGTTCGGCTTTTTCTTTTGGCGCGAAGCCGGTGAACGTTTCGGGCCTGTTGGCGATGTGGAAGTTGATCAGTTTCAGGATCAGGCTTTCGGAGATGACTTCGCTGGGCGGCCCGTCGATCGACGGGGTCGGGTTGCCGCACGAGCTCGAGCTGAACACAGGCAGCCCGCCGGCGATCTGGTCGTAGGTGCCGGTGAGCGGGTAGCCGTTCGGGCGGCTCGTCCCGAGCTTTTTCGAGTAGAGCGCGAGGCTTTCGGGGTTGAGCGTTGCAAGCGTCGTCAGCAGGTGCTGCTTGGGGCCTTCGCCTTCAGGATAGTTCGCGTTGCTCTGCTGGAACTCGGAGGCGGCGGTGAGGTTGGCGAAGAACGCCTGGACCTCGCGCACGTAGGTGCCCGTGTACTGCAGGAACGGGTCCAGGTTGTGCAGCACCGGGCGGAGGTTTTCGAGCACGGGCACGGTCAGGTCGAGCGACTTGCCGAGGTCGGGGAGACCCGTCTTGGCGGCCTTCGTCAGCGGGCCCAGCGACGTCAGGAATTTGTCGAACTGCGGCGCGAACGGCTTCGCGGCGGACACCAGCGCGGACAGGCTGCGCTCGGCCGGGCGGAATTCTTCGAGGAACGGGTTCGCGACGACGGAGAACTTGTCGAGTTCCTGCAGCGCCTTGCGCGAGTTGCGCTCGAAGCCCGGCAGCACCCGGAACGCCGCCGCCCACGCCTCGCTGGCGGACGCGGCAGCTTTGAAGGTGTGTTCGCCGTTGACGATCAGCCCTTCGAGCTGGTGGTCGCGGCTCGCGAGCGCGTCGAAGACGACGCCGGTGTTCTTCACCAGCCCTCGCAGCGCCCCCTCCTGGGTGACAAGGATCTTCAGCAGCTGGTTGGCGTGTTCGGCGAACGGTTCGAGTTCAGCGAAGTCTGCGTTGATCTGTTCGCCGCGCCCGTTGATGCCTTCGGCGACCGACGTCTGCCAGATTTTGAACGCCGCGCGGGTCTTGGGGTCGAAGGTCGCGAGGATGTCGTCGAGCGTCACGGACTTTTCGACGTTCGCCGGCGGCAGTTCTCCGCCGTCGGCCACGTAGGAGCCGACGTGGGCCTGCGGGATCAGCTGGACGTAGGTCTCGCCGAGCAGCGTCTTCTGGCGGATGATCGCGTGCACGTTCTGCCGGATCGGGGCGTACTTCTGATTGATTTCGACGGTCGCGATCGTCTTGCCTTCGGTCCCCTTCTTGACCGAGATCACGTGCCCGACGTCGACGCCGCTGATGCGCACGTTCGACTGTTCGGCCAGCGCCAGCACGCGGGGGAACGCGATCTGCATCCGGTAGCCCTTCGGCTTCAGCGGCAGCGGGCCGCCGAAGGACCCCCAGAGGAACATCAGCAGCCCGAAGCAGCTGAGCGCGAACAGGATGATCACGAGGATGTTGCCGAGCGTGGGTGCGCGCTTCTGCATCTAGCCCTGCCCCCCGCGGCGCCCGCCTTCGGCGTCGCCGTGCTCTGCGCTTTGCTCGACGGCTTCGACGTGCTCTGCGCCCGCCGCTTCGCCGCGTTTTTCGCGTGTGCTGCCGACCTCCCGGCGCGCGAGAACGGCGCCCCGGTCAGGTTGCCGAAGGGTCCCGGCGTGATCTTCGTCCCGGTCCGGGCGCTGGCGGTGCGGCCGGTGCCGGCGGCTTTTTTGCCCAGGCCGAGCGCGTCGCATTCCTGTTTGGTCGGCGGCCGCAGCAGCCCGATCAGCAGCGAGACGTTTTCGTTGACTTCGGCGACGCCGCTGAGGATCGGCAGGATTTTGCAGTTGAAGTAGATCAGGCTGCGCCCGACGGTCCCGCGCGCGTCGCTGTTGCTCACGACGCTGTTGAGGTTGTGGTTGGCCCATGCCAGGAAGAAGCCGAAGCCGGCCTTGCCCTTGCCCGGGTTGAAGGCGAGCTCGTTGAAGAATTCGTTGAGCACCGAGAAGCCGGCGGCGAGATGCGGGAAAGATTCGGCGAGCGCCTGGGTGCTCGGCCCGAGTTCGTTCACGGTCGGCAGGATTTCGCGCGCGAACGGGCGGATTTCGTTCTCGATGATCGGGGCCGTCTTGATCGCGAGCTTCGTGCCCGCTTCCTGCGCCGGCGCCAGGGCTTTGGCGAACGGGTTGAGCTTGATCAGAGCGGGAGTCACCTGATCGGAGGCTTCGCCGACCTTGCCGAGCGCTTTGCCCGTCTTGTGGAGCGCGCCGGGAAGCAGTTTCAGGGTGGCTTCGAAGTTGGTCTGCTCCTTGGCGAACGTCTGGAAGACGGCGTTGGAGGAATCGACGAGCTCGGCGACCTGCTTGTCCTTGCTGCCGAGTGCTTCCGTCAGCAGCCTGAAGTTGTGGATCGAGCGGCTGATGTTGTCCGAGCGCTTGGCGAGTTCCCTCTGGATTTCCCGCCCGAGGCGGGCGGCCGGCTCGAAGCGCTTCAGTGTCGCCGCGAACGCCGTGCCGTTGTTTTCGAAGCCTTTTCCGGCTCCCGCCAGCAGCAGCTGCAGGTAGGCGCGCGTTTCGGCGTCGAGGCCGGCCAGGAATTCGTCGAAGTTGACGTTCGGCGCCGTCTGCTCGAGCGGGACCGTTTCGCCGCTGTTCAGCTTGCCGGCGGACGCGTCGCCGGGGTTGACCTCGATCGTGATGTCCTGCAGCTGGGTCTTGGGCCGCAGCAGCAGCGTCGCGTTCTTGTAGAAGCGGGCGTACTTCGGCGCCACTTTCATGCTGACGACCGCGATCCCGTTGTGAAGTTCGACGCTGGCGACTTCGCCGACTTTCGCGCCGGCGATCGTCACCGCCTGGCCCTGGCCCGGGGTGACGGCCTGGGCGGTCACGAACTCGGCCTTGAGGTCGTAGTAGTCGTGGCCGAGCACGGGCACCCAGCTCGGCAGGTGCAGGTTCTCGTGGGCGAGGATGTAGCCGCCGACGGCGACGGCGATCACGAACATCGTCACGACCGCGATGAACGCCGTGCGGTAACGCTCGATCTGGTCTCTGACGGACAGGCCGCCTTCGTGGCTGTGATCGCTCGGGTTCACCCTCAGCTCCCGTCCGCCGGGCCGTTGGACAGCGGACCGTTCACGTCAGGCGGCGTCTGCTTGAAGCAGGGGACAAGCGGCTTGTAGGGAGGCTCCTGTGCCGGGAAGGCCGGCCGCGTGCCGAGCGGCGTCAGCGGCGAGCGCGTCAGCAGCTTTTCGCCGGTTCCGGTTTTCACGCCCACGGCGGACGCCGGTTTCGACACCAGGGTCTGGCCGCTGTTGCCGACCAGGAACTGGGCGAACGCGCCGTTGCCGTCGAAGTTCTGCCCGATCCCCGCGAGGCCGACGAGGCTGTACCAGAATTCCTTGTAGTTTTCGACGCCAGAGGTCGCGTTGCCGTCCTGCAGCTTCGCGTTGCCGGTCGGGTAGATCACCTTGGTCAGGCACTTGTTGAAGGCTTCGGTTTCCTTGAACAGCGGCACCTGTTCGGCGGTGAGTTTGGCCAGCGAGGGAGTCGCCGCGGAGAGCCCTTTCGCGACGCCGCCGAGCTCGCTCGGCTGCAGCGAGGCCTCGACCTGTTCGATCCACGGGATCTCGGCCTTCACCGCCGACGGCGTCAGCTTGACCCCTGGCAGGATGTCCGTGGCGAAGCGTTGCGTCGGACCGAACGACGCTCCGAGCGAGCGCAGCCCGTGGCTGATTTTGCGCAGCGAGCTCGGCAGCTCCGCGACCGTCGCGCTGAGGCTCGAGGACTGGTTCGCGAACGATTCGAAGAACGTGTTGAAGTTGCCGATCAGTTCGCCGAGCTGCTGCTCGTGGACGTTCAGGGCCGCGGTCAGCTTGCCGATGCCGGCGATCAGTTTCGAGAAGTCATGCTGTTCGGTACCGGTCAGCGCCTGGTTGATCAGCGCGCCCCCGCGCAGCGCTTCGGGCGCGAGGTGGTAGGTCTTGTTGATGGCTTCGGCGCCCGTGAGCCCGTGCACCTCCGGCAGCTGTTCTGCGTTTTCGGCGGCGTTCGGCTTCTTGGTGAGGCCTTCGCCGTAGTAGATCAGGAACTTCTGCAGGTTCGCGCGCGTGTCCGTGTTCAGCGCATTCAGGACCTGGTCGAGCTGCACGGGGTTGGCCGTCTGCGTGATCGGGATCGTGTAGCCGGAGGAGACCGTCTTCGCGGAGGGGCTGCCCGGCTGCAGTTCGACGAACCAGTTCCCTTCGAGGAAGATCCGCGGCCTGATCTTGACGGTCGCGTCGGAGTGGATCGGCAGTCCCTTCTTTTCGATTTCCATCGTGACGAGGCCGGTGTTGCCCTCCCGCTTGATGGACGCGACCTTGCCGACGTCGACGCCCGCGATGCGCACCGGCGACTTGGAGTGGATGTTCAGCGCCGAGTCGAACTGCGCTTTGAGCTGGTAGCCGTGTTTGAACGGGATGTGCTTGGTGAAGCCGAAGTAGACCCCGACGGCGATGATGAGCAGCAGCACGATCGCGAAACGGACCGTGCTGCCCCGGCCCAGTTCGGAGACCGGGATCTCGTCGCGTCGCCACCAGCGCCGGCGGCTCACTTCTTCTTCGCCTTTTTGATGCCGAGCGCTTCCTGCGTCGACGCGGGATAGGTTTCGCCGTAGATGTCGGCGTTGCGCGGGGTGAATTCGGTGCCCGAATCGACGCTCGCCACGTTCCCGATCACAGCCTGGCCCGGGATGAACCTCTGCTTGCCGGCTTCACAGACCTGCTTCTGGCCGGGAGCGCTGACGTTCGGGTAGGGCAGCACGTGCAGGTGGTTGCTGTCGATGATCGGACCGTTCGGGCCGCCCTGGCGTTCGGTCGAGCCGCCGTTGGCCGGGGCCGAGGACGGGAAGCCCTCGTTGTTCGGGCCGCTCGGGGCGAGGATGAAGCCGGCGCGGGCGACGGTTCCGACGCCGATGCTCTCCGACTCGAGGCTGGCGACGTTGCGGAACGCGAGCGTCCAGTAGTTGCACTTCGCCTGTGAGGGCGCCACGCCGGCGAGCACGGGGTTGCCGATTTCGACGGTGTGGGTGAAGTCTTCGAAGGCCAGCGTCACGATCGGGTTGTTCCCGAAGCGCGCGAGCGCTTCGGAGGATTCCGCCAGCGCCTGGTTGAGCTGTGTCGCCGCCGCCAGGTTGGTCGTCCCTTCCTTGAAGCCGTGCGCGAGCGGCGGCGCGACCGTCACGAGATCCGCGGCCGACGGCCGCAGCAGACGCATGAACTCGGTCGCGTTGTGCAGCAGCGGCGCCTGGTTGGGCAGCGAGTGGATCGCCTGTTCGAGCGAGGCCGGCCCTTCTGCGGTCGCTTCTTCGAGCTGCTTGCTCACGCCGGCCCAGGCCGTGAAGAACGTGTCCAGGTCGACATACTGCTGCGCCTGCGCCTCGGCCACCGGGGCGGCCTGTTCGGCGGCACGGAGCAGCCCTTTGAAGAACCCGCGGAAGTCCGTCTGCGGCGAGGACAGATTCGCCAGCACCGGGATCGCGTTGTTCACCACCGGCCGCAGTTCGGCGATCGTCTTGTTGAGTCCGAGGCCGCGCCCGGCGAGCCCGTTGCCGAAGTTGTTGGTGTTGATCTTGATCGCCGCGCGCGTCTTCTTGTCGAACATGTTGAAGAGTTCCTCGATGTTCACCGGTTCGCGCGTCTGGCTGGTGGGGATCGTCGCGCCCGCGTTCAGTTTCTGCGCGGAGGTGCCCTTTTCGAGTTCGAGGTACTTGAGGCCGATCGCCGACACCGACAGCACGGTCGCTCTGGTGTCGGCGGGCAGCTTTTCGACGCTCTTTTCGAGCTTCAGATCCGCGACCGCCGTGACCTTCCCGGTGTGCGGGTCCTGCTGCGGGGTCATCGAGCTCACGACACCGACGCGCGTGCCGGCGATCCGCACCTGGTTTGAGACCTGCAGACCCGACGCCTCCGGGAGTGCGACCTTGACGTTGTAGGTGGGCACGAACGGCAGCCCGTTGTTGGCGTTGTAGGACAGGAACACGGCGACGACGACGATCAGCGTCGTGACCGCTCCGATCAGCAGCGGGCTGGCAGCGAGGGAGTTTCGCCTGCGCCGGTCCATCAGGGCGTCTGTCCCAGGTCGCAGGTGAGCAGTTCGCCGTCGGCGAACGGCGAGGAGCCGTCCGCCGCGGGCTGTGTCGCAGCGCCCGGGCAGCGTCGCAGCTGCGCAGACTTCAGCGGCGCCAGCGCCTGCGTCGGGCTCGTCGGTTTGAGCGTTTCTTTTTCGCCCAGCGCGAAGCTCGGGAAGATCGGGCTGACGCGCGCGTAGTTGCCGTCGGCGTCGTAGTAGGCACCGGACTGGCCGAACGTGCGCAACGTGGCGGCGAGGTCGGGCGAGTAGGGACCGAAGAAGGCCGTGATCGGGACCGATTCCTTCTCACCCTGCACGACTGCGGGCGAGGCGGTGGTCAGCTGCTTGTAGAGCTTCGGCAGCACCAGCGCGATGTCGGTCAGGTCGTTGTTCGGTCCCGGCCGGCTGAACGCGTTGTTGAATTCTTTGAGCGTCGGCGTGCCGGTTTTCACCAGCGAACGCAGGTGGTCGAAGAGCGTGATGAGCGGCTGCGTCGTCGGTTTCGAGGCTACGACGAGCGTTTCGAGCGCTTTGAAGGTCGCGGGCAGCGCGGCGAACGTCTTGTTGCCTTCTTCCAGCGTCACCGGCAGCTCTTTGAGGCCGGCGGCGAAGTTTTCCTGTTGGTCGCCGATCGCCTTGAACGTCGTGTTCGCGTTTTCGATCAGGTCCGACAGCTGCGGGGCCCTGGCGCCGATCGTCGTCACCGTCTTCGACGTTTCGATGAGGAAATGGGTGAACACCGGCTGGTCGCGGACGAGCTCGGCGAAGAAGTGATCGGAGGCGGCGAGGAACGGCCCGAAGTATTCGGTCGATTCGCCGAGCTGACGCCCCGCGCCGACGTACTGTGCGGCGTTGCCCTGGATGAACTCGGCGAGCCCCTTCCGGGTCTTCGGGTCCAGCGTGTTGAACAGCTGGTCGAGGTCGGTCACCTCTTTCGTGGCGCTCGCCGGCAGCTTCGCACCGTCGTCCAGCGCGGGCGCGTTGTTCGGGCCGGGCGAGAGCTGGATGTAGCGGTTCGCGACGCTCGACAGCGACGGCGTGCGCACCTGCGCAAGCGTGCCGGCGTGCAGCGGGGTCAGCGAGCCGTCGACGTGGATCGTGACTTCGGCCTTGTCCTCCGGCGTCAGCGCGATGTCGGTGACGTTGCCGACGCGGACCCCGCCGACCTGGACTTCGTCGCCACGGACGAGCTGCCCGGCTTCGGGGAAGATCAGGTGGTAGGTCGCACCGCCGCCGCTGCCGAACACCAGGTAGGCGAGGATCAGGATGACCAGCGCGAGCGCGCCGACGGCGATGATCCGCGCGTTGGTGACGCGGCGTGCCCGCGGCGCGGGTCCCGGCGCCGGGCCGCCCGCGGGGGGCAGCGACGCGCCCGGCGGCGGCGGGGGGCTCGGGGGGCTAGTGGTTGCCACCTGATTCCCTTCCGCCCGCGGGCTTGACGGGGATCGCCGCCGAGGACGGCTTGGACGGCACGCTGGGGTCGGGGATCTGTCCGAGCCGCGCGACGAGCCTGCTCCACTGTTGCGAGGAGAGCGCCGAGGAGTACAGCCCGGCGACGCGAGCGAGACCCGAGCGTGGCGTCGCGAATACGACGCGGATCGCCTCGCCGGCGCGTGCGCTGGTGACGGCGACCGCTGTGCTCGGGTAGCGCATCTGGCTGACGATGCGCCGCGGCCGTGCGAGCCCCTGGAGCATCAGCAGCCGCCTGACGGTCGTGTCGGCGGCGCTGCCGGGGCCCTGGTGACCGGCGACGGGCACGCCGCCGACCGCGGTGATCGACATCGCGCCGATCGCGGCGCCCGCGTCCGCGTTGCCCGCCTGCGCGGCCGGAGTGGCGGGCGGACAGGGCATTCCGGCGACCGTCGGCTTCAGGCCGGACACGGACAGATACTCGAGCGCGGCGAGCACGCGCTTGTCGACGCGCCCGGACTTGACGTCCTGGCGTGCGCACGTGCCGAGGCGGATCCCGCCGTCGCGCAGAACCTGGTGCTGGAGCTCGCGCTTTGACTCGAGCAGCACCTGCCCGACCGTGGGCGAGGTCGCAAGGAACGGGTTCTCGCCCTTCGCGTGGAACACGGAGCTGTTCTCGAGCGCGACCCAGCCGTCGAGCACGGGCTTGGGATCGATCAGCGGCGCACCCGGCCCGGCGGGCCGGATCTGGAAGACGATGTGCGGGGCTTCGCCCCCGTCCGTGCCGACGTGGCCGAGCACCGTTCCCGCGATCACCTGCACGCCGGGGCGCAGGTCGTGGAGGTACACCTCGCTGGAGCCTTCGCGGAACGCCTGCACGTGCGGCGCGACCGCCTGCGGCGCCTTCGTGCGGTCGGCCGGAGCCGCCGGATGCTGGGCCGGCGGCGCGGTTTCGAGGGCGGCGGCGGCGCCGAGCGCGAGGCCGGATACGGCGCCCGCCTCGGAGAGCGGCGAGCGCGGCTGCACGCCCGCGGTCGCCGGGCCCTTGGGCGCCGGTTCGCGCGGCGCCTGCTCGATCTGCGGGCTGACTTTCGAGTCCACCCGGGGCTCGATCACCGGGTAGACGCGCTGGATGTCGCCGAGCCGCGCGTACGTGTAGTGGTTGCCGTAGGCGTCGCGCAGGGTCACGAACCGGCCGAGCGTCGGCGAGCTCCCCACGTCCTCCACTTCGCCGTCCTGCGCGGCGATCACGGGCGCGCCTGCCTCGGCGTAGATCGTCGTGCCGGGCAGCGTCTTGGCGACGCCGCGCGGGGTTCTCACGGTCGGGAAGCCGTCGGCGAAATGGGCGGCCGCGTAGACGGGGAACCGCGCCTCGGTCAGGCCGGTGATCGCCCCGAGCAGTTCCGAGGGCGTCGCGCCGAGCAGTTGCGCGCGGAGCATCACAGAGCTGACGTAGGCCTGTGAATGGTTGTAGGCGAAGACCGCCGCCCGGATGTTGCGCTCGCCCCCCGCAGCGTGCAGGTAGCGGGCCGCGGCGAAGATCGCGTCCGCGGGGTTGTACGGATCCTTGAAGCTGTCGCCGTTGGCGTCCACGCCGTAGGTCAGCCAGGAGGACGGCAGGAACTGCATCCAACCCTCTGCGCCGGCGCTCGAGACCGACAGGTCGCGGCCGTAGTCGGTCTCGACCTCGTTGATCGCCGCCAGCACCTGCCAGGGGACGGCGTACGCCGCGCCCGCCGCCTGGAAGACGGGCAGCAGGAACGGCGGAATCTCGAAGTTTTCGATGAAGAAGCTCGGCACGCCCGCGATCGAGCCGCGCAGCGACATCGGCAGCGCCGGCGTGAGCAACCCGGGTGCCACCGCCTTGCGTGAGGCGCGTGGCGCCGCGGTGCCGCCGGCAGGGGCGCTCCCTTCTCCGGCCGAGCCCCCCGGACGGCTCGTCCCCGGGCTGCCGCCGCTCGAGCTCTGCGACTGCTGCTTTTGCACCTGGGGCGCTTCTTCGGGCGTGCTCGTGGTGGGCGGTTCTTCGGGCGCCGGGACCGGTGCCGGAGCTTCCGGCTGCGGTTCGCCGACGCTGGTCACCGCGGGCGGCGGGGCAATCGCGGTGGTTTCGCCTTCGGCCGCCCCGGCGCCCGCAGGCAGGGCGAGCGGCACGGCCGCCGCGGCGAGCACGAGGAGCTGTGTGCGTACGGCGCCCATCGTCAGTTGCCAAGCAGGTAGTTGAGGAGCATGCCGTCGGCTTCGGGGCTTTCCGCCGGGGAGTAGTAGGTCGTCCCCGAGGTCGAGCCGCCAACGGGCTGGGCGCTCGGGGCCGCGCCGCCGGAGGAGCCGGCCGAGACCGGCGACCGGCCGGGAGTTTCGCCGGGCGCGGGCGTGCCGGGGTATTTGGCGATCGCCTGGGCCGGCGTGGCGCCGTTCATGACGGCAAGCGTGCGCTCCATCACGAGCCCGGCGGGTTCGTTCGAGACGCCGGCGGCGCTCGCGGTGGCCTTCGTCGCCGCGGTGGTGCCGAGTTTGCGGTTGCAGCTCGGGTTCGGCTGGATGAAGTATTTGACGCAGCCGCCGCCGACGCCCTCGGTGCGCAGGAAGTGCCCGAGCTGGTCATAGCCGTTCGACGCCCCGGCGCCGAGGAAGATGAAGTCCATGATCCGCTCGAGCCCGCCGGTGTCGCGCAGGCTCGTGAACAAGGAGGCGAAGTTTTCGCTGAACGGCTTGGCGGGCGTGCCGAGCGCCTTCAGCTCGGCCAGCAGTTTTTTGCTCGACGTGAGCGCCGGCCCGGAGCGCTTGGCGGTCTTGCCGAAGTCGACGAAGAACTTTTCAGAGCTCTTCGAGAAGCCCGGCAGGCTCACGAACGCTTTCGAGATCGACGGCGCCGCCTTGTTCAGGCTGGTGAACGTCGGCAGCGTCTGGTCGGCGAACCTTTCGAGCCGTTCCATCGCGGGCCCGAGTTCGCGCAGGAACGGCGGGAACAGCTGCAGGTTGCGCGCCAGGGCGCCGCGCTGGGCGGCGCTCGCCTGCGCCACCGTGTTGCTCTGCACGAGGAAGTCGGCGACGTGCTCGCGCACCCGCGCGAACGGCGCCAGCGCGCGGTCCGAGTCCACCGCGAGCTTGTTCAGGACCTGGTTCTCGCTCGCGAGGATCGCGAGCACGCGGTCGAATTCCCGCAGCGCCGGGTTCGCGCGTTGGATCACCTCGTGGAGGTCGCTGCCGCGCCCGGCGAGGCCGGCGCCGAGCTCGTTGAGGATGATCGTCAGGCGCTGGCGTTCCGGCAGCCGGCTGATGTCGCCGAGCAGGTCGACGTCGACGGGGCTGCTGTTGTTCTGGACCGGCAGCAGGTACTGGCCGGCGCCTTCGTCGCCGTCGGGGATCTTGTGCAGCGCAGGCGGCAGCGGCGTGCCCGGCACCCGGGGCTGGGTCGGCAGGCAGTCGACGTACTTCTCGCCGATCAGCGCCTGGGGGCGGATTTCGCAGCCCGCGTCGGAGCGGAAGTCCTTGAAGCCGTCGTCGTTGATCTTCAGCACGACCGCCGCCTTGGCAGCCGGCGTCGGCGTGACCGAGGTCACCTTGCCGACCTTGACGCCGGCGATCTTGACCTGCTCCCCCGGGATGATGTTCCCGGCGTCGTCGAAGATCGCTCGGACCTCGTAGTTGCCGTTGGAACCACCGGCCGAGGTCGCGATCAGGACGAGCCCAGCCACGAGGAAGGCCGCAGCGATCCCCGCGACCACCCTCCTGGGCCCGACACTCCTGTTCCTCACCCCGATCCTTCCTCTTCTCCAAAACAAAGCGGGCGACCTCACCTGCAGCGGCGAGGTCGCCCGCCTCACTCTGCTGGGAGCTTACGCCTTCCTTGGCCTCAGCTCACCACCTGCCCTATCTCTTGCGCGGGCACGGCGCCTTGTATTCGACCGTGACCGTCTGCTGGGTGAGACCGCCGAGACCGGCGAACGTCAGTTCGCTCTTGACCGGCAGGAATTTTTTCGGGCACTTCGTGGGCAGCGTGCCGTAGTACTGGACTTTGCCGCCTTTCTTCACCGCGGAGCCGCTCTTGACCTTGATGAAGCTGACCGACGCGTCCTGCGCGCCCGGCACGGTTTCGACCAGCGGCACTTCGGCTTCGAACTTCTTGCTGAATTCGCCGCTGGCGCCCGTGAAGCGCCCCTTCGAGAGGATTTCCAGCAGCACCGGTTCGTGGCCGAACGTGAAGAACGTCAGGCCGCCGCCCGGGGCGTAGAAGCCCTGGATCGTGACTTTCTCCGGCACGACTTCTTTGCCGAAGGCAACGAAGCCTTCACCGGTGCCGACCGGCCCGGACGACGAGCCCTTGGGGCATGCGCTCGGGCCTTTTCCGCTCGGTTCGAGCGTCGAGGTCGGGCACGTCGGGAAGCCGGTCGGGTGGAGCTTGGTGCCCGCCGGGAGGTAGAAGTTGACGTGGGTCAGCGGCGGCGGGAAGCCCCCGTATTCGGTGCCCGAGATTTTGTATTCGGCTTCGACCGCGGCGCCGGCGCCGAAGATGTTGCCGGTGTGCGGGAAGCCGGGAATCGGCACCGCCTTGGCTTTGAACTGCACCGTCGGCACCGCCGAGGCCGCGCCGGGCAGCGCGAGCGCCAGGACGGCGAGGCCGAGGACGGCTAGACAGCAGGATGCTCTACGCATCGGTTCATCTCTCCTCTGTTGATGGACAGGTCCGCCTCGAGCCGGTAGCTCCTGGGCCTTGGCGGTCCGAGCGCGGTCCGGCAACATCGAGATCCCTCCGGGGGAACAGTGGCGACTTCCGGGCGAAAACCCTACTTGCACCGCACAAACCGTTCAAGTCGCAACCGTCGCCCGAGGGTGGGCGCCGGCGCGCCCTCACGGGAGGGCATCGGTGTTTCTGTGTCGAGGCGTTGGTCTCCATTACCTTTAGCGTCTACTTGAGGGTGAGCTATGCGGAGAGCTCCAGCTCTCGGCCCTCGAAGCTGACGCCGACAGGATCGAGTACTACCCGGCGCGGCCCCTCCTCTACCCGGCCCGCGAGGAGCGCCCCGAGTCCAAGCTCCGCCGCGGCCGCGGCAATCGCCCGGCCGCTGCCCGCCGCGCAGTAGACGGCGAAGCCGGAGCCCATGTTGAACGTCGAGTAGGCAGCCCGGGCATCGAGCCCGGCGCGCTCGACCAGGAACGAGAGCACGGGCGGGACCGGCGGCAGCCGCTCGACGCGGTAGGTCAGCTCGCGGCGCGGGCGCATCAGCTTCAGCAGCCCGTGGCCCGTGATGTGGCTCAGGTAGCTGACCGGCAGCCCCCGCTCCAGCAGCGCCCGCACAAGCCCCACGTACATCACGCTCGGCTCGAGCAGCGCCTCGCCGAGGCTCGAGCCGTCCGCGAGCCGCGTCGCATAGCCGTCGGGCAGGCCGTTCGCGACCATCCGCGCGAGCGAGGCGCCGTTGGCGTGAAGCCCGCTGCTGGCGAGGAGCACGATCTCGTCGCCGGGCCGCAGCGCCCCGCCGAGGATCGGCGCACTCCCGGCCGGCACCGCGCCGACCGCCGCGCCCGCGAGCTCGATCTCGTCCTCGGCCAGCAGCCCGGGCAACGAGGGCGACTCGCCGCCCCCCCACGCCGCCCCCGCGTCGCGGCAGGCCGACTCCCACCCCGCGAGCAGCGCCTCCGCGCGCTCGCGGCGCCCGTACCACTCGGAGGAGCCGGTCGCGAAGTAGGCGTTGACGACCAGCGGCAGCGCGCCGACGCAGCACAGGTCGTTGGCGATCGCCGCGACCGTGTCATAGGCGACGTCGGCGAAGCGGTTGACCCCGCTCTGCTCGAGCACGGCGCGGGCGATCATCGCCTTCGTGCCGAGCCCCTCGACGACGAAGGCGAGCGTCTGCCCGGCGTGCTCGAAGACGAACGCGGGCTCGCCGCGCGAGTCGTCCAGGGCCCGCCCGCCGCTGCGTTCGAGCAACGGCGAGGTCGACAGCGCGCGCGCCAGCGCCTGGCGCTTGCCGGCGTCGAGCACCTCGTAGTCGACCCCGGCGGCACGGTAGGAGGCGCCGTCTGGGCTCATCGGCGATGATCCTAAGCCCTGGCCGTGAGATAGAGTCCCGCCCACCCCGATGGACTTCGAGCCGAGCGAGCGCTGTTCCGAGTTCAAGGAGCGTCTCGGCTCCTTCATGGACGAGCACGTGTACCCGGCCGAGCCGGTATACGAGCAGCAGCTCCGCGAGTCGGGCGACCCGCACCACCAGCCGGCGATCATGGAGGAGCTCAAGGCGAAGGCCCGCGCCGCCGGGCTGTGGAACATGTTCCTGCCCGACGAGGAGGACGGGGCCGGGCTGTCCAACAGCGACTACGCGCCGCTCGCGGAGATCATGGGCCGCTCCGCGATCGCCTCCGAGGCGTGCAACTGCTCGGCGCCGGACACCGGCAACATGGAGGTGCTGCACCAGTTCGGCAGCGACGAGCAGAAGGAGCGCTGGCTGCGGCCGCTGCTCGACGGCGAGATCCGCTCGGCGTTCGCGATGACCGAGCCGGACGTCGCGAGCTCGGACGCCACCAACATCCAGCTGCGGATCGAGCGCGACGGCGACGAGTACGTCCTCAACGGACGCAAGTGGTGGACGACGAACGCGATGCACCCGAACTGCCGGGTGATGATCGTGATGGGCAAGACGACGACCGAGGGGCCGATCCACAAGCAGCAGAGCCAGATCCTCGTCCCGATGGACACTCCCGGAGTGGCGATCGTGCGTGAGCTGCGGGTGTTCGGCTACACCGACCAGGACGGGCACGGCGAAGTCGAGTTCGCCGACGTGCGGGTTCCCGCCTCGAACATCATCGCCGGCGAGGGCGAGGGCTTCATGATCGCCCAGGCCCGCCTCGGGCCGGGGCGCATCCATCACTGCATGCGCGCGATCGGCGCCGCCGAGCGCGCGCTCGAGGCGATGTGCAGGCGCGCGGTCTCGCGGGTCACGTTCGGCCAGCCGATCGCGATGCGGGGCAACGTCCAGGACTGGATCGCCGAGTCTCGGATCGAGATCGAGATGGCGCGGCTGCTGACGCTGAAGGCGGCATGGATGATGGACACCGCCGGCAACCGCCACGCCCGTACCGAGATCGCGGCGATCAAGGTCGCGGCCCCGAACGTCGCGCTGAAGGTGCTCGACCGGGCGATCCAGGTGCACGGCGGCGGCGGCGTCTCGGACGACTTCGGGCTGGCAACGGCGTACGCGCACCTGCGCACGCTGCGACTCGCCGACGGCCCCGACGAGGTGCACAAGCTCTCGATCGCGCGCCGCGAGCTCGCTCCGTACATACCGCGCGAGAGCTGAGCTCGCGAGCGCGGGCGGCGTACGCCCCGGCGGCCGCTCCGCACCAGACGATCGCCGAACCGAACGGTTCCCCTGCGTAACGCCTGAGAGATCTGGGTAGGCATTTGACAGGGCGCGGAGGCGCCCGTTTGTCGAGCAGGGAGAAAAGAGGCCCGACCGCATGACGACGTACCGCCGCTCCGTGTTGCTGACGCTGCTCTGCGTGGTTGCCGCGGCAGCGCTCGCACCGGCCGCGCGCGCGGCCGGCAACATCGGCCTCTCCGAATGGGAAGCGGGCACCTGCAACGGCACCGAAACGACGGTCAAAAACTGCAAATACTCGAGCCCGCCGAGCGACTTCTTCACGCAGTCGGCCGGCCACCCGCCGTGGGGCCTGACGGGCTTCAAAGTGAGCGAATCGAGCGCCGGCGTACCGGCCGGGCAACCGATCAAACGCATCCGCGTCGACGTACCGCCGGGGCTTGCGGCCAACCCGCAGGTTCTCGACACCTGCCCGCGGGCGACGTTCGAAAGCAGCCCCAAAACCTGTCCGGCGACGAGCAAAGCCGGGTTCGTCGAACTCAAGGCGTTCGTCGAACTGCCGGTCCTCCCGCAGACCCTGACCCTCACCGGCAGCGTCTACAACCTCCCCCAGGAATCCGGTCGCCCGCTGCTCTTCGGGATCGACGTCGAAGGCGTGCCGCCGCTGGTCGAAGACACGCTGCTGATGCTCGTGGGTCACGTCAGCTGGGGCGGAGAACCCAGCTTGGCTGCGCGCGGCATCCCCTCGGGCGACTTCCACGAGTGGTTCGAAATCGACAACGTCCCGACCACAGTGGCCGCCAAAATCGGCCCGATCGAAGTGGCGCAAGTGCCGCTGAAGACGCTCGAATCGAAGCTGTTCTTCAACGGCCGGGCAGGGACGGGAGGCAGAGAAAACTTCCTCACGATGCCGAGCAGCTGCGCGGCGCCGACGACCTCCTATCTGGAACTCGAAACCTACCCGCCGACCGAACGGCTGAGCGCGCCGACGACGCCGCCGGTCGGGGTCGACGGCTGCGACAAAGTCCCGTTCCAGCCGCTGGCCGAAGTGACCCCGGTGCCGTCCCAGTACGACAGCCCCGACGGAGCCGTCACGACCGTCCACGTCCCTCAGAACGAAAAAGCGAACCAGGTCAACACCGCCGACATCAGCGACGCGCACGTCACGCTCCCTGAAGGCCTCACGCTCAACCCGGCCGCCGCGAACGGCCTGCAGGCGTGCACGCAGGCGCAGCTCGGCAAGGGCACGACCAACCCGGTCACGTGCCCGGGGGCGTCGAAGATCGGCACGGTCAACATCGAAACCGCGCTGCCGCCGCACACCCTGTTCGGCAACGTCTACCTCGGCAAGAAAAACGGGACCGGGGCGATCGGCGGGCCGCCGTACCTGCTGTTCATCGACGCCGAGACCGTCTACGGGGTCTCGGTGCGCCTCGAAGGGCAGGCGATCCCCGACCCGGCCACCGGTCGCCTCGAAGTCGAGCTTCCTCGGCAACCCGCAGCTGCCCTTCAGCGAACTGACGCTGGCGGTCAACGGCGGCCCGCGCTCGCCGCTCGCGAACCCGATGGGCTGCGCGAAAGCAACCACCAACTCCGTGTTCACCCCCTACACCGGCGGCGCGCCGTTCACGCCCGCGACGCCGTTCGCCGCCGACCGGCTGTCCGGCGACGATCCCCTTCTCGCTGAGCCAGTCGACCGCCCAGTCGACCAACAAAGCCGGCGCGTTCACGAACTTCACGTTCAACCTCGCGCGCGCCGACGGCAACCAGAACATCTCCAGCGTGCAGACCGTGCTGCCCGCCGGCCTCGTCGGGTTGATCCCGTCGGTGAAACTGTGTCCCGAACCGGCTGCCTCGGCGGGCAGCTGCCCGAGCTCGAGCCAGATCGGCACGGCGACCGCGAGCGCCGGGGTCGGGCTCAGAACCGATCCCGTTCTCCGGCCCCGTCTACCTGACCGGCCCGACCAACGGCCAGCCCTACGGGCTGTCGATCCCGATCGAGGCGGCGGCGGGGCCGTTCGACCTCGGGCGGGTGCTCACGCGCGTGGCGATCGGCGTCGACCCGCATACCGCGCGCGTGATCGCGACGGCGACCCTGCCGCGGATCGTCGGCGGCGTGCCGCTGCACCTGCGCAGCCTGTCGGTGGCGGTCAACAAGTCGAACTTCCTGTTCAACCCGAGCAACTGCGGAGCCCTTGTCACCGACGCGTTCGTCGGTGCGATCCAGGGCGCGAGCGCGCACACGACGAGCGCCTTCGGCGTGGCGTCCTGTTCGAGCCTCGAGTTCAAGCCCAAGTTCGAATCCGCCAGCCCGACCGCGCCGTCGCGCGCGAACGGCGCCAGCCTGCGCGTGACGCTCACGCAGCCCGACCGCCAGGCGAACATCCGCTCCGTGGTCGCGTCGCTGCCGAAGCAGCTGCCCTCGCGCCTGACGACGCTCCAGAAAGCCTGCACCGAGGCGGTGTGGGCGGGCGGCACCAACTACAAGAGCTGCCCGAGTGGCTCCAAAGTCGGGAGCGTCACGGTCACGACGCCGGTGCTGCCCGAAAAGCTCTCGGGGCCGGCCTACCTCGTCTCCCACGGCGGCGCCGCGTTCCCGGATCTCGACCTGATCCTCGAAGGCAACCACGGCGTGAAGGTGATCCTGGAAGGCAACACCAACATCAAGAACGGGGTCACCACCTCCTCCTTCGCCTCGATCCCGGACGTCCCGGTGTCGAAGTTCGAACTGAACCTGCCGACCGGTCCCAACTCGGCGCTCGGCAACGTCGAAAGCCTCTGCGCCAAGCCGCTGTACATGCCGACGACGATCACCGCCCAGAGCGGCAAGGTCATCAAGCAGAAGACCCGGCTGTCGATCGGCAGCTGCAAGATCAAGCTGCTCAGCAAGAAGGTCCGCCGGCACAAACTGGTCCTGCGCGTGAAGGTCTTCACGGCGGGGCGCCTCAGCGTCACCTCGCCCGGGCTGCACACGACCTACAAGAAGGTCGGCGGACCCGGGGTGTTCACGATCAAGGTCCCGCCGAGCAGGCGCGGCAACGGCACGCTCGCCTCCGGGCGCCAGCTGCACGTCAAGCTCCGCGTCGGCTTCAACCCGAAGCACAAGGACGAATACCACTCGGCGGCCTACGCGAAGGTGACGTTCAAGCACTAGCCTCCCGGCGATCCGCCTCGCCGCCCCGCGCAGAGCCCGGCCGCTTCGCCGGCCCCTGACCGTAGCCGCCGCGGCCGGTGCGCTCGGCTGCTCTCGCCCTGCCGGGCGCCCGCGGCGGCGCTGACGGGGCCGGCCGTGATCCGCGCCTCGGCGACACCGGCCGAGCTCCCCTTGGGAGCGAGCGTCGCCGTGACGGGCGACGTCAGCGACGGACAGGGCCCCGGGGCGGCGTCGCACTCGCGCTCGAAACGAGCTTCTACCCCTTCGGGGGCTTCACGGCGGCCGAGCAGACGACGGCGGCCCCGGACGGCCGCTTCGCCTTCCGCGCGCTCGTGCCGACCTCGAATGCGCGCCTGCGCGTCGTCGGAGGGCGGCAGCCCGCCGGCGTCGAGCACGACGCTCGACGTGACCGTCGACCCGCTCGTGGCGCTGTTTTCGCGGAGCCTCGGCCCGGGTCGCGTGCGGCTGTCCGTGCGCATCGTCCACGGCGACCGGGCATCGCCGCCGGTGCCGGCGCGGTGGTACACGGCGCCACGGGGGAGCCGCGTCTACCACCTGGCCGCGACGACGAGGACGAGCGAGCTGCCAGGCGCCGTGACGAGCGCGAGCGCCGTCGTGAGCCCGCCGGCGAAGCGCTTCGCCTACCGCGTCTGCATCAACCCGGCCTGGGAAGCAGCGCTTGGTCCCCCCGGCGCGCACGGCCGCTGTCCGCCGAGAGGCTTCCGCCTGGCGGCCGTGCGCTCCGCCGCGCCGCCCCGCGCCCGGGCGGCGCTTCGAGTACGGCGGCGAAGCGCGCGGCATCCCGCTGCCGCCGTTCCCTTCGCCGGCAGCGATCGCCTCCGCAAGGAGCTTCCTCGCCGGCCGCGCCGGACGCACCGCCTTCGCCGTCGTGGACAGCGCCGGAGTGCTGTCGGGGCTGCGGCTGCGCGAGCACTTCCAGAGCGCGAGCGTCGTCAAGGTGATGTTCCTGACCGCCTATCTGCAGATGTTGCAGGCGCACCACCGCGGCCTCAGGGCGAGCGACCGCGCGCTGCTGTACCCGATGATCCACGAATCCAGCAACGACGCGGCCTCGGCGGTGCTGTCGATCGTCGGCGGCGGCGCGATCGCACGCGTGGCCCGCGAAGCCGGGATGCGCGACTACGCGCCCGGCGTCGGCTGGTGGGCCTTCACGCAGACGTCAGCCGCGGATCAGGCGCGCTTCTTCGGCCAGCTCTCCCGCCTGATCCCGTCGCGCTACTACGGTTACGCGCGCTACCTCATGTCGACGATCGAGCCAGAGCAGAGCTGGGGCATCCCCCCGATCGCCCGCCCGCGATGGCAGGTCTACTTCAAGACCGGCGCGCTGCCCTCGCGCGGCCTGTTCCACGAGGCCGCGCTCTTGGAACGCGGCGGGGTCAGCTTCACCGTCGCCGTCTTCACCGACGGCGACCCCTCGATGGCCTACGGCGAACAGACGATCGAAGGCGTCGCCGCGCGGCTGCTGGGATCATCCCGCTGATGCTGATCTTCGCCGAGCGGCCGTCCGCCGGGCCCGCCGAGGGGCTGCTGGTGCTGCACCACGGCCGCGGCACCGACGAGCAGGACCTGATGCGCCTCGCGGACCTGCTCGACCCCTCGCAGCGGCTGCACGTCGTCGCGCCGCGCGCGCCGCTGACGGTCCCGGGCTCGCCGGGCTATCACTGGTACCTCGTGCCGAGGGTCGGCTACCCGGATCCCGAGACGTTCGCAGCGGCGCGAGCGGCGCTCGCCGAGTTGCACGACGCGCTCTGGGCGCGGACGGGCGTGGGGCCCGGCCGGACCGTGCTCGGCGGCTTCTCGATGGGCTGCGTGATGAGCTACGCGACCGGGCTCGACGCCGAGCGCCCGGCGCCGGCGGGAATCCTCGCCTTCTCCGGCTTCATCCCGACCGTCCCGGGGTGGGACCCGGACACCGCCGAGCGCGCCGGGCTGCCGGTGCAGATCTCGCACGGCCGCCAGGATCCCGTGATCTCGATCGACTTCGGCCGCGCCGCGGCGGAGCGCCTCGTCGCGGGCGGTCTCGCCGTCGACTACCGCGAGTTCGACGGCGGGCACTGGATCGACCCGCGCGACCTGGAACGGGCACAGCCGTGGCTTGCCTCGACGCTGCCGGCGCCGAGCGCATAAGGTTGGCGCCGAGAGAGGGAGGAGCGTGTCGGTCACAGCCAACGGAAGCGGTCCGAATGCGGGGCGCGGGATGCGCGTACTGGTCGTTGGCGCGGGCTTCGGCGGGATCGCGACGGCGATCGAGCTGCGCCGGCACGGCATCGAGGACGTGACGATCCTCGAGCGCGCGCCCGATCTCGGCGGCACGTGGTTCTACAACACCTACCCGGGCGCGGCCTGCGACGTACCGAGCCACCTCTACTCGTTCTCCTACGCGCAGCGCCGCGACTGGTCGCGCCTGTGCTCGCCGCAGCAGGAGATCCACACCTATCTGCACGAGGTCGCGGCACGCTACGGCGTGGACCGACTGGTCCGCACGGGCCAGACGGTTACCGCCTGCAGCTGGGACGACGCGACGGCCTCGTGGACGGTCGAGACCTCCGAGGGGGAGCGCCACGAGGCGGACGCGATCGTGCTGGCGACCGGCCAGCTGCACCAGCCGCAGGTGCCGCTGATCCAGGGGGCGGGCGACTTCGCCGGGCACACCTTCCACTCCGCCTCCTGGGATCACGACTACGACCTCACCGGCAAGCGCGTGGGCGTGGTCGGCACCGGCGCGAGCGCGGTGCAGTTCGTGCCGGAGATCGCGCCCCGGGTCGCGCACATGACGGTCTTCCAGCGCACCGGGAACTGGTTCCTGCCGCGGAAGAACCGGCCATACCCGGCGCTGCTGCGCAAGGCGTTCGAACGGCTGCCCGCCGTGCAGGCGATGCGGCGGCGCTTCATGTTCGAGTACAGCGAATCGCTGACGATGATGATCCGCCACCCGCGCACGGTCGGGCGATTCGGCGCCGCGCGCTCGGCGGCGTTCATGCGCTCGCAGCTCAAGGACCCGGTGCTGCGCGAGAAGGTCTGGCCGGACTACACGTTCGGCTGCAAGCGGATCCTGTTCAGCTCGCAGTTCCTGCCCGCGCTCGAACGGCCCAACGTCGAGCTCGAGACGGCGCGGATCGAGGCGATCGTGCCAGAGGGAGCGCGGACCGCCGACGGCCGGGTGCACGAGCTCGACTGCCTGATCTGGGCGACCGGCTTTCGCACCAACGACTTCATGTTCCCGATGGCGATCACCGGCCGCGACGGGCGCTCGCTCGAAGAGGCGTGGGAGAACGGGGCGCACGCGCATCTCGGGATCTCCGTGCCCTCGTTCCCCAACATGTTCATCCTGTACGGCCCCAACACGAACACCTCGGGCGGCTCGATCATCTTCTACCTCGAAATGCAGACCGCGTACGTGCGCCAGGCGCTTCAGCAGCTGGCGGCGCGCCGAGCCGGCGCGATCGAGGTGCGAGCCGAGGTGGAGGCGGCCTCCGACCGCGAGGTCCAACACCGCTTCAACGGCACCGCCTGGACGCAGTGCGACTCGTGGTACCGCGACCGCAACGGGCGCATCGTCGCCAACTGGCCGGGCTACATGCGCGAGTACCGCACCCGCACGGAGGTGCTGGACTCCTCCGAGTTCACCTTCGCCCCGCTCCCCGAGCCGACGACGATGGCCGGAGCGCCCACAGAGGAACGCTCGTGAGCGCGGGCGCCTACGACTACGTGATCGTGGGCGCCGGCTCGGCCGGCTGCGTGCTCGCGAACCGCCTCTCCGAGGACCCCTCCGCGCGGGTGCTGCTGCTCGAGGCCGGCGGGCGCGACCGATCGATGAAGGTCAAGATCCCGGCCGCCTTCCCCCAGCAGTTCCACACGAAGCTCGACTGGGACTACGCGACCGACCCCGAGCCGCACGTGGACGGACGCGAGCTGTACATGCCGCGCGGGAAGATGCTCGGCGGCTCGAGCTCGATGAACGCGATGCTCTACGTCCGCGGGCGGCCGCTGGACTACGACGGCTGGGAGGCGCAGGGCGCACCGGGGTGGGGCTATCGCGACGTGCTGCCGTACTTCATCCGCTCCGAGGACAACGTGCGCGGCGCCTCCGAGTTCCACGGCGCGGGCGGGCCCTTGAAGGTCTCGGAGCAGCGCTCGCCGCGGCCGATGAACGCGCGGCTGCTCGCGGCCAGCGAGGCGGCCGGCATCCCGCGGATCGCGGACTACAACGGCCCCGAGCAGGACGGCGTGTCGATGTTCCAGGTCACGCAGCGGAACGGACAGCGATTCAGCGCCGCGGACGCCTTCCTGCGCCCGGCGATGACGCGCCCGAACCTCGAGGTGCGCACCAAGGTGGCCGTGCACGGCGTCGAACTCGACGGCGACCGTGCCGTCGGCGTGCGGATATCCCGCGGCCGCGGCGGGAGCGAGGTCGTCACGGCCGGGCGCGAGGTGATCCTCTCGGCGGGGGCGATCGGCTCGCCCCAGCTGCTGCTGCTCTCGGGGATCGGCGCCGGCGAGGATCTGCGCGCGGCCGGCGTAGCGCCGCGACACGAGCTGCCCGGGGTGGGACGCAACCTCCAGGACCATCCGTTCGTGACCGCGATCTGGGAGGTCAGCGACACCGACACGCTCTACGGCGCCGACAAGCCCAAGCCGCTGGCCGAGTGGCTGCTGCGGCGCAGCGGCAAGCTGAGCTCGACCGTCGCTGAGGTGTGTGCGTTCACGCGCACCCGCGGCGGGCTGCCTGCAGCCGACATCCAGTTCCACATGGGCGCCGCCTACTTCGAAGATCACGGGGCCGAGGAATACGAGGGGCACTGCATGGTGATCGCGCCCGTGCTCGTCTCGCCGAAGGCGCGCGGCCAGGTGTGGCTGCGCTCGGCCGATCCGGCCGCGAAGCCCCGGATCATCACCAACACGCTCTCCGAGTCCGACGACCTGGAGTCGATGCTCGCCGGGATCGAGCTCGCGCGCCGTATCGCATCGCAGTCGGCGCTCAGCGAGATCGTCATCGATGAGCTGAAGCCCGGGGCCGGCGTGGCCGACCGCGCGGAGCTGGAAGCGGACCTGCGCCGGCGCCTGATGCTGATCTACCACCCGGTCGGCACGGCGCGGATGAGCGACACCGAGGAGCTGGCCGTCGTCGATTCGAAGCTGCGCGTCCACGGGCTGCAGGGCCTGCGCGTGATCGACGCCTCGATCATGCCCACGATCGTCGGCGGCAACACGAACGCGGCGACGATCATGATCGCCGAGAAAGGCGCCGAGGAGATCCGAGGCGCAGCGTCCCCGGAGGGCACACGGTGAGCGTCCAGCTCAACTACCACCGCGAGGGCGAAGGACCGCCGCTTGTGCTGGTGCACGGCATCGGTCATCACTGGCAGGGGTGGCGCCCGGTGATCGAGCGCCTGCGGGACGAGTTCGACGTGATCGCGTGCGACTCGCCGGGCTTCGGCCGCTCGGCGCCGCTGCCGCCGGGGATCGAGCCGACGGTCACCGCGCACGCCGATGCCTTCGAGTGGTTCCTCGCGGAGCTCGGCCTCGAACGGCCACACGCGGCGGGCAACTCGATGGGCGGCGCGATCACGCTGGAGCTCGCGCGCCGGAAGGCAGTCGGCTCGGTCACGGCGTTCTCCCCGGCCGGCTTCTGGACGGCCCCGGAGCTGCGCTTCTCGCAGCTCTCCCTGCTCGCCCTTGCGCGCACGCCGAAGGCGCTGCGCGGGGCGGTCGCGGCGGCGGCGCGCACGCGGGCGGGGCGCATCGCGCTGTTCTCGCAGACGTTCGGCTACCCGGTGAGGCTGCCGGCCGAGGAGGCGGTCGCGACACTGCGCGACGCCTGGGCTTCGCCCGTGTTCGCGCAGACGCTCGACGCGTTCGACGACTACAGCTTCATGCGGCCCGAGCAGCTGCGCCAGACGCCGGTCACGATCGCCTGGGGGCGGCGCGACAGGCTTCTTCCCTACCGGCTGCAGGCGCCCCGCGCCCGGGCGCTGATGCCGTGGGCTACGCACCTCACGCTCGGCGCCGGACACGTGCCGTTCTATGACGACCCGGCGGCGTGCGCCGAGGCGATCCGCGCGACTGCGCGGGCTGCCGCGGCGCCGTCGGCGGCCCGCAGCGCAGCCGCCGGCTGAAAGCGCGCCCGCCGCGGGCCTGGGCAGCGGTCGCGGCGGCGAGGACATTGCCCGCGGACGCTCCGGTCTTGTACGCTCGACAGAGTCAATGGAGGGGGCAGTCAGGGGGATGTTGCAGGGCGCGAAGGAGTCCGCGCCACTCGTTGTCGGCGAGCCGCCGCAGGCGCCGCCGCCCGAGCTTCGCGCCGCCCTGATGCCCGGGATCCCCGCGATCGTCGACGCGGCGGTCGCAGCGATCGGCAGTCGCGACGGCGCCGGGCCGGCCTCGCAGGCGGCGCTCGAACGCAACCTCCGCCTCGGACTGACCGACGCGGTGGACCGGTGGTTCGAGCCGAACCGCCCGAGCGGCGAGCCGGACCTGCACTTCTCGCTCGGCCGCGCCCAGGCGCGCGCCGGGCGCAGCCTCGACGAGCTGATGGGCTTCTACCGCGTCGCGGGGCAGTCGATGTGGCGCCACGTCGCCGAGCTCGGCACGCGGCTCGGCGCCCGGCCGGAGGACCTCTACCGGCTGGCGGAGACCGGGTTCGGCTGCGTCGATGAGATCTCAACGCAGGCCGCCGCCGGCTTCTCAGAAGAGCAGTCGCACCGCTCCGGCGCTTCGCAATCGCGCCGTAGCGAGTTCGTCCGGCTGCTGTTGCGAGACCCGCAGCCGCCGGGCGAGATGCTGGCCGCCGCAGCCGAGACCGCCGGCGTGCAGCTCGCGCCGACGCTCGCGCTGTTCGTCGGCCCCGGCGAGATGTACGAGGCGTTCGCTCGTTCCGCGCTCGACCAGGCGGTCTTGGGCCCGCGCGAGGAGGAGTTCGTCGGCGTGCTGTTCGACCCCGAGGGGGCCGACCGCCGCGCGCGCCTGCGAGCGGCGGCCGAACGCGCCGGAGCGCGCCTCGCGCTCGGGCCGGCCGTGCCGCTGACGGCGGCGCGGCACAGCCTCGCACGCGCCCAGGCGCTGCTCGCGCTGATGGTTGCCGGGCTGGCGGGCGCGGAGGCCTTGGCGAGCGCCGATCACCACGAGCTGGCGCTGCTGCTCGGCGCCGATCCTCGTCTGGCGGCGGAGTTCGCGGCGCGGCGGCTGGCGCCACTGGCGACCGTCGCCGGGGCGGCCACGCGCGCCAACCTCGCGTTGACGCTGCGCGCGTGGCTGCGCGCGCCCGGGCAGCGCAAGGCGATCGCGCAGGAGCTCGGCGTGCATCCGCAGACGGTCCGCTATCGCATGTCGCGGCTGCGCGAGCTGTTCGGGGAGGCGCTCGACGAGCCCGACGGGCGCTTCGAGCTCGAGCTCGCGCTGCGCATGCAGCCGTTCGCCGCGCTCACACGCTGACGGGCGTCACGGGCATTCCGGCGACGGCGCTGCGGGCGCGCAGGAGCGTGCCGCCGAGCTCGGGCGCGACGAGGTTGTCGGCCGTGCTGATCAGGACGTCCCGCCGGTCCTCGCCGCCGAAGGAGATGCTCGATACGAAGCCGGCCGGCAGCTCGACGAGCTCGAGCAGCGCCCCGGCCGGATCGAAGCGCGCGACGCCGCCGCCCTGGCCGAGCGCGACCCACACGCAGCCCTCGGCGTCGACCGCGAGCCCATCCGCGGAACCCTGCGGCGATGCCGCGAAGCGCCGCGGCTCGCCCCCTTCGAGCGAGCAGGCGAGCACCTCGGCGCCGGCGTAGTCGCTGACGTAGACGGTCGCCCCGTCGGGCGAGAGGCCGATTCCGTTCGGCCAGCGCACGCCCGCGAAGATCACCCGCGGCTCACCGCCGGGGGCGAGCGCGAGCAGGCGCCCGTCGCGCGGCTGCTCGTCGCTCATCGGGCGGTAGCGCAGCTCCCCGGCGAGCAGCTCGCCGGCCGGCGTCGAGAAGAGGTCGTTGTAGCCGGGCACCTCGGGGTCGGAGAGCAGCTCGCGCTGACTGCCGTCGGGACTCAGGTGGATCACGCTGCGCCCGCTCAGCACCCAGCCGCCGTCGGCGTGCGGCACGAGGCCGCCGATTCCGCGGCGCCCGGGCAGGAGCTCGCGCACCTCCCCCTCGGGCGAGCACTCGAAAAGGCCGCCGGCGATCACGTCGCTGTATAGGAGCTCGCCGCCCGGACCGATGCGCGGGCCCTCGAGCAGCGAGTGCGCGCGGTGCAGGACCGCCTCGACGGGTTCCGGCGCCGAGAGCGCGCTCAAGCGGCCGGAGACTCCGCGCGCATGCCGTCGATCACCAGCTCGAGGTGGCGGCGCCAGTCCCACCCCGACCCAGTCTTGTCGATCGTGGCGCACACGCCGCACATCACCATCGGGATGTCGGTCGCCTGGAAGTCAGGCCGCAGCTGGCCGGCGCGGCGCGCGCGCAGCACGAGGCGGCGCGCGAGACGCAGGAACTCCTCCTTCTCCTCGCCGACGTACTCGAACACGGGCTCGCCGCCGCTCATCATCGCGAACCGCGTGGCGGCGTCGCCGGCGACCGAGGCCGCGTTGTCGCGCATCGCGTCGGTCAGCGCGTCGAACGGCGCGTCCTCGCCCTCCGCGAGCGCGCGGCGCTGGCGCTCGTTGAACAGCACGAAGCGCTCGCGCACGAGCTCGCCCATCAGCGCGTGCTTGTCCGGGAAATGACGGTAGACCGTGCCGACGCCGACGCCGGCGAGCCGGGCGACATCGTCGATCTGCACATCCGGCTGGGAGCTCGCGAAAAGCTCGCGCGCGGCGGCGAGGATGCGTTCGCGGTTGCGGCGCGCGTCGGCGCGCATCGGTCTCGTTGTCGTGATCGCCAAGTTGCCCTCTCCCCGGCCGGTTCCGGGTTCTCCAGATTAAAACGGAATCCTAACTCCGTATGATACCGTGCGTCAAAACGGAGACGGAGTTCACCTTCCATGACGACTGATACAGCACCGCGCCAAGAGGTCAACAAGAATCTCGCCCTGCTGCTCCTGGCGATGACGCAGTTCGTGGTGGTGATCGACGCGTCGATCGTCAACATCGCGCTGCCGTCGATCGGGACCGCGCTCCACTTCTCGCAGAACGACCTCTCCTGGGTCGTCAACGCCTACACCCTCACGTTCGGCGGCTTCCTGCTACTCGGCGGCCGCCTGGCCGACCTGATGGGCCGTCGCAGGATGTTCATGGCGGGGCTCGTGCTCTTCTCCGTCGCCTCCCTCCTGGGCGGCCTCGCTCAGTCCGAGGCGTGGCTGATCGGCGCGCGCGCCCTCCAGGGGCTGGGCGCCGCGATCGTCTCCCCCGCCGCGCTCTCGATCATCACCACCACCTTCGCCGAAGGCGAGGAGCGCAACCGCGCGCTCGGCGTCTGGGGCGCGGTGGCCGGCGCCGGCGGCGCTGCCGGCGTGCTGCTCGGGGGGATCCTGACGAGTGGCCTGAGCTGGCGTTGGGTGCTGTTCGTGAACGTCCCGATCGGGCTCGCCGCCGCGTTCGTGGCGCCGCGCATCCTGAACGAGAGCCGCGCCGAGGTCGGGACGCGCAACTTCGACATCCCCGGAGCCGTGACGGTCACCGCCGGGCTCTCGCTGCTCGTGTACGCGCTCGTCGAAGCAGTCAACGTCGGCTGGGGCAGCACGCAGACGGTCGGGCTGATCGCCGGGGCCGTCGCGCTGCTCGCGACCTTCGTGGCGATCGAGAGTCGCAGCCGCTCGCCGCTGATGCCGTTCTCGATCTTCCGCCTGCGCACGCTGCGCGGCGCCGACATCGTGGCGCTGCTGATCGGGATGTCGCTGTTCTCGATGTTCTTCTTCGTCTCGCTCTACATGCAGCAGGTGCTCGGCTTCTCGGCGCTGAAGGCCGGGCTGTCCTACCTGCCGCTGGCGGTCGGCATCATCCTCTCCGCGGGCGCGGCCTCCGCGCTCGTGACGCGCTTCGGCTTCAAGCCGGTGCTGCTCTCCGGGTTGCTGTTCGTCGCGACGGGGCTCCTGTGGTTCTCGCAGGCGAGCCCGAACGGCTCGTTCACCGCCGACGTGCTCGGCCCCTCGCTGCTCGCGGCGATCGGGCTCGGCCTCTCGTTCGTGTCCGTGACGATCGCCGCCGTCACGGGGATCAAGCCCAACGAGGCGGGGCTGGCGTCGGGGCTCGTGAACACCGCGCAGCAGGTGGGCGGCGCGCTCGGGCTGGCGATCCTCGCGACGGTCGCGAACACCCGCACGAAGGACGTGCTGGCGGCCGGCGGGAGCTCCCACGCCGAAGCGCTGACCAAGGGGTTCGAGCGCGCGTTCATGGTGGGCGCCGGCTTCGCGCTGATCGGGGCGCTGCTGACGCTCGTGCTGATCTCAACGCGCGACAGCCGCGCCCACTCGCGGGCGGCGCGCGGCGGCGAGGCGCCGGTCCCGGCAGCCTGAGGCAACGGCCGGCGCGCCCTCGCGCCGGGGGGTGCCGTTTACACATAAGGAGCGCGTCCAGTACCTTCAGGCGCGGTGACGCTGGATGAGCTGACAGAGGCGGTCGAGCAGGGCACGGTCGACACGGTCCTGCTGGCGCTGACCGATATGCAGGGGCGCCTTCAGGGCAAGCGCCTGACGGCGACGCACTTCCTCGCCGAGGTGGTCGAGCACGGCGCCGAGGGCTGCAACTACCTGCTGGCGGTGGACGTCGACATGTCGACCGTCGGCGGCTACGCGATGTCCTCCTGGGAGCGCGGCTACGGCGACATGATGCTCGTGCCCGACCTCGACACGCTGAGGCCCGTGCCCTGGCAGGAGGGCACGGTGTTGTGCCTCGCCGACGTCGCCTGGCTGGACGGCAGCGAAGTGCCCGCCTCCCCGCGCCAGATCCTGCGCCGGCAGCTCGCGCGGCTCGCCGAGCGCGGCTGGAGCGCCAACGCCGGCACCGAGCTCGAGTTCATGGTGTTCCTCGACACCTACGAGGAGGCCTGGCACAAGCACTACCGCGACCTGCGCCCGGCGAACCTCTACAACGTCGACTACTCGCTGCTCGGGACCGCGCGCGTCGAGCCGCTGATCCGCCGGATCCGAAACTCGATGGCCGCGGCCGGGATGGTCGTCGAGGACTCGAAGGGCGAGTGCAACTTCGGCCAGCACGAGATCAACTTCCGCTACGCCGGGGCGCTGCGGACCTGCGACGAGCACGCGATCTTCAAGAACGGCGCGAAGGAGATCGCTGCCCAGGAGGGCATGGCGATCAGCTTCATGCCCAAGTACGACGAGCGCGAGGGAAGCTCGTGCCACATCCACTTCTCGCTCGCCGACGATTCGGACCCGCCCGCCCCGCTGTTCGCGCGCGACGAGCGCCTGTTCGACTCGTTCCTCGCCGGGCAGCTCGCCTGCCTGCGCGAGATGACGCTGCTGCTCGCGCCGAACGTCAACTCCTACAAGCGGTATGCCGCCGCGAGCTTCGCGCCCACCACCGTCGCCTGGGGCAAGGACAACCGCACCTGCTCGCTGCGCGTCGTCGGCCACGGGCCCTCCAAGCGCTTCGAGAACCGCGCCGGGGGCGCGGACCTGAACCCGTATCTCGCGCTCAGCGCGATCATCGCCTCGGGGCTGCACGGCGTCGATGCCGGTCTCGAGCTCGAGCCCGCGCTCGAGGGCAACGCCTACGCCGACACCGAGCACCCGAGGGTGCCAAACACGCTCCACGCCGCCCGGGAGCTGTTCGCGGGCAGCGCGGTCGCGCGCGAGGCGTTCGGCGGGGAGGTCGTCGCGCACTACCTGAACAACGCCGACGTCGAGCTGGCTGCGTTCGGCTCCGCGGTCACCGACTGGGAGCGCTTCCGGGGGTTCGAGCGGCTGTGAGCGGCGCGCGCGCAGCGACCGCAGACCCGCGCGCCGCCCCGCTGCCCCCGCCAGATGCCGTGTTCGCGCCGGTGCGCTCGCAGACGGCCTTCGAGGAGACGGTCGACCGTCTCGGCACCGCGATCAAGCTCGGGCTGCTGCCGGCGGGGTCGCGGCTGCCGGCCGAGCGCGAGCTGTGCGCGCGGCTCGGGATCGCGCGCTCCACGCTGCGGCAGGCGCTGACCGCCCTGACCCAGAGCGGCCACGTGTTCGCGACCCGCGGGCGCGGCGGCGGCACCTTCGTCTCGGACCCGCAACCGCCGGCCGACCCGCCGTCGAAGCGGGTGCTCGCCGAATGGCGCGACATCTGCGACGAACGGCTGGCAGTCGAGCTCGGCGTCGCGGTGCTCGCCGCACAGCGCGCGGCCGAGCCGGCGCTCGCGGCGCTGGACGAGGTCGCCGCGGCGCTGGACGCGGCGCTCGACGACTTCCCCTCCTACCGGCAGGCCGACATCCGCCTGCACGTCGGGCTCGCCGAGGCGACGGGCTCGACGCGGCTCGTGCGGGCGATGACCGACGTTCAGGGCGCGATGACCGACCTGATCTCATACATCGCGCACCCGCCCGAAGTGCTCGCCTCGTCAAACGCACAGCACCGGCGGCTGCTCGCGGCCGTCCGCGAGGGCGACCCGATGGGCGCGGCGCGCCTGACGGTCGCCCACCTGCAGGGCACCGAGCACGTGCTCGCCGGCCTGCTGCCCGGACCCTGAGCCTCCCGGTCAACTGCCCGGAAAATCGGGAATCGGCGGTTGCATCCGTCCGGGCAAGCACGTATTGTCACGAGCTAAGGACGGGTGGGCAAACCTTTACGGGACCTGGGGAGGACCGATGAGCAGCAGTGAGGCGTCGACGTTGAACCGAGACGAGAAACGTCTGGCCGAGCTCGGCTACAAGCAGGAGCTCAACCGGACGTGGAGCGCGTTCCAGAACTTCGGGATCTCCTTCACGATCATCTCGATCCTGGCCGGGTGCCTGACCACCTACTACCAGGGCTGGAACAACGGCGGCCCGGTCGCGATCTCGTGGGGCTGGCCGATCATCTCGGTCTTCATCCTGATCCTCGCCTTCTGCATGGCCGAACTCGTCTCGGCGTTCCCGACCGCGGGCGGCATCTACTGGTGGTCGGCGAGGCTCGGCAGCCCCGTCTGGGGCTGGTTCACCGGCTGGTTCAACCTGCTCGGGCTGGTCGCGATCCTGGCCTCGGTCGACTACTTCGCCGGCCAGTTCCTCTACACGATCCTCGGCCTCTACAAGGTCAACATCTTCGGCATCAACTTCGCCGACGAAGTGCACAAACTCTCAGAGGTGTTCCTGCTGTTCGGGCTGCTGCTGATCCTGCACGTGCTTCATCAACATCCGCGGCAGCCACCTCGTCGCCCGCCTGAACGGCATCTCGGTGTTCTGGCACGTGCTGGGCGCGTCGGCGCTCGTGCTGGTGCTGATCTTCGCGCCGTCCAAGCACGCGAGCTTCCACCAGGTCTTCACCGAAACCCAGAACAACTCGGGCTTCAGCCACAGCATGTTCTGGTGGTACGTGCTGCCGCTCGGCTTCCTGCTGACGCAGTACACGATCACCGGCTTCGACGCCTCGGCGCACATCTCCGAGGAGACCCATACGGCCGACGAGTCCGCGCCCAAAGGCGTCTGGCAGTCGGTCTTCTACTCGGCGATCTTCGGCTACATCCTGCTGCTGGCGATCACCTTCGCGGCGGCCGCGCACACCACTGCCGTCAACGAAGGCGAAGGCACGATCTACGCCGTCTTCAACGCCGCGATGAGCAGCGGCTGGGTGAAGTTCGTGCTGATCGTGGCGGTCGTCGGCCAGACCTTCTGCGGCATGAGCTGCATGACGAGCGCCTCGCGGATGATGTACGCATTCAGCCGCGACGGGGCAGTGCCCGGGTCGAGACTCTGGAGCAAAGTCAACGAGCGGCGGATCCCGTTCAACGCCGTGATCGCGGTCGCCGTGCTCGCCCTGATCCTGACGCTGCCGGCGCTGAAGGGCAACAAGGCCGGCGTCACGGTCGCCTTCACCGCGGTCGTCTCGATCGGGGTGATCGGCCTCTACCTGGCGTACGCGATCCCGATCTTCCTGCGCTGGCGGATGGGCCACGAGTTCAAACAGGGGCCGTGGAACCTCGGCACCAAGTGGAAATGGATGGCCGTCATCTCCTGCCTCGAGGTGCTGATCATCGTCGTCATCTACTTCAATGCTCCGTTCAGCGCGCACGGCGTGCCGTGGGAGTCGGACTTCGAATGGTCGCTGTTCAACTACACCCCGGTCGTGACCGGTGGCGTGTTCATAGCCGTCGGGCTGTGGTGGCTGCTGAGCGCGAAAAAATGGTTCACAGGACCGCGCCACACGGTCTCCGAGATCGACACCGAGATCGGAGCCCCGCCAGCCCTGGCCGAGTCGCCTTAGCCCGGGGGGCGCACGCCGGACATGGAACGATGCCTAGGGCGTCGACGGTGAGCGCGCGATGAGCTCGTCGCTGACGGTGCTCGAGCCCGCCACGGAGGCGGTGCTCGCCGAGGTTCCGCGCGCCGGCGTCGAGGAGACCGATGCGGCGGTGGCAGCCGCCCGGGCGGCGCTGCCGGGCTGGCGAGCGGTCGCGCCTGGCGCGCGCGCCGGGCTGCTGCGCGCGCTGGCGGACAATCTCGATGCCCACGCCGAGGAGCTCGCGGTGCTCGAGGCCCGCAACGCGGGTAAGGCGATCGCCGACGCGCGCGGCGAGATGGCGATGGTCGTGGAGACCTTCCGCTACTACGCCGGTGCGCCCGAGCGCCTGCTCGGCGAGACGATCCCGGTCGCGGGCGGGCAGGCCTTCACCGTGCGGGAGCCCATCGGCGTCGTCGCGCTGATCACCCCGTGGAACTTCCCGCTCGCGATCGCCTCATGGAAGCTCGCGCCCGCGCTCGCCGCGGGCAACACGGTCGTGCTGAAGCCCGCCGAGCTGACGCCGCTGACCGCGCTGCGCTTCGCCGAGCTGGCGGCCGAGGCGGGGCTGCCCGAGGGGGTCGTGAACGTCGTCGTCGGCCCCGGCTCGATCGTCGGGCAGCGACTCGTCGAGCACCCGGGCGTCGAGAAGATCGCGTTCACCGGCTCGACCGAGGTCGGGCGTTCGATCGCGGCCGGGGCGGCCGCGACGATCAAGCGCGTCACGCTCGAGCTCGGTGGCAAGTCCGCCAACATCGTCTTCGCCGACGCCGACCTCGAGGCCGCAGCGGCCGCCGCGCCGCTCGCAGTGTTCGGGAACGCCGGCCAGGACTGCTGCGCGCGCTCGCGGATCCTGGTGCAGGCCGAGGCGATGGACGGCTTCATGAGCGCGCTCGAGAGCGGCGTGAAGGCCCTGCGCGTCGGCGATCCGCTCAGTGAGGAGACGCAGATGGGGCCGCTGATCTCGGCCTCCCAGCGCGAGTCGGTCGCCTCGTTCCTGGACGACGGCGCGCCGATCGCGTTCCGCGGCTCGGCGCCGGAAGGCCCCGGCTTCTGGTTCGCGCCGACCGTGCTCGCCCCCGTCGCACCGGATGCGCGCGTGGTCCGCGAGGAGGTCTTCGGCCCGATCGCCGCGGTGCTGCCGTTCCGCGACGAGGCCGAGGCGGTCGCGCTCGCCAACGACACGATCTACGGGCTGTCCGGATCGATCTGGACCCGCGACGGCGCTCGCGCGCTGCGCGTCGCACGCGGCGTGCAGACAGGCGTGCTCTCGATCAACTCCAACAGCTCCGTGCGCGTGAGCACCCCCTTCGGCGGCTTCAAGCAGTCCGGCTATGGCCGCGAGCTCGGCCCCCACGCGCTCGATGCCTACACCGAGGTCAAGACGATCTTCTACGCGACGGAGACGCCGTGAGCGCGCGAGGCGGGCGGCTCGCAGGGAAGGTGTGCGTCGTCACGGGCGCGAGCGGCGGCATCGGCGCGGCCACCGTCGAGCTGTTCCGGCGCGAGGGCGCCGCGGTCGCCGGCGTGGACGTGCTGCCGGACTGCCCGGGCGACCTCTCGCTGCAGGTCGACCTCGTCAGCGAGCAGCCGGTACAGGAGCTGTTCGCGACGGTGCGCGAGCGCTTCGGACGCATCGACGTGGTGTTCAACAACGCCGGCATCTCCCCCGCCGACGACCGGTCGGCGATCGACACCACGCTCGAGGCGTGGGAGCGGGTGCAGGCGGTCAACCTGCGCAGCGTCTTCCTGTGCTGCAAGCACGGGATCCCCCACCTGCTCGACAACGACGGCCCAGAACGCGGCTCGGTCATCAACACCGCCTCGTTCGTCGCGGTGATGGGGGCGGCCACCTCACAGATCTCCTACACGGCCTCGAAGGGCGGCGTGCTGGCGCTCTCGCGCGAGCTCGGCGTCGAGTTCGCGCGCCGCGGCGTACGCGTCAACGCGCTCTGCCCCGGGCCGGTCGACACCCCGCTGCTCAAAGACCTCTACGCGAAGGACCCCGAGCAGGCCGCCCGGCGGCTCGTGCACGTGCCCGCCGGACGCTTCGCCGAGGCGAGCGAGATCGCCAGCGCCGCCCTGTTCCTCGCCGGCAGCGACTCCTCGTACGTGACCGCGACGGCGTTCCTCGTCGACGGCGGCCTCTCCGGCGCCTATACGACGCCGCTCGACTAGGCACTCGCGATCCCCGTCCGCGATACTCACGCCATGGAGGCGAGCGCGCAGACCGCCGCCGCGAGCCCAACCCGGGCCAGACCCGGCGAGGCCACGCTGTACGTGATCCCCGGCTCGCACGCGTGCAAGACCGGCATGCTGCTGCTCGAGCACAAGGGCATCCCCTACCGCACGGTCGAGCTGATCACGGGGCTGCACCCCCAGCTCGTGCGGCTGCACGGCTTCCGCGGTACCCGCGAGCCGTTGCGGACGGTCGACGGCAAGCCGACGCGGATGAGCGCGATGATGGACAGGTTCGGCACCGTGCCGGCCGTCGCGATCGGCGGCGAGCGCGTCCAGCGCAACCGGGAGATCGCCCGCTATCTCGATGAGCTCGTGCCGGACCCGCCCCTGTTCCCGCCCGACCCCGAGCTGCGACAGCGGGTCGAAGAGGCGGAGCGCTTCGGCGATGAGCATCTGCAGATGGCCGCGCGGCGGATCGTGATGGTGGCCGGCGCGCGCAACCCGGACGAGCTCGCCGGCCGGGGCGCCGGCGGGCGCCTGGGCGCGCTGCTCTCCAGCAGCGACGCCTACCGCAGGGTGATGTCCACGGTGGCCGCGCGCGCGGTGTTCAAGGCCGGCGGCGACGCCGAGGGCCGCGTCATGGCCGAGCTGCCGCCGATGCTCGACCGGGTCGACGGCTGGGTCGCCGACGGGACGCTGAACGGCGACGAGCTCAACGTGGCCGACCTCGTGATCGCCCCGTCGCTCGCCCTTCTCGACTACCGGCTCGACCTGCGCGAGGAACTGCGGGCGCGCCCTTCCTTCGCGCTCCTCGAGCGGGTGCTGCCGGAACCCGCGGCCGGCTGAGCGCCGCTTCCGGCCTCGCCTGCGCCCGCTGCGATCCGGTCGGCCATCGCGAGCAGTCGCGTACGCAGCTCAGGCGAGCCGTCGAGCAGCTCGAACTCCGCGTTCGGGGCGGCGATCCGCAACGCGAGCCAGTCGAGGTCGTCGTCGCTGGTCTCGTACACGCACCCACCTTCGCCGTCCTCGCGCAGCTCGCCCCACCCGCCCGGCAGCCGCGCCCGCAGCTCGCCCGCCGGCAGGCGGTAGCGAACACGCGCCTCGTACCGGTAGACGGCGTCCGACAGCGTGCGCGCGAGGTAGGCGCCAGCGTCGCCGCCCGGGATCGCCCGCGGCTCGAAGCGCCGGCCGTCGCGCGTCGGCGAAGAGATGCGATCGACGCGGAAGGTCCGCCACCCGGTCCGCGACGGGTCGAAGGCGAGCAGGTACCAGCGACGCCCGTGGGCGAGCAGCGCATGGGGCTCGACGAGCCGGCGGCTCGCCTGCCCGTCCCGGCCGCGATAGCCGAAGCGGACGAGCTCGCGATCGCGGCAGCCGGCGCCGAGCAGCCCGAGCGCCGCCGCGTCGACCGTGGGACCGCCTCCCTGGGAGACCACGGCGGTGGCGGCGCCGATCGCCTGCACGCGGCGGCGCAGCTGCGAGGGCAGCACCTGCTCGAGCTTCACGAGCGCGCTGAGCGCGGTCTCCTCGATCCCCGCGACGGCAGCGCGGGCGGCCGTGCGCAGCGCGATCGCAACGGCGATCGCCTCCTCGTCGTCGAGCAGCAGCGGCGGCATCGCGGTACCGGCGCTGAGGACGTAGCCGCCGGCCGGTCCGCTCGTCGAGCTGATCGGATAGCCGAGCGCCCGCAGACGCTCGACGTCGCGCCGCACGGTCCGCGGCGAGACCTCCAGCCGCGCGGCGAGGTCGGGCCCGGGCCACTCGCGGCGCGCCTGCAGCAGCGAGAGCAACGACAGCAGGCGTCCGGCGGTCGACGTCTCGGCCATGCGCAAATGATCTCGAAAATCGCGGCCAGATCCTGACCTCGATCATCCGTACCGTCCGTGCCCGTGCATACGACGAAGGAGACGACGATGGACTTCAAGCTTGAACTCGTGACGGTGCCGGTCAGCGACGTCGATCGCGCGAAGCGCTTCTATGCGGATGGCTGCGGCTTCGTCGCAGAACACGATCATCAGGTCAAGGAGGGCCTCCGTTTCGTGCAGCTCACCCCGCCGGGCTCGGCCTGCTCGATCGCGATCGGCAGCGGGCTCAGCGAGCAGCCCCCCGGCTCGGCGCGCGGGCTGCAGCTGGTAGTCGCCGACGCCGACTCGGCGCGCGAGCGGCTCGCCTCAGGCGGCGTCGAGGTCAGCGAGGTCCAGGACTTTCCCTGGGGCCGGTTCGTGTTCTTCAGCGACCCCGACGGCAACGGCTGGGCCCTCCAGGAGCTGCCGCCGCGTCCGTGAGCGCGCCTAGAGGGTGACCGCGGCCTCGCGCCCGCTGCGCGCAGCGCCGACCGAGGCGACCGTCACGAGCGCGATCCCCAGCAGCACCCGACCGCCGAGGTGCTGGCCGAGCACGACCAAGCCGGCCAGCGCCGCGACGGCCGGCTCGAGGCTCATGAGGACCCCGAAGACGGCCGGCCGGATGCGCCGCAGCGCCTCGACCTCGAACGAGTACGGGATCGCGGAGGACAGGACACCAACCGCGGCGCCGAGCAGCAGCACTTCGCCGCTCAGCAGCTCCCCGGCCCCTTCGACGAGCCCGATCGGGGCCGCCGCCACCGTCCCGACGCACATCGCCAGCGCAAGGCCCGTGCCGCCCTCGAAGACGCGGCCGAGCCGCGCGTTGACCAGGATGTAGGTGCCCCACAGCGCGCCGGCCACCAGCGCGAGCGCGGCGCCGAGCGCGTCGAGGCCACCAGGGCCATGGCGGGTCAGCGCGAGGATCCCGATGGCCGCGAGCGCGACCCACAGCAGGTCAAGGCGACGGCGCGAGCCGAGCAGCGCCACGGTCAGCGGGCCGACGAACTCCAGCGCAACGGCGATCCCGAGCGGGATCCGGTCGATCGCCCCGTAGAAGCAGAGGTTCATGGCTGCGAGCACCAGCCCGAAGAGCGCCGCGAGCCGGAGTTCCTGGCGGCTCCGCCCCGTCAGCCGTGGCCGCCAGACGGCGAGCAGCACCAGCGAGCCGAAGGCGAGCCGCAGCAGCGCCGTCCCCGAGGGCCCGGCGGTGTCGAAGAGCGTCGTGGCCAGCGCCGCGCCGAACTGCACCGACGCGATGCCGCCGAGCACCAGCGCGCCCGACGGGGTGCGCGCGAGGAGCCCTTCCTCGCGCGCTCGTTCTCGCGGTGAATCCATGCGCAGGCGATCGTAGCCGCGGCGATCGAGCCGCCCCCGCACCGTGAGGCGCGTGACGCGCCGGCGCCCGCGGGCGCCGAGCGCGGCGGCGGCTGCCCGCCGATGGATAGGATCCGCCGCCACCGGCGGAGGGCACGAGATGGGCGAGACGAACCAGGCGATCACACCGCAGCTCAGCGCCGAGAGGCTGGCGGGGACCTTCCCCGGCGACCTCGGCATCGAGCTGACCGAGATCACCGACGAGCACGTGCGCGGCAGGATGGCCGTCGACCGCCGGCACCTGCACCCGATGGGCTACGTGCACGGCGGCGCCTGGGTCGCGTTCGCCGACACGGTCGCGGCGTGGGGCACGCTGCGCCATCTCCCGGAGGGGCGCGGCTTCACGACCGTCGAGCTGAAGATCAACGTGATCGCCTCAGCGGGGGACGGCGACGAGCTGACGGCGGTCGGCGAGCCGCTGCACGTCGGTTCGCGCACTCAGGTCTGGCAGGTGCGCGTGCTCAAGGACGAGCGTCTGGCGGCGAGCTTCACGTGCACCCAGATGGTGCTGTGAGGCTCCGCCGCTCCCGGTTGGCCCTCCGGCGGTAGACGAGCGCGGCGTAGGGGACTCCCGCTCAGAGTCCGAGCGCCGCCATCGCCGCGTTTCGCCCGGGGATGCCGCTGACGCCGCCGCCGCGCCGTGCGCCGGCTCCGCACAGCAGCACGGACGGGATCCCGCTCTCCACCCCCCACGTGCCCACGTCGTCCTCGTCCTCGGCGAAAGGCCAGGACAGGTCGCGGTGGAAGATGTGCCCGCCGGGCATGCGCAGCTCCCGCTCCAGATCGAGCGGGCTGCGGGCCTCGACGCACGGGCGGCCCTCTCCGTCGTGCATCAGGCACCCCTCGAGCGGCTCGGCCAGGAGGCAGTCGAGCGAGGCGAGCGTCGCGGCGAGCGCTCGCTCGCGCGCGCCGTCGGGATCGGCGGCGAACAGACGGGCGGGCGTGTGCAGCGCGAACACCGTCAGCGCGTGGGCTCCCGCTGCGCGCAGGTCGGGGGCGAGGATCGACGGGTCGGTCAGCGAGTGGCAGTACGCCTCGCACGGCACCGGATCCGGCAGCTCGCCGGCGGCAGCGCGCTCGTAGGCGGCCTGCAGCTGGGAGGCTGTCTCGTTGACGTGGAACGTCCCGGCGAACGCGCGCTCGGGAGCGAGGGCCGGCTCGCGCAGGCGCGGCAACCGCCGCAGCAGCAGATTGACCTTCAGCTGGCAGCCCTCGGGCCGGGACTCCGCGGTGTCGGCGGTGCCTGTGAGACGTGCAAGCTCGGAGGGCGCGGCGCCGAACAGCACGACGCCGGCGCCGACGCACGTCTCGCGGCCCTCCTCGCGGCAGACGATCTCGGCGCCGTCGCCGGCGGCCTCGATTGCGACCGCCTCGACGCCCGTCCGCAGCTCGGCGCCCGCCTCGACCGCCGCGTCCGCGAGCGCGTCCGCGAGCGCGCCCATGCCGCCCAGGGGCACCAGCCACTCGCCGCTGCCGCGGCCGATCACGTGGTAGAGGAAGCAGCGGTTGGCGAGCAGGTCCGCTCCGTCCGCCTCCGCGAAGGTGCCGATCAGCGCGTCGGTGAGGGCGACCCCGGCGAGCAGCTCGTCGCCGAGCCGCTCCCGCACCGTCTCGCCGATCGGCCGCTCGAAGATCGCCTCCCAGTCCGCGGGGCCGACGGCGGCGCGAAGCTGCTCGCGGCTCGGGAGCGGGCAGGTCATCGTCGGGAACACGGCGGCGGCCACGCGGCCTGTCATCTCGTAGAGATCCCGCCACGCCGCGTGGGCGCTCGGATCGTCGCTCACGGCGGCGAACGACCGCTCGGTCGCGGCGGCGTCGCCGTCGTCGACGAGCAGGCCGCGGGCGCCGCCGCTCCGCGGGTCGGGCGTGTACGAGGACACCGCGCGCCGCGCGAGCCGGAGCGGCAGCCCGAGCTCCTCGACGATCAGCTCGGGCAGCAGGCTGACGAGGTAGGCGTACCGTGAGAGCCGTGCGGGGACGCCGCTGAACGCCTCAGCGGAGACGGCCGCGCCGCCGAGCGTCGCACTGCGCTCGATCACCAGGCACGAGCGGCCCGCGCGCGCCATGTAGGCAGCGGCGACGAGCCCGTTGTGGCCGCCGCCCACGACGACCGCGTCCCAGCGGCCGAGCCGGGCGCCTGCGCTCATCGCGGCGCAGGACCTCCCCGGTCCGGATGCCCCGCGCTGAAGCCCGCCGTCACGGCGGCCACACTAGCCGCCGGCCCGAGACCGCGTCTCGCGCTCTGCCAGGGCTGCGAGGTTGAGCAGCTGGCGGCGCATCATCACGAGATCGCCCGCGGCCAGAAAGGCGCGTGCGGGCAGGCTGCCCAGCAGCCCGTTCGGCGGCGTCACGAGCAGCTTCGCCACGAGCCGCGACCCGCCGCGACCGGCTTCGCGGACGCGGTAGGTGACGGCGACCTCACCGAACACGGTGCCGCGCGAGAGCACCGTGATCGAGCGCCCGGGCTCGAACTCGGCAAGGCGGAATATCCGCATGAAGCGCTGCCCGGGCTCGAGCCGCTCGAGCCCCGGCGTCAGCTCCTGCGGGCTGCGACAGCCACCGTTGTCGATCAGGTCGTAGCTGTACGGCGCCGCGCGCAGTTGGCAGAGCCAGCGGAAGACAATGTCCGTCGGCGCGTCCACGTCCACCGCGCGGTGGAGCCGCATCGGCGCACCGGGCGCGATGCGGTCGCACGGAAAGCTCTCCGCTCGCTCGGCGGACGTGGAGCCCCAGTTGCGCACGACACCTGGGCAGCGCGGCAGAGCGGAGGCCTCCATCACACGGGCTCGGGCACGCTCACCGCCCCGAGCGGGCCGCGCAGCGCCGCGAGGGTGCTTGCGTAGAGGCGCTGCTTGATCGTCCGCATCGTCGCAGGATCCTTCCCGGCCAGCTCGGCGGCTCGCTCGCACGCCCGACTCAGCACGAGCCCCTCCTCGACGGCCTCATCGACGACCCGTTCCTGCGCGGCTTCGATGCCGCCGTAGCGCCGGCCGAGCACGATCGACTCGTGTGCGGCGGGAACGGGCAGCCGCGAGGCGATCAGCTCGGTCATGCCAGGCGTGAACGGAATGCCGAGGTCGACCTCGGGCAGGCAGAAGTAGCCGCGGTCGGCGCGCATCACGCGTTGGTCGTGGGCCAGGGCGAGCATCGCGCCGGCCGCGTAGGTGTGGCCCTGCAGGGCCGCCACGGTCGGAACGCCGATCTCCATCACACGCGCGAGGAGCTCGTGGACGCGCGCGAGGAACGCGAGCGCCTCGTCGCCTTGCGTGGCCATCCACTCGAGGTCCAGCCCGTTCGAGAAGACCTTGCCGCGCGCGGTCGTGACGAGCGCGCACGGGCCCGCCGCTTCGACCTCGTCCAGGCACTCCTCGAACGAGTCGACGAATCCGGCGTTGAAGCGGTTGTGGTTCTCCCCGAGGTCGAGGACGAACAGCTCCGGCTCGGCACGGCGCAACGACGGCATCTTCGGGGCCTCCTTAGAAGATCTGTTCTAGAACGTATACTCTACAACGTCTTGCCACGCCGTGTCTTCTCAACCGAAGCAATCCTCGACGCCGCACGCGAGGTGGTCGTCGAGCGTGGCGCCCGCGCCGCAACCGTGGAGGCGATCGCCCGCGCCGCCGGGGTCCCGATCGGATCGATCTACCACCGCTTCGACTCGCTGGCCGAGCTGCTCGCCCGGACATGGCTGCGCGCGGCCAGACGCTCCCAGGAGCGCGCGCTGGAAGTTCCCGTTTCGCCGCAGCGCCCACTCGAGAGCGCAGAGGCCGTCGCGCTCGCGATGTACGACCACTGCCTCTCCGACCCTCAGGACACGCTGCTGCTCGACGCCCTCGGCCGCGGCGATCTGCTCGCGATGGAGCTGGGTGGCCTCCGCGAGGAGCTCGAGACGGTGAACGAGCGTGTCGAAGCCCTGATGGCCGAGCTCGCCCGCGCGCTCTACGGCCGCGCCGATCGCCGCGGGCGCGACCTCGTGCTGCTTGCGCTCGTCGACATGCCACACGGCTTCGCGCACCGCCAGCTGGTGTCGGGCCTGCGCACACCGGCGCGGCGCGAACGGCTGCCGGCTGCGGTGCGCGCGGTGCTCCGCGCGGCCGAGGGCGCGCCGGGCGGCGCCGCCCCGGAGCTCGTTTCCGCTAGCGGCGCCCCGCACCGGTAGGCGCCGCCCCCCTCCCCCGCTGACGAACCATCCGAACGCGTCCATAGGCTGGCGCCGTGCCTGTTCGAGGGCGGGAGTTCACCGGCGCCGCGCGCGCCGCTGGCGGCATCCTGCTGGCGCTCGGCGCGCTGCTGGTGCTCGCGCGTCGCGAACACCGCTGGGGAGACTTCGCGCTGCTGCTCGTGCTCGCGCTGCCGGCCGCCGGCCTGTTCGCGCTCGCCGTTACCGGCGCCGGCGGCGCGACCGACTCGCGCGCGGAAGCGTGGCGCTCGGTGCTGATGGTGACGGCGGTGCTGCTGTCGGGCGCTGCGCTGTTCCAGTTCCTGAGCTGGATCGGGGCGAACACCAGCCACCTGCTCTACGACGCCGCCGTGTTCTTGGTCGTCGCGCTGATCGCGTTCTCGGGAGCGGGTCGCGCGCGGGCGCCCTACGTCATGTTCCTCGCCGGGCTCGCGCTGCTGACCGCCTGGATGCTCGTCTGGATCAAGATCCTCGGCGGCAGCCCGTCGGGCTCCGAAGTGCGGTGGCTGCTGCTCGGCGGTGGCGTCGCGCTCATGCTGGCGTCGGGGGTGGCCGACATCGCCGACGCGACGGGCGCCGGCGAGCTCGCGACGGCCGGCGCGATCGGCGCTGTCGCCGCGGGGATCCTGGGCGTGTTCATCGGCGCCTTCAGGGCCGCGTTCGAGGGCCTCTCGCTGATCACGAGCTCGCCCGGCGGCCCGGCCGCACGCCGCCCGGGACTGCTCGAACACGCCTCTCGCATCTCGGGCGAGCAGACGACCGGATGGGACATCTACCTGCTCGCCGTGTCGGTCGCGCTGATCTGGCTGGCCTCGCGCTCCGGTCGGCGCGGTCCCGGCTATGCCGGCGCGCTCGGGCTGCTGCTGTTCATCGCCAGCACGGTCGCCCAGCTCACGCGCGTCGAGAGCGGGCATGCCCCGTCGCAGAGCCTGCTCGGCTGGCCGCTGGTGCTGGTCGTGCTCGGCCTGGCCGGGCTCGCGGCGCCGTTGCTGCGCCGCCGCGAGGAGCGCTAGCGGAGCTCAGCGCGGCTCGGCCGGGGGACTGCCGGGATCGCCCAGCTCGCGCTGGAGGTAGGCGACGTCGTGCCAGCGGCCGAGCTTGTAGCCGATGTTCCGGTAGGTGCCGACCGGCTCGAAGCCCAGCGCGCGGTGAAGGCCCGCACTCGGCTCGTTCGGCAGCGTCATGCCGGCGATGACGGAGCGGAAGCCGCGCGCGGCGAGCCGCTCGAACAGCCCCTCGTAAAGCGCCCGGCCCGCACCGGTCCTGCGCCGGCCGGGCTCCACGTAGACGCTCACCTCGCACGACCATCTGTAGGCGGGCCGCGCGTGCAGCTGCGCGCCGTATGCGTAGCCGACGACGGCACCGCCGTCCTCGAGCACGAGCCACGCGTGCGTCGCGCGGGCCGTGTCGATGCGCCGCCGCATCTCCTCCTCGCCCGGCGCCTCGAGCTCGAAGCTGATCGCCGTCCCCGTGACGTACGGCGCGTAGATCGCCGCGCAGGCGGCGGCGTCGGCGGGGCCGGCGGCACGGACCGCGGCGGTCGGGAGGTCCTCGCTCATCGGCCCGACAAGATACGCCGCCACCGGGGCTGGCTAGGGTTGGGCGATGAACCGCGTCCACAACCTCGTCTGCTCGTCGCGCTGGTGGACGGGGGTGGTCGAGCGGGAGCTGCTGCCCTGGGGCCTCGCCGGCGTCGAGCCCGGCGAGGACGTGCTCGAGTTCGGGCCCGGGTTCGGGGCGACGACCCGGGTGCTCGCGGAGCGCACCGGCACGCTGAGCGTGCTCGAGCTCGAGCCCGGCTATTGCGAGCGGCTGGAACGCAAGCTCGGTGGGAAGGTGGCGGTGAGGCAGGGCGACGCTACGGCGATGCCATACGAGGACGGCTCCTTCTCGGGCGTCCTGTGCTTCACGATGCTCCATCACCTGCCTTCCCCCGAGCTGCAGGACCGGGCCTTCGCGGAGGCTTTGCGCGTACTGCGTCCGGGCGGGGTCTTCGCCGGCACCGACAGCATCGGCACCGGCGCGCTCTTCAAAGCGATCCATATCGGCGACACGCTGAACCCGATAGATCCGGCCTCGCTGCCCGGGCGACTGGAACGCGCCGGCTTCGCGGACGTGCGGGTCAGCAGGAGCGAGACCACGTTCCGCTTTCGGGCGAACCGCCCGGGCTGAGCCGGCGCGGGGCGGCTCGCCCCGCCGCCGCGCGCGCCGACCAGCATCGGCTACTGGGAGGTGCGTTCGGCGAGCAGCGCCGCGAGCACCGGGCTACGCTGCGACCGTGACCTCGGAGCAGCAGGTGTTGGAGGTCGGTACCGGCACGACGTTGCGCGTGGTCGCCCACGACGAGCAGCGCCTGGTGTTCGAGGCGAGCTACGCCGCCGGCGGCGCGCCGCCACCGGCCCACCTGCACCCCGGCCAGGATGAGCACTTCGAGGTGCTGGCGGGCGCGATGCGGGTGCGGATCGCGGGCCGCGAGCGCGAGCTCGCGACCGGCGAGGTGCTCGACGTGCCGAGGGGCACGCCGCACCAGATGTGGAACGGCGGCGGCGAGCAGGCCGTCATGCGCTGGACGACGGCCCCGGCCGGCCGCACGCTCGACTGGTTCCGCGAGCTGGCCGCGGCGATGGCGGGAGCGCCCGTCGGCGATCCCGCGACGCTGCTCGAGCGCTACAGCGACGTCTTCCGGCTCGCCGAGGAGTGACCTCAGCCGAGCACGAGCGGCCCGGGCCTCAGCACCTCGGGGTCGTGGCCGGGGATCACCGTCGTTCCTGCGTCTCGCAGCGCGCGCAGCCGCATCGCCGAGGCGGCCTGGGCGTCGAAGTCCTCGGCAAATGAGGGGAAGCGCAGGTCATCCAGGGTCGCGGCGAAATGCGCGACGTCGGCGCCCAGCACGAGCGTGCCGGCGAGTCGGACGGACTGGTGGCCCGGTGTGTGCCCCGGCGTGAGCAGGAGCTCGATCGAACCGTCGCCGAGCAGGTCGTGGTCCCCGTCCACGAGCTCGATCCGGCGCCCCTCGAGCGCGTAGTCGCGCGGGAAGAAGAAGTTGCGGCGGATCGTCGCCTCGTCTTTGCCGCCCTCCCACTCCCGGCGCTGGAGGACGATCGGGACCGACGGCGGCACGAGCGCGAGCCCTCCGGCGTGATCGAAATGGAGGTGCGTCAGCACCACTTTCGTCAGCGAGGCGAGGTCGACCTGCGCGGAGATGTCGAGATCCTGCTCCAGTTCCATGATCGCGGTCTGGGCGCCGTAGTGGCCCGCCGTATCCCTCACCGCCGCCGGGTTCAGCCCGGTGTCGAGGAGGATCCGCTCGCTGTCGGTCTCGATCAGGTAGGCGGGCACCGGGAAGCGGATCCTCTCCTGCGGGTCCTCGCCCTGCCGCCAGACCGCGGCCGAGGAGGAGATCCACCCCACGTTGAGCATCTCGACTCGCACGTCCTGCTCCTTTCTCGCCGGCTCAGCTGAAGCGGGGGGAAACTATCAGACCGTCAGTCGGTTTACAATCTTCGGGATGGAGGACGGCCGCAGATCAAGAGGGGAGGCCACGCGCGAGCGCCTGCTGGGCGCGGCGCGCGAGCTGTTCGGCGAGCGCGGCTACGAGCACACGTCGATCGAGGCGGTGCTCGAGGCCTCCGGCGTCGCCCGGGGCGCCCTCTACTACCACTTCTCCAGCAAGACGGCGCTCTTCGACGCGGTGCTCGAGCAGGTCGTCTCCGACCTCGCCGACGAGGCCTCGACGGCCGCGAGCGCGCACGGCGACGCGCTCGAGAATCTGCGCGCCGGCGCTCGCTCCTGGATGCAGATGGCGCTCGACCCGGCGGTGCAGCGGATCTACCTGCTGGACCCCCAGGCGGTCGTCGGCTGGGCTCGGTGGCGTGAGTTGGACGAGCGCTACTGGCTGGGCGGCCTGCGGGCGAGCTTCGGGAGGCTCGCCGAAGAAGGGCGTGTGCCCCCCGGGCAGGAACGAGCGCTCGCGTACATGGTGTGCGCCGTGTTGACGGAGGCGGCGCTGTTCATCGCCTACGCCGAGGATCAGTCGAGCGCGGGCGCGACGGCCGAAGCCGCGGTCGAGACGCTGCTCGATCGGCTGGTCCTCGCGCCGTCCGGCTAGTCGGTCTCGAGCTCGGCTTCCACGCGCTCGAGCCAGGCCCGCTGCGCGGCGAGGGTCTCGCGCCCGAGGTCGCCGAGCAGTCGCAGATAGCGCGCGCGGTGCGGGATCTGCTCGCTGCGCCGGCCGCCCGCGCTGCTCAGCCTCGGTGCAGCTTTTCGAGCACACGGAAGGCGGGCTTGTGCCGGCCGCGGTGCGTCTCGATCCCGTAGCCGCCGCCTTCGCGGGCGTCGCGGTAGCCGTAGAAGGTGACGCCCGCGACGTAGCCGGTGCGCCGCGCCCAGAGCGCAAAGCGGCGGATCGCCGACGCCTGTTCGGCTTCGCTGTAGCGCAGCGAGTCGTCCGTCGGGCCGATCGTCGGAAAGCCGACCTCGGTGATGTAGATCGGCTTGTGCGAGACGGCCTCGTCGGCTTCGACCACGCGCCGGTTGCCGAGGCTAGCCTTCGCGCGACTGCCGCGGCCGCCGTAGGGGTGGTTGGTGACGGCGTCGACGTCGGCCAGCGCGGTGGCATTGAGCGACCATGCCTCTCCCCACGCGTTCGACGAGTCGTGCCCGCCGTCCCAGGAGGCGAGCTCGAGCGGCCGGCGCGCGCCGAAGCTCCGAACGAGCGCGTCGTGGACTTCGATCAGCAGCTGCGCATAGCTTTCGCGGTTCGCCGCCGATTCGGCCTGAGCGCCCCAGAACCACTGGCCGCCGGGCTCGTTGAGGACCTCGATCGCAAAGACGCGCGGGTTTTCCGTCACGAACCTGATCACCCTGGCGACGTACGCCGCGTGGTCGAGCGCGGTCACGCCGCCCCGTGAATAGGGGCCGGAGAAGTCCGCGATGACCCGTAGCCCCTGCCGTTCCCACCGCGTCAGCCTCGGCGGATTGGTCAGACGTACGATGTCGGCGACCCGACGCAGGTCCCGAGGTTCGGAGCGCCCCCAGTAGCCCGCGTTCACGCCGAGCAGGAAGGCGGGCGCGGCGGCGCGCTGGGCCCGCGGGTGTGCGACTGCTGGCGCGGCAGTGCGCTGGGCCAGCGGGTGCGCGACTGCGGCGGCGGCCCGCGACGAGCCTCCGGCGACGGCGCCCGTGGCAAGCAGCACGAGCGCGCTCAGGACCGTCGACAGCCGCACCAATGGCGGCGGCCGATCCCGGATGCCGCTGTCCGATCGTGGCGCGCGCAGAGCCAGGCAAGCCAATCAGATGGGCACCGACGGTGCGCCGCTTGCGGCCGAGCACGCCCGCATCGACGAGGCGCGGCCCGGCCCGTGCTCCGTGGCGTAGGCTGGGGGCGTGCGCAAGCTCCAGAGCCAGGGCGTCCACCACATCACGCTGGTGGGCGCCGACCGCCGGACGTCGATCGACTTCTGGGAGGGGCTGCTCGGCATGCCGTTCGTGTTCGAGCAGCCCAACCTCGACAACCCGTCGGAGAGCCACCTCTACTTCGACCCGGGCGACGGACGGCTGATCACTGTGTTCACGAACGAGGAGCGCCACGCCGACCGCGAGCGCACGCCGACCGATCCCGGCTGTGTTCACCACATCGCCTTCGCGCTCTCCCAGGCCACGTTCAAACAAGCGGTCGAGCGACTCGACGAGCGGGGCATCGAGCACAGCGGCGTCAAGGACCGCGGCTTCATGGATTCGATCTACTTCGAGGATCCGCTCGGGCTGTTGATCGAGCTCGCCTCCTACCGCTTCGAGCCCCCGGCCGGGCACACCCATGCCGAGGTGCTGCTGGAGGCGCACCGCGTCCGCGTCGCACGTGACGACTACAACATCGCGCCGGTCCATCTCGCCGATGCGATCGAGCGGCTGGTGGAGCGTTCGAGCGACTCGCTCTCCGAGGACCGCTCGCCGCAGGACCCCTACAGGCAGGAAACGCCGAGCGGCGGCTGAGCGACGGCGCGATCCTATCCGCGCCGGGGTACGGTGCCGGCAGATCCAGCCAACGAAGGAGCCCGACATGCAGATCGTGCGCAACGGCGACGCGACGGCGACCGGCCCGAGCGAGTGGTTCAGCGGCACCGTCTTCATCGACGCCGTCGCGGTTCCCGCCGGGCCCTCGCGGCTGGCCGCCGCGAGCGTCCACTTCACGCCTGGTGCCCGCACCGCCTGGCACACGCACCCCAACGGACAGACGCTCTACGTGACCGAGGGTCTCGGGCGCTGCCAGCGCCGCGGGGGGCCGGTCGAGGCGATCAGGCCGGGAGACCGCGTGTTCTTCGAGCCCGGCGAGGAGCACTGGCACGGCGCGGCGCCGGAGCGCTTCATGACCCACCTGGCGATGCAGCAGGTCGACGAGACCGGCAGCGCGGTCACTTGGGGGGAACATGTCAGCGAGGAGGAGTACGGCGCGGCGCCGACCGCGTGACGCTCAGCCGAGCGGCTCCAGGCGGGGCGCCATCGCGCGCACGTCGAAATCGCCGCTGACGGCGTTCACCTCCTCTGGCAGCGCCGTCAGGTTGACGTTGAGCGAGAAGCCCAGCGGCGCGTCGACCGCGCGGAAGAAGTCGTCGAAGTGACTGGCGACGACGATCTTCGGTTCGAGCAGCGGCAGGATCCTGCTCCAGTAGTCACGGGTGAAGCTCCGCCCCGCGATCCCGGCCAGGAAGAAGTCGACGCCGCCGCGCGGGACGAGCTCGTCGATCAGGTTGGCGCTCCCCTGGTGGTAGAAGGTCACGCCGGCGACCCGGATCCGGATCCCGTAGATCTCGCCGCAGCGGTAGGCGCTCGGAGTCAGCCCATCGAGGTGCTCGCAGCTGAGCTCGCCGTCGGCCGGGACGCGGTAGCCGAGGAGCAGCTTCGAGTGCAGGCTCCGAAAGAAGGTCACGGCGAACGGGCCGAGCTCGAACTCCTGTTGCGGGACGACCTCGACCGCTCGGTCGGCGAGGCCGTACAGCGACATCAGGGCGCCCAGCGAGCTCGACCCGTACGCGCACGTATTCCAGCGCCGAGCGAGCGCCGGGATGTCGATCGCGTGGTCGAAGTGGGTGTGCCCCGCGAGGATGCCGGCCACCCGGGCCGGCTCGCCTGCGAACAGGCGCTCGTGCAGCGCGAGGTCCGCGACGGCGGGCTGCTTGGAGACCATCGCGCGAAACGGGACCCTCGTCACGTAGGGATCGATGTAGAGCGCCTGGCCCTCGTAGCTCAACCGGTAGCCGGCCACGCCCAGCCAGCGCAACTCGACGCCCGCCGGCAGCGGCAGCGGGGAGGCCGCGAGCGCGGACAGTGAGAGGGAGTCTTCACGTTCGCGCCGCTCGCGCCGCGCGAGGAACCGGGCGAACCTTCCGAGATGGCCGCGGAGTTCCTTCCCCCCGCGACCGTGGACCGCTGCGCTCACGCGACGCAAACTAGCTCAGCCGAGCCGAGGCCGGCTGCGGCGGCGGTGGGCGAGGTTTCCGGGCACCTAGGATCGTCTGTCCGTGGATGCCGAGCTGATACTGGTCGCGGGGGCGCTGTTGGCGGCAGCGCTCGCCGCGTCGCTGCTCGCTCAGCGTCTGAAGATCCCGGGCCTGGTCCTGTTCCTCGGGCTCGGGATGCTGATCGGCTCGGATGGGCTCGACCTGATCGAGTTCGACGACTACGAGCTGGCCCGACGGGTCGGCACCATCGCCCTGGCTCTGATCCTCTTCGAGGGGGGCCTCGCGGCGAGCTTCTCGGAGATCCGGCCGGTGCTCGCCTCGGCGGTCAGCCTCGCGCTGGTCGGGACGATCGGCACGGCGGTGATCGCAGGCCTGGGCGCGGCCTGGCTGTTCGGGTTCTCGACGTTGCAGGGCTTGCTGCTCGGCTCGGTGGTCGCGGCCACCGACGGGGCGGCGACCTTCGCCCTGCTCCGGCACTCCACCCTGCGACGCCGCATCGGCCGCACGCTGGAGGGAGAGGCCGGCCTGAACGACCCGGTCGCGATCCTGCTGGTGATCGGGTTCATCGAATGGATCCAGGCACCCGGCTACGGCCTGCCGGACATGGTTGCGCTGCTCGCGCGCCAGCTCGGCATCGGGCTGGCGGCGGGACTGCTGTGCGGCTGGCTCGCCGTCCTCGCCTTCCGTCGCATCCGGCTCGCGTCTGCCGGCCTGTATCCGGTCGCTTCGCTTGCCACCGCAGCGCTCGCGTACGGCTCGGCGGCGAGCCTCGACGGGTCTGGCTTCGAGTCCGCCTACATAGCCGGGCTGATCCTGGCGAGCGCCGCGATTCCGGCGAAGCAGACGGTCGTGATCTTCCACCAGGGTCTCGCATGGGTGGCCCAGGTCGTCATGTTCCTGGTGCTGGGCCTGCTCGTGTTCCCTTCGCAGCTCGGCGACGTAGCCGTCAAGGGCACCGCGCTGGCGCTGATCCTGATGGTGGTTGCCCGCCCGCTCGCGGTATGGCTCGCGACGCTCCTCAGCGGCTTCTCGGTCAGCGAGCGAATCGTGCTCGGCTGGGCCGGGCTGCGGGGAGCGGTGCCAGTGGTCCTCGCCACCTATCCGGTAATCGCCGGCGTCCAGGGGAGCCACGAGTTCTTCAACATCGTCTTCTTCGCCGTCGTGCTTTCGACGATCGTCCAGGGGGCTACGTTCGAGGGGTTGGCACGACGCCTCGGCGTGACCGGCTCCACGCCGGCGCTACCGCGCCCTCTCACCGAGGCGGGCACGATCCGCCGCCTCGGCGCGGAGGTCCTCGAGTACGGCATCGCCGAGGACGACGCGGTCGCCGGCGCGCGGGTCCGCGATCTCGGCCTCCCCCGCGATGCCGTGCTGAACGTGATCGTGCGTGCGGAGGAGGCGATACCGCCCAGAGGCTCCACCCGCCTGCACGCGGGCGACAGGCTTCACGTGCTCGTGCGGCACGAGTCCGCGCGCGAGCTGCAGGAGCTGACCGAGCGCTGGCACGCCGGCCCCATCGGCCCGCCGCCCCGGCCCAAGCGCGCGCCCAGCTACAAGCCGCTCTTCACGACGTGGGCCTCCGACGGGCGGGACGGCGATCCCGCGAGCCCTGGGATCGTCGCGGGGCAGCGCGTGGTCGAGCAGCTGCGGATCCGGCGCGACTGCCCCGGCGGCCTGTGGCTGCTGGCCGACGGCCGCTACGCGGTCACGGGACCGATCGCGGCTGCCGGTGGCCGCAGCGCGATGATCGACTGGGCGAACGGCCGTCTCCGGCACGCCGACGAGGACGAACGCGCCTGGCTGCAGACGGTGATGGGAGCGGTCGCAGCCGACCGGTTCCGGTGACGCGGACTACGCACGAGACAGCGTGGGCGCCCCCCGTGCCTCGCGGCGCCGGTGGCCCGAGCCCAGACGCCCGTAGGATCGCGCCGAGACGTTCGACGAAATGAGGCGGGTCTGAGATGCCGTGGCTCCCTGAGCAGTTCTCCCAGCCGGTGCTCGCACAGCTTGAAGCGAAGCGCCAGCGCAAGCTCGTGACAGTTCCCTACTTCGACGGGCTGATGACGGGCGAGGTCGACGCGCTCGTCAACTCCTTCGCCGGAGAGCCCGAGCTTCACGACCCCGTGCGCGGCCGGGTCAAGGGCAGACGCGCCTTCGACACGTTCGTCTCCGAGCAGACCGCATGGCTCACGCGGCACAACTGCTCGGTCGAGGACGTCGAGCACATCCACACTGAGCGCCACGGGCTCGGCGAGGCGGTGCTCCACCTCGACGGCCCGGACGGACGCGTCGGACTGCCGGTCGCGGTCGCGGCGGATCGGCGCCGCGACGGGCGCATCGAAGAGCTCCGCGTCTACTTCAGTACCTGGCCGCTCGCCGGCCGTCACGCCATGCGCCCGCCGCTGCTGCAGGCCGATCCTGCGCTGCACGAGAGCGACGTCGTCGGCGAGTACCAGCGGGCGCTTGCAGCGGGCGACGTCGACGCGGTCGCGGGCACCTTCGAACCCGACGGCTACGCCCGGGAGCCCGCGGGCGGCGATCACGTCCACCGCGGCGCCGAGGGGCTGCGCTCGTTCTACGGGCACCTGTTCGCGGGCGGCGGCGGCATCCCGCTCGAGCACTGCCGCGTGATCGACGACGGCCGGGCGTGCGGGCTCGAGTACAACGTCGTGCGCTGGGGAGCGACGCAGCTGCCGCCGCAGGCGGGCGTGGCCGTCTACGTCCGCGGCTCGGGCGGGAAGCTGGCCTCGGCACGGATCTACGACGACGCCGACCCGCCGATCCCCGCAGGCTGACGCTCAGGAGGAGAACCAGGCGACGCGCGGGGCCCTCGGTCTACAGCGAGGCGAGCGGCACGCCGATGATCTCGAGGCGCCGCGTGAGGCCACCCAGCGCGAACTCGCGGATCGCCTCGCTCGTGGCCCCGATCGCCGCGAAGTCGCGGTCGGATCCGGTGTCAGGCGGGGCGAGCGACGCCGCCACCGACGGAAGCAGGTCGCGCAGCGTCTGGCGCACGACGTCGGCCGCCGAGCGGGTCCGCCCGCACCGTCTCGCGCAGATACCAGACGCCATAGCCGATGTGGCGCGTCTCGTCGTGGTGGATCTTCGAGTAGCCGTCGACGAAGCCGGGCAGAAGCCCCTCGCCGCTGAGGTAGTCGGTCGTGAACTTGAACGTGGTCAGGCCGAGCGTGGCCTCGAGGATCACGTGGTAGAGCGTCACGAAGCGGACCTTGGCCGCGAGGCTGCCTGGCTCTTCGACGAGCCGTTTGTGGGCCTCGACGAGCTCCTCGTCGAAGATGTGACGGAAGGCGTCCGAGACGTTCGCCCGTGCGCGATCGACGTGCGCGGCGATCAGGGCGGGCGCCGCGACGACCTCGTCCTGGAAGCGGGCGTAGAACTGCATGTGGCGCGCCTCGTCGACCTGCTGCGTGGCGAGGAACGTCGCCTCCTCCTCCGAGCCGTAGGCGCCGACCAGGCCCGAGAACTTGGTCGTGATCCGCTCCTCGGCCACCATCAACGAGGACAGCACGAAGAAGATCAGGTCGCGGTCATCGCCGGTCATCTGCCGCCACTGCCGGGTGTCCTCATCGAGGTCGACCGCGAACGGGGACCACTGCGATTCCTCCCAGTGCCGGTAGAGCGTCTGAGGGTCGTTGAGGTGGATCTCGTGGCCGCTCACGACGCGCCGGGCTTCCTCGCGCGGATGATGGCAGCGCCCGCGTGCTCGTGGACGCGGTGCGTCTCGGTGATCTCGACGCCGACGAGACCGGCGTCTTTCAGCGCTCGCTCGAACTGCTCTCGGGTCAGGGCCCCCGCGATGCAGCCCGTCCACTGCCGCATGTCGGCGCGGGTGGCCTCGTCCATGTCGGGGTCCGCGACCACGTCGGAGATCGCGAAGCGCCCGCCGGGACGCAGCACCCGGGCGACCTCGCGGATCACCTGCGGCTTGTCGCCGGAGAGATTCAAGACGCAGTTGGAAATCACGACATCGACGCTCGCGTCGGCGAGGGGAATCGCCTCGATGTAGCCCCTGAGGAACTCGACGTTGCCGAGTCCAGCCTGGGCGGCATTTCGCGCGGCGAGGTCGAGCATCTCGTCAGTCATGTCGAGCCCGATCGCCTTTCCTACCGGGCCGACGCGACGAGCCGATATCAAGACGTCCGCTCCGGCGCCGGAGCCGAGGTCGAGAACCGTCTCACCTTCGGCCAGGTCGGCCACCGCCGTTGGCACGCCACACCCGAGCGACTCGCTCAGGGCGGCCTCGTCCTCCCCGCTGCCCGCATAGAGCGAGCCGCCGAAGACGGCCCGGCCGTCCCTGTCGGTCAGCTTCGCGTCAGCAGCGCTTCGGCTCTCGGCCGCTCGGGCAGCGGCGGCGTAGCGCTCTCGAACCTCCTCGCGCACCCCGCTCGGCTGCGCCTGCGTCGGGTCGCAGGAGCAGCCTCCATCCCCACAGCACCGGTCCTTCTCGTCCGGCTGGCAGCACTTCGCCTCGATGGCCGGCGGGCAGCAGTCCCTCGCGGACGCTACCTCAGCCATGCGGACAGCTCCTCGAGCGCTCCCGGGAGGACGTAGTAGTAGGCCCAAAGGCCTCGGCGCTCGGAGTCCACGATCCCGGCTGCACGCAGCTTGCCGAGGTGGTGCGAGAGCGTCGGCTGGGAGACGTCGAACAACGGGACGAGCTCGCAGACACAGACCTTGCCCGCATGCTTGCGCAAGACATCGACGAGTTGCAGGCGGATCGGATCGCCGAGGGCCTTCGCGACTTCGGCCATGCGCAGCGCCTGCTCGCGCTCGACGTCCGGGTATACGACCGGGTCGCAACAACGCTCGCCGGCAGGCCGCTTCTGCTTCGGGGCCAGCTCGAGATCGACCGACATCTATGTGTGTATATCGATTGAAGTGATGCTTGTCAATGCAATACGATCCCGCCATGCCGACCCCCCCTCCGCTCCCGCGTCGCCTGCTCGCTGAGCTGCTCGGGTCGGCGTTCCTCGCGGCGCTCGTGATCGGCTCCGGGATCGCGGCCGAAACGCTCTCCCCCGGCGACACGGGCCTTCAGCTTTTCGAGAACGCGGCCGCGACAGCGGCGGGGCTGTTCGCGATCATCCTGATGTTCGGTCCCGTCTCCGGCGGCCATTTCAACCCTGTCGTCTCGCTCGCCGACGCGTGGTTCGGCGGCCTGCGACGGCGCGACGCCGCCGCTTACATCCCGGCTCAAGTCGCTGGATGTGTTCTCGGAGCGCTCGTCGCCAACGGCATGTTCTCGCTGGCGGCGATCAGCATCTCCACCCACCACCGTGCCTCGCCCGCGCACCTGTTCTCCGAGGTGATCGCGACGGGCGGACTCGTGCTCGTGATCTTCGCGCTCGCCCGGACCCGCCGCCTGCACATCGCGCCGGCGGCGGTCGGCGCGTACATCGGCGCCGCCTACTTCTTCACGAGCTCGGCCAGCTTCGCCAACCCGGCGATCAGCGTCGGGCGGATCTTCTCGAACACCTTCGCGGGCATCGCGCCCGCCTCGGTGCCGGGATTCGTGATCGCGCAGCTCGCCGGGGGGGCATGCGCGATTGGGCTCGTGGGATTGCTGTATCCCCACGTCTCGCCCGCGCAGGCGGCCGAGGTCGTCGTCCCGCACACCCAGGAGGCGACCGGGTAGGCCGTGACGACCGTTCTCTTCGTCTGCCTGCACAACGCCGGGCGCTCGCAGATGAGCGAGGCACTGTTCGAGCGCGCCGCCGCCGGGCGCCATCGCGCTCTGTCGGCGGGAACCACGCCGGCCGAGCGCGTGCATCCGGAGGTCGTGGAGGTGATGGCAGAGATCGGCATCGACCTCACGGACCGTACGCCGCGGAGACTCACGACCGAGCTCGCCGAACAGGCCGACGTGGTTGTGACGATGGGCTGCGGCGATGCATGCCCGTACGTACCGGGCACGCGTTACATCGACTGGGACCTGCCGGACCCGAAGGGACGCCCGGTCGAGGAGGTCAGGGCCACCCGCGAGGAGATCGCGCGCCGCGTCGAGGCGCTCGTGCGCGAACTCGACGCGGGCGGCTGACGTTCGGCGGCCCGTCACCGCCGATCCTGCGATCGTTCGCGCATGGACGCGCGAACGTTCCTGCGACCGCGCGCGCTGCCGGTCCGCCCCGCGCCGGCACCGGGCGACCCCGCGCGCGGGCTGCCGGTCGCGCTCGAACCCGACCGCCCGGCGATCGTCGCCTTCCTGCGCCACGCGGGCTGCCCGTTCGCCGAGCGCACGATGCAGCTGCTGCGCGAGCGCGCGACGCAGTCGCCGGAGCTCCAGTGGATCGCGATCAGTCACGCTCCCGCGCCGGAGACCGAGCGCTGGTGCAGCGCGATCGGAGGCACCGGAGCGGTGCGGATCGCATCTGATCCCTCGCGCCGTGCCTACGCGGAGTGGGGGCTCGGCCGTACCGGCGTGGAGCACTTCATGGGGCGCCGGTCGCTGGCCGCGGTCGCCGGGCTTGCCCGCGAGGGCGTGCGAAACCGCCACCCGTCCGGCACGCGCTGGCAGTCCGCCGGCACATTCGCGATCGATCGAGAGAACATCGTCCGCTGGCGCAGCGTTCCCGCCCACGCCGGAGAGCTGCCCGACCTGGCGGAGGCTGTGGCCTCGCTGCGCTGAACGGCGCTCACCGCGCGCGCGTCGCGGTCCGGCTACAGCATCGTCGTGTCAGCGGCCTGGTCGAGCAGCACGCGGCCCTGGATCTCCCTCGAGACGGGGCCGACCTGGAAGTGGGCGTTGGCGGTGTGCGCGTCGCGGAAGCGCCGTTGCAGCGGCGCGCGGTCATAGATCGCCGGGCCGCCGGCCAGCGCGAACAGCGAGCTCACGACGCCCGCCGCGGTGCCGGCGGCGTGGGTCGCGGCGATGCGCAGCGCGTTGCGCCGCGTGACGTCGACCGGCCGCTCGCCCTGGGCTGCCTCCCAGGCCGCCGCGATCGAGGTGTCGAAGAGGGCTTCGGCAGCCGCCAGCGCGGCCTCGGCGTCGGCGACGGCGGCCTGCGTCGTCGAGCGCTCGGCGAGCGTCCTGGCCGACCCCTGCCCCACCTTCACCTTGGCGAGCTCGGCGAAGTCGCCGACGGCGCCGCGGGCATTGCCCATCGCCGCGGCGGCGACCGACAGCGCGAAATAGCCGAAGACGGGGAAGCGATAGAGCGGGCGGTCGATCGCCGGTCCGTCGAACAGCGAGAAGGCGCGCTGCGCGGGGACGAACCGCTCGGTCGCGACGGCGTCGTGGCTACCGGTCCCGCGCAGCCCGAGCGTGTGCCAGGTGTCGAGCACCTCGAGCTCCTCGCGCGGGATTGCGACGACGATCGGCAGCGGCCGTGCGTCCGGCTCGCCGCCCGTCCGCACACAGCCGGCGAACAGCACCCCGGCGTGGGTGATGCCGCTGCAGTAGGGCCAGCGACCGTTCACCGTGAAGCCGCCGTCGACCGGCTCGGCCGTGCCGCGCGGAGCAAAGATGCCGGCCGCGATGACCCCCGGGTCAGCGAACAGCTCCGAGCGGCCCTCCGGCTGCAGGTACCCGGCCAGCAGGCTGCTCGTGGCCGCGATCGACACGCACCACCCGGCGGAGGCGTCACCCGCGGCGATCGTGGCGGAATGGCGCAGCAGCTCGCCCGGGGGAAGCTCGAGGCCGCCGACCTCGCGTGGAGCGCCCGCGTTCATGAGCCCCGAAGAGCGCAACTCGGCGAGGAGCGCCTCAGGAAGAGCCCGTCCTGCCTCCGTCTCTCCCGCAAGCTCCCTGGCCCGCGCGGCGATCCCGTCCACCACCTCCTCCATGCCGAGCGATTCTTCCAGCTGGGCGGCCGGGGCGGCCGTGCGGGCGCGACCCGCGCCTAGGCGACCCGGTGGAGGGGGCCGTCGCCTTGCGCCGGCACCTTGCGCTCGCCGGTGACGTACGGCTCGAGTCCCGGGCCGGGCTCGGGCTGGACGTCGCGGGCGGTGAGCTCCTTCCCGCAGCGGTCGCACGCCAGGTGCGCGTGCGCCTCCCCGCCGCAGCCGCGATGGCGGTAGAGCACCGGCGGGCCCTCCGGAGCCATGTAGCGGTCACCCCAGTCGCGCAGAGCGAGAAGCACCGGATAGAGGTCGTGGCCCTTCTGTGTCAGACGGTACTCATGCCGGGTGTGCCCCTCGTTGTAGGGCTCGCGGCTCAGGATCCCCTCGCCGACGAGCCTCGCGAGCCGCTCTGAGAGGCGGCCGCGAGGGATGCCGATCGCCGCCTGGAACTCCTCGAAGCGCCGGGAGCCAGCGAAGGCCTGCTTGACCAGCATGAACGTCCAGCGGTCGCCCAGGATCGCGAGCGGGCGGATGATCGAGCACGGGTAGTCGACGAGGTCTTCATGGCGCATGAATTGATCTTAGCGTCTCATTTTGATACTTATATCGTCTCATTTTGGAACTCTGTCTTTGGGGGGTACGGCGATGCGAGGACTGCAGGTGACGACGGAGGACGGCCCGGCGGGGGTGCGGTTGACGGACCTCCCGGACCCTGACGGGGAGCTCGTCGTGAGAGTGCGCGCGGCGGGCGTCTCGTTCCCGGACCTGTTGATGAGCCGGGGCGAGTACCAGCTGCGGCAGCCGCTGCCGTTCACGCTCGGGATGGAGGCGGCCGGCGACGTCGTGCGCGCCCCGGCTGAAAGCGGGTTCTCCGCCGGCGATCGCGTCGCGACCTTGAGCCTCGGGGCGCACGCAGAGCTCATCGCGGCCGTGCTGCCGATGACCTTCGCGCTCCCCCGGCAGCTCACATACGAGCAGGGTGCCGCGCTGCCGCTGAACTACCTGACGGCGCTGGCAGCGCTCGAGCGGCGGGGCCGGCTGCAAGAAGGCGAGACGGTGCTCGTACACGGGGCCGCCGGAGGGGTTGGAACGGCGACGGTGCAACTCGCCACGGCGCTCGGGGCCCGCGTCATCGCGGCGGTGTCATCCGAGCAGAAGGCGGAGATCGCGCGCCGGGCCGGGGCCGCCGACGTCGTGATCGGCGAGGACTTCCGTGCCCAACTCGACGGCCCGGTGAACCTGATCGTCGATCCCGTCGGAGGCCAGGAGCGGTTCACCGACAGCCTGCGCGCCCTGGCCCCCGAGGGGCGCATCGTCGTCGTGGGCTTCACCGCGGGCGAGATCCCGCACGTCAAGGTCAACCGGCTCCTGCTCGGAAACACCGACGTGCGGGGCTGTAGCTTCGGGGTGCTCGGGCTCGGTCCCGAGGGCATGGCCCCGGCCTTCAGGCGCCTCGGCGAGCTGATCGCCGCTGGGAGCCTGCGCCCCGTGGTCGGATCCGTCTACCCGCTCGAGGCCGCACAGCAGGCCCTGCAGGAGCTCTCGGAGCGCCGCGCGACCGGCAAGGTAGTGATCGCGCTCGACCCGTTGGACGCGGCCGGGTGAGCGACCTCACCCCGGGATGCCCGGCACCCGCCGAGCAGCGAGCTTCGCAATAGCCGACAAGACTTGGACATCGCGGCGAACGCGGCTTATCGCGGTCAGCCGCAGCGGCTGAACATCACCGCGCGAGGAAACTTCTGCGGTCGCGGGTGTCTACTAGGAGGCGATGTCAGAGAACCTCAAGCTGGTGCATTCGATCCTCTTCGAGTGGGAACGCGGCAACTTCCGGTCCGTGGACTGGGCCGACGCCCAGATCGAATACGCGATCGCGGACGAACCGGGATCGCAGGTGCGGCGCGGAGTCGCTGCGATGACCCGCACATGGCGCGAGTTCCTGACAGCGTGGGACGACTATCGGGTCGAGGCCCACGAGTTCCGCGAGCTCGACGAGGGGCGCGTTCTCGTCGCGGTCAGGGCGCAGGGTCGCGGGAAGACGAGCGGGCTCGACCTCGGAGCGACGCGGAGCGGCCGGGGCAGCGCAAACGTCTTCGAGGTGCGCGCCGGCAAGGTGACGCGGTTGGTCTCCTACTTCGACCGCGACCGCGCGCTCGCCGACGTGGGGCTCGCCGCGTAGGCCGGTGCCTGCGCGCCGAGCGGGTCGCCGAAGCTCCCGCTCAGACCGGCCCGCTCAGCCGCTGTCGAAGTGATCCTTGAAGGCGTGCGCAGGCAGGATCGAGTCGAGGTCGGGATCGCGCTGTGCGCCGACCCACAGCTCGTCGCCGATGCGCCTGGTGAACGGATATGCCTCGAACGCGCACTGGTAATACGTGCGCCAGGCGTCATGAAGGACGACGAGCCCGCTGTCGGTCAGCAGCCGGCTCGCCTCCAACAGGCAGCGGCGGCGCTTGCGCCCGTCCACCACGACGATGTCGAAGCGCCTGTCCAGTGACGCGGGCAGGGCGACGTAGTCATCGAGGTCTGCGCGTCGATCCTCCGCGCGGTCCGGATCGAACGGACGCAGATCACCCGCGTCGAAGACCACGGCGCGCAGCGTGGCGCCGGCGTTGCTCGCCGCGCCGCGCTGCGCTGGCGCGAGCGCGGACGGGTCCTCCTCGAGGCGCTCTCGGAGCAGGTATGAAGCGGACGGTCGCCCCGCCAGCTCCGGCACGATCTCGCTCATGAAGAACTCGCGGTTGTGCTCGAGCGCCAGCCAGCTGCCGAGCAGCCCCTGCCGTTCGAGCGCGCTGCTGTAGAAAAGGGAGCTGCGGCCCGCGCCCCACTCGAGCACCTCGGCCGGCGACCCGATGCGCGCCGAATGCGCGAGAAGCAGCACTTCGAGCAGATCGCCGTCGCGAACGGTCATCCACGCCTTCTCGCTCTCCTCTTCGCTCATCCAGGGCTCGGGCGGCGGAAGCGTTGGGACTTGGGCGCTCACTCCCATCGGGGCGACGGTATCAGTGAGGACGAGCCTCACGAACGCAGACGTCAGGTAGGCGCAAGCAGATCCTCCAAGCGCCGCAGCGTTGCAGGCGTCCCGATCGCGACGAGCACGTCGTTCGGCCTCAGGACCGCGTCCGCCGGCGGTTGTGGTTGAAACGCCTCTCCGCGGCGGAGGCCAACGATCATCGAACCACCGCGTATGTCACCGACCGTCTTGCCGCTGGCGTCGCATCCATCTCCCGCGACGATCTCCTCGAGGCGGTATTCGACATCGACATCGACGACGCCGCTGAGCTGGGGGTGCAGCGCGAGGCGAGCCATCTCGGTACCGCTCGCCTTGTACGGAGAGATCACGCGGTTGGCTCCGGCGCGTTTGAGCTTCTTCTCGGTGTCCTCGATGCCGGCCCTGGCGACGATCGCGACATCTCCACGCAGCTCGCGCGCAGTCAGGGTGATGAATACGTTGTCCGCATCTGAATCTGCGCACGCGATTATCGAACGGGCGCGTTCGATCCCGGCGCTGGTCAGCACGGCGTCCTCCGCGGCATCGCCCTCGATGAAGCGAATCCCCTCGCGCTCCGCGAGGTGCCGGTTGTGCGGATTGGAATCGATCACGACGAAGCCGGCTCGCGCGGCCTGCAGGTCACGCACCACCTGGCGGCCCACGCGACCGTACCCGCAGACGATGTGGTGGTCAGCGAGCGAGTCGATCATCTTCTCCATGCGCCGCGCGGCGAGGAGGTCACCAAGGTGACCGGCCGCGAACAGCTCAGCGATCGTCGCGAGCGCGTAGAAGAGCGTACCGACGCCGACAGCGATGAGCGCGACGTGGATCAGCTGGCCGACCGTCGTCCGCGGCTGGGGGAAGCCGCCCACGGTGGCCGCTGTGTCGAGTGCCCATCGAAACGCGTACCACGCTCCCACTCCCTCGGCGAGGCTGAGGCCGATCATTCCGAGCACGAGAAGGGCGACGACGACGATTCCCAACAGTGCAAGCCGCCGAGCAAAGCCGCTCAGCGGCGTGCGGACCGCACGGGCGCGGCGGCGTGACGGCGCGGGCTGCCGCGCCGTCACCCCCCCGGCTCCTCGGGACGCTGCGCAAGACGACTCGGCGAAGAAGGCAGCTCGGGCACTCGCTGCGGAGTATCGCTGAGCTACCCCGGGCAGTGACAGCGCAACCGACGACCACCGATGGCCGGCATGGGCGCCGGCCGAGGCGACGGACACGGAACGGCGGAGTTCATCTAGCGACCGGGCCGCAGCGTGTTCTCCCGCCTGATATTTGATGCGGCGTGGATGCGATCGACGAAGCCGCGCTCGACAACCCGGTATACGCGGCGCTGTGCGGGCCTCAGGCGCGGTTCGCGCAGGTGCGTGGCCGGGCGCGCCGGTTCCCGCTCGACGTCGCGCCGTTTATCGGTCTGCCATCACCACCGTCCGCGCAGGACTGGCGCGACGCCGCCGATCTCGTTGCACCGGGCACCCCCGCGGGGGTACTGTCCGGCGGCATCGAGCTACCTGAGCCTTGGCGCGCGATCGCGAACTTCGACCTGGTGCAGATGATCGGAGAACAGGTGGTCGGGCTCGATTGCCCGGAGGCGATCCCGCTCGGCGCTGCCGATGTGCCCGAGATGCTCGAGCTCGTCGCCCAGACCGACCCGGGCCCGTTCTTCACGAGGACCGTCGAGCTGGGCGACTACCTCGGGATCCGCCGTGAGGGATCCCTCGTCGCGATGGCCGGCGAGCGCCTTCGGCTCGACGGATGGACCGAGATCAGCGCCGTGTGCACAAGGCCTGACCACCGCGGCCATGGCTTCGCCTCCCTACTCGTCGGCGCATTGACCGCGAGCATCCAGCGCCGCTCGCAACGGGTGTTCCTGCACGTCCTCAGTACCAACACCGGAGCGATCCGGCTGTACGAGGCGCTTGGCTTTCGCGTGCGCCAGACGTCGGCGATCACCGTCGCGATGCGCGACCCGGACGGTCACACGTAGGCTGGATCGAGGGTCCGGCGGCTCGACCGTCCGCCCGGCCGATCCGACGGGCGTCGGCGGCGATGGGAGGGCCGTGCGGCCTGAGGGGAGGTATCGGGGGGCGATCGGTCGATCCTGCCGATCTATGATCGCTGCGCGATCTAAGGGGGAGCGCCCCGCAGTGGTGGGCCGGAGAGTGAGGAGCAGGTTCCGCGAAGGCGATTCGGCGGCGGTTAGGAGCGTCTACCGCGAGTACGGCCGACTCGTCTATTCGATCGCCTATCGAGTGCTGGGTGACAGGACGCTCGCCGAGGAGGCGACCCAGCAGACCTTCTTGAAGGCTTGGCGCGCAGCCGCGAGCGTCGACGCAGAGCGCGAGATGGGCCCATGGCTCGCGACGATCGCAAAGCGCACGGCGATCGACGTCTACCGCAGCGAGCTGGCCCGAACCGCCGCGCCGCTGGAGTCGGCGTCGCCGGCGGATCCGGCGCTCGTGTCGAATCCCGAATCGGTCGAGTCGCTCTACGACGCCTGGGAGGTGCGCGGTGCCGTGGATGCGCTCCCGGCCGACGAGCGCGAGGTCGTCAGGCTGCAGCACTTCGAGGGCCTGACCCACACCCAGATCGCCGCGCGCATAAACGTGCCGGCCGGCACCGTCAAGTCTCGCTCGTTCCGTGCCCATAAGCGCCTGGCAGAGCTGCTCGGGCATCTGAAGGAGTGAACCGATCGTCGGTTCCGTACCGTAAGAGAAGAGGATCAGCGATGGACAGACACGAAGACGACCGGATCGCATACCTGGCAGGCGAGGAGGCCCCATCGCTCAGCGCTGCCGAGCGTGCCGACCTGGAAGACCTGCGCGGTCATCTGGGCGCGCAGGCCACCTGGGTCGAGCCCGACGACGGCCTGGAGGACCGCATCGTCGCGGCGGTGACGGCAGAGGCCGGTACGGCCGAGGCAGCTCGCCGTCCCCGGCGCAGTCCGCTCGTGGCCCGCCTTGGGCTTCGCCGGCCGGCGTTCGCACTCGGCGCGCTCGCGGCCGCTGTCGTGGCCCTCGCGATCGTGCTCTCCGGCGGCGGCGGGTCACCCTCCACGCAGTTCGCGATGGCGGTCTCGGGTACCTCGCTCGCGCCTGACGCGCACGGTTCGGCGACTCTCACAAAGACGACATCGGGCTGGCGGATCGAGCTGTCGGCGTCCGGGCTGCAGCGGCTCGCGGACGGCCGCTACTACCAGGCATGGCTGAAGAACCCCGCCGGAGTGCTGGTTCCGGTCGGCACGTTCAACGACGCGCGCAAGGTGACGCTGTGGGCCGGCGTGCCACCGACCGCGTTCCCGGCGCTGACCGTCACGCGGCAGCGCGCCGATGGCAACCCAGCCTCATCGGGCGAACGGGTGCTGATCGGCACCCTCAGCGCCACTCACTGAGCTGCTCCTCGCCGATCGGCGGACGACGGTCGCACGCCGACCGGCGGATCCCCACCTCTGAGCACCACCGCGCGAACCGTTGCGCGCCGGTGGCCGTACGGGTCTCCAGCAATCCCCTCTCAAGACAAAGGAGCCCCCAATGCCCAGATCGTCAACAGGAGTCGCCGGCCCGGAGACGCCGTCGCGGAGCCCGCGGCGCGCGCGAACATTGCGTGCGAGGCTTCGCGCCCCCCGGCTGGCGCTGAGCGCGATCGCGCTTGCAGCGACAGTCGCTTTCGCGCTGACCGGCTCGGCCCTCGCCCTCCAGGCGTTCACCGGTGGACAGGTGAACGAAGATCCCGCCGCCGGAATCGACCCCACGCTGAGCGTCAGCGGCGAGGACCCCGCCAACGCCGACGTCGTCGGCGGCTCGCTCAAGGGCGGCAAGCCTGCGGTCCCATGGGCGACCTTCCGCCAGACCGAGCCGCCCGGGAGCTCAGATCAGATCTTCGCCCGCTCGTTCGCGGGCGGCGCCTGGACGACCAGGGGCAGCGGCACCGTCGGCGGCCGCTCCAGCAGCGCGCCGCACTTCAGCGGATCGCTGAACTTCGATCAGGCTCAGAACGGCGAGGCGCCCTCGATCGACTTCGCCGGCACCGAACGCACGGTGCCGTGGGCGAGCTGGTACGAGAACACACACGGCCCCGGCTTCGAAAACAACAACGTGTTCGCGAGTCGCTTCGACAACACCGGCGACGCCAACCAGGGGAAGTGGATCTTCGGCGGCCAGAGCCGCGGCCTGGGCGGCGGCGACATTCCGATCCCGTCATTGAACATCGACCCCAACCAGTCCGCTGAAAACCCGTCGATCGCCGGCGGCTCGGCGGTCGATCCGTCAAAGCCCGGCCCGTGGGTGACCTGGCAGGAGTTCTCCGGCCTCGAAGGCGTGGACCAGATCTACTCCGTCAGGCCGATCGGCCCGGGCGCGGCCAACTGCGACGGCGTCAAGCCCGCCGGCGTGCCGATCGAAGGGCACGTGCCCGCGATCGGCGGCATCTGCTGGCAGCAGACCGGGATCCCGCGGGTCGGCGAAGACCCGAGCCTGAACGTGGACACAACGCGCGAAGGCGTCGAGCCCGACATCGCGTTCACCGGCGTGAACGACGGCGTGCCGTGGATCGTCTGGTACGAGAAGGGCAAAGGCACGGCAGGCCTGCACGAAAACGAGATGGTGTTCGCCGCCAAGGGCGTGAGCGACGGCGAAGCCGCCAACGGCGGATTCCACTGGGTCGTCGTCGGCCAGTCGTTCAGCGCCACACTCGACACGAGCGGCACCAACAAAATGGGCAAGTGCGCGGAATCGGCACCCACCGAGGCGCGTTGCTCGCTGAACAAGGACACGAACGGCGACGCGGAGAACCCCCGCGTGGCGGCGGGCACGATGAACCCGGCCAACCCGACTTCGCCCTGGATCACCTGGGACGAGCAGGTGGGCGGTGTCAAGCAGGTGTTCGTCTCGCACCTCGTCGGCACGGGTGCGGAAGCGCACTTCGAAATCGCCAACGGCGGTGCCCCGATCTCGACCGGGACGGGCGACTCGACCCGGCCCGACATCACGTTCTCGGGCAACACGCCGTACGTGTCGTGGCGCGAGGAGGTCGGCGGTGCGTCGAAGGCCTTCACCGGTCACTTCGCGAACCCGGGCACGTTCGTGCTCGACCAGGGCAACGTCTCGCTGACGCCGACCGCACGGGCCGACGTTCGCGAGCCGATCTCATCCTCGTGCATCGCGACGCCGTTCAACATGGACGGCGCGTCCTGTCAGGGTGCGGCGGCAGGCACGCCGTTCTTCCTGTTCACCGCCGGTCTGACGCCCGCGCGCGCTGTTCGCGAACGCCTATGCGCCGGAAGCGCCCGTGACCGGCGAGGCCGCCGTCGACGGCACCTCCGCGACGGTGAGCGCCACCGTCGACCCGAAGGGCGCCACGGTGAAGGAGTCGTTCGAATTCGGGACGACGACTGCGTACGGCCAGACCACCGCAAGCCAGCGGAGCGCGCCGGCCAGCACGCCGGTCCCCTTCAGTGCACAGCTGTCGGGGCTGCCTGCGGGCACGACGATCCACTACCGGGCGGTCGCGACCAGCGACTTCGGCACCTTCGTCGGCGCCGACCGGACGTTCACGACGGCGCCGGCGCCCCCGACGCCGCCCGCGACCGGAACCGGCACCGGCACCGGCGCCGGCGCCGTCACGGCTGCAGTCGGCCGCGCGACGGTGCTGGCACGCGCGAGCACCGGGCCGGCCGCCAACGTGAAGGTGACGTGCGGCGGTGCCGCCGGGGCGATGTGCAGCCTGTCGCTCCGGCTGACGGTCGTCGAGACGCTGAGGGGCCACCGGCTCCTGGCGGCCAGCGCCGTCGGACACAAGGGCGGCTCGCACCGGAGCGTAGTCGTCGGCACGGCCCGCGTCTCGCTCGCGGTCGGGCAGACGAGAACGGTGCGGGTGGTGTTGAACCGCGCCGGAAGGCGGCTCGTGAGCCGGCTTCACGGCCTACGCGCAACGCTCCAGATAAGACAGACCAACGTCGCCGGCGCCACCACGACGGTCTTCTCCAAGACCGTTGCGTTCAAGTCGCCGACGCGCCACCACAGCCCGCGCTGACGGCTGTCCCTCGACCGAGCCCCTGAGCGGGCTTTCGGAGCCCCGTCCTCGATCGGAGGGCGGGGCTCCGTGCTTAGGGGCGCGCAGGACCGCGCAGCGCGTTCTGTGTAAGCGTCTCGCGATGTAGTGATCCGATCCGAGCAACACCCGAGGAGGACACGCAATGCTTGCGCATGACGAGCCGGACTGGGCCGAACTGGGTCTCGATCCGAGCCGCCTTCGTGATCTCGCCGCGCGCGAGGCAGTTGAGCTCAACGCACGGACGCCGCGCTCGATGCAGTTGCGCAGCCAGGCCCGCACGCGGATGCCGCGGGCAGTTCCCAGCGGATTCATGGCTGACCTCTACCCGCAACCTCCGCTCTTCGCGGCGCGTGGCGAGGGGGCGAGATTCTGGGATGCAGACGAGAACGCCTATCTCGATTTCAACCTCTGTGATCTCTCGACCGTATGCGGATACGCGCACCCGGCGATCGTGGACGCAATCACGGACCAGAGTCGCCGAGGGGTGCAGTTCCTGCTGCCGACCGAAGACGCAGCGACGGTCGCGACGCAGCTAGAGCTGCGTTTCGGGCTACCGCAGTGGCAGATCACGCTCTCCGCCTCGCTCGCCAACCTCGAGGCGATGCGACTGGCGCGCGCCGCGACTGGCCGTGAGCGCATGCTCGTCTTCGGCGGCCACTACCACGGCCATCTCGACGACACGCTCCGCCCGGCCGAGAGCGACGCCACGGCCGGGGGCTTTCTCGGCCTGCCGCGAAGCGCCGGCGCGATGACCACGGAGGTGCAATTCAACGACCTCGACGGCGTCGCCCGCGAGCTGGTAGCAGGCGACGTGGCCGCAGTACTCGTCGAGCCGGCGCTGACGAACTGCACTGTGGTTCTCCCAGACGATGACTTCCACCCTCGTCTGCGCCAGCTGTGCGATGAACACGGCACGCTGCTCGCCGCCGACGAGACGCACACCCAGTTCGCCGCCTGGGGCGGTGGAACGCGGCGGTTCGGCATGCGCCCGGACATCGTCACGGGCGGAAAGGGAGTAGCCGGAGGCATCCCCATCGGGTTCTACGGCATGACCGCCCCGCTCGGTGAGTTCTTGGAGGACCACCCAGACAGCGACTTCGTCGCCGATCCCGGTGTGCCGACGGGGGGCACACTGTTCGCCAACGCGCTGTCGCTCGCCGCCGCGCGCGCCGCGCTCACCGTGGCACTGACGCCGGCGGTACATGCCGAGATGGAGCGCCTTGGCGCTCGTCTGGCGGACGGCATCGATCGATGCATTCGCGACCATGGTCTCCCATGGAGGGCGCACCGATTTGGCGCTCGCAGCGGCTGCTGCCTCCAAACCGAGCTGCCACGCAACGACGCGGAGGCTGACCGTTCGCTCGTACCGCTGCTCGCCACCGCGCGCAGGCCGTTCTTCGCGAACCGCGGTATCTGGGACGCGATCGCTACCTCTGGGCCCTCCATATCCGTTGCTCATCGCGATGCGGACGTCGACCGCTACGTCGAGGTGCTCGACGAGTTCCTCGAGGCGATCGTCTGACTACGGCGTGAGTCTTCCGACGAGCTCCGCCGCCGGGCGGATGTCCGTGACGCCCGCGACGTTCATGCCGGCGTAGAGCGGCCCGGAGTCCAGGAGGCTGGTGGGACCCTCATCGGTCGGCGGCTGCGGCCCAAGGAAGGGTTGCGACGGGCGCTGATGTTTGATCGCGCGGTCTTGCACCGCAGACGGGATCCGGCTCGCGAGCGGTGCGGTCACGCGGTTCGCGGTCCGGATCCACACGGGACCACGGGGATCCCCGCGGAGCCACCGGCGCGTCGCCTCGTTCGGGACCACTCGATGCGGCGCGTCGGGCCACCCGAGTCCGAACAGCTCGGTGAGGATCGTCTCGCTGGCGTCGAGGCAGCGCTGCTTGTAGTCGGGGTGGGCGTGGCTCTCGTCGCTGAGCAGGAAGCGCGTGCCGGCAACAGCCGCGACCGCACCGGCGTCGAGCGCCATTCGCGCCCCTTCGGCGTCGACGATGCCCCCGGCGGCGAGGACCGGGATCCTCACTGCCGCCTGAACTCGCTCCAGCAGTTCGAGCATCGGTGTCGATCCGCGCACGTGGCCGCCGGCCTCGACACCTTGCGCGATCACGGCATCCGCGCCGGCCGCGGCGGCGGCCTTCGCCTCCGCGACCGAACCGCACTGATGGATCCACAGGTTCGCCGCGAGCCGGCGCGGCGCGCCCCAGAAGGTCACGATCGCATCAGCAGCAGCCGCGGCTTCAGCGTCGCCGGGTCGCACGAAAGGCAGCAGGAGGTTGACGGCGATCGGCTTGCCCGTGAGGGTGCGTGCGGCGGCTATCTCGGCCGCGATCGGTATGCGTACCCCTGCGATCGTGCCGAGGCCGCCGGCGTCAGACACCGCGGCGGCGAGCTCGTGCCGCGCGATGCCGCCCATTCCCGCCTGAACGATGGGTGCTTCGAGGCTGCGCAGATCGAAGGCCGCCGGCATCTGGTGCGCCAGCAGCCTAGCGGCCGCCCGTGACCATCGAGTTCGTTTCTGGTGCCCCGAATAGACTGTCGCACGTTGCCGTAGAACAGCATCTAGCAAGGGGGTAGATCGTGGCGATGCTCACGCCGCTCGCAATCTCAGACGGCGGGATCGCGGGCTTTGCGGTGCTCTACGTCCTGATCTTCCTGATCCTGGGGCTTAGGTCGATCAAAAGGGGGCACTGGATCATGTTTCTCATCGGTATCCCCCTCCCGATCTTCTGGATCATCGGAGGCTTGATGCCGCCGGTGCGAGACTAGAGCCCCGCAGCGAGCGCTCGGAAGAGCAGCACGCGGTCCGGCCAGCGAGGTCGCGGCGTACTCCCTCTCCGCCTGGTCTCGCGCCCGCTCGACTCCCTTAGGGATAGGCTGTCGCCGCGGCCAAACGCGGTCACGCCCGCTCGCGGACCAGGAGTCCACCGTGGACAAGGAGCAGCTAGAGCAGTTTGCAGAGCAACCGGAGGTGGTACTCGACCCGGGCGAGTACACGCTGCGGATCGAGGAAGTCCAGATCGCGGACGACCGCTTGTCGATTCGACCACTTTGCATCGTCGTCGGCGGGGACTCAGACGGGAAGAAGGTCTGCCCGGAGACATACGATTTTCATGAGGGCGGCGAGAACGCTGATGCAATCCGCAACCTGTATGGGTGGGGCGTCAGCAGGCAGGAACTGATGAGCACAGACGGCGACGTGAAGTCCATTGGCGGGCTGCTCGAGGGTCGTCTTGGCCTGGTCTCCCTGCAGCAGCGGCAAAATGAGATCGGCGAGGTGGTCAACACCCACGAGCCGGGTGCGATCGAACCAGTCGAGCAGTAGCTCTCGGAGGGACAGGATGAGCGATACGAGCACCGGACACGGCAAGGTCGTCGTGAACAGGTGTATGTCGCTTGACGGCTTCATCGCCGCGCCTGGCCACGTGATGGATTGGGGCGGTGGTCGCCAGCTCGCCGACTACGTCGGGCCGGACGAGTTCCATGAGATCGCGGCGGCCACCGGCGCCATGCTCGTCGGCCGCCGGACCTCCGACGTCGGGGCCAGGATGGAGGCCGAGAAGCCCGGCAGCATCGACTACCCGTTTTCCGGACCCGTGTTCGTCCTCACCCATCGGCCACCGGAGCCCCCGGCTCCGGGCATCACGTACCTCACCGGTGACATCGGGGAGGCGGTAGCCACGGCGCGCAGCGCCGCGGGCGGCAAGAACGTCGAGATCCTCGGTGCCGACGTGGCTGCCCAGTGCCTGCAGCGGGGCCTTGTCGACGAGATCCTGGTGTACGTGGTGCCGGTACTCCTCGGCGACGGCGTCCGCTTCTCGCCGCCGAGCCTCCCCCGGATCGACCTGGAACCAGTCAGCGCCACGACGTCGCGCAGCGTCACCATCCTCCGGTTCCGCGTCCGCAAGTAATCGCCGCGTAGCATTCCGGGCGAAGGAGACCCCCATCCCCCGCATGTAGGCTCCGTCATGGGCCGTGAGTTCACTCCGCATCTCTTCAACTCGCCGGTTCTTGTTCGTGTTCTGGGAGGGGGGCGGCAACGTGCCGACACAACTCGCGCTCGCCAAGGGCCTCATCGAGCGCGGGCATGAAGTGCGTGTGCTCACCGAGGACTGCCTCGCCGCGGACGTCACCGCCGCGGGCTGTCGATTCGAGCCGTTCGTCGAGGCCCCAAACCGCGCGAGCCGCACTGAGGACCTGGTCCGCGACTCGGAGGCGCGCACGCCGCTCGGCGCGTTCGTACGCGCGCGGGATCGGGTGGTAATGGGGCCCGCGGCGGCCTATGCGCACGACACACGAGCTGCGCTCGAGCGCGAGGCGGTCGACGCGATGGCCAGCGACTACATGTTGTTCGGTCCGCCGATCGCCGCCGAGCGGGCGGGCGTGCCGACGGCTCTCCTGGTGCACAACGTCTATATCGTCCCCGAGCCCGGAAAGCCGGCCGCCGGTCCTGGGTTCCTGCCCGCACGAGGTCTGGTGGGCCGGACGAGGGACCGCGTCGTCAGCCGGGCATTCGTGGCCCTCTTCAACCGCGGCCTTCCGGCAGTCAACCGCGCGCGCGCCGAGCAGGGCCTGTCACCGTTGCGGAGCGTCCTCGAGCACTTCGATCTCGCCCAGCGCGTGCTCGTGCTGACGAGCGAGAGCTTCGATTTTCACGGTTACTCCCATCCGCAGCATCTGCGGTATGTCGGATCGACCCTCACCGACCCCCCGTGGGTCGAGGACTGGCGCTCCCCCTGGGACGAGGACGACAGCCGTCCGCTCATCATCGTCAGCTTCAGCTCCACATACATGGCTCAGGAACGGGTTCTGGCGCGCGCGATCGAGGGTCTCAGCCGAGTCGACGCGCGCGTCCTCGTGACGACTGGACCGGCAATAGACCCCGCGTCCTTCCACCCAGCGGCCAACACGACGGTGGTCCGTAGCGCGCCGCACGCCCAGCTGTTCCCCGAAACGGCCGTCGTCGTCACGCACGCCGGCATGGGCACCGTGACCCGCGCACTGGCTGCCGGCGTTCCGCTGGCCTGCATCCCGATGGGTCGCGACCAGCACGACGTGGCAGCCCGCGTCGTTTATCACGGCGCCGGCGTGCGCCTGCGACCCAGCGCCAAGCCAGACGCGATCCGCTCAGCCGTCGACCGCGTGCTCCACGAGCCCAGCTTTCGCGCTGCAGCCGGACGCATCGGCGCGAGCATAACGGCCGACGCCGCAGCGCACCGAGGCCTCGCCGAGCTCGAGGCGCTCGCCGAGGCTTAGCAGGAAAAATATGGAGATAGGGGGACAAAGATCAAACCCTCGCGCCCGGATCGAGGCTTTGCGGCCGGCGCTCCTAGAAGCGCAGGCTCTCAGACCTCAGGAGGCTGATGGCCGCGCCGTCAAAGCTGACGCTGAGCGCCGAAGTCGACCAACCGCGCTGGGACGTGAGCGTCCCGGGTACTGCTGGGCTTGTGGGGTAGCCTGCCCCGCGGTAGAGAGTCCGGCACAGACGCCACGATCGGAAAGACGCTCATCGACCGCGCCCCGACGGCTCGCCACGACCAGACGATCAGGCTCGGCCTCATGACCGCCGCGGGGGTCGCCGAGGAACTCGGCAAGGACATCGCCGAGGAACTCCCGGCCGAGCTCGCGGCCCGGGTTTCCTCCGAGGTTCGGTGGGAGATCCCGGTCGTGACCGACGAGTCGGCCGCCCGCGGTGGTGCCGGCACCGAGGTCATCGACGTCGCGCACGAGCGACTGCTGAGTGAGGACTGGCACCTGGGGATCGTGTTGACGGACCTGCCCCTGCGCATCGGGCGCCGGCCGGTCGTGGCCGACGCCAGCGCCACCCACGGAGTCGCCGTCATTTCGCTCCCGGCGCTCGGAGCCGTGCAGATGCGAAGGCGCGCACGCGATGCCGTGGTGCGGCTCGTCGACGGGCTCGTCGGAGAGAGCCTCGAGCTCGGCGGACGCGAAGGCGGGGAGCGGCGCCAGCGCGTCCGTCGACGCCTGCACGAGATCGCACGAGCGGAGCGGACCCTGCACCCCGATGACGACAACGTCGACGTACGGCTCGTCGCCGCCGTCGTGCGCGGCAACGCCCGGCTGCTTGCCGGGATGCTCCGCGCCAACCGGCCATGGCGGCTGACCGCAAGACTCTCGCGCGCGCTTGCAGCCGCGGGAGCCGCGCTCGTCTTCGCGCTTGTGACGGCCGAAGTGTGGAACCTGGCCGCCGCGCTCAGCCCGTGGAGACTGGCCGCGCTCAGCGTCATCTCGATGGCGGCCGTCGTCGTCTTCCTGGTTCTCGTCCACGGTCTGTGGAGGCGCCGGCCGGCGGGCGCCGGACGCGAGCAGGCGATCCTCTTCAACGTCGCCACCACCCTGACGCTGATCATCGGTGTCGCGTCGCTTTACTGCGCGCTGTTCGTGATCGCCCTGGGGGCCGGGGAGCTGTTGCTCGACCATCGCGTCGTGTCCGAGTCGATCGGGGACCATGTGAGCTTCGCCACCTACCTGAAGATCGCCTGGATGACCACCTCCCTCGCCACCGTCGCGGGGGCCCTCGGCGCCGGCCTCGAGAGCGACGCCGCCGTGCGCGAAGCCGCCTACGGATACCGCCCGGAGCGCGAGACCGAGCGGGAGGGCGAGCCAGCCGCAGCGCAGCGAGCGCGAACGGGCTGAGGAGTCCCCCCGGACCGCTGAGTGGCATCGGCCAAACGTTGTCGCACAACCGGTTCTCGGCTTCGCCAAGCCGAAAACCGGAACCAGTGGAGACGGTGGGAATCGAACCCACGTCCGTGATCGCGTGAAAGGTGGCTTCTACGAGCGTAGCCGGCGCTCTGATCTCACCCCCCGCTCGCCTCGCCGGCCGGGTTGCGGGGGGCCAGCCTCCTTGAGTTTTCCCCGGCTCGGCGAAGGCGGACCTCGCCGGGTGAGCCTGCTTCTGATCCCGGATTTCCCCACCGCAGGCGAGCGGGGGCCGAGACCTCAACTTAGCTTTTTACAGACTAAGCGAGGGCGTACTCGTGAGAGTCCGCACTTATTGGTTTCCCGGGTGTTTTACGAGGCCGCCCGGGACCTCGACTCGCAACCACCCCCACGAGCCGACCACGTCGAAGCCTGTCGTCCCCGGGGATGTTCTGCTCTTCACAGTCTACCCAGGCATCGTTCTGAGACCGGGCGCAGCGTGAGGCGCGCGAAAAGGGGCCAGAACGAAAAGCGACGCGGATCCAAGCCGCTTGAGGAACCCTCCACGGTGCCGGCCCGAAGGCCTTTCCCGCTTCAGGTGGCGCGGCCTCACACCTCGTTGGCCTCGCTCTTTGCGGCTCGGTTCCGCGTCTGGATGCAACCTAGCCAGGGCCCCTGGGCAATGCAAGAGCCTCCCCGGTCGGACTCCGCATCCTCCGCGAAAAAGCCCAATGCGCGAGCCGGTCGTCGGGCGCGTTTGCCCCCACGAGCCGTGCGTTGCATTTGTTATGCGGCCCTTAAGACCGGTGCGACAATGGGGATATGGACAATTCCGAGCTTTCGGTGCCGGCCCCCGTTCCCGCGCTGCCGGCGGCCGAGCGGCCGACCGGCCCGCTGCCCGCCCCGCCGGCCTCCGCCGGCGGCGAGCCTGGGCGCGGCAACCCCTTCGGCGAGCTCCCGCGTGATCGCCCCGCCAACGAGGGCGGCCTGCGCCGTCGCATCGGCGGCGCGTTCGCGGCCGCGGCCGCGCTCGTCGCGAAGTTCTTCGCGGCGATCAAGGGTGCGGTCCTGCTCCTGCCGAAGTTCAAGGTGCTGACGACCGCGGGCACCGCGCTCGTGTCGGTCGCGGCCTACTCGCTGTGGTTCGGGTGGTGGTTCGCCGTCGGGTTCGTCGTGTTGCTGTTCGTGCACGAGATGGGGCACGTGATCCAGCTGCGCCGCGAGGGCGTCAAGGCGAGCGCGCCGATGTTCATCCCCTTCATGGGCGCGGTCATCACCTCGCGCTCGCTCGGCGACAGCGCGCTCGCCGAGGCCCGCGTCGGGCTCGCCGGGCCGATCCTGGGCACGCTCGGCGCCGCCTCCTGCCTGATCATCGGGGAAGCCGTCAACAGCGACTTCTTCCGCGCCCTCGCCTACATCGGCTTCTTCCTGAACCTCTTCAACCTGCTGCCGATCGTGCCACTCGACGGCGGCCGCGCGATGGCCGCGATGGCACCGTGGATGTGGTTCATCGGCTTCGGGGTATTGGTTGCATTGGAGCTCTTGTTCCCCAACCCGATCCTGCTGATCATCGTGTTCTTCGCCGGCTACGAGCTCTACCGGCGCTGGCAGGCGCGCAAATCGGGCTCGGTCGCACAGGCGGCCTACTACCGAGTCGCGCCGCGGCACCGCGTGCTCGTCGCCGGCGTCTACATCGGCCTGGTGCTGCTGCTCGTGCTCGGAATGGAGCACAGCCACATCCTCAGCACCGGCAGCCACAGCTTCCGCTCGGTGCACTGAGCTCTCCCGTCCCGGGCGAGCCCGGCGACGCCGGAGTCGATCAGCGCTGCGCTTCGCGGACGCCCCGTTCGACCTCGCGCTTGGTCTCGCGGTCGCGGAGCGTCTGGCGCTTGTCGTAGAGATCCTTGCCGCGCGCGAGCGCGATCTCGACCTTGGCGTGGGCGCCCGAGAAGTAGATGCGCGTCGGAACAAGCGTCAGCCCGCGCTCCGCGACCCGCATCGCGAGCCTGTCCAGTTCGCGCCGGTGCAGCAGCAGCTTGCGCGGGCGCTCCGGGTCGTGGTTTTCGCGCGAGGCCGGCCCGTACGGGGGGATGTGGATGGAGTGCAGCCACAGCTCCCCGTCGCGCAGGGCCGCGTACCCGTCCTTCAGCTGCGCACCGCTCGTGCGCAGCGCCTTGACCTCGGTCCCCTCGAGCACGATCCCGCACTCGATCCGCTCGATCAGCTCGTAGCGGTAGGACGCGTAACGGTTTGACGCGACATCGCCCGGGGCTACCTTCTTCTTGGCTTTACCCTTCGCCACGCAGCCGAGCCTAGCCTGCCTGTTCGAGGTCGACGCGCCCGCGAACCGCCTCGACCCGGGCGACCCGCACGAGCAGGCGGTCGCCCAGCCGCAGCGCGGCCCCGCTGCGCTCGCCGCTGAGGATCGTCCGCTCGTCGTTCAGCTCCCACCACTCGCGGTCCCCGTCCCTGCCGTCGTCGCGGACGGCACCGCGCGGACCGCCTCTCCCCCGGCCCCCGGGACGGCTCGTGCGCGAGCCGCGCGCGACACCGGCGCCGGCGCGCTCCGCACGCGCGTCGGCGGCGCTGCGGCTCGCCTTCGGCACGCGCAGCAGGCGGACCGGCAGCATTCCCTCGAACGGCGGCGCCGGCGCGATCTGCTCTTCGCGCTTGCCCTCCGGAGAGAACGCGACGAAGGCGCCCGCGGGTATCAGGCTGTTGATCTCGGCGTCGAAGACGCGGCCGGGGCCCTCCTGGCCGAGCAGCCGCTCGAGCGCGAAGCAAGCCGCGATGTCGTCGGCGTCGCGCTCGAGCTGCATCGCCTCGCGCTCGCGCTCGGATGTCCATGCGCCGAGCTCCCCGAGCTCCGCCGCGCGCGGCTGGGGCTCGCCCCCGCCGAGGGCCGACAGCAGCGCGCGATGACAGACGATGTCGGGGTAGCGCCGGATCGGCGAGGTGAAGTGGCAGTAGGCGCTCGAGTGGAGCCCGGCGTGGCCGAGGTTGACGGGCGAGTAGTACGCCTGCTTGAGCGTGCGCAGGATCAGGGCGCTCAGCGCGATCCGCCCGCGTCCACCGTTGCGGGCAACCTGGCGCTGCACGCTCGCCGACAGCTGCCCGAGCACCTCCGCGGCCTGCGTCGAGGACATCGGCTCGGGCACCGGAGGCGTCGGCACCTCCAGCGAGGCGAGCTGCTCGACGAGCCGCTGCACCCGCTCGGGATCGGGCCGCTCGTGGACGCGGTACAGGCATGGGACCGAGCGCTCTGAGAGGAAGCGGGCGACGGCTTCGTTGGCCGCGATCATGAGGTGCTCGATCAGGCGGTGGGACTCCGTCTGCACCTGGCCTCTCACGGCGACGACGTCCCCTCGCTCGTCGAACTCGAACTCCGGCTCGGGCGAGTCGAGCACCAGCGCTCCGGCCTCTTGCCGCCGGCGCTCGAGCTCCGCCGCCACGTCCCGCGCCGCCCGCAGGGGAGCGGCCCACGGCTCGACTGCGCGCTCGCGCCCGGCGAACACCGCGTCGACGAAGTCGTAGTCCAGGCGCTCGTCGGAGCGGATCAGCGAGCGGTAGAAGGACGTCTTCGTGACGTCCGCCCCGCTCAGCTCCATCTCGATCGTCACGGCGGCCCGGTCCAGCCCCGGCCGCAGCGAGCAGGCGTCGCTGGAGAGCGAGTGCGGCAGCATCGGCGCGACGGTGCCGGGCGCGTAGACGCTCGTCGCGCGCTCGCGCGCCTCGCGGTCCAGCCGGGAGCCCTCCGGCAGGTGAGCGCTGACGTCGGCGATGTGCACCCACACACGCGCGCGCCCCTCGCCCAGCTCCTGTGCCGAGATCGCGTCGTCGAAGTCCCGCGCGCTGACAGGGTCGATCGTGAACGTCGCGAGCTCGCGCAGGTCGCGGCGCGGCGTCCCGCTCGCGGACACCCGCTCCCCGGCGCTCGCGGCCTCGGCCTCGGCCTCGGGGCTGAAGCCGCGCCGCAGGCCGCGGTCGATCAAGAGCGCCTCGATCACGTCGCGCGCCACGTCCGGGCGCCCGATCCTGCGCAGCACCCGTGCCGAGCTTCCGCGCCTGGCCGGAGCGACGAGCGCGATGTCGCCCTCCCCGGCGCCGCCCCGGGAGGCGCGGGCCGGACCGACGACGACCCCCGCGGCCCCGCCGCGCGGCCCCGCCCCGCTGGTTCGGCCGGCCGCGCGCCGGTCGGGCTCGAACAGGGGCTCGGCGGCCAGGAACCGCCCGCGCCGGCGCAGCACCGCGACGAGCGGCTCGCCCGGCGTCGGCGGGCTCACCTCGTTTTGTCCCGCAGCGATTCGAGCGCGACGTTCGCGCCGTGCCGTTCGTCGACGCCCTTCTGCACCTTCACTTCGGGGGTGATGCCTGCGCCCTGTTTGACGCCGCCCCCGCCGAGGTTGCGGCCGTTGGGGGTGAAGTACTCGCCGACGGTGATGTCCAATGCGCCGCCGTTCGAGAGCGGCTCCTCCTGCTGGAAGACGCCCTTGCCGAAGGTGTGGGTGCCGACGACGGTCGCGCGGCGGTGGTCCTGCAGCGCGGCCGTGACGATCTCGGCGGCCGAGGCCGTGTTCGAGTCGACGAGCACGACCATCGGGATCGAGCGCGGGATCGCACCGCCGACCGCCAGCAGCGTCTGCGAGGGGACGGATCGTCCCCGGGTGGAGACGATCGCGCCCTTCTCGATGAACTTGCTCGAGATCAGCTGCGCCTCTTCGACGAGCCCGCCGCCGTTGCCGCGAAGGTCGAGCACGAGCCCGCGCGCCCCCTGGTGGAGCAGGCGGTCCACGGCCTCGTCGACTTCGCCGTGCGCTCCGGGGCTGAAGGTTGCGAGCGCGACGACGCCGAGCTTCTTGCCCTTGACCGTGCGCATGGTCGACGCGACGACCGGCTCGGAGACGGTCGCGCGCGTGATCCGCACCGTCCTCTTGCCGCGATGCGGCGCCTTGCCCGATTCGATCTGCAGCCGCACGTCGGTGCCGGGCGGCCCCTTGATCAACGCGGTCGCCCGTTCGGGGTCGACGCCCCGAAGCCTGTGCCCGTTGACGCCCACGATCACCTCCCCGGGCTTCAGGCCGGAGCGCGAAGCGGGCGAGGAGTCGAACACGCGCGCGATCAGCAGCCCTCCCTTGCGCAGCGGATCGACGACCACGCCGATGCCCGCGAAGTGCGGCGGCGAGTTGAATTCGCGGAATTCGTGCGGGCTCAGGTAGTGCGAGAAGCGGTCGCGCAGGCCGGCGACGGCACCCGCGATCGAGCTGTCGTTGAGCTTCGAGGCGTGGACCGGCCGGTAGTAGTCGCTGGCGATCCGTTCGAGGGCTTCGTCGACGACGAGGCTCTGGTGGTTCTTGACGAAGGCGCTGCGCAGGAAGCTCGGCAGGTGTTCGGGGTGCCCGCCCAACCACAACCCGGCTACGAGCAGCACGGGGAGCAGCACGGCCAGCAGGATCGCCAGCGGAGTTCGGCGCGTCGAGGGACGGAACATCGGGTCGAGCTAGCGTAGACGAGCGCCACCGGCGCTCGCCGCAGAACCATCTAGGGTGCAGTGATGGCAACGCTGAGCAGCACCGTCGTCGAGTCCAACGGTCTGCCGATCCACCGCATCGGGTTGCCGGGCACGCGCGCGCTCACCGTGATGGTCGCCTTCGACGCCGGCGCGCGCAACGAGCGCCCCGACGAGAACGGGATGGCGCACTTCCTCGAGCACCTGGTCTTCAAGGGCGGAGAGAAGTACCCCCACTACAGCGACGTGAACGAGACCGCCGAGCGGCTCGGCGGCGTGCTGAACGCCTATACGAGTCACGACCTCGTCGCATTCCACATCACCGTGCGGGCCGAGAGCGCCGCGCCGGCGATCGACCTGCTGAGCGACTTCGTCGGCCGTCCCCACATCGACCGCGAAGAGCTCGACAAAGAGCGCGGCGTCGTGATCCAGGAGATCAACCGCGCCTACGACCAGCCCTCGACGGTCGCGGAGTACCTGATCGACCGCGCGGCGTTCGGGGAGCACCCGCTCGGGCGCACCGTCCTCGGTCCCGCCGAGAACCTGCGCAGCTTCAGTCGCGAGGGCATCGTCGCGTTCCGCGAGCGCCGCTGGGCCGGAGCATGCGGCGGCGCCTTCCTGGCCGGCAACATCGAGCACCTTCCCGCCGAGGAGGAGCTCTATGAGCTGTTCGGCCGCTTCCCCGCGCTGCCCGAGCCCGAACCCTACGTGCCCGCGCCGGACTTCCAGCCGCAGACCCTCGTCGAGGAGCGCGACACCAACCAGTCGCACCTGCGCATGATCTACCGCCCCGAGGTGGTCGTCGGCGACGTCCGCCAGCGCGCCGCGCTGGCGATCTACGCAACCCTCCTGGGCGGTTCGATGGGCTCGCGGCTGTTCGACGAGATCCGCGAGAAACGGGGCCTCTGCTACTCCGTGTACGCGCTCTCGCACGCCTTCGCCGACGTCCCGATCCTGCAGCTCGGCTCGGGCCTCGAGTCGGCGAAGACGATCGAGGCCTATACCCGCATGCGCGAGATCGTCGTCGAGCTGCGCGACGACGGCCCCACCGAGGAGGAGGTCGAGCGCGCACGCGCCTACGCCGCCGGGCGGCTCGTCCTGGCGTTCGAGAACTCGGGCGCCGTCGCCCGCCACGCCGCCAACCAGTCGATCGTCTTCGGCGAGTCGATCGACCCCGACGAGGCGATCGCCGCGCTCGACGCGGTCACCTTCGACGAGGTCCGGGAGATCGCCGCGGGGATCGAGGACCGGCTCGCCGTCGGCGTCGTCGGTCCGCACACGGCGGAGGAGTTCTAGGTCGCCGCATCCGCCCGGCCGCGCGGCGGCCAAAGCGGCGGAGGCTCAGCCTGCGAGCGACGGTTGCCCCGGAGCTCGGCGAGCTTCTCGATCCGTTGGTCGTCGCCGATCATCTCGTGGATCCATCGGGTCGCCTCGTCGACGTCGAGGGACCGTGCCTCGATCATCGCTTCGATATCCACCCAGTCGCGCGGACGGCCGAACATCGCCTTGAAGACGGCCAGTCCGGTGCAGTCGAGGACCGGGATCGTTCGGTCGCCGAATGACACGTGGCGAACGTTGCGCTCCACCTCGTCGTGGAACGGCAGCACGCTGAAGAAGAGGTCGATCGCGGTCTCGTCCCACATGAGACGCACCTGCCCGTCCCGTTCGGCCGCTTCGACGTCCTGGCCTCTGACCCTGACGCCATCGGGCAGCGCAGCGAACACTTCCCGGGTGCGACTCGGGGGCACGAAGACGTTGATGTCGACGTCCTGCGTGCCGCGCGCCTCGATCGTGCAGTAGCCGAGCGCAATCGCTCCTCCGATCGCATGCGGAAAGCCGGCCGCTCGCAGCGCGTCGTGGACGGCGAGCATGCGGTCGGCGACGCCGATCATGCCGCTAGGTCGATCAGGGGCGGATAGGAGAGCTCGCCGCGTGGCTTCGACGGCATCCTGTCCGCAAGCTCGAGCACCTGAATCAGGATCTTGCCGGATCGCTCCAGCGCATCGGTGTCCGCAAGCGACGAGATCTCCACCTCCAAACCCGCGGCCCGTGCGATCCGCGCCAGTGCGGCGACCGATGGTTGCCGACGCCCATGCTCATATGCGCTCAATACCGACGACTGCAGCCCCGAGCGACGCGCAAGCTCGGCTTGCGTCAGTCCGGATCTGCGCCGGATCTTGACTATCAGGTCGCCGGCGACGCGATCGTTGATGCCAGCCATGACATCAATATAGCATTTCCGCTAAGTAATTGCCAATCTGTTAGCGGATTAGCTCTCTCACCACTACCCGATCGCCACCATCCGGTCGATCGGCACCCGCGCCTTCGCGGCCGTCTCGGGGTCCACCTTGACCTCGAAGCGCATCTCGCGCAGCGCGTCGCGCAGCTTCGGCAGCGTGATCATCTTCATGAAAACGCACGAGGCCTCGGGGTTTGCCGGGATGAAGTCGACGTCCGGGGCCGCCATCCGCAAGGGGTAGAGCATCCCGACCTCCGTGGCGACGACCGCCTCGCGCACCGGGTGCGTCGCGATGTCCGCCGCGGGTTGCTGGGTCGTGTCCTTCAGACCGGGTTCGCTGACCTGCGGGCTCGACTCGTCGACTGCGGCGTCCTCGAGCGACTCGGCGTACCTCAGCATCCCCCCCGTCGAGAGCATGTGCACGCCCTCGGCGGACACGTCGCCGGCGGCGACGTACTCCATCACGCTCGTCGAGCACCCGCACTCCGGGTGGATCAGGAAGTCGGCGCCGGGGTGCGCCGCCCGCGTCGCTTCGATGTCGGCCGGGCGGATCCCGGCGTGAACGTGGCACTCGCCGTCCCAGACGTGCATGCGCCGGCCGAGCTCCTTCTCGACGTAGGCGCCGAGCCACATGTCCGGGCCGAAGAGGATCTCGGTGTCCTCCCCACGGGTCTCGTAGATGTGGCGGACGACGTCGACGGCGTTGGCTGACGTGCAGCAGTAGTCGGTCAGCGCCTTGACCTCGGCGGTCGTGTTGACGTACATCACGACGACGCCCTCCGGATAGGTCGCGCGCCAGGCTGCGAGCTGTGCGGCGTCGATCGAGGCGGCGAGCGAGCAGCCGGCGTCGAGGTCCGGGATCAGCACCGTCTTCTCAGGGCAGAGGATCGAGGCCGTCTCGGCCATGAAGTGCACGCCGCAGAAGACGATCGTGCTCTCCTCGGCAGCCCCGGCCTTGCGCGAGAGGCCGAGCGAGTCGCCGACGTAGTGAGCGACGTCCTGGACCTCGGGTACCTGGTAGTTGTGGGCGAGGATCACGGCGTCGCGGGACTTCGCGAGCTCTCGCACCTCGTCCTGGAGCGCGGTGATCTCATCGCTCGACAGGATCTGAAGCGGCTGCGAGGGAGGGATCTGCTGGGTCGGGGCCATGGGCAGGTTCATGGCAGCACCTCGAGGTTCTGGGAGAGGTCCAGGGCCGGCGCCGAATGCGTCACGGCCCCCATCGAGATCCATTCTACCCCGGTCTCCGCGACCGCCCTGAGCGTCTCCAGGTCCACGCCGCCGCTCGCCTCGAGCTCGGCGCGCCCCCCGACCTGTGCGACCGCGGCGCGTAGCCGCGGCGGGTCCATGTTGTCCAGCAGCAGCCGCGGCGCCCCCGCCGCGAGAGCCTGCTCGATCTCATGCTCATCGCGCACCTCGACCTCGAGCCGGCCCGCCAGCTGGGGGGCGGCGGCCCGCGCCCGTTCGATCGCGGCGGCGATCCCCCCGGCGGCGGCGATGTGGTTGTCCTTGATCAGGATCGCGTCGTAGAGGCCGGCGCGATGGTTGTGCGCGCCGCCGGCGGCGACCGCCTGCTTCTCGAGCGCCCGCAGCCCGGGCGTCGTCTTGCGCGTGTCGAGCACCTTCGCGCCCGTGCCCTCCACCGCGCGTGTCGCGCGGGCGGCCATCGTGGCGACCCCGGAGAGGTGGGTGAGGAAGTTCAGCGCGGTGCGCTCGCCGCTCAGCAGCGCCGCCGCGTCGCCCCACACCTCGAGCACCGCTCCCCCCTGCTCGCGCCAGACCCCCTCCTGCACCTGGCGCTCGAGCGACACATCGGGGTCGAGCTGCGAGAACACCTCCTCGGCGACCGCCAGCCCGTAGATCACTCCGGGCGCCTTCTGGACGATCCTTGCAACCGCCCGGGTGCCCGGCGCGACCGTCGCCGCCGTCGTCACGTCGCCGCTGCCGATGTCCTCCGCGAGTGCCCGCCGCACGAGTGCCGGCAGATCCTCCACGCTCAGTTCCTTGCGGGCGCCGAGGCCGCGGACAGCAGATACGCCCGCACGAAGCCGTCGAGGTCGCCGTCGAGCACCCGCTGCACATCGCCCATCTCGTAGCCGGTCCGGTGGTCCTTGACCATCGTGTAGGGATGCAGGACGTAGGAGCGGATCTGCGAGCCGAAGTTCACGTCCTGCGCCTCGCCCTTCTCGCGGGCGATCTCTTCCTGGCGTTCGCGCTCTTTGCGTTCGAGGAGCTTGGCGGTCAGCATCGCCATCGCGGTCGCCCGGTTCGACGACTGCGAGCGCTCGTTCTGGCACTGGACGACGATCCCCGTCGGCCGATGCGTGATGCGCACCGCCGAGTCGGTCTTGTTGACGTGCTGGCCGCCGGCGCCGGAGGCACGGTAGGTGTCGACCTGGAGGTCGTCGTCGTTGATCTCGACCTCGCGGCTGTCGGTGACGACCGGCGCGACCTCGACGCCCGCGAAGCTTGTCTGGCGGCGGTGGGCCGAGTCGAAGGGCGAGAGGCGCACGAGCCGGTGCACCCCGCGCTCGGCGCCGAACAGCCCGTAGGCGTTCTCGCCCGAGGCCCGGAACGTCGCCGACTTGATGCCCGCTTCCTCGCCCGGGCTGACCTCCAGGAGCTCGACGTCGAAGCTGCGCGACTCCGCCCATCGCATCAGCATCCGCAGCACCATCTCGGCCCAGTCCTGGGCGTCGGTGCCGCCGGCGCCCGCGTTCACCGTCACGAGCGCGTCGCCTCCGTCGTAGGGGCCGGAGAACAGCCGCTGCTCCTCGAGCTCGGCGAGCCGCTCCTCGACCGATCCGATCTGCTCCTCGACCTCGGCCTGAAGGGACGCGTCCTCGGCCGCCATCTCGGCGAGCCCGTCGAGATCCTCGACGTCCGCCTGCAGGGTCTGGAACCCCTCGAGGCGCCGTGACGCGCGCGAGTGCTCTGCCGACACGGAGGCGGCCCGCTCGGCGTCGTCCCAGAACCCCGCCGTGCCCATCTCGCCCTCGAGCGCGGCGACGCGTTCGCTCAGCGCGGCCGGGTCAAAGATAGTCCGCGAGGAGTGTCATCTGCTCGCGGATCGCCGCCAGCCGCTGTGGCGTGTTCTCGCTGGCGTCGGTCGTGGCCATGCACCCACGCTATCAGCCGTCCAGCGCGCGAACGGCGCCGCCAATATGTTCCCGCCGATGGCAGCAGCGACCCCGCAGGAGCTGGCCCGCGCGTTCGCCGCCGCGCTCGGGCGACGCGACCTCGACGCCGCGCTCGAGATGTGGGGCGAGAACGCGGCGATCGTCGCTGCCGACGGCTCGACGATCCAGGGCCGGGCCGCGATCGCCGAGGTCCTGAAGACGCTCGTCACCAATGGCACGCGGGTGCAGGTCGCGGTCACGAACCTCTACGAGGCGGGCGGCATCGCGCTCGCGACAGGCTCTTTGACGCTCAGCGGAGACGGCCATGACGGCCCCTACGAGCAGCGCAGCGATTCCACCGTCGTCTACGCCCGCAGCGCCGACGGTCTATGGCGGATCGCCCTCGATGCCCCGTGGGGGCTGCCGGGGCGGGCAGCCGCGGGGTCGGACGGCCTGCCCGGTCAGACGCGCTAAGGCGCGGGCGAGGGCACGATCACGAGCTTGCCGTCCGGATGGCCGTGCTCGCTCTCGCGCAGCGCGTCGGCGACGCCCTCGAGGTCGTACGTGGCCGCGACCGGGAACTCGAAGCGCCCCGACTCGATCAGCGGCAGCACCTCGAGCAGTGCCCGGCCGGTCAGATCGCCGCCGCCGCCGGGGTGGAAAGCCACGCCGAGCCGCTCGGCTTCCGCAGAGGACGCGATCGAGAGCACGTGCTCGGGCCCGCCGGCCACCTCGACGGCCGCCGCCAGCTCACCGTGCCCGGAGGCGTCGAGCACCGCGTCGACTCCGTCGGGCGCCGCCTCGCGGAGCCGCTCGGCGAGCCCGTCGCCGTACGCGACCGGGATCGCGCCGAGGGCGCGGAGCCGCCCTTGCTTTGACTCCGAGGCCGTGCCGATGACCTTGATGCCGCGTGCGATGGCGAGCTGCACGGCGGAGAGGCCCACGCCGCCCGAGGCACCAAGCAGCAGCAGCGTCTGTCCGCTCGCCAGCCCGAGCCGCTCGAGCGTCGCGTAGGCCGTTCCGACGACGACGGCGAGTCCGCCCGCCACCTCCCACGGCACGCCCGCAGGCTTCTCGACGAGCGCCTCAGGCGATGTCAACGCGAGCTCGGCGTATGCCGGCGCCGCGTTTCCGAGCATCTCGTCTCCCGGCTCGATGCCCTGCACGCCGGCGCCGACCTTCTCCACGACCCCGGCGGCGTCGACGCCGAGCCCGCGGGGCGCGGCCAGCGGCTCGCCCCCCGCGACCGCGCCGTGCACAACCTTCCAGTCGATCGGATTCACGCCGGCCGCCCGCACCCGCAGCAGCACCTGCCCCTCTCCGGGCTCGGGGTCGGGGACCTCCTCGACCCGCAGCACGTCCACATCGCCGTATTCGCGGAAGCGAACGGCTCTCACGAGGGCCGGGCCCTAGCGGAGCGCGCAGCGCTCACCCGAGTCCTGAGACGCCCGTGAGTCGAGCCCTGCAAGGACGCAGGGAGCGAAGTGTGCCGGACCGGGAGACACTCGCTGACGCTCGCATCCCCGAACCGGCCAGCACACGAGCGACCGCGAAGTGCCCCGAATGGGGTAAGGACGCCGGAGCGCGCCGCGCTCACCCGGGTCCTGAGACGCCCGTGAGCCAAGCGATCCAAGGACGCAGGGAGCGTGGCGTACTGCGTACGCGAGCGACCGAGGACGCAGGAGCGCGCAGCGCTCACGGGCGTCTCAGGCGCCGTGGCACTTCTTGAACTTCTTCCCCGACCCACACCAGCAGGGGTCGTTGCGCCCGACCTGGTGCTCGTCGTCGAGCACGCGCTGCTCGACGACCGGCATCGGTTCGTAGCCCTCGCCGTCCTCGGCGAACCCTTCCGCGGGCATCGCGCCGGCGGCGGCCGCCGCGGCCGCCAACGCGCCCGCGCCGGCGGCGCTGCCGCCCGAGTAGGAGACGCGGCCCGCGCTCGTCGAGCTGCCGGCGGCGGCGAACGAGGGAGCCGGCTGGCCGCCGCCGCCGTTCTCGCCCTCGATGTTGACCTCGACGTTGAAGATCATCCGCGCGTAGTCGGTCCACACGATGTTCATCAGGTCGCCGAACAGCGTGAAGGCCTCGTTCTTGTAGGCGACGAGCGGGTCGATCTGGGCGAAGCCGCGGAGGTGGATGCCCTCGCGCAGGTAGTCCATGTCGAAGAGGTGCTCGCGCCAGCGCTCGTCGATCGTCTGCAGGAGCAGGAAGCGCTCGAGCGCCCCCATCAGCTCCTCGCCGAGCGTCTCCTGGCGCGCGTCGTAGCGGGCCATCGCCTCGCCGACGATCGCGTCGACGAGGTCGTTGCGGTCGAGCGTCTGGTTCTTCAGGGCGGCGGTGTCGACTTCGACCGGGAAGAACTGCGAGAGCGCCGTGTACATGCCGTCCAGGTCCCAGTCCTCGACGAACTCGCCGGGCGCGTACTGGTCGACGGTGCGTTCGATCACGGCGGAGACCTCGCGGCGCGCCTCCTCGCCGATGCTCTTGCCTTCGAGCACCTCGTCGCGGTAGGCGTAGATCACGCGCCGCTGCTCGTTCATGACGTCGTCGTACTCGAGCACGCGCTTGCGGATCAGGAAGTTCTGCTCCTCGACCTTCTTCTGGGCTTTTTCGATCTGTTTCGAGAGCATGCCCGCCTCGATCGGCTCCTCGTTGCCCTCCTCGTCGACGCCGCCGAGGCGGTCGAGGATTTTGTAGATGCGTTCGCCGGCGAACAGCCGCACGAGGTCGTCCTGGGCAGAGAGGAAGAAGCGCGACTCGCCCGGGTCGCCCTGGCGCCCGGAGCGGCCCCGCAGCTGGTTGTCGATGCGGCGCGACTCGTGGCGCTCGGTCCCGCAGATGAACAACCCGCCGGCCGCCATGACCTGCTCGCGGCTCTCTTCGACCTTGCGCTCCAACTCGGGCAGGGTCTGGGCGAAGCGCGCGTCGTAGCCGTCGGAGCCGGGGTCGACGCCCTCGCGCGCGAGCTGCAGGTGGGCGAGGTGCTCGGGGTTGCCGCCGAGCTTGATGTCGACGCCGCGGCCGGCCATGTTGGTCGCGATCGTGACCGCGCCGGGATGCCCGGCCTCGGCGACGATGTCGGCCTCTCGGGCCGCGTGCTCCGGCTTCGCGTTCAGGACGGTGTGCTTGATCCCGTGTTGCGTCAGGCGCTCGGAGAGCAGCTCGGAGACCTCGACCGAGATCGTCCCGACGAGCACCGGCTGGCCGTGCTCGTGGCGGGCGGCGATTTCGTTCACGACCGCCGTCCACTTGCCGTCCTTGGTCTTGTAGACCTGATCGTTGCGATCATCGCGGACCATCGGCATGTTGGTCGGGATCTGCACGACCGGCAGCTCGTAGATCTTCATGAACTCGGTCGCCTCCGTCAGCGCCGTCCCGGTCATGCCGGCGAGCTTGTCGTAGAGGCGGAAGTAGTTCTGGTAGGTGATCGTCGCGAGGGTCTGGTTCTCCTCCTGGATCGCCACGTTCTCCTTGGCCTCGACCGCCTGGTGCAGCCCCTCCGACCAGCGCCGCCCCTCGAGGATGCGGCCCGTGAACTCGTCGATGATCTTCACCTCGCCGTCGATCACCGCGTAGTCGACGTCTTTCTTGTAGAGCGACTCGGCGCGCAGGGCCTGGATCAGGTGGTTGACCAGGTGGCCGTTCTCGGCCCGGTAGAGGTGGTCGATGCCGAGATTGCGCTCGGCCTTCGTGACGCCCTGCTCGGTGACCGTGACGGTCTTGTGCTTCTCGTCGATCTCGTAGTCGAAGTCGGCGACGAACTGCTTCTTGGTGCGCGGGTCCATCCCTTCGGGGGTCTTGCCCAGCACCATCCGCGGCGCGAGGCTCGCGAAGCGGACGTACAGGTCGGCCGCCTGTTCCGGCGCGCCGGAGATGATCAGCGGCGTCCGCGCCTCGTCGATCAGGATGTTGTCGACCTCGTCGACGACCCCGAAGGGGTGCCCGCGCTGGACCTTTTCGGAGAGGTCCTTGGCCATGTTGTCGCGCAGGTAGTCGAAGCCGAACTCCGAGTTGGTCCCGTAGACGACGTCGCAGGCATAGGCGCGGTGCTTGTCCTCGTAGGGCTGCATGTTCTCGAGCACGCCGACGGTCACGCCCAGCGCCTCGTAGATCGGCCCCATCCATTCGGCGTCGCGGCGAGCCAGGTAGTCGTTGACCGTGACGACGTGGACGCCGCGGCGGCGGGGCTCGCCCTCAGGATCCTTTGAGTCGGTCCCGCCCGGCTCCGCGACGGCGAGCGAGTTCAGCACGACCGCCAGCGTCGCGGTGAGCGTCTTTCCCTCGCCGGTCTTCATCTCGGCGATCTGCCCCTCGTGGAGCGCCATCCCGCCGATCATCTGCACGTCGAAATGGCGCATGCCCATCGTGCGCTTGCCGGTCTCGCGCACGATCGCGAAGCACTCGGGCAGCAGCTCGTCGAGCTGCTCGCCCTCGGCGGCGCGCTCGCGCAGGGCGTCCATCCGCCCGCGAAGCTCGGCGTCGCTGTCGTGTTCGAGCTCCGGCTCGAAGGCGTTGATCAGCGCCACGCGCTTCTGGTAGGACTTGAACTTCTTGGCCTCGCCCGCGTTCAGCGCGCGATCGAGCAGTGAGGGCATGCGCCAAGGATAGCTCTCGGCGGTGGGCCCCTTCACGGGGCCCGGGCTCGCGCTATCTCAGGGGAAGCTGAGGGTCGCGGACTTGCCGCCGGGGCAGTCCGCGAGCGTCACGCTGAGCGGTCCGTCGGTGCTGACGTGCAGCGCCGCTTTGCAGTCGACCTTCGCGCGCTTGGCGTCGATCGTGAACGCGGAGACGTTCTGGGCGTCGACCGTGAGCTCGTCCGATGCGGCTTCGCCCGGAGCCGCCCCCCACGCCTTCGACTGGCTCGTAAACGGGATCGCTGGGATCTGCCCGCCGGTCAGCACGCCGGCGCCGTGCGCGGTCGCGCCGGGCGGCGGATCGCCCTTGCCGAAGCCGTGCGAGCGCACGTCGACGGACCCCAGCGGGGCGGTGCCGCTGCCGTCGCGCAGCGTGACGCCGGAGACCCAGTAGGCGTGGCCGGAGGTCGTGCCGTCGGCGGGGAAGTCCATCGTCGGGTTGTAGACGTAGGTCACGTGGGCCGGGTTGCGGTCGACGGGTTCGGTGCCGAGGAAGGCGGCGGCCGGTTCGAATTCGTCGTTGATCGCGAGCGTCAGGTGCTCGCCGGCCTGGAACTGGTCGAACTCGTAGCGGTAGCCGAGCGCGTCGAACGCTTCGATCTGCTTCAGCACGCCGGCGATCGGCACCAGCTCGTCGGTCGTCTCGTCCCAGATCAGGAACGGCACGTTGCGCACGGAGGCGAGCATCCGTTCGGTGTTCGACTGTTCGCCCCCGGGTTCCGGCTGGCCGGGCGGGACCCAGACGCCGAGCCCGGGCGGGCCGACGGTCGGCTGGGCGCGGGCGAAGAGATCCGGGAACTGGCTCGTGAACTTGTAGGTGCCGTAGCCGCCCATCGAGTAGCCGGCGATGTCGGTGAAGCTCGGGTCGAGCTTGTAGTGGGCGGCAACGTCGGCCCAGACTTCGAACGTGTCGGCGCCCGCGTGGTCGTAGTACCAGCCGTCCGGTCCGCGCCCGGAGGGCGTGATCACGATCGAGCCGGCGCCGCGCGCGGCGAACTGCGACTGGTTGCGCGAGCCGGAGAACTGGTTGTAGTTGGCCGAGAGCGAGTGCAGCAGCAGCGTCAGCCCCCAGCCCGCGGCGGGCGTCGAGCCGGAGGGGACGTAGATCGCATACGGCTGCAGCTGCCCGCGCAGCGCGCCGATGCAGCCGGCCGAGGAGCCGCAGCCGCCGGTGGCGTAGTCGGCGCCCTGCCCTTCGGCGAAATGCGAGACGAGGATCCGGTCGAGGACGCCGCTCTGCGGGACGCCGGTGGGCTGGCCCGGCATGTCGTCGTTGGTCTTCGCCTTCAGCTTGGCGAAGTCGACTTCGGCGTGGAACGCGCTGATATCGCCGCTCGCGAGCGCCTGCGCCTGGGCCGATTCGCGCCACCAGGCGGGGTTCGCCGTCGTTTCGGCGCCCGGCGTTCCCGGCAGCGGCTCCTGGGCGTTGAAGCGGAAGGCGACGTCGAAGAACGCGGGCGGGTTGACGGCCGCGCCCGCGCCGCCGGGCTGGGTGGCGCTGCGCGTGGCCGCCGGGAGCAGGTACTTCCCGCTCGTTTCGTCCCACAGGCCGACGCCGGCGGCCAGCCGCACGGTGCCGGTACCCGGGTCCCACTCGCTGTGCGGCACCTGGACCGTGATCTGGCGGCGGGCGAGGTCGACCGAGACGGTCGGCGCGGGACCGGCGACGGGTTCGCCGCTGGCCGCGTCGGTGAGCACCGCGGTTTCGCCGTGGACGGTCAGGAAGTACTGCGCCGGGGCGCTGACGTTGGCGGAGAACGGGAACGGGTGCGGTTCGCCTTCGTTGCCGCCGATCGCGATCGCCGTCGCGACCAGCGCGGGGTCTTCCAGCGTGTCCAGCGTGATCCGGAAGGCCGTCGCTTTCTTCAGCGGCTTGACCCGCAGTTCGACGAGGTCAGCGGCGTTTTCGTCATAACCGGGGCCCGTCGGGTAGTCGTAGGTGCCGTCCGGCGCGGAGAACAGGTCGCCGCCGGTCGTGTCTTCGCCGGGCGCGTGCATCGGGTTGGCGGGGTCTGTGACCTCCTTGGCGCCGTGGTCGTCGTAGAGGTAGCCCTGGTAGAGGAACTCGCCCTTGCGGTAGACGCTCGCGCCGGAGATCAGGATCGGCGCCGCCTTCCAGGGCGAGCCCTTGGCGTTTTCGAGCTGCGGCGCTTTCCCCGGCGGCGAGTAGAGGACGGCGGGACCGGGACGCGGGGACTTGCCTTCGGCGGGCGGCAGCGAGGGCGAGATCTTCTTGGCGCCCGCCCCGGCGGCCAGCACGAGGCACAGCGCGATGGCGCCCAAGACTGCGGCTGAGGTCCCCCTGAATCGCATTCCCCGCAGGCGCTCCTACCCTTGGCGCGCGAGGTTCTAAACATCTCGCTGGTCGAAGACCCAAACCCGGTCTGCTGCCATCCCGTCTTGCTGTCGCTAGTGGGGGTCGGCACATGTGCCGACCCGAGGGCCGGCACATGTGCGGCCTCAGCCCCTCGCACATGTGCGAGGGGCCAGGCCGGCGCATGCGCCGGCCTGAACTGCAGAAGAAGGGGTCTTAGAGGGCGCTACGTCGACGGCAGCGTTTCGCCGTTCACCCGCGGTGACTCGCGGTGCGCCTCGCGGCGACGGCGCACCTTTTCGCGGTGGCGCTTCACCTGGCGCGCCAGCTCGTCGACCATCAGGTTGAGCGAGTGGAGCATGTCGGGCGAGGCGTCGTGGGCGCGCAGCGTCACGCCCTTCAGGTACAGCGTCGCCTCGGCGACTTCGCAGTCCGCAACGCGCGGGTTGCGCTCGTGGAAGATCTCGATCTCGAGGCGTGCCAGCTCGGATACCTGTCGCGCGATCTTGGCGAGGCGACGCTCCGCGTGCATACGGAGCTCATCCGTGACCGGTACGTTTCGACCCTTGATGTCGATCTGCATGGTCGCTCCTTCGGTCGGCCTTGTCTCTGGCGTCGGCACCCGATGCTACGCCGGTCGACGGCGGATGTAAATGGCGCTTGGACGCGATTGGAGCGGCCGCCGGGCTGCGAGAATCGAGCCGGAATGAAGCCCGACCTCTCGTGGACGCTGAGCCCGGTCGCGCTGGTCGGCTCGGTGCTGGCCCTGGTCGTCTACATGCGGCGCTGGCGCGCCGTGCGCACGAGCGGCTCGCCGCGGGCCGCCGCCGAGGCGCCGGTGTGGCGTCTGTGCTGCTTCATCGCCGCGACGGTCGTCGTCGTGGCGGCGCTCGACTCGCCGATCGACTCGCTCGCCGACCAGCTCTTCTCGGCGCACATGGTCCAGCACATGCTGCTGCTCGATCTCGCCCCGATTCTCGGCATCCTCGCGTTGACGAAGGTGATCCTGCGCCCGGTGACCCGCTCGGTCCACGACCTCGAGCGCCGCGCCGGCCCGCTCGCGCACCCGGCCTTCGCCGTCGCCCTCTACGTCGGCGTGATCTGGGCCTGGCACCTGCCGGCGGCATACGACGTGGCGGTCCGCCATCCGACCGTGCACGTGCTCGAGCACCTGAGCTTCCTGCTCGCCGGCTCGCTGTACTGGTGGCACCTGCTCTCGCCGATCCGGGCGCGGATGCGCCTCGGCGGGATGGGGCCGATCGCCTACATGGCGAGCACCAAGCTGTTCGTCGGCGCGCTCGGGATGGGACTCGCGTTCGCGCCCTCGGTGCTCTATCCGTACTACGAGCACCTGCCGCGCGTCTGGGGCCTCTCGGCGCTCGACGACCAGGCGATCGCGGGGATGATCATGGCCGTCGAGCAGACGCTCGTGATGGGCGTGGCGCTCGTCGTGCTGTTCATCGCCGCGCTGACCGAGTCAGAGCGCGAGCAGCAGCGCCGCGAGCGCTACGAGATCGTGGCCTGATCGCCGGCCGTCGCGCCCGCCCGATCCGGCCGCTCCCCGCTCAACTCGACGCACAGCCGCTCGAGCAGCTCCTGCACCTCGGGGGCGCGCTGTGCGTCGTCGTCCCCGTCGAGCAGCGCGCGCAGCTCCTCCCGGCGCGCGCTCAGCAACTGGTCGGCCATCGCCGTGCCGGCCGGGGTGAGGCGGGCCTGCTCCCCCTCCCTCTCGACGAGCCCGCGCTCGCGCAGCTCGCGCTGCACCGGCGCGATCCGGTCCTCGGCAATACCCACGGAGCGGGCCAGCTCGAGCGTCCCGTGGACCCCGTAGCTGCTGAAGCGCGCGAGCGCCCAGGCCGCGCCCGGGCTGATGTCCACGCCCGCGCGCGCGACCATCCGCGCGCCGAACTCGCGCCGGCGCTCCGCGCCCGCGGCGATGCTGAGCGCGCGGTCGATCTCGCCCAGGGAGCTGGCCGACTTCGGCGCCGCCAGCGAGTCCTCGAGCCCGGTGCTGGTCGAGGCGGTCGTCCGCAGCGGGCGCTCGCGCAGGCGCAGGCTGAGCAGGAAGCCGACGGCGGCCACCGCGGCGGCCACGACGAAGACCGGGTGCAGGGCGTTGACGTAGGCGCTCTCGTAGGCGGCGCGAACGACCGGCGGGAGGCCCTGCACCTGCGCGCCCGTGAGCCGCCCGCCGCCCGCCACCTGCGCGCCGAGCGGTCCGGTGATGATGCCGTGCAGCTCGCTACGCAGCCGCGACGCGAAGATCGTGCCGAAGATCGCCGCGCCGAACGAGCCGCCGATGCCGCGGGCGAGCGTGACGCCCGAGGTGCCGGCGCCGAGCATCTCGTAGCCGACCGCGTTCTGCACGGCGAGCACGAGCACCTGCATCGTCAGCCCGAGCCCAAGGCCGAGCACGAGCAGGGCTCCGTCGATCGCCAGCGAGCTCGTGTGCAGGCCGATCTGCGAAAGGCCGAACAGGCCGATCGTCATCAGCACCGTGCCCGCGATCGGGAAGCGGCGGTAGCGCCCCGTCGTCGTGATCCGCCGCCCGGAGATGAACGAGGCCGTCACGATCCCGAGCATCAGAGGAATCAGCCGCAGGCCGGCGGAGGTCGGGCTCGCGTTGAAGACGGTCTGGAAGAACAGCGGCAGGAATGTGACCGAGCCGAACAGCGCGAAGCCGACGATCAGCGACAGCAGCGTCGCGACCCGGAAGACCTCGTCGCGCAGCAGCGCCAGCGGCAGCACCGGTTCCCGGGCGCGGCGCTCCACGAACACGAAGGCGACGAGCAGCGCGACCCCCGCGAGCGAGACGAGCAGGACCTGTGGCGAGCCCCACGCCCAGGTCGTGCCGCCGAGGCTCGCGACGAGCACGAGCGAGCTGAGCGCGGCCGCGAGCACGCCGGCGCCCAGGTAGTCGATCACGGGGCGGCTGCGCGTCTGCGCGTCGGGTAGCGTCGCTGCGATCACGACGAGCGCGAGCGCTCCGATCGGCAGGTTGACGAAGAAGATCCATCGCCAGGACAGGTGGTCGACGATCAGACCTCCGAGCAGCGGGCCGGCGACCGCCGCGAAGCCGAAGACAGCGCCGAACAGGCCCTGGTAGCGGCCGCGCTCGCGCGGCGGCACGATGTCACCGACGCTCGCCTGCACGAGCACGATCAGCCCGCCCGCCCCGAGGCCCTGCACGGCACGGAAGGCGATCAGCTCGGTCATCGTCTGCGCGAGGCCGCACAGTGCCGAGCCGGCCAGGAACAGCACGATCGCGCTCTGCAGCACGCGCTTGCGCCCGAGCTGGTCGCCGAGCTTGCCGTACAGCGGCGTGACCGCCGTCTGGGCGAGCAGGTAGGCGCTCGTCACCCAGGAGATCCGCTCGAGCCCGCCGAGGTCGCCGACGATCGTCGGCAGCGCCGTGGCGACGATCGTCTGGTCGAGCGCGGCCAGCAGCAGGACCATCATCAGCCCGGCGAAGACCAGCGCCAGGCGGTTCGTGCCGGCGCGGAGGCCGGCGGGGGCTGCGGCGGTCGTGCTCATCGGCGGCGCCGCACAGTGTTACCGGCGAGCGCCCGAGGCGCCGCCATGCCCACGCCCGGGTCCGGAGGCGCCGACGGTCGCGCCGGGGCTAGCCGCGCCTGCGCAGGCTCTCGAGGATGCCCGTGTGAGCGGCGATCGCGCCGATCAGGATCGAGTCGGCGGCGACCTCCGTGCCGGGGAAGACGATCGTGGAGCGCAGCTGGGCGCCGTCGCCGACGCTCGCGCCGTCGCCGAGCACGACCGGCCCGGTCAGGCGCGCGCCGGTTCCGATCCGAACGTCCTCGCCGATCCAGACCGGACCCTCGACGTCGGCGTCCTCCGGCAGCCGGCCGCCGCCCGCGACCGTCACGCCGGGCGCGACCTCCTCGCCCGCGATGTGCAGATGCAGCGCGCCGGCGAGGGCGTCGAAGGTCCCCTGGCGGAGCTCGGCGAGCGAGCCGACGTCGTTCCAGTACTCGTGCACCTCGTGGATGAAGAACGGGACGTCGTTCTCCAGCAGCGTCGGGAAGACGTCCTGAGCCCAGTCGACGAACGGCCGCTCGGGGAAGTAGTCGAAGATCTCCGGGGAGAACACGTAGATGCCGCAGTTGCCGAGATCCGAGAGCGCCTCCGCGGGCTCGGGCTTCTCCTGGAAGCCCGTGATGCGCCCGTCACGGTCGTGCAGCACGACGCCATACTCGCGCGTGTCGGCGACCTTCTTGACGGACAGCGTCGCGATCCCGCCGGCGTCGCGGTGGCGCGCCGCGAGCGCGGTCAGGTCGATGTCGGTCAGCGCATCGCCCGAGATCACGAGGAACGGTTCGTCGCCGAAGAACTCCCGGCACCCCCGCACGCCGCCCGCCGTGCCGAGCAGCTCCTCCTCGTAGCGGTAGGAGATCCGGTCGCCGAAGTACTCCCTGATCGAGTCCGGGAAGTAGTGGAGGTTCGCCACCACCTGCTCGAAGCCATGCCGGGAGAGCAGCTCGAGGATGTGCTCCATCACGGGCCGGTCGAGCACCGGCACCATCGGCTTCGTGATCTCGTACGTGAGCGGCCGCAACCGCGTCCCAAGCCCGGCTGCGAGGACCATCGCTCTCATGGCGCGCATCCTTTCAGTTGTGGACGCAAACGAGCCGACTGCCGAGCCCCATTCAGGGACCCGTTGACGAAGCGATCCAAGGCCGCAGCCGGCGTGGGGCGCGAGAGCACGCGCGAGAGGATGCCGCCGGGCACGCTCGTCGCCTCCCCGGGGTTCAGGGAGTCGCTGAGCAAGCCCGGCAAGGACGCAGGGAGCGTGGCGTGCGATAGCACGCGAGCGACCGCGAAGTGCCCCGAACGGGGTAAGGACACAGCCGGGCGCCGCTCAGCGGCTTCTCTGAACCTAGTAGCGGTAGTGGTCGGGCTTAAACGGCCCCTCGACCGGCACGCCGATGTAGGCCGCCTGCTCGGGGCTCAGCTCGGTGAGCCTGACGCCCAGCGCGTCGAGGTGCAGCCGCGCCACCTTCTCGTCGAGGTGCTTTGGGAGCACGTAGACGCGCTTCTCGTACTGGTCGTTCTTGCTGTAGAGCTCGATCTGGGCGATCGTCTGGTTGGAGAACGAGTTGCTCATCACGAAGCTGGGGTGCCCGGTGGCGTTGCCCAGGTTCAGCAGCCGTCCCTCGGAGAGCAGGATGATCGCGTGGCCGTCCGGGAACACCCACTTGTCGACCTGCGGCTTGACGTTGACGCGCTCGATCCCCGCGATCGCGGACAGGCCGGCGATGTCGATCTCGTTGTCGAAGTGGCCGATGTTGCCGACGATCGCCTGGTGCTTCATGCGCTGCATGGCCTCGGCGGTGATGATGTCCTTGTTGCCGGTCGCGGTGACGAAGATGTCGGCCGTGCCGATGACTTCGTCGAGCCTGCGGACCTCGTAGCCCTGCATCGCGGCCTGCAGGGCGCAGATCGGGTCGATCTCGGTGATGACGACGCGGGCACCCTGGCCGCGCAGCGACTCGGCGCAGCCCTTGCCGACGTCCCCGAAGCCGCACACGACGGCGACCTTGCCGCCGATCATCACGTCGGTCGCGCGGTTGATGCCGTCGATCAGCGAATGCCGGCAGCCGTAGAGGTTGTCGAACTTCGACTTCGTCACCGAGTCGTTGACGTTGATCGCCGGGAACAGCAGTTCGCCGTTCTCGACCATCTGGTAGAGCCGGTGCACGCCGGTCGTGGTCTCCTCGGTGACGCCTTTGATGCCCTGGCCGATCCTGGTCCAGCGCTGCGGGTCCTCGCCGAGCGAGCGGGTGAGCAGCGAGAGGATCACGCGGAACTCCTCGGAGTCGGCGCCCGCCGGGTCGGGGACCGCGCCCGCGCTCTCGTACTCGGTGCCCTTGTGGACGAGCAGGGTGGCGTCGCCGCCGTCGTCGAGGATCATGTTCGGGCCGACTTCGCCTTCCGTGCCCGGCTCGGGCCAGCGCATCACCTGCTCGGTGCACCACCAGTACTCCTCGAGCGTCTCGCCCTTCCAGGCGTAGACCGGCACGCCTCGCGGCTCATCGGGCGTACCGTCGGGCCCGACCGCCACGGCCGCGGCGGCGTGGTCCTGGGTCGAGAAGATGTTGCAACTGCACCAGCGGACCTCGGCGCCGAGCGCGGTCAGCGTCTCGATCAGCACTGCCGTCTGGATCGTCATGTGAAGCGAGCCGGTGATGCGGGCTCCCTTCAGGGGCTGGGAGTCGGCGTACTCGCGGCGGATCGACATCAGGCCGGGCATCTCATGCTCGGCCAGGGTGATCTCCTTGCGGCCGAAGTCGGCGAGCGAGAGATCGGCGACCCTGAAGTCCGAACCGGTTGCTGTAGGCGTTGCCATGACTGACTCTCCTGTCTGGTCAGGTGAGCGCCCTTGCTACAGGGGGGCCGAGCGTGGCGGGAACCAGAGCCCGTCGCAGCGCTCCTCGGCCGCATCGGACGCTATCACACGCGCTCGGCGGCTTTAGACCTTCTCCAGCGCGCCCTTGAGCTCGTCGAGCGCCTTCACCGGGCCGGGGTCGACGCCTCGCAGCGCGGCGAGGTAGATCGAGACGAGGTCGCCCAGCAGAACCAGCGAGACGACCCGCTCGATCGCCGTCTGGCCGCGCGTCTCCAGGCGGAAGCTCGCGGCGGCGCTCCCGGCGATCATCTGCTCGGTCAGCTCCATGCGCTGCTTCACGCGCGGGTGCGCGTCGGAGTCGTCGAGGAACACGGCCGAGAAGCGCCCGAGCCCGGGGGCGCCTTCCCAGCCGGCGAGCTCGTTGTGGTCGAGCTCCGGCAGTTCGCCGAAGAACGCCGGCTGCTTGGCGTTCTCGTTCACCTGGGTCTTCCAGCGGTAGGCGATCGGCGTCGTCAGCCCCGCGCCGGCGATCACCGGCGTCGTGCCGAGCAGTCCCCGCGCGACCTCCTTGGCAAGCGAGTCCTCGGGCGCGTCCGGACCCCACTCCTCCACGAGATGCTCCGCGTGCGCGGCCGCCACGTCGATCTCGGGCGTCAGCCGCGGTCCGGCGCCGCACTGCGCCGCGACCTCGAGCGCGGCGACCGTCATGTACGCGACGGCGGCGCGCGGCTGGAAGCCGGCCGGCAGCGGGATCACGGGCACGCCGTCGGCGCGCGCCATCTCGGCCAGGCGCCCTCCGGTCGTCACGACCGTCCTCCTGGCGCCGAGCATCCCAGCGGACTCGTAGCAGGCCAGCGTCTCCTCGGTGTCCCCGGAGTAGCTCGCGCACAACACCATCGTGTCGGGCGTCGTCCACGTGGGAAGGCCGTAGGCGCGGGTCACGAAGATCGGACGTGAGGCGTGGTCGCCGAGCGCGGCGCGGGCCAGAGCGCCTCCGATCGCCGAGCCGCCCATGCCGGCGACGACGAGCCCGTCCGGCGTGTCGCAGTCCTCCATGATCGCCGACTCCACGCGCCAGACGGCGTCGCGCAGGTGCTCCGGCTGCGCGAGCACGTCCGCCAGCTGGCCGGTCGAGTCGACGCGGCCGATCAGCTCGCGCGAGATCTTCTCCGCGGCGGGAGTGGCTGTGACCCCGTCGCTCATCTGCGGCGCTCCTTGGTGGTTGGAATCGTCGTCATCTCCCTGTCGTGGTTGCGTGCCCCTCTGCGCTGCATCTAGAACTCGATCGCGCGATCCGGCAACTGCACCCCAGGGAAGATACGCGCCCCGCGGGTAATCACGTTGTCAGCGCCGACGGTGACGCCCTCGCCGAGCACCGCCCCACCCGTGATCCTGCTCGCGGTCCCGATCCGGCAGCCGGGCGCGATGATGCAGTCACGCAGCTCGCAGCCCTCGCCGACCTGGGTGCCATTAAGGATAACGGCGCGTTCGACGGTGCTGTTGGTGCCGATCTGGACGCCGTCTGCGAGCACGGCCAGCGGGCCGACATGCGCGCCTGCGGCGACGGTCGCCCCCTGCCCGACGACGGCCGGCGGGATCACCCGCCCCGCGATCGCGGCATCGGGTGCGATCGCGGCCCAGCTCTCGCCGAGCCGCTCGCGGACGGCCGTCTCGACGTTGCCCTCGATGATGTCGAAGGTGCCCTTCAGGTAGCGGTCGGGGGTACCGATGTCCAGCCAGTAGCTCTCGGAGGGAAAGCCGTAGAGGCCGTCGCCGACGAGCCGCGGCCACACCTCCCTCTCGATCGACACGTTGCGGTCGGGCGGCACGAGCGCGAGGATCTCGCGCTCCAGCACGTAGGCCCCGGCGCTGATCAGGTTCGTCTCGACCTGCTGCTCGGGGCTCGGCTTCTCGATGAATTCGCGCACCGCGCGGTTCCCGTCGAGCAGCACCAGCCCGTAGGCGCTCGGGTCGGGCACCGGCACCAGCGCCAGCGTGCCGCGCGCGCCGGTCCGCTCGTGTTGGGCGATCTGCTCGCCGAGGTCGATGTCGGTCAGCACGTCGCCGTTCAGCATCAGGAAGCGCTCGTCGAGCATCGGCTCGGCGAGCTTCAGCGCGCCCGCCGTGCCGCGGGGCTCGGGCTCTTCGACGAACCGCAGCCGCACGCCGAAGGCGGAGCCGTCGCCGAGCACCTCGCGCACGCCGTCGGCGAGGAAGCCGCAGGACATGATCACGTCCTCGACCCCGTGCCCCTGCAGCCACTCGAGCATGAAAGCGATGAACGGCCGGTCGACGAGCTGCACGACCGGCTTCGGGACGGTCGAGGTCAGCGGGCGCAGGCGCGTGCCCTGGCCGCCGACGAGGATCACCGCCTGCACGCGGTCCCCCCGCTGCTCATCGCCTGCCGATGCCCTCGTAGAGCAGCCCCGCCGCGCGCACGGCGGCCGGGTCGAGCGCGTTGCGCCCGTCGACGATCAGCTTGCCGCGCATCGCCGCGGCGACCTCGGTGAAGTCGAGCGCCAGCAGCTGCTCCCACTCGGTGACGAGCACGGCGGCGTCGACGTCCCGCAGCGCCTCGAGCGGCTCGGAGGCGAACTCGATCCCTTTCATCAGCGCCCGCGCCTGCTGCTCGGCGACCGGGTCGTAGGCGACGATCTGCGCACCGTCGGCCTGCAGTCGTGCCGTCAGCACGAGCGAGGACGCCTCGCGCATGTCGTCGGTGTTGGGCTTGAAGGAGAGCCCGAGCAGCGCGACCCGCTTGCCCGCCAGCGATCCCAGGTGGCGCTGGAGCTTGCCGATCACGCGGCGCTTCTGCAGGTCGTTGACCTGGATCACCGAGTTCAACAGCTGGAAGTGGTAGCCGGAGTTGCCCGCCAGCTGCTTGAGCGCGTCGACGTCCTTCGGGAAGCACGAGCCGCCGAAGCCGATGCCGGCCTGCAGGAACTTGGGACCGATGCGGTCATCCAGGCCCATTCCGCGGGCGACCTCGACGACGTCGGCGCTGGTCTCCTCGCAGACGTTCGCGATCTCGTTGATGAACGAGATCTTCGTCGCCAGGAAGGCGTTGGAGGCGAGCTTGACCATCTCGGCGCTGGCGATGTCCGTCCGCACGAGCGGCGCCTGCAGCGGCGCATAGAGCTCCACGACGGCGTCGCCGGCCCAGCCGCCCTCATCGCCGACGACCACGCGGTCGGGATGCAGGAAGTCCTTGACCGCCGAGCCCTCCTTCAGGAACTCGGGGCACGAGACGTACTGCAGCCCGTCGCGGCCGCCTTCGCGCAGCACGCGCTGGAGCGCTGCCCCGGTCCCGCACGGCACGGTTGACTTCATCACGAGCGCGTGGCGGTCGGAGGCCGGGATCGCCTCGACGACGGCATGGACGGCCGAGAGATCGGCGTCCCCGGAGTACGTCGGCGGCGTGCCGACGGCGACGAACAGCAGGCGCGCGGCGGCCAGCGCCTCGTCGAGCACGGTCGAGAAGTGCAGCCGCTCGGCGTTGCGCTCGAGCAGCTCCCCCAGGCCGGGCTCGTAGATCGGCACCTCGCCGGCCTTCAGGCCGGCGATCTTCTCGGCGTCGATGTCGACGCACCACACCTCGCTGCCGAGCTCGGCGAAGCCGGCAGCCGTCACCAGCCCGACATAGCCGGTGCCGATCACTGCGATGGGCTCGCGGGCGGCGTTCATCAGGCGGGAAAGGCTAGCCGCAGGGCAGGCGCGGTGCCGGCGCTACGCGCCGACGGCGAGGAAGGCCTCGTAGCGGCGGATGTCGCGCAGCGCCCGGGCGAGTTCCTCGCTGTCCTCTGCGGCGCGCTCGGCGGCGGCCCGCGACTCGGAAAGTTTGCTTTCGATCGCGGCCCGGTCGAGGCGCTCGGGGTCGATCGCCTCCTCGACCAGCACGAGCGCGCGGTTCTCGGCGAACTGCAGGTAGCCCTCCGCCTGGGCGAAGCGCACCACCTCGGACTCGCTGCGGTACAGGCGCAGCTCGGTCGGTTCGAGCATCGCCAGCACGGGCTCGTGCCCGGCGAGCACACCGATCGACCCGACCGCGGTGCGCGTCGAGAGCATTTCGATCTCCTCGGAGAAGACCTCGCCCTCAGGAGTCAGGACTTCGGCCGGGAACTTGGCGTGCGCCATCAGTCTGCTCCGCGGAGCATCCGGCCCCGCGAGGAGGGGACGGGCGGCATCCAGCCGCCCTTGACCGTTCGGCCTCCGGCCTCACTTCTCCGCAGGGCGGCGGGCCCCGAGATCGGATCCGGGGGCCGGCGTGCCGTTGATCGTTCGGCCTGCGGCCTCACTGCTTGTTCGCCGCCTCGACGACCTGCTCGATGGTCCCCTTCAAGAAGAACGCGCTCTCGGGGACCTCGTCGTGCTTGCCTTCGATGATCTCCTCGAAGCCGCGGATCGTCTCCGCGATCGGCACGTAGGCGCCGGGGGTGCCGGTGAACTGTTCGGCGACGAAGAACGGCTGCGAGAGGAAGCGCTCGATCTTGCGCGCGCGCTGGACCGTGAGCTTGTCCTCGTCGGAGAGCTCGTCGATGCCGAGGATCGCGATGATGTCCTGGAGCTCCTTGTAGCGCTGCAGGATCTCCTTGACGCGGTTGGCGACCCGAAAGTGGTCCTCGCCGAGGACCTCGGCCTTGAGGATCGTGGAGGTCGATTCAAGCGGGTCGACGGCCGGGTAGATGCCTTTTTCCGAGATCGCCCGGGACAGCGCGGTGGTCGCGTTGAGGTGGGCGAACACGGACGCCGGGGCCGGGTCGGTGTAGTCGTCGGCGGGCACGTAGATCGCCTGGATCGAGGTCACCGAGCCACGCTTGGTGGAGGTGATGCGCTCCTGCAGTTCGCCCATCTCGGTCTCCAGCGTCGGCTGGTAGCCGACCTGAGACGGCATCCTCCCGAGAAGTGCCGAAACCTCGGAGCCGGCCTGGACGAAGCGGAAGATGTTGTCGATGAACAGGAGCACGTCCTGGCCCTCGTCGCGGAAGTATTCGGCCATCGTCAGGCCCGACAGGGCGACGCGCATGCGGGCGCCCGGCGGCTCGTTCATCTGGCCGAAGACGAGCATCGTCTTGTCGAGCACGCCCGACTCCTTCATCTCCAGCCACAGGTCGTTGCCCTCGCGAGAGCGCTCGCCGACGCCGCAGAAGGCCGACAGCCCGCCGTGCTCCTTGGCGAGGTTGTGGATCAGCTCCTGGATCAGCACCGTCTTGCCGACGCCGGCGCCGCCGAACAGCCCGACCTTGCCGCCCTTGGCGTAGGGCGCCAGCAGGTCGATGACCTTGATGCCCGTCTCGAACATCTCCGTCGTCGGGGTCAGGTCCTCGACGCGCGGCGCCTCCTGGTGGATGCCCCGGCGCTGGACGTCCTCCGGCAGCGGCTCGCCGAGGTCGATCGGGTCGCCGAGCAGGTTGAAGATGCGCCCCAGCGTCACCTCGCCGACGGGCACCGTGATCGGCGCGCCGGTGTCGATCACCTCGAGGCCGCGGGAGAGACCGTCGGTGGTGTCCATCGCGACCGCGCGGACACGGTCGTCGCCGAGGTGCTGCTGCACCTCGCAGACGAGCACCTTCTCCTCGGCGCCGGCGCTGATGCCCTCGGCCTCCTCCTCGCGGTTCGCCGCGGTCCGCTCGATCGTGATCGCGTGGTAGATCTCCGGCAGGCGGTCGGGGAACACCGCCTCGATCACGACGCCCTGGATCTCCTCGATCCGCCCTACGTTGCGCTCGCGGTTCTGGTCGGCGGCGGTCGGCTCGGTTGTGGTGCTGGCCATCTGGTTCCTCTTTCTGTCTCTCTAATTCAAGTTCTAGTGCGAGTCAGCTCGTGAGCGGGACGAGGGCCAAGTCCTGCGCGGACGCAGGAAGCGAAGTGTGCCGGACCGGGAGACACTCGCTTCGCTCGTGTGCCCCGAACCGGCCAGCACACGAGCGACCGCGCAGTGCCCCGAACGGGGTAAGGACAAAGCGGGACGCCGGCCATCGTTCCGCTCAGCTGAGTCCCTCGGCCCCACCGACGACCTCGAGGATCTCCTGGGTGATCTCGGCCTGACGGGCGCGGTTCATCTGCAGCGTGTATTCCGTGATCAGGCTTCCGGCGTTGTCGGTGGCGCTGCGCATCGCGGTCATCTGAGCCCCGAAGAAGCCCGCCGTGGACTCGACGAGCGCCCGGTAGATCGAGATCTCGATGTAGTCGGGGATCAGCCGCTTGAGCAGCTCCTCGGGCCCGGGCTCGTATTCGACCAGCGCCCGCGGGCCGTCCTCGCTCCGCGCCTCCTCCTCGTCCTCCTCGCCGGCGATCGTGGCGTGCGAGATCGGCAGGAGCCGTTCACGCGTCACGCGCTGGGTGAGCGGTGATATGTACGCGTTGTAGATGATCTCGACGCGGTCGAGGTTGCCGTCGACGTAGCCGGTGATCAGGTCGTCTGCGATCGAGCGGGCGTCCGCGTAGGACGGGCGGTCGGCGAAGCCCGTGTAGGTGCCGCTCAACTCGTAGCCGCGAAAGTTGATCGAGGACACGCCGCGGCGCCCGCTCGCGTACCACACAGCCTGTCTGCTTTCCTCGCCGAGCTCGGCGGCGGTGCGCACTCCGGCGCGGATGATCTGCGAGTTGAACCCCCCGGCCAGGCCGCGATCCCCGGTCACGAGCAAGAGGCCGACGTTGCGCTCCGACTCGTGATCGGCCAGCAGCGGCAGCCGCGCCGCCTCCGCGCCGGCGGCGCGGGCGGCCTGGCGGGTCATGCGGCGGATCGCGCCGGCGTACGGGCGCAGCGCCTCGATGCGCTGCTCGGCGCGGCGCAGGCGCGCCGCGGCGACGGTCTCCAGGGCGCGCGTGATCTTCTGGATGTTCTTGACCGAGTCGATCTTGTTCTTGACGTCGCGCTGTGAGGGCATGGCTGTCCCGTCTTCGGACCGCTAGGCGGCGGCGGTCGTCTCCTCGCGGGCGCCCGCGTCCTCGCTCTCGGCCTCAGCGGTGTCGCCGTCCTGGGCGCTCTCGGCGACGTCGCGGCTCGCCAGCGGCGGCGGCGGCGAGTCGTCGAGCGGCTGCCCCTCCTCGTCGAGGTCGTAGCCGAAGTCGCGCGCGAACTCCTCGACGGCCCGCTTCACTTCCTGCTGGGTCTCCTCCGACCAGTCCCCGCCGCGGATCTTCTCCCGTGCGGTCGCTGCCTGCGCGTGCATCCTTTCGGTCAGCTCCATCAGGAAGTCCGGCACGCGCTCGACGTTCAGCCGGTCGAGGTACCCGTTGGTGGCGGCGTAGATCTGGATCGTCTGGTCCTCGACCGAGAGCGGCGAGCGCTCGCTCTGGTTGAGTGTCTGCACGAGCCGTTCGCCGCGCGCCAGCGTGCGCTGCGTGTCGGCGTCGAGGTCTGAGCCAAACTGCGCGAAGGCCTCGAGATCGCGGTACTGCGAGAGCTCGAGCTTGATGCGACCCGCGACTTTCTTCATCGGGCCGATCTGGGCGTTGCCCCCGACACGCGAGACCGAGATGCCGACGTTGATCGCGGGGCGAACACCCGCGTTGAACAGCTTCGACTCGAGGAAGATCTGCCCGTCGGTGATCGAGATCACGTTCGTCGGGATGTACGCGGACACGTCACCGGCCTGTGTCTCGATCACCGGCAGCGCGGTCAGGGAGCCGCCGCCGAGGTCGTCGTTGAGCTTGACCGCGCGCTCGAGCAGCCGCGAGTGCAGGTAGAAGACGTCGCCCGGGTAGGCCTCGCGGCCGGGCGGGCGCCGCAGCAGCAGCGACATCTGACGGTACGCGTAGGCGTGCTTGGTCAGGTCGTCGTAGATGCAGAGCGCGTGGCGGCCGTTGTAGAGGAAGTACTCGCCCATCGCGCAGCCCGCGTAGGGGGCCATGAACTTGATCGGGGCGGCCTCGTCCGCGGGCGCCGCAACGATGATCGTGTTCTCGAGCGCGCCGTTTTCGTCGAGCGTCTGCGCGAGTGCCACGACCGTCGCCATGCGCTGCCCGATTGCGACGTAGACCGACACGACGCCGGTGTCCTTGTTGTTGATGATCGTGTCGATGCCGATCGCGGTCTTTCCCGTCTGGCGGTCGCCGATGATCAGCTCTCGCTGGCCGCGGCCGATCGGGATCATCGCGTCGATCGCCTTCAGACCGGTCTGCATCGGTTCGGTGACCGGCTGGCGCTGGACGACGCCCGGCGCCTTGAACTCTGCCGGGCGGGTCTCGGTCGTGTTGATGTCGCCCTTGCCGTCGAGCGGGCGCCCGAGCGGGTCGACGATGCGCCCGAGCAGCGCCTCGCCGACCGGGATCTCCAGCAGGTCGCCCGTGCGCCTCACAGTGTCGCCCTCGGCGATGCGCTCCCACTCGCCGAACAGCACGGCGCCGACGTTGTCGGACTCGAGGTTCAGCGCAAGGCCCGTGACGCCGTGGGGGAACTCGAGCGTCTCGAAGGACATGCAGTTCTCCAGGCCGTGCAGGCGCGCGATGCCGTCGGCTACGGACAGCACCGTGCCGACCTCGGTGAGCTCCGCGGTGCCCTCATCGAGTCCCTCGATGCGGCTCTTGAGGATGCTTGTGATCTCGTCGGGGTTGATCTGCATTAAGAGGCTCCTTGAGCAACGTGCCTGCGCAGCCGCTCGAGTCGGTTTCGGATTGACGCGTCGAGGATCGAGTTGCCCACTCTGAGGATGATGCCGCCGATGATCTCGGGGTCCACGCGGGCCGCGAGCGTGACCTTGCGGCCGGCGCGCTCGCCGATTCTGTTGCCGAGGCTCTCGGTCGTCGCCTGGTCGAGCTCGATCGCGCTCGTGATCTCGACCGGCAGCACCTTGTTCTCCTCGTCCCACATCTGCTGGTAGACCTGGCGGATGCGGAATAGCACCGGCATGCGGTGCTTCTCGATCAGCAGGCGCAGGAAGTTCACGAAGCTGTCGTCCGCTCCCTCGAGCACCCGTTCCAGCCCCTGCTCCTTCTCGGCGGTCGAGAAGTAGGGCGAGAAGAAGAAGATCGCGAGCTGGCGGTCGCCTTCCAGCGCCTCGGCGAACTGCGCCAGCTGCTCGCGCAGCACGTCCAGCTTGCCCTGCTCGCGCGCGACCTCGAACAGCGCGCGCGCATATACCTGGGCGAGCTCGTCCATCTAGGAGCCACCCCCCGGGCGTGTGCGGAGCGTGATCACGACGGCGCCCCCGTCTGGAGCTCGGAGAAGTCGAGCTCGGCCAGCGCCTCGTCGACGAGCCTGCGCTGATCGGCCTCGGTGAGCGTCTTCTTGGTCACCTTCTCGGTGGCGATCACGGTCAGGTCGGCGACTTCCCGGCGAAGGTCCGAGAGCGCCCGCTCGGTCGCGGTTGCGATTTCACGTTCGGCGCGGCGCTGGGCTTCGGCGATCAGCTCCTGGCCCTGCTGCTTGGACTCGGTTTCGTGAGTCTCGGCGGCCTGGCGGGCGCGGTGCACGATCTCGTCGGCCTGCGAGCGCGCCTCCTTCAGGCGCTCGCGGTATTCGGCGAGGATCTTGTCCGCCTCCTGGCGCGTGCGCTCGGCGGTGTCGATCGAGTCTTCGATCGATTTCTGGCGTTTGTCGAGCGCGCTGCTGATGGCCGGGAACGCGATCCGTTTGAGCAGCAGGAACGTGATGCCGAAGACGACCAGAGTCCAGATCATCAGGCCGATGCCCGGCTTGATCAGGAAGCTGCCTTCGGACGCCGCGAGCACGGCCGAGGACGGGGTGTGCAATCCGACGATCGGCATCACTCAGACGATGAACGCGGCCAAGAGGCCCGCCACGAGGCCGTAGAAGAAGCACGCCTCGGTAAGGGCGAAGCCCAGCCACTGCAGCTGCGTGATCTCGTCGCGCATCTCGGGCTGGCGCGTGATCGCTTCGATCGCCTTCCCGAAGATGATGCCGATGCCCACGCCGGCGCCCACGGCGCCGAGGCCTCCGCCCACGCCGAGGCCGATCGACTTGCCCGCCTTCGCGGTTTCTTCAGCGACCGCCAGCAGGGTGATTAGAGCTATGTGCACGTCGTTTGTCTCCTTTAGTGCTCGGCGGCGACGGCGCCGCCGAGGTAGATCGCGGTGAGGGTGGCGAAGATGAACGCCTGCAGGGCGGCCACCAGGCTCACCTCGAAGGCGAAGAGGATGATGCCGAACGGCAGGGCGAACCAGCCCAGCCACGCGACACCGAGGAGCACGGCGAGCGCGCCCGCGAAGAACAGGATGATCAGGTGCCCCGCGAGGATGTTCGCGAAGAGCCTGATCGTCAGCGAGAGGATTCGCATCAGGTTCGAGAGGACCTCGAGGAAGAAGATGAAGATGGCGATGGCTCCCGTCACGCCGCCCGGCACGAGGCCCTTCAGGTATCCGATCGGGCCCTTCGCGCGAACTCCTTCGACCGTGTACGAGACGAACACGACCAGCGCGAGGACGAGCGGGATCGCCAGGTTGGCCGTGGCCGCGTAGAGCGAGAACGACGGGATGTTCGCCCCGAGGATGTTGATCTCGTGCTCGGTGTTCGTCGGCAGCGGGATGTAGCCGATCAGGTTGGAGAAGAGGATGAAGAGGAACAGCGTGCCGATGAACGGGAACCACTTGCGCGCCATCTTGTCGTCCATCGCGCTGCCGGTGATGTTGTCGCGCATCAGCTGGAAGATCGTCTCGACCGCCGTCTGCACCTTGTTCGGCCGCTGCTGCATCCGCCGTGCGACCCAGATCATCGTGAAGCAGGTCAGCGAGGCGGCGAGGACCAGGTACAAGACGGCCTTGTTGATCGAAAGGTCGACGCCGCCGATGTGGATCGAGATCCAGCTTTCGAGTTTGAACTCGTTCTGCGGCTTGAACTCTTTGTTGCGCGTGCCCTTGAAGCCGTAGATCACGATCAGCGTGATCAGCCCGACGATGTAGATCCCGAACGCGATGAACAGGCGGTTCCGGAGCTTGTGGCTCTTTTTCTCCGGCTGCTCCTGGCCCGCGCCCGGTCCCCCTCGCCCGACGGCCGCTGCGCGCGGCGCGACGCCCCTCGACCCGCCTGCCTCGGCTGCGTTCATGACGCGCTCGGGCTCCCCTGCGCGGGCGGCCGGGGCGGCCCCGCCTGCAGCGGGTTGCGGGTGAAGAAGCCCATCACGAAGTAGACCGTGAAGGCCGCGAGCACCAGCGCGGCGGCCATGATCCCGTCGTCCTTGCCGCCCGCCGCGCGCGCCACGATCACGGCGAGGGCGATGAGCCACACGCGGCCCATCAGGCCCGCGACCAGAAGCCCGGCGCGGACCTTGGGGTCGCTCGTGCGAGCGGCGCGGGACTGCAGCCAGCCGGTCCCGGCGCGGGTAAGGATCCACGCGCTCGCGCCGAGCAGGTAGCCGAAGAGGGGCAGGCCCCCGATCAGCACGAACGGCGCCGTCGCGGCCACGAGGCACACGTCGAGATATCGCAGCAGGACCACGTCAGTGGCGGGATCCGCGACGCGGCGCGCGCCGCCCCTGGCAGCGAGCGCGACGAGGCCCGGCGGGCGCGAGCAGAAGAACCGCCGTCGGCGGGCGGCAGGCCCGGCGCCGGGCGTGCCGGCGCGCAAGCTGCGCAGGCCGCGCGACCCTCTGGCCGGGGCTGCGCGCGGGCAGGCGCATGGGATCCTCGTGGGGGTCGAAATCGGGCATGTCGATGGGGCCACCCTACAGACACGGGATGGCCCGCGCTGTCAAGCGGGCGGGCCGTGGGACTGTCCCTCAACAGTCTGCGGCGGCGGCGCCCACTTTATCCGAAGTTGAACTTCGTAACAACTTTGTGACAAGCGCCACGGGCCCCCCGGAGCGCCGCCCGCGCCCGCTCTCAGCCGCTCGCGGTACCGCCGAGCGGCCGCCAGCGCGCGCGGGCCACGGCGCGCGGCGCCGCCGAGACGAACGCCATCGCCAATACGACGAGGACCATTCCGGCGGCGATGTCGAGCAGGTAGTGGTTCCCGGTCGCGAGCACGGCGAAGCCGGTCACGAACGGATAGAGCACCGCGACCGCGCGCAGGAGCGTCCGGCGGCTGAGCTGCCAGACCGCGACCGCGCACCCACACCGCCCACGCGATGTGCAGCGAGGGCATCGCGGCGAGCTGGTTGGCATGCGAGGCCAGCGCGCCCGTGTGCCAGGAGCCGATCGCATGGGTCGTCGCGACGACGTCGGTGAAGCCGCCGAGCATCCGCGGCGGCGCCACCGGGTAGAGCCAGAAGACCACGAAGGCGAGCAGGTTGATCGCGATCAGCGTGTTGCGCAGCGGCCGGTAGAGCGCCGCGCCCTGCCACCAGAGGAGCGCGAGCACGGCGACCGTCACGACGAAGTGCGCATTGTCGTAGTAATCGGAGACGACCAGACCGAGCCCGTGGTGCGATGAGAGCCACTGGTCGAGCGAGCGCTCGGGAGCGATGCCGAGCGAGCCCTCGGCGCTCAGGATCTCGCGACCGTGCGAGAGCGCCGGGCCGAGCCGCAGGGGCGCCAGGTTGTTGATCGCGTCATAGACCCAGGCGAGCCAGGCGATCAGCAGCGCCTCGCGCCACCAGCGCGTGCGGACTCGCGCGCCGCCGCCTTGCGGTACGGCGTCGAGCTTGCTGTCGAACGAAGAGACGGCGGTCGACAAGCCTTCGATCCTAGCGCCATGGTCCGATGTCAGACCCTGGCGCACGGGCGCTCCCGGCGGTGCAGCCGGCGCCGGCCGCCCCGCGCCGGGTGCGCGGGCGCCGGCGGCGAGCCGGGGCCGCCGAGGAGCCGTCAGGCGGGAACGGCCTCGAGCCCGCGCGCGCGCATCGTGTCGATGACCGCCGGCAGCGCGGCGGCGGTGTGACGCCAGGAGCCCGGCGCGGAGTAGTGATCGGCGTCGTGGAGCAGCAGCACCGAGCCCTCGCCGGCGTCGGCGGTGAGGAGCACGGCGATCGAGGAGGCGGTCGCGCGCTGCCTCCCAGTCGCGCCCCCAGTGGCTCCACAGCAGCGTGCGCCAGCCGCGGCGGCGGGCGAGCCGGAGTGCGGCGGCGTTGAGCACGCCGTAGGGCGGGCGGTAGAGCGCGGGCGCGATGCCGGTGGCGGCGGCGATCGCGTCCTCGGCGCGGGCGATGTCCTCGCGCACCTGCCGCGGCGGCACGCGCAGCAGGTTGCGGTGGCGGTCGCAGTGGAGCGCGATGGTGTGACCGGCGGCGAGGATCTCGCCCGCGAGCGCCGGGTCGCGCCGGACCTGCTCGCCGACGAGGAAGAAGGTCGCGCGCGCCTGCTCGCGGGCCAGCACGTCGAGCACGGCGGGCGTGCCCTGCGGATGAGGCCCGTCGTCGAACGTCAGCGCGTATCCGCGGCCGCTGGCCGTGCGGTCCTCGACGCCGAGCGCGACGCGCAGCGGCGGCCACGCCGCGGCGAGCCCCGGCAGCATGTAGGCCGCGACCCCGGCGCCCGCGGCGAGGCCGGCGATTCGCGCGGGCCGGATGCGATGATCGTCGGTTGACATGGTCGAACTGGTGCTTGGCATCGCGGCCGCCGTCGGCGCGTCGACGCTCTACAGCCTAGGGGTCGCGCTGCAGGCGATGGACGCCAAGGAGGCGCCCGTCGAGGCGCATCTGCGGCTCGCGCTGGCGTGGCGGCTCGTCCGCCGCGGGCGCTGGCTGCTCGGCACCGGCCTGTCGATCCTCGGCTTCCCGCTGCAACTGCTCGCGCTCGTGCTCGCGCCGCTCGTCGTCGTGCAGCCGGCGCTCGCGGCCGGGCTGCTCGTGCTGATGGTCGCCGGCGAGCGGATGCTCGGCGAGCGCCCAGGGCCCTATGAGTACAGGGCCGTCGTCGCGATCGTGATCGGCGTCATCGGCGCCGGACTGTTCGCCCCCGCCAACACCACCGAAACCGCTGCTCACTGGAAGATCGCCCTCGTGCTCGCCGCGGTCGGCACGCTCAGCCTGGTGCCCTACGCGCTGCGTCTGATCGGGCGCAACGTCGCCGGCCTCACGATCTTCTGCGCCGGCTGCGCCTTCGCGTGGAGCGGGATCGCCACGAAGCTCGCGGCCAACGACCTCAAGCTCGGGTCGGTGGTGATCGGCCTCGTGTGGGCGGCGAGCACTGCGCTGGCCTCGGGCGTCGGCACGCTCAGCGAGATGAGCAGCCTGCAGTCGCGACCCGCGATCCAGGTCGCGCCGGTCGTGTTCGTGACCCAGACGGTGATCCCGGTGATCGTCGCGCCGGTGCTGTTCGGCGAGCACTTCGACACGACGCCGCTCGGCGGCTGGCCGCTGGTCGGCTCTCTCGCGCTGCTCGTCGCGGGCGCCGCGGCGCTCGCCCGCTCGCCGCTGCTGCTCGCGATGATGGACCCTCAGGGGAACAGCGCGTCAAGCGGCTCGGAGGCGAGCCCGCGCGAGGAGAGTTCGGAGACGATCCGTTCGAAGCCGGGCACCGACGCGGCCGAGCCGCCCACGTCGACGACGAGCACGTCGCCGGCGCGGATCGGGCGCTGAGGCAGCGGCGCGCTCGCCGTCGAGCTGCATCGCGCCCTTGACCGGCGTCGCGTCATCGGTCCGCGCCAGCACGAGCTGGCCGACCGACAGGCCGCCGGGCGGCTGCACGTAGTAGAAGCGGTGGTGGATGCCGAGCGCGTGCGCCTGCTTGTGCAGCACCGAGCGCGTCTTCAGCCAGCGCAGCGGCGAGGAGCTCGGCACTTCCGGCAGCAGCTGGTCGCGGAGCCGGCGCAGCTCGGCGACCCGCTGCGGCGCCGGTATGCCGGCGTCGTCCGCGAAGGAGACGTGGATGCCGCGCGCGGCGAGCTGGGTCGCCAGCGCGGCGACCCGCGGCGAGGGCGTGCGCACGATCACGGCGACGGCGTGCTGGTCGGTGGCGACGTGCGCCAGCGGGTGCACCCTGAGCACCTTCGCGGCGAGCGTCGTGACCTCGTCGGTCGACATCATCCAGACGCCGAGGCAGAGCACGAGCGCGATCTGCGTCGCGGCTGCGCCCATCCGCAGCCGCCAGCGTGGGATCGTCCGCACCCGCCGCGGCGCGGACAGGACGACCTCGGCGGCCGCAGGGCCCTCTGCCCCCTCCCCCCCGGTGCCCTCGCCCTCGCGGCCGTCGGCGAAGCTCGCCTGCACGTGCTCGCGCAGCTCGTCGGTGTCGCTGGCCAGGCGCAGCAGGTCGAGCGCGGCCATCTCGCGCGTGTTCAGGCGGGCGTGCCCGACCGGCAACCCGTAGGAGACGACCGGCGTTCCCGCCGCCTTCGCCTCCAGGCAGGTGACGCCGCCGGTCGAGTGCACGAGCACGTCGGCCGCAGCCAGGAGCTCGGGCATCTTGTCGGTGAAGCCGTAGACGTGGACCCGCGGCTCCTCGGCGAACACGCGCCGCAGCTTGCGCTCCAGCTGGTCGTTGCGGCCCGCCAGGCAGACGATGCTCGTCACCTCGGGCGTGCGCACGAACTCCTTGACCGCCCCGGCGATGTCGCCGACGCCCCAGCCGCCCCCGGAGACCAGCACCATGCGCCCCGCCTCGGGCAGCCCGAGCTCCCGGCGCGTCTCGGTCGGGCAGCGCGGCTGAAGGAACTCGGCCGAGATCAGCGGGCTCACGAGCCGCACACTGCCCTCGCCCGCGATCCTCTCGACCGACGGCATCGACTCCCCGTACATGACCAGGTGCACGTCGATGCCGGGCTGGGCCCAGAAGAACAGGCCCGTCAGGTCCGTGATCGTGGCGACCGTCGAGGCCGAGATCTCGCCGCGCCGGCGCAGCCGCGCCAGCACGACGGTGACCGCGGGGTAGGTCGAGACGACGATGTCGGGGTCGTGGCGGTTGATCGTGCGCGCGAGCGGCCGCGAGCCGAACGCGCACAGCAGCCGCCGCGCCAGCCAGCGCACCGGCAGCACGTGCTCGAGCAGCCAGTAGATGATCGTGTAGCTCCAGGGGATCAGCTTCAGCTGCACCCTGTAGCCGTCCTCGACGACCGGGCGCAGCACATGCCCCATCGCCGCGAGACCGTCGATCACCGTGACCTCGACCCGCTCGGGCGAGGCCTCGATCTGCTGGGCCAGCGCGCGGGCCGCGGCCGCGTGGCCCTCGCCGACGTCGGCGGAGAGTACGAGCACGCGCCGCGGACGATCCGCCTCGCCGAGCAGGCGCAGGTTGCGTTGGCGTTGGCTCCGTCGCATCAGGGGAATTAGCACGCTCTCTCGAGGCGGTTACAGCGCGCTGGCCGTCCAGATGGCGCGGGCGTCCCCGGCCGGCACGGCAGTGTCAAGACTACTGGCCGGCGTGGATGCCTGACCGCGCGGGAGCAGTGAGAATGGGCTCATGCAGGCCACGCCCAGAGCCGCGCCGGCTGGCGGCCCGGCCGCTGTGAAGGGCTCGCCGGAGCCCCGCGCCGGGCGCGAGGGCTCACCCGGGGGCCCCGGGCGCGTGCCGCCGACTGCGCTGCGCGCGGCCGGCGTGGCGGCGCTGCTCGTGCTGCTGGCCGCGCTGGCGATCCTGTGCATCGACGCGGCCGCGGCGCCGTCGCGCTACGTGCCGGGCGACAGCGGCGGCTGGCCGGGGTGGCTCTCGGGCCCGTTCGGCGGCCTCGGCTCGGAACTCGGCAAGGGCGGCTTCCAGACGCTGACGCTGATCATCTGCGCGAGCTACCTGGTGGCGCTGGCGGCGTCGCGCACGCTGCCGCTGGCTGTGCTCGCGACCGCCGTCGTGACGGCGCACGTGATCCTGGTGCTCGGCCCGCCGCTGATCTCGCAGGACGTGTTCGGCTACCTCGCCTTCGCCCGGATGGGAGCGCTTCACGGGCTCGACCCCTACACGCACTTCCCGGCCGAAGCGGCGGGCGATGCGATCTTCCCCTTCATCGGCTGGCCGTTCCAGCACTCGCCCTACGGCCCGCTGTTCACGCTCGCGACCTACGCGATCGCGCCGTTCGGACTGGCCGGCGGGATCTGGACCCTGAAGGTGCTCTCGGCGCTGAGCAGCCTCGCCGCGATCTGGCTGACCGCGCGCGCGGCCGGAAGGCTCGGCCGCTCGCGGCGCTTCGCGCTGGTCTTCATGGGCCTGAACCCGGTGCTGCTCGTGCTCGCGGTCGGCGGCGCGCACAACGACACCCTGCTGCTGCTCTCGCTGGCGCTGGCGCTGCTGCTCAGCGCGGGCGCCGCGGGCCGGCCGCGGGCCGCGGCCGTGTCTCTGGCCGCCGGCGTCGGCGTGAAGCTCACGGCCGGCCTCGTGCTGCCGTTCCTGGTGCTCGGCCAGCGCGCCTGGCGCGAGCGGCTCGGCGTCGCGCTGGCGGGCGCGCTCGGGCTGCTGGCGGTGGCCGCGATCGGGGTGATCGGCTTCGGGCCGCACGCGCTCGGCTTCCTCGGCGCGGTCGGCGAGCAGCAGCAGCTCGTCGCGACGCACAGCGTGCCCGCCGAGACGGCCCGACTGGTTGGCCTCCACGGCACGCCCGGCTGGTGGCGCAATCTGTGGGCTGTGGCCTTCCTGCTCGTGCTGGCCTACGCGCTGTGGCGGACAGCGCGCGGCGCGGACTGGCGCGTGGCGGCGGGCTGGACCACGATCGCGCTGCTGTGCTCGACCGCCTGGCTGCTGCCCTGGTATGCGGTCTGGCCGCTGCCGCTAGCCGCCGTCTGCGGCGACCGGCGCCTCGTGGCCGGCACGCTCGTGGTCTGCGCCTACGCCGTCCTGATCCACCTGCCGCTGGCTGATCCGCTGCTCAGCCCGGGGCACGTGCTGCCCGGCGGGCACACCCCCGGGGTCGCCTTTCCCGACCTCAGCAACCGCCTGGAATTCGCCGGTTTCGAAGTCCTGCGCGACGCCCGCCTCGATCTCCGCTGGTGAGGCGTCCGGACGCAGCCGGCGCAGCCGCATCTCCGAGAGCCGCCGGAACTTGAGGATCTCGAGCACATAGACGAGGTAGAGGCTGGCGGCGATCGCGATCACGCCGAGGGCGACCATCACGATCGTCCAACCCGTGTAGAGGTGTCCGTGATGGTCGCTGTAGGGGATGAAGCGCAGCGCCAGCGCGACGCCGGCGAGCATCAGCGTCCAGGCGTAGAGGAACGCGATCGTGCGCCGGCGCGAGAAGCCGATCCGCGCCATGCGGTGATGGAAGTGCTCGCTGTCGGGCCGATAGACCGGCTGCTTGTACTTCAGCCGCTTGAGCAGCACGAAGGTCGTGTCGAGGAACGGCACCGCGAGCAGGATCAGCGGCAGCACGAAGGACACGACGGCGGTCGTCTTGACCGCCGCCTCGACGATCACGACTCCCATCAACAGCCCGAGCAGGTTGGAGCCGCTGTCGCCCATGAAGCTCGACGCGGGCGGGAAGTTGAACACCAGGAAGCCGAGCGCGGCGCCGGCGGTGATCGCGGCCAGCACGCCGGGCTGCTCACGCCCGAGGTCGAACGCGATCACGGCCATCGCGCCGGCGATGATCGCGCAGACCCCCGCCGCCAGGCCGTCGACCCCGTCGGAGAAGTTGACGACGTTCATCAGGAAGACGAGGCCGAGCACGGTGACGATCGGCCCCGCGTTCGTCACGCCCGCGTTGGGGAACTCGAGTTTGCCGGCGAACGGCAGCGTGATCGACTTCACCGCGACGCCGTAATGGACGACGATCACCGCCGCGAGGATCTGGCCGGCGAGCTTCGCGGCCGGGTGCAGCTCGTAGCGGTCATCGAGCGCGCCGACCGCGGTGATGACGGCCGCCGCGAGCAGCACGCCGTGCCACAGCTGATCGTCCTTGCCGTAGCCCGCGGGCAGAAAGGCCAGGACCGCGACGAACACCCCCCCGAAGATCGCGAGGCCGCCGAGCAGCGGCGTCGCCTTCTCAGAGAGGCCGCGCTCGCGCGGCTCGTCGATGGCGCCGACAGCCCGTGCCAGGCGCATCGTGAAGGGCGTGAGCAGCGCCGCCACGGCGAGCGCCACGCAGGAACGCGTACAGCGCTTCGAGCTCGGTCGGGTGCGCCATCTGCTCCGCACAGCATCGCAGGCGCGGGTGTCGAGAGCCGCCGCGGGTGCCGTCTTGCGGGATCTCGTCCTGCTGTCGACGTCGTTCGGGTCCGTGCATGCACGGACCCGCGGGTCGGCACATGTGCCGACCCGGGATCGGCCGCATGCGGCCGATCCGAGGAGCGGCGCATGCGCCGCTCCTAGGGGCCGCGCATGCGCGACCCCTGGCGGCGGAGCCGCCTATCGTGGATCATCAGCGCTTCGCCCTTGAGGTGGAAGAACCCCTCGAAGGCAGCCGGCGTTGCCGCCGTCGGTGCGACCATTCGAAGCCGTTTTCGGGGTCGTTGATTTCACTGCGCAGGATGTGGATCCCTTCTTCGCCTTCGAAGGCCGGCGGGTTGCTCTCCATGTCGAAGCGCGGGTTGCCTTCTTCGAAGAACACGCTGCGCGGTGAAGGCGAGCGTGGATTCCTTGGTGACCTGGCCGACCGGGCCCCAGGCGCCGATCGCCGCGCCGCGCCAGCGCTGTTTGCGCTTCGGGGACGCAGCCGGTCTGGACTTCGGTGATCAGCCCGGTTTCGGGTTCGGCTTCGCTCGTGAGCTTGATGCCGGCTTCGCCTTTGGCCTGGTTGATCCAGCCGAGTTCGCCGGAGAGCGATGTGGTGGAGAAGAGCAGGTGTTCGGTCGCCGAGATGTTGTACTCGCACTTGGACATGCTGATGTGGACGCCGGCGACTTTGTTCGGGGCGACCGGGTGTCCGGAGATCGACGCCTTGTTGCATTCCAGGTTGAATTCTCCGGGGGCGATCATCCCGTCGAGGCGGATTTCGCCGACGGTCAACTTGCCCTTGAACGCCTTTGCCCTTCCCGATCCCGTCGATGAGTTCCCACTTGCCTTCGTGGGACGGCGATTCGATCGAGCAGGCCTTGTCTGTGTAGGCCCCCGTGTTCTTCGGGACCGTCTTGCCGCAATAGGCCCACACCGGCCCCGACGCCGACGCGCTCGCCGCCGTGAGAGCCCCGAGCACGAGCATGCTCGCCAGCACCGAAACTGCCGCCCTCATCCGCCCCATAGCTGCCCCCGTTCGAAAGGTTCGACCTCGCCGAGCAGCCTATGGCAGGCGGGAGCGCGGGTCAATCGCGGCCCGGCGCCGTGCTCGACCTCGCGCCGCTCAGACCACGGCGGCGGCCGTGAGCCCCTCGTACAGCGGGTAGCGCTCGACGATCGCCTGCACGCGCTCGGCCAGCTCGCCGGCGCGCGACTCGTATTCGGGCGTCAGCGCCACCGCGAGGATCTTGCCGACCTCGGTGAAGTCCTCCTCCTGCAGGCCGCGAGTGGCCAGCGCCGGCGTGCCGATCCGCAGCCCGGAGGCCTCCATCGGCGGCCGCGGGTCGAACGGCACGGCGTTGCGGTTGACGGTGATGCCGATGTCGTGCAGGCGATCCTCGGCCTGCTTGCCGGTCAGCTCGGGCTGGCAGTCGCGCAGGTCGACCAGCACCAGGTGCACGTCGGTGCCGCCGGTGAGCACGTTGACGCCGTGGCCGGCCGCGAGCAGCTCCGTCGCCAGCGCCTTCGCGCCCGCGATCGTGCGCCGCTGGCGCTCGGCGAACAGCTCGCTGCCGGCGATCTTCAGCGCCACGGCCTTCGCGGCGATGACGTGCTCGAGCGGACCGCCCTGCTGGCCCGGGAACACGGCCGAGTCGATCTTCTTGGCGTGCTCGGCCTTGCAGAGGATGATCCCCGCGCGGGGTCCGCCGAGCGTCTTGTGCGTCGTGGTCGTGACGACGTCGGCGCCGGCCGCCACGGGGCTCGGGTGAAGGCCCGCCGCCACCAGCCCGGCGAAGTGCGCCATGTCGACCATCAGCAGCGCGCCGACCTCGTCGGCGATCTCCCTGAAGCGCTCGAAGTCGAGCTGGCGCGGGTAGGCCGACCAGCCCGCCAGCAGCAGCTTGGGTTTTTGCTCGCGGGCGATCCGCGCGACCTCGTCCATGTCGATCAGGCTGCTCTCGCGGTCGACCTCGTAGGCCGCGATCTTGTAGAGCCGCCCCGAGACGTTGATGCGCATGCCGTGCGTCAGGTGGCCGCCGTGGGCCAGCGACGAGGCCCATGATCGTCTCGCCCGGTTCGAGCAATGCGTGGTAGACGGCCGTGTTGGCCTGGGCGCCCGAGTGCGGCTGGACGTTCGCGTGCTCGGCGCCGAACAGCTCCTTCGCGCGGTCGATCGCGAGCTGCTCGGAGACGTCGACCCACTCGCAGCCGCCGTAGTAGCGGCGGCCCGGGTAGCCCTCGGCGTACTTGTTCGTCAGCACCGAGCCCTGGCATTCGAGCACCGCGCGCGGCACGAAGTTCTCGGAGGCGATCATCTCGAGCGTGCCCTGCTGGCGGCGCGAGCTCGCCGGCGAGCGCCTCGGCGATCTCCGGGTCGACCTCGGCGAGCGGTCGGTTGAAGTAGTCGGGGCTCAGCTCGCTCACGGCGCTCTCCTTGGCGGTGACGAACGACTGGTGCCCAGGCGCGCGGCGTGAGAGCTGTCCGTTCCCGGTGGTCGATTCCACCTAAAGGCGCCAGTTGCGGCAGCTGTCACGAGGCTAGCACCACTCCTCCCGGCCCGCGCGCCGGCGCGGACGGCGGGCAGGCAGCGCGCCGTCGCCGGCGGGCCGGGGGCCGCTCGCATCGAGCACGCCCCCGGCGCAGCCGGGCTTCAGACCACGGCCGCGAGCGCGTGCTCGACGTTCTCGCGCGGCACCGCGCCCTCGCGCAGCACGTACCAACGCCGCTCCTCGTCGAGGTCGCGCAGGTCGATGACGGTCGAGGGCGTGCCCGGCAGCTCGCCGCCGTCGATCACGAGATCGGCGCCTTCGCGCAGCGCTTCGGGCACCTGATCGAGCGTCCGCGCGTCGGGCTCGCCCGACAGGTTGGCGCTCGACTGCAGCACCGGCACGCCGACCGTCGACAGCGTCTCGAGGTCGCCGAGCAGGTCCGGCACGCGCAGGCCGAGCGTCGAGGGATCGACCCGGCAGGCGGAGGCGAAGCGCTGGCGGCGGTTGGCCAGCAGCACCGTCACCGGGCCCGGCAGCAGCGATTGCAGAGCCTCGCGCTCGCTGTCGTGCAGGTCGTCGAGCAGCTCGAGCGCGTCCTCGAGCGAGAAGAACATCACCGCGCAGGCCCGCGCCGAGGGTCGCCCCTTAAGCGCGTAGAGGCGGCGAGCCGCCTCCTCGTTGTCCGGGTCGCAGCAGACCCCGTACACCGTGTCACTGGGAAACACCGCCACCCCGCCTGCTGCGACACAGTCGCGCAGGCGCTCCGCGGCTTCTTCGTCGAGAGTCACGATCATCCCCTTCCTTTTCTCCCGATCACCACACGCTTTATACCTCGCAAGTCCAGCTCATAGCTAGTCGCCCCGAAACCGGCCTCCCGCATCCTCCGCGCAACGATCTCGGCCTGCCGCTCGCCGACCTCGATCGCCGCTGTCCGGATGCCGCTCCGGGCGCCGAGCTGATCGACGAGCGGAGCGATCACGGCGAGCCCCTCCGGCCCGGCGAAGAGGGCCTCGGGCGGCTCGTGACGGACGATCTCGGGGACCAGCGCGGGACGCTCGGAGTCCGCCACGTAGGGCGGGTTGGCCAGCACGGCGTCGAAGCGGTCGGGAACGCCCGCGAGCAGGTCGGCGTGCAGCCAGCCGACCTCGAGGCCGAGACGCTCCGCGTTGCGGCGCGCCAGCGCGAGCGCTCGGCTCGCTGATGTCGCTGCCCCAGACCTCGAGGTCCGGCCGCTCCTGCTTCAGCGCGAGCGCGACGGCGCCGCTGCCGGTACCGACGTCCAGCACCGACGGCGCCCGGCGCGAGCGCGAGGCCGGCCTCGACCAGCAGCTCGGTCTCGGGGCGCGGGATCAGCGCCCGCGGGTCGACCGTCGAGCTCGATGTGGCGGAACGGCGCGGCGTCGCGTGATGTAGGCGACCGGCTCGCGCTCGACGGCGCGGCGCCGCACGGCGTCCTGGTAGGCGCGCACCGCCTGCCCCTGCACACGCAGCGAAGCGTCGGTCAGCAGTTGCTCGCGGCTCGACCCCGAGGACGTGGGCGAGCAGAACTTCGGCGTCCAGGCGCGGCGTCTCACAGCCGCCCGCCCCGATCGCCGTCACCGCTCCCTGCAGTGCCTCTCGCACCGGCGTCCCGCCGCGCGATGCGGGAGTGTCCCCCTGCTCCGCCGCGAGCACGCCCGCGCTCACGCCGCCGCCTGGGCCTCGAGGCGCCGGCGGCGCTCGTCGGCCTGGAGCGCGGCCGTGATCTCGTCGAGCTCGCCCTCGAGCACCTGGTCGAGGTTGTGGACGGTCAGCTTGATGCGATGGTCGGTGACGCGGCGCTCGCCGTAGTTGTAGGTGCGGATCTTCTCCGCGCGGTCGCCCGTCCCGACCTGCGAGCGGCGGTCGGCGGCCAGCTCCGCCTGCTGCTCGGCGAGCGCCCGCTCGTACAGGCGCGCCCGCAGCACCCGCAGCGCCTTCTCGCGGTTCTGCAGCTGGGACTTCTCGTCCTGCATCGAGACGACGATCCCCGACGGCTTGTGCGTCACCCGAACCGCCGAGTCGGTCGTGTTGACCGACTGCCCGCCGGGGCCCGAGGAGCGGTACACGTCGATCTGCAGGTCGCCCGGGTCGACCTGCACGTCGACGTCCTCGGCCTCCGGCAGCACCGCGACCGTCGCCGTCGAGGTGTGGATGCGGCCCTGCGACTCGGTCTGCGGCACGCGCTGGACACGATGCGTACCGCCCTCGAACTTGAACACCGAGTACGCGCCCTCGCCGTTGATCGCGAATGTGTACTTGCCGTCGCCGATGTCCATGGCTTCCGTCTTGCCAGCCGAGGCGCTCGGCGTAGCGCGCCAGCATCCGGTACACGTCGCCGGCCCACAGCCCGGCCTCCTCGCCCCCCGCGCCGCCCTGGACTTCGACGATCACGCTCTTGTCGTCGTTGGGGTCGCGCTCGACCATCGCCAGGCGGATCTGCTCCTCGAGCTGCTCGATCAGCTCGCGCGCCTTCTCGAGCTCCTCGCGCATGCCCGGCGTCCTCGCCGAGCTCCTCGATCAGCTCCTCGGCACCCGCGGCATCGTCCTGCGCGCGGCGCCATTCCGCTGCCAGCTTCGCCGCCGGCTCGAGCTGGCGGTAGGCCCGGCCGACCTGCGCGTAGCGCTCGCGGTCGGAGATCACCTCCGGGTCGGTCATCTGCTCGCCGAGCTCGGCGAAGCGGGTCTCGATCTGGGCGACGAGGTCTTCGATCATGCTCGTTCGAGCGTACTGGCTCCGACGGCGCCCTTGCCGATCGTCCCGGCTGGGCCGCGGACACGTCGATCCGGCTCGAGACGGCGAGCGCCGCCTGCGCGGTCGGCTAGGCCGCGAGCCGGTGCACGTCGGAGGGCCCCGATCGCGGGCCGCGGCGGGCGCCTGCGCCGGCTCGGCCGAGGCGACGGGGACCGTTGCCCGCGAGCTCGACCAGCTCGTCGAGCGTCGCCGAGAGGCTCTCGCGGGCGTCGCGGTCGAGCGGCAGCCCGTCCTCGCCGAGAGCCTCGTCGGACTCCTCCGATCGGAAGCTCGCGGTCGACGACGCGGGCGCCGGTCGAGCCGAGCACCTTGCGCGTCTCGGCCTGCGCCCAGACCGCCCCGAAGAGGCCGGTGCTGGCTCCGATCACGGCCGCCGGCTTGCTCGCGATCGGGCTCCCGGCGCGCGGCCGCGAGGCCCAGTCGATCGCGTTCTTGAGCACGCCGGGGATCGAGGAGTTGTACTCGGGGGTCGCGATCAGCAGGCCGTCCGCGGCCGCGATCGCCTCCTTGAAGGCGAGGACCTCCGCCGGCGGCGAGGACTCCTCGTCCTCGTTGAACGGCGGGATCGCGCCGAGCCCGTCGAACACGTCCAGCTCGACGCCCTCCGGCAGCAGCGTGCCGGCGCCCCGCAGCAGACGCGTGTTGTGGGAATCGCGGCGCAGGCTTCCGGACAGTCCGAGGATCTTCATGGCTGTTACGCCTCCCTCACGAGCTCGAGCGTGACCTCGAGCTTGACGTCGTTGTCGAGCGCGAACCCGCCCTTGGGGAGCGGCGCGTTCCACTCGAGCCCGAACTCGCGGCGGTCGATGACGGCCTCGAGCTCGACGCCGATCTTCTCGTTGTCGCCGAGCGTGATGTGCGGCCCGTGAGACGCTGCCCCGCGCGGTCACGCGGTGCGTGTTGTCCTTGATCGTCAGGTCGCCCTCGACCTCGAGCTCGCCGTCCTCGCCGACGTTGACGTCCGTCGAGGTGAACGCGATCTCGGGGTAGCGCGCGCTGTCGAAGAACTCCGGCGACGCGAGGTGGGCCGCCAGGTTCTCGTCCTTGACCATCAGCGAGTCGACCTTGACCGCTCCCCGCAGGACCGGCGAGCCGTCCTCGGCGCTCGTCAGCGAGCCGTCGTACTCGTCGAAGCTGCCGCGGAACGTCGAGACGACCATGTGCTTGACCCCGAAGCCGACGTGCGAGTGGACGGGGTCGATCGCCCACCTGCCGGTCGCGATCTGCTGTGCGGTTGCTGTGCTCATCTGGATCTTTCTCCTGTGTCTTTGGTGTCCTGTTTTGGTCTGCGGACCGTGGTCCGTTTTGATCTGTCCAGAGTGTAGCACACAATTGGACCGTGGTCCGCTTCACGTAAAATGCGGTACCATAGAGGGGCGATGCAAGAGCTTCCGGTGATCCAGACGCAGGCGCCAGAGCGCGCCGACGCCGCCCGCAACCGCGAGCGCATCCTGTGCGCCGCCAGGCGGCTGTTCGACGAAAAGGGCGCGGGCTGCGTCTCGATGGACGAGATCGCCGAAGCCGCCGGAGTCGGCAAGGGCACCCTCTTCCGCCGGTTCGGATCGCGTGCCTCGCTCGCCACTGCGGTGCTCAGCGAGGACGAGTCGCGCCTGCAGGAAGGCTTCATCCGCGGCGAGCCGCCGCTCGGTCCCGGCGCTCCCCCGCGCGAGCGCCTGGTCGCCTTCGGCGAGGCGCGGCTCGACTTCACCGACGCGTACGCGGAGCTGCTGGCCGCCGCCGAAGTGGCGGGCGCCCACCTCGACTCCGCCCCCTACGCGGCCAGCCGCCTGCACGTCACGCTGCTGCTGCGGGAAATCGACCCGGCCTGCGACCCCGAGCTGCTCGCCGACACGCTGCTGGCCGGCCTCTCGGCGGGCCTGTTCCTCTACCTGCGCGACGCGCGCGGGTTCACGCTCGAGCGCATCAAGGACGGCTGGCGGCGGCAGGTCTACGCGCTGGTCCCGGCCGAGAAGACCGGCGCGCCCGAGCCCGCGCTGAGCTAGGCGCGTTCGTCACTCGAGCGCGGACGAGGACACAGGCTCGCGCCGCTCCGGCGCCACGCGGACGAGACGGCCGTGGGCCAAGCCAGCCAAGGACGCAGGGAGCGTGGCGTGCCGAACCGGGAGACACTCGCTGACGCTCGCATCCCCGAACCGGCCAGCACGCGAGCGACCGCGGAGTGCCGCGAATGGGGTAAGGACACCGGCTGGCGCCGTCTATGGACGAGACGGCCGTGGGCCAAGCCAGGCAAGGACGCAGCGAGCGAAGTGTGCTCCGCACACGAGCGAACGAGGACGCCGCCTGGCGCCGGCCCCGGCCGTCTCGTCAGGCGACGACCTCGACGCCGACCAGATCCTCGGCCGACAGCTCCCCAGGCTTCTCGAGCGCGAGCACGGCCTCCAGGGAGGCGATCGCGACGGCCAGCTGATCGTGGTCGGGCTCGCGCGTGGTCAGCAGCTGGAGCTTCAGCCCCGGCCACATCAGGGCCTGCACCCACGGGCGGTTGCGGTGCTTGCCGGCGTACTTGATCAGCTCGAAGGAGATCCCTGCGATCAGCGGCACGCCGAGGATCCGGGTGAGGAGCAGCCAGTACCAGGCGGGGAGCCCGATCGGCGCGAACACGAAGATCGCGACGATCATGACGATCAGCAGGAAGCTCGTGCCGCAGCGCGGGTGCAGTCGCGAGAAGCGCTGCGCGTTTGGCGGCGTCAGCGGCAGCCCCGCCTCGAAGCAGGAGATCGTCTTGTGCTCGGCGCCGTGGTACTCGAAGACGCGGCGCAGGTCACGCAGCCTCGACAGCAGCAGCAGGTAGCCGAGGAAGATCGCGGTCCGCAGGGTCCCCTCGACCACCCAGAACAGCACCGAGGAGCCGAGCTGGTCCTTGATCAGGCTGGTGAGGCCGACCGGAATCAGGAAGAACAGCACCACCGCCAGCGCCAGCGCGAACACGATCGTGCCGATCCAGACGGCCTTCGGGATCTCTTGCGGCTCGTCCTGCTCGGTCGCGTCGACCGCCGCCTGCGCTCCGTTGCCGTCCGCGATCGCGCCGTTCTGCCCGGACCCAGCCGCGGGCTTGCGTTCTTGGGGCGGCAGCTGGGCGTTGGCGGAGAACTCCAGCGCCTTGAAGCCGATCGCGAGCGACCCGCCGAGCGCGACGACGCCGCGGATGATCGGCAGCCGCAGGATCCTGTGCCGGCGCAGAGCCGAGTCGAGCGGGAAGCTCTGTACCTCGATCTCGCCGAGCGCGGCCTCCTCCGGCGAGCGCTCGCCCTCGGCGAGCTGCTCCTCGCTGGGCTTGCGCACGGCCACCGCCCAGTGCGAGACGCCGCGCATCATCACGCCCTCGAGGATGGCCTGGCCGCCGACCGGCGCGTCGCGGGCCGCCTCGAGCTCGCCGTCGATCAGCAGGGTGCCGTCCGGCGCGGGCGCATCGGTGCCGGACGCCGCCGGCGGCGTCGCGACGGCAGCCTGGGTAGCGACCGGCGCGCTCAACGAGCCAGCGGCCGGACGCGGCGTCATATGCCTATTTGGCTGCCCGGGTCTGCGCCAAGCGGCCTTTGGCGACGCGGCGCTGGAAGCGCTCGACGCGGCCGCCGGTGTCCATCAGCTTCTGCCGCCCGGTGTAGAACGGGTGGCAGTTCGAGCACACCTCGACGTGCAGCTCGGCGCGCGTCGCGCGCGTGATGAACTCGTTTCCGCACGTGCAGCGAACGTGGGCCTGCTCGTAGTTCGGGTGGATCTCCGTCTTCATCGCCAGATGATTCTAGCGGCCAGGCCGAGCCACCATCAACGCTCGGCGCCGAGCCGCCGCAAGCGCTCGGGCCGGAGCCGGGCGGGCAGGCCGCGGTTGCGGCTATTCGGTCAGCCCCGCTTCGGGCGGCAGGGCCGGCTGCGCGCAGCGCGGGGTTCGCAGCACCAACGACTTGATCAGCTTGCCCTTGGCGTTCAGCCAGCGGAAGCGGACCGAGCCGCGGTAGTAGGCGGGCGCGGCGAGGTTCGTGACCTCTTTCAGGTAGCGGTAGTTCTTGACCCCGGGAGCGGCGAACCGCCACACGCCGAGGCCCGGCGCCGCGACCATGTGGAACGTCGTTTCTTCGGGCACCCGCTCGAGCACGTCGATCCGCATCTCCATCTTGGCGCTGCCGGGGATCGTCGACATTTCGCCCGCGAACGTCGCCGAGCGTTCGGCCTGTTCGCCGGTGGTTTCACAGCCCACGAGCGTCGCCGAGACGATCGGCTTGGTCGAGGAGCCGGCGGGCGGGCTGGTCCCGCCCGCGCTCGATCCGGCCAGAGCCTGCGGCGCGAGCGCCATCCACGCGGCGACCACGCCGAGGGCCAGGGCCGGCGCCATGCGGCGTCTCCCCCGAGTCACGGATCGGACTGCGCTGCTCACGCTCCTCATCATCATCCCCCCTAACACTGCGCCGCCGCGCATGTTTCGCGCGCTCGGCCACTGTCGCGCGCTGTGTTCGGGCGGACGCCGCGGCTCAGGTCAGCTGGTAGAGCGGACCGTCGCCGCCCTCGGGCGTCGTCAGCCGCCCGCCCTTCGCCGTGATCGCGCCGCACTGCACGCAGTTGGTGTAGTTGACGATCACGTCGACCGGGCCGTGCTCGGGAGCGTCATCGGGGATCTCGTACACGCCGGCCGGGCACATCCAGCGCCACGTTTCGGCGATCTCGCGCGGCACGTGCTTCTGCACGCGGATGTGGTTGGGGGCGTCGTCGCGGGTGGCGTTCCCCGTGATGAACACCGAGGAGAGCTTGTCGAAGGTGTACTTGCCGTCAGGCTTCGGATAGCTGTCCTTCGTCTTGCCGACGAACATCGGCTTCGCGTCGTTGCGATGCCAGGAGAGCCGGCCGGGCGGCAGCTTCCCTTTCGTGGCGATCGCAAGGTTGACGATCGGGCCTCCCTGCAGGAACCCGCGCTGGAAGGGCTGGCGCGTGTTGCGGACCTCGTAGAGCTCTTTGCCGACGGTCGATTCCTCGATCGTCTGTTCGTAGGAAGAGAAGTTCGTCTCGCCCCGGACGAGCGCCGCGTAGATCGACTCGGCAGCCAGTTTGCCCGACATGACCGAGTGGTGGACGCCCTTCAGGGCGACCGTGTCGACCATCCCACCGGCGTCGCCGACGAGCACGGCCCCCGGCATCGCGAGCTTCGGCATCGACCAGTAGCCGCCGCCCGGCAGCGCCTTCGCTCCCCACGCGACGCGCTCCCCGCCCTTGAGGATGCCCTTGACGAGCGGGTGCAGCTTGAACTGCTGCAGCAGGTCGTGGACCGAGGTCGTCGCGTCCGCGTACTCGAGGTCGATCACGAAGCCGATCGAGACGAGGTCCTCGCCGGTCTTCTCGTCCTTCATCGGGTAGATCCAGGTGCCGCCGATCTGCCCGTACTTGGAGGACACCTTCAGCGGCCACGGGCCGATCGTGTGGATCAGGCGGTCCAGCGGCTTGGGGACCTTCCAGACCTCCTTGACGCCGAGCTCCCAGACCTGCGGCTCGCGCCCCTCTGCGAGGTCGAACTCGCGGATCGCCGCACCCGTCAGATGGCCCCAGCAGCCCTCGGCGAGGACCGTCGCCTTGGCCTTGATGTCGGTCCCCGGCTCGAAGTTGCCGAGCGGCTCGCCGTCCTTGCCGCGGCCCTTGTCGCCCGAGCGCACGCCGACCACGCGGCCGTCCTCGACGACGAGCTGCGTGGCGGCGGTCTCGGTGAGGATGTAGGCGCCGGCCTCTTCGGCCTGGCGCTGCTGGAAGCGGGCCATCGCCGAGACCGAGACGACCTCGTTGCCGTGGTTCTTGAACGGCGGCGGCGGCGGGATGCGCAGCTTGGTCTTGGCCGTCGGCGTCATGTAGACGGCCTCCTTCTTGACCTCGCCGAAGGCGAACCCCTCCTTGCGCCAGTCCTCGCGGCTGATCTCGGGGAACAGCTCCTGCAGCGGTCCCGGCCGCATCACCGCGCCTGACAAATTGTGTCCGCCGCAGGTCTTCGCCTTCTCGACGACCGCGACGGGCACTTCGCCGAGACGCTCCATCGTCTCGGGGTCCTCGGCGAGCAGCTGCAGCAGGCGGTTGGCGCACGAGAGCCCGGCGGTGCCGCCGCCGACGATCGCCACGCCGACCTCGATCAGCTCGTCCTCGGCGTCGAGGCCGCGCTTGACGAACTCCTTCTGGGGGTCGACCGGCGGCGGGAACGCCGCCGGTGCCACCTTGCCGTTGCTTGCGCCGTTGGAAGACATCGCGCTCAACCGCCCTTCTTCTCTTTCACCGCCTCGGTCAGCTTCGGCAGGATCTTGTTCAGATCGCCGACGATGCCGAGGTCGGAGAATTCGAAGATCGGCGCGTTCGCGTCCTTGTTGATCGCGACGATGTTCTCCGAGCTCTGCATCCCGACCTTGTGCTGGATCGCGCCCGAGATGCCGGCAGCGAGATACAGCTTCGGCGAGACGGTCTTGCCCGTCTGGCCGATCTGGGCCGCGTAGGGATACCAGCCCGCGTCGACCACGGCGCGCGTGGCGGCGACGGCGGCGTTGCCGCCGAACGCCGCGGCGAGGTCCTCGGCCAGCTGGAAGCCCTCGGCCTTGCCGAGGCCGCGGCCGCCCGCGATCAGCACGTCGGCGCCCTCGATGTCGACGTCGGCGCCGCGCTGTTCGCCGCGCGTGACCATCGTCGCCTGCGAGGACTGCGGGCTCAGCTCGAACTCGAGCGTCTCGACCGCGGCGTCGGCACCGCCGACGTCCTTGATCTCGAACGCGTTGAGGCGGCCGATCACGATCCCGACGTCCGAGCGGTATTTCACTTCGGAGATCGAGGAGTCGCCGAGGATCGGGCGCTCGGCGATCAGCTCGCCGTTCTCGGCACGCACGCTCGTGACCTCCATCACGACCCCCGCGCCGAGCCGGGCGGCCAGACCCGCGCCGATCTCGAAGCCGAGCAGGCCGCCGCCGAACAGGGCGTAGGAGTAGCCGCCGTCGGTGATCGCCCTTGCCATCGCGTCGACGAGCGGCTGGGCGAGACCCTCGGGGCCCTCGGCGACGAGCGCCTTCTTCGCGCCGTATTTGCCGAGCGACGCAGCGAGATCTTGCGGGACGTTCTCGCCGAGCAGGATCGCGTGCGCCTCGCCGCCGAGCTCGGCGGCCAGCTTGGCGCCCTCGGAGACGGCACCCAGGGAGTTCTTGTTGATCGCGCCGTCGTAGTGCAGCGCGTAGACCAGGATGTTTGCCATGTCGTTCTGAGTCTCCTTAGATGAGCTTCCGCTCGTCGAGCCAGGCGATGATCTTTTCGACCGTCTCGCCCGTGTCCTCGTCCTCGATGATCTCGCCCGGGGCCTTCGCCGGAGGAGCCTTCGCGGCGACCCACTGGGCGGCGGAGTTATCGCCGCCGACTTTCGCGGCGTCGATGCCCACGTCGCCGATGCCGACGCTGTCCAGCGGCTTCTTCTTCGCGCCCATGATCGCCTTCAACGACGGGTAGCGGGGCTCGTTGATCGCGTCGCCGACGGAGATCACGGCGGGCAGGTTGACCTGCACCGTGTCGTAGCCGTACTCGGCCTGGCGCTCGCAGCGCAGGGCCTCGCCGTCGACGTCCATCTTGATCACCTGCGTCAGCGATGGCATCGACAGGTGCTCCGCGACGACCGCACCGATCGTGTAGCACTCGCCATCGTCCGACTGCTGACCGAGCAGCACGAGGTCGGGGCTCTCGCGCTCGAGCGTCTTGGCCAGCGCGTAGCCGGTCGCGGCCACGTCCGAGCCGGCGACGGCCTGGTCGGCCAGGTGCACCGAACGGTCGGCGCCGAGCGAGACGGCCTTGTGCAGCGCGCGTACCGCGCTCTCGGGGCCCATCGTCACGGCGACGATCTCCTCGACGGGCACCGCGCCGCCCTCCTTGATCTGCATCGCCGCCTCGATGGCGTGCGTGTCATACGGGTTGAGGTTCTTCTCCCCGCTGCGGTCCATGCGCCCCGTCGAAGGGTCGATCCTCTTTTCGACGGCGGCGTCCGGGACCTCCTTCACCAGGACGCATATCTTCATTCTTGGGGTTTCTCCTTGGGGTCTGTTGGCTGCGATGCTACCGGTTCCGGCGGTTGACTGACGAGTCAATCAAGGCTGGATGCGCGCCTTCCGGCGGCGCTGCGGATGAAGTCGACGATCGCCTGCGTGGGTGCGCCCGGCGTGAACACCTCGGCGACTCCTAGGCTCTTGAGCTCGGGGATGTCCTCGGCCGGAATCGTTCCCCCGACCGTGATCACGACATCATCGACGCCCTGCTCGCGCAGCAGCTCGACAACGCGGGGCACCAGCGTCATGTGGGCACCCGACAGGATCGAGAGGCCGACGGCGTCGGCGTCCTCCTGGATCACCGTCTCGACGATCTGCTCGGGCGTCTGGTGCAGCCCGGTGTAGATCACCTCCATGCCGGCATCGCGCAGCGCCCGCGCGATGATCTTGGCGCCGCGGTCGTGGCCGTCGAGACCCGGCTTGGCGACGACCACGCGGATCTTGCTGGGGCTCGGTGCGGCGTCGGGCATGGCAGCGGGTCGTTCTGGTCTCTGGGTCGGGAGCGGCGTGCGAAGGGCGCCCGGCCGGGCGCCCGCCAGGGGCCGTCGCAGGCGATGAGACCGGCCTCCTCGGCCCATACTCTATGCGCTGCGCGCCCGCCGCGCCCGCCGCGCCCGGCCGTGGCGCCACCCGAGCGAACCGGAACCGGCTCAAGCGCCGGCCTGGACGATCGCCCCGTCACAGCCGCGGCGGTCAGTTGCGCGAGCGTCCCGAAGCCGAGGAGTCGCCCCGCCGCCGTGCGCGAGCACGCACGCGCATCTTGCCGCTCCGCGCCTGTCCCTGCGCGCCCCGGCGCGGACCGCGGGCGAGCCGCGCGCCGGTGTGGGGAGCGCCGGTGCGTTCGAGCAGCCAGCGGCCGGCCGAGGCGAGCGCCGTGCCCACGCCCAGCGCGATCAGCATCTTCAGCCGCCGCCCGAGGCGGTCGAGCTCGATGATCTCCCAGCCCTCTTCGACCGCGATCCTGCGCAGCTGCGCATCCGGGTTGACGACCACCGCGTGGCCGACCGCGCGGAGCATCGGCAGGTCGGACTCGGAGTCCGAGTAGGCGAACGAGGCGGCGAGGTCGATGCCTTCGCGCTCGGACAGCTCGCGCATCGAGATGACCTTGCCCTCGCGGTAGTTGAACGGCCCGGCCGGGCGCCCGGTGTAGTGGCCGTCCACGATCTCCGAGCGCGTGCCGAGGCCGCCGTCGAAGGCGAGCACCCGGGCCAGCAGGTCTGCCATCTCCTGCGAGGCGGCGGTGAGGATGTAGACGGGAACGCCCGCGTCCTGGTGTGCGTAGGCCCGCTCGAGCATGTGCGGGTACAGCCGCGGCAGCACGCCGCTGAGCACGCGCGGCGAGAGCCGCTCGAGGTCGCGCACGCGCACGCCGGCGATCATCTCCCCCACCCGCCGGCGGACGTCGTCGGCGCGGTCGTCGGTCGAGCCGAGCAGCCTGAAGCGGATGTTCTCGTAGATGTCCTTGAGCAGCCTCGAGCGCGAGATCATTCCCGACTCGTAGGCCGCCCGCGCGAAGAACACGCCGGATGACCCGGCCATCAGCGTCTTGTCGAGATCGAAGAAGGCGGCCGCGCGCGGCGGCTTGGCGCCGTTCAGGCCCGCCTCCACGGTCGCCTCAGACCTTCAGGATCACAGCGTCGCCCTGCCCCCCGCCGGAGCAGATCGCGGCGCAGCCGAGGCCGCCGCCGCGGCGGCGCAGCTCGTGGACGAGACTGCCGAGGATGCGCGCGCCGGAGGCTCCGATCGGGTGCCCGAGGGCGACGGCACCGCCGTTCACGTTGACGCGGTCCTCGTCGATGCCGAGCATCCTGATCGAGTTGAGGGTGACCGACGCGAACGCCTCGTTGATCTCCCACAGGTCGATGTCGCCCGGCTGCAGGCCGGCCTTCTCGAGCGCCTTCTTGGCGGCGGTGGCGGGAGTCGTGGCGAGGTAGGCGAAGTCGTTCGCGCTCTGCGCGTGGGCGACGATCTCGGCCAGCGCCTCCTTGCCGTTGGCCTGCGCCCACTCGTCGGAGGCGAGCACCAGCGCGCCGCCGCCGTCGTTGACGCCGGGCGAGTTGCCGGCCGTGTGGGAGCCCTCCTTGCCGGCCAGCCCTGGCAGCTTCGCGAGCGCCTCCAGCGAGGTGTCGCGGCGCGGCCCCTCGTCGATCTCGACGATCGTGTCGCCCTTGCGGCCTTTGACGGTCACCGTGACGATCTCCTCCGCCAGGCGCCCCTCGTCGGTCGCCTTCAGCGCCAGTTCGTGCGAGCGCAGCGCCCAGCGGTCGAGCTCGGCGCGGGTCATCTCGAGCTCGTCGCCGACCTCGGTGGCCTCGATGAACATCTGCTTCCCCGAGAACGGGTTGGTCAGCCCGTCGTGGACCATCGCGTCGAGCATCTTGGCGTCGCCCATGCGGTAGCCGAAGCGGGCCTGCGGCAGCAGGTAGGGGGCCTTCGACATCGACTCCATGCCGCCGCCGACGGCGACCTGGATGTCGCCGGCGCGGACCGCCTGGTCGATGATCACCGAGGCGCGCAGCCCGGAGGCGCAGACCTTGTTGATCGTCTCGGAGGAGACCTCCTTCGGGATGCCGGCCTTGATCTGCGCCTGGCGCGAGGGGATCTGGCCCTGGCCGGCCTGCAGCACCTGCCCCATCACGACGTGTTCGACCTGCTCGGGCTCGACCGACGAGCGCTCCAGCGCGGCCTCGATCGCCGTCGCGCCGAGCTCGGTGGCGTCGAGCGTTGACAGGCCGCCGCCCATCTTGCCGATCGGGGTGCGTGCGGCGCCGAGGATCACTGTCTTGGCCATTGGGGCGGGTCTCTCCTTCTCGAGGGGCCGGTGGGATCGAGAATGGTAGTGGACGACCCATCGCCGCCCGGCGCGCGCCGGAGCCGGGAGCCCAGCCGTGGGGTCGAGAGTCGCGGCCCGAGCGCTCCTGGCCAGGCCGGTATGGTGGCGGCCGATGGACGTTCTCGCGCGCTCCCCCGACTCCGCCCTGCAGGATGCCGACACCGTCGCGGTCGCCCTGTTCGACGGGGCCGGAGCGCCCGCCTCGCCGCCCGGGGTGCCCGCCGCCGCGGCGGAGCTGATCGCCTCGGGGGAGGCCCGGGCCAAGCGCGGCTCGGTGGCGCTCGCCCACGCCGAGGGCCGGCGCTGGCTGCTGGTGGGGCTCGGCGCACGCGAGGAGCTGACGCCGGAGTCCGTCCGCGTCGCAGCGGCGGGGGCGCTCGGCCGGGCGCTCGACGCCTCGGCACGGACCCTCTGCTGGCTGCTTCCCGATGGCGGCGACGGCGCGATCGCCGCGGCGCTCGTGGAGGGCACCGTCCTCGCGGGCTATCGCTTCGAGCGCTTCAAGTCGGCGCCGGCCGAGGACTCGCCCGGCCTTCAGCGACTGGTCATCGCCTGCCCCGAAGAGCTCGAAGGGGCCGTCGGCGACGCTGCTCTCATCGCGGCGCGGGTCAACCGCGCCCGCGATCTGCAGAACCGGCCGGGCAACGACCTGACCCCGAGCGCGCTCGGGGAGTACGCGCGCGGGCTCGGCGAGGAGATCGCGGGGCTGTCGGTCGAGGTCGAGGGCCGCGAGGGCATCGCCGCCCGCGGCATGGGCGCGTTCTCGGCGGTCGCCCAGGGCTCCGTCCAGGAGCCGGCTCTGATCACGATGCGATACGAGCCGCGGTCCGCTGCGAGCTCCCCGGAGCTCGCGTTCGTCGGCAAGGCGGTGACGTTCGACAGCGGCGGGATCTCGCTGAAGCCGGGGGCGAAGATGTCGGAGATGAAGTTCGACATGTCGGGGGGCGCCGCCGCGATCGAGGCGACGGCCGCGATCGCCGCCCTCGGGCTGCCGCTCAGCCTGCTGACGGTCGTCGGCGCGACCGAGAACCTGCCGGATGGCTCGGCGGTCAAGCCGGGCGACATCGTCACGGCGGCCAACGGCCGCACGATCGAGATCAACAACACCGACGCCGAGGGCAGGCTCGTCCTGGCGGACTGCCTCTGCCACGCGGTCGCCGAGGGCGCCGAGCGGATCGTCGACCTGGCGACGCTGACGGGAGCGGTGATCGTCGCGCTCGGCAACACGTATGCGGGTCTGATGAGCAACGACGACGACCTTGCGCGGCTCCTCACCGCCGCCGGGCAGCGCAGCGGCGAGATCGTCTGGCGGCTGCCGCTGCACGAGGAGTACGACGAGCTCATCAAGGGCAAGTACGCCGACCTCGACAACGCCCCCGAGGGGCGCAAGGCCGGCACGATCGTCGGCGCCGCGTTCCTCTCGAACTTCGTCGGCGAGGTGCCCTGGGCGCACCTCGACATCGCTGGCTCGGCCTGGGAACTCGGCCGCGCCTACGTCGGCAAGGGCGCGTCGGGCTACGGCGTGCGCCTGCTCGTCGAGCTGGCGCGGGATCTCGCTGACGCCGCCTGACGCGCGCCCGGCACGGGCGACGTCGCGCTAGGCGTCGGCCGGCTGCCCGAGCCAGCGCGTGACGGCGGTCCACGCCTGCCCGCGCGGGTCGACGTGCGCGCGGTGCGAGCCGGCCGGGCCGTCGATCTCGATCAGCGCGACGGTGCGCCCGGCGTCCTGTGCGCGCTTCGCGTAGCGACGGGCGGGCTTGACCGAGACGATCCGGTCGGCCGTGCCGTGGACGAGCAGCACGGGGATCTCGAGCGGCGGCAGCTGCAGCGGGTCGGCGACGGCGTAGCGCTCGGGCACCTGCTCAGGCGAGCCTCCCACCAGCTCGTGCACCACCTCCCCGCGCCAGTAGCGGTAGGCGCCCGCGAGGTCGCAGACGGCGGCCTGGCCGACGACCCGCGTCGGCAGCACGGCCGGCCCGGAGCCGGGTGCCCCGGGCGGGATCGACGCGCGGGCGGCCGCCCACAGCGCGAGATGCCCGCCGGCGGAATGCCCGAGGAACGAGACGCTGTCGAGGTCGAGCGGCGCGTCGAGCGTGCGCAGGTGGTCGATCGCGTCGGCGACGTCGTCGAAGGTGGACGGCCAGCCGCCCCCGTCGCCACCGAGGCGGCGGTACTCGATGTTCCAGACCGCCCAGCCGCGCCGCAGCAGGTCCGCGGCGAGCCCGCGCATCGCGACGCGGCCGTAGCGCTTGTGCCAGGAGCCGCCGTGGATCGTCACCATCACCGGGTGCGGCCCGGCGCCGAGCGGCAGGTAGAGGTCGGCGCGCTGCGAGCGGTGCGGGCCGTAGCGATGGCCCTGGCCTCGGGTCAGGAAGTCGAGGACCAGGCGGGTGCGGCTCACGCGCGGCGATGCTAGCCGACCCCGAGGGTGGCGCCCCCCGGCGCCGACGTGTGAGAATGGCGGCCGCCATGGACTTCGACCTCTCCCCCGACCACGAGCTGATCCGCCGCACAGTGCGCGAGTTCGCGGAGGCCGAGGTGGCACCGGTCGCCGAGGAGCTCGACCGGACCAAGTCGTTCCCGTACGAGATCGTGCGCCAGCTCGGCGAGCTGAACCTGATGGGGATCCCGTTCCCCGAGGAGTACGGCGGCGGCGGCGGCGACACGCTCGCCTACGCCCTGGCGGTCGAGGAGCTGACGCGGGTGGACTCCTCAGTGGCGATCACCCTGTGCGCGCACACCTCGCTCGGCACGCAGCCGATCTACCTGTTCGGCACCGAGGAGCAGAAGCGGGAGTGGCTGCCGCGCCTGTGTTCGGGCGAGGCGCTCGGCGCCTTCGGGCTGACCGAGCCGGAGGCGGGCTCGGACGCCGGCAACACGCGCACGCGCGCGCGGCTCGAGGACGGCGAATGGGTGATCGACGGAGCGAAGCAGTTCATCACCAACGCCGGCACCGACATCTCGGGCGTCGTGTGCATCACCGCTGTGACGGGGGGACCGCGACAACGGCGAGAAGGAGATCTCGAACCTGATCGTCGCGAACGGGGCCCCCGGCTATGAGCAGGGCGAGCCGTACCGGAAGATGGGCTGGAACGCATCGGACACGCGCCCGCTTACCTTCACCGACTGCCGCGTGCCGGAGGCGAACCTGCTGGGCCCGCGCGGCCAGGGCTTCAGGCAGTTCCTGCACATCCTGGACATCGGGCGGATCGGGGTGGCGGCGATGGGCGTGGGCCTCGCGCAAGGCGCGCTCGACCAGGCGCTGTCCTACGCGCGCGAACGGCGCGCGTTCGGCAAGCCGATCTCGAAGTTCCAGGCGATCCAGTCGAAGCTGGCCGACATGGCGACCGAGATCGAGGCCGCGCGGCTGCTGGTCTACAAGGCGGCGCTGGAGAAGGACGCGGGTCGCAACTTCACGCTGACTGCGGCGCAGGCGAAGCTGAAGACGGGGCGCCTGGCGGTCCGCTGCGCCGAGGAGGCCGTGCAGATCCACGGCGGCTACGGCTACATCGAGGAGTACCCGGTGTGCCGCTTCTACCGCGACGCGAAGATCCTCACGATCGGCGAGGGGACCGACGAGGTCCAGCAGATGGTGATCGCCCGCGCGCTGGGCGCGTAAGGTTTTTTTAGATGGGGTGGTGACGCGCGCGGCGGCGCCCGCCTCGCAGCGGGGCGGATCGCCGATCAGCGTGGCTCGAGTACGACCAGCGGGATCTCGCGCTCGGTTCGCCGCTGGTAGTCCTCGTAGCCCCCGTACACCGAGACGACGAGCGGCCACAGCCGCTTGCGCTCGGTTTTCGTCGCGTCCCGCGCGTGGACCGGTTTGCGGCTGGTCCCGATCTGCACGGTCGTGTCGGGGTTCGCCATCAGGTTGTGGTACCAGGCCGGGTTCTTCGGATAGCCGCCCTTCGAGGCGATGAGGATCACGTCCTCGCCGTCGCGGGCGTAGGCGAGCGGGCTGGTCCGGTGCTTGCCGCTGCGCGCGCCGACGTGGTCGAGCAGCAGCATCGGCGGAGCGCCCGGGACGCGGTGTCCGATGATGCCACCGGTGAGCCGGTAGACGGTCGTGTGGCCGCCCATCAGGCGCCGCAGCAGCGGCCAGGTGCGGTCGGCGAGGTCGAGGTAGCTCGGTGCCACGGGGCCCGAGGCTAACGCGAACTCGCGGCGGGAGACCGCCACGCGCTCGCCGGTGGTATTCGTAGACGATGGAGCGGGGCTCAGAGCGGGGCTCGGGGCGGCTCGCCGGCAAGGTCGCGCTGATCGCAGGCGCGGGCCAGACGCCGGGCGAGAAGATCGGCAACGGCCGCGCCGCAGCGCTGCTGTTCGCCCGCGAGGGCGCGCGCGTGATGCTGTTCGACCGCGACGGTGCCTCCGCCGCCGATACCGCCGCGGCGATCGAATCCGAGGGCGGCTCGGCTGAGGTGTTCGTGGGAGATGTCGTGCGCGAGGACGACTGCGCCGCCGTCGTTGGGAGCTGCCGCGAGCTCCTCGGCGGCCTCGACGTGCTGCACCACAACGTCGGCATCGGCCGCGGAGACGGCTGGGCCGAGTGGATCGACTTCGCGGCCTGGCAGGAGATCATGCGCGTCAATGCCGGCGGGGCGCTGCTGATGGCGAAGGCGGCGCTGCCGGCGCTGCGCGAGCGCGGTGGCGGTGCGATCACGTTCGTCTCCTCGATCGCGGCGCTCGTGGCTGGCGCCGCGCCGATGAGCAACCCGCCTCACGGCTACAAGATGTCGAAGGCCGCGATCGATGCACTGACGCTGTCGCTGGCCCAGTCCTACGCCGAGCACGGCATCCGTGTCAATGCGATCCTCCCCGGCCTGATCGACACGCCGATGGGCGTCGATACCGTCGCCGCCACCCTTGGCGTGGAGCGCGAGCGCTACGCGCGCCGGCGCGACGCGACGGTGCCCCTGCGGGGCGGGATGGGCAGCGCCTGGGACGTCGCCAACGCGGCGCTGTTCCTCGCCTCCGAGGATGCCCGCTTCATCACCGGCGCGCTGCTGCCGGTCGACGGCGGGCAGTCAACGCGGGTCGGCTGAAGCCGCCCGTTCGGCCTCGCCCTCCAGCAGCGTGCCCGCCGCGCTCGCGGGGTCCAGGCGCCGTTCGACGACTTGCTCCAGCAGCTTTTGGAAGCTGTCGTCGCGTTCGAGGTCCTCCTCCAGGCGCCTGCGTATGCGCGCGCTGGCGATCGCGAGCACCTCGTTGCGAAGGTTGCGCGCGCGGCGCTCGGCGAGCGTGCCGGCGGCGACGATGTGCGCGCGGTGCTCGTCGAGGCGCTTGACGAGCTCGCCGATGCCGGCGCCGCGGTTGGCCTCGGTGCGCACGATCGGCACCCGCCAGCTCGCCTTCACCTCATCCGGCGAGCGGTCGAGGTTGGCGAGCGAGAGGACGCCCCGGATCTCGCGGACCATCGTGTCCGTGAGCGGGTGGTCGGCCTTGTTGATCACGATCACGTCCGGGATCTCCATCACGCCGGCCTTGAGCGCCTGGATCGAGTCGCCGGAGCCGGGCATCAGTACGAGCACGATCGTGTCGGCGTGGTCGATGATGTCGATCTCGGCCTGGCCGACCCCGACCGTCTCGACGAACACGTCCTGGCGCCCGGCGGCGTCGAGCAGCAGCGCCGCCTGCAACGCTGCCTCGGAGAGCCCGCCGAGGGCGCCGCGGTTGGCCATCGAGCGGATGAAGACGCCCTCGTCGAGGAAATGCTCGGTCAGGCGGATCCGGTCGCCGAGCAGCGCGCCCTGGGTGAACGGTGAGGAAGGGTCGATCGAGAGCACGCCGACCGAGCGTCCGGCCTCGCGGCGGACCTTCGTGAGCGCGCCGATCAGCGTCGACTTGCCTGCGCCGGGCGGCCCGGTGAATCCGACGACCTCCGCCTGGCCGGTGTTCGGGTAGACCTCCCTGACCAGCTCCCATCCCTCCGGACGATCGTCCTCGACAAGGGTGATCGCGCGCGCCAGCGCGCGGCGGTCGCCGGCGAGGAGGCGGCTTGCGAGCGTCTGCGCGGTCATCGAGCGGGCATCATCGCAGGGCATCGATTCCCGCCCAGCCGGCGGGGGGCGCAGCTACGATCCGCGGCGATGGGGCTTCTGGCAGACGCAGCGCCGGGTGGGCGGGAATCAATCACCGAGCAGCTCGGCGCCTCCGGCGTGCGCCTTCCGCCCGCGCCGCGCCGCGGCGGGCCGCTCACGCTGCTGCGCTTCATGCGCGCCAACAACATGCTGCGCCCGGGCTACGCGGCGCTGCTGGTGCGGCTCGCATACCTGAAGCTGCGCTTCGGGCGCAGGCTGCAGACCGACGGCCTCTGCTTCATCTGCCCCGGCGTCCAGCTCGAGATCGGCCGGGGCGCGACGCTCCGGATCGGACGCTGGGCGTGGATCGGACACGGCTGCAAGATCCGGGTCCACGAGGGCGAGGTCTGGATCGGGGCCAAGACCGTGATGGGGCAGGAGTGCACGATCTCGGCCTTCCAGCACGTCGCGATCGGCCGCGAGTGCATCCTCGCCGACCGCGTGATGCTGATCGACTTCGACCACGGCGTCACCGAGGTCGAGCGGCCGATCCGGCTGCAGGGCATCTACAAGCGCGACGTCGATGTCGGCCACAACGTCTGGATCGGTTACGGGGCGTGCATCCTGCGGGGCGTCAGCATCGGCGAGAACTCGGTGGTCGGCACGAGCGCCGTCGTGACCTGCTCGTTCCCCGAGAACGCCGTGGTCGCCGGCGTGCCGGCGCGCGTGATCAGGATGCGCGAGACGCCCAAGCACCTGCGCTGGGGCTAGCCACCGGCACCGCGCCCTAGACCGGGGCGAGGAAGTCGACGGGGTCGGCGTCGACGGCGAGGTTGCGGAGCTCCTCCCCTGCCGCCGCCCCCGCGAGCGTGCGCGCAAGCAGATCGGCGTGAGCGCGATGGCGCTCGAGCGCGTAGGGGACGGCGGTGCCGCGCGTGACCATGAAGGCCCAGTCGCTCGCCTGCAGCGCGAGCATCGCTCTGATCGCCTCGCTGCCGGCGCGCGTGCCGGCCCGCAACACCTCGAGCTCGCCGGCGCGCGCATCGAAGGCGAGCCCGGCCACCTGCGGCCCCGACCAAGTCGACAGATCGCCCCCCTCGCCCCAGCTGCTCGCGTCCCATTCGCCCTGCCCGGGCAGGCTCGCGGGCTCGATGCCGGCGAGCGCGTCGTCGAGCTTCACGAGCGCGAGGCCCTGCCGCGAGCACTCCTCCACGACGCTGCCGAGCCAGGCGATGCCCTCATACCACCAGTGTCCGAGCAGCTCGGTGTCGAGCGCGCAGACGACGAGCCCGCCGCCGGGCAGCCCCGCGCCGTGCTCATCCAGCCGGGCGCGGGTGCGGGCGACGAAGTCGGCGGCGTGCTCGGCGGCGAGCGCGAGCGCCGCCGCGTGGTCGTATGCGCCCCCGGCGTTGTCCCACGGGTTGTGGTGGTGGACCGTGTGGTGGTGGTAGTCGCGGTAGGGGCCGCCGGCGGGATAGCCCCGATCGCTCCAGACCAAGGACATCGTCTGACGATCGACGGGCACGAGCAAGAGGCCCGACTCGGCCAGCACCGGCTGCAGATGCTCGCGTGCGCCGAGGCCGAGCCGGGCGGTGAGCTCGACGCAGACCGCGCGCGCGCCTGCCCCGATCAGGGTCGGCTCGAGCGCGGGCTCGTGGGCGCACTCGGGCAGCCAGAAGCCGCCCTGCCAGCCCGTGCCGAAGCGCCGCCGGTGCGAGCGCACGCCCGAGGAGACCTGCTCGCGCAGGCCCGCGCTCGTCGCGAGCAGCGGCAGCACGGAGTGGGTCGCAGAGGACGTCCACGCGGCGTGCGCCCCGAGCGCCCCGAGCAGCGCGCCGCCGATCTCCTCCATGCGCTCGCCCGCGCGCGCGTAGTCGCCCCCGGCGCGGTCGACCTCGTCGGCGAGCTGCCCGTGGCCGCCGGCCCGCAGGCCCTCGGCGTCCTCACTGTGGGTCCTGCGGCGCACCTGCCCGACGAACCGCTCGAACCGCTCGGCGACGCCGGGAGCTTCGAGCTGGTCGCACAGGACCGGGGTCAGCGACAGCGTCAGCGGCGCGCCGTCGTCGAGCAACTCGAGCAGGGGCAGATAGCTGCCGGCGATCGCCTCCCACAGCCACTCCTCTCCGAAGGGCCAGGTGCCGAAGCCCTCGACGTAGGGCATGTGCGTGTGCAGGACGATCGCGAGCGCCCCGCGCTCTGCCCGGGCGGCGCTCAAGGCCTGCACACCGCCAGCAGGTCGAGCGCGCCCTGCAGGCGGGCCGCGGGAGCTCCTCGCAGCACGAAGTCGCCGGTTCCGATCGCCGGCGTGAACCAGCCGTAGAACGGCCCGGTCAGCCGCAGGGCGGCGTGCACGCGGTCCCAGCCGAGGCGCAGGGCGAGCTCGTGCGCCCGCAGCTTGCGGGCGTGGAACAGGCCGTAGAGCTCGACCCGCTCGAAGTGCCCGCGGCACAGGCGCTCGAACTCCTCCGGCCGGTACTCGTGAACGTGCCATGGATTGCCCGAGCGCTCGGCCCCCTTAGGCGCGAGCGTCAGCACGTTTGGCGTCGAGACGTAGACGGCGCCGTCCGGGACCACCAGCGAGCGGAAGTGCTCGAGCGTGGCATCCGGGTCCTCGAGGTGCTCGATCGTCTGCAGGAACACGACCGCGTCGGCGGGCTCCTCGAAGCGTTCGACGAGCGCGCGCTCGAAGCGCAGGTTCGAAGCCGTGTACCGGAGCCGCGCATGCTCATACGCCTCGGGGTTGGCCTCGACGCCGGCGACGCCCGCGGCGGTGCCGGCAAGCACGTTCGAGCCGTAGCCCTCGCCGCTGGCCATGTCGATCACGCGCTGGCCGCGGACGCGCGCGGCGATCCATTCGTAGACGACGAGATGGCGCCTGTACCAGTAGTTCTCCTCCGGCACGTCGGGAAGCGTGCGCTCGCCGGTCAGCGAGAGCGGCGGCACCCCCTCGGGCTGGTCGCGCTGTGCGTAGGAGCTCTGCATCGGGCTTGGCGGATGGGGACGGACAGTCGTCCCCTGCCCACCCGCCGCCGGCGGCGGGGCGGGGCGCGCGAGTATATGGTGCGAGCCCGTGCCGCCAGCCCTCAGCGCAGAGCAGATCCGCGACGCGAACACCCGCTATCACGACGTCGCGGCCGGCCACTACGACCATAAGTGGGGCATCGACTTCGGCGCGGTCGGCCGCGCGCAGGTGTTGGCGAAGGTGCGGAAGGCGCTTGGCGGCGAGCCCCCGCGCTGGGAGCGCTCGCTGGAGATCGGGGCCGGCACCGGCTACTTCAGCCTCAACCTGCTGAGCGCCGGGCGTGATCGGCGAGGCGACGTGCAGCGACATCTCTCCCGGGATGCTCGACACCCTGCAGGCCAACGCGCGCGAGCTCGGCTTGGAGGTCCGCGCCGCGCCCGCGGATGCAGAGCGGCTGCCGTTCGAGGACGGCAGCTTCGACCTCGTGCTCGGTCACGCGGTGCTCCATCACATCCCCGACCTGCAGCGCGCGTTCGCCGAATTCGAGCGCGTGCTCGCGCCCGGCGGCACGATCCTGTTCGCCGGCGAGCCCTCCCGCTATGGCGATCGGCTGGCCCGGGTCCCGAAGCGCGTCGCGACGGCGATCGCGCCCGCGTGGCGGGTCGCGATGGGAGCGTCGCCGGCCTCGGGCAACGGGGACGGCGATCCCGACGAGGCGCTCGAGCGGGTCGTCGACGTGCACGCCTTCGCTCCAGGCGAGCTCGCCGGGGCGGCCCGCGCCGCGGGGTTCGAAGACGTGCGGGTGAGCGGCGAGGAGCTGGTCGCGAACTGGTTCGGCTGGACCAACCGCACCCTCGAGGCGACGGCCGAGCCCGACGGCGTGCCGTGGGCCTGGCGCCAGTACGCGTACCGCGGCTACCTCGTGCTGCAGGAGCTCGACCGGCGGCTGCTGGAGGGACGGCTGCCGCCGGCGATCTTCTACAACCTGATGCTCTCGGCGCGCACCCCGGAGGGCGCACCCCCGGGCGGCGGGTAGGCAGGCGAGCGGCACGGCACGGAGCCGGCGGCACGGTCATAGACTCAGGCGCATGCCGGCGCCGCTCCGCGATTTCCCGCTGTTCCCGCTCGGACTGGTCGCCCTGCCGACCGAGAGCGTGCCGTTGCACATCTTCGAGGACCGCTACCTGCGCATGATCGCCCACTGCTTGGAGGGCGAGGGCAGCGAGTTCGGGATCCTGTGGCTGTCGGATGAGGAGCTCAAGCAGACCGGGTGCGCCTGCCGCATCGAGCAGGTGCTGGAGCGGACGCCCGATGGCCGCCTGAACATCCTCGCCCGCGGCACCCGGCCGTTCCGGCTGCTCGAGCGCCAGGACGACCTGCCCTACCCGGCAGGAGCGATCGAGTTCACCCTCGACGAGGCCGAGGAGCCCGACGAGGAGTCTGCGGCGGGCGCCCGCGAGCTCTACGCCGAGCTGGTCGCGCAGGCGACGGACCGCGAGCTCTCGGCCGATGAGCTGACCGAGCTCGACTCCTACCAGATGGCGGGCACCGTCGAGTTCGAGCTGCCCGCCAAGCAGCAGCTGCTCGAGCTGCGCTCGGAGAACGCCCGCCTGCACCTGCTCGAGACGCTGCTGGGGGCCGCGATCGAGCGCCTCGAGCTGCTCGAGCGTGCCCAGGTGCGGGCGCAGTCCAACGGCAAGGTGCGCTTCGCCTAGCCGGGCGGCGGTCGTCGCGCGCGAGCTCCGCTACGCCGGCGGTCGCTAGTCCGCCAGGTGGCAGATCCGCTGCGAGGTCTGAAGGACGAGCAGCTGCAGTTTGCGCAGCACATCGGGCTGGTTGCGCGAGTTCTCAGCGAAGACGACGGTGCCGTCGGCGTCCCGGACCTGGTAGCGGACGACCGAGCCGGGCGCCGGCGCGAGCCGCAGGTGCGCCGTGGCTGGTTCCTTCAGATCTTCCTGGATCGCCCGCGCTTCGACGATCTGGGGATCGTCCAGCCGTCCGGCCTTCTGCCCGTTGCACGTCACGCCGCCTTCTTCGTTGACGAGCAGGGTCAGGCGCTCGTGCGGGGCCGGGCCGTCGCGCGTGACGAGGAACAGGTCCGCGGCCTGGACCCCGCCGCAGCCGGCAGCGGCCACGAGGGCGGCCGCGGCTCCCGCCAGCGCGGCTCCGCGCGCGGCACGGCCCGTCCTCACGCGAGCACCGCGGCGCCGCCGCGGCGCGGGTCGCCCGCGCCGGTGACCGCGCCGTCGCGGCGCAGCGCAGCCTGGACGCCGCCGAAGAAGAGGTTCAGCGCGCCGAAGCGGACGGCCTGCAACTCCGGATCGATCCCGTCGAGGTCGATGCCCGGCTCGGCGTAGACGACGCCGTCCTCGAAGTGCAGGCGCGGCGCCTGCACCGCCTGCTCGGCTCCGAGGCCGCGGTCGACCACGCCGACGATCGTCTGCAGCAACGCCGAGCGGATCCGGTTGGAGCCGGCGCTGCCGAGCACCAGCTCGACCTCGCCTTCGCGCAGCACGACCGACGGCGCCATCATGCTCGGCATCCGCCGCCCGGCCGGGTGCAGGTGGAAGCCGAGCGGATTGAGGTCCTCCTCCCCCATCACGTTGTTGATGTGCAGCCCGGTGCCGGGCACCACCACGCCCGAGCCCTCGCCGTTCGTACACGTCACGGCGCACGCCATGCCGTCGGAGTCGATCACCGAGATGTGGGTCGTCGAGCCGAGCCGGCTCGACATGAAGCTCTGCAGGAAGCCGGGGTCGGCCAGCCCGTCCATGAAGGCGGCCCCGCGCTCGGCCTGGGCGGCGGCCATCGCGTCGACCGTGCCCTGGATCGTGGGCGGGCTGGGGCCGCGATCGAGCAGCCCGAGCGAATAGGCGAGCAGGACGCCCCCGGCCGACGGCGGCGGGTTCGTGAGGATCTCGCGGTCGCGGTAGCGGACCCGCACGGGCTCTCGCTCGATCGCCGCGTAGGCCGCCAGGTCCTCCGTGCCGAGCGATCCGCCGCGCGCCGCCAGCCAATCTCCCGCTGCGCCGGCGACATCGCCGCGGTAGAACGGCTCAGGCCCGTCGCGCCCGAGCCGCCGGAGTGCCTCGCCGAGGTCGGGGTTGCGCATCGTCTCGCCCTCGCGCAATACGTGGCCCGAGGGCGCCCACAGCGCCGCGCACTCGGGCGTCGAGGTGAGCAGGTCGGCGAGGATCTCGGCGACGTAGGCCTGGCCGGCGTTCAGCGGCACGCCCTGCTCGGCGAGGCGGGCGGCGGGCGCGGCGAGCTCCGACAGGGGGACGCTCCCCCACCGCTCGGCGGCCGCGCAGACCCCGGCGGGATTTCCGTAGACGCCGCACGAGGCGGGCCCGATGTAGAACACCTGCACGGCATCGCCGAAGGACACGTCGACCGCCAGCAGCTCGGCCTCCCTGCCGTCGCCGCGCCTACTCGGCGCCTGCACGAAGAAGTCGAGCAGCACCGGCTCGGCGTCGCCGCCGGCGACGAGCATGTAGCCACCGGCGCCGAGCCCCGTCAGCAGGGCCTCGGTCACGAACGACATGAGCATCGCGGCGAGCGCACCGTCGACCGCGTTGCCCCCGGCGCGCAGCACCTCCGCGCCGGCCTCCGCCGTCAGCGGATGGCCGGCCGCCACGACCCCCTGATCAGCCCTGGTCCCCATGGGTGGAGAGCAGTACCACAGCGCGGCCGCTCACGCCGGCAGAGGACGCCCGCCCCCGAGTCCCTGCCGGACCATCGCGGCGGCGCGCCCTACGAGCCGCCGGACCGTCGGCGCCGCCTGCGTCCGAGGGACAGCGGGCCGAGCCCCATGTCGCTGCGAACGAGGTAGGCGACGAGCAGGGCCCCGCCGAGCGCGGCGATCAGCGCCCACACGAGCGGGCCGTCGGAGCCCTGCGGCACGCGCAGGGTGGGGGCCGGGATCGCCTCGCCGGGCGGGATCGACTGCGCGCCCGATTGCGGCCGGTTCCTTGAAGTACAGCCCGCCGGCGACCCCGCCCGCAGCGCCGCGTGCGGACGACCCGAAGAAGCTGACCGGGGAGACCGCCGGGACGGCCGCCGCACGCGTTGCACACCCGCGCGTGCGCGCGGCGTGCGACAGCAGGCGCAGCGCGCGGACCTCGAGCTTCGCGAGCCGCTTCTTCGAGACGTGAAGTCGAGCGGCGACAGCTCCGGCGCTCAACGGGCGCGGCTCCGCCACCCCGACCCTCAGCCGCAACACGCTCCGAAGGCGGGCCGGGATCTGCGTGAGGCATCCCTCCAGCCCGAGCACGAAGGCCCTGACGCGGGGGTCGTCGAGCTTCGCTCGGCCGTGACGGAGCAGCCGCGCGATGGCGGCCTGGGTAAGGGGCGGCACGCCCTCCGCGGAGAGACCGAGCGCCTGCGCTCCCGCGACCGCAAGGCCGGCGATCGACGGTGCCGCCGACGGGAGGGCTATGGGCGCCAACAGGGAGGCGCCGACTCGTGAAATGCGTGCCCTCGGCGCCGAGGTCACCCTCGCGAGCGCTTCGACGGTGGACGCGTCGCCGCTCGAGGATCCGAGCGGCCGGGTCACAACCGGCGGCGCGGGAAGCCGCCCCGACGGGGCCCCGCTCACGCCGGGCACCGGGGGAATCGCGGGCGCTTTCACCGACGGTTTCGAGACGGCGACCGGCGCTTTCGCCGGCGGGAGCGTCGGTTTGACCGTCGGCGTTTTCACCGGAACCGTCGGCGTTTTCACCGGCACCGTCGGCGTTTTCACCGGAACCGTCGGCGTTTTCACCGGACACACGTCGGTGTTTTCACGGGAAGGGACGGTGGTTTGACCGTGGGCGGCGGCGTGACGGGTGCCGGCGGGGGCGGCGTCGGCACCGTCGGCGTCTTCACCGGGAGCGTCGGCGTTTTCACCGGGACCGTCGGCGTTGTCAGTGCCAGCGCGTCCCCGCCAACGGTGTCAGCCGCCTGCGACAGCAGAGCGACGGCCGCGACAACTGATGCTACGAGGATCCTCCAGTGCGACATTCCCGCCCGACCCGTCTCGATCACCCGATGCCGCACCGCTACCCCGTTTTCGCAGACGTTAGTCGGCGGGGTAGGCCAGCCCCGCGCCCACAAATCGGACGCGCGTCAGCCGAGCCAGGCAAGAACGCAGGGAACACGGCGCGCAAACGCACACAAGCGATCTCGAAGCGCACCGACCACAGTCAGGACGCTGACACACGAATCTGACGTGCGCGGACCGAGCGGACCAAGGACGCCAGGGAGCGTGGTATCAGAAAAGCACGCGAGCGACCGCGAAGTGCCCCGAATGGGGTGAGACGCAGCCTGGCGAAGCGCTGACGCGCGTCAGATCAGAGGTTGGGGATGAACTCGGGTATCTCGAGCTCGTCCAGGCTGCGCCCGCGACGAGAGTCCGCCGGCTGAGGCCTGCGCTGAACGCGGACCTCGCCCTGGGCGGGCTCCTTGAAGCGGCTGACGCTCTTGCGCCGCCCCTCGTCGCCGTAGCCGGTGGCCACGACGGTCACCCAGACCTGGTCGTCGAGCTTTTCGTCGACCATCGCGCCGAAGATGATGTTGGCGTCGGGGTGCGCGGCCTCGGAGACGGACTTCGCGGCCTCGTTGACCTCCCACAGCGACAGGTTGGCGCCGCCGGTGATCGACAGCAGGATCGAGCGGGCGCCCTCCATCGAGGTTTCGAGCAGCGGCGAAGAGACTGCCTGCATGGCCGCCTCGGTCGCGCGGTTCTCGCCGACGCCCATGCCGATCCCGAGCAGCGCGCTGCCGGCGTCGCTCATGATCGTGCGGACGTCCGCGAAGTCGAGGTTGATGAGGCCGGGCAGCGTCACGAGGTCCGAGACCCCCTGCACGCCCTGGCGGAGCACGTCGTCGGCGACGCGGAACGCGTCCACCATCGACGTCTGCTTGTCGAGCACGGCGAGCAGGCGGTCGTTGGGGACGACGATCAGCGTGTCGACCTCCTGCGCCAGCGCCTCGACGCCGCGCTCGCCCTGTTCGCTGCGCTTGCTGCCCTCGAAGCCGAACGGCTTGGTGACGATGCCGACGGTCAGGGCGCCGACTTCGCGGGCGATGCGGGCGACGACGGGCGCGGCGCCCGTGCCGGTGCCGCCGCCGGAGCCCGCCGCGATGAAGATCATGTCCGAGCCCTTCAACAGGGCCTTCATGCGGTCATAGTCCTCCATCGCCGCCTGGCGGCCGACGTCGGAGTCCGATCCTGACCCGAGCCCGCGGGTCAGCTCGGCGCCGATGTGAAGGGTGAGGTCGGCGGTCGACTGCTGCAGCGACTGCAGGTCCGTGTTGACGGCGAGGAACTCGACGCCCTCGACCTCCGCCTCGACCATGCGGTTGACGGCGTTGACGCCGCCGCCGCCGACGCCGACCACGCGGATCACGGGATGGCCGGCGGGGGTGTCGGCCCAGACGTGCGTCGGGGTGGGCTCGGGTTCGCGCGCGCGGGCCGCGGCCGGCGTCGCCGGCGCCGGGCGGTCCATCAGGTTCTCAGGGATCTCCGAGGAGAAGGCGTGGCGCAGCCGCTCCTGCGGCGAGGGAACGCGCACCTCGGGCTCCGCGGCGGCTTCGCCGGCGCCGAGGGCTGGGTGGGGAAGACCGGTCTCGCGCGGGTGCGGCGGGGCGGGCTGGGGCTCGGCTGCCGGCGCGGCCTGCGAGGGGGAGCCAGGACGGCGCTCGGCCGCGTCGTCCTGCTGGGCCTCCTCGCCTTCTTCGGTCTTGCGGAAGAGCGCGGCGAGCGGCCCTTCGCGCATGCTGGCGCGTTTAGGATTGGCCATGGGTGAGCACCTCCCGCGCGAGCTGCCGGTAGGACTGGGCGGCTACCCCGTCGGGCTCGTACTTCAGCACCGACATGCCCTTCACCGGCGCCTCGGCGAAGCGCACGGTCTTGCGGATCCGCGACGCAAAGACCCTGTCGCCGAAGTTTTCCTCGAGTATCTCGATCGCCTCCTTCGCGTGGATCGTCCGCGAGTCGACCAGCGTGGGCAGGATACCCTCGATGTCGACGCCCGGATTGAGGTTCTCGCGGATCATCGCCAGGGTGTTCTGCAGCTGGATCAGCCCGCGCATCGACAGATACTCGCACTGCACGGGGACGATCACCTTGTCGGAGGCGGTCAGCGCGTTGATCGTGAGCAGACCGAGGCTCGGCGGCGTGTCGATGCAGATGAAGTCGTAGTCCTCCAGGATCGGAGCGAAGGCCTTCTGCAGGGCGCGCTCGCGGCCGATCATCGTGGACATCGCGATCTCGGCGCCGGCGAGGTCGATGGAGGCGCAGGCGATGTCGATCTCGCGGCGGCGGATGACCTCGCGGATCGAGACTTTGTGGACGAGGACGTCGTACATCGATTTGTCGAGCGTGTCGGGGTCGATGCCCTGCGACATCGTGAGGTTGCCCTGCGGGTCCATGTCGACGCACAGCACCCGGTGCCCCTCCTCGGCGAACGCGGCGGCGAGGTTCAGCGTCGTCGTCGTCTTGGCCACCCCGCCCTTCTGGTTGGCGAACGCGATGACCTTGGCCTTTCCTTCCACGGTGGCTCCGATGCTCGATTGCTGGAAAGCCTTCCGGTCGGTATTCGCATGGAGGGGGTGGATTCCTGCATGGGAACTACGATCCCGGCATGGCCGCCGGCAACCGCCACGACGGGCCGCTGCCGGCCGCCCTGGCCGGCAAGCGGGTGATCGTCACGCTCGGCGCCGGCGGCGTCGGCAAGACGACGACCTCCGCCGCGCTGGCGCTCGGGCTCGCCATGGGCGGGGCGAAGGCCGCGGTCGTGACGATCGACCCGGCGCGGCGGCTCGCCTCCTCGCTCGGGCTGGATGAGCTCTCCGGCGAGCCGCACCGGATCGACGACGCGACCCTGCGCGAGCAGGGCCTGACCGTCAAGGGCGAGCTGTGGGCGATGATGCTCGACGCGAAGGCGACGTTCGACTCGGTCGTTTCGAGCCTCGCCGCCGACCAGGGGGCGCGCGAGGAGATCCTCGCCAACCCCGTCTACAGCGAGCTCTCGACGGCGGTCGCCGGTTCGCAGGAGCTGAGCGCCGTCGCGAAGCTGTACGAGCTCTACGAGGAACACGAGTTCGACGTGATCGTCCTCGACACGCCGCCGTCGCGCAACGCCCTCGACTTCCTAGACGCCCCGGGCAGGCTGCTCGGTTTCCTCGAAGGGCGGGCGCTGCAGGTCTTCCTGGCGCCCGGAGGCCTGACGGCGCGCTTGTTCGGGCGCGGCACCGCGCTCGTGTTCTCGCTCTTCGCGCGGGTCACCGGCGTGGACATGTTCACCGAGCTCTCGACGTTCTTCCGCTCGATGAGCGGCGTGCTCGACGGCTTCGGCGAGCGGACCCGAGTCGTCCAGGAGCTGCTGCGCTCCGAGCAGGCGGCCTTCCTGATCGTCACCTCGCCCGAGCCCGAGCCGGTGCGCGAGGCCGGCTTTCTCGCGCGAAGGCTCGCCGAGACCGGCCGCCCGGACCCGGAGCTGATCGTCAACCGCGTGCACCTCCACGGCCTCGGCGAGCAGTCCGAGGTGCAGCTCTCAGAGCTGCTCGCGCCGGCGCTCGGCGCCGAGCTGGCTCACCGCGTGGCTGCCAACCTGGCCGACGTCGACGTGCTGGTGCGCCGCGACCGCGAGGCCGTGCGCAAGCTCTCCGAGCTTGCGGGCGGGCGCGCGCCGGTGCTCGTCGGGCACCTAGATGAGGAGGTCCAGGATCTCCTCAGCCTCAGCCGCGTCACCGAGCAGCTCGGGCTCTGAAGCCGCGATCTCCGCGTCCTCGCCCGCGGGCGACGGCGCGCGGTTCGCAAACGGCTCGTAGCGCGGCGGCTCGGGCGCTGGCGCCACGGGCCGGTCGGCCAGCAGCAGCTCGTCGGCGAGCCCAACCAGATCGGTATCGAGATGGCCGCAGATCACGTCGCGCATCAGCGCGCGCAGGTGGTCTGCGATCTCCTCCGCGAGCAGACGCGCGCCGGGCTGCGCGGCCGCCGTGCCGGCGATCGCCGCTCGCTCGAGGGCGACGGCGTGGACCGTGCGCTCGGTGAGGGCGAGGCGGCGCTCCGGAGTCGCGCACAGAGCGGCGAGGCGGCCTGCGAGCTGGCCGCTCGCGGGACCCTCGGGCTCGAGCATCGCGCGCAGCGCGAGCAGGTTGTCGCTCAGCGCTTCGAGCGGGTCGCTGCGCTCGCAGCCGAGCTCGAAGCGCCGCAGCGCCCAGGCGAGCTCGTTGCCCTCGGGCGCGCGCCGCGAGACGAGGCTGCAGAACGCCCGCAGCTCGTCCTCCTGCTCGACGGTGACGAGGAGCATCCCGTGCGGGCGCCCGCCCGCCCCGAGCGGCAGCGGGCTCCACGAGCCGAGGCCGATCCGCGCCCAGCCGAGCGGGCCGAGCGTCACGCGTCCGTCGCCGAACAGCCGCAGGGCGCGCAGCAGGTCGCGCAGCAGGTCGCGCCCCTGCTCGACGGCGAGGCGGGCGTCGGGCTCCTGGCTGGCCAGGGCGACGACGAGATGCCCGGGGCCGTCGTCGCTGCTGTCCAGCGCGTCGGCCGGCAGGCCGTCGAGCGCCTGCGGCTTCGCGAGCGTGAGCCCGGGGGCCAGCGCCAGCTCGTCGCTCGAGATCGTCATGCCTTCGAGCCGCGCCACGATCGTGACTTCGGCGTTGCTCACGAGCGCGGTGCTGTGCAGCCGCTCGAGCGCGGCGTCCACGCGCTCGGGCCGCAGCTCGAAGTCGGACTGCTCGGCGAAGACCTCGCCCAGCAGCGATCCAATCGCCGCGCGGACGCGGGCCGACGGGGCCAGGCGCGCGACGTCCTCGCCGACGCCGGCAAGGTAGCGGTCGAGGCCCTCGAAGCTCGATAGCTGGCGCGAGGCCTGCTGGTGCGCGGGCAGCGCTTCCAGCGCCTCCCTGCGCTCGGCGATGAACTCGGCGATCAGGGGCCGGTAGCAGTAGAGCGTCGGCCCCGAACGCCCGCGGCCGGACTGCTGGTCTACTTCGAAGGGGATCTCGGCGCCGGCGGCCAGGTCCGCGCCGAGACACTCGGAGGCGGCCTCGAGGAACTCCCGCAGGGCGGTCTGGAGTTGGACTGAGCGCATTGGCCGGACTTCTGGCCGGGCGCGTGCGCTCCTGCCGGCGCAGTCGGCGTTGCAGTTTGAGCCAGCTTGCCGGGTCCTCCTCCCGCGAACGGGCGCGAGGACCGTCGTTCGCCGCTAGGCCGCCGCCAGCTCCTCGGAGGAGCGCTCGCCGCAGGCGACGCCGAGCCAGCCTTCACCGTAGGCGCGCATGTCATCGATGATCGGCAGCAGCGCGAGACCCTTCTCGGTCAGCGCGTACTCGACCCGCGGCGGCACCTCCGGGAATGTCTGGCGCTCGACGATGCCCTGCTCCTCGAGCGCGCGAAGGCGCAGCGAGAGGGTGCGGGGGCTGATCCCCGTCAAGGACCGTTCGAGCTCACAGAAGCGCGAGTGTCCTTCGGAGAGGTCGCGGACGAGCAGCAGCGTCCACTTGCTGCAGACGATCTCTGCGGTCTGACAGACGGGACATGTCTCATCTACGGCCATCGCCTTTACTTTACCAAATGAAGTAAGGGCGGCGCCGCTCGGCAGCCGGCGATCGGAGCGGCGGGCGCTCGCGCGGCGTCCTCCTAACGACCTGCTCGGGAGCGGCGACGCCCGGCGCTCGGGGACCGCTAAACGCCGAGGGGGGCGCTCGGCCGCGAGGACTCTTCGCGGCGGCTCTCGGCCTGGGCGACGTCGTCCATCGTGGTGCCCTGGCGGCCTTCAGCCTGCATCAGCAGCTTGAAGTCGTGCGGGCTGGAAGCGACGCGCATCGCCTCCTCGAAGGTGACACGGCCGGCCTTGACGTGGCCGTAGAGAGCCTGGTCGAAGGTCTGCATGCCGTAGTAGGCGCCGCTCGTGATGACCTCTACGAGCTTCCCGGTCTGGTCGGGGTCGTTGATCATGTCGCGCACGCGGCCGGTCATCCGCAGGATCTCGCACACGGCGACGCGGCCGCCGTCAGCGCCCGGGACAAGTCGCTGGGAGATCACGCCCCTGACGGTGCCGGCGATCATGCTGCGGGCCTGCTGGTGCTGGTGGGGCGGGAAGAAGTCGAGCATGCGGTTGATCGACTCGGTCGCGTCCACAGTGTGGATCGTCGAGAGCACGAGGTGACCGGTCTCGGCGGCCGACAGGGCCGTCTGCACGGTCTCCTCGTCGCGCATCTCGCCGACAAGGATCACGTCGGGGTCCTGGCGCAGCACGCGGCGCAGGGCGCGCTTGAAGGAGGCGGTGTCCATCCCGACTTCGCGCTGGTTGATGGCGGAGCGCTTGTCGGTGTGCACGAACTCGATCGGGTCCTCGATCGTCACGATGTGCTTGCTCATCGTGTGGTTCATGTGGTCGATCATCGCCGCGAGCGTCGTCGACTTGCCGGAGCCCGTGGTGCCGGTGAGCAGCACGATGCCGCGCTCCTCCTCGGCCAGTTCACGGACGACCACCGGAAGCGAGAGCTCCTCGATCGTGCTGATCTTGTGCGGGATCGCGCGGCAGACCATCGAGATCGTCCCGCGCTGGAGGAAGGCGTTGATGCGGAAGCGGGCGACGTTCTCGATTTCGAAGGAGAAGTCGACCTCGTGCTCCTGCTCGAATTCGTCGAGCTTGTTCTGATCGGGCAGCAGGGCCCGCAGCGCCGTCTCGGTGTCGCCGGCCTCGAGCGGCGGGGCGCCGGCGTCGAGCGTCAGCTCGCCGTGGACGCGGAACAGCGGCGCGGAGCCGACCTTCAGGTGGAGATCCGAGCCCTCTTTCGCGACGAGGTCACGGAGGGCAGCCTTGACATCGAACATGGTTCGCCCATCGGCAACCGGGCGGCAGGCCTTAAATCACGCGTCCAGCCCTGGACACACGAGATGTGACGCCGGCTGGGCCTAAGCCACGTCGCGCAGCTTCTGCGCCTCGGCGAGGCTCTGCAGCTTCTTCAGCGACTGGTTCTCGATCTGGCGGATCCGCTCGCGGGTGACGTTGAACGTGCGGCCGACCTCGTCGAGCGTCCGCGGGTGCTCGCCGCCGAGGCCGTAGCGGAGCTCGAGCACACGACGTTCGCGGTAGGAGAGGTTCTCGAGCGCCTCGCGGAGCGCCTCCTTGGTCAGGATCTCGGCGGCGCGCTCGTACGGCGACTCCGCACGCTCGTCGGCGATGAACTGGCCGAACTCCGACTCCTCCTCGTCGCCCACCGGCTTCTCCAGCGAGACCGGCGCCTGGGCCGAGCGCTTGATCGAGTCGACCTCCTCTGGGTCGATGCCGGTCACCTCGGCGATCTCGTCGGCGGTCGGCTCGCGGCCCAGCTCGGTGACGAGCTTGCGCTCGGCCCGGCCGATCTTGTTCAGCTTCTCGACGACGTGGACCGGGATCCGGATCGTGCGCGCCTTGTCGGCGAGCGCGCGCGCGATCGCCTGGCGGATCCACCAGGTCGCGTAGGTCGAGAACTTGAAGCCCTTGCGGTAGTCGAACTTCTCCGCCGCCCGCACGAGGCCCAGCGTGCCCTCCTGGATCAGGTCGAGGAACGGCAGCCCCTGGTTGCGGTAGTTCTTGGCGATCGAGACGACCAGGCGCAGGTTCGACTCGACCATCTTCTGCTTGGCGTCGAGGTCGCCGCGCTCGATCCGCTTCGCGAGATCGACCTCCTCCTGGGCCGTCAGCAGGCGCACCTTGCCGATGTCCTTCAGGAACAGCTGCAGCGAGTCCGTCGTCATGTCCGGCTTCAGGTCCAGCGCGGCTTTGGCTTTGCGCCGGCCGCGCTTGTCCGGGGCGCGCTCGACCTGGGCCGAGGGGGCGACCGCCGGATCGATGTCCTCGACGAGCTCGATCTCGGAGCGCTCGAGGAAGCCATGGAGCTCTTCGACGTCGGACTCGTCGAGGTCGAGCTCGGACATGGCTTTCGAGATCTCCGTGTAGGAGAGCACGCCCACCTGCTGACCCTTGGCCAGCAGGCCCTTGACCTCATCCAGCTCCTGAAGCTCGACTACTGACATTCGTTGTTTCCATTTCTTCCGTCGATCGACAACCCGAAGGCGGCCCGCGGGGTGTGCGGGCGGGCCGGGCTCTATTTCAATGGCTGATCTGAGCGCTTCAGTCGACACTACGGCCGCAGGCCTGCCGACGTTACAGCCCTATCGGATCACCGGACCCCCATGCTAACGCGTCGAAGCTATAACGGACCGGTTACCGATTCGATGCGGCAGTCCGCTCGCAGCCCGCGAGAAGCCGCGGCCCGGCGCCCGGCTCATGGGGGCGGCGTTAAGCAATGATGTGGCGGTGAGCGGACCAGGAGATGGCAACGGTCGCGGCACCCCACCGGGGGGCACCGGGGAGCAGCCCCCCGAGGACGCCGGAGTGCTCGCCAACCTGCCTCGCACCCGCCCGCAGCGGGCGAGCGCCCGACGTGCCGCGGCCCGCAGCACCGGCGAGCGGGACGCGTCTGCCAGCAGCAACGGCGGCCCGGCCGCCGGCACGCCCCGGAAGTCCGCAGCGCGCTCGGGTGCCGGCGCCGGAGCGAGCGCTGCGGCGACCGGAGAGAAGCCGGTCCCGCGCCGGGCGAAGGCGCGGCCGAAGCCCGCGAAAGCGCCGCGCGCACGCAAGGCGGACGAGGTCCCCAGGCAGGGCTTCGAGTCGGTTGAGGAGCGCGCGACCGGGCCCGTCCAGCCGCCCGGCGGCACGGAGCTGCTGGGCACGGCGACCGAGATCGTCGGCGAGCTCGCGAAGGCCGGGATCTCCGGCACCGAGCGCGTGGTGCGCGACCTGCTCTCCCGCCTCGGCCGCTAGCCAGCGGCGTCCCGCGGCGCCCGCGGCTACTTCGCGGCCTTGGCTTCGGCAGCTTCTTCGCGGAGGAACTTGAGGCGAGCTGCCTTTTCGGCCGGTGTTTCCTTCGGCGGCTTGCCGCTGTGGCCCGAGCGCTTCTTGCTGGCCGCCTTCTTCTTCTTCGTGCGGCTCGTCCTCGTCGAGGAGTGCTTCTTCGTCTTCTTCTTCGCGGAGCTCGAGCCCGTGGACCCGCGGCCTTCCTGAGCGGCGCTCCGCCGCCGGCGCTCGGCTTCGAGGACCGCCAACGTTTCTTCATCCTGACGCTGTTCGACGACTGCTTGGTGGGCCGCAGCGTTTCGTTCAGCGGCTTCCGGGGAGTAGCCCGAGCCTTCGTTCCCGGCGCCGGGTTCGCCGCCGCCGCCTTTTTCGGCGCCGCCGCAGCCGCCCAGCGCGAGCACCACCACCGGCACGGCAAGGATGCACCTCATCCGCCGCTCAGCGAGCGCCACCGGTGGTTCCTTCACTGCTCGGCGGCGGACCGAGCTTGCCGGTGGTCCGCTTGGTCGTGGCGGTGTGCTTCGCGGCGGCTTCCTCTTCGATCTTCTTCGCTCGTTCCTCCGCCAGCTTTTCGCGGCGGTGCACCTGCTTGACAGCCGCTTCAATTTTCTTCCTCGCGTTCTTTTCGGCCGCCGCTTCGATGCGCTTCGCGCTGGACTGAGCGGCTTCTTCCTGCTCTTTGGATTCGATGCCGAGGAGTATTTCGCGCTCTTGCGCCGCATCTGTGGCTTCCTTCTTCTTTTGCGCGGCTTCTTCTTCGTGTTCGACGTTTTCGGCTTCGCCGACGCCAGCCTGGCCGGAACCTTCTTCCCCGGAGGAGCCGCAGGCCGCCAGCGCCGGCGCGGCAGCGATCAGAAGGCAGGCGACTCCGGCGCGCAGGGACCTCGTTACCGGCAGCCCGCTCGTGAGGCGACGGGCCGCGAGCCACGCGCCCCTCTTCGCCGCGGGAACGCGCAGACCGGACACCGAGATGGAAACTAACAGCCGGGTTCGGCCGCCTCAAGCGCCCAGCGGATCGGGCCTACGCGACGAGATCGGCGCCGCCCGGTTTTGAGGGCGTCTCGCCCTCGGCGCCAGCCTCCCCGCGCAGGATCACCCGCGGGGGCACACCGACGACGGTCGCGCCGGCCGGCACATCCTTGGCAACGACGGCGCCCGCGCCGATGCGCGCGCCGCGGCCGATCCGGAGACTCCCTTTCTCCGGGCCGATGATCATCGCTTTGGCGCCGATCAGCACGTCGTCCTCAATCGTGATCGCGTGGGGCTCGTTCCATCCGGAGCGCGAGCGCACCGCGATCGTCACGTGGTGCCAGATGAACACGCGCCTGCCGATCACCACGTTGCTGTGGATCATCGTGCCGAAGCCGTGGTGGCCGAAGCGCAGGTCGGGGCTGATGCGGGCGGCCGGCGCCAACGAGTTGTGGTACAGGACCGAGTTCAGTTTCTTGACCCACAGCGCGGGCCCTTTCAGGCCGTGGCCGCGCAGCCAGATCGAGATCCTCCACAGCCGGATCGGGCTCACGCCACGTCGCGTTCCTGCTCGCGCACGAGGCCAACCTACAGCAGAGCCTCTGCGACCGAGGCGCCTTGGCGCGATGGCGTGTTTGGCGCGAGCTGCGGGAGAACCTCTGCGCAGCAGCACCGAGCACCGGACGGGGGGATATGTATACTGCCGCGATCGCCGAGCTGCCTCGACCCTGGTCGCGGCAGGCGGGGGACCCAATTGCGGACCGCAGCAGGTCCGCTGGGGCGAATCGGCCCATCGGGGCCGTAGCGCCACGTACAGCACGTCGCGCGAGCCCGTCAGCTCACCCCGTAGGCGCAACAGCCGTATGCATTTGCGTTCAAAGACAGCTCAGGTCGTGCTGACCGTCGCCGTGGGACTCGCCGTCCTTGTGACGGTGCCCACCCACCCTGCCGCCGCCCAGGCGAGCACGGGCGGCGCCAGCGCGCCGAGCGCCGCCGGCGCGACGAGCGTGTCGTCTGCGGCCGTGCACCCGACCGGTGTCGCGACGTGGTTCGGCCCGGGCTTCTACGGACACAAGACCGCCTGCGGCCAGACCCTGACCCCGGGCGTCCTCGGCGTCGCGCACCGCACCTTGCCGTGCGGGACGCTGGTCCGCGTCTCCTGGCACGGCCACGCGCTCACCGTGCCCGTCGTTGACCGCGGCCCCTACGCGAACGGCGCCGACTGGGACCTGACGGCAGGCGCGGCGCGGGCACTGGGCATCACCGAAACCGTGCGCATCCGCACCCGGGTCATCGGCGCCGCTGCCAACACCCCGGCGCTCGGAGCGCCGGCCCCCGCCCCGGCCGCGGCCGCTGCGAGCGCCGCGGGCGGCACGGCAGCCGCCTGAGTCGCCACCGGGCGCCGCCGAGGCGTCCGGGCCGGCAACGCGTCGCTCGGGCCTAAGGGCGGGCGCTTCGCCCGGCGGCCGCGCGCGCCTGCGAGCGGGCGGCGTAGAGATCGAGGTCGGCCTGCGCGGCGAGCCCCGGCGCGTCGGCCGCGTCGTCGGGGCAGACCGCGACACCGATCGCGACGGCTGCCGTGTGAGTCCCGCCCACCCCGCCCGGCGGTTCGCCGCCGAGCGCCGCCTCGAGGCGCTCCCTGAGCAGCCCGGCCCCGGGGCGGTCCGCGCCCGGAGCGATCACCCAGTAGCGGCCCGGCCGCTCGCGCGTCAGCGTGAGGCCGCGCCAGTCTCCCAGCCGCGCCTGCAGCAGGCGCTCGAGCGCCGGCTTCCGGTCCTCCGCAGGCTCCGCGACCGCCTGCTCGAGCAGCTCGAGCAGCATCACGGCGAACGGTCGCCGGTCGCGCTCGAACTCCTCGAGCTGGGAACCGATCGCGCCGATCCAGGCCGCCGGGCCCGGGCGGCGGACATCGCGCGCGGCGATCCAGCCCGGGCCACGTTCCTCCTCGCCCCCGCTCCCTCCTTGGCGCGCGCCGGCCTCGGCGGGCTCGTGCGCGCTCGGGTCGCCTCCCCCATCCGCTCGCGGGTCGGGTCCAGCGCCGCGCTCGTCCACGATCACGACCCGCGCGGCGGTCGCGCCGGCCGCCGCGGTTGAGCGCGGGCGCTCCTCGGCCGGGTCGGCTTCCGGCGGGCCGAAGCGCTCCAGCTCGGCAGCGAGCAGCTCGGCGCACGCGCCCGCGAGCCGGTCTCCGAGCTCGAGCAGCCTGCGGGCGGCGCGCGGCTCCGAGCGCGCCCGCGGCGAGCATTCGATCGCCGCCTCCCACAGCACCGTCCGCAGCGCCTCCACGGCCCGAGCGAGCTCGGCCGCGCTGCCGGCCCCGGCCAGCGCGGCGACCGTCGCCTCGTGCGCTCCCATATCCGCGTCGCGCGCCGCGGCGTCGAGCAGCTCCTCGATGAGGGTCGGTCCGTCGCGAGCGATGGTGGCCAGGTCGACGCCCGCGATCTCCTCCGGGCCGGCGTTCTCGATCAGGGCGATCGCCCACCGCTTGGCCAGCTCCCCCGCCTGTGCCGCCAGCTCGGCCAGCGCCGGCTCGCGCGCCGCGCCCCCGCTCCTCCCTGCTCGCCTCCCGCGATCGGCCATCGGCTCTGAATACCAGCACAGGTGGACGCGATGCGCCCGCGCTCGCCGTGGCGGATAGCCTCCACGGCTGGTGCCCGGCGCGGAAGCGACATGACGGGGGTCTGGGTCGCCGTCGGAGCGCTCGCCGCGCTCGCGGCGCTCGCCGTGGCGCTGTGGCTGGTGCTGCGCAGAGCGCCGCAGCGCGTCCTGCCCGCGACCGTCTCGAAGCTCTCGGATCAGACGTCGATCGATCCAGAGACGGGCGCCGTGCGCTCCGTGCAGCGCGCGGAGGTCCTGATCGAGCGCGAGGCACTCGACGAGATCTGGACGCCGATGCACCTGGAGCGCCTCGCGCGCACCTACTGGCGCTTCCTGAGCAGGGTCACGCTCGGGCTGATCCGCGTGAAGTACAGCGACCGCGGCCGCGCCGTCGTGCTCGTCGCCGAGCCGCTTCGCCTGCTGACGTTCGAGCCGCCCGAGTACGAGATGGACGCGACCCGCGGGCTCGTGCGCTGGCGTATCGCGCGCGGGCTGCTGGTCGCGCGTCGCGGCCGCGACGGCGCCGGCTACCTGCAGATCGAGGTGCGCCGCCTGCCCGGCGAGGATCCGGAGCGAGAGCGGCTCGATGTCGACGTCGCGGTGGTGAACTTCTACCCGGCGATCGCCTCGGGGCTCAGCCTGCGCCTTTACAACGCGACGCAGTCGCGCATCCACGTCTTCGTCACCTACGGCTTCCTGCGCTCCCTGGCCCGGCTCGACCTCGGCGAGTCGCGGGTCGGGCGCTTCCGCGGCGAGTAAGCCTCAGCCCGGGCCGAGCGCGTCGGTGCCCCCCGGCAGCCTCACGACCGGCTCGTGGGGCTCGAGGCCGACGGTCGCGATCAGGCGCGCAAGACCGAGGTAGTTGCCGATCACGAGCAGCAGCTCGACCAGCTCGCGCTCGCCGAGGCGCGCCCGCATCGCCGCCACCGCCTGCTCCCCGGCGGCGCCGTCGAGTACGACTTCTCTCGTGAACGAGAGGATCGCGCGGTGCTCGTCGGCGAGCTCCGGGTCCTCCTCGCGGCCCGCTTCGATCGCCGCGATCGTGGCCTCGCTCGCCCCGAAGGACTGCGCGATCGGCACGTGCTGGGTCCACTCGTACTCGGAGTCCGACAGTCGCGCGACCTGCAGGATCGCGAGCTCGCGCAGCAGCGGGTCCAGCGCCAGCTTGCGCAGCAACGTGTTGCTGTAACGCAGCCACGGCTCGAACGCGGTGTCGGCGTGGGCGACGATCCGCAGCAGCGCGAGCGGCGTCTGCGCGATCACCTCGCGAATCGGCTCGGGCGCGCTGTCGGGGTCGCGGTAGGGGATCCGGGGCATCGGGCGGCGAGCCCGCCGCGGCGCCGCGACTGAGGCTCGGCCGCCGATCCTATCCCCGCCGCGGCGCGCGCGTCTCTATGCGCCCGCGCCGTAGGGCCCGGGCTTCGGCCGCGGCCTGCCGCCGGGGAAGGCCAGGCGCAGGATCGTGCGGTGCACTGTGCCGAGCTGGCGGTGCAGCGGCCCGGTGTTGTACGGCAGGCCGTAGCGGCGGCAGATGTCGCGCACGCGCGGCGCGATCTCGGCATAGCGGCTCGAGGGCATGTCCGGGAACAGGTGGTGCTCGACCTGGAAGGAGAGGTTGCCGCTCAGCAGGTGGAACACCGGGCTGCCGTCGATGTTGGCCGCCCCGAGCAGCTGGCGCACATACCAGCCGCCGCGCGTCTCCTCGGCGACCTCGCTCTCGCCGAACGTGTAGGTCTGGTCGGGGAAGTGCCCGCAGAAGATGATCGAGTGGGCCCAGACGTTGCGCACGATGTTGGCGGTGAAGTTCGCCCAGAACGTCGACTTGAACGTCCGCCCGCGCCTCCCGGCGGGCGACGCCGCCGCCGACAGCGCCGGGAACGCGAGGTAGTCCTTGACGATCTGGCGCCGCGCCTTGACGCCGATCGCCTTCAGCTCCGACCACGCCTGCACCTTGGACTTCTCACCCGTGCGGATCGCGTCGAAGTTCATGTCGTGCAGCGCCACACCCCACTCGAAGAACCCCATCAGGACGAGGTTGTAGACCGGCTGGAGCAGGTAGACCGGGTGCCAGCTCTGGTGGGGGTCGATACGCATGATCTCGTAGCCGAGATCGCGGTCCTTGCCGCGGATGTTGCTGAACGTGTGGTGCTCGTAGTTGTGCGAGTGCTTCCAGGCGTCGGCGGGCGAGGCCGTGTCCCAGTCCCAGCTCTGGGAGTTGATGTCCGGGTCGTTCATCCAGTCCCACTGCCCGTGCATGATGTTGTGGCCGAGCTCCATGTTCTCGAGGATCTTGGCCAGCGAGAGCATCGCTGTCCCGGCGAGCCATGCCGGGCGCCGGCGCGAGAACAGCAGCGTCGCGCGGGCGGCGAGCACGAGCCTGCGGTGCAGCGCGATCGTCGAGCGGATGTAACGCGCATCGCGCTCGCCGAGGCCGGCGTAGACCTCGTCGTGGATCGCGTCGAACTCGCGCCCGAGCGCGTCGATCTGCTCGGGGCTTAGGCGGGCGAGCGGGCTCTCGGCCTCGCCGGGCGCGGCGGCGTCGGGACGGGTTGGGGAGAGGGTTGCTGGCATTGTCGGTACCTCCGGTGGACGTTTAAAGGTCGATCTCGATCGCGCCCTCGGGCGCGTTGATACAGGTGCGCACGACCTCGCCCGCTGCGCCGGAGACGGCGCCCGTGCGAAGGTCGCGCACCTGGCCGGAGCGAAGCCGGCCGACGCAGCTGTGGCAGATGCCCATCCGGCACCCGAACGGCATCGAGGCACCCGCGCGCTCGCCGGCGACGAGGATCGGCACCGAGCCGTCGCTCTCGGCCTCGAGCCCGCTCTTGCAGAGCGCGATCGTGCCGCCGCAGCCCTGGCCGGCGCCTTCGATCAACGCGTCGGGCTGGAAGTGCTCGTGGAACAGGCGCGCGGGGTCGCCGTCGGCCTCGAAGCGCGCTTTGATCGCCGCCAGGAGCCCGGAGGGCCCGCACACGAAGGTCTCGCGCTCGCGCCAGTCGGGGCACACGTCGTCGAGCTCCTCTGGCCGCAGCCGCCCTTCGCGGCCGCTGTGGCGCTCCTGCAGCCGGTAGCCGCGCTCGCGGCCCGCGAGCGCGCGCAGCTCCTCGGCGAAGATCGCGGTGTGTGGGTAGCGCGAGCTGTGGACGTGGGCGATGTCGCGCAGCGCGCCGTCGCGGTCCAGGCTGCGGAGCATGCTCGCGATCGGCGTCACGCCGCTGCCGGCGCTGATGAACAGCAGCCGCTCGGGCAGCGGCTCGGGCAGGACGAAGGTGCCTTCCACGCCGCCCAGGCGGACGATCGTCCCGGGGCGAAGACGCCCGCAGATGTACGGCGTGACGGTTCCGTCGTGGACGAGCTTGGGCGTGATCGAGATGCAGCCGTCGGGGCGGCCGGGGTCCGAGGTCAGCGAGTACGCGCGCCAGTGGAAGCGGCCGTCGACCTCGATGCCGAGCCGCACGTACTGGCCCGGCCTGTGCCCGGGCCATTCCCAGCCCGGCTTGATCGTCACGGTGACCGCCTCGTCGGTCTCGCGCGCGACGCGCTCCACGCGGCCGCGCAGCTCGCGCGTGGACCAGAGCGGGTTGATCAGCTCGATGTAGTCGTCGGGCAGCAGCGGCGAGGTGAAGGACTGCGCCAGCGCCAGCGCTCGCCGCCCGAGCGTGGGGACCTGCGGTGTCGCTCCTCGTTCAGCCATCTTGGTCTCCCCTGGGGAGGTCGCCTGCAGTTTGCGTGTCTCGGTTTCATGTTACCTAAAACGAGGTAACGTCAAACATGGTAACCTAAAGCCGAGGGAGATGAGTGTGAGCACGGACACGCAAGCGCCCGCCGAGGCGACGCACGACATGACGATCGAGCAGCTCGCTGCCGAGGTCGGCATGTCAGTCCGCAACATCCGCAACCACCACTCGCGGGGCCTGCTGGCGCCGCCCGAGGTGCGAGCGCGGGTCGGCTACTACAGCGCCGAGCACGCGGCGCGGCTGCGCCTGATCCAGGACCTTCAGGCCGACGGCTTCAACCTCGCCGCGATCGAGCGGCTGCTCAGCGGCTCGGAGGGGCTCGCCGCGAAGCTCGTCGGGCTCCGCGCCGCGGTCATCGCCCCGTATGAGCCGGAGACGCCCGAGGTCGTCACGCGCCAGGAGCTCGAAGATCGCTTCGGGCCGGCCGAGCCCAAGGACCTCGAGCGCGTGCGGCGGCTGCGGGTGCTCGTGCCGCTGGGCGAGGAGCGCTTCGAAGTCACGAGCCCGGCGCTGTTCGCGGCCGCCGAACAGGTGATCGCGCTCGGCATCCCGCTGCGAACCACGCTCGAGCTGATCGAGCGCGTGAGCCGCGACTGCGACTCGGTCGCGCGCGGGTTCACGAAGCTGTTCCTGAAGGAGGTGTGGGAGCCCTTCGAGCGTGCCGGACAGCCCCCCGAGCGCTGGGACGAGGTGATCGGCGCCGTCGACTCGCTGCGGCCGCTCGCCTCCGAGGCGCTGCTCGCGATGTTCAAGCTGCGGATGACGAGCCAGCTCGAAGCCGCCTTCGGCAAGGTCGTCGAGCAGCAGGCGAAGCGGCGCTAGCCCTCTTTCGGGAGAGGGGCCTTTCGCGCTCAGCGCGAGAAGCGGTCGCCGCCGACCGCGCGCAGCTTCGAGCGGTCGTGCGTGGCGGTGATGCGCCTCACGGTGCCCGAGCGGGTGCGTGTGACGAGCGATTCGGTGGTCGCCCCGCCGGCGCTCGGGTAGCGCACGCCCTGCAGGACGTCGCCGTCGGTGACGCCCGTGGCCGAGAAGAAGACGTCGTCGCCGGCGACCAGATCGTCGCGGTCGAGGACGCGGTCGAGGTCATAGCCAGCGTCCAGCGCCGCCTGGCGCTCGGCGTCGTCGCGGGGCCACAGCCTGCCGAGCAGCTGGCCGCCGACGCACTTGACCGCCGCGGCCGAGATCACGCCCTCGGGGGTGCCGCCGATCCCCCACAGCAGGTCGACGCGCGAGCGCTCGGTGACCGCCAGCAGCGCCGCGGAGACATCTCCGTGGGGGATCAGCCGCACGCGCGCGCCGGCCTCCCGGATCTGCGCGATCCCCTGCTCGTGCCGTGGCCGGTCGAGCACGACGACCATCACGTCGCTGACGGGACGGCCGGTGCGCTCGGCGACCAGCCCGACGGTCTCGCCGAGCGGGCGGTCGAGGTCGAGCAGGTCCGCGATCTCGGGCGCGCCCGCCATCTTCTCCATGTAGACGATCGGACCCGGGTTGAACATCGTTCCGCGGGCCGACAGCGCGATCACCGCGAGCGCGCTCGGCATCCCGTGCGCCGCGAGCGTGGTGCCCTCGAGCGGGTCGACGGCGATGTCGACCTCCGGTGGCGAGCCGTCGCCGATCTGCTCGCCGTTGTAGAGCATCGGCGCCTCGTCCTTCTCGCCCTCGCCGATCACGACGACGCCGTCCATGCGGACGGAGTGCAGCATGTAGCGCATGCCGTCGACCGCAGCCTGGTCCGCTGCCTCCTTGTCGCCCCTGCCGACCAGCGGCGCGCAGGCGAGAGCTGCGGCCTCCGTCACCCGGACTAGCTCGAGGGCGAGGTTGCGATCGGGCAGGTTCGGATCCGCGGGCTCCGACAAGGCGCGGATCCTATCCCGACTTGCCCGGCTGCTCCTCCTCCGTGAGGATCCGCGGGCGCGCGCCCACGACCCTCGCCCGCGACGGCACGTCGGCCGTGACGACCGTGCCCGCGCCGATTTTCGCCCCGAAGCCGATCCTGAGCGTCGCGCCCCGCGGCGCGATCACGATCGCTCCCGTGCCGAGCGTGACGTTGTCCTCGATCACGATCTTCGCCACGCCGGAGCCCTCCCGCCGCGCCGCGCCGCGCCCATTCGCGCCGGCGTGTTCGCGGCCCTCGCGGTCGCGCCTGCCCGCGGCGAGCGTCACGTGATGCCAGATCAGCACGTTGTTGCCGATCTCGACGTTCGCGTTCACGACGATTCCCAGGCTGTTGTGGCCGAGCCACACGCCGCGTCCAACCTCCGCCCCGGGCGAGAGCGAGTTGTGGTAGATGAGGCCGTTCAACTGCTTCAGCCAGAACGCAAGCATCCAGTGCCCGCGCTGCGCCAGCGCGATCGACGTGAGCCACAGCCGTTCGGGGCTGAACACCCACAGCCGCCGCAGCAGGCGCTTGAGCTGTTGCAATTTATGATGGGGCATCGGAGCGCTGTCGTGGCGGCCCGACCGCCCGCTCCGCGCCGCAGGACGCTGTGCGCGCAATCTCGCCGCAGCGGATCGTACCCCGCGCATTAGGATCACCGCATGCAGAACGCCGCGCCCGCGCTCGAGGTCCTCCTGCCTCCGGCCCTGAGCGACACGGTCGCCGAGGCGACCTCACGCGCTCGAGCGGAGAACGTCGCCGAGCGGCTCCGCGATGAAGACGCCACGCTGTGGGGACCGCCCGGCGCTCCGGAGATCGCCAACCGGCTCGGATGGCTGCGGATCGCCGAGCGGATGCTCGACGAGCTGCTCGCGATCGAAGCCTTCGCCGACGGCGTTCGCAGGGACGGGATCACGGACGTGGTGCTGCTCGGCATGGGGGGCTCCTCGCTCGCCCCCGAGGTCTTCCGGCGTGCGTTCCCCACGGCGGCGGGCGGAGCGGACGGGCTGCGCCTGCACGTCCTCGACTCGACCGACGCGGCGACGATCGCCGCCGTGCAGGCGGCGATCGATCCCGCGAGCACGCTCTTCATCGTCTCCTCCAAGTCCGGCGGCACGATCGAGCCCCTGTCGCTGTTCGCGCACTTCTACTCGCTGCGGGAAGACGGTTCCAACTTCGCGGCGATCACCGACCCGGGCTCGGGTCTGGCCGAGCTCGCGACCGAGCGCGGCTTCCGTCACGTCTTCTACGGAGATCCCAACATCGGCGGGCGCTACAGCGCGCTCTCGCCGTTCGGGATCGTGCCCGCGACGCTGATCGGTGTCGACACCGCGGCGCTGCTGCGACGCGCCGCCTCCGCCTGGCTCACCGCCGTCGCCGATCCGGGAGCGCAGGACATGACGGCCGGCGTATGGCTCGGCGCCGCGCTGGCCGGCATGGCGCGCGCGGGCCGCGACAAGCTGACCTTCGCGATCGCCCCCTCCCTGCCCGGTCTCGGACTGTGGCTCGAGCAGCTCGTCGCCGAGTCGACCGGCAAGCGCGAAACCGGCATCCTGCCCGTCGCCGAGGAGCCGCTCGGGGACCCGGATGACTACGGCGATGACCGCGTGTTCGCGCACCTGCCGGACCCGGCGGCGCCCGACGCCGATGCCGACGCGCGGCTCGCGGCGCTGGCCGCCGCCGGCCACCCGGTGATCACGATCCCGACGACGGGGCCCGGCGACCTCGGGCGCGTCTTCCTGCTCGCCGAGCTCGCGGTGGCGGTCGTCGGCTGGGGCCTCGACATCAACCCGTTCGACCAGCCCAACGTCCAGCAGGCCAAGGACGCGACCAAGCGCGTGCTCGATGGCTACGAGGAGAGCGGCAAGCTGCCGGAGGTCGCGCCCGCGGGCGAGCAGGAGCTGCGCGAGCTGTTGCTGGGAGCCGCGCCGCCGGCATACGTCGCGGTGATGGGCTACCTGCAGCCGAGCGAGGATTTCGATGCAGCCGCCGCGGAGCTGCGCGAGTCGATCCGCGCGGCGAGGAGGGTCACGACGACCTTCGGCTACGGGCCGCGCTTCCTGCACTCGACCGGGCAGTTCCACAAGGGCGGCCCCAAGGACGGGCGCTTCCTGCAGCTGCTCTGCGACGGGCCACGGGACGTCGAGATCCCGGGCAGGGCCTACACGTTCGACACGCTCAAGGAAGCGCAGGCGATCGGCGACATCGAGACGCTGCGCGAGCTCGGCCGCCCCGCCGAGCGCGTGCGACTGGAGGGCGGGGATCCAATTCGTGCGCTGCGCGCGCTGAGCACCGAGATCAGGGAGTGGACATGACACAGATCGGCTTCGTCGGGCTGGGCAAGATGGGCGGGAACATGGCTCACCGCATACGGCGCGATTCCGACCATGGGGTTGTCGGCTTCGCCCGCAGCGAGAGATCGGTTCAGCAGGCGGTCAAAAACGGCGTGGCCGGCGCGAGATCACTGCGTGATCTGGTCAAGATGCTGCAGCCGCCCCGCATGGTGTGGCTCATGTTGCCGGCCGGCGCACCCACCGAGGAAACGGTGCAGCGGCTCGCCAAGCTCCTCGACCCGGGCGACCTGATCGTCGACGGAGGCAACACCCGCTGGTCCGACGACAAGCGCCGCGCCCGGGAACTGAAACGAAGCGGCATCGAATACGTGGACGTGGGCGTCTCAGGCGGCGTGTGGGGCCTTGAAGTCGGCTACTGCATGATGGTCGGCGGGCCGCAGAAAGGCGTCAAACGGCTCGCTCCGATCCTCGACGTGCTCGCACCCGAGACGAACGAGGAGAGCCGCGCGGCGATCGGCGCCCGCGGGTGGATGCACTTCGGCCCGGCGGGCGCGGGCCACTACGTGAAGATGGTGCACAACGGCGTCGAGTACGGGCTGATGCAGGCCTACGCCGAGGGCTTCAACGTGTTCGAGAAGTGCGAGTACGACCTCGACAACGCCAAGATCGCGCACCTCTGGGGACAGGGCTCCGTGGTCCGGTCGTGGCTGTGCGAACTCGCCGCGCGGGCCTTCGAAGCCGACGGCAACGACCTGGAAAAGATCGAGGGCTACACCGAGGACTCGGGCGAGGGGCGTTGGACGATCGAGGATGCGACGGCGCATGACGTGCCGACGCCGGTGATCACGGCATCGCTGTACGAGCGCTTCCGCTCGCGCGGCAACGGCGAGTTCGCCGACCGCGTGCTCGCGGCCCTGCGCAACCAGTTCGGCGGCCACGCCGTCCACCCCGCCCCGAGGGCGCCGGCGGCCAAGGGCGCTGTGGCCGCCACAGCGTCGAGGCGCAAAGCCGGTGTCAAAGGCGCGGCGGCCGCCAAAGCGTCGAGGCGCAAGGCCGCCGCCAAAGGCGCAGCGGCCGCCAAACCGTCGAGGGGCAAAGCCGCCGCCAAAGGCACCGCGGCCGCCAAACCGCCAAGGCGCAAAGCGGCCGCCAAAGGACGTAAACGGGCGAAGGCCGCGGGAGGCCGCTGAGATGGCGATCGCGGCGGGCCGGGCCACCGAGCGACCCCAGCCCGAGAACCCGCTGACGGCGGGGCTCGAGCGGCTGCCGGTCCCCCCCACGACGCTCGTCATCTTCGGCGCGACCGGCGACCTGGCGCGGCGCAAACTGCTGCCGGCTCTCTACAACCTCGCCCACGACGGCGCGCTCCCCGATCGCTTCTTCCTGATCGGTGTCTCGCGCAAAGAAAAGGCGCACGAGGACTACCAGGAGGAGTGCGCCGAGGCGATCCGCCGGTTCTCGCGCCGCCCGCCTGACCCGGAGGTGCTCAAGGGCCTGCTCGAAAACGTGCGCTACGTGCCCGGGACCTTCGACGAAGACTCGGTCTACCGGACGCTCAGCAAGCAACTCGACGAGTTCGAACAGCAGGCGGGCGAGCCGCTGAACCGGGCCTTCTACCTGTCGACCGCTCCGACCTTCTTCCCGGTGATCGTCGACAAGCTCGGCGAGTGCGGGCTCTCCGGCCACGAGGACACGCAGGTGCGGCTGATCGTCGAGAAGCCGTTCGGCACCTCGCTGGAAGAGGCGCGCGAGCTCAACCGCGGCGTGCTGGCGATCTTCGAGGAGACGCAGGTCTACCGGATCGACCACTACCTCGGCAAGGAGACGGTCCAGAACCTCCTGGCCTTCCGCTTCGCCAACGGCATGTTCGAGCCGCTGTGGAACCGCAACTACATCGACTACGTGCAGATCACCGCCGCCGAGGACATCGGCATCGGCACGCGGGCGAGCTACTACGACCGGGCCGGCGCGCTGCGCGACCTGATCCAGAACCACATGCTGCAGCTGCTCTGCCACGTCGCGATGGAGCCGCCGGTCAACTTCACCGCCGAAGAGGTCCGCAACGAGAAGGTCAAGGTCCTGCAGGCGGTGGTCGCGCCGACGGCCGACGACGTCGGGGAGATCGCGGTGCGGGCGCAGTACGGACCCGGCCACTCGGGTGGCGAGGACGTGCCCGGTTACCTCGAAGAGGAGGGCGTGCCGGGGGACTCGACGACCGAGACCTACGCCGCGGTGCGCCTGGAGGTCGACAACTGGCGCTGGGCGGGCGTCCCGTTCTACATCCGGACGGGCAAGCGCCTCGCGCGCAAGGTGACCGAGATCGCCATCACGCTGAAGCCGGTCCCGCACCTGGCGTTCAGCGCGGAGGGCTCGCTCGGCGTGCAGCCCAACCAGCTCGTGATGACGGTGCAACCCGACGAGGGCGTCTCGCTGCGGCTCGGCGCGAAGATCCCGGGCACGCGCATGAAGATCCGGCCGGTGAAGATGGAGTTCCTGTACGGGACCTCCTTCCTGTCGCAGTCGCCGGAGGCCTACGAGCGGCTGATCACCGACGCGATGCGCGGCGACGCGACGCTGTTCACGCGCAACGACGAGGTCGAGGCGCAGTGGATGATCTGCGACCCGATCGTCACGACCTGGGAACACACGCCCGGGCCGCTGCCGCAATACACGGCCGGCTCGCAGGGTCCCGCCGCGGCGGACCAGCTGCTGCGCGAAGGTCAGAGCTGGCGCGCGATCTGATGGCGCGCACCGACGCGCTCTGGAGCGAGGAAGGAACGACCCCGGACCGGATCGAAGCGGCGCTGCGCCAGCTGCTGATCGACGTCCACGCCGAACGACAGGAGGTCGTGCCCGCGCGTGTCCTGAACATGATCGCGTTCGTCGATCTCGACTGGACCGGCGAGATCGCGAACAGGCTGCGCGGCGTCGGGCGCTACCACGCATCGCGGCTCGTGGTGCTCGCCTACGAGCCCAAGCGGGAGCGCCTCGACGCGCGCGCGAGCGTCTCGACCGACGACCCGGCGACCCCCGGCGAACTGGCGCTGCTGCGCGAGACCGTGGTCGTGGAACTCGGCGACAAGCACCTCGATGACCTGCTGACGATCGCCGACCCGCTGGTCGTCACCGACCTGCCCACGCTGCTGTGGTCGCCGCACGGCCACCACGAGGTGATCGACGAGCTGATGCCGCTCGCGCAGGCGGTCCTGATCGACTCGGTCGAGGAGCCCGACTACGGCGAAGCGCTCGACCGCGCCGCCGCGCTCAGCGCGCAGGCCTACGTCGTCGACCTCGCGTGGCTGCGGTCGACGCCGTGGCGCGAGCGGGTCGCGGCGCTGTTCGATCCTCCCGCCCAGCGACCCGAGCTGCGGCGGCTGTCGGGCGTTTCCGTGCGCCACCACCCGGCCTCGACGGCCGCCGCCGCGCTGCTCGTCGGGTGGCTGTCCTCGCGGCTCGCCTGGCGGACGCCGCGGCTGACCGCACACAACGGCGAGCTCGCCGGCAAAGCCCACGCCAGCCGCCAGGACGTGAACCTGCGACTCCTCCTCGCCCCCGAGCTGCAGGTTCCCGGCCTTCAGGGTCTGACGATCGAGACGGCAGACGGGGAGCGGCTGCGGCTCGACCGCGGCCCGGGCGGGCTGCACGCGCGCCGGTCGGGGCCGCGCGAGGCGGATCGCGAGTGGACGATTCCCGGCGCCTCGCGGGGTGAGGCCGGGGTGCTCGGCGAGGGGATCCGCCAGGCGCTGCTGCGCGACCCGACATATACCCCGGCGCTCGAGGCGGCGCGCGAGATGCTCTCGTGACGCGCCTGACGACGTGCCCGGACGAGCAGAGCGTCGCCGAGCGCGCCGCCGCACACATCGTCCGTGCGCTGGCGCAGGCGCGCGAGCAGCGCGGCCTCGCGCACCTGGTGCTGAGCGGCGGCACCACACCGGGGCGCTGCTACGAGCTGCTCGGCGCGGAGCCCGACGCGCTCGAGCGCGCGCACGTCTGGTTCGCCGACGAGCGTTGCGTCGCGCCCGAGGACCCGGAGAGCAACTACCGGCTGGCGCGGGAGACGCTCCTCGAGCCGGCGGGGATCGACCAGGAGCGCGTGCACCGGATGCCCGGCGAGCTCGGCCCCGACGAGGGCTCGCGGCGCTACGGGCAGGAGCTGCGTGCGCGGGCTCGGCGAGGCGGTGCCCCCGGTGCTCGACCTGATCGTGCTCGGGATCGGCCCCGACGGGCACGTCGCCTCGCTGTTCCCCGGCGCGCCGACGCTGGACGCGGGCGAGCAGGCGGTCTGCCTGGGCGTCCTCGACTCTCCCAAGCCGCCGCCGGAACGGATCACGCTCAGCCTCGCCGTGCTGCGCGCCGCCCGCGGCTGCCTGCTGCTCGCGACCGGGTCGAGCAAGGCGGACGCCGTCGACGCGATGCTCGGCCCGCCTTCCAATCACGTGCCGGCGAGCCTGCTGCGCCGGGAGCGACTGACGGTGATCGTCGACGACGCCGCGGCTCCGGACGGCCCGCCGCCGTGAGCGCGGGCGCCGGTCCCGGCCGGTCGACGCCGGCGGGCGCGGCGGCTGCCAACGCCGTGCTCGTGCGCCATGCCGAGACCGAGTGGACGCTCAACGGCCGGCACACCGGCCGCACCGACATCCCCCTGACCGAACACGGCCGGGACGCCGCGCGCGCGCTCGCGCCCGCGCTCGCCGAGTGGAGCTTCGCCCGCGTGCTGACGAGCCCGCTGCGCCGGGCGCTCGAAACCTGCGAGCTGTGCGGGCTCGCCGGCGAGGCCGAGCGCAGCGAGCTGCTCGTGGAGTGGGACTACGGGGACTACGAGGGACTGACGAGCGCCGAGATCGAGCGCCTGAGCCCGGGCTGGAGCCTGTGGCGCGACGGCTGCCCCGGCGGCGAGCACCCGGCCGAGACCGGCGCCCGGGCCGACCGCGTGATCGCGCTGGTGCTCGGCAGCGCGGGGCCGGTCGCGGTGTTCTCGCACGGGCACTTCCTGCGCGTGCTCGGCGCGCGCTGGATCGAGCTCGCCCCGAGTGGTGGCGCGCGGCTCGGCCTCTCGCCCGGCTCGCTGTCGGTTCTCGGCGAGGAGCACGGAACTCGCATCCTCGCCGGCTGGAACCGCGTGGACTTCTAGAACAGCGGCCGCCGCGCCGGCGGTGTTCACGTGAAGGTCACCGCCGGCAGTGGCACCTCGATAGAGTGGCCTGCACCCTGCCTATGGCGGTGCGTGCGGCCACGACCGATTTCCCTCTCGCCGACGCCGAGCGCACGCTCGCCGCGATGGACGAGGCGCGCGCCGCGACGCTCGCCCTGGTGGCGCCGTTTCCGGACGACCTGCTGGAGGCGCAGCTGTCGCCGATCATGAGCCCGCTCGTCTGGGACCTCGCGCACATCGCCGCCTATGAGGACCTGTGGCTGGCACACCGCCACGGCGGGCTTCCGCTGCTGCGAGCCGACCTGGCGGCCGTCTACGACGCGTTCGAGACGCCGCGCTCGGTGCGCGGGGAGGTCGAGCTGCTCGACGCCCCCGCCGCCCGCGAGTACCTCGCGCAGGTGCGCGCACGCTCTCTCGACGCGGTCGAACGCGAGGGCCTCGGCGACGGCGTCCTGTGCGAGCTGGTGCTGCGCCACGAGCTGCAGCACAACGAGACGATGCGCCAGACGATGGCGCTCGCGGGACTGCTCGACGGCGGCGAACCGCTGGCGCCGCTCGACGGCGAGGACGGCTGGATCGAGCTCCCCGGCGGCCGCTGCTTGATCGGCGCCGGCGAGGCGGGGTTCGCCTACGACAACGAGCGTCCCCGCCACGAGCTCGACCTGGGGCCCTTCCAGATCGCCAGGCACCCGGTCACGAACGCCAGCTGGCTGAGCTTCAGCGAGGGCGGCGGCTACGAACGGCGCGAGTGGTGGTCGCACGAGGGCTGGGCCTGGAAGGAGGAGTACGACATCGGGCACCATGCCGGCGTGGCGGCGGGTGAGCTGGAGGCTCCCGTCTGCCACGTCAGCTGGTTCGAGGCCGACGCCTTCGCCCGCGCGCACCAGGCGCGACTCCCCACCGAGCAGGAGTGGGAGCGGGCGGCGACCTCGGAGCAGCTCCCCGCCGCGATCGGCTCGGTGTGGGAGTGGACCGCCTCCAGCTTCCTCCCCTACCCCGGTTTCCGGGCGTACCCATATCGCGAGTACTCCGAGGTGTTCTTCGGCGATCGCTACCGCGTGCTGCGCGGCGGCTCGTGGGCCAGCTCGCCGCGCGTCGCGACGCCGACCTTCCGCAACTGGGACCTGCCCGAGCGGCGCCAGATCTTCGCCGGGCTGCGGCTCGCGCGGGACGGGGGCAGCTGATGGCGGCCTCTCCCCCGCGCTCCTCGCCCGCGCCGTCGATCACGATCGACTCGCACCTCGACGGGCACGCCGAGCGCTCGCTCGCCGACGACGTGCTGGACGGCCTCACGCGTCCGTTCAAGGAGCTGCCGCCGAAGCACTTCTACGACGCCCGAGGGGCCGAGCTGTTCGACCGCATCTGCGAGCTGCCGGAGTACTACCCGACCCGCGCCGAGCGGGCGATCCTCGAGCGCTCGGCCGACCAGATCGCCGAGATCACCGGCGCGGTCGAGCTGGTCGAGCTCGGCTCGGGGACCGCCGCCAAGACCCGCGTGCTGCTCGACGCGCTGTACGCCGCCGGCACGCTGCAGCGCTACGTGCCGCTCGACGTGACCGACTCGATGGTGCGCGATTGCGCGCGCGAGCTGACCGGTGAGTACCCGGGCCTGCGCGTGCACGGCGTGATCGGCGACTTCGAGCGCCATCTCGACCGCGTTCCCGAGGCCGAGGGTCCCCGCATCGTCGCCTTCCTGGGCGGCACGATCGGCAACTTCCCGCCGGGCAGCCGGCGGCGCTTCCTGCGCCAGATCGCCCGCCTGCTCGGGCCGGAGGACTTCCTGCTGATGGGCACCGATCTCGTCAAGGACGCGAGCGTGATCGAGGCCGCCTACGACGACGCCGAGGGCGTCACCGCGGAGTTCAACCGCAACGTGCTGCGCGTGCTCAACCGCGAGCTCGACGCGGACTTCGATCCCGACGACTTCGAGCACGTCGCGCTGTTCGACCCCGAGCACGAGTGGATCGAGATGCGCCTGCGGGCGCGCCGCGACCTGCGCGCCTCGATCCGCGGGCTCGATCTCCAGGTGCGCTTCCGGGCCGGCGAGGAGCTGCGGACCGAGATCAGCGCCAAGTTCACGCCCGAGCGGCTGCGCGGCGATCTCGCGGCGGCCGGGCTCGAGCTCGCGCACTGGCTGACCGATCCCGACGACCTGTTCGCGCTCACGCTCTCTCGCACGGGTGGGCGGGACCTTTAGATACGCTGCCCTCGCGATGGAGATCGATGGCGCGGCAGCGATAGTCGTCGGCGGGGCATCGGGCCTCGGCGAGGCGACCGTTCGCGCGCTGGGCGAGCGCGGCGCCGTCGTCACGATCGCCGACGTCAACGCAGAGAAGGGCCGGGCGCTGGGGGAAGAGCTCGAGGCCGACTTCGTGTCCTGTGACGTCCGCGAGGAGGCTCAGGTCGAGGAGGCGATCGCCCGCGCCGCAAAAGGTTCCGGCGGCCTGCGGATCGCGGTCTGCTGCGCGGGCACGGGCTGGGCGCAGAAGGTCGCCGGCTCGAAGGGGCCGCACCCGCTGCTGCCCTTCGAGACGATCATCCAGATCAACCTGATCGGCACCTTCAACGTCCTGCGCTACGCCGCCAGCGCGATGATCGGCACCGAGCCCGGCGAGGACGGCGAGCGCGGCGTCTGCGTCAACACGGCCTCGATCGCGGCCTTCGACGGCCAGATCGGCCAGATCGCCTACTCGGCCTCCAAGGGCGGCGTCGTCGGCATGACGCTGCCGGCCGCGCGCGACCTCAGCCAGTACGGGATCCGCGTCAACACGATCGCGCCGGGCCTGTTCGACACGCCGCTGCTGGCGGCGCTCCCGGAAGAGCAGCGCGCGGCGCTCGGCGCGGGCGTGCCGTTCCCGGGGCGCCTCGGCCAGCCCGCCGAGTACGCGCAGCTCGCCTGCCACATCGTCGAGAACCGGATGCTCAACGGCGAGACGATCAGGCTCGACGGGGCGCTGCGGATGCCGCCGCGTTGACGCCGCTGGCCGGCCGCGTCTCGTAGCCCCACAGGGCGGGCAGGTCCCGGCCCAGGAGCTCGCCGAGGAGTGCGACCTCGCCCGCGAAGCGCTCGCGCAGCTCCGACATCAGGGCTTCGTCGGCCGGCGCGGGCGCCGAGTCCACGGCTACGCTCCGCGCCGCCCGCAGCGCGCGCCGGCGCGTCTCGGGGGTGCTGACGCGGCGCACGACGCCGCGCACGGCGCGACCGAACGGGCCGCCGCCCACGGAGGCCGACCGGAGCGCCTCCTCGGCCCGGCGCGAGCGGACGCGCACGGTCGGGTTCGCCTCGGGCGGTTCGATCGCGACGCTGTCGTCGACGCCGAGGAAGTGGAACATCGCGCGCATCGTCGCCTCGTTGTCCGCGCGGAAGTCGTCGTAGACGATCGTCATCACGCGCTCGGCGCCGAACAGGTCACGGTAGCCGCGCAGCTGCTCGGCGTAGCGCACGTGCGAGGTGTACTGCAGGGCGGGGGGCCACGGGCACGAGGGCGGCAGCGCGCGTCCCTCCCGCCGCTCGTGCTCCAGCGCCAGGGCGCGGCGCAGGTCGGGCTCGTCCTCGATCCCGATCTCGAGCAGCTGCAGGTGCAGGGAGCGCACGAAGCTCGCCGGCTCGCGGAACGCCGCGACGATCCTGGCCTCCGGGCAGAGTGCCTGGATCCTTGCCGCCGTCGAGGGCGTGCGCAGATACTCGGTCGAGGCCTCGCCCGCGCCCAGCGCCGGGTCGACAGCCGCGAACAGCGCAAGGTAGGCCTCGAGCGTCTGCGGCCGGACGGGTTCGCGGCGGCGGGAGATCGCGGCTCGCTCGTAGGGAGCCCGGGAGAGGAACTGGGTCTCCTTGTGGAGCGGCATGAAGATCTCCGGGTGCGAGTCGAGCATCCGGTACATCGCGGTCGTCCCGCACTTGGCGTGGCCGACGAGGAAGAAGTCCGGCACCCTGGCGCCGGACTGGCGCGCAGCGCGCAGCTGCGCGAGGTACTCCCGCTCCTGTCGCTGCCCCTCTCGGTCGTCGCCCGTCTGCATCACGAGCCAATCTACATCAGCGCAACGGCCTGCCAGAGCGCTATCTGGCCGCGCGGCGACGATCTAGACTCCCCCTCATGTCCGTCCCCGCAGACGCCGTTGAGCATCCCGGCTCCCAGTCGCTTCGCGCTCCCGACTTCTTCATCGTCGGGCATCCGAAGAGCGGCACCTCGGCGCTGTTCCGGATGCTCGCGGCGCATCCGCGCCTGCACATGCCGCGCAAGGAGCCACACTTCTTCGTGCCCGAGTTGGACACGAGACGCTCACGCGGCGACGCTGCAGGACTATCTGCTGCTGTTTGCCGGCGCGCGCGAGGACCAGCTGATCGGTGAGGCCACGACCTCATATCTGTGGTCCTCGGGCGCCGCCGCGCGCATCGCCGAGGTGCAGCCCGAGGCGCGCATCATCGCGATCCTCCGCGAGCCCGCGAGCTTCCTGCGCTCGCTGCACCTGCAGCTGCTGCGCTCCAACGTCGAGAACGTGAGCGATCTGCGCGAGGCGCTCGCACTCGAGGAGGAGCGCCGCGCCGGCCGCCGTATCCCGCGCGAATCGCCCCGCCCGCAGCTGCTTCTCTACTCCGAGCACGTCCGCTACGTCGAGCAACTGCGCCGCTATCGCGCGATGTTCCCGCCCGAGTGCGTGCTGGAGCTGATCTACGAGGACTTCCGGGCCGACAACGACGCGACGTTGCGCCGTGTGCTGCGGTTCCTCGGAGTCGAGGACGATGCTCCACTCCCCTCGATCGAGGCCAATCCCGCTGCGACAGTGCGCGCGCCGCGCGTACATGAGCTGACGCGCGGGCTCTACATGGGACGGGCGCCGGGCGCCGGCGCCGCCAAGCGGGCGATCAAGGCGCTCACCTCGCAGCGTGTGCGCCGCGGAGCCCTGTGGCAGGTCCGGCGCAGGCAGCTGCGCCAGCCGAGCGCGCCGGACGAGCAGCTGATGCTCGAGCTGCGCACGCGCTTCACGCCGGAGGTCGAGGCGCTGAGCGAGTACCTCGGACGCGACATGGTGTCCTTCTGGGGCTATGACCAACCGGGCTGAGGAGATCGCTGCTGCCCGCGCGGCGGGCCGAGCGATCCCCGACTTCTTCATAGTTGGGCACCCGAAGAGCGGTACGACAGCGCTCTACGAGATGCTGCGCAGCCATCCCGAGATCTTCATGCCGGAGCTGAAGGAGACCCTGTTCTTCGCGCGGGACGAGCTCCACCCGTACCTCGACGACAGATCTCGCCAACCGCGGACCCTCGATCAGTACCTCGCACTGTTCGAGCCGGCCCACGAGGGCCAGCGCACGGGCGAGGCGTCGCCGTCGTACCTGCGCTCGCGGCTGGCGGCGCAGCGGATCGCCGCGCTGCAACCCGACGCGAGGATCATCGCGATCCTGCGGGAGCCCACGTCCTTTCTGCGCTCGATGCACCTGGAGCTGCTCAAGGACTACGTCGAGACGGAGAGGGACCTGCGGCGCGCGATGGAGCGCGAGGAGCGTACGGCGGGCCAAAAGCCCGTGCTGTGGTACTCGATCGATCGCGTCGAATACGCGGCGCAGCTGCGCCGGTTCCACGAGGCCTTCCCGTCCGAGCAGGTCCTCGTGTTGATCTACGACGACTTCAGGGCCGACAACGACGGAACGCTGCGGCGGGTGCTGCGACACATCGGCGTCGAGGAGGACGCACCTGTCGCGCCTTCGGAGGCGAACCGCACGGTGTTGGTCCGCTCCCCCCGGATGTACGGCCTGGTGCGCTCCCTCTACATGGGCCACGGCCCGGCGATGCGCCCGGCGAAGGCCGCGATCAAGGCAGTGACGCCGCGCCGGCTGCGTCGCCAGGGACTTCGCCAGGTCCGGGATGGGGTCTACGGGACTCCTCCCCCGCCTGACGAGGAGCTGATGCACGAGCTGCGCCTGCGCTACCTGCCGGAGGTGCGCGCCGTCAGCGAGTACCTCGGCCGCGACCTCGTCTCGCTGTGGGGCTATGACCGCCTCGGCTGAGGCCACCCCCGTGCCGGCGGAGCGGGCGCGGGCGCCCGATTTCTTCATCGTCGGCCATCCCAAGTGCGGAACCACGGCGCTCTACGCGATGCTGCGGCGGCACCCGCGCATCTTCATGCCCGACTTCAAGGAGCCGTGGTACTTCGCCGAGGACATGAGGCCACGCTTTCAGCCCGCGCGCTCGGGCGAGGTCCCGGAAACGCTCGAGAGCTATCTCGCGCTGTTCGCCGACGCACGCGAGGACCAGCTGGCCGGTGAGGCCTCCTCCTCCTATCTGCGCTCACGGGTCGCCGCGGCCGGCATCGCGAGCGTGAACCCCGATGCCCGGGCGGTCGCGATCGTGCGCGAGCCGTACGCCTTCCTACGCTCGCTCCACGAGCAGATGCTGCGCGACCACATCGAGACCGAGCGCGATCTCGGCCGGGCGCTCGCGCTGGAGCCACAGCGCCGAGAGGGCCGGCGCGTGCCGAGGCGGTCGCACCTCCCCCAGATGCTGCTCTATTCCGATCACGTCCGCTACGCCGAGCAGCTGCGCCGCTACATCGGGGCGCTCGGCGCCGAGCGGCTGTTGGTACTCGTCTACGAGGACTTCCACGCCGACAACGAGGCCACACTGCAGCGCGTCCAGGAGTTCCTTGGCCTGCAACCCGTGCAGCTCGAGCCGGTGAAGGCGAACCCGTCCGACCGCCGGATGCGTTCGCAGCGTCTCGACGACCTCCTCACTGGCGTGGCCGTGGGCAGGAGCCCCGCGACACGCGCCGCCAAGACGGTTGTCAAGCGGCTGGTGCCGGCCGAGCGCAGGGGCAGCGCGATGCGGGCGTTCCGCCGGCGCCTGGTGTTCGAGGAGCCCTCACCCCCCGATGAGCAGGTGATGCGCGAGGTGCACGAGCGCTACCGCGGCGAGGTTGCGGCGCTCTCGGAGCTGCTGGGGCGCGACATGCTCTCCTTCTGGGGCTACGACGCCTGAGGGCGCCGATCTCTCTTCAACCGCGGGCACCGCGGCGCCGCAGCGCCCGCACGGCCCGCTCGCGGAGACTCGGACGCCGGGGCCAGCGCCGCGGCCCTCCCCGGTCGTTTACCCGCGCGGCCAGCGCCTCATAGTCTGGGTGGCGCCCGTGGAGCAGCCGAACCTGCGCGACGACCGTCGCCGGCTCGCCGAGGCGCAGGTTGTACTCCGGGCCGAGCACGTAAAGACACATGCCGTGCTGCCAGATGCAGCGGCGGAACGCCGGCTGGTCGCCCGCCCGGGCCGCCGACGCGCCGCCCACCTTGCCTGAGCCCCCACCCGCGCCGGGGAACGGCGGGTCCAGCGCCCACGCCACGTAGGTGTCCTCCCAGTCGCGCAGGAACGCGTCGGCCGCTGCACCGGCCCGCCAGGCGATGACGCCCGTGTTCAGCTCGTAGAAGGCGGCAGGCACCTCGGGATCGGGCATGCCGCGATAGCCGGGCGCGTGGGCGGCCGCCACGTCGTAGCTCGCGAGCAGCTCGAGCAGATGCGTGATCTCGGCGACGACGTACGTGTCGGTGTCGAGGTAGATCGTGCGCTCGAACGGCGAGCGCCGCATGTTGATGATCTTGTCCGCGTATGGGTTGCCGCACGGCTGGAAGCGCGTCACCGTCAGTCCCGCGGGCGCCTCCACGTCGCGGTCGGCGAACAGAACGTGGGGTACGCGGTTGTGCCGCAGCGACGAACGCGCCGACGCGAGCGCCTCGCCTACGTGCAGCTCGCCGGCGGCGGAGTAGACGATCCCCGCGCCTGCGCGCTGCGGGAGGGGGGTATCGGGGTCCTGGTCGGGAGGGCTAGGCATGGCTGAGCGTCGCCGACAGCTGCGGGCCGTCGGCAAGCGTCTGCAGCACGACGCAGTAGCGCTCGGTGAGCTTCAGCAGCGTCGCGAGGTCCTCCTCGTCCGCGTCGGTCTCGAGCTCGAAGCTCAGCCTGATCTCGCGGAAGCCGACCGGCGCGTCGCGGTCGACCGACATCGTGCCGCGAAAGTCGAGGTCGCCCTCGGCGCAGACCGTGCCGGACTCGACTGGGATGCCGAGCGAGGTCGAGACGGCGCGCAGCGTGACGCCGGCGCACACAGCCAGCGCCTGCAGCAGCATGTCGCCCGAGCACAGCAACGACCCGTCGCCGCCGCTCGCGGGGTGCAATCCCGCCGTGGCGAGCGCGCGGCCGGTGTCGACCGAGCACGAGATGCCATCGTCCAGCCTGCCGGTCGCGCTCAGCGTCACGAGCGCGGCCTCGGGCTCCTCCAGGTAGCGCTCCTTCAGAGGAGCCTGGATCCCCTTGAGCTCGGCCTGATCCATTGCACGATCCTAGCCGCGAGCGCGGGACGGCAGATGGCCCGCCCCCGGCGCGTCGCCATCGGCGCCACGACGCGCGGGAATCGGTCCCGCGCGTCACCGCCCCCCTCTAAAAAGATCTACTTGAGGCGTTCGACCAGCATCGCCATGCCCATGCCGCCGGCGACGCACATCGACTCGATCCCATAGGTGCCGTCGAGCGTCTCGAGGTCGTTGATCAGCGTCGTCATGATGCGGGCGCCCGTCATGCCGAACGGATGCCCGAGCGCGATCGCGCCGCCGAACGGGTTCAGCTTCTCGTCGTCGATCCCGAGGTCTTCTTTGCACGGCACGATCTGCGCCGCGAACGCCTCGTTGATCTCCACGACGTCGATGTCGTCCATCGTCATCTTCGTCTCGGCGAGCAGTTTCTCGATCGCCGGGATCGGGCCGAGGCCCATGATCTCGGGGCGGATCGCCGTCACCGTCGAGGCGATGATCCTGACCTTCGGCTGAAGGCCGAGCTCCTTCGCGCGCTCGTCGGACATCACCAGCAGCGCCGCGGCGCCGTCGTTGAGCGGGCAGGCGTTGCCGGCGGTCACCGAGCCCTCCGGCTTGAAGGCCGGAGGCAGTTGCGAGAGCTTCTCGAACGTGGTGCCGGCGCGCGGGCCATCGTCCTTGGTGACCACCTGCTCGGGCACCTCGACCTCGTTGCCCTCCTTGTCGGTGACCGTGTGGGCCGGAGCGGTGACCGGCACGATCTCTTTGTCGAAGTGGCCCGACTCCTGCGAGTCGACCGCGCGGTTCTGGGAGATCACGGCCCACTCGTCCTGCGCCTCGCGGCTCACCTTGCAGCGATCGGCGACGTTCTCCGCCGTGAGTCCCATCGGGATATAGACGTTGTAGACCGAGTTCTCCGAGCCGTCGAGCTTCGGGTGGAACTGGAAGTCGGCGCCTTTGCCCGCGCGCGAGACGGCCTCCACCCCGGCGGCGATGTAGGTGTCGCCCTCGCCCGCCTTGATGGCGTGGAAGGCCATGCGCGTCGTCTGCAGCGAGGAGGCGCAGAAGCGGTTGACGGTCGTGCCGGGGACGTGGTGGTCGATCCCGGCCAGCAGCGTCGCGTTGCGGCCGATGTTGTAGCCGGACTCGCCCTCGGAGAAGCCGCAGCCCATCATCACGTCGACGATCGAGCCTGACTCGACCTCCGGGTTGCGCTCGATCAGCGCCTGCAGCGGAATCGCCGCCAGGTCGTCGGCGCGCACCGATTTCAGCGAACCCTTGACTGCTCGCCCGATCGGAGTGCGGACGGCGTCGACGATTACGGCTTCGGGCATCTGGAAGTTGCTCCTTTGGTTCGAGTTGTCTGCGAGGGCGGCGGGGCGTTGTCAGCTTAGGCGGTCGTAGCCCCAGAGGGAGACCAGATCGCGGCCGAGGTATTCGCCGGCGGCCTCGACCTCAGGCTTGAAACGGCGCCTCAGTTCCCCGATCAGCCGCTCGTCCGCGGGCCGCTGGGGACGGTAGGCGACTGACCGAAAGCCCTTGGCGATCGCTCTGCTGTCGAGGCGCTGGGGCATCACCGCGTCGATCGCGCGCACCAGCCTGCCGCGTTTCGCCGGGTTGAGATTCGCCCTGCGGACCGCGCCACGCAGTTCGTGCAAACGCCTGGACCGCACGCCGGGCAGTGGTTTCGTGCGGATCGGCTCGATCTCGACGCTCGGGTCGAGATCCAGGAACTCGAGGACCTGCGCAAGCACGGTGCGGTTGTCGGCGCGGAAATCGTCGTAGATCAGCACCCGTACCTGCTCGCGCGGGAACGCCTCGTGAAGGCGGCCGAGCTGCTCGACGTAGCGCACGTGATCGGAGTACAGCAGCGACTGCGGGGACACCGACCGGCGCGGGATGCTCTTGCCCTCGCGGCGCCGGGGCTCGAGCTCGATCGCCTTTGCGAAGTCGGTCTCGTCCTCGATGTGAGTCGTGAGCAGCTGCATGTGCAGCGAGCGCAGGAAAGACGCGGGCTCGCGCAAGACCGCGACGATCTTTGCGTCCGGTCGGAGCTCGGCGATTTCCCGTGCGGCGTAAACCGACCGTATGTATTGCGGCGAGGCCTCTCCGACGAGCTGCCCGGGCCCGGCGTCCGCGAACAGCGCGAGGTAGTCGTCCAGCGTGGTGGGACGGCTGTGCGTGCTGGGTTTCTCGAAGCGCGAGCGCAGCTCCCGGCCGAAATACCACGGCTCCTTGACGTCCGGCGGCATGAACACCTGCGGGTGCTCGCTGAGCATCAGGTACAGCGCGGTCGTGCCGCACTTCTGGTGGCCGACCACGAAGAAGTCTGGCGCGCGGCCCGGTCCGTGCCCCGTGGGCTGCCGATCAGCGCTCGGCGCAGCCTGCGGCTCGCCGTCCGTCGAGACCTCGTTGGCGGGCATGGCGCGAGTGAGTCTAGAGCGTTCTCAGAGGTCGAGCCGGCTGACGCCGAGCTCATCGAACCCGACGTGATGCGCGAGCTCGTGGCGTACGGTGCGGGTCACCTGGTCGCGCAGGAGGTCGCCGTCGTGGCCGAAGTCGCGGCGCAGCGTGTCGCGGAAGATCACGATCCGATCGTGGACGTCGTCGCGGGTGGCGCCGTCGCCTTCGTAGAGGCCGTAGGCGCCGGCGCGGCGCCCGCCGTCGGAGATCACCACGGCGACGTGCGTGAGCGCGTTGCGCAGCAGGTCGGGGAGGTCGTCGAGCGCCTCGCGCACCAGCTCCTCGAAGTCGCCGTCGTCGAGCGGGTCGAGCTCGAGGAAGTCGCTTTCGTCGGGCTCGACGGCCAGGCCCTCCCGGGCCAGCCGCTCGGAGTGGCGCACGATCTCCTCGAACTCCGTCTCGGACTCGGGGTCGCGCCAGCCGGCCATGCGAACGGCGACGAAGGCAACGGCGCCCATCAGCGCCGCCGCGACGATCACGCCCAGCGCGACGTCCTCGAGCGCCCGGACCGCGCCGATCGAGCTGAAGCCCTGGCCGACGACCAGCACCACCAGTCCCAGCGACATCGCGATCAGGGCCGCGATCCCGGCGCGGCGGAGCGATCCATAGGGCGCGTGGTTGCTGTGGCGCCTCATCCTCGCCTCACTCCTACTTCAGCGTGCGGGCGATTACCAGCCGCTGGATCTCGTTGGTGCCCTCGTAGATCTGGGTGATCTTGGCGTCTCGCATCATGCGCTCGACCGGGTACTCCTTGACGTAACCGTAGCCGCCGAGCACCTGCACGGCCTCGATCGTGACGGCCATCGCGGTGTCCGAGCAGAAGACCTTGGCCATCGAGGAGTACTTGGCGCGATCGGGGTGGCCCTGGTCGGCCATCGCGCAGGCCTTGTAGAGCAGCTCGCGCGCGGCGGCGGTGCGCGTCTCCATCTCGGCGAGCTTGAAGCTGATCCCCTGGAACTCGTTGATCGCGCGGCCGAACTGCCGGCGCTCGGCCGCGTAGCCGACGGCGTAGTCGGTGGCCCCCTGGGCGATCCCGACGGCCTGCGCGGCCGCGCCGAGGCGTGTGCGCTCGAGCGTGCCGAGCGCGACCGACAGGCCCCTGCCGACCTCTCCGATCACGTTCTCCTGCGGCACCCGCACTTCCTCGAAGATCGGCTGCCCCGTCGGCGACGCGCGGATCCCGAGCTTGTGCTCGAGCTTGCCGACGCTGAAGCCCGGCCTGTCGGCCTCGACGACGAACGCGGTCATCCGCCGGCTCTCGCGATCGCTGACCGCGAAGCAGATGTAGAAGTCGGCGATCCCGAGGTTGCTGATCCAGTTCTTGGTGCCGTTGATCACCCATTCGTCGCCGTCCAGCACGGCCGTCGTCTTCATCCCCGCGGGGTCGGAGCCCGCCTCGGGCTCTGACAGCGCGAACGCGGGCGACCACTCGCCGGTCGCGCAGCGCGGGAGGAAGCGCTCCTTCAGCTCATCGCTCCCGTAGAGCTGGATCGGCAGCGTGCCGAGCTCCTGGACCATCAGGATCAGGGCGCACGCCGCGTCGACCTTCGCGATCTCCTCGACGGCCATGTTCAGCATCAGCGTGCCGGTGCCGGTGCCGCCGTACTCGACCGGGAACGGCAGGCCCAGGATGTCCTGCTCGGCCAGGAGGCGCCGCACGTCCCACGGATACTCGGCCTTCTCGTCGATCTCCGCCGACCGCGGGGCGATCCGCTCGCGAGCGATCTGGCCGATCGTGGCGCAGAAGTCAAGATGCTCCTGCGGGATCGTGTAGACGTCGCTAACCGCCTCCATACGCGTTGATCCTAGTGATGCCGAGCCGCCTTCGCGGCGCTCTGATGGACGGCCGGGATCGTGGGGATCGCCGGCCTCGTGCTGTCGCTGTTCTGGATGATCGCCTGGAGCGCGCGCCGCGAGCCCGGCGAGCGGATCGTCGAACGCGACGCCTACCGCGAGCCGCCCGTCTACTAGCGCCATCCGGACCTCCGCTTCGTCGCCGCTACGCTCAGCGGCGTGAGCACCCGTGCCGAGATGCAGATCGACCCTCAGCGCCTGGCTGAGTGGCTGAGCAGCGAGCCCGCGCTGCAGGTGATCGACGTCCGCGAGCCGCATGAGCGCCAGGCGGGCCACATCGAGGGCACCCGCCACATCGAGCTGAACCGGCTCACCGGCGAGGCGGGCAGCGTCGACAGTGAGCGCGCCGTCGTCTTCTACTGCCGTGTCGGCTCGCGTTCGACGATGGCCGCCGAAGCCTTCCGCACGGCGGGCTACGAGGCTTACTCGCTGGAGGGCGGCCTGGTGCGCTGGGCCGAGGAGGGCCGGCCGCTCTCACCGGAGGGCGGCACCGTGGCCGAGCACTAGCGTCCGCTGGGCCGGCTCACCGCGCGGAGGTCATACTGGGTCGGCGGCCGCCCGGGCCGGCGCACGAGTAGGCGCCCTACGGTGCGGCGCGCGACCGGACCCGCTGGGGGCCGGGACCCGGCGATCGGTGAGGAGGAGTTCGAGATGGAGGCTTCGAGCGAGTATCAGCAGGTGAGGAGTGGCGAGGGCTGGTCTGTGGCCCAGATCGACGATCTGGGTGACGGGCCGGGCTTTCGCAAGATCCGTCAGGGCCTGGGGGTCACCGCCTTCGGCGTCAACGCGATCGTGCTCCCGCCCGGCATCGAGACGGGCTTCCACTTCCACGACGAGCAGGAGGAGCTGTACTTCGTGCACCGCGGCGAGATCGAGATGGAGTTCGGCGACGGTTCGGTGCAAACGCTCTCGGCCGGCGGTCTCGCGCGCGTCGACGCCGCGACCCCCCGCAAGATCCGCAACGCCGGCGACGTCGATGCGGTCTATCTGATCACCGGCGGCAAGGACGGCTATGTCGGGCGCGACGGACGCGTCCCGGAGGGCGAGGAGGGGCGCGTGCGCGCCGTCCACGATCTGCGCGAGGGCCAGAGCTGAACGACGAGCTGAACGACGAGCCCGCCCCCCCTTCGGGGCTGCCGGTCCGCGGCTCGCTGTCGCTGCCGCTGTCGGAGATCACGCTGCGGACGAGTCGCTCCTCGGGCCCGGGCGGCCAGCATGCCAATGTGACGGCCTCGCGCGTCGAAGCGATCTTCGACGTCCGCGCATCTTCCACGCTCAGCCCGGCCCAGCGCGAACGTCTGCTCGAGCGCGCCGGCCCGCGGGTCGTGGCCGTGGCGCAGGACGCCCGCTCGCAGGCTCGCAATCGCGAGCTCGCGCTCGCGCGGCTGGCGGAGCGGATCTCGAGCGCGCTCGAGGTGCCGCGCAGCCGGCGCGCGACCGGCCCGACATCCGGCTCGCGCGAGCGCCGCCTGGCGGAGAAGCGCCGCAACGCGCAGCGCAAGCAGGAGCGGCGCCCGCCCGAGGACGGGTGACCGCGGCCCAGCCGCACGGCGGCCCGGCGCGGGACGCCTGCGGCGTGACCGCGCCTCGCTCTCAGTTCAGGAGCTCGCGCACGTAGCGCTGGTGCAGCCGTCCGAGCGAGGTCTTTTCGGGATGGAAGCCGATCGCGTCCCAGAGCAGCCCCGAGGCCGGGGCCCACGCGATGATCAGGTAGACGCCGAGGACCAGCGCGGTCGCGCGCAGCCACCGCGAGGCCGACAGCGCGGCGAGCGGTAGCACCCACAGCACATACCAGGGCAGCACCCAGCTGAGCGTCACGAGCAGCGCGACGCTCGCCCAGCCGCAGGCGACGATCGTCCGTTCGGCGATGCCGGCCTCGCCCGCGCCCTCGCCGCGACGAGGCCGCCACGCGTACCAGCAGCACGCCGCCACCGACGCGATCAGCGTCAGCGTCATGACTTTGTGCAGCGCCAGGGTCTCGCCGCCCGCCCCGATCGCGAGCCCGATCAGATTCGGGACGCTCTCGCTGGTGACGAGCCGCGACTGGGTGCTGAGGTCGGGGATGTGAAGGCCGAAGGCGAACAGGCTCAGCCCGCCGACGATGAACGCTGCCAGCACCATCCCGGCGACCACCTGCGCGAGCGCGCGGCGATTTCTCGCCAGCCCCGCGAGCACGACCGGGATCAGGACCGCGGCCGACGCCTTCAGGCCGGCGGCGACGACGAACGCGGAGCCTGCCCCCACCAGCTCCGGCGAGGCCGGGACGAGCCATTCGCGCGGGCGCGGGCGCTGCGGCCGCGCGCGCTCGGACTCCCGCGCGCGCAGCAGCAGGTAGAAGCCGAGCATGATGCAGAACATCATCACGAAGTCGTTGTGGTCGCCGCCGAGGCCCCACACCAGCACGATCGGGTTCAGGCCGACCAGCGCGACGGCCCAGATCGGATCGCGTCCGAGCAGCCGGGCCGACTTGTAGACCAGCAGCAGCGTGCCGAGGCTGGCGGCCGCCAGCACGACCTTCAGCGCCCAGAAGGAGGCCGCGACCCCGAGCGGCACCACGACGAACGTCAGCATCGTGAACAACGGACCGTATGGGCTGAGCAGCTGGTGCCAGTTGCTCAGCGCGTAGCTCGGGTCGTCGTGCGGCTCGAGGATCGGGATCGTCGTGTACGGGTTGAGGTGGTGCACCCACTCCATGCGCCCGTAGTTGATGTAGTTGAAGACGTCCGTCAGCGCCAGCGGCGGCGAGAGGATGAAGACCACGTGCACGGCGAGGACGGTCGCCAGGATCCAGCGCGGCCGGACGCGCGCGGAGCCCTTCAGCACGACCCCGTAGGCGACGTACATCAGCACGATCGCGCCGCTGAACCAGTACCTCAGCGTGGTGCCGTTGTCCGTCAGACCCGTCCAGAGCCCGCCGAGCGGGCCCGCCATCCAGCGCGGGTAGAAGTTGTCGTGCGTCGCGGGGGCCAGCAGGCTCGGCCGGTTGGCCGCGATCACGACGACGAGCAGGCACAGCGCGACGATCGCGGCCAGCGAGACCCCGACGGCGACCTGCAGGGCGCTCGTCCCGGTGCGCTCGCCGGAATCCCCGACGGAGAGTCCGCGACCGGCAGGCGCCTGGCCGTCCGGCAGCGGCAGCGTGCTCGCTCCGGCGGTCATGCTCAGCTCACCGAACGCAGAGGGCCCGCCGAGGCGGGCCCTGAGCAGCGTTCCGCTCCAGTCAGGATCAGATCGTCGTGACGTTTACGGCCTTCGGGCCCTTGTCACCCTGCTCCGGGTCGTAGGACACCTTGGCGCCCTCCTGGAGCGAGCGATAGCCCTCGCCGTTGATTCCGGTGTGGTGGACGAAAAGGTCCTTGTCGCCGTCGTCCGGGGTGATGAACCCGAAACCCTTGTCGTCGCTGAACCACTTAACGGTGCCGGTAGGCATTGTGTGAACTCCTCCACGGTGTGTGCGAGGCTGCTACGCGGAGGATGCTGCTCAGAGCTTCGACCTGCGAGCGCTTGCACTACTTTCGCCGGTCTTTTACCCGGCCATACGGCACGACCGTAGCATGTCCCGCCGCGCACGTGTTGACGAGATGTTGTCCGCGGGATCGCCGTCTCGCTCCCGCAGACGGAGTAGGAGCCGCGGCCTCGCGGCTAGGGTGAGCGAATGCCCGGCGCCGAGCCGTCGACACCCGGGGCCAAGGGAGCCTCCGAGCCCCTGCTGCGGGGACTCGATCCGTCCGCGGAGCCGCTCCCGGCGAGCGAGCTGACCGAACGGCTCGGGCTGTGGGAGCGCCCGTCCGAGCCGCCTCCGCGCCCACGCGTGCTGCTCAACATGATCGCCACCGCCGACGGCCGCGCCACGCTCGCCGGCCGCTCCGGGCCGATCAGCGGGGCCGCCGACCGGGAGCTGTTCCACGCGCTGCGGGCGGCGGCCGACGGCATCCTGGTCGGCGCCGGGACCGTACGGACCGAGCGCTACGGGCGGATCCTCCGCGACGACTCGCTGCGCGAGCTGCGCGAGCGTCGCGGGCTCGCGCCCGAGCCGATCGCCTGCATCGTCTCGGGCCGCCTCGCGCTGCCGGAGGACATCCCGATCCTGCGCGAGCCCGACTCCCGCGTCGCGATCCTGACGGCGTCCTCGGCGAGCCTGCCCGAGCCCGGCGCGCAGATCGAGTACGTGCGCTCGGCCGGAGGTCAGCTCGACCTGGCGGCCGCGATCGAGGAGCTGACTCCTCGCTTCGCGATCGCGTGCCTGCTGTGCGAGGGCGGGCCGCACCTCGCGCGCGAGCTGCTCGCCCGCGGACTCGTCGATGAGATGTTCCTCACGATCTCGCCGGTGCTGGCCGGAGGCGAGCCCAGCGCCGGCGAGGCGCTTCGCATCCTGGCCGGCGCCGAGCTCGAGCCGCCCGCGCCTCTCGAACTGCTCGGCGTGATGCGCAGCGACTCCTATCTGTTCCTGCGCTACGCGGTCTCGCGCTAGGAGATCTCCTCGCCGCGTCCGGAGGCCCCGGCCGGGCCGGCACTCTCCACTCGCCCGGCGCCGTCGCCGTCGCCGGCCTCCTCCACGGCGCGGTTGCGGGTCTCGCGCGAGACGACCGAGAGCAGTTCGCTGGCCAGCTGGCGCCCTTCGCTGGCGACGCGAGGAGTCGCGGCGATCCGCACGACGACCTCCTCCCCGTCGAGCTCCTCGAGCGTGATCCGCGGCGAGTCGCGCAGCGGCGTCTGCAGCGTGCGCTCGAGGATCTCCTGCAGATCTCCGGGCGTCATGCCCGCGCGCAGCCGCGCCCGCAGGTTCACTGCCTCGGGCTCGCGCAGCGGCAGGATCGCGACGTTCAGCACGACGCTGTTGGGCACCATGATCGAGTCCTCGCCGGTCGCGAACGTGGTGTAGAGCAGCCCGAGCGAGGACACCACGCCCTCGATCTGGCCCGCGAGGCCTCCGCCCTGCAGGCGCACGCGCTCGCCGACGCGGAACGGGCGCGCGCTCAGGAGCACCGTGCCCGCGAACAGGTTGCCGAGCGTCTGTTGGGCGGCGAGACCGAGGATCACAGCCGTGAACGCGCCGCCGAGGGCGAGCGTTTTGGCTTCGATGCCGGCGACCTGCAGGGCCACGATCAGCGCCAGCACGACGGTGCAGAGCCGGATCAGGAAGCCGACGGTGCCGGCCGTCGCGGGATCCAGGCGGCGGAACAGCGCCGGACCGAGCCCGCGACCGACGTCGCGCGCGATCGTCCAGCCGAGGATCACCAGCAGCACGACCGTGATCACCTTGATCGGCGTGTCGATTGCCGGTTCCAGGTAGTGGTGCGCCGGGTGGAAGACGTGGTGCGAGTCGGTGTAGGCGCCGACCTCGCGGCCGAACAGCTCGGCCCGGTGTTCGTAGAGCAGCACGATGCCGACGAAGAGCGGCAGCAGCACGAGGAACTCGAGGCGCGCCCGTTTGACCACTTTCGGGCTGATCTGCCTCAGCAGCCCGACCTCCTGCCAGGCCTGGCTGCGCGTCTCGAACATCTTCGGCGGTGTCTTGGGCAATGGCATGGATTCACATGATGGCGCGCCGGAGCGGCATCTTCGGACCCGCGTCGAGCGTTGCACTACCCTTCGCGGCGATGGGAGATCGTCGTCGCCTTGTGATCCCCGCCGTGGTCCTCGGCATCCTGCTGGTGGTCGTGGCGATCATCTACTTCGTCGAGCCGGCGCACTCGCTGCCCTCCTTCTTCCCCGGGCACGTGTCGGCCACCGACCCGGAGGCGAGCCATCACCACACGAAGCACGGCATCGCGGCGCTGATCGTCGCGCTCGCCTGCTTCGCCTTCGCGTGGTTCGAGTCCGGCCCGCGCTCGGCGCCCGAGAGCTGAGCCGGCGCCGCACGGCGCGGCGATCAGTCGAACGCGAAGACGATCGTGCAGAAGGAGCCGAACGCGATGCAGTAGATGCCGAACGGCGTCAGCCGGCCGCTCTGGAAGAAGCGCAGCAGGAACCTGACCGCGAAGAAGGTCGTCCCCGCCGCACAGAGCGCGCCGACGAGTGCCGGCCCCCGCACGCCGGCGCCCTCCGAGCCGAGCAGTTCCGGCAGCTTCAGCGCGGCCGCCGCGAAGATCACGGGCGTCGCGAGCAGGAACCCGAAGCGTGCCGCGTCCTCGTTCGAGAGGCCGGCGAGCAGCCCGCCGCCCATCGTGAAGCCGGAGCGCGAGAGGCCTGGGATCAGCGCGAACGCCTGCGAGGTGCCGACGCCGATCGTCTGGCGCCAGGTGAGCTTCGCGAGCCGCCCGTCTGAGTCGCCGAGGCCATCGCCCGGTTTCGGCGGGCGGCGGCGCAGCCGCTCGAACAGCAGCAGCGCGATCCCGTTGACGATCAGGAACGCCGCCGCGACCGACGGCGAGGCGAACAGTTTGCGGATCGGGTCCTGCAGCAGCAGGCCGATGATCCCGACCGGGATCGTGCCGGCGATCAGAAGCCAGCCGAGGCGCGCGTAGGTGTCCTCGGCGCGGATCTCGCGCATCCGCAGCGAGCGCAGGATGCCCTTGACGATCAGCACCCAGTCCTTCAGGAAGAACAGCAGCAGCACGACCGCCGTGGCGAAGTGCGTGGCGATCAGGAACGTCAGGAAGAACTTGTCGTTCTGGTGGATGTTCCAGCCGAACAGGGCGGGCAGCACCACGGCGTGGCCGAGGCTCGAGATCGGAAACGGCTCGGCGATCCCCTGGGTGAGCCCGAGGACGACGGCCTGGAAATAGCTGATCAGGCTGGTGGCGAGGACGATCGGGGGCGTGTGCACGGCGGGGCAGCTTACGGCACGTCTCTAAGGCGTTCACGGCGAGTTCACACGATCGTTCCCGCTTGATCACAGAAAACCTTGCTTTGCAGGGGAATCCTCATGTCATGAACGAACGAGAGAAGATCGAGAAGATCGCGCCGGCAGCCGAGCCGGCGAGCCGGGCCGACATGCACTGCCACTCCGACGCTTCGGAGCGCTCCCGCCTCGGCGTCCAGCGCGCCGTCGGGTTGCCCGAGTGCGCGACGCCGCCCGAGGAGGTCTACGCGCTCGCCAAGCGGCGCGGCATGGATTTCGTGACGATCACCGACCACGACACGATCGACGGCGTGATGCAGATCGCCGAGCGCCCCGGCGTGTTCGTCTCCGAGGAGCTGACGGCCGGCTTCCGCGGCGAGCCGCAGGCCGTGCACGTCCTCTGCTACGGGATCACACCCGAGGATCACGACTGGCTGCAGGCGCACCGGAGCGACGTCGAGCTCTGCGCCGCCTACATGTACGAGCGCGAGATCGCGTGCGCCCTGGCGCACCCCTATTACACGGTCGCGGCGCCACTGACCGCGCGCCACCGCCGGCGGCTGGCGGAGCTGTTCGGGGTCTGGGAGGTCCGCAACGGCGCCCGCGCACCGGAGCTCAACCGCCCGGCCGAGATGTACGTGGCGACCCGCGACGGCATCGGGATCGCCGGGAGCGACGATCACGCGGGCGTCGACATCGGGCGCACGTGGACCGAAACCCCTCTCGCTGCCGACCCCGGCGAGTTCCTGGCGCGCGTGCGCGCCGGCGAGGCGACTGCCCGCGGCGCGCAGGGCAGCGCGGCGAAGTGGGCGCACGCCGCGATCGCGCTCGCGATCCGCGCGCTGGGGGTCGGCGACCTCACGTCGGCGCCGTCACCCGATCCGCTGCGCGTGCTGAGCATGGCCTCGCGCCTGCTGCGCGAGGGCGACGCTCGCGAAGGCTCGGCGCTGGGCGAGGTCTCGGCGCAGGACGCCCGCGCGCTGCTCGGGGCGTGGCTGCGCGCGCTGGACCTCCACGACCTCGACGGCGAGCAGGTGATCGCCCGCATGCAGTCGGAGGAGTTCAGCCACGGCGACCTGTTCCGGCGCGCCTGCCGCGCGCACGAGCGGCGGCTGGCCGGAGCCGTGGAGATGGTGCTCGCGGCCGCCCACGGCGAGCTGGACGCGGCGAGCGCCGCCGGCGGCCTGTTCGACGCCTGCATCGCAGCGGTCCCCTACGCGCCGGCGGCCGCGTTCCTGGCGAACGAGCAGTCCAAGCTGCGGGCGATCTCGCCCTGCGGCCCACGGACTTCTGTGCCGGCCGCGGTTCCGGCCGGCGCGCCGACCGCACGGGGCGACGATGTGCCGCGCGTCGCGATCGTGGCGGACGGGATCGGCTCGACGCACGGCGTCAGCCGCACGATCCAGGAGATCCGCGAGCGCGGGGTGCCGGGCTTCGAGATCGAGGTGCTCGGCACCGATCCCGAGGTGGACCGCCGCCTGGCGGCGGTCTGCGAGATCGAGGTGCCGTTCTACCCGGGCCTGCGGGTCGGCGTCCCGAGCCTGCCCGGCGTCGTGCAGGCGCTCGCCGACGGCTGCTTCGACGCCGTCCACGTCTGCTCACCCGGGCCGGCCGGGATCGGGGCGGCCCTGACCGCGCGAGCGCTGCGGCTGCCGCTGATCGGCAGCTACCACACGGAGCTGGCCGCCTACGCGGGGGTGCGGAGCGGCCAGGTGCGGCTGGCCGAGGCGATGCAGGCCGCGGTGACGCTGTTCTACAGCGCCTGCGAGGTCGTGCTCTCGCCGAGCGTAGCCTCCGACGCCGCTCTCGCCGCGATCGGAACGCCGCCCGAGCGCGTGCTGCGGTGGGACCGCGGCGTCGATACGGACCGCTTCGACCCGTCGCTGCGCCGCCGCCGCGACGACGGTGTCCTGCGCGTGCTCTACTCGGGACGGATCACCCGCGAGAAGGGCGTCGAGCTGCTCGCCGAGACGTTCCTGGCGGCACGCGAGCGCGAGCCGAGGCTGCACCTGATGGTCGCCGGCGGCGGCCCCGAGCAGGAACGGCTGGCCGCGCTGCTCGGCCCGGATGTCAGCCTGCTCGGCTGGCTCGACGGCGCAGAGCTGGCGCAGGCATACGCCGACGCGGACGTGTTCCTCTTCCCGAGCCGGACCGACACGTTCGGCCAGGTGATCCTCGAGGCGCAGGCGAGCGGGTTGCCGGTCATAGCCGTCGCGGAGGGTGGTCCGCTGTCGCTGATCGAGGACGGCGTCACGGGCCTGCTGCGCGCGCCCGAGCCGCAGGTGCTGGCCGACGCTGTGCTCGAGCTGGCGGCGGCGCCGTTGCGCCGGCAGGCTCTCGCCGGCGCAGCTCTGCGTGCCGTCCGCGGGCGCACATGGGAGCGGGCGCTGTCGCTGCTGGGCGACGGCTACCGCCTGGCGCTCGCGCGCGAGGCGCTCGCTGCACGGGCGGGCGGGGATGCGAGGGCGGCGTGAGCAGCCCGGTTTCACCACATGGTCACAGGAACGGCGAGGAAGGTCGGGAAGTGCCCGGGATGAGGGAGATGCAGGGAGCGGCGCCAGTCAAGCGCGGCCGCACGATCGCGGTCGCGCTCCACGGAATCGAGCCGGCGACCTACGAGCGCTGCGCGGTGATCCGCGACTGGCTCGGCGACCACGGCGTCGACCGGGTCACGCTGCTCGTGATCCCCGCCCGTGACCTGCACCCGGTCGGCGAGCGCTCGCCCGAGATGGTCAGCTGGCTGGCCGAGCGGCGCCGGGCCGGCGACTCGATCGCACAGCACGGCTTCCAGCACGTGTGCCTGCGCCGCGGCGGCCTGCTCTCGCACCGACCCGGCGAGTTCACCGGGCTCGGCGAGGACGAGACGCGCCGCGCGGTCCACGCCGGCTGGCGCGTGATGAAGCTCGCCGGGATCGAGCCCGACGGCTTCGTCGCGCCGGCCTACGCGTACACCTCCGTGCTGCGCCATGAGCTGCGCCGCCGCTTTCGCTGGTGGGCCGGGCTGCTGCGCGTGCAGCGCGCCGCCGAGGACGACTCCGGCTCGCCGGCGACGGCCTCGCGCGCGCCCGCTTTCAGCTTCGCGGCCGACGGGCTGTTGGGGCGGATGCTCTCGCCGCCGCTTGTGCGGGCGGGGGCGATGCTGCCGACCTCGACGCTGCGGCTCGACCTGCACCCCGCGGACCTGCGCCACGTCCGCCACATGATGGCGCTGGAGTGGGTGCTGCAGCGCTCGACCTTCCGCCGGGCGGTCACCTACCGCGAGCTCGCCGGCGTCTAGGGCGCCGCCGCGGCCTCGGCCCGCCCGGGCCGGCGTCCTCGGCTGGTATCCCCGGCCCGGTCTCGTTCAGTGCCGCGCGGCAGCCGCGTTGAGCAGCGACGGCTTGAAGGACTCGATCGCCGGCAGGCCGGCGTATCCGAGGTGGCTGAGGCCGAACACGTCCTCGATCGTGCGCAGCAGCGAGAAGTGGTTGTAGGAGTCCTGGCTGATCGTCCCGCCCTTGATGAACGGGGAGAGGAGCAGCGCGCCGACGCCGCCGCCGCCGTGATCGATTTCCGTCGCTGTGTAGTTCGGGTAGGCCGGCTGACCGCAGCACGAGCTCGAGTCGGCGAATTCGCCGGTGGACGGAGCCTCGTCGGCTGTGATGATGAGAAGCCCGCCCTTCTTGAAGGCCTTCGAGGCGAGGATCTGCGGGACGATCCCTTCGAGCCACTTGCTCGCCGCCGTGGGCCCGGCCGGGGCTCCGGCGGCGCACGGCGTGGGGCTGCCGTCGTGGCACCGGTTGGGGACGATGTATGAGAACTGGGGCGTGCGCGCCGCCGGGCCGGACAGGTCCCCCTTCAGGGCGGCGAGGCCCACATCGGCGGTCTGGCACGTGGAGGCGGCCGTGATCGATTCGAAGTAGACGAAGGGATTGCGGTAGTTCGCGTAGTCGCCGCCCGCGAGGGTCGGGTCGGGGCTGCCCGGCGCCGGGCGCCCGCAGGGTGCCGGCTGGGCCGGCGATTCGCCGAGCCCCTCGACGTAGGCCTTCCATTTCAGGTGCTTTGCTTCGAGCTGCCCCGGCAGCGTCTTGACCGACTGCGGATAGATGCAGCCGCTGCCGAGCACCTGTCCGTTGGCGGCGGGCGAGGCCGGCGCGAGCGGCGCGAAGACGGGGCAGTTGGCAGCCGTCTGCGCGGTCGGCCCCTGACCGCTCAGGAGCGCGATGCCGTTCGGCAGCTGCTCGTGGGCGATCGCGTCGTAGCGCAGGAGCAGCTCGCCTTTGGACTCGAGCGTGTGCGCGACATACCGGCCGCCGGATTCCGGCCCGAAGTTGGCCGCGTACGGCTGATCGGAGAGCACGACCACGAAGACGTGCTTGATCGAGGTCAGCTTCCTCGCGGGCGTCGCCGGCGCGCTCGAGGAGCCGCTGCCGGATGACCCGCCCCCCGTCTGACCCTGCGCGCCGCCCGACTTGGATCCCGCTGCCCCGGAAGACGCTTGGGTGGGGGCCGCACTCGGGGTCGCTTCCGGTTCGAGTTCCGGCGCTTCGGCGCTTTCGCCGCCGGCGTCCCCCGAGCTCGTTTCCCCCGTGCCGGGCGTGCTTGCCTGTTGAGATTGAGGAGCGAGCAGCCGCACCTGCCGCGCCGGCGCGGCTCCGTCGCGGCCCGCTGCGCTGCCGATCAGCGCCCCGAAGCCGACGAACACGGCCACGAGCAGAGCGGAGATCCGTGGCCCAGGGAGCCCGGGCCGCTCCTCGCCGCCAGGGGCGGCCGGTGCCTCGGCGACCGGCGTCTCGGCCTCCGAGGCGCCGCCCTCGGGGATGCGGGCGAGCAATTCGCGCAGTCCAGGGCTGCGATCGCCGGCGCGGGCGCCGCAGGTCAAGCAGTAGCGCTGGTCGCCGTCGAGCGGCGAGCCGCACTGCTCACAGCGGCGCTCGTCTGCCACCCGTTACTCCGCAGGCTCGGGCGGGCTCTCGGGAGTGAGCAGCAGCGCGTCCATGACGTCCGTAGGCGCGTCCTTGTCGGTGAGCGCCCGGGCAGGCTGGCTCTGCATGAGCGCAGAGCCGCACTGCCAGCAGTACACGGCTCCGCGGCTGTGCGGCGCGGAGCAGCTCGGGCAGCTGCCGGCGATGCCCCGCTCATCCATCCGCATCAGGCGCTCGACCTCGGCGAGCTCGGCGTCACGTTCCTGGAGGGTGGCGGCCCGGCGCACGAGGACGTCGAGGCGGAAGTGGTCGCGGATCGCCATCTCGTAGGCCAGCCCGCCGAGATCCCAATGAAGCTCGGTGACCTCCGCGGCCAACGCGTCGCGCCGGCGCTCGAGCGGCGAGCGCTCGCGGCCGCCGTTGCGCTCGGGACCGCCTTCCGTAGCCCCCGACGGCACAGGCGGCACCGGCGGCGCGGCCGGGCGGGGTTCGCTGCGGGGGGGCGTGGGGGGCTGCTGGCCGCTGCGATCGCCGAGGATGCTCATCGCTCAGCCGGTCGAGACGACGTCGGGGAGGTTCTTCGACTTTTCCACATAGCTTTTGCCCTTGGCGTGGCTGAGCCCTTCAAGGGCCGATGGCGGCGCCGGGTTCTGCGGCGTCGAGCCCTTGGCGCCGTTTTTGGCGCCGTGCGCGGAGCCGCCACCGGCTCCGCCCGCCGTTTCGGAGACGTGGATGACCTTCGCGCCCGGGAACTTCTTCTTCAGCGAGCCGAGCGCCTTCTGGGCTTCGGCCTGCTTGTGGTAGACGCCGGAGTAGATCACGTAGTTTTCTCCTTCCAGCGTCGCGAAGTCTTCGGACTTCAGAGCGCCCACGTTCGTCGCGCCCTTCCCGCTCGCCGAGGTCTTGGCGGCTTGCACCGCAACGATCGTGGTTCCGCTGGCCGGAAGCGTCTGCAGCTGCACCGTGTAGCCGTTCCTGCCGGATGGCCAGTCGTTGGTGAACGAGGCCTCGGCGGCGCCGGTGCCCGCCGTCCCCCCGCCCTGCGTGACGACCTGCACAGGAGCCGCGCTCGGCTTGGCCGAGCCCCCCGAGCGGCCGATCAGCACGCCGACGCCCATCGCGAGGAGCAGCACGCCCACTCCCGCCAGCAGGCTGACGGTGTTGCTGCGGGGGCCGCCGGGCGCGGCGCCCCCGGCCGCGGGCGGCGTCTGGGGCGGCGACGACGGCGGCGAGGAGCCGAGCGGAGCCCCCGAGCTCAGGAACTCGCTGTGGTGGCTCTGGCGCTCGCCGCACTCCAGGCAGTAGCGCTGGCCGGCGGCCAGCGGCGAGCCGCAGGCCGGGCAGACCTGCGCGTCCGATCCGCTGGTCGGCGGCTGCGGGCTTGCGATCGATTCGGTCGGCAGGGTGGCTACCTCCCGGCGCTCGAGGGCACCGGCTTTCAAGCAGCGATAACAGCCCCCGGGCTCGGCGGCTCGCGACCAATGGTCGAGCCCAGGCTGCCGGCCCTCGTGATGATTTTGTGAAGGCCCCCCTCCGCCCGCCCGCCCGCGCGCGCTAGGCGGCGATCGGCGCCCGGCTCTTCTGCGCTTCGACGGCCGGGGCGGGCGGCACGGCCTGCAGACTCGGGCCGGGCTCGCTGCGGGCACCCTGCGCCAGCTCTTGATCGCCGCGGCACGCGGCTGCGCAGAGCCCGGCGACGAGCAGCAGGACGGCCGTCCAGGCCAGGACGATCAACAGCGCCGGCAGCAGCATTCTGATCTCCACGTTCGAGGGAAGGAGGATAATTCCTCATCAAGTTTATCAGATTTATTGGATGGGTCCGCGTGGTTGGTGGCAGGCGCGCCCGGCGCCTACCATCTGGCCCGCGATGAGGAGCGACCGCAACGATCGAGCCCGCTGCGGGTTCTTTTCAGCAGGGAAGCCGGCGCTGCCACAGGCCTGCGCGGCGCGAAACGGCGCACGAACACGAGGAAGGACACAGATGAAGGCACGCACGAGGATCGTTGGTCTGCTGGCGGCGAGCGCGCTCGCGGCGCTGGCCCTCGCGCTGCCGGCGGCCGCCCCGGCCGCGGAACCCCACTTCAAAACCGGTGGCGTCTCGCACATCTCCGGCACGACCGCCGAGCTGGACGGAACGGTCAACCCCGAAGGCCTGGCCACCAGTTACTACTTCAAGTACGGACCGACGACCGCCTACGGCTCACAGACGAAACCGGTTTCGGTGCCGCTCCCGAACCCGCCGAAAGCCGTCAAGGTCGGTCAGACGGTCACGGGCCTGCTGCCCGGCTACCACTACCGCATCGTCGGCATATACACGCCCCAGGGCTCGACCACTCCCGTCGAACAGGCCGGCGGCGACAAAAGTTTCACCGGCGGCAAGCTCACGCGGCTGAAGTTCGTCGTCTCCAAGAGCAAGGAAGACGTCGGCAAGGCGGTCTACGGCGGCGGGATCGAACTCTCGGGGAGCCTCACCGGCCTCGGCAACGCGTTCCACCCGCTCTCGCTGCAGGCGACGCTGTTCCCGTTCACTGAAGCGTTCACGACGCTCCCTGGCACGGTCGTCTCGAGCCGCACGGGCAGCTTCGTGTTCAAGGTCGGGCGCCTGACGGCGACGACGCAGTTCCGCTTCGTGGCGCTCGCCCCGCGCCCGCTCTACAGCCCGACGATCACCGTCCCCGTCACGCCGCGGATCACGCTCCACGTACGCTCGTCCGCCCGCACGGGCCTCTACCGTCTCTACGGCACGGTCGCCCCGGCCCGCCCCGGCGCGAGCGTCCAGATCCAGCAGCTCCTGCCCGGCAAGGCCAAGAGCAGGCACGAAGGTCCCTCCCCGCACGGCGTCGGCTCGACCGTCCTGAAGCGGGCGAGCTCGAAACTCTCCCGCTTCAGCGTGATCGTCAAGCTCAGCGGCAGCTATCGCTACCGGGCGTTCGTGAAACTGCCGAAAGGGGCGCTCGACTCGGGCTACAGCGGAAACGTGCTGATCCGCGCGCCGAAGCCGAGCGCCAAGACGCACCGGCAGAAAAAAGGGAAGTAGCGCCGGCGAGCGCGGCCGTGTCCGCCCGCGTGGATGGACCGGCGAAGGGCTGCAGGTACCGACGAGCCGCGGCCGCGCGGCTCAGACGATGCCGCGGGCCGAGAGCAGGACCATCACGCGCTCGACCTCCTGCTCGACCGTTTCGCCCTCGCTGCCGAGAACGAGATCGGGGTCTTCGGGAGGCTCATACGGCGCTCCCACGCCGGTCATGCCCGCCAGCTCCCCCGCGCGGGCCCGGGCGTAGAGACCCTTCGGGTCGCGCTTCTCGCACAGCTCCAGCGGCGCGTCGACGAACACCTCGATGAACTCGAGATCGTCGCCGCGGTGGAGCCCCGCGGCCAGCTCGCGGTCGGCCGCATAGGGGCTGACGAGGCTCACGAGCGCGATCGTCCCCGACTCCGCGAGCAGCCGCGCGACGTGGGCCGTGCGGCGAACGTTCTCGGCGCGCGCGGCTTCGTCGAAGCCGAGATCGCCGTTGAGGCCGTGGCGCAGGTTGTCCCCGTCGAGCAGCAGCGCCGGGCGGCGCATGTCGAGCAGACGCTCCTCGACGGCCGCGGCGACCGTCGACTTGCCGGCGCCCGGCAGCCCCGTGAACCACAGTGTCGCGCCGCCGTGGCCGAGCGCGTCGAGGCGGCGCTCGCGCGTCACGCGCGATCCCTGCCAGCGCACGTTCGGGCTGCGGTCGCTGCCAGTGCGCGCCGTCCGGGCCTCCTCGACCTCGGTGTCGAGGATCACGCCCGCGGCGACCGTTTCGTTCGTCGCCTCGTCGATCATGATCAGGCTGCCCGTCACGCGGTTGCGCCGGTAGGAGTCGAACACCAGCGGCGAGCTGAGCTCGAGGTGCACGCGCGCGAGATCGTTGAGCGACAGCGCGTCGGCATCCTCCTCGCGGCGCAGGGTCTCGACGTCGATGCGATAGCGCACGTCGACCCTGCCGACCATCGCCGAGCGGGTCGTGTGCTTGACGAGGTAGCGCCGGCCGGACTGCAGCGGCTGCTCGGACATCCAGCAGACCAGCGCCTCGAAACGGCTCGCCACCGTCGGCTGGTTGTGCGTGCGCACGATCGTCGAGCCGCGTCCGACGTCGATGTCGTCGGTGAGCCGGACCGAGACGGACATCGGCGGGAACGCCTCGGCGACCGGCCCGTCGAAGGTGTCGATCGAGGCGATCGTCGAACGCTGGCCGCCGGGCAGCACGACGACCTCGTCGCCCGGCCGCATGATGCCTCCGGCCACCTGGCCGGCGTAGGCGCGATAGTCGGCGACGCTCGTCGCCGGCGGGCGGATCACCCACTGGACCGGGAAGCGCACGTCGATCAGGTTGCGGTCGGAGGCGATGTGCACGTGCTCGAGGTGGTAGAGCAGCGGCGGGCCCTGGTACCAGGGCATCGCCTGCGAGCGGTCGACGACGTTGTCGCCGAGCAGCGCCGAGATCGGGATGAAGGTCACGTCGGGAAGCTCCAGGCGCGCCGCGAAGGCGTCGAACTCCTCGACGATCTCGTCGAACACCGACTCGTCGAAGTCGACGAGATCCATCTTGTTGACGCACACGACGACGTGCGGGATACCGAGCAGCGAGCTGATGAACGCGTGGCGCTTGGACTGCGCGAGGACGCCCTTGCGCGCGTCGACGAGCACGATCGCCAGGTCCGCCGTCGAGGCGCCCGTGACCATGTTGCGCGTGTACTGCTCGTGGCCGGGCGTGTCAGCGATGATGAAGCGCCGCTGCGCCGTCGCGAAGTAGCGGTAGGCGACGTCGATCGTGATGCCCTGCTCGCGCTCGGCGCGCAGGCCGTCGGTGAGCAGCGAGAGGTCGAGGAAGTTCTCCCCCTTGCGCTGGCTCGCCTGTTCGACGTGCGCCAGCTGGTCGGCGAGCACCTGCTTGCTGTCGTAGAGCAGACGCCCGATCAGAGTGCTCTTGCCGTCGTCGACCGAGCCGGCGGTCGCGAAGCGCAGCAGGTCGGCGGGACGGTCCGAGAGGCGGCTGAAGACGGCCGCGGCGGTCTCGGCCTCCAGCGTGCCTGTCGCCGCGCGCGGCGGCGTGTCCCCGTTCGACGATCCTCCTGAGGCGCTCGCCATCAGAAGTACCCCTGTCGCTTGCGATCCTCCATCGCGGCCTCGGTGACGCGGTCGTCGGCGCGCGTCTGCCCGCGCTCGGTGACCTCGGTCGCGGCGATCTCGGCGACGACCTCCGCGAGCGTCGCGGCATCCGAGCGGACAGCCCCCGTGCAGCTCATGTCCCCGACCGTGCGGTAGCGCACCCGCGCCGAGAATGGCTCCTCGTCGGCGTGCATCTCGACGAAGGGGCTGACGGCGTAGAGCATCCCGTCGCGCGAGAACACGTCGCGCTCATGGGCGAAGTAGATCGAGGGCACCTCCAGCTCCTCCTCGGCGATGTACTGCCACACGTCGAGCTCGGTCCAGTTCGATAGCGGAAAGACCCGAGCATGCTCTCCCTTTTGAATCCGGCCATTGTAAAGACTCCACACCTCGGGCCTCTGGTTCTGCGGCTCCCACTGGCCGAACTCGTCGCGGAACGAGAGGATGCGCTCCTTCGCGCGCGCCCGCTCCTCGTCGCGACGGGCGCCGCCGAACGCCGCGTCGAAGCGGTGCTCGGCGATCGCGTCGAGCAGCGTGATCGTCTGCAGCGCGTTGCGCGAGGCGCCGGGGCCCGTCTGCTCGACCGCGCGCCCGGCTCGGATCGACTCCTCGACCGAGGCCACGACCAGGCGCTCGCCGATTTCGCTCACGCGGCGATCGCGAAACTCGATCGCCTCGGGGAAGTTGTGCCCGGTGTCGACGTGCATGATCGGGAACGGCAGCGGCGCCGGCCGGAACGCCTTCTCCGCCAGCCGCAGCAGCACGATCGAGTCCTTGCCCCCGCTGAACAGCAGCACCGGGCGCTCGAATTCGGCCACCGTCTCGCGCATCACGTGGACGGCCTCCGCCTCCAAGGTGCGCAGGTGGGGGAGGTGGTAGGTCGCGTGCATCCTTGCTGGAAGGTGTCGGGCTCTTTCTCCCGGCGGATGCCGGACACGGCGAGAGAACGTTATGACGTCGCGCGGCTCATTGCAAGGAATGACCTGGCGCGGCGCCCGCGAGCAGGCGGTCATAGAGCGCCGCCATCGCGACGGCGTGGGCGCCCAGGCCGAACTCGCTGACGGCGCGCCGGCGGCCCTCCTCGCCGATCCGCGTCCGGCGCGCCGGATCGCCTGCCAGCGCGGCCGCCGCGCTTGCCCAGGCATCCGGCTCGCGCGGGGGGAGCAGCAGACCGCCGCGACCGCCTTCGAGGATCTCGGCGGGACCGCCGCGATCGGTCGCCAGCACCGGCACGCCGAGCGCCATCCCCTCGAGCACGGCGCGCCCGAACGGCTCCTCCCACGAGGGCAGCAGCAGCAGGTCCAGCGCGCCGATCAGCTGTGGGACATCCTCGCGCTCGCCGAGCCAAGAGATCCACTCGCCCACTCCCAGCGCCGCCGCCAGCGCCTTCAGCTCGGCGACGTAGGACTCGTTGTCGTAGCGCGTCGCGCTATCCGTGAAGCGGGCGGCTCCGACCAGCAGCAGTCGCGCGTCCACGCCCTCCGCGCGCAGAGCGGCGAGGGTGCGAATCGCCGTGTCCTGACCCTTCCACGGCGTGAGCTGAGCAACGACGCCGAGCAGGAAGCTGGAGGTCTCGAAGCCGAGGCCGGCCCGGACGGCCTGTCGCTCGACGCGCTGCGGGTCGAAGCGCGTGAGGTCGACCGCGTTGTAGACGACCTCGACGCGCGCGGCCGGGGCCGCCGCGAGCACCGAGCGCGCCGTGTAGCGCGAGTTGGCGAGCACGACGGTCGCCGTGGCGGCGATCAACCGCATCGTCGCGCTGCTCAGCGGTCCGGGCGGGAGGCAGTCGCGGACGTGCACGAGCGAAGGCACCGCGCTGCGTCCGAGCCCGCAGACGATGCCCGCGCGGATCGAGTTGGCGTGCACGAGCTCGGCGCGACTCCGCGCGGCGAGCCGTCGCACCTGCCTCGCGGCGAGCGCCATCTCGGCGAGCGCCTTCGGGGTGTGCAGCGGGTGAAGGCGCAGCGACCCCGCGGTGCCGTGGATCCGCTCGACCGGCACGCCTCGCTCGCGCGCGAGCGAGGCCAGCTCGCCCTCGGGCGAGGCCAGCAGCGGTGACACCCTCGCCGGCAGCGTTTCCAGCAGGTCGAGCAGCGAGCGCTCGCCGCCGCTGACCGTCGCCGTGTGGTTGACGTACAGGACCCTCACCGCTCACCCCCGCGGCCACCGAGCAGACCAAGCAGCGCCTCCTGCACCCGCGCCGAGACAGCGCCCCAGGTGTGCCGCTCGGCGTGCGCCCGCCCGGACGCGCCGAGACGGGTCGCGAGCTCCTCGTCGAGCAGCACGGCGGCGATCGCCTCGGCGACCAGGAGCGGGTCCTGCGGGTCGATCAGCAGGCCCGTCTCTCCGTCGACCACCGAGTCGAGCGCGCCACCGACGGCACCCGCCACGACCGGCTTGCCGTACGCGGCCGCCTCCATATAGGCGATCCCGAACCCCTCCCCGGCCTGGCCGCGGGCGGGAAGGCGACTCGGCATCGCGAACAGGTGCGCTCGGCGCAGCCATTCGTCACGCTCGGCGTCGCTGACGCGGCCGAGGAAGCGGCACGCCTCCCAGACGCCGTACGAACGGGCCATCTGTTCGATGCTGGACCGGAGCGGCCCGTCGCCGATCACCACCCACTGTACGGTCGGCACCTTCGCGCGTACCAGTGCCAGCGCGCGTACGAGGACGTCGTGACCCTTGTAGCGCTCCTGCATCCGCGCCACGTCACGACGGTGGGGCGCTCGCACGGCAGCGGGGACCACTCGCGCGGCAGGTCCACACCGTTCGGGATCACGACGGGCCGCCTGCGGGCACCGGTGGCGGCGACAGATCCGCGGTGTACCGGCTGACGGCGATCGCGAGATCCGCCCGGTCCGCGGCGAACCGGGCAAGTCGCGGCCGGGCGCCGATCTCTTCGGCGTGAAAGTACTGCGCGGTGCGCCCCCCGGCGAGGCGGCTCGCGAGCGCTGCGGGCGCTGTGACCGCGTGCATGCTGAGCGCGACATGCGGACGCCAGCGCAGCGCCTCCAGCGCGCCCGCGGAGTCCAGCAGCGCCACGCGCGCGCGGATGGGGCAGCCTGGCGGCGCCGATTCTGCGCGTGGGCGGCCGGTCGTCCTCGAGCGGCTCGCGGGACTGCCCCCGCAGCGCGAGCACCCGGGTGTCGAACGCGTCGAGCCCATGGGCGAGGCGCTCGGACACGAGCTGGATCCCACCCGGCGGGGGCGGATAGTCAGGCGTCAGCAGCAGCAGCCGCGGCTTGGCACCGCTGGTCAACGCGCTCGCACCGCCGCCGGCAGCTGCGGTGAGACGCGCCTGTCGAAGCCGTCGAGCCAGAGTCCGAGCGCAAGCAGCGGCCACAGCCGGTCGCTGCAGTCTGCGCGACCAGAGATGTGCGCCTCGACGAGCGCGGCTGCGGCCGAGCGGTCGATCCAGCCCTGCTCGTAGACCGTGCCCCGTGCCACCTGCTCTCGGAGCGTGTCGGCGAGCGGGCCGCGCAGCCACTCCGCGGCCGGTACCCGGAAGGCGGTCTTGCGGTAACGGCGCGAAGGCGAGCTCTCGAGCAGGCCGTCGGGCACCATCGCGCGCAGCAGCGCCTTGCCGCCGCCCGCGAGATGCGTCGCGGTGTCGAGCGAGGCGGCGAAGTCGGCGAGCTCGCGCTCGCAGGAACACCGTCCTGATCTCCAGCGAGGCGAGCATGCCAGCCCGATCGGTCTTGAACAGCACGTCGTCCGGCGAGGTAGTGGACCTGGTCCAGGCGCATCAGCCAGCGCACCGTTGCGCCGTCGAGCTCGCCCGCACGGGCCGACGTGTCCCTCACCACGCGCTCGCGGTCGAGCTCGCGCAGCCGTGGGCCGTAAAGCTCGGCGCGGGCGTGACGGCGCTCGGCGGTCGCCCAGTCGAGGTTTCGCTCGAGCAGCGGCGCCAGGGGCGAGACGCTGGGCAGCGCGCTCGCCCCACCCCGCACCGCGCGCACCTGCCCTTGCCAGCGCGCCTATCCCAGCCGCGGCAGCCGCGGGCAGCGCCTGTCTCGAAGCGGCGCGAGCGCTGCAACCACCGGTAGCGCGGGTAGCCGCCGAACAGCTCGTCCGCGCCCTCGCCGCCGAGGGCGACCGTGACGCGAGGCCGGGCGAAGCGGGAGAGGACGTGCAGCGGCAGAACAGCGCGGTCGCCGAGCGGCTGGTCGAGCGCCGCGAGCAGCGCCGGAGCGAGCTCGCGAACCTCGACCTGGCCGAGGGTCACCTCGTGGTGCTCACTGCCGAGCCGCTGCGCCGTCCGGCGCGCCACCAGCGTCTCGTTGACGGCGCCCGTGTCGTAGCCGACCGTGAAGGTCTGCAGCGGCGCCGAAGAGGCCCGCGCGGCGGCCGCGGCGACGAGCGTCGAGTCGACGCCGCCCGAGAGGAACACGCCGAGCGGCACATCAGAGATCAGGCGCCGGCGTACGGAGCGATCGAACAGCTCGCGCGTCTCCTCGAGCGCCGCCGCAAAGCTCTCGCGCGGTCGCACGGGCTCAGCCCGCGGCGCCCACCACGCCCGCTCTTGCGCTTTCGCCGCTCCGGGCTGCCAGCTCAGCAGGTGTCCCGGCGGTAGCTGACGCACACCACGCACGATCGTGCCGGGCCCCGGCACATACCCGTAGACGAAGAACGCGTCGACCGCCCCGGGGTCGAGCTCGCCGAGCGCGGGATCGGCGGCGCGCAGCGCCGTCAGCTCGGAGGCGAACAGCAGCTGCCCGCCGTGCTCGCGCAGGAACAGCGGCTTCTCGCCGAAGCGGTCCCGCGCCAGCAGCAGCCGCGCGCGCGGCCCGTCCCACAGCGCGAACGCGAACATGCCGTCGAGCGCGTGGACAAGCTCGTCCCCGTACTCCTCGTAGAGGTGGACGAGAACCTCGGTGTCGGAGCGCGTCGCAAAGCGATGCCCGCGCGCTTCGAGCTGTGCGCGCAGTTCGGGGTGGTTGTAGATCTCTCCGTTGCACACGACGCGGAGGCCGGCCGTCCTCGTTGGGCAGGGGCTGGTGGCCGCCCTCGACGTCCATGATCGACAGGCGGCGCATGCCGATCGTGACCCCGGTGTGCTCGTCGGTGTGGAACCCCTCGTCATCCGGGCCGCGGTGGTGAAGCGTCCCGCACATCGTTCGGACGGCCTGCGCCCGGGGATCATCCGTGCTGCCCGCAATGCCGCACATGCGCGAAAGATATTGACGGCGCCGCCGGTTAAAGCTCCTCGCGGACGCCGCCGATACACGCCCCGCCGGCCCCGACCCGACTCCAGGAGGGAACGAAGACGTGTTTCGCGCGCCCCGCACCATCGCTTTGCTCGCGCCCGTGCTGGTAACGGCTGTCAGCTGCGCGACGGCGGCTCCCGCTGCGGCGAGACGGCTCGCGGAATCTCCGGAAGCGCCGGCCCCCGAATCGACCAAGGCCCGCCACGGCAGCGGGCGCTGCACGCTGAGCCTGCAGGCGGCTCCCGCGACGCCGGCGGCATCCGGCGAACCGGTGACGCTCGCGGGTCGCATGAGCTGCCCCGAACCGGCCGATGCGGAAGGCCGGCCGGTGAGCATCCTCGCCCGCCGGCGCGGAGGGGCGCTCGAAGAAGTCGCGACCGTCACAACGGGCGTAGAAGGCGCGTTCGAAGTGAGCGAGCCCGTGACGGCGAACACCGTCTTCCTCGCACGCGCGTACCGCGCGCGCCGCGCCCGCGCGGTCGTTGAGGTCGGCGCGACGATCACCCTGGCCGGACCCTCGGGCGCCGCCGCGGCGCTCTCGACGCGCGGCCGCTACAGGCGCGCCGCGCGGGCGGCTCGCGTCACGTTCACCGGCACGGTCGTTCCCGCCACGGACGGCCTGCGGGTCGCCCTCCAGCGCCGCTGGCTCGCGACCGGCGAACCGTGGCACACGGTCGCCCGCACGCGCACCGGCGAAGGCGGCACCTTCAGCTTCGCTCACGGCTTCCGCTCGGCAGGCCAGGTGAGCGTGCGCACGGTCGCGCACATGCGCGGCGGCGCCGCCTCTTACTCGAACGAACTCACCTACACGATCGCCCAGGCGCAGAACAGCGCGTTGACGATCGCCGCGGCCGCTGACCCGCTGCCCGCCGGCCAGAGCACCACCGTCTCGGGTGTGCTCGCCTCCGGTGCCGGACACGCCGTGCTTCTGCTGGCGCGTACCGCCGGGCAGCCCTACCAGGCGGTCGGTTCCGTCGAGACCGGCGAAGGCGGCGCCTACAGCTTCACCGTCGCACCCGCCGTCAACACGACCTTCCGCGTGCGCGCCGGGAGGGTGGAATCGACCCAGCTGTTCCTGGGCGTCCTGCCGAAGCTGTCGCTGACCTCCGTGCCGGCCGGGGCGGCACTCGGCTCATCCGTCAGCTTCGAAGGCACGATCGCGGGCGCTCCCGCCGGGGCCCCGGTGCGGCTCGAGACAGAACGCGGCGGCGGACGGTTCACCACCGTCACAAGCGGCGTGCTTCAGGCGGACGGCAGCTTCGCGCTCTCCTACGCGTTCCCGCGAGCGGGCACGTACACGCTGCTGATCCGCACGCCGGCGGGGCGCACGACGGTCGGCGCGAGCAGCGAACCCTTCACCGTCGCGGTAACCGCGCCCGACGCAGAACCCTAGAGCCGGCGTCCGTCAGGCCGGACGGCGCGGCCGCGCCAGCCAGTTCACGGTCGGCGAGCGACCGAACGTCTCCCGCACGACGGGCGCACCGCCTGTCACGGGCAGGACCTCGTACCCGAGACCGTCGAGCAGCTCCCACACCTGCCCGGCCGAGTGGCCGTACAGCGACGTCGCCTCCGCGACGCACTCGACGACGAGCAGCGGTTTGACCTCCTCGAGAATGCCACGGCCGCCCTCGAGCACATCCAGCTCCGCCCCCTCGACGTCGACCTTCACAAGCGCCGGGCGGAGACCCTCGAGCTCGGCGTCGAGGGTCGAGACCTCGACCTGCAGGCGATGGGGATCGCCCTGCGAGTCGCTCACGACCGGGTTGCGGCGTAGCCCGCTCCAGCCGTCGAGCTGCCGGAAATGCCAGAACTCGTGGGTGCCGGGTGCGCTGCTCAGCGCGCGGGGCCGGCAATCCACGCCGGGGAAGCGCCGCGCGAGCTCCGCCGCCAGCTCCGGGATCGGCTCGAATGCCACATGGCGCCCGCGCGGAGCGGTTCGCACCGCGACCTCGAGCAGCTGGCCGCGATTCGTGCCGACGTCGACGTAGGTCGCGTCCTCCCGCAGCGCGGCGGCGAAGATCGCGGCGACTGCCAGCTCTTCGCGCCAGTGCGCGCGCGCGACCGGGGAGAAGGCGGCGAGCAGCTCGGGGCGCTCCATGCGCCGCGAAAGCCAGCCCAACGCCCTGCGGACCGGGCGGAAGCGCGGCATCTAGCCCATCTCCGCGAGATCGGCGACCGCCGGCCGCAGCCTGCTCAGCAGCGGTTCGAGCAGCGTCTGCAGCGCCCCGGCCGACGCCGGCCGGCTCTCTGGCTGCGGGCTGCGGCGCTCGAGGGCAATCGTCTCGGTGCGGATCAGCCTGTTGCCCTCGATCGGGGCCCCGATGCGCAGCTCGCCGAGATCCGGCAGCGCGGCGGCCGAGCCGCTCATCCGCAGGATCGCCCGCAGCGCGCGCTCCGGGTCTTCCAGGAACTGCTCGTGGCGCATGAACAGGCGGCGGCTGCGGGGTTGGCGCAGGAACACGACGATCGAGATCGCGAGCGTGATCGCGAGGTTGAGGTTCATGGCGAGCGTGCGCACGCGCCGCTCGGCTACCTCGTGCGGGCGCAACTCGCGCAGGTTCGACTCGACGACCGCGCGAGCGTCGCGTACGAGGAAGACGATGTACAGCTCGACCCCGGTGAGGCGTGAGAGCTCGCGCGCGCGCAGCGGGAAATGCGACGTGTCGACCACGTGCGAGGCGCCGGCCGTGTCGGCAATCGCGCGCAGCAGCTGTTCGGAGATCTCCCGGTAGGCAGGACGCAGCCGACGACGCTCGGGCAGGCGGTCGAGCCGCAGCAGTGAGCCGGAGCGCTCGATCGAGTTCACCGCCCGCGGGCCGAACAGCCGCGACCCGTCGACGCGGGCGCCGACCGCTGTCCAGAACCCCCGCCGCGGCTCATCGGCCCACGACGGCTGCCCGGAGGAGACCAGCCACTCCTCGACCTCGCCGGCGTAGAAGAATCCCTCGCAGTTGCCGAGCGCGACCCCGAGGATCGTGCTGCCGCTGTGTCCGGCCCCCATCACGTAGACGACCTTCGGGCGCGGAGCAACCGTTTTCCCGCCCGCTGACACGGAGGCGGAGTGTAGATGATCGATTCGCGACGTCGGAGCCCACCGCGGGCCGACGTGGCCCGGCTGCACGATGCGCCCGCGGCGAGGATCCCGCCCCTGCAGGCTAAGCTGACCTCGCGCCCGCCGGGTAGCGTCGAGGACCATGAGCCGCCCCCGCCTCCTCTGCATCTCGCCCTCGTTCGCCCCCGAGACCACGCCCACCGCGATCCGGGCCGGGAAGCTGATCGAGCGCCTCTCCGAGCGCTGGCAGGTGACCGTGCTGACCGAGCACGGCGCGCCGCACCGCGGGGAGGCTGTCGAGGTCGTGCCCGTGGCGGCCCGCCGTCCGCGACGGCTCCTGGCGGCGCTCCGCCGGATGCGCCTGAGCCGCCTCATCGAGCTGGCGGTCTGGCCCGACGAGTCGGTGTTCTGGGTGCCGAATGCGATTCGCGCCGGCCGCCGCGCGATGCGCGAGCAGCACTACGACGCGGTCGTGGCGTTCATGATGCCCTACTCCGCCGGGCTCGCGGCGCTTGCGATCTCGCGCCTGGGCGGGGCGCCGCTGGTGCTGAACCTGGACGACTCCCCGACCTGCAGCGACATGCACCCGAGCTACCCGTCGTGGCTCCATCAGCGGCTCGCGGTGTGGCTGGAGGACCTGTACGTGCGCCGAGCCGACGTGACCGTGTACGTCTCCCGGGAGAACCTCCGGCGCGTCGCCGCCCGGCTCGATCCACCCCTCCGCGAGAAGCTCCGGCTGGTCCGCTACGGGGCCGAGCCGGGCGAGTTCCTGCCGTGCGACCAGCCCGAGGAGCGCTTCGAGATCCTTTACGTCGGGGCGATGTCGGGCTGGTGGGCGCTGATACGGGACGACGAGGGTGACGGCGGCGTAGCCAAGCGCGCCTACCGGACGCTCGACGGCGTGGGGCGTCACCGCGTTCTGGAGCTCGACGAGCGCACCTCCTCGCCGGCGATGATCGCACGGGCGGTCCAGGCACTGCTTTCCGAGCACGAGGAGTGGCGCGGCCGGATCGGCGTCTCGGTCTGGGGCAACCCCTATCCCGAGCAGGTCGTCAGCCGCGCGCTTGCCGCGGCCGGCGTGCAGGACGTGGTCAGCGTGCACGGGCCGGTTCCGCACGAGCGGGTTCCCGCCCTGATGTGCGCGGCCGATGTGTTGTTCCTGACGCTGCCGCGGCGCGGCGACGGGTCTTCGGGCGGGCGCATCTCGGCCAAGACGTACGAGTACCTGATGACCGACCGCCCGATCCTCGCCGCAGTCGGCGCCGGCGAGAACCGCTCGTTCCTCGAGGACCGCGCAGGAGTATGGGTCGTGGACCCGGCGGACGAGCGGACGATGGCGGCTGTGCTCGGACCGCTGATCGCCGCCAAGGCAGGCGGCCGGCCTGTCTCGGTGGACCGGACGCGCGAGCGCGAAGAGCTCTCCTATGACGCGTGCGCGCGGGCGTTCGCGGCCGCAATCGAGGCGGCGATCGGCGATGGCGGAGACTGAGGGCAGGCCACAAGGCCCGGTCGTGATGGTCACGCCGCGGTGGCGCCGCGACGGTGGCGTCGCCACCCACGTGATGGCGAGCGCCGCCGCGCTCGCCGCCGCCGGCGTCGACGTGCATGTCGTCGCGCGGGTCGTCGATCGCGACGAGCCCGCGGCGGGCGTCCACGTCCACGAGAGCCCGCGCCTGTTCGACACCGGGGTCCCCCCCGAGGAGCGCCTCGCCGGCATGCTCGCGGCCGCCCCGGCGGCCGTCCACCTGCACCAGTTCGAGGATCCCGAGGTCGCGATCGCCGTGCGGCGGCACGCGCCGCTCGTGCTGAGCATGCACGGCTACTCGGCGTGCACCTCGGGCGTGCACTATTTCCGTCCCGGCCAGGAGTGCGACCGCCCCCACGGCCCCGGCTGCTGGCCGAACCTGCTGGGCCGCGGCTGCGCGCACACCGGCAACCCGACCTGGCTGCCGGCTGCGTATCGCGACGCCACGCGCGCGGTTCGGGTGCTGCGCGAGGCCGACCTGGGGGTCTCCCACGCGCGCGTGATCGACCGGCACCTCGCCGTCAACGGCGTCGCCTGCCGGGCGATCGTGCCGCTGTTCGCGACGCTCGAGCCGGTCCTTGCCGAGGGCCACGAGGACCGGCGCCGGGTCGTGTTCGCCGGCCGGGTCGTGCGCGCGAAGGGCCTCTCCGTGCTGCTGCGCGCGATGGCGCTGGTTACGGGAGAGCTCGTCGTCTGTGGCGACGGTGCCGAACGGCCCCGCATGGAGTCTCTGGCCGCTCGTCTCGGCATCGCGGCGCGTGTCCGCTTCCGCGGGTGGCTCGCGCCGGGCGAGCTGGCGCGCGAGCTGGCCGAGGCCTCGGTGGTGGCGGTGCCGTCGCTGTGGCCCGAGCCGTTCGGCCTGATCGGCATCGAGGCGTTCAGTTGCGGCAGGCCCGTCGTCGCCAGCGACACCGGCGGCATCAGTGAATGGCTCGAGCCCGGGGTGAACGGCCTGGCCGTGCCGCCCGGGCGGCACCGGGCGCTCGCAGCTGCCCTCTCGGAGCTGCTGGCCGACCCGGCGCGGCAAGCGAGGATGGGCGCGGCGGGCGGCGCCTCGGTGTCATCCCGCTTCAACGAGCACAGGCACGTCGAGGCTCTGCTGGCCGCCTACGCGAAGGCGCGCGGCGCGTGGCTACGCCGGCTCCCCGCCGGTACGGGCCGGGACCCCGGGGCGCCCTACGCCTCCGGCGCGCCGGCGGCCACGAGCAGCTCCGCGACGAGCCGCGAGTTGCTCTGAAGGCTCATGCGCCGGCGGGCGAACTCCCGCCCGCGCGCCCCGAGCCGCTCCCGCGCCCCGGAATCTGTCCGCAGCTGCTGCAGGGCGTCGGCCAGCGCCGCCCCCGACGGCACGACGATCAGCGCCGCGCCGTCCTCACGCAGCTCGCTCCACGTACGCTTCCCGTCGATCGCGACCAGCGGGCGACCCGAGGCCAGCGACGCAGCCAGCGTCGTGCGGCGCGAGGTCGGCCCGATGCGGTCGGCGCTCAGCAGCAGTTCGCAGCCCGCCAGCGACTCCGCCAGCTCTCGAGCCGCCACGTACCCCGTGAAGGCGGGCGCGGGCAAGCCCCGTTCGGCTGCCGCCTGGACCCAGCGCCCCCCATCCGGCGAGTCCCCGCCGGGCGCACCGAGCAGCAACAGCTGCGGCTCCTCGCCGGTGCCGGCGAGAAGGCGCATCCCGTCGAGCACGACATCCCCTGCGATGCCCTCATGGGCGAAGCCGAACATCCCGATCCTGTTCGGCACCGGCTCCACGCCGCGGACCTCGGGCAGGTTCGAGAACACCGGGACGACGCGCACCGGCCGGCGGGGCAGCCAGCGTCGCGAACGCAGCCAGTCGGCGCGGAAGTCGACCGTGACGGCGAGCGCGTCCGCGGCGCGCACGGCGCCGTGCAGCGCGGCCCGGTGGCTCGCGGCCCAGACCTTCCCCCTCGCTCCGCTCAGATGCCAGGGATAGGCGTGCTCGTGGAGCACGATCGCAAGCGGCACGCCCTGCTCGCGCAGCGTCGCGACCAGCGGTCGCACGAACAGCGGCAGCCCGCGCCACGACAGCGGGAAGATCGAGTAGTGCAGGAGCAGAGCATCGGGCCTCTGCGCACGCAGCTCGCGATCGAGCTCCCTCAGCCACTCGCGCACCCGCCTGCGCGTGCGGCCAAGCCCCTCCTCCTCGCGCAGCAGCCAGTGCGTCGAGCACTCCCAGCCCTGCTCGCCGAGCGCCACGGCGAGCAGCGCAGCATGGTCGCGCACGCCGCACGGGCCGGGCAGGGACACGCCCACGGCGGCCACACGGCGCGGGGACGCGTCGAGGCCGGTGGCGGCGGCCATCTCAGGCGGCGAGGATCTCTTCGCGGTACGCGGCCTCGATCGCCTCGCTCAGCGCGTCGATGTCGCCGGTCGGCAGGACGAGCCCCCGGCCGACGCGGCCGATCATGTCCTTCATGCCCGTGTCCTCGCTGACGATCACCGGGACGCCGGCGACGAGCGCCTCGGCGGGCGCGTAGGCGAAGCCGTCCTCGTAAGCGGGGTGAACTGCCAGCGATGCGCTTTGCAGCGCGGGCAGCGGGTCGCCCGGCGACACGACGATGCGCCCGTCGGCGGCACAGGCCTGCTGTACGAACCGGCGCATCCCGCGGGTTCCCCAGCCGCCGACGAGCACGAGCCGCAGGTCGTCGTGGTCGAGCCGCCTGAACGCATCGATCAGCAGCGGCACGCCCTTGTGCACGGCGAGGCTGCCGACGTAGACGATCTCGAACCGGTCGGAGCCCGTCCCGCGAGCACGAGCTCCGTCGTATCTCGGGTCCGGTGTCAGCGGGAAGCAGCGCAGGCGCGATTCCGCGAAGCCCTCCTGCAGGAACGAGTCGCGGATGTAGCTCGACGCCACCCAGATATCCTGCGCCTGTTCGTATTCCCGCAGATGGCGGCCCAGCATCCACCTGGTCCAGGACTGCTCGAGCGGATAGCGGCGCAGAGCGAGCTGATGTTGTCTCACGCATCGGCGCATGTGCGAGTTGGCCGAGACCAGGGACACGCCCCCGAAGTCCGCCGCCCGCGCCGCGCGCTGCTGCGCGGCGGACTGACCGTTGAACGCGACCAGCCACGAGGCGGCCGGCAGGCGGGAAGCAGCGTGGCGGTCGAAGCCGCGCGCGAAGCGCAGGTCCCTCGGCCCCTGCGGCAACGGCACTCGGCCGGCCAGGGCAGCGATCCCCGTCGCCGGCTCCTGCTCTCCCGCGAGAAGCGCGAGGTTCCTGCCGGCGCGGCGGGCCGTCTCGGCGATCTCCTGCACGTGCCGCCCGAGCCCGCCGGTGCCCGGCGGCGCCGAGCACGTGACCGCGATCTGCTCAGCGGCGGGAATCGCGGTGAGCTGGCGCGCGAGGGCCTCCCGCCGCCAGCTCGCGACGCGGCCATCCGTCAGCGAAGCGGGTGTCCCGGTCACGGCCTCATAGCCGGTCATAGCCCCAGAGCGCGGTCAGATCGCGCTCCAAGTACTCGCTGATCGCCGAGACCTGATCGCGGTAACGCAAGCGCAGCGCGTTCAGGGTGGCCTCGTCGGGCTGCGGCGGCGGGCCGAACACGAGGTGCCGCTGTAACGCGTACAGCGCGCGACGGCGTGGGGCCGCCGGCGTGACCGACTTGATCGCGCCCTTTATCGCATGCGACACCGGTCCGCGCCCGACGCCAACGGCGTGTACGAGCTCGTTCAGGCGCTGCGAGCGCGGCGCGACCGTCGGGTTTGCGTCAACTCGCTGCAGCGGCCGCGAGTCGTCCACGCCGATGAAGCGCTGAACGTCCCTCATCACCGCCTCGTTGTCACTTCGGAAGTCATCGTAGATCAGGATCTTCACCTGCTCGCGGGGAAAGTGTTCGTGGAAGCGTTTCAGCTGCTCGGTGTAGTTGATGAACTCCGAGTAGAACAGCATCTGTGGCCAATAGGTGTATCGAGGCACTCGCCCGCTGCGTCGCTCGCCCTCGAGGTACATCGCACGGGCGAAGTCGGTCTCCGTCTCGACGTAGACTTCGAGCAACTGAAGGTGAAGTGAAAATAGAAAGCTCGCAGGCTCGCGAAGGATTGCGATGATCTTCGCGCCCGGAATCACGGTTGCGATGTTCGCTGCCGCCGTCTTGGACCACAGGTAGTACGCGGTCCCCTCCCCGATCTTCTGGTTTTCACCGGCACCGGCGAACCAGGCGGAATACTCTTCGAGGTTGCGAGGTATGCCGATCGGACGGGGCGGAGCGTTCTCGTGCATCTCCTCGGCGAAGAACCAGGGCTCCTTGTGCTCCGACATGTGAACTTCCGGGTGCGTGTTGAGCATCTCGAACAGCGCCGTGGTTCCGCACTTCGGGTGTCCGACGATCAGGAACTCGGGAATCCTCAGCTTCGCCGAGGGTGGTGAGAGGTCGATCGCCCCCATATTTCCAGAGCTCAGCCCTCTCGCCTGACGACAGTCAGGTCCGAGGCGTTGCGGAAGTACGCATTGCTGCGGCGCAGTTCGGTCCGCGTGTCGAAGCCCACGAGCCGACCGTCGACGATCACCATCACGCGGTCGCACATCTCCAGCGTCGACATGCGGTGCGCGACGATGAACAGCGTGAGGTCCGCGCGGATCGTGTACAGGGACTCGGCGATCAAAGCCTCGGATTGAGGATCGAGCGCGCTCGTGGGCTCGTCGAGGACGAGAACCGAAGGACGCGAGGCAAGCGCCCGGGCCAAACATATGCGCTGCTGTTGCCCGCCCGAAACGGCATCGGCGCGCGGGCCGACGATCGTCTCATAGCCCTTTGCCCAGCTCATCACGTCGTCGTGGATGCGTGCCAGGCGCGCGGCGCGTTCGACCTCCTCGAGCGGGATGTCGCGGAAGAAGCGGATGTTCTCGGCGACCGTGGTGTGCAGCAACTGGGGATCCTGCGGAACGTAGGAGACCTGCCGGTGCCAGTCCTCGGTGCTGAAGTCCGCCGCATCGCGGCCGTTCACCAGATAGCGCCCGGTGACGGGGTCACGCAGCCGAAGCAGGATCTGCACGATCGTGGACTTGCCGGCCCCCGACGGCCCGACGATGCCGATTGCTTGGCCGCCCTCTACCTCGAACCCGATGTCGGTGAGCGTCGGTTTGTCCTCCTTGTAGGAGAAGCCGACGTGCTCGAAGGAGATCCTCTCGATCCCCGGGAGAGGCTCCGAGCCGTAGCTCTCGGCGTTCTCCTGATAGCGACGAAGGGTGTTCTGCGTGCGCTCGACGAACGGCAGCGCCTGGATCAGCGACTGGTAGGCCCCCTGCAGCTGCTGGCCGGTCCCGCCCGCCCGTACGAGCACGAGGATCACAGCGCCGAGCGAGCCTGCATGCTCCGCGCCGACCAGGTAGAGCACACCGATGCCGCCGATCAGCAGCACGTAGATGATCGTCTGGTAGAGGTTCATGACGAGCCGCATCAGCACCAGCGAGCGGTAGAAGAACCCCTGCGACTGCGCGATCAACCCGTTCAGGCTCTTCCGCTGCGCGGCGTTCGCGCCGAACACGTGGCTCTCTTCGGCAACGCGGTTGCTCTCAGCGATGCCGGCCGCGTATTTCAGCTGTGCGCGCGACAGCCCTTTGGCGTTGCGCGCGCCTGCGCTGCGCATCGGCCGCAGCAGCGTGAACAGCGCGACCGAGAGCACCCCGACGACCAGCGCCGCCAGCGGGCTGAGCAGGAATGCGGTGACCATCAGAGCGAGGAACTGGAAGCCGAAGGAGATCAGCGACGTCGAGTTGACGGCGCCGGCGACGGCCTGCATCACCTGGCTGGTCATGATCTCCTGCAGCTGGCCCTCGCGGTCGCGCGACTGGGTCGACCAGGATGCGCCGTTGAAGGCCGCGAACAGTTCGGTGCGCAGGCGCGCCTGCACGTCGGCGGCGATGCCGGCCGAAAGGGTGGCGAGCGGAACCTGGAACGCGAGGCGCAGCGCGCACAGCCCGAAACCGACCAGGATCAGCGTCCCGGTCGCCCCGTGGAAGTTGAGGAACGACAGGACGCTGTGCTGCCGGACGGTGGAGCCGCTTTTCACGAGCGTCGTCGCGAGCTCCGCGAGCAGCGCCAGGGTGGCTGCTTCGGTCAGCCCGGCGAGGATCGAGAGCACCACGATCACCACGACGACTTTCTTGCGGTCGCCGAGCAGCCAGCTCAGCCGCGTGCGCATCGTCGCGACCGGCGGGCGCTTCGGCTTCGAGGTACCGCCGCCGGGCTTGACGAGGACCGTGTCAGGACTCGCCTTCGGCCCCGGCGTGCCATCGGGCGGCTGGCCGGGCGGACCAGGCGGCGGCGCGTCTTCGAGCTCAGTCCCGCCGGCGGTGAGGGCGACGCCGTCGGCCTGCGGGTGGGAGACCGGCGGCGGAAGCGGACCCTCGCCCAAGCCGACCTCCGGCGCGCGCTCGGCGGGGGTCGCCTCGTCGAGCGGCGCCACGCGCTGCGGCGGGTACGGTCGCCGACCTTGAGTCCTTCCCACCGCCTTTGCCGGCTGGGGGGCGTCGCCGGACGGCTGAGCGCCGCCCGGCGTCGGCTCGAGCGCGTCACTGGACGGCTGAGCGCCCGGCGTCGGCGCGACCCCGCTGAGCCAGGGCAGGCTCTCGCCCGGTGGCTCGCTACGCGACCGCCAGCGCACTCTCATCGTTCTCCGCCTTCTCTGACATCTCCGGATGTTCGGGTCTCACCTTGCGCGCGAACCAGTACGCGGCCACTCCGATCGCGAACCAGATGTAGACACCGTCGGTCACGCTGGCGCTGACGAAACCGGTCGAGCCCTCGATCGGCAGCGGCACCAGCGGCGCCATCGCGCCCGCCAGCAGGATCGCCAGGTCGGGATCGCGGATCCGCCTGATTCGTTTGAAGGTCAACGCGCTCACGTAGAAGATCATCGCGGGCCAGAGCAACAGACCGGGAACACCGAGTTCCTTGATCAGCACGTTGTATTGGGTCTCCGATGTCAAGCCGTGCCCTTCGAGCAGGTTGGTGTTGGCGCTGCTCCCCCCGAGGTTGCTCACCGGCCCGCTGTTTCCGAGCCCGAAGCCGAGTGGAGAGGCGGCCGCGTACTTGGGGATTTTGTTCCACGACGATTCCTTGTGCAGGGTCGTAGACGATCCCGTGCTCAAGTTCGAGTAGCGCACGAACGTACCTGGTCGCAGCGCCGACACGACGACGGCACCGACCGGGATCGCGATGACCACGGCGACGATTATGGAGATCATCGCCCGTGAGAATCGTCTGCCGGACGTGGCCACCAGAGCGATGAACACCGCCACGCCGAGCAGCGCTCCGATCAGGGGTAATCGACCCAGGCCCACCATCACGCCGATCGCCGCCCCCACGCACAACAGCGCAGGTATCCATCTCCGCCTACGCGTGACGATGAGCAGCGCGAGGCACATCGGCAAGGCGATTTTGCCGATCGCGCCGCTGCCGCCCGCGTCGGATCCCAGCCCGGGCGGCCGCACGTGCGATTCGCCTTCGCTGAAGTAGACGCGACCCGTCCCTACCCCTGTGGGTTTGATCAGCGCGGCGTAACCGGGCCCCCAGCTGGCCAGCTGCGCCGGGGTCAGCGTCGTCTGATACGCCGCGACGACCGCGTTCATCGTCGCCATCACCCCGATCAGCAGGAACAGTTTGCGGAAACGATCCTTCGAGCGCATCAGGACATAGGCGAAGAAGAAGAAGGGCACGAACTGAAGCTGCTGGCGGATGCCGCCGAGGGCGTGCACGAAGCCTTGTGTTTTCGGGTTGAAGACGTTGACGAGAACCAGCGCCACCCAGGCGATCACCCATCCCGACAGCTCAGGGAGCCGCACTTTCTCGCGCCGCGCGACGATCCTCATCAACGCACCGGCGGACACGGCCAGCACGACGATGTCCTGAATCGAGGCGGTCAGTTCGCGGCCGCCGAGGAACAGCTTCACGGGACCGTTGAAGACGCCGTAATAGATCACGACGAGCGTGACGGCCACCTCGAGGCGGCTGTACATGATCAGCACGACGGTGCCGATGACCCCCGCGATGATCGCCAGCGCCAGCGGCAGGCTCATGTGCGGGAAGGCGATCGTGATCGCCAGCGCCGTGACGGCGGGGACCAGCGCGGTCGCGCCGGACACGAGGACATCGCCGAGGCGCCGCCGCAGCACCTCGGGGTGAACCGCCGGGATCCGTCCGGGCGGTAGCAGCGCCGAGGTGCTCATGGCCCTGTGCGGCCGCCCCCCAGCCACCCGGAGCCTCCGGCGAACCCGTGTCGCCGCATATCGGCGCTGCTCACGAAGTTGCCGACGACGCCGAACGGACGCGCGTGCTCGTGCCCCGCCAGCATCTGCCGCAGCCGCAGCGCCGAGGCTTCGCGGGTGTGGCCGGCGCGGCAGACGACGATGATGCCGTCGACCATCCCGAAGAGCGGCACCGCATCGGTGAACTCGAAGGGAGAGGGAGCATCGATCAGCACGTAGTCGAAGCGCGACGCGAGGCTCGTGACGACTTCCGCCGTCACCGGCTGTGAGAGGAGCGCCGGCGGGTTGGCAACCGATCGGTCGGCGGTCAGCACGAACAGCGAGCCGACTCCGGCCTGCGTCGCCGTGGCGACGGCGCCCGGGCCGTCGCCGCCGGCGCGGGCCTGCGCCGCGTAGAGCGGCGGCACACGCTGCATCGCGTCCTCGAGCTCGACGCGCCCGGTCAGGACCTCGGGCAGCATCGATGTCGGCTCGAGCCCCAGCATCCGCGCGAGCACCGGGCGCCGGAAGTTCGCCTCGAGCACGACGACCTGCTTGCCGGCTTCCCGCTGGGCCAGCGCCAGGCCGGCGACGAGGGTCGACTTGCCGTCTCCCGGGTCGGCGCTGACCACGAGCAACACGCGGCGGCGCTGGGCCAGGCCGGCCGCGTCGACGGATTCGGCCGTCATCAGCTCGGTGTCGAGCCTGCGCAGCGGCTCGAGCAGCCGGACCGAGGGGCGCGCGCTTCCGGCTTCGCGCACGATCGGCTTCCCGACCTTCGGGAGCACGGTCAAGAGCGGCAGGCCATAGGCCGATTCCATCGCCTCGAGCGAGCGCACGCGCCGGTCGAGCCTGGCGGCGACGACCGCCGCCACGCACGCCAGCACGAACGCGATCACGAAGCCGAAGATCGCGTCCTTCCTCGGCTTCGGCGATTGCAGCACGGCGTTGGCGGGCTTTGCCGGGCGCAGCTGCACCGCGGTCGCCTGCCCCAGTGAGGTTTCGAGTTCGTCGATCTTCGTGCTCAGGTTCGTGGCCTGGATCACGCTCGAGGCGCTCGAGCCGCGCGTGCTGGCGGCACCGTTTTTGCTTTTCGACGCGGCCCGGCTCGCCGCTTCGCGCGCGGCGGATGCCGCTTCGATGCGCGCGAGCTGCGTGCGGCTGATCGCGATCTCCCTACGGATCGCGCGCGTGCGCTTCGTTTCCTGGCGTTTGATGTAGGTCTGGGCGACCAGGTTGGCCAGCAGCGCCGTGCCCCTCGGAGAGTGGGCTTCGGCCGTGATCTGCAGCAGTTCGGTTTTTTCCGGGATCTTGGCGTGGATCTTCGCCTTCTTGATGACCCCCGCGCGGTGTTCCCTGCGCAGTTTTTGACGTACTTCTTCGACCACGATCGCGGTGACGATCGTCGCCTGGCCGCTCAGCGCGCTGTTCTTCGTCCTGTTCGTGTGGCCCGCGAGAGTCTGTTCTTCGGCGCTCGCGCCCAGGAACACCTGGGTCTGGTTCTGGAAGGTCGGGCGCTGACGCTTGAAGTAGAAGTAGCTGGCGACCCCGACCAGCAGGGCGACCGCCAGGATCAGCCACTTGCGCCGCCAGATCGGGGCAAAGATGTTCGTCGCATCGGGGGCGGTCTCGTTCATGGGCGTAAGGTCGGTCGACGCGGCGCAGGGCCCGAGATCATAGTCTCGGGCCTTACACCCGCCTAAAGAGTAAACCGTGAAACGCGCGTGGCCCAGGGGTGCGATGGGCCGCCCGAGCGGCCGTTGCCGGCCATCGCGTAGCCTTCCGGCGATGCGAGAGGGGCAGCCGAACGCGAGCCGCATCATATGCTTTGCGACGCAGGGTCAAGGTCACATCGAGGGTGAGCGGATCCGGGGGATGCTCGAACCGCTCGCGCCCTGCGAGTATTCCTTCCGCCGCGAGGCCAAGCTGCGCTCCGCAGCGGGACTGCTGCGGCTACTCGTGGCAGGCGAGCGCCCCGACCTGGTCGTGATGGAGGGCACCGGGCTGGCAGGGGGGCTGCCGCTGCTGCTCGCGCGGGCGCTGCGCGGTGTCCCATACGTCGTTTCGAGCGGCGACGCCGTCGGTCCGTTCTTCGGACTCTCCGGACCGCTGCTCGGAATCGCGGGCGGTGTCTACGAGCGGGCGCTGTGCCGCTTCAGCGCCGGCTTCGTCGGCTGGACGCCATACCTGGCGGGCAGGGCGATGACATTCGGCGCCCCGCGCGCGATGACTGCGCCGGGCTGGGCGCGCAACGACCCCTCGCCGGGCGCGCGAACGCGCATTCGCGCGGAGCTCGGCATTCCCGAGGAGGCCATCGTCGTCGGCCTCACCGGGTCGCTGCACTGGAACGCGAGGCGCCGGTACGTCTACGGCCTGGAGGTGGTACGGGCGGCGGTGCGCGCGGAACGGCCGGACGTGTTCGCGTGCATCGTCGGCGACGGCGACGGGCTCGAGCGCCTGCGCGAGCTGGCGGGGGCCGAGCTCGGCCGGCGCGTGCTGCTGCCCGGGCGCGTCGCGCCTGAGCAGGTGCCCGACTTTCTCTCGGCGTTCGACCTCGGCAGCCTCTCGCAGAGCGTCGACCCGGTCGGCTCGTTCCGCTACACGACGAAACTGAGCGAGTATCTCGCGGTCGGTCTGCCGTTCGTCACTGCTCAGACGCCGCTGGCATACGACCTCGACGAGGGCTACATGTGGCGCCTGCCCGGCAAGGCTCCGTGGGACCCGGCCTACATCGACGCGCTCACCGCGCTGCTCGGCTCGATCACGCGGGAGGAGGTCGCACAGCGCCGCGACGCCGCGGCGCGCGCCGACGCCGCCCTGTTCGACCGCGGCGTCCAGCAGCGGCGGATGTCGGCGTTCGTCGAGGACCTGCTCGCCGCACGCGCCTGAGCGCCGCGCTCAGGCGTCGAGCTGCTCGTAGAGCGCGATGTGCCTGTCCACCATCCGATCCCAGCTGTAGTCGAGCGCCGACTCTCGAGCCGCCCTCCCCATCGCGGTCCGCAGCTCCGGCTCGCCGGCCAGCCGACGCAGTCGCGCGGCGATCTGGTCCGGGTCACGTTCGACGAGGAAGCCCTCGACGCCGTCCCGGACGAGCTCGCGCACGCCGTTGACGTCGGTGGCAACGATCGGCAGGCCGCTCGCGGCCGCCTCCAGCGCCACGAGCGGGAACGCCTCGTAGCTGGTAGGGAACACCAGCGCGTCGGCGAGCTCGTAGAGCGGCGCGACATCCCGTGAGACACCCGCCCAGTGGACGGCATTCGCGCCACCGGCGGCGGTGGCGATCGCCTGATAGCGCTCGCGGTCGCCGGCTCCCACCACGAGCAGGTCCCAACCCGGCGCGCGGGAGACGGCGAGGATCGCCTCCTCGAGCCCCTTGCGCTCCCACTCGCTGCCCACGAAGATCGCGACGAGCTGCTCCGGGGCGATGCCGAGCCGCTCGCGCAGCGCGGCGGCCTCCGCGCGGCGCGCGCCGGGGGCGAACGCCTCTGTGTCAACGCCGTTCGGGATCACGACGGTGCGGTCGGCGAAGCGCGGGAAGTAGGTGCGGATCTCCTGTGCGACGCCCTCAGAGACGCACACGAAGCGCCGAGGGTTCTCGAGAGGGAAGCAGACGCGCTCTGCGATCCGCCCGAGCAGCCCGGAGACCCCCGCGTTCAGTCTGTAGAGGATGCCTTTTTGGCTCGGCGTGGCCGGGCCGATGTGCTGGCAGTAGTGGATGCCGACCAGGTCTACCCGGTTGAGCACGATCGCCCCGGTCGAGAGCACGATGCCGCGCCGGCGACGGCGCAGGACGAGCGAACCGAACAGCACGAACCACGGGTAGCCGAGGACGAAAGGCCGGCTGGGCCCGCGCACCCTTCTGAAGGCGACGCCCGAGTCTGGGGGCAGCTCGCATTCGAAGGCGACGACCGTCACCTTCCAGCCACGTCGGCGCAGGCCCAGTGCGAGCTGAGTCAGCACGCGCTCCATCCCGCCGACCGGCCCGACGTGCTGGGCCACGATCGTAAGCTCGCGGCCGGCCGCAGCACCGTGGGCGCTCATCGCGGCGGAAGCTCCGCGGCGAGGGTCTCCATCGCGGCGAAGAAGCGCTTCTGCACGGCGCTGTCGGAGTACTCGCGCCAGAAGCGCTCGAGCCCCGCGGCCCCGAGGCGAACGCGCAGCTCGGCGTCGGCGAGGAGCGGCTCGATCGCCTCGGCGAGGTCCGGCGCCGAGCCTGAGCGCGCCAGGATCCCGGTGCGCCCGTTTTCGACGATCTCGGTGGGGCCCCCGGCGTCGACGGCTACCACCGGCAGGCCTGCCGCCATCCCCTCCGCCAGCACGATGCCGAACGGCTCCGGCTCCGAGGCGTTCACGAGCACGTCCATGGACGCAATGTAGGGGCGGGCATCGGAGACCTCGCCGGTCATCGTCACGCGTCCCTCGAGCCCCAGCGCGGAGACTGCACGCGGCAGCGAGGCGGCGTAATCCGGCGAGAGGCCGTACGAGTCGCCGCCGACGATCAGCACGTGCGCGTCGTGCCCGCGCTCGCGCAGCAGCGCGACCGCCGCGAGCAGGCGGTCCTGGCCCTTCCACGGCTGCAGCCGCCCGACGATGCCTATCACCGGCACGCCCTCCGGCACCCGCAGCGGCGCGGGCGCGAGGGCGGGATCCTGCGGGGCGGCGCCCGCGGGGATCACGATCGTCCGCCGGCGGGGGCGCATCCGCGCCTGCGCGGCGGCCGCCGGCCCGGAGTAGCAGGCAATCGCCCGCGCCGGCAGCAGGTTGGCGAGCTGTTCGAGCCACATCTTCTGCGCGATCGAGTGCTGCCACCACACGATTCGGCCGGGTATCCCCGCGAGGATCGCCGCGGGAGCGCCGTAGAGCTGCGTCTTGGATGCCCAGTTGAGGACGAGGTCGGGCCGCCTGCGCCGCATCAAGGAGGAGAGCCGCAGGATCGTGGCCACGAGCCGGTGGAGCTCGCGCACGCGTCCGGCCTCGATCACCTCGACGGCGAATCCGGCCGCCGCGAGGTCGTGCGGCCAGGGGCCGTCCTCGGTGAACACGAGCTCGAGCTCATGGCCGCTGTCCTGCGCTCCGTCGAGGATCGTCTGCAGCATCGCCTCGGCGCCCCCGCGCCGCTCGGGCCAGGGCACTGTCACGAGTATCCGCATGTACCCTCTTCAGCCGGCGATCGCACGGTGCGGAAGCTGAATCCAGACCCGCACATCCTCCTCATGGTGTCGCGGCCGGCCGCAGCCGGCCCGCAACCACTCGCCACGGCAGCTGCAGTGCCAGCGTCGGCCACGAACGTGGGGGCGCGGAGCGGCCGCCGCGCTGAAGGGTGGCCGAGGGCGACTCGATCAGCCGGTTGCCGTGGAAGGGCAGGCCGGTGCTCAGCTCGGTCCGATCAGGCACTGCGACCGCCCGCCCCGTGCCGCGGAGGATCGCCTCGAGCACACGCTGCGGGTCGGCGACGAAGTCCTCGTAGCGCACGAACACGCGCCGGTCGCGGGGATGGCGCATGAACACGAGCACCGAGAGCAGCGAGGTCAGCCACAGGTAGGCGTTGGCCCTGAGCAAGCCGAACCGCCGCTCGGGGACGTCGCGCCGGTCCATGGACGCGACTACGCCCTGCGGGTCCCGCATCAGGTACAGGAGGTGCAGGTCGATGCCGTCCAGCGCCCGCAGCTCGCGGGCGCGCAGCGGGTAGTGGGAGCTGTCCACCAGCAGCGCGCCGCCGGTGGTCGCCGACAGCGCGCGATACAGGCCGGCCGACGCGTCGCGGTACGGGGCACGCAGCCGCCGGCGCCGCGGCCACTTGCGCACGTCGAAGAGCTCGGAGGAGCGCTCCAGCGCCCCGGTTCGCGCGCCCAACAGCTCCGGCGGGATGTCCGCGCGCTCGAGGACCTCCTCCCAGAGTCGGTGTAGCTCCTCGCCCTCGCGCCGCGGCACCCCGGCCCGCGGCAGCCAGCGGTCGAGCTCCCCGGCGAAGAACACGCTCTCGCAGTTGCCGAGCGCGACCCCCAGGATCGTGCTGCCGCTGCGCCCCGCCCCCATGATGTAGAGGACCCTCGGGCGTTCCCCGGCGCTCGGCCGATCGCCCTCCTCGTCGCTCGTCCGTGCCATCGGCGGGAGTTTCTCACAAGTGTTCCGCCGGGCAGCCGGCGTCTGCGGACCACCAAGCGAGCCACGCGATGCGTGGCGTCGCGGAGGCCTGGATTATGCTCCGGGCCCGGCGGCGAGACGCCGTTCGGCGCCCGCCGATGCGCAGCTACTCCGACCTCCCCATCCCCCCCGCGCCTCCTCACGTCACCGCTCCCGTGCTCGGGGACCTGCTCTCGGCGACGGTGATCGTGGCGGCGCGGCGCCCGGCATGACCCCGGCGGCACCAGACGCACCGGGCGCCGCGCGCCCGGCGGCGGTCCTCGCCCACGACTACCTGCTCGTGCTGCGCGGTGCCGAGCGCGTGTTCGCGCAGATGGCGGACATGTATCCGGGAGCGCCGCTGCTCACGCTGCTCTACGACCGAGAGGCGACCGAAGACCGCTTCGCCGCCCACGAGGTGATCACCTCGCCGCTGCAGCGGCTCGGCGCGGCCCAGAGCGACTTCAGGCGTCTGCTGCCCTTGTACCCGTGGGCCGTCGGCCGGCTGAAGGCGCCGCCCTGCGAGCTGCTGCTGACCAGCAGCAGCGCCTTCATGCACGGGCTGTCGGCGCCGCCGGGCGCCGTGCACGTCTGTTACTGCCACGCCCCATTCCGCTACGCCTGGTACGAGCGTGCCCGCGCGCTTTCCGAGGCGCCGCCCCTGCTCCGGCCGCCGCTCCGTGGCCTGCTGGCGGCGGTGCGGCGCTGGGACTTGGCCGCCAGCCGCCGCGTCGATCTGTACGTCGCGAACTCGCGGCTGACGCAGGAGCGAATCGCGCGCTTCTACGGTCGCGAGTCCGAGATCGTCTACCCGCCGGTCGACACGGCGCGCTTCGAGCCGGGCGAGCCCGGCGAGCACCTGCTGGTCGTCTCCGAGCTCGTGCGCCACAAGCGCCTGCACGTCGCGCTCGAAGCGGCGCGGCGCGCGCGCGCGCCGATCCGCGTGGTGGGCTCGGGCCCCGACCACGAGGCGCTCGCCGCCGCCTTCCCGGAGGCGGAGTTCCTGGGCCGCGTCGGCGACCGCGAGCTCGACCGCCTCTATGCGACAGCGCGGGCGGTGCTGGTCCCCAGCATGGAGGAGTTCGGCATCACGGCGGTCGAGGCGCAGGCCGCCGGGCGCCCGGTGATCGCCGCCGCGGCCGGCGGCCTGCTCGAGACCGTGCTCGATGGCGTCACAGGCCGGCTGGTGCCGCTCGACGACGTGGAAGCTTTCCGGACCGCGGTCGAAGAGCTCGACGGGCTCGCCTTCGATCCGGCGGTCGCGCGCCGGAACGCCGAGCGCTTCTCGATCGAGGCGTTCAGGCGCGGGCTGGACGCGCAGGTCGAAATGGCCCTCGCGGCGCCGAGATCGCGGCGCTGAGTAGGCTCCGCCGCCGATGGCCAAGCCAGCTCTGCACATAGCGTGGCTGGGCGCGGGCCCGAGCCCGGATGAATCCGGGGGCGTGCCGGGTGTGGCCCGGGAGCTGATCACCGGCCTCGCGACGCTCGGCCACCGCATCGACTGCTATCTGCCGACGGCACGCCAGGAGCTGGTGCAGCAGCTGGAGCTGCCGAACGTGCGCTTCATCCGGGGGACCAGCGAGTGGCGGTACGACCGCTGGTACAGCCGCGGCCGCATCGGCATCTTCCTCAGTGGGCTGCTCGCCCGCGCCGCCGGCTCGTTGCGGCTGCGCCGCGAGGTCCTGCGCCGGCACCGGGATGACCCCTACGACGTCGTCTACCAGTTCTCGAACATCGAGTCGCTCGCGATGCCCGCGCGACTGCGCGCCCACGTGCCGCTCGTGATTCACCCGGAGACCCACATCGCCGGCGAGCTGCGATTCCTGTGGCGCGAGCGCCGGCTCGCGCTGCGTTGCCAGCCCGCGAGCAGCTTCGCCGTCGCGGTCACCACGATGGCGCTGCGCTCGGTGGTCCAGCGGCGAAGGGTGCAACTCGCAAGCCTGCTGATCTGCATCAGCACCGTGTTCAGAGACCACATCCACCACGACTACGGCTTCCCGCTCGAGCGCACGGTCGTCGTGCCGAACCCGATCCGCCTCGAGCGCTTCTCAGAGCCGCGGCTCGATCGCGGGCTCGGGCAGCCGCCGACCGTGCTGGTGCTCGGGCGGATCTCGGCGCGGAAGGGAGTCGAGGACGTGATCTCGGTCGCGCGCGAGCTGATCTCGCGCGGCTCGCCTGCGCGCTTGCGCGTCATCGGGGGCGCGACGCTCTGGTCCGACTACAGCCGCCTGCTCGACGGCCTGCCGGCCGAGAACGCCGAGTTCGCGGGGCGGGTGCCGCCGCCGGACGTGCCGGCCGAGCTTGTCCGGGCGGACGTGATGCTCCAGGCCAGCAAGTACGAGCCGTTCGGGCTGACCGTCGCTGAGGGGCTCGCGTGCGGGCTGCCGGTCGTCGGCACCAGCGAGGTCGGAGCGATCGAGGGTGTCGACCGCGCGGTCGTGGCCGAGGTCGCCCCCGGAGACGTCGCCGCGATGGCCGATGCCATCGAGCGCCTGATCGGCGAGCTCGAAACGGACGGCGCCGCGCTGCGGGCGACGGCTCGCCGGGAGGCCGAGCGCCTGTTCGCGACCGGCCACGTCTGCGAGCAGATATCAGACGCGCTGCAGGCGCTCGTTCATCGCGTCGAGAACTGAGGGCCGCGGACCGGCTGGTCTACAGGCCGCGGCGGCCGATCACGTGCGGCACCGTGCGAAGCAGGATCTTGATGTCGGTCCAGGGCGACCAGTTCGCCACGTACAGGTAGTCGATCGCGACCATCTCGCGCAGCGGCACGCGAGCCGGTCCGAGGATCTGCCAGGGACCGGTCATGCCGGGCATCAGCTCGAGCCGGCGCCGGTGCCAGCCCTCGATGCGCTGGTCCTCCTCGATCACGAGGGGGCGCGGCCCGACGAGGCTCATCTCGCCGCGGACGATGTTGAAAAGCTGGGGCAGCTCGTCGAGCGCGGAGCGCCGCAGCCACCGGCCGACGCGCGTTACGCGCGGGTCCTCGGCGATCTTGAACAGCCCCTCCATCGCCTCGTTGCGGTGGAGCAGTTCCTCCTTCATCTCATCGGCCCCGGGGACCATCGTGCGGAACTTGAGCATGTAGAAGCGCTTTCCGTGCCTGCCGACGCGCAGCTGGCGGAAGAAGACGGGGCCGCGACTGTCGAGCTTGATCGCGATCGCGATCCCGATCAGCAGCGGAGAGACGGCGAGCAGCCCCAGCGAGGCGCCGATCAGGTCGAAGAGGCGCTTGAACTTCGCTGAGGAGCGAGTCAGGTCGAAGCGCCTGACGCCCATCACGGTGACGCCGTGCAGGTCGTCGAACTCGACGGAGGAGCCGACCACCTCGAGCAGCCGCGGAACGACGCTGACCCGCACGCCGACGGCCTTCAGGGTGCGAACGAGGTTCAGCATCTCCCCCGCGTCGGCGCTCCGCGGCGCGATGATCGCGCGGTGGACGTCGAGCGTCTGGGCCAGGTCACGGATCTCGGCCAGGCGGGACTCCGAGAACGAGTCGCTCGACCATGGCGCGACCTTGTCGAGGTCCAGGTGGGCGACGACCTGGGCCTTGACCCCGCCGCCGCAGGCGAGCTTCGACCGGATCGTCGCGGCGGACATCTCGTCGCCGATGAACAGGCAGCGCTCGGCGGGGGCGATCGCCAGCGCGAGGATGCGGGCGATCGAGCGGAACAGGATCAGCAGCGCCGCGAGCACCAGCCACAGGATCAGCACCTGGTGGCGGCGGAGAGCGTCCTCGACGAGCAGCCCCCCTGACAGCCACGCGACGACGGTGCAGAGCGTGGCGAGCTGGAACAGCTTCGGCGCCTCGTCGAGCGTCGTCTTGCGCATCAGCGTCTCGTCGCGGTCGTAGAGCCCCGTCAGCTTCGCGCCGACGAGCAGGATCGGGATCTCGATGAGCGCTGCCCACGTCAGGACGAGGGGGCGCCTGGAGAGCTCGGTCGTCAGAAGGAACGCGCCGACCAGCGCGAGGATGTCAGCGAAGGCGAGCGCGCGGCGGAACAGCGAGTCCCGGCGCAGCGAAGCGGCGGGGCCGCGAACCTCCGAGATGCCCGGGATCAGTACGCGCCGGCGGCCTCCGAGCCGGAAACCGCGAGTCGGCGCCAGAGGCGGCGCGCTCCACGGAACGCTTGCCTCCGATGTACTCCCCGTCTCGACACTCATCGCGTCTTCCCGCCTCCTTGCTCGCTATCCGGCCCCCGCGAATAGTGGATCAACAGACCCCAACAGATGTCGAGATTCCGTGATCGCTCTAAGGCTGGGCATCATAAACAGCGGCGTTATCTAAAGCAAGACCGGCGGGACCGGGAGCGCCGAAGATCGCCTATCCGTGGTAGACGCGGAGGCCCCCGAGCACACCGCTGCGGTTCATGTACCCGCTGCGCGCTGTTATCAACACGTCCGCGCAGCGGCCGCTCGCAGGCCCCCGATCAATCGACGCCGGGCCGCGGTGCCGGGGCCGTCGGGCTGCCCGCCACGGCGCCCGCCGGCTGACAGGCGGTCAAGAGGGGCGATGTCCGCCGAGAGCTTCGCCCGACCGTCTGGAGCCATGCTCCGCGTTGGCCCGCGGCCGGGTCCGCTGCCGGCTCAGGGACGATCGCGAGCAGGGTCGCGCAGTGCGCCCCTCGAGCGGTCCCTCGACAGAGGGTCACCGCCGAACGGCGAGCGCACCGTAGCCAACGGCGCCCGCTGTCAACTGCGCCGGCACAGGCGCCAAGCAGACTGCGCGCCGGGGTCGCGGGGTGCTCGACGGCTGGCTCCGAGCGGCCGAGCCGGTCCGAACCAGATCGCGCGGCCGCGAGGGTCCGCAAGAGTCTCGTCGCAACGTGAACGGCCGGCCCGCCCTTCCATGGGCGAGCCGGCCGGTTCAGCGTCGCCAGCCGTTCTTGGCCGACGTGCAGGACACCCCTTCGGAGTCCTTAGTCTTCGATCTTTTCGACGCCTTCTTCCGCCTTCGGGATCAGCTGCTTCGGAAGCGGCGAGTAGTCGTGGCCCTTGATTTCCTTGCCGCCACCTTTCTTGCTGGTGACGTAGGCGATGTAGTCCCTCGCCGTCTGGGCCTCGCCGGCGTTACCACCGTGGGACGCGTACGCTTCGTAGTTGCTCAGCGCGAACACGTACGTGAGACCGCACAGCGGGTAGCTCTTCGAGAACTGTTTCGCGCCGACTTCGTTCCAAGGCGCTTCGACCGACGGCGGCGGGAAGCTCCCTTTGCCGTTCGAGAATTCGGTCTTCTTGCAGTTGGATTCAGCCGTTGCGCCCGTGTCGCCGTTGCTCGACGGGTCCTTGTACTTCCGTGTGATTTTCAGGCCTTTCGAGGTTACTTTTTCCTTCCGTTCGCTTTCGACCACGATCCAGAAGCGCGAGGCGCTCTGACCCGTGAAGCCGCCGTTGGCCGGGTTGCGAGCCTGGGCGAGGTCGGCGTAGCCGATCGAGCCGGGCGTCGCGGCCACTTCTTTCAGCAGGCCGGTGTTCGTGGTTTCGGTCGGTTTGAGGACTTTCGCCGCCGTCGGCCAGACGGTGCTCAGCGAGCCTTCGGCGAGTTCGCCCCAGGTGTGTTCTTTGGCATCTTCAGAGGCAAGCAGTTCGCCGTTCGAGAGGAACAGGAACTTCTTGAAGATGTGAGTCGTGCCCGAACCGTCCTTGCGCACGACCGGCGTGATCGGGTCGCTCGCCGGCGTGCAGCCGCCGCCGGTCAGTTCGTTGCCGGGGCCTTCCTGCGAGACGATTTCGCTCCATTTCGTGACTTCGCCCGTGTAGATCTTCTCGAGCGTGTCCTGGTTGATCCCGAGGCGGCCAGAAGCGGCTTTCGAGTTGGCGGTGCAGCCGGCCGGCAGGTTCACCACGATCGCCTCGGCACCCTGGAGCGCCGGAACGGTCAGGAGCTTGCTGGTTTTGCCTTCGTCGACCTGTTTTTCGACGACTTCTTTTTCGGCCGTGTTGGCGGTGTTGTCCGTACCGACGAAGCCCACCGTGCCGTAGAGCTCGGAGACGGCCCATTCTTTGTAGCCGGCACCCGAGCCGACCGAACGATATTTGGTGATTTCAGGACCGCCGACGCAGCCAGCCGATTTGTTGGTGTTGAAGCCTTTTCGCCAGACTTCCTCAGCTTCGAGCTGGAACGAGGATCCCGCACCTTCGGTGCTCGAGCCTTTGCAGTGCCCCGGAAGCGCGGCGTTCGCGGCGCTCGGCAAGGCGAATGCGGCCATCGAGGCCGCCGCAATTACGCACGCCCATAGAGCTCGGCGCGCAGACAAGAACTTCATTACTCAACTACCTCCTGGTTAGCAGGTTCCGTTGCCGACCACGGCGAGAGTCAGTTCCCGCCTCGACCGACCTGAATCGGCAAGCCATCCCTCGGCGCGCCGTACATCAGTCTGCGCGCCAAGTGTCGCGGCGGCCCAGCTTGACAGTGTTTACAGCCGGTGATGTCGCGACGCTGTTCACACCTCGGTGACAACTGTCCCTGGTGCACGATCTCTTAACAGTTCGTTGACAACTCTCGGGTGGCTCTCCCGGGAGGGGGCCGCCCGTCACCGCCGCGACATCACGCAGCGTTGACCCCGCCGTTACGGACCCTTCACGGCTCGGTCAGTGTTTCTTCTTGGCCAGCTTGAGCGTCACGACGGCGGTCGTCGTATGCGTGCCGCCCTGAGTATCGCGCGCCGCGACCGTGACGCGCGCCCGCACCGTGTGCATCTTCGCGAGCAGTTTCTTGGCCTTCGCGGTCAGGTGCAGCGAGATGACCTTGAGCTTTCCGGCGGCGATCGAGAAGGATCCCGCGGCGAGCGTCAGGATCGCCTTCTTCTTCTTCGCCTCATGGGCAGAGCGGGCAGCCACGGCCGTGAGCGTCTTCAGCGTCACGGTTCCCGAGCACGTCGTCTCGTCGCCGGGGCAGCTCAGCTTCAGGCTGAATGCTCCGTTGGCGGCGACGCTCATCGCGCTGCCCGCGACCGTGACCACCGGTATGGGTTTGTTCGTGATTTCGTGTTCCACGCCTTTGGTCGGCGGTGGCGGGGGGCCTTCTTTCGGCGCCGGTTCCACGGGCGGAGGCCCGCTCGCGCTCGCCGTTTTGAATTCCCTGTCGCCGGCCTGCGTCGTGCCCAGCGAGTTCGTCGCCGAGATCCGGAAGTGGTAGACCGTTCCCGGCGCGAGCCCGGCGATCGCAAGGGCCTCTTCCACGTTTGTTTTGCCGCTGCCGGGAGCAGCGGGACACGGAGCCGTTTTGCCGTAGCTCGGCGACGTCCCGTATTCGAACAGGCAGGTCGTGGTGTCGCCGTGCGGGTTCACGAAGCCCTTGAGCGTCGCCGAGGTCTGGGAGATCGACGTCGCTGCGAGCGTTTCGGCCCCGGGCGCGGACGGCGCTTCCAGCGTCGTGAACGAGAGCGTCGACCCTTCGCTCTTTTTCGATTCGGCGTTTTCGTCGATCAGCTTGTATTTGTAGCTCGTGCTGGCGGTCAGCAGCGTCACTTTGGCGGACACCGGAACGACCGCTTTTCCGTTTCCTGGCGGGGGCGAGCAGGCGACCTTTTTACCCGAGGGCAGCGTCGTCCCGTATTCGAATTCGCAGCTTTTCGTTTCCTTGCCTTCAGGGTTGACGGTGCCGTTCAGCGTCGCGGACGTGGGTGCGACTTCGGTCGCGGGCTTCGTTTCCACGACTGGGGCTCCGAGCGCAGCGATTTCGAATTCTGTGCCTTCCTGGCTCCCTTCCCACAACCCGGCCTTCGCGAGCAGCCTGAAGCGGTAGTGCTTGCCCGCGGTCAGTCCGGCCGCTTTCGCCGTCTCGACCACCCATTTTTCTTCTTCGCCCGGGTTCGTCGCGCATGCGATCTTTTTCACGCTCGGGTCGGTGAACGGTTTCCCGGCTTCGACGACCTGGAATTCGCATTTCGTCGGACTGCCCATCGGGTTCACTTCCGCTTTCAGCGCCGCCGCTTCGCTTTCCGGCGTCGCCTGTTCGGCACGCACTTTCGGCGCGACGATCGTGACTTTCCGCATCGCTTCGATCGTCGGTGTGGCAAGGTCGTCGCTGTGGATTCGCTCGACGACCGTGAAGGTCCCCTCGTGCTTGAACTGGTGTTCGACGAGCGTCGTCTGCTGCTGACGCTTTTCGACCGTCTGTTTGACGGCGGGTTCGGATTCCTGGAATTCCCATTCGGTGCTGAGGGCGTTCGCCTGGGTGACTTTCGAGGAGAGCGTGATGTTGTCGGCGATCGGGAACGAGGAGAGCTGGAAGCCCCCTGCTTCCGCCACGGGTTCTGTCGCCGACCCCTGGGGGCAGTTTTCGGCTTTGCCTTCGGGTCCGAGGTCGAGAATCTTCGCGTGTTCTGCTTCCATCGGGTTCCCGCGCTCGAGCATGAAGACCTGCGGTTTTCCTTCCTTTTCGTAGCCGGCCACCAGCGCCGAGCCGAGGTTGCCCGGGTCGGTCTCATTGACCGCGCATTGCTTCGTCGCGCTCCCCCAGCTGCCGCCTCCGGTCCAGCCGACCTCCTGCAGGCTTGGGTTGAAGACCGCCACGGCGCCGTCCATGAAGCCGCCTTCGGCGACGTTCCGCACCTGGACGTGGACATACAGGTTGCCTTCGGGCCCGATCGACATCTCGCCGCCGTATTCGTTCCCCGATTCGATCACCGTCAGCTTTTCGATGAACGTGCAGAGTTCGACTTTTTTGCCTTCTTCGAATTCGCGCTGCAGTTCCTGGCATTCAACTTCACGGGGCAGCCAGACGGCGCGTTTCGGGGCCGTCGCGGAGCTCAGGTTGGAAGGGAGTTCGAGGACTTCTCGGTTGCTGTCGCTCAGCGCGAGGATCTTGCCCGCGCTGGTCACCACCGGGGAGTTCAGGCAGCCGCACTTTTCGAAGAAGTTGCTTTTGTCTTCCCACACGGTTTCGATTTTGCCTTTGTCGGAGATCGCCCACACCTCGGGGACTTCGGCGCCGACCCAGCCGGTGATCAGGATCTGGTCATTGACCGGGTCGACCGCGATGCCGCCCGGAGCGAACAGCGACAGGCCTTTTTCCGTCGAGTTCGGCGAGAATTCCGTCTTGCCGACCGGGCTTCCGGTGAGGTTCGTTTCGGTGCGCGGGACGAGCACGCCCGCGGCCGTTTCCGGCGCGGGTTCGATTTTGTTGCCCACCGTCGTGGTCGAGAACGCCCACAGTTCGCTCGCGACCTGTTCTTCTTCCTTGTGCGGCTGTTTCGTGCGTTCCTCCGTGACGAGCACGTATGCGCGTTTCTCTTTGGGGTCGAACGCGACCCCCTGGACTTCCCTGCCGGTACCCGTGGGGGCTTCGTTTGAGCCGACCACGCGTGAGGCCGCGAGCGTCCATGCTGCGCCGGTCTTTTCGAACTTCTGCAGGCGCAGCTGTTCTTCTTTGTTGACGAGCGTCACGTCGACAACCCACACGCTGCCGTCTTCGGGATTGACGCCGAAGGCCCCTTCGGGCGCCCTGAGTTCGCTTTCCAGTTCGCCGAAGTGGCCGAGGTCGCCCCACTTCGTCGTCGCCGCCTCGCTCGCCGGCACGCTCGCAAGCACGCCCGTGGCTACCAGCGCGACCAGCGCGAGCAGCCGGGAGAGAACGGTGAGACGGGGCGACATCGGACTCCGATCGTTCGTGGTTGCGCGAGGTTGCTCTCGTGGCACGCAGCGTCGGCGCGGCCCGCCCAACGCGAACGGCCCTCCGCCACCTGAGGGGATGGTCGCGGCTCGCGCCGGCCGCTTGGTAATCAAACGGTGAACGCCTCGTTATCCGCGCTCAGCGCCACGGAGCGATCCTGGTCGCGCTCCCAGCGCTGCTGCGCGCGGCTGGTGTTGACGGTCGCAGGCGCCACGCGGGTGCCGCGCCGCGGGCCGCGGCGGCCGCGCAGCGAAGCCCCGGCGAACGCGGCGAGCGTGATCAGTCCGACAAGGTAGGCGACCGGAAACTCGTGTTCGCTCGGGTGGTAGGCCGAGGCGGCGGCGTCCACCGACTCCGGCGCCGCCTCCTCTTCCTCTTCTTTCTGTGCCGCCTCAACGGGAGACGTCACGGGTGAGGTGCCGCTCGGCGGCGTCGGCCGCGCGGGCGTCGGCAGCGGGACCGGCACGAACGCCGGCAGGAAGGCGACGGGAGCCACCTGGGGCAGGAACTGGTTGACCGGCGGGTGCGGTGCCTGCGGCGGTGTCCCGGGCACCGGCGCGGCCACCGTCACCGGCACGTTGAAGCTCGTCGGCGCGCCGCTACCCGACGGCGGCGGTTCCTGCACCGGCGGCGGGCTCACGCTCGGTTCCGCGACCGCCGGTTTGCCGGCGAGCGCCGTCGTGCCGCAGGGCTGGCGCACGCTCCCCGCCTGGATCGTGACCGGCAGGGAGTAGCGGAGGTTGCCGGTTTCGAGGATCACGTCGACCGGCTTGCCCGACGGCGTCGCGTTGAACGCACAGAACAGACCGTCCTTCCCCCCTTCGGATTCCTGCGAGATCGGCTTGCCGCGGGAATCGTGCAGGACGGCGTTGTGTTCGGCCGAGTTCAGGTTGCGCTTGACGAACTGCCCGTAGTGCGAATCCGATGACCTGAACCTGTATTCGGGAACGATCCCGCGCGCGCAGCCCGCGCCGACGCAGTTGTCCGGGATCGCCACGTACGGGGCGACTTCGAATTCGGTGAGCGTGTTGCGCGAGCGGTTGCCGGCGCGCGGGCGGCGAGCGAGGCCGGAGAACGCGGCCGCCTGGCTGCGTCGCAGGAGCGTGCCCTGCTCGGCTTCGACGGCGAGTTCTTCCACGTCCGGGATCAGCCTCACGCTGACCGCGTAGCGTTTGTATTTGTCGCGTTCGGTGCTCGAGACTTCCGCGACGAGGAAGCCGCTCTGGCCGATGAACCCGCCCTGTTCTTCGTCGAGCGCATTGACGTAGCCGAGCGTTCCGGAGCCGAACGCTTTCGTGCTGCTCGGCGCGCCGGTCAGCGTCTCGGCGACGTTCTGTTCGGGGGCGTCGAAGAAGTACGCGGCGGCGTTCCCTTCTTCGATCGCGGCGACGAGCTGGCGCGCGGCACCCCGGCCTTCGGCGTATTCCTGGGGCAGATCGGCGTTGCCGACGACGATCGCGTGCCCGCCCGCTTCACCGAGCTGCTGGCTGAGGAATTCGAGCTCTCCGGGCGCGAGCGCGCGCTGGCCCGCCTGGACGGCGCTGGTGTCGAGCACGATCACGCGCAGCCCCTCTTTTTCGAACGAGTAGCTGTTGCCGACCGCTCCCGCCCCCTTGCATCCGGTCGCCGCCTGGAACGCGGTTTCGTAGGAGCCGCTCGCTGCCTTCGCCGCTGCCTTCGCGGTCGCTCGGAGCCGGCGCTGTGCAGACGGCCACCGAGCCGCCGCTCGCGCGTTGCGCGTAGTAGCTCTCCTCCTGCTGCCACGGCACAGGGAACAGGCGCGGCCCCGCGAGCTGCCCCGTCGTGACGCCGGGGCCCGTGTAGACGAACGCCCCGACGGAGCCGATTTCTTCGGTCTGGGTGATCGCGCGCCGCAGCCATACCGACGGCCCGACGCCGGTATCGGCCCTGCTCTCGCAGGGTGCGGCGCACGCCGCCCCTCCTCCGAGCGCGACGGAGACGAAGCCCGACCGTGTCGCTTCCGGGGCGCTGGTGTCGAGCGCGGCGCCGCCGGTGCTCGGGTAGCGATAGATGTCCGCCGTGTCGAGCAGCGCGGATTTGTTGTTCACGACGCCGCCGACCGCCCAGCCCTCGCTGCCTGCAGCGTTCACGAGCACGGCATTGACGGGGTCGGGGACCTTCGGCGTGTCCCAGAAGAAATAGCCGCCCGGCGGTTCGCGGGCGTCGTTGAGTTCGTGCTCCTCGTCGTTCCAGCCGGTCGCCGTCTGCCGCAGCACGCCCCGGCTGAGCTCGTTGGGAAGCGGATAGGGGTCCACCAGGATCGGCGGGAAGCCCGGCGGGGGCGGGCTTTCTTCTTCGGCCTGGAAGGTCGGCGGTTCGGCGCTCGTGCCGATCGCGCGCAGCGCCCCGTTTTCACGGAAGAGCGTCAGCGCGCCGGGGGCAAAGCCGCCCGGGTAGGTGAATCCCTGCCAGGGCTGCCCCGCGCCACTTCGCTCGTAGATCGTCGCCCCCTGAGTGGGGCTCTTCGCCGTGAACGCCGCGCCTCCGTCGGGGAGCCCCGCGACCGCCCACGGGACCGCGTTGGTACCGAGCACGCTGTCGGCGCCGTCGTCTTCGGTCCAGCCCGAGCCGTCATTGACGATCACGCCGCCCACGTAGCCGTTCTGACCCTGCTGGACGAGCTTGCGCCATGCCACGATCGCCTCGGGACCGGCGAACGCGATCGAGGTGAAGTTGGCGCCCCGCGCCGCCGGCGGAATGTTCTGTTCTTCTTCCTGCGTCCAGCTCTTGCCGTAGCGGAGGAGCGCCCCCTGCTGGCCGACCGCGTAGCCGCGCGCGCTGTTGGCCGGATCGAATGCGATACCGAGCAGGTTGCCGCGGAAGTTGAGCGGCATCGCCGGGTCTTTTTCCCAGAGCCCGGTTTCACCTCGCCACAGCCACATCTGGCCGGCCCCTTTTTCCACGTCGCCGACGGCGTAGGCGCGGGCCGGGGTCGGCCAGGCGACCGCGCGCAGCCGCGGCGTCTGGCGCTTGCCGCCCGGCCCCGGAAGGGTTTCGGGGAACCATCCCTGACCGGGGTGGTAGCGCGCGACCTCGCCGCGGTCGCCGACCGCCAGCGCTTCGGCACCTTCCGCCCCCGCCGGCACCCCTGGCTGGGGCGCGAGCGCCGTGAGCGCGAACCGGAACGGGACAGGCCAGGGACGCAACCTGTTGGGGGCGGCTCCCGCCGGCGTCGTCACGTGAACCGGCAAGAGTCGCTTGCCGAGCCAACCGTCGACCGGGCTGGTGAAAGCCGCGCCGAAGGTCTCGCCGGGGTTGACTTCGGGCTGCGATCCGAGCGAGTCGACGGTTTCGAACCTGGCGCCTTCCAGGCGCAGCATCCGGCCGTCGGAGAGGCCCGTGACGATGCGTTCTCCGTACCCTCCTTGGCCCGGCCACGCAAAGCTGCGCGAGTAGTCGGTCGGGAGCTCAGGCAGCGGGTGCTGAGCGCATTCTTCGCTCGCCTGCGGCGTGGCACCCGGCGAGCTGGCGGGGATCTGGCACCAGAGGCCGGTGAAGCTTCCGGCGTCGGCTTCGCCTTCCGGCTCGAAGTAGAGCGTCGCCGGAGCCCGCGAGGCGTGCAGCCGGGCGTCCAGCCAGAGGCCGGCTGAGGTCGCCGTGAGCAGCTGTGCCTGGTCACGACCCGGCTCGTCCAGCGTTTCGCCCGCGGTTTCGATCGGCGCGCCGGCTTCGCCGCCCGCCCGCGTCGCGACCGGACGCCACACGGAGGTGCCGCCGCCGTGGCGGCGGAACAACGAGAGCTGTCCTTCGGCGCCTTCCGAGCGGCCAAGCAGCCATGCGTTGTCCGGCGAGCTCGCGGCGATTGCGAGCACTTCGAAGTGCGACGCCCCGGACGGCGGCACTTCGATCGACTCCCGCCCCCAGCTCGACCCGTCCCAATGAAGGACCGCGCCCTGCACTGCAGGCCCGAAGGGCACGAGCAGGGCGCCGGCCTTCCCGCCCGGTTCGTCGAGCGCCGCGATGAGGGGTGGGCTGTTCAGGTCGAACAGCGTCTCGCCCGCCTGCAGGCCTTCTCCGCCTTCGGGGAGCGGGGCTTCCTTGAACGGGCCACCCGGGTCTCGCACGACAGCGACCTGCCTGGCGCCGGCGCCGGCGCCGGCGGTGCCGACCATCGCCGTGGCGCCGGCGACGGTCATCTGCGCCGCGAGCGGGCTCGGGGTCTTCTCGCGGAAGGCTTCCGGCGTGTCCAGCGCGAAGCCGGCGAGGCCTTCGCCGGCGGCGTTCTGGACCTGGGGACCAACCGTCCACCCGCCCGCCGGCGAGTAGCGGACCGGCCTGGCGCCGCCAGCCGAAGGGGCGAACCCCCAGACCTCGCCGGATTCTTCCTCCGGGGACGCGCCGAACAGCGTGATCGAGCTGACCGGCGCGGAACCATCCGTCTGGGCAACGAGTTCCGGGGCGCCGGTGAGACCGGCGGCGCGCGGCACGCCGCGCCCGAAAAGCCCGAACGCCGTCACCGCGGCCACGGCGGCGAGGAACACCAGGCAGCACAGGACAAACCCGCGACGGCGGATCTGCGGACCGGTCCCCGAGGTCAAAAGTCCAGCCCCGTCGAGAACAGCCGCGCGGGAGCGCCAAACGACGTGGAGACGGCGTTGACGTTCGGCGAGGCCGTCGTCTGCGTCGGCAGCGGCGCGAGCGCGTGAGTCTGCAGTTTGAGCTGCTGGGGCCAGTGCTTCGGGTCGAGCTGGAGTACGAGCTGGCGGTTGCCCGCGCCGAACGTGCGCATCGGCGTCCGCGCCACCACCTTCTTGTGCCTCAGCGCGAGCAGGCGCACCTTTGACTTCACGGCGAGGTGAAACGACAGCACGAGCCGCGTACGGTGGACCACGCGTGTCCGCAGGTGCGTGAGGAGGGGCACCGGGATCCTGGCCGCTTCGGCCTTCGGCGGTTTGAGCACTTCTTCGTTGCGCGTAAAGCTCGATTCGCCCGAATTGTCTTCGGGCACTTCGTCAGAGGGTTCCTGTGGGACCCCCGCGTCCGGCGGCCGGAAGGTGATCGGTTCTCCCGCCTGTGCGCGGGCGAACGCGGGGTCGGAGAGCACGTTCGGCTGTTCGCGTTCGGCTTGCGTGGCGAGATGCAGCAGCCAGCCGCCGGTCGTCGTGGCCCAGCAGTCGTGCTCGGCCGGGCACTCGACTCGCTCGGCCGCCCCGAGCGGGCCGTGAGGATCACCGGGCAGCGGCAGTTCTAGCCTGTCGGAGACCGAGCCGTCTGCGCCGACGCGGGCAACGGACGCGCGTCGCTGCGGGTTGGGCGCGAGGACGTCTTCTTCGGCCCCGAGCGCGATCCAGGCGCCCGCTGTGCCCGGCTCGGCGGCGATCGACTTGAGGATGTCGTTCGCGAACACGATCTGTCCGGGCGGGGCGAGTTCCTCGTTTTCACCTTCCTGGGGGCCGATCACGCTCTGCCATTCGCCCCCTGCCGGTTTCCGGAGGATCGTCACGCCGGCGCGCCGCGAGCGTTCCGGACCCGGCACCTGCGCGCCCGCGCCCGCCCAGATCGCGCCTTCGCTTGTGCCGAGTCTCAGGTAGTCCAGTGCGGTCGAGAACTCGGCGTTCGAGTACAGCAGGTGGTTTTCGGGCGGAACGGATTCGAACGGGCTTTCTTCGCCGCTGACTTCCGCCTTGATCGCGCGGAGCACCGGCGGTCGCTGCACTTCTTTGACGACTTTGTCACCCGGCTGGATGCGCATGCTCTCGTACAGGCGGCCTTCATAGGAGACCATGGCCCAGACCGGATGGCCTTCCGCCAGAAACGGCTGCGGTTCGAGTTCCGCGCCGTTCCAGTGCAGCATGAACGCGCCGATCTGCGGCGCGGGGAGCGGGTCTCCTCCGAACCAGCAGTTGCTCGGCGAGAGGCAGCCGGCGACGTGCATCGCCTGGTAGGAGCTTCCGAGGAACGGCACCGACCCGTACGAGCCGACGATTTCGACGGTGCCGGCGGGGCCGGGCGCGAAGTGGCAGAGCGTGTTGTCCTGCAGTGGCGGGCGTTCGGAGCTCGAGGCGAGCGCCTGGCCGGCGCGACCGTCGGAGACCGTCCAGAACTCGTCGGGGCCGGCCCATGTGATGCGCCCGTCGGTCGCCCCGCACTGCTCCGAGAGCTCCCTCCACGCGGCGCCGTCGTAGAACCAGACGCCGGGCTTCACGCTGCCGCCGTTGCCCGACGTGATCAGGACGCCGCGATTGGGTCCGTTGAACTCGATGTCGCCGATGTGCCCTAGCGAGACGGGAGCTTCGGAGGGTTCGCCGCCGGTCGGTGGAGGCGCCGGCAGCGGCTGCTCGACCTGCCATTCGGCTCCGCCGTCATCCGCCAGGGGCGCCGCGGCGGCGCCGCCCGGCGTGACCAGCAACGCCAGGACAGCCAGCGCGAGCAGGAGCGCGATCGCTCGCCGCTCGGGCCGCGCCGCGACGCGACGAGCAGGGACCGCTCTCATCGCCGGGGCCTCGCTCGCCTGCGGTGCGCCGCGCGATGCACGAAGTGGGTCGTCAGCGTGGCGTGCAGCGTCGGATGTCCCTTCGCGGAGAAACTCACGGAGACCCTGCTGACCAGCCCCCCGCGGCGCGAGGCGAGCCCGCGGTAGCGTCCTCCGAGCCTCAACCTCAGGCTGACGGTCGAGGCGCCGCCCCGCACCGTCGTAGCCGCCCTCGCGACGGTTCGCCGCAGCTTGCCGTGCGCGCGGGAGCTTCTCGCGGGCAGCGCGCTCGCCGCGCTGGCGGCCAGCGCGCCCCCGGCCGGCACCCGCGCGCTCAGCTGCACTTCCCCGCTGGCGAGCGACCTGGCTCTCACCACCAGACGCCACGGCTGTTCAAGGGAGGGGTTCGCCGGAGCGGGGGAGATCGTCTGTGGCGTGGGTTCGGTCGAGAAGACGATGCGCGGCACGACGAACACGTCGGCGCCGTCGAGTTCGCCCTGGCCGTTCGGCGGTGCGTTGCCGTCTCCGAAGACCAGGTTCGACGCGGTCGAGGAGAACGCCAGCATCTGACCGGCGCCGGCGAAGCTCGGCGAGAGCGAGCCGTCGGAGACGCGCGCATAGCGGTCTTCGTTGCCGGTTTCGAGTTCGGGGTGTTCGGGGATCCCTGCGTCGAAGCCGCGCGTGACGCGCGTCAGTGTCTCGTTGGAGAGATCGGCGTCGTAGAGTTCGACGAGGCCTGGGACGGCGGCGGGAGCGCTCACGAACGCCGGCGCTCCGAGCGGGAACACCGTCCGGCGCGTCGAGAACGCGACCTGCTGCCCGTCCGCGGATATCGCAAGGTCCCAGACGTTGCCATTGGTCGCGTAGCGGCTGGTGTCGCCGCTCGCGAACTGGGTCAGGCGCTGCAGCCCGCTGGTCCTGTCCGGAGCAGTCATGTCCTCTCGGTAGACGTCGCTGTTGAAGCTGCCGCCGCCGATCCCGAATGAGGCCCCGTCGCTGGTCAACGGCGCGCTCGCGAGGAAGGCGACGTAGTTTCCGTTCGCGCTGAGCCGCGGCACATAGTCGCTGTCTTCGCCGCCGTTCCAGATGCCGATCCCGGTGACCTGGGTCGCGAACGGCCCCTGGCACGGATCGCCGGGCACCGGTTTGGCAGGCAGTTGCGACTCGGGGTTGGCAAGACACCCGGGGCTTTCGGGATCGGCGCCGCCGGTCACCCGCCGCGTCGGTTCAGCGGGACCGTTCGCGATCCGCCGCCACAGCGGCTCGGCGTAGAGTTTTTCGAGCCGTTCGCCGCTCAGCGTTCTGGCCTGTTCTGAGATCTGCCCGCCGTACCAGCTCACGGCAGACCCGTCTGCGCTGATCGCCGCTCCGGGGAGCGTGGGCGGCTGGTACGGTTTCGTCACGGTGCCGGTCGAGGTCGGCAAGAAGCCCGGCGGCACGCCCTTCGACCACACGGCCCCGTACCTGCCTTCTTCCTCGGGCACGGGTTCGGTCGCGCCCGTTTCGGCGTTGACCGCCGGCTGACCCGTGGCCGGGTCGAAACGGACGCTGACGAGCTCGGTTTCCTCCGTGTCGAGGTGGCGCACGGCGACCTGCAACGGAGGCGTGGCGGGCCCCGCGAGATCCGACTGCGCGGTTGTGACGAACGCCACGGTGCGGCCGTCAGCGGCGATCGCGCTCCGCCCGGCAGCGACGGCGCCGTACCTCGGCGTGTCGACTTCGAGTTCGGATTCGTCAGCCCCCGGGAATTCGTACAGCAGGCTCTGGGCCGAGTGATCTTTCGCCGAGACGAGCGTGAACGCGCCTGCTTCCCCCGGCGCTCTGGACATGTCGCGCAAGTAGACGCTCGGCGCTTCGCGCACGGGCACGCCGCCGTGGATGGCACCATCGGTGATCGCGGCGAGGCTCGCGCCTTCGTTCGTCGTGAAGCTGACATACCGGCCATCGGCGCTGACGGACGGCAGCGTCGCGTCCCCTCCCGCGACCTGTTCGAACGTCGAGCCGGGCGGGGTTTGGCGCCTCCAGACCCCCTCTACGCCGGCGACCGAGCCGTCGAACACAACGTAGCGGCCATCATCTGAGAGGGCCGGATCGTGCGCGTATTCGGCCTGGGCGAAGGGGCTCGCCGACAGCATCGCGATCGCCCCGAACACGTCGCCGCGCGCGGGCGCGGGCGGCCACAGCACACCGAGCGCGAGCCCACAGAGCGCCAGCAGCACCGCCGCCGGGCGGATCGCGCCGGCGCTCATGTCCTCACCCGCCGGCTGAGGCTGACGCGATTGCCGGCCCGATCGCGCGCAGTCACGTAGAGCTTGACCGCGCCCGAGCGCGCGTAGCGGTGGGCTGCGCGGCGATGGCGCGCGGCGTGCGCGCCGTCGCCGAAGGAGATCCGCACCGACGACGGCACGAGCCCCGAGCCGCTGTCGGCGACGCGGACCGACAGGGACAGGCCGCGCCTGGAGACGATCACGCGGGGCCGCGTGCCGTCGACTTTCACAGCTGAGCTCGCGGTGAGCACCTCCTGGCCGAAGATGTCCCGGGCCAGCACCTGCACATCGTGGGTGCCGGTCGAGACCAGGCGCGCCGGGAAGGTGTAGGAGAGGCCGCTCTGGGGGGAACCGACGGCGCGGCCGTCGAGCACGAGTTGGTAGGCGAGCGGACCGTTGGCGCTTTCGCCGGGAGCCCACACCACGTTCAGCTGCGAGGGCCGGATCCACTTTTTCGGGAGCGTGACCGCGAACGGCGACGGCGGCGCGGTGACCTGCGCGCCCACGATCGCCGCGTTCCCGATCGGCCCCTGCTGGAAGGCGACGAGCCCGTCACCCAGCCCGGAGCGCCCGACGGCGATTTCGCCGATCGGGCCGCCGGCGCCGCCGCTGACAAGCGCGGTCTGCACGGCGCCGTTCGGGAAGTCCTCGCGTACGCCCACCCCCGGGCGGCCCCGCGCGTCGCTGCTCGGCCACGCAGACACGCCGCCGCCTTCGGGATTGACCACCGCGGCCGACGCGAGCTCGGGCGCCGGGCCGAGCAGCGAGCCGGTGAACGGCGTGCCGAGGGTCGACTGCGTGAGGGCGCCGTTGGGATCGCGGTGAACGATGCGGGGCTGGCCATTGCTGTCATAGAGGACCCGCGTCTGGCGCCGTTCGTCGATGTCGATGCTCGGCCGGCCGATCGACGCCAGCCTGCCGCCGGCGACGCCGGGGTCGGCGATCACGGCGCCGGCGAACTGCGCGCCGCTTTCAGATTCGCCGTCGGGCAGCGTGTTCATGAAGATGCGCGGGCCGGGCAACGGCGAGCCCGTCGCGTAGGCCTGGCGATATGCGACCTCGGCCTGGCCCAGCTTCGAGATGGCAACGCTCGGCGCGTCGGCGTCGTTCGTCACCGGCGCGCCGTTGTAGCTCGCGGCGGTGATGGGCATCACGTAGTTCAGCGTCTTGCCGAAGATCCTCCTCGCCCAGATGCGCGCGGTCCCGCTCGCTTCCGGCTCCTGCCACGCGACGATGCCGGTCCCGGTCGGGCCGATCGCGATCTGTGGGGCGTTGGCTTCGGTCGGCGGCCGCATCGAGATTCCCGTTGAGCGGTTGACCGCCCCGAGCGAAGACCAGCGTTCGCCATCGAAGGAGGCGACCCGCACGGTCTCCACGACGTCGGTCGGCCGGAGCAGGGGGATGCTTGCCGAGAAGCTCACCACGCGATAGACGACGTCCGCCTGCCCGGTCGAGCTGACGGCGAGGTCCGGGCTCGTTCCGGTCGCTTCGCCGATGTAGGGATCGACGATCGCCGGCTGTCCGAAGGTGTGCGAGCCGGGCGCCAGCACGGCGCCGAGCAACTCGTAGACGGGATGGCCGTGTTCGGTGGCGAAGGGCGTCGCCCAGACGACGATCAGCTCGCCGCCTTCGGCGGCGCCGATCCGCGGCCAGGTCGCGGCGAACGGCTGCCCGGTGTCGACCTGGATCGGCGCTTGCCACTGTCCCGCGGCGTACCGCGAGACGAAGACGTGTGGGACGCCTGCGACGCGCTTCAGGTACACGAGCCCGCCGGTGCCGTCTTCGGCCATCGCCGCGCCGCCGAAGCCGACGATGTTCTCGTTCGGGCCGTCGATCGTCTTTGCGGGGAGGATGATCGCCGGGGCCGAGCCCACACCCACGAGCGCGAACACGCCCGCAAGCACGAGCGTGCCAAGGAACGGGCGACGGAGACAGGCGAACAAGGGGCGGCGGACGGCTCCTGCGGAGGACCGCACGACGTTCACGAGTTCGAGTTGTTCTGCGCGCCCGGTGACTTGTTGAACGCGCAGCGGAAGTTCTGGGGTTCCTTGATCGCCTGCGAGCCCGCGAAGCCGCCCTGGTTCTGGTTGTCGAACACCGTCACGTACTGCAGTGATTCGGGGAATGGGTTGGCGGGCAGCGGGATCGGATTGGGCTGGCCCTGGCGCGGGTTGCCGGTTGCGCCTTCACTGACGCCCTCGGAGCCGGCAGCCGCCGAGCCGGCCTCGGTCGTGACGAGCGTCGAGCTCATCTCACGCTCGTCCTTCAGGCCGCGCGACGGGTCGAGGTCGACGGTCGCGGTGAGCGGGGAGTCGCGGATCGTGGACTCGAGCTTGACCCGGTCGGCGGCCCCGATCAGCTGGGCGGCGGTCGGCAGCCAGCCGCCTTCCGCCTCGCAGGCTTTGCTCGCCCAGACGTAGTTGTTCTTGCCGAGGTCGGCCTTCGTGAGCGGGTAGGGAGCCGAGTCCAGGCACCACGTCCCGAGGTCGACGGTCGCCGGCGGACATGTCCCAGCGAGCTGATCAGCCGTCTTGCCGCCAACCCGCTTGGCGTTCCCCACGGTCGGGATCGCCCCGGCCGGGAACTTGCGGTTCTTGCCGAGCAGCAGCAGGCCGCCCGCCTTCGGCTTCGAGCTGACCGGGTGGCCGCCGATCGCGCTCGCCACCGCGTGGCGAGCCGCGTCGGCGAGCCCGGTCGTCGAGAACACGAGCGCGACCAGCGCGAGCGCGGTCGCCGGGGAGGGCACACGCCTGCCGGCGGATGGGCCCGCTCCGAGCGCACCGGCGGGGCCTCCCCCGTCGCCCGCCTCGGCTGGCGCCGCGGCAGCGGACGCCCCCTTCGCTGACGACGGCGTGCGCTCACAGCCCCTGGTTGCCCTCCGCCGCGGGGCGGCGCACCTCGCGCAGGTCCTCCAGGCGCGTCTCGCCGACGGTCGAGAGGACCGCGTCCAGGGCGATGCCGGAGAGCGTCTCCTGCTCGAGCAGCGCCGCGGCGGTCTCCTCGACCGCGTTCCAGTTGCGGTCGAGGACCGTGGCCGCGCGGGCCTCTGCGTCGCCGACGAGCCGCTCGACCTCCTCATCGATCAGGTTGAGCGTCGCCGGACCGACCGAGCCGAGGTCCTGCAGCGAGGCGCCGAGGAACACCTCGCCGCCCTTCTCGCCGATCGTCACGAGTCCGAGCCGCTCGGACATGCCGAAGGAGGTGACCATGGTACGAGCGAGGTTGGTCGCGGCGTGGAGGTCGTCGGTGACGCTGGTCGAGGTGTAGCCGAAGGCGATCCGCTCGCCGGCTGTGCCGGCCAGGATCACGATCAGCTGGATCTCGAGGTCCGCGCGCGACATGATCGTCTGGTCGCGGTCGGAGAGCATGTGCGCGGCGGTTCCGAGCTGGCGCCCGCGCGCGACGATCGACAGCTTGCGCGTCGAGGTCGCGTGCCCGAGTGCCTCTGTGACGACGGCATGGGAGGCCTCGTGGACCGAGATCAGCCAGCGCTCCTGGTCGGTCAAGATGTGTTTCTTGGCGGGCCCGGCGACGACGCGGTCGATCGCCTCCTCGAGCGTCGCCTGATCGATCTGAGCGCGCCCGTCGCGCACGCTCAGCAGCGCAGCCTCGTTGATCACGTTCGCCAGCTCGGCGCCGCTGAAGCCGGGGGTCTCGCGAGCGACCTCCTCCAGAGAGGCGTCCTCTGCGAGCGGCCGCTTTCCGCCGTGCAGCCGCAGGATCTCGAGGCGGCCATGCACGTCGGGCGTGTCGATCACGACCTGTCGGTCGAAGCGGCCGGGGCGCAGCAGCGCCGGGTCGAGGATGTCCGGGCGGTTGGTCGCCCCCATGACGACCAGCCCGCCGTCGCCGGAGAAGCCGTCCATCTCGACGAGGATCTGGTTCAGCGTCTGCTCGCGCTCGTCGTTGCCCTGGCCGATGCCCGCGCCGCGCTTGCGCCCGGCGGCATCGAACTCGTCGATGAAGATGATCGACGGGGCCGTCTTGCGGGCCTTCGCGAACAGATCGCGCACGCGGGCAGCGCCGACCCCGACCAGCGACTCGACGAAGTCCGAGCCCGAAAGCGAGAAGAAGGCCGCGTCCGCTTCGCCGGCGACGGCCTTGGCGAGCAGGGTCTTGCCGGTCCCGGGCGGCCCGACGAGCAGCACGCCCTTCGGGGCCGCCGCCCCTACCGCCAGGTACTTCGAGGGATCGGCGAGGTAGTCGCGGATCTCCCTGAGCTCTGCGACCGCCTCGCCCGCGCCGGCGACGTCGGCGAAGGTGATCTTTTCGCGGGTTCCCTTGCCCTTCTTCTTGCCCTTGCCGGTGAACTCGGAGAACGCGGCGAGGCCGCCGGCCCCGCCATCGGTGCCGACGCGCATGAACAACGAGAACAGGCAGACCAGGATCAAAATCGGGATCAGGAACTGAACGACGATCGTCTTCGTCGGCTTGCCCGACTGCTGGTCGACCGTCACGTTCGCGCCGCTCGCACCGAGTTCGCTCGCGAGCTGCTGGGTCTGGGCTCCGGAGGCCGGGTAGGCTGCCCACAGCTCCTGTGCGCCGCCGCTCGTCCCGCTGGACGCGGCGCTCGTCACCGTTTTCTTTTCCCGCTTTTCGCCTTTGGGCAGTTCCGGCACGGTGCCGTCCGCGCGTAGGATCGGCGCTGTGCGCTTCGTCACCACGAGGGCACGGCTGTCGTGGTCGAGCAGCACCGCGCTCTGTATCTGCTTCTGCTTGGCCAGTTGCTGGATGCTGGTGATCGGTACGCCGCGGCCCGCGCTCGAGGGCTTGATCGCCCCGAGCAGCACCGCGAACGTGATGATCAGTGCGATCGAGGCGAGCGTGAGGAACAGCGCCACCGGGTCACGGAACGCCACCCGCCGCATCGTCGTCGCGATCCCGCCGAGCCTGACGAGCACCGGGTTGCGCCGCTCGGCGAGCCCGCTGCGCACGGCGGCCCGCCCGGCCGGCGTGCCCGCGCCATTGGTGCGCGTGCCTTTCGCCGGCCCGCCGTTCGCCGCGCCGCCCTGCGGGGGGCCGTCGGCGTCGGAGGGCTCGGGGGTGTTGGGGGAGTCGGTCATGGACTTTGGGTCGGGTCGTCCGCGGCGCGACGGCGCGATGCGGCCGCGGGGCGGCGAGCTGGTCTCGCGCACCCTCCTGCGCCGGCGCGCGCATCGGATCGAGGCCGCCGTCGGTATCCGGGAGCGTCACACGGGGCGCGGTGAATTGCAATCCGCGTTCACAAAAACGACACATCGCTCATCCCAACGTGGAGGGTCGTTCACAAAAGGTTCACACCATCGCTGTTAACACCGTCCCCGCTCTCAAATGGGCCGAGCGAACTACAGGCGCCGGAGGCGTTCACAAAAACGAAACACCGGCCATTCGCTTGGGCGCGAGGCTTCGCCGCGGGGTGACGCCGATCGCCAGAACAGCGAATCGACGGGCAGGCATTGCTGTTTCCCCAGAGCGAGCCTTCCGGCTCGACCCAGTCCCCACGAAAAGGAGTGAACCAGTGCGCGCCCTTCGCACCCTCGTACTCGCCGCAGTGACCGCGCTCGCCCTGCTGGTCCCGGCCTCCGCACTCGCCCGGCCGCTGATCATCGGCGGCTCGACCTCGGTGCTCCCGCTGGCCCAGAAACTCGCCTCTGCCTACCACAAGGCGACCCACCAAGCCCAGCCGAAAGTGACAGGCGGACAGTCCGACATCGGCATCAGCGGCGCGCACGAAGGCCGCTTCGACATCGGCGACTCGTCTCGCGACCCGATCAAGGGGGTGGACCCCACCGGCCTGATCTTCACCAAGATCGCACGCGACGGCGTCTGCATAGTCACGAACAAAGCGAACCCGATCTCGACACTGGCACAGAGCACCGTCGAAAACATCTTCACCGGGCGGATTCGAGACTGGAGCCAGGTAACCGGCGCAAAGATCTCGGGGCCGATCGACCTGTTCGACCGCGACGGCGCGTCCGGTACCCAGGACGCCTTCCAGCACATCTTCCTGGAAGAAAACCAGCGCATCTCGCCGAGCGCGACGGCCAAGACCTCCAACGGCCTCGAGCAGAACTCGGTCGCGACCGACAAGAACGGGATCGGCTTCGTGTCGTTCGCGTACACGGGGGGCGTCAACCCGGTCGGCTACAACGGCGTCGCGTGCACGCTGCGCAACGCGCGCTCCGGCCAGTACCTCGGCGTGCGTAACTTCTGGATGGTCACAAAGGGCATCCCCAAGGGAGCAACGGCCAAATTCCTCGCGTGGGTGACCAGCGGCAAACGGCCGGTGAACGCGATCATCAATTCGCAGTGGATCTCGATCCACTGAGCTAGGTGACCGGCGGCGCCCGACAGCTGATCCGCGACCGAACGGGCGCCGCCTCCGACCGGCGCGCCGAGCTGATGCTCGGCGCGCTCGGTGTGATCGTGCTCGCGCTGATCGGCGGGATGGTCGTCACCGTCCTGATCAAAGCCTGGCCCTCCTTCCGGTACAACGGGCTCGGCTGGTTCGGGCCCGGATCGGAAGTCGACGCCGAGCTCCGCGCGATGCGCGAAGCGGGGCCGCTGCCCGGCCACGGCATCCTCTACTTCACCGCGTGGCCGCTGATCTGGGCGACCCTGATCACGACTGTCTCCGCGGTCATCCTCGCGCTGATCATCTCGATCTTCGCCTCGGTCTTCCTGACCGAGTTCGCGCCGCCACGGCTGCGCAGGACGCTCGACCCGGTGATCCGGCTGCTCGCCGGCGTCCCGTCCGTCATCTACGGGCTGATCGGGATCCTCGCGATCGCGCCGTGGGTCAACGAACACCTCCTCGACAACTCGCGCAAGCACTCGGTCATCTTCGTCGTGCAGCTGAACGGCAACAACCTGACGACAGGCACGCTGATCCTGACCGTGATGATCCTCCCGATCATGGTCGCGATCACCGCCAACGGGCTCGAGTCCGTCCCGGCGTCCTGGCGTGAGGGCTCAGCCGCGCTGGGCGTCAACCGCTGGCGCACGATCAGGCGCGTCTCACTGCGAGCGGTGTGGCCGGCCGTGGCCGCCGGCACCGTGCTCGCGACCGCCCGCGCGCTCGGCGAGGCCGTGATGCTGGCGATGGTCACGGGCGGCAGCGCGTTCGCGGCCAACCCGCTCGACGGCCTGACCTTCCTGTTCGAGCCGGTGCGACCGCTGGCCGCACAGATCTTCCTCGAATCCGAGGGGCTGTCGATCGATGCCCTCTCGCACACGATCTACGCGATGGGCGCGGTGCTGCTGGTCTCCGCGGCGATGCTCTCGCTCGTCGGATGGACCGTCAAGCAACAGCTGGCCAAGCAGGGGGTTCGGGCGTGATGGCGAGCGCCGCCGCCTCCCCCACGCCGCCGACGGCGGTCGTCCGCCCCCCGCGCGAGCGGATCTCGAGCTGGCCCCTGGCCGACCGCCTGTTTTACGGCCTGTCCTGGCTCAGCGGCATCGCGCTGTGCCTGATCGCGCTTTTGATCGTGGTCTTCATGCTCGTCAAGGGCCTCGCCTATCTGAGGCCGAGCCTGCTCGTGACCTCGCCGACCGCGGGCTCGATCCATCAGACCGCGGCGGGCGGCATCCTCGACCCGATCGAGGGCACGCTGCTCGTGACCGCGATCGGCATCCTCATCGCGGCGCCGCTGGGCATCGGCGTGGCGGTCTGGCTGACCGAGTACGGCCGCCCGCGCGCGCTGGCGCGGACGGTCGACTCCGCGATCGAGATGCTCGCGGGCGTGCCGAGCATCGTGCTCGCGCTCTTCGGGCTGCTGTTCTTCTCGCAGGGCTTCCTCAAGTTCCTCTCGCAGCCGGCCGCCTCCGGCGCGCTGGGTCAGTCGTTCATCGCGGCGGGAGCAACGATGTCGCTGATCGCGCTGCCTCTGGTCTTCGCGTCCACGCGCGAGTCGCTCGAACAGCTGCCGCCACGGATCCGCGAGGCCTCGTTCGCGCTCGGCAAGACAAGGGCGACGACCAGCCGCTGGGTGCTGCTGCCGGCGATCAAACCGAGCATCGCGGCGGGCGTCGTGCTCGGCATGGGCCGGATCATCGGCGACACGGCGATCATCACGCTGCTGCTCGGCGGGGCCGCGCAGCTCACCGAACCGGTCGGCAACACCCCCGTCTTCGGCCTGCTGCGTGGGACCGGCTCGACGCTGACGAGCTACGTCTACTACAACTCCCCCTCGGGCGAGGGCAACGCGCACCAGAAGGCGTACGCCGCCGCGTTCGTCCTGCTGATAATGGTGCTTGGACTGAATGCGATCGTCACGCGCCTGACGCGCACCGGGGCCGACGGGACGCGCGAAGGTGGTTCCCGGATCCGCTCGATCCTGTTCCGCTACGCGCCGTGGGGGAGCTCGTGATGGATCCCCTGATGCCGCCCCCGGTGCGCCGCATCGTCCTCGATCGCGAGCCGACGGTCGCGCCGCCGCGCGAGCCGCCCTCGAAGAACGGCGCGGGGACGGCCGGCGCCGCCGCCGCCTCGCGCCTTGCCCGTGCGCCCGTCGGGAGCACCCGCGAGCGTATGAGCCTCGAAGGGGTGTGGCTCGCCTACGGCGAGAACTGGGTCGTCCGCGACGTCAGCCTGCCGGTGCGCCAGGGCGAGGTGCTCGCTCTGATCGGCGCCTCGGGCTCGGGCAAGACGACGATGCTGCGCTCGCTGAACCGGCTCACCGAGATCACGGAGGGCGCCGCCCGAGCGGGACGGATCGCGCTCGATGGCACAGACATCCATGACCTCGAGGTCAACGACCTGCGCCGTCGCGTCTCGATGGTCTTCCAGCAGCCCAACCCCTTCCCGATGTCGATCTACGACAACGTCGCCTACTCGCTGGCCGAGCAGAGCCCGGAGCGCGGGCGCCGGCGACGGCGGCGCAGCGCCGAGCTGGGACAGGCGGTCGAGGAGGCGCTGCGACGTGCCGGCCTGCTCGACGAGGTCGCCGGCGACCTGGACCGCTCGGCGCTGCGGCTGTCGGGGGGCAGCAACAGCGTCTGTGCATCGCCCGGGCGCTCGCGGCGCAACCGGAGGTGCTGCTGCTCGACGAGCCGTGCTCGGCGCTCGACCCGCTCTCGACCGCGATCATCGAGGAGCTGATCATCGGGCTGCGCGAGAGCGTCGCCGTGGTGATCGTCACGCACAACCTCCAGCAGGCCTTCCGGGTCGCCGACCATGTCGCGTTCATGCACCTCGGCGAGCTCGTCGAGTACGGGCCGAGCGACCAGGTCTTCGACCGGCCCCGCGAGCAGCGCACGCGCGACTACGTCAGCGGGGCCTTCGGTTGAGGCGCGGCCCGCGCGCGGCGGGAGCGCTCACGCTCGCGGCGATCGCCGCTCTCGCCCTGAGCGCCTGCGAGACCACGCAGGAAAAGAGCGCGCGGCTCGAAAAGATGGCGCTCAAGAAGCAGGCGAACGCGCCGCCCGGAGCGACCGGGCTCAAGATCTCCCGGCGCAGCAGGGACATCCAGGTGAGCGAGGCGGTCGCGCTGCGCTCGAGCGAAGGCGCGGCGGTAGCCGTGAAGCTCCACAACCGCTCGGGTCGCGCTCAGGCGCAGGTGCCTCTGCTGATCGTTCTCAGCGGCGCCGGCGGTTCCAGGGTCTACTCGAACGATTCCCCGGGTCTCGCCCCGTCATTGGTGACCGCCCCCTACGTCCCGCCCCACGGGACGGTCGTGTGGGTCGACGACCAGATCCAGGCCACGGGCCTGCCGCGAGCCGTCAAGGCCACGGTCGGCGAAGGGCGCCCGGCCGGCGGTCCGGCCCCGAAGGTGGTGGTCCTCGGCTCGCGCCTCGAACACGAACCCGGCGGCGTCGCGTTCGTGGCGGGCACCGTCGCGAACCGCTCGAAGGTCGACCAGCGCGAACTCGTCGTGACGGCGCTCGCCGATCGCGCCGGCCGCACCGTCGCGGCGGGCCGGGCGGTGCTCACCTCGCTTCCAGCCGGCGCCACCGGCAAGTTCCAGGTGTTCCTGGTGGGCGCCGACCCCGCGGGCGCCAAGCTCGCGGTCGCGGTCACGCCGGCGACGCTCGGCTGAGTCCGTCATCCCGGCCCCGGCGCGTGCCCGGCGCGGCGTGCCGGCTGCGCCCTCAGCGCCGGCGCTGCTTGAGCGTGATCCCCTCGAGCACGTGGGCGACCGTCTCGCAGGCGTCGACGGCGGCCTCGAGCGACTCGAAGATGTCCTTCCAGCGGATCACGACCATCGGGTCGATGCCACCGGCGAACAGCGAGGCGACCCCGTCGCGCTGCAGACGGTCGCCCTCGTTCTCCAGGCGGTGGATCTCGACGAGGTGCGGGCCGAGCTCGGTGCCGGTGCGCAGGCAGCGCAGGGCCTGCGCGATCTGCTCGCCGGCGCCCACGAGCACGTCGGAGAACTCGACAGCCTGCTCCATCGGCGCCTCGACGCCGTAGAGGACCATCTCGGCGGCCGTGTTCTCGGAGTGGTCGACGATGTCGTCGAGCGCGCTCGCCAGCGCGTAGCCGTCCCCGGCGTCGAACGGCGCCCGCACGCGGCCGCGCCCCGCCAGGCGGTGGATGATGTCGTGCGTGATGCGGTCACCTTCCTGCTCGCAGACCTTCAGGTCGCGCGCCAGGTCGGCGTGCTCGGGATAGTCGATCATCAGGTCGCGCAGCAGCAGCCCGCACTTCTGGACGTTGCGACCGGACTCCTCGACGAGCTCCATCAGAACGGTGTCGGCGGGCCGGCGCAGCAGGCTCATCGCGCGAGCATATTGTTCGCCGGCCGGAGGGGCCGCGACTTTTACGCATTTTTCACCGATAGATCACGAGTTTGCAACGACCCGGCGACGCCGGCCTGCCACGCTGCCCGATCGTGGCGGTCTACCCGGAGAGCGCTGAGGACCCGAGGATCCTGTACGCGGGCGAGCTCGAGATCCGCCCGGACGAGGGACTCGTCCTCGCCACGGGCCAGGCTCTGACGCTGTCGGTACGCGAGTTCGAGCTCCTTTCGGCGATGGCGCACCGCCAAGGGACGATCGTGACACGCGAGGCGCTGTACCGCACCGTCTGGGGAGGCGAGCTCCGCCACGGCGACCGCTCGGTGGACGTCTACGTGAGCAAGCTCCGCACCAAGCTCGAGGCCGCGCTGCCCGACCGCCGGTTCATCCACACGCACCCGGGGTTCGGCTACCGCTTCCAGCCGCAGCCTTCACGAAATGTTCACATGGATGGCTCGGGCAGCTGAGGAGACTGTTATCGGGCTGTGAACGCCGTTTGTTCATCCGGTGCCCGAGGAAGCTTCCGCAAGGACAGCTTCAGGGCGCCGCGGTCGGCGCTGGAGGCGCGAGGACGGCCGAGACCCACTCCGGCGCGAGCCGGCCGAAACGACAACCCTGCCAAGGAGACTCTGTGTTCAAGAACAAGTTGGGCGTGATCGCAGGCTGCATGCTGCTCGCGATCGGCATCGCGGCGTGCGGCTCGAGCAAATCGAGCAGCTCCACGACCGCCAGCACGAGCGCCGCGGCATCGAAGACGGCGACCACGCCGGCCGCCGCCAGCGGCACGATCTCCGGCGCGGGCTCGACGTTCGCCGCCCCCGTCTACGAACAGTGGGGATCCTCGGTGGGCACCGTGAAGGTCAACTACCAGTCGGTCGGTTCCGGCGCGGGCCTGACGGCGATCGAGAACAAGGTCGTCGACTTCGGCGCCAGCGACCCGCCGCTGAAGCCCGAAGACGAAGAAGCGATCGGCAAGAACGGCAGCCCGGCGGTGCAGATCCCGATGTTCCTGGGTGCGATCACCGTCTCCTACAACCTGCCCGGCGTCAAGAGCGGCATGAAGCTCGACGGACCGACGCTCGGAGCCATCTTCACGGGCAAGATCAAGACGTGGAACGACAAAGCGATCGCCTCGCTCAACCCGGGGGTGACGCTGCCTAGCACAACGATCACCGTCGTCCACCGCTCCGACTCGTCGGGAACGACGTCCGGCTTCACGAGCTTCCTGTCGGAAGTCTCCCCCGAATTCAAGAGCAAGGTCGGGGAAGGCAAGGAAGTACCGTGGCCGACGGGCACCGGCGGCAAGGGCAACGCCGGCGTCGCCGGCGCCGTCAAGCAGACGGTCGGCGCGGTCGGCTACGTCGAGCAGGCCTACGCGCTCCAGAACGGCTTCACCTACGCGGCCGTCAAGAACAAAGCTGAAAAGTACATCGAGCCGACGCTCGCCTCGACCAGTGCGGCGGGCATCGGCGTGAAGATCCCCGCGAACCTCGGCCTGAAAGTGATCAACTCGCCCAACCCCACCGCCTACCCGATCACCTCGCAGACGTTCATCATCGTCAACAAGGACCTCTGCAAGGCCGGCACGCCGGGCGGCGAAGAAGCGGCCAAGGGCGTCGCCAAATTCATCGAATACGGGCTCGGCGCAGGCCAGTCGATCCTCGCGCAGGCCGATTACGCGAGGCTCCCCCCGCCGATCCTCGCGAAGTCCAAGGAAGCGCAGAAGTCGCTGCAGTGCAACGGCGCGGCGATCGGCTGAGCGCATGACGTCGCCTCCACGGATCGGGTAGAGGACGCTCCGTGGAGGCGGCAACCGCCACCGGCGGCGACCGCGGTTTGCTCCAGCGGTCGCCGCTGGCGCGCGTTCCGGATCGCGCGCTTCGCTGGAGCCTGACGATCCTCGCCGCGCTGATCCTGGCGCTGATCGTCTACTTCTTCGTGCGCCTCGCGGGACAGGCCAAACCCGCCTTTGAAGCGCAGGGCGTCTTCGGGTTCGTCTTCGAAAACAACTGGAACCCGAACGCCGGCGACTACGGCGCTCTGCCGCTCGTCGTCGGCACCCTGATCACCTCCGCGCTCGCGCTGCTGATCGGAGTCCCGGTCGCGGTCGCGGCGGCGCTCTACACGAGCGAGCTCTCACCGCGACGGCTGCGCGGGCCGCTGACGATCCTCGTCGAGCTGCTGGCGGCCGTGCCATCGGTCGTCTACGGGCTGTGGGGGATCTTCTTCCTGGCGCCGAAGCTACACCCGGCCGAGCAGTGGTTCGCCGACACGTTCTCGTTCATCCCGTTCATCGGCGGCGGCGTGGTCACGATCCCCAACTGCTTCATCGCGGGTCTGGTGCTGGCGATCATGATCCTGCCGATCGTCAGCGCGATCAGCAGGGAGGTGATGAGCACCGTCCCGCCCGACCACAAGGAGGCGGCCCTCGCTCTCGGCGCGACGCGGTGGGAGATGATCCGGATCGCGGTCCTGCCCTACTGCCGGACCGGGATCGTGGGCGGCGCGATGCTCGGGCTCGGCCGCGCGATCGGCGAGACGATCGCCGTGACGATCCTGATCGGCGGCTCGACGCAGATGGTCGAACATCTCTTCGGCCAGAGCAACAGCCTCGCCGCGGTGATCGCCAACGAGTTCGGCGAGGCGCAGGGTGTGCACCGCTCCGCGCTGTTCGCCTGCGGGCTGGTGCTGTTCGTGCTGACGCTGTTCGTCAACGGCCTCGCGCGCTGGTTCGTGGTTCGCGCCGGTCGCGCCAGCGGCCCGCCGCGTGCGGAGGATCACCAGAGCGGCGGCTCGCTGCTCGCCGCCGATACGGCGGCCGGGGCATGAGCGCGCACGGGTCAGACGCCGCGGCCCTCGAGCCCGGCGCGCTCGCGCGGCTCGCGGTCAGCCCGGGCCGGCGCCGGCGCGATCGCATCGCCCGCGGCTCGATCATGGCGGCGACCGCGCTCGCGCTCGTGCCGCTCGTGTTGATCGTCTACTACCTGCTCAAGAAGGGGCTGAGCGCATGGAGCGGAGACTTCTTCACGACCGATCCGACCGGGAACACCTTCTTCAAGAACGCGGACATCGGCGGCGTCAAGAGCGCGATCCTCGGCACGATCGAGATGGTCGCGCTGGCCTCGGTGATCGCTGTGCCGATCGGCATCGGCGTCGCGGTCTGGCTCGTCGAGTATGGCCGCGGCGGCGTGTTCGCGAACACGGTCCGCTTCTTCATCGACGTGCTGACGGGCGTGCCGTCGATCGTGTTCGGGCTCTTCATCTACATCACGCTGATCGTCGGGACGGGCACGAGCTACGCCGGCTGGAAGGGGTCGATCGCCCTGTCACTGCTGATGCTGCCGGTGGTCACGCGCTCGGCCGAGGTGATCCTCACGCTGGTCCCGAACGAACTGCGCGAATCGGCACTTGCCCTCGGCGCACCCCGCTGGCGGATGGTCGGGCGGATCGTCTTGCCGACGGCGCTTCCAGGGATCGTGACCGGCGTCCTGCTCGCCGTCGCGCGGGCAGCCGGCGAGACCGCCCCGCTGCTCTTCACGGCCGCCTACACGCACGAAACGACCACGAACCTCGGGTCGTTCATGAACTCCTTGCCGGTGCAGATCTACACCGACGTGACCTCGCCGACGCCGCGGGTGGTCGAACGCGCGTGGGGCGCGGCGCTCGCGCTCGTGGCGATGATCCTCCTCCTCAACCTGATCGCTCGGCTAGTCTCGCGGAGGAGCCGCCTAGCATGAGCTCGACACGACCCCATGAGAACGTGACCGACCTCGACCCCGACAGCACCCCCGAGACCGTGGACGGTGCCGCGGAGGGGACCTCGGCGCCGGCCGGCGCGGACGGCTCGCGGACGCCGATCGTCGCGCCCGAGGCGCGTGGCCAACGGGCGACTGCCGTCGCGGAGAAGGCCGTCGGGCTCAAGCTCGACGGGTTGCGCGCCTTCTACGGCGACGCCGAGCAGGTCAAGGGCATCGACCTCGACTTCAACGCCAACGAGGTGACCGCGATCATCGGCCCCTCGGGCAGCGGCAAGTCGACGGTGGTCCGGTGCATCAACCGCATGCACGAGGAGATCCCCGGCGCCCGCGCCGAGGGCCGTGTCCTGCTCGACGACGTGGACGTCTACGCGCCCGGAGTCGACGTGGTCGCCGTGCGCCGCGCGATCGGCATGGTCTTCCAGAAGCCCAACCCGTTTCCGACGATGTCGATCTTCGACAACATCGCCGCCGGCCTGCGCCTGACCGCGCGCCGCGGGGAACTCCCGGAGAAGGTCGAGCGGGCGTTGCGCGGAGCCGGCCTCTGGGAGGAGGTCTCAGGCCGTCTGTCCGAGCCGGGGGCCGGGCTCTCCGGTGGTCAGCAGCAGCGCCTGTGCATCGCCCGGTCGCTCGCAGTGGAACCCGCCGTGCTGCTCATGGACGAGCCCTGCTCGGCGCTCGACCCGATCGCGACGCTCAAGATCGAGGAGCTGATCGACGAGCTGAAGCAGCGCATCACGATCGTGATCGTGACCCACAACATGCAGCAGGCGGCCCGCGTGGCCGACCGGACGGCCTTCATGCTCGAAGGCCGGCTCGTCGAGGTCGGGGCGACGCAGGAGATATTCACCAACCCGACCGACTCGCGCACGGAGGAATATGTCACCGGCAAGTTCGGCTGACGAGGGCCGCCCGCCCGACCGGCCGCCTGCGGAGGTCGCCGTCGTCGAGGAGGGCCAGGCGGGCGGGCGCGCCGCCTTCCAGGAGCAGCTGCAACAGCTGGAGACCCACGCGCTCGGCGGCCTCGATTTGATCGTCGAGCAACTCGACCGCGACCTCGAGGCGCTGCAGCACTGGGACGTCGAGCTTGCCCAGATGGTCATCGCCGACGACGACCGCGTCGACGGCCGCTACCTGGAAGTCCACCAGGGGATCCTCTCCCTGCTCGCCCTCCAGGCGCCCGTCGCCGGGGACCTGCGGCTGGTCGCCGCGCTGCTCCACACGATCAAGCACATCGAGCGTATGGGCGACCAGTGCGTGAACATCGCAAAGCTGATCCCGCTGTCCGGCTACGACGCACCGGTCGACGGCGAGGTGCTCGACGCGATCCTCAAGATGGGCGCGTTCGCGCGCTCGGAGGTCGTCCAGAGCAAGGCCGCCTTCGCCGGGCGCGACATCGCCCTGGCCGAGGACCTCGTGCGCCAGGACCGCGAAATCAACCGGCTGAACCGCGACATCTTCCGCGCCGCGATCGAGATCGGCGACGACCCGGACCGCCGCGAGTGGGCGATGCACATGACGCTCGTCGCCCGCGCGCTCGAGCGGATCGGCGACAACGCGGTCGACATCGGCGAGCAGGTGGCGTTCGTCGTCACGGGCCTGTTCCGCGAGTTCTCGGACTCCTCGCGCCCGGTCGACACGCGTTAGCGGCAGCCCGGCGAGCCGCGGCGCCGGTCCGGTAACCCGGAGAGGCCCGCAAATAAGTGTGAACAACCTGTTACATAGGTTGCAGCCGCCCGCGGGAGGCTGCGCGATCGCTTAGACTCACGCCCGATGACGGCAAGCGTTCGCGCCGAGGACTCCAAGTCCCGCCCACCCGCACCGTCGATCGCTCCCGATGCCGCCTCTCCCTCCGGTTCGCTGCGGATCGCAGTGCTCGACCGCGACAGCGGCTTCATCCAGGTCCTCAGCAAGCGTCTCGACCGGCTCGGCTGGGAGCACCGCGTGCTCGCGAGCCCTGTGCCGGCGGACGCGGTCGTATCGATGCGCCTGAGCGCGCTCGTCGTCGACCTGGCCGTGCTCGGCCCGCAGGCCTGGGGCTGGCTCGAGCGGCTCTGCGAAGCGCTGCCGGATCTCGGCATCGTCGTCTGCACCGGCCCCTCGACGGTCGCACAGCGCGTGCGCGGCCTGCGCCTGGGCGCCGATGACTGGATCACCAAGCCGTGCCACCCGGAGGAGGTCATCGCGCGCGTCCAGAGCGTCGTGCGGAGGCGCCGGCGCTCGAGCGGCCGCGCCGAGGCGGCCCCGGTGACCGCCGGCGAGGTCGAGATCCGCTCCGACCGCTTCCAGGCCTTCGTGGGCGAGCGCAGCATCGACCTGACGCGCCGCGAGTTCGAGTTGATCGAGCTGCTCGCCTCGGCGGAGGGCCGTGTGCTCGAGCGCGAGGAGATCTACTCGCGGCTATGGGGCTACACGATGGTGCGCGGCGACCGCTCGGTCGACGTGTTCGTGCGCAAGCTCCGGCAGAAGCTCGAGAAGGCCTCGCCGAACTGGCGCTACATCCACACACACTTCGGGATCGGGTACCGCTTCGCCGCGGAATCGCTCGAGGTCGTGGACCCGAACGACGTGCCCTCGTCACTGCCCGCCGACTGGGAGGCCGGCGACCAGAGCGAGGTCGCGAGGACGCATCAGGACGGCGAGCTCGGCGCTCGCGCCGTCTAGGCGCAGCACGGCGAGTCCCCCCTTCTTCAGGTCCACGCGAGCCCCTGTCAGGGCCGCGGCGAGCAGCGAGAGGTCGGGCTCGTGGCCGACCAGCAGCGCGCGTCCGTCGGGTCCCATGCCGGCGAGCACATCAAGCGCGTCGCCGGCTTCGAGGCCGCCGGCGAGCGGCTGGTAGGACTCCATCCGCCCGCGCTCGTCCTCGTCCCAGGCCTCGGCGGCCAGCTCCGCAGTCTGGGCGGCGCGCACCTTCGGGCTGTAGAGGATCGCGTCGAAGCGGACGTCCATGCGGGCGATCGCAGCGCCGGCCGCCCGAGCCTGCTGCTCGCCCCTCTCCGTCAGGCGGCGGGAGGAGTCCTCCCGGCTTCCGTGCGGCTCAGCCTCTGCATGTCGAAGTAGCCAGAGCTGACGTGCCATGCTGCTCGCGCTCCACCCTACCGTGCCCGCCGCCGCCGTTGGGGATCCCGACCGCGCGGGTGCCACCGGGGGCGCGTGCCCCGGGGCGACATGCGGACGTTCACCGTGTAGCGTGAGTGTCATATGGACGGCGCTGTCGAGTATCGGAGCGGGACCGAGGCGCCGGCGGCGCCGGCCGTGCCGTCAGCGCCCGCGTCGTCTACCGCGCCGGGGCGCGACGAGCTCGAGAATCCCTCGCTCTACATAAACCGCGAGCTCTCCTGGCTGGACTTCAACGACCGCGTCCTGCAGCTCGCGGAGGACGACGACGTCCCGCTGCTCGAGCGGGTCAAGTTCTGCGCGATCTACACGACCAACCTCGACGAGTACTACATGGTGCGCGTCGCCGGCCTGCGCGACCAGATCGAGGCGGGCGTCGAGGCACCGGGGCAGGACGGACGCACGCCGAGCGAGACGCTCGAGCTGATCCGCGCGCGGGTGCTCGAGCAGGGACGGCGGCTGACCGACTGCTTCGAACGGCGGCTACGGCCCCGGCTGGCCGACCACGACATCGAGATCGTCGGCGTCGGTGAGCTCGACGAAGAGCACCGCGCCGAGCTGGCCAGGCGCTTCCAGAAGGTGATCTTCCCGGCGCTGACGCCGCTCGCGGTCGCCCCCGGCAGGCCGTTTCCCTACATCTCCAACCTCTCTCTCAGCCTGGCTGTGCTCGTCCGCGATCCGGTCACCGACCAGACCGTGTTCGCGCGCGTGAAGGTGCCGACCGAGATCCTGCCGCGTTTCGTCACCCTTGCCCGGCCGGGTGCCGGGCCGCTGCTGGTGCCGCTCGAGGACGTGATCGCCAACCACCTGGACGCGCTGTTCCCGGGCATGGAGATCGCCGACTGCGACGTCTTCCGCGTCACCCGCGACGCCGACCTCGAGGTCTCCGACGACGCCGCCGACCTGCTCCAGGCGGTCGAGGACGAGCTGCGCCGCAGGCGCTTCGGGGAGATCGTCCGCGTAGAGGCCGGCGCAGGCATGTCCGAGCAGCTGCGCTCGGCGCTGACGAGCCTGCTCGGCGTGGAGGACGAGGAGGTCTTCCCGGTCGACGGCCTGCTCGACATGGGCCAGCTGTGGGAGATCGTCAAGCTGCCCGGCCACTCAGAGCTGCGCGACGATCCCCTGCCGTCCGTCACGCACCCGCGACTGCTCCGTCACGAAGGCAGCCGTCCGGACGTGCTCGGAGCGATGCGGGAAGGCGACGTGCTCGTCCATCACCCCTACGACTCGTTCGCGACCTCCGTCGAGCGCTTCGTGGAGCAGGCCGTCGCCGACCCGAACGTGCTCGCGATCAAGCAGACCGTCTACCGCACGAGCGACGACTCCCCGCTCGTGCCCGCCCTGATCGGAGCGACCGAACGCGGCAAGCAGGCGGTCGCGCTGGTCGAGCTGCAGGCGCGCTTCGACGAGCGCATGAACATCCACTGGGCGAAGGCGCTGGAGGAGGCCGGGGTGCACGTCGTGTACGGCCAGCCGGCGATGAAGACGCACGCCAAGTGCGTGCTCGTCGTGCGCCGCGAGGGCGACGGCGTGCGCAACTACGTCCACATCGGCACCGGCAACTACCACTCGGCGACCGCCCGCCTCTACACGGACTTCGGGCTGTTCACGGTCGACGAGCAGATCGGCGCGGACGTCGCCGACATGTTCAACTACCTGACCGGCTACGGGCGGCCGCTGCACTACCGGCGAGTGCTGACGGCCCCGAACATGCTGCGCGACGGGATCATCGCCGAGATCGAGCGCACGGTCGAGGCGCATCGGGAAGGGCGGCCGGCGCGGATCGCGATGAAGATGAACGCGCTCGTCGACGGCCGCTGCATCCGGGCGCTCTACAGCGCCTCCCAGGCCGGCGTGCAGATCGACCTGAACGTGCGCGGCATCTGCTGCCTGCGCCCCGGGCTGCCGGGCATCTCCGAGAACATCCGGGTCGTCTCGATCGTCGGGCGGCTGCTGGAGCACTCGCGCGTCTACGCGTTCGAACGCGGCGGCGAGACGACCGTCTACATCGCCTCGGCCGACCTGATGCCGCGCAACCTCGACCACCGCGTCGAGCTCGCCGTGCCGATCATCGAGCCCGAACTGCAGGACGAGCTGCGCGACACGCTAGAACGCGCCTTCGCCGACAACCAGAGCTCATGGGAACTCGACGGCGACGGCCACTGGACGCGGCGCCAGCCGCGGCCGGGCGAACGGCCGCGGAACATGCAGCTCGAGATCGCTGAGCTCCACGCGGCCCGCGCGGCGCACGAGCGCAGTGACGGCGAGCTCGCCCTCGGCGATCAGCCGACGGCCGCCGGCAGCGCGTCGAGCACCGCCTTCAGCTCGTCGGCCGACTGGTAGTCGAGCCCCAGCCGGTGGTCGTGGCGGTGGCGCACGACGCCCTGCTCGTCGATCACGATCACGGCCCGCTTGGTTCCGAGCGGCCCTCCCCATGCGCTGTACTGCTTGGCGACCTCGCCGCCCCTGTCGGCGAGCAGCGGCACCGTCAGGGAGTGCTTGGCGGTGAACTCACGGTGCGAGTCGACGTCCTGGGCTGAGATGCCGACGACCGTCGCTCCCAGTGCCGCGAACGCGTCCGGGTGGTCGCGGTAGGAGCAGAACTGTTTGGTGCAGACCATCGTGTTGTCGCCCGGATAGAACAGCAGCACGACGCGCTCGCCGCGGTGGTCCGAGAGCCGGAAGCTCCCGTCGGTGCCGGGAAGCTCGAAGTCCGGTGCCTGCTCGCCGACCTGCGGCTTCTTGGCCATCGCTACCCCCAGGTGATCGTTTTTCGCGGCGCGGTCCACTCGCCCTTGGGCCTCGGGAGCATAGTGCTTGGCCCGCCCTGCGAGGCAGCCGGCATCGACGCCTGTCGCGGACGGCCGCGCCTCGCCGGTCTACCCGGCGGTCGAAGCGCTCGCGCGGGGTAGCCTGTGGCGATGACGCCCGAATCGCTCGCAGGACGTCTGCTGGTAGCTTCGACGACGCTCGAGGACCCGAACTTCGCGCGCACCGTGGTGCTGATCGGGCTGCACGGTGAGGACGGCGCGCTCGGCCTCGTCCTCAACCGGCCTTCGACCTCGACCGTCGCCTCCGCGGTGCCGCAGCTCGGGGAGCTGTTCGAGGGCGAGGAGCAGGTCTTCGTCGGCGGCCCGGTCCAGGGCAGCTCGATCGTGATGCTCGCCGAGTTCACGGACCCCGCGGCCGCGGGCCTGCTCGTCCTCGGCCGGATCGGCCTTCCCGCCCCGGACGCCAGCCTCGAGCAGCTCGCCCTCGCCACCTCGCGCAGGCGCATCTACGCCGGCTACGCGGGCTGGTCGGAGGGCCAGCTCGACGCGGAGATCGGGACGGGCGACTGGATCGCGCAGGACGCGCTGCCCGACGACATCTTCAGCGAGGAACCCGAGCAGCTCTGGAGCGGCGTGCTGACGCGCAAGGGCGGTCGCTACGCGCTGCTCGCGCGGATGCCGCTGGACCCCAGCCTGAACTGAACCGGCTACCCTCAGAGGGCGCCGCTCGTCCCGCTCCTCCGGGCGCCCGCTACCACCGGTAGGGAGTCCGGCGTCCCCCCTTCCCCTCAGTCTGGAGTTCGCCTTGCTCAAGCTCGCTCGCTGGTCAACGACGCACAGGAAGTACGTGATCCTCGGCTGGATCGTCCTGCTGGTCGGAGTGAACGCGCTCGCGCAGTCCGCCGGCACGAACTACTCCAACAACTTCACACTCCCCAACTCCGGCGCGCAGCACGCCTCTGACCTGCTGCAGCGGAGCTTCCCGACCCAGGCCGGCGACCGCGACACGATCGTCTACAAGGTCGATTCGGGCAGCGTGGAGGACCCCGCGGTGAAGGCACGGATGAGCAAGATGTTCGCCGAGGTCGAAAAGCTGCCGCACGTGAGCGCCGTGATCAGCCCGTACGGCGGCGCCGCCTCGGGACGCTCGATCTCCGCCGACGGGCGGATCGCGTTCGCGACCGTGGTCTTCGACGAAAAAGCCAACCTCTTGCCCAAAGCGGCGCCGGAAAGGGTCGTCGAGGTCGCGAAAGCGGCGACGCGGCCGGGGCTCGACGTGCAGCTCGGCGGCCAGGCGATCCAGCAGACCGAGCAGCCCGGATTCGGCCTCTCGACGGCCGTCGGCCTGCTGGCGGCGATCGTCGTGCTGCTGCTCACGTTCGGCTCGCTGATCGCGATGGGGATGCCGATCATCACCGCGCTCTTCGGCCTCGGCACCGGCCTTGGCCTGATCGCCCTGTTCACGCACGTCGTCGACACGCCCGACTTCTCCTCGGAGCTCGCGGCGATGATCGGGCTCGGCGTCGGGATCGACTACGCCCTGTTCGTGCTGACGCGCTTTCGCGAGGCGTACCGCACGCCGGGACCCACTTTCCACGACGTGCGCGAGTCGGTCCTGCAGTCGATCGACACCGCCGGGCGCGCCGTGCTGTTCGCCGGCACGACCGTCGTGATCGCGCTGCTCGGCATGATGCTGCTCGGCGTCGACTTCCTCTACGGCGTCGCGATCTCGGCCTCGATCGGCGTGCTCCTCGTGATGTTCGCCTCGCTGACGCTGCTCCCGGCGCTGCTGACGATCGCCGGCGACAAAGTCGCCTACGGCAGCCGGCGCGCCCGTCGTGCCGGGCGCGAGGCGGCCGCCGCGGGCGCGAACGGGGCCACCGCCGCCGGGAACGGCGCCGCCGGGAACGGCGTCGCGGCGGTGGGGCGCGGCTCGGGGACCTGGCTGCGCTGGAGCCGGTTCGTGGGGGCGCACTCGGGCGCGATCGCCGTCGCCTCGACGGTTCTGATGCTCGCGATCGCCGCACCCGCGGTCGCGCTGCGGCTCGGCTCGAGCGACGCCGCCAGCGACCCGGCCGCGCGGACCACCCACAAGGCCTACGAGCTGCTCGCGGAGGGCTTCGGGCAGGGCTTCAACGGGCCGCTGATCGTGGTCGCGTCCGCGCCGCGCGGCGGCGAGCCGGCGGGCAAGGCGCTTGCCACAGCGATCCAGCGCACCCCGGGTGTCGCCTCGGTGGTGCCGCCGCGGATCAGCCCCAGTGGCGACGTCGCGATGGTCGCCGTCTATCCGCGCTCCTCGCCGCAGGCCTACGCGACGACCCAGCTGGTGGAACAGCTGCGCGGTCGTGTCGTCCCGCCGGTCGAGCGCGCCACGGGCGCGAAGGTCTACGTCGGCGGCGTGACCGCGGGTGCAGTCGACTTCGCGACCACGCTCGGCCACAAGCTGCCGCTGTTCATCGGCGTCGTCGTGCTGCTCTCGGCGCTGCTGCTGCTGATCGTGTTCCGCTCGCTCGTGATCCCGCTGCAGGCGGCGCTCATGAACCTGCTCAGCATCGGCGCCTCGCTCGGTGTGATCGTCGCCGTCTTCCAGTGGGGCTGGGGCGGCAGCCTCTTCAGCACGAGCGCCGGGCCGATCGAGTCGTTCATCCCGGTGATGCTCTTCGCGATCGTCTTCGGCCTCTCGATGGACTACGAGGTGTTCCTCGTCGCGCGGATCCACGAACGCTGGACGATCACCCGCAACAGCCGCCGCGCGGTCGGCGAGGGGCTGGCGCTGACGGGTCGCGTCGTGACCGCCGCCGCCGCGATCATGGTCTGCGTGTTCCTGTCGTTCATGCTCGGCGAAGACCGCGTGATCAAGGAGTTCGGGCTGAGCCTCGCGACCGCCGTCTTCCTCGATGCGCTCGTCATCCGCTGCCTGCTGCTGCCGGCGACGCTTCACCTGCTCGGTGATCTGACCTGGCGGATCCCGCCGTGGCTCGACCGCCTGCTCCCACGCGTCAACATCGAGGGCACGATGCAGGCGGTGCCGGCGGCCGCGGTGAACGGCAGCGGGGATGGCGGCGCAGGGACCGTGCCCGTGCCGGCCGGAGCCGGAGCCGGCCACGGCGAGCACGGCGGCGATCCGGACGAGGGGGCGGGCGCCTGAGCCCAGGCCGCCGCCGGGCCCTCCTCGGCCTGCTGCTCGCCTGCCTGCCCTCCGCCGGGGCGGCCCTGCAGGGCCCATCAGCGCTCGCCGCGGGGGTCCCACCGGCGGGGCCGGCCGCGGGCGCGAGCCGGACCGCGCTGATCGTGTTCCTCAACGCCGGCGAGCGCGACCTCGCCGCCGCGGGGATGTCGGTCGCGATCATGTCCGCCTCGCAGGGCACCTACACGCCCGCGCAGCTGCAGCTGGACATCGGGCAGGGCGCCCGGATCGCAACCTCGGCTTACAGGACGCCGGTGCCGCCGCCGCTGTCGCTCGAACCGTCTGCAGGGCAGGGCGGCCTGATCGCCGGCTGGCGGGCGGCGCGCGCGCGAGCCCTCGCCGCCCCGCAGCTCCTCACGCCCGGCCTACTCGCCTCGAGCGTCCCCGGGGGCGCCGGGTATGCCTCGGCCGGCCCGCCGCAGTACGCGCTCGCCGCGCCGGCGGCGGCCGACCGCAGCGGACGGGTCGCGGAGGTCTCGATCGGGCCGGCCGGCACGCTCCCCGCCCGCATCCAGACGCTGCTCGGACGGCGCTCGCTCGTGGTCGCCGACCTGCCCGGGGCCGCAGCGGGACGCCGGCAGCTGCGCGCGCTGCTCGCGCGGCGAGCGCCCGGGGAGCTGGTGATCGCCGTGCAGCGTGCGCCGGCGGGCAAGCGCGGCCAGCTCCTGTGGCTCGGCGCGGCCGGGCTGCCGGGAATGGGGGGCCCCCGCAAAGAGCTGACCTCGGCGACGACCCAGCAGCGCGGCCTCATCGCCTCGGTGGACATCGCGCCGACCGTGCTGCACACGGCTCGGCCGGCCGGTGCCCGACGAGATGCGCGGCCGCGCGCTCGAAGCGGACGGCGCGCTCGACGGTGCCCGCCTGCGCACCTTCGAGGAGCGCCTGCGCGTCGTCGGCGGGCGGCGGCTGCCCGCGCTCGGCGTGCTGCTGTGCGCTTGGGCCGTGCTCCTGCTCGCCGCGGCCGCGTTCACCCGCGCTCCGGCGGTTCGAGCGCGCGCGATGAGGATCGGCGCCGTGGGGGTGCTCTGGGCGCCCGTCGCGGTGCTGGTGCCGGCGGCGCTGGCGCCGGGCGCGGCGGTCGAGTACGCGCTGATCGCCGCGCTCTGCCTCGCGCTCGGCGCGCTCAGCGACGGCCTGCTGCGCTGGCCGCGGGCGCTGCTCGCGCCGGCGATCGCAGTCCCGCTCGCGATCGTGCTCGACGCGCTCACCCACGCACAGCTGCTGGTGCGCTCGCTGCTCGGCCCCAACCCGATCCTCGGCGCGCGCTTCTACGGCGTCGGCAACGAGCTCAAGTCGGCCCTGGCGGTGCTCGTTCTGGCCGCCGTCGCGGCGGCGTTCTACCCGTCCGAGGGTCGGCGCCGGGCGGCGCTTGGGAGCATGCTCGCGGCAGGCGTCGCGCTGGCGCTGATCGAGGGAGCGGCGCGGATCGGCGCCGGGGTCGGCGGCGTGATCCTGGTCTGTGCCGGTACGGCCGTCGCAGCCGCACTGCTCGTACCCGGCGCCCCCACGCGCCGGCGCGCGCTGCTCGCGCTGCTCGCCCCGGTCGTGGGCCTCGTGGTGCTGGCCGCGGTGGACCTTGCGACCGCGCACGGCAGCGGCCATTTCACCGGCAGCGTGCTGCACGCGCGCTCGGCCGGCGATGTCCGCGACGTACTCGAGCGCCGCTACAAGGCGGCCTGGGGCGAGCTGCACAACCACGCGATGCCGGTGGCGACGGCGCTCGCGCTGCTGTGCGCCGTCTTTGCCGTGCGCCGCCGCGATCGCCTGCTGGCACCCGTCGGAGGAGACCCGGTCTGGCTGGCCGCGCTCGGCGGCGGCCTTGCCGCCGGAGTCGTGGGGGCGCTGGTCGAGGACTCGGGCCCGGTGCTGTTCGTAGTCGCCGTGTTCGCGCTGGGCCTCGTGCTGAGCTATCTGTGGGGGCGCCCGCCGGTGGCGAGCCGCGCGGCCAGCAGGAAGAACAGCGTGCACAGCGTGATGACGGCTGTACTCGGCGGCAGCGAGGGCACGTAGTAGGAGAGGGCGAGCCCGCCCCACATCGCGACCAGAGCGAGCCCGGCGGCGAGCGCGGCGCCCGCCCCGCTCGGAACCCGCAGACGCTGTGCGGCGCCGGCGGGTCCGGCGAGCAGGCCGAGGAGCAGCAACGCGCCGACGGCCTGGGTCGCCTCGGCCACGACCACGCCGAGCAGCGCCATGAAGCCGACTGACAGCAGCCGTGTCGGCACGCCCCTGGCGCCGGCGAGCTCCGGTGCGATCGAGGCGAACAAGAGCGGCCGGGCGATGAGGGCCATCGCGAGCAGCGCGCCCGCGGCGAGGATCGCGGCCAGCCGCGCTTCGCCGGCGCTCAGGCCGAAGATCGATCCGAACAGGGTGCGTGCCGCCTGGATGCCGGCGCCCGCGCCCGAGCCGAGGCTGAAGCGGGTCAGGAAGAACAGCCCGAGCGCCAGCACGAACGTGAACAGCACGCCGATGTCGGCGTCGTCGCTGAGCGTCGCTGCGCCGGCCCGCGCGCCGCGCGCCGCGAGCGCGCCGCGGGCGAGCAGCGCGATCGCCACGCCGGCCGCGATCGTCGCCGCGAACAGGCCGATCCGCACGTCGATGCCGGCGGCAGCTGCCGCCAGCGCGCCCGGGAACGCGACGTGGCTGAGGGCGTCGCCGGCGAAGAGCTGGCCGCGCAGCACGACGAACCAGCCGCAGACGCCGCAGGCCAGCGCGATGAAGCCCCCCGCGAGCAACGCGTTGCGCATGTATTCCTGGCCGAGCATCAGGCGCTCGCCCCGCTGAGGCCCGGCTCAGCCGGGGTCGCCGCGCGCCGGCCCGCGCGCGCCCGGCGCGCGCGCAGCAGCGCGGTGAGCCGCGCCACCACGTAGCCGGCGAACGCGACCGCCGCGATCCACATGCTCGGGGGATAGACCGAGAAGTAGGCGAGCCCGAGCCCGACCCACACGGCGGCGAGCCCGAGCGCGACGCTCACCGCGAGGCTCGCCACCGGCCGTGTCGTCACGAAGCGGGCGCTCGCCGCGGGGATCACGAGCAGCGCGAGCACCAGCAGCGGCCCCGTCACCTGACTGGTCGATGCCACCGCGAGCGCGAGCATCGCCAGGAACGCGAGCGACAGGCGGCGCACCCGAAGCCCGCGCGCAGCCGCAAGCGGCGGGTCGACGCTGCTCAGCAGCAGCGGCCGCCCGATCGAGGCAAGCCCGGCGAGCACGGCCAGCGCGATGCCGAACAGCACCAGCAGCTGGCCGTCGGACACGCCGAGCACGTTCCCGAACAGCAGGCCCTCGAGGTCGCCCAGCACGCCACCGTAAAGGCTCACGAACAGGAACCCGAGCCCGAGCGCGAACGCCTGCACCACGCCGACGCCCGCCGCCTCTTCGCGCCAGGAGCCGACGTCGGCCGGCAGCCGCGAGATCGCGAGCGCGCCTGCGCCGCAGAACAGCAGGTAGCCGACCATCGCCGGCGCCCCCGCCAGGGCAGCCGCGGCCGCGCCCGGGAAGGCCATCATCGCCAGCGTGTGCCCCGCGAAGGTCTCGCGCCGCAGCACCATCATCCACCCCACCAGCGCCGCGAGGACGGCCACCGCGCTGCCCGCCGCGAGCGCGTTGACCATGAAGTGGTATTCGAGCATCAGCGACACGTCGCGCAGCGGGTTCCAGCTGGGCGACGGGGCTTCAAGCGGCATTGGCGGCGTGATCGGCGTGGCGATCGTGGTGGTGGGCCGGCGGCTCGGGCTGGCCGATCACCACCAGGCGCCCGTCGGATGCGTGCAGCACCTCGACGGGCACGCCGTAGAGCGCGCTCAGCGTCTCTGTCGTGATCACCTCCTCGACCGGTCCGGCGACCGCGCGACCGCCGGCGAGATAGGCGACGCGGTCGAGGTATCCCAGAAGCGGGTTGACGTCGTGGGCGACAAGCACGACGGCGACGTCGGCTCGGCGACAGATGCGGTCGACGAGCGCCGCCACTGCGGCCTGGTTGGGGAGGTCGAGGCTGTCGAGCGGCTCGTCGAGCAGCAGCAGGCGCGGACGCCCGACGAGCGCCTGGGCGATCAGCAGGCGCTGCTGCTCCCCGCCCGAGAGCTCCGAGAGCGGCCGCTCTGCGTAAGCGCCGGCGCCGACCACCTCGATCGCCTCGGCCACGCGTGCCCGCGCCTCCCGGCGCCGCCGCGCCGCCCCCGGGAGCAGCGGCAGCGGCAGCCCCCAGCGGTCCCCGTCGAGGCCGAGCCGCACGAGGTCCACGCCGCGCAGCGCGATCCCGGCGCCGAAGCTCGGCCGCTGCGGGAGGTAGCCGATCTCGCGGTTCGCCTCCCCGGGCGGGCGACCCAGCACGGTGGCGGTGCCGTGCTCGAGCGCCACCGCGCCCAGCAGCACCCTCAACAGCGTCGACTTGCCCGAGCCGTTCTCGCCGAGCAGCCCGACGAATTCGCCAGGCTCGATGCGCAGCGACAACTCGCTCCAGATCGTGCGCCCACCGAGGGTGACCGCGGCGGCGTCGAGCTGAACCGCGGCTGCGGGCGAAGGCGAGCTCATCCTCCGCGAGATTATAAGACTGAGTCTCGTCTCTTGGGACCGCCGCCGCCAGGCTCGCCCGCGGCGCCGTCTCTAGAGAAGCGCCTCGCGCAGCGCGCCGGGGTCCCGGAGCCACCAGGGCACCAGGCGGCGCTGCGGCTCGGCCACCAAATCGTTCGCGGGCAGCTCGCCGCGATGACAGATGAAGGCGAGGCGGCGCTTGCGGCGATAGTCGCCCATGCCGGCGTGATGCTCGATGCGCGGGGCCAGCGCGAGCGTCCGGTAGCCGAAGTGACGGGCCATGTCTGCCACCGCCGCCGGGCTGGGCACGAGCAGGAACGGGTATTCGGAGCTGCCCTCGTTGCCGTAGGGACGGGCCATCTCGAGTACCGGCAGGCGCTCGCGCGAGACCTCGGTGTCGATCACGATCAGCTCCGGCTCGGCGCGGGCCATCGCTGCGAACAGGTCGAGCGGACGCGCCACGTGGGTGAGCAGTCCGAGACACAGCACGATCGCGAAGCCGCCGCCGGAGTGCTCAACCGCATTGCCTTGCCGCAGCTCGTAGCGGGAGGGCGCGATCCCCCTGGCTTCCAGGACGAGCCGCGTCTGCTCGAGCGCCGCCGCCGCGGCGTCCACGGCGAGGACGAACTGGGCGCCGGCGTCGAGCGCGGCCAGCGACCAGTAGCCCGCGCCGCAGCCGAGGTCGAGCACGCTGCGCCCGGACAGCGAGCCGCCGGTCAGCGACAGCAGCGCCTCGAAGAAGTAACGGCGCCGTTCGCGCTGGCGGTTGACCATCGCGCGGTTGGCAACGGGCGTGCGCACACCGCCGCCGAGCTCGATCTCGTACAGCCAGTCCGGGAAGGCGGCGAGGCGTCGCTGAAGCTCCCCGCTGTTGATCCCCGCGCCGCCGGACGGCGCCGCGGCTCGGTCGCGTGTTCGATCCTCGGCGCCGGCCACGGCGCCCGCCTCAGTCGATCCGGCGCCGGCGGCGGATCAGCAGCACGATCGCTCCGATCACGATCAGGACGATCACGACGGCGCCGGCGATGTAGCGGATTTTGTGTTTGTGGTGTTTGCCGCTGGCCGCGTTGATTTCCTTCGCGACCGCCTTCTCCTGTTCGGGCGAGAGCTTGATCACGGTCGCGCGCGCGCGCCGGATCTTCTGTTCCCAGACTTCGGACTGCTTCTTCGGGTACTTGGCGGCGAACGTGCGCCCGTCCTTGAGCTTGATCCGGATCGTCCGCAGCTTCTTGATGAACACGACGCTCTCCACCTGCTTGGAGGAGAGCTGCTGTTCAAATCCGGAGAACGGCTCGGCGGTGTAGCCCGCGACCGTCTTTGGCTCGTCGCCGGAGGCGGCGAAGGCGGCGGGCACGGCCAGCGCGAGGCACAGCACGGCCAGCGCGAGCGAGGCCAGCTGGCGCGTGGGCGTCGGTACGGTCATTGCTTCTCCTGATCTCGAGAGGCAAGGAGCGGGGCCCCGGCGGCCCGTCCCTGCGTTCAGGGGGGGTGAACAGGTGCGTACCCTAACCGCTGCGGGAGTGCCGCGCCCCGATCGCTCAGGAGGTTCTCATTTGCGCGCCGTGCGCATCGCCTTCAGGCGCTCCACCCTGGAGATCACGGCCTTGCGGGGGCGCACCGACTCCGGCGTGACCTCGACGCACTCGTCCTCGCGGACGAACTCCAGCGCCTCGTCGAGCGTCGGCTTGTGGTGCGTGTCCAGGCGCACGAGCACGTCGGCGGTCGAGGAGCGCATGTTGGTCAGGTGCTTCTCCTTCGTCGGGTTGACGTCGAGGTCCTCCGAGCGCGCGTTCTCGCCGATGATCATGCCCTCGTAGACCTCCTCCCCCGGACCGACGAACAGGTTGCCCCGCTCCTGCAGCGTCATCAGCGAGTAGGTCGCGGTCAGGCCGCGACGGTCGGCGACGAGGGCCCCCGTCTGACGCGTCAACAGCTCTCCCGCCCACGGCTCCCAACGGTCGAACACGTGGTGCATGATGCCGGTGCCGCGCGTCTCGGTGAGGAACTCGGTGCGGAAGCCGATCAGGCCTCGCGCCGGCACGAGGTAGTCCATGCGCACCCAGCCCGTGCCGTGGTTGGTCATGTGTTCCATCCGCCCCTTGCGTGTGGCGAGCAGCTGCGTGACGGTGCCGACGTGCTCCTCGGGCACGTCGATCGACAGGCGCTCGACGGGCTCGTGGCGGCGGCCCTCGATCTCCCGCTCGATCACGTGCGGCTGCCCAACCGTCATCTCGAAGCCCTCGCGGCGCATCATCTCCACGAGCACGGCGAGCTGCAGCTCGCCACGCCCCTGGACCTCATAGGTGTCGGGTCGGTCGGTGTCGCCGACGCGCAGCGAGACGTTGCCGACCAGCTCCTGGTCGAGCCGGCTCCGTATCTGGCGCGCGGTCATTTTGTCGCCCTCCAGGCCCGCCAGCGGCGAGGTGTTCACGCCGATCGTGATCGACATCGCCGGCTCGTCGACGGTGATCACGGGCAGCGGACGCGGGTCTGCGGCGTCGGCCAGCGTCTCGCCGATCGTCACATCCTCCATACCGGCGACGGCGATGATCTCGCCCGGGCCGGCCTCGGGCGCGTCGACGCGCTCCAGCGCCACCGTCACGTACAGCTCGGCGACCTGGGCTTTCTCGATCCGCCCGTCGGCGCGGCACCACGCGATCTGTTGGCCCTTGCGGATCGTGCCGTTGCGCACCCTGCAGATCGCAAGCCGCCCGACGTACGGTGAGGCGTCGAGGTTGGTGACGAGCGCCTGCAGCGGGTGGCCCTCCTCGTAGCGCGGCGCCGGGATGTGCTCGAGGAGCAGGTCGAGCAGCGGCGCGAGGTCGCCGCTCTGGAGCTTCTCGCCCGGCTCGTAGGAGAGCGAGGCCGCTCCCGCCTTCGCGTTGCAGTAGACGATCGGGAACTCGATCTGGTGCTCCTTGGCGTCGAGGTCGAGGAACAGCTCGTAGACCTCATCGATGATCTCCGCCACGCGCGCGTCGGAGCGGTCGACCTTGTTGACCACGAGGATCACCGGCAGCCCGGCCTCGAGCGCCTTGCGCAGCACGAAGCGGGTCTGGGGCAGCGGGCCCTCGGAGGCGTCGACGAGGAGCAGCACCCCGTCGACCATCGTCAGGCCCCGCTCGACCTCCCCGCCGAAGTCGGCGTGGCCGGGCGTGTCGATGATGTTGAGCTTGGTCCCCTTGTAACGGAGGGAGGTGTTCTTCGCGAGGATCGTGATGCCCTTCTCGCGCTCGAGGTCCATCGAGTCCAGGACGCGCGTGAGGACGTCCTGACCCTCGCGGAACGCGCCGGACTGCCACAGCATCGCGTCGACGAGCGTGGTCTTGCCGTGGTCGACGTGCGCGACGATCGCCACGTTGCGGATGTCCTCTCGCGTCTTGAGCACGGCCCGACAGGCTAGCGTCGCTTGGCGATCGGCCCGGGTGGGTAAGGAGCGAACGCGCGCGGCGTGGCGGTGTGCCCGCTAACGAGATCTTCACGAGTCGGGGGCCCAAAGCGGGAAATCGGACGTTCACCGGTTGGGGGCCGGCCGCGTGAATCCAGCGGCAAAGCGCCGCGCGACGACCAGGAGACACATGTCGAATCCCTTTGAGCAGCGACCGATCACGCGCCGCAAGCTGATCCGCTACGGAGGCGTGGCCGCCGCCGGCCTGGCCGGCGCCGACCCGTTGCTGCGCGCCGCCTCGGCGCTCGCGCGCGGGCCGCGGGTGCCGGACAGCCTCCCCAACCCCAAGCTGCCCGCGGGCACGGTCGACGAGTCGCTGCCGTTCGATCACATCGTCGTCGTGATGATGGAGAACCACTCCTTCGACAACCTGCTCGGCGCCCTCGCGCGCTCGGGCCAGCCGAAGGCGCACGGGCTGAAGATCAACGCCAAGGGTGTCGCGCGCAACTCGAACCCGGGCCCCGACGGCCCGGTGCGCTCGTGGGTGATCGGAACGACCGAACAGGCGCCGTCGGTCACGCAGACGTGGAACGCCACACACCAGCAGATCGGCGGCGGCGCGATGGACGGCTTCGTCCGATCGGTCGGCAACGACGAGCCGATGGGCTACTGGACCGAGGACGTGCTGCCGTTCGCCTACTCGTTCGCGCGCACCTTCACGATCGCCAACAAGTGGTTCTGCTCGGCGCCATGCCAGACCTACCCGAACCGGCGGTTCCTGATGGCGGGCACGGCCTACGGCAACATCTCGACCGACAACGAAAGCCTCAAAGACCCGCCGCCGCCGAACGGCACGATCTTCGACCGCCTGCACGCGTACGGGATCAGCTGGCGCAACTACTTCACCGACCTGCCCCAGGCGGGGATCATCCCCACGATCATCGAGAAATACCCCTCGAACCTCGCCTCGTTCGCCCAGTTCAAGCTCGACTGCGTGACGGGCAGCCTGCCCTCGGTCAGCTTCGTGGATCCGGAGTTCGGCGTGCTGTCGGACATCGGCTCGCCGCTGGCGGCGCTTCCGGGCATGGAAGCGATCGCCGGCAAGCTCGAAACGACGGGCGGCGACCAGGAGAGCCCGCAGGACATGTCCTACGGCGAGTACTGGGCCTACCAGGCGGTGAAGGCCGTGCTCGAATCGCCCGCCTGGCCCCGCACGCTGCTGATCTACACCTACGACGAGCACGGTGGCTACTACGACCATGTGCCGCCGCCGGCGGCGATCGCGCCGGACTCGATCCCGCCGGCTCTGGCTCCCGGCGATTTCCCCGGCGGCTACGACCTCTACGGCCCGCGCGTTCCGGGCATCGTCGCCTCGCCGTATTCCAAGCCCAATGGCGTGACCAACGTCGTCCACGACCACACCTCGGTGCTCGCGACGATCGAGGCGAAGTGGAACCTGCCGGCACTGACCTACCGCGACGCCAACGCGAAGACGGTCGAGGACTTCCTCGACACGAGCAACGCCGCGTTCATGGAACCGCCGAGCACGATCACCGAACCGCCCGTGCCGGCCGAAACGGCGCTGAAGCCATGAGGCGGGCGACGATCACGGTGCTGGTCGCGCTCAGCTGCTGCGTGGCGGCCGCCGCGCCCGCGCAGGCCGCGAAGAGCAAGCCGTTCAAGCTGCCGAAGGTCAAGCACGTGTTCGTGATCGTGCTCGAGAACCAGAGCTGGGAATCGACGTTCGGCGACCCCACGGCGGACCCTTACCTGGCGCAGACGCTGCCGGCCCAGGGCGCGCTGCTCGAGAACTACTACGCCACCGGCCACGAGTCCAACGACAACTACATCTCGCTCGTCTCGGGCCAGCCGCCGAACGCCGACACCCAGGCCGACTGCCAGATCTTCAGCGACTTCGCGGGCACGATGCTGCCGAACGGGGTCGAGGCCGGCGAGGGCTGCGTGTACCCCGCCGAGGTGCCGACCATCGGCACCCAGCTGTCCGCGGCGGGCAAGCGCTGGAAGGGCTACGAGCAGGACATGGGCAACGACCCGAACCGCGAGGCGGCGGCCTGCGGGCACCCGGCGCTGAACGGCGTCGATGGAACGCAGAAAGCGGAGGCGGGCGACGGCTACGCCACCCGCCACAACCCGTTCGTCTACTTCCACTCCGTGATCGACCAGGCGTCCTACTGCGACGCGCACGTCGTCGCGCTGGGCTCACCGAGCGGCGCGATGCCGCCGGCGGCGCTGAAGGGCGAGACCGGGCTCGCGACCGACCTGCAACGCCCCGCGCCGCACTCCCGCCCTCTCGTTGATCACGCCGAACCTGTGCGAAGACGGCCACGACTTCCCCTGCACCAACCAGCCGAGCGGCGAATCGGCGCTGGCGGACATCGACAGCTTCCTCGAAACGTGGATCCCCAAGATCGAGGCGTCGAAGGCCTACCGCAAGGGACTGATCGAGATCATCTTCGACGAGTCCGACGGGCCCGAATCGGACTCGTCCGCGTGCTGCGGCGAGGAACCCGGCCCGGGCTCGCCGCTACCGGGCATCACGGGCCCGGGCGGCGGGCGCGTCGGCGCGGTGCTGATCTCGCCGTTCATCGCTCCCGGCACGGTCGTCTCGACGGACTACAACCACTACTCCTCGCTGGCGAGCTGGGAGCAGCTCTTCGGCCTCCCCATGCTCGCCGACGCGGCCGGCGCGCCGCGCTTCGGCCAGGACGTCTTCACCGCGGCGCGGTAGCCCGGCCCGGGGCGGGGCTATCCCCGGACCGCGCGCAACCCGGTCGAGAGCCCGAAGCGGGCCAGCGCGGCCGGGTAGCGCTCGGCTTCGGCGATCGTCTCTCGAAGCGCCGCGGCGAAGCGTTCGATCTCCTGCTCTGAGACCGTGAGGGCGGGCAGCGCCTTGATCACGTTCATGCGGTGCCCGGCGACCTGGCAGAGGATGTGGTGACGGTGGAAGAGGGGCACCGTGATCAGCTGCGAGAAGAGCCCCGGCTGGCGGCGCTCGACGCGGTCCCACAGCCGCCGCCCGACGGCACCGGACGGAGGCCCGAACTCGATCGCCCACATCAGCCCGAGGCCGCGGACCTCGCGGACGACCTCGAACTCCTCGGCCAGCGGGCGCGTCAGCTCGAGCAGCAGCGTTCCGAGGCGCTCCGCGCGCTCGACCAGGTGCTCGGCGTCGAGGACGCGCAGCGTCGCCAGTGCAGCGGCGGCCGCGAGATCGTTGCCGCCGAACGTCGAGCCGTGGCGGACCGCGCGCTCCATGCCGTCGAAGACCGCATCGAAGACGCGGCGCGAGACGAGCACCGCCCCGATCGGGACGTAGCCGCCCGAGAGCGCCTTGGCGAGACAGACGATGTCCGGTTCGAGCGCCCAGTGCTCGAGCGCCAGGAAGCGCCCGGTGCGCCCGACGCCGGTCTGGACCTCATCGCAGACGAACAGCGTGCCGGCGTCGCGGCACAGACGCTGGGCGGCGGCCAGGTATCCCGGCGGCGGCAGGTTGACGCCCTTGCCCTGCACCGGCTCGAGCACGAGCGCCGCGACGTCGCCGCGGGCGAGCTCGGCCAAGAGCGCGTCCTCGTCGCCGAACGGGACCGCCTGGCAGCCGGCGAGCAGGGGGCCGAAGCCGTCCCGGAACTCGTCGTTGCCGTTGATCGACAACGCGCCGAGCGTGAGGCCGTGGAAGGCGTGCTCGGCGTAGAGCACGCGCGGGCGGCCGGTGGCGGCGCGGGCGATCTTGATCGCCGCCTCGACCGCCTCGGTGCCGCTGTTGGCGGGCACCATCGCGGCGACGACCGGCAGGAGCGCGCGCGATCAGCTGCTCGGCGAGCACGCCGCTCAGGAGGGTCACCCCGAGCTGCGGCATGTTGCCCGTGCGCGCGTCGAGTGTCTCCCGCAGCGCCTCGATCACGTCCGGGTTGTTGCGGCCGACCGCGAACACGCCGTAACCGCCGAACAGGTCGAGGTAGCGCTCGCCGTCGGCGTCGATCAGGTGCGCCCCCTCGCCGCCGGCCCACACCTTGTCGAAGCCGAGGGTCCGCAGGATCCTGCCCATCTGGGGGTTCAGGTACCGATCGTTGAGCGCCAGCTCCTCGCCGGTGCGCTCAGCGAGGATGCTCGCGATGCTCGGCGCGGGCGGCGCGCCGGCGCCATCGAGGGTCTGCCCTTCGGCGTGCTCCGGCATCGGGTCTCAGCCTAACTCGCGCCGAGATGTGTACACGAGAGCCAATTCGTGTCCATCGTGCGTATGAATCCTGACGATTTGTTGTAATCTCTGCCCTGACTTGGCGTAGTATGTATGTGGACCGGCGGGGAAGGCCGGTCGGAGGCAGCTAACCGAGAGACCGGGAGGACGATATGAGCGTCGCCAACCCAACAATCGGATCGCGCCGCGCCGCTGCTGGCAGCCGCGCCGAGACCTCGCGCCTGTTCGAGCGCTGGCAGCGCGACGGTGACGAGGCCGCTCGCGAGGAGCTGGTGGCCCAGTACATGCCGCTCGCCCGCAGCCTGGCGCGCCGCTACGGCCGTTCCTCCGAGCCCTTCGAGGACCTCCTCCAGGTCGCTTCGCTCGGGCTGCTGAAGGCGATCGACCGCTACGAAGCCGACCGCGGCCACCCGTTCCAGTCCTATGCCGTGCCGACGATCCTCGGCGAGATGCGGCGCTACTTCCGCGACTCCGGCTGGGCGATCCACGTGCCGCGCGGCGCCCAGGAGCGCGCCCTGAAGGTCCGCGACGCGCAGGAGCGCGTGTCCAACGAGACGGGCCGCGCGCCCACCGTCAACCAGCTGGCCGAGTACCTCGAGCTCGACGTCGAGGACGTGATCGACGCGCTGCAGGCGATCCGCGCCTACGAGACGGTCTCGCTCGACGCGCCGCGGGGCGGCGGCGAAGAGGACATCGTGCCCTACGGCGACACGATCGGCCACGAGGACGACCGCTACGAGCTCGTGGAGCTCGATGCGACGGTCAGCTCGGCGCTCGCCCACCTCCCCGCGAGGGACAGGCTCGTTCTGCAGCTGCGCTTCGTCGAGGACCTCACCCAGACCGAGATCGCCGAGCGCGTCGGGATCTCGCAGATGCAGGTCTCGCGCCTGCTTCGCCGCTCGCTGGACCAGTTGCGCGCGCTCGCGGACGCGCCTGGACAGGCGCGCTAGCCTAAAGGCTGAGATGCGGCGCCAAGCGCTTCCGGGAGCCGGCCTGGAGCCGAGCAGAGCACTGTGCGAGCTCCGGCCCTCGCGGTCATGGCCGGATCGCCGAACGTCCGGCTGAGGCTCTCGAACAGGGCCGAGAACGTCCTGCTCGTGCGCCAGGCGCTCAGCGGCCTGGCCGAGGCCGTCGGGCTCGACCCCGTCGCGCTCAACGACATCTCGACCGCCGTCACGGAGGCCAGCAACAACGTGGTGCTGCACGCCTATGAGGGCGGCGAGGGCGAGGGCCCGATGGAGGTCGAGCTGACGATGGTCGCGGAGGGGCTCGACGCGGTCGTCCGCGATCATGGCATCGGGATCCGGCCGGGCGTGACGGCCGCCGAGGAGCTCTCCGGCGGGATCGGCCTGCCGGTGATCCAGGCGCTCAGCGAGACGGTCGAGTTCCGCGACCTGCCGGGCGGGGGCACCGAGGTGGCGATGCACTTCGAGGCATCCGCGAGCAGCCCGCCGCCGCCGACGGCCGGCGAGGAGGGCGCGACCCTCGAGGCGATCGATCACGGCAGCCCCGGCGAGCAGACGCTGATGACGGTCGCCCCCACGCAGGTGGCGCGGGGCGTGGTTCCGCGTGTGCTCTCGACGCTCGCCGCCCGCGCCTACTTCTCGACCGATCGCATCTCGGACACCCAGATGCTCGCCGACGCCCTCGTCGCCCACACCGACGGCGAGGTTCTCGCGGGCCATCTCGGCGTCGGCGTCAGCGTCGGCGCCGCGCAACCTCGAGATCAAGGTCGGCCCGCTGCGCACCGGCCGCGCCGATGCGCTGTTCGCCGACGCTGCGATCGACGGCCTCGGCCCCGTGCTCGAGCGGCTGACCGACGGCCACGCCGTCTCACCGGCGGGCTCGGCCGAGATCCTCGATCTGCGTCTGGCCCAGCGCGGCTAGGAAGCCCGGCAAGCCGAAAACCGCCCGAAAGCGGCGTGCCTGCTGAGCAGCACCGCAAGGCGAAAACAGGCCCCGTGTGGCGTGCCGGCCGGTCCGCGTCGGGGCGGGCCGGCCGACATGCCACTCCTTGTCACCCTCGATGTGACGAAGACCGCAGGGGGCGCGCGGCCATCCGTCGGTTGGGCAACACCGGTAATCCCTTCTTGCCCCTACCGGCGATCTCTAAACACCTGAATCGAAAAGCCCTGTCCGCCTGCGGACCATGCACGCGACCACCGGTCGGCGGGTTTTGCACGTTGCCGCACACCGGCTGAGACTTGGTTTGGCGATACCGCCTTTCGGGCATTTCTGAGTGTGCCGGGCACGGCACCACCCGAGGCCACCGGCGTCGTTCGAGACCAGGAAAGCGAGGTGCCGACGGTCTATGGCCGTTAGTAGCGCCCACACGCCGAGGAACGGTCGCCGCCCCGAGACGGCGCCGCCGCGGGAGGCGCTGCCCGATGGGCTCCCGCGCCCACGGGGCGACGTCTGGGAGGTTCCGTTTGCCGCCGCGGACCTCTTCGAGCTTCGCCAGCTCGTCTGCTCCTGGGCGACCAGGGAGGCGCTGGCGCCGGAACCCGCGGAAGAGCTCGTGCTCGCCGTCCACGAGGTCGCCACCAACAGCGTCCGCCATGGCGGCGGCGTCGGAATGCTTCGGCTTTGGCGAACCTCCGACACCCTCGTCTGCGAGGTTCAGGACGCAGGGCATATCCGCAACCCGCTGACCGCCCGCCGCCGGCCCGGTGGCGAGGCCCGCGCAAGCCGGGGGCTGTGGATCGCAGACCAGATCTGCGACCTTGTCGAGATCGCCTCATCGCCGCGCGGCAGCCAGGTGCGGCTCCACAAGCGGCTCGACTAGCCCCCGGATCATCTCGGCCACACTCGAACGATGTCCCCATCACCCGAATGTCACTTTTGTGACATCGGAGGACCGTTAGAATTCGAGCCATGGGGGCACCCGAGCAGCTACGGATCGATTCCCGGCGGGAGAGCGACCGCGTGGTCCTTTCTCTGAGCGGCGAACTGGACATGGCCAACGCGCCGTTGCTCCAGCAGGCGGTCGAGGCGCCGGAGCTGGGCGACACGAAGACGGTCGTGCTCGACCTGCAGGGGCTGACGTTCCTGGACTCGACGGGGCTGCGGATCATCCTCGCGGCGCGGGAGCAGTGCTGGCGCCGCGGCCAGGAGTTCGCCGTCACGCCAGGCTCCCAGCAGGTGCAGCGGCTGCTGAGCGTGACCGGCGTGGGCGAGCACCTGCGAACGCTCGCCTCGGCCGACGAAGTCCTGGCCTAGCTCATCGACTCACAGCTCGGCGAGGCGCCGCGCGAGGAACCGCCGCTCGGGGTCGGCGCGCACGAGCTCGAGCGCCCGCTGGTAGGCGGCGCGTGCCTCCTCGGAGCGGCCCAGGCGCCTCAAGAGCTCCGCGCGGGTCGCGTGCAGGTAGTGGTAGCGATCAAGGTCGATCGCCTCGATCGCTTCGAGGCCGGCCTCGGGTCCGGCGGACTCCGCGATCGCCACCGCGCGGTTGAGCGCCACGACGGGCGAGTCGGTCTGCGCGAGCAGCTCCTCGTAGCGGGCGGCGATCTCATCCCAGCGCGCCCGCTCCTCGCAGTGCAGCGCCGCGATCTCCGCCTGCAGGAGGTACGGACCTCCCGCCCGGCCGCGCGCGGAGCCCTGCAGTGCGCGGGCCCGGCCTAGAGCGTCGAGTCCCGCCTGGAGCCTGCGCCGGTCCCACAGCGCGCGGTCCTGATCGGCGAGCAGCACGAGCTCCCCGTCGCGAAGCCGCGCGGCGCGCCGCGACTCCGTCAGCAGCATCAGCGCGAGCAGGCCCTGGGCCTCGGGCTCGTCGGGCATCATCTCGGCGAGCGCCGCGCCGAGTCTGATCGCCTCGTCAGCAAGCTGCGCGCGGCTGTCGTAGCCCTCGTTGAAGATCAGATAGAGGACGGCCAGCACGGCCGCGAGGCGGTCGGGCAGCAGGTGCGCGGGCGGAACCCTGAAGGGGATGCCGGCGCTCGAGATCTTGCGCTTGGCCCGCACCAGCCGCTGTGCCATCGTCGGCTCGGCGACGAGGAACGCGCGCGCGATCTCCTCGGTCGAGAGGCCACCGAGCGCACGCAGGATCAGCGCGACCTGGGCCTCGAGCGCGAGGGCCGGATGCGCGCAGGTGAAGAACAGCTCGAGTCGTTCGTCGCGGAACTCGCTGTGATCGTCGGGCTGGTCGTGCACGGGCTCGGGGATCTCCGGCAGCTCGCCGCGAGGCTGGATCTTGCGCTCGCGCCGGATCCGGTCGATCGCGCGGTTGCGGGCGGTCACGATCAGCCAGGCCGCCGGGTTCTCGGGCGTACCGCTGCGCGGCCACCGCTCGGCGGCGATCGCGAACGCCTCCTGGGCGGCCTCCTCGGCGCGGTCGAAGTCGCCGAGGAAGCCGACCATGGCGGCCAGGACCCGCCCCCACTGCTCGCGGAAGACCTGCTCGATCAGCGCGACACCAGCGGCCGCACCTCGACCGCCCCGCCCATCCGTGCGGCGGGGATCCGGCCCGCCAGCTCGATCGCCGCGTCGAGGTCCTCGGCGTCGTAGAGGTAGTAGCCGCCGAGCGCCTCCTTGGTGGCGGCGAACGGACCGTCGGTTGTCAGCGTGCGGCCGTCGTCGATGCGCACGGTGGTCGCCGTGTCCGGCGGCTCCAGCTGCGCCCCGCCGCTCACCCCCGGCACCTGCATGATCGCCATGTACTCCTCGGTGACCGCGCCTTTCTCGGGCTCGGCCAGCCGCTCCCAGGCTTCCATCGATTCGCCGGTGTAGATCTGGATCAGGTACTGCATGGTGAGCTCCCCTTTCAGAGTAATTGACATCGGTTCGACGAACGCCGCGGGCTGCCCTCGACACGAGACCCATATATCCCTTCTCAATTATATATTTTTATGATTATATGAGAGCGTGACCGTGCACAGTCCCTTCGACGTCGTCGCAGAGCCGGCCCGCCGCACGCTGCTGGACCTGCTGCTCGAGGGCCCCCGGCCGGTGGGCGAGCTCTCGCGCGAGTCCGGTCTCAGCCAGCCGAACACCTCGCGCCACCTGCGCGTGCTGCGCGAGGCGGGCCTCGTCGAGCGCACCGTCGCAGGGCGCCGGCGGCTCTACGGCCTGCGCGCAGACGGCTTCGCCGAGCTCGCGCGCTGGCTGACGCCGTACGTGCTGCTGTGGCAGCGGGGGCTCGCGGCACTCGAGAGCCACCTGGAGCAAGGAGACACCGATGCCCGCTGAACATGCCGTGCTGATGGAGCGCGACGGGCGCTCCGTGCTGCGCTTCGAGCGCCTGCTGTCCCACCCGCGCGAGCGCGTGTGGCGAGCGCTGACCGAGCCCGCCGAGCTGGGTGCCTGGCACCCGACGCCGTTCGCTTTCGAGCCCCGCGCGGGCGGCGCGATCGAGTACCTGCCCGCGCCAGGCGTGCCCGAGATGGCACCCGGGACGGTGCTGGAGATCGAGGAGCCGTCGCTGCTCGTGCACACCTGGGGCGAGGACGAGCTGCGATGGGCTCTCGAGGAGAGCGAGGAGGGCTGCGTGCTGACGCTCGAGCACAGCTTCGCGGACCGGTTCAAGGCCGCCCGCGACGGCGCCGGCTGGCACATCTGCCTGACCGCGCTCGAGGCGCTCGTGGACGGAGGCGAGCTGCCCGAGCGGGGCAGCCCGCAGCACCTGCCGGGCGGCTGGAGCGAGCTGAACGCCGACTACCAGCGCCGGTTCGGCATCGCGCCCGAGCAGGCCACGCCGGTGCCGCGGATGTAGCCTGGCGCTGTGGCTGACACCGCGACGATCGCCTCGCTCGCGACGGCCGGCGGCACGCTCGTGCTGGCCGTCGCCACGTTCGGCTCGACGCGCTCGGCGAACCGCGCGGCCCGGGTCTCCGAGGAGGCGCTGCTCGTCGGGCTGCGGCCGGTGCTGTTCAACGCGCGCCAGGAGGACCCGCCGCAGAAGGTCGGCTACATGGACGACCACTGGCTGCGGCTGCGCGACGGGCTGGCCGCCGTCCAGCAGCAGGACGGCAACATCTACCTCGCGATGCCGCTGCGCAACGTCGCGCGCGGCCTGGCGGTCCTGCACGGCTGGTACGTGCACCCGGAGCGCGCCGGCAGCGAGGTCGGACCCGCGCCCGTCGAGGAATTCAGGAGCAGCAGGCGCGACTTCTACATCCCGGCGGGCGACATCAGCTTCTGGCAGGCGGCGCTGCGCGACCCCGCCGACCCGCTGTACGGCTCGCTCAAAGCGGCGATCGAGCGCGGCGAGGGGCTCAGCGTCGACCTGCTGTACGGCGACCACGAGGGCGGCCAGCGGACGATCACGCGCTTCTTCCTCTCGCCCCGCGCGTACGGCAACGACGACGAGCCGTGGATGTGGATGTGCGCGGTCGTGCGGCACTGGAACCTCGACCGCGAGGATCCGAGGTAGGTCTCGGGTCAGTCGCTCACCGGCGGGACGGCCGGCGAGGCGTTGACCGTGCCCGTCCGCTCTCCGTAGAGCAGGTTCGCCGCTTCCTCCTCGACGACGGCCGGGCTGACGCTCGGCCGCGGCGGACGCTGACGGCGCTGCGCCAGCCATGCCAGGCGCCGCCGCAGGTGCCCGTCCGCGGATGCCGCGGCGCCGAGCGGGCCGGTCGGTGAGGCGAAGGAGGAGATCGGATCGGCCTGCCTCATCACCGGGATGGTTCCCCGGAAGGGGCCCGCGAAACGCCGTTCACAGGATCCCAACCGGGGTGCAGCCCGGCCAGGGCGGCGGCCGGGATAAGAATGCCCCGGTCGCGCGGCCTCTCTCGTCAGAAAGCCTATTGCGACCGGGGCCGCGCAATGGCTTGGGTGCGACCGCCAGGGGGGACGACGGCCGGGCCGCCACTGCGCTCCTCTCACACTAGGGCATCACGTGGCGTTTTAGATCCCCCGTTTGTGGGGTAGCGACAGCCGGCCTCTGGACGGGCGGTGGCCGCCCGATCGCCCGCGATTCGGTCGGCTCTTCGGCTACGCGGCCGACGGCGCCCCGCGATCGCGACGAGATGTCCAAACCGGGGCCGATTTGCAGGCCTTTTCGGGGTCACTCAATTGTGGGATTTAGGACCTCCGGAAGGTCTGCTTGGCTGTTGGTATGAGCGTTTGCACATTGCTTGGGCACCGCTGGGAGTGGCGCAAGAACACCTGCTCCTGCTGGTACCAGTGCAGCCGCTGCGGACAGCGGCGCTAGCACCCGCCCAGGTCCGGCGGCAGCACTTGACGGCCCGCTGCGGGCCGGTTTCCCGCGGCGCTACTAGGTGAACTCTGCGGCGCGCTCCACGAGGATCAGCGCGCCCGCAGCCTCGATCAGGGCGAGGTGCGAGAAGGCCTGCGGGAAGTTGCCGAGGTGCCGCCCGGTGTCGGTGTCGAACTCCTCGGCGTAGAGGCCGAGCGGCGAGGCGACGCGCAGCAGGCGTTCCATCAGATCGCGGGCGCGCTGCTGTTGCCCGATGATCGTGAGGGCGGAGACGAGCCAGAAGGAGCAGATCAGGAAGCTCCCCTCCTTGCCGCTGAGGCCGTCGTCGGTCTCTTCGGTCCGGTAGCGAAGGACGAAGCCGTCTTCGGTCAGTTCGTCGGCGATCGCGAGGACGCTGGCGTGAAGGCGCTCGTCGGTGCCTGGCAGCATCCCGAAGAGCGCGGCGAGCAGCGTCGAGGCGTCGAGCGAGTCGGTTTCGTAGTGCTGCCGCAGGACCCCGCGCTCGGTCATGCCGCGCTCGAGGATCTCGGCCCGGATCTGCTCGGCGACCTCGCGCCAGCCGTGCTCGCGCTCCGTGTCGCCGGCGATCGCCGCGATCTTCGACGCCCGGTCCATGGCGACCCAGCACATGATCTTCGAGGAGACGTAGTGCCGCGGCTCCCCGCGCGCCTCCCAGATCCCCTGGTCGGGCTGCGTCCAGACCTGTTCGGCGCAAGCGGCCTGGGCCTGTACCAGCGGCCACAGGCGGCGTGGCAGCCGCTCGCTGCGGCGGGTGTGGAGCAGGATCGAGTCCAGGGCTGCGCCGAACACGTCGTTCTGCCGCTGGTCGAACGCACCGTTGCCGACCCGCACCGGGTGGGCGCCCGCGTAGCCGCTCAGATCCTCACGGAGCGACTCGGTGAGGTCGCGGCGCCCGTCGATTCCGTACATGATCTGCAGGCCGCCGTCCGCGTTGGGCTCGAGGTCGGCGATGAACTGCATGAACTCCTCGGCCTCCCAGTCGAGGTTCAGGTAGTGGAGCGCCTGCAGGGTGAAGGTGGAGTCGCGCAGCCAGGTGTAGCGATAGTCCCAGTTGCGCTCGCCGCCCGGCGTCTCGGGCAGCGACGTCGTAAGTGCGGCGATCGTCGCCCCCGTCGGCATGTAGGTCAGCCCCTTGATCGTCAGGGCCGAGCGCTGGATCGGTTCGCGCCAGCGGTGGTCCGGGATCCGCGCACGCTTGATCCAGTTGCGCCAGAACTCGGTCGTCGCGGCCATGGCCGCGTTCGCCTCGTCGACGTTCTCCGGTACGTGGAAGCCGTCGGCCCACGACAGCACGCAGAACGCCTGCTCGCCCTTGCGCAGAGTGTGGCGCCCGCGGACCCTTTCGCCCTCGTTGCCGAGGATCAGGTCGGTTGCCAGGGTGATCGAGATCCCGCCGCCGGTCGCGATCGCCTTGTGCCCGTCGGGCTCGACGGCCCACTCGGCGGCCTCGCCGCCGTAGTCGAAGACCGGTTCGCAGTTCAGCTCCAGCTCGACCTCGTCGTCGAGGCAGAGCGCGATCCGGACGAGCATGTGGTCGGCGTCCTCGTCGGCCGCCGGACGCGTGTGCGGTGTCACGCGATCCTCTCCCTGGCGGGGACCGAGCGTGAGCGCGTCGCGGACCAGCATCCAGCCCGTCGGCGTCTTCCAGGTCGTCACGAGGATGTTCGTGCCCGGCTCGTACACCCGAGCCGAGGGCACGTTGATCCCGAACGGCCCGAAGCGGAAGCTGCCCCCCTGGCGGTCGAGCAGCGTGCCGAACACGCTCGGCGCGTCGAAGCGCGGCACGCACAGCCAGTCGATCGCGCCGTCGGGCGCGACCAGCGCACCGGTGTGGCAGTTGGAGAGGAACGCGAAGTCGGCGATCGGGGGAAACGGCGAGGGAGCGGCGGCGCTCTGGGGAGCGAAACCCTGCTCGGAGCGCGGCTGCCCAGAGGCTCCGTCGGCACCCTCGCTCGGCGTCGCGGCGCTCGGAGCGGAGGAGGGGGGCTCGCCTGCCCCGGGTTGCTCGGCCGTCGCCATTACCCCGATCCTGCACGCGAATGATCGCGTTGCATCATCCGAACGAGGTGAGCCGCCCGCAGCTCGACGAGCTCGGCAGGACGCGGCCGCGGCCGGCTAGGAGTAGCTGAAGTGATCCGCGGGGGCGTTCTTCTTGCTCTTCTTGCCCGCCGCCGTCGCGCGGACATCCACCACCCCGGCTTTGCTGGCGGGCGGCGTGAGCGCGGTGCACGACGTCGTCGAGGTGCAGTTGACGGATGTCGCGAGCACTTTGCCGAACGCGAACGTCGTCGCCGAGCCGAGCGCAAATCCCGTGCCGGAGATCGTGACGCTCGTGCCGCCGGCAACCGGGACCGCTGCCGGGACTCACGGCTTCCACCGTCGGCGAGCCGTACTTGAAGTGGTCTTTGGAGGTGATCGGGCTGGTGCCGGAGGGCGCCGTGACCCTGACGTCCACCGTCCCGGGGACGCCGTGCGGTGCGACGGCCGTGATCTGGGTCGCCGAGTCGACTTTGAAGCTCGTGGCTTCCGTGGCCCCGAAGGAGACGCCGGTGGCGCCGGCGAGGTCTTCGCCGGTGATCGTGACGGCGGTCCCTCCTGCCGCCGGTCCCTTTTTGGGCGAGAGTTTCTTGATGCTCGGCGTCGGCGCCGCCCCGGCCTGGATCGTCTTGGCGGTGCCGATGCTGGTGCCGTCAGAGGCGAAGACCGTGAGGGCGACGGTGTAGGTGCCGGCCACCGGGAACGTGTGCATGATCGTCGGCGTCGTCGTCTCGTCGGGGAAGTTCAGTCCCGGCCCGTCGTTGAACTGCCAGTTGTAGCGGGCGACCCCGCCTTCGGCGGTCGACCCTGTCGCGTCGAAGGTGACCGAGTTGCCGCTGCCCGTTTTGGCCGTGAAGGTCGCCGTCGGCTCTTCGCCGCTGAAGGTGAACCGCTGCAGGCACGTGCGGCCCTGGTTGCTCCACTCCTGCTGGTACCAGTAGAAGTGGCCGTTGATGACCTGGTTGTATTTCGCGCCGTTGGGGGCTTTCCCGAGCACCGGGCCGAATTCGCTCGATGCTTTGAACGTGCGGCACTTGTCGCCGTTCTCACCGCCGGTGCCGCCGATGTCGGTCCAGGCGTTGTTGGGTTCGGGATCGGTGATCGACTCGTTGTGCTCGTGGCTGAGGCCGCCCTCGAGCACGCCGTCCGAAGGCCCGTTGGGGTGGTTTTCGTCGTCGCAGCCGGGGTTTCCGGTCACGAACGCGTCGTTGGCGTAGATCAGCTGCCCTTCGCCCACCGGCAGCCAGCTGTGGTAGGCGCAGTAGACGGGGTTCAGGGAGCCGGCGGAGCATTCATGGCCCGATGACGTGAAGCAGTTCTCGACGCCTTTCGGGGTGACCATGAAGTACTCGTGGGTGAGGTCCATCGACAGTCCATGGGCTTCCGCGAATTTCTTCAGCTCGACGGCGATCTGGACGTCTGTGAGGCAGATCGCGGCCTGTTTGCAGCCGTTGGACGGATAGGGCGTTTCGTCATTGAAGGCGCCCCCGAAGTGCGAGTCGTATTTGGCGAACTGCCCTGAGGCATCGTTGTACTGCGTCGAGACCGAGTCGACGTTTTCATGTCCGCCGCTGTCGTGGGCGAGGTCTTCGAGGTACTGGTTGACGCCGCTCTGGTAGCCGGACGGGTATGCGCCCGGTCCGGATGGGCTCCAATAGACCACGTAGTTCGTGTTCGACGGCATCACCGGGCCGCCGTTGTAGTCGAGGTTGTTGAAGAATTCGTCGAACGGTCCGGCTGCCGGCGGCGCCGAACCGCGAATCGGCTGGTAGCTCACCGTCCGGCCGTTGCCGAGGTGGACGATCACCGCCGATGCGCTCGAGGCGCCGAGTGCCATCAGCGCCGCGACGAGCGCGCCGAGCAGCGCAGACCTGCGTACGAGGCCCGCGCGCGGCCTTCCTACGGCTGCGTCCAGCATCTGCCTCCTTCTTGCCTCTCTCGCGTGGCCAACGCTAGCCGACGCAGTCGGCGGCGTCCAGCCCCAGGGCTCCGTCAACCACCCCGCTCGCACCGGCTCAATCCCCACCGCCCGCCGGGTCGCTCACGCGACTCAGCGGCGGTCTGACTCGAGCACGCGCGCGACGCGCCGGTGCGCCTCTCCGTTGGCCGCCGCCGGGATCCATTCGAAGACCACTGTGCCGATCTGCATCCGCCTGTCCGTGATCTCAGCCCCGAGACCGGCCAGGCGACGGCTGCGGACCTGCCGCTCGCCGTTGAGGTGCCCGATCAGCAGCCGGGAGTCCGAGCGAGCGACGAGCCGGGCGAGACCGAGCTCGTGCGCGCGGGCGAGGCCGGCCAGCAGCGCCCGGTACTCGGCCTCCGCGGCGCTCGCCGCACCGATGACCTCGCCGTGCTCCGCGAGGCGGCGGCCGCCGGCGTCATCGAGGACGTAGCCGATGGCGGCCGTAGCCGGCGCCTGCGTCGCACCGCCATCCGCGTGCAGCACGGCGAAACCCGGCCTCGGCTCCTTCACGGGACGCGCCGGTGTGGCGTTGGCCTTGGCCAGCGCCCGGCGCTCGGCGTCCTTCGTCGCGCGTCCTTTGCGACGGGGCCGCCGCCGTCCCTGGGGCTTGGCGGGAAGGTCGGCCATCCTCCCGCCATCTTCGCTCAGCCGGAGCCTCTCAGTCGGCTCGCCGCTCGCGCCCGGACCGGGCCGGTTCGCGCTTAGGCACGCGCGGCTGGCGCGTGCCCGTGATCCGGCGGCGCGATGGAGCGCGCGAGGCGGCGACGTCGGCGTCGTCCTCCGCGCGACCGTCGTCGGCGCGATCGTCGGCCGCGGGCTCGATCGCAGCCATGACCTCCGTGGACTGCTCCTGGGCATCCTCGTGACCGTCGCCGTCGCCGTCGGCGGATGACGGCTCGGGCTCCACGGGCTTGCCTCCCTCGGCCCCGGCGGCGAAGGAGTCGAGCGCGGCCGCGGTCGCGCGCAGCCGGCCGAGCACCCTCCGGTGCTCGTCCTGCGCCTCCCCGATCGCCTCGCGGAGCTCATCGAGTCGCGCCTGCGCCTCGGCGAGCAGCTCCGCCGACTCCGCCGCTGAGCGCTCGAGGAGCGCGCGCGACTCGCTCTGCGCGCCCTCCATCAGCTCCTCGGCTTCGACCTGGGCCCGGCGAGTGGCGTGTTCGGATTCGGCGAGCGTGCCGGCCGTCAACCTCTCCGCGGCTTCACCGGCCTCCTGCAGGATCCCGGCCGTCTGCTCGGCCACGCGGTCGAGCGCGAGCTGTACCGCCTTCTCGGGGGAGCGGCTGATCTCGAGCTCTGCGATCGCGCAGTTGACGCGCTCGACGTACTCATCGACCTCGCGACGGCTGTAGCCGGCCAGCGCGGGACGGAACGAGACGTCGCGGAACTCCGCGGGCACCAGTTCGGATGGACGCGCCAGTGTCACGAGCCGCGTAGTCGTCTCCGCCTCACCGGCGTCGGCCTCACGCCGGCCGTCGGGCTCGCCCGAGGGGGCGTCATCGGGCACGTTGGTCTGCGGTCGATCAGACACGTTGGGCTTCTACTACCCGAAGGCGCGGAGGCCAATCCTGGGCCCGGAAACCTTTATCGGGAGGGCGCACGAGCACGGAGATGTATCCGTCTCGTACGTCTTCTGAGCACTCGCGCCAGGCGATTTCCGGAACCCGCCGCGCCCACCCCTCCGCCCGTGACTGAGGGCTGCGTCATGATCAGGAGTTGCTCATGGACCGGACCCGCACGCAGGTGGATCGCTTTCGGCCGATGCGCACGGCCTCCGGGTGGAGGCTGGTCGCAGCGATCGTGTTCGGCCCGTTCCTGTGGGTTGTCGCGTTCGCGATCGTCGCCGTGGTGCTGCACAAGTCGGACGCGATCGAGTTGGGGGTTTTGATCGTGGTCGGCTCGATTCTGGTGGCGATGCCGATCTTGGCCCTGGGCCGCCGGGCGCGACGCCGCGAGGAGCGCCGGTATGCGTCTCGCGGCTGAGCTCCTTCTCGCCTTCGTCGCTCTGTACCCGGTCGTCACCGCGGCGGTGTGGATAGCGGGGGGCATCCTGTTCGGACTGTTGGACGACCGCCGCGAGGTGCATGTCCCGGAGGGCGGCTGGCCGGGCGTGACCGTGCTGATTCCCGCGTACAACGAGGAGCAGGTGATCGCGATGAGCGTCCGGGCGGCGCTCGACGCCGACTATCCCGAGCTCGAGGTGCTCGTGCTCGACGATGGCTCCACCGACGACACCACTGCGGCTGCGCAGGGCGCGGCAGCGGGGGACCCGCGCTGCGAGATCCTGCGCGATCCCGTCAACCGAGGCAAGGCCGAGCAGCTCAACGCCGGGTTCGCCCGTGCCCGCCACGAGCTCGTCGTCGTGACCGACGCCGACACCCACATGATGCCCCACGCCCTGCAGCGTCTCGCCGCACGGATGGACCAGTCCCCTCTGGTCGCGGCGGTCACAGGCGCGCCTCACGTCACCAATCGCGGGCGGCTGATCTCCATGATGCAGGTGCTGGAGGCGGCGTCGATCATCGGCCTGATCCGTCGCACGCAGTCGCTGTCGGGACGGGTCGGGATCGTCGCGGGGGTGCTCGGGATGTTCCGTCGCAAGCGGGTCCTGGCGGTCGGCGGCTATGACAGCCGGATGTCCACGGAGGACATCGACCTCACATGGAGGCTCCTGATGGCCGGCTGGCACACCGCGCACGAGCCGCACGCGCTGGTCGGCATGCAGGTCCCCACGACGCTGCACGCGCTATGGGCACAGCGCACGCGCTGGGCACGCGGCCAGGGCGAGATCCTCCACGAGCACCTGCGCGCCGTCGCTGCCTGGCGCAACCGCCGGATGTGGCCCCTCGGCCTCGAGTCGGTCGCGTCGTTGTTGTGGGTGACGGCGCTCGCGCTGGCCCTCGTCTTGAGCATCTTGTCGACAGACGACCTCGATCTTTTCGGGCTCGGCATGGCGTGGGGCATCGCCATCTCGGTTGTGGCCACCCTGCAGCTTGTCGTCGCGCTGGCGCTGCGCTTCCCGTACGACCACTTCGACTTCCGTGCGATGGTGCTCGCGCCGCCGTACCTGCTGCTGTTCTGGATCGTGTCGGCGTTCGCGGCATTGCACTCGCAACTCTTGGCAATCATCCGCGGGCCGCGTAAGTCCCGCGTCGCGTGGGACACCCGACGCGAACGGCTCGACAGGGCCAGCGCAGCCGGCGAATGAGCAGAAGGAGCGTCCTGCTTACCGTCGTGGCCTACGTGGCCTTGACCGGCTGCGGCGGCTCGGGTGCGGCGAAGCCGCTCCCGGCGCCAGAGGTGACCCTCACCTCCGCCGAGAAGGAACTGTGGGCCAAGCTCCCGCCGGACCGGTCGGCGATCCCGGTGCTCGTCTATCACGGGATCGGCCCCGAGGGCGACTTCTCGAACTCGGCGGACGCTTCCTACGGCATCGAAGCACACGACTTCGCAACGCAGATGACGGAGATCCGGCACGCCGGCTACCAGACGGTCCACCTCCAGACATTCCTCGACTTCCTGAGCGGGAAGCCGGTCGATCTGCCTCCGCGACCCCTGCTGCTCACCTTCGACGACGGCCGAGCGGACTCGTGGACCGGCGCGGACGGCATCCTGCGCGAGCTGCACTTCAACGCGGTGATGTTCGTCGACGTTGGGCGTGTCGATCACGGTGGTCCGGAGTACCTCAGCTGGCAGGAGCTCCGGACCGCTCAGGACAGTGGCCGCTGGGAGTCCCAGCTTCACTCCGGCCATGGCCACATGATGATCCGATACGGCCCCGATCCCGACGAAACGGGGGCCTTCTACGCCTATGAGGAGCCCGGAGAGGGCTTCGATGCATGGCGGCAACGCGTGCGGTCTGACATCGAGTGGGGCCAGAACACGCTCGCTGAGCAGGTACCGGCATACCGGCCGCTCGCCTTCGCGCCGCCGTACGGCAACTACGGCCAGGACGGCACGAACGACGAGCGGATCCCGGGCGACCTCCTCGGCTGGCTGACGCAGCGATACCGGGCGGTCTTCACACAGGACAGGAACGCCTTGGCGCGCGCCGGAAGCCATCAACCGCTCGGCCGCATCCAGGTGACCCGCAAGACCACCGGCGGCGATCTCCACGCGATGCTGCTCTCCGGCGAGCACTGACCCGCCACGCCAGGCGGCCGCCGGAGTGATGCCGCGATGCGGCGACGGCGCCAGGCTCAATCACCGGGGCTCACCGCGTGAAACTCGATTCGATAGACGGGCGTGTCCTCGTCGATCGGTCCGGCGTGCGCGGCACGCCGGCGCAACGTCTCGCGGTCGGTCTCGCCGGCTCGTCGGATGTCCCGGCCTGTGATGGCCGCGAACGGGACAAGCTCGATCGCGTCGACTTCGATCTCACCCGGACCCACCCGGTAGCGACCGCCCAGCTTGACCTGCGGCCGCCTCCAGAGTCGGACCGAGAGCGTGATGTCTCCGGCTAGAACGTCGTTGCGCAACTCGCGGCTGAACTCCACGTCCGGGACGCTAGCGAGGGAACCGCGGGCTGGACGCCTACCGCCGAGCATGCGGCGGATCGCTCAACCCTGAGCCGCTGCCTCGGCTGTCCGCTTCAGATTTTCCAGCCAGTCGCGCAGCGATTTGTCCAGGGCGCTCTGCAAGGCGTCGACCTGGGCATCAACCGGAGCGCCTTCAGGCGTGCGCTGGGAGCGCGAGGGGCGCGCGCGTGAGTGCGCTCAGCCGCTCGTCGACGTCGTAGTAGCGCACCTCGATATCGCTGACGCCCGGATGGCTACCGAGGGCCGACTTCAGCGGCCCGTCGCCCCAAGCTCGCGCCTGCTCGTCCGTCTCGAACAGGTAGACGCTCTCGCCGACATGCTCGGCGTCGTCGTAGCCCCAGAGCTTCCAGACGAGGCCTGGGAGCTGGGCGATCTTCTCGGCCGCACCGAGAAACGCGCGCGCCTGCTCAGGGTCGTCCTTGCCAAGTTGCCGGCCGTACCGCACCACAAGAAGCTTCATCACCGCCCCCTTTGCTCGTCGAAGACGTCAACTCTAGCGGGCAAACTGCGAGCCGAGTTGACCGAGAGAACGCCTCGCATGAATGCGGCGTCAAGTCTCAGTCACCGGGAGCGGGCTGCTGGTGCTGGCGGGCGAGAGCATGAAGCCGTCCGGCGAGCATTGCCGGGTTGTGACCGCCGCCGCGGCCTGTGCCCTCCTCTGCGATCACGCGCTGGATCAGTTCCTCGGGCACACCCGCGGCGCGTGCGTGCGCGACCGCTCCGGCGATCATCGCCTGGTCGCCGGGACCCATCAACCTCATGGCACCAGGGACAACAGTCGCGCCGCTCGGGTGACCGTCTCGACGTCGTGGACCCAGCTGAGCAGCTCGCCGCACGGGTGCATGAATGCACCATACGCCAGGTCTTCCCCTGCGCGGCCCGCGAAGCGCGCGAATCCCGGCGCGGACACAGGGGATTCTGTGGTCTGCTAGTGCACACTCCCAACGCCAAGGCCCCCGCCCGCTCGTAGCAAATCGCAATTACTTGGAGGACGCCGATGCCGGACACCACCTGCCACATGTCGATCTCGCTCGACGGCTTCGTCGCCGGGCCGGACCAGAGCCGGGAGAATCCGCTGGGGAAGCGCGGCAGGGAGGTCCACAGCTGGCACCTCGGCGACGAGCGCGCGAACGACGCCGACGCGACGGCAGAGGGCTGGCTCATGCGACCGCGCGGGGCCTACGTCATGGGCCGCAACATGTTCGGGCCGATCCGCGGCGAGTGGGATGAGGACTGGGATGGATGGTGGGGCTCCGAGCCGCCCTACCACGCGCCGGTCTTCGTGCTCACCCACCACGCCCGCGAGCCGATCGAGATGGAGGGCGGCACGAGCTTCCACTTCGTCACCCAGGGCTTCGAGGCCGCCTACGCGCAGGCGCGTGAGACGGCCGGCGAGGATGGCATCGACATCGCGGGCGGCGCCTCGACCGTCCGTCAGGCGCTCGCCGCCGGAGTGATCGACGAACTCACGCTCGACGTGGTCCCCGTCCTGTTCGGGTCCGGCGAGCGGCTGTTCGACGGAGTCGAGTCCCTCGGGTTCGAGCCGGTCGAGGTGCTCCACTCTCCGCTCGCCACGCACATCCGCTACCGGCGGGCGCTTACTCGGTGATCTTCACGAACCCTTGCTGGACAAGCTGGGTCATCCTGGCCCCGGCATCGGTGTTGACCTTGATCCCCGGGATCAGGTCTTCATTTCCATAGTGGTGGAATTTCGCGGTCGCGCCGCACAGCTCGACGTGCACGGCGCGGCTCATGAGGTTTGTGACCAGGTCCTTGTAAGGGTTCCCGGTCTCGATGTGGCGGTCGGCGTCGTACGCCGCTTCACCTCGGCCAGCTTGACGGGGATATCGATGTGCAATGGCGCGTTCGGATATGTCATGTGATGTTCCTCCTTTTACGAGCCCGCCGTGGTCGTTATGACGGCGATGCAGAGGGTTACCGCCTACTCCGCCAGCCCCACGGCTTTGAGGGCCTCATCGCGGTCGAGGAAGATGCGGACGCAACTCATCTTGCCGTCAATGAAGTCATAGACGTTGGCGCTTTCAGCACCGGTCACGATCCCGCTGGTACGGCCAGTCGCTCCGACCCGCAGAAGCGCGAGCGCGCTGCTGTCGCCTATCGCTTGCACGCGCTCCACCTCGATCCGAAAGTCAGGGCCGATGTCCTCGATGTCGGTGAAGAACCGCCTGATCCCGTCAGCCCCCAGATACTGGGCCCCGGCCATCGGCAGGAACAACTCCACACTCTCGGTACAGCAGGCGAGGTAGGCGTCAATGTCCCGCGCATTGATCGCCGCGATCGCCCGCCTGACCGTCTCCACGTTCTCCAGCGACATCGCCTAACGGAAGTCCGCCTACGACCTGCCGACGCCCCAGCCGACTGGCATCCAGTCGGTCGGGGCGTGGTACTCGCCGCGCAGCCACGAAGGCTGATCGACGGGCACGCGTTCATTCGAGCGCACGCTCAGCACGACCGGAATCGTTGCACGCGACGCGCTTGTGAACGGGCGCACAAGCGGGTCGCTCGGGGAACCCTGCTCGTCTGGCGTCGTAGGGCTCATCGTGGACCGGGGCGAGCCACGTCCCTGAAGACCGGGACCCGCGCAGCGCCGGAGGCGGCCTCCTACGGCGAATAGAACCCGACCGGTCCCAGAAACGCGCGAATCCCCCGCGGCTACGGGGGATTCGACTATCGGGGCGCCCGGATTTGAACCGGGGACCTCACCGACCCGAACGGTGCGCGCTACCAGGCTGCGCCACGCCCCGACGCATCGGGCAGTATCGCACGACCGGCGAGACCCGCCCCCGCCTGCGTGGCGCCGCTCCCGCTCACGAACGCCGCGGCGCGCTGCACGACAGCGCACCGGCGCTCGGAGGGAGGAGCCGCCCTACGTCTCAGTAGCCGTAGCGACCGCCGCCGCCCGATGACATTTCGGAGGGTGTGCTCGTCGTGGAGGACGTGCTCGTCGTGGCGGGCGTACTCGTCGTGGCGGGCGCGGCAGCGCCGACCTTGACGACGCTCCACGTGCCGACGTCCTTGAACCCCTGCCCCTTGGTTTCCCCGGGTTGCTGGTCCTGCGCGAACGTGTACAGCGGCGCGCCCTTGTAGGCGACCTGGGTCGTCCCGTCGGGGCGCTTGACGACGCCGAGCGAGCTGACCTGGCCGCCGGGCGCCGTGCCGGCGGTGACCGTGAGCGGGTGCCAGATCGCCGTGCAGGCACTCTGGGTGCAGATGAACTTGCCGTTCTTCTCCGCGCTCAGCGCGTAGAGGGTCATGCCGTTCGCGTCGACGAGGATCGTGCCGAGCGAGCTGTGGCCGGTCTTCACGACGGTGGCGGAAGAGCCGGTCGTGTGCGCGGCGGGACTCGCGTTCGAGGCGCCGCCCGAGCCGGCCGTTGTGCTGCTCGAGCTGCTGCCGCATGCCGCGAGCAGGAGACACGCGGCAAGCGAGGGGAGGGCCAACTTGGCTGCGAACGACATGGTTTCACTTCCGATCTGACGGGTCGAAGAGCGCGGACTCAGACTTGTCCCGCTGTTCAATGAAGACTCCTAGCCCCTGCCCTTCCTTCCGTCGAAGCGGCACGTGCCGGACTCGCCCCGGCGCGCGAGCTCATCGGGTCGGCCGCGAATCCGCCGACACGGCTATCGTCGCGCTGTGCCCACCCCGCTCGCCGACGTCCTCGCCGAGGCCGACCGCCTGCTCGAGCCGGAGCGCTTCGACGACTACTGCGTGAACGGCCTGCAGGTCCCCGGCCCGGCCGAGGTGCAGAGGATCGCCTCCGGCGTCTCCGCCCACGTCGAGCTCTTCGAGCGTGCCGCCGAGTCCGGTGCCGGCCTCCTGCTCGTCCACCACGGCCTCTTCTGGGGCCCGGGCGTCCGGGCCATCGACGCGACGCTTCACCGGCGCCTGAAGGTCCTCTTCGCCGCCGACATCGCGCTGGCTGCTTACCACCTGCCGCTCGACGCGCATCCCGAGCTCGGCAACAACGCGCTCCTCGCTCGCGCGCTGGGCGCCGAGCACATGCAGCCGTTCGGCTCCTATCGCGGCGAGACGATCGGCTTCCTCGCGTCGCTGGGGACCGACGCCGAGGACGGCGTCGAGGCCGCCGAGCTGTTCGCCCGCGTCGGGCGGGTCACGTCGCGCGAGCCCCTGGTGCTCGGCTCCGGGCCGCCGCGCATCCAGCGCCTGGCAATCGTCTCGGGCGCCGGCTCGGATTTCGCGGAGGAGGCCGCGGCCGCCGGCGCGCAGGCGCTCTTGACGGGCGAGCCGGCGGAGCGCGTCACAGCGACCGCCCGCGAGCTCGGCCTGCACGTGATCGCGGCCGGACACCACGCGACCGAGACGTTGGGGATCCGCGCGCTCGGCGAGCTGCTGGCGGGGCGCTTCGGCCTGGATCACGTCTTCATCGACGTTCCCAACCCCGTGTGAGGGCGGCGGCGGGCGACCGGCTCGGCGCGTAGCGGACACGCCCGGGCGGCGCGTACGCGCGGCGTCCGCGTTTGACCGTGTCAGACGGCCCGGTAGGGCTCGACAACCCTAGCTGCGCGGCCAAACACGGCCCTGCAACGTCTAACATCAAGTGACCCAATTTCAGGAGAGAGCGAGAGGGGAGCATCGATGGAGGCAGCCACCAGCACGGGGTCGAAGACGATCGCCGGCCTGATCCCCCGCGCGGCCGCCGAGTTCGGCGACCGGGTGGCGATCCGCTTCAAGCGCGACGGGTCCTGGCAGGACGTGAGCTACACGCAGCTCGGCGAGATCGTCCAGGACCTCGCCAACGGGCTGATCGAGCTCGGCCTCGAGCCAGGCGAGCGCATCTGCATCCTCGGCAACACGCGCCCGGAGTGGACGTACGCCGACATGGCCGCCACCTCGGCTGGCCTCACCGTCGTCCCGATCTACCAGACGAACTCGCCCGAGGAGTGCCTGTGGGTGATCTCCGACTCCGAAGCCAGCGCGATCGTGGTCGAGAACGACGAGCAGCTGCAGAAGATCGTCTCGATCCGCGAGCAGGTGCCGAAGATCCGCACGGTGATCATCATGGACCCCCCCGCCGGCGCCGCCGGCAACGGCAGCGGCCCAGAGCTGCCGCTCGGCGCGATCCCGCTCGATGAGGTCCGCAGCCGCGGGGAAGGCCGCTCGCCGGAGGCTCTCGAGGCCCGTCGTGCCGCCGTCAAGCCAGAGAACCCCTTCACGTTCATCTACACATCGGGGACGACCGGACCGCCCAAGGGCTGCGTGCTCAGCCACGGCAACTACGCCGCGATCATCGACATGGTCGGCGAGGCCGGCGAGATCCAGGGCGACGAGGTCATCTACCTCTACCTGCCGCTCGCCCACTCCTTCGCGCTGCTGATCCAGCTCGCCGTCTTCGACCTCGGCGGCACCCTGGCCTACTTCGGCGGCGACACCAAAGAGATCATCCCCGAGCTGCAGGAGGTGATGCCGACCTACCTGCCCTCCGTTCCGCGCGTGTTCGAGAAGATCTACACGCTCGCCCACGGCGCGATCCAGGCGATGCAGCCGGAGGAGCGCAAGGAAGCCGAGGACGCGATCGCGCTCGGCGTCAAGGTGCGCAACATGATCAACGAGGGCGAGCCCGTCCCCGAGGACATGCAGAAAGCCTTCGACGAGGCAGACGAGCGCTTCTTCGCCAACGTGCGCGCGATCTTCGGCGGGCGCGTGCGGCACGCCACCAGCGGCGCGGCTCCGATCGCCAAAGAGATCCTCGAATTCTTCTGGGCGTGCGGCGTCCCGGTGCTCGAGGGGTACGGCATGACCGAGACGGCCACAGCCGCCACCACGTCCACCGTCGCGAACCACCGCTTCGGCACCGTCGGTCGCGCGCTGCCCGGCGTCGAGCTGAAGATCGCCGAGGACGGCGAGATCCTCATCAAAGGGCCCAACATCTTCAACGGCTACCACAATCGCGCCGACGCGAGCTTCGGCGCCGTGGTCGACGGCTGGCTCCACACCGGCGACCTCGGCTCGATCGACGAGGACGGCTACCTGTCGATCACGGGCCGCAAGAAGGACATCATCATCACCGCCGGCGGCAAGAACCTCACGCCGGCCAACATCGAGAACGACCTCAAGCAGAGCCGCTGGATCTCCCAGGCCGTCATGCACGGCGACGCACGCCCGTACCCGGTCGTGCTGATCACGCTCGACGAGGAAGAGATGCCGGTCTTCGCCAAAGAGCACGGGCTGCCTGAGGACATCCCCTCCCTGATCAAGGAGCCGGCCGTGCTGCAGCTGATCCAGGACGAACTCGACACGGCCAACGCCAAATACGCACAGGTCGAGCAGGTGAAGAAGTTCTTCATCCTCGACCACGACCTCTCCCAGGCGACCGGCGAGCTGACGCCTACCCTGAAGGTCAAGCGCAATGTCGTCAACGAGAAGTACGCCGACATGTTCGACGCCCTCTATGCCGGCTGAGGGTCGGCGCCCCGACCACCGACCAGGAGCCCCCCGTGCACACTGATCCAGCCGACAACGGCGGCTTGTTCGTCGGGCGCCGCCCCGGCACGGCGCCCGTCCACTATCGCGACACGCCCGAACGCGCTGGCGACCGTCGCCAGCGCGTCGACGGCTCGCTGGCCGGCTTCCTGCTCGCCGGCATGATCTTCCTGAGCCTGCTCTGCTGGGGTCCGATTCCAGTCGCCTGCCTGTGGGTCGGCTCGGAGGTCAACTACCTGACGGGTAGCGTCAGCTTCGGCATCCTGGCGGCCTTCGCCGCGCTGTTCGCGCTGCTGTTTGGCGCGCTCGCGCTCCTGAAGCGGATGGACAACGCCTGGATCCTCGTGCGCCGCGCCGCGGGCTACGACCAACGAACCGGCGTCATGGGCCGGATCTTCGGTATCACGGCGATCGTTTGCGCGGTGATCTTCGCCTTCTGGTTCCTGATCATCCACGGCCCCGGATCGACCACGATCTCCGGCGGCAGCCACGCCGGCCAGTGAGGCGTCCAGGCGTCACGGCCCGAGCGCGGGCACCACGCCGGCGACGCAGCGCACGCTGCTAGAACGAGGCCGTATGGGCCTGCTCGATTACTACAAGCAGTTCGAAGGGATGACGGAGGAGGAGGTCAACGCTGGCCTGCGCGAGGAGGCCGCCGAGCGTCGCCGCAAAGCCCTGACGAAAGTCGACACTCTCGACCTTTCGCACACCACCTGGCCCGAGCTGCCCGACCCCCGGATCGTCAACGCGATCACGTTCGTGGCCCGGCGCGGCCTGCATCACTACCCCTACCTGCGCGGCACCGAGCTGCGCAGCCGGCTCGCCGAGCTCCACGAGGTCGAGCCCAGCCGGCTCGTGCTCGGCAACGGAGCAGCTGAACTGCTCAGCGCGGCGACCCGCGCGTTGATCAACCCCGGCCAGGTGCTACTGACCCGCTGGCCGTCCTATCCCCTCTACCCACTGATGGCGCGGCGCGCCCACGGCCAGGCCGTACCGGTCCCCGGCGGCGTGGACGCGCTGCTGCAGGCCGCCCACGACCACGACGTGAGGGCGATCGCACTGGCAAGCCCCGACGACCCGACCGGCGAGCTGTTCGCAGCCGCCGAGCTCGAACGGCTGCTCGACGGGCTGCCCGAAGGCGTGGCGGTGCTGCTCGACGAGGCGCTGGTCGACTTCGCAGACGCCCAGCCCGCCGACTCCTCGCTGCGGCTGCTCGAGCGTCATCCGCGGCTGCTCGTATTCCGCAGCTTCTCGAAGGCCTGGGGGCTTGCCGGGCTGCGAATCGGCTACGTCATCGGCGGTCCCGGCTCAGGCGAGCTGCTCGCCGAGCTCGAGCCCGACCTCGGTGTATCCGAGCTCTCCCAGGCCGGCGCGCTGGAGGCGCTTCGGAGCAGCGCCGACATCGTGCGGCGTCGCGTCGCGACGATCCACCAGGAGCGACCGCTCGTCACCAGGGCGCTGAACGACGTCGGCTTCGAAGTCTCCGAGAGCCAGGCGAACTTCGTATGGGCCGCCCACCCCACTGTCAGCGGCTCGGAGCTCGCGGCCCGACTCGCCCAGACCGGTGTGCTGGTCGCCGCGGGCGACGCCTTGGGCGAGCCGCATCACGTCCGGATCTCGCTGCGCTCCCGCCACGCCAGCGAGCGCCTGCTCGACGCGCTCGCGAAAGTCCTCTAGCCAGAGCCGGCCTGGCGCAGCAGCGCGCCGGTCGTTCCTTCGAGGATCTTGCGCCAGCCGCCGACCTCCTCGGTCTCCCTGTCGAAGTGCGCCACGACCTGGCGCACCCGCTTGCCGGAGATGTCGAGGCCGTGGCGTTCGGCGACGTCCTCGTAGCGCTCGTATTCCCCGGCCAGCTGCCTGGTCACCGACTCGAAGCCGTGGCGGGCGATCTCGACCCGTGAGGTGAAGCTCATCATCGAGGTCTGGAACATGAGTTCATCAGCGGGCTCGGGCTCGATCAGCACGATGTCGACGCCCGGGTAGCGCGCCTCCCAGCCCTTGGCCAGTTCGTGCAGGCGCTGGTGAGCGACGAGCTTGAAGACCTGGTAGCCGATCTGTGCGAAGCCCATGTCGGAGACGCGCCGCGGGCGCTCGCCGCGCATCGTCCTCACCGTGGCCTCGAAGTCGTTGACGAACGGGACGATCGGGTTGATCACGATCACGAGCTTGCACCCGGCCTGCACGGCCAGGTCCAGGTTCGTCGTCGAGACGATGCCGCCGTCGATCAGCTCGCGCCCGCCGACTTCGACGGGTGCGTAGACCATCGGCAGCGCGCCCGAGGCCCGCACGGCGGTCGAGATCGGGATCTCGTCCATCCCCTCGACGCCGAACACGACGCGCTCGCAGGTGTCGAGATCCGTCGCCGTGATGTAGAGCTCGCAGTCCAGCTTGCGGAAATCGTCGGTGCGGCCCGGTTCGGCCAGCACCTGCCTGAGGTACTTCTCGATTCCGGCCCCGGTGTAGAGGCCGGAGGGCATCACGTCCGCCAGCCCGAGCGCAAGGTCCATCGCCGAGACGCCGCCGCGCGTTGCGGCAAACTGCCGCAGCGCCGAGACCGCTTTCCACGGGACGGTCGCGCCCTTCAGAGCGAACTCGCGCAGGTTGGGACGCAGCAGATCGCCGATGTTGATGTCTTTGAACGGCGGCTTGCCCTTGCGCGTGACGACCCGCATCATCTCCTCGGGCGTGACCCCGTTCGCGCACAGCGAGGCGATGAACGAGCCGGCGGAGGTGCCGACGTAGACGTCGAAGTTGTTGACCGTGCTGTTGACGGCCAGCAGGTCAAGGGCTCGAAGCGCACCGATCTCATAGACGCCGCCGGTGAAGCCGCCGCCGCCTAGCACGAGGGCGGTCTTGTCGCGACGCGGACGCCTGCGCCGGTCGAACGCCTCGGGGCGGCCGACCCCTCTTGGGGCGACGGCCCGCGGCCTAGCCTTGGCCTTGGAACCTGCCTTCTTGAGGCTCGGTTCCAGCTTGACAACCTTGCCCATCACCAACATCCTAGTTGCGCGTGCACCGGAAACGTCCTGCGCAGTTCTGGATTCTGATATTCGGGATCTTCGCCACGCTCGCCCTCGTTGCAGCCGCAGCCACCCCCGCGTCGGCTCAGAACGGCCTGGCGGGGCTCCAGGCGGACCTGCGCCGCCAGCTCGCCCTCGCCGGGCCCGCCGACGGCGCCTTCGTCTACGACGTCACGGCGAAGAAGACGCTGTTCTCCGAACGCGCCACGACGATGCGGTCGCCGGCCTCGGTGGAGAAGCTCTACACGGCCACGGCCCTGCTCGCCCGGATGGGTCCGACCGCCCGGCTCAACACCACGGTCTATGGCGTCGGGCAGCTGCTCCCAGGCGGGACCTGGGAAGGGGATCTGTATGTGCGCGGCGGCGGCGATCCGACCTTCGGCAGCCGCAACTTCATCATCCGCCACTATGGGGCCACCGGCACCTCGGTGAACAGCCTCGCCCTTCAGCTCGTCCGCCAGGCGGGGATCCACCACATCACCGGCTCTGTGCTCGGCGATGAGAGCTTCTTCGACTCCCGCCGCGGCGAGCCTTCCACCAACTTCGCCTTCGATCCGTTCCTGGAAGGCACGCTCAGCGGCCTCGCCTACGATCGGGGCGCCGTTCTCGGCCGCGGGGCGCACGCCCCGGCCGCGTACGCCGCGCGGGCCCTGTGGGGCGCTCTGAAGGGTTACGGCGTGAGCATTCGGGGCCGCAGCGGAGTCGCGACGACACCGCCCGGCGCCGTTCCGCTGACGAGCATCGCCTCGCCGACGGTCGCCCAGCTGCTGGGCCTGATGCTGCCGCCATCCGACAACTTCTTCGCCGAGACGCTCCTGAAGGATCTCGGCGCCCTCTACGGCGGCGGCGGGACGACGGCGCGGGGTGCCTCCGTCACGTCGAAGGCGATCGCGTCGATCCTCGGCTTCGCCCCGAGGATCGTGGACGGCTCGGGCCTCTCGCGGGCCGACAAAACCTCTCCGTATCAGGTCGTCTCGCTGCTGAGCGGGCTGAACGGGACGCCGACCGGGCAGGTGCTGCGCGAAAGCCTCGCCGTCGCCGGCAGGACCGGGACGCTCGAAAAGCGCATGCGCCGCACGGCCGCCGACGGGCGCTGCCAGGGCAAGACGGGCACGCTGACCGGCGCCTCCAACCTCGTCGGCTACTGCCAATCAGCCGGCGCCCACCTGCTCGCCTTCGCGATCTTCAACGACGGCATCTCGACGACCGCGGCCCACATCTTCCAGGATCACATGACGATCTCGATCGCCCACTCGCAGATCTCGACCGCGGAACTGGCGCGACGCGCGCCGGGTCACCGTGGCCCTGAGGCGGAGAGGCCGTAAGCCTGGATCCGCGCCGCGCGCGGATCGCCCGGAGCCGGGCTCTCAGCCGAGCGCGTAGACGACCGATACCTGCGCCGTCAGGTTGCAGCTGGTCGCCGAGGCCTTCTTGGCGGCGGGGTGCTTCTTCTTCACCTTCGGCCGGTGCGAGATGCGCTTTCCGGGCGCAACGGCGGCGGCCGGCGCCGCAGCACCCGCCACGCCCACGACGCTCGGCACCGACGCGTAGCCGAAGTCCGGCTGTTGCCCTTCGTATTCGGCGTATTCGACGGTCGGGCTGGAGCATTCGATGTAGCCGCCGTCTTCGGCCAGGCTCTGCACAGCCGTGATCGTCACGCCGGCCTTGCCCGCGAGGAAGCTCGCCTTCGTCTGCGCGTCGGCCAGCGCCTTGGCAGCACCTTCGCGATAGGTCGCGGTCGCCGTCGCAGCGTCGTCCCGGGCGCCGACCGGGACCGTGCCCGTTCCCTGCACGGACAGCGTGCGGGCACTGGCGGCAGGCCCTTCGCCGGAGGCGACGCCGAGCATCCCGGCGGCGATCGCCGCTGCAGCGCAGACCGGGACCCCGACCAGGATCGCTCTGCGCCCACCCAACATGGGGACCAGACTACCGCCGGGTCGCACCCGGCGCGCCGGCGCGCCAGGTCCACGACCCGGGGACCATCAGAGTCCTTCTTCGATTTCTTTATCGTCCTGCGCGATCGCCGCTTCGAACTCGGCTTTCGCGGCGTGCAGCTTCGCTACCGCGCCGTTCCGGGCGGCCACGTTCTGAGCGTGCGCGGCCTCTTCCTCCAGGACGAGCTCCTCGAACTTCGCCGCGCTCTTCTGCAGGTCCGCCCGAACGATCTGGAGGTGCTGGATCTTTTCGAGGTTGGGGTTGGCGGCTTCTTGGAGTTTTGTGATCTTTTCGCCGAGCACCGTGGCCTTCAGTTCGTCGTTCGCGGCGGTCGCGGCGTGACGTTCCATCTTTGTCGTTTCCCGCGCATCGAGCTGCGGAAACTTCGCTTCGTCGACCACGATTATGTGCGCGTTCCGCGCGAGCGCCATCTGGTCGTGTTTCAGCTGTTTCTGTGCCGGCGTCATCATCGCGCCGGCCGACTGGGCCGACCCGAACACGAGCGCGAGAGCCGCGATCGCGCCGAGCGGCAGGGTTCTGCTGCGTGTCATCGATCCCCCTCAGATTTGCGTGACCTGCGCCCGAGCATAACCGCGCGCAGGAGGTTGCTTTCAGACGACTGAGGGGAGAAGCGCGAGCTCAGCCTTCAACCAGGCGCCGAAGCCCAGCTTCGTCGAGCACCTCGACGTCTAGCCGCTGCGCCTTCTCGAGCTTGGAGCCTGGGCTCTCGCCGGCGACGAGGTAGTCCGTCTTCTTGGAGACGGAGCTCGTCACGCGCCCGCCGGCGCCGCCGATCCGCTCCGTCGCCTGCTCGCGCGACCACTCGGGGAGCGTGCCCGTCAGCACGAGCGTCTTGCCGGCGAGCGGTCCCTCCGACGGGGGCGGTCCGTCTTCCGCGAAGCGCAGCCCGATCTCGCGAAGGTCTTTGATCAGCTCGAGCATGCGCTCGTCGTGGAGCTGGGAGCGGATCAGCACGGCCATCTTCTCCCCCACGCCCGGCACCTCCTCGATCTTCTCCTCGTCGGCGTCGAGCAGCGCGTCGATGTTGCGGAACGACTGCGCGAGGTTCCTGCCGGTCACCTCACCCACCTCCTCGATGCCGAGCGCGAACAGCACGCGGGCGAACGGGCGCTCCTTGGAGGCCTCGATCGCGGCCAGGAGGTTCCGCGCCGAGATCTCGCCGAAGCCCTCGAGCTCGACCAGCTGTCCCTCGGTGAGGCGGTAGAAGTCGGCGGCCGTCCTGACGAGGCCCTTCTCCTGGAGGAGCGCGACCTGCTTCTCGCCGAGCCCGTCGATGTCCATCGCGCCCCTGGAGACGAAGTGCTTCAGGAGCTGCCAGATGCGCTCGGGGCAAACCCGGTTGGGGCATTTGGTGAAGATGCTGCCCTCGATCTTGACCGTCGGCGTGTTGCAGAAGGGGCACCGCGCGGGCGGATGCGGAAGGGGCGGGCGGTTCTCGTGCTCGGCGACGTGCGGCGCGGGCGAGACGACCTGTGGGATCACATCACCCGCGCGGACGACGATCACGTCCTCGCCCGCTCGGATGTCCTTGCGGACGATGTCCTCCTCGTTGTGGAGCGTCGCGAGCTTGATCGTCACGCCGCCGACTTCGACCGGTGAGAGCACCGCGTAGGGGCGCATGTCGCCGAACTTGCCGACGTTCCACATCACCTTCTCGAGCTTCGTCAGCGCCGTGGTGGGCGCGAACTTCCAGGCGACGGCCCAGCGCGGGTCGCGCCCGACCGAGCCGAGGCGGCGCTGGAGCTCCAGCTCATCCACCTTCACGACCGCGCCGTCGATCTCGAAGTCGAGCTCTCCACGCCGGCGCTCCCACGCGATGCACTGCGCGACCACCTCGTCCTCGCTGCCGAGCACTGCGATCCCGTCGTTGACGCGGAAGCCGTGCGTCGCGCAGCCAGTCGAGCCCTTCTGAGTGGGTCTTGAAGCTGAGTCCCTCGGCGACCCCCACCTGATAGCACCAGATCGAGAGCGGACGCTTGGCTGCGTCGGCGGGGTCGAGCTGGCGGATCGTGCCGGCCGCCGAGTTGCGCGGGTTCATGAACGTCGACTCGCCGGCTTCCGCGCGCCGCTCGTTCAGCGCGGTGAAGTCGCGCAGCGACATGTAGACCTCGCCGCGCACCTCCACGAGCGGCGGCGCGTTGTCGATCCGCAGCGGGATCGCGCCGATCGTTCGCAGGTTGTGCGTGACGTCCTCGCCGACCTCGCCGTTGCCGCGCGTCGCGCCGCGCTCGAGCAGCCCGTCGCGGTAGAGCAGGCTGATCGCCAGCCCGTCGATCTTCGGCTCGACGACGTAGGAGAACTGCGGCTGGTCGATCCCCTCCCGCGCCAGGTGGTTGCGCATCCGCTCGACCCAAGCGCGCAGCTCCTCCTCGGAGCGCACGTTGCCGAGCGAGAGCATCGGCTCGAGGTGACGCACTTTCTCGAGTCGCCCGACGGGCTCGCCCCCTACGCGCTGCGTCGGTGAGTCTGCCGTCAGCAGCTCGGGGTGCTCGCGCTCGATCCCGCGCAGCTCGTCGAGCAACCGGTCGTAGACGTCATCGCCGATCTCCGGGTCGTCGAGGACGTAGTAGCGGTATGCGTGGTGGTTCAGCTGCTCGCGCAGCTCGGCGGCCCGCTTGGCGAGCTTCGCCGGAGCCGGCTTCCCGCCGCCGGCACGCTTCTCGGTCTCCGCAGCTGCGGTCCGCGCCGCACTCACGACGCCGCGTCGGGCGCCAGGGGCTCCAGCAGCCCTTCGAGGTCGAAGGCGCGCAGCGCCTCCATGCCCCGGTGGTCGGTGAGGTCGAAGTGGATCGGGGTGACGGCGATGCGGCCAGCGTGGACCGCCGCCAGGTCGGTGCCTGGCTCGTCGTGAAAGCCCGGGTAGGCGCCATAGATCCAGTAGCGGCGGCGGTGCTCCTCCTCGCTGTCCAGCTTCAGCTCGTCTCGGTAGATGCGCTTGCCAAGGCTCGTCACCTCGACGCCCGCCGGTTCGCCGGCCGGAACGTTGACGTTCAGCAGCGTCCCGCGCGGCAGCGGCACCTCCTCCAGGCGCTGGACCAGTGAGGCGACGAACGAGGCTGCGATCTCGAAGCCGAAGCCGCCGTCGAACGTGTAGTCGAGGTTCGCGGCCCCCGACTGCTGCGAGACGGCGATCGCCGGCAGCCCCAGGACAACGCCCTCGAGCGCCGCCGCGACGGTGCCAGAGTAGGTGATGTCATCGCCGAGATTGGCGCCGTGGTTGATGCCCGAGACGACCAGCTGAGCCTGGAAGCCGTCGATCAGGCCGAGCGCGGCCAGCCGCACGCAGTCCACCGGCGTGCCGTCGGTCGCAAAGCCGGTGCTGCCGTCGGCGAACGGCACCTCCTCGACCCACAGCGGCCGGCGGGTCGTGATCGATCGTGCCGTTGCCGAGCGGTTGCCGTCTGGAGCGATCACGGCGAGGTTGACGTGGTCGAGCGCCACGAGCGCGCGGCGCATCGCCTGCAGACCGTCGGCTTCGATCCCGTCGTCGTTGGTGAGGAGGACGTTCAGCATTCGGCTTCCCAGGATAGGGGCCGCTCCGGTTGCGGGACGTGAGCGCGTTCGAGCCCTCCCTGCGCGACGGCTGCGAGCCGCGCGAATGGTCGATCGTCTACGGCATGCTCAAAGCGCCGGGCGCGAGCGTGACGGCGACGACCCCGGGCGGCCCGGTCCCGCTCACCACGATCCCGTGCCGGCCCATCTGCACCTGGGCGGGGAGATCCTCGCCTACGGCGCCTTCGCCGGCGTGCCCAGCGAGGTGACCGTCCGTGATGCGTCAGGGCGCGTCATCGCCCACGAAAGCCTGGCGAAGCGCGCGACAGAACTCGCGCGTACTGCGAAGGCTACGCAGAACCCTGAGCCCGGCCCGCGGTGCCCTCGGGAGGCGCCCCGTCGTAGCTCACCCGCGCCAGCGCCAGCCCGTGCGCAGGCACCGTCGGCCCCGCCGCCGAACGCGGCCTGCCGTCCAACAGCTCTGCGAACTGCTCGAAATCCATCCACCCGCGCGCGATGTCGAGCATCGTCCCGACGAGCACACGGTTCATGTGGCGCAGGAACATGTCGGCCTCGATCCAGAACTCGAGCAGCTCGCCGTGGTCGTGCCACTCGGCGCGCAGAACGGTGCAGTTGAACCATTCGTGTTCGGTTTCGGTAGGCGTGAAGGCGGTGAAGTCGTGGCGCCCGGCGAGCATGGCGGCACACGCGGCGAGCAGGTCGCGGTCGACCCCCCCTGGCCACCAGTAGGAGCGGCCGCGCTCGAAGACGCTGCGCGTGCGCCTGGCAAGAACCCGGTAGCAGTAGGTGCGCGAGCGGGCGTCGCGGCGCGCGTCGAAGTCCGTCGAGGCCGGCTCGCTGGCGAGCACAGCGAGATCGGGCGCGAGCAGGCCGTTCAGGCGCAGCGGGTCGACGGCCTCGTGCGCGTAGCTCGCGACCTGCCCCCATGCGTGGACGCCGCGGTCGGTGCGCCCGGCGACGTTCAGCCGCAGCGGGCGGCCGTCGGTCCCGTCGGGTCCGAGCACCGCCTGCAGCGCGCGCTCGAGCTCCTCCTGCACGGTGCGCTCGCCCGGCTGGCGCGCCCAGCCCGCGAAGCCGGCGCCGTCGTACTCGATCGTCAGCTTCGTCTTCACGCCCGCGCCGCGTCGCCGCTGGCCGCCCCGGCAGCGCTCAGACGAGCTCGATGAAGACCATTTCGGTCGCGTCGCCGGAGCGCTGACCGAGCTTGAGGATGCGCGTGTATCCGCCGGGCCGGTCCGCGTAGCGCGGCGCCACCTCCGCGAACAGCTTGTGCACCGCGAACTTGTCCTGCGAGAGGGTCGAGAGCGCCTGCCGGCGCGCGTGCAGATCGCCGCGCTTGGCGAGCGTGATCAGCTTCTCCACCTCGGGTTTGACCGCCTTGGCCTTCGCCTGGGTGGTCTTGATCCGCTCGTGCTCGATCAGCTCCTTGGACAGGTTCATCAGCAGCGCCTTGCGGTGGGCGCTGTCCCGGCTGAGCTTGTTCCTTGTCTTCTGGTGACGCATCGGCTCGGTGATTCTAGGGGGTCCAGGGCGCCCTAGTCCTGGCGCAGGTTGAGTCCCCTCGCGTGAAGCGTTTCGATGACCTCATCGATCGACTTTTTGCCGAAGTTCGGGATCGCGTTCAGCTCGGCCTCGGACTTCGAGATCAGATCGCCCACGGTCTGGATCCCGGCGCGCTTCAGGCAGTTGTACGAGCGCACCCCGAGCTCGAGCTCCTCGATCAGGATCCCGTACTCCTCGCCCTGCAGCGCGGCGGGGCCGCCGGGGCCGACGGCGAGGCCGTGGCCGTCCAGCTGGCCCCCGGGTGTCGCCCGCAGCTCCTGGATACGGTCGGCGTCTGTGAAGATCGCGAGCTGGCTGATCAGCAGCTCGGCGGCCTCGCGCAACGCGGCCTGCGGGTCGATCGAGCCGTCGGTCTCGATGTCCAGCGTGAGCTTGTCGAAGTCCGTCTTCTGGCCGACGCGGGCCTGCTCGACGGCGTAGGCGACGCGCCTGACGGGCGAGAAGATCGAGTCGATCGGGATCACGCCGATCGGCTGGTCGGAGCTCTTGTTCTCCTCGGCGGGGCGATAGCCGCGGCCGCGACCGATCGTCATGTACAGCTCGAGCTTCGTTTTCTTCTCGAGCGTCGCGATGTGCAGGTCGGGGTTGAGGATCTCGACGCCGGCCGGCAGATCGATGTCCTTGGCCGTGATCTCGCCCGGGCCGGTGACGACCAGCGGCGCCTCGACCTCGCTGGCGTCGGAGTGCATGCGGCAGACGACGCCCTTCAGGTTCAGGACGATGTCGGTGACGTCCTCCTTGACGCCCGAGATCGTCGAGAACTCGTGTGCGACGCCCTCGATGCGCACGCTCGTGACGGCGGCGCCCGCCAGTGAGGAGAGCAGAACGCGCCGCAGCGAGTTACCGAACGTGTAGCCGAAGCCGCGGTCCAGCGGCTCGATCGTGAACGTGCCGCGGTTCTGCTCCACCGACTCGCTGGTGATCCGGGGGATTTGGAAGTCGAGCATGAGGGTCCTTACGTCGTTTTGGTGTCGTGCCGCAGTCGAGCGGACACCGGCTTGCAAGCGCCGCCGCCCATTAGCGGTGGCGTGGGAAATCAGTTCTACTTCGAGTACAGCTCGACGATGAGCTGCTCCTGCACCGGCGCGGCGACCTCGCGCCGCTCCGGCTTGCGCAGCACCTTGGCCGTCAGCGACTCGTGATCGGCCTGCAGCCACGCGGGGATCTGCCCGGTCAGCTCGGTGGCGTCCCTGACGACCTGGGTGGCAGGGGTGCTCGCCTTGATGGCGACCACGTCGCCGGGCCGCACCTGGTAGCTGGGGATGTTCACCCGCCGGCCGTTGACCGTCCAATGGCCGTGGCGGATCAGCTGGCGGCCCTGGCGGCGCGAGGCCGCGAAGCCGAGCCGCACCAGCACGTTGTCGAGGCGGCACTCCAGCAGCGCAAGCAGGTTCTCGCCGGTGATCCCCGGCTGGCGCGAGGCCTTCTCGTAGTAGCCCCGGAACTGCCGCTCGAGCACGCCGTAGTAGCGGCGGGCCTTCTGCTTCTCGCGCAGCTGGACGCGATACTCGCTCTGTTTCATGCGGCCGCGACCGTGCTCGCCGGGCGGGTATGAGCGCCGCTCGACGCCGCACTTGTCGGTCAGGCAGCGCTCCCCCTTGAGGAACAGCTTCTGTCCCTCGCGGCGGCACTGCTTGCACTGCGGGCCGGTGTCCCGTGCCATCGCTCAGACCCTCCGCCGCTTGCGGGGGCGGCACCCGTTGTGCGCCTGAGGCGTCACGTCCTTGACGCCCGACACCTCAAGGCCGGCAGCCTGGAGCGAGCGGATCGCGGTCTCGCGTCCGGAGCCGGGGCCCTTGACGTAGACCTCGACCTTCTGAAGCCCCTGCTCGAGACCCTTGCGCGCAGCCGCGTCGGCCGTCACCTGGGCGGCGAACGGGGTCGACTTGCGCGAGCCCTTGAAGCCCGCGCCGCCGGCGGACTCCCACGCGATCACGTTGCCCTCGGTGTCGGTCAGCGAGACGATCGTGTTGTTGAAGGACGTCTTGATGTGGGCCTGACCAACCGGGATGTTCTTTTTCGGCTTGCGCCGTCCGCGTGCGCGTTTGGGGGCCGCGGGCATTACTTCTTGCCGGCTTTCTTCTTACCGGCGACCTGCATCCGCTTGGGCCCCTTGCGGGTGCGGGCGTTGGTCTTCGTCTTCTGGCCGCGGACCGGGAGCCCGCGGCGGTGGCGCAGCCCGCGGTAACAGCCGATGTCCTGCAGCCGTTTGATGTCCTGCAGGCGCTCCCTGCGGAGGTCCCCCTCGACCGTCAGGCCGTCGTCGATCGCGTCGCGCAGCTTGGCGACCTCGTCCTCGGTCAGGTCGCGGACGTAGGTGTCGGGGTTGATCCCGAGGCGCGCGAGCAGCTCTTTGGAGGTCGAGCGTCCGATCCCGTAGATGTAGGTCAGCCCGATTTCAGAGCGCTTGTTGAGCGGCAGGTTGATGCCCGCGATCCTGGCCATGGGCTAGCCCTGCCTCTGCTTGTGGCGCTTGTTCTGGCAGATCACCAACACCACGCCGTTGCGGCGGATGACCTTGCATTTCTCGCACATCGGCTTGACCGACGGTCTTACCTTCATGATCCCTTTCAGGCGCTTGTCCGGCGACCCGGCTCTGGCGGCCGCCCGGGCCGCCGCTACCGAATCGTGGATTGCCCCCGCGCAGGCCGACCGGCTCGCACGCGGGCAGGACTCCAAATGGTAGCAACTCACCGCCATCGGCCGAAGGCCGGGAGCGGCGCCACAGGCCCGAGCAGCGCGGATCGCGGCGGCGCCCCTGGGCGGCCCCGCAGCCCGCCTCAGGCGCCCTGCGCGGCGAGCGCGACCTCGCGCTCGCCGGCCGGGATGTGCCACGGGGTCAGGATCTGCGAGCCCTCGGGCGTGATCGCGACCGTGAACTCGAAATGCGCGGCCGGCGAACCGTCCTGCGAGTAGATCGCCCAGCCGTCGCCGCCGACCCTGACGGCCGCTCCGCCGGCCGTCGTCATCGGCTCGATCGCCAGCACCATGCCCTCCTCGAGCAAGGGGCCCTTCCCGGGCTTGCCGTAATTGGGGACCTGCGGGTCCTCGTGCATGCTGCGCCCGACGCCGTGGCCGACCAGCGAGCGGACGACCGAGAGCCCGGCGCCCTCGGCGACCTCCTGGATCGCATGCGAGAGGTCGCCCATGCGGTTTCCGGGCCGGCACTGGGCGACGCCGGCGTGAAGCGACTCCTCGGTGGCCTCGAGCAGGTTGCGCGTGAGCGCGTCCACCTCGCCGACGGGGAACGTGCGGGCGGCGTCGGCGACCCAGCCGTCGAGCGTGACGCCGACGTCGATCGAGACGACCTCGCCGCTGCGCAAGCGCTCGCGGCCGGGGATGCCGTGCACGATCATCGCGCCCGGCGAGGCGCAGATCGAGCCGGGGAAGCCACGGTAGCCCTTGAACGTCGGTGTCGCGCCATGGGAGCGAATGAAGCGCTCGGCGAGCTTGTCGAGCTCGCCCGTGCTGACCCCGGGGCGAATGTTGGACTCGACGAGGTCGAGCGTCGCCGCCAGGATCCGGCCGGCGCCCGCCATCTTGGCGATCTCCTCGGGGGACTTCTTGATGATCACCCTGGGAGCTTAGCCGCCCTCCGCTTCAGAAACCCTCCTCGAGGCGCAGCGTCGCGAGCGAGGCGCGGACGCGGCCGTGGACCTCGTCGGGCGAGCGCGTCCCGTCGAAACGGCGCAGCTGCCCCGTGCGATCGTAATAGGCGATCAGCGGCTCGGTCTGGTCGTGGTAGACCTCGAGCCGCTTGCGGACCGTCTCCTCCCGGTCGTCCTCCCGCTGGATCAGGCGCGAGCCATCCTGGTCGCAGACGCCCTCGTGCTTGGGCGGGTCGAAATCGACGTGATAGATGTGGCTCGGGTTCTTCACGCACACCCGCCGGCCGGAGAGACGGCGCACGACCTCGTCGTCAGGGACTTCGATCAACAGCACCCCGGTCAGCTTGCGCTCGAGCCCCTTCAGCGCCTCGCCGAGCGCCTCGGCCTGCGCTTCGTTACGCGGGAAGCCGTCCAGCAGAAAGCCGTCCCGAGCGTCGTCGTCGCGGACCCGGCTGATGATCATGTTGATGATCACGTCGTCGGGGACGAGTTCCCCGGCATCCATGTAGCTCTTCGCCTGCTTTCCGAGCTCGGTTTCCTCCGCGACTTGGGCTCGGAGCATGTCTCCCGTCGAGATGTGCGGCAGCCCGAAGTCGTCGCGGAGGCGGTCCGCCTGCGTGCCCTTGCCGGCCCCTGGCGGGCCCAGCAGGATCAGGTTCAGCTCGGACAAGACCGAGGCAGCCTACCCCTTCACACGCCGCCCATGTCACCCCTGCACGGCGGTGGCCGGCTGCGGGCGCACCGCTCCCGTCGCCGCCGCGCGGGCTACTTCAAGAAGCCCTCGTAGCTGCGCATCATCAGCTGCGCCTCGAGCTGCTTCATCGTTTCCAGCGCGACGCCGATCACGATCAGCAGCGAGGTGCCGCCGAAGTAGAACTGCTGATGAGTCCGGGCGATCAGGATCGCGGGCAGCGCCGCGACGGACGCCAGGAACAGCGCCCCCGGGAAGGTCAGCCGGGCGAGGATGCGATCGAGGAATTCCGCCGTCGGGCGGCCCGGTCTCACGCCGGGTATGAAGCCGCCGTACTTGCGAAGGTTGTCGGCCTGATCGACCGGGTTGAACGTCACGGCGGTGTAGAAGTAGGTGAAGATGATGATGAGGATCGACTCGCCGACGATGTAGTGCCAGCCGTTCGGCGTGAAGAAGTCGGACAGCTGCTGGCCCCAGTGGGTTTTCACGAGCTGGCCGACGGTCGGCGGGAAGGCCATCAGGCTCGCGGCGAAGATCACCGGGATCACGCCCGCCATGTTCACCCTCAGCGGCAGGTAGGTCTGCCCGCCCTCTGTCATGCGCCGCCCGATCACGCGCTTGGCGTACTGGACGGGGATCCGCCGCTGGCCTTCCTGCACGAACACGATCCCTGCGACGACCGCGAGCACGAGGAACGGCATCATCACCTTGAAGACCTGGTCGTTGGAGGTCCACCACGACTGGATCCCCGAGGGCAGCCGGGCGACGATCGAGGCGAAGATCAGCAGCGAGATGCCGTTGCCGATCCCGCGCTGCGTGATCAGCTCGCCGACCCACATCAGCAGCACGCAGCCCGTCGTGAGACAGACGACGATCAGGAAGATGTGCGGCGCGTCAAAGGTTTTGACGACCGATTCGCCGGCTTTCGCCTGCAGGCTGTGGAACAGGAAGACGTAGCCGATCGACTGCGCGAAGGCCAGCCCCACCGTCAGGTAGCGCGTGTACTGGGTGATCCGCGCCTGGCCGACCTCGCCTTCCTTGGAGAGCTTTTCCAGCGACGGCACCGCCACCTGCAAGAGCTGCAGGATGATCGACGCGGTGATGTAGGGCATGATGCCCAGCGCGAAGATCGCGATCCGCGAGAGCCCGCCCCCAGAGAACAGGTTCAGCAGGCCGAGGATGTTGGACCCGCCGAACTGCTTCTGGATGTTGTTGACGGCCGTCAGGTTGACGCCCGGCACCGGCACGTGCGAGCCGATCCGGTAGATCAGCAGCATCGCCGCCGTGAAGGCGATCTTCTTGCGGATGTCCGCGACCTGGAAGGCGTTGAGGATCGTCGAGAGCATGGTCTATCGTCCGCGCTTTCCGGACTGGGTCCGGACGCCCGCGGAGTCGCCGATTCTAGTCGATGGGCGGGTGGGCGGGGCCCAGCAAAACCGTTTGCGAGCCGCTAGGGCTCGACGATCGTGCAGGTGCCGCCGGCCGCCTCGATCCGCTCGCGCGCGCCGGCGCTGAACGCGTGGGCGTGAACCGTCAGCGCCTTCGTCAACTCGCCCTTGGCGAGCACCTTGACCGGCACGTCCTTGCGGGTCGCGAGCCCGTTGGCCTTCAAGAGATCCAGCGTCACCTCGGTGCCCGCGTCGAAGCGCTGCTCGAGGGCCGCGATGTTCACGGGCTGCGTGTGCGTGCGGAACGGCTCGAAGGGCATCGACTTCTTCATGTGCGGACCGCGCAGCTTTCGCATCCGCATGTGGATCGGCATCTGCCCGCCCTCGAAGGCGGCCCGGCTCTTGGAACCCGAGCGCGAGCCCGCGCCCTTCTGCCCGCGCCCGGCTGTCTTGCCTGTGCCGGAGCCTTCGCCCCGGCCGACGCGCTTGCGGGGCCGGCGGCTGCCGGGCGCCGGCGAGAGGCTGTGCAGCCCGATGCGCTGCTGGCCGTTCTCCTGCGCCGGACTCACTTCTTCTCCTCGACCTCGACCAGGTGGCGGACGGCGTGGATCATGCCGCGCGCCTGCGCGCTGTCGTTGACCTCGACCGTCTGTCCGATCCGACGCAGTCCGAGCGAACGCAGAGTGTCGAGCTGTTTCTTGTTGGAGCCGTTCTTCGAGCGGCGCTGCGTGACGGTCAGCGAGCTCATCCGGCCGGAGCCTCCTCGGCGGGAGTCTCGGCCGCGGCCGGCTCGGCCTCCCCATCGCCCTCGGCGGCCACCGACCCGTTGGCCGGCTTGGCGCCGCCGAGGCCGAGCACCTGATCGACCGTCAGGCCGCGCAGCCGCGCGAGCTCCTCGGGGGTGCGCAGCCCGCGCAGGCCGGCGACTGTCGCCTTGACGAGGTTGATCGGGTTCTGCGTGCCGAGGCTCTTGGAAAGGATGTCGTGGATCCCGGCCAGCTCGAGCACCGCGCGCACCCCGCCGCCGGCGATCACGCCGGTACCGGGCGAGGCCGGCTTCAGGAGCACGCGGCCGGAGCCGAAGATGCCGGTCGTCTGGTGGGTGATCGTGCTGCCGTGCTTGGGGACGCGGAACAGGTCCTTCTTGGCGCGCTCGACGCCCTTCTGAATCGCCAACGGCACCTCGTTGGCCTTGCCGTAGCCGACGCCGACGACCTCGCGTTCGTCGCCGACGACGACCAGCGCCGTGAACGAGAAGCGCCGGCCGCCCTTGACGACCTTGGCGACGCGGTTGATCTCGACGACGCGCTCCTGGAGGTCCAGGCCGGCGGGGTTGACTGAGCGATCTGTGGTTACGGACATGGGGAGCAGAGGGTAGCGGGCGTCGGCGGCAAGGCCGTCAGACGGTGATCCCCGCCTCGCGGATCGCCTCGGCCAGCTTGCGCACGTGGCCGTGGTACTGGTAGCCGCCGCGGTCGAACACAGCTTCTTCGACGCCGGCCGCTTTCGCGCGCTCGGCGAGCAGCGCTCCCGCCTTGCTCGCCGCACTCGGCTTTGCCCAGGCTGCGCAGCTCGGGCTCGTACCAGGCGACGGCGCACAGCGTGCGGCCCGCGACATCGTCGACGAGCTGCGCCGAGACACCACGGTTGGAGCGGAACACCGAGATCCGCGGGCGCGTCGCCGTGCCGGCGATCTTGGCCCGCACGCGGCGCCGGCGCTTGAGGCGACGGTTCTCCTTGGTGAGAACCGTCATGCGCGCTTGCCCACCTTCCTCTGGACGTACTCGCCCTCGTAGCGGATCCCCTTGCCCTTGTAGGGCTCGGGCGGGCGCTGCTTGCGGATGATCGCCGCGGTCTCCCCGACGAGCTGCTTGGAGATGCCCTTGACGACCACGCGGGTCGGCTGGGGGACCTCGAATTCGATCCCGTCCGGGGCGGGGATCGGCACGGGATGGGAGTAGCCGACGGCGAGCTCGAGGTTCTTGCCCTTGAGCTGCGCGCGGTAGCCGACGCCCTGGATCTCGAGGCGCTTCTCGTAGCCGTTGGTGACGCCCTCGACCATGTTCGCCACGAGCGAGCGAGTGAGGCCGTGCAGGGCGCGGTGTTCGCCGCGGTCGGTCGGCCGCTTGACGAGCAGCTGCTCCCCGTCCTGGGTCACCTCGATGTCGCGGTGGATGCGCTCGCTGAGTTCGCCTTTGGGGCCGTTGACGCGCACCTGCTCGGGCTCGATCGAGACGGTGACCCCGGAAGGGACTGCGATTGGCTGTCTACCGATCCGCGACATCGCTCACCAGACCTGCGCCAGCACCTCGCCGCCGAAGCCCGCGGCGCGCGCGTCGTGTCCCGTCATGACCCCGTGTGAGGTCGAGACGATCGACGTGCCCATGCCGCCGAGCACCTTCGGGATGCTCTTGGCGTCGACATAGGTGCGCCGCCCGGGGCGCGAGACCCGCCGCAGCCCGGAGATCGCGGAGCGGCGGTCCTCGGTGTACTTGAGGCGGATCTGGATCACCTGTCCGGCGCCGCCGTCGGGTGCCGGGATGACCGTGAAGGACTCGATGTAGCCCTGCTCGTCGAGGATTCGCGCCAGCTCGCCCTTCAGCTTCGAGGCGGGCACGTCGACCGTCTCGTGCGCAGCCCGGATCGCATTGCGAACGCGGGTCAGGAAGTCGGCTATCGGATCGGTCATCGACATTGCAGCGTGGCTCCTACCAGGAGGACTTCGTCATCCCGGGGATCTGGCCGTTGTGGGCGAGTTCGCGCAGACAGATGCGACACACCCCGAACTTGCGATACACCGCGCGCGGCCTGCCGCAGCGGGTGCACCGAGTATAGGCCTGGGTTTTGTACTTGGGGGGGCGCGTCTGTTTGACGCGCTGCGAGGTCTTGGCCATCAGTCGCTGCTCTCCTTCTCGGTGTTCTCAGGCTCGGTTTGCTCGGCGTCCTGCTGGGGCGCCTCGGCCTCCGCCGGCGACTCGCTCTCGGCCTGCGCCTGAGGCTCCGGCGGCGCCTGCGACTCGGTCTCTGCGTCGGCGGGCGCTTCCTCGGCCTCCGGCTCCGCAGCTGCGGGCCCAGCCTCGGCCTCCGGCTCCGGCGCCGCCTCGGCCTCCGGCTCGGCCTCGGCCTCCGGCTCGGCGCGGCCTCGGCCTCCGGCTCCGCAGCCGCGGGCTCAGCCTCGGCCTCCGGCTCCGGCGCCGCCTCGGCCTCCGGCTCCGGCTCGGGAGCAGCCTCGGGCTCCGGAGCGGCCGCGGCGGCGGCCGCGGCAGCAGCAGCCTCGGCTGCTTTGGCAGAGGCTGCGGCCTGCTGTTCGTCGTGGGCGAGCTCGGCCGCGGCGTCGGCCTCGGGGTCGTAGCCCTTGGGGCGTCCCTGCGGGCTGAAGGGCATGCCGAGCGAGGCGAGCAGGGCGTAGGCCTCGATGTCGCTGGCCGCGTTCGTCGTGATCGTGATGTCGAGGCCGCGGACCTGGTCGATCGCGTCGTAGTCGATCTCGGGGAAGATGATCTGCTCCTTGACGCCCAGCGAGTAGTTGCCGCGGCCGTCGAACGAGCGTGGGCTCAGGCCGCGAAAGTCGCGGATGCGGGGGATCGCGATCGAGATCAGGCGGTCGAGGAACTCGTAGCTGCGCTCGCCGCGAAGCGTCACCGCGACGCCGACGGGCATGCCCTCGCGCAGTTTGAACGCCGCGATCGACTTGCGGGCGCGGCGCACGCTGGGCTGCTGGCCGGCGATCGTCGCGAGCTGCTCTGTCGCCGCTTTGAGCATTTTCGAGTCCTGCTTGGCGAGCCCGACGCCCATGTTGACGGTCACCTTCTCGACCTTCGGCGCCTGCATCACCGACGAGTAGCCGAAGCGCGAGATCAGCGCGGGGCGGATCTCCTCGAGGTAGCGGACCTTCAGGCGGGCGGGCGGGGCTGTCTCTACCGAAGCCATCTGCTCAGTCCAGTCTCGCGCCGGTGCTGCGGGCGACGCGGACGCGCTGCCCGTCCTCGCGCTCGATGCCCACGCGGGTGCGCTTGCCTTTGCCGTCGACGATCATCACGTTCGAGACGTGGATCGGGCCCTCGCGCTCGATCACGCCGCCGAGCGCCGCGTCGCTCTGCGCCCCCGGGACCTGCTGCGGGCGCGTGTGGCGCTTGACCATGTTCAGTCCCTCGACGTAGACGCGCTGGTGCTTCAGATCGACGCGCAGCACGCGCGCGCTCTTGCCGCGGTCCTTGCCCGAGATCACCTCGACGCGATCGCCCGAGCGGATCTTCATCGGCCTACGCTTGGCCTCGCGCGCCATCAGAGCACCTCCGGCGCGAGCGAGACGATCTTCATGAAGTTGCGCTCGCGCAGTTCGCGTGCGACGGGGCCGAAGACGCGCGTGCCGCGCGGGTTGTTCTGGTCGTCGATGATCACGGCGGCGTTCTCGTCGAACGCGATGTAGGTGCCGTCGTCGCGGCCGATCGGCTTCTTCGTGCGGACGATGACCGCCGTCACGACATCGCCCTTTTTCACGGTCCCCTGAGGGTTGGCCTGCTTCACGGTCGCCGTGATCACGTCGCCGACGAACGCGTAGCGGCGGCGCGAGCCGCCCTTCACGCGGATGCAGAGGATCTCGCGCGCGCCGGAGTTGTCGGCGACGCGCAGCCTGGTCTCGTTCTGGATCATCGCGCCCGCTCCAGGACGTCGACGAGCGCCCAGCGCTTGGTCCGCGACAGCGGCCGGCTCTCGATCACGCGCACGACGTCGCCCTCGTGGGCATCGTTGTTCTCGTCGTGGGCGTGCACGGTGCTCGAGCTGCGGACGATCTTCTCGTAGCGGCGGTGCCGGCGCGCGATGTCGATCCGGACCGTGATCGTCTTCTCGGCCTTGTCGGAGACGACGATTCCCTGGCGCACACGGCGCGCGCCTTCGACCGGCGCATGGACGGGCGCGAGCGGCTCGGGAGCGGGCTTGCCGGCCCGGCGCTCCTTGGCCTTGGCGCGTTCGCTCAGGCGCCGCGTGCGCCGGCTCACGGCCTTCGCTTTGCGCTCGCTGGCGCGCTCGGCGTGGCGCTCCTCCGGGCTGCGCTGCGGCTTGGCCTCGCCGGTGTGGCGCGAGCGCCCCTGGCGGCGGCGCTCCTTCGGCGAGAGCTGCTCGGCAGGCTCGGCACGAGCCGTGGCGTCGGCCTCTGCGGCGTCGTCGCCGCCGGCATCGGCCTCCTCCGCGGCAGGCTCCGGCGCGGACTCCTCGGCGGCAGGCTCCGGCGCGGACTCCTCCGCGGCAGGCTCCGGCGCGTCCTGGTCAGCCGGAGCGTCGGCAGGGGCCTCGTCGGCGCCGGCGGCGTCGGGAGCGTCAGCCGCCGCGGCGGCCTCGGAGGTCTCCGCAGCCTGCTCGGCGTCGTCTGTCGTCTGGTCGTCTTTCTCGTCAGCCATTGGTGGTTCTCGTCTGTTCCTTGTCTAGGTCCCGTCCGGGCGCTCGCCGAGGCTCACGCCGCGTCAGGGTTCTCCTCGAGCTCGCGTTGATGGGCCACGGTCAGCGCGCGGGCGAGATCGCGCTTGGCGTGCCCGATGCCGGCCGTGTTGTCGAGTTCGCCGGTCGCGTTGGCAAAGCGCAGCCCGAAGAGCTCTTTGCGCAGCTCGGCGATCCGTTTGCCCAATTCGGCCGGCTCCAGGTCGCGAAACTCAGTTGCGTTCATCTCTAGTCCTCGCGCAGCACGAACTTGGACTTCACGGGCAGCTTGTGCGCGGCGAGCCGGATCGCTTCGCGCGCCAGCGGCTCGGAGACGCCGGCGAGCTCGAACATCACGCGCCCGGGCTTGACGACCGCGACCCAGCCTTCGGGCGAGCCCTTGCCGGAGCCCATGCGCGTCTCGGCCGGCTTCTTGGTGATCGGCTTGTCCGGGAAGACGTTGATCCAGACCTTGCCGCCACGCTTGATCTTGCGCGTCATCGCGATACGGGCTGCCTCGATCTGGCGGTTGGTCAGCCAGCCGGCCTCGAGCGACTTCAGGCCGTACTCGCCGAACTGGACGTGGAGCTGCCCGCGCGAGATTCCGCGCCGGCGGCCACGGTGCTGCTTGCGGTGCTTGACGCGCTTGGGAGACAGCATCAGCGGCCACCTCCGCCGCCGCGGGGCCCACCGCCGCGCCCGCCGCCGCGCCCGCCGGGACCGCCCGGGCCGCGCCCGCGGCCGCCCCCGCCGGGGCCACCGGGACCACGGCCGTTGCCGCCGCGCCCGCGCCCGCGGCCGTCGCGCCCGTCACGGCCGTCGCGATCACTGCTCGGAGGCGCCGGCGCGGTCATGTCGGTGAGGTCGGCGCCGGTGTAGCCCTCGGGCATGATCTCGCCCTTGTTGACCCAGCACTTGACGCCGATGCGGCCGAACGTCGTGCGGGCCTCGTAGAAGCCGTAGTCGATGTCGGCGCGCATCGTGTGCAGCGGCACACGGCCGTCGGAATACGATTCGGTGCGCGCCATCTCGGCGCCGCCGAGGCGCCCCGCGACCTGGACCTTGACGCCCTTGGCGCCGGAGCGCATCGCGCTCGTCAGCGCGCGCTTCATCGCGCGGCGGAAGGCGACGCGGTTCTGGAGCTGCTCGGCGATCGACTGCGCGACGAGCTTGGCGTCGAGCTCGGGGCGCTTGATCTCGAGGATGTTGACCTTGATCTGCTTTTTGGTCATCCGGTGCAGGTCACGGCGCAGCGCGTCGACTTCGGTGCCCGACTTGCCGATCACGATCCCCGGGCGGGCGGTGTGGATGTTGACCTCGAGTTCGTTGGCGTCCTTGCGGATCGTGATGTCCGAGAGGCCGGCGTGGGCGAGCTTGCCCGTGATGTGCGCGCGGACCTTGACGTCCTCGGCGAGGTAGTCGGCGAAGTTGCGCTCGTTGAACCAGTTCGACTTCCAGTCGTGGATGTAGCCGACGCGCATCGCCTCCGGATGAACCTTCTGTCCCATTCCTAGCCTCTTCTCCCGCCGGCCCCGTTTTCGGGGGCGGCCGTCAGGGTGATCGTCAGGTGGCTCGTGCGCTTGCGGATCGGCGTCGCCCGCCCCATCGCGCGCGGGCGGAAGCGCTTGATCGTCGGCCCCTCGTCGGCGTAGGCCTCACGGACGATCAGGTCGTCCTCGAGCAGTTCGTGGTTGCTCTCGGCGTTGGCCACGGCCGACTCGAGCAGCTTGCTCCAGTCCCGAGCCACCTCACGAGGGGTGAAGGCGAGGATAGCGCGCGCCTCCGCAACCGACTTGCCGCGCAGGTGCCCGCAGACCATGCGCGCCTTGCGGGCCGAGGTCCGCACGTAGCGGGCGCGGGCGCGCACGACGCGGCGGCGCGCTTTCTGCGGCGCTTTGCCGCGCCGCGAGCGGGCTTTCGGCGCCGGCTCTTTGGCGACTTTGGCGCGGGCGGCTTTCTCCGTGCCCCCCTGTGCGGTGTCGCCCTCCCCGCCCGCGGCTTTCGCCTCGGCCTGCGGCCCCTCCGCCTGGGCTCGGCTTTCGCGGCGGCTTTGCGTTTGCGCGGGAGTTTGGCTTTCGCCTCGCCTTTCGCGGCTTTCGGTTTCTCAGCTTTGGCTTTGGGCTCGCCTTTGGCGGCTTTGCCCTCGGTCTCCGCTTTGGCGGCTTTGGCTTTGGTCCGTTTGGGCTCGGCGGCGCCCTCGGCGAGCTTCGCGGGCTCGTCGGGTTTGCCCTCGGGCGGCTGTCCGGGTTTCTCGGGGCTCATCTACCGGACCCTCCCCGAGCCGGCGTGGCCGCGGAACATCCGCGTCGGCGCGAACTCGCCGAGCTTGTGGCCGACCATCGCCTCGCTGATGAACACCGGGATGTGTTTCTTGCCGTCGTGGACGGCGATCGTGTGGCCGACCATCTCGGGAAAGATCGTCGAGGCGCGCGACCAGGTGCGCAGCATTTTTTTGTTGTTTTCAGCGTTGAGGGCCTCGATGCGGCGCATCAGCCGCTCTTCCACCCACGGGCCCTTCTTGCTTGAGCGACTCATCGGCTCCTGCCCTTGCCCCGGCGGCGGCCGCGGACGATGTAGCGGTCGGACGGCTTGTTCTTCTTGCGGGTGCGGTAGCCGAGCGTCGGCACGCCCCACGGCGTCACCGGGTGGCGCCCGGCCGTGGTCGAGCCCTCGCCGCCGCCGTGCGGGTGGTCGACCGGGTTCATGGCGGTGCCGCGGGTCTGCGGGCGCACGCCCATGTGGCGCTTGCGGCCGGCCTTGCCGATCTTCACGTTCTGATGGTCGGCGTTGCCGATCACGCCGACGGTCGCGCGGCACTCGGCGCGGACCATCCGCATCTCGCCCGAGGGCAGGCGCAGCGTCGCCATGTCGCCGTCCTTGGCCATCAGCTGCGCCGAGGCGCCGGCCGAGCGCGCCATCTGGCCGCCGCGCCCGGGCTGCAGCTCGACGTTGTGGACGACGGTGCCGACCGGCATCCGCGACAGCTCCAGGCAGTTGCCGACGGCGATGTCGGCGCCCTCGCCGGAGGCGACGGTCATGCCGACGGTCAGGCGCTGGGGCGCCAGGATGTAGCGCTTCTCGCCGTCGGTGTAGTGCAGCAGCGCGATGTAGGCCGAGCGGTTGGGGTCGTACTCGATCGCCGCGACCTTCGCCGGCACGCCGTCCTTGCGGCGCTTGAAGTCGACCCGGCGGTAGGCGCGCTTGGCGCCGCCGCCGCGGTGGCGGGACGTCTTGCGGCCGTAGGCGTTGCGACCGCCGCTCTTCTTGAGGCCTTCGACGAGCGACTTCTCCGGCTTGGACTTCGTCACCTCGGCGAAGTCGGCGTAGGAGACGAAGCGCCGGCCGGGGCTCGTGGGCTTGGGCTTGCGGATCGGCATCGGCTAGGCCTCCAGCCCCGCGAGGCCCTGGAAGACCGGGATCGACTCGCCGGCGCGCACCTGCACGATCGCCTTCTTCCATTGGCGCGTGCGTCCGCTGGTCTGACCGCGACGCTTGGGCTTGGACTTCACGCTCAGCGTGCGGACGTCGACCACGTGGACGTCGAAGAGCGCCTCGACGGCCTGGCGGATCTCGGTCTTGTGGGCGTCGGGGTGGACGCGGAAGGTGTAGCGGTTGGCGGCCGAGAGCACGTAGCTCTTCTCGGAGACGACCGGGCGGATGATGACCTGGGTGTGCTCCATCAGCTCGCGCTCCCGGTGCGGGCGCGCGGTGCGCCGGTGCGTGCGGTCAGCGCCTCGAGCGCCTGCTCGGAGACCAGCAGCGAGGCGGCGCCGACGATGTCGGTGACGCCGACCTCGTCGGCCTCGGCGACAGCGACGCGCGCGAGGTTGCGGAACGACAGCGCGGCGGCGGACTCCTCGGGGCCGAGCACGACGAGCGTCGGCCGGGGCTGGTCCCAGTCGTCGAGCAGGTCGACGGCCTGGCTCGTCTTCGGCGCTGCGAAGGAGCCGGCATCGAGGATCGCGAGCGAGCCACGTCCGGCGTGCAGCGACAGGGCGCTGCGCAGCGCGGCGCGCTGCTCCTTGCGGTTGACCTTGAAGGTATAGGAGCGCGGGTGGGGGCCGAAGACGGTGCCGCCGCCGGTCCAGATCGGCGAACGGCTCGAGCCGGCGCGGGCGCGGCCGGTGCCCTTCTGGCGCCATGGCTTGGCGCCGCCGCCGGAGACCATCCCGCGGGTTTTCGTGGCGGCGGTGCCGCGGCGGCGGGCGGCCTGCTCGGCGCGCACGCTCTGGTGCACGAGCGTCCCGGAGAAGCTGCTGCCGAAGGCCGCGTCGTCGAGTTTGGCCTTGCGGGCTGCGCCGGCGCCGGCGCTCAGGATCGGTGCGTCAGCCATCGGTGCGCACCTCCACGATCCCGCCGCGCGGCCCGGGGACCGAGCCGCGGACGAGCATCAGGTTCTCCTTGGCGTCGACCTGGACGACCTCGAGTCCCTTCTGCGTGACGCGCTTGTTGCCCATCTGGCCCGGGCCGCGGATGCCCTTGAAGACGCGCGAGGGCGTGGCCGAGGCGCCGATCGAGCCGGGCGCGCGGACGTTGTGCGAGCCGTGCGAGGACGGGCCGCGGCTGAAGTTGTGGCGCTTGATCGTCCCCTGGAAGCCCTTGCCCTTGGAGATGCCGGCGACCTTGACCCGCGAGCCGGCCTCGAACACCTCGACTGTCACGGTCTCGCCGAGCGTCAGCTCGCCGGCCTCGCCGCGGAACTCGACGAGCGTGCGCAGCGGCGGCGCGTCGGCCTTCGCGAGGTGGCCGAGCTCGGCTTTGGTGAGGTGCTTCTCCTTGCTCGTCCCGAAGGCGAGCTGGACGGCCTCGTAGCCGTCGCGTTCGACGGTGCGGATCGCCGTCACCGGGCACGGGCCGGCCTCGAGCACGGTCACGCGCGCGACCGAGCCGTCCTCCTGGAAGACCTGGGTCATGCCGAGCTTCTTTGCGAGGATCGCGGGCATCGTGTCGGGTCAGGTCGCGAGGCGGATCTCGATGTCGACGCCGGCCGGCAGGTGGTCGAGGCGCTGCAGCGAGTCGACCGTCTTCGGCGTCGGCTGGTGGATGTCGATCAGCCGCTTGTGCGTGCGGATCTCGAAATGCTCGCGCGAGTCCTTGTCCTTGAACGGCGAGCGGATCACGCAGTAGACGTTCTTCTCGGTCGGCAGCGGCACGGGACCGGACACGCTGGCGCCGGTACGGGTCGCCGTCTCGACGATCTCCTTGGCGGCGGACTCGATCGCCGACGTGTCGTAGGCCTTCAGCCTGATGCGGATCTTGTTCTGGTTGGCGGCTGCCATCTGCGTGGGTTTTCTCTGTGTGTCCTGTAGTTGCTGTCTGTGGTTTTCAAGGCGCCTGGGCTCGCCGCGCGGATTCCCGCGCCGCCGGCCCCTGCGGCGTAGAAAGAGCGGATTCCTGCGGAACCCGCCCCTTCCCGCCGCGCCTTCGGCGACGGGGCCTTGAATTCGTCGTATCTGTCGTCAATGCGGCCCCGGCTCCCTGCCGGGGCGCGCGGTGCTACTCGATGATCTCGCTGACCACGCCCGAGCCGACCGTGCGGCCACCCTCTCGGATGGCGAAGCGCAGGCCCTGATCCATGGCGATCGGCTGGATCAGTTCGATCTCCATCTGGACGTTGTCTCCGGGCATGACCATCTCGACGCCCTCGGGGAGCTTGGCCACCCCGGTGACGTCGGTCGTGCGGAAGTAGAACTGAGGCCGGTAGCCCGTGAAGAACGGGGTGTGGCGGCCACCCTCCTCCTTCTTGAGGACGTAGACCTCTGCCTTGTACTTGGTGTGGGGCGTGATCGAGCCGGGCTTGCAGAGCACCTGACCGCGCTCGATCTCCTCGCGCTTGGTCCCGCGCAGCAGGCAGCCGACGTTGTCGCCGGCCTGGCCCTGGTCGAGGATCTTGCGGAACATCTCGACGCCGGTGACGACCGTGGAGGTCGAGTCGTGCACGCCGACGATTTCCACCGTGTCGCCGGTGTTGACGATGCCCTGCTCGACGCGGCCCGTTGCGACGGTGCCGCGACCGGTGATCGAGAAGACGTCCTCGACCGGCATCAGGAACGGCTTGTCGAGCTCGCGGACCGGCTCCGGGATGTAGGAGTCCAGCGCCGCGGCCAGCTCGAGGATCTTCTGCTTGTAGGCGTCGTCGCCTTCGAGCGCCTTCAGCGCCGAGCCGGTGATGAACGGGATGTCGTCACCGGGGAAGTCGTACTCGGAGAGCAGCTCGCGCACCTCGACCTCGACGAGCTCGAGCAGCTCCTCGTCGTCGACCATGTCGGCCTTGTTGAGGAACACGACGATGTAGGGGACGCCGACCTGACGCGCCAGCAGGATGTGCTCGCGGGTCTGCGGCATCGGGCCGTCGGCCGCCGAGACGACCAGGATCGCGCCGTCCATCTGCGCGGCGCCCGTGATCATGTTCTTGACGTAGTCGGCGTGACCCGGGCAGTCGACGTGCGCGTAGTGGCGGTTCTCGGTCTGGTACTCGACGTGAGAGGTCGCGATCGTGATCCCGCGTTCCTTCTCCTCGGGCGCGTTGTCGATCTCCTCGAAGCTCCTGGCTTCGGCACCGCCCTGCTCCGCCAGCACCGACGTGATGGCAGCGGTCAGCGTCGTCTTGCCATGGTCGATGTGACCGATGGTCCCGACGTTGACGTGCGGCTTATCGCGCTCGAATTTCTCCTTCGCCACTTTCTGTTCGCTCCTAACTCGGCTTGTAGGTCCGCCGCTCATAGAGGGCGAACCGGGGAAATCTATCTAACTGCGTGATTCGTTGACTGCTGCTGCCCGGTCGTGCTGTCGTGCCGGCCCGCGTCGGGGCTCCTAGGCGGGCACCGGCTCGCCCGTGCGCTGTTCGACGACCTTCTCGGCGATGTTCGGCGGAACCTCTTCGTAGGACTCGAACTGCATCGTGTAGTTCGCCCTCCCCTGCGTGTTCGATCGCAGGTCGGTCGCGTACCCGAACATCTCGCTGAGCGGCACCTTGGCGGTGACCGCCAGCGCGTTGCCGCGGCGCTCCTGGCCTTCGACCCGGCCGCGCCGCCGCGAGAGGTCGCCGATGACGTCGCCGAGGAACTCCTCGGGCGTCACGACCTCGACCGCGAAGATCGGCTCGAGCAGGACTGGTTTGGCGCGTTTGGCGGCCTCTTTGATGGCCAGCGAGCCGGCCACTTTGAAGGCGATCTCCGAGGAGTCGACGTCGTGGTACTTGCCGTCGATCAGCGTGACCTTCACGTCGACCATCGGATAGCCGGCCTTGACGCCGTTCTCGAGCGCCTCCTCGATGCCCTTCTTGACGGCCGGGATGTATTCCGAGGGAACCGCGCCGCCCTTGATCTTGTTGACGAACTCGAAGCCCTCGCCGGGCGCCGGCTCGACGGTGATGAAGACGACGCCGAACTGGCCCGAGCCGCCCGTCTGGCGGACGAACTTGCCTTCGACCTTCTCGGCGGTGCCGCGGACGGTCTCCCGGTAGGACACCTGCGGGCGGCCGACGTTGGCCTCGACGCCGAACTCGCGCTTCATGCGGTCGACGATCACCTCGAGGTGCAGCTCGCCCATCCCGGAGATCTCGGTCTGGCCGGTTTCCTCGTTGGAGCGGACCTGGAAGGTCGGGTCCTCCTCGGCGAGGCGGCCGAGCGCCGTCGACATCTTCTCCTGGTCGACCTTCGTCTTTGGCTCGACGGCGACCTTGATGACGGGCTCCGGGAAAACGATGTTCTCGAGGTGGATCGGGGCGTCCGGCGCGGCCAGCGTGTCGCCGGTCATGACCTGCTTGATGCCCACGGCCGCGGCGATGTCGCCGGCGTAGACCTCGTCGACCTCCTCGCGGTCGTTGGCGTGCATCATCAGCACGCGCCCGATCCGCTCCGTGCGCCCGGTGCCGACGTTGAGCACGCGGGCCCCGGCCTCGAGGCGGCCGGAGTAGACGCGGAAGTAGGTGAGCTTGCCGACGTAGGGGTCGGTCATGATCTTGAAGGCGAGCGCCGCGAAGGGCTCGGAGTCGTCGGCCTTGCGGACGACCTCGCGCTCCTGCTCCTCGCCTCTGATGAGTTCGGTGCCGACGACCGGCGGAACGTCGAGCGGCGAAGGCAGGTAGTCGACGACGGCGTCGAGCAGCGGCTGCACGCCCTTGTTCTTGAAGGAGGAGCCGCACAGCACCGGCGTCAGCTTGGTCGACAGCGTCGCGTGGCGGATCGCCTTCTTGAGCGCCTCCTCGGAGATCTCGGCCTCCTCGAGGATCAGTTCGAGCAGCTCGTCGTCGTAGTGGGAGACCTCCTCGAGCAGGTGCTCGCGCGCGGCCTGCGCAGCTTCGGCGAGCTCGGCGGGGATGTCGGTCTCTTCCTGTTCCTTGCCGAGGTCGTCTTTGTAGACGATCGCCTTCATGCGGATCAGGTCGACCACGCCCAGGAAGTCGGCCTCGGCGCCGATCGGCAGCTGGATCGGCACCGGGTGCGCGCCGAGGCGGTCGATCATCGTCTGCACGCCCTGCTCGAAGTCGGCGCCGATGCGGTCCATCTTGTTGATGTAGGCGATGCGCGGGACGTGGTACTTGTCGGCCTGGCGCCAGACGGTCTCCGACTGGGGCTCGACGCCTGCGACGGAGTCGAACAACGCGATCGCGCCGTCGAGGACGCGGAGCGAGCGCTCGACCTCGACCGTGAAGTCGACGTGGCCGGGCGTGTCGATGATGTTGATGCGGTGGTCGTTCCACTGCGCCGTGGTGGCGGCGGAGGTGATCGTGATCCCGCGCTCCTGCTCCTGTTCCATCCAATCCATGACGGCCGCGCCCTCGTGGACCTCGCCGATCTTGTAGGTGCGCCCGGTGTAGTAGAGGATGCGCTCGGTCGTCGTCGTCTTGCCGGCGTCGATGTGCGCCATGATCCCGATGTTGCGGGTGTTTTCGAGAGAGAACTTTCTAGGCATCGATCAGGATCCTGGGCTTTTCAGTTCGGGGGATGGTGGCGGGCGAAAAAAATGGGCCCCTCGGGCCCACACGCGCTGCTGGTCTGTGTCGGACCGTTCCGCGTAGTTATCTGCTCGAGGTCTCCATCTTCGATCACGTCCCACGGACGGATCGCTCGCAAGCGATCTCCCCCCGTGGCGCCTCGGCGACTATAGCAGAGGGGTTCGCCTTCCCTGGTGGCCTTCCTGCCCGTGACGGCGGGGGATTTCGGCGCATCGAGAGCGTCGCCGGGCGGCCGGCTCGGGCGCGCTAGGAGCCGTCCTCGTCGGCGCGCTCGCACGGGTCCTCGTGGAAGACCCCGGCGAGGCGCTCCATGACCTTCGTGGCCGCCCGCATCTCGCGCGGTGAGACGTCCGAGAGGGCGAGCTCCCAGCGCTCGCGCCAAGCCGCCCGCTTGGCGGCGACCCGCGCGCGGCCGGGGGGCGTCAGCCGCGCGAGCACGACGCGCCGGTCGCTCTCCGAGCGCGCGCGCTCGACGTGACCGGACTCCTCGAGTCCGTCGAGCATCTGGGTGACGCTTGCGGGCGAGAGGCGAGCGGCCAGCGCGAGCTCGCCGGCCGAGAGCTCGCCGCGGTCGTGGAGCTCGATCAGGAGCTCGAACTGGGCGTGGCTGATCTCGCTGCCGCCGAGGTGGGTGTCGCGGCCGCGCATGCGGCTGACCGCCCTGAACAGATGCCGGAAGGCGAGGCCGAGCGCGGTCAGGTCCGGGAAGGCGTCCGCGGGCGCCGGCGCGCCGGCGCCGCTTTCGAGCGTCGCAGCGCGCGCCCGGCGGGACTCGTCCGTCGCGGCCATCGCTAGATCCCCGCCTCCATCGCGCTCTCGTGACGCAGCAGCGACTCGGTCTCCTCGTCGCGCGCCACGGCCTCGGTGTCTCTCGGGCGCTCGGCTTTCAGCAGCACCAGGCACGGGAGCAGGGACAGCAGGGCGATCCCGAACGCCCACCAGAAGGTGTGCCCGAACGCATCGGCGAGCTGGGCGGAGGTGTGGGCGCCAACCGACGCGCGCTGGAGCACGACGGCAAGGATCGCGACGCCGACAGCGCTGCCGAGCCGCATCACCACGTTGATCTGGGGCGTCGCGTCAGAGAGCTGCTCCGGGCGCATCGCCGCGAAGGCGGCGGTCATCGCCGGCATGAAGCCGAGGCCGATGCTCATCCCGCGGACGAACAGCACGGCCGAGATCGCTAGATAAGAGGTGTTCGCGCCGATGAAGGCGAGCGGGATCGTGCTGAGCGCGAGCAGCGAGACGCCGATGATCGCGATCCGCCCGCCGCCGTAGCGCTCTGTCAGACGGCCCGCGATCGGCATCATGATCAGCGCGCCGATCCCCTGCGGGCCGTTGAGGAGGCCGGTGTCGATCACGCTCAGGTGGCGGACGCTCTGGTAGTAGAGCGGCACGAGGATCATCGCGCCGAAAAGCGCGGCGCCGAGGCCGAAGGTCGTGAACGAGGCGCCCGCGAAGACTTTGTTCTTGTACAGCCTGATGTCGAGCAGGGGGCGCGGGATTCGCAGGGCGTGCAGGCAGAACGCGACGCTCAGGAGAATCCCGGCGATCAGCGGCCCGAGCACTCCGGGCGAACCCAACGACCCGCCGGAACCGAGCTTCGAGATGCCGAAGATCGTCAGCGCGGCGCCCGCCGGCAGCAGCGCCAGCCCAAGCCTGTCGAGCGGTCCGGCCTCGCCTGAGTCGGTCTCGGGCAGCATCCGCCAGCCGAGGTACATCGCGACCGCGCCGATCGGGGCGTTGACGAAGAAGATCCACGACCAGTGCAGGTTCTGCAGGATCACGCCGCCGACGACCGGGCCGAGGATCGGGGCGAGCATCGCGGGCATCGAGACGACGCCCATCACCCGCCCCATCCGCTGCGGCCCCGCGACCTGGGCCATGATCAGCTGCGCGAGCGGCATGATCATGCCGCCGCCGATGCCCTGCAGCACGCGGAAGATGACGAGCGCGACGAGCGTGTTCGAGAACCCGCAGGCGATCGAGCCGAGCGTGAACAGCAGCAGCGAGACGAGGTAGACGCGCTTGGCGCCAAAGCGCCGCGCCATCCAGCCCGTCACCGGCATCACGGCAGCCAGCGCCAGCAGGTAGCCGGTGACGACCCATTGCACCTGGGAGATCGGGGCGTGAAGGTCCTTCGAGAGCGTGTCGAGCGCGACGTTGACGATCGTCGTGTCGAGGATCGACATGATCATCCCGAGGATCACGACGCCCGAGATCACCCACACGTGGCGCTCGATCTTCACGGGCTCGGTCCTGGCTGCAGCGGCGGAAGACATTCGGTACCGAAATGTTAGGTACCTAAGGATCTTCTTTCAAGGGGGATGGAACGCTAGCCTCCACAGTCGTGTCCGGACTCGAGGACCGCGAGCAGCTCTGGTGGGATTGGTGGAATGCCTCCGGCCAGGAGCCGATGGCGCGCCTGCTCAGGGAGCAGTGGAACCCGATCGGCAGCGGGGACGTCCCGGCGGATGAGTACGCGGGCTACGCGACCCGCATCGGCGGCCTTCTGCGGGAGGGCGTCTCCGAGGACCAGCTGACGACGTGGCTCGCCGACGCCCGCACCGGCGCCATGGGCCTGGCCGCGAACCCGGACGAGGATCGTCGCGTCGCGCTACTGGTCCACGAGTGGTACGCCGACGCCCGCCGCCGCCACGAGATCTAGTCGCGACTCACCAGCGGTAGTGGGCGAACGCCTTGTTCGCCTGGGCCATACGGTAGATGTCGTCCTTGCGCTTGTAGGCCCCGCCCTGCTGGGAGATCGCGTCCAGCAGCTCGTTGGCGAGGCGCTGGGCCATCGTCTTCTCACGGCGCTGGCGGGCGAACTCGACGAGCCAGCGGACGGCGAGCGTGCGGGCGCGGCGGACGGGGACCTCGACGGGCACCTGGTAGGTGGCGCCGCCGACGCGACGCGAGCGAACCTCGAGCGTCGGGGTCAGCGTGCGGATCGACGCCTCGAGCGTCTCCAGCGGGTCTTTGTCCGAGCGCTCGCCGATCAGCGCAAGCGCGTCGTAGACGATGCGCTCGGCCGTCGACTTCTTGCCGTCGAGCATGACCTTGTTGATGACCTGCTGGACGAGCTTGGAGCGGTGGATCGGGTCGGGCTCGACCGGACGGATCTGGGCGGCTGCGCGGCGGGGCATCTAGGTCGGGAGGTCTCCGGGCTCGGGAATGCGGCGGTGGCTATTTTTTCTTGACGCCGTACTGCGAGCGCGACTTCTTGCGGTCGCTGACGCCGGCGGCGTCGAGCGTGCCCCGGACGACCTTGTAGCGGACGCCCGGCAGGTCCTTGACGCGGCCGCCGCGGACGAGCACGACCGAGTGCTCCTGCAGGTTGTGTCCCTCGCCCGGGATGTAGGCCGTGACCTCCATCGAGCCGGAGATGCGCACGCGCGCGACCTTGCGCAGCGCGGAGTTAGGCTTCTTCGGGGTCGTCGTGTACACCCGGGTGCAGACGCCGCGGCGCTGCGGGGCAGCGACCTTCTTCTTGCGGCCTTTGCCCGACTTCAAGCCGGGGGTGGCGAGCTTCTTCTTGGGGGCGACACGGCCCTTGCGGACGAGCTGAGAGGTGGTCGGCATCCGGCGGGAGATGGTAGCAGCACGCACGCGCCCGCCGGAGCGGGGAAGGCGGCGGCTAGGCCGGGCTGGCGGCGGTGGCGGCGGCGCCGGCGGCGCCTGAGGCCCGCACCGGGGCCGGCATCATCGCCGAGGCGACGATCACGAGCACGAAGGCCAGCGCCTGCAGTGTCACGCCGAGCGCGCTGCCGGCCATCGGGTCGCCGAAGACGATGATCCCGCCGGCGATCCCGGCGATGTTGGCGGCCGTGCCGGTGACGGCGATCACGGGCACCGCGTCCCCGTCCTGCAGGCCGCGCGCGGAGGAGTAGAAGGCGACGATCGAAGCGGCGATCGCGACCGCCAGCCAGGGGCTGGTCGCGAGGCCGAGCAGCCCGTGGGCTCCGGTGATCCCGGTCAGGGCCTTGATCGCGGTGTCGGAGACGCCGAAGAGGATGCCGGCGGCGGCGGCGAGCATCACGCCGTGGTGCTCGACGGGGCCGCCCATCCGCGGGCCCATGATCAGCAGGCCGCCGATGAAGAACAGGCCGGCCTCGAAGGAGATCATGCCGACGTTCGAGAAGTGCGAGTGCGCGCCGTGCATGGCCGGCAGCGTCAGGCCGAGCAGCACGAGGCCGGCGGCCGTCAGGGTCAGCCCGATCCACTGGCGCTTCCCGACCTCGAAGCCGAAGAGCCGCTCGGCCATCACGGCGATGAACACGACGCCGGCGGCGAGCGCGACCTGGACGACCGACATCGGCGCCAGCGTCAGGGCGGCGACGTGCAGGCCCCAGCTGGCGGTGGCGGTGAGCATCCCGAGGCAGAACCACTTCGACGAGTAGAGCCTTCTCGCAGAGCGAAGCGGGTGCATGGCCTGCACCTTGGGCACCGAGTTGGCGCCACGGTACTTGTAGAAGAAGCCCAGGTTCGCCACGAAGGCGCAGGCGAGGGCGAGGAGGATTCCTAGATCTAGAGTCATTGGAGGGAGGTCGTTCGCGGTGGCTTTGATCGACGGCGGTGAGCCACTGCTTTACTCCGCCTCGGCGGGGATAGGCGGATCGACCGTTCGGGGAGCGTACCCGTCGCGACCTCTGTACAACCTAAAGAGTCCCTCGGAATCGCGAAGTACCCTGCAACCGTGGGAGATTCGGACGTTTCCGATCGAGCGCCCGCCGCGCGCGGGTCTGCAGCCGCACCGGCGCCCGGCCGGCCCAGCCGGCCGCTCCTGATGGTCGACATCGACGGCGTGATCTCGCTGTTTGCGGGCGACGGGGCTGCGCTCGGCGCGGGCGCGCCCGACGCGGGCGACGGCCCGTCCGCCGGCCGGTTCCACTCGGTCGAGGGCATACCGCACTTCCTTTCGGCCAATGCGGCCGCTCACCTGCTCGACCTGGCTGAGCATTTCGAGCTCGTATGGGCCAGCGGCTGGGAAGAGCGGGCCGATGAGCACCTCCCCCACCTGCTCGGCCTGCCCGCCGGCCTGCCCTTCCTGCGCTTCGAGCGCGCCGTCGGGCGCTCCAACGCGCACTGGAAGCTCGACGCGATCGAACATCACGCTGGAGATCGCCCGCTGGCCTGGATCGACGACGCACTCGACGCCGACTGCCACGCGTGGGCGCAGCGGCGCGCGGCGCCGACGCTGCTCGTCGAGACGGACCCGCGGCTCGGTCTCACCGCGCGCGAGGCGGAGCTGCTCATGGAGTGGGCGACGGCGCTCGGGCCGTCGAGCTAGAGGCCGGCGCCGCCAGGCTGGTGGGCGCCGCCACCGGGGCCACTTCGACGGCCGGCGAGACAGCCGCCCCGCCGCCCGGGCCGCCCGCGTACAGCGCCCGCACCCAGAGGAGCGTCTGAGCGCCGACCGCGAACGAGGCCGCGAGCAGGCAGCGCCCATTCGCATCCGTGAGACCCTCGGCGATGGTCGTGTGGTCCACGATCACGCCGCGGCGCGCGACCGTGCGCGCCTGTAGTTGCACGGGCGCGCCCGCCACCGGCGTGCCGTCGAGGCGGGCCAGCGTGACGAGCAGCTGCGGCAACGGCTGCGCCGGGACCGGCTGTGGCGGGACCGGTTGAGCCGGTGCTTCGACCGGCACCGGCACGAGCGCGAGCGTCGCCCGCACGGCGCCTGCGGCCATCGGGCGCACCCGCCGGCGGATGCCGGGCAGCTGCCCGTAGAGCGCGTCGCCGGGACAGGCCGTGGTGTCGGCGTCGCGGTGGCCCGCGATCCGGGGCAGCGAGACGCGGGCCCCTGCGGGGTATTTGCTGTAGGAGGCGCCGGCCGGATTGACCCGCACGACGACCCGTCCGGCGGGCGGGATGCCATGGAGCGAGAGCTTCCACGCGAGCAGCCGCTGCAGCGAGCGACGTGCCGGCGCCGAGATGCGGGTGCCAGAGTACGAGCCGAGCACGGCGACGCCCGTCGAGACGAAGTTGTATCCGCCGGCCTGTGCCCCGGCGACCGGTTCGTCGATCCCGCCCGCTCGCGCCTCCCAGACGCGGCCGAAGCGGTCGATCGCGAAGTTGTAGCCGATGTCGTGCCAGCCGTTGACTTCGCGGTGGAACAGGAAGATCGCCCGCAGCATCGCCGGCACCTGGCCCGCCGCATAGCCGTTGGGATTCTCCGTGTGGTGCACGAAGGCGAGCTTCACCTCGCCGTAGGCGGGCGCCACGCGCGGAAGCGGGATGCCCTTCGCCCAGGCGGCCCTGGCGATGATCTGCGGTTGGCCGGCGCCCGCCTCCAGTAGGGGCTGGGCGAGCGGCAGCGCCGCGTCGCGTGCCGCGTTCGGATCGAGCGCGGCGGCCGTGCCCCGGACGAGCGCCAACCGCGCCCGCGCCACGGGCTCGGCGCTTCGCACCTGAAGGTGGCGCGCGCCGCCGATCCAGAGCGGATCGCCATTGTGCGGCGGTGTAGAAGCCGAGTCGGGGCCGTGGCCGTGGGCTCCGGCAGCGGTCCATGGGCCCCAGGCGCCGTTGCGCCGTCGCACCCGCAACTCGAGGGGCGACGTCGCCGCCCCGGTCCATTGCAGCCCCGCGACGGCGACGTCGGCTGGCAGCTCGACGGCGCGGATCGGTCCCACGCGGCCGAGGGCGACTGTCTCGACGGCCGCCCGTGTCGCGTGAGCGGCCAGCGCCCCGGCGGGCCGGAGCGCGATCCCGGCGAAGGCGCCGGCTCCCGCCTTCAGCAGCGACCGGCGCGTGATCGTGGGGACACCCACGCCCTGATCAAACACGCATCGGGCGCCGGCGTAGCGGAGTCGCGGTGAGACGTTGCTCACGAGCGCACCATCGCTCGGCGAGCCGAGATGCGTTGCGCGCCTGTGAACGGCGGTCACGCAGGCGACCGCGCGCGCCGATACTGGCGCATGGGCTACCGACCCCGGGTTCTCGCCGCGCTCGCAACGGCGGTGGCGGCGGCGGGTGCCATCGCCGGGGCGCCGGCCGCGCTTGCCGCGGTTCGGGTCGAACAGGCGCCCGGACGCGTGCTGATCCCGGTCGCGAGCGGGCGCGCGACTCTTGTTGCCGGCGTCGCGCTCCCCGGTGGCGGCGCGTTGCTGGCGGGGACGGTCGAACACTCGGGCCGCGTCTACGTCGCAAAGGTGACCTCGACCGGCGCTCTCGATCCTTCGTTCGGCTCGGAAGGGATCGCGACCGTCGACGCGAAGCTCGCGTTCGAGCAGATCCTCGTGCAGGGCGGCGACGGGCACATCCTGCTGGTCGGCAGGGAGTCGGCTAAAGGCCTGCTCGCGCAGCCGCTGGAATGGGGGTACCGCCACCTCCCGCTCGCGGCCGTCAGGCTGAAGCCCGACGGGTCGATCGACCGTGGGTATGGCGTGAACGGGACCGCGGAGGCCGGGATACAGGGCGGCTGTCAGTGTGACCACGTTGCCGCGGTGGGAGAAGACGGCACCCTCACCTTCGCCGGGCAGCGAGAGATCGTCGTTCAGGATCCCGGCAGCAACCAAGCTAGGTTCCGCTGGGCCCTTTCGCGGCTGACGCCCGCCGGCACGCTCGACCCCGGCTTCGGCAGCGGAGGCATCGCGCTGGTGCCCGGTGAAGAAGGCGTCGGGCTCTCGCTCGAAGCCGGCCCGGGCGGGTCGCTGGTCGCGCAGGGCCAGGAGCGGGTCACCGAAAAGGATCCCGAAGGCGGCATCCGGGAAGGCCCCAAGAACCTGATGACGCGGGTCACGAGCGCGGGGGCGGTGGACCCGTCCTACAACGGCGGCAAGCCGTTCAAGTTGCCGGTGTTCACGCTCAGCGACTCATACGGCCAGGTCCCCGAGCCCGTCGGGGCGAGCACGGCGTCGGACGGGCGCACCGTCGTCGAGACGATCGTGCCCGGGAACCGGGAACCCCACAACGAACGTGCCTTGGGAGCCGGCCTCGTCGGCTACGACGCGGCAGGCAAGTTCGATGAATCGTTCGGCAACCGTGGCTACCTGAACTTCGAAGAATCCGAACTGCGCGGCTCGCTCGTCCTCCGCGCGCAGGACGGTTCGATCCTCGCGGTCCACCAGCCGGGTCGAGCCCGAGCGTACGCCCGCGAAGTGTTTCGCCGACGGAACTCGGCGCAGGAACTCGCCGAACCGCGCGTCGCTCCCGCCGTACTCGAGGCCGAGCGCATCACCCCCGCAGGCGCCTTCGACCTCGCCTTCGCCCGGCCCCCGGGCAGAGCGACGGCCGTCGTCTTCGGGGGCGGCGCCGAAGAAGTGCTGCCGGACATCCACAACCCGCTCGGCGAAGCCACGCGAGCGCTGGGAGCGAACACCTTCCTGGAAGACGAAGGGGAAGGCGGCTCGGGCGTGCTCGCCCTTCCCCTGGCGGGTGGGTCGCTGCTCCTCGCGGGAACGGTATGGCTCGCCGCAATCCCCGAAGGCGCCCGGCGGCCGGCGACGAGCCTGCGCTTCGCGCTGGCCTTCCTCTCGCCTTCGTTCACGCTCGATCCTGCCGCGGGCGGAGCGGCGAGAGCGCCGTCGGTGACGCTCGGCTCCCCGCACCGCATCGCCCGCCCATACGCCTTCCGGGTCCGGATCCCCTTCTCGGTGCAGAGCTCGGGCCCAGGGCTCGCGCGGGTCGAGCTCTTCGCGGGGCGCGCCCTCGTCGCCCGCCGGGTCGTCGCGCTCCCCGACGGGTCGCGCCGGCGGGTCGTCGTCCAGGTCCCGCTCAGCGGACGGCGTTTCCTTCACTCCCACCGCCGCGCGCGACTGACGGCGACGGTCGCGTTCCGCGACCTGTTCGGGCAGACGGCCACGGCGTCGCTGGGGCGAGCCCCTTAACGACCGCCGCCCGCGCGAAGGCGGGCGGCGGTTGAGCGTGTCAGGCGCCTCGCGGCGGAAGCTACTCCTTGTCCTTTGCGTCCTCGACCGGGACCTCGAGCTCGGCGAGCTCCTCGGCGAAGCCCGGGTCGGTGCCGCCGGCGCCGATTTTCTCGAGCGAGGCGAGGTCGGCGTCGAACTCCTGGCCGTAGCCGCCGTTCAGCGCGTCGCCGTCGGTGAGCCCGAGCTCCGCTGCGATCTCGTCCTGGTCGAGCAGGCCGACGTCGTCGATCGCCCGCGGCAGCGGCTCGGAGGGTTCGATCTCGATCCGCCGGTAGCGCTTCAGCCCGGTCGCGGCCGGGATCAGCTTGCCGATGATCACGTTCTCCTTGAGCCCGTTCAGGCGGTCGATCTTGCCCTCCAGGGCGGCGTCGGTCAGCACCTTGGTCGTCTCCTGGAAGGAGGCCGCCGAAAGGAACGAGTCCGTGTTCAGCGAGGCCTTGGTGATCCCCAGGATGATGTCCTCGAACTGAGCCTGCTCGCCCTTCTTGGCGCCGACCGCGTCGTTGGCCTTGGCGAACTCGAAGCGGTCGACGAACTGTCCGGGCAGGTAGTCGGTGTCGCCCTTCTGGTCGACGCGGACCTTCTTGAGCATCTGACGGACGATCAGCTCGATGTGCTTGTCGTTGATGTCGACGCCCTGGGACTTGTAGACCTCCTGCACCTCCTTGACGAGGTACTGCTCGGTCTCGGTCCGTCCCCGGATCGCCAGCAGCTCGTGCGGGTAGACCGACCCCTCGTTGAGCTGCCTACCGGCCTTGATCTTCTCGCCGTCTGAGACGAACAGCCGCGTGCGGCGCGGGAACGCGTGCCTGTGCTCCTCACCGGCGTCGTCAGTGATGACGACGGTGAGCGCCTTGTCGGTCTCCTCGATCGTCACCGTCCCGTCCTGCTCGGCGATCTTCGCAAGGCCCTTCGGGCGGCGTGCCTCGAAGAGCTCGACGACGCGGGGCAGGCCGTGCGTGATGTCCGCGCCGGCGACGCCGCCGGTGTGGAACGTGCGCATGGTCAGCTGCGTGCCGGGCTCGCCGATCGACTGGGCCGCGACGATCCCGACCGCGTCGCCGATCTGCGCGAGCGTGCCGGTCGCCATCGCGCGTCCGTAGCAGGCCTGGCAGACCCCGCTCGGAGCCTCGCACTTGAGCACCGAGCGCACGGGTACCGTGATCTCGCTTCCCTTCTCGCGCTCGTCTGCGAACGCGCTGGCGATGTCGGCCAGCTGCTCGCGTCCGATTTCGGTGCCCTGCTCAGCCAGCATGCGGTGCCGCTTGGTCTCGATCGGCAGCGCGGCGATGCGCCCGACCAGCCCGTCGTTGGGCTCGCCGTCGACCTTGAAGACCGGCATCTCGATGTATTCCTCGGTGCCGCAGTCGGCGTCGCGGATGATCACGTCCTGGGCGACGTCGACCAGGCGCCGCGTCAGATAGCCGGAGTCGGCCGTGCGCAGCGCTGTGTCGGCGAGTCCCTTTCGCGCCCCGTGGGTCGAGATGAAGTACTCGAGCACCGACAGGCCCTCCATGAAGTTGGCCTTGATCGGACGCTCGATGATTTCACCCTTCGGGTTGGCCATCAGGCCGCGCATGCCGGCCAGCTGGCGGATCTGCTTGAACGAGCCACGGGCGCCTGAGTTGGCCATCATGAAGATGGGGTTGAGCTCGTCGAGGTTCTTGATCATCGCCTCGGCGACCTCGTCGGTCGCCGCGTTCCACTGCTCGACGACCGCCTCGTGGCGCTCCTCCTGCGTGATCAGCCCGTCGTCGTACTGACCGGTGATGTCGGCGACCAGCGCGTCGAACTTGTCGAGGATGTCCTGCTTCTCGGGCGGCACCACGACGTCGTTCTTGGAGATCGTGATCCCCGCCTGGGTCGCGTACTTGAAGCCCAGGTCCTTGAACGCGTCGAGTACCAGCGAGATCGTGGTCGCGCCGTAGTTCTGGACCAGCAGGTCGATCAGCCGCGTCGTGTCGCGCTTCTTCATCGACTGGTTGACGAACGTGTACTTCGAGGGGTCGAACTCGTCGCCCAGCGCCTCGGCGAGCGCACGCTCGATGCGGTCGTTGTAGATCATCCGCCCGATCGTCGTCAGCACGTGGCCGCCCTCGCGCCCGTACGGGCGGAACTCGGCGACGTCGTGCAGCTTCACGACACCGGCCTCATACGAGAGTTCGGCCTCCTGCGCAGTCCGGAACACGTGCGGGCGCGGGTCGTGGGTTGCGCGGTCGATCTTCGCGAGCTCGTCCGCTTCCGGCCCGTAGGTCAGGTAGTAGGCGCCGAGGATCATGTCCTGCGTCGGGGTCGCCAGCGGCGCGCCGTGCGCGGGGGACAGGATGTTGTTGGAGGACAGCATCAGGATCCGCGCCTCCGCCTGGGCCTCTGCCGACAGCGGCAGGTGGACCGCCATCTGGTCGCCGTCGAAGTCGGCGTTGAAGGCGTGGCAGACCAGCGGGTGGACCTGGATCGCCTTGCCCTCGACGAGCAACGGCTCGAACGCCTGGATGCCTAGGCGGTGCAGCGTCGGCGCGCGGTTGAGCAGGACCGGGTGCTCGTGGATGACCTCCTCGAGCACGTCCCAGACCTCGCCGATCATCGAGTCGACCATCTTCTTGGCCGCCTTGATGTTCTGCGCCGACTTGCGCTCGACGAGCCGCGCCATGATGAACGGCTTGAAGAGCTCGAGCGCCATGATCTTCGGCAGCCCGCACTGGTGCAGCTTCAGGTACGGGCCGGCGACGATCACCGAGCGACCCGAGTAGTCCACGCGCTTGCCGAGCAGGTTCTGGCGGAAGCGCCCCTGCTTGCCCTTGAGCATGTCCGAGAGGCTCTTCAGCGGGCGGTTGCCCGGCCCGGTCACGGGGCGGCCGCGGCGGCCGTTGTCGAACAGCGCGTCGACGGCCTCCTGCAGCATGCGCTTCTCGTTGTTGACGATGATCTCGGGCGCGCCGAGGTCGAGCAGGCGCTTGAGGCGGTTGTTGCGGTTGATCACCCGGCGGTACAGGTCGTTGAGGTCGGAGGTCGCGAAGCGGCCACCGTCCAGCTGGACCATCGGGCGCAGCTCCGGCGGGATCACCGGCACCGCGTCGAGCACCATCATGTCCGGTTTGTTGCCGGACTGGATGAAGGCCGAGACGACCTTCAGGCGCTTGACCGCGCGGGCCTGCTTCTGGCCTTTGCCCGTCTTGACCTGGTCCTCCAGTTCAGTGCGTTCGGCGTCGAGGTCGACCTGCTGGAGCAGGTCGCGGATCGCCTCCGCGCCCATGCCGCCGCGGAAGTACTCACCGAAGCCGTAGGGCGAGCCGAAGCGCTCCTTGAGCTCGCGGAACGTCGACTCGTCGTGCTCGATCTGCTTGGGCTCCATCGTCTTGAAGAGCTCCCAGACGCCGCGCATCCGCTCGGCCGCGTCCTCGATGTACGCTTCCGTGTCCGCGATGTCGGCCTCGAAGGCCTTGGTCAGCTCCTTGACCTGCTTCTCGCGCTCTTCGTCGGAGATTTTGCTGAGGTTGATGTCGAGCGAGTCGGCCCACAGGTGGTCTTCGTCGTTGAAGTTCGTCTGTTTGCCCGACTGCAGGTACTTTTCGCGCCGCGCCAGCGACTCGCGCAGTTCGAGCACGCGCTCCTCGCGCTCGCCGGCGTAGCTGTCGAGCACCTTGTTGACCTCCTTCTCGAGCGAGTCGAGGTCCTTCGCGCGTGCCTCGTCGTCCACCCAGGTGACGATCGACGCGGCGAAGTAGAGGACCTTCTCCAGTTCCTTCGGCGCCATGTCGAGCAGGTAGCCGATGCGGCTGGGGACGCCCTTGAAGAACCAGATGTGGCTGACCGGCGCGGCGAGGTCGACGTGGCCCATGCGCTCGCGACGGACCTTCGAGCGGGTCACCTCGACGCCGCAGCGCTCGCAGACGATGCCCTTGTAGCGGACGCGCTTGTACTTGCCGCAGTAGCACTCCCAGTCCTTGGTCGGACCGAAGATGCGCTCGCAGAACAGGCCATCCTTCTCCGGCTTCAGCGTGCGGTAGTTGATCGTCTCCGGCTTCGTGACCTCGCCCGAGCTCCAGCTGCGGATCTGCTTGGAGGACGCGAGGGAGATCTCAATCGCGTCGAAGTTGTTGATGTCAATCATTCAGGTGGGCCTCTCTGGCTCTGTGGGTGAATTGTTGGCCCGGCTGCTTCGTTGGCCGGATCGCCTGCCGGGTGGCGATCCGGGCCGTTGCTACTCGGGGGACTCCTCGGTGACGACGCTGTCGAGGTCGACGTCCTCGGTCACCCCGACCTCGTCGAGATCGGGCTCGGCGTCCTCGCTGTCGTCGTCATCCGCCGACGCGTCGGTGCTGTCCTCGCCCTCGAGCTCCTCGTCGCTGGACTCGGTGGCCGCCGCGCGCACGCCCGAGAGGTCGATGCCGAGCTCCTCGGCCGCCCTCAGCAGGTCGTCGTCCTCGTCCCGCATCTCGGCGCGCTGGCCCTCCTCGGAGACGACGTTGACGTCGAGCGCCAGCGACTGCATCTCCTTGAGGAGCACCTTGAAGGACTCCGGGATCGACGGCTCGGCGATGTTCTCGCCCTTGACGATCGCCTCGTAGGCCTTCACGCGCCCGACCGTGTCGTCGGACTTGATGGTCAGCATCTCCTGCAGCGTGTAGGCGGCGCCGAACGCCTCGAGCGCCCAGACCTCCATCTCGCCGAAGCGCTGGCCGCCGAACTGCGCCTTGCCGCCCAGCGGCTGCTGGGTGACGAGCGAGTACGGGCCGGTCGAGCGTGCGTGGATCTTGTCGTCGACCAGGTGCAGCAGCTTCAGGATGTACATGTAGCCGACCGTCACCTGTTCCTCGAAGGGCTCTCCGGTGCGGCCGTTGAACAGCGTCATCTTGCCCGACGCCTGCTCACCGACCCGGCGCGACTTGTCGACGTCCATCCTGATGCGGCCCGTGTGGGCGTCCTGCCACTTGACGAGCGCGCTGTCGACGTCCTCGACGGTCGCGCCGTCGAAGACAGGGGTGGAGACGTACACGCGGCGCTTGCCGTCGCCGTCGGGGTCGGCGAGTTTGTAGGCGTCGCTCCCGTCGTCGTACCAGCCCTGGGCAGCCGCCCAGCCGAGGTGCGTCTCGAGGATCTGCCCGACGTTCATGCGCGAGGGCACGCCGAGCGGGTTGAGGATCACGTCGACCGGCGTACCGTCCTCGAGGAACGGCATGTCCTGCTGGTCGACGATCTTCGAGATCACGCCCTTGTTGCCGTGGCGGCCCGCGAGCTTGTCGCCCTCGGAGATCTTGCGCTTCTTGGCGACGAACACGCGCACGAGGTCGTTCACGCCCGGCGGCAGGTCGTCGCCGGCGTCACGGCTGAACGTCTTGACGTCGATTACGACGCCACCCTCGCCGTGCGGGACCTTCAGCGAGGTGTCGCGGACCTCGCGCGCCTTCTCCTTGAAGATCGCGCGGATCAGCTTCTCCTCGGCCGTGAGCTCGGTCTCGCCCTTCGGCGTCACCTTGCCCACCAGCAGATCGCCCGAGATGACCTCGGCGCCGACGCGGACGATGCCGCGATCGTCGAGGTTGCGCAGCGACTCCTCCGAGCGGTTGGGGATGTCGCGCGTGATCTCCTCCTCGCCGAGCTTCGTCGTGCGGGCGTCGATCTCGTACTCCTCGATGTGGATCGAGGTCAGCTCGTCGTCCTGGACGAGGCGCTTGGAGAGGATGATCGCGTCCTCGAAGTTGTAGCCCTCCCACGACATGAAGGCGACCAGCAGGTTCTTGCCGAGCGCCATCTCGCCGCGGTCGGTCGAGGAGCCGTCGGCCAGCACGTCGCCGGCCTTGACCTTCTGGCCGGTGGCGACGAGCGGCTTCTGGTGGATCAGGGTGCCCTGGTTCGAGCGCATGTACTTCTGGAGCTCGTACTCCTCCTTGCCGTCGGAGCCCGCGACGACGATACCGTCGGCGTCCATGTAGTCGACGGTGCCGGCCGCCTCCGAGAGCAGTACGTCGCCCGTGTCGAGCGCGGCGCGGCGCTCCATGCCGGTGCCGATCAGCGGGGCGTCGCTCTTCAGCAGCGGAACGGCCTGGCGCTGCATGTTCGAGCCCATCAGCGCGCGGTTGGCGTCGTCGTGCTCGAGGAACGGGATCATCGCCGTGGCGACCGACCAGATCTGCTCGGGCGAGACGTCGATCAGGTCGACGTCTTTGGGGCCGACGGTGACGTACTGGCCGGCCTGCGTGCGGCACAGGATCTCGCCGCCCTTCAACTTCCCGGTCTTCGGGTCGACGGGCGTGTTCGCCTGCGCGATCACGCGCTCCTCTTCCTGGGTGGCGTCCAGGCGGACGACTTCATTGCTGACGACGCCGTCCTTGACGACCCGGTAGGGCGTCGTGACGAAGCCGTACTCGGAGACCTCGGCGAACGAGGACAGCGACCCGATCAGGCCGATGTTCGGACCCTCGGGCGTCTCGATCGGGCACATCCGGCCGTAGTGGGTGGGGTGCACATCGCGGACCTCGATCGGAGCGCGCTCGCGCGTCAGCCCGCCCGCGCCCAGCGCCGAAAGGCGGCGCCTGTGCGTGAGACCGGCCAGCGAGTTCGTCTGGTCCATGAACTGGGAGAGCTGCGAGGACCCGAAGAACTCCTTCAGTGCTGCCACGACGGGACGGATGTTGATGATCGTCTGAGGCGTGATCGTGTCGGCGTCCTCGGTCGTCAGCCGCTCGCGCACGACGCGCTCCATCCGGTAGAGGCCGATCCGGAAGGCCTCCTGGATCAGCTCGCCGACGGTCCGCAGGCGGCGGTTGCCGAAGTGCTCGTACTCGTCGAGGTGCTCCGCGACCGGCTCGCGCGGCATGCTCAGCGCCTCGGCGGCGTAGTCCTTGATCTCGACCTCGCCGTCCTCGGGAAGGCCGAGGCGCTTCGGCAGGTCGACGAGCTCGCGGACCAGCGCGAGGATGTCGTCGTGGGTCAGCGTGCGGGTGTCGATGTCGATGTCGAGCCCGAGCCGCGAGTTGAGCTTGTAGCGGCCGACGCGCGTCAGGTCGTAGCGCTTGGGGTCGAAGAACAGCTGGTTGAGCAGCGCCTTCGCGTTGTCGACGCTGGGCGGCTCGCCGGGACGCTGCTTCTTGAACAGCTCGATCAGCGCGCCCTCTTCGCTGCGCGTCGCCTCCGTGTCGGCGTCGATCGTGTTGCGGATGTAGAGCGAGTTGTCGAAGAGCTTGAGGATCTCCTCGTCGCTGGCGTAGCCCATCGCGCGCAGCAGCACGGTCACGGGCAGCTTGCGCTTGCGGTCGATGCGGACGAAGACCTTGCCCTTCTTGTCGATCTCGAGCTCCAGCCAGGAACCGCGGGCGGGCATCAGGTTGGCGATGAACACCTGCTTCTCGCGGTCCTTCGGCTCCATCAGGTAGGCGCCGGGCGAGCGCACGAGCTGCGTGACGACGACACGCTCGGTGCCGTTGATCACGAACGTGCCGCGCTCGGTCATCCAGGGGAAGTCGCCCATGAAGACCGACTGCTCGCGGATCTCGCCGGTCTCGCGGTTGATGAAGGCGACCGTGACGGTCAGCGGGCGCGCGTAGGTGAGGTCCTTCTCGCGGCACTGGTCGAGCGAGGCGACGGGCTCGTCGAACGTGAACTCGCCGAACTGGACGGCGAGGTTGCCCGTGTAGTCCTCGATCGGCGAGATATCGTCGATCGTCTCCCGCAGGCCGCCGCTCTGCGGGTCTGTCAGCCACTCGAAGGAGCGGCGCTGGATGTCGATCAGGTTGGGGACATCAACGGTCTTGTTCAGACGCGCGAAGCTACGGCGCGTCCGGAGAGCATCTGCAGCAGCCAAGAAATGACTCCTTCGGAGGGCGAAACACGGACGAGGAGGGCGCCGGGGGCGCGACCACCAAAGATAGCACAGGGAACCGACGCCCTGAAGGGCCGCCGGTGCTCACGGACCCCGCCCTCGACGACCGCGTATGTGGCGCGGCGTACTTTCCGGACGGCTGCGACTATCGACCAGCGTTAGGCATCTTACCGGAAACTGGGCGGTTGTGAGCCAAATTTAAAGATCCTGCCGATCGCCCGCCGCCGGGGCCGGACGCCTCGCAGCCCGATCTCAGCCCCGCCGCTCTCCGTCGAAGCCAAGCTCCGCGGCCCGCGCCGCCAGAGCCCCGATCACCTGCTGAACGAGCTCGTCGAACTCGACCCCGAGCTGCTCGGCGCCATGCGCGAGGTCATCGCGGTCGACGGCGGCGGCGAAGCTCGGCTGTTTGAGCTTCTTGCGGACGGACTTGGGCGTCATCCCCTCGAGCCCTTCGGGGCGCACGTACGCGCAGGCCAGCACGAAGCCGGACAGCTCGTCGACCGCCGCGAGCGCCCGCTCCATCTCGCTCTCGCGCGGCACGCCCATGTAGTCCGCGTGGGAGGCGACGCCGCGGATCAGCTCCGCCGGGTAGCCGAGGCGCTCCAGCTCAGCCATCGCGTAGCGCGGGTGTCCCGTCTCGAGGTCCGGGTGGCGCTCGTAGTCCAGGTCGTGGAGCAGGCCGGTCAGCCCCCACAGCTCCTCGTCGGCACCCCGCCGGCGCGCCTGGTCGCGCATCGCCGCCTCGACGGCCAGGCAATGGCGGCGCAGGGGCTCGGCCTGCACCCACTCGTGGAGGAGGGCGAGGGCTTCCTCGCGCGAGGGGAGGGCTGTGGTCTGCTCCGCCACCGCGGCCGACGATAGCGGCGCAGGGCAGCGCGCTCGGCGGCTCCTCCTACACGGCTCCTCCTAACAGTCGCTTAACGCGAAGGACCCCGCCGGAGCGGGGTCCTCGGAGCGAATCGCTCGGGCGATGAGCTATTTGACCTCGACTTTCCCCCCTGCCTCCTCGAGTTCGGCTTTGAGCTTGTCCGCCTCCTCTTTTTCGATGCCCTCCTTGACCGGCTTGGGGGCCTCGTCGACCAGCGCCTTGGCCTCTTTGAGGCCAAGGCCGGTCGCGGCGCGCACGACCTTGATCACCTGGATCTTCTTGTCGCCGGACTCGGTCAGGATCACGTCGACCGTGCCGCTCTCTTCCTCGCCGGCGCCGGCGTCGCCGCCGCCACCGGCTGCGGCCGCGGGCGCGGCCGCGGCGACAGCGGTCGCCGAGACGCCGAACTCCTCCTCGAGCGCCTTGATGCGCTCGGCGAGCTCGAGCACCGAGATGCCCTTGAGCTCCTCGATCCAATCTTGCGTGCTGGTTGCCATGGTGTGTCAGTCCTCCTTGGTGGGATTCGTCTCGGCGTCCTCGCCCTCGGCCTCCGCCGAGACGTCCGCCTGTTTGTCGTCTTCCGCCGTCGGCTCGGCCTCCGGCTCAGTTTTGTCCTCCGCCTCGGGAGCGGCCTCCGCCTCGGGAGCGGCCTCCGCCTCGGGAGCGGCCTCCGCCTCGGGAACGGCCTCCGCCTCGGGAGCGGCCTCGGCCGTCTCCTCCGCGGGAGCCTCGCCCTGGGGCTCCGGCGCAGCCTCCGCTGCCGCCTCGCCCTCCGGCGCGTCGCCTCCGCCGGCGCGGCCTCCGCCTCCACAGCGGGCGCCTCGCCCGCCGGGATCTCGCCCGATTCCTTCTTCTCCTGGACCTGGCCGAGCGCCACGGCCACGCCGCTGAGCAGTGCGTTCAGCGAGCGCACGAGACCGCCGACGGGAGATGCCACGATCCCCACCAGTTGGCCGTAGAGGACTTCGCGCGAGGGCAGGCGCGAGAGCGAGCGGAGCTGCTCGATCTCGAGCTCCTCGCCGCCCATCATCCCGCCCTTGAAGGGCAGCAGCTGGGTGGCTTTGGCGTAGTCGGCGACCGCTTTGGCGGCCATCGCGACGTCGCCGCGCACGAACGTCAGCGCGGTCGGTCCGACGAGGTAGCCCTTCAGCGGCTCGGCGCCGGCCTGGTCGGCTGCCCGTTCGGTGAGCGAGTTCTTGACGACCTTGAAGGCCGCATCGGCCTCGCGCAGCTTCGAGCGCAGCTCGGCGATCTGCTCGACGGTGATGCCGCGGTAGTCGACGGCGAAGATCGCCTCCGACTGATCTATTTGGCTGGCGATCTCAGCGATCGCCGCGGACTTTTGCTCGCGGTTCATTGGGGCTCCTGTCCCGGTCTTACGCTGGCGCCGCCGGGGGTCTCTGGGGCTGGGTGGGAAGGCCTAGGCGGCTGCGCTCGCCGCGGGCGCCTCCTCGAGGATGTCACGGGTACGGCTGGCGTCGACCTTCACGCCGGGGCCCATCGTCGAGGTGAGCGTCACCGAGTGCAGGTAGCGGCCTTTCGCGGCCGACGGCTTGGCGCGGACCAGCTCTTCGATCACGGCCGCGTAGTTCTCGAGCAGCAGGCGGTCCTCGAAGCTCGCCTTGCCGATCACCAGATGCACGATCGCGGTGCGGTCGGTGCGGTACTCGACCTTGCCGGCCTTGGACTCTTCGACGGCTTTCGCGACGTCCATCGTGACCGTGCCGACTTTCGGGTTCGGCATCTTGCCCGCCGGGCCGAGGATGCGTCCGAGCTGGCCGACGACGCTCATCAGATCCGGTGTCGCGATCGCGACGTCGAACTCGTCGAAGCCCTCCTGGATCCGCTTGGCGAGGTCCTGCGCCCCGACGACGTCGGCGCCGGCCTCTTCGGCCTCGCGCACCTTGTCGCCCTGCGCGAAGACAACGACGGTGACGTCTTTGCCGAGCCCGTGTGGAAGGGCAATCGTGCCGCGCAACTGCTCGTCGGCGTGGCGGACGTTGAGCCCTGTGCGAACGTGGAGCTCGACCGACTCGTCGAACTTGGCGTTGGCGAGGCTTTTGACCAGCGCGACGGCGTCGGCGGGCTCGTACTCGCGCTCGCGGTCGACTTTCGCGAGGTCATCGCGAAAGCGGCGTCCGTGGTGGGTCGTCATGCCTCCACCTCGACGCCCATCGAGCGTGCGGTGCCGGCGATGATCTTCGCCGCCTGGTCGACGTCGTGGGCGTTCAGGTCCTGGAGCTTGCGCTCGGCGATCTCGCGCAGCTGCGCCTGGGAGATCGTGCCGACCTTGACCCGGTTGGGCTCGCCCGAGCCCTTGCCGATTTTCAGCGCCTGGCGGATCAGCACCGCGGCCGGCGGGGTCTTCGTCACGAACGTGAACGAGCGGTCCTCGTAGACCGTGATCACGACGGGAATGACCGTGCCCGTTTCGCTCTGGGTCTGGGCGTTGAAGGCCTTGCAGAACTCCATGATGTTGATCCCGTGCTGGCCCAGCGCAGGGCCGACCGGCGGGGCGGGACTCGCCTGCCCGGCGTTCGCCTGCAGCTTGATCGTCGTCAGAACCTTCTTGGCCATTTGGAATTTGTGAGCTTAGTGGGGTTTACGAAGTTGAGCGGGTCGAGGGTCAAGCCGGACAAGGACGCAGGGAGCGAAGCCTGCTCGAGCACGCGAGCGACCGAGGACGAAGGCTCGCGCCGGTCATCGTCGCGCTCAGAGCTTTTTGACCTGGTCGAAGCCAACTTCCACCGGGGTCTCGCGACCGAAGATCGACACGAGGACCTTGAGCCGGGCGGCGTCCTCGTTGATCTCCGAGATCTCGCCGGAGAAGTCCGACAGCGGACCCGAGACGACCTTGACGGACTCGCCGATCGAGAACTGAGCCCGCGTGCGGGTCGCGGTCGCGACCTCCTTGTGGAGCAGTCTGTCGACCTCGACCTGGCTCAGCGGCACCGGCTCCTGCGAGGCGCCGACGAAGCCCGTCACGCCGGGCGTGCCCTTGACGACGCCCCAGGAGTCCTCGTTGAGCTCCATGTTGACGAGCACGTAGCCCGGCATCGTGCGCTTCTCGACGGTCACCTTCTGGTTGTCCTTCATCTCCGAGACGGATTCCGTCGGCACGACGACGTTGCGCACGGCGCGCTGCTGCCCGAGCGAGACGACCCGGTGCTCGAGGTTGTGCTTGACCTTGTTCTCGTGCCCGGAATAGGTGTTGACGACGTACCAGCGGAACATTCAGTGGACCTCAGAGGATGAATTCGACGATTTCTTTGGCGACGTAGTCCGCCAGGCCCAGGTAGGCGCCGGCGACTGCGACGAAACCCAGCACGACCGCGGTCGCCTGGGCGACGGCCCGGCGGTCGGGCCATTGGACGCGATGGAGCTCAGCCCAGCTCGCGCGCAGGAAGCCGATGACGCGGTTGCCGCCGCGCAGCGGCGCGCCAGAGGCGCGTTCGGGGCCGACGCCCTCGTCACCGCCGCCACCACCGCCGCCGCCGCCGCCGGGGCCGCCGCCGCCGGCTCCGCCCGCGTCCTGAAGTTCCTGCAGTTCGTCATCGCTGATGTCGCCCTCCGCTGCGGCCTCCTCCTCGATTTCGGTCTCGGAGAGATGCGCTGGGTCCGCCTCGATGTCGCGATCGGGCGCCGCAGGCACGCCGCCGGCGCCGCGGACGATCGCCGCGTCGAACTCATCGACCTCGCCGGAGGCGTGGTCGAGCGAGCCGGGCAGGTCGCCGCGGATGGGCTGGCTGGGCGTGACGGCGCCGGCGGCTTTCCCTCCGCGCCCCGAGCCGGAGCTGCCCCGCTGGCGGCGTTGCTTCGCACGTTTGCGATCACGGGCCACTGCAGCGCTCCCGCGCTAGCGCGTCTCCCGGTGGCTGGTGTGCTTGCGGCACCACCGGCAGTACTTGCGCAGCGTCACCCGGTCAGGGTTGTTGCGCTTGCTCTTATTGGTCTGGTAGTTGCGGCGCTTGCACTCCTCGCAGGCGAGGGTGATAGCGATTCGAACATCTCCGCGGGCCATGATCAGAAAACCCTTGAGTAGTAGTGGACAAACGTGCCTTGGGCGAAGAAAAACCCCGCCCAAGCGCGAGGTAGAGCCAGTCTAGCGTGCTTGCTCTGGGCGCGCACCCGGCAGCAGATCAGCGGCGGCTGATCACTCGTACAGCGTCAGCGCCGCCAGGATCACGTAGAACGAGACGAGCGCCCAGCCCTCGAATTCGGCTGCCTCGCCGTCGCCGCTGACCTGCCACACCGCGAGCGCGCCGAGCCCGAGCGCACCCGTGTAGACGGGCGCGAGCTGGAAGGTGAGCGTCGTGGCGAGCATGAACGAGATCAGCACGAGCAGCGGGAACAGGAAGGCCGCGATCTGTGCGACCGAGTTTTTGACGACCGAGATCGCCAGGTCGGCGCGCCCCTTCCAGGCCAGCACGAGCCCGGCGGTGTTCTCGACGGCGTTGCCCGCGATCGCGACGATCACGAACCCGGCGAATGCCTGCGAGACACCGAGCTGGTCGATCGCGGGCTGGAGGCCGGCGACGAACCAATCGGAGACGAACGCCGAGGCGACGCCGGCGACGCCCAGCAGCGCGAGCGTCGATCCGAGTGGCAGGCGCGGCCCGCGCGCACCCTCCTCCCCGCCGCCGCTGGCCTGCGAGGGCGCCACGTCGCGTCGCAGGTAGGGGACGACCCAGGTGATGTAGACGACGAGCAGGCAGACCGCGCCGACGGCCGAGATCGCCTTCACGTGATGGCTGGCCGGGTCGTGCGAGCCGACGGCGAGCGCGACCAGCACGATGATGAACACGGTCAAGAGCAGCAACGTGGCCGTGTCGCGTGGCAGGCGCTTGGAGAATCGCATGATGCCGTCCGGCGAGCGCCTGGCACCGATCACGATCACGAGCCCCAGGACGAACGTCGCGTTGGCGAGAATCGAGCCGACGATCGCCGTCTGCGCGACGACGAGCTGCCCTTTCTGCAGCGCGAAGATCACGACGAACAGCTCGGGCAGGTTGCCGAGCGTGGACTGCAGCAAGCCCGTGACGCCCGGCCCGAAGCGCTCGCCGAGCTGCTCGGTGCCGAAGGAGACGACCCACGCGAGGCCGGCGAGCGCGACCGTCGCGAGCAGGAAGCGGGGCACGGCCGGCCAGCCCCCGTAGTTCGCGGCGCCGGCGAGCGCCGTCGCGAGCGCGATACCGCCCAGCGCGAGCCGCTCGAACGAGCTCAGGGCGCGCATCGGCGGGCGACGCGGGACTGGCGGGCGCTAATGACTCTCGAGGACTTTGTCGACGAGCCCGTACTCGAGCGCCTGCTCGGCGGTGAAGAAGCGGTCACGCTCCATGTCGGAGCGCACCTGCTCCTCGGAGAGGCCGGTGTGCTCCGCGTAGATCTGGTCGATGCGCGCGCGGACGTTCAGGATCTCGCGCGCGTGAATCTCGATGTCCGTCGACTGGCCTTCGAAGCCGGCCGAGGGCTGGTGGATCAGGATCCGCGAGTTCGGCAACGTGGCGCGCTTGCCCTTCGCGCCGGCGGCGAGCAGCAGCGAGCCCATCGACATCGCGACGCCCACGCACATCGTCGCGACATCGGGTTTGATGAACTGCATCGTGTCGTAGATCGCAAGGCCGGAGTAGATGCTGCCGCCGGGCGAGTTGATGTAGACCGAGATGTCCTTCTCGGGGTCCTCGCTCTCGAGGTGCAGCAGCTGGGCGACGACGAGGTTGGCGACCTGGTCGTCGATCGGGGTGCCGAGGAAGATGATGCGCTCGTTCAGCAGGCGCGAGTAGATGTCGAACTCGCGCTCGCCACGCGCGGTGCGCTCGATGACCATCGGGATCAGCGGCATCGCCCCACCCTATCGCCCGCCGCCCCGGGACCCGGCGGGCGGCGGGAGCTGGCCGGATGTCGGAGTTGCTCACGCAACCCGCGAGGGGTAAGCGGGTTTCGGACGAAAGCACACACGGAGGACCGCCGATGAGATCCCGCCGCCCGACCCTGCTCCCGAGGACCGCGCCGCTCGCCGCGGCGCTGGCGCTTGCGCTCGCGCTCGCCGCGGGTGCCGCCGCGATGACGAGCCATGCCGGCTGGCCGCCCGACGAACACCTGGTGATGGACAAGGGCCCGGCCGGGCGCCACCACGTCCTGAGGGGCGTCGCCGACAGGCACAACTACCTGCTCGGCGGCTACGGCGACGATGAGATCTGGGGCGGGCAGGCCGGCGATGTGATCTGGGGCGACTACCACCCCTCCGGCTGGCCCAAGCACCAGACGGCGGTGATCCACGCCGGCGACGGCAAGAACTACATCTACTCGAACGACACCGTCAACTACGTCTTCACCGGCACGAACCCGAGGACGGTCGTCCACGCGCACGAGGGCTCGGGGATCATCCACTGCGAAAACCCGCACATCGTCGTGTACACGAGCCACCACGCGCTGCCGCGCTACAAGCTGCACGGATGCCGCCACATCAGCTTCTACTCGGTCGGATATTGAGGGGAGGGCCGTGTCGCGGCGGCGCCCGCCGCGCGGCGCACCCACGGTCGAGCGCTACTGGAGCAGACGCGCGCGCAGCGCCGCGACGTCCTCCTCGGTGAGCCCGCCGCCGGCCAGCGTCCCCTCCAGCTCGATCGAGGCGAGCGTCGTTTCGATCACCTGCCCCGCGGTCGTGCCCCGCTCGGCCAGCCACGCCGCCAGTTCGGCCGCCGGGTCGTCCTGGCCCAGTGCGGCCCAGAGCCCTCGCAGACGCTCGGCGCTCAGCTCGTAGTCCGCGGCGATCGCGTCCGGCGCGACGCCCACCAGCGCCAGCAGGACCATCGCGAGCTCGCCCGAGCGGTCGCGCCCGCCGACGCAGTGGAAGGCGACCCCGCCGGGCCCGGCGTGGGCGACCGCCTTGACGGCCGCGGCCGCCAAGTGCGGCTTTCGCATCAGGTGCGCGCGGTAGTACAGCGGCGTGCCGAACTCGGGCGTGTGCTCGATCGGCTGCCAGAAGCCGCGGTCCTCGATCCCGTCGAGCGCGCAGCAGACGGTCGCGATCGACTCGGGGCGCGTGGCGGCGTCGGGCGCTTCGCGGCGCTCGCGCTCGTTGCGCAGGTCGATCACCGTCCTCACGCCGTGATCGAGGAGCGCCTGCCATCCCCCCGGTGTGAGGCGTGAGAGCGAGTCGGCCCGCACGAGCGCGCCGCTCGCCGTGTGACGGCCGCCGGCCGCCGGCAGGCCGCCCAGGTCGCGGACGTTGAAGCAGCGCGGCCAGTCGAGGTGGCGCTCCGGCTGGAGGGCCATCGCGCTAGCGGTTGACGGTCCGCATCCCCTGCTGGTCGTAGCGATCGCCGCTCGCCGCCGGGACCTCCGCGGCGATCCGCTCCACCTCCTCGGGGCTCAGCTCGACCTCCGCGGCACCGAGGTTCTCCTCCAGGTAGCGCACGCGTTTGGTCCCGGGGATCGGGACGATGTGCTCCCAGCGGTGAAGGACCCACGCGAGCGCGAGCTGGCCGGGCGTGATGCCTTTCTCCTCCGCCAGCTCGCGCACGCGCGCGGCGAGCTTGAGGTTGTCCTGGAGGTTCTCGCCGCTGAAGCGGGGCCCGGAGCGGCGGAAGTCGCCCTCGTCGAGCTCATCAGGTGAGGTGAAGTGGCCCGAGAGGAAGCCGCGCCCGAGCGGCGCGTATGCGACGAGGCCGATGCCGAGCTCCCGCAGCGTCGGCAGGATCTCGGCCTCGACGTCGCGGGTCCAGAGCGAGTACTCGCTCTGGACGGCCGTGATCGGGTGCACAGCGTGCGCGCGGCGGATCGTTTCGGCGCCCGCCTCCGAGAGGCCGAGGTAGCGGACCTTGCCCGCCTCGATGAGTTCGGCCATCGCGCCGACCGTCTCCTCGATCGGCGTGCTCGGATCTACGCGGTGCTGGTAGTAGAGGTCGATGTGCTCGACGCCGAGGCGCCGCAGCGAGCCCTCGCACGCGGCGCGCACGTAGTCCGCACTGCCGTCGATCCACCTCTTCGGCGGGCCGTCGCCGTCACCCGGCTCGATCCGGAGCCCGAACTTGGTCGCCAGGAAGACCTCGTCGCGGCGCCCCGCGATCGCCTGGCCGACGAGTTCCTCGTTCGTGTGCGGGCCGTACACGTCGGAGGTGTCGAGGAGGTTGCAGCCGAGCTCGAGCGCGCGGTGGATCGTGCGGATCGATTCCTCGTCGTCGGGACTGCCGTAGAAGGCCGACATGCCCATGCACCCGAGGCCGATCTCGGAGACCTCCGGCCCGCCGGGCCCGAGCCTGCGCTTGTCCATGACCGCGCTCCCTTCGGAAGGAGATGAGTCGCCTGCCCCGGCCGGGGCCGGCCCTGGCGCCCGGTATATCAGCGCGCGGCTCACCGCACCCCGACGCCCGCGACTAGTGTTGATAGGCGCATGTTCCCGATCAACCTGCCCAACGTGCTGACGGTGCTGCGGATCATGCTGGTCCCGGTGCTCGTGGTCGCGCTGCTCGGCAACACGCCGGCCGGCGACGTGCTCGCCGCGATCGTCTTCGCGCTGGCCTCGCTGACCGACTTCGTCGACGGCTACCTCGCGCGCGCGCGCGAGGAGGTGACGACGTTCGGCAAGCTGATGGACCCGCTGGCCGACAAGCTGCTCGTCGTCGCCGCGCTGATCTCACTGGTCTCGCTGCACCGCCTGGCGGCGTGGGTGGCGATGGTGATCATCACGCGCGAGCTCGCGGTCACGGTGCTGCGGATGGGCGCCAGCGGAGCCGGCGTGATCGTCCCGGCGAGCAACTTCGGCAAGCTCAAGACCTGCCTGCAGATCGCCGCGATCCTGGCGTTGATCGCCGTCCACGGGCAGCCGGCGTGGGTCTCCGCGTTGCTCTATCTGGCCGTCGCCGTGACGATCCTCTCCGGGCTCGACTACTTCTTCGGCGTGCGGCGGCTGATGGCCGCGCGCGGCGGCGCTCAGGCCGAGCGCTGACGCTCGGCGCCGGCCTGCAGCCAGCCCTCGAGGCTCGTCTGGTGCGGCGCGGGGGCGCCGGTGGCGATCTCCTCGCGGACCTCGGAGAGCAGCCCGTGGCGCTCGGCCACGACGTTGTGCTGGTGGATCGTCTCCAGGTTCTCCTGGCGGGCCGTGACGAAGCTCGCGCCGTCGAGCATCGGGAACGCCGCGACGACGCCGGCGATCATCTCGCGCACGCAATCCTCGACGAAGCGGGGCCGCCGGTGCGCCTTTTCGACCACCTCGACCTCATCCGAGCGCTTCATCAGCTCGTAGATCTCCGAGGACATGCTCGCCTCGGCGATCTCCAGGAGCTTGGTCGCATCGATCTCGGCGACGCACTCTTCGATGCAGCCGATCTGCAGCGTCGCCAGCCCCCGCTGGTTGTGCGTCGCGATCGGGACGCTGCGCAGGACGGACTCGATCTGCCGGTCCGTGAGCTCGCCCTCGGCGGCCAGGCGCTCGCGGGCGCGCGCCGCGACGAGCTCCTGCGCGCAGGGGCAGGCCGTCATTCCGGTCGCCGAGACGCCGACGATGCGACGCGTGCCGTGCGCGAACGCCACGGCCCGGCCGTGCAGCGTGAAGATCTCCTGCGTGCGCACGCCGGAGACCGGCGCCGGCTTGTGCTCGGGGTAGCGCGCGGCGATCGTGACCTCCGCGCGCTCGGCGCCCTGACGCTCGCGGACGAGCTCTGCGATGTGCTGTGCGAGCGTCTCGGCGCGGAACGGCGACTCGCTCAGGACGACCTCGCCGATCGCGTCGTTGACGACCTCGTCGAAGCGCGACATGTGCGCGCCCTTCTGCTCACGGTGCAGGTCGACGTAGCAGTCCAAGCGCGCGTAGAAGAGCTCGTCGCGGATCCGGACGACCTTCTCGACGCCGGTCACGCCGACGCGGGTGAGCCCCACCCGGACCCCCGGAAGGCGCGCCTGGACGTCGTCGCCGGAGCCGAGCGTCGGGGACAGGATCGAGGTCGTGCCGCTCGCCTGCATCGGCGCCTAGCGTACCGCGACAGCGCGGGCTCTCACGTCGGCTGCGGCGCGGCCCCTCGCCGGGCTGCAGTCACGCCGCGGATTTTGGTATCACTCCGCACCTAGTCGGGAGCGGGACCATGGGGAGATGCAAGGGCCTCCGCGACCGGGGATATGCAGGTCGAAGCGACGAGACTGCCATTGCAAGCGCAACGCACAGGAGGCTTAGCGTAGGTCCGGGAGGTCGCGTCGGCTCGCCGCCGCGACGAGGATTCTGAAGGGATCTTTGGGAGTCAAAGTGAGCGAGAAGCTGGAGGGTCTGCAGGTCACCGTCGAGCCGGCGGTGACAGAGATGGAGGAGCTGCAGGGCGTCATCGCCGAGGGGCAGGAGCGCGGCTTCGTGACCGCGGACGCGATCGGGTCCGCGATCGACGAGGCCGAGCTGTCGGCGCAGCAGGCCCAGGACCTGCTCAGCTACCTGGAGGAGCACGGCGTCGAGATCATGTCGCCGGGTGAGACGGCGCCCGAGCTCAGCGAGCCGATCGCAACCGGCGATGATGACGAGCCCCAGGACGAGGAGCTCGCCGGTGAGGACGACAGCGAGCAGGCCGCGGAGGACGAGAGCCGCGGGTTGCGCACCCGGCTCGAGGAGCTGCGCAGGCCGGAGGTCGACCTGACCGTCGAGCCCAGCCTCGACTCGCTGCGGCTCTACCTGCGCTCGATCGGGCGCGTGCCCCTGCTCAGCGCCGACGAGGAGGTCGCGCTGGCCAAGCGCATCGAGCGCGGCGACATCGCCGCCAAGCAGCACATGGTCGAGGCCAACCTGCGACTCGTGGTGTCGATCGCGAAGGGCTACGTCGGCCGCGGGCTGACGCTGCTCGACCTGATCCAGGAGGGCTCGCTGGGGCTGATCCGCGCCGTCGAGAAGTTCGACTACCGCCGGGGATACAAGTTCTCCACGTACGCGACCTGGTGGATCCGCCAGGCCGTCACGCGCTCGCTGGCCGACAAGGGCCGCACGATCCGCATCCCGGTGCACATGGTCGAGCGGCTCAACAAGCTGCTGCACGCCGAACGGCGCCTGATCCAGCAGCTCGGGCGCGAGCCCAACCCTGCCGAGCTCGCGACCGAGCTCGAGTGCAGCGTCCGCGAGGTCCGCGACGTGATGCGGATCACCCAGCAGCCGATCTCGCTCGAGAAGCCGGTGGGCGAGGAAGACGACTCGGCCCTGGCCGACTTCGTCGAGGACGTCTCGGCGGCCTCGCCGTTCGAGATCGCATCCGAGGCGCTGCGCCGCGAGAACGTGATGCGGGTGCTGGCGGCGCTCCCGCGGCGCGAGCGCGAGGTGATCGAGATGCGCTACGGCATCGTCGGCGGGCGCTCCCGCACGCTCGAGGAGGTCGGGCGCGCGTTCAACATCACCCGCGAGCGCGTGCGCCAGATCGAGAACCGGACGCTGAAAAAGCTGCAGACGCTGCCCGACGCGCAGCAGCTGCGCGAGGCCTCCTAGCCCTTTTCGATCACCTACACTGAGGCGCCGCGGCGGGGTTCCCGAGCGGTCAAAGGGGCGTGGCTGTAAACCACGTGGCTCTGCCTTCGAAGGTTCGAATCCTTCCCCCGCCATAGAGCCTCATCCGACCAGGCTCCGGCGCGCGCCGGATCGGCAAGCGCACCGTCCGGTCGAGACCGGATCACGAGGCGTCTGACCGTGCCCTCGCGTACGTGAAAGAGCGCCAATCCCTTTCTCCATATCTCCCCTATCTCAAGCCCGCTCTCTTTGCCGTGCCCGCTGGAATGGACCAGCACCGCGACGCGCTCGCCGTCGAGGGCGTCGCACCCTTCAACTTCGATGCGCACGTCGCTCCAGGCGCGCAGCCAATCGCGCCAGCCATCGGCCATCCCCGCGCGTCCGACCCAGGTCCCCGGAGACGGGCCATCGGCGATCACGAATTGGATCTCCGCGTCAGCCCAGCCAGCCGAGCTGAAATCGCCCCGCTCCCATGCCGAGACGATCCCTCGCACCAGCTCGACGTTCGCCGAGGACATGAGGCGGAGCATGCCACGGCCTCCAGCTATAGGGCCAGCCCAGGTCCTCGACGAGCCTTCGCACGGTGAGGCGAAGCAGCCGCCCGCCACCGGACACTGCCCGGAAGACCGTTGCGCCAGTAGCTAGCCTGCAACGCCATGAGCAGCGAAGCGGCGATCGAAGTCGAAGGCATCGTCAAGCACTACGGCGAGGTGCGCGCGCTCGACGGCGTCGACCTGCAGGCGCGGCCCGGCAGGGTGCTCGGACTGCTCGGCCCGAACGGCGCCGGAAAGACGACGCTCGTCCGGATCCTCGCGACGCTGATCGAGGCGGACGCCGGCACGGCGCGTGTGACCGGCCTGGACGTCGTCGCCGACGCGGCCCGTGTGCGCGAGCGGATCGGCCTGGCCGGCCAGTACGCGGCCGTCGACGAAAACCTGACCGGGCTCGAGAACCTGACGATGGTCGGCCGGCTCTACGGCGCCGAGCGCCCCGAGGCCAAGCGCCGCGGCGCAGAGCTGCTCGAGCGCTTCGAGCTCAGCGACGCGGCCGACAGGGTGGCCAAGACGTACTCCGGCGGCATGCGCCGGCGCCTGGACCTCGCGGCCGCGCTCGTCGCCGAACCGCCCGTTCTGTTCCTCGACGAGCCGACGACCGGGCTGGACCCGCGCAGCCGCCTCGGCCTGTGGGGCGTCATCGAGGGGCTCGTCGCCGAAGGCACGACTGTGCTGCTCACGACCCAGTACCTCGACGAGGCCGACCGGCTCGCCGACGAGGTCGCGGTGATCGACCACGGCCGCCTGATCGCCGAGGGCACGCCGAACGAGCTCAAGGACCGGCTCGGCGGCGAGCGCCTGGAGGTCCGCCTCGAATCGGCCAGCGACGCCCTCCGCGCGACCGAGGTGCTCGCGCCGATGTCCGACGAGCCACCGTCGGCGGCAGGCCACGACGTGACCGTGGCCGTCCGCGAGACGCACGGGGTGATCGTGGAGGCCGTGCGCCGCCTCAGCGAGGCCGGGATCGACGTCGAGGACCTCGCCCTGCGCCGGCCGACGCTCGACGACGTCTTCCTCGCGCTGACCGGCCATGCGGCCAGCGAGGACGAAGAGGAGGGCGGCCAGCAGCCGGGCGGCGAGCGCGAGGAGCGCGCCGCATGAGGCGCCTGGCCACCGACACGCTGATCATCGCCGAGCGCAACCTCGTGCGGCTCACGCGCACGCCCGAACTGCTGATCGGCTTCACGATCCAGCCGATCATGTTCGTGCTGCTGTTCCGCTACGTCTTCGGCGGCGCGATCAGCACGCCCGGATACAGCTACGTCGACTTCCTGATCCCGGGGATCATCGTCCAGAACACCGCCTTCGGCGGCTTCGCGACCGCGCTCGGGCTCAACGAGGACGTCCGCAAGGGCCTGATCGACCGCTTCCGCTCGCTGCCGATGGCGCGCGGCGCGGTGCTCGGCGGGCGCACGCTCTCCGACGTCGTGCTCAACGCGCTCTCGATCACGATCCTGCTCGTCACCGGCGTGATCATCGGCTTCAGCTTCCACACGAGCTTCGGCGATGCCGTCGCCGGCGTCGCGCTGCTGCTGCTGTTCGGCTACGCGTTCTCGTGGGTGCTCGCGTTCATCGGGCTGCGTCGCGAAGTCATCGGAAACGGTCAACTCGGTCGGCTTCATCATCGTCTTCCCGCTGACCTTCATCTCCTCGGCGTTCGTGCCCGTCGCCTCGATGCCGGAAGGGCTGCAGCAATTCGCCGAAGTGAACCCGTTCACGATCGTCGTCGACGCGCTGCGCCATCTGTGGCTCGGCGCGCCGTCGAACAACGACGTGCTTGGGGCGGTCGTGTGGTCGCTCGGCCTGATCGTCGTGTTCTCGCTGCTGTCGGTCAACCGCTACCGGAACAGCACCGGCGGCTGACCGGGCTCGCCCGCCGGGCCGCGGTCCTCAGGCCGTCAGGCCGGGCGCCCGCTGCGGGCATCGCGGGCCATCAGCTCCGGCGCAAGCGGCACGTAGGCGCCGCCGGCCGGCGCGGGCGGCAGCGGCCGACCGGCTCGGCGCACATATACGTCCTGCTGGTTCTCCGCCGAGAGGTCGTGCCTGTAGAACGCGAATTCGCGGAAGACCCGCTTGCTGGCCGCGTTGTTGCGCCTGACCAGCGCCCACGTGGTCGGCAGCAGCGCGCCGCCGTGCTCGGCTTCGAGCACTTCAAGGCCGGCGCGCAGGATCGCCGTGCCGAGTCGCGTCACGCCATCGCAGAGCACGTGGTTGGCGAAGCGCTCGTCGCGCGCGACCATGTTCACGTACGGGTTCGTGGCGAGCCGACGCAGGAACCACGGGGTCGAGGACTTCGCGCGCAGCTGGACGTTGCCGTCGAGGCGGATCGAAGCGATGCCGAGCAGCTGCCCGCTGGCTTGATCGCTGACCAACGCGACGGTCTGCGCCAGCGCCTCGCCGCTGAGAAGGTTGCCGACGATCAACGCGACCTCGCGTGCCGCCGGCCCCTCGCCGGCGCGGAAGGCCTCGAGCCTCGCATCGCCTGCGCAGTCGGCTTTGCTTCGCATCGCGACGGTGACCGGTCCGCTCAGGGACGTGGGTGCGGATGTCAGCTGGCGGACGCGCATCAACGGCCTGGAAAATAGAGTCGGCGCAGGTCGGAACGCTTCCGGCCGCGTCGTCCGTCCCCATTGCAAGCGGGAGCCGATAGGGGTAGAAGATGCCTCGGACCCGCCGCCGCGGCGGAGAGAGGGACGACCAACGACCCAGGAGGCAGCACCGGCATGTCATCCGCAGAGGCCCCGACCAGAGTCCTCGTCGTCGCTCACAAGACGGCGGCCACGCAGCCGCTCTTCGACGCCGTCCGCGAGCGAGCCGCGGAGGGCCCGGCGAAGTTCACGCTGCTCGTCCCGAACCCCGCCCATGGCCTGCACAAGGCCGTCGACCCCGAGGACCTCGATGCCGGCGAGGCGCAAGAAGTGCTCGAGGTCGCGCTGCCGAAGCTCTCCGAGGCCGCCGGCAGCGAGGTCGTGGGCATCGTCGGTGATGCGGACCCCTCCGCCGCGATCCAGGACGCGATCAACCTCCGCGGCTTCGACGAGGTGATCATCTCGACCCTCTCGCCCAAACTGTCCCGCTGGCTGCACCTCGACCTGCCGCGCAAGGTCACGGGGCTGGGACTGCCGGTGCGGACCGTCACGCCGTCGGACTAGGAGGCGGGCGGCAGCACCGTCCGCCCGGCCCGACCGCCAAGGACATGGCGAGCAGGCATCCGGGGCAGCCGTTGACAACTGCGTATAGTCGCGTCTCCAGTCGTCGCGAGCGCGGACAACTGTCTGTAGACGTTTCGTCAGCGCGTGGCGAGAGTGACCCGCGATGGACGGCGCCCGTGAGCAATTCGCCAGGAACCTGCGCCACCACCGTGACGCCGCCGGCCTCTCCCAGGAGGCGCTCGCCTCGATCTGCGACCTCCACCGCACCGAGATCAGCCTGCTGGAGCGCATGCAAGCGCTCGCCGCGCCTCGAGACGATCGTGATCCTCTCGCGCGGCCTGCAGCTCGCCTCGCCGGCGCAGCTGCTCGACGGCATCGCCTGAACGCCTATCCGCCGCCAGGGGCGCGCGCTAGAGTCTGCTCTCCCCCGCCCAGCTAGCTCAGTTGGTAGAGCACTTCCATGGTAAGGAAGGGGTCATCGGTTCGAGTCCGATGCTGGGCTTCTGTGGATTTGCAGGGGTTTTGTGCGTGAGACCGCCCCTCGCTAGCGCGCTTCACGGGCGCTCGTGGAACCCCGGGGAACCTCAGCTCCGCTCGCGCCGCCGCAATCAGCTCGTCAAGGCTGCGGCGGCGGAGCCGGGGCCAGCTTCATCGCCTCGACCGCGACGGGCGCAGTGGCTTCCGGGGCGGGCGAAGCGCAGAGGGTGCTGATCACATACGCGCCCCCAACCGTCCAGGAACAGCTCGCCAACCTGCTCAAAGCCGTGACCGGGGTCGGCCCCGGCAAGGCCCTGGCGGACAAGGTCAAAGCGATCCAGGGCTACGTGGCCGTGAACAACAAGGCCGGAGCCTGCAACGAACTGACTGGGTTCCTCGGCCTGATCAAGGCACAGACTGGCAAGAAGATCACCAAAGAACAGGCGGCATCGTTCACCGAACAGGCGAACGAAATCGAGGCCGGAATCGGCGGCTGCTAGAGGAGGCCGTACACCGAGCGTCAAGCTGGGAAGGCCCGCTACGGCGGGCCTTCCGACTGTCTTGGCGCTGACGTCGGGCCGCCGGGACTCGTTTCGCTATGCCGCGCCGTCGAAGTCGAAGTCGTCGGACGGCTCGGGCAGGCGCCGCGTGAACTTCGCGTGCGCGGGCATGCTCGAAGCGTTGCAGCTCGACGGCCGATCAAGGGGTCCCAGCCGGATCCGACGAATAGGAGTCTCGGTGCTGTCGCTCGTCCTTGCATTCCGGGGGTTGTCGCGGGCCGTCGCAGGCGTCTGGCATGACCCCGAAACCAAAGCCCTGCCGTTCGTCGCGGGCGCTCTGGTGCTCAGCGGAACGATCTTCTACTGGCGCGTCGAAGATTGGACGATCATCCAGGCCCTCTACTTCTCGGTCGTCACGCTGACGACCGTGGGCTACGGAGACCTCCACCCAACCACGGCCGGAAGCCAGATCTTCACGATCGTTTACATCCTCACGGGAATCGGCGTGTTCGTCGCGCTGCTCGCTTCGGTTGCGCAGGAATACATCGCGCAGAAGGCGGAACGCGGCAACGCGCGAGAACGTCTGAGCGCCCGTGGCCACCCCAGCCAGCCCGACTGAACCTCACCGGGCACGGGCTGCCCGAAGGCTCACAGGTTCGCGGGTCTTGGACCTAAGACCGCCCCTCGCGCCGGACCGGTCTACCAGTAGCGGCGGGTCACCGCTCGCGTAAGCGCCAGCGAGGCGACTACATGCCAGCCGAGCAGAGCGGTGCTGGGTATCAGGAACCACGCGGGCCAGAAGATGCCCTGACCCGTGAGCGCCCAGATGCCGGCCAGCGACGCGTTGGCGGTGAGGTAGGTGGCTAGATGCATTCTCAGTAGGGCGCGCTGCAAGCGCTGCGCGCGACTGATCACGAGACGGCGAATGCCGCGTAGCGACGAAGCTGAAAAGTACGTGGCGACCTCGCGTTGGGTGCCAGAGCCATAGATCTCCTCGACGCGCACCTCCAGTTCGTCAGTGCTCAAGCGACCTTCGGCGTAATGCACCTTCAACGCCTTCAGGGCTCGCTCGCGCTCAGCGTCAGAGGGCCGTAGCGCCGCTGGGTTGGTCCGCGGAGGAGGAAATCGCATCAGGGGAGTATCGCAAGCTAGCTAAGTCATCAGCGCCGCTGTAGGGCGTTGAGGAGCGGGGCGTCAGGGGCGCTCGATCCGCGGCGCCACCTCGCTCGCCACCAACTCGATCTGCCGTCGCTCGTCGCCCAACGGCCAAAGGTAGACACGCTCGCATCCGGCCGCCGCGTAGTCGGAGAGAACCCGTGCGCAATGCTCAGCGGGGCCGATGCAAAGGTGGTTGCGAAGTTCGTCGGGATCTCTTTTCAGAAGCGGGGCGAGGTCCTCGCTGAGGACGCGCTCGCCCTCGGCGCGGTCATTGGCGACCCAGGTCCACATCGTCGCGAGAGCATTTGGAAAGCCCTTGGCGTCGCGGCCGCGCCCTTCGAGCTCGCCCGCCAGGCGGTCACGAGCTTCGGCGAAGCCGTCCGGCGTCGTGTTGTATGCGGAAGCAAGCCAGCCGTCTCCGGCACGCGCAACCCGACGCAGTCCGGCGTCCGAGCCCCAGCTGCCGATCCAAAGCGGTATGCCACGCTCTTGTCGAGGAGCCGGGGCGAGCTCGAGATCGGAGGGAACGGGGTAGTAGCTCGCCGGCTCAGGACGAGGCTTCCCCTCGAGCAAAGCCCGCAGCGTCGTGATGGCCTCGTCGAATCGCTTCCAGCGCTCGTCGAACGGGATGCCCAGGGCGTCGTAGTCGCGTTTGGACGAACCCGGTCCGAGGGCAGCGATCAGTCGGCCATCGGAGAGCACGTCTATCGCGGCGAGCGTCTTTGCCAGGGGTATCGGCCCCCGCAGGACCGCGAGGGAGACAGTCGTGGCCAGAGTCATATCGCCCGACCGCTCGATCACGCTTGCAAGAGCTGTCGGCCCGTCGAGCCAGGGCGTTGAGAAGACAAAGTGGTCGTTGGCGGACACCGCCGCGAACCCGCTGTCCCGAGCGGCGTCAACGGCCTGCTCGAGCCGCTCACGCGAGAGCCTTTCGTCTCCGAACTGCATCAGCGGCAGGTGGAGTCCCAGATCCATGAGTCGATCGTCTCAGACTTCGCGGGCGGCGCCTCAAATCCCGGCCGACGCGCGCGAATCAGGCGCGCGCTGAGGCTCGCCGTGATCCAGGGCAGCTATTAGCCCTCAGAGATGAGTGGGTACGATCTGCGCCGTGCTGGGCGAGGCGGATCTGGTGGCGTTCGTCCCATGCAGCGATCTCGAGGTCTCGGGCCGGTTCTACGGTGATGTTCTCGGGTTTCGATTGCTTGAAGCGACCGAGATCGCGAACGCTTACGACGCACACGGAACGCAGCTGCGGGTGACGCTCGTCGACCGGCCGGCGCAAGCGCCGTATACGGTGCTCGGCTGGCGGGTCGAGGACATCGTCGCGACGATCCGCGCACTTCGTGAGGCGGGCGTGACGTTCAAGCGCTACGAGGGCATGACCCAGGACGAGTACGACGTGTGGGTCGCGCCGGGAGGATCGCGGATCGCGTGGTTGGCCGATCCAGACGCCAACATCCTCTCCCTTCAGCAGCCGCCCGCAGTCTGATCGGCGGGGCGAGAAAGTGGCAGTATCGGTCGCGTGAGCGATCCCCGCACCGCAGCGTATGGCTCCGTCCAGCTGGCGGACGTGGACACCCTCGCCGAGGTCGACCCGGGTAGCCCGGAAATCAACGACTGCGCGTTCCATCTCGTCCGTCGCCATTTCGACGTCCAGGCGTTTGGCGTCAACGCGGCGACGGGAAACGCCGGCGACGAGATGATCGAGGAGCATCACGAGGCCGACGACGAGGAGAACCAGACGAACGGCCACCAGGAGCTCTTCGCCGTGATGAGCGGGCACGCGCTCTTCACGGTCGACGGCGAGGAGATCGACGCGCCGGCCGGGACGATCGTCTTCGTGCGCGATCCGGCGCTCCTCCGCGCCGCCCGGGCAACCGCCGACGACACGACGATCTTCATGGTCGGAGGACCCGCCGGCGTCCCCTACGCCGTCTCGCGCTGGGAGGCGTCGCTTCCGTAACCGGGTGTCACGCGAGAGGCTCGCTCGGTGGCCGACCTGGGATGCAACATCGAGCGTGCACCTCGCCGTCAGCCCAACTGCGCCCTTACGTGGTCGACCAACACGTTGAACTCGCCCGTGGGCGAAAGCTCCACGTACTCGGAGTCCTCGAGCGCCATCGGCGCATGCCCAGGCGACCAGTAGAAGGCCTGACCCGCCTCGATGATCTCCTCACCGTCCTTCATCGCCAACCTCAGCCGCCCTGTCAGCACGTATCCCCAATGAGGACATTGGCAGAGGTCGTCCGGCAGTCCGACCAGCATCGGCCCCAGGTCCCACCCGGCCGGCACCCGAATGAACGAGACGGTCATGTCGCCGCCGATCTCGTCAGCTCGGAGCTCGACCCCGCCACCCTCGAGCAGGATCTGTGCCTCTTCGCGCGCTATCACCGTCATCGACGCTCCTTTCGCTTGACCGATCGACAGCGTATTCTCGTGCGACACCGGGGTCGCCGTACCGCCCACCGGTCCCGATCCGGTCCCCGAGCTCGACACGTTCGCCGGCGTTCCGCCCTCGCCGGCCCCTCAGGCCGAAGACCCCACCGTCTCCGCCTCGGCCTCCTTGATCTCCCGGGCCAACTCGTCGGCGGCCATGTCGGTCGCCATCGAGACCATCCGGTTGGCGGCCTTGATGTTGGCCGCGATCTGGTCGGCCATGTTGGTCGCGTAGACGACGATCAGGCCGGCCCTGCCCTCGTCGAGCACGTCGCCGAGCTCCTTGAGGTCGCCGCGCTTCATGCCGCCGTGGACGTGGCCCGAAACGGCGCCGATCGTCGCGCCGGCGCCGCCACCGACGGCCAGGGCTCCCAGGATCCCGACCGCCGGGAAGAGCGCCGCAACGGCTCCCGCCGCAAGGCCCCAGCCGAGCCCGTGCACGGCGCCGTGACGTGTCGGCTGCTCGTGCTTCTTGACGATCTTGACCTTGCCGTCGTCCTTCTTCTCGATCACTGCCGCGTCGAAGTCGTCGGAGCTTTTGATCTCGTAGTACAGGGCCTTGATGAGCTCGTAGTCGCCGAGCGCGTCGTCCAAGCTGTCATAGGAAGCGGCTGCCACGAAGAGAACGTCGTCGTCGTCGGCCATGGGATCTCCAGTCGGGGGGTTGGGGGTGGGGGTTTGGTGCAGCCGCACATGCTCATACCGGGCGGGCCCGCGGCACTCGTCCCTTTCGGATGATGCGACCCAAAGAGGCACGGCGAGGATCGATCGGCGCCGCGACCGATAGTCTCGACCCACATCACCGAAGCCCGAGGGGGCCAATTTGCTAGCAGCTACCGATTACCCGCTTCTCGAAGTGTTCTGGACGATCCTGATCTTCGTCGGCTTCTTCATCTGGATCTGGCTTCTGTTCATCGTCTTCGCCGACGTGTTCCGCCGCACCGACATCGGCGGCTGGGGCAAGACGGGCTGGATCATCTTCGTGATCCTGTTGCCCTATCTCGGCGTCTTCGTCTACTTGATCGCAGAGCACAACGGGATGACGGAACGGACGATCAAGCAGCAGGAATCCGCGAAGTCGGAAATGGACACGTACGTGCGCAACGTCGCCGGGTCGAGCGACCCGACGGAGCAGATCGCGAGGGCCCAGGAGCTGCTGAAGAGCGGCACCATCACCCAGGACGAGTTCGACGCGATCAAGCGCAAGGCGCTCGCCGCCTAGCCGCTCGCTCCGCCCCGTCTGTCTTCGCGCCCGCTGACAGTGCGGGCCCGTCGCCTCCGAAGGAGAGGCCCGCCTGCCCGGCTAACCCGCCGGGCAGGCGATCGGCCTGACGCCGGCGGCGTCGAGGCAGAGATCGACCCGTTCGGGCAGCTTTCCACGCCGCACCCGTAGGCGCGTGTACTTGCCGATCAGTCCCGCCTTGGAGACGAGCACTTCGACCACCGCGCCGGCGCGCAGGTAGCGCTGGAAGCGGCCGAAGACGATCGCCGGCACGCCGTGCGGGCCGGCGGCGGTGACGCGGCGCGTCGCACCGGACGGGCAGCCGCGGCCGCGGCAGCGCACGATCACGATCGCGCCCGCGGGCGCCTGCTGGACCTTCAGCAGCCGCAGCTTCAGGCCGCCGCCGAAGGAGACACCGGCGATCCGCACGACCGGGAACGGCGCCATCAGGGGGATCGCCTGCGCGGGCGGATGCACCTGCGCGATGGTTGCCACGCCGGACTGCGGCGGGGTGCCCGGCGGAGGCGCCGGGGGCGCGGGCGACACTTCGAACGGCATCGGTTCGCTGGAGCCGACGAGTTTGCCGCTGAGCTGGACCGCCACCGCCATGTAGCGGCCCACGGGCAGCGCCGGGGTCGTCGCGGTCGAGTGCCATCCGCCGCCGGTGCCGGCCGCGGTGGCGAGCGAGACGATCGTGCCTTTGATCGAATCACCTGCGTGGATCTGGACCGTGACCGGCGTCGTGTCGCTGGCCGTCCCGCCGAACGACGGGGCCGTTTCGCCCGGTGCGGGCTGCGGCTGATCGAGCGTGACCAGAGGCGCCGAGGTGTCGATCCTGAATGTGACCGGGGCGCTCGTGCCCGTTTCGAGCCCCGCGTTCATCTGGCTCGCCGTCGCCGTATAGACCCCGTCGGGGAAGGTTTCCAGCGCCACGAGCGACCAAGCGCCTCCCGGCGAGAGCACTTCGATGGCCTGGGTGTATACGGGTACACCGGCGGCAGCGGGCCCGCTGTAGACGTTCACAGTCACGGCAGTGCCGAGTGGTTCCGCCGTGCCGGCGAAGATCGGCATCGGGCTGTTGGTCACGGCACCGCCAAGCGGTTCGGAGATCGTCACAGTGGGCGGGGCCGCGAGCGCGCTCGGCGCGGACGCGGCGACGAGCGCCGTCGTCGCCAACGCCACCGCCAATAGAAGCCTGACCGGATTGCTCGCCGAGTTGTGTCGGGCCACGTCACCCCTTCTCAAGAGCCCGTCCAGAGCGTACCGATGGCACCGGCGCGCGGCGTCAGTGTTGGACGGGTTGCAAAACCCGCATTCTCGGTGCGAGCGAAACTTTCCGGTGCGCTCCGAAAGATGCCGTCAGGCGGCCGGCGGTGCCCCGTCGCTCAGCGCGGCGTCGATCGCGTCGAGCGCGCCCCGCTCGCCCTCGCTCACGTCCTCGTCGCCCTCGCGATGCGCGCTCGCGACGCGCTCGGCAAGACTCCGTACGAAGCCCGTGTAGTCCTCGACCTCCTGCGCGTTCGCCTTCGTGCGAAGCAAGCCGGTCGCTTCGCGCAGCCGCTCGAGTACGTGCGCGCGCAGCTCGTCGGGCGAGTGGAAGCGCTCGTGGTCCATCTTCGGCCGCGACCCGACGATCTCGTCGAGCAGCTCGCTGCTGCCGTGCTGCTTCCGCGCATCGGCGTAGGCCTTGCCGAGCGAGAGCGCCTCGCGGAACGTCCCGCCGCGCTGTGCCGACGCGACCATGAGCCCGGCGAGCGGCGGTGCTTCGGTCACGAGCCTCCACTCCTGCTCGGAGAAATCGGCCTTTCCTGTCACGGGTCCTCCTTCATTGGTCGATCGCCACGTTACCCGGCAGCCCCCGCGCCCGCGCGTCGTCCACAGAAACGATCTCGCGCCCGAACGGCGTCAGCGCGACGGGGATCAGTTTGAAGTTCGCGAGTCCGAGCGGGATGCCGACGATCGTAAGGCACAGCAGCAGGCCGGTGATCAGGTGGCCGAGCGCGAGCCACCAGCCGCAGAGGAGGATCCAGAGCACGTTGCCGATCACCGACGCGGCGCCCGCGTCGCGGCGTTCGACGACCGTTCTGCCGAACGGCCACAGCGCGAAGCGGCCAATCCGCAGCGAGGCCACGCCGAAGGGAATCGTGATGATCAGGATGAAGCAGATCAGCGCGGCGAGCAGGTAACCCAGCGCCATCCACAGGCCGCAGAGGACGAACCAGATTACGTTGAGGATCAGCCGCACGGCGAGCCGCGCCGGCGACCTCAGGCTCCGACGGCGTCCAGCTCGGCGCCGGCATCGGCCCGCTCTGCGACGGCCTCGATGCGCACGGGCACGTCGTTGAACGCCGCGTTGCCGGTCAGGCGGTCGACGATCGCGGGGTCGGTGACGTCGTTGACGCTCGCCCCGCCGTGTTCGGCCGCCACGCGCCAGCCGACGCCCTTGCGCTTGTGGCCGAACCCGTGCGGGATCGAGATCACGCCTTGGCGCATCTCGTCGCTGAGCTCGAGCGGTAGCTCGATCGCGCCGACGCTCGATGCGACCCTCACCCGCTGACCGTCGGTCAGTCCGCGCTGCTCGGCGTCGTCCGGGTGCAGCATGGCGGTGCAGCGGTCGGCGCCCTTCATCAGCCTGGGGCTGTTGTGCATCCAGGAGTTGTTCGAGCGCAGCGAGCGCCGGCCGATCAGCGTGAGGTCGAAGCCGTCGCTTCGGGCGATCTCGCGTTCGCCCGCCAGCTCCTCGAGCCGGGCCGCCTCGTCCATCAGCACCGCCGGAGCGAGCCGCACCCGCTTGCCCGTGGTCTGCAGCCGTCCGACGAGGCTCGGCTGCAGGGGCCCGAGGTCGATGCCGTGCCGTGACCGCTTGACCTTGCCGATGTCGAGCGAGCGGCGGGAGCGCAGCCGGCCGTACGGTCCGGTGCGCAGGGCCAGGTCGATGACCCTGTCGAAGCTGGCGAGCGGCCCGACGATCCGCAGCAGCAGGTTCCTCGCGGTCCCGACCGCGCCGCGCCCGATGCGCGTGGTCAGCTCGCTGAGGATCTCCCAGTCGTCCTTGCCGTCGCTCGGAGCAGGGAGGGCGGCCGGGTTGTAGCGGATCTGGTTGCGCACCGAGAAGGCGGGGAACACGATGTCGAGATCGTCGCGCTCGAGCTGGGCGAGCGGCGGCAGGATCACGTCGGCGTGGCGGGTCGTCTCCGTCACGTACATGTCGACGGCCACGCACCATTCGAGCCCGTCCATCGCCGCGTCGAGCCTGCCGCCGCCGGGCGTCGAGAGCACCGGGTTGCCGGCGTAGATCAGCATCCCGCGTACCTGGCCCTCGCCCGGCGTGGAGAGCTCCTCGGCCAGCCCCGCGACCGGGAGTTCGTCGGCGAACTCGGGCAGCCCGCTGACACGCTGGGTGTATTGGCCGCGATGCGGGCTGCCGGCCAACCGGTCGACGAGCGCCGCGAGGTCGACCGGCGGGGTCGGGAACATCGCCCCGCCGACGCTGTCCATGTTCCCCGTGACGGTGTTCAGCACGTTGATCAGCCAGTGCGTCAGCGACCCGGTCTGCTGCTGGCAGACGCCGACGCGCCCGTAGACGACCGCCCGCGGTGCGGCGGCCAGCTCGCGGGCCAGCCGCGCGATCGTCTCCTCCTCGACGCCGGCGTGGACGGCCGCTCGCTGCGGCGACCAGCGCTCGGCGAGCTCGCGCAGGTCCTCGAGCCCGTCGCAGCGTGCGGCGAGGTGGCCGAGGTCGACCAGACCCTCCGCGAAGATCACGTGCAGCATCCCAAGCAGCAGGTAGGGGTCACCGCCAGGCCGGACGGCGACGTGCTCGGAGGCGTGCTTGGCGGTCTCGGTGCGCCGCGGATCGACCACGACGACCTTGCCGCCGCGCGCGCGGATCGTCTTGATCTTCTCGCGCACGCCCGGGGCGGTCATCAGCGAGCCGTTCGAGACCGCAGGGTTGGCGCCGAGCACGATCAGGTGCTCGGCGCGCTCGATGTCGGGGACCGGCAGCACGAGGTAGTGGCCGAACATCTCCAGGGAGCTCATGTACTGGGGCAGCTGGTCGGTCGAGGTGGCCGAGTAGTTGTTCTTCGAGCCGAGCAGCTTGCGCAGCAGCGCGAACGCCAGCAGGCCCGAGGAGGAGTGCGCGCCGGGGTTGCCGAGGTAGGTCGCAAGCGCGTCCGCGCCGTGGCGCTCCTGCACGCGTCGGAGCCCCCCGGCGGCCAGCGAGAGGGCCTCGTCCCATCCGATCTCGACGAAGCGCTCGCCGACGCGCTTGACGGGGCGGCGCAGCCGGTCCGGGTCGCTCTGCAGGTCGGCCAGCGCGGCGGCCTTCGGGCAGATGTAGCCCTTGGAGATCACGTCGTCGGGGTCGCCCGCGATGCGCAGGACGCGCCCGTCCTCGACGTCCACCCTGATGCCGCAGTGCGCCTCGCAGAGATTGCACTGCCTGTAGACCGTGTCCGTCATTGACGCTCCCCCTGGTCGGGATCCACCGTCGCGCGCGCGAAAGGCCGCGCAATGACGATACGCCATCGGCCAGCCAGGCGGCCGGAGCGACCGTGAGAGTAGTTGGCCAAGGCCGCTGCCGGCAGCTACCATCCCGCATTCGGGTGGGTTCGCGTCCGCGGGGCGCGGGCCGGCGATGGAGACAGAGATATTGAGAGGGGAGGGACGGCAGGGATGCCGTACGGCGGCTTTACAGCAGGGCACGACGCGCCGTGGCGGCGGGCTGTCGCTCATCGACGCGTTTCGCGGTTGCTGCCGGCGCTCGCCGCGCTGCTGGCGGCGCTCTGCGCGCTGCTCGCGCTCTGTCCGGCCGGCGCCCTCGGCTCCGAACCGACCAACTCGGGTGACAACCTGCGCGACGGCTGGTATCCGGAACAGGGCGCCCTCACCCCGCAGCTCGTCAGCGGCGGCACGTTCGGACAGCTCTGGTCGGCGAACGTCGAAGGCCAGGTCTACGCCCAGCCGCTGCTCGTCAACGGCGAGGTGCTGGTCGCCACCGAGACCAACAAAATCTACGGGCTCGATCCCGGCACCGGCGCGGCGAAATGGTCCGCTTCGCTGCTCGGAACGGCATGGAAAGCCGGCGACATCGGCTGCAACGACCTCGCGCCGAACGTCGGCGTGACCGCCACCCCGGTCGTCGACCCCGCCACGAACACGGCCTACATGACCCACAAGGCCTACGCCTCGGGCTCGAGCGGCGCGGTCCGCTGGTACATGGACGCGATCGACCTCAACACCGGCGCGGAGCGCTCTGGTTTCCCGGTCCAGCTGCAGGGCACCGCACAGAACCAGCCGGGGCAGACGTTCAACCCGACCTCGCAGCTGCAGCGGCCCGGGCTGCTGCTGCTGAACGGCGTCGTCTACGCCGGCTTCGGCTCGGACTGCGACTTCAACACCTGGCAGGGCTGGGTGTTCGGCGTCTCGACCGAAGGCACGGTCAAGGCGCGGTGGGTCGCCGTGCCGAGCGGCAACGGCGCCGGCATCTGGCAGTCCGGCGCCGGCATCTTCTCCGACGGGCCGAACTCGCTGATGGTGAGCACGGGCAACACGGGCGCTCCCAAAACCGCGACCCCTGGCAAGACCCCGCCGAACACGTTCGGCGAGTCGATCGTCCACCTCGTCGTGCAGCCGAACGGCGAACTGAAACCGACCGACTTCTTCGCGCCCTTCGACGCGCAGGCGCTCGACCAGAACGACGCAGACTTCGCCTCGGGTGGGATCACAGGACTGAACGACGAATACTTCGGAACGCTGTCGGCTCGGCACCTGGCGGTCGCGGTCGGCAAGGACGGCTACGTCTACCTGCTCAACCGCGAAGAACTCGGCGGCTACCTGCAGGGCCCTGGCAACGGCGACAAGGTGGTCCAGCGGATCGGCCCCAACGGAGGAGTCTGGTCGCGTCCGGGCGTCTGGCCCGGAAACGGCGGCTGGGTGTACATTCCGACAGCCTCGGCCGGGAACTCGGCGGGCGGCTCCTCGGGCTTCCTGCGCGTCTACCAGTACGGCGTCAACGGGGAAGGCAAGCCGACGCTGTCCCTGCAGGCGACCTCCTCGGACTCCTGGGGCTTCGGCACGGGTGCCCCCGTGATCACATCCGAAGGCACGACCTCGGGCTCGGCGCTCGTCTGGAGTGAGTGGATGCCCAACGGCACCGGCACGGGGGCGCAGCTGCGCGCGTACGACCCCGTGCCCGTGAGCGGCAAACCGGTGCTGCGGTGGAGCGCCGCGATCGGCACCGGCTCGAAGTTCGCGACCCCGGGGGTCGGTGCGAACAAACTGTTCGTCGGCAACCGCGAAGGCAAAGTGTTCGCGTTCGGCTCGCCCGTGACGCCTCCGCTGAGCGGTCCCTCCACGAGCTTCCCGACGACCACGATCGGCCAGACGAACGAAAAGACGATCACGCTGACCGCCAACAGCTCGCTGACCGTCAACAGCGTCTCGACCGGCAACGCGCAGTTCCTCCTCGGCACAACCAAACCGGGGCTCCCCGCGAGCGTCGGCGCGGGTCAGACGCTGCAGGTCCCCGTCACCTTCAAACCGACCGCCGCGGGCCTGCAGGCCGCGACGCTGACCGTCGAAACCAGCGCGGGGACGATCAGCTTCTCGCTGCAGGGCACCGGACAGACCGCCGAAGCGAAGGTCGAAGCCTCGCCGACCGTGCTCTCGTTCGGGGGAACGACGGTGGGCGGAAAACTCTCAGCCGCCGCGACCTTCCGCAACGTCGGCGGCGCACCGCTGACGATCGAAGGCGTGGTCCAGCCGGCCGCACCGTTCTCGGTCACCGGCGCACCCGAACCGGGCACGGTGCTCGCGCCCGGCGAAGCGGTCACGGTCCAGGCCGCCTTCGAACCCACCGCCGAAGGCAACTTCGAAGGCGAACTCACGCTCCATACGAGCGCCGGCGACTCCTCCGTCGCGCTTGCGGGCGTCGCCGGCAAACAGGGCGTCCTGAAGATCACGCCCGAAACGCTCGAATACGGGAACGTCCCCGCCGGCAGCACCATCTCGAAGTCGTTCACGCTCACGAACACAGGCGGCACGAACGTCACCATCACCAAGTCCAAGCCACCGATCGGCGGCGAGTTCAGCGCCACGACCACGCTGTCCGAGGGCACCACGATCGGCGCCCGGTGAAACCGTCACCGAGACCGTCGCGTTCAACCCGACGGCACCCGGCGCGGCGACCGGCGCGTGGCAGCTCAACGGCGACGACACGACCGGCGCGCACGAAGTGAAGTTCATCGGCACCGGCACCGTGCCGGCGCCCGGCGCCGGCTGGCGCGCGAACGGCAACGCCTCGATCACCGGCGGGGTCATCCAGACGACGGCGGCCGTGTCGAACCAGGCGGGCTCCGCGTTCTTCGAAACGCCGCTCGACAGCCGCCACCTCGTCGTCGAATTCGACCAGACGATCGGCTCGGGCACCGGGGCCGACGGCCAGACGTTGACCTTCGCCGACGCGAGCAAAGCCGCGCCGACGGCGCTCGGCGAAAAAGGCGGCGGGCTCGGCTTCGCCGGCATCTCCGGGATCGCCGTCGCGTTCGACACCTGGAAAAACTCGGCCAACCCCTCCAACAACTTCGTCGGCATCAGCGACGGCAGCGCCGGCGCCGGCCTGCTGCACTGGCTTTCGACCGCGACCTCGATCCCGGGCCTGCGCACGGCGACGAGGCACATCAAGATCGAAACGCTGAACGGGACGATCACGGTCTGGATCGACGGCGCGCAGGCGCTGACCGGCACCTTCGCACTGCCGCCGAACGTGCTGCTGGGCTTCACCGGCGGCACGGGCGGCTCGAACGACCTGCACAAGGCCGCCAACGTGACGGTCACGGGCGACACCGGCCCCAAAGAAGAACCACCCAAAGAAGAACCCCCGGCGGCGAGCCTGAAGATCACGAACGCGATCAGCGCGCCGTCCGGCCGCCACAGTCCGAAACGCAGCTCACCTACTCCGGTAGCTGCCCGTCCGCCTTCACGACCGCCGCGATCGGCAACGGCGGAAATGCCACGCCGAGCCTCACCGGGGCCGTGCAGGGCGCGAGCTGCTCGGTCGCCGAGACCGCGCCGACGGGCACCGGCTGGAAGACCACCGTCTCGGTCAACGGCGCCGCGCCGGTCGAACTGATCGCCTCCGGCGGCAAACTCTCCGTCCCCACGTTCGCGCTCGCCGCCGGCGCCAACACCGTCGCCTTCGCCAACACCTACACGCCGCCGAAAGAAGAACCGCCGGCGGCGAGCCTCAGGATCACGAACGCGGTCAGCGCGCCGTCCGGTCCCCCGCAGAGCGAAACGCAGCTCACCTACTCCGGCAGCTGCCCGTCCGCCTTCACGACGGCTGCGATCGGCAACGGCGGCTCAACGACGCCGACGCTGACGGGCGCCGTCCAGGGCGCGAGCTGCTCTGTCGCCGAGACCGCGCCGAGCGGCAGCGGCTGGAAGACCACCGTCTCCGTCAACGGCGCCGCGCCGGTCGAACTGATCCCCTCTGGCGGCAAAGTCTCCGTCCCGGCCTTCGCACTGGCCGCAGGGGTCAACACGGTCGCGTTCACCAACACCTACACGCCGCCCGCCGAAGAAGGCACCGTCCCGAAAATCCCCGACCCGAGCGCCGGCGGCTGGCAGCTCAACGGCAACGCGTTGCTCGAAGGCGCCAACCTCGTGCTGACCACCGCCACAAGCAACCAGGCCGGGAGCGCCTTCTGGCCGACCAAAGTCGACCCGCGCAACCTCAGCTATGAATTCACGATCTCGATCGGCGGCGGCACCGGCGCCGACGGCCTCGCCTTCGTGATCGCGGACGCGAGCAAAGCCGCGCCGACGGCGCTCGGCGAAAAAGGCGGCGGGCTCGGCTTCGCCGGCATCTCCGGGATCGCCGTCGCGTTCGACACCTGGAAAAACTCGGCCAACCCCTCCAACAACTTCGTCGGCATCAGCGACGGCAGCGCCGGCGCCGGCCTGCTGCACTGGCTCAGCACCTACACCCCGGCCTCCTCGCTGCGCACCGGTACCCACAAAGTCAAGGTCTCGACGGCCGGCGGCGCGATCTCCATCTGGCTCGACGGGACCAAACTCGGCAGCCTCGCCGTCACGCTGCCGGCCTCCGCATATATCGGCTTCTCGGGCGGGACCGGCGGCTCCAACGACCGCCACGCCGTCTCCGGCCTGACGGTCGCGGGCGAAGGCGGCCCGAAAGAAGAACCGCCGGCGGCGAGCCTGAGGATCACGAACGCGGTCAGCGCGCCGTCCGCCCCGCAATCCGAAACTCAGCTCACCTACTCCGGCAGCTGCCCGTCCGCGTTCACGACCGCGGCGATCGGCAACGGCGGCTCAACGACACCGACGCTGACGGGCGCGGTGCAGGGAGCGAGCTGCTCCGTCGCCGAGACCGCGCCGAGCGGAACCGGCTGGAAGACCACCGTCTCCGTCAACGGCGCCGCGCCCGTCGAACTGATCGCCTCCGGCGGCAAAGTTTCAGTCCCGGCCTTCGCCCTGGCCGCCGGCACCAACACCGTCGCCTTCGCCAACACCTACACCCCGCCGAAAGAAGAACCGCCGGCGGCGAGCCTGAAAATCACGAACGCGGTCAGCGCGCCGTCCGGTCCCCCGCAGTCCGAAACGCAGCTCACCTACTCCGGTGGCTGCCCGTCGAGCTTCACGACCGCGGCGATCGGCAACGGCGGCTCGGCCACCCCCACACTCACCGGCGCCGTCCAGGGCGCGAGCTGCTCGGTCGCCGAGACCGCGCCAAGCGGAACCGGCTGGAAGACCACCGCCTCCGTCAACGGCGCCGCGCCCGTCGAAATCGCTCCCTCCGGCGGCAAAGTGACCGTCCCCACATTCTCGCTCCTCGCCGGCACGAACACGGTCGCGTTCGCGAACACCTACACGCCACCCGCCGAAGAAGGCACCGTTCCGAAAGTCCCCGACCCGAGCGCCGGTGGCTGGCAGCTCAACGGCAACGCGTTGCTCGAAGGCGCCAACCTCGTGCTGACCACCGCCACGAGCAACCAGGCCGGCAGCGCCTTCTGGCCGACCCGCATCGACCCGCGCAACGTCAGCTACGAATTCACGATCTCGATCGGCGGCGGCAGCGGCGCCGACGGCCTCGCCTTCGTGATCGCCGACCCGACGCGAGGCGCCACGGCCACCTCGCTCGGCGAAAAAGGCGGCGGGCTCGGGTTCGCGAAAGTGGCAGGCTGGGCGGTCGCGTTCGACACGTACAAAAACTCGGCCAACCCCTCGAACAACTTCGTCGGCATCAGCGACGGTGCCGGCACCACCGCGGGGACGCTGCACTGGCTGAGCACCTTCACGCCGGCCTCCTCGCTGCGCACCGGCACCCACAAAGTCAAGGTCTCGACGGCCGGCGGCGCGATCGCCGTCTCTCTCGACGGGACCAAACTCGGCAGCGTCGCCGTGACGCTGCCGGCCTCCGCCTACGTCGGCTTCTCGGGCGGGACCGGCGGCTCCACCGACCGCCACGCCGTCTCCGGCCTGACTCTCGGCGCCGGCTAGGCGAGAAAGGGACGGCCCCGCCCGAAGCATCTCGAGCGGGGCCGTGAGGGGCACCCGCCGGAATCGGTTCCCGCCGGTGCCTGGCCGGCGCGGCCGGCTGCAGTTCGCTCGTGCAGCCGGCCTAGCGCCTTTCCTGCGCTACTTCTTCTTCGGGCAGGGTGCCTTGTATTCGGCGGTTACCGTCTGCTGGCTGAGACCACCGAGACCGGCGAAGGTCAGTTCGGTCTTGACCGGCAGATATTTTTTCGGGCACTTCGTCGGCATCGTGCCGTAGTAGATCGTCTTGCCGTTCTTCTTCATCGCCGAGCCGGCCTTCACCTTGATGAATTTGACCGACGCGTCCTGCGCGCCCGGGACCGTTTCGACCAGCGGGATTTCGGCTTCCAGCTTCTTGCTGTAGAGCCCGCTCGAGTTCACGTAGTGCGCCTTGGAGAGGATTTCGAGCAGCACCGGTTCGTGGCCGAACGTGAAGAACGTCAGGCCGCCGCCGGGGGCGTAGAAGGATTCGACCGTCGCATTCTCGGGGACGACTTCTTTGCCGAACGCGACGAAGCCTTCGACGCTGCCCTTGGGACCCGCTGCCGAGCCCTTGGGGCAGGCCTTCGGGCCCTTGCCGGACGGTTCGAGCACCGAGACCTTGCACGTCGGGAAACCGCTCGGGTGGAGCTTGACGCCCGCCGGGAGGTAGAAGTTGACGTGGGTCAGCGGCGGCGGGAACCCGCCGTATTCGGTGCCGGAGATCTTGTATTCGGCTTCGACCGCGGCGCCGGCGCCGAAGATGTTGCCGGTGTGCTTGAAGCCCGGGATCGGCACCGCCTTCGCTTTGAACTGGACCGTCGGCACGGCCGAGGCCAAGGCCGGCAGCGCCAGCGCCAGGACCCCGAGGGCGCCGGCCGTGATGCTGATGATTGCTCTGCGCATTCCTGTCCTTGCTGTCGTAGATTGCGGGCAGGCGGCGAGTGCGCTCCGGCTGCCTCTCGCTTCCTCTAACACGCGGCGAGGCCCCGTGTTACGGCGCATCACGCAACCGCATGACGCGGTTCTCACCGGCGCGGGCAGGGCGCCTTGTATTCGACCGTGACCGTCTGCTGGGTCAGGCCGCCGAGGCCCGCGAACGTGAGCGCTGTCTTGACGGGGAAGAAGCCTTTCGGGCACGTGCGCGGCAGCCGCCCGTAGAAGATCGACTTCCCGCCCTTGCGCATCGCCGTGCCGACCTTGAGCCGGATCGTTTTGACCGATGCGTCCTGGGCGCCGGGGACCGTTTCGACGAGCGGCACCTCGGATTCGAGCTTCTTGCTGAACGGAGGGGCCGACGGGACGTAATGGCCCTTGGAGAGGATTTCCAGGAGCACCGGTTCGTGGCCGAACGTGAAGAACGTGAGGCCGCCGCCGGGGGCGTAGAAGGCTTCGATCGTCGCCGTCTCGGGGACGATCTGTTTGCCGAACGCGACGAAGCCGGTCGCCGACCCGGCCCCGGCGGCCGAGCCCTTCGGGCACGCCTTCGGCCCCTTTCCGAGCGGTTCGAGCGTCCCGAGCTCGCAGGTCGGAAAGCCGGCGGGGTGCAGCTGGACGCCTTCGGGCAGGTAGAAGTCGACGTGGATCAGCGGCGGCGGGAACCCGCCGTATTCGGTGCCCGAGATGTTGTATTCGGCCAGCAGCGCGGTGCCCGCGCCGAGGATGTAGCCCGTGTGCGGGAAACCGGGGATCGGCAGCGGCTCGGCTCTGAACTGGACCGTCGGCACGGCCCCGGCCGGAGCCGGGAGCGCCAGCACGAGCGCCACGAGGGCCGCCACGACGCAAGCCGCGACACATCTCGCTCTCCCCTCGCCCCCGGTCATCCTCCGCGCATCATCGCGCAGATCGGGGCGCGAGGGCGCCGATCGGCCCTGCCGGGCCGCTCCGGCCGCCTGACCACCGTCCCCCCGGCGAGCTGACACCGCTCGGGGCCCGGCGTTAGTCTGCGCCGCATGGACGCGGAGCGGGCACGTGAACTGCTCGAAGGCGAGCGCGAGCGGGTGGAGCAGGCCCTCGCCGGGCTGCGCGCGAGCGAGGCCGAAGGCGCCGCCGAGCAGGACGAACCGGGCGAACGCGATTCGGAGGATCTCTACGAACGGGGACTCGACAGCGCGCGCGAGGAGGACCTGGCGGCGCAGCTCGAAGCCGTCGAGCGCGCGGAGGGGCGCCTTGCCGCCGGCACCTATGGCCTCTCGGTGCAGAGTGGCGAGCCGATCCCCGATGAGCGCCTGGAGGCTGTCCCGACGGCGGAGCTGACGGTCGAGGAGCAGCGCGCGCTGGACCCGTAGCAGCAGGCGCTGAGGGGCCCGAGTGAGCTCAGCCGGCCCGCAGCTCTCCCCGCCCGACGATCTCGACGCCGCCGCCGACCTCGACGCGGGCGATCCGCGCTCCGCTGCCCTCGGCGCGCGCCAGCAGCCGCGAGGGGCGCTGCAGCTCGGCGCCCTGGTCGATCTCGAGCGGCTCTCCGTAGGCGGCGCGGCCGTGGCGGACCAGGTGCACGGCGATCGGCCCCGCCGCTGACCCCGTCGCGGGGTCCTCGGCGACGCCCAGCCCGGGCGCGAACATGCGCGTCTTGAAGCTCCCCGCGCCGCCGGCGAAGCAGCTGACGCACGTCGGTCCCGCCGATGCCTGCACCGCACGCAGGTCTGGATCGAGAGCCGCCACCTCGGCGGGCGAGCCGGCGGCGACGAGGATGTGGGTCGGGCCGTTGCAGTAGCTCTCGACGGGCAGCGACGAACGCTCGAGCCCGAGCGCGGCGAGCAGCGGGCCCGGTTCCTCGACCGGACCCCAGGAGGGGATCGGCTGGCTCATCCACGCCGAGAGAGTGAGTGGCGCGACCCGCCGCACATCGACCGCGATCGCGCCGGCTCCCGTCTCGAGGACGACCGCCGGGCGGTCGAGCGCCGCTGCCACGAGCGCCGCGGCGCCGAGCACGGGGTGCCCGGCGAAAGGCATCTCGACGGCCGGCGTGAAGATCCGGGCGCGGACGTCGCCGTCGGCCTCAGGTGCAGCCAGGAAGACGCTCTCGGAGAGTCCCAGCTCGCGCGCGAGCGACTGCATCGTCTCGGCCTTAAGGCCCTGCGCGCCCGTGAACACCGCCAACTGGTTGCCCTCGAGGGGGCCCTGCGCGAAGACGTCGAGCAGGATGTATCCGAACAGCTGCGCCTCGGCGCCGCCATCCGGCCGGGAGCTGGCGCCGCCGAAGGGATCGAAGCCCCCGACGCTGCTCAACGCCTCTTGCGCGGACGTTTGGATCAGGCCGCCCCGCCGTCGAGCGCCGCGATCGCGACCCGCGCCGAGCCCACCGTCAGCTCCTCGACTCCTCCCCGCACGCTTTCCGGCACTGCCACGGCGATCTCGACGATCCCCTCCGCGCCGTTCGCCTCGCGCTCGGCGAAGCGCACCTCGGCGCCGTCGAGCGCCAGCCGCGGCCCGCCGCCATCCTGCACCGGCGCCCCGAGCACCTCGCCCCAGCGTGCCGCGGCCGCGGCCGGGTCCTCGACGGCGACGGTGATGCCGGTGAGGCGTCCCTGCGGTCCGCTGCCGGTGCGCCCAGTCCACTCCGGACCGCCCCACCGCCAGGTCCCGTAGGGCTCCGAGCGGTCGAGCGAGACGATCGTGCCGCGCATGTCCCCAGGATGCAGGTGCGTTCCGGAGATGTCCGGCAGGTCGATCCGCCACACCGTTCGCACGCCGAGCTGCTCGGCGCGGCGCCGCGCGCCCTCGAGGTCCTCGATGTCGAACAGCGCCATGTAGCCGCCGTCGCCGCCGGCGCGCTCGAGCTGGCGAGAAGCGGCGGTGCCCTCCTGGACGGGCGAGACGATCTCGAGGAAGCAGTCTCCGATCGCGAAGACGACGTTGGCGAGCCCGAACTGGCGCACGCCCGGATCCCGGAACGGCTCGTCGAGACCGAGCTGGTCGCGCAGCCGGACGGCTGTCGACTCCAGCTCGGCGGCGACGAGCACCGCCTGGCGCAGCCTCACCACGAGCGCCCCCGAGTCATTCCCACAGGCTACCCGCGGCGTTCGCCGGGCGCCGGGACGACCGCGGCCCCGCCGATAATCAGCGCATCGCCAGCGATCCCGAACAGCCCGCGGAGCGGACCTCGAGGAGCTCACACCTGCGCAGGCTCGCCGCGAGCGCGAACTGGCTCGTACCGCCGGAGAACCCGTCGCGGGCGGTGCTCGGAGTGATCGTGACCGGCGCGCTGCTGGCGGCCGAGAGCGGCCTGCACGAGACCTACCTCGACACGTTCGCCTCCGGCGCGCTCGCGGCCGTGCTCTACTGGCTGGCCCACGGCTATGCGGATGTTCTCGGACGGCGGCTGGTCGAGCGGCAGCCGCTGACCCCGGGCGCGCTGGCACGCTCGATGGGCCACGAGTGGGCGGTCATCCGGGGAGCGGCGATCCCGCTGCTCGCGCTGCTCGTCGCCGCGATCTGCGGCGCCGACCGCGAAACGGGTGTGACGATCGCGGTGTGGAGCGCCGCCGGCAGCATCGCGGGCCTCGAGCTCCTCGCGGCGCTGCGCACCCACGCCACCCGCAAGGAGGTCGCGCTCGATGCGTCGGTCGGCGTGGCGATGGGGCTGGCGGTGATCGCCCTGAAGTCGATCCTGCACTGACACGGCCCTTGTAGACAAAACGTTTCGATATGTGATAATCCATTCCTCGGAACTGTTGCTGATGCTCGTCTGAAGCGGGCCCGAGGAGGTAGGAATGGAAGCTGGACCCGGGGAGGCTGCTCCGGGGGAGCATGGAGGCGCGCCCGGCGCCGGTCCGCGCCCGGCGCCGCTCTACCAGCGGCTGCCCCGTGGGCCGCATGACCTCGGGCGCCGCGCCGTCGCACAGCACCAGCGCGTCCGGATCCACGGCGCGATGGTCAAGGCGGTGGCCGTCGCCGGATACGACGCGGTCAGCGTCAGGCAGGTGATCGCGCTCGCGGGGGTCTCGCGACGCTCGTTCTACGAGCAGTTCGCGAGCAAGCAGGAGTGCTTCCTTGCGACCTTCGACGCGATCGTCCGCCGCCAGCTGGCTGCCTCGTGCTCGGCTGGCGCGCAGACGGGGGGCGGGCCGGAGTCGCGGTTCGCGGCGGCGCTCGGCGGCTGCGCCGAGGCCGTCGCCGCCGACCCTGACGCCGCGTCGCTGGTGCTCTTACACGCGCCCACGGTCGGCGTCCCGGGGACGCTCAGGATGCGCGCCGCGGCCGCGGCCTTCGAACGGGCGCTCGGCTCCTCGCTCGCGGGCTCCGGGCTGATCACCTCGCCCGCCGGCGCGACCGTGACCGGGCTGCTCGGCGGGCTGCACGGGATCGTGGCCGGGACGCTTCGCGAGCCCTCGCCGCCGGCGCGCGAGACACTCGAGGAGCAGCTCAGATGGTGGGCAGTCGCGCCGCGGGTCCCGGCCGATGCTGCCGAAGCAAGGCGGCTGAACGCGCTGCTGCGCGACAGCGCCCGGCGGGCCACCCGAAGCCGGGCCGGATGCGAATCGATCGGCGAGCCGCGCGGCGACCGCGCGCGGTTGCTCGCATCTGCGCTGCGGCTCGCGGCTCGCGAGCCGGTATCGCTGCTGAGCGCCGCGCAGATCGCCGACGACGCCGGCCTGCCGCTGGAGGCCTTCTTCGAGCTGTTCGAGGATTGCGAAGACTGCCTGCGCGCCGCGCTCGCCGGGGCGGGAGAGCAGCTGCTGGCGATCGCCGGCGGCGCGGGCGACCGGGAACCAGAGGCGTTGCGCGGCACGCTTGTGCGACTGCTCTCCCACCTCGCGGCCAACCCGCTTCAGGCGCGGGCGATCGCCGTGCTGGCGCCCAGCGCGGGCGAGCGTTGCCGGCACTACGGGCGCCAGCTCGAGCGCGAGCTCGCGGCGGCGCTCGTCGCCGGGCTTCCGGAGCGGCGGGAGCTGGCGGCCAGGGCGCTCGGCGGGGCGCTCTGGCATCTGATCCGCTGCCGCCTCGTGGACCGCCGCATCAGGCGGCTGGGGGCGGCAGCCGACGACCTGGCACTGCTCGTCCTCGCACCGGCGCTCGGAGCGGATGCCGCGGCGGCGGCGCTGCTCTGGGGTCGCGACGTCTAGCCCTTGCGCTTGCGCTTGTTGCGGCGTTCGGCGAGGTAGGTGAGCACGATCCCGATGAGCAGCGAGATCACGATCACGATGATCAGCGGCGCGTGGCCGGACCCGAACACCCAGTCCACGCTCACTTCGCTCGAGTTGAAGGCCGCGAACAGGGTGACGTAGATCGCCAGCACCACCCACAGCCCCGTTCGAAGGAGCTCGCGGTTGCTGCGCCGCTCGGCCGGCTCCCGCCCCTGGCGCTCCTCCGGAGGTCCCTGGCTGGACATCTCGCGCTGATCGTACCCTCACCGCCACGGGCGCGTGCGCCGTGCCGGCACCCGAGGAGGCGCCCGTAGGGCGGCGAATACCATGGACTGATGCGACGACTCCTTCCGCTCGCGGCGATCGCCGCCGCGGCGCTGGCGGGCTGCGGCTCACAGACGAAGACCGTGTCCGTGTCCGGCGCGCCGTCCGCCACCGGCACCGCCGGCACCGCGAGCGCGCCCGCGACGACTGCCACGGCGCCGAACACGACCGCTTCGACGCCCGCGGGCGCGGGCGCCACCTCGACGACCCGTACCGCGCCCGAGCCGTCGTTCACCGAAGGCGAGAAGAGCGCCGGGGCGGGGACGCTGCCGGCCGCGGTGGCGGTCGTCCGCTCGCACGGGTTCACGCCAGTCGATACATCCGAATACCACCCGGACCAGACCCTCAGGGTGCTGGTCGCGACGCGCACCGGCTCGGGCGACGGCTACGGTCAGCAGGCCTTCTTCTTCCTCGGCGACCGCTATCTGGGCACCGACGCCAAGGAACCTAGCGCGAAGCTGAAGGTGGTCTCGCAGGGCGACACCGAACTCGCGATCGCCTATCCCCTGTACCGGCGCAAGGACCCGCTGTGCTGCCCGAGCGGCGGCCAGCGGGTGGTGCACTTCGCGCTCGACAACGGCAAGCTGCAGGCGCTCGACCCGATCCCGCCCGCGAGCGGCTACGCGAACCTCAGCCGGTACTGAGAAGCCGGTCCGGGTAGCTCCCGTGCTGGACGCCCCAACCCCCGAAAGGAAGGCTGAGATATGAGCGAGCGCATCGATGCTCGAGGCGAGGAGCTGCTGAGGGCCAAGAACTTCGCCAACGTCTCGACGCTGCGCACGCGACGGCTCGGTCCACAGCGCGCCCGTGTGGATCGACATCCAGGACGGCAAGCCGGTGCTCAACACCGCCGAGGGCCGCGCCTGGCCGCGCAACCTCGAACGGGACCCGCGGCTCACGCTGACGGTCCAGAACATGGAGAACCCCTACGAATACCTCGAGATTCGCGGGCGGGTCGGCGAGCGCACCCACGAGGGCGCCGACGAGCACATCGACGCGCTCGCCAAGAAGTACATCGGCGTCGACTCATACCCGGAGCGCCGACCCGGCGAACAGCGCGTGATCATCCGGGTCGAGCCGGAGCACGTCCACGTCAGCGGCGGCTGAGCAGTTCAGCCGTCCGTCTGGGCACGTCCACGCAGCCGGCTCCACCATCCCGGTCTGCGCGGCTGTTCGGCCAGCCACTCCTCGCGCAAGGGCAAGTTCCCCTCGCGCCGGGCCCGCAGCACGCACTCGGTGTGGGCGTGACGGCGGCGGCGCGTGTCCCCTTCGGGCGCGATCAGCATATGCTCGCTGAGGGCGGGGAGCGGATGACCACAGAACGGACAGCGATACGTCGATGGCTTTCTATTGGCGGCTCGCCGCACCGTCCACCACGGCGCGCTCGGAAGGCCCGTCATCGCTCCATTGTCGCGCCGGTCGCGGCCACGCTGGCAGCGACGGCCGCCGTCGGGCTGGGGATGGCGCTTGCGAAGGGCGGCCTGCTGCCGCTCTCGCGCAAGCGTCCTCGCAGGCGGCTGGGCCTCGCGCCGGCCGAGAGCGTGCCCGACGGACTGCGGCGGATGGCGGTCGAGCAGACTGACCTGGCGCTCGAGGAGCTGACGGGAGCCGAGGGCGGTGAAGCCCGCAAGGCTGTGCACGAGACGCGCAAGGCGATCAAGCGGCTGCGGACGATCGTGCGCCTGCTGCGCGTCGAGCTGGGCGAGGAGACGTGCGCCCGAGAGCAGGCGACCCTGCGCGCCGCCGCGGCCAGGCTCGCCGGCGCGCGCGACGCCGAGGTGATGCTGGGCACGCTCGACGGACTCGTGGCGAGCCACCCGGGAAAGCTGGCCTCGCGGGCCGGCGTCGCGCGGCTCCGGCGCCATCTGGAGAGCGAGCGCGAGCTGGCCGAAGCGCGGATGCTCGAGCCCGGCAATCGCATCCGGGTAGCCGATGAGCTGCGGCTGTTCCGCGCCCGCGCGCTGGCCTGGGAGCTCGGCGCCCAGCCGGGGATCGCGCCGATCGAAGAGGGACTGGGGCGGATCTACCGGCAGGGCCGCCGCCGCTATCGCCGCGCGGCCGGAAGGCGCGGCGGGCGGATGCGCACGATGCACCAGTGGCGCAAGCGGGTCAAGGACCTGCGCTATGCCGCCGAAACGCTGCGACGCGCCGAGCGCGACTCGTCGGCCCGTCCGAAGCTCCGCGGCAAGCGCCGCAAGCAGGCCAATGCAGAAGCGCGCTGGATCGCCCGCGTCGCCGGCCGCGCGGACGATCTCGGCGAACTGCTCGGCGAAGAGCACGACCTGGCGGTGCTGGGGGCCTGGCTGTCCGAGCGGGGGCGCGCGGCCGGCGCCGGCCGCGGCACCCGACGCGCGCTGCACAAGCTGATCGTCCGCCGGCGACGCACGCTCCGCCGCCGCGCGCTGCGCGAGGGACGGCGCCTCTACCGGCGCAAGCCGCGGCGGTTCCTGCAGCGCATCGCGCTCGCGTACGAGCGCAGCTCGCGCGTCAGCTGACGCTGAGGACCGTCAGCGTGCGGGTGCCGCGAGGCAGCGTCACCGACGTCTGGTCTCCGGCGGCGCGGCCGAGCAGCGCTGTGGCCATCGGCGATTCCACCGAGAGCCGCCCCTCCCGCGGCGCCGCGTCGTGGGAGCTGACGATCCGCCAGGTCTCCTCCGAGCCCTCGCCGTCGCTGACGATGACCGTCGAGCCGAGGCCGACGACGCCGCCGGGCCGCGCGTCCTCCTCGACGATCACGGCGCCGGCGATCCGCTCGCGCAGACGGGCGATCTTCGTCTCGAGGTGCGCCTGGTCGTTCTTGGCGTCGTGATACTCGCTGTTCTCCTTCAGATCGCCCCACTCGCGGGCGGTTTTGATTCGGTCGGCCATCGCCCGCCGGCCGTCGCCCTCGAGTGCGTCGAGCTCCGATTCCAGCTGCTGCAGGCCCTCGGTGGTGATCAGGTTGGCTGCCTCGCTCATGCCGGAGAGCCTACCGGCCGGCGCGCGCCGCTCCGGTGGCCCTAGAAGTAGGTGCTCGGCGGCGAGGCGAGCAGCGCGTACATCTGGGCGATCGCCGCCTGCACGAGGAGCTGGCCGGTCGGCGGCGAGCCAGCGACGAACAGGTCGTTGCTCAGCCGCAGGTGCTGCCAGGAGTAGTCGACGTAGGCCTGGGCGATCCGGTTGCCCGGCGGGTCGTGGGTCACCGAGTCGAGGTACAGCAGGTTCCGGAAGTAGACCGACGGGAAGAACGGGTTTTCGCCGCCGAGCCGTTCCGGGGTGAAGTACGCGAGCGCGGCGGCCGCTGTTTGGCGCGCCTGGTAGAGGTATTCGGAGTTGCCGGTCGCCTGGTAGAGCAAAGTCCCGGCGCCGATCATCACGCCCTGCGTGTAGCTGTACAGGTGCGGTTCGACGATCCCGCGCCGGTTGAGGTGGTCGGCGTACATGTTGCTTCCCAGCAGCAGGCAGGTGCGGACCCACTGATAGGCCTGCAGCGCGAACCCCAGATACTGCTGGTTGCGCGTGACGCGGTAGAGCTGCAGCGCGAGCTCGGCCGCCGGCGCGGTCGTGATCGTGTTGCGGTCGGTGTTTTCGGACAGGTTCGTGAAGGGGATGCCGCCGGGGCAGCCGAGCGTCGGGTCGGCCTGCCAGCCGGCCATCTCGAACGCCATCAGCGCTTCGGCCCCCGCGAGCAGCGCGGGTTCACGTGTCATGCGGTAGATCCGCATCAGCTCGATCCCGACCCAGTCGTTGTCGTCGTAGTACTTGGCGCCACCGGGGCCGGTAGGCGGCGCGACGGTGCCGTCGTACGCCGGCAGCGTGCTCGTGAACGTGCCTTCGGGTTCGCCGGAGTTGCTGGCGTCGTAGTAGGCGTGGAGCCCGACCAGGCGCGCTTTCAGTTCGCGCGCGAGCATCTGGCGCAACGAGGGGATCTTCTTGATCGCTGCGACGTTCGACATGCTGACGGTCGCCGCCATGCCCTGCGAGAACGGCCACAGGTAGGAGAAGGGTTCGCCCTTGTAGAGGCCGGAGCCGAGCAGGTAGTAGTTGCGCTGCATCGCCTGGAATGCGCGCAGCCCGCGCGCCGGGTTGCCTTGGAGCACGGGGGCGGGCGGCTTGCGCTTGCGCTTCTTGGCGGAGGCGAGCGCCTTCGGGTCGGCGCGGAACGCCGGCCGGGTGGCGCCGGCCGGATAGTGCGAGGCCTGAGCGGAGGCGCGCCCCGCCGCCCTCGAGGCGTCGGCCGGCGCGGGGCCGAGCGCTGCCGCTGCCGCGCAGGCGAGCCCCAGCGCGAGGCCGGGTGGGAGAAGATGGAGTCTGCTCACGATCACGCTCATGTCTCAAGCACCAACAACAGACGACCCGCACGGAGGTTTTGGTCCGCGGCGAGGAGATCGGCCGGCGTCGTACATAGCCGTCGGCCACATCACGATCGACGTGCTCGCCGGCGGCGAGCGCCGTCCCGGCGGCACCGCGCTCTACAGCGCCCTGCAGGCTGCACGGCTGGGGCTCGTGGCAACGATCGTAACGAGAGGGCGCGAGGACGAGCTGCAAGAGCTCCTGCGCCCGTTCTCCGACGAGCTCGAGCTGATCGTCCAGCCGGCGCCGGCGACCACGACGCTGCAGACGACCGGCAGCGGCGAGCAGCGGCGCCAGCGGATGCTCGCCTGGGCCGGGCCGATCGCGCCCGGACCGCTGCCTCAGGCCACGATCCTGCACCTCGCGCCCGTCGCCGACGAGCTGACCGTCGCGCCGGCCGGCCGGTGGCCCTTTGTCGGGCTGACGCCGCAGGGCCTCGCGCGGCGCTGGGATGGGCCGGGCGGCGAGGTCCTGGCGCGCGAGCCGTCCGAGCGGGCGATGGGGCTGTTCGAGGGACCGGACGCGATCGTGCTGAGCCGCGAGGAGCGTGAGCTCTGCGAGGCGGGCATCGAGCGCGCGCGCCGCCGTGGATCGCTCGTCGCGGTCACTGCCGGCCCGGCCGAGACGCTGCTGCTTGCAGCCGAGGGCGGGCCGCTGCAGATCGCGGCGCCGCCGGTGGCGGGGCCGGTCGACGATCTCGGTGCCGGCGACGTCTATGCGGCGGCGCTGTTTGTCGCGCTGGCCGGCGGGTCTACGCCTGCCAGGGCGGGCCGCCTAGCTGGGGCGGCGGCCTCGTTGCGGGTCGCCGGCGCGGGGCCCGGGGCGATCGCCGGGCGCGCGGAGATCGAAGCTCAGGCCGCGAGCGCGGCCTCGAGCAGCTCGGTGAGCTCGGCCGCGCCGAGCTGATCGCGCAGACCGCACGCCCGCGCCGCGAGCAGCAGGCTGCCTCCCGCGGGCGGCATCTCGACGCGCGAGATCTCCGCGGACGGAGCCGTCTGCTTGATCCGCCGGTTCAGCGGCTCGAGGTAGATGGCGCCGGCCTTGAAGGTGCTGCCGATCAGACCGATCGGGAAGCTGCCCTCGAGGCCCGTCTGCGCGATCACGGCCGCGATCTGGCCGCCGAGCAGCGTCGCGCCGCGAGCGAACAGCTCGACGGCGACCTCATCCCCGCCGTCCGCGACCCGCGCGCACTCGACTGCGAACGCCGAGATCTCGCCCTTGGTCAGGGGCTTCGAGTAGACGAGCGACGCGACCGCCTCGACGCTCTCGGCGCCGAAGTACTCGCAGGCCGCCCCGGAGAGCGCCGTCGCCGGGCCCGAGGCGTCGCGGTCGCGCAGAGCCGCGCGGATCGACTCCGAGCCGAGCCAGTAGCCGGAGCCCTCGTCGCCGAGCAGGTGCCCCCAGCCGCCGGTCCTCCAGCTGTGCCCGTCCTCGTCGGCGCCGAACACGTTCGAGCCGGTCCCGGAGATCGCGCCGACGCCGGGACCGCCGCCGGTCGCGGTGGCCCATGCGCCGACGACGTCGTTGACGACGATCCAGGACTCGCCCCGGGCGGCGTGGAGCTGGCGGGTCACCGAGGCGGTGTCGGTGCCGGCGACGGCCGCGATCGTCGCGGCGAGCTCGTGCACGCCGACCCCGGCGGCTCGCAGCGCCTCGTCGGAGGCGTCGAGGAGCGCCTTCACCGCCGCCTCGGGCCCGACCGCGTCCTCGTTGCTCGGGCCGGCCTTGCCGACGTGCAGCGAGCGGCTCTCGAGGTCGAGCACCGCTGCGAGCGTCTTGGTGGCCCCGCCGTCGATGCCGAGCAGGTACCGCGCGTCGGCTCGCGGCGTCGGCGAGGTCAGCGCGGGGGGCAGCTCGACGAGAGGGGTGCGTCCCATCGGGTGAGCATCCTGTCAGGAACGCGCAGACCGGGTTAGGATCGCTGCCGATGCGAGCCGAGCCTGTGTTCCCGCGCGCGGCCCGCTCGGCCGGGATGTACGAGTCGTTCTACCTGCGCGCGGTCTCGCCGGCGGAGCCGCTCGGCGTGTGGATCCGCCACACCGTCCACAAGCCGCCGGGGCGCGAGCCGAGGGGGTCGATCTGGTGCACCGTGTTCGACGCCGCGAACGGGCGTCCGTTCATGCACAAGATCACCTCCGAGCTGCTGCGCCAGCCCGAGGGCGGCTGGATCGAAGTCGGCGAAGACGCGAGGATCGGCCCGGGGCTCGCCGAGGGGGAGTGCGGCCCGGCGCGGTGGTCGCTGCGGTTCGAGGCTCTGGCGCCCGAGCTCAGGCACCTGCGTCCAGGCCTCTTGTACCGGACGCCGCTGCCGCGCACGAAGCTGACGAGCCCCGCGCCGCTGGCTCGCTTCGACGGCGTGCTCGAGCTGCCGGGCCGGGAGCCGATCGAGCTGGCGGGCTGGCCGGGCATGGTCGGGCACAACTGGGGCGCGGAGCACGCCGCGCGGTGGATCTGGCTGCACGGCTGCGGCTTCGCCGGGGCGCCGGGAGCGTGGCTGGACCTCGCCCTGGGGCGGCTGCTCGTCGGCTCGCGACTGACGCCGTGGGTCGCCAACGGCGCGCTGTGCCTCGACGGCGAGAGCCACCGCCTCGGAGGCGTCATCGCTCGCCGGCCGCGCGTCCGCGAGAGCCCGGACGGGGCCGAGCTCGAACTCGCTGGAGCCCGCGGGCTGAGGGTGCGCGTTGACGTCGGGGTCCCGGCGGGCACGGCCGCAGGCTGGCGGTACGCCGACCCGGGCGCCGGCGCCCCACAAGGGGGTACCTCCAATGGCGGACAGGCAGGACAGCACGACGTCGTCAACTGCTCGATCGCACGCCTGGAGATCGCTGTCAGCGGGCGCGGCAGCGGGGCCCGCCAGATCGGAAGCGATCACGGCGGCGCTTACGAGCTCGGCATGAAAGAGCGCGATCACGGTGTCCCGATCGCGCCGTTCGCGGACGGCTGATCACACCTTCCCACGGCACGGGCCGCGCACGTCCAAGGCGTCCGCAAGGGCTCATGTGATCGCGCCCGCCGGCCGATGAAGTGCTTCGAGGGGGGACTCGATCATGGATGAGCACGTTCTGAAAAGCCCTCGTCGCGCAAGGAGCGCCCGGTGAGCGGTCCGCTGGCACAGGACGGTCACACGATCGCGCAGGGCGCGGAAGCCCTGCTGCGCGAGCACCCCGACGCGCAGGTCTGCGCGCTCGCCTCAAACGGCCTGATCGTGCCGGTGCCGCAGTCGGTCGGCCTGTGGGGCCAGGGCCTGATCGAGGGACGCGCGCTGATCGACAACGTCGTCGCCGGTGACCGCACGGCCGTCGTGCGCCTGTGGCTGGCCGCTCAGCAGGAAGGCGCCGCGGCCACCAAGGTGCGGATGAACGCCACGCCCGACGCGGTGGTCGACCCTTCACTTCATCGACCTGCGCGAAGTGCACGGCGTGTTCCTCGGCGTGATCCTCCCGAGCGACGAGGAGGCCGGCGACGAGCCGGCAGCGCAGGACATGACGCCGGCCGCGCCGCGCTTCTGCACGCTGACCGAGGACGAGGGCGCGCGCGTGATCGCCGCAGACGACGCCTTCACCGAGATGTTCGGCTACACCGAGGAGGAGCTGCTCGGCAAGTCGGTGCTCGACCAGATCCACCCCGATGACCAGGGGCGAGCCGTCGAGGGCTGGCTGGCCGTGATCTCGAGCAACCGCGCCCAGCAGACGCGGCTGCGACGGCGGCGCAAGGACGGCTCCTACATGTGGGTCGACACGACCCTGCACAACTTCCTCAACCACCCGGGCCGCAACTGCGTGGTCGTCGAGATCATCGACATCTCGGCCGAGATGGCCGCCCAGGAGGCGCTGCACGAACACGAGGAGCTCCTCCGGCGGCTGACCGATGCGATGCCGGTCGGGCTGCTGCAGATCGACACCGAGCGCGACGTCGTCTACAACAACGCCTGCCTGCTCGAGATCCTCTACGGCTCCGAGCCGCTCGGGGGCGAGACCGCCGCCGAGTCCACGCCGGTCCTCGCCGGCGAGGCCGAGGCCGCCGTCGAGCGCCAGGAGGGCCGGGCGCCTGCCGTCAAGACGCTGCTGCAGACGCTCACCCCGGAGAGCTCGGCGGAGTTCGACGCCGTTCTGGACGAGGTGCTCGGCGAGGGCGCCGACCGCGACGTCGAGGTCGACATCGTGCGCCCGTCGGGCGCCTGGCGCCGCGCGCTGATGAACGTTCGGGCGCTCTCGCGCGCCAACGGCGAGGTCGGCGGCGCGATCACCTGCGTGCTGGACATCACCGACAGTGCGCTGGCGCGCCAGGAGCTCGAGCACCGCGCGACCTACGACACCCTCACCCACGTCCACAACCGCTCATCGATCCTGACGGTTCTCCAGGAGGAGCTGGCGCGCGAGGACTCCGAGCGCACGGGCGTGGTCTACGTGGATCTCGACAAGTTCAAGCCGGTCAACGACAACCTCGGCCACGCCGCCGGCGACGAACTGCTCGTGCTGGTGGCGGAGCGTCTGAAGCTCGCCAGCCGCGACAGCGATGTGATCGGCCGCCTCGGCGGAGACGAGTTCCTGATCGTGCTGCGCAACGTGCCCTCCGCCCGGATCGCGATGCAGGTCGCCGAGCGGATCAGCATGACCGTGTGCGGGAGCTTCGAGCTGTCCAACGGTGAAGCCGAGCTGCGAGCGAGCATCGGTGTCGCCTGCGGCGAGCGCGGACAGGTGAGCGCGGAGGAGCTCGTCCGCCAGGCAGACGCTGCGATGTACCGCTCGAAGGGCGACGGGCAGTCGGTGCCCGTGCTGGCCCAGGCCTAAACGCGCAAAAAGAAAGAGCGCGGAGAGGCGGCCCCCGGAGGGACCGCTCCCCGCGCTCTTGTCAGCTACTCGTGCCGATTGCCGGCACGCTCAGCCTAAGCGGATCGATCAGGCAGGTTCGAAGCCGAGGCTGCCTTTTGCGATTTCGATTTCTTCGACGAAGCCTTCGAAGCCCCATTTACCTTCGACCATGCCAGTTTCGGGATTGAACTGGCCGCCTTCGCCTTTCACGTAGCCGCATTTTTCAGCCGCTTCGCCTTCGCCTTTTTCGCCCGGTTCGGGTTTGTATTCGAAGTCGAGGTGCTGCAGACCCGTGAATTCGACTTCAAGCCGTTCGAAGAAGCCTTTCGGGTACTTTTTTAGTTTGTTTTCTTCGACGTATTCTTTTTCTGCTCGAGTATTCAACAGCTTCGAATTCGCCTTCTTTTTTTTCTGCAGCGAGAGGAATTTCCTGCTGCGGAATTTTGACTTTGCACGTGAACGGCGGGACCTTGACTTCGGTTTCGTTTGCTTCGATGGTCAGGATTTTCACCGAGCCGTTTGCGTGCAGTTCCATGTGCAGCGGCTGCTTGAACTTGAACGGCTCCTTACGGTTGAAGATGCCCGCTGTGGATTTCGTATTTGCAGCCCGAGAACTTCAGGTCCATCTTCAGGTTCGGCGAGCTTTCGGATTCGACCTTGCTGGTCGAGCTGATTCTCTTGCACTGGATCGGTTTGATCCCGCCGAACTTGAATTCTTCGACTTCGCCTTCTTTGTTGCTCTTCGCGATCGCCGGTTTTTCGGGCGAGATCGTGGTGCCCGCCGATTTCGGCGATGAAGTTGCCCGTCGGCACTTTCGGTTTTTCTTTCGAGGCGTAAGCCGGCGCCACCGCCAGGGCGAAGGCCGTCACCACCGCGACGGCTAGCCCGATCGTAGTCCTGAGACGCTTCATTCTCCTAAGTCCTCGCTTTCGCCTTGCTGGAAAGGGCTGGGTATTAGACGTCAACGAACGCGTCTACGACCCAGGTACGATTCCGGGCAACCCCCTTGCGGCCCCCTGAAGTCGCGACTCGACGCCGGCGAGCATACCATGAACGGCGACGGATGCGCAGCTCAAGGCACCGGTCATTTACCGTCAGAAGTCGAACATGTGGGCGAACCCGCGGACAGCCGAGGGCACGCGAATACGAGCAACCATGCGTCGCGTTGGCTACGCGGCCAGTCTAGCATTGACAAATCGATGACGCAGGGAGCACAAAGGCCCGCGAGCCGGGTCTCCAGAAGGACGCTGATGCTGGCCGTCGCGCTGGCGGCCGTGATCGCGGGCGTGCTGATCGTGACGCTGAGCGGAGGCGGCAAGCACTCCCGTCACGGGCGCGCCGGGAAGCCGGCGGCCGCGCCCGCCGTGGGCGCGAGCGACTCTCAACTCGCCGCGTCCTATCTCGGCCTGCCGAAGGCGACGTTGCGCGCGCGTCTGCGAAAGGGCGAAACGCTCGCTGAAATCGCCGAGTCGACCCCGGGCCATTCCTCGGGCGCGCTGGTGCGCTCGCTGCTCGCTTATCGCGTCGCCGAACTGCACGGGCGGGGTCTGACGGCTGCACAGGTGCATGAAGCGAAGGTCCGCCTGCGCACGCGCCTGACGGCCGAGCTGCGTCGCACGCGGCGCGTCGGAGCGACGCTGCCGGCTGCCTCCCGCTACCTCGGGATGAGCGAAGCGCAGCTGCGCGCGCAGCTGCGCTCGGGGCACACGCTCGTGCAGGTGGCATCTGCGCACGGGCACACGCGCGCGCAGCTGGTCGCGGGGATCCTTGCGGTGCGCAAGGCGAGGCTGGACGCCGTCCGCCGCAGCGGCCAGATCACGGCCTCCGAGGAGCGGGCGGCCGTCAAGCTGCTGCGCAAACGAATCGAACGCGCGGTCGACCGGCGCCTCTGAGGAGCGACCGGGCTAGCGGGCAGTTCCGCTACGCGGTGCTCGACGCGGACTGGGAGGCTGCCTGCGCAGCAGAGGACGCGCCCGCCGAGGTCGTGGAGCCCGAATCGCAGCAGGAGACCACGTTCGAGCCGGAGCCCGCCGGCTGGGCACCCGCGCCGAGCATCCCGGTCGAGGCGCCCCCGGAGCCGTTCAGCTCCGGCGACCTTCGCCCCGCGCTGCCGGCGGAGACGCTCCAGTTCGGCGCCGTCTCGCCCTCGGCGCTCGCGCGCGGCTGAGATCCGCTACGCGCTGGTGTCGCGTTCCGAGCCGGGCGCAGCCCGGCGCCCGGCTCTCTGCTCCACGCGCGGTCGAGACCACGCGGGCAGATCCTCCTCGATGAGCAGCACGATCCCGACGATCCCCGTGAACGTGAGAACCGAGAGGCCGCCGGCGCCGATCAGGATGACCGCAACGATCGTGAGCACGATCGACCCGGCCAGGGAGACGATGAGCGAGAACCTGTCGATCGATGCCGGGTACCCGGTTCGAGGGTGGGCTACACCTCGTTCCTCGCCTACGGTCGGCATGAAGCGCCCGAGCAGATTCGAACCTCTGACCTTCGGTTCGGTGGTCGCCCTTCGGCGTCCGGACAAGACTCGGGCCTACGGCAGCCTCTATCGTGTTCCGCGTTGAGCGCTTCTCCGATCGAGCGATTCATCGACGCCATCGACGTCTTGGACGTCGAAACGGCCGTGACGCTGATGGGTCCGGACTGCGTGCTGCTCACGACCACGGGCGATACCGCGGAAGGGGCGGGTCCCGTGTCGAAGCTACTCGCGGAATTTCTCGACCCGGTGCGATCGACCGCGCACCGGATCCTCACGCACTGGCATGTCGATGATGTCTGGATCGCTGAGGTCGAGGCCGACTACGAACTGACGAACGACACGCGAATCGGCAGTCTGCCCAGAGCGATCTTCTGGGCCTCGCAACCGAACGGCTCCGCCGTCGTGCACTTCTATGGGGCGCACGAGGGCGCCATCCGAGACCTCGGCAAGCCCGCCGGGGCGATGCTTCTCGACGGCCACTGGATTCCTCCCCTCTGAGTGCCTCGATGCTCGGCCTGAGCGAGGACATCCGGGCCTGCCTGTTCGATCTCGACGGCGTGCTGACACAGACGGCGAAGGTGCACGCCGCAGCCTGGAAGCAGACCTTCGACGACTATCTGCGGGCACGGGCCGGCAAATCCGGGGAGAATTTCAAGCCGTTCGATCTCGTCAAGGACTACGAGCAATACGTCGACGGCAGGCCTCGCTACGAGGGGGTTTCGTCGTTTCTCGACTGCGCGCGGGATCACGCTGCCAGACGGTGATGCCGACGACAAGCCCGATGCGGAGACGATCCACGGGCTCGGCAACCGCAAGAACGAGCTCGTGCTGAAGATGATCCACGACGACGGCGTGGAGGCCTACAAGGGCTCGGTGCGGTACGTGGAGAGCGTCCGCGCGGCGGGACTGAAGACCGCAGTCGTCTCGTCGAGCACCAACTGCCGCGATGTCCTCGCCGCAGCCGGGATCACCCCCCTCTTCGACGCGATCGTCGACGGCGTCGTCGCCGAGCGCGAGCACCTGGCAGGCAAGCCCGCTCCCGACACGTTCCTGCACGGGGCCCGCCTGCTCGACATGCCACCGCCCGCCTGTGCCGTCTTCGAGGACGCTCTCGCCGGCGTTGAGGCGGGCAGAGCGGGCGGATTCCGGCTCGTCGTCGGCGTCGACCGGCTCGGGCAGGCTGACGCTCTTCGCCGGCACGGCGCGGATGTCGTGGTCGAGGATCTCGCCGCACTCCTGGAGCGATGACGACGCGCCGCGCCTCCTTCCCGATCGAGCCCTGGCGCGTCCGCGAGACCTCGCTCGAGCTCGACCTGCTTGCGCAGACCGAGTCGCTGTTCGCGCTCGGTAACGGGCACATCGGGCTGCGCGGCAACCTCGACGAGGGTGAGCCCGCCGGTATCCCCGGCACCTACCTCGCGGGCTTTCACGAGGTCGTCCCGCTGCCATACGCCGAGGCCGGATACGGGGATCCCGAGGCCGCCGAGACGGTCGTCAACATCACGAACGGGAAGCTGTTCCGGCTGCTCGTCGCCGACGAGCCGTTCGACATCCGCTACGGGAGGCTGCTCTCGCACGAGCGCGAACTCGACCTGCGGGCGGGGCTGCTTCGGCGCAGGGTGCGGTGGGCCGCTCCCGGAGGGCAGGTGGTCAACATCCGGTCCACCCGCCTGGTGTCATTTGCGCGGCGCGCGATCGCCGCCTTCGAGTACGAGGTGTGGCCTGAGAACGATCCCCTTTCGGTGGTCGTCCAGTCAGAGCTCCTCGCCAACGAGACCATGCCCGAGGAGCGGCACGACCCGCGCGCGTCCTCGCTCGGCATTCCCCCCCTGAGGTCCGAGCGTGCCCGCGCCCTGGGTGAGCGCGCGATCCTGGTGCACTCGGCACAGAACACCGGCCTGCTGCTCGGCGCAGGGATGGACCATGAGCTGGGCGGCGGTGAGGGCGTCACGACCTCGACCGAGAGCTTCGAGGACCTCGCACGGCTGACGATCGCCGCCGACATCGCGCCCGGCGCCCCCCTGCGACTGACGAAGTACGTCGCCTACGGATGGTCGGCCGAGCGCTCGCTGGCCGCGATCAGCGACCAGGTCGTGGCGGCGCTCGCGAGCGCCCGGGGCGCCGGATGGGAGCGGCTGTGCGAGGAGCAGAAGGCGTACCTGGAACGCTTCTGGGCGGACGCCCACATCGAGATCGACGGTGACGATGAGCTCCAGCAGGCGATGCGCTTCGCGCTCTTTCACATCCTGCAGGCGGGAGCGAGGACGGAGCACCGGGCGATCGCCGCGAAGGGGCTCACCGGACCGGGCTACGACGGCCACACGTTCTGGGACACGGAGACATTCGTGCTTCCGGTCCTCACGTACTCGGCGCCGCACGCCGTCCGCGACGCTCTGATCTGGCGCCACCGCACGCTCCCGCACGCCCGTGAGCGGGCGAGGCAGCTGGGGCTGCGGGGCGCCGCCTTCCCGTGGCGCACGATCGCCGGCTCAGAATGCTCCGGCTACTGGCCGGCCAGCACCGCCGCATTCCACCTGAACGCGGACATCGCAGGTGCGGTCGGCCGCTACACGGCGGCTGCCGACGACCACGACTTCGACCGCGAGATCGGCACCGAGCTGCTGGTCGAAACCGCGCGGCTGTGGTGCTCACTGGGCCATCTCGATGGCTCGGGCTCCTTCTGCATCGACGGCGTAACCGGACCCGACGAGTACAGCGCCGTCGCCGACAACAACATCTACACCAACCTCACCGCGAGCAGAAACCTGCTCGCAGCAGCGGACGCCGTCGAGCGCAACCCCGATCGGGGCGCGAGCCTGAAGGTCGGGGCGGGCGAGATCGCCGACTGGCGCAGCTTCGCGAAGGCGATCAAGATCCCCTATGACGATCACCTCGAGGTCCATGAGCAATCGGCGGACTACACCGCGCACGCAGAATGGGATTTCGCCGCGGTCGGCCCCGATCAGTACCCGCTGTTCCTGCATTTCCCATACTTCGACCTGTACCGCAAGCAGGTCGTCAAGCAGGCGGATCTGGTGCTCGCCATGCACCTGTGCGGGGATGCGTTCGACAAAGAGCAGAAGGCGCGGAACTTCGCCTACTACGAGAAACTGACGGTCCGCGACTCATCACTCTCGGCCGCCACCCAGGCTGTACTCGCCGCCGAGCTCGGGCACCTCGACCTCGCTCTCGACTACTTCCGCGAGGCGAGTCTCGTGGACCTCGAGGACATCCAGCACAACACCAGGGACGGGCTGCACATGGCCTCACTGGGCGGCAGCTGGCTCGCTGCCGTCGCCGGCTTCGGCGGCATGCGCGACTACGGCGGGCAGCTCTCGTTCATGCCGCGGCTCGCCCCGGCCCTCGAGCGGCTTGCGTTCCGTCTGCGTTATCGGGGGCGACGGCTGTCGGTGGAGGTCACCAGCGAGCACGCCAGGTACAGCCTGCTGGAGGGAGAGCCACTCGAGATCAGCCACCACGGCTCGCGCGTGACAGTTCCAGCCGGTCAGGTGCTCGAGCTCGAGATCCCTGCCGCTCCTTCGCGGCCGGTACCCACGCAGCCACCCGGCCGGCCCGCCGGCCTGGATGGACGAGGGGCTCCGAGCGAAGCGGGCTAGCGACCGGGCGCTAGCCAGCCCACCAGTCGCGCTGACCCTCCACGTCTTCGCGCGGATCCTCGCCGAGATTGGGCGCGCCGAAGACGAGGATCTCGAGTCCCTCCGGCCCGCCCTCGTACCCTCGCCACGTGCCGGGCGGGACACGCACCACGTCCCACTCCTTGACCTCGACGATCTCGTCGTCGAGCTTCATCCGCCCGCTCCCGCCCACGACCACGTACAGCTCCTCCTGCTCCCTGTGCGTGTGGCCGTACGGGAAGCGGTAGTCGGGCGGGATGCGCTGGTAGCTGAGGCCGGACTGCTCGAGCTCGAGCGCCTTGGTTGCGAGGCGGAACTCAAGGTTCGGCGCGCCGTCGAAGTTGGGCCCGAAATCCTCCAGATCCTCCTTGAGGTTCCTGCAGCGTGAACGGCACGGCCGCGAGTCTCCACGTGTCACGACACCACCCCCGCCAACAGCACTCACCGTCACCCGCACGCTCTTACGCGAAAACGTCTTCGTATTGCCGACCGACACTTCCCATTCCCCGTCGTGCGGGACCGGGACAACGATCTCGTGGGCTTCGGTGCGCGCGACCGAATGGGACTTTGTCGAGCGTTCCTTCGGACCCCCGGTGCATTCTGCGAGGCCGATGCCGAACATGCCGGTGCCGCCCGACCAGCGAACAGTCACCGCCCGGCCCGGCCCCGGCGTGCCGTCGATCACCGGCGGCGCCCACGAGCCAGTCGTTTCGATCAGAGCACCGGGCTGGGTTGCAGCGACGACACGCACCGCCCCGGTCGCGCGAACCGCCGGCGGCAACATCCCGTCCGACGGGGCCGCGTCAGCCTGCCCGGCGTCGTTCAGGCCCCAAGTCACAAGGCTGCCGGCCACGACTGCATAGCCGGTCGAGAAACCGACATCGATGCTCGACGCGCCGTGCGCGGCAGGCACCGGATGCGGCGATGGATCACAGCCAACGGTCCCACAGGACGCGGCGGTGCCGGTCCCGTCCGCACGGCCCCATGTTTCCACAGTCCCGTCGGCGAGCAGCGCGATCCCGTTCGAATGCGAGGTCGCGACCCGGACCGCCCGACCCGAGAGCTTCACGCGCGCCGGGACCCTCAACGGCTCCGAGGTCTTCCGGATCCCCGCCTGCCCCCGGTTGTTCGTGCCGAGCGCCCACACCGACCCGTCCGCATGGCGCAGCAGCAGCGTCCCTTCGTACTTCGACGCGCCCGCCGCGACCGCTTCCACCACCCCGGTAGCGACCAGCTTCGGTTTCAGGACTTCAAGCGACGGTGTGCCGCCGAGCTCGGACTGGCTGTTGTTGCCCCACCCGTAAAGCTTCCCCGTCGAGTAGACCGCGTAGTGGGCCGGGCCGGTGCAGGCCAGTTCCGTGATATGACCGGGCGCAAGCCCCTTGATCGGCAGTGGCGAGGGCACGGCGGTCCTGATCCCGCCCTGTTCGGTGCCGCCACCCGAGACGCCCTGGCCTGCCTGCCCGTAGGTGTTCCCGCCCCACCCGAGCGCGACGTTGTCCGTCGTGAGTGCGCACGCCCCATTCGCCTGCACGACGTTCCGAGCGATCGGGACCGGGAACGCTTTATCCACCCACTGGTGCCCGTCGCCGACCTGCCCGAAGGTGTTACCGCCCCAAGAGAGCAGTTCCCCGTCCGCCAGCAGCGCAGTCGAACTGGCGAACGCGACGGGTGCTTCCAGAAGCTGCACCGGCTGCGCCGGGAACGTCGCCCCCGACAGATAGCCGAGCCCGAGATTGTCATGGAAGTTCGAGCCGACACCGACCAGCGTGTTCGCGTTCGCAGGTGCGGCGAACAGGAACACGGCGAGGAGCGCGAGCCATAGTCGTTTCATCGTCTTCCGTCCCCCTCTCGAGCCTCGGGTCACACACGATCCTCTCCCAGCGCTTCAAGGGCGGCATTCGCGGACGGATGGTTCAGCAGGGGCTCAAGGATGTTCCTCTAGCGCAGCGTTTGGAACGCTGCGCGGATCTCGGTTGTGAACAGTTCCGGCTCCTCCCAGGCGGCGAAGTGGCCGCCCTTCTCGACCTTGTTGAAGTAGCTGAGGGTCGGGTAGGCCTTCTCGACCCAGCTTCGCGGGGTCGCGACGATCTCGCCGGGGAACGTCGTGAATCCGACTGGGACGGAGACCGGCGGAGGGGCCTGACCGGCCGCGCGAGCTGTCGCTTGTCCGCTCTCCCAGTACGAGCGGGCCGCCGAGGCTCCGGTGGCGGTCAGCCAGTAGGTGGTGATGTTGTCCAGGATGTGGTCCCGGGTCAGACCGCCCACAGGCTGCCGCTCGACGAAGGCGCGGGAGATCTTGTAGTAGCTGTCAGTGTCGTGGTCGAGCATCCACGCCGCCAGGGCGACCGGTGAATCCAGCAGGGCGTAGCCGATCGTCTGCGGCCGCGTGGTTTGCTCGAGGAAGTAGCCAAAGCCCGTCGCCCTGAACGTGGCTCCCGCGGCCGCGGCCGCGCGCTCCTCGTCCGTTTCCTTCGGGAAGTCGCCGCCCGCCAGCCCGGGCACGAACAGGTTCGTATGGATGCCGACCAGCCCATCGGGCGCCTGACGGCCCATCGCGTCGGTGACGGCGGCGCCCACGTCGCCGCCCTGCGCGACGTAGCGGGCGTAGCCGAGGCGGGGCATCAGCTTCCCCCACGCCTCGGCGACGCGGCCGGCGTACCACCCGAGCTCCGTCGGCTCGTCCGAGAAGGCGTACCCGGGGACGGAGGGCAGCACCAGGTGGAACGCGTCCTCGGCGCGTCCGCCGTGCGCGGTCGGGTCAGTCAGCGGGCCCACGGTCTCGAGCAGCTCGATCACCGAGCCGGGCCACCCGTGGGTCATGATCAGCGGCAACGCGTCCTCGTGCCGCGACTCGACGTGGATGAAGTGCACGCCCATCCCGTCGATCTCGGTCTTGAACTGCGGCAGCGCGTTCAGCCTCGCCTCGCACCGGCGCCAGTCGTACTCCGTCGCCCAGTAGCGCGCGAGCTCCTGGATCGTCTCGAGCTGCACGCCCTGCGAGCGATCCGGGACGAGCTCCTTGCTCGGCAAACGCGTCGCGGCGAGGCGGCGGCGCAGATCCTCGAACGCCTCGTCCGGAATGTCAACGTGGAAGGGACGAATCGCTGTGGCGCCCGACTTCTCGGTCGTAACGGACATGTCGGCCTCCTGTGTTTGGTGATGCCGTCAAGCCTGCTCGTCTCCCGAGCGTTTCGCGCCCGTGAAGACCCTGGTCCGCACCCCGATCCGCCCTCGCTCGCGCCCGACGAGGGCCGCGATGGGTGTGGGGCTACTGCCGAATCGTCATCCGAGACACGAGCCCATCTCGGAGCCGGAACGTGAAGTGGCTCGGGCCGTTGAAGCCGTCGCCGCCGACGTCGGCTCCTATCGTCACTTCGCCGTCGGAGGCAACGTGACTCTCGCGCACGTCCAGTGCGACGTGACGCCGATGAACTCGCGGTCGCTCCAGCCCCTGATTGCCGCCGCGCCGGCGAACTCGCGCCCCCAATCGTCAACCACTCCGTCCTCGGTGAAGAAGGCCAAAAACGCGTCGCTGTCGTGACGGTTGGCAGCGTCGAGCACGCGTGCGACGGGATCAGGGAGATCGGTCATTGAACCGGCCAGCCTCCTCGCTCTAGAAAGCCGACTTCGAGCGCGCCCGAGAGGATTCGAACCTCTGACCTTCGGTTCCGTAGGCCAAACCGGGAGTGTAAGGCCCCCCGGCGGGCCCGGGACTCCGCCCCGTGAGAGCTACCCGCTTCTCCTAGGTCCCGCGAGACAGCCCAATCCCCGTAGGAGTCCCTCCGAGAGGGCGCTCTGATTACTCATTTGGCACGCACCCCCTGCCGGTGTGCGACGTAGGCGTGCCGTGACGATGTCCAGCCGGCCCCGCGTCACGTCCGTCCGCTCGTCAATTGCCCTAGGCGGGATACTGGGCGAGCGATGTCTGAGGAGTCCACGACCCCCGACCTGGTGGAGCTTGTACGCAGGCAGTTTGAGGCTGGGAATCGCCGTGATCTCGATGCCGCGACGAGCAGCTTCGCTCCGGATGCCGTCTTGGACGGTAGGGCGCTGGGGGACCACTTCGAGGGGCGGGCGGCCATTCGCAGCTTCATTGAGGACTGGTTTGGAACGTACGAGGAGTTGGAGTTTGGGCTTGAGGAAGTCCGCGACCTCGGCAAAGGAGTTGTGTTTGCCGTCGTCACTCAGAACGGTCGTCCGGTTGGCAGCGCAGGTCACGTTCGACAACACGAGGGATGGGTCTACGTCTGGGTGGGAGGCTTGATTGCACGCCTTACGATCTCCGAGGTCGACGCGGCCCGCGTTGCCGCCGAACGCCTCGCCAAGGAACAGGGGTAAGCGGTGTCGCAGGAGAACGTGGAGATCGTGCGCTCGATGGTCGATGCCTTCTTCGCTGACGACCCAGGCCAGGCTTTCGCCTACTTCGCTCCCGGCGCCGAGTACACCACGACCTTCGTTGAGGGCAAAACGTATGCTGGACTTGACGGCCTGTTGGAGTACAAAACCACCCTCGATGAGGTCTGGCTGGACTGGCATCCGGAGGACAGTCGCTTCGTAGCCGTCGGGGAGGACCGCGTCGCGTGGCTGTATCGGATCGTCGGCTACGGGAAGGGAAGCGGCGTGCCGTCAATCAGCCAGTCGCGATTGTCTGGACGCTTCGCGACCGGCTGATTTGGCGCGGTCAGGGCTACGGCGACCACTCCGAAGCCTTGAAAGCCGTGGGGCTTGAGGAGTAGGCGATGTCGCAGGAGAACGTCGAGGTCGTGAGGCGAGGGTTCAAGGCGTTCAGCGACGCGACGCGAGACCTGGCTGGCGCTCTGCGATCCCGCGCTGGAGTCCTCGCCGAGTGGCGATTGGCCCGACGGCCACCGTCCGGGGTCGTGAGGCTGTCTGGGACTTCTTCCTGCAAGCCGACGAGCCGTGGGAGCCGGGGTCCTATGAGTTGGCCGAGGTAATCGACGCTGGAGAGGACCGAGTCCTCGCTCATCAGGTGCGCGAGATGCGAGGCAAGGACAGCGGAGCAGACTGTGCGATACGACTACTGGGTTCTTTTCCTGTTTTGTGGCGGGCAAGCTCATCCGAGCCGAATGGCTCCCCACCCGCGCTGACGCCCTCAAAGCCGTGGGGCTGGCGGAGTAGCCGATGTCCCAGGAGAACGTGGAGATCGTCGAGCGGGGGTTTGAGTACTTCTTCGCGACCGGTGAGGTCCCCTGGGATGTGTTTGACGAGAACGTCGAGATCTACGACCACGACACGCCCGATCAGGGCGGCTATCGAGGACACGCGGGATACGCCAGGTGGCTTGGCGACTGGGGAGCCGCCTGGGCGGATTGGAGCATGGAGGTCGAGCAGCACATCGACGCGGGAGATTCCGTCGTGACGTTCTTCTTGATGCGAACCACGGGACGGGGCAGCGGGATCGACATGACGCGACGAGACGCGCAGGTCCACAGGCTGCGCGACGGCAAGATCGTGCGGAGCGACTACTACAACGACAGGAGCTTGGCCCTCAAAGCCGTGGGGCTGGCGGAGTAGGCGATGTCGGAGAACCTGGACCTTGTGCGCTCGATCTATGGCGATTGGGAACGCGGCGAGTTTGAATCGGCCGATTGGGCACACCCCGAAATCGAGTACGTGTCCGCTGACGGACCCGACCCCGGCGCCTGGACGGGCCTGGCGAAGATGGCAGAGAATTTCCGCGCCTGGCTTAGCCTCTGGAAGGAGTTCCGTCTGACCGCGGACGAATATCGCCAGTTTGGGACTGGCGACGTCATCGTGCTCGACCACTTCAGCGGCCGCGGCAAAACGAGCGGGCTGGACCTCGGGCAGATCCAGGCAAGGGGAGCCTGGGTCTTCCACATCCGCGACGGCAAGGTCATGCGGATGACCCGTTACATGGACCACAGCCGCGCCCTCGCCGACCTCGGCATGCCGGAGTAGGAGATGTCGCAGGAGAACGTCGATCTCTACCGGAGCCAGGTCAGCGCGGTCCAGCGCGGCGAATGGGACGCCGTGGCGGCGAACCTTGACCCAGACATCCTCGTTCGTACCGATCCCGGCTGGCCCGAGCAGCGCATCTACGGCCGGGGGGCCGTGGTTGCATGGATGAGGAGTGTGGCGGAATCGGTCGGATCCAACTTCCGCATCGACGAGACCGTGGACCTGGGAGATCGAGTGCTCGCTCGTTGGTGTTGGAAAACGCGCGGAGAGCTCAGCCGTATCGGGGGAGAGCTGCGCTACTCGGAAATCGTCACCTATCGCGGAGGTCGCATCATCCTCATCGAGCACTTCCGCGACCAGTCCGAGGCCCTCAAAGCCGTGGGGCTGGAGGAGTAGCGCGTGGCGCGTCTCGCCAGATCCTCTTAGCCGGCCGTCAAAGACCAGCCAAGCCCTCCCGAGGCAGCCAAAATCCCTGTAGGGCCCCCCCAACGGGACGGTCTAGTCGCCGATCTCGCCCGGGCCCCCTGCCGGTCGCGTGAATGAGCATGCCAGGGGCGATGCCACGGGGGTGGGCCGGCTCTGTGCGCATGTCCTTCAATGCCCCCGGCTAGCCAACGTGCCTCCCTCGGTACCTTCTGACCATGGTTCGGTTGGGGATCTACCTGGGGATAGGGATAGGGGCTCTTTGCATGATTCCGTTGTTGGCCCTCGGCGCCGTTCTCGTAGTCGGCATCCCGATCACCCTTGTAGTCGAGGGCTGGCGGATCTTCAGCGCCAACCCGGAGCCCTATCTCACGGTCTTCGGAGTGCTCGCAGGCTACGAGCTGCTGCTGCGCCACTAGCGGATCGTCCTCTATCCCGGGAACGGGCGCCAGGCATCGAGCGGCAGCCACGCGACGGTTCGGGTGGCATCGAGCGCCCAACACTTAGACGCATCACGCGAGAGGCGCAATTTTCCGTGCGCTCAGCGTGGGTCTTTGTCGGACGCGGCCAGCCGCTCCACCAGTTCTCTAGTCAGCTGTCGGGCGATCTCGGCTCTGCGGGCATGCTCGGCTTCCCTGGCTCTCGTACGGATCCTCTCCAGCTCGGCCGGTTTGTTCCGTCTGATCGTCTCCAGCGCAGCGTCTGAGACCTCGGTGTAGCCGTATCCGGCGAGGAAGCCTTTGGCCTGCTCGTTGCCCCAGAGTGCCACTGCTGCGGTGGCCAGGCCGTAGCCGACGGGGCCTCGGTAGCTGATGCCTTTGCCCACCGTCTGAGCCTCGAAGCGGTCGGGTTTGGGCGTCATCGCCCCCCGAGGTTAGGTCCTTCTACGGTGCTCGTCGGGCGGGGTGATGTTTGCACTTCCGTTAGCACCCCACCCGTTTGCACAGTCGTCCGGGAGCTCCGAGAAGCGAAAGGCGCCGCCGTAGCAGGGCCTTTCGTCACGCGCCCGAGAGGATTCGAACCTCTGACCTTCGGTTCCGTAGACCGACGCTCTATCCAGCTGAGCTACGGGCGCAGAGCGAGGAAGTCTAACGTCGCCGTGCGGAGGGTCCGGCCCGCAGGCTAGCTGTGCCGCCCCCCGGCGGCGCGCCTCACGCCTCGACGCGCTCGAAGATCGCGGCGAGCCCCTGGCCGCCGCCGATGCACATCGTCTCGAGCCCGTAGCGGACCTCGCGGCGGTCCATCTCGCGGAGCAGTGTCGCGAGGATGCGGGCGCCGGTCGCGCCGACGGGATGCCCGAGCGAGATCCCCGAGCCGTTGACGTTCACGCGCTCGAGGCCGTCGGGCAGCTGCCACTCGCGCAGCACGGCCAGCACCTGGGCCGCGAACGCCTCGTTGACCTCGATCAGGCCGAGGTCGTCCATCTGCATGCCGGCCAGCGTCAGCGCGCGCTCGGTCGCCGGCACCGGTCCGATCCCCATGGTCGCCGGCGGGACCCCGGCGGCGGCCCACGCGACGAGCCGGCCAAGCGGCCTCAGCCCCAGCTCCTCGGCCTTCTCGCGATGGGTCACGATGCAGATCGCCGCGCCGTCGTTCTGCCCGCTCGCGTTGCCGGCGGTGACCGTCGCGTCGGCGTCCTCGCCCCCCATCACAGGCCGCAGGCTCCCGAGCGCCTCCAAGGACGCATCTGCGCGCGGGTGCTCGTCGCGATCAACACCCAAATCTCCACCCTTCGCGCGCACCTTCACCGCGACGATCTCTTCCGCGAAGCGGCCGTCCTCCTGCGCGGCCACCGCGCGCTGGTGCGAGCGCAGCGCCAGCTCGTCCTGCTCCTCGCGCGGGATCCCGTACTCGCGGCGCAGGTTCTCCGCGGTTTCGAGCATGCCGCCGGGGACCGGGTGGTTGCGCCCGCCTGCGGTGACGCGCCCGCGCGTGAGCCGGTCGGTGAAGTCGACCTCGCCCATCCGCGCGCCCCACCGCATCTTGGTCGAGTAGTACTCGGTCTGGCTCATGCTCTCGACGCCGCCCGCCAGGATCAGGTTCGCCGCGCCCGTCTGCACGCGCATGCAGCCGTCGATCACCGCCTGCAGCGCCGAGCCGCAGCGGCGGTCGACCTGCACGCCCGGCACGTCCACCGGCAGCCCCGCGTCGAGCGCCGCCACGCGGCCGATCGCGGGCGCCTCGGCGTTCGGCGAGCATTGCCCGAGCACGACGTCGTCGACGTCCTCGCCGCTCAGTCCGGTGCGGGCGACCAGCTCGCCGATGACGGTCGAGGCGAGCGCCGAGGCGTCGACGTCGCGAAAGACGCCGCCGAAGCGCCCGACCGGCGTGCGCAGCGGCTCGCAGATGACCGCCTCGCGGCCGCCGTTGCCGTTGAGATTCACGTCGCCCCCTCGCTCGCCGCCACGATCACGCGCCGAAGTCTACGAACACTCAGCCGCGGTGCGTCAGCGTCGCCGCGCAGGGGAGCGGCGCGCCGACCAGCTGCGCGCGCCGTCAGCGACCCGGGGCGGTTCCGGCTTCCGAGCCGCGGACCGGGGCACCGGGCTCGGCGCCCAGGGCACCTTCGGCTTCGCCGGCTTCGTAGGCCGGCTCCATGAACAGCAGCCATGCGTAGTTGATCCCGAGGAACAGGAGCAACGAGACGAAGATCGCCTCGGTTTCCAGCGGCTTCAGGTGGATGCCGACGTCCTCCGCAAGGCCGGGGTGGATCGCGATCGCGACGATCGCGAGGTAGAGCGGCAGGGTCAGCGTGAGCAGCAGCTGGATGCGCCGCGCGCGGCGCGGCTCCGAGCTGATGTTGAAGAGCGAGAACACCAGCTCGGCGGCGCCGATCGCGCCTCCGAGCCCGAACGCGAGGCGCCAGATCTCCGGGTGGCCACCGGAGTTCAGCGAGACGAGGCTCATGATCCCCGTCAGCGTGAAGTACAGCGAGACCGAGTAAGCCTGGCGGCGCCGGTAGGCGAGCTGCGCCCATTCGCGGCGGCGATCGGCGACGACCACCCACCACAGCCCGAGCAGCGCGAACGCGGCCAGCGCGACGGTCTCATAGAACTTCTCCGCCATCCGCTCAACCCGCCGCGTGTTGAAGCTTCTCGGTCAGCGCCACGTTGCGCTTGAGGAGGGTGAGCACTTCCTTGTTGTGCCCGCCGTCCTCCACGGCGCTGCCCGTCATTCCCCGCACCTCCTGCGTCAGGGCCAGGATGTGGTTGGAGAGGTCGATCAGCTGCTCGTTCTGCTGCTTCTGCTCGTTGGAGAGGCCGATCAGCTGCTTGTTCTGGCGATCCTCCTCCTGCACGGTCCGCCACTGCTGGTCAGCGACCACGTTGCGCTTTGCTTCGGCCCGGTTCTGGCTGATCATCACGAACGTCGAGAGGAAGATCGCCTCCAGCGAGACGATCATCGTGAGCAGCCCGAACGGATATTCCTCGACACCGAACCCGATCCAGCACCCGAACCAGATGATGTGTATGTAGACGAACGCCATCGAGCCCGCGAACGTGGTGATGCGGTCCGCGATCCGGTTCTGCTCGTATGACGCGCGCTTCTCGGCGTGTTGCAGGAGCGCCGGGTTCACGGGTTTCAGAGGCGCCATCGGCAGGACCCAGCGGTGGACGGGCCCTGGGCGCGGCCCCGCACCGGGGGCCTTGTCCGCGGTTGCGTGGGTGCTCATCGCTGCTCCTCTCGTCGGCCGCCCGCGCGGGCGCTCAGACCTGCGGGCAGCTGGGGTCGTGCGTCTGGAACGGTTTTTCGTACAGGATCTTCTTCGTGGTCACGCTCGGCCCGAGCGCGCTCGGGCCGACCTGTGCCTCAACCCGCCACCGAAGCTGAGGTTGGTGTCGTAGCTGGAGCACAGCATGCCAACCCTCGAACCTCGAAGGCGGACCGCTCGACGTGCTCGAGACATCGATCGACGGCGGGTATGCTGGCCCTTCCGATACGACGGCGGGCGCGAGCGGGGCGGAGCAGGCTCGGGGTCCGGGAGGTGGGGGTTGAGGCGAGGTTGTCTGCTGGCGGTGCTCGGGGCCGCGCTCGGCGGGCCGGCGGGCGCGCATGCGGCCGTGTGCCCGCAGGACCCGCAGCGCCCGGCGGACACGTGGTACGTCACCGACGCGACCACACACCAGGAACTCACTCCCGCGCAGATCGCGGGCGCGCTTGCGCCGCTGCACTCCTACCGCGTCAGCCTCTCCCCAGGGTCCTCATCTTCGGGATCCGTCCAGGTCAGCGAACTGGTTCTCACGCCTCCAGCCGGCGCGGCCTTCACACGCGAAGGGCACGCGGTGATCGTGTCGGCGCAGTCGCCGGGACCTCTGACGATCTCGGGCAGCTGGAGCGAGCGCGACGGGGTCGATCCGGACTGCACGCGCTCGGCGACGCTGACGCTGAACATCGCCGCTCTCAGCGAACGGCCCAACCTGCGCTTCACGAGGCACATCTACTCCGACCGGCCGCTCGTGGACTTCACGATCACGGTGGCGCGCGGCCCGCTCGGGGTCCCCGATCCAGTCGTCGTGCGCGCGAAGGTCGGGGGGAAGGCGAGTCCCCCCACGGGGCAGCACGCCGTCCTGTTCACGCTTCCACTGGGTCTGCCCCCCTCCGGCCCCGCGCCGCCGGCGTCGGGATTGCTCGCACGCCGCTCCGCCAAGCTCGGCGGCGTGCGGGCCAGCGGGTTGAGCGCGTTCGAATCGAACGCCTACCAGGTGCCCGTGCCCGCGGGCGGGAGCGGTGCCAGGATCACGTTCGCCTTCGACGGCACCGGCCGCAAGGTGCGCAACCGCTTCGGGAGCTTCTACCGGCAAGGCGTCCTTGCGCGCCGCGGGCTCGATGTCGAAATCCTCCAGGACGGGGACCTGCTGGGCCGCCTGAGCACCGGGATCCTGTGCGTGGCCCCGCGCAACACGGGCTTCCCCCGCTGCCGGCTCCCCGGCTACCGGACCTCGACCCGGTGAGCGCGCGCGCTCGGGGCGGGCGCGGCGCTACGGCGCCGACTCCAGTGGCCACACCTCGATGACGCCTTGCGCAACTGCACAAGGGCTCTCGGAGGCGAGGCTTACCGCCTCCTCGAGAGTGCCGGCATCGATGACAGCGAACCCCGCGATCGGGAGATCCGAACGCAGGAACGGCCCCTCGCTGGTGACGACGCCCGCAGCGTCGTGATTGCGCACCTGCACGGGGTCGGCCGGCGATGCCCATCAACGCGCCTGCCGCGCGCAGGCGCTCGTCGTGTTGATGGGCCGCGTCACGGACCGCGGCATCCGTACGGTCGTACCCGGCGCGATCGCCGTAGCCGATCGTCACGAACTTCGGCATAACCACCTGCCTTTCGTTGTTTTGCTTCGTCTGGGCCAGGACGGGTGTGATGCCAATACTCGGACACCGAACATGCGTCGCGCCGTATCGGCGACCTGCACGTAAGCCGGCGTTGCGGCTAGCACCCCGCGATCTCGAGAAGGCGTAGAGCAAGCTCTCGCGGACGGGCGAGCATCGGGAGATGGCCCCCATCGAGCTCGTCGATCTCCAGGTCGAGCCGTTCACGGGCGATCCGCCGCTGAAAGCGGAGCGGGAACAGCCTGTCTGCACGCGGCGCGAGCACACGGGTGCTTACATCAGGCCAGGCGCGAAGCGGCCACGGCTCGCTGAACATGCCCTCCCCCGGAACCCCGGCGTAGCGCGCGCTCGCGCGAGCGATCTCAGGGTCGACGTCGTGGAGGAAGACCTCGGCGATCGCGTCGGGTCCCCAGCTTCCCATCGGTCCATGTCGCTCGAGCAGGCCCGCTATCGCCTCGGCGTGACGGGTGTTCACCCACCATTCCGCCGCGGTCTCACCGGGCGTCGGGATCATCGGTGCGAGCAGGATCAGCTTCGATCTCGGCATGCCCGCGGCGACGAGAGGGCCCGCGAAAGCCCCCAGCGACTGGGCGACGACAACCACTTCCTGGTTTGCCGGGACTGCCTCCAGAACGGCTGCGGCGTGATCGCTTGGCCCAGCCTTGGGGTCATCCAGCGGCAACGGCGGCGCGAGCGCGTCGTGACCGAGCAACCCGAGCTCAGCGATCGTGGACTCGTAGATCTGCGGGTGCGCGCCGGCCCCCGGGATCAGGACGAAAACAGGCACTTGATCACGCGTGTTCGACCTTCCTAAAACTGGCGGAGAGGGAGGGATTCGAACCCTCGAACGAGGTTTCCCCCGTTACGCGATTTCCAGTCGCGCCCGTTCAACCGCTCCGGCACCTCTCCTGGCGCTTCGAGCCGAAACGGCCCGCGGCGTGAGGAAGGCTAGAACACCCGGCGCCCACGCCGCTGATAGCCTGCGCCCATGCTCATCCTCGCTGTCGACGAGGCGACCTCGAAGACGATCGGCCTGCTCGTCACGTTCGTCGGAATCGGCATCATCGTCAACGTGATCCTCGTCTACGTCGCCGTGCTGATCCGCGGCGAGCGACGCCAGAACCAGGAAGAGCTCGCCTCGCACGAACCGCCCGAGGCCTGAGCGCGCGTACGGCCCGGCGCGGGCCCGCTAGAGGATGTAGACCGGCGTCCCGACCGGCGTTTTGCTGTACAGCGCGATCACTTCGGGGATCCGCATCCGCACGCAGCCGTGGGAGGCGTCGTGGCCGATCGAGGAGTACTCGCTGGGGTCGATGCCGTGGATCCCCGCGCCGCCTTCGAAGGACATGAAGCGGGCCTTCAGCGGGTCGGCCGGCCCGGGCGGCACGACGGTCCGAGCGAGCCCGCCCAGGCTTTGTTGGGCACCAGCCACGGCGGGTCGACCTGCTTCCATTCGAGTGGTGGAGGCCCGGAGGGGTTTCGAGGCCTTCCATGCCGACGGCGATTTCGTAGCTGTGTTCGAGCTTCAGGCGGTGGTAGAAGCGCAGCGTGAACGCCGACCGGTCGATCACGATGTAAGCGGGGTACTTGCTCGCGAGGTTCGCCGTGGTCACCTTCGGCTTGACGACCTTCGCCGGCACCGAGACCGATCGGCTGCCGAGCGGCGCGAGCAGCGCGGCGTGGATGCGCCCGCCCAGCTTGTCGCTTTCGACCGTGTGTCCGTTCGTGCCCGGTACCGCCCGCAGCCGGCCGCCGCTCGGTTCGACGGTCGCGTCGCGCGGGGGCCGGTTCACTGAGGCGCGGATCTTCGCGGTCAGCGCCCGAACCCGCGAGCTGGAGTAGCTCACGAGCGGGATGTTGCGGTTGACGCTGCCGCCGAACAGCGAGCGCCAGGTGCGGGAGACGATCGACCCTTCGCGGCTAGCGTTGACCGCCTGCTGGACCATGTTCTCGACGTCGACCTGGACGCCGGCGCTGCTCGTCAACGTCCAGCGGTGCGAGCCCGCGTGAACGACCACCGGGCCTTTCAGCCGCTGCACGACATCGCGTTCCCAGCTTGCTCCGCGCGGCCGCTTCGTGCAGGCCGCCGACGGGAATGCCGTCGATCCGGACGCCCTTGGCGATCACGTCGCGGCGCGAGTGGTCATAGAGGTAGGTCGCCAGCGCAAGGAGCAGCAGCAGCGCGACCAGCGCCGCCGCGAGGATCGGCCACCGCCCGCGCCACCGACCGGCGGCGGCCCCGCTCTGATCCACCGAAATAACCGCCAAGCTCAGCCTCTCATCGTTCGAACGCACCGAACTTCCCGGCCGGTCCGAGTGTACCGGCCGCCTTGGACCCTGCAATCCAGTTCCCAGGGGTTCGGGCACCCGCAGAGGGATTGTAGATTCTTGACAGCTAGTGCCTGTTGTGTAAACTGCTGCTCGAGGGGTGCTCCCACCATCGACCGGAGGTTCGCCCGTCATGTCACCCGCTCCGAACGCCCGCCCTGACCGCCGCGGCCGCTCCGGCGCCAGCGCGGCGCTGGCGCGACCCAAGCGGCACGCCTGGTTGCTCGGCCTGGTCGTCCCGACGCTCCCTTCATCACGTGGGGCCTTGTCGACGAATGGGCATCGGCGCCCTGTGGTTCTTCGGCCGTTCCTCGTGTTCGGCATCTTCCCGGCACTCAGCCTCGCGATCGGCATGGACGCGCGCAACCCGCCGGACGACGTCATCAAGTGGCTCGAACAGGATCGCTACTACCGGTGGTGCACCTATCTGTACCTGCCCGTGCAGTATGCGGGGCTCGTGCTGGCGTGCTGGCTGTTCTCGCGGTCCTCGCTGTCCGCCTTCGACAAGGTCGGCCTCGCGCTGA
>CAVRIN010000005.1:0-88783 GCA_963721285.1 uncultured Solirubrobacteraceae bacterium | reverse complement strand
CTGCCCGTCGCCGAACCCACCGAACGAGCTCGCGCTGTCGGCCGGCACGCCGCAGACGGCTAAGCTCGGTAACGCCTTCGCGACCAACCTGCAGGTCGCCTTCACAAACAGCGACGACTGCCCTGTGACGACGCCCGTGGCGGGCATTCCCGTCGGCTTCAGCGCGCCGTCCTCCGGCGCGAGCGGAGTCTTCTCGGCGAGCGGCTCGAACGCGGTGAGGGTCGGCAGCGACGCGTCGGGTGTTGCGGTTGCGCCCATATTCACCGCGAACGGGGCGAAGGGCAGCTACAGGGTGACGGCGAGCTCCGCCTACGGGTCGGTCTCCTTCTCCCTGACGAATGTCGAAGCGGGCGACACGGGCGTCTGCGGAGCCACTCCCTCGACGGGCAACTCGCCGACGAGCCTGGCGGTGCGGCCGACCAAGCTCACGGTGGGCATCGGCGCGAGGCAGTCCACGCCGAAGGGAAGACGTTTCCCGATCCGTCTTGCCGTGACCGTCACCGACGCTGACAGGGGTCCGGTCCCCGGCGTGCCGGTCACGTTCGCGGCACCGAGCCGCGGCCCGAGCGGACGTTTCAGAGTCCGCTCGGGCGGCGCCCATTCGCGGATCTCGCACCCGTCCCGCTCGCGAATGTCGCGCGCGCGCCGGGTCACGGTGAGGAGCGACACGTGCGGCGTCGCGCTCGCGCCTGTTTTCACGGCGAACGATCGCGCCGGAGGCTACGTCGTGGTGGCGAGCGTAGAGGGGGCCAAAGCGGCCTTCGCGCTGGTCAACGAAGGCGGCTGAGGTGCCCGCGGGGAGGGCGGACCTCGCCCCGCTGCGGCTGCGCCTCGCCGACCTCGCACGAGTGGCGAGCGTGGGCTTGCGCACGCGGCGGCTCCGGGCGAGCCTCTCGGCGCTCGGGATCGCGATCGGGGTGGCGGCGATCGTGGCGGTTCTCGGCCTCTCCTCCTCGAGCCAGGCGGGCCTGCTAAGCCAGATCGATCGTCTGGGGACGAACCTGCTGACGGTGGCGAACGGCCAGAGCCTCACGGGCAAAACGGCAGAGCTGCCGCTCCGCGCTCCGGCGATGATCGCCCGCATCGGCCCCGTCACGAGCGTCGCGGAGACGGCGAAGGTGACGGCTAGCGTCTTCCGCACGCCGCTGATCCCGGCGATCGAGACGAACGCGTTGAGCGTCCAGGCGACGAGTGTCGACCTGCCCGCGACGCTCGGCGTGCAGGTCGTGCAGGGGAGCTACCTGAACGCGGCGACGGCGACCGAGCCGGTCGCCGTGCTCGGTGCAGTGGCGGCGGCGCGCCTCGGCGTCGATCGGTTGTTCCCGGGTGAGCGGATCTGGGTGCAGCATGAGTGGTTCTACCTCGTCGGAGTCCTCGGCCCGGCGGTGCTCACGCCCGAAATCGAAGGGTCGGTGCTCGTTGGCTTTCCCGCAGCGGAGAAGTACCTCGCCTCGAACGGTCATGCCGACACTGTCTATGTGCGCGCGGAGAACGAAGCGGTGCGCGGGGTCCAGTCGGTTCTCGCGCGGACGGCCAACCCCGCAGCGCCGAACGAAGTCAACGTGAGCCAACCGTCGGCCACGTTGGTCGCGCGAGCGGAGGCGAAGAGCGCGCTGAACGGGCTGTTCCTCGGCCTCGGCGCGGTCGCGTTGCTCGTGGGCGCGGTCGGGGTGGCGAACATCATGGTCATCTCAGTGCTCGAACGACGCTCGGAGATCGGCCTGCGCCGGGCGCTGGGAGCAACCAAGGGCCAGATCAGGACGCAGTTCCTCGCCGAGGCGATCCTGCTCGCGCTCGGGGGCGGCGCCGTCGGCGTCGGACTCGGCGCCCTGGCGACGGCCGTCTACGCGACCGCGAAGGGCTGGGCGATCGTGATACCGGCCTCGGCCTGGGGCGGTGGGTTCGCCGCCGCGATGCTGATCGGCGCCCTCGCCGGCCTTCTGCCGTCGATACGCGCCGCAGGGCTCGCGCCGGCGGACGCACTGCGGACGGTCTGACCCGCGGCGTGAGGTGCAGCGTCTACGCGACTCAGCTTGGGGGTGAGGGCGTTGTGGGCTTTATGGCCCGGTGCGGTAACGTCGCCCGGCGGTCGTGACGGAGCCGTGCGACCCCTTAACATGAGCAGCGGCAATGGAGACCCGCGGTTCAGGACCGGCGAGGCCTGGTGCGCTCGTCCTCGCGGGCAGCAACGAGTAGCTGTAGGGCCTCACCGAGGGATGTCTACCGAGAACGCCGGAAACCCCATCGTCATCGTGGGCAGTGGCCTCGCCGGAGGCAACGCCGCGGTGACACTGCGCGAAGAGGGCTTCGCCGGCCGCGTGGTTCTGATCAGCAGCGAGCCCGGAATCCCGTTCGGCCGCCCGCCGTTGTCCAAGACGTATCTACGCTCCGAGGAGCAGCTAGATGGGTGGTACGTCAAGCCCGCGGAGTGGTATGGGAACAATGACGTTGAGCATCTGAGCGAGTCCAGCGTCACATCGATCGACGCGGCCGGCCACACGCTCGCGCTCGAGGACGGTACCGAGCTCGAGTATCAGAAGCTTCTGCTCGCGACGGGCGGGCGCAACCGACGGCTTCACGTGGCCGGCGAAGAGCTGCCCGGGATCCACTATCTGCGCACCGTCGCCGAGTGCGATGCGCTCAAGCGAGAGGCGATCGAGGGTCGCCGGGCGGTGGTTGTCGGAATGGGCTTCATCGGCTGTGAGGTCGCGGCGTCGCTCACGCAACTGGGCGTTCGAGTGACCGCGATCTTCCCCGGGCGGCAGCCGCTCGAGCGGGTCCTTGGCGACGAGGTGGCCACAGCGATCGGGGCGATCCACCGAGAGAACGGGGTCGAGCTGCGCAGCGAAGTTCGGATCGTCGCGTTCGAAGGAGGCGAGCAGATCGAGGCGGCGGTAACCGCCGATGGCGATCGCGTCCCCTGCGACTTCGCGGTGGTTGGGGCCGGTATCGAGCCGGTTCTGCCGACTTTCATAGGGAGCCCTCCGGATCAATCGAACGGATTGCTCATCGACGAGTTGTGTCGCTCGAGCGCCCCGGACCTCTACGGCGCCGGTGATGTCGCGAACCATCTTCACCCCATCTTCGGCCGGGTCAGGGTCGAGCACTACAACAACGCCGAGAAGCAGGGGCGCGCCGCGGCCAGATCGATGCTTGGGTCCACGGACCCGTACGACTACATCCACAGCTTCTGGTCGGACCAGTACGAGCACGACCTCGAGTACGTCGGGCACGCCACGAGCTGGGACGAGTTCGTCGTCCGAGGGAGCCTCGAGGATCGGAAGCTGATCGGCTTCTACCTGCAGGAAGGAACGCTCCTTGCCGCGGTCAGCCTCGACCTCGGTGGTGACCCAGAGGTCGAAGGCACGCAGATGGCAGCGTGCGGGCGACTCGTCGCGACGCGGGCCGCGCCGGATCCGGCGCAGCTCGCCGACGAGCAGGTCGACCTCTGGTCGCTAAGCGTTTGAGAACAAGGGAATATTCGCTCCGCTGGCTGCGACCATCGAGCTGTCCAACAGCGCGACGATAAGCTCGGCGACATCTCCCGGCGTGAGGCCGGGGCGAAGCTCCGGGTTGGCGCGACGCAACATCTCCGTGTCGACCGCGCCGGGGCTCAGGCAGACGGCGCTGATGCCTAGCTCCTTGCCCTCGACTGCGATCGCCTCGGTCAGACCAACGACGCCGTACTTCGAGACGTTATAGGCGGTCAGTCCCGGGAACTTCTCGGTTGCGTACAGACCCGAGAGCGAGGCGATGTTGACGATCCGCCCGCCGGTGGAGCGCATCGCCACAAAGGCCTCGCGGCAGCAGAGAAACGAGCCGGTGAGGTTGACGGCCAGCGTTTGCGACCAGATCTCCAAGCTCGTCTCCGGGAACGGAGCGGGAGTGAGAACGCCAGCGGCGCAGACAAGCGCAGCCGGCGGCCCTTCGCTTGCGACCGTCGCGAAGAGCCGCTGCACGTCTTCTGGCTCGCCAACGTCAGTCGGCACTGCTATCGCCTCCCCGCCTTCCGACCGGATCCGGCCGGCCACCGAGTCGAGTGCCTCGGCGTCCCGAGCCGCGATCACGACGCGCGCGCCCACCGCTGCCAGGGCCTCCGCTGTCGCGGCTCCGATCCCGCGGCTGGCCCCCGTGACGACCGTCAGCCGCCCATTCAGCCAGTGACGGGCATCAGCCACGGGTCTCGTTTCCTGCTGCTGCGCCTGCGCGAGCATCGGCAAGCTGCGCATAGAGCCGTTCGTGAGCATCGAGAGTCAGCTCGAGGTCGAGCCGGCGCTCAGCGTGGATCCGACATTGCAGGCGAGCGAGCCCGGCGGCGCGGCCGACGGCGCCAGCGGCCGCATTGATGTCCCCTGCGGCGACCAGGAACCCCGTTACGCGATCGACAACCACCTCCGCGATCGCGCCCTGCCGAAACGCCACGACCGGAGTGCCACACGCCTGTGCCTCGGCGGCCACCATCCCGAATGGCTCATCCCACATCGCAGGACAGAGCACGACGGCGGCGCGGGCCATCACTCGCCAGAGCGACGTTCGCGGAATACCCGCACGAATCAGGACTCCGCGGTCGCCGCGCCTCGGCTCGATTCTGCGTCGGGTGTAGTCCTCGTCGTAGCTGTCACCGAAGAGCTCGATCGCGATACCCGCGGCGCGGGCGATCTCGATCGCCTCGGCCGCTCCTTTCTCGGGGCTGAGCCGGCCGGCGAATACAGCACCGCTGCCGGCATCGGGAGAGAAAGCGATCTCGCGCGTGGGTACGAACGGCGGCAGGACGGCATGGACTCGGACGAAGGGGCGCCACGTGTGCGCGTGGTGCTCGGACACGCAGGCAACCGCGGGAGGCTCGCTGCCCGTGCCCACATCACGGAGTGCTCCGGCGACTTCTGCCTGCGGAGGAAGGTGAAGAGTGTGGAGGACCGGCGCTCGCAGACCCGTCGCCAGCGCGACCGCGGGAGCATCGAAGGCGTGGTTGTGAACGATGTCGTATCCGGCGTCTCGAATCGCGTCGTACACGCCGGCAAACGCGCGGCGCGCCTCCGCGCCGTCACTCGCGACCCCACCCGACGCTCGGTAGAGTGTGGCCTGCAAGGCTCGGTGATCGACGCCTGTATCGATCGTGTTCACTCCGGCGAGCGCCGATCCGGAGGCCGCGTAGATGTCGACCTCGTGGCCTCGGCCGATGAGCCCACGCGCGAGATCGCAGATGAACACCTGCGAGCCGCCTCGCTGCGGCTCCCGGATCGGGGCGACGAGCGGAGCGACCAGCGCTACTTTCACTAACCGATTTCCTTGAACGCGACGTCGCGCGGCGGATTGATGCCCAACGCCTCGTAGGAGATACGCCGTGAAGCGCGGCCGGGCAAGTTTGGACGCGCGCCCGGGTAGAAGATCTCGATCAACTCCGCTGCCTCCGCGCGGCTGGCGAACTCGACGAACATATCCCCCGCGAAGCTCAGGTATTGATAGCCGCGGGCAGTGAGCCAGCCGACACTGTTGGGCCAGATGATCGCTACGAGGCCACCCGGTGCGCACACCCGCTCCATCTCCGCCAGGCCGGCCTCGCCGCCGTGTCCAACGTGGGGCGTGAACGCCGAGCAGGCGACCACCAGATCGGCCCAGTCGTCGGGTAGCGGGAGATCGTCAAAGAAACCCGCGATCACTTCCGCCTGGCAGGGGCCACCCAATCCCGTAAGCCGGCGAGTCAGCACCTCTCGCAGCGGCGCTGCCGGCTCGACCGCTACGAGCTCGGGCGTGCGCTGGACCAGCTCGCACGTAAGCCTGCCGGTGCCGGCACCGACCTCGACGATCCGATCGACACCGGTCGGTAACCATCGGAGCAGCGCAGGATGAATCCGCTCGGCCTGCGCGAGCCGGTCGTAGAGCTCCGGCTCGCGACGATAGAGAAGCTCCCAAGCGAGAGCGGCGTCAGCCTCAGGGCTCTCGCCGCTGCTGCCCACGAACCGACGCGTCTCCTCTTCTGTGAGCACGGCGAGGTCGGCCGCCGTATAGCGGGTGCGCACGTCTCGCACCCGCCGCGCGCTGGCCTCAGACGCCCTCACCGACCTCGGCCCAGTTCTTGTCGGTCTCCCAGACACGTACCGATCGCAACGCCCCCGGTGGAAGCTCCGGCCGGATTCTCTCCCAGAACGCCGCCGCGAGGTTCTCGGCGGTCGGAATCACCCCGTCGAGCCAGGGAACGTCGGTGTTCAGGTTGCGATGGTCCACGTCCTCGATGACCCTGCGGCAAATCACGTCGGATAGCGCCTTGAGGTCGAAAACGTAGCCAGTGGTCTCGTCGATCTCGCCCGCGACCACCACCTCGAGGGTGTAGTTGTGACCGTGTAGGTTGGCGCACTTGCCGAACAACTCCCGGTTCTCCGCCTCACTGCGGTCCGGATCGCGCAGCTGATGCGCTGCGTTGAACGACTCACGGCGGCTGACGACGACTGTGGCCGAGCGAGCCATCGCGTCTCGCTCGCGGACGGACGGTCGCGCATCACTGAACGCTCTGGCCACAGCACTCCCAAAGATCTGGCCCCGGGCCGATCCCCGGGCACCTTGACCTTACAGCAGCCCCAAACACGAGCATCTGGCGATACTCCTGGCCCGAGGAAAGCGTCGAGAAGGCCCGCAGCCGTTCGTCCGGCCGTTCGCGATCGCCCTAGCCGGCCAGCTGCGCCTCGCCCACGCCGATGACCTCGACGTGTTCGCCCGGACCGCAGCCCGCCACGTCGAGGGTCTCGCGTGCCACAGCGCGACGGAGCCGGACGAATGCGACCGCGCCGAGCACGACCGGAACGAGCAGCGCCAGTGCCCTGTAGCCGAGCACTGCCGCTGTGGCGGCTCCCACCGGCACGTGGTAGATCACCAGGGCCCCGACGAGGCCAAGGTCGACGCCGCCGATACCCCCGGGCAACGGGATCAGCCCGCCGAGCTCACCGATCAGGTAGCCGATCCAGATGATCGCCAGCGGCGGGACATCTCCGAACGCATGGAAGGTCGCCCACAGGATCATGACGTCGAATCCGAGGTAGCCCGCGAGCCCGAGCAGCAAGCGTGCGTCGGCGTGGCGCAGGAGCTCGAGCGCGTCCTGCACCCCCTCGGACAAGGCCCTGAAGGACGCCGTGACTCGTGAGCCCGCGCCCCGCCGGGCGCTCGCCCGTCGCTCGGCCGCCCGCGCGAGTCGGCCGCCGAGGATCGTCGCGACGACGGCGGCCAAGGCGACCACGGCGGGACCGGCCGTGAGCGCAGTCGAAGCGCGACCCCCCACCAACCCGAGCGCGAGCGCCGTTCCGAGCAGGATCACCCCGAGCACGTTCGGAACGCTGGTGAGAAAGAAGAAAGCGACGCTCCTTCGTGCGATCCGCCTGGGATCCATCCCGCCGCGGCGCAGCGCCCAGGCGCCAAGCGCGAGACCGCCGGCGCCGCCGACCGGCAGCACGGCGTTCGCGCCCAGCTCGGAGAATCCGATCTCGAGGCTGATACCCAACTTCATGCGCGGGCAGAACACACTTCTGAACGCCACTGCGAAGCAGATCCCTGAGAGCACCTTGAGGGCCACGCCGACCGCGAGCCACTTCGGGTCGCCGTGTTCGAGACGCTCCCGCAAGCTCGCCAGACCGGGTACCAGAGTGATCACTGCGACGACGGCGACGGCGACCGCCGCGAGGATCAAAAGGCGCCGACGGACTGGCGCGCCCGCGAGATCCGGCGGAGCATCGAGGTCCTCGCGGCGCACGACAGGCGTGTCTTCGGGGGCTTGTTGAGCTGGAGCGTTCACGTGGCGGGCGTGCGGTGCGCTTCTCGCGATCATGCCTTCATCCCGAGGTCCCTGCCCTGACCAGCTCAGGCGCGGGCAGCGGGTGTTCGCCCGCGACAGCAGGAGCGCTCCTCGACGCTCAGGCAGCCGGTGTGTTCGCGAGGCGCTGGTGGACAGAGCGTACGGCGCTCGATCCCTCGCCGACTGCAGCAGCGACTCGCTTCATCGATCCATGGCGGACATCTCCTGCTGCGAACACTCCAGCCAGCGATGTCTCGAAGGGCAGAGGTCTGAAGACTTCGCTGTTCGTCGCTGCTTCGAGCTGGCGATCGGTGAGGATGAAACCGTCTGGATCGAGCTGGATGGGGCCGTCCAGCCAATGGGTCTCCGGGCGCGCACCGATGAAGCAGAACAGGCCCAAGCACGGGATCGTCTCGCTCTCGCCTGTTGCCGTGTGGCGGAGCGTGACCTCCTGCAGACTGTCGGCCCCAGCGACACCTTCGACTTCCACGCGTCTTATGAGCTCGATGTTCGAGTCGGCGTCGATGCGCTCGATCAGGTAACGGGACATGCTGTGATCGAGGTCGCCGCCCCGAATCGCGAGCTTGACGCCGCAGCCGCTCTGACTCAGGTAGATCGCAGCCTGCCCGGCGGAGTTTCCCCCGCCGACCACCAGCACGGGCGATCCAGCGCAAGCCCGCGTCTCGAGAGCCGTTGCTGCGTAGTAGACGCCCGCGCCCTCGAAACGCGCCAGGTTCGCGACGTTCAGCCGCCGATACTGAGCGCCAGAGGCGACGATGACGGCGCGGGCCGGGATCTCGCTGCCGTCCTTCAGGACGACGACGTGGAAGCTCGCCTCTGATCGCAGTCCCGCGACCTCGCATGGCGCGTTCAGGCGTGCACCCAGCCGCATCGCCTGGATGGCGACCCTGGCGGTGAGATCTCCGCCTGAGATGCCGTCCGGAAAGCCGGCATAGTTCTCAATCCTCGAGCTCGAGCCCGCCTGGCCACCGATCGCGACGGCATCGAGTGAGACGGTGCGAAGCCCCTCGGAAGCCCCATAGACGGCGGCGGAGAGCCCGGCGGGGCCGCTACCAATGACAACCAGGTCGAAAACAAAGCCGGGCACGGGCTGGAAGGTCAGCCCGAGCGACTCCGCGAACGTCGCCGGGGTTGCGTGCGTCAGCAGCCCAGTCGGCGTGACCACCACCGGAGTGTCAGCGGCGGTGAGCCCCATGCTGCTGAGCAGGGCAGTTACGTCCTCGGCTTCCTCGAGGTCGATCCACGTGTGCGCGAGGCGCGAGTGCTCCGCGTAGGCGCGCAGGCTCATCGCCTCGGGCGAGTGATGCGAGCCGATGATCCGGATCGCGAGTGAGCCGCCCCCGGAGCGAAGGATCTCGCGCCGCGCGAGAAGCGCGCCGAAGATCGTCTCGGCCAGCGCCGGACGGAGACTCATCAGCCTGCGAAAGTCGGCCTGCTCGATAACGAGCACCCGGCCGGAATTCGTGACTCGGCCGGTCAGAAAACGGCGCTGCCCCGTTAGCAGCGTAAGCTCACCAGCGAATCCGCCGGGCCCGTAGGTCGCGATCACCTCCGTCTCGGCGCCGTCGACTCTGACGACCTCGGCCTCGCCTTCGAGGACTACGAACAGCTCGTAGTTTGCCGCGCCGGCCTCGAACAGCAAGTCTCCGACAGCAACCTGTCGCTCGGTCCCAAAGGGCGCCGCTTCCGCCAGCTGCGCCGCTCCCAGTACCGGGAACGCGCCCTCCCGTCCATCACCTCGACTCTCTCCGGCGCCACTCACGTCCACCATCCGCGCACCACACGGCCCATCCCCCGATCATCGCAGGCGAAGATCCTCGCCCTCTCGCTCGTCGCGCTGTTGCGCAGCCAGCAGACGTGTGTTTGGGGCTGCGCTGCGCGAGGCCGCGAAGCCTCAATCGCGGACGACCCGCAGGATGACCGGGCGCCGCGAGTGACGCGCCGCCTCGAGCAACGGCATGAGCTCGTCCTCCCGCAGCTCCTCGGCCGCCTCCAGCTCGACGACGATGGGCTGTACGCCGGTGCCTGCGCCGCGGATCACGCGGCGAACCTCATCTGACTCGCGCCGCAGCGCTTCCGGCGAGGCGAATGACAGCACAACCTCTCCGGCCGGCTGGGACTCCAGGTTGCCGTGCGCATCAGTGGGGCCTCCCTCGACCACGGCCTCCCCGCTCGCGACCGCCGCCAGCGTCGAGCCGGATAGCTTCCGCTCGAGCTCGCCGCCCGCGGGAACCTCGATGATCACCGTAGGCTCCGCCACGATCCCGCAGCTTACGCGAGACAAGCGGACAGCGCGCTACGGAACTGAGGCTCGCGCCGGTTCACCCGAGCGCGACTTGTCACCAGTGGCCGAGACCCGGCGCGACGCAGAAGCATGCGGGCGCCGGGACTCAGCGCGACTCTAAGCGGTCACCGACGCCTCGGTGGTCGGTGCGGCCGGTACGGCCGTGCCGATGAAGTCGAACAGCGCGTCGTTGACTTCCTCGGCATGCGTCCATGCGATCGCGTGCGGGCCACCCTCGATCACCGTGAGCTTCATATCGGCGATCAGCCCCGGAAGGCGCTTACCGGTCTTCTCGAAGGGCAGGATCCGGTCCGCGTTGCCCTGGATCACGAGCATCGGGACGTCCAGTTTCGGGAGATCCGCGCGGAAGTCGGTGATCCAGGTGTTGACGCAGGCGACCACACCTGCCTGCGAGGCGCCGGCCGCGACGTTCCAGCTCGCCTGGAACGCCTGGTCGCTGACCCGGTTCCCGCCGAATTCATCGATGTTGTAGAAGTTGTCGAGGAAGCCCTTCAGGAACGCGGGACCATCGGCGGCAGCCTGTTCGGTGAAGCCGTCGAACAGTTCCCGCGGCAGTCCTTCCGGGTTGTCGTCGGTCAGCAGGAGGAACGGCGGGATCGGCGAGACCAGCACGCCCCGCGTTACTCGTCGCGAGCCGTAGGTGCCCAGATAGTGGGTGACCTCGCCGGTGCCCATCGAGTGCCCGACCAGTGTCACGTCGCTGAGGTCGAGCTTGTCGAGCAAGGTCTTCAGGTCCGCGGCGAACGTGTCGTAGTCGTAGCCCACCGTGGGCTGGCTCGACTTGCCAAAGCCGCGGCGGTCATACGTGATGACGCGATGTCCGGAGGCGATCAGTCCCGGGACCTGCTTGTCCCAGGCGCGGCCGCTCAGCGGATATCCGTGGATCAGGACCACGGGTGGTCCCGATCCGTGGTCCTCGTAGTAGAGGCCGATCTTCCCGGTGTTCTCATCGCCAACGTGGATGTGAGGCATGACGCTCCCCTTTCGGTTTCGAGCGTTTAACCCAGCCCGCGCGACCGGGCATGATCGTCGGATCGGTCAAGGAAACGCAGGTCGTGACCAGTCCGCGAACCAAGCTACTCCTCTGATCTCTGCAGCGCGTTTACAGCCCCCGACGGCGGCGGCTACCCGGCGCCGGGCGAGGTTCAGGGCCTTGTGGGCGACCTCGGCTGACGCACAACATTCGTCCAAGAGGCAGCAAGCGGCGTGAGCATTTGCGCCAGGCTACGGAACGCCCGACGGCTGATGCTTGTCGGCAGCGAACTCTTCTCGAGCCGGGCGGACGGTGCAAAGGAGAAGGCATGGCCCCGACGTCGCCACAGCCAGACGCACGACTAGGATCGGCTCACCTCGACGCGCCCATCGCCGATCCGAATACCACGACCTCGTTCCGGGCGGTCCCCGAGCGCGCCGCGCTCGCTCCCGAGCTCGGGCCTCTCAACGATCTCCCGGGGCGGTGGAACGGCTCGGGCTTCAACCTGATAGCGCGACCGCACTTCGGTCAGGGTTCCGACCGCTTCATCGAGCTCAACTTGACGAGAGAGACGCTCGAATTCACGACGATCGGTAGCCCGATCCCAAACCGCGGTAGCGATCAGGCCGACATCAACCTGCGCGGGGTCACCTACCTACAACAGATCAGCGACGCCAAGACCAACGGTGCGCTCCACATCGAGCCTGGAATCTGGCTCCACGTTCCGGCGACATCGGCGCCTACCGAGCCCGAGAGCGTTTCGCGGCTGGCGAATATTCCGCACGGGGACGCGGTTTGTGCGGTCGGCGGCGCGGCGCATACGAGCGGCAAACCAAAAATTGTGCCCGTAAACACCGTCCCCTTTGGCGAAGGCGAAAAAGCGCCCGCGCCTGGAGGCCCGAACAGCTTTCCGGAGTACGACCTCTCAAAACCGACCAAATTTCGCACGGATGCGAGTCTGCTCGCCGACATTACTCAGGACATGGTCAACGATCCGACCGTGGCCCTTCGCCACGCGTTGCACAACCAGACCATCATCGAGACGACGACGCTCTCCGTGACGACGCACAAAGACAAAGGCGGAGGTGTCCAGAACATTCCCTTCGTGACGGAGAACGCAAACGCGTCGTTCATGAGCGCGATCTTTTGGATCGAGCGTGTCCAGGGGCCGAACGGCACCTTTGTCCAGCTTCAGTACGTCCAGACCGTGCTGCTCGACTTCAAGGGACTTCACTGGCCGCACGTCTCGGTCGCGACACTGCTGAAGACGTTCTGATCACACGCGGGCTCAGCTGCCGCCTAGCTGATTGAGTCGACGGATGAGCAGGTGGCGCAGCGCTGCTCTTGCCGAGCGGCGGGTCCGCCCGCGAGGATGCACGGACGACTGCCCCAACGACCAAAGGATCGCCCGTGTCTGGACCGTTCATCTTCATTGCCACAAACAGACTCCAGGAGGGCAAGCTTGCTGCCGAGGGCGATGGGCCTGGACCAGCAGCCGTTCATCGACCTCCTCGAGGATGGCCCGCTCGGCTCTGCCGTACATTCGCGAAAAGCTGTCAGAGATGCGCAGCCGTGAATATCCCCCCGGCTTTCCCGTCCGCCTCGCACTCAAGGACCTCGAGCTGGTCGGCGAGGTCGAGGCGGCGGCCGGTGGCGAGATGCCGGTCCTCGACACCACCCGCGAGCGCATCTCGGCCGCGGCCACAGAGCACGCCGACGATGACCTCGGAGCTGTCTACGAGATCGGCTTACGCACCGGTGGGGGCAGCAACAGCGACTGACGGATACCCCGTTCCGCTACTCGTGCGGTAGGTCCGAGCGGCGCACGACGCCGAGCAGTTCGCCCTCCGGCGTCGCGAGGATCATCGTGCCGAGGCCGCGTCGGTCGAGCTTCCTCGCGAGCTCGGCGGGATCGATGTCGGGTCGCGTGGTCGACGGACCCGGCTCCATCAACAGCTCGGCCGTCGCATCTTCGGGAGCGCTGTCGAGGCTGCTGCGCAGCACCCTGCCGAGCACGATCCGTTCGTACAGGACCAGCGCAAATCCGTACGGACTCGCCTCGATCGCATCGCGGATTCGGCTCGGCGGGTCCGCGAGGTCGCACGTTGCGACGTCGTCCCGGACGAACGAGAGGGCGGTCGGTCGGGTTGCCGCGCTGCCCTCCATCGGCAGGCCCCGGGCCATCCAGTCGACCTTGCCGAGCGCGTAGTCGTACGCGTCGAAGCCGAGCAGCGCGAGTCTCGTCGCGGCACGCGGGCTCAGATCGCAGAGCGCGTCCCAGCAGTACACGACCACCGGACGCTCACGCGACAGGCGATTGGCGCTCTCGGCATCGAGCTCCTTGAGCGGCAGGCTCACCGCGCCCGGCAAGTGCAGTTCCTCGTACTCGTCCGCCGGCAGGACCTCCACGAGTTGAGCGCCGCGGTCCAGAAGCTCGCGCATTCCTTGGAGGTCGACGATGCGTGCCATCAGCTGTGCGACGCCTCAGCCGGTCCGCTTACGAGATCAGCAAACCGCCCGGAGCGGCGCGTCGTCCAGGTCGAGGATCGAGAGGTCACTTGGAGATCGTCACGTTGGCGTGCCGGCTGATCGCTGCCCGGGAGGGGACGCCGCTGCATCGTGGCATCCCTCCCGGTCCAGTGTCAGGCTACCGGCGCGGAATCGGGAGCCGATTCGGTGCTGTCGGGACCGCGCTTTTCGAAGACCAGCCGCCAGTGATCGAGTAGCTGGCGTTCGAAGCAGACCTTGTTCGCACTGACGCCCGACGTGAAGGCGAGACGGAAGTCGCGGCTCATCAGCCATCGCGGCACGAGCATCAGCTTGAGCCCCGTCTTGCGAAGGCTGCGCGCTCCGATCCGCGCGTTCCACTGTGTGATCGTCTCGATGTAGTCGAGCCTGCCGTTGCTGGTCTCGACAAGCGTCAGAGACGGCGCGGCGCAGCGCACCACCTGCTCGCTTCCGAACGGCAGCCACGAGCCGGGGAACTGGCGCCCCATCAGGGCGAGAAGCCAGGCATCGCTGCCGCGGGGCGGCATCGGGGTGCCCGTCAGAGCGTCCAGGTCGATCTGCTCCGCCGGAGGCATGCTGGGCCCGAAGACCATCGTCTGTAGATAGAGGCGCCCCCCTTCGGGGAGCACGTCCGCGACGCCGGCAAAGAACTGGCGGTAGATCTGCTCCTGCATGCCGGAGCGGTAGTCCTCCAGCGAACAGAAATGCTCGAACGCTCCGAGGCTGGCAACGGCGTCGAACCCCCCGTCGCGCGAGCGGCTGATCACACGGGCGTCTTGGAGGCGCACGTCCAGGCCGTGCCGTCGGCAACTCGCCAGTTGTGCGGAGGAGAGCGTCAGGCCGACCCCGATCCCTTGGCACCGGCGGACGTATTCCAGCAACGGCCCCCAGCCGCACCCGAGGTCGAGCAGTCGGCGGCCCGGCCCGATACCGACTTGCTCGGCGACGTAGTCGTGCTTGCGCTCCTGCGCCTCGTGGAGGCTGAGCGAGAAGTCGCCGTCGTACTTCGCGCAGCTGAAATCCGCCATCTCGCCCATGCTCAGGCGGAACACGCGGTCCGTCAGCGAATAAGTGAAGTCCAGATCGTGACGATCGGCCACCGTCCCCCACACTCGCACATGCCGCGTCGACGGCGCGGTCACAGCCGCCGGCGCGCGCGTTACCTCGTGGTCGCTGCCTTCGGCGCGGAGAACCCGCCAGACGGCTGGCCCGGACGAGCGAGGATGGCAAGTAGGTCGCCGACCCTTTGGTTGCGCGCGAGCGCATCCGGTAGTGGCAGCTCCGTGTGGATCAGGTATGCGTTACGTCTGCCGGTCCGCTTGCGGGTGATGTAACCAGCGTCGGCGAGCTCGGCGACGATGCGGTGGGCGGCCCGTTCGGTGATTCCGACGCGCTCGCTGATGTCGCGCAGTCGGACGCCCGGCTCATCGGCTATGCACACCAGGACCTGGGCGTGGTTGGTCAGGAAGGCCCAAGTCGAATCAGACTTGTCGACCATAAAGCTAGACTAGCAACTCTAGACTCAGATTTCATGTTATGGTGGTCCGATACCGACGTGCAGACAACCAGCGAGCGACATCGAGCAGCGTCGCGGGGAGAGAGACATGACAGAGACGGCCACGGACGAGACGGACGCAACAGCAGCGATCGTTAGGCGCTTGGCTCGTCCGCATGCCTCCGGCGGCATGGTGATCGAGCGCTCTGTGATCCTCGCCGAGGGCGCCAACTCGGGCGCGATCCTGAGCTGGATCTCCGACCACGGCGGCGTCGCGGACTCCACCACGGCTTCCACGCGCAGCCACGGGCTGCACGGCCCGCGCGCCAACGACCCACGACTGGACGCCCCAGCACGACGATTCGTGCTGCCGGCGGATGCATTCCCCACCGCGCTGGGCAGTTGAGCCGAGAATCCGAAGCGATCGAGGAGCCCGGTCGTAGACTCTCTAACCGTCTCGTCACCGTCGAAGACGAGTCATCGAGCTTGAACGATCAGGCAAGCGCAGAGTGGAATGTCACTAATTGACCGCGGCAAAGTGCCGGTCGACGGCGTGGGCGGGACGAGTCGCCCCCCTTTTCACCATTACGACCTGAACTACACCCCGCCGAACACCGAGAGCGGACGCTGTCTCGCCCACCGCTGAGCCCGTACGGCGAGGCCGGACCGAGCGCAGCGTCCACAACAGTCAAGAGCATGCAAGGCGATCACCTCGAAGATCTGCGCGCCCAGGCGCGACTCGCCCGCGAGCGCTACCAGCTGTACAAGGCGAGGACCTTCGGCCAGCGGCCGACGAGCGAGGAGCGCCTGCGGGAGCTCCAGCGCGCTTACGAGCAGGCAGAAGAACGCCGTCGCTTCGCCGAGGCCGAGGAGCTTCGCGCTCGCAGTTCGGGCCAGCACCGGCAGGACCCCAGCTAGCCCCCCAGGACCCGCGGGACACCCATGGGGAATCTGCCCCGAGAATGCGAGTCGCCAAGGTCGAACCGCGGTATAGTCGTTGGTGCGTCCAGGTAGCTCTCGCTCTTCTCCCTATCGGGTCGACATCTTCGTGTAGAGGGCTAGAGAGGCGGTCGGCCATGGCCACCGCAACAAAGAAGGTCCACGTCGCCAGGGCGCGCAGCGCGGCACCGATCTCAGATCGAGCGTCGCTCTCGTTCGTCATCTCGCAGGACAATCGCGGCGACTACCTCTGGGAGATCGTCGACAGCGGTGGGACGGCCCTCGTTCACTCGGGAGGCTTTGCCTCTCGTGATGATGCTGAGCGCGCCGCGCACTACGTACACGACAGCGCACGCTTGGCGCACTTCGGGCCACGCGACCCCGAAGAGCGACCGATCGTAACCGCGTGATGGCTTCCGGCCATCTCAGCTGTCCCGCCTGTCGGATCCGACTGCGCGCAGACTCTCCGGCGATCGCGGTCTTGGAGGATCGCTGCCCGATCTGCGGAGCCACGCTGACAACGGTCGCGTCCGTGTCGAACGTCGTGGGGTTCCGCTCCTTTGACCTGGACGCGCTTTTCGAGCGAGAGTCGGATCATCAGCCCGACTCGCCACTCGACCCAGCCGACTTCGTGTCTCGTCGCGCGGCTGCGTGTGCGCGTGATGCCCACGATGACGGGCGCTGGTCGGATGACGGGGGCAGCACCGCAAGCGAAGCCGTGTCGCAGCGGCCGGCGCCACGCTGACCGTCGGGGCGCGAGGCTAGCCGAGAAGCCCTGTGCGGCTAGGGGTCGCGCGGCGGTGGTGACCTAGTACGCCTTCTACTTGATCGTCGAGAATCGGGGCATGATCGCTGGGTTGGCGTTGGCGTTGGGCGCGGCGCTGGGCACGAACGTCGCGTTCCTGTTCAAGCAGCGCGGTGCGGTGCTCGCGCCCCCCGTGATCGCGCGCCATCCGCTCAGCAGTGCCGCGGGTCTGTTCCGTTCGCGGTGGTTCTCGCTGGGCTGGGCGGTCGCGGTCCTCGCGTGGGGGCTTCACGTCGGTGCCCTTGCGCTGGCGCCGCTCTCGGTCGTGCAGGCCGTGCTCTCGGGCGGGTTGGTGTTTCTCGCGGTGCTCGCCGAGCGTTACTTCGGCTTTCACCTAGGCCGTCGGCAGTGGACAGGCGTGATCGTCACGGCTGCAGGACTCGCGCTGATTGCGATCACGGGCGGGTCGCACACAAGCGCGCTGCGTCACTACTCGCTCGCGGCGCTGATCGCCGTCGAGTGCGGCATCTTTGCGCTCGGCGTGGTGCTGATCAGGGTCTCGATGCGTGACACGATGGGTCAGGCCGCAGAGGGACTCCTGCTCGGCGTTGCGGCCGGCGTACTGTTCGGAGTCTCTGACATCGCTCTGAAGTACCTCACGGAGGCGTTGCACGGAGGTGTGCAGGGGCTTGTCAGCGAGTGGACATTGGCGGCGGTGGCGGCTTCGGTGCTTGCCTTCTACGCCTCGGCGCGCGGGCTTCAGATCGGCCCGGGGGTGGCCGTCATCGCGTTCACCTCCGTTGCCGCCAACCTCGCGGCGATCGCGGGCGGCATCCTTGTCTTCCGCGACCCGATCGGGATCGGCGCGCCGGCCGTCGCCACTCGGGTGATCGCCTTCGGCCTCGTGATCGTCGGCGCGGCATTGATGCCCGCGCCGGTCCGGGCCCGTCGAGCGCCCGGATAGCCCTGCGGCGACGCTCGTAGAGGCACGCGGCGCAACCACCCCGCTGCCAACCATTCGTCCACTCCGAGGGTCGACGAGCGGGGCTTCCCCTCCCGTGGGCCTACTGTGTCCAGCGTGGGGGTGACGGGCCGGACCGCAGCAAAGCACGAGATCGAAGTGTGCGAGGGGGTACCCGCGCTGGTCGCCGTGATGGCGGAGTCCGGATCGGTGGCATGTGCCACGAGCGGCTTCGTGGACCGGTTCGACGTGCGCGAGGGTGAGTTCGCCTCGCTGCAGGACGAGGTCGAGCTGATCACGACGGGCCAGGCGGACCGCCTCACGGCGACGCTCGACGGTCTCGAGGCGAGCCTCGCCGCGGTGGTCGACAGACACTTCCGGCGGATGGCCGTGCTGATGATCCCCACCGACCGCGATGAGGTGGACATCGGGCCGACGAGCCCGCTGTTCGAGGAGCCTCTGGATGAGAGCCCTGCGATCGTGTGGCTGAAGGACCTCGATGGCCGCTACCTGAGCGTGAATCGCCGCTACCTCGACCAGCTCGGGATCGATGCCGAGAGCGTCTGCGGCCACACCGATGCCGAACTCACCGCGGCAGGGTCGATCGAAGGACTGAGGCTGGAGGACAAGGACATTGCCGCGTCGGAACCGCTGGAGCTCGAGTACCTGATCGGCGCGTTTGAAGAGCGTCCCGCGTTTGCTGCTCTGCGCTTTGCGCTGCGCGACGGCGACGGACAGCCGGCCGCCACTTGCAGCGTGGCGGCACCGCTCACAGAGGCCGCGCTGGCCCGTTCGGAGTGCGACCGGCTGATGAGGCTCGATCGCTGGCGACGGCTCGACGCGTTCGCGATCCGTCAAGAGCTGCTCGAGGAGTGGGGGCTCACGCTGACCGGCGGAACCTCGGGCCCGCCGCTCGACCGTGACGAGCGCGTCGCAGCGGCCCTCGTCGAGCGAGACGAGGCGCTCGCCACGGCCGCGCGGCTGGAGGAGGAGCTCGTACAGGAGCGGGAGCAGCTCGGCAGCCTCCGCACCGAGTCGGAACACGCCGCCCAGCGCGCCGATGAGCTCGATGGCGCCTGCGCGGCCGCGCAGGTGCAATCCGACGAGCTCAAGCAGTCGCTGGTTCGTGAAGAGGCCCATGTGAGTGAGCTGGAAGCCGAGCTGACGACCCTCCAAGGAGAGCTTGCGGAGCGCGTGCTGCCTGCAGACGCGCCCGAGGCTGACGAATCCACGCCGCAGAACGATGGCCCCAGGTGGGGCCCAGATGCGCAGCACGCCCTGTCGGCCGGGTTCGTGGGCATGACGGAGTGGCGATCGGCGCTCAAGCACGCGATTGACACGCTCGGCTCGGAGGGTGGCTGGGACGCAACAATCGCTTGGTGCACCGAGAGGCCGGGGCCGTCGATGAGGTGCGGGGTCATCTGGATGCGAGACCCCGCGGGCCTATCCTCGTTCGAGGCCCGGGCCTGGAAGCACGTTGAGGACCCTTCGACCGCAGAGTTCGGTCGTGCTCGCAACCGGATGGCGACGACCTGCCTGCTGGATCTGCAGTCGGCCGAGGACCCGCTGCTGAGGGCCGCCGCGGCGGACGGCATCGGCTCCGCGATGCTGGTGCCGATCAGCGACGGCGGCAACACGATCGCGATGCTCGAGCTGTTGTCTCGGGGCGCCACCACGCCCAACCCGGAGCTGGTCGTCTCGCTGGACGCGATCGCCCTGCAACTCGGCGCACTCGCACGGCTCCTGAAGTTCACCGACGATCGCGAGTGGCGGCTGGGACGCGTGTGAGCGAGTCCACTCGAGCGCGTGAGTTGTCCCTGAAATAGTGGTTTCTTGCCGTCCCTCGGCGGCCAGGCAGCCGTTGGTCGTGGGCTCAGCTGGCGAGTCGCGCTGTCGCGCTCTCGGTGATCGCCTGAAGCGTCCGGACGGTCGTGTCGATGTCCTCAACGTCGAACTGGCCAAGCAACTCGTCCCTGGGCATGGCTATGTACTCGCGGAGGCTCGCATGGAAGGCTGAGCCCTTGGTCGTCAGATCGAGCTCGGAATCGCCGCAGATCAGTCCGTCGGCTTCGAGCAGACCGAGCAGCTCAGCGGCGGAAACGGCATCAAGGGCGGGGGATCCTGCGAGGTCTCGGATCAGCGCGTCACGGCCGAGACTCGGGCCGCGTGTCGCTATCAGCTGCAAGGCGTACCAGGTCTCAGGTGTGGTGCCGCGTTCGGCAAGGTGCTGACGAAGCGTTGCCGTGAGGGCCCGCTCTGCGAAGGCGAGGGTCTGGCCGAACTGGCTGAACGAGGTGGGTTGGGTCGTCATGTCAGGCTCCGTTTCGATAGGATCGACAGGTACCTGACTACCTTACCAAACTTGGACAGGGTCCTGTCTATCTCATGGCTACAGACTTGCCCGCTCGCCCTCTGATCGGCCTCTTGCTCCGGCTGACCTACCAGCACTACTCGCAGGACATCGAGGCGGCATTGACCGCGGCGGGGTTCGGCGACATCAGACCCGCGCACGCCAACGTGTTCCCGTTCGTGCCACCCGAGGGGATCACCGTTTCCGGGCTCGCTGAACTCGCCCGGGTCCGCAAGCAGACGATGGCACAGGCCGTGGGGCAGCTCGAGCGAATGGGCTACGTCGAGCGCCTAGCGAACCCGGCGGACCGCCGCTCCCGGCTGGTGTTCCTGACAGCGCGCGGCCGATCGGTCCCGCCTGTGACTCACGCCGCTGCCGCGCAGGTGGAAGCACGCTGGGCCGAGCTGATCGGCCCACCTCAGCTCGAGGCGCTGCGAGGCTTGCTGCTCGAGCTTCTGGCCGAGCTGCGCGCCGACTAGACGATGCCTGCCATCACCGCCGTCGATTCGCCCCGCGGCGAGTCCGCGGGGAGGATCGTCTGCACCAGGCCCGTGACGACGTCGTACACGTGCCCGGAAACGGTAACCCGCACTGGAATTGCGGGGGCGGCGCGAAGGCGCTCGACGTCGTGTTCGACCGTCTGGACGGGGTCGAGGACAGCGTGCTCGCGAAGCGCGGACTCATCGGCGCCGATCCGGTCGGCGTAACGGCGGCGGAAGCTGTCGTCGGCGAGCGCGCCCGCTCCGCACTGTGTGTGGTGAATCACCGCGACCTCGAAGAGCGGGCCGTCGGGCAGCACGGTCTCGGCGATCTGGCCGATGAAGGCAACGTCGTTGATCACCTCCTGTGTGACGCGCCCGCCGACGTTGCGGACGACGATCGCGTCGCTGAGTTCGAGGCCGAGGAAGTGGGCCGGGTCCACGCGCGGGTCCAAGCACGTGATCACGAACAGCCGCAGGTTGGGGAAGACGACGGCGCCGTTGTGCCCGCCGGCGGCGGCAAAGGCGCGGTTGCGCTCGAGGACAGGGTCGACGTTGCTGGTCATCGCGATGCTCCCTTTGTTTGGACGGGGGTCTGGTGGGCGGCGGCCGCTCGGGAGAGGCCTAGGCGGGCTCCGGGGTGCGCGTCGCCGGTGGGCCGCTCTCCCGCAGCCCGATCCGGTCGTGCAATCGCCGCAACGGTGCCGGCGCCCACCAGTTCCACGAGCCGAGCAGCGCCATCAGCGACGGCACGAGCAGGGCGCGAACGATCGAGGCGTCGATCAACACGGCCAGCGCGGCGCCGAGGCCCAGCTCCTTGATGAACACGAGCTCCGACGTCGCGAACGCCCCAATCGCGACTGCGAACAGAATTGCCGCGGCGGTGATGATGCGTCCCGTTCGCTCGAGGCCGACGGCCACGGCCTCGGAGTCAGAGATCCCAGTGTCGCGCGCCTCCTTGATCCGCGAGAGCAGGAAGACGCCGTAGTCGGTGGCCAAGCCGAAGCCGATCGCGGCGAGGAAGATCGGCTGGGTCGCGTCGAGCGCTCCCGCGCTCGTGAACGACAGCGGGCCTTCGAGGTTGCCGTCCTGGAAGACCAGGACGAGGATCCCGAGCACGGCGCTCAAGCTGAGGGCGTTCATCAGAACCGCCTTGAGCGGCAGCACGACGGACCCGGTGAACAGGAACAGGATGATCAACGTCGAGGCGACGATCAGCGCGAGCGCGATGGGCAGATGCGCCCCGAGGCTGTGCTCGAGGTCGAGGAAGTCGGCGGTCTGGCCCGCAACGCCCACGTACACGGGCGCCCGGGCAGCGCGTACGTCCCGCACCAGCTGCTTGGTCGCGTCGCTGAGCGGTCGCTGGATCGGCGAGACGGCGAGCAGCGTGTTGTGGGTGCCTGCGGCCTGGGCCGGCGCGATCGCCGACACATCCGGCAGGTGACTGATCTGCGCGGCCAGCGCCGTCACCTCGTGTGAGCCGGCGGGCGCGCCCACCACGACCTGCAGCGGCGAGGTTCTGTTCGGCGGGAATTCACGAGCCAGCGCTTCATCGACCTGTCGCGCGCTTGCACTCTTGGGCAGCACGCTCGCAGTGACGCTCGTGAACTTGATGCCCGTGAACGGAAGCCCGAGCGCGATCAGCAGGGCCGTGCTGAGGACCGCGATGCGCCGCGGGCGGCTCGTGACATAGTGCGCGAGCCGGTACCAGGCCCCGCTCTGGGCCGGCCGGGCGTCGCGGTCGGCGGCGCGCTGCAGCCTCTTCGGAGCCAGGGCGTTGACCCGCGGACCGAGCGCCGCCAGCAACGCCGGGAGCACGACGAGGGCCAACGCTGCCGCGACGAGTGTGACCACGGCGCCCGCGATCCCCATCGAGGACAGGAAGCCTTGCGGGAAGATCATCAGCGAGGCGACGGCGGCGGCCACGGTCAGCGAGCTGAACAGAATCGTCCGTCCGGTTGTGCTGAGCGTGCGCTGCAACGCCTGAAGGCCGTAGCCCGAGGCTGCCGCCTCCTCGCGATAGCGCGAGACCATGAAGAGGCTGTAGTCGATCGAGAGCCCAAGGCCCAGGCCGGTGACGAAGTTGAGGGCGAACACCGACAGGTCGGTGAAGTTCGAGATGACTCGCAGCGCGAAGAAGCTCACGACGATCGCCACGCCGCCGATGAGCGGCGGAATCAGGGATGCGACGAGCGAGCGGAAGAACAACAGCGAGAGCAGGAAGATGAACGGGAACGCGAGCAGCTCCGCGCGCGCCAGATCCTGGCCGACCTGTGTGTTCGCCTGGGCGCTGGCGATCTCTTCCCCACCCAGTTTCACGTCCGGCTTCCCGGCGAACCGTTGTTCGATCCGCTGCGCGGCGTCCTTCAGTTGCGCGTCGGAGCGCGGCTTGAAGTAGACGACTACATAGGTCGAGCGGCGATCGCGCGAGACCATCGCGGTGTCGTGGGTTTCATAGAAGCTTGCGACGCTCGCCACGTCAGGCTCGGCGCGGAGCTGGGCGGCGACCTTCCCTACCCGGCGCTCGACCGCAGGGCTGTCCACATTCCCTGCACTCACGATCGCCACGATCCCCGGGTCGATCTTGCGACCCGCCACAGCTTCGAACCGGCGTTCGGCCTGGACCGATTGGGTCGCCGGGTCGGTGGCGCTGTATGGGCTCATGTGCTTTTCGACGCCGAAGCCGAACGCCCCGGCGATCGCTGTGCCGAGCAAGGCGAGCAGAAGCACTCGGCGTCGGTGGGTGTCGATGAACGTGGCAAGTCTGGTCAGCATCGGGCTACTCCTTCCCTGTCTCGATCGCGAGTCGGCGCTCGGTCGCCTCGCACCAGTCGATCGTCCACTCCGTCAAGCCGATCCCCATCTGCAGCGTCAGGTAGGAGCCCTCGGGGCCCTTGCTCGCATGGGGCTCGATCGAGCGGAGATGCGCGAGCGAGCGTTCTTCCCGCTGCCGAATCGCGCGAACGATCTCGATCCGCTGCTCGGGCATGCTGTCCGAGAAGAACAGCTTCAGCATCCCTTCGTCGCGGAGCTCGTAAAGCGGCTCGTCATCAGACGCGAGCCAAGTCTTGAGGGCCGCCTCCCCCGCTTCGGTCAGCTCATACACCGTGCGGGCCCGTCCGCCGGACGGCTCCGCTCGCCCGGTTACGAGGCCCTGCTTCTCCAAGTGTTTGAGCTCGGGATAGATCTGGCCATAGCTCGCCGCCCAGAAATGCCGCGTCGTTCTGTCGACGAACGTCTTGATGTCATAGCCGGTGCGCTTGCCGAACGGGATCAGCCCTAGTACGACACGGCCGGTCGCGCTGAGGTCCACCGGTGGGAACTTCGGACGGGACGCCATATCTCGCGATGATACATCGTGCCGAGACATACGTCAAGGGCCGTCGCCGCGCTCCGCGCACGCGGCACCCTTCTCGGCGCAAGATCAGCTAGCGGCCGAGCGCTTGAACATGCGGGTCGCCAGGGCGATGAATGCAGCCGCGAAGAGGACGACGACTCCGAGGCTGAGCCACGCCTCGGTCGTGGTGTTGCTCATCCCCCAGATGTCGTGCAGACCTGTCCCGCGGGGGTCGACCAAGCCGTAGCGCATCAGCGCCAAGGCGTGGGTGAGCGGCAGGACCTTCGCGAACGAGGCGAGCGCCCCCGGCAGCACGCTGATCGGAAACAGGGCGCCGGCGAAGAAGAACGGCAGGATCGCCACGGCGGGCGTCGCAGCGATGTACTCCTCCTGTGTCGGGATGCGGGCCGCCAGCGTCTCAGCGACGCCGTACATGAAGACGGTGAACAGCGCGGTCGCAGCGACGAACCAGACCAACCCTGACGCGCTCGGGTGAAAGCTCGCTCCGCGGAGCGCGGCCACGCCGATCAGGACGATGACCTGAAACGCGGCCAGGCCGAGCACGACAAGAAGGTTTGAGAATACGAGCACAGCTCTGGGGACCGGAGCGGACAGAAGCTCCTTGAGGGCCCCGCTCTGGCGATCGACGATCACGCTGAGACCGGCGAATATCGCGGCGAGCGGAACCAGCAGCCCGACCGTCCCGACGGAGACGTAAGCGATGTAGTCGATGTGACTGTGCAGCCCGCCCAAGGCCTTGCTGAGAGCCGGGGCGATAACGGTCGCGAACAGGATCGGCGTCAGCAGCGGGACGGCGACCTGGCGCGGGTTCTGCGCCGTCAGTGCGACGCGTCGTGATGCGAGCGCGCTCAGCGCTCCGAGCCTTGGCGTAAGGCGCACGCGAATCGGGGTTGGCGCGAACCCGGCCGGGTGAGTGATTGTCGTTGCCATTGTGTGTGGTCCCTTCTCTGTCTCAGGCGGCGGCCGCGAAGCCCTCGCTGGTTAGTCGCAGGTAGACGTCGTCGAGCGTCGGCTGACGAGTGCTGATGGCGCTCGTCTCGACGCCTGCGAGGTTGATCGCAGCGATGGCCTCGACCGCCCTCACGTCGTGCAGCGGGACAGTGAGCGTCTGGCCCACGACGAACGCGTCCGTAGCGGCGACGCCGTGAGCCCCAAGCGCCGCGAGCGCCACGGCGGTGTCGCCCTGGACGCGTAGCTCGAGCACCTCGCGCCCGAGGCCGGCGAGCAGCGCGCTGGGCGTGTCGAGCGCGACGATCTCACCTGAGTGAATGATCGCCACGCGGTCGCACAGCCGCTCGGCCTCGTCGAGATAGTGGGTCGTCAGCACGATCGTCATCTCTTCACGCTCGCGGAGTGCAGCGATGGCGTCGAGCAACTCGACGCGGATGCGCGGGTCGAGCCCCACGGTCGGCTCATCGAGGAACAGAACGCGCGGCGATGAGACCAAGGCTCGGGCGATCTCCAGGCGACGGCTCTCACCGCCGCTGTAGGTTTCGACGTTGCGGTCGAGCAGGTCAGCGACGCCGAGCGCCTCGGACAGCTCGGCGATGTGCTTCGCCGCGGTCCCCGGCTTGACGCCCCACAGCCGCGCGTGCAGCTCGAGGTTGAAGCGGCCGGTCAGCCCGCGGTCGACGACCGACTGCTGGTAGACGACGCTGCTTACGCCGCGCGCCTGGAGCGGCCGCGCAACGACGTCGTAGCCTGCCAGCCGCGCCGTGCCGCTGGTCGGCTCGACCGTCGTCGTCAGCATCCCGATCGTCGTGGACTTGCCCGCGCCGTTGGGCCCGAGCAGGCCGAATACCTCTCCGGACGCGACCGTGAAGTCGATCGCCTTCACGGCTTCGGTTCCTCCTGGATATGTCTTTGAGAGCCCCTCGACCTCGACTGCGGGGGCGGTGATCCGGTCGACTGTTGCGACTGCGTCTGTGTCCATCTCGTCCTCCTTCGGCCGTGAGCTGGCCGCATCGGGTCGTCAGGGGTCATGACGAACCCGAGCGAACGGATGTGACAACCCCGAGTGCCGAACGGTCGCCCGTCACATCCGGGGCATGGGATTCGTCATGCATGTGACGGGCCAACCGAAAGGATGTGACCGTGACCGACAGCGACCCGCTCATCGAGCAGTTCGAGGAGCACCGCGTGCGGCTGCGTGCCGTCGCCTACCGGATGCTCGGCTCGCCGTCCGAGGCCGAGGACGCGGTGCAGGAGGCCTGGCTGCGGCTGAATCGTTCCGACCCGGAGTCGATCGCGAACCTGCCCGGCTGGCTGACGGCGGTGGTGGCGCGCGTCTCGCTGGACATGCTGCGCTCGCGCCGAGCGCGCCACGAGGACTACCTCGGCACGTGGCTGCCCGAACCGGTCGTGGCTGTCGAGAGCGGCACTGACCCCGAGCACGAGGCCTTGCTCGCCGACTCAGTCGGACTCGCGCTGCTTGTCGTGCTGGAACGGCTCGCCCCGGCAGAGCGGCTCGCGTTCGTCCTGCACGACATGTTCGCGGTCCCGTTCGAGAAGATCGCACCGATCCTCGACCGCACGCCGGCGGCGGCGCGCCAACTCGCCAGCCGCGCGCGCCGCCGCGTGCAGGGCGCGCCGCCGATCGAGGCTGATGTCGGTCGCCAGCGCGAGCTGGTCGATGCGTTCCTCGCCGCATCGCGCGAAGGCGACTTCGAGGCGCTCGTCGCGGTGCTCGACCCCGACGTCGTGTTCTATGCGGATACCGGCGGCGTCCTGCCACTGGCGCGAGCGCCCGTGGTCGGGGCCGAGGAGGTGGCGCGCAATGTCCTCGCTCGAGGGCGGCCGTTCGCGCGGTTCGCGCGCCAAGCGATCGTCAACGGCGCCGCTGGCCTGGTCGTGGCGCCGGGCGGCCAGCCACGGGCCGTCGTCGGGTTCACTGTCGCCGGCGATCGGATCGTCGAGATCGACCTCATCGCCGATCAGACCAAGCTTCGCGGACTCCGCGTCGACCAGTAACGGAAGCCCCCATCGCACTCCTGCTCTCCGGATGTCAGGACCGACGCCGCGCTCGAAGTCCGCCCTTGAACCCGAGCCAGAGCGCCAGAGCTCTCTTGATCGATCGAGGGTGGGCTTCGCGGCGCGTGGTGGTTCGGGTCCACTCGAGCGCATGTCGTCGCGGTTATGGTTTGGTAGCGTCGAAACTGCGAGTTGGCCGCTCAGCGTCTCTTCCTGCACCCGCGACTCGCCTCAGCGCTGAATAGCAAAGTGCTGGGTGATCGGTCGGCTGGTCTTGCCGTTGTTGTTGCGCGCGATCGCGCGCAGGTCGTAGTGGCCGGGAGTCAGCTTGCGCCCGCGCAGGCGACCAGTGAAGTGCAGGCGGTTGACCCCGGCCCGGTCTTTGCGGGTGAATGATCCGAGCGAGACCCTGAGCTTGCAGCGCGTCGTCCTCTTGTGCTTGGCATGCCGTCTGCGCGGAGCGCTGACACAGCGCTTGCCCTTGCGGATCCCGTTTCGGGACTGCAGCACGGTGAAAGTGGTCGCGGCGGCCTGGGAGTCGCGGTAGGTGATCAGCGTGCCGGTCCTGGGCTTGCCCTTCTTGTTGGCTGCCCGAAGTGCGGTGGGACCAGTCGGGGCGGCCCGGAACGTCGCGGGTTTGAGCGAGAGCCCCGAGAGTTCGGGCGCAGCTGGCGACACCGACAGCAGCTGCGGCGCAACCACTGCGATAGCGACGGCGACTGTGTTGTTGGCCGGTGTCGGGTCGAACTCCGTCGCCGTCACGGTCGCAGTGACCAACTGTTTACCGGCGGTGGTACCGCGTACGACCACTGTCGCTTGCACCGAGCCGCCGGCCGCGATCAGCCTAAGGGGGCAGCTCAGCCCCAGAGCCGCTCGCGGTACAGCTGCCCTGACTCGTGCTAGCCGACACGAGCGTGAGGCCGGAGGGAATCGCGATAGTCACTGTTGGGTTCGTCGCCGGTGCCGGCCCGGCGTTCGAGACGGGGACCGCGAGTGTCGATTGCCCACCGAGCGCGATGGAGCTCGGGCTGGCGCTCGCCGTGAGGGACAAGTCGGCAGGTGCGAACTCGTAGGCTCCGATGTCGCAGGCGCCGTCCAAGCCGCGTGACACTCCGCGCTCGTCGGTCGTGACCGGCTGTGGTGTGCCCTGCTGGTCGGTGCACTGCGCGAGCGTGATGTGGTCGACCGCCGGACTGCCAGCCAGCAACGCGTGCGTGGGCCCCGGACCGCCGTTGTCGGCGAGCGGCCCGAGTCCCGCCGCCACGCCCACGAGATCGCCGGTCGGGGTGAGGTTGCAGGTACTCGGCAAGGTGTCCTCGAGGTTGTTCCCGGCCGAGCTCAGGGCGCCAGGACCGTCGCAATTGGCATGGCCGCCCGAGGCGCTGTTGGCAGCGACGATCGTGCTCTTCAAGGTCAGGCCCGCGTCGGCAAAGATCGCGCCCCCCGGCTGGTTTGACTGGTTGGCGGCGAACGTCGCGTTGGTGACCGTCCCGGGAACGCCGTTCTGGTAGAAGCCCCCGCCGCCGACATCGGTTCCGGTTGGTGCCGTCAGCGTGTTGTCGCTGACCGTGAGGTTCACGAATGTCGGCAGGCTTCCGTTGTTGTAGATACCGCCGCCACCGTTGAAGCCTTCAGTGGCGGTCAGCGTTGCGCTGTTGGCGGCGATTGTGCTCGTCGACACGACGAAGCCGCCGCCGTTGTTGTAGATGCCTCCGCCCCCGTCATTCGTAGTGCCGCCAGAGATCGTCAGAGCGTTGTTTGAGATCGAGTCTCTTTCGAACGCAAGGCCGGAGCCGTTCTCGTAGTACGCACCGCCGCCGTTGTTGCTCGTTCCGCCCGAGATCGACGCGGAGTTGTGCGTCAACTGGCTGCCCGTTACGGTGACGCCGCCGCCGTTGTCGTAGATCGCGCCACCGCCGTCGTTACTGGTCGTGCCTAAGCCGCTGAGCACGACGCTGTCGGCAGACAACGTGCTGTTCGTGACTGTGACGCCGCCGCCGTTGTTGTAGATCGCGCCGCCGCCGTTGTTGCTCGAACTGCCGCTGAGGGTCACGCTGTTGCCAGTCAGTGTGCTGTTTGCCACCGTCAACGCGCCGCTGCCGGAGAAGATCGCCCCGCCGCCCTGGTTCGTAGCTTTGCCACCACCGCCGGTGAGCGCGTTGGCGGTTAGTTCGACGCTGCTGAACGCGAGGCTGCCGCTGTTGTCAAAGACACCAGCGCCGCCAGCGACGTTGGTGCTCCCCACGTTCACCGCGCCGCGCGTGATCGTCAAGCCCTGAAAAGCCACTGTGCCGGGGCTCGTCACATCGAACACACGACCCGCACCGTTGCCGTCAACGATTGTCGCCGACGGGCCCGCGCCGACGACGGTGACCGCCGTGGTGATGATCATCTGGCCCAGGGCGAGCGTGTAGTGGCCTGCGGGCACCGAAACGGTGTCGGCATCGTTGGCGGCCGCCAGCGCCTGGCGCAGCGAGGTCGTTCCCGCCGGCCCCGGATCGCCCGTCGTCGTCACGTCGATCGCAGTGGCCTGCGCCACGCCGGCCCAAAGCAGCCCAGCGATCACGACGAGCGTAGATACCGAGCCCCCCATCTCGAGACGACGCATCGCCCAACCCTATCCCGGCTGGCCGTCGCTGGCAACAATCGGTTCGCGGTGAGCTGGCCGATGAACGCTACGTCGTTGACCACCTCCGCGGTGACCCGCTCGCCCGGCCCACGCCGGAGCCGACTGCTGTAGCGGTTGTGGCTTTCTGTCGCTCATCGCGTTCTGCCCCTCGCTCATTGGGGCGGGGTCAGCCGCCCGCCGCGTCGTGGCAACACTGTGACAACGTTCGGTGCTCCAGAAGCGTGCGATGCGCCCGCCAGCGCCTCCGCGACAGTCATAGCTTGGGCTGCCACAGCGCCACCTCCCCCCCGTCTGGCGAGGTCACGACGCTGCGCCAGCCGCCGGGTCCCTCGCGCGGCTCCAGCATCACGCGGGCGCCGATCGCCTGCGCCCGCACGGTCGTCGCGGCGACACTGTCCACCTCGACGTAGGGGAGCCACAGCGCCCGACTCGTCCCGCACTCGACCACACCCCCGCCGACGGCGGCGCCGAGATCGAGAGCGTGGTAGGAGCCGCCGCCGGAGATGACGCGCTCGGGCAGCCACCCGAGCAGCTCAGAGTAGAAAGCACACGCCCCTCCGAGGTTGGGAGTGTGGAGCTCGAGGTGCACGACGCCGCCTGGCACACTCGTGTTGATCCGGCGATCGCGCCAGATCCATCGCGAGCCCCGATGGATCTCGTCGCCATGTCGGGTCTATACGTATAGACATGAGCGCGCTGCCCACCGAGCCATCGGATTCCGCCGCCTTTGAGGCGTTGGTCGGACCCTTCCGCGCCGAGCTGCACGCTCACTGCTACAGGATGCTCGGCTCGGTTCCCGATGCGGAGGACGCGCTTCAGGAGGCGCTGCTGCGCGCCTGGCGCGCGATGCCTCGCTTCGAGGGCCGAAGCTCGCTGCGCACGTGGCTCTACCGCATCGCCACCAACAGCTGCCTGCGGCTGATCGAGCGACGGCCGCAGCGCGTGCTGCCGATCGACTACGGCGGGCCCTCCGATCCCCACGACGAGGCCGCCGCGCCGCTGACCGAGTCGGTGTGGATCGAGCCGTACCCGGATGCCGGCGTGACGGAGGGCTTCGCCGCCCCCGATGCTCGCTACGAGCAGCGCGAGAGCGTCGAGCTGGCGTTTGTCGTCGCGCTCCAGCACCTGCCCGCGCGGCAGCGTGCGGTGCTGATCCTCCGCGACGTGCTCGGCTTCTCCGGCGCCGAGACGGCCGAGGTCCTCGACACGACACCGGACGCCGTCTACAGCGCGCTGCAACGCGCCCACAAGACCGTCGACGAGCAGCTCCCCGCCCACAGCCAGCAGCAGACCGTGCGCCTGCTCGGGGACGCGCGCGTGCGTGAGCTGGTCGAGCGCTACGTGGATGCCTGGGAGTCGGGCGATGTCGACACCGTGGTCTCGATGCTGGCGCAGGACGCGATCCTGGCGATGCCCCCGCGGCCGTCGTGGTACCGGGGGATCGAGGCGGCGCGCGTGTTCCTCGCGCGCGGACCGCTCGCCGCCGGGATCGGCCGCCGCTCGCGCCTTACGCATGCGAACGGGCAGCTGGCGATCGCCAGCCGTTACGAGCCCGCCGACGGGGAGGCGCTGGAGGTACTTCAGCTGCTCACGCTCGACACGGACGGTCACATCGCGGCGATCACAGCGTTCATCGGCGTCGAGCTGCAGCCGTTCGGCGTCACCGTGCCGGCCTGATCTCACGTCGCCGCGATGGATCGCGGCCGCTCCACGGATCTCCATTGGCAGAACACGATCAAGGAGATCCAATGCAATCGAACGCCGACATCGCAGCTAGCAGGAGAAGGTGGGTGGTCCTCCTCACAGGCGTCGCGTCGATGATGGCGGCGCTCGACACGGTCGTCGTCTCGACGGCGCTGAGCACGGTCCGCGTGCAGCTGCACGCGACGGTAAGCCAGCTCGAGTGGACCGTGAACGCTTACAACCTGAGCTTCGCGGTGCTCCTGATGACCGCGTCGGCTCTCGGCGACCGCTTCGGGCGCAGGCGCATGTTCGCCGTCGGCCTCGGCGTCTTCTCGCTCGCCTCGGCGGCGTGCGCCCTGAGCAGCGACATCGGCTTCCTGATCGCCGCGCGGGCCGTGCAGGGCGCGGGCGCCGCGCTGATCCTCCCGCTGGCGCTCGCGCTGCTCACCGCCGCGTTCCCGCAGGAGAAGCGCGGGACAGCGATCGGCATGTTCAGCGCGGTGACCGGGATCGCCGTCGCGCTCGGGCCGATCGTCGGCGGCGCGATCGTCCAGGGCATCGCATGGCAGTGGATCTTCTGGGTGAACGTCCCGATCGGACTCGTCGCGATCCCGTTCGTCGTGCGCCGGATCGAGGAGAGCTACGGCAAGGACGTCGGCCTCGACATCCCCGGAGTAGCGCTGATCACCTCTGCCGCCTTTGGCGTCGTGTGGGGGCTGGTCCGCAGCAACTCCGCGGGTTGGGGCAGCGCCGAGGTGATCGTCTCTCTCGCGGCGGGAGCCGTGCTCGCGGTGGCGTTCGTGCGCTGGGAGCTGCGGGCGCGCGAGCCGATGCTCCCGATGAGCTTCTTCCGCTCCCGCACCTTCACCGCCGGCAACGCGGCGATCTTCTTCGTGCTCGGGTCGCTGTTCTCTGATGTGTTCTTCTTCCCACAGCTGCTGCAGGCTGGCCTGCACTACGACCCACTGCAGACCGGGCTGCGGCTGATGGTGTGGACCTCGACGTTCATCCTCGTAGCGCCGGTCGTGGGCGCTCTGGTAGATCGTGTCGGGGAGCGGCCGCTGATGGTGTCGGGGCTGCTGATCCAGTGCGGCGGGACCGCCTGGATCGCCGCCATCGCACGACCTGAACTGCCCTTCTCGCATCTTGTCGTGCCGCTGATCGTCGCCGGGGTCGGGATCTCGATGGCGATCCCTTCGGCGCAGAGCTCGGTCGTCGGGTCGGCGACGGTCGAGACCGCCGGCAAGCTTGCTGGGATCAACAGCATGATGCGCGAGCTCGGCGGGGTGTTCGGGATCGCGATCGCGGTAGCCGTGTTCGCCGCCTTCGGCGGCTACGCCTCCGCGCAGGCGTTCACCGACGGCTTCGGCCCGGCGATCGCGGTCTCGTCGGGGCTCGCACTGCTGGGCGCCCTGTGCGGCATGGCGCTGCCCGGCCGCCAACGGCGCGAGGTAATCGGGCCGGTACCGTCGATCGTCCGGCAGGACATCGAACTCGAGGAAGCGGCATAGGAGGATGGCGATGACCAAGACGATGGTTCGATACAAGGTGCGGCCCGACCAGGCGGCGCTCAACGAGGAGCTGATCCGCGGCGTGTTCGACGAGCTGCACGAACTGCAGCCCGAGGCGTTCAGCTACAAGGTGTTCGTGCTCGATGACGGCGTGAGCGTCGTCCACATCGTCGAGTACGAGGGGTCCAACCCGCTGCCAGGACTGCCCTCGTTCAAGCGCTACAGCGCTGACGTCCGCGAGCGCCTGGAAGACGCGCCGGTATTCAGCGAGCTGCGCGAGATCGGCTCGATCGCGAGCACAGTAGGGACCCTGCTGCGGATCGAGACACGTCCGATATGTCCGAGCCCCGGTCGAACACTGACCTGCGCCGTGATCTTGATTATGAGGATCGCGCACGCGCTGCACTGATCATGGGCCGGTCGCCGGAACGGTCCTCCCCTCGGGCGCGGTCCCTCGTATGGCCGAAGTTGGCGCGCGTTCACTTCGACCGACGCACGGCGCGCTCCAGCGACATCGCGAGGATGGCGAGCACAGCCACCGGCATCACCCACCACGCGGGGATGCCGGCGCTCGCGATGAGCGCCGTGAGCCCGATCGCACACACCACGCCGACTGCCACGGTCCAGTCATCGCCGACGATGAAGTCGTACCAGAAGCGCAGAAAGGCGAGGACGTATCTCATGTCTCGCCGCTCACCTGGGCGCGGCGGACGGCGCCGGCGGGCCCCTCGCGCCTCAGCAGTCGGACGGCGGCGAGCGAGGCAATCGCCATCACCCCGAGGATCCCGAGGATCGCCGCGTCCTCGCCGGGCCAGGTTGCCCCCGCCCCCTCGGCGGTCCAGAACGTGCCGAAGCTTGTCAGCAGCAGGCCAACCGTGAACTTGAGCGTGTTCTCGGGCACCCGGCTGAGCGGTGCGCGCACCACGACCCCCGCCACCAGCACGACCACGAACGCGGCCGCGGCCGCGGCCGCGGCGATCGCGACGCCGTTGTGTCGTGAGGCGCCGAAGGTGACGACGATGAAGGCGACCTCCAGCCCCTCGAGAAAGACGCCTTTGAAGGAGACGGTGTAGGAGTACCAGTCGAGGCCGGCCCGCTCCTCGTCCCCTGCCGCCGCGGCTTCTTCGCGCTCGGTCTCGAAGGCGAGCGACTCGTCGTTGAGAGCCTTGTGGCCGCTTGCGCGGAGGATCGCCTTGCGCAGCCATTGCAGGCCGAAGACCAGTAGCAACCCGCCGACCACGATCCGTAGCACGTCGATCGGTACCGAGGAGATCGCGGGTCCGAGCGCGACGATCAGCACCGCCAGCGCGGCGATTGCCGAAGCGACCCCGATTATCGTCGAGCGCCATCCTCGCGTGACACCCACGGCAAGCACGATCGTGAGGGCCTCGACCATCTCCACCGCGCTCGCCAGAAACGCGGTCAAGAAGAGCGTGATGTTGCCGGTCATCTCAAGAGGGTGGCGTAGTTCGGCTTCGCGAGGGGCGCGGGCCCCTAATCATGGATCTCGGTCTGCTGTGATGCGTTGTCGGGCTTGACGTGTGCCCGGGGCACATGGCTGAGCACGGCGCAGCTCGGACACGTCGGGTAGGGCACGGCCCCAAGCTGCGTGCTGGGTCTTGCGCGAACGTAGTCACAGAGCCGCTGCGTCCCATACCCGATGATGATCACCAGTGGGTCGCGCGGCGCGCGGCGGGCGGCCGCCGCGACGGATGATGGCGCCCTCGCCGCGGCCGTCGCCGCTACCCCGGCGCATAGAATGGCGGGCGTGCAGGTCTGGGAACTAGATCGGCTGGGCCTAACAGCGCACAAGCCACAGATCCTGCGCTCGGACAACGGCGCCAACCGCGTTATCGCGCTGCTGCTGCCCGAAGGCGAGGTTCTGCAGGAGCACCAGGTGCGCGAGCACGCGCTCGTGTTCGTGTTGAGGGGAGAGCTGCTCGTCAGCTCCGGCGAGGGCGAGCGCTCGCTACCAGCTCCGAGCCTGATCTACTTCGATCCCGCGGAGCGCCATGAGGTTCGAGCAACCAGCGAGTGTCAGATCTTGATCTGCCTTGCCCCGTGGCCCGGTCCGGGGCACTGGCCCGGTCACGGGACCGCCAGCGCAGCAGCCAGCGCGTAGTCCAGGAGAAGGGCGCCGCGGCGACTCGGCCGGCGGCGGGCGATGCCAAGCGCGGCGCTGGGGCGCCGCGATGATCGCGCCGCCCACTCGATGTCAGTCGCCCGGCGCGGATTGCGCGCTCTGGCACGGCTCGTGCGCCAAGGCGATCGCCTCGTCGGTCAGCTCGCCCAGCGCAGCAAGCGAGCTCCTCGCTGCGTACTGTTCGCGAACGGTCACGACGACCGGCTGATCGGGCTCGAGCACCTCCCCGCAGTGCAGGCAGTGCCTCGCCGGAGCCGCGCTCTTGCGAGTTCGCATCCCCCTTCGCCCCTCCACTCGTACACCTCTTGATCGAGTTCGCGTGTAGCCACAGTATCGCCGTTGCGGGCGGTCACGCGGTGAAGATTCGGTGAGGGCCGCCTGCGGCCGCGACTCGCCAGCGCCTATGCCCCCTCACCTGCCGTTGCGGTCGCGGTGCGTGCACCCCGGCCAGCAGCAGGGCCGGCGCTGGCCTTCCTCGAGCTCCTCCCGGGTCCGCCTGATGCGCCGCTCTCGAGTCGTCTCCTGCTTGGCATCCTCGACCCAGCAGATGAACTCGTTGCGAGCCAGGGGCGTGATGTCGTTCCAGGCATCGAGTGCCGTGGCGTTGGCGACCAGCGCCTCACGCAGGTCCGCGGGCAGTTCATGCACCACGCCGCCGGGCACATTCTGGCCGGACACAGGGGCCATGGTAGACCTGCTCGACGGCGTCAAGCATCAGCGTCGAGGATCGTCAGATCAAGCGCCTCCAGGCGCTCGCGGTCGGCCAGGATGTCCATCTCGGCGATCTTGCCCCCGCGCACCGTGCAACCCATGACAGAGAACGGCTTGCCGTCCCTGGTTGCCACGATGCCTGCCGCCCCATTGATGAGCGCCGGATGCATATCGAGGTCCAAACGCGCGAACGTGAGAGCCTGGCTTGCCACCTTCTCCGCGCCGCGGACTTCTCGCGACAGTCCTGGTACGGCGCCTGCGTCGGCCCTCAGCACGATGTTCGGGTCGAGCACCGCCACGAGCGCCTCGAAGTCTCCTCCACGTGCGGCCGCAAGGAACGCGTCGATGACCTCTCGCTGCCTGCCAGGATCGGCGTCGGGTGGCGGCGCGGCTCCCGATACGCGCCGGCGTGCGCGGCTTGCCAGCTGTCGTGTCGCCTCGGGTGAGCGCTCGAGCATCGGCGCGATCTCGTCGAAGGGCACCGAGAACATGTCGTGCAGCACAAACGCCAGGCGCTCAGCCGGGCTCAGCGTTTCGAGGACGACGAGGAGCGCGAGGCCGACCGAGTCGGCGAGCAGCGCCTCGTGCTCCGGATCGGTGCCATCGACCCGATCGACGATCGGATCGGGTACGTGGGGTCCAAACGGCTCCTCGTGACGAGTGCGTCGCGAGCGCAGCATGTTCAACGCCACGCGCGCCACGACGGTCGTGAGCCATCCGCCGAGGTTGTCGATCTCGCGGGCGTCCGAGCGATTGAGCCTGAACCAGGCTTCCTGTACCGCGTCATCGGCCTCGCTCAGCGAGCCGAGCATGCGGTAGGCGACCGCCCGCAGATGCGTGCGGTGCTGCTCGAAGCGCTGCGCCAGCCATTCCTGCTCATCCATCGGAGACTCCTGTGTCGCATCGTGGTCCACCAAGACCATGACCCGCCAGCCGCCGCATACGTGACATGGCCCCGGGTCGCCCTCGCCCGCCTCAGCCGAGGGCTGCCGGGAGCGTCTACCCGCGCTCGAGCGGAGCTTGTCAGGAATAAGTGGTCAGGCCCGGTGGTCCGGCCGTCGGGGCGCTCTCTGCCGCGCCGCGCTGGTCTCGCGTCGAGCCCACGGGCGCCGCCGAGGCGGTCGGCCCGGGCGCGTGGGCGGCGGCGAAGTCGCGGACGACGGTTGCGATGGCGTCTGGGGTTTCGCGTGAAGCTGGCTGAGCCGATGGACCGGGTCCTCGATCATCTTCGCCTCCGCCTTCGTAGGGGGCTTCAAGCTCGCACACGAGCCGAGCGCCGTCTGGCGGGATTCGGACATGACCGTCCATGTCGCAATACCGCTAGACAACCAGACTCGCGTCTGTCACCTTCGCTGTTTCGTGACCGAGAGCTTCGAACACTGCTACCGGGCGATCCGTTCGAAGGATCCCCGGTTCGACGGGTGGTTCTTCACCGCGGTGACCTCCACCGGCATCTATTGCCGGCCGAGCTGTCCGGCGATGACCCCCAAGCGCGACCACGTTCGCTTCTACCCCTCAGCCGCCGCCTGCCAGCAGTCCGGCTTCCGTGCCTGCAAGCGCTGTCGCCCCGATGCCTCGCCGGGCTCGCCAGAGTGGAACACGAGAGGGGATGTCGTGGCGCGCGCGATGCGACTCATCGCCGACGGCGTCGTGGACCGCGAAGGCGTTCCCGGGCTGGCGGCCGACCTCGGCTACAGCGTCCGGCAGCTGCAAAGGCTCCTGGCCGCGGAGGTCGGCGCAGGCCCGATCGCGCTTGCCCGAGCACAGCGCTCCCAGACGGCCCGCATCCTGATCGAAACGAGCTCGTTGACGATGGCCGAGATCGCCCTGGCCGCAGGCTTCACGAGCGTCCGGCAGTTCAACGACACCGTGCGCCAGGTGTTCGCCCTCACTCCAACCGAGCTGCGCCGGCGCTCCGACGGCACCCATCAGAAGGGCGAGGGCACGCTGCGACTGCGGCTCGCCTTCCGCGCGCCGCTGTGCCCTGGGAACCTCTTCGGCCACCTCGCCGCCACGGCAGTGCCGGGCGTTGAGGAGGTGCGCGACGGGACATACCGCCGCACCCTCGGGCTGCCGCACGGGCCTGGCATCGTCGAGCTGACGCCCCACGCGGACCACGTTGCGTGCCGCCTGAAGCTGGCTGACCTTCGTGACATGGCCGCCGCGAGCGCGCGATGCCGCTGGCTGCTCGACCTCGACGCCGATCCGACGGCCGTCGACGAGCTCCTGACCGCAGACCCGGCGCTGAAGCGCTCCGTCGCCCAAGCGCCAGGCCGGCGCGTGCCGCGGACTGTGGATGGCGCTGAGTTTGCAGTGCGGGTCGTGATCGGACAACAGATCTCCACGGCGGCCGCCCGAACGCATGCCGCAACCCTCGCCACCAAGTACGGGGAGCCGGTCTCGGATCCAGACGGCGGGTTGACACGCCTGTTTCCCGCACCGGAGGCGCTCGCAGGCGCGGAGCTGGGCGGCCCCGCCCGGCGACGCCGGGCGCTTCACGGACTCGCGCAGGCGCTGATCGAACAGCGGCTCGAGCTGGGACACGCCGCCGAGCGCGAGAAGTCGCTGCGTGTGCTGGACAGCCTCCCCGGGATCGGCATGTGGAGCAGAGAGCTCATCGCGATGCGCGCTCTCGGCGACCCTGATGCCTTCCCTGCGAACGACCTCGGCGTGCGTCGCGGCGCGGGCGCCCTCGGTCTACCGACGGCCGACCGTCAGCTCTTGGCACACGCCGCACAGTGGCGGCCATGGCGCGCCTACGCCGTACAGCACCTCTGGGCGGCGACGCCGCACGCGGTCAACCGGTGGCCGACGTAACAGCTTGACGCACGCCGACGTTCTGCGTGAGCGCGCACACCAGACCGCACGTCCAGGGTCGGCGGCCGTGATGCTTCGGGGCTAGGATCGTCCTCGTGAACGTGGCGATCGCGGGTGCCCACGGGAAGATCGCGTTGCGATTGGCGCGGCTGCTCGTCGCCGGCGGCGACCGGGTGACCGGGCTGATTCGCAACCCGGATCACGCGGGCGAGGTCAGCCAGGCGGGAGCATCTCCGGTCATCTGCGACCTCGAGCAGGCGACGGTGGAGGAGATCGCCACGGCCGTCGAGGGCGCAGATGCCGTGGTCTTTGCGGCCGGCGCGGGAGCGGGTAGCGGAGCAGATCGCAAGCTGACGGTGGATCGCGATGGAGCAATCAAGCTCCTGCGGGCCGCCACTGCCGCCGGCGCCGCGCGCTACCTCATGGTCAGTGCCGTAGGCGCCGAGGACCCGCCCGGCGGCGACGCCGTGTTCGAGGTCTACTTGCGGGCGAAGGCCGAAGCCGACGAGGCGGTAACGGCGAGCGATCGGGACTGGACCATCGTCAGGCCGGGCGGTTTGACCGATGACCCGGGAACCGGGAACGTCCGCATCGACCCAACGCCGTTCCGCGGAACCGTGCCACGCGATGATGTCGCGAGCGTGCTTGCCCGCCTGCTGTCAGATCCGCGCAGCACCCGCCGCGTCCTCTACCTGAACTCCGGCGAGCGGCCCATCGAGCAAGCGCTCGACGAGGTTCTCGACAGCTCAAGCTGAGCAGCGGTCGCGGCGGGCACGCCGCGCGGAGCGCTACGTCGCAGCAGGCGGTCCGAACCAGGTGCTCAGCGCGTCGCGCAGAGCCGGTGTCTCCCCCCTCTCCGACCCAGCCGACGTAGCCGTCGGGCCGAATCAACACGGCAGCGGGAGCAGTGACCGCGCCGAGCACCGGAAGCTCCCACGGACCGGCGTATCGAGCGTCGATCAGCTGGACGCGGTCAGCCCACGGAGCGATGTCGAAGCCGCCCGGCTCGCCGAGGTCGAGCAGCACCGGCTGTGCGTCGTGGAGCAGCTCGAAGACCCGGAGCGGGCCGTCGGCGGTTGCGAGGTCGAGGTCGGGCATCCGCCGTCCCAGCAGCGGATGTCCGTCGCCGAGGTCGTAGTGGATATCCAGCCCGGAGACGATGCCGGCGAGCCTCTTGCGAGGCTCGTCCATGATCACGAGCTCTGACACCACCTCGGCCAGGGCGTTGATTCGCTCGTCCCCGCGCATCAGCGCGGTTTTGGCCATCGTGTACCGGAGCGCTCGGGCGGCGACCGGGTGGCGCTCCTCCTGGTAGGTGTCCAAGAGGCTTTCGGGCGACGTACCGTTCGACCACCTGGGCCAGCTTCCATCCCAGGTTCACCGCGTCCTGCACACCGAGGCTGAGGCCCTGTCCACCAGCGGGGTAGTGGACGTGCGCCGAGTCACCGGCGAGCAGGACGCGCCCCGCACGGTAGGCCGCCGCCTGACGTGTCATGTCGGTGAACCTGGAGATCCACGTGGGATTGTGGATTCCGAAGTCGGTGCCGTAGACGGCGATCAACGCCTCACTCAGATCGCTCAGGGTGGGCTCGCTGCTGGGCCCGATGTGCCGCTCGGTCAAGGTGATGCGTACCGGCCCCCCATCCATGTAGACCACCTCGCCGTCGCGGATCTCGTACTCGAGCCTGCCGATGCCGTGGACGCCGAGGGCGTCGTGCCGGATGCCCAGTTCCGGCTCCTCGCTCACCTCGACCTCGGCGATCAGGTTGCTCCTCGTCGGATCCCACCCCGGGAACTCGATGCGGGCTGCGCTCCGGATCACGCTGCGCCCTCCGTCGCAGCCGACGAGATACTGCGCCCGCAGCGGCCGGCGCTCGGCCAGCTCGACGTCGACGCCGGCGTCGTCCTGCGTGAAGCCCACCACCTCACTTCCGTAGTAGACCCGCACCGGCAATTCGGCGATCCAGGCGGCCATGATCTGCTCGATCTGGTTCTGCCAGATCCCGAGCGAATACGGATGACGCGTCGGGAAGTCGCTCATGTCCAACACCGTCGTGGCGAACGTCGCGGCCTGGGCCACCTGACCCTCCGCGAGGAACCGATCGGCGACCCCACGCTGATCCAGCACCTCGATCGTGCGGGAGTGAAAACCGCCGGCTCGTGAGCCGAGGAGCACGTGATCGGGACGCCGCTCGACGACCGCGACGTCGATCTTCGCCAACGCCAACTCGGCTGCCAGCATCATCCCCGCCGGCCCGCCTCCGGCGATCACCACCGTGTGCTCGGTCATGCCCACACCATCGCCCGATACGTCGACAAAGACACACGCATTTCGCGACTCCGATCTCCGTACGTTTTGACCTCGGACGGCGGTTTTACAGCACCGCGCAGGGCTTCATGAAGTCCCCGTGGGTGGTATAAATTGGAGGTGGAGGAAGCCTCTGGTGCCGCGTCCAGCGTCGTCAGTTACGGACCGGCCGGGCTTTCACCCTAAGCATCGGAGCGGGCGCCCTGCTCCGTCGGCCACAGGATCTCCTCGAGCGCCCGGCGCTGGCGCGGCGCGGCGGTCGCCGGATCGCTCACGGACGCAGGAACGTCGGTCGCCGCGCGGCCGATCGCGGTCATGGTGGTGAGCTCCCAGTGCGCGGGGACCCCGAACTCGGCGGCCAGCGCGTCGCGATCGAAAGCCCGGAACTGCCGCGCCGAGAGCCCGAGCGCCTGTGCTTGCAGCGTCATGTGAGCGACCGCTTGGCCCAGATCGTAGAGCGAGAACTCCGAGTACTCCCAGGTCGTCTCCTCGACGTAGCGGTGGGCGAGATTTGCGATCAGGAGGCTCGCGTCACCTGCCCACGGCCGTGAGCTTCCGGCGAGATGTTTCATCATGCGTGTGTGGATGTCGGCGCCGCGGGAGCCGACGATGAACGCCCAGGGCTGCGAGTTCCCGGCCGACGGGGCCCAGCGTGCGGCTTCGAGGATCTGCTCGATCTCGCGGTCGGACGCCCGGTGGGTTGCGTCGAAGCGGCTGGGGCTCGACCGGCCGGCGAGCAGCGGATGCAGGGCGAGGGCTGACGCCGACTGCTCTGCACTCATTGCCTGCTCCTCGTCTCGACGCTGGTGCGTGACGATGCGTGCAGCCGCCGCCGATCTCAAGCGCGGCGCGAGACGCACACGTAGGCGCGACTCTACGCCGCTCGGCGAGCGATGTCGACAGGCGTGTGCTCAGGCTCGCAGTAGTGTGCCCTCGTGGACCTCGAACTGTCGGACAAGATCGCCGTTGTGACCGGAGCGAGCAAGGGAATCGGGCTCGCGGTCGTCCGCGAGTTGGCCGCCGAGGGCGCCAAGGTCGTGGCGGGAGCCCGTCACGTGCAGGGTCTGGACGGGATCGAAGGCGTGACCCCGGTGACGGTCGATCTCGCGGACCCCGACGGTCCGGCGCGGCTGGTACGTCAAGCAGTCGAGGAGCTCGGCCGCGTGGACGTGCTCGTCAACAACGTCGGCGCAGCGCACGTGCGTCTGGACGGCTTTCTTGCCCTCAGTGACGCCGACTTCGAAGCCTCGCTCGAGCTGAACTTCTTCGCAGCGCTTCGTGCTACGCGTGCCGCGGTCGAGGACATGACCGAGCGCAAGGAGGGCACGATCGTCAACGTCGCGTCTGTCAACTCGTTCTTCGAGCCCGACGGCGGCGTCATCGACTACGGCGCCGCGAAGGCAGCGCTCGTCAATTTGGTCAAGTCGCTGTCCCAAGAGCTCGGACCGAGAGGGATCCGCATCACGAGCGTCTCGCCTGGTCCGGTTGCGACCGACCTCTGGCTGGGAAGTCAGGGAGTGGCGGAGACCGTCGGGAGCGCCACAGGCGAAGGCGCCGACGCCGTTCGCGACCAGATGGCCGCCAGCATGCCTACCGGCAGGTTCACCACCCCCAGGGAAGTCGCGACGATCGTAGCCCTGCTCGCCTCGCCGCGGATGGCCAACGTGACCGGCGCGAACTGGGTCATCGACGGAGGCCTGGTCAAGACCGTCTAGCGGGGTCGGACCCGGCAGGACGGTGACCGTTGCCCGTGGAACCCGGCGACGGCCCTTCTGTCCCCTCGCGCGCAGGTTCTGAACGCTTCGCGTTCGGGTCGGGCGTCGCCCCACGCGGCGCTTCGGATTCGAGCTGCTCCTTCACCGCGAGCAGGGTCTTTCGCTGCGCGCCCCCCACTCGCGGATAGCGAGGGTCGAGCTCGATCAGGGCGTCGACGAGCACACAGGCGACGGCGATGCGCGCGAACCACTTCCGGTCGGCCGGAATCACGTACCACGGCGCCCACTCCGTGCTCGTGTGCGTCAGCATCTCGGACAGTGCATGCTGGTAGGAGTCCCAAAGGCCCCGCTCGGTGACATCGGCCGTCGAGAACTTCCAGTTGTGGTCGGCGAGGTCGATGCGGCGCAGCAGCCGCGCGCGCTGCGCCTCCTTTGAGAGATTCAGGAACACCTTCACGATTCGGAACCCGTTGTCGTTCAGGTAACGCTCCCAGTCGTTGATCTCGCGGTAGCGACGGGTCCAGACGCCCTTGCGCTTCGCGGCCGGGGGCAGTTTCTCGCGATCGAGGTTGTCGGGGTGCACCCTCACCGCCAGCACCTCCTCGTAGTGCGATCGGTTGAAGATCCCGATCTCGCCCCTCGCCGGCAGCCGCCGCGAATAGCGCCACAGGTAGTCGTGATCGAGATCCTCACCAGACGGACGCTTGAAGCTGTGCACTGCGACGCCCTGCGGGTTGACCCCGCTCATCACGTGCCGGATCGTCCCGTCCTTGCCCGCCGTGTCGAGTGCCTGCAGCACCATCAGCACGCCCCAACTCCCCTGTGCCGCGAGCCGCGCCTGGTACTCGCTGAGCAGCTGCACCCCCTCTTCGAGCAGCGCACGCCCGTGCTGCTTGTTCTTGATTCCGCCCTTGAACGCGGGGTCGAAGTCCCTCGCGAGCTTGACGCGCCGGCCGGGGTCGACGCGGAACGGCTCGATGAAAGCCTCGAGCCGCGCTCTGCGCTTCCCGCTCAGGACGGCGCCCGTGTCGGTGCGTGTCATCTTCCACGACTCCTTTCACCAGCGGCGTCGACACCGAACGATCCCAGGCGGGCTGGCATACGCCAACCATCGCGCATGGTTCCCCCGCTGGCAAGAGCGTGTCCCCGCAGGAGGGAGCCGCGCGAGCAAACACGCAACCTCTGGTTGCGCTATTGTGCGACCCACGTCTCGCAACCATCGGTTGCATATCAACGGAAGGAGCAAGTGTGGCCGCTGACAGCGTCGAACGAGAGATCCTGATCGAGGCGAGCCCAGAAGTCGTCTGGGGCGTGATCACCCAGCCCGAGCAGATCAGCCGTTGGTTCAGCGACGAGGCGACCGTCGAGGCGCGGCCGGGTGCGGACGGCACGCTCACCTGGAGGCCCGGGGGCCGCGGCGGAGCGAAAGAGTCCGAGATGATCGTGCCGATCTGGGTCGTGGAGGCCGAACCTTTCCGCCGGTTCTCCTTTCGCTGGAACCATCCGGAGGGCGCGAGGCCGGACGAGAGCAACTCGGCACTCGTCGAGTTCAGCCTCATCGAGGAGGCCGGCGGAACACGATTGCGGGTCGTCGAGGACGGCATCGGCGCCGTGACTCGCGACGAGGCGGAGCGGGCCCGGTACCTCGAAGACCACGACCACGGCTGGGAGCGGCACTTCGGCGAACTGCGCGACTACGTGGCCTCGAAGCCCCATGGGGCGGCGCGGTGATCGACACCGCGGTGGCCGATGAGGACGCCCTGCCGTCGCTGACACCGACAAGGAGAATGCAATGACCGATCACAGGACCGGAACCAGTGAGGAGTGGCTCTCGGCGCGGCTCGAGCTGCTCGAGGCCGAGAAGGAGCTGACGCGGCGAGGCGACGAGTTGGCTCGCCGGCGACGGGACCTGCCGTGGGTTCCGATCGAGAAGGAGTACCGCTTCGAGACCGACGACGGACCCGCGTCCCTCGCCGACCTCTTCGATGGGCGCTCGCAGCTGCTCGTCTACCACTTCATGTTCGGACCCGACTACACGGCCGGATGCCCGTCGTGCTCGGCGATCGCCGACGGCTTCTCCGGGTCGGTCGCGCACCTGGTCAATCACGACGTCGCGTTCACGGCGGTCTCGCGGGCCCCGCTGGCGAAGCTGCAGGACTACAAGCGGCGGATGGGCTGGAGCTTTCCGTGGGCGTCGTCGCTCGAGAGCGACTTCAACCACGACTTCCACGTGTGGCACTCCGAGCAGGAATGGCAGACGGGCGCCGTCGAGTACAACTTCCGCACCGCAGACCTCAGGCCGCTCGAGGAGAGTCAGGGACTCGTTGCCGCCGCCTCGGAGGTGGGCACGGATCCCGTGACCTTCAGAAAAGAGGGGCCGGGCATGAGCGCGTTCGCCCTCGAGGACGGCGTCGTGTTCCACACCTACTCCGCCTACGGGCGAGGCGTCGACGGCGTCTGGGGCATGTACTCGTGGCTCGATCGCGCCCCGCTCGGGCGCAATGAGGCCGGCAAATGGTGGCGCCGCCACGACGAATACGAACGAGGCTGAGCCGTGGCCGCCTCAGCAGGGATCAGGACTGCGAGCAGCCCCTCCGGCGCGGCCGGTGCCGTCATGGGCGCGACCGGCAGAGCGGACGGCTTCGCCCGCCTCGCCGCTCACGGCCATGCGCGCGGAGCTTCGGATCGTCGCGGCGCTCACCGCCGCCGCGGCGCTGGCGTGGTGGTCGACGGCGGAGCGGATGGCCGGGATGGACGCAGGGCCGGGGACCGCCCTCGGCTCCTTGGCCTGGTTCACGGGCGCGTGGGCGACGATGATGGCGGCGATGATGCTGCCATCGCTGGCGCCGACGGCCGCCGTCTTTGCGGCCTCGGTCCAGCGCGAGCTCAGCCGGATCCTCCTGTTCGCCGGCGGCTACCTGCTCATCTGGAGTGTCGCGGGGATCGGCGCCTACGGCGTGTTCGAGCTCGGAAGGAGCCTGCTCGCCGGCTCGCTCGCCTGGCACGAGGGCGGCCGCTGGCTCGCCGCCGGCGTTCTGGCCCTCGCGGCGCTCTATCAGCTGACGCCGCCGAAGCGCGAGTTCCTCTCGAGGTGCCGCAGCTCCGTGCGAGTTCCGGAGATCCCGGACGAGAACACGCGTCCTCGCGCCTTCGCGACGGGGCTTCGCAGCGGCGCCTGGTGTCTCGGGTGCTCATGGGCCCTGATGGCCGCCCTCTTCGCGCTCGGCGTGATGAGCCTCGTGTGGATGGGGCTGATCGCCGCCCTCGTGGCGCTCGAGAAGGTCGGACCCTGGGGACGCGGCGCGAGGCTGGCGACCGCCGGCGTCCTGGCGGTGCTCGCGGTCGCGATCCTCACCGTGCCGCACGATGTGCCGGGCTTCGTCGTTCCGGGCTCCCCCGCCTCACCCCAGATGATGAACGCGATGGGGTAGAGCCGCGGGGCAAGGGCGGCGCGGAAACGCGTGTGCCCGACGATGAGCCTCGGTCAACTCCTGCCCCAGCCGGGCAACCGGCTTGCCTGCTCGACCCAAGCGGCGAGTTGAGCCTCGTCCAGCCGATCGCCCTCGTGGATGTCGAGGTAGCGGCTCTCCTTGCTCTTGGAATCGCCCGGCGGGACGGGACGCAGCGACGCCCCGCGGAAAAACGCCACCTTGACGTACTTCGTGAAGCAGTGGAAGCTGAGGAACCAGCCTTCACCCGCGATGCCGTAGAACGGCGAGTTCCATTTCACCGCCTTGCACACGTCCGGGACGGTGCGCACGATGAGCGCGTCCAGACGGATTCCCAGGTCGCGCTTCCAGCCCGGCATCGCGGCGATGTAGGCCTGGACCGGCGCGTCGCCGTCGGCCTTGGCGATCTGCGGGTTGCCGCCCGCGAGTAGCCGCTGCTCTGCCGTCTTTTCCGGGTTCTTGGACGTCTCGCCGGCCATCACGGGTTCATTCGATGCTAGTGAACCCTCTCGCCGAGAACCCGCTACTCAATGTGTCCACCGGCCCTCAAGGTTGCCGGGGGCCACGGTCGATAAGGACAGAAGAACCGGGCGCGCCATCTGCGATCCCGGTGAGAGGCAAGACCGTGAGCAGCGTCGACCAGGCAGAACAGCCCACCACCCCGGCCAGCGGGCCGTGGGATGAGAACAGCCCGGATCCGCAGATCGGGCTGCAGCTCGAGCTGCCGGAGGCCGAAGCGCTTCGGGCCTGGCTTCTGAAGGCGGCGGCGGACGGCGCCACGTCACTTGATGACCCGCTCGTCAGCCGCGTGCTCTCGAGGCTCGGACTCGAAGTGGATTACGCGCGTTCAGCTGTGAACGTCCGCCAGGAGCTCGTGCAGGCGGGATTCTCCGTGAACCACCTCTCGGACGAGCAGCTCCGGGAGCTGGGGTCCCGCATCGCCGAGGCGGCATCGCCCGGCGCGCGCGGCTGAGCGCGGCTCGGCCCGAGCCGACGCCGAACGCGGCGTGGTTTGGCTTTAGACGGTCCCAGACGGGCTGCTCGAGCCCTGACTCGGTTCAATCGCCTCGAGAGCAGCCTCGAGCGTCGGGTAGAAGTGGTCGCGGTCGAGCGTCTCCATCAGGCCGTAGCCAAGGATCAGCTCCTGCAGCCGTCCACGTAGCTCGGCGAAAGCGAGATGGATGCCGGCGGCGTTGAGCTCGTCGTCGAGCTGCTCGAGCATCGCGCCCGCCGTCAGGTCGACGTCCGTCACCGCCTCGCACTGCAGGACGATCCATCGCGGGTCGCGCTCCCGCGCCAGCCTTCGGATCTGCTGGCGGAATTCTTTCGCGTTCGCGAAGAACAGCGGCGCCTCCCACCGGTAGACGACGACGCCCGGGAGCTGCTCTGCCTCGGGGTAGTCGCTGACATCGTGCCAACCCTCGACCTCACTCACGCGCCCGAGGACCGCGCCGTGCGGCCACCAGTTGCGCCTGAAGAAGAGCAGGATCGCGATCGAGACCGCGACGACGATCCCCTGCAGGACACCCAGCAGGATCACGCCGGCGCTCGCCGCGAGCGAGACCCAGACCGCGCTCGGCCGCACGTGCAGGTAGCGGCGCAGGATCCCGACGTCCGCGAGGGACAGCGCCGCGACGATCACGATCGCCGCGAGCGCCGCCTGTGGGAGATCGGCGAGCAGCGAGTTGAGGAACACCAGCAGCACGACCACGAGGCCGGCGCCGACGATCCCGGTCACCTGGCTCTTCGCGCCGGCCTGCTCGGCGACGGCCGTGCGAGAGCCGCTCGTCGAGACCGCGAAGCCCTGGAACAGCCCTGCGGCGATGTTCGCCGTGCCCATCCCGATCATCTCCTGGTCGGGCTCGACCTCTTCGCCGCGCCTGGCGGCGAAGCTCGCGGCCGTCGCGATCGTGTCGGTCAGCGACACCAGCGTGATCCCCACTGCCGCGATCAGCAACGCCGGGATGTCGCTCGCGCTCGTCCAGGGCAGGCTCGGCGCCGGCACCCCGCGCGGGAGCGAGCCGACCGTGTCCACGCCATGGTCGGAGAGGCCGAGGACGGCGGACGCGACCGTCGCTCCCACCACGGCGACGAGCACGGCCGGCAGCCGCCGCGAGACCCGCGGCATCACGAGCAGCACCGCGAACACCGCCAGCCCCACCGCAAGAGTCGTCCCGTTCGTCCCGTCGAGGCCGTCGAAGAAGGCCTTCACCTCGGAGAGAAACGAGTCCGCCGAGGTCGAGAACCCAAACAGCTTCGGAAGCTGTCCGACGATGATCGTGACGGCCAGGCCGTTCATGTACCCGACCTGCACCTCCTTCGAGAGGAGGTCGGCGACGAACCCGAGTTTCCCGAGCCCGAGCCCGATCTCCGTGATCCCGACGAGCACCGCTAGCATGCCGGCGAGCGCGATCGCGGTGCCGGCGTCGCCGCCGGCGAGCAGCGGTGTGATCGCCGCCAGGATCAGCGGCGAGATCGAGGAGTCGGGGCCGAGCACGAGCACCCGCGAGGGACCGAAGGCGGCGTAGCCGAGCAGACAGGCGACGGTCGTGTACAGGCCCGTCACCGCGGGCAGCCCGGCGAGCTGCGCGTAGGCCATCCCCTGCGGGATCAGAATCGCGGCGAGTACCACGCCGGCCACCACGTCGCGGCGCAGCCATGCGCGCTCGTAGCCACGGACCATCCGGACGCCGGGAATCCGGCCCATCAGCCCCCCCGTCGGCGTCGTCCCCGTCATCGCCGGTGATCGTCGGCGGCGTGCCGCCGCACGTCATCCTCCGTTAAGTAGGCAGAGGCCACTCCTCAGCGCGCCTGTACCTTCGCAGACCACCGAGCGCGGCAGCGCTCACTCCACTGGCATCAAACCGACCGGCGCCGTGGCGCCCGCCGCCCCGAGGGCCTTCGCGACCAGCTGCGCCCGGGTCCGCGCGCTCAGCTTCGCCATCGCGTTGCGAACGTGGCTGCGCACGGTGTTCGGGGATACATGAAGGGCGTCGGCGATCTCAGCCGTGTCGAGCCCGCCGGCGATGAGCCGTACGACCTGGCCCTCGCGCTTCGTCAGAGTTGCGACGACCTTGAGGCCGGACCTGCCGCTCGCGGGGCCGTCCTCGGGCGTGAGCGTGTAGACCGCGCGCCGCCCGCCGGCGACCCCCTCGATCACCGCTACGAACGCGACCTGCACCTCGCTGCCGTCGCTGCCGATCAGGGTCCGCGTTCCCGACCCGCGTCCCTCGCGCAGCAGCTGTTCCCACTCCGCAGCCGAGCGAGCGCGCTCGGCCGCCGTCACCGCCGCGATCACCTCAGCGGCCGTGGCGTCGGCGTTGCATCGCCCCAGCAGCCGCTGCGCCGCCGGGTTGAGGTCGACCACGCTGCGGCGCTCGTCGAGGATCGCGACGGCCGTCGAGGTCGTCTCGAACAACAGCTCGAAGGCGGCTTGCCAGTCTGCTCGCTCCGGCTCAAGCGCCGGCACCTCGACGAGCCTCATGCTTGGACCGGCGACCGCCGGCGGGCAGCGCTCATGTCTCGGTGTGCCGCAGGCCGGCGACGCTCGGGCGTGAGGAGTTCGACAGCCCGGCGAGGGACGGCCGATCGGGGGGAGCACTGCATCCGTTCGAATCGTGTTGGCGCACAGGCGTTCAGTCAATCGCGCAAATGGATGACCTTGCCGGCACGCGGCTCGAGCACCTCCGTCGGATAATGGGCCGGTGGCAACCGAGGACCTAGCCGCCGAGCAACCCAGAGGACCGGGCGCCCGGAGCGAGGACCAGCAGAGCGGCCGCACCGCCTGGGCGCGCAACCTGGCAGCGCCGGCGCGCGACTTCCTCGCCACCGAGACGGGAAGCGCAGCCGTGCTGGTGGCGGCGGCCGTAGTGGCGCTCGTGTGGGCGAACTCGCCGTGGCGACACTCCTACGAAAGTCTCTGGACGACACAGCTCTCGATCCGGCTCGGCGGCGGAGAGGTCGCCAACGACCTCCGCGGCTGGGTCAACGACGGGCTGATGACCCTGTTCTTCCTCGTCGTCGGCCTCGAGGCCAAGCGCGAGCTCGACGTCGGCGACCTGCGCGACCGCGGCCGCGTAGTCCTGCCGATTGCGGCGGCGGTCGGTGGGATCCTGTTCCCGATCGCCATCTACGAGGCGTTCAACGCCGGTGGCTCGGGCGCGGGCGGATGGGGCGCGGCGATGTCGACAGACACGGCGCTCGCGCTCGGCGCCCTCGCCCTGATCACGCCGAGCACCGCGACGCGGCTGCGCGTCTTCCTGCTGAGCTTCGCGATCGTCGACGACCTGGTCGCTCTGATCGTGATCGCCACCGTCTACACCAAGCACGTCTCGACGACGGCGCTGCTGGTCGCGATCATCCTGTTCCTCGTGCTGCTCGCACTTCGCTATGTGCCGGTGTGGCGGCGCCAGGCATCGGTGCTGGTCGCGATCGCGCTGTGGGTGGCGCTCTTCAAGTCCGGTATCGACCCGGTCATCGCGGGCCTCGCGATCGGGCTCGTGACAAGCGCCTACCCGCCATCACGCGAGGATCTCGAACGGGCGACGACGCTGACGCGCTCCTTCCGGGAGCAGCCGACCCCCGATCTGGCGCGTGAAGCACAGCAGGGCGTGCTGGCGGCGATCTCGCCGAACGAGCGCCTCCAGTACAGCCTGCACCCGTGGAGCAGCTACGTCGTCGTGCCGCTGTTCGCGCTCGCGAACGCCGGCGTCTATCTCGGCGGAGGGCGCCTCGGAGACGCGATCGGCTCACCGGTGATGCTCGGCATCTTCCTCGGCTATGTGCTCGGCAAGCCCGCCGGCATCCTGACGGCCTCCTGGATCGGCAGCATGCCGCGCCTGGGGCTGCGCCGCACGATCAGCTGGCCCGTGCTGGGGATCGGCGGCGCGGTCGCCGGAATGGGGTTCACGGTCTCGCTGCTGGTCGCGAGCCTCGCCTTCGATGGACAAGAACTCGACGACGCGAAGGTCGGGGTGCTAGCGGCGGTGATCGTCGCGCCGATCGTCGGCTGGGGCGCCACGCGCATCGTGCGCCGCCTCCCCGACCGCGTGCGAGCGCGCCAGATCGCCGGCACAGCCGAAGATCTGCTCGACCTCGCCGAGGACGTCGACGACGGGCGCGACCACATCCGCGGCCCGGACGATGCCCTCGTCACGCTGGTCGAGTACGGCGACTTCGAGTGCCCGTACTGCGGGCGCGCGGAGTCCACGATCCGAGAGCTGCTGATCAACTTCGGCCAGGACGTCCGATATGTCTGGCGCCACCTGCCCCTCAACGACGTCCACACCCACGCGCAGATCGCGGCCGAAGCATCCGAGGCGGCCGCCGCCCAGGGGCGCTTCTGGGACTACTACGACGCTCTGTTCGAGGACCAGCGGTCGCTCGCGGTGAAGGACCTGATCACCCGCGCCGAGCGCCTCGGGCTCGACATCGAGCGCTTCACGGACGACTTGCGCGAGCACCGGCACGCAGGCCGCGTCGCCGACGACGTCGCGAGCGCGGACGAAAGCGGCGTGTCGGGCACGCCGACGTTCTTCATCAACGGTCGCCGCCACCAGGGACCGTACGACATCGACTCGCTGACGGCCGCGGTCCAGGCCGCCAAGACCCGGGCGGGGCTGCTGGCCCAGGTGGCCTAGGCCGCTCCTCGCGGCGCTGGCGCTAGGCTCGGCGCAGTGATCGTCGCGCTCGGAGACGTCTACCCGCAGATCCCCCGTCGCGACGAGGCCGAGCAGGCGATGCTGGAAGCCCAGCGGGCCGCCCTGGACCAGGACGGCTGCATCTCATTCACCTTCGCCGAGGCGCTCGGTGAGGACGGCCATTACGTCGTCGTGCAGCGCTGGCGCGATCGCGCCGCGCTCGAAGAGCACTACCGCTCGGAGTCGTTCTTCCACTATCAGGCAGCGATCACCCCGCTGCTCGTACGCGAATCCGATCTTCGCCTGCACACCGTCGAGGACGAGATCCACCCGCTGGACTCAGATCCGCTGGACCTGAACCAGGACGACTAGCCGGGCTGGCGGCCGTCTTTCAGGTAGGCGAGCACGGCAAGCACGCGCCGATGGTCGCTGTCCGACTGGGCGAGGCCGAGCTTGCCGAAGATGTTCGCGATGTGCTTCTCGACGGCGCCGACCGTCAGCACCAGCGCCTCGGCAATGCCGGCGTTCGATCGTCCCTCGGCCATCAGTCCGAGCACCTCGGTCTCACGCGGCGTCAGCTCCGAGAGCGGCCCGTCCTCGGCGCGGCTGGAGACGAGCTCAGCGACGACCTCGGGGTCGAGCGCCGTGCCCCCTTCGGCCACGCGCGTGACGGCGTCGACGAACTCGTCGACGTCCATGATCCGGTCCTTGAGCAGGTAGCCGATGCCGCCGCGCCCGTCGCCGAGCAGCTCGGCGGCGTAGGTCGGCTCGACGTACTGGGAGACCATCAGGACCGACGTGCCGGGCGCCTGGCGCCGCAGCTCGAGGGCCGCACGCAGCCCCTCGTCGCGGAACCCCGGCGGCAGCCTGATGTCGATCACGGCGATGTCCGGGCGGTGGGCGCTGACCTGCTCGAGCAGCGATTCGGCATCGGCGACGGCCGCGATCACCTCGAAGCCGTTGTCGCGCAGCAGCCGCTGAAGCCCGTCGCGCAGGAGCGCGAGGTCCTCGGCGATCACGACCCGCACGGCAGCTCCGCGCGGATCGTCGTCGGCCCGCCGGGCGGGCTGATCACCTGCAGGGTTCCGTCGAGCGCCTCGACCCGGCGCCTGAGGCCGCTGAGCCCGCCACCCGAGGGATCGGCGCCGCCCGCGCCGTCGTCGTGCACTTCGACGGACAGGACGCCGGCGGCGCCGGCGATGCGAACGTCGACCCGGCTCGCCGCGGCATGCTTGCCGGCGTTGGCCAGCGCCTCCGCGACGACGAAGTAGGCGGCGCTCTCGACCGGCGGCTTCGGCCGCTCGGGGACCGTCGCCGACACCGTCACGGAGATCGGCGAGCCCGCGGCCAGCGCCCGCACGGCGGCGTCCAGGCCGCGGTCGGCGAGCACCGGCGGGTGGATGCCGCGAGCGAGGTCGCGCAGCTCCCGCAGCGCTTCGCCGGCGCCAGCGCGGGCGTCGGCGAGCAACTCGCGTGCGGCGTCGGGTTCGCTCTGCAGCTTCTGCTCGGCCATGCCGAGGCTCATCCCCAGCGCGACGAGCCGTGCCTGCGCTCCGTCGTGCAGGTCGCGCTCGATGCGCCGCAGCTCGGCCTCCTGCACGTCGACGGCCCCGGCGCGGGTGTCCTCGAGGACCGATATCCGGGCCGTCAGCGCCGAGCGATCGCCGCCGAGCAGCAGCGCCGCCGCATGCACTCCGACGGCGATCAGCGCTGCCAGCAGCGGCCACACCGGCCAGAAGTACCCGCCGCCCGCCGCCGCCCAGATACCCGTCAGGTACAGCAGCAGGACCGCCCACACCCCGGCGTGGATCGCGAAGCCGGTGTTCAGCCGGTGCTCCACCCAGCGGTCACTGTGCTCGCGGGCGTAGTACACCCAGCCGTGGATGCCGAGGGCCAGGGCCAGCGCGAGCATCGGCCAGATCGGCCAGAAGTAGCCCCGCGAGGTCAGAAGCCAGATCAGGATCAGCAGCGAGGACACGCCAGCCGAGGCGAGCGCGTGCACCACCAGCGCGCGGCGGGCGCCCGCGCGGCCCTCCCCGCTGGCCTGCCGTCCGCGCGCTCCCAGCATCCCCACCGCCAGGCCCCGCCAGGGCGGCGACGTGAGCCGCACGACGAGCGCGGCCAGCAGCAGCGCCGCAACGCCGAGCGGGACCATCGCGAGCGCGAGGCCGAGCGTGTCGACCCGCCAGGCCCCCACGTCGATGCCTTCCGGGACGGCCCAGTAGTAGAGCGGCGCGCCCACGAGCCCGATGCCGGTGGCCAGCAGCGAGACGAGCACCACGGCGAGCGCGAAGCCAATGGTGATCCGCGCGAGCAGGTAGGCCTGTGCTCGCCAGATCCAGCGATCCGCGACGATCGCCCATGCCCGCCGCCAGAAGCCGCCGGCGGCGGGCATGGCGGGCACGCGGGCATCGGCTCCCAACAGCGCCCTGGACAACAGCGCCTCGAGGGACCCGGCGCCGCGGACAAGCAGCGCCCCGACGATCACGGCCGGTACGACCAGCGGCGTCATCGCGATCGACAGCGTCACCGCCCAGGCGCTGACAAGCAGGGTCAGCCACACGGGGGCGAGCGCGAGCGCGCTGAGCAGGAAGGCGAGGTTGCGCCCGCCCTCAGCGACTAGCGTTCTACCGGTGGCCGGCGTGGCATGCATCGTCAACCGGCCTCCGGAAGCGGCCGGCCCGCGTGACGCTCGGCGCGGATGTGAGGTAGCCATTGCAGCCAGCGCGGCAGATACCAGTTCCATCTGCCCAGCAGGGTCATCGTCGCAGGAAGCAGCACGGCGCGGATCACGGTCGCGTCGATCAGGACGGCGACCGCAAGGCCGACCCCCATCTGCTTGATTTCGAGCGTGCTGAGGGTCGCAAAGACGCCGAATACAGCGATCATCACGGCAGCCGCGGCCGTCACCGTCCCGGCCGTCCCGACGATGCCCCTCGACACCGCCTCCTCCGTGCTCGCGCCGCGTTTGGCCAGCTCGCTTATGCGGCTGACGATGAACACGTGGTAATCCATCGACAGGCCGAACAACACGGCGAATAGGAAGAGGGGCAGCCACGTCACGATCGCTCCCGCCGAGTGGAAGCCGAGGAGACCCTGAAGGTGGCCGTCCTGGAAGATCCACACGAGCACCCCGTAGGCCGCCGCGACCGACAGCAGGTTCAGCGCGATCGCCGTCAGCGGGATCACGAGCGAGCGGAACGTGATCAGCAGCAGCAGAAACGCCAGCCCGAGCACGAACACGAATACCAGTGGCCAGTGTTGCTTGGTGACCTGCGTGAACTGCTGCGTGCCAGCGGTTTCGCCCGTGACGGCGTAGCTGACCCCGGGCACGTGTCCGAGCGTCGCGGGCAGCACCCGCCCCCTGAGCTCGGCGAGCGCCGCGAATGAGCGCGCGTCGGCGCCGCTGCCTGCCAGCGGCACTTCGACCTTCGCGAGGTCGCGACGGCGGTCGACTTCCACCGCGGACGGTCCGGCCAGCTGCGGGGAGGCGGCCGCCACCGCCCTCAGGCGTGAGATCGCCCGAGCCACCGGCGGCGCCGTGACGTCGGAAGCCTGCACGGCGACCACGGCCGGGGCCTGAGCGCCCGGAAAGGCCTGCTGGATCTGCTCGTAGCTGCGCACGACCTTGAGCTGGTGCGGCAGATCGCCGAAGCCCATCAGCCGCGTGTGCATGCTGAGCGCCGGGATCGCCAGCACGAGGAGCGCGGCGGTCGTTGTCAGCGCCGCGGCGGCCGGGTGGCGCAGCGCTGGGCGCAGCGCGAGCGCCCAGAAGCGCGAGCCTTCGCGCTGGCCCTTGACACGCTGGAGCAGGGTGCGCCGGTCGCGAAGCCGCACAAGCAACCCCCGCTCGCCGGCGGCGCGCTCCCGGCGCGGCCGCAGCAGCAGCAGCGTCGCCGCGGCCGTGGCGAGGATCCCCCGCTCGACACGGTCGCCGAGCTTGCCGAGCAGCGCGGGCAGCACGGTGAGCGATCCGATCATCGTCACGAGGACCACGATCATCGCGCCGACGCCGAGCGAGCTGAAGATCTTGCTGCCCGCCATCAGCATCCCGGCCATCGCGATCAGCACCGTCGTGCCCGAGATCAGGACCGCTCGGCCGCTCGTCGCCGCGGCCCGCGCGAGCGCCTCGCGCGGTTCGGCGCCGCGGCGCTCCTCGCGCTCGCGCTTGAGGTAGAAGAGCGAGTAATCGACGCCGACAGCCATCCCGATCAGCAGCATCACGGAGCTCGTCGCGTCAGAGGCGTGGACCAGGTGGCTGACAACCGCTGCGAGCCCGAGCGAGCCGAGCACCGCCGAGAACGACAGCAGCACCGGCACGCCCGCGGCGACGAAGGCGCCGAAGGCGAGTAGGAGCACGAGGAAGGTGACCGGCACCGACAGGCTCTCCGCATGTGAGAAATCGCGCCCCGTCGTCTCGTCCAGTTCGTGCTGCGCGCTTGCCTCGCCGAACTCGGTGACGGTGAAGCCGGGCGCCCCCCGCTGGAGGGCGGCGACGCGGGCGAGCACGGGCTTCACGCGCGCCGCTGCCGTTTCCGGCGAGCCGCGCATGTCGAACTGCACGATCGCTGCGCGCCGGTCGGAGGAGATCTGGTCCGGGTGTCCGGCCAGCGGCCCGCGCACGTTCGTCGCCTGGGGCAGCGCCCGGATGTCTCGTTCGACGTGTCCCAGCTCAGCGCGGAAGGCCGGCGCGTCTGCTGTGAGCCGTGGACTGCGGACGAGCACGGACTCGCCTGCGCTGCGGCGAAAGCCGGCGTCTGCAAGCGCCCGCTCGGCCCGCGCCGGCTCTCCGCTCGAGTTCTCCGAATCGCTGAGCTGGACGGTGCCCAGCGCCTGCCCGAGCACCACCGCTACGGCGACAAACGCCAGCCAGCCGAACGTCGCGGTCTTCCAGTGCGCGGCGCTCCAACGCGCCGCTCGCTCCGCCAGATTTCCTTGCATCGAAGTCCCCCTTCTGGGTTGGATCAGCTCTTCCGGCGAGCGTCGCATCCGCCGCGCGCGCCGCCAACGGGGCATCCCGGCGTCTTGCTGCTGGTGCTAACCCGAAGCCGCGACTGGGGACTGCAGCGGGAGGGTGGTCGTTCAGCCCGTGGGGCCGAAGCGCTCGGTCCGGATCCTCTCGGCGGCGAACCCGACTTCGAGAAGCGCGTCGCTCGCCGCCTCGACGAAGCCGTTCGTGCCGCACACGAACGCCGACCCGTTCGCGAACGGGTCCGCCAGCGGCGCGATCATGGCGGCGTCGATGCGCCCGGTGTGGCCGGACCAGCCCGGCGGCGCCTCTTTGGTGTAGGTGAGCTCGGTCTCGGGCGCCAGCTCATCGGCGTAGATCTCATCGCCCGGCCTGCGCACGGAGTAGACGAGAAGCATCGGCAGGTCGGGCATCGTCAGCCGCCGGTGGCGCAGCATCGCCATCAGCGGCACGATCCCCGATCCTCCGCCGACCAGCAGGGCGGGACTCTCGTCCCGCCAGACGAAATAGGAGGTGAACGGTCCGCGAACCTCGATCTCATCGCCGTCGCGCAGCACGTCGTGCAGGTAGGCGGAGACCTCCCCGTCCTGCAGTCGTTCCACGGTCAGCTCGATCATGCCCTCGAGCAGCGGCGAGGAGGCGATCGAGTAGGAGCGCTGCGCCGTGTAGCCGTCGGGCGCCGTCAGCCGGACTTCGTAGTGCTGGCCGGGAAGGTGCGCCATCCACATCGGCAGCGCGATCCTGATCGTCCTGACGCTCGGCGTCTCCTCGCGGATCGCGGTCACGGTGCCGATCTGCCAGCGGCCCGGGGCGCGCTGGGCGACGGGCGTCAGTCGCTCCAATAGCGCTGCTCCTTCCAGGGGTCGCCCCGGATGTGGTAGCCGTTCGCCTCCCAGAAGCCGGGCTCCTCGTGGTCCATCACCCGCAGGCCCTCGATCCACTTCGCGCTCTTCCAGAAGTACAGGTGGGGCACGAGCAGCCGCGCCGGACCGCCGTGCTCGGTGGGGAGCGGCTCCCCCTCGTGCTCCGTGACGACCCACGCCTTGCCGCCGATCAGATCGTCGAGCTCGATGTTCGTCGTGTAGCCGCCGTAGCTGTAGGCCATCGTGAAGCCGCCCTGCGGCTCGACGCCCTCGAGCAGGACGTCCAGCGAGACTCCGCCGAAGCTCGTGCCGAGCTTCGACCACTTCGTCACGCAGTGGATGTCGCACGGCACGGCTTCGAACGACAGCGCGCCGAACTCCTGCCAGCTCCACTCGCGCGTCTCGCCGACCATCCCGTCGATGCGGAGGTGCCAGTCCTTCGGTTCCACGTGCGGCGTGGGCCCCGCGGTCAGCACCGGGAAGCCGCGCTCGGCGTACTGGCCGGGGGGCAGCCGCGCCGCGAGATCCGCTGGCGTGCGGCGGCGGGGGGTGAAGCCACGTGAGATGAAACCGGCGATCCTGCGCTCCTCTCTCCGCGCTGTGGCGCACGTTACCGCGAAGGCGGGGTGCGCGGCCGGCGGGGGCGCGTTAGAGTCGCGCACCCGGCGTAGGACAGGAGCGAACCGTGGACCTGGGCCTCAGCGAGAAGACGGCGCTCGTGGCGGCATCGAGCCGGGGGCTGGGGCTGGCCTCGGCGCTTGCGCTGGCGCGCGAGGGGGCGGGCGTAACCGTCTGCGCGCGCGGCGAAGAGGAGCTCGAGGCCGCCGCCGCCCGGATCCGCGAGAACACGGGCGCACAGGTCCTCGCGGTGACGGCAGACCTGAACGAGCGCGAGGAGATCGAGCGGGTGGTTGAGGCCACCGTCGAGCGCTTCGGCGGACTCGACGTGCTCGTCGACAACTCCGGCGGCCCGGCCCGCGGCGCGTTCGCCGATCTCGACGACGATGACTGGCGCGCGGCGTTCGAGGTCGTGACGCTGAACTTCGTGCGCTTCGCCCGCGCCGCCCTGCCCTACATGCGAGCGCGCGGCTGGGGGCGGATCGTCGGCATCCAGTCGATGTCCGTGAAGCAGCCGGTCGCCGGCCTGGACCTCTCGAACGGCATCCGCCCCGGCACCGCCGGCCTCGTGAAGGCGATCATGCCCGAGCTCGCCCGCGACGGGATCACGATCAACCTCGTGCTGCCGGGCATGTTCGCGACCGCCCGCATCCATCCGGGCCTTGCGAGCGCAGACCCGCAGGAGCGTGAGCGCGCGCGCGAGGAGCTGCGTCCGCTCGGCGAGACCGTCCCGCTCGGGCGGCTCGGCGAGCCGGAGGAGCTGGGGGCGCTGGTCGCGTTCCTCGCCTCGGAGCAGGCCTCCTACATCACCGGCGCCGTCTTCCAGGTGGACGGCGGGGTGATCCGATCGAACCTGTGAACGAGCTGTAGCCGCGCGGCCGGGCGAGGAGGGCTATCGTGGCCCTTGTCCTGCCCATCGAGCCTCGGGGCCCTTCACGAGGAGACGTTGCGATGAGCGAGCATGCGAACAAGAAACCCGGTCCTCGCGGCGATCGTCTTCGCCGTCACGGTGACCTTCATCCGCGGACAGCTCATTGAATCCCGACGCCGCAGCGTTCGGCGTTCCTGGGGGCAGTCGAACCAGACCCACAAGACATGGAGGCCTAGATGCAACCGATAATCGCAGGCCAGGGGCACCTCCCGCGGCTCGGCGAGCACGAGCGCGTGGAAGTCGGCAACACGCTTCAGGCGCAGCTCGTCGAGCTCGTCGACCTCTCGCTGCTGGGCAAGCAGCTCCATTGGTCGGTGGTCGGACCGCACTTCCGCTCGCTGCACCTCCAGCTCGATGAGCTGATCGACTCGTGGCGCGAGCTCGGTGACACCGTCGCTGAGCGCGCGATCGCGATCGGCACCGCCGTCGACGGCCAGGCCCGCACGGTCGCCGCCGACAGCCCGCTCGCGGGCGTCGAGCCCGGCGCGATCGAGGACGTCACGCTCGTGCGCCTGCTCGCCGAGCGGCTGGCCGAAACCGCCGAGCGTACGCGCGAGCGCGCCGAGCGCGTCAGCGAACTCGACCCCGCGACCGAAGACCTGCTGATCGAGGTGATCCGCGCGCTCGAGGAGCAGCTCTGGATGGTCCGCGCCCAGCTGCCCGCCGGGGGCTAGACCGAGTGGCAGGGGGGCGCGAGAGAGAGGTGCCGGGACTCGTCGCCTGGACGCGGCGCGTCGTCGCCCACCGGCGCGCCGTGCTTGCGGTGTGGGCAGTGCTGTTCGTGCTCGGCGGCTGGGCGACGAGCAACCTCGGCAGCCTGCTCACGAACCGCTTCAGCGTCCCCGGGTCCGAGGCCGAACGCGGCCTGGAAATCCTTCACACGCGCCTGCACCAACGAGGGGACGGCGGCTTCACCCTCGTTGTCAAGGCGCCCGCCCCCCCGGCCGCCGCGGCGGCCGGTCAGGCCGGAAGGACGGTCGCGGGCGCGACCGAGGCGGCCGCCGTCCGGGCGGCGCGGCAGATCCCGGGCGGCCGTGCGGGGCCCGTGCGTGTCGCCGGCCACGGCGTCCTTTACGTCGAGATCACGGTGCCGCTGGAAGCGGCGGACGCGAAAAACTACACCGAGCGAATGCGCGCCGCGATCGGTCGCGTGCCGGGCGTCCGCACCTACCTGACGGGCTTCCCGGCGCTCAGCCACGACGTCCAGCCTCTCTACAGCGAAGATCTCTCGAAGGGCGAGGCGATCGCGATCCCGATCGCGCTCGTCGTGCTGTTGTTCATGTTCGGGACGCTCGCGGCCGTGGCCGTGCCGTTCATCTTCGCCTTCGCCACCCTGCCCACGACACTCGGGCTCGTGTGGGTGATCGCCCACCTGGGCAACATGGCGGAATACGTGACGAACATCGTCACGCTGATCGGCCTGGCGATCGCGATCGACTACTCGATGCTGGTCGTGTTCCGCTACCGCGAGCAGCTCGATGCCGGCCAGGAGCCGGCCGAGGCGCTCGAGACGACGATGGCCACGGCGGGCCGCGCGACGCTGTTCTCGGGCCTCACGGTCGCGATCGGCCTGGCGCTCCTGCTGTTGATGCCGCTGCCCTTCATGCGCTCGATGGGAGCCGGCGCCGTCTTGATCCCGCTCGTCTCGATCGCCGCCTCGGCGACGCTGCTGCCGGCGCTTCTCTCGCTCATGGGCACTCGCATCAACCGCTTCCGGGTCGTGCCGCGGCGCGTGCTCGAACGGCGCGCAAGCGGGGCGCCCGGGGCATGGTCGAGGCTCGCCCACTCGATCATGCGCCACCCGGTCGTGTACTTCGTCGTCTCCCTGACGCTGCTGCTTGCGCTCGCCGCGCCGGCGCTCGGCCTGCATCTGACCAGCGGTGACAACCGCGGCTCGCCGCGCGGCACCGAGGCGACCGACGGCCTCTACCTGCTCGAGGCGACAGTGGGGCCGGGCGCGCTCGCGCCCCACCAGGTGGTCGTCGAAACCGGCGCGCGCGGCGGCGCCCTCGCACCCGCGACCGTGGCCGCCGAGCGGCGCCTGATCGCGGAGCTGCGCGCCGACCCCCGCGTCGAGGCGTCGACGATCCAGGCGCCGTCGCTCGGCTCGAGGGCCGCCGCGCTCCAGGCCGCGCTGACCGAACAGGAACTGCGCACCTTCCAGATACGCGCGGCGGGGCACACCGACGCCGGAACCAAAGAGGCGCAGGCGGTGGTCCACACGATCCGCGACCGCTACATCCCGGCCGCCGGCTTTCCCCGCTCGAACATCGTCTTGCTGACCGGCGCCCCCGCGTTCGGCGTGGACTTCACGAACAAGGCCTACAACGCATTCCCGTGGTTGGTGCTGGCCGTGCTGATCATCACCTACCTTGTGCTGCTGCGGGCCTTCCGCTCGGTCGTGCTGCCGCTGAAGGCGGTGCTGATGAACCTCCTCTCGGTCAGCGCCGCGTACGGCGTGCTGGTGCTCGTCTTCCAGCACGGCGCCGGCGATTTTCTCGGCTTCACGCGATTCCCGCAGATCGAAGCCTGGATCCCGATCTTCTTGTTCGCGACGGTCTTTGGCATCTCGATGGATTACGAGGTGTTCCTGCTCTCGCGCGTGCGCGAGGAGTGGGACCGCCACCACGACAACGAGCGCGCGGTCGCCTACGGGCTCGAGCACACCGGCCGCATCATCACCGCCGCAGCCTTGATCATGATCGCCGCCTTCTCGGGCTTCATGACCGGCCGCTTCATCGGCCTGCAGGAGTTCGGCCTGGGGCTCGCCGCGGCGATATTCCTCGACGCCACGGTCGTCCGCGCGATCCTCGTGCCGGCGACCATGAAGCTGCTGGGCAAGTGGAACTGGTATCTGCCGGAACCCGTGCGGCGCGCGATGCGCCTCGCGCCGCCGGTGGCATCCGCGACGAGCAGCCGCTGACGCCGCCACACTGTGCCTGTGTCCGGCACGGCCTCGAGAGGCATGCGGGCGGCGGCCCCCCTCGCCTGCGCATGCGCGGCGCTCCTCGCGGGCGGCTGCGGCGCCGGCGCCAACGCGCGCCGCCCCCGGGCCGCGAGCACGACGGCGACCGGCACGACCACCACGACCGCGAAGGCCGACCCCGGCAACCGCGCCGCGACGGCGCCGCAGAGCCCGGCCGCCCGGCACAAGCGGGCGCTCGTCGCGAAGGTGGACGTGACCTCCGATCGCGTGCTCCGCGAAGGCAAGGTGCACATCGCGAAAGGGGCCCCTTCGGACGCCGAGGTCAGACGCGAGCTCGAAGCGGCGCGCAAGCACGGTGCGAGGCTCCCGGCGGGTGAATCGGTCGCGGCCTTCGAAGCGGCGGCCGCGCAGTCCGCGGAACCCGCGCCCGACGCGATCACGCCGCTCGCGCCGTGGAACCCGCGCGACAAGCCGATCGCCGCGTGGATCGTCCCGGTGCTCGAATGGGCCGCCGAACACGGCTGGCGGGGCACCGTCTCGAGCGGCTACCGCACGTACTTCGAACAGGCGCAACTGAACGCCGCGGGCGCGTTCTCCGCTCCCGCGGGCTTCAGCAACCACGAGTCCACGACCTACCCGGGCGGCGCGGTGGATGTCACCCAGCCGGGGCAGCTCCAACAGGTGCTGCAGGGCTACCCGGGGCCACGCAGGCTCGTGGGCGGCGTGCTGGGTCCGGTCGACCCCGAGCACTTCTCGGCTACCGGCGTGTAGGCGCGCCGGCGGCGCGCCTGGGAGAATCGCGGGATGGCAGCCAAGCCGCCGAGAAACGGCCGGGCATGAGGGCGGTCGCCTGCACGAACGGCGAGCTCGAGCTCGTCGAGCGCCCCGAGCCGCCGCTCGGACCCGGACAGGTGCGCTTGCGCGTGCTGCGCTGCGGGATCTGCGGCTCGGACCTTCACGCGCGCCATGGCTGCGATCAGTGGGCGGCACTGGCGGCCCGCCTCGGTTACGACCGCTTCGCGCGCTCCGAGCAGCCGATCGTCTACGGCCACGAGTTCTCGGGCGAGCTTGCCGAGCACGGGCCGGGCTGCCGGCACACGGTGCCGGCGGGCGCGCTGGTCGTCGCGCTGCCCCTCCTCCGCGGGCGCGCCGGTGTCGACACGATCGGCCTGTCCGTCCACGCCCCGGGGGCGTACGCCGAGCAGGTCGTCGTGCAGGAGTCGATGATGATGCCCGTCCCCAATGGCCTCGTCGCCGATGTCGCCGCGCTGACCGAGCCGATGGCGGTCGCGCTGCACGCGGTCCGCCGCGGCGAGGTCGGCAAACGCCAGGTGGCGATCGTGGTCGGCTGCGGGCCGGTCGGCCTGTCGGTGATCCTGCTGTTGAAGGCGCGGGGCGTGAAGACCGTCGTCGCCAGCGACTACTCGCAGGCGCGGCGCGCGCTGGCCGCCGCGTGCGGCGCCGACGTCGTCGTCGATCCCGCCGCCGGCTCGCCGTACGAGGCGGCGGCCGGACACGGCCACGTCGAAGACATGCCCTCGGCGATGGAGCTCCTCGTCGGGACGCGCGAGCGGCTCGGGCGCCTCCCGTTCGGGTGGTGGCACGCCTGGCGGCTGGGAGAAGCGCTCGGCGCGGGGCCGAAGCATCCGGTGGTCTTCGAGTGCGTGGGCGTTCCCGGCGTGATCGACAGCATCATCGAGGGCGCGCCGCTGCTCTCGCGGGTCGTCGTCGTGGGCGTCTGCGTCGGCGCAGACCAGATCACGCCCGCGATGGCGATCAACAAGGAGATCGACCTGCGCTTCGTGCTCGGCTATACGCCACTGGAGTTCCGCGACACGCTGCGAATGCTGGCCGAGGGCGAAGTCGACCCACGGCCGATGGTCACGGGCAGCGTCGGCCTCGGCGGCGTCGAGGCCGCGTTCACCGCGCTCGGGGACCCTGAGCGCCACGCCAAGATCCTGATCGACCCCGCGAGCGAGGCGCTCGCGCCGGTCGCGAGCGGGGCGGCCCCGGCAGCCGGTCCGGGCTAGGTCGTGCCAGCTCGCGCCGGCACCTGCTGCGTGATGCAGTGGATGTTGCCGCCGCCGAGCAGGATCTCCCGCGCCTGGATGCCGACGATCTCCCGGTCAGGGAAGCACGACGCCAGCACCTCCGCCGCCTGCTCGTCGCAGCGCTCGTCGAGCAGCGGGAAGACGATGCGCCCATTCGCGGGATAGAAGTTGACGTAGGACGCCGCCAGCCGGTCGCCCGGGCGTCGCGGATGCGTGCCTGGCACCGGCGTCACCCCGGTCGCCTCCTCTGGGGTGATCGCGGGCGGGCGCGGAGTCGGCACGGTCAGCACCTCGAGGGCGCGGCCGGCGGCGTCCCTCGCCTCAGCCAGACGCCGGCGCGCGTCCTCGCCGACCGCGTGCATCGGGTCCTCGCGGTCCTGGCTGACGGCCACCAGCACCGTCCCCGGGCGTACGAAGCAGGCGAGGTTGTCGACGTGGCCGTCGGTCTCGTCGCACGGCACGCCGCGCCCGAGCCAGATCACCTTCGTGGCACCGAGGTAGTCGCAGAGCGCACGCTCGATCTGCTCGCGGGAGAGGCCGGGGTTGCGGTTCTCGTTCAGCAGGCACTCTTCGGTCGTGAGCACGGTGCCCTCGCCGTCGACGTGGATCGAACCGCCCTCCAGGACGATCGGCGCCCGGTAGCGCCCGGCGCCTTCGACTTCGAGGACCTTGGCCGCGGCCCGTTCGTCGCGCCGCCAGTCCTCATAGAGCCCGCCCCAGGCGTTGAAGCGCCAGTCGACGCCGCGAAGCGCCTGCGGCAGCTCGCTGGCACGGCCGGTGAGGAAGCTCGGGCCGATGTCGCGCATCCAGGCGTCGTCGGTTGAGAGCTCGAGGACCCTCACCTGCGGTGGGAGCATCGCCCGCGCCCGCTCGAACTGCGCGTCGGAGGCCCCGACCGTGACCGGCTCGGCGGCCGAGATCGCCGACGCGACGGCCGCGAAGGCCTCCTGCGCGGGCGCTGCGGCCTCGCGCCAGTTGTCGGGGCGCTCCGGCCAGGCGATCCAGCAGCCGGCGTGCGGCTCCCACTCCGCCGGCATGCGCCAGCGGTCGGCGGCCGGCGTGGAGTCGATCGTCGCGCCCATCGCCAGAGACTAGAGTCATCCCATGGCAGGACCCGCGCCGTTGATCGCCGCCGAAGGCGTGCTCGACTCGCCGGCGCGCACGCGAGCGCCCGAGCGCGGACTGCTGCGGGTCGGTGCCGTGCAGGAGCGCTGGCATCCCGATCCGGCCGAGCATGAAGCGGCGATCGAGGCCGGCGTTCGCCGCGCGGCCGAGGCCGGCGCCAAGCTCGTCTGCCTGCAGGAGCTGACGCTCTCTCCGTACTTCGCCGTCGACGCCGCCGGCCCGGGCAGCGGCGGCGTCGAGCCCGAGCCGCTGCCGGACGGTCCCACCCACAGGTTCGCCGCCCGCCTTGCGTCCGAGACCGGCGCCTACGTGCACGCCTCCCTCTATGAGCGGGCGGCGGGACCCGGAGACGGAGCCTCCGGTCCTGTCCTCGAACCCGGCGGCGAGGACGGCCTCGGCTACAACACCGCGATCGTCGTCGCGCCCGGCGGCGAGCTCGTAGCCCGCACGCGAAAGCTGCACATCCCCGTGACCGCCGGCTATCACGAGGACCGCTGGTTCCGCCCCGGTCCGGCCGGACCGGACGCGTTCTCGCTGCTACGGGTCGAGGGCGCGCAGGTCGGTCTGCCGACCTGCTGGGACCAGTGGTTCCCGGAGCTCGCGCGCGCCTACTCGCTCCAGGGGGCCGATGTGATCGTCTACCCGACCGCGATCGGCTCCGAGCCCGACCACCCGGAGTTCGACACCGAGCCGCTGTGGGAGCGGGTGATCATCGGCAACGCGATCGCCAACGGAGTCTTCATGATCGCCGTCAACCGCACGGGAGAGGAGCCGCCGCTGCGCTTCTACGGCTCGTCGTTCATCTGCGACCCCTACGGCCGCAAGCTCGTGCAGGCGCCGCGGGAGGAGCCCGCCGTGCTGGTCGCCGACCTGGACCTCGACCAGCGCCGGGACTGGCTCGAGTTGTTCCCGTTCCTGAGGACGCGCCGGCCCGACGCCTACGAGCCGCTGGTCAGCCGCTCTCCATAGCGACGCCGAGCGCGGCGAGGCGCACGACGCCGCCGTCGGTGACGTGGATCACGTGCTCGGCGCCGTGCAGCTTCAGCAGGCTTGCGGCGGTCGCCGCCCGGGCGCCCCCCGCGCACATCACCGCGATCGCGCGCTCGCCATCGAGGCCTGCGGGAACCCCGTCGAGGTCGTGCCAGGGCACCCCCGTCGAGCCGGGCACGTGCCCGCGCTCCCACTCGTGGCGCTCGCGCACGTCGAGCAGCTGCAGCCCGGGCTCGTCCGGGAGCCTCGCTGCGAGCTCGTCAGCGGTGAGCCGCGCCGTGTGCTCGGCGCGGTGGCCTTCCGAGCGCCAGTTGGTCATGCCCCCGGCGAGCAGCCCGGCGACGTTGCGCACCCCCACCGCCAGCGCGAGCCGGCAGGCACGCCGCCCGTCCGCGTCATCGCGCCCGATGAACACGACCTCCCGCCCGGGGTCTGCCAGCCAGGCGAGCTTCGAGCCGAAGCCCGGGCGCAGCGAGGGGATGCAGACCGAGCCGGCGACGTGGGCGTCGTCGAACTGCAGCTCGGTGCGGACATCGACGAGCAGCGCACCCTCTTCGCGCTTGCGCTCGACCTGGTGCGCGTACAGCGCCGTCGCCTCGACACCGGTCGTGAGCAGCTCGCCGCTGTTCAGGGCGACGATGTTCGCGAAGTTGGGGGGCTGGGGGCCGAGCTGGGCAGTCGCGTGCTCGACGAAGCGCCGCTCGTCCTCGATCGCGAGCGTCGGATTGTGGCGGCGCTCGTAGCCGATCGTCGAGCAGACCTTCATGCTCATCCCGGCGCCGCCGCACATCGAGCCGCCGAGATGCGCCGGCCAGACCTCGCATTCGTCGGGCAGGCAGAGCAGCCGCTCGCGCACCGAGCGGAAGATCTGCCGCGCTCCCTCGGCCTTCTCGATCGCGAGGTCGGTTCGCGCCACGTCGCCGACGAACAGGCTGTCCCCGCTGAGCAGCGCCCAGGGCTCGGGGCCGCGATCGGTGTCGATCAAAAGGAATGCCGTGTGCTCCGGCCGGTGCCCCGGCGTGTGCACCGCCCTGACCACCAGGGACCCCAGCCGCAGCTCCCAGCCGTCGTCGAACGGCTCGTGCTCGTAGCCCGGTTCCGCGAGCCGGTGGACGTGGATGCGCGCGCCTGTGGCCGCGACGAGGCGGCCGTGGCCCGAGACGTGGTCGGCGTGGTTGTGCGTCTCGAGCACGTGGGCGATCGTGACTCCCCGGTAGCGGGCCAGCTCCAGGTACTCGTCGATCTCGAATCGCGGGTCGACGACGGCGGCGATGCCGGCGTGCTCGTCGCCGATCAGATAGGAGGCGCAGCCGAGGTCGTCGTGGGTGATCTGCTTGAACAGCATCGTGGGGAGTCAGATGATCGCGTCGGGGAAGCCCGCGGCGCGGCGTCCCCGCCGCGGCCCGCGCCCCCGGACATCGCCTGCCGGCTCACACTAACCTCAACGCGTGGCCAGGATCGGGATCCTCACCGGCGGCGGCGACTGCCCCGGCCTGAACGCGGTGATCCGCGGCGCGGTGCGCGCCGGCCTGGCCGAAGGGCACACCTTCGTCGGCTACCGCTACGGGTGGGCGGGCCTCCTGAACGACGACACGCTCGAGCTGACGCTCGACAGCACGATCGGCATCCTGCCCCGCGGCGGAACGATCCTCGGCACCTCGCGAACGAACCCGTATGCGGGCGGCGCCGACGGCACGGCCGCCGTGCGCGCCGGGATGGAGCGCCACGGCGTCGAGGCGCTGATCCCGATCGGCGGCGACGACACGCTCGGCGTCGCCGTGACGCTCCAAGAAGAGGGCGTTCCGGTCGTCGGCGTGCCGAAGACGATCGACAACGACCTCGGCGGTACCGACTTCACGTTCGGCTTCCAGACGGCGGTGCAGATCGTCACCGACGCGATCGACCGCCTGCACACCACCGCGGAGTCCCACGACCGCGTGATGGTCGTCGAGGTCATGGGCCGCAACGCCGGCTGGATCGCGACGTACTCCGGGATCGCCGGCGGCGCCGACTCGATCCTCGTCCCGGAGCGCCCGTTCGACGCCGAGGAGGTCTGCGCCCACCTGCAGCGCCGTCACGGGCGCGGGCGCAAGTTCTCGATCGTCGTCGTGGCCGAGGGGGCGACGCCGCGGGCGGGCACGCTCGAGACCGAGAGCGGCGGCAGCGGTCCGATCACGCGGAGCACCACCATGGACGCCTTCGGCCACGCCCGACTCGGCGGCATCGGCGTCGTGCTGGAGCGCGAGATCGAGCACCGGACCGGCTACGAGGCCCGCGTCACGATCCTCGGCCACGTGCAGCGCGGCGGGACCCCCGTTGCGTTCGACCGCGTCCTTGCCACCCGCTTCGGCGTCGCTGCCGTGCGCGCCGTGGCCGGCGGGCACTTCGGGGCGATGGTTGCGCTGCGTGGGACCGAGGTTCTCGAGCTGCCGATGGCCGAGTCGCTCGCCGAGCCGAAGCTGCTCGACCCGGAGCTCTACGAGACGGCCGAGCTGTTCTTCGGGTGATAGCGGCGACGGCGGCTGCGGCGCGGATGGCGGATGCGCAGCCGGCGGCGTGACCGGCGCTCGCGGAGGGCAGCAAGCCCGCAGCCGCCGAGCACGAGCAGCGCCGCCAGCGCGGCGATCGCGAGCCCGGGCGCGAGGATCAGCGCGAGCCCCCCGAGCGCGATCCCGATGCCGACGTCGGCGAGCAGCAGCCGGCGACGGCGAACGCGGGCGGATCGCACGCGGCGGAGGCGCACCGCACTGCTCGGCCTGAGCGCGCCGTCGAGCGGCTCGAGCTCGGCCGTGTCAGACCGCGCCGGGCGGCTCACGCGGGGATCCTCTTGAAGAGCGACCGCGGCAGCATCCGCAGCGCCGCCATCACCCACCGCAGGCCGGGCGGCGCCCAGACGGTCCGGGCCTGGCGGCGCAGCCCGCGGGTGGTTGCCCGTGCGACGCCCTGAGCGCTCGTCGCGAGCGGCGGCGCCTGCAGGCCGGCGGTCATGCGGGTGCGGACGAACCCAGGGCGCACGACCATCACGCGCACGCCCTCCTGGGAGAGCTCGTCGTCGAGCGCGGCTGCCAGCGCGTCGATGCCGGCCTTGGAGGCGCAGTACACGGCGTTGGACGCGCGCGGGCGCTCTGCGGCGACCGACGAGAGCACGACGATCGTCCCGTGGCCCTGGGCGCGCATCAGCCGGGCGGTCTCCATCAGCAGCGAGCCGGTGCCGACGGTGTTGACGTTCAGGACCTCGACCGCCGCGGCGATGTCCTCGGGAAGCCCGCCACGGCTGCCGAGCACGCCGACCGCCAGCACCGCCACGTCGACCGTCCCGAGCAGCTCGAAGGCCCGCTCGAGCGCGAGGCGATGCTCGCCGGTCCGCAGCGCGTCTAGCTCGAGCGTCTCCACGCGCTCGGCGCCCGCCACCTTCAGCGCTCCGGCGGCGCCGGCCAGGGCACCCGCGTCGCGCCCGCTGAGCACGATCTCGCGCATCCCGTCCCGCACCAGCTCGGCGGCGATCGCGCCGGCGATCTCCGAGCTGCCCCCCAGCACCAGCATGCGACTGCCGTGCACGGCGCCCTGTGGGCGCCCGAACGGCGCGCTCACGCCGACAGCCCCAGCCGCCGCGCCATGTCCGAGCGCAGCGCCGCCTTCGGGTCGACGCGCTCGCGCACGGCGTTGAAGCGGGGCAGCTCCGGGTACATCGCACCGAGCAGCTTCGCCCGCATGCGCGCGTCCTTGGCGAGGTAGACGCGGCCCCCGACCGAGACCACGAGCCGGTCCGCCGCGTCGAGCGCTGCCTCCACGTCGCGCGCCCGGGCCGGGATGTCGATCGCGAGCGTCCATCCCTCGATCGGGAAGGACAGCAGCCCGCCGCTGCCCGGGCCGAGCCGCTTGAGCGCCGCCAGGAACATCGGGACGTGGCGCGCCCGCAGCATTTCGAGGATGCACCGCATCGCCCACTCCTGCCCGCGCGGCACGGCGAACTGGTACTGCAGCAGCCCACGGCGGCCGTAGAGCCGGTTCCAGTCGGCGACGCGGTCGAGCGGGAACAGCTGCTCGGCGGGGCCGATCGGACGGTCGCGCTCACGGCGCGGGCTGTGGTGCCAGAGCGCGGCGTTGAACGTGCGAACAGAGGCGCCGCGCAGCAGCCCGCCGGGGGCCCCTCGGGGGACGCGCAGAGGCGAACGTGACGCCAGCCCGAGCTCGCGGCTGCCCGCGGGCGTCTCGCCTTCGCGCGAGCGGGTCACGACGGCCCGCGTGAAGCGGCCGGCGCTCGCGAGCAGGTCGAGCCAGGCGATCGCGTGGGTGTGCGGCGACTCGTCGATCAGCGTGAGCGCCTGCTCGATGGAGTCGGCGCGATCGACGTCGGCGAGCGCGAACGGCTCGTGCAGCGGGACCGTCCGCACGGTCGCCGCCGTGATCGCGCCCGTGAGGCCCATGCCTCCGGTGGTGGCGGCGAACAGCTCCGCGTCGCTCTCGTGCGAGACCTCGAGCTCTCCCTCGGCCGGCGTCAGCAAGGTGAACGAGACGAGTTGGGAGGCGAAGCTGCCGGCGGCCGGGTGGTTCTTGCCGTGCACGTCGGCGGCGATCGCGCCTCCGACCGTGAGGTGGCGGGTGCCGGGGACCACCGGCAGCGTCTGCCCGTGGCCCGCGAGCTCCTCCAGCAGTTCGGCGAAACTCGTGCCGGCCCCGACGCGTGCCTCGCCGCGCGCGGCGTCGATTTCCCGGACGCCCGCGAGCGCCGTCATGTCCAGGACCAGGCCGCCCTCGTTCTGAGCGGGATCGCCGTAGCTGCGCCCAGCCCCCCGCGGGATCGCGCCGCCGGACGGGGCGCCCGCGAGGAGCCCCGCCAGCGCCAGCGCCGAGTCCGGACGCACGACGCGGGCGCGGCTCGGGCTACTGCGGCCCCACCCGCTCAGCAGCGCCTCGGAGCCCGTCGCGGCCGGCTCCGGGCCCGACGAGCGCGGCGGCGCCCCGCGCTCGCGCCGGGCGGGCCGGCCGCCTGTCTCAACTGAAGACATAGACCCCGGACGCGAACAGCGCGACCCACGCGGCGCTCATCGTCAAAAGGAAGCGGTCGCCGAGCACGAGCTCCTCGGGGGATTCCCCCGCTCCGCGGTCGACCAGCAGCGCGTAGCGAAGCAGCCACAGCACGAAGGGGATCACCGTCAGCTCATACCAGGAGACCCGCGCCTGATGGGAGCGCTGGAACGCCCACAGGCAGTAGGCGGTCGTCGCGGCCGTCGCCGACAGCGCGATCACGAAGCGCAGGTAGCGCTGCGAGTATTCGCTGAGCGACGCGCGCACCGGGGCGAGCGGCGGTCCCCCGCCCTGCCCCTCCGTGCGCGTCGACGCCGGCTTCTCGCCGGCGCTCTCCTCGTACGTGCGCAGCTCGGCATAGCGCTTGCCCGCCACCAGGAACAGCGCGCCGAACGAGGTCACCGCGAGGAACCAGCGCGAGACCGTCACGTCGGTCGCGACACCGCCTGCGAGCGCCCGCAGCACGAAACCGCCCGAGACGGCGGCGATGTCCGCGACGGCGATGCTGCGCCACCAGAGCGTGTAGCTGCCGGTCAGCACCAGGTATGCGAGGCCCACGCCGGCGAGCGCCGGCGTCACGATGAACTGCAGGGCGAGCCCGCCGGCTGCCAGCAGCACGGCGCTCGTGATCGCCAGGCGCGCCGAGACCTGGCCCGAGGCGATCGGGCGCGTGCGCCGCCGCTCGTGGGCGCGGTCCTCCACGCGGTCGTGCAGGTCGTTGAGCAGGTAGGTCGAGCTGGACAGCGCACAGAAGCTGATGAACGTGAGCGCCAGGCGCTGGGGCACCTCTGCATGGGTGAGCACCCCGGCCGCGCCGGGCGCGGCCAGCACGAGCAGGTTCTTGATCCACTGCCGCGGACGACAGGCCCGCACGAGCGCCCCGAGCGGAATCGCGCGCGGACGCGGCTTCGCCGGGACCGGCGGGGCTGCAGCGGTAGGCACTGCTGTCTCTTGAGACGTTGGCACGACTCCTGACATGGCACTACCGATAGATGAGCGGGGGGTCAGGGTCCAGTGAAAATGCTCTTAGGGGCGGCATCTTATGCCCCTCACCCCTACCCACGTCTGCCAGCATCGCAAGCATGGACTCCTCGGCGGCCACGCTGCGGGAGCCGGTCGCGAAGGCAGCGATCAGAGGGCGGCGGCGCGCGCCGCTCGGCTCCCGCGGCGCAACCAACCGGCGGCTGCGCAGGGTGCTGCTGGCGGCGGCGCTCGTGGCGCTCGCGCCGGCCGCGCTGTCCTATCTGCTGGCACTCACCGGCCCGTCGAACTCGAGCTTCGGGATCCGCTCGGTGGAGTGGCTGCGCGATCACGGCGCTGCCGGGATCGTCGCGAAGATCGAGTCGATCTACTACTCGTTGAACGCCCCCGAAAAGGGCGGCCCCGCGCTGCTGGCGCTGCCGCGCGCCGGCCTGCGCGGCGCCGGGAGCCCGAGCGCCGCCGGCGCGCCGGCGAAGGTCCTCGACCGTCCGGCGCCGGTCGCCGCGCTGGCCCAGCCGGCGCTGCCCGGCGAGGGGGTCTGGGGTCCGACGCTCCCCGCGGAGAGCACGACCGACCCGCCGCTGCTCGTGACGACTTTCCGGAGCGACCCTGCGGAATACCCGCGACTGGTCGCGGGCGTCGCCTGGATCAACACATCGCGCACGTCGATCGCGCTCTACCCCGGCCGCCTCGAGCCGGCCGCGCAGCTGCCCTCGCGCGGTTCCATGGACGTGCCGCCGTCGGCGCGCGGCAGCCTGCTGGCGACCTTCAACAGCGGCTTCAAGCTCGCCGACTCGCATGGCGGTTGGGCGCTGGACGGCCACACGTACGCCCCCATGGCCGACGGACAGGGGACGTTCGTGCGCTACGCCGACGGTCGTTATGACGTGCTCACCTGGCACGGCGGCCGGCGCGCCGGGCGCGCGATCGCGTTCGCGCGCCAGAACCTGCCGCTTATCCTCGAAGGCCGGCATCTCAGCCCGCGGCTGAGCGACGGGCAGGAATGGGGAGCCACGGTCGGCAACGCCGTTCGCGTCTGGCGCTCGGGCATCGGCATCGACGCGCACGGCAACCTGCTCTACGCCGCCGGCGACTACCAGACGGTGAGCAGCCTCGCGCGCATCCTGCAGCACGCCGGCGCGGTGCGCGCGATGGAGCTCGACATCAACTCCTACTGGATCAGCTTCAACACGTATGCCGCCGCCGGCGGTCTGCAGCCGGCCAAGCTGCTGGCGGGCACCGAACGCCCCTCGAGCCGCTACCTGAGCCCCGACGACCGCGACTTCTTCGCCGTCTTCAGGCGCTGAGAGAAGGGTCAAATGAGAGAACTCTTGGGAAAAGTCGCGGTGGGCGGGCGGCCGCGCGCCGGTGCTTATGCTGGAGCGATGGCGCAGACCGAGGAGCGAGCCGCACCAGCGCCCAGGGACCCGGTTTCGACTCCGGCCTCGGGCGCGCAGGTGCTGCTGATCGAGGACGAGCCGGGGATCGTCGACTTCGTCCAGCGCGGGCTGGAGGGTCACGGCTTTCGCGTGCTCGCCGAGACCGACGGCATCGCCGGCGAGCGGGCGGCGCTGGACGAGAGCGTCGACGTGGTGGTGCTCGACCTGATGCTGCCGGGCCGCAGCGGCCTGGAGGTGCTGGCGACGCTTCACGCCGCCAAGCCGGAGCTCCCCGTGATCGTGCTGACGGCGCGCGGCGAGGTCGAGGACCGGGTCGCGGGCCTCGATGCCGGCGCGGTCGACTACCTGGTCAAGCCGTTCTCCCTCACCGAGCTCTCGGCGCGGATCCGCGCGCAGCTGCGAACGGCGGCGCTCGGCACGGCGACGAAGCTCGAGGCCGAGGACGTCGAGGTCGACCTGCTGACGCGCAAGGTGACCCGCCAGGGCCGGCCGGTCTCGCTGTCGACGACCGAGTACGAGCTGCTCGTCCACCTGATCCGCAACCGCGGGCGGGTTGTGGGCCGCGAGGAGATCCTGACCGTGGTCTGGGGCTACCAGCACGACCCGGCGACGAACATCGTCGACGTGTACATCGGTTACCTGCGCCGCAAGCTGCGGCTCCCCGACAGTCCGGCGCCGATCCACACCGTGCGCTCGGTCGGGTACCGCTTCGGCCGCGCCCGTCCCTGAGGCGCACGCCTTGCCCATTCCCCGCCGCCCGCCCCGCCCGCCCCGCCGGCTGCGGCCTCTGAGCCTGCGCTGGCGGCTCGCCGGATGGGTCGCACTCGTCGTGATCGCCTCCTCGCTGATCACGTTCGTCGCGGTCTACCGGGGCACCGGCACACAGCTGCGCCACCAGATCGACGCGGAGATCGCGGGCGACGCGGACGAGCTCGCACACGCGCTGAGCTCCTCCGGTGCCCACGGCATGCCGCGGCTGCGAAGCGCGGCGGCGGGCTACATCAACGCCCAGCCGTTCCGCGCCAGCTCGACGCTGCTGTTCGTCACGATCCCGGGCAGCGGCACGGCGACCAACCGGCCCGAGCTGTTCTCCTCCCAGCCACCGGACAGCGGCGACACGGCCGCGCACCAGGCCGAAGAGGACATGCTTTCCAGGCGACTGCTGGCATCGCGCAACGGCTATTCGACGGTCGAGGTGCCCGATGTCGGCAAGCTGCGGCTGCTGCGCCGCTCGGTGCGTTTGCCGGGCATCGGCGGGAAGCCGGTGACGGTCGCCATCGGCGCCGGCACTCCGCTCGCGAGCGTGTCGCGCGCGCAGCGCGGCGTGGCCCGCGCGTTCATCCTGGCGGGCGCGCTGGCGCTGATCGGAGCGCTGATCGCGGCGCTGCTGATCGGCACCCGGATGTCGAACCCGTTGCGCCGGATGGCGGCGGTCGCCGCGCGGGTCGACGCCGGCGACCTCGAGCCGCGCATCGGCGAGAGCGACCGCGCCGCGGCCGAGGTGACGGTGCTGGCCGACGCCTTCAACCGCATGCTCGACCGCCTGGCCGTCGCCTTCGCGGGGCAGCGCGCCTTCGTCGCCGACGCGTCGCACGAGCTGCGCACACCGCTCACCGTGATCCAGGGCCAGCTCGAGGTGCTCGCAGCCCAGGCCCATCCATCGCCCGAGGAGGTGCGCCGCGTCGAGCAGCTCGTCGCCGCCGAGGTCGCGCGGATCGCCCGCCTGGTCGACGACCTGCTCCTGCTCGCGCGCAGCGAACAGACGGCGTTCCTGCGGCTCGAGGAGGTGCCGCTCGAGCGCTTCGTCGGCGAGCTGTGGGACGGCTTCGCGGTGCTGGATGCCGAGCGGCGCTTCGAACTCGGTCCCGTCCCGCACGGCGTCCTGCGCGCGGATCCGGACAGGCTCGCGCAGGCGCTGCGCAACCTGGTCCGCAACGCGATCGATCAAACCGAGCCGGGGAGGGGACGGGTGCTGCTGCACGTCGAGCGCGCCGGCTCCGGGCGACTTCGCTTCGTGGTGCAGGACGACGGGCCTGGGATCCCGCCCGCCCAGCGCGAGGCTGTCTTCGAGCGCTTTCATCGCACCGACGCCGCGCGCAGCCGCGCATCCGGCGGCACCGGGCTCGGGCTGGCGATCGTCAAAGCGATCGCGGAGGCACACGGCGGGCGCGTGCGAGCCACCTCGAGCGTCACCGGCGGCGCGCGCATCGAGCTCGAGCTGCCGGGCTTCACCCCCGGCGCCGGCGACGGGCGCACAGTGCCGCCGCCGAGCGCCGAGTCGATGGCGACCGCCTGACGCGCCTCAGGCCGCGCCCGGAGCGCTCTGTGCGTAGCGCAGCGATCCAGGCGTCGTGAGTTCCTCGCCCGTCTCGAGCAGCGTCTTCAGACCCGAGAGGATCATCGGCCAGCCGCCGTAGAGTTCGTCGTTGGCGCCCTCGCGCAGCTGGTCGTGGATCACGAGCAGCCGGCACGAGTCGCCGACCGGCTCGATCGCCCACGTCACCCGCGAGGTGCCCTCGGCGCGGACGTCCTCGCTCCAGACGGCGTTGAAGCTCTGCACGAGCCGCCGCGGCGGGTCGACCTCGAGGTTCTCGCCTTCGCTGATCGTCACGCCCGCGCCGCGGTGGGCGGCCTTGTAGGGCGAGCCCGCCGTCCAGTCGGATTCGACGCCGACGCCGAATGTGTAGCGGCTGCGCAGCTCGGGGTCGGTGATCGCCTCCCACAGCTGCTCGGGCGTCGTCTTGATGTAGATCTCGAACACCTTTTCCATGGTCTGCTCCTCGATCGCTCGCTTCAGCCCCGTGAGCGTCGCCGCCCAGGGCTCGGTGTAGCGGCTCACCCAACGGTCGTGGACGAGCCGGATCGGGACGGGGTTCAGGAAGTGGAGCTTCTCGCGGCCGCGCCGTTTGGTCACGACCAGGCCCGCCTCCTCCAGCACGCGCAGGTGCTTCATGACACCGAAGCGCGTCATCGGCAGGCGGGCCTCGAGGGCGCCAAGCGTCTGGCCGTCCTCCCTGTGCAGCTCGTCGAGCAGTCCCCTGCGGGTCGGATCGGCGAGCGCCTTGAACACCTCGTCCATGGGCGCGACTATATGTGACCTTTCGGTCACTTGTCAAGGGGATTAATGTCGGCGGGCAGGCTCAGGCGAGAAAGGAGGACGAGACATGGGCAGGATCTTCGTGACCGAGTTCATCTCGCTCGACGGCGTGGTCGAGGACCCGGGGGGCGCCGAGGACTACCGCCACGGCGGCTGGTCCTTCGCTTTCGACCGCGGCGATGACGGCAACGCCTTCAAGCTCGAGGAGACGATGGAAAGCGACGGGCTGCTTCTCGGCAGGCGCACCTTCGAAGGCTTCGCGGCGGCCTGGCCGGAGCGGGAGGGGCCGTTCGCCGAGAAGTTCAACTCGATGCCCAAGTACGTCGTCTCAAAGGCGCTGCAGGACCCGGCCTGGAACAACACCACCGTGCTCTCGGGTGATCCCGTCGATGAGGTGCGGCGCCTGAAGGAGCAGAGCGAGGCCACCCTGCAGATCCCCGGCAGCGTCCAGCTGGCCCAGGCGCTGATCGCGGCGGACCTCGTCGACGAGCTGCGGCTGATGGTCTTCCCGGTGCTGCTCGGCGAGGGCAAGCGCCTGTGGGGCCCGCTCCCGGACAAGAAGACCTTCAAGCTGACCGACTCGCGGGTCATCGGAGAGGGCGTCGCGATCCTGATCCTCTCAGCGGCATAGCCGTGCTTCTCTACGACTCGGCGGTGTCGGGCAACTGCTACAAGGTCCGACTGCTGCTGCACATGCAGGGCCGCGACTTCGAGCGCGCGGGGGTCGACGTGGTCGATCGGTCGGGCCGGCTGGAGTTGCTCGGAAAGCTGAACCCCGCGCTGCGCGTCCCGACGCTCGTGCTCGACGACGGTGAGCCGCTTGCCGAGTCCAACGCGATCCTCTGCTACCTCGCCGAGGGCAGCGGGCTGCTCCCCGGCGGGCGCCTGGAGCGCGCGCGGGTGCTGCAGTGGCTGTTCTTCGAGCAGTACAGCCACGAGCCGTACATCGCCGTCGTGCGCTTCTGGGTGCGCTTCGCGGCCGATGCGCCGGGCGAAGCGGAGATCGAAGCGCGCCGGCGCGGCGGCTACGCGGCGCTCGACGCGATGGAGCGTCACCTGGCCTCACGCGAGTTCCTCGTCGGCGAACGCTTCACGATCGCCGACATTGCGCTCTATGCCTACACGCACGTGGCCGGCGAGGCCGGCTTCGAGATGGACCGCTACGAGGCGATCGCCGGCTGGCTGGAGCGCGTCGCCGCCCAGCCGGGGCATATCCCGATCACCGCCTGAGCGCCCGGCTCAGGGTGGCGCACCTCGGCACCTCCTGTCTTCGTTGGCTCCGTGCGGGCTACCCCGCGGGACGGGCCTCGAAAAGCGCCCGCAGCTCGTCCCTGACCGCCTCGAGCGGACCCACGTCGCGCCGCGAGCGGGCCAGCACGAGGGCCCCCTCGATTGCGGCCAGCACCATCACGGCGCGCCGCTCAGCGGCGGCGGGCTCCATGCCGTCCGCCACCAGCGCCGCCTCGAGCTCCGACAGCCACGTCGAGAAGACGCGCTCGGCGGTGAGCCTCACCGGCTCGGTGCCCGCCTCCTCGAGCGTGACGGTGGCGATCGGGCACCCGTCGCGGTAGCCCGACGCCGCGAGGCCCGCGGCGAGCACGTCGATCAGCCGCGCCAGCGACTCGGCCGCGCCGCCGGGCCGCGACATCAGGGCGCCGATCGCGCCTCTCAGCTGCTCGCCGGTCCGCTCCATCGCGGCCAGCGCGAGCTCCTGCTTGCCGCCCGGGAAGTGGAAGTACAGCGAGCCGCGCGGCGCGCCGCTGCGGGCGACGATCTCATTCAGACCCGTCGCGGCGTAGCCCTGGCGCCGCAGGAGCTCTCCGGTCGCGTCGACGAACGCATCCCGCGAAGCCCGCCCGTTGCTGCGACTGCGCGCGGCTTCGTTCATATCCCTATTATATAGGCCGGTCTACTGAATAGAGGTAAACGATGCAGCAGCTCGTCTACGCGGCACCACGGCAGCTCGAGTGGCGCGAAGCGCCGGAGCCGGCGCTCGACTCCGACGGCGCGGCGCTGGTGCGGCCGCTCGCCGTCGCGACATGCGACCTCGACGCGATGATCGTCACGGGAGCCTCGCCCTTCCCGCCGCCGTTCCCGATCGGCCACGAGTGCGTAGCGGAGGTGCTCGAGGTCGGCGACGAAGTGCGCGGCACAGCGCCGGGAGCGCTGGTCAGCGTCCCGTTCCAGATCTCCTGCGGGCAGTGCGCGAGCTGCCGTCGCGGGCGATCGTCGAACTGCCGGGAGGTCCCGTTCATGGCGACCTATGGGTTCGGGCCGGCCGTCGAGCGCTGGGGCGGCTTCCTATCGGACGTCGTCTCGGTCCCCTACGCCGACCATATGCTCGTGCCGCTGCCCGAGGGCCTCGCCCCGGCGAGCGCTGCCAGCGCCTCGGACAACATCGCCGACGCCTGGCGTGCGGTCGCGCCGCCGCTGGAGCGCGAACCCGGAGCGCCGGTACTCGTCGTCGGCGGCGCCAGCTCGGGCTCGATCGGCCTCTACGCTGCCGCGATCGCGCTGGCGCTCGGCGCGCAGCAGGTCGTCTACGTCGACGCCGACGAGGGCCGGCGGGCCGTGGCCGCGTCGCTCGGCGCTGAGACCGTCGACGAGATGCCGAAGCGGCTCGGGCCCTTCCCGATCACGGTCGACGCCGGGGCGGATCCCGACGGCCTCGCCCTCGCCCTGCGATCGACGGCCCCGGACGGCACCTGCACGGGCTGCGCGATCTACTTCGGTGAGCAGCCCTCGCTGCCGCTGCTCGAGATGTACACGAAGGGCATCACGTTCGTCACCGGCCGCGCCAACGCGCGCGAGGCGATCCCGCACGTGCTCGCGCTGGCCGCCGCCGGCAAGCTGCATCCAGAGCAGGTCACGAGCAGGGTCGTCCCCTGGGAGCAGGCGGGTGAGGCGCTGCTCGAGGAGGGTTGGGCGAAGCTCGTGTTCGAGCGCTAGGCCTCCTCGGCCTCCCGGATCGCGTGCGCGAGCCCCGCGCGCCCGTCGTGCAACATCGGCTCGCCGTGCGAGACGAGCAGCAGGTCGACGGGCAGCTCCAGGAGGGCTCGCATCTGGTGGGCGAGGCCCCGGCGGTCGACGCGCACTTCTCGCAGCCAGCTCTCCGGGCACAGCCGGACGCCGCCGTGCCCGTCGCCGAGCAGGCGGTCCCCGAACACCAGGGCCCGCGCGCCCGGCAGCCAGTAGTCCGTCTCCCCCGCTCCGCGCAGCGGCTTGGGAACAACCCCGGGCGGTACCGCGTTCCACGCCCGCGATGAGCGCCCGGCGTAGCGCTCGGCGAGCAGCTCGCGGTCGCGCCGGTGGTAGCGGATCGTCGTGAGGACGCTCACCTGCCGTCCGACGAGTCGCTCATCCATCCAGGCGAGCAGGCGCTCGTGCCGCTCACCCTCCGGGGGCAGCAGCGGGTCGATCAGGACCGCATCGCCGCCGAGCTCGTAGAGCACCGACCCGACGAGCTGTTCCCAGTCCTCGGGGCTGCCGGGTGCGGCGCCCGGCCGCCACTGCGGATGGGGCGCAGTCCAGCGAAATAGGCCGGCGGCTAGCTCCGTGGCCGGCGGCAGTGGGGGCACGGAGCCCGCGCTCAGCCGCCGCGGCCGGCCAGGGTGACGACGGTCGGGCCGCGCCCGTCGGTGCTGCGGATCAGATACGTGCCGCTCACGGCGCCTTTCGCCGTCGGCGCGAACACGAGCCTCACGTGGACCGACGCTCCGGGGTCGAGGCTGATGCCCTCCGGCAGCGCGACCGGCGCCGCGAACGGTTCGAGCGGAGCGATCGCGCGCGTGATCGTCAGCGGCACGGTGCCGCGGTTGGAGACCGTCAGCACGGCGCTGCGGGACCGGCCGACAGGGACGGTGCCGAAGTCGATCCGGCGCGCGTCGACGGCCAGCAACGACCGCCCGCTGCGCGCGGCGCCGAGCAGCGGCACGCTGATCGAGCCGCGATCGGTGCTCAGCCGCAGCCGCGACGAGTAGTTGCCGGCACCGGACGGATCGAACAGGACCGAGACCGTCACCGCCTGGCGCGGCCCCAGCACGGTCCCGACCGCCGGCAGGCCGGCGAGGACGAACGGTCCGTGCGGAAGCGAGATCGCCGTGATGCGCTCGGCGCCGCGCCACGAGTTGGCGAACGTGAAGCTGAGCCGCTTGCCGCCGCCGCGTGTCTCGATCGCGCCGAAGTCGATCGCCCGCCCCGCGGCGAGCAGGCCCGGCGCCGAGCCGTAGCCGGTGAACGCGACCGAGCGGGTGCCCGCCGAGGTCGGGATCTCGATGGTCGCCACGACCGAGCCGGGATGCGCGGGCCGGAAGCGGATCCGCAGCGGCAACGTGGCGCCGGCAGCCAGCGCCGCGCCGAGCGGCGGCTGGCTCACGCTGATCACGCCGCGCGCCAGGGTTCCCGTCCCCGACGAGGGGATGTTCGACGGGCCGGCGGTCAGGCCGGTGCCGCCCGCCGCCGAGGCGTGCGTCGTCGTCGCAGAGCTCGCCGCGCCCGAGGCGGCTTCCACGCCTTCGACCGTCACCGGCCCCGTGACCGTGACGTTGCGGGTGGCGGAGACCGGCAGAGTCAGGGCACGGCTTTCGCCGACTTCGACCGAGCCGGCATCGACGGCCCCGGCCTGCACGGGCGCCGCTGCCGAGGATCCGAAGGCGATCAGCTGCCCGTTGCGGGTCCCGACGTAGACGCGGCCTTCGTTGGCCGTGGGGACCGAGAACTTCGAAGATCTGCCGATCTTTCCCGACCACAACAGGGGGAGCGTCCCGCCGGAGGGGATCGCGGCGTACGCCCGCAGCTGCGAGCCCGCGCCCGAGGGACCCGAGCTGTAGACGGCCCAGACGACGGCGCTGCCGGCGGTCGTGCCGTTGCTCGTCACAAGGGGCGAGCCCGACGTGTAGCCGTAGGTCTCCGCGCTCGTGGCCGCCGAGGCGAGCTGCGGCAGCCCTTCGCCGTTGAGCCCGTAGCTGAGCGCGCGCAGCACGCCGCCGCCGGCGCTCTCGAGCATGTACACCCAGCCGCCCTGGCCGCCGTAGGCAGCCGGGTGGCCCCAGACGCCTCCGAACGGCCCCAGGGTCTGCAGGACAGCGTCGCCCCCTTTCGGCCCCTGCCTGTAGCCGCCCATTTCGTCGGCGTCGAGGAGGAACACGCGCCCGTCCTTGCCGTCCTCGACGACCAGGTGGGGATGCCCTTTGGTCCCGAACGCTTCGGTCGGCAGGGCGATCGGGCCGCCCGAGCCGAGGTCGGCGTCGTTCTGGTCGAGCGTGGGCGCGTCGGAGGGAGCGAAGAACTGGCTCGGCGCGATCTGCCCGCCGGCGCCGACCGTGAGCCCGATCACGGACTCCGACAGCGTCGCCGGCGGCGAGCCCGACGGCGCCGGGGACGGCGAGACGCCGTTGCCGCTCGCGACCACGATCCGGCCGGCCACATCCGAGACGAGGCCCCCGCCGCTCTGCCAGATGCCGGCCTCCGAGTTTTCGTCCGTGCCCACTCCGGACTCGTCGCTCCACATCGTGCTCAGCGCGCCGGTCGCGGCGCTGTAGCCGGCGACGATGCCGCGGTACGGGGCGATGTCGCAGTTGGACGCGAAGGCCACGTAGACCACGCCGTTCAGCAGCAGCAAGCCAGGACGCTGCATCGAGAAGTGTTCGTTGAACGGGACGCCCGGGGTGTTGTACGGGGTGCCCGAGATCTGCACAGGGAAGCCGGGGCGCTCTTCGCCGGTCGCGGCCGAGATCGCCTGCAGGTACCAGCGCGAGCCCGCGATCCCTTTGCCGACCTGAAGCCGCGTCGTGAGATATGCCGTCCCGGTCGACGGGTCGATCACCGGCGTCGAGGTCGAACCGAGGTCGGGCTTCAGGTCCGAGCAGCCGATCGTCCCGGCTTTGAACGGTTTGCCGAACGCCCGTTTCCAGAGCACCGTGCCGGTCGCGGGGTCGAGCGCGTAGGCGTTCGCCTTCTCGGTCGTAACGATCAGCCTGCCTTCGTAGACGAGCGGCTGGGCGTAGATCGCGCCTTCGAGCTTCGTCGAGAACAGCTTCCCGAAGCTCGCCGACTGGATCGCCGCCGGGGCCAGCGCCGGCTCCGCCTGATCCCAGCCGTCGCGCAGGTTGTTGTACGCAGCGGTCGTGACGTTGCTCGCCGCAGCGGCGGAGGGCGCCGCCACCGCCAGCGCGGCCAGTGCGGCCAGCGCGCAGGCCGAAGCCGCGCGCAGCTTCGCGGCCGGCCCCGCCTGGTGCATCTGACGCCCTCCTTGTCTCGCCCCGCGGCCAGCCCGACTCTAACCGCTCTGGAAAGGGATATTCGGCGCCTGCACTCCTCTCCCTGCGTGCCGGCCCAAGCTGCGGATACGTACGAGCCTGGTGTGTCTCGGCAGGCGACGGACTTATAGGCTCCGCAACGATGCTCGCCGGGCTCGTCTACCTACTGCCGGTGCTGCTGCTGGCGCTCGTGCTGGCGCTCCGGCGCTACCCCGGCGAGCAGGCACTGGTCGCGATCGCATCCCGCGCGCGCCGCCGCAGTCGGACGCGACCGGCCTCGCGCGCCGCGCCGCGGTGTTCTGGGCGGCCGCGGGCGACCGTGCCGCGCGGAGGGCTGCTGATCGCCGCCGCGCTGGCTGTGCGCCCGCCGCCGTCGAGCGCCCCGGCTTCCAACTAGCCCAACCGGCGCGCCCGCAGGCCCCGCGAGTGCGTGCGCGCGTGCGGATCGACGAAAGAGACGAGGGACATGCAGGTGCAGCGAGGCTGCGTGCTGCGGCGGGCGAACGTGCTCGCCTGCGCGCTGACGGCGACATCGATGCTGTTCCCCGCGGGCGCCGACGCCCACGGGGTAAAAGGACGGGCCAGCCTGCCCGTGCCCGCCTGGCTGTTCGCGTGGGCGGCGGCGATCGTGCTGGTCGTCTCGTTCGTCGCGCTTTCGGCGCTGTGGTCGACGCCCCGCCTTCAGGACGCGCCCGAGCGGCGCCTCTGCCGCTGGCCGCGGTGGCTCTCGCTGCCGGCCGGGATCGCGGGACTCGCGCTGTTCGCGCTGGTCGTGTACGCAGGGTTGGAGGGAGCGCGCTCCGCGCAGGAGAACTTCGACCCGACCTTCATATTCGTGGTCTTCTGGGTCGCGGTGCCGGTCAGCAGCGCCCTGCTCGGCGACTGGTTCAGCGCGTTCAGCCCCTGGCGGGCGCTCGCGCGGGGAGCGCGCTGGGCCGGCGCGCGCGCCGGGGTCCGTTGGCGCGCGCCGCTCGAATACCCCGGCTGGCTCGGCCGCTGGCCCGTCGCCGGCGGGCTCCTCGCCTTCGGCTGGCTCGAGCTGGTCTACCACGACCACGACGACCCGGTCGTGCTCGCCGCGCTGTCGCTGGCCTACTTCGTCCTGATGCTGGCCGGCATGGCGCTGTTCGGAATCGAGCGCTGGAGCGAGCGCGGCGACGCCTTCGGCGGCTATTTCAACCTGTTCTCGCGGCTCTCACCGCTGGAGGTGCGCGACGGCGCTCTATGGCTGCGCCCTGCCCTGTCGGGCGCCCCGAAGCTGCGCCAGGAAGCCGGGACCGTGGCGATGGTGCTCGCGATCATCGGCATCACGACGTTCGACGGCGCCTCGAACGGCGTCGTCTGGGAGACGGTTCAGCCACACGTGCAGAGCTTCTTCGCGGGCCTCGGCCTCGCCGATACGCCGGCCGACGAGCTGGCCGACAGCATCGGCCTGCTGCTGGCGATCGGCATCGTCGCCGCCTTCTACCGGGTAGGCGTGCTCGGCATGCGGTCGGTCTCACGCCGCTTCACGGCGCGGCAGCTCTCACGCGCGTTCGCGCACACGCTCGTGCCGATCGCGTTCGCCTACGTGCTCGCGCACTACTTCTCGCTGCTCGTCTGGCAGGGGCAGGCGATCGCCCACCTCGCCTCGGACCCCCTCGGCGACGGCAGCGACTACCTCGGTACGGCGCACTGGCACATCCACTACTCGTTCCTGGGCTCGACCGCGATCTGGTACGTGCAGGTGGCGGCCCTGATCGTCGGGCACGTGGGCGGGCTCACGCTCGCCCACGACCGCGCGCTCGCGATGTACCGCTCGCCGCGGGAGGCGGTGCGCTCGCAGTACTGGATGCTGGTCGTGATGGTCGGCTTCACGAGCCTCGGGCTGTGGCTGCTCTCGTCAGTGAACACGTGAGCCCGCCGGCGACGTGCACTGTTGCGATCGCGGCGAGCGACCGCTGCGCGCCCAGGAGGGCGCGGCACGCGGGGATCCCCGGCACAATCGGTGGCGCATGACGATGCTGGCCCACATCGGCAAGATCCCGGTCGAGGAGTGGCTGCCTTTCCTCGTGCCCGTGCTCGCGCTCTACCTCTACGGCCGCAGCCGCGGCCGCCGGCGTCGCCGCGAGGTCGCGCGGCTGCCGTCGGCCGGCGAGCTGCTCGACGAGCGGACGGTCGTGCGCGTGCTCGAGGCCTGGTCGCAGGGTCGACACAAAGAGCCCTCGGCGCGCCATGTCGCGCTGATGTACCCGCCTGGCCCCGACGGCCTGACGGCGGCCGAGCTCGCTGCCGACACCGCCAGCGACGTGCCGAGTGTCGAGCGCCGGCTCGGCGAGCTGCACGAGCTCGGCTACCTCGATCTGGACGGCCCGCCCGGGCCCGAGCAGCAGGTCGCGCTCACGCTCGAAGGCTACGACCTGCTCGACGTGACCGAGGGGGTGCTGCTCGAGGAGGCGCAGGCGCGCGGGGCTGAACGGCTCGACCACGTGGAGCAGCCACACGGCGTTTCGGCGCGGCAAAGAGCGCCCGACACCTAGTCAGACGCAGCACGCGAGACCGTGGGTTTCCGTGGGCCCAGCTGTAGTATCGGGCGATGATGCAACAGCAGCGCGCGGGTGCGGTGGCAGTCGCCAACGAGGAGGCCGTGCGTGCATGGGACACGGTCCTGTATGAACGGTGGAAGTCGAACCGCAAGGTCTTCGTAGGCGCGCTGGCAGAGGTCACCGAGGAGGTCTTCAAGCTCTTTCCGCCGCCCGAGCGCGGGAGCTGCATCGACATCGGGTGCGGCTTCGGCGAGACGACCCAGCGGCTGGCTGAGCTCGTCGGACCGGAAGGCTTCGCGCTCGGCACCGATTCCTCGCCACGGTTCATCGAGGACGCCGGTCGCGAGGCCGTGGAGGCGGGGGTCGAGAACGTTGCGTTCGAGACCGCCGATGCGCAGACGGCTGAGTGGGATCCGATCTACGACTACGGCTTCTCGCGCATGGGAACGCAGTTCTTCGCTTCACCGGTTCCGGCTATGCGCGCGATCCGCGGCGCGCTCAAGCCCGGCGGCAGGCTCGCCAAGGTCTGCTGGCGCCGCAAGGCCGAGAGTCCGTTCTGGGCGGAGACCGAGCAGGTCGTTGAGCGATTCCTCTCGCGCCCCGATGAGTATGTGGCCGACACCTGCGGGCCCGGGCCGTTCTCGCTCGGTAACCCCGAGACCACCCGCGGGATTCTCGAGGCCGCCGGGTTCGACGAGATCGAGCTTCATCAGCAGGACTTCGACTACTTCATGGGCGAGGACATGGACGAAGCGATCGACTCCCTGCTCGCGATCGGCCCTGGCGCCGAGCTGATCCGCCTGAACGGCGAGTACGGGGAGAGCCGTCGGGGCGAGATCGCCGAGGCCCTGAGGGACCACTACACCGCCTGGCAGAAGCCCGACGGCTCCGTAGTGGGCCGCGGGTCCGTCTGGATCGTGGCGGCGAATAACCCCGGTTAGCACGAGGGCGCCCCCGCCAACCCGAGCGCCCGGCGCGTCCCTCAGCCGCTGCCCTGCGGTATACCTCGACGCGGGTGGATTGGGGCCTCGCCACGCTCGGTCTGACGCTGCTTCTACTCGCGGCGGTGTCGCGGCGGTTGTCGAACACGCCGATCACGCCGGCGATGGTGGTCGTCGCGGTGGGCATTCTGGTCGGCCCGCTGGTGCTGGACGACCTCACCGTCGGACCAACCAGTTCCACGGTGCGCACGCTGGCCGAAGCCACGCTCGCCGTGGTGCTGTTCTCGGATTCATCTCGCGTCAACCTGAGGGCGCTACGTCGTGAAGCGGGCATGCCCGTGCGCTTGCTCGGCGTTGGTCTGCCGCTGACGATCGTCGCGGGCACGTTGGCCGCCCTCGCCCTGCTCGGCTCGTTGTCGCTGAGCGAGGCTCTGATCCTCGGCGTGATCCTGGCGCCGACCGACGCGGGGCTCGGTAGCTCCGTCGTGACCGACAAGAGACTTCCTCAACGCGTGCGTCAGTCGCTCAACGTCGAGAGCGGCCTCAACGACGGGATCTGCGTACCCCTGCTGTTGATCGTTCTGGCGACGGCCTCCGGCGCTGGTGGCGCACCCCATCCGGCGCAGGTCCTCGGTGAAGAGATCGGCTACGGGCTCATCGCGGGCGTCACCGCGGGGGCGCTCGCGTCAGGGATCGTGATCGTCTCAGGCGCGAGAGGCCTGATCGACGACGCCTGGCGGCAGATCATCCCCGTGGCCGCCGCGGCACTGGCGTTCGGGATCGCCGAGGCCCTCGGCGGTTCGGGCTTCATCGCTGCGTTCACGGCGGGCGGGCTGTTCGGTCTGCTCGCACACGACGATGTTGATCGGATGATGCGGTTTACGGAGGAGACCGGCGCGGTGCTCAACACGGTCACCTTCCTCATCTTCGGCGCGGTGCTGCTCGGCCCGGCACTCGAGCACGTCAGCTGGCAGGTCGGCCTGTACGCCGTGTTGAGTCTGACTGTCGTCCGGATGCTGCCCGTCGCGATCTCCCTGTGGGGGGCACACGCGCAGGCTCCGACGGTGCTGTTCATCGGCTGGTTCGGTCCGCGTGGGCTTGCATCGATCGTGTTCGCAGTGGTCGTCGAGGACTCACACCAGGCTCACGCCGGGGCGCTCCTGACGGCGTGCTACCTGACAGTCGGCTTGTCGGTCCTCCTCCACGGGCTCTCGGCAGCGCCGCTGGTGAGTCGCTACGCCAGCAGGTATCAAGCCTCCACGGGAGAGCACCTCCCCGCGATGGAGAGTGGACCGGCGCATGAGCACCGGGCCCGGGGCCCGGGCGCGTTGCCGAGCGGCTGATGTCACGCTCGCCAGACGACGGCGCGCACCGGGACTCCGGCGGAGCCGGAGCGGCTCTGCCGGGACTCCGCGAGGGGTGAACGACGGGCTCGGACGCCCCGGAGCGGCAGTAGGATGCCGGCCGATGTCCTCGCACCGCGAGCGCCGCATCGACGTCAACCTGCGCTCCGGCCCCCAGATGCGCGAGTACGTCGCGATCGCCGACCGCGTCGCCGCTGTGCGCCCCGGCCGCGTGCTCGACTGGGGCTGTGGCCACGGTCAGATGAGTCACCTGCTCGGACAGCGCGGAGTGGATGTCGTGGCCTTCGACTACGTCGAGGGGAGCGACACGACAGTGATGCCCCTTGGCGTGTTCCCCGGTATCGAACGGCACGTGAGTGGCGACCCCGTGCTTCTGCCCTTCGAGGAGGAGTTCGACACGGTCCTCGCCTGCGGCGTGCTCGAGCATGTCCAGCGCCCGGAGGGCTCCCTCGGTGAGCTTCACCGGGTGCTGCGGAAAGGAGGGCGCCTGCTCGTCTACAAGCTGCCGAACCGGTTCTCCTACCTCGAGGCGATCGCCAAGCGGACCGGGATGTACTACCACGGCGCGCTCCCCGACGACCGCGTCTATGACAGGCGATCCGCGACAGCGCTCCTCGCCGGGCACGGCTTTCGCGTGGACGAGTTCAGACGCACCAACCTTCTCCCGCTGACCCTCGACCATCAGTTGGCCGCCCGGCTCGAGGGGCCGATCTGGCGGGCGAACCGAGCCCTCGCGCACGTGCCGGGGCTGGCACTGCTGGCGACCAACCTCGAGTTGGAAGCCACCGCGATCTAGTTGCGATCCTTTCCGCCTCCGTTACGATGCCCAACCTTCGGGAGGAGAGGCCAGTGGATGGTCAACGTCATCGGGCGGCACCGGAAAGCGACTGATTCGACCAGATGTCCGGAAAACTCGGGTGTCTCTGTGAATCGACGCTGAGCACACACCACGCAACCGTAGGCGACCATGTACGTCAGCTTCGTCGCGACGCGGTTCAGAGCGCTTGCCGGAAGGGCGCGCGTCCCTGCCGGTCCCGACGTAGGCGCGCCGCGTCGAGGTCCCGGTGGACGCCTGGTCGGTACTGCCTGCCTCTCTACTGGCCGCGATGCGGCGCAGGCAGCCTCTTCGATCGTCCTCTCGCGATTCTGCCGGCGGGCGGTCTCAGGGTCGAGCGTCGCAAGCAGCACACGGCGTTTCGACGCGGCATCGAGCACCCGACACCTCCCG
>CAVRIN010000004.1:0-639855 GCA_963721285.1 uncultured Solirubrobacteraceae bacterium | reverse complement strand
CTCTGTCTCCGTTCGTGCGTCGTCCTGGCGCACAGGGGCACGGACTCTCACCGGTTTCCGGTGGCTTTAGCGAGGGGGAAACACCTCTTCCCATTCCGAACAGAGCAGTTAAGCCCCTCAGCGCCGATGGTACTTGGCTCGCAAGGGCCTGGGAGAGTAGGACGCCGCCGGTTTTTCTTAGACGATCGAGCCGCCCGCGCAATGAGCGCCGGCGGCTCGTCGCGTTTCCTGGGTTTTACAACAGGGGCCTGTGGCGCCCTGCGGCTCAGTAGCCAGGAATTTTGATGCCCAGGACTGTCGCGAGCGGACGGACCGCAGGGAGCCCTTGCCGCGATGGCGCTTCGACGCCGCGTATCGTCGAGGACACTCCGCCGCAGCCTCCGATCGCGATGTCCACGCGTGCGAGCGGCGTGCCGCGAGCTTCGCGGTTCATGTAGAAGGCAAGCGAGATGTGTCCGGATGACGCGGGGCAACTCCTGACCAGCAGTGACGGTCGCGGCACCGGGAGCGCATTGATGGTCATGCGCACCGCTTCGATCTTCCTCGGGACGGTGAGCGTCCGCGTCGTCCGTATGCGGGGCGGCCGCCGAAAGTCCGTCTTCACACGCAGCAGCTTCGCGCCGGCCGGGATCGGACGAGGGGTGGGCACCCACAGCGTGAGTGCCCGGATCCGCACGTCCGTGGTTCCTCCCGCGCGCTCGAGCAGCGTGATGCGAGTCTCGGTTTCGTTGATCGGGCCGACAGTCCGTGGCGGAAATCGCAGGACCACCTGCGCTGGGTTGGGCACCTGCGTGGGGGGATAGAAGAAGCTCTCGACGGTCGCTCCCGCGGGCGGGTGTTCGTGGAGATAGGCGAGTAGCGAACTCGAGGGCTCCGGAACCGAAGCCCAACCGATCTCCTCAACGGCGGGGAATCCACCGGGCGGGGAGGGTGGCGGGTTCGCAAGCGCGTTTCCGTCACCGGCCGGCTCCAACGCCATCCGCACCGAACCCCCCGGCAGCTGGACCGCGGCCACCATCGCCGCCGCTTCGGCTTCAGCGCTCGCGCGCGCCAGTTCGTCCTGGGCTTCCGGCGAGATCGCTGGCGACACGGGGGTCGTCGCAGCGCTGGCGTCGGCGGGGCCCACGGCGCCGGCCGCGACCAGGCAGGCGAGCACAACTGCTGAGCGCCGGACACGGACACGCCCCATGGCGGCAGTGTAACCGGCCCAGATGCCGGGTTTCGTGAATCAATCCGACAGTCGGACGCTCCCGTCCTCGTTGACGGTCCAGTGCGGGTTGTGGGCGACCTCCCACGGGTGTCCGTCCGGGTCGACGAACACCGCCGTATAGCCGCCCCAGAAGGCCTCGCCCGGCTCGCGGGCGATCGTCGCGCCGGCAGCCCGCGCCTGCTCGATGACCGCGTCCACTTCGGCTGGATCACGCGTGTTGTAAGCGAGCGCGACGCCGCCGTATCCGCCTTTGTCGTCCACCGCGCTGTCCTCCGTGAGCTGGGTCCGTCCCCAGAGGGCGAGGATCATCCCGCCCGCCTGGAAGAAGACGACGTCATCCTCCGGCGCCGCACCGGTTCGCCACCCGAGCGCCTCGTAGAATCGCCGCGCGCGACCGAGATCCTCGACGCCGAGCGTGACCAGGCTGACCCGCTGCTCCATCGGTCTCTCCTTCCCGCTTGCCTGCCCCCGCGGTGGGGGCTCCCCATCACGAACGGGCGCCGGCTCAGGCTAGCCGACGATCGCCGCCGCCGCCCCGCCGGCAGTCGGCTCCGGCGGGGCGGGCGTGGCGGTGGCGTCCCGGGAGCGTCTCCATGCTCCCTGGCCGCCTGCCACCCCCCGTGGCGGGGGGCACGCGGCACGCCGGGAAGGCATCCCGGCGTTCAGCCCACGCGTTCCCTCGCGCGCCGGGCCGGCCGTAGAAGGTGGGGGAGATGCACTCATGCCGCGCGGGGGCCGTGCCGGGCCTGCGCGCCGCGGGCCGCCGGCGCAGCGGCGCCCGGTGCGGGTGGACCGGCCGTTCGCGCTCGTTCCGGCCGACCTCCCAGTCGACACGATTGTCGTCCTCGAGCATGAGGAACGAGCGGGCCAGGTCCAGCGCGCCGAGCGTCCGCTGGGCTAGAGGCGATGTCCGCAGTGATGAGAACATGTGTTCGTACCGTAGGACGGCATGCGGACGGAACATCTGCGAACATGTGTACGCGCTGGAGGCGGCGCCGGAAACGGCTTGCTAGAGCCATTCATGTGACCTGATCCTGCAAGGCGGCTTGCAACAGGGTGGGTCATGCGGCTCCGGTCGCTCCCCCTCCGGACCTTGCCGGGACGCCGATCAAGGGCGCGAGTCCGGCGCAGGCAGGTTCCCGCCGCCCCAACTCGAACTCCACTGAACAGATGGCTGTTACCCTCTCCGAACGCCGCAAAATTGGCCCGATCGTGGTCCGCGCGCGGCGCCGCAAGCTCATGGAGAAGTTCGTGATCGAAGGCGGGGCGCCGCTGTCCGGCACGCTGGTGCCGGCTGGAAACAAGAACGGCGCACTGCCGATCCTCGCCTCGAGCGTGCTCACGGACGAGGAGGTGGTCGTCCGCAACGTGCCGCGGATACGCGACGTCGAGGCGATGCTCGAGATCCTGCGCGGACTCGGCGTAGAGGTCTCCTGGCGCGGGCCGAACGAGCTCGCCCTCTGCGCCGCGAAGGTCGGCGGCGTCGAGATCGACCGCGAGCTCGCCGAGCAGATCCGCGCCTCGTTCCTGCTGGCCGGCCCGCTGCTCGCCCGCTTTCACCGCGCGGTGATGCCGCCGCCCGGCGGCGACGTCATCGGTCGCCGCCGTCTGGACCCGCACCTCGACGCCTTCCGAGCGATGGGCGCGATCGCCGACTGCGGGCGCGAGATCGTCCTGAGCGCCCCGCGCGGCCTGCGCCCGACCGACGTGTTCATGGATGAGCCCTCGGTGATGGCGACCGAGAACGCGCTGATGGCCGCCTCGCTCACGCCTGGCACGACCGTGATCGGCAACGCCGCCTGCGAGCCCCACGTCCAGGACCTCGCGCGCATGCTCGTCAAGATGGGCGCCGACATCCAGGGCATCGGCTCGAACCTGCTCACGGTCAACGGCGCCGAGCGCCTGCGCGGCTGCGAGCACGACGTCGCACCCGACCACATCGAGATCGGCAGCTTCATGGCGCTCGCGGGCGTGACCGGCGGCGAGCTGCTGATCAAGGACACCGTCCCCGACGACCTGCGGATGATCCGCCTCGTCTTCGAACGGCTCGGCCTGCGCTCCGAGCTCCGCGGCAGCGACGTGCTCGTCCCGGGCGGGCAGAAGCTGGTCGTGCAGGCCGACGTCGGCGACTACAAGAGCAAGATCCAGGACGGCCCCTGGCCGGCCTTCCCGGCCGACCTCACCTCGATCGCCATCGCGCTCGCGACCCAGGCCGAGGGTTCGATCCTGATCCACGAGTGGATGTTCGAGAACCGGCTGATCTTCGCCGACAAGCTGATCCTGATGGGCGCTGACATCGTCATGTGCGACCCGCACCGTGCGATCGTCACCGGTCCCCGCCGCCTGCGCGGAGAGCGCGTCGAGTCGCCCGACATCCGCGCCGGCATGGCGATGCTCCTCGCCGCGCTCTGCGCCGAGGGCCGCAGCGAGATCGGCAACATCCGCCAGATCGACCGTGGCTACGAGCGCATCGACGAGCGGCTGCGCGATCTCGGCGCGCGCATCGAGCGCGTGGCCACCGAGCCCGTACCCGCCTAGGCCGGGACCAGTCCCGGCAGGGCCTGCACGCTGGATGCTGCCGATCGCCTTCGCACCCCCGACCGGGACAGGCCCTGAGTAACCTCGGATCGGCATGATCCACCCGATCCCCAGCGGCACGCGCGACGTGCTGCCCGACGAGACGCGCGAGGCCCGCGCGATCACCGACGCGCTGCGCGGCGTCTTCGAGCGCCACGGCTACGGCGAGGTGTACACGCCCGCGCTCGAGTACGAGTCCGTGCTCTCCCGGGCCGCGCTCGCCGAAGCCCAACCCGCCTACCGCGTCTTCGACGAGAACGGCGCCGTGCTCGTCCTGCGCTCGGACATGACGGTGCCGATCGCGCGGGTCGTCGCCAGCCGCTACGCGAGCGCCGAGCCGCCGCTGCGCTTCTGCTACTTCGCCCACTGCTACCGCGGCGTCGCACCGGCGCGCGGCCAGCCCCGCGAGCTGCTGCAGGCGGGCATCGAGCTGATCGGCTCGCCCGCCCCCGAGGGCACCGCCGAGGCGCTCACCGTGCTCTGCCGTTCGCTCGACGCCACCGGCCTGAAGGGCTACCGCGTCGGCCTCGGCGACGCCTCGCTGTTCCCGGCGCTGATGGCGAGCCTGAACGTCGCCGAGGATGCTCGCCACGGCCTGCTCGAGGCGCTTGCGATGCGTGACTTCGTCGAGCTCGAGCGCCGCATCGCGGAGTCGGGCCTGGCCGGCGAGGCCGCCGAGCTGCTGCTGGAGGTGCCCCAGCGCCGCGGGGGCCCGGAGCTGCTCGCCGAGGCCCCCGCCGAGGCCGCAGCGGCGGTCACGGGGCTCCGCCAGGTGCTCGAGCTGCTCGAGCCGGACGTCGCCTCGCGGGTGATCTTCGACCTCGGCCTCGTGCGCAACATCGGCTACTACACGGGCGCCGTCTTCGATGTCTATGACCCCGCGCTCGGCGTGCCGATCGGCGGCGGCGGGCGCTACGACGAGCTGCTCGGCCGCTTCGGCCGGCGCCTGCCGGCGGTCGGCTTCGCGCTCGGCATCGATCGCCTGCACCTCGCGCTGGCCGGCGAGGAGCGCGGCACAGGCGCACTGCTGGCGAACGCGGGCTCGCAGGACGGCGCCGGCCCCGGAGCGCACACGCACGACGCACCCACGCCCGGCCCGGCGGCGAGCGCCGGCGACGGAGGCCGCGCGTGAGCTCGCTCGGCGACCTGACGATCGCCGTGCCGCGCGGCGCCCTGTTCGAGGACACGGTCGAGCTGCTCGGAGCGCTCGGCCTCGACACCGCCGAGCTGCGCTCGAACGACCGCAAGCTGCTCTTCGAGGAGATCGGCGTGATCACGATGCGCCCCTCCGACGTGCCCACGTACGTCGAGGCGGGCGCTGCCGACCTCGGGATCACGGGCAAGGACGTGCTGCTCGAGCAGACACCCCAGCGTCTCGGCGAGGACGGCAGGAAGGTCTACGAGCTGCTCGACCTCGGGTACGGACGCTGCACGATGGTGCTGGCAGGCAAGGCCGGGCCCGACCCGGCCGAGGAGGCGCTGCGCCGGCTCGGGGTCATGCGGGTCGCGACCAAGTACCCGCGGATCGCCGCCCGCCACCTCGAAGAGACCGGCCGCCAGGCCGAGATCGTCGAGGTCAAGGGCTCGGTCGAGCTCGCGCCGCTGACGGGGATCGTCGAGGCGATCGTCGACCTCACCGCGACGGGCACGACGCTGCGCGAGAACAACCTCGTCGTGCGCGAGGAGATCGTCGAGTGCACCGCGCGCCTGATCGCCAACCCCGTCGCCCACAAGCTGAAGGCGCCGGCGATCGACGAGCTGCGCCGGCGGCTGCGCGCGCTGCCGCTCCCGAGCGAGCGCTGAGATGGACCTGCTGCGCCTCAACGAGGCCGACGTCGCCGGGCTCGGCGGCCCGGCGGCAGCGGCGGCGCGGCTGCGCGCCCTCGTCCCGGCCGGCGAGTCCGTCGCCGCCGCGGTCGCGGAGATCCTCGCGGCCGTCCGCGAGCGAGGCGACGACGCCGTGCGGGAGCTGACGCAGCGCCTGGACACGGGCGGGCGCGAGCCCCCGCCGCTGCTCGTCGGCGCCGAGGCGCTCGACGAGGCGATCCGGCAGATGCCGCTCGAGCTCGTCGCGGGTCTGCAGGTCGCGATCGCGAACGTCGCCCAGGTCGCCGACGCGGGCGTCGGGCAGGATGCCTCGCTCGAGCTGCCGCAGGGCCAGCAGCTGAGGCTGCGCGAGGTCCCTGTCGGCTCCGCGGCGGTCTACGTCCCCGGCGGCCGCGCGCCCTACCCCAGCACCGTCGTGATGGGCGTCGTGACCGCGCGCTCGGCGGGTGTGATCGACGTCGCCGTCTGCTCGCCTCCGGGTCCCGACGGCGAGATCGATCCAGCGGTGCTCGGCACCTGCAGGCTCTGCGGCGTGGAGCGCGTCTACCGGATGGGCGGCGCCCAGGCGATCGCGGCGCTTGCCTACGGCACCGATTCGGTCCAGCCGGTCGAGGTCATCGTCGGCCCGGGCAACCTCTACGTGCAGGAGGCCAAGCGCCAGCTCTCCGGGCTCGTCGGCATCGACGGCTTCGCGGGGCCGTCGGACCTGCTCGTCCTGCTCGGAGCCGCGTGCGGCCCCGAGGACGTGGAGCTGGCCGCGCTCGACATGCTCGCCCAGGCCGAGCACGGCGAAGGCAGCCTGGTCGCGGCCGCGTCGCCCTCGCCGGAGCTCTGCACGCTGCTGTCGGACCGGCTCGGCGAGCTCGTTCTCGAGCGCCCGACGGTGGGCGAGGCCGCGTTCGCGATCCTCGAGGTTCCCGGCGCGACCGAGGCGATCGCGCTTGCCAACGCGTTCGCGGCCGAGCACCTGCAGCTGATCGGCGAGGACGTCGAGCGGCTCGCGGGGGGCGTGCGCTCGGCCGGTTGCCTGTTCGTCGGCGCCGCCAGCGCGACGGCGTTCGGCGACTACGTCGCGGGTTCGAATCACATCCTTCCCACTGCCGGCGCCGCCCGCTTCGCCTCCGGGCTCTCGCCGCGCCACTTCCGCCGGCGCATGACCGAGGTGCGAGTCGGCCCCGCCGCGGCCAAGCTCGCCGCCGCGGGCGCTCCGATCGCGCGCGCCGAGGGCTTCGAGGTCCACGCCGAGTCGATGGAGGCGCGCATCGGGGAGAATGGGCCGGCATGAGCCGCACGGCCAGCATCGAGCGCAAGACCGGGGAGACCGACGTCCGCCTGTGGCTGTCGCTGGAAGGAACCGGCGAGGGCGCGCGCAGCACGGGCGTGGGCTTCCTCGACCACATGCTCGACCTGCTCGCGCGGCACGGCCGCATGGATCTCGACGTCGAGGTCAACGGCGACCTCCAGACGGGCGCGCATCACACCGCCGAGGACACCGCGATCGTGCTCGGGCAGGCGCTCGACGGGGCGCTCGGCGACCGCGCGGGGATCACCCGCTACGGGTCGGCGACGGTGCCGATGGACGAGGCCCGGGCGAGCTGCGCGATCGACATCTCAGGGCGCCCCCTGACCGTCTTCGAGGCGGAGCTGCCGCCCGGCTCGACCGGCGGCTTCGAGCACGAGCTGACCGAGGAGTTCTTCCGCGCGCTCGCCAACGCCGCCAAGCTCACGCTGCACCTGCGCGTCGAGGCCGGCAGCAACGCGCACCACATGATCGAGGCGGCCTTCAAGGCGTTCGCGCGCGCGCTTCGCGAGGCCGTCGCGATCGACCCGACCGAGCCCGGCGTCCCCAGCACGAAGGGCACGCTGACGTCATGAGCGCCGCAGCTGACGGTGGCAGCTCGGCCGTGCCCGCGGGCGTCGGCGTCGAGATCGGCATCGTCGACTACGGGATGGGCAACCGCCGCTCGGTCGAGAAGGCGCTCGCCCACGTCGGCGCGCGCCCGCTGCTGAGCTCGGATCCCGAGCGTCTCAGGGACGCCGCCGGGCTCGTGCTGCCGGGCGTGGGAGCGTTCCCGCAGGCGATGGAGAACCTCAGGCTCCTCGGCCTCGACGAGCTGCTTCGCGAGCGCCTCGCGGCGGGCACGCCGCTGCTCGGCATCTGCCTGGGCATGCAGCTCGCCTTCGACTGCTCCAGCGAGATGGGAGGCGCCGAGGGCCTCGGCCTCGTGCACGGCGAGGTCCGCCCGCTGCGCGTCGGCTCGGAGAAGCTGCCGCACATCGGCTGGAACGAGGTCACGTTCGCGCTGCCCGGACTCGCCGCTCGTGCACGACCTGCCGGAGCGCTGCGCCTTCTACCACGTGCACTCGCTCGCGCCGGTGCCCGCCGACGCAGAGGACGTGCTGGGCACGGCCGAGTACGGCGAGCGCTTCGTGACCGCCGTACAGCGCGGCAACTTCTACGGCGTCCAGTTCCACCCCGAGAAGTCCTCGACGGCCGGCCTGCGGATGCTCGGCAACTTCGCGGCGATCTGCGGGGCCGGAGACGGGGAGGGCCGCCCCAGCCCCGACCTGCGCCCGATCGCGCAGTCCTAGAGCGCTGCCAGCGGTGAGGCTCTACCCGGCGATCGACATCCTCGAAGGCAGCGCCGTGCGGCTCGAGCGAGGCGACTTCGGCGCGAGCACGGTGTATGACGCCGACCCGCTGGCGGCGGCGCTGGCATGGGTGCAGGGCGGCGCCGAGCGGCTGCACGTCGTGGACCTCGACGGCGCGAGGGCCGGGAAGCCGGTGAACGTCGAGCACCTCCGGCGGATCGCCTCCGAGACCGGCGTGCCGGTGCAGTACGGCGGCGGCCTTCGCTCCACGGAGGCGCTCGACGAGGCCCTCGGCGCCGGCGCCGAGCGCGTCGTGATCGGCACCGCGGCGATGACCGACCCCGAGATGCTGCGCGCGGCGCTTGCCGCGCACGGCCCGGAGCGCGTCGTCGTCGGCATCGACGTGCGAAACGGCCGCGTCGCGACCCACGGGTGGCTCGAGGCCTCGGATGTCTCCGCGCCCGAGGCCCTGGAAGCACTGCGCGCGGAGGGCGTTGCGAGCTTCGTGTTCACGAACATCGATCACGACGGCATGCTCGACGGCCCCGACCTGGAGGCTGTCGATCGGGCCGCGCGCGCGGTCGACGTCGGAACGCTGATCGTCTCGGGCGGGATCGGCACGCTGGCGCACCTGCGCTCGCTGGCAGCGCTGCGCGCGGAGCGGGACCTGGACGCGATCGAGGGCGTGATCGTCGGCAAGGCGCTGTACGAGCACCGCTTCACGGTCGCCGAGGCGAGCGCGGCGCTCGCAGCCTGAGAAGCGCCGGGCCCCGGCGCGGCCGCGCGCGAGCCACTACCGTGACCGCGTGCACTACAAGCGCGTGATCCCGTGCCTGGACGTCGACCGCGGCCGCGTCGTCAAGGGCGTCGAATTCGTCGACATCCGCGACGCCGGCGACCCCGTCGAGCTGGCCGCCCACTACGACCGCGAGGGCGCCGACGAGCTCGTGTTCCTCGACATCACGGCCACGCACGAGAAGCGCGACACGATCGCCCGCCTCGCCCGCAGCACGGCGGACGAGGTGTTCGTCCCGTTCACGATCGGCGGCGGCGTGCGCTCGGTCGCCGACGCGCAGGCGGTGCTCGACGCGGGCGCGGACAAGGTCTCGGTCAACTCCGCCGCGCTGGCGAGGCCGGAGCTGATCGACGAGCTGGCCGAGACGCTCGGGTCCCAGTGCGTGGTGCTGGCGATCGACGCGAAGCGGCGCGCGGACGGTGAGGATTTTTTTGAGGATGGATGGGCCGCGTATGTGGCGGGCGGGCGCGCGCCGGCGGGACGCGACGCGGTCGAGTGGGCGAAGGAGGGGGTCGAGCGGGGGGCGGGGGAGATCCTGCTGACGAGCATGGACCGCGACGGGACGAGCGACGGCTATGACCTCGAGCTGACGGGCGCGGTCAGCGAGGGGGTGGGGGTGCCGGTGATCGCATCCGGCGGCGCGGGGACGCTCGACCATCTCGTCGACGCGCTCCGCGCCGGCGCGGACGCCGTGCTGTGCGCCTCGATCTTTCACTACGGGCAGCACACGATCGCCGAGGCCAAGGCGCACCTGGCGGGGGCCGGGATCCCGGTGCGCGGCGCCTGAGGAGCCGGGCATGGGGGCCACGCACCCGATCCACACGGCCGAGCAGGTGCTGGAGCGTCTCCCCGGCATCCCGGGTGGGCCCGAGCTGCTCGCGCAGGCGCGCCGGCGCGAGGACGTCGCGCTCGTGGGCGGCGCGGTGCGCGACCTGCTGCTGGGCCACTGGCCGCGCGAGCTGGACGTGACGGTCGCCGGGGACGCGGCTGGCCTCGCCCGCGAGATCGCCGCGTCGGTCTCGCCCGGCGAGCGCGCCTACGGACGCCGGGTCGAGCCGTTGCTCCACGAGCGCTTCGGCACCGCCTCCGTCGCATGGGGGTACGGCCGTGTCGACATCGCCGAGCGCCGGGCCGAGTCCTACCCCGCGCCGGGCGCGCTGCCCGAGGTGCGCCCGGGGAACCCCGAGGAGGACCTCCGCCGCCGCGACTTCACCGTGAACGCGATCGCGCTGCCGCTGCACGGCGCCGAAAACGAGGGGCTGATCTCGGTCGAGGGCGCGCTCGAGGACCTGCGGGCTGGTGTTCTTCGCGTCCTGCACGAGCGCAGCTTCATCGACGACCCGACGCGGATCCTGCGCCTCGCGCGCTACGCCGCGCGGCTGGGCTTCGAGATCGAGCCGCGCACGCGCGAGCTGGCCGCGGAGGCCCTGGGGGGCGGCGCCCTGGGCACCGTCTCGGGGGATCGGCTCGCCTCGGAGCTCTGGCTGGCGCTCCGGGAAACGGACGGGCAGGCTGCGATGCGCGCGCTGGGCGAGCTCGGCGTGCTGGGCGCGCTGGGACTGGGGGCCCGCCCGCCCGGGTTCGACGGCGCGCTCGCAGCCGAGGCAGAACGTCTGCTACCGCCCGACGGCGCGCGCGATGTGCTGCTGGTGGCGGTCGCGGTCAACGGCGCGCTCGCAGAAGGCGACGCGCGCTTCGCCGAGGCGCTCGAGAGCATGACGCGGCTCGGGTTCTCAGGCGATCTGCGGGCGCGGGTGCAGAGCGCGGCGTGCGCCGAGCTTCCCGCCACGCTGAGCAGCGCTGCGGACGCGTACGCGATCTTCGAGCGCTATCCGCTCGAGGGGGTCGCGATCGCCGGTGCGCTGGCGGCGAGGAGCTCGGCGGAGGCCGGTGCATGGGTCCGCGACTGGCTCGACACCCAGCGCCACATCCGGCTCGAGATCGACGGCAACGACCTGATCGCCGCCGGCGTGCCGCAGGGCCCGGAGGTCGGGATCCGGCTCTCCGTGGCCCTCGCGTCCAAGCGCGACGGAGGGGTGGACGGGCGCGAGCAGGAGCTGCGCGCGGCTCTCGACTACGAGATCCCGCCTGCGGTCGATGCCTGACGGGCTGAGCATCGCGATCCCCGGCGGCGGCGTCTACTTCAGCGACCGCTCCGACGGCAACATGTCGAGCGTCGGCGGCGCCGGGCACGAGCACGGCGCCGAGGCGAGGGAGCGGCTGCGCGAGCGCCTCGGCCTGCAGCGGCTCGCGCGCGGCTACCAGGTGCACGGTGCGCACGTGAGCGTCGTGCGCTCGATGCCGGCGCGCGAAGCCGAGACGGGGGAGCTGGAGCACGCCGACGGGCAGGCGACGCCGCTGCCGGCGCTCGGTGCGATGGTCCTCGCCGCGGACTGCCTGCCGGTCGCGATCGCGGGCGAGGGCGCCGTCGCCATGATCCACGCCGGCTGGCGCGGGCTCGCCGCGGGCGTGATCGAGAGCGGTGTCCGCGCGGTCGGCGAGCTGGACGGCGAGGCGCTCGTCGCCGTGATGGGCCCGTGCGCCGGCCCCTGCTGCTACGAGGTCGGCCCCGAGGTCCACGAGGCGCTCGGCACCCCCATCGCGGGGCGGAGGCGGGCATCGCGGGCCACGCCAACGCCGACCTGCGCCTGTCCGCCCGCGCCCGCCTTCACGACGCGGGCGTCGCAACGGTGCGCGCGCTCGGCGGCTGCACGATCTGCGACGAGCGTTTCTTCTCCCACCGTCGCGAAGGCGAGGCGGCGGGGCGTCAGGCGGCGGTCGCGTGGTTGAGCTGATCCGGGGCCTCGACCCGGCTCGCGTGGCGGCGAACCTGGCTCGCGTGCGTGACCAGATCGACGACGCCGCGGGCGGTCGCGACGTGCGGATCCTGGCGGCGACCAAGTACGTGCCCGACGAGGAGCTGCCGGCGCTCGCGCGGGGAGGCGTCGAGCTGGTCGGCGAGAACCGTGCCCAGGACCTGGAACGCAAGATCGCCGCGCACGGCACCCTCTTCGAGTGGCATTTCATCGGCCGGCTGCAGAGCCGCAAGGTCAAGGCGATCGTCCCGCACGTCACGCTGATCCACTCGCTCGCCTCCCGCTCCGCCCTCGCCCAGCTGCGCGCCCACGCCGAGCACGCGCACCCCGGCCTGCGCCTGCTGTTGGAGGTCAACGTGGCCCGCGAGGAGGGCAAGGCCGGGATCGCGCCCGAGGAGATCGGCGAGTACCTCGCCGCCTCGCCGCTGCCGGTCGCCGGGCTGATGACGATGCCGCCCCTGGCCGCCGACCCCGAGGCGAGCCGGCCGTGGTTCGCCGCGCTGCGGGAGCTCGCGGCCCGTCACGGCCTCGCCGAGCTCTCGATGGGCACCTCGCAGGACTTCCGCGTCGCCGCGGAGGAGGGCGCCACAATCGTGAGAATCGGCACGAGCTTGTACGATCAGTGACGACCCCGGCCGCGACGAGTCCCTAGCATCTGCAGGGAAACAGGCTCCGCGGGCGAACACGCAAAGCAATATGAGCTTCAGGGATTCCTGGCATAGCGCGCTGGTGTACTTCGGTCTCGCCGAGGAGTACCACGACGACGACGAGTACGACGAGCAGCCTGTCGCCGCCGAGGCGGAGATCGAGGACCGCTACCGCGACCGGCCGAACGTACGACGCCTGCGGCGCCGCCGCGACGAGTACGACGACATCTTCGCCGAGGACGACGAAGACGCCGCAGGCGGCGGCGGTCGAGGCCGCGGCCGGACCGCGACCTTGAAGCCGGTCGCCACCCGGGCCAACGGCGACGTCCGCGTGCACCTGGTCGTGCCGAAGTCGTTCAACGACGCCCAGCAGATCGCCGACAAGTTCAAGGACTCGATCCCGGTGATCCTCAACCTCCAGAGCTCGGACACCGACCTGTCAAAGCGCCTGATCGACTTCGCCTCCGGCCTCACCTACGCCCTCGACGGCGGCATGCAGAGGATCGCCGACAAGGTCTTCATGCTCACGCCGCGCAACGTCGAGATCTCGGCGGAGGAGCGGGCGAGACTGATCGAGAAGGGCTTCTTCAACCAGTCTTGACGCACCATCGCCGGCGTCTGGCGGCGTCCTTACCCCATTCGGGGCACTTCGCGGTCGCTCGCGTGCGTCGCACGCCACGCTGCCTGCGTCTCAAGTAATGCCAGCCTTGGCGCTGGCACGCCAAGACACTCCTGCGGCGCCGAACTTGCTGCTGATCTCGCCGACAGATCCCACGGATAGGCTGAGCGCACCATGAAGATCGGGTTGATCGGCAGCGGCAACATGGCGCGGGCGATGGCGCGGGGGTGGGAACGCCCGCTCCTGTGCACGGACCCCATCGCCGAGCGGGCGAGGGCGCTTGCCGAGGAGGTCGGCGGCGAGGCGCTTGCGAGCAACGCCGAGGTGGCGGAGCGCGCGGATCTCGTGGTCCTCTGCCACAAGCCCGCCCAGCTGGAGTCCGTCGCCGCCGAACTCGCGCCGCACGCGAAGGCGGTGGCATCGATCCTCGCCGCGACGCCGCTCGCGGCCCTGAAGGACGCGTACCCCGACAGGCCCGTCTACCGCTTCATCCCCTCGTTGCCCGTCGAGGTGCGCCAGGGCGCTGTCGTGCAGGCCGCGGGACCCGTGCAGGACGCCGACACCGACAAAGCGGTGGGCGAGCTGTTCGCCGAACTCGGCACGCTCGTCGTGCTCGACGACCGGCTGGTGGACGTCGCGATGGGGCTGATGTCCTGCGCGCCCGCCTACGTCGCCCTCGTTGCCGAGGCGCAGATCGACGCCGGCGTCAGGCGCGGGATCCCGGCCGCGCAGGGCGCCGAGCTCGTCGTCCAGACGCTCGCCGGCACGGCCGAGCTGCTGCGCCGGCGCGAAAACGACACGATGGCGATCCGCCGCGAGGTCTCATCCCCCGGCGGGCTGACCGCGCGAGGAGTGGACGCGCTCGAGCGGGGCGGCATCAGGGCGGCGTTCAGCGACGCGCTCGACGCGGTCCTGGAGGAGCGCTGATGCTGCCGGCGACCGCACGGACCGATCTCGCCGGGGTGCTCTCCTCGATCATCTACGTCTACGAGATCCTGATCATCGTCTTCATCGTCGTCAACCTGCTGTTCGCAGCCGGGCTGCGGCCGCCCTACTCGCGAGCGAGCAACGCCGCGCTGCAGTTCCTGCGCGACACCGTCGAACCGTACCTGCGCATCTTCCGGCGGCTGCTTCCGAGCTTCGGCGGCTGGGACTTCAGCCCGATCCTCGCCCTGATCGCGCTGCAGCTGATCAACAGCATCGTCGTCGAAGGCATCATCCGCGGCTGACAGCCCGATGGCCCGGCCGGCAGATCGCGCAGCGAGCCGCCGCCGGCGGCCCGCCGAGGTCTGGGCGCTGGCGGGGGCCGTCGCGCTCCTGGTCGCGGGACTCGACCAGCTGACCAAGCACATCGTGCGCGGCTCGATCACCCCCGGCGACGAACACCGGTTCCTGCCGGGCGTCGAGCTCGTCAACACCCGCAACCGCGGCGTCGCCTTCGGCTTCTTGCCCGGCAGCCACCTCGGCGTGACGGTCCTGATCGGGGTCGCGCTGGCCGTGCTGCTCGTCTACTTCGCACGGCACCTCGAGACGCCGCTGATCTGGCTGCCGACGGGGATGCTGATCGGCGGCGCCGTCGGCAACGTGATCGACCGCCTGCGGGGTGGCTCGGTCACGGACTTCATCAAGCTCCCGCTCGGCTGGCCGCCGTTCAACCTCGCCGATGCGTCGATCACGCTCGGGATCCTCGTGCTGCTGATCGTCGCCGACCGCACACGCGATCGCGCGGACCCCGACGACCCTGCCCCGTCTTCCGCGCCGGCGACCGGGGAGCCCGAGGAGGCGCCGTGAGCTTCTCGATCGTCCACGAGGACGAGCACCTGATCGTGATCGACAAGGGGGCGGGCCTCGTCGTGCATCCCGGCCGCGGCCATCGCGAGGACACGCTCTCGCAGCTTTTGGCGCCGAAACTGTCCGGCGGCGACCCGGAGCGCGCGGGGATCGTGCACCGGCTGGACCGCGACACGTCGGGCCTGATGGTGGTCGCGCGCAGCGAGGAGGCCCATCGCCGCCTGCAGGCCGCGCTCTCGGCGCGGCAGGTCGAACGCGAATACATCGCGCTCGTCGAGGGCCGCCCGCCTTCGCGCACAGGGACGATCGACGCGCCCGTCGGCCGCGACCCCCGGCTTCGCACGCGGATGGCCGTCGGCGGCGCGGGTGCGCGCGAGGCGCGCACGCGCTTCACGCTCGAGCGCGCGCTGCCCACCACATCGCTGCTGAGCGTGCGGCTGGAGACCGGCCGCACCCACCAGATCCGGGTCCACATGCAGGCGATCGGCCATCCCGTCGCGGGCGACCCCGAGTACGGCCATCCGGGGCTGCTCGGCCTCGAGCGCCAGTTCCTGCACGCCGCCCGGCTCGCCTTCGAGCATCCGATCACGGGCGAGCGGCTGGAGCTCCGCTCGCCGCTTCCAGAGGACCTGCAGGCCGCGCTCGAGCGGGCGGGCACCGCCGGCGGAGCCGGTGGTCAGATATCCTGAGGGATTCGATCCAGGAACTTCGACCCGTGCGAGCACGGATCGCGGCCCTGCCCGGAGCGAGCCCAGTCTCGGCTCCGGGTCCGCGCATCCGCGTACGGCACAACAGAAACTGAACAAGGGAGTAGCCCGTGGCTGAAGTAGGAATCGCGGAGCTGCTGGAGGCCGGCGTCCACTTCGGCCACCAGACGCGCCGCTGGAACCCCAAGATGCGCCGCTTCATCTTCGGAGAGCGCGGCGGCATCTACATCATCGACCTGCTCAAGACGCAGGCCCTGCTAGCGCAGGCGCAGGAGTTCGCGAGCACGCTCGCCCACCGCGGCGGCACGGTGCTGTTCGTCGGCACCAAGAAGCAGGCCCGCGACACGATCAAGGACGTCGCGGAGGCGGCCGACATGCCGTACGTCAACCACCGCTGGCTCGGCGGGCTGCTGACGAACTTCCAGACGATCAACCAGCGCATCCGCCGCCTGCACGACCTCGAACGCTACGAGACCGAGGGCCAGCTCGCGCTGCTGCCGACGCGCGAGCGGATGGCCGCGCAGGCCGATCTGAACAAGCTGCGGGCCAACCTCGGCGGCGTCAAGAACATGCAGCGCGTACCCGACGCGATGTTCGTGATCGACCTCAAAACCGAGGTGATCGCCGTCAAAGAGGCGCAGCGGCTGCGGATCCCGATCATCGGTCTCGTCGACACCAACTGCGACCCCGACGGCATCGAGTTCGTGGTGCCGGGCAACGACGACGCGATTCGCTCCTGCGCCCTGATCACACAGGCGATCGGCCAGGTCGTCGCCGACGGCCACTCGGTGTTCCGCGCCGAGGAGGACCGCGCCCGTAAGGAGGCCGAGGAACGCGCACGCGCCGAGGCGGAAGCGCGCGCCAAGCGCGAGGCCGAAGAGAAGGCCAAGCGCGAGGCCGAGGAACAGGCGCAGAAAGAGGCCGAGGACAAAGCCGCGGCCGAAAAGGCCGCCGCTGCAGCCGCCGCCCAGCAGCCCGCCCCCGAGACCCAGCCGGTGCAGCCGCCCGCAGACCCCGCGACGCTCGGGGAGGGCAGCGAGACCGTCACCCCGATGACCGCGGGTGCCGACGCGCGCCAGCCGGCGAATGCGACCTCGGCGCCCGCCGAGACGGTCGCCGAAAGTGCCGAAGGCGACGGCACGCAAGCCGAGCCTCCGCCCCCGGCTGAGCCGGCCCCGCCCGTGGCCGTCGCCGAGACCACAGACGAGAACGCGCAGGCCGCCGCGCCCGCCGAAGAGGAGCAGAAATGAGCACCACCGAGATCTCAGCCAAGGACGTCAAGGCGCTGCGCGACCGCACGGGCGCCGGGATGATGGACGCCAAGAAGGCGCTCATCGAGGCCGAGGGCGACGCGGAGAAGGCGATCGAGCTGCTGCGCGTCCGCCAGGGCAAGAAAATCCAGGACCTCGGCGAGCGCGCCGCGACCGAGGGCACGATCCAGTCCTACGTCCACGCTGGCAACAACGTCGGCGTCCTGATCGAGGTCGACTGCAACACCGACTTCGTCGCCAAGAACGAGGACTTCACCGGCTTCGCCCGCGAGGTCGCGATGCAGATCGCGGCGACGCCGACGGTCAAGTACGTGACCCGCGAGGACGTGCCCCAGGACGAGCGCGACGCCGAGGCGCGGATCTACGAGCAGGAAGCGGCGGACAAGCCCGAGAACGTGAGAGAGAAAATCGTCCAGGGCAAGCTCGACTCGTGGCTGTCGACGATCGTGCTCCTCGACCAGGAGATGCACAACCCCAAGCACGAGGGCAGGACCGTCCAGGAGCTCCGCGACGAGCTCACGGCGACGACGGGGGAGAACGTCGTCATCCGCCGCTTCACACGGTACGCGGTGGGCCAGTAGGGCCTACCGACGCCCGCGTCCCTCTAGTCGCCGGGATAGGCTCTGCTCCGCCGATGGCCCCTGCCTTCAAACGGATCCTGCTCAAGCTCTCAGGCGAGGCGCTGATGGGCGAGCTGGAGTACGGGACCGACCCCGAGCGCGTTCGAGCGGTCGCCAAGCAGGTCGCCGACGTGCACGCGCAGGGCGTCGAGGTGGCGATCGTCGTCGGCGCCGGGAACATCTACCGCGGCATGGAAGGCGCCGCCGCCGGCATGGACCGTGCGACGGCCGACTACATGGGGATGCTCGCGACGGTGCTCAACGCGCTGCCGATGCAGGACGCGCTCGAGGACATGGGCGCCCACACGCGGGTGCAGTCGGCGCTCGCGATCTCCGAGGTGGCCGAGCCCTACATCCGCCGCCGCGCGATGCGCCACCTCGAGAAGGGCCGCGTCGTGATCTTCGCGGCCGGCACCGGCAACCCGTTCTTCACCACCGACACCGCGGCCGCGCTGCGCGCGGCGGAGATCCACGCCGAGATCATCCTGATGGCCAAGAACGGTGTCGACGGCGTCTTCACGGCCGACCCGGCGCTCGACCCGGAGGCGAAGTTCATCCCCGAGATCACCCATCTCGAAGCGATCGAGCGGCGGCTGCGGGTGATGGACTCGACCGCGCTCGCGCTCTGCATGGACAACGGCATGCCGCTGAACGTCTTCAACATGGAAGACGACACGAGCCTGCCGCGGATAATCTCGGGCGTGCGCGTCGGCACGCTCGTATCGACACCCCAAGGAGAGCAGGATGGCTGAGAACCTGATCGACGAACTGCTCAAGGACGCCAGGGAGCGGATGCACAAGTCCGTCGAGGCGGCGCAGCACGAGTTCTCGACGGTCCGGACGGGCCGCGCGAGCCCTTCCCTGCTCGATCGCATCCAGGTCGACTACTACGGCGCGATGACGCCGCTGAACCAGCTCGCGACGATCTCGGCCCCCGAGGCACGGCTGCTGACGGTACAGCCCTACGACAAGTCATCGATCAAGGGGATCGAGAAGGCGATCAACGAGTCGGACGTCGGCCTGACGCCCTCCAACGACGGCAACCTCGTGCGCCTCGTCGTCCCGGAACTGACCGAAGAGCGCCGCAAGGAGCTCGTCAAGGTCGTCCGCAACCTCGCCGAGGAGGGCCGGGTGGCGATCCGCAACGTGCGCCGCGACACGATGCAACACCTGCGCGAACTCAAGAACGACGGCGAAGCCTCCTCCGACGACGAGCACCGCGCCGAGGTGGAGCTGCAGAAGCTCACCGACAGCCGCGTCGGGGAGCTCGACGGCGTGCTGAAGATCAAGGAAGAGGAGATCCTGGCGGTCTGATGGAGTCCGCGGACGTCGCGGCGGAGGGGCGCGCGCGCTACGTGGCGATCATCACCGACGGCAACGGCCGCTGGGCCAGCGCTCGCGGCCTGCCCGTCAACGAGGGCCACAGCGCCGGTGCGGACACGGTCAAGGCCCGTCTGCGCGACGCCGCCGAGCTCGGCGTCGAGGAGCTGACCGTCTACTCGTTCTCGACCGAGAACTGGTCGCGGCCGGCGGAGGAGGTCGCGGGTCTGATGGCGATGTTCTCGCAGCGGATCGCCACCGAAACGCCCGAGCTCGACCGCGAAGGGGTGCGGATGCGCTTCATCGGGCGCCGCGACGGCGTCGCGCCCGCGCTCATCGAGCAGATGGAGTGGGCCGAAGGCGTGACCGCGGGCAACGCGCGCATCACGCTGTACGTGGCCTTCAACTACGGCGGCCGGGCGGAGATCCTCGACGCGGCAGCCCGTTACGAGGGCGGCGGCATGGAGGCGTTCCGGGCCGGGCTCTATGCGCCGGAGATGCACGACCCCGACCTGATCATCCGCACCAGCGGCGAGCGCCGCCTGTCGAACTACCTGCTGTGGCAGTCCGCCTACTCGGAGCTCGTCTTCCGCGACGAGCTGTGGCCCGACTTCAGCCGCCGGGCGCTGGAGGAGTCCCTGGCCGAGTACGCAGCCCGCAGGCGGCGCTTCGGTGGCCGGTGAGAGCCCGCTGATGGCTCGCGAGCGCCCCACGACAACTCCTCCACGCCGCCGCGGGCCTCGGGCGGGCGGGCCCCGAACCTCCGCCGCCCACACCGACCGCGGGCGCGAGCGCGCCCGTCGCGCGGCTCGCCGCCGCCGCCGCCGCGGACCGCGCTCGGACTTCTCCAAGCGCGTGCTCGCCGCGATCCCGGCGATCGCCGTGGCGCTGTTCCTCGTGCTCGAGGGCGGGCTCGTGTTCACGGCCGGCCTGTTCGTGCTCGGAGCGATCTGCATGCACGAGCTGTACGCGATGTACCGGCGCGCCCATCCCGTTCGCCTGGCCGGCTTCATCGCGCTCGCGGCGCTGCTGCTGGCCGCCCAGTACGGCGACCAGTTCCAGCTGCTGCTCGTCGCCGCGCTGGTGCTGCCGATGCTCTTCGGGCTGACCCTGCTCTCACCGCATCCGAGCGTCGGCGGCATGGCGCTGACGCTGCTCGGGATCTACTGGATCGGCTTCGGCTTCGCGCACGCTGTGCTGCTGCGCGGCCTGCCCCACGGCGAAGCGATCGTGATCGACGTGCTCGTGGGCACGTTCCTCGGCGACACCGGCGCCTATCTCGGCGGGCGCATGTTCGGCAAACGCCCGCTCGCGCCGTCGATCTCGCCGAACAAGACCGTCGAGGGCCTGCTGACCGGGATGCTCTTCGCGATCCTCGGCGTGTGGATCGCGGGCCGCTACCAGGAATGGCTGCCCGGCACGCACGCGCTCGTGATCGGGCTCGGTGTCGCGCTCGCAGCCCCCGTCGGTGATCTCTTCGAGTCGTTCGTCAAGCGCGAGGCCAACATCAAGGACTCGGGCCGGCTGTTCGGCGCGCACGGCGGGGCGCTCGACCGCCTCGACGCCGTGCTGTTCACAGCGGTGGCCGGCTACTACATCTGGGCGGCGTACGTGCACTAGGGGCGCAGATCGGCTCTGGCAAGCCACAGTTTGCCGCTACCAGTCCCGCTCAGGCCAGGATTCGGGCCAGCCCGGGTGGGTAGGGACCGCGTGTTCGCCATGGGAGTAGGGTCGACCGCGCCCCACTTCGGGGCGTCCGCAGCATCTAAAGGGGGGAAGCGCATGCGCAGATTCACGGCATTGGCCTTGGCGTTGGCTGCCGTAGCGGCAGTCTCCGGATTGGCGGCCGGCTCAGCCGCGGCCAAAGCACCGAAACTCCTTCTCGGCTCCTACGAATCGAACGGCGGCGAATACGTCGAAACACCGATCGCCCCGGGCGATAACTTCGACATGGTCCTCTTTCACATCTCTGAAACAGAAGGATTCGGCGCCAACTCGTTCTTCATAGAAACATCGACGGGCACCGCGACCTGCGAAGGCGCGGCCTTCAGCGGGATCCGAGGCACCGCGCTGACCAACGGTGAAGTGACCGACACGGTCGAAATGCACGAAGGCGAGGGCACGCTCGCCGGCGGGAGCAAATGCAGCAACACCTCGCCGCTGGGAACCGAAGCGGAAATGATCGTGATCCCCGACAACGCGATCCTGAACCTCAAGGGAGGCAAAGGCCAGGTGCAGTTGAAGGCGAAATCCGCTGCCGAACCGGTCTACGTGGGAATCTTGTACTCCGGCGGCGCGCTCTGTTACTACAAGGCGACGACCCTCAAGGGCACGCTGGCGTTTGCGCCGCAAGGGGAATGGCGGCAGGTCGTGTTGACCTTTACGAAAGCCAAGGTCAAGTTGGTCAAAGAACTCTCCTCGGCGACCTGCGAAAAGAAAGCTACGATCAGCGCCTCATTCGGCTTCCAGGACCGTGGCGAAGAAGGCTTCGGCGCCGGCCTGTTCATCTTCGGCAGGCTGATCTGAGCCGAGTGCGAGACGGGACTGTTCCTCGGCGCGCTGGTCTGACCGAGACGCAAACGCGAGATAGGTCGTAAGGGGGGCTCGGCGGTGCCGGGCCCCCCCTGCTGCGCTCGGCCGGGCGCCGCGGACTGGGCCCTTCGAAGGCAATGAGTACGGGCCGCGTACCTGCCCTAGGGCCGTGCGTCGAGCCCCAGCGCCTCGAGTGCCTCCGCGCGCGTCTGGTACAGCGTGAGCTTCGCCAGGCGTCCCTCCTTCACCGTGCAGACGGCGGCTCCGAGGCCGCCAATCTCAATGCCGCTGGCCCGACCCCGTCCGCGCATGTATGCGACCAGCAGGACCCTGTCGGGCGGCAACTCGAGGAGCTCCGTGACGTCGAAACGGGACTCCACCAGCTCCTCGGAGCGCCCCGCCAGCCATTCACCCCACTGGCCGGGGCCCCGGTAGACGCCGCTGTCGGGGGCCTGGGAGTCGGACCAGTCCAGCTCCGCATCGGGCGCCACGTAGGAGAGCGCGACATCGAGTTCTTCCTCGTTCAGGAGCTCGAGGAACCTGCGCACGAGCTCGACGTTCTCCCGCGACATGGCGGGCAGTATCCCGCATCTCTAGGGGCATCGAGAGGCCAGAAGTCGGGTTGCCGAGGCCTCGCCCGGGTACTAGATTTGAGGCCATGGCACCCGAGTACGACCATCTCACCGAGGCACTGGACGAGGCGACCGTGCCGGTCGTCGCCGAGCTGCTCGAGCGGCTCGAGATCAAACTCTCGGAGAAGGACTGGCTCGCGATCGACACGGCCGTCGCCAAGGCGGCCGTGATCGGCGTCAGGCGCGGCGCGCGGGAGCTCTCCGAGCAGGTCGACGAAGCGCTCCCCGAGGATCGCGAGCTCCGCTACGACCTGGATCTCGACTGCGACGACCGCTGGGCCCGGCGCTACGGCGCGATCGCGCGATAGAGCACGTCTTCAGTCTCGCCTCCGGAGCGGCGGCGCGGCCCCGTTGCTCGAACGCGCTCTCAGTAGGCCGCCTGGAGCGGCGATTCGACCCGGTGCCGGTCGATCTCGAACCAGATCCGCCCCGCGGCCTCGCCCTCCTCGAGCTCCCAGCGGTCGGCGAGCTCTTCGAGCAGCAGCGAGGCGTATTCGGCATGCTCGGCGTGCTCGCGGATCCTCACGTCCAGGCCGTCCAGGGCGCCGATCAGTTCGACCCGGACGACGTCTTCGGGCATCCAGACGCGCACTTCGACGTTCCCGCCGGGCGACAGTTCGACGGCCTGGGTGACGACCTCGCTGCAGAGCAGCATCACGACGTCGCGGAGGTCCGGCGAGGGATGGTCGACCTGCGCGACGACGTGGCGCGCGGAGCGCGGCGTGTGAGTGTCCAACGGCATCACCACCGACAGATCCGGCCGTCTGGGATCGCACGGCATCGCTCCATCCGGTGCCCGCTTTGCACGGATTTCAAGCAGCGCCGGCCGCATTTCCGCGCGCTCGAACCCGCGGGCAGGCGCGGACCCAGAATGTCAGCGGGCGGACGTGAGCAGCCGCCACGACGGCGGGATGCTTGACAAAACCCTACGATCTCCCGTCAAGCCCCGTTTCTGGGGGGGAAATGGAGATGGAGGGAACCATGAGACGCACCGTCCGGGCCGCGCTGGCCTGTGCAGTTCTCGCCGGCTGCCTGGCTGCTGCCGGGCCGGCGTTCGCGATGAAGACCGTGTGCAGCAGCGGCTGCGCGTACAGCAGCATCCAGTCGGCGATCAACGGGTCCGCCGAAGGGGCCACGATCACGATCGGCATGGGCACCTACGTCGAAAACGTCGTGGTCGACAAGCCCGTCAAACTGGTCGGCTACGGGAAAAGCACGGTGATCGAGCCGGCCATCTCGAACCCGGTGTGCTCGCCGGGCTCGCTCTGCAGCGGCACGGCCAGCAACGTGATCCTGGTCGAAGCGAGCAACGTCTCGATCTCGAAGCTCACCGTGGAGGGCGACAACCCGTCCCTCACGAGCGGCGTGGTCGTGGGCGGCAAGGACATCGACGCCCGCAACGGCATCATCACCAACCACGAAGCGGGCACGTTCCAGAACCTGCAGGTCACGAGCGTGACGGTCCACGACATCTACCTGCGCGGCATCTACGCGTCCTCGGGCGGCAGCTTCGCGTTCAAGAAGGACACCGTCGACAACGTTCAGGGCGACCCGGCCTCGATCGCGATGTTCGAGTTCGAAGGCTCCGGCGTGATGGAAGGCAACAAAGTCTCGAACTCCAATGACGCGATCTCGGCCAACTGGTCCAAGGGCACGTCGTTCATCGGCAACAAGGTCACGAAGTCCGCCAGCGGCATCCACACCGACAACAACGGCGGATCCGGTGGGAGCGCGGACGTGATCAAGGACAACAAGGTCTCCGAATGCACCGTCAACGGCTACGGCGTGTGGGTGTTCGCGCCCTACGTCTCGGCGAGCCTCGAAGACAACAAGGTCAGCGGCTGCTCCGTCGGCCTGGCAGCGTTCGGCAGCCAGGTCTCGGGCCAGGGCCCGACGTTCACCGCCAACAAGGTCGATGGCACGGGCGGCTCGGTCAGCGAAGGGCTGACGTATGGCGCCTACATCACGACCGACCTGCTGGGCTTCGGATTCGGCGACGTCACGGCGACGCTGAGCGGCAACTCGATCCAGCACTTCGGCGCCGGCGTGTTCGTGACCCAGGAATCGGGCGGTCAGGCCAACGTGACCGGGTCGGGCAACGTGATCCAGAAGAACAGCACCGGGGCCAACGGCGCTCCCGGCACCGCTGTCAACCTGGAGAACAACTGGTGGGGCTGCATGCAGGGCCCGAACAACAGCCCCAAATGCAACGGCGCGACCGGGACGGTCGACTACACGCCCTGGCTGACGGCCAAGCCGTAGGCAGCCTGAGCGTCAGAGCGTCCGGCAGGGGACTCGCCGTAGCGGGCCCCCTGCCGGCTCGCGCCGGCCGTGCGCCGGGCGATGGCGCGCTGATCGGCACGGGAGGCGGCTCGGCTCGCCGCTACGGTGAGGACCGCAACGGCGAGCCAGAGCACTAGGAGGGGGAGGAGAACAACGTTCACTGGCAGTGATGATCGGCCGCGCCGCTGAAGGGACCCTGAGCGGGCCCTGAAAACCAGCTAAATCCTCGCGCCCTATGATCGGGTCGTGGCAGAGCGCCGGCGGCTGTTGATCCTGGGCTCGACCGGCTCGATCGGCCGGCAGGCGCTGGACGTGTGCGAGCGAAGCGGCGAGTTCGAGCTCGTCGGGCTCTCGGCCGAGAGCTCGTGGCAGCCGCTGATCGAGCAGGCGCGCGCCCAGGACGTCCCGCGCATCGCGCTGGCGGACCCGGACGCGGCGGCGCGGGCCGCTGAGGGCTGGACCGAGGGGCGCGTGCTCGCCGGCGCGGAGGGGCTCGTGCGGCTGGTCGTCGAGTCCAGGGCCGAGCTCGTCTTGAACGCGCTGGTCGGCTCGGCCGGCCTCGCGCCGACCGTCGCGACGCTCGGGGAGGGCATCGACCTGGCGCTTGCCAACAAGGAGTCGCTGGTCGTCGGCGGCGAGCTCGTCACCGCGCTCGCCGAAGCGACGGGGGCGCGCATCGTGCCCGTCGACTCCGAGCACACGGCGCTGCACCAGCTGATCGCCGGCCAGCCGCCGGGCTCGGTTACCGGCCTCACAATCACCGCCAGCGGCGGCCCGTTCCGCGGGCGCTCGCGCGAGGAGCTCGCAGATGTGACCGTCGAGGAGGCGCTCGCCCACCCGACGTGGGCGATGGGCGGCAAGATCACGATCGACTCCGCCACCCTGATGAACAAGGGCCTCGAGGTGATGGAGGCCCACCACCTGTTCGGGACGCCGTACGAGGAGATCGAGGTCGTCGTCCACCCGCAATCGCTGATCCACGGGATCGTCAAGCTCGCCGACGGCGCGATGCTCGCCCACATGGGGCCACCCGACATGCGGATCGCGATCTCCTACGCGCTGCACGGCGGCGAGAGCGCCGAGCTGCCGATCGAGCCGCTCGACCTGGCCGCCGTCGGGCGCCTGGACTTCGAGCCGGTCGACGTAGGCGCCTTCCCGTGCCTGCGCCTGGCGCGCGAAGCCGCCGCGGAGGGCGGCACCGCGCCGTGCGTGCTGAACGCCGCCAACGAGGTCGCGGTGCACGCCTTCCTGCGGGGCGGCCTGCGCTTCCTGGAGATCTCCGAGGTGATCGAACGCACGCTGCAGGCCCTCGGCGGCCAGCCGGTGCTCGACTTCGAGTCGCTCTACGAGGCCGACCGCCGCGCCCGCGAGCTCGCCGTCGAGGCGGTCGCGGCGCTGCACTGAGGCAGCGGGCCGCCGTCCGGGCATCGCCGCCGTGCGGCCTGGGCATGGGCGCAGCGGAGGGAACCGGACGGGAGCGAGTGCCGGCCCTGCCACACTGGGCCGAGCCTCATGACCTGGGTCATCACCATCCTCGGCATCGTGATGCTCGTGATCCTCCACGAGCTCGGGCACTTCGCCGCGGCGAAGGCGGTCGGCATGCGCGTCGAGCGCTTCTCGCTGTTCTTCCCGCCGACGCTCTTCAAGGTCAAACGCGGCGAGACCGAGTACGCGATCGGCGCGATCCCCGCAGGCGGCTACGTGAAGATCACCGGCATGAACCCCGAAGAGATCGGGGATCTGCACCCGGACGTCAGCCGCCGCGCCTACTACAACCAGGCGCCCTGGAAGCGGATCGTCGTGATCCTCGCCGGTCCGGCGGTGAACATCCTGATCGCGTTCGTGCTGTTCGCCGCGGTGCTGCTGGCGGGCAACGTCAACGGCGACACGGCGCTCTCGAACCTCAGCCGGACGCAGACGCTCGCGCTCACCGACAAGGTCGCGGGGGTCCAGAAAGGAGCGCCGGCGCAGGGCGTCCTCGCGCTCGGGTGACCGCATCGTCAGCATCGACGGCACGCCGGCGACGCCGCTGCGCGTGATGCACGTGACCGAGTCGCACCGCTGCGCGGGCGCGCAAGTGCAGGGCTGCCGGGCGGCGACGCCCGGTCCACCTGGTCGTGGAGCGCGCAGGACAGACGCTGCGGCTGACCGTCTACCCGCGGTACAGCGCCCGCGAAAAGCGTGCCCTGATCGGTTTCGTCTTCGGCGTCGCGCCGAAACAGGTCGGCGTCGCCGGTGCCGCGGGCGGCGCGCTGGGCGCGATGTGGGGGACGCTCAAGGAGACCCTGTCCGGCCTCGGCCGCGCGTTCACGAGTCAAAAAGCGCGGGGCGAAGTCCACAGCATCATCGGCATCACCGAGGTCGCGCACGAAACCGTCACCGCCGGCGCCGGATACGCGCTCGTCTTCCTCGGCTTCTTCTCGCTCGCGCTCGCGATCCTCAACCTGTTCCCGTTCCTGCCCCTCGACGGCGGGCACATCGCCTGGACCGTCGCGGAGAAGCTGCGCGGCCGCCGGGTCTCGCTGCAGGCGATGTACCGGTACAGCTCGGTCGGGATCCTCCTGATGCTGTTCCTCGTGATCAACGGCTTCAGCAACGACATCGGCCACCTGGCCGGCTGACGGCCCGGCTCAGGCCTGTGGGGCGCGCACGCTGACCCAGCTCTTGGCGAGCGGCCCGAAGCGCTCGGCGCGCGCCGGGCCGAACAGCGCCTCGAGCTCGCCCCTCGAGAGCAGCTCGATCTCCTCCCAATCCCCGGCCGCGCCGAGCCGCCAGTAGCGCCGGCGCAGGGCGACCGGAAGCCACTGCGCGGCGGGCAACAGGGAATGCGGCTCGATCGGGAACGAGCGCGCGGGCGTCTGCACGAGCCAGCCCCGCCCGACGCGCCGCAGCTCGGCCGCGAACGCCTCACGGCGCGCCGGCTGCACGTGCTCGATCACGCTCGAGCAGTAGACGAGGTCGAACTCGCCGTCCGCGAACGGCAGCCCCGCGGCGGCGTCGGCAAGCACGAACGGCCCTGGGTACGCCGGCCGTTCGACGAGGTCCACGCCGGTAATGTCGAGCCTGGGCTCCAGCGCGCGCAGGCCGATCGCGCCGCAGCCGAGGTCGAGCACGCGCGCGGTCGGGTCCAGCGAAGGGAAGAAGGCTTCGTGGCGGCGCCTGCGCGTCCGCGCGGCGAGCGGGCCGGCGATGCGCGCGAGCGGTCCGCGCGCGGTTGCGTAGACGTCGGACACGCCCGGCGAGCATAGCCCTGCCGGCCGTCCGCGCCTGCCGGCGCCGAGCTAGAGTCGGGCGGCGTGTTCGACCACGTCACGATCCGGGTCTCCGACCTCGCGGCCTCCGAGCGGTTCTACCGCACCGTGCTGGGCGCGATCGGGATCGAGCCGGACAGCGCGAGCGAGCGCTTCGTGCGCTGGAGGGAGTTCATGGTCGCGGCGCCCAGCGCCGAGCACCCGCCGACGCTCGGCCTGCACGCGGGCTTCGTGGCGCCCTCGCGCGAGCACGTCGACGCCTTCTGGCGCGCGGGCACGGATGCCGGCTACACCGACGACGGTCCTCCCGGCGAGCGCCCGCAGTACAGGTCCGACTACTACGGCGCCTTCCTGCGCGATCCCGACGGCAACAGCGTCGAGGCGGTCCACCACGGCGACACCCGGGGGGGCGGCCACATCGACCACCTGTGGCTCGGGGTCCGCGAGCTCGCGCCGGCCGAGGCCTTCTACACAGCCCTGTCCCGATACACCGGGCTGCGGCCGGGGCGTCGCTGGGAGGAGGGCGTCCAGTTCCGCGGCCCCTGGGCGACGTTCTCGCTCGTCGCCGATGGACGGCCGCCGACCGAGAACCTCCACATCGCGTTTCCCGCTCCCGACCGCGAGACCGTCAGGGAGTTCCACGCCGCCGCGCTGACCGCCGGATACCGCAGCAACGGCGAGCCCGGCGAGCGCCCGGAGCACGGTCCCGGCTACTACGCCGCATTCGTCTTCGACCCGGACGGCACGAACGTCGAGAGCGTGCTGGGAGGCCTCGCCGGCCGCTCGTAGCCGCGAGGCGGGGCGGGTGGGCTCAACTACAATCCGCTCGTGGCCTCAGAACGGCAGATCCACGTCGGCGCCGTGCCGATCGGCGGCGGCGCGCCCGTCGCCGTGCAGACGATGACGAAGACAGAGACCGCCAACCTGGCGGCGACGATGCGCCAGATCCGCACCGTCGCGGAGGCCGGAGCGGACATCGTGCGCGTGGCCGTGCCGCGCGAGCCCGACGCCGAGGCGCTGAAGACGATCGTCGCCGAATCGCCGATCCCGGTGATCGCCGACATCCACTTCAACCACACGCTCGCGCTGAAGGCGATCGAGGCCGGCGCCCACTGCGTGCGCCTGAACCCGGGCAACATCGGCGGGCCCGAGAAGGTCGCCGAGGTGATCGAGCTCGCGCGGAAGAAGGGCACGCCGCTGCGCGTCGGCGTCAACTCCGGCTCGCTGCCCAAGCACCTGCGCCAGCTCGAGTACGACAACCCCGTCGAGGCGCTCGTCACGGCGGCGATCGAGACCGTCGAGCTGATGGAGCGGCTGGAGTTCCAGAACTTCAAGGTCTCGATGAAGTCGACGTCCGTGCCGAACACGATCGCCTCGAACCGCATGCTCTCCGAGCGGATCCCCTACCCGCTGCACCTCGGGGTCACCGAGGCCGGCACGAAGTGGTCCGGCTCGCTGAAGTCGGCCGTCGGGCTCGGCACGCTGCTCGCCGACGGCATCGGCGACACGATCCGGATCTCGCTGTCGACCTTCCACGCCGAGGAAGAGGTCAAGGTCGCCTGGGAGATCCTCAAGGCGCTGAAGCTGCGCGAGAAGGGCCCCGTGCTGATCGCCTGTCCGACCTGCGGGCGGCTGCAGTTCGACATGGACACGGTCGTCGCCGAAGTCGAGCAGCGCCTGGAAGCCTACGAGGACCCGATCGAGGTCTCGGTGCTCGGCTGCGCGGTGAACGGGATCGGCGAGGCGCGCCACGCCGACTTCGGCATCACCGGCGCCAAGGACATGGGGATGATCTACTCCAAGGGCGAGCCGCTGAAGAAGGTGCCGACGGCGCAGCTCGTCGACGAGCTCTTCAAGGAGATCGACCGCTACTACGCCTCGGGCAAGACCATCCAGCGCGACGAGGTCGAGGCCGCCGAGGCGCGTGCCTGGCTGGCCGAGAACGAGGATGACACGCAGATGACCCCGGAGCGGATCGCGGCGATGGAGGCGGCCGCGGCGCAGAACGACGAAGCCGCCGCACAGGTGCTGGAGGAGATGCTCGCGTCCTCCCCGGAGGTGGAGCCCGGCGCCAGCTCCTCGTCGGCCGATGCCGGCGGCAACGGAGAAGGCTCGCCCGTGGCGCTCGACGAGGCCGTCTCGCCGGTCGCGGGGCGGCGTTTCTCGCGGGGCTGAGAACCGGCGCGAAGCTCGCCGGGCGTAGCGCGCAGAGAACCTGTCCGAACCCGGACGTATCCCCGATCGGGTCTGTTCGAGCCACTTGAACACCCGTATCATGCCCACACCCGGGCGCTCTCCGCTGACCCGGCCAACGGGGCACTGGAGGGGAAGAGATGAAGACACGGACGTTGGGAACCGTGGCCGTCGTGCTGCTCGCGCTGGGCGCGTTCGCCACGAGTGCGGCGGCGGCGAAGCCGAAGCTGTGGCTGGTCGATGCAGCAACCCACGTTCGCGCAGCGACGGGCGAAGCCGCCCGCATCCAGCTCGCCACGACGTCCTGCGTCGCCAGCGAGACGGCGTCGGTCCTCACCAACGGCAAGGCCTCCGATCACATCGGCGGCGGGGGCAGCCTGACGTCCGCGTGCGAAACCGGCGACAAACTGGCCGGCGCGATCAAGTCGATCGCGGTGCTGCCCGCCAGCGAAGAGCGAATGACGATGACGGTCACGGGCGTCGTGCACCTGGGGACCGAACCGTGGTGCACCTACACGCTGCCCCACAAGATCAGCTCGGAAGAATTCTTCTTCAGCGAAATGCTCGCAACGGTCACGGAGACGCTCGACAAGGCGGCGAGCTTCGGAAGCTGTGCCCCGACGAGGACAGAGTCGATCCGCGTGGCCGTGGAACAGGCGTCAGAAGAATTCCCCTACGAGGGAGAAATCGTCGGCTGACCCGGCCGAGCGGGGAGGGGAGGCTGCATGCAGCCTCCCCTGAGCCGCCGCATGCGCGAGGGGCTAGCCGGAGCCGACCTCGTCCAGGAACCCCAGCAGCAGCCGCCGGAACGCCCGCGGCTGCTCCAGCGGCGCCAGGTGCCCGGCGCGCGGGATCGTCGCATGGCGGCCCTGCGGAAGCACCTCGGCCATCTGCTTGGCTCCCTCGATGAAGTCGGGCTTGTCGCGGGTGCCCGCGGCGCAGAGCGCGGGGATCCGCACCTCCGCGAGGGCCTCTAGCCGGTCCTCGAGAGGATCGGGCGCCAGGTCGGAGTCCGGCGTCGCCTGCTGGAGCAGGAACGCGCGGCGCTGCATCGCGGCGACGCGATCGCGCAGCTCCTCGGGGGCGCCCGGCAGCGTCCAGCCGTCGACGATCGCGGCGACGGCGCGGTCGAAGTCGCCCTGCTCGAGCGCCGACTCCTCGGCCTCCCAGATCGCCGCCAGCTCGTCCGAGGGTTCGTCATCCGCGCCGGGGGCGGGGGCGGAGATCAGCGCGAGCGCCGAGACTGCCGACGGCGCGATCGCGGCGATCCGCAGTGCGATCGCGCCGCCATAGGAGTTGCCGACGAGCGCGACCGGGCCGCCCGTCACGAGCTGCAGCGTCTGCAGCACGTCCTCCCATGGCGACTGCGGACCGGGCTCCAGGCCCGCCTCGCCAAAGCCGGGCAGGTCGAGCGCGAACGCGCGCCGGCCGGACTCGGCGATCGGCTGCAGGTGCTCGCGCCACATCGTGCGGTCGGCGATCCCGGCGTGCAGCAGCACGACCGGGGGCCCCTCGCCGACCGCGTCGAACGGGAGGATCATCTGCCCGCCTCGCGCGCGTCAACCACCCCACGGCAGCCATGCGCCCGCGCCCGCGTCACAGCGGCGGAGCCCCCTCGGGGGGCGGAGCCCATCTCTCTCATCAACCGGCGGCCGAGAACCGCTCTCCGATGCGGCTCCAGTCGACGACGTTCCACCACGCGTCGATGTAGTCCGGGCGGCGGTTCTGGTACTTGAGGTAGTAGGAGTGCTCCCACACGTCGACGCCCAGCAGCGCCGTCTGGCCGTTCGAGATCGGGCTGTCCTGGTTGGCCGTGCCGACGACCTGCAGGCCGGAGCCGTCTTTGACGAGCCACGACCAGCCCGAGCCGAACTGGTTGACGCCCGTTTCCTTCAGCTTCGCCTGGAAGTCCGAGAAGGAGCCGAACGCCGAGGCGATCGCGTCCGCGAGCGCGCCGGAGGGCTCGCCGCCGCCGTCGGGGCTCATGCTCTCCCAGAACAGCGAGTGGTTGTAGTGGCCGCCGCCGTTGTTTTTCACGGCCATCTTCTTGTCGCCCAGCGCGTCGAGGTTCTGCAGCACCTCCTCGACAGGCTTATCCGCCCACTCGGTGCCCTCGAGGGCCGCGTTGGCTTTGTCCACGTAGGCCTGATGGTGCTTGTCGTGGTGGAATTCCATCGTCGCCTTGTCGATGTGCGGTTCGAGCGCGTCGTAGGCGTATGGCAGCGGCGGGACTGTGTAAGCCATTGGGCTCCCTTTCTCGGGGGTTCTCCTCGCAGGTCTTGCTCTGAGCGCTGTTCTATCAGCCTGGCGCGGTGTTTAGGCTTGGTGAATGCCGGCAGCACGCTCGACCGTCGCAGGGGGCCGTCCGGGACGTCCGGCGGCCGCGTCCAGGGAGGACGCCGTGGCGCTCGCGCGCGCCCGCTTCCTGGCGGGGGAACGGATCGACGTGCAGGCGATCGCCCGCGAGCTCGGGCTCGCGCGGGCGACGATGCACCGCTGGTTCCGCACCCGCGAGCTGCTGCTCGGTGAGGTCCTCGCGGAGCTCGGCGAGGAACGCCTGGCGGTGCTCCGCAAGCGCGTCGGGGGGCAGGGCGCGCGGGCGCTGCTCGACAGCTTCGACGCGTTCAACCGCGAGCTGGCCACCACCGAGGGGCTGCGCACGCTCGTGGCCTCCGAGCAGGACCTCGCGCTGCGGGTCCTGACCTCGAGCGCAGCCGTGGTCCAGCCGCGGATGATCGCCGCCGTGCAGCGGCTCGTCGAAGCGGAGCAGCGCGCAGGGTTTCAGACCGCCCTCGCTCCCGACCTGCTGGCGTATGCGATCGTGCGCCTGGCGGAGGCGTTCCTCTACAACGACGCCGTGGCGGGTGTCGCCGGCGACACCGAGCGGCTGCGCCAGATCGAGGCGGCGCTGCTCGGCCTGGATCCCGCCAGCTAGACATTTGAGTCTTTCACGGGTGTGTGACTAGAATACGTTCGCAATCGCGGCAGCTTCGCCGGAGGCCGCGTCAGGAGAGAGAGGGGATCAGGATGGGAGAGAAGAGGATGTGTGACGCGCGCAGTGGTCGCAGGCGTCGACGTGGCGCTCCCGCGATCGCGCTGGTCGTCGGCCTGGCGGCGTTCGCGCTGCTCGCCCTGGCAGGGGTCGCGCAGGCCAAAAGCGGAACGGTCTGGCTGTGCAAGCCGGGCAAGAAGCCGAACCCGTGCCTGACCAGCCGCGACACGACGGTCGTCACGTACAACGGCACGATGCGCCATGAAGAAGTGCAGACGGCCGCCAAGGCCCACAAACCGCCGGTCGACTGCTTCTACGTCTACCCGACGGTCTCCGAACAGGAAGGCCCGAACGCCGACCTGACGATCGAACCGCAGGAGACGCAGATCGCGATCGACCAGGCCTCGCGCTTCTCGCAGGTCTGCCGCGTCTACGCGCCGATGTACCGCCAGTTGACGCTGCAGGCGATCAACACGCCGGGCGGCGTCACGCCCGCGAACCAACTGACGGCCTTCGAAGGGGTCCGCAGCGCGTTCCAGGAATACCTCAAAAAATTCAACAAGGGCCGCCCGTTCGTGCTGGTCGGGCACTCCCAGGGCTCAGCCATGCTCGAGGCGCTGACCCAGGGCACGATCGACCCGAGCGCGACGCTGCGCAAACAGCTCGTCTCGGCGATCCTGCTCGGCGGCCAGGTGCTCGTGCCCGAAGGAAAAGGCGTCGGCGGCACGTTCAAAAACGTGCCGGCGTGCACGGCGGCGACCGACACCGGCTGCGTGATCGCCTACTCGTCGTTCCTGAAAGAACCGCCTGAACCCTCGTTCTTCGGGCGGCCGGCCAGTCCGCTGCTCGGCGGCAGCCCGCCGCCGGGGATGGAAGTGCTGTGCGTGAACCCGTCGCTGCTCCAGCAGAACGGCTCGATCGGGACCCTGATCCCGGAGGCGCCGACGACGCCCTTCCCGGGCATCATCGGGGCGGGCTCGCCGACGCCGACCGCCTCGACCCCGTGGGTGCAGACGACCGGGATCGTAACCGGGCAGTGCAAGAGCGAAAACGGCGCGAGCTGGCTGAACATCGCCTTCAAAGAAGGCGTCAGCCAGACCGTCCAGGAAGACCTCACCGCCCACAACGAAGCCGCGGAGGAACTGATCGGGCCCGAATGGGGCCTGCACCTCTACGACGTCAACATCGCACTGGGCAACCTGGTCAAGACGGTCGCCATCCAGACTCAGGCCTACGGGTTCTAAGCAGTAGCCCGTCCAGAGCGGGCCTGAGCAGGGCCAAACCCCCGAGCCGTCCCGGACCCTCCCCGGGGCGGCTCGGGGCTGGTCCCGCTAACCCGTCAGCCGCCCCGGGGAGGGGGCGGCTCGGGGCTGGTCCCGCTAACCCGTCAGCCGCCCCGGGGAGGGGGCGGCTCGGGGCCTGGCCTGCCCCGGTCGAGGATCGACCCCCGGGGGACGGTACGGCTGCGGGGCGGCCGGGCGCGCGGTGGATCCATATACGCTCGCGGCGGTGACGCGCCTCAGCGAATACCTGCTGCCCACAGAGAAGGAGGCTCCGGCCGACGCGGAGGCGATCTCGCACAAGCTGATGGTCAGGGCCGGGCTGATCCGCCAGATCGGGGCCGGCATCTGGACGTGGCTGCCGGCAGGCTGGCGCGCCCACGAGCGCGCCGTCCAGATCATCCGCGAGGAGATCGACGCGATCGGCGGGCGGGAGATGCTGATGCCGGTGCTGCAGCCGGCGGAGGCCTGGAAGAAGACGGGCCGCTACGAGATCGACGAGCTGTTCAAGCTGCACGACCGAAAAGACGCCGACCTCGTGCTCGCGATGACCCACGAGGAGGCCGTCACGACGCACGTCGCGCAGATCGTGCGCTCCTACCGCGACCTGCCGCTGATCCTCTACCACTTCCAGGTCAAGGAGCGCGACGAGCCCCGCCCCCGCGCGGGCGTGCTGCGCACGCGCGAGTTCATCATGAAGGACTCCTACACGTTCGACCGCGACGGGGCCGGACTCGACGAGCGCTACGAGCTGCACATCGGTGCGTACGACCGCATCATGGAGCGCACCGGGCTGCGCTGGTACCGCGTCGAGGCCGACGTCGGCATGATGGGCGGCTCGGGCGCGCACGAGTACATGGCGCCGGCACCGGCCGGCGAGAACGACGTCGTGCTGGCCGCCGGCTATGCGGCGAACATCGAGGTCGCGATCGCCGACCCGGAGCCGGTGACGCTGCCGGAGGCACCCGATGCGCCGGAACCGGTCAGTACTCCCGGGCTGCCCGGGATTCGCGACGTCGCGGCCGAGCTGGGCCTCCCGGAGGGCGCGCTGCTGAAGGCCTATCCGGTGATCGTGGAGGCCGGCGATGAGCGCCCTGAGCGGCTCGTGATGGTGCTGCTGCGCGGCGACGACATGGTCAACGAGGTCAAGCTCGCGACGGTGCTCGGGGCACGCACGCGGCCGGCGCGCCCCGAGGAGGTCGAGCAGTCGATCGGGCCGCCGGGCTACATCGGCCCGATCGAGCCGCGGGCCGATGTGGAGATCCTGCTCGACGCGGCCGTCGCCTCGGGCCCCCCGGGGGCCTATGTGACGGGCGCCAACCGGCCGGACGAGCACCTTCGCGGGGTCGTCCCGGGGCGCGACTTCGCCTACGCGGCCGCCGACGTGCGGACCGTCCGCGCCGGCGACACGATCGGCGGCGAGCCCGTGACGATCGAGCCCGCGATCGAGATCGGCAACATCTTCAAGCTCGGCACGCGCTACTCCGTTCCCCTCGGCGCCGGCTACCTCGACGAGAACGGCGCCGAGCAGCCGATCTGGATGGGCTCCTACGGGATCGGGCCGGCGAGGATCGTCGCTGCGGCCGTCGAGCAGTTCGCCGACGAGCACGGCATCTCCTGGCCGCGGGCGCTCGCCCCGTTCGACATCCACCTGACGACGCTCGGCAAGCCCGGCAGCGCCGAGCGCGAGGCGGCCGACCGCCTGTACGAGACGCTGCTCGCCGGCGAGCTCTCGGTGGTCTACGACGACCGCGAGCTCGGGCCCGGCGAGAAGTTCGCGGACGCGGAGCTCTTGGGAGCCCCGCTGCGACTGACCGTCGGCCGCCGCTCGCTGGAGTCGGGCGAGATCGAGGTGCAGGTGCGCCGCGGCCGCCGCGAGGCGGACCCGCTGCCGCTGGAAGGCGAGCCCGCCGCGCTGCTCGAGGCGATCGGCGAGCTATGGCGGAGCCTCCCCTAGAGAAGCGCCGGGACGCGGCCCGCGGCGCGGGCGCCGAGGGGCGCGAGCGCTGGCGCGCGCCGCGCTTGACCTTCCGCCGCCTGTCCGGCCTTGACCGCTCGGGCCCGCCGCCGCCGCAGACGCAGGCCGGCGCGCCGCTTCGACCGTGGACGATCCCGAACGCGATCGGCTTCGCCCGGCTCGCCCTGATTCCCGTCTTCCTGATCGTCGCGCTCTCGAGCGACGACGGCCAGGACGCGCTCGCCGCGGTCCTCTTCGCGGTGATCGGCTGGGGCGACTACGCCGACGGCATCGCTGCCCGCGTCACGCGCCAGTACAGCCGGCTCGGAACGCTGATGGACCCCGTGACCGACCGCCTGCTCGTCGTCAGCGGGGTGATCGTCTGCTGGCACTTCGAGCTGCTGCCGCGCTGGGCCCTGGCGGTGCTCGCCGCCCGCGAGCTCGTGATGCTGGTGCTCGGCCGCTATGCGCAGCAGCGGGGCGTGGAGCTGCGCATCAACTGGCCGGGCCGGCTGGCCGTCGCGCCCGTGATGGGCGGGCTGTTCTTCCCGATGTGCGGCCTTCAGAGGCTCGGCGAGGTGCTGCTCTACGTGGGGCTCGCTTTGGCCCTGGTGGCAACCGCGATGTACGTACGCGACGGTCGCAGGGAGCTGAACAGACTCTCAAGCTCAGCCTGAAGGTCGTGGTCTATACTCCTCGCTCCGAACCGTGCCCCGCTCCAGAGGTGCGGCCTCACCCACAGAGGGAGACAGCCAACATGGACGAGACCTTCCCCGACCTCGGCTCGCTGACTGACGTCGAACTGAAAGACGTGATCCGTCAGCTGACCGAGGAAGAGACCGAGATCTCCTACCGGCGGCGGATCCTGCACGGCAAGATCGACATCCTCCGGGCCGAGCTCGTCAACCGGCTGCGCAACAAGCACGACGACGGCGACATCGCGATCACGGGGGACGATGTGCAGAGGCTGACCGACATCCTCGCCCAGCACCAGCCCGAGGCTGCGGAGTGAGTGCGGGCCGGTGTCAAGGACTGCAGCGATAGCCAGGCGGCGCGGGGCAGCCGCGCCGGCGCGACGAGCATAGGGCGGCCGGAGATGGCGATGCACTGCACCGAGTGCGGCTTCCTCAACACCGAGGGGGCCAACTACTGCCAGCGCTGCGGCGCGCTGCTCGGCGGCGGCGAGGCGGGCGCGGCCGCCGGCGGGGAACCGAACACCGCGACCTACCGGATCGACGACACCGGCGAGCTCGTGCCGGTCGAGATCGGCGAGGTCACGGCGCACGGGCCCGCGCTGGTGATCCGCGCCGGCGGCGGGCGCGTGGGGGAGAGCTTCGCAGTCGAGGGCGAGCGCATGTCGATCGGCCGGCGGCCCGACTCCTCCGTGTTCCTCGACGACGTGACGGTCTCGCGCGACCACGCGCTGCTGATCCGGCGCGGCGAGGACTGGTACCTCGACGACTGCGGCTCGCTGAACGGGACCTATGTGAATCGCACGCGGATCGAGTCGCAGCGGCTCGAGGAGGGCGACGAGCTGCAGGTCGGCAAGTACAAGCTGACCTTCCACGCGCGCTGATGGCGACCCGGGCGACACCCAGCGACGCCGAGCAGCTCGAAGCCGAGCTCGCCGGCTCGCCCGATCCCGGCAAGCGGCCCAAGTCCCTGACGATCGGGGCCGTCTGCAAGGCGCTCGCTCAGGAGTTCCCCGACATCTCGATCTCGAAGATCCGCTACCTCGAGGACCAGAAGCTGCTGAACCCCCGGCGCACGCCTGGCGGCTACCGGCTCTACACGCCCGGCGACCTCGCGCGCCTGCGCACGATCCTGCGCATGCAGCGCGACGAGTTCCTGCCGCTGCGCGTGATCCGCCAGGAGCTCGCCGCCGGGCGCTCCGGCGACACGGCCCCGGTCCCCGGCCGCCCGGCACGCGACGGCGGCGCCCGCGCCTGGCGCCCGAGCGTCAGCGTGCGGGAGGCGACCGGCGCCCTCTACTCGCTCGAGGACGTGCTCGAGGAGACCAAGGCCGAGGCCAAGCTCGTCAAGGAGCTCGAAGAGTACGGCGTGGTGAAGGGCGAGCTGCGCGGCGGCGTGCGCTACTTCGACGAGACGGAGCGTGAGATCATCGCGGCCGTCGCCGAGCTCGCCCGCTACGGCGTCGGCGGGCGCAACCTCCGCGTCTTCCGCTCCTCGGCCGACCGCGAGGCCAACCTGCTGCAGCAGATCCTCGCGCCGGCGCTGCGCTCGCGCAATCCCGAGCGCCGCAAAGAGGCCGTCGACGCGCTCGAGAACCTCGCCGCCGTCGCCACCCACCTCAAGCACCTGCTGCTGATCAGGGACCTGCGCAAGATCGTGCGGTGAGCGCCGCGTTCGAGCAGCTGCGGGCGCGGATCCGCGACATCCCGGACTTTCCGAGCGAGGGAATCGTCTTCAAGGACCTGACGCCGCTGATGGCCGACGCCGGAGCCCTGCGGCTGGCGGTGGGCGAGCTGGCCGGACTGGCCCGTCCGCTGCGGCCCGAGTTCGTCGTCGCCGCCGAGGCGCGCGGCTTCCTGCTCGGCCCGGCGCTCGCGCTCGAGCTCGGGGCGGGCTTCGTGCTGGCGCGCAAGCCGGGCAAGCTCCCGTATGAGACCGTCAGCGCGGAGTACCTGCTGGAGTACGGCGCCGGTCAGCTGGAGCTGCACAGCGACGCCCTCTCGAGCGGCGCCCGCGTGCTCGTCCACGACGACCTGCTCGCCACCGGCGGCACCGCGCGTGCGCTGTGCGAGCTCGTCGAGCAGCTCGGGGGCGAGGTCGTGGGCTGCAGCTTCCTGATCGAGCTGTCGTTCCTGAACGGGCGCGAGCGGCTGGCCGGGCACGAGGTCCACGCGCTGCTCGACTACGCCTCCTGAGGGCCGGCCCGTAAGCTTGGCCGCGATGCCGACCGCAAGCGCCAGCCGCCGCATCGCAGCGCCGGCCGAGCACCTGTGGCGGATCGTCAGCGACCCCTATCACCTGCCGCGCTGGTGGCCGCGCGTCGAGCGCGTCGAGGCCGTGGACGGCAGCGCCTTCACGGAGGTGATGAGGACCCGCAAGGGAAAAACCGTACGCGCCGACTTCGACGTCGTGCGCGCCGACGAGCCCGCCGGCACCGTCGTCTGGGAGCAGCGCCTGGAGGGCACCCCGTTCGCCGGCGTGCTGTCGTTCTCGCAGACCGAGCTGCGCGTGCGCGACAGCCCGGGCGCCGGCGGGGTGGGCGGAGCCGAGGTGACGATCGAGCTGCGCCAGGAGCTTGCCGGCGACGCGACGCCGCGGCTCGCCGTGCTCGGCGGGCGCCCGCTCTGGCCCAGCATGGGCCAGCGGATGGTGCGCAAGGCGGCGCGGAAGATGATCGACGAGGCCCTCGACGGCCTGGAGGAGATCAGTGGCTGAGGCGGGCGCCCCCGAGATGCGCTGGTGGGGGTGGGGCGCCGAAGACGCCGGCGAGCCACTGCCGGCGCACGCCCGCGAGTTCCTGGCCGAGCACGTGGGTGTGGGCGAGCCGCGAGGGCACGTGCCGCTTGAGCAGGTCGCCCTCGCGCCCTCGCGCCTGCCCGAGCGGATCCGCGCGCAGCTCGCGTCGGTCGTCGGAGCCGACGGCGTGCGCGAGGATCACCGCGAACGGGTCCTGCACGCCGCCGGCAAGGGCTATCCGGATCTGGTGCGGCTGCGCGCCGGGACACCCGACGGCGCGCCCGACGCCGTCGTGCACCCGCGCGGGCACGAGCAGGTGGCGGCGCTGCTCGCCGCCTGCTCGGAGTCTGGCGTGGCGGTCGTGCCGTTCGGCGGCGGCACGAGCGTCGTCGGCGGCCTGACGCCGCTGCGCGGGCGCCACGAGGCGGTCGTGGCCCTCGAGATGCGGGGCCTCGGCGAGCTGCTCGGCCTCGACGCCGAGTCCGCGACCGTCACCGTCGGCGGCGGCATGCGCGCCCCCGAGCTCGAGCGCCTTCTGGGGCCGCGCGGGCTCACGCTCGGCCACTACCCGCAGTCGTATGAGTACGTCTCGCTGGGCGGGTGCGCGGCGACCCGCTCCGCCGGCCAGGCATCCACCGGCTACGGGTCGATCGAGAAGATGGTGCTCGGCGTGCGGCTCGCCGCGCCCGCCGCCGAGATCGCCCTGCCACCGCTGCCCGCGAGCGCCGCCGGCCCCGGGCTGCGCGGGCTGCTCGTCGGCTCGGAGGGGACGCTCGGCGTCATCACGGAGCTCGCGCTGCGCGTCCGTCCGGCTCCCGCCGCGCACGCATACGAGGGCGTCTTCTTCGAGGACTTCGCCGCCGGCCGCGAGGCGCTGCGCTCGCTGGCGCGGGCGCACGCGCTTCCGGACGTCGCGCGCCTCTCCGACGAGGCCGAGACGCGAATGTCGCTGGCGCTGGCGGGCAGCGGCGGCCTGAAGGGGAGGATCGGGCGCGCCTACCTGGGGGCGCGCGGCTACGCAGGCGGATGCCTGGGCATCCTCGGCTTCGAGGGCGATGCGCACGAGGTGCCTGCGCGGCGCAGGCGGGCGCTGCGGCTCGTGCGACGCGCCGGCGGGCTGCCGGTCGGCTCCTCTCCCGGCGAGGCCTGGCGCCGGGCGCGCTTCGCGGCCCCCTATCTGCGCGACGAGCTGCTGGGCCTGGGCGTGATGGTCGAGACGCTCGAGACGGCGACGCAGTGGTCGAACGTGGCGCGCCTGCACGAGGCCGTCGGCGCGGCGATCGCGGGCGCGCTCGAGGCGCAGGGCACGCCCGGCCTGGTGATGTGCCACGTCTCGCACATCTACGAGAGCGGGGCCTCGCTCTACTTCACGTTCCTCGCGCGGCAGCGCCCGGGCGAGGAGATCGAGCAGTGGCGGGCCGTCAAGCGAGCGGCCTCCGACGCGATCGCCGACGGCGGCGGCACGATCACCCACCACCACGCGATCGGCGTCGACCACGTCCCGTGGATGGAGCGCGAGATCGGGATCGCCGGCCTGCACGCGCTGGCCGCGACGAAGGAGCAGCTCGACCCCGCCGGGATCATGAACCCCGGCAAGCTGCTGCCCCTCTAGCTAGAGGTTGAGGCGGCCCCGCAGCACGATCGGGCCCGGTTTGCTCGGGCGCGTGTTCGTCTCGCGGGTCAGCAGCATTTCTTTGTAGCTGGCCGCGTTGCTGGGCAGCAGCGCGGCGCCCGCGAGCTTGTGGTTGGCCCCGACCGGTGGGCTCTTGCTGAGGGGAAGCGCGTTGCTCGGCGAGTTGTAGAGCCAGACCGCGTAGAAGCTCCCACCCGTGGTCTGGGGAATGTGTTCGGCCTGGATGAAGAAGGCTTTCTTGCCGCCTTCGGAGAGGATCTGGACCGTGCCCGTGCTCGGGCTCGCCGGGTTCGGCGGCCTCAGCCTCACGCGCCCTTCCGCTTTCGGGCGCGAGCTCGAGGACGCGCTCGTCCCGGTCCGCGGCGAGCTCGATTTTTTCGTCGAGGAGCCGTCTTTGGAGACGAAGATCACGACCACCGCGACGACGGCGACGATCGCAGCGAGCAACAGCGCACCGCCGACACGGGAGCTTGGGCGTGCCGGCGACTGTTCGCCCGCGGGAGCGTCCCCGGACGCAGCCTGCGAGAGCGGATAGGGCTGCGAGGGAGGAGGGCTTGCGCTCCCGCTCGCGACCTCCGGCTCGCCGGGGGCCGCCGCGACCGGGATCTCCGGCATCGCGCCGGGCGCGAGGGCGTCGAGCCGGCCGGCCAGGGCGCGCGCCCACTCACCGGCCTCGGGCGAGCCCGCGAGCAGCGTGCGGGTGCGCAGCCGCTCGCCGGCGTTCGACTGCTGCCCGAGCAGGTACTCCCCGATCTCCTCGCGCTGCGCGGCGTCGAGCCGCCGCGCCTGGGCGGGCGCGAGCACCGCGAGCGCCGCATGCGCGCGGTCGTGCACGGCCTGCGGCGCGATGCCGAGCAGGCCCGCGACCTCGTCGTAGCTCTTGTGCTGGCGCAGCAGCAACGACAGCGCGGCGCGCTGGTCGGGAGGAAGCTCGTCGTTGGCGCTCATCTGCGATCTGTGCAGCGTGCCGGGGGATGGCGCCGGGACGGCTGCGGGGAGGACCGTAGGCTATCGTGGCGGCGCGATGGCCACGCCGGGCACCGAGCAGCTGAACGCCCCGATGACGGGCTTCGATCGCCTCTACGGCCTCGAACTGCTGAGCATCTCCGACACCGAGGTGACGGCGCGCGTGGGCGTGCGCGAGGAGATCAAGCAGCCGGCGGGGCTCGTGCACGGCGGCGTGTACGCGTCGATCGCCGAGTCGATGGCCTCCGTGGCGACGCATCTGGCCGTCGCCGGGCAGGGCGAGATGGCGATGGGCCTGTCGAACAGCACGAGCTTCCTGCGCCCGGTAACCGAGGGGACCGTCCACGCACGTGCGACACGCCTTCACCGCGGCCGCACGACCTGGGTCTGGGATGTGCTGTTCACGGACGAGGCCGGGCGCAGCTGCGCCGCGACGCGGATGACGATCGCCGTGCGCCCGGTTCCGGCCGGCTAGCCGCGCGGCTTCACGACGACGGGCGCTGCGATCCCAGCGGCGTCGAGCCGTAGCCCGTGTCCGGCGCCCGCGCGGGCAGCGTCTGCCCGGGACTGCCGGGCCGGTTGATCGCGACGATCCCCTGCGCGGCCGCCCGGGCGAGAGCGGCGTCGTGGGCGAAGATGTCGACGACGACCCCGCCGGTCGGGATCGTCACGGTGCGCCCGGCCGCGGTCAGCTTCACCGGGACACCGCGCAGCGTCGCGGCCGCGGCGGGGGCTCCGCCGCCCGGCAGGAAGCTGTTGTCGGGGTTCGTGACGATCCTCAGCGGCGGCGTGCAAGTGCCCTGGCCGCCCTGCAGGCAGTTGCCGTACTGGACGGTGAACGCGCCGCTCGGATCCGGCGCGACTTCGGTTATCTGCAGCCCCCGGAAGGAGCCCCCGGCCCAGTAGACGGGGAACGGGGCGATGAGCATCTTCTCGAGCAGGTTGTGCGCGATCGGCTTGTCCTGCAGCGTGTCGCCGCATCCGCCGAGCGCACACGCGGCGAGCACGGCCGGCAGCAGCGCGAGCGAGGCCCAGCGCATCAGCCGCGGTAGGCGTTCGTGATCGGCATGCGCCGGTCGCGCCCGAAGGCGCGCGTCGAGATCTTGATCCCCGGCGGCGCCTGGCGGCGCTTGTACTCGGCGAGGTCGACCAGGCGGATGACGCGGTCCACGTCGGGCTCCGGGAGCCCCTGTGCGATCAGCTGCTCGCGGCTCAGGTCGAGCTCGATGTAGCCCTCGAGGATCCGGTCGAGCAGCCCGTACACCGGCAGCGAGTCCTCGTCGCGCTGGTCGGGGCGCAGCTCGGCGGACGGGGCACGCGAGATGATCGAGGGCGGGATCGGCGCCTCGGCGCGAGCCGGCTCGCCCGGGCCCGTACGTGCGCCGTACGGCGAGTTGCGCCACTCGGCGAGGCGGTAGACGAGCGTCTTCGGGACGTCCTTGATGACCGCGAAGCCACCCGCGAGATCGCCGTAGAGGGTCGTGTAGCCGACCGACATCTCCGACTTGTTGCCGGTCGCGAGCACGAGCCAACCGAACTTGTTCGACAGCGCCATCAGCAGGTTGCCGCGGATCCGCGCCTGCAGGTTCTCCTCGGTGATGTCAGGAGCGCGCCCGGCGAAGGTCTCGGCGAGCGCCTGTTCGTAGGAGGCCATCGTCGCCGCGATCGGCAGCTCGACGACCTCGGCACCGAGCGCCCCCGCCAGTGCGCGCGCATCCTGCTGGGTCGATGAGGAGGAGTAGGGGGAGGGCATGATCGTCACCGTCACGCGCTGTGGCCCGAGCGCGTCGGCGGCGATGCAGGCGACGAGCGCCGAGTCGATCCCGCCGGAGAGCCCGAGCACGACATGCCCGAAGCCGTTCTTCTCGACGTAATCGCGCAGGCCGAGGCAGAGCGCGGCATAGACCTCCGCCTCGACAGGGGTGAGCAGCTCGGCGACGTTCGAGTGCAGCTGCGCGGCCTCGCCGCGCTCCGCGGCGCCGGCTGACCCCGTCTCTTCAGCGGCGCCGGCGGGAGCTGGTCCACCGGAGGACGATGCGTCGGGCAGCCGCTGCACCGGTCCCGCGCGGCGCGCGGCGGGCCGCTGGCTGGGGTCGCGCAGGCGCGCCGCCGAGGCCGCCGCGAGGTCGACGTCGCAGACCAGCAGCTGCTCGCGGAACTGCACGGCGCGCGCGAGCGTCTGGCCATCGTGGTCGATCACGACCGAGTGGCCGTCGAAGACGAGCTCGTCCTGCCCGCCGACCAGGCCGCAATAGGCGACGCAGGCGATGTTGTCGCGGGCGCGCTGCCCGAGCATCCGCTCGCGCTCGATGCCCTTGCCGGCGTAGTAGGGGGAGGCGGAGATGTTGACGATCAGCGTCGCGCCGGCGAGCGCCTCCTCGCTGGCCGGCGGCCCCGGCTCCCAGATGTCCTCGCACACCGTCAGTCCGAGCGTGTGCCCCTCCAGCCCCACCACCGCGCCGCCCGGCCCCGCCTGGAAGTAGCGGTGCTCGTCGAAGACGCCGTAGTTGGGTAGATACACCTTCCGGTAGATCGCGTGGACGCGCCCGCGCGCGAGCACCGCGGCCGCGTTGAAGACGTCCTCGGCGCGCTCGGGAAAGCCCACGACGGCGACCGTGTCGGCGACGCCGGCGGCGAGCTCGTCCAGGGCGCGGCGCGCGTCAGCCAGGAAGTGCTCCTTGAGCAGCAGGTCCTCGGGCGGGTAGCCCGTCAGCGCCAGCTCGGGGAACAGCACCAGCTCGGCGCCGTCGTCGCGGGCGCGCTCGAGCCCGTCCGCGATCTTCTCTGCGTTGCCCGCGATGTCGCCGACGGTGGCGTTGATCTGGCAGAGCGCCAGGCGCAAGTCAGCTCGCGCTGGCGGGCTTCGGCGCGGAGGCGCCGCGCGCGGGGGAGCCCTGCGCGCGCTTCTTGGCCGCGGCTTTGCGTTTGCCGCGCGCGCCCGCCGGAGCCAGTCCGGCGGCGCGGTAGAGCGAGGCGATCGCCCATTTCAGGTCGTCCGCGATCGCTTCGAGCTCCGGCAGCGCGTCGTAGTCGCCGAGCAGCCCGAAGCCGAGGTGCCCGTTGTAGCTCATGACGGCGATCCCGAGCGCCTGGCGCGCCGCCAGCGGGACCACGGGGTAGAGGTTGCGCAGCTCGCGCCCCAGCAGGTAGAGCGGGAACTGCGGTCCCGGCACGTTCGTCACGACCAGGTTGAAGAACTGCTGGCGTGCCTGCAGGCGGGCCGCCTGGCTGAGGATCGTCGGCGGGGCGAAGCCGGCGAGGTTCGTCAGGACCTGCGCGCCGACCGCCTGGCCTGATTTCTTCAGGTCCTCCATCGAGGCCGCGACGGTGCCGAGCGCCTCCGCGGGCGCCGTGATGCCGACCGGCAGCGGAGCCCACATCGCGGCCACCTGATTGCCGAGCGCGCCCCGTTGCGCGTTCGTGCGCACCGACACGGGCACCATCGCCTTCAGGACCAGGCCGTCGGTGTCCTCGCCTTCGCGCCGCAGGTAGCGCCCGAGCGCAAGCGTGACCGATGTCAGCACCGCGTCGTTGAGCGTGCCGCCGAGCGAGTCCTTGATCGCTTTGAAGCGGTCAAGGTCGGCGTCGACGAACGTGTAGCGCCGGTGCGGCCCGATGTCGACGTTGAACGGGCTCGGCGGCGCCGGCGAGCGCACGCCGGCGACCGTCGTCGCGCCGATGTTGACGAGGCCCTCACGTACCTGCGAGGCGGCCCGCCGGGGAGCGCGCATCAGCGCGCGGGCGCCGCGCATCATCTCGTTCGGAACCGTCGAGCGTTCGATCAGCGCCTCGCCGAGCAGCTTGGCGGACCCGGGCAGGGGCCTGGCGCTCCATGGCTCCGACGGCGCGACCGGGGTCGGCTCGCGCGCGGTGTCGAACAGGACCGTCGTGATGTCGACGCCGGAGATCCCGTCGACCAGCGCGTGGTGGGTCTTCGCGATCAGCGCGAAGCGGTTGTTGTTGAGTTGCTGCACGAGCCAGATCTCCCACAACGGCTTGTGCCGGTCCAGGCGCTGGGAGAAGAGCCGCCCGGCGAGCCGCTTGAGCGCAGCGTCGTCGGCCGGCTTCGGAAGGGCGGTGTGGCGGATGTGGTAGTAGGGGTTGAAGTGGGGGTCGTCGGTCCAGATCGGGCGCCCCTGGCCGAGCGGCACGTGGGCGAGGCGCTGCCGGTAGCGCGGCACGAGGTGAAGCCGCGCCTCGACGTGCTCGACCAGTTCGGCGTGGCTCGGGGCTTTGCCCTCGAAGACCATCACCGACGCGACGTGCATGTGCGCCGTCGAGTGGTCCTCGAGGTGCAGGAACGTCGTGTCCAGCGCCGTCAGGCGGTCCGGGTTGGCCATCGCTTCGATTGTCGCTGATTCGGCCACGGAGGGCAACGCGGCCGCCTCAGGGGCCCGCGCGGGGCCGCAGCGGGCTCGCACGGTCGCGCGGTCCCGGCCGGCGGCGGCCGTGGACGGAAAACCCCTGCAAACGAGCGGTTTCGTGCGGCCTGACACTTGGCCCCTTGTGTGACCTCGCTCACAGAAGGTGGTTGCTCGCGCACCTAGCATCGCCGAACAACTGTTCGACTCGCCGAGTCGCTCCCCCGGATCGGGGGCGATCGGGGGAACCACTGCCGGCCCGCCATGTGCAGAGGCCGGATGGGGCGAATCCTGCGCCGACGCGCCGGTAACGCCCGGAGGACATGCGTCCCGTTCGCATGCCGCCGGCCGTGAGCCCGACAGCTAACCCCGTAGGCGAATTACAAGGAGGTCCCAAAATCCCATTGCTCGTCCCCGCGACGCCCACTCCCCCTGCGCCTATCGTGGCGCCGCTGGGCGTCGAGTCCGCGGCGCCCGGCTTCCTCGCGGAGCCCCTGCGCACATCGCTGAAGGTCCGCGGCAAGCAGCTGAACGTGCTCGCGGACCATCGCGGCTCCGTCACCGGCACGCTGCTGGAAGCGCACCGTCCCGGCCACGCCGGGCGTGTGGTCTCCCTGCAGGCGCTGGTCGGGCGCGGCTGGCACACGATCGCGCTCGGGCGCACCGGCAAGCGCGGGCGCTTTCACATCGCGTTCCGCCCGCACCGTCTCGGCAGCCGGATGCTGCGGCTGCGCTTCAAGGGCGACGGCATGACCCGCTCCTCGAGCCGCCGGCTCGGGCGGCTGAGCGTCTACCGGCTCGCCGGGGCGTCGTGGTACGGCGGCGGCGGAGGCCTCGCATGCGGCGGGGAGCTGACCAGCTCGACGCTCGGCGTCGCGAACAAGACGCTGCCGTGCGGCACGCTCGTCACCCTGCACTACGGCAGCCACACGGTCCGTGTCCCGGTGGTCGACCGCGGCCCCTATGTGGCCGGCCGCGACTTCGACCTCACCGAAGCCACCAAGAGAGCGCTCGGCTTCGGCGACACGGGCGCGGTCTGGAGCACCGGCTGAGCCGCTGAGCGGGTCGGGATGCGTCCCGGGGATCGGGCTGTCCGCCGCGGCGGGAACAGCTAGGTTTCCTGGATGTCTCCCGGCAGCCGGATCCGCCGCCCGAGGCGGCGCACAGCTCCGGTCCACGCCCGCCCCGCCACGGCGCTGCCCGCCGCGTCCGCGGGCGCGCTCGCGTTCGGCGCGCTCGCCGGAGGCGCCGTCGCGCTCGGCGCGCTCGCGGTCGGGCGCATGGCGATCGGCAGGCTCGCCGTCGGCAGGCTCGCGCTGGGCCGTGCCCGCGGCGGTGAGATCGTGCTCGACTCGCTCGAGGTCACCCGCCTGAAGGTCGGCACGCTCACGGTCGAGTCCGTCGAGGGCGCCCCCGACTGGCCGCGCAGCCAGTAACATCGGCGCAGCGTCCCGCGAAACGGTCTCGGAGGGAGGTCCCGATGGCGACAGTCGGCAGCGACATCCGCAGCGTCGAAATCACCGACGAGGAGCTGTGGGAGGACGGCCCGCCGCACGAGACGTTCAAGCGGATGCGCGCGGAGTGCCCGGTCCACTGGACGGAGAAGATCCCCGAGTTCCCGCGCGAGGCCGGCTTCTGGTCGGTCACGACCGCCGACGACATCCACGCCGTCAGCCGCGACTTCCGCACCTACTCCTCGGAAATCGGCGGCATCACCGCCGCGGGGGTGATCCCGCTCGAGCTGACGCGGGCGATGTTCATCGGCATGGACCCGCCCAAGCACGATCGGGTCAAGGCGCTCTTCCAGTCCGGCTTCACCCCGAAGCGGATCGCCGACCACGAGGACCGCATCCGTCAGATCACGCTGGAGGTGCTCGAGCGACTCGACGGTCGCGAACGCTGTGACCTGGTCAACGACGTCGCGCAACCGGTGGTCGCGCGCGTGATCGGGAGCTTCATGGGCATCAGCCCCGAGGAAGACGCGATCTGGGCCGAGTTGATGAACGCGACGCTCGGCGGCGGCGATGAAGATCTCAACCCGGACGGGATCGACGCGATCATGGGCAAGCTGGTGCCCGAGATCTTCGAGCGCTGCGGCAAGCTGATCGCGGAACGGCGCGAGAGCCCCACTGACGATTTGACGAGCGTGCTCGTGCACGCCGACGTCGACGGCCAGAAACTCGAGGAACACGAGATCGTGATGGGCTTCTTCCTGTTGATGGCGGCCGGCAACGACTCGACGAAGGCGACCTACTGCAGCGGCATGCGGGCGATCATGGAAGACCCCGAGCAGCGCGCTTTGCTGCTCGAGGACCCCTCGCTGGTCCCGGACGCTGTCGAGGAGGCGCTGCGGATGTTCCCCGCCTTCGCGCACTTCCGCCGCACCGCCAGCTCGGACACCGAGCTGCACGGCCAGGCGATCAAGGAGGGCGAGAAGGTCGTGATGTGGTACGTGTCCTCGAACCGCGACGAGACGCGCTATGAGGACCCGGACCGGTTCGACCTGCGCCGCAAAGCCGAGCACCAGGCGTTCGGCGCGGGCGGGCGGCATTTCTGCCTCGGCACCGCGCTCGCACGGCTCGAGCTGCGGATCCTGATCGAGGAGACGCTGCGACGCTACCCGCAGGTCGCGATCGACGGCGGGACCGGCGGGCCTTCCTACGTCGAATCCCCCTTCATCAACCAGCTCAAGACGCTCCCGGTCCGGCTCGCGGGCTGAAGCGGCGGGCAGGGCCGTCTCAGAGCTCGAGACCGAGCGCCTGCTGCTACGGCGCTGGCGCGCCGGCGATCTCGAGCCGATGGCGGCGCTCAGCGCCGACTCGGAGGTGATGGAGCACTTCCCGGCGACGCTCTCACGAGCGGAGGTGGCGCTGCTGATCGCCCGCCTGGAGGCCGGCTTCGAGCGCGACGGCTACGGCTTCTGGGCGGTCGAACTGCGTGCCGATCGGACGCTCGCCGGATTCGTCGGGCTCTCGCCGGTCCCCGCCGACATCCCGCTGGCACCCGCTGTCGAGATCGGCTGGCGCCTGGCGCGCCCGCAGTGGGGGAGGGGGATCGCCCGTGAGGCAGCCGCGGCGGCGCTTGCGCACGGCTTCGGCCCGCTCGGCCTCGACGAGATCCTCGCCTACACTTCCGCCGCCAACGACCGCTCTCGGCGTCTCATGGAGCGGCTGGGAATGCGCCGCGACGAGGAATCCGACTTCGATCATCCGCGCGTCGAGCCGGGCAGCCCGCTCGCGCGCCACGTCGTGTACAGGCTTGCCGCTCCGGGGAGCGGCGCCTAGCCGGCACGGTCCCTCAGCGAGGGCCGGCCGCATGCCTGCCTGATTCTTGCGACGCCGCGGCGGGCGCGAGACCTGTCCAGCCCGCGCCCGCCTGCGACAGCACGACTCAGACGGAGCCTTCTTCTTCGCCTTCTTCTTCTTCAGAACTGCAGAGGACACCGACGACGGTGCCGGTGCCGGCGTGGCCGGGGCTGGGGCCGTAGCCCGGCTCGGTCGCGATCAGCACGACCGAGGTGATGTCACCGGAGATCGTGCGCCCCTTCTTCGTGACCGAGTCCGAGACGAGCGCTTCGATCACCGGCGGCAGCGGCGCGGCCGGCGGGTCGGAGCTGTTGCCGGGATCGGTCGTCCACGAGCCGCCGCAGCTGCCCGTCACTTCGTTGGCGAAGCCCTTGAAGGCCGCCGGGGCGGTGCCGCCGGAGAGCGTGTTGAGCTTCCACCACTGCGCGCCCCAGAACGTGACGTGCGAGCCGACGGCGGCGTTGCCGTCGCCGATGACGAAGTTTTCCGCGGCGCCCGCCGGAGCGGCGAGCGCCAGGGCGGCACCGCCGGTGGCCGCGGCTAGCGCGATCGCCCGCGTCAGGCGATTCGTCCGCCGGTGCGGACGCGTTGAGTGCGTGCTGAGCATCCTCTGAACCCCCAATCGACTTTTTCCTCAGCGAACGGTAGTCCCGTGGCCGGTCAGCGCAATCGGACGTTCGGCCATCGCGCTGGACACCGCGACCGGCTGTCTGCACGCGTCCAGACGCGCGCCGCCGGGCGGGCTCTCAGGCAGGGCGGCCCGCCCGCAGGGCCGCCCTGATCGTCGCCAGGGCGCGTCCGGCGCGCGCCGGGTTGGACGCCATCCCGTCCCAGCGAAGCACCTCCCGCTCGGCGCGGTCGGCCCACTCGAGGTTCATCAACGCCCAGCGATGGAGGTAGTCGAAGGACAGGGCATGCAGGTGGACCTCGCGCTGCCGGGGATGGAGCGAGTGCACGTACTCCTCGGCCAGGGGCTCGCCGAGCGCCAGCATCTGCCGGGCATGCTCACGCGTCGCCCTGATCGCGTGCAGCAGGTCCTCACGGGTGCCCTGTGCCCCGAGGAAGATGCGCAGCAGCGGCTCGTGCTCCAGCGCGACGCCGCCCGCAGGACCGGCTAGCCATGCCCTGAGCGCCTGCCGCCCCGGCTCGGTGATGCGGTAGCTGATCCGCCGGCGCCCGCCGCTCGCGTCTGCGTGCGCGCTCACGAGGCCCCGGGCGCCGAGCCGCTTGACCTCCGCATAGATGCGGCTCTCGGCACGAGGCCACATGAAGCGCAGGTTGCGCCGCATTGCCTTCACGAGCTCGTAGGCGCCCGCCTCTCCCCAGGCCAGCTGGCCGAGGATCGCGTAGGAGGTGGTGGTCAGCTCGCCTGCCATCGCGGATCGACTCATGCTCCTGACAGGAGTATCGGCGTCGAAACGACCGACGACAAGCGCTGGGATGGCGGGCGCCGCTTGACGCCCATGCGAACATGTGTTCGCATGGCGCCCAGACCGTGGAGACCGGCGGCGGAGCTCGAGAAGGCGCTCGAGAGGGGGGACCTGCGCCACGCGGTGGCGCTGGCCGAGGAACTGCGCCTGGAGCGCGGCCGGCCGATCGAGCTCGCGACGGCGGCGCGCTTCCTGCCGCTGATCGCGGCGGCCAGTCCCCGCGAGTACGACGCGTACGCGCTGCGCTGGCTGGGGAGATGGGTGACGGAGACCGCAACCGCGACGATCGAGCAGGCGGCCGAGATCGCCGCCTCGCTGGCGGACCTGCCGGTCGAGCCGAAGATGCTCGCGGCGATCACCGGCGCGGTGTAGGCCGCCTATCGTGAGGGCAGATGTGCGGGCGATACACCAACACGGCGGGCCCTGAAGAGCTCAACGACCGCTTCCGGGCGCCGATCACGGGGACGGAGGGAACCGGGCGCTACAACATCGCGCCGACCGAGCAGGTGCTGGCGGTCCTCGCCGGCGCCGGACGGCCGGCGCGCCGAGCTGATGCGCTGGGGGCTCGTGCCGTCCTGGGCGACCGAGATCAAGGGCCCGCTGATGATCAACGCGCGGATGGAGACCGTGACGGAGAAGCCGGCCTACCGGCGGCTGATCCCGCGCGCAGAGCGCCGGGCGCTGCAGCTCGCCGACGGCTATTACGAGTGGCTCAAACCCGAGCGGCGGGGCGAGCCCCGCCAGCCGTTCCATTTTCAGCTCGACGGCGGCGTGCCGTTTGCCTTCGCCGCGCTGTGGACGCCCGCGAAGGTCGACGGCGAGTGGCTGCACAGCATCAGCCTGCTGACCTGCGACTCGCGACCGAACCCCGTCGCGGCAGCGATCCACGACCGGATGCCGGTGATCCTGGCCGACGCGGACGCGCAGGCCGCCTGGCTGGACCCGTCCGTCGGCGCCGAGGAAGCCTTGTCGCTGTGCGGCCCCCTGCCGGCCGAGCGGCTCTCGGCGCACCCGGCCAACCCGGCCGTCAACAACGTGCACACGGCACCCGACGGCCCGGAGCTGCTCGTCGCGCCCGCCTAGGCGGGGCGGCCTGCTACTCGCCCGTCATCCAGCGCCGCGGGTTCTCGACGAAGATCGTGTTGAACACCTCGTCATCCATCACGCCCATCTCGCGGAGCGCGGGCACCACCTCCTCGAAGACGAGCGTCATCGACCAGTTGCGGATCGCGCCCTGGGCCTCGAAGACCTCCGCGGCCTCCGGCGGGAACCAGTCGATCGAGGCGCAGAAGTCCTGCGCGATGATCAACCGCTCGACGTGCCCGCGGCGCAGCAGCTCGGCCGCGGTCGCGTTGCGCTTGTCGATCGGCAGGTACATCTCCAGGCCGTAGCGGTCGAGACCGACGTAGACACCCTTGGCGAGCAGCCCCTCGATGTAGCCGATGTCCTCAGTGTCGCCGCAGTGCGCGATCTGCACCCGATGAAGGGGAACGCCCTCCTCCTCGAAGATCTCGACCTGCCGCGGGCCGGTGCCGACGGCGGGCATCGAGTGGGCCATGATCGGCGCTCCCGTCGTCAGGCTCGCGCGCGCGCACGCGCGGTGGATCTTCTCGACGTGCTCGGTCACCCCGGCTGCGTCAGCGGCGCACTTCAGGAACGCGGCACGGATCTCGGTCCCCTGCACGCCGCGTTCGATGTCCTCGACGAAATGGTCGGCCATCACGTCGACATCGCGGTTCTCGAAGTAGTGGGGGAGGTGGTCGTAGCTGTAGATGCCGGTGCAGGCGGCGATCCGCACGCCGCTCTCGTCCGCCACGCGCTTCATGAAGCGCACGTCGCGCCCGCCGAACATCGCCGTCGGGTCGAAGATCGTGCGCACGCCGTGCTCGGCGGCGGCACGGACCGCCACGAGCGCCGCGTCGAGCTCCAACTGCTCGTCATAGCGTCCCGGCCACTGCTCGGCGACCGCCTCGTCGCGGAAGCGCACGTGCTCGTGCGCGAGCACGACCCCCAGCTCGCCGGCATCGACCGGGCCCTGCACCGTCTGCACCTGCGCCACCGCTGCCTCCTGTCTCCTCGCCTGTCGCCTTGTGTCTCTCTTCGCCGGCCGTGCGCCGCCGCTCACTCAGCGCATGGGGGCGCCCCAGTCGGTCTCCTCGCGCAGCTGCTTCTTGAGCAGCTTGCCGCCGGGGTTGCGCGGCAGCGGCTCGCTGCGCGTGGCGATGTACTGGGGAACCTTGAAGTCGGCCAGGTGGGCGCGACAGTGGGAGAGGACGGCCTGCACCTCGAACTCGGCGCCGGGCGCCGGGACGATCACCGCGCCGACCTTCTCGCCCATCATCTCGTCGGGAACGGCGACGACGGCGGCCTCGCCCACGCCCGGGGCTCCCGCGAGCGCGTTTTCCACCTCGATCGAATAGACGTTCTCGCCGCCGCGGTTGATCATGTCCTTCTTGCGATCGACGATGTAGAGCAGGCCGTCGGCGTCGACCCGCGCGAGGTCTCCCGTGTGCAGCCAGCCGTCCACGAACGTCTCGGCGCTTGCGTCGGGCTTGTTCCAGTAGCCCTGCACGACGTTCGGCGCGCGCACGAGCAGCTCGCCGACTTCGGTGTCCGGATCCTGTTCGTCGATTGCCAGATCGACGACCGGCATCGCGAAGCCGACCGAGTCGGCGTGCTCTTCGGCCTCCTCGTCGGGGAGGAAGGAGGTCAGCGAGGAGGTCTCGGTGAGCCCGAAGCCGTTGCCGACGCGGGCGTTCGGGAAGGCCTCCTTGATCCGGTGCACGAGGCTCTCGGCGATCGGCGCGCCGCCGTAGGAGATCCAGCGCACGCGGCTCACGTCGAGCTCCGCGAAGCGGGGGTGGTTGACGACCGCGTGGTAGATCGCCGGGACCGACACGAGCTGGTTGACGCCGTGCTCGCCGACCGCCGCGAAGAAGCCGTCGAAGTCGAGCGGGCCCGAGAGGATCTCGACCCGCCCGCCCAGCTCCAGCAGCGGGATCAGCTGGCTGTTGCAGCCGGTGACGTGGAACAGCGGCACCGACACGAGCGTCGAGATCTCAGGCCCTTCCGAGCGGTCGATCGGGTTGCAGCGCAGCGCGTTCTCGCTGTTGGTCAGGAAGTTCCCGTGCGAGGTCATCGCGCCCTTCGGGAAGCCGGTCGTGCCGCTCGTGTAGAAGATCGCGGCGAGGTCGTCGTGCGAGAGCCGCTCGGGCTCCACCGCGTGCCCGCCCGGCAGCGTGGCGCCGGGCATGAAGGTGAACTTCGAGCCCGAGTCCTCGACGACGTAGGCGACCTCCTCCTCGGTGAAGCGGGTGTTGACCGGCACGACGACGGCACCGAGCATCTCGGCGCCGAAGAACGCGAGCACCCAGTCGATGCCGTTGCCGAGGCGGATCGCGACGCGGTCACCGCGTGCGATGCCCTCGGCGCGCAGGCCGCCGGCGACGCGGGCGGCGCGCTCCCAGAGCTCGCCGTAGGTGATCGCCGGCCCGCCGACCTCCAGCACGGCGGTCGCGCGCGGGTCGCGATCGAGGCTGGCGCTCAGCATCTCGACCAGGGAATCCGGGCGGCCGACGTAGCGAGCGCGCCCGTCGGCGCCTCGCTCTACGCCCGTCTCGTCGAACGGGTTGCGACCGCGCGGCAGTGGCTCCGGCACAGCTCCCTCTCCTCCTCGCTCTGCGCGCAGCCTACAGCGCGACGCGACTCAAGAGGGGAGATGTCTCATCGCGATCTGCTCGAGCGTGCCCTTGGTGCGGATCGTCATCGGGCCGAGCAGCTGCTCGAGCGCCTTCAGGTCGAGCTGCGAGTCGCTGATGCCGCCCGCCGGCAGCCAGTGGAGCTCGCGGCCCTCCAGCGCCAGCGCGTCTTCTGGCCCCGCCAGCGCGAGCGCCTTGCGGCGCGCGGACGCCGTGGGCTTCGCGCCGAGCAGCATCACCTGAGGCTTGCCCTTCAGCTTCGAGCGCGTCGAGGCATCGAAGGGCTCTGCGGCGACGATCTCCGCCAGCTCCCCGCGGTCACGGACGAACGTCGCGACGGGATAGCCGAGCAGCTCGGCGAGCTCTGCTTCGATCAGCTCCACCAGCGCTCGCTCGCTGCGTCGCTGTGGCGAGCTGAACACGACGTTGCCGCTCGCCCGGAACGTCGCCACCTCCGTGAGCCCGATCGTCTCGAAGTGTCCGCGCAGCTCCTCGTTGGTGAGCCGGCGGTTGCCGAGGTTCATCCCTTTCAGGAACGCGGCGTGGGTGGGCACGCGCTCAGGCTAGCCGCCGCTGGGGCGCGCTGAGCGCTCAGGCCGCTGCGGAGGCGCCGACGCGGTCTGCGAGGATCGCCGCGAGTCGGGCGCGATGGCGCTTGGCGCCGCCGAGCAGTGCGGCGTCGAGCTGCGCCCGCTTGTAGAGCCAGTGGACGTCCGCCTCCCAGGTGAAGCCGATGCCGCCGTGCATCTGGATCGCAGAAGCGGTCACCTCGCGGCCCGCATCCGACGCGGCGGCCTTCGCCATCGCCGCGGCCTCGGCGAGCTGCTCCGGGTCGGCGTCGGCGCACCACGCGGCGAAGGCGGCGGTGGCCCGCGCCTTCTCGGTTTCGAGGAGCATCTGCGCACAGCGGTGCGAGACGGCCTGATAGGAGCCGACGGGCACGCCGAACTGCTTGCGGTCCTTGACGTAGTCGACCGTCATCGCAAGCGCGCGCTCGCAGACGCCGACGAGCTCCGAGCTGACCGACACGAGGGCGCGGCCGAGACCCGCGCAGGCGCCGCCGTCGCCGACGGGCTCGCCGCCCGACGCGACGACGCGCGCGGTGGAGCGGGTCGGGTCGACCGAGGCGACAGGGGTGACCTCGGCTTCCTCGGCGGCGACGATGCGCCCACTGCCGTCGTCGTCGATCAGGACGAACACGGCCGCCTCGGCGCCGCCGATCACGAGCTCGGCCGTCCCGTCCGACGTGGAGCCGAGCGCGCCGATCGTCTCGCCGGAGGCGAGGCCCGGCAGCCAGCGCTCGCGCTGCTCGGAGGAGCCGTCCTGCTGGATCACGGTCGCCGCCATCACGCTCGGCAGGAACGGGACCGGCGCCAGCGAACGTCCGAGCTCCTCGCAGAGCATCGAGAGCTCGACCTGCCCAAGGCCCTGGCCGCCGTGCTCCTCGGCGATCGCGATCCCGGGCCAGCCCAGCTCGCGCAGCTCGCCCCACAGCGCCTCGTCGGTCGTCCCGGCCTCAGCGTGCTCGCGAAATGATGAGAACCCACCCGCCCCGGCGCGCTCGCCGAGCAGATCGCGCGCCGTGCGCTGGATCTCGCGCTGGTCGTCGGAGAGGCCGAAGTCCATCTCAGGCGGCGACCTTCAGGCGCGGAAGGCCGAGCACCCGCTCGGCCACGATGTTCTTCAGCACCTCGGTCGTGCCGCCCTCGATCGTGTTGCCGCGGGCGCGCAGGAACTCATAGCTCCAGCTCGTGCCGCTCGTCAGCGCGGCGGGCCCGACGATGTCGACGGCGAGCTGCGTGAGGCGCTGGTTGCTGTCGGACCACAGCCACTTGACGAGCGAGCCCTCGGGCCCGGGCTGGCCGTAGCGCTCGACGTCGGTCAGACCCTTCCAGGCGAGCAGCCTGATCGACTCGCAGCGCACGTGCAGGTCGGCCAGCTCGTCGGCGTAGAGCGGGTCCTCGAGCAGGCCCCGCTCGGCCGCGACGGCGATCGTGTCGTCGAGCAGCTGGCGCAGACGGATCTGCAGCGCGAAGCCGAGCCCCGCGCGCTCGTTCATGAGCGTGGTGAGCGCGACCTTCCAGCCGTTGCCGACGCCGCCGACGACGTTCGCGTCGGGGATCCGGGCATCCTCGATGAACAGCTCGTTGAACTCGGCCTCGCCGGTGATCTGGCGCAGCGGGCGCACCTGCACCGCGTCCTGCTCCATGTCCATCAGGAAGTACGTGAGGCCCTTGTGCTTGGCGGCCTCGCTGTCGGTGCGGGCGACGAGCATGCACCACTTCGAGTACTGGGCGCCGCTCGTCCAGACCTTCTGGCCGTTGATGACCCATTCATCGCCGTCCTTCACCGCCCTCGTTTTCAGCGACGCGAGATCCGAGCCTGCCTCGGGCTCGGAGAAGCCCTGGCACCAGATCTCCTCCGCGCTGAGGATCGGGGAGAGGTAGCGCTCCTTCTGCTCGTCGGTGCCCCAGACCATCAGCGTCGGGCCGCCGAGGAGCAGCCCGAGCACGTTGGCCGGCAGCGGCACGCGTGCGCGGCCGATCTCCTCGAAGTAGATCGCCGACTCGGTCAGGCTGGCGCCGCGCCCGCCGTACTCCGTGGGCCACCCAGGCGCCGCCCAGCCGGCGTCGTAGAGCCGCCGCTGCCAGTCGCGGCGCCAGGCGTAGTGGGCGTCCTCGCCGCCGTCGGCCGGCTCGGCGTCCGGGCGGTTGTCCGCGAGCCACGCGCGCAGCTCGTCGCGAAAGGCCATCTCCTGGGGGCTGAATGTGAGGTCCATGGGGGGGCGCAAAGCCTACCCTGGTGAGACATCCGCCGCGCCGTGACCCACGGCGAAGGCACGCGCCCTGCCGGCTCAGACGATTTCGATCGGCGTGCCGAGCCCGACCATGTGCCACAGCCGCGCCATCTCGTCGTCGCGCAGGCGCACGCAGCCATGCGAGACGCGCCCGGGGATCAGCTGCGGTTCGTTGGTGCCGTGGACGCCGACGACGCCGCCGCCCGGCCATTCGCCGAGCGTGGGGGCGTACGCGCTGGTGCCGATCGCGAAGGGGCCGTACACGTCGGTGCCCACCGGGCGCAGCTTCTCGAGCACGTAGAAGTGCCCGGCCGGCGTCACCGTCGTCGCCTTCCCGACCCCGACCCGCGCCTCGAAGGCGAGAAGCCCGCGCTTGAAGAGGCGCGCCGTCAGGGTCTCGCGGTCGATGCGCAGATAGCTCGTGACGAGATGCAGCGTTCCCAGAGCGTCGCGCCGCACCCAGCCGAGCCGCCCGTTGGGCCTGCCGGGGACCTCGATCTGAAGCCACGAGCCGGATCCCGGCTTCCTGGCGGCGGCGAGCACGACGTACAGCTCCGCCTGGCCGTCGACGCTCAGGAAGCGCAGCCGCCCCCGGACGGCGGCCGAGGGCGAAGGGGAGCTGTGGATCGGCGCCGGCCGCAGGGGGTAGGCCCAGCGCGTCGCGGTGTGCAGGTTCGACAGGCGGGTGACCGCCGCCTGTGGCGGCGCCGCCTCAGCCCGTGCGACGCCGCTCAGCGCCACCAGGAGCGCGAGCGCGATCAGCCCGCCCGCTGTCGCGGTGAGCGACCGCAGTCCGCGAGGGCGGGCTTTCGACGCGGCGCCCATCCTGCTTGGCTACCCCGTGAAGTGCGGTGTGATCGCGGTCGAGCGGCAGCGCACGACGGCGAACGAGCGCGTGGCGCGGGCCGCTTTGGCGGTCGAGGAGTTGGCTTTCATCGTGATGCTGGCGCGCACGCGGTGCGCGCCGACTTTCAGCTTGGAGCCGTCGATGTGGACTGAGAGCAGGCCCTTGCGGGCGTTGGCCGATGTCAGTCGCTTGATCTTGTGCCCGTCCAGGTAGAAGACGACACTGCCGATGCCGGCCGATTTGACGCTTACGGTGAAGCCGCTTCGCACACAGCCCTGCGGCCCGCGCAGCGTCGGGATCGTCGCCGATGAGAAGCCGAGCACGCCGGTTTTCGTCGTCGAGGTCGAGCTCGCGCCCGAAGAGAGGACCTGCTGTTTCGCCGCCGGTTGCGGGGTTGTCGTCGTCGTCGTGGTCGGGGTGGTCCCCGGTTCTTCTTTTTTGCCTTCGTCTTTGCTTTCTTCGCCCGGCGCGATCGGGGTCACGACGACCGTGTTCGATCCGTGCGTGGCCGGAGCGCCTTCGCCTTCTTCGGGGGTGCCCGTGACGGTCGCGGCGTTCGGGTAGGAGCCGGCGGTCGCGTCGGCGGCCGTGAGCGTGTGCGTGCAGTAGTAGGCGGTCGTCGAGAAGGGTTCGATCGCGTTCAGGGCGCCCCCGGCGAGGCCTTCGCAGCCGGCGTCGATGAAGTTCGAGAAGGTGAGCGGCGTGTTGCCGACGTTGGTCACGACCGTCTCATACGCGACGGTTTCGCCGACTTTGCCGGCCAGCGGTTCGGCCGTGAACGGCGCCCCGAAGGACTGCAGCTCTTCGACCTGGAAGGCCGGGATCGGACCGCATTCGACTGTGAGGTGCGCTTTGAAGGACCCTTTGAGGCCGTTCGTGTTGTACTTCACCCTCAGGGTCACGACCGATCTGCCCTGCGGCGCGGCGATCGGGGTTTCGAACGTCGATCCCGCGCCTTCGAAGCTGCGCACCACGCGCTCGAAGGAGTGGGACGGCAGCGGCCGCGGCTGCGCTTTGAAGAGCAGCCGCTCGGCGACTTCGTTGGGGCTGCCGGGCACGACGTTGAAGTTCTTGTACGTGACGACGATGCGAGTGCATCCGATTTCGACTTCGGCGTGTTCGTTGCTCAGGGTCACGAGCTGTTTGGCTTCGAGTTCTGACTTCGCCAGCGCGCGCTTGTCCTGCCGAGCGGCTTCGCGGCGCTGCTTTTCGGCGGAGCGTTCGGCGGCTCTCTGGGCCGAGTGTTCGGCGCGCTGAGACTGGTGTTCGGTCCTTTCGGCCGCGCGCATTTCGGCGCCGCCGCTTGCTTGACCGGTGGGCGCGACGGTGGCGAGGGCCAGCAGCGCCAGGATCGCCAGCGCGAGTAGCCTGTTACGGCGCACGCGCGTGTCGCGACGGGCCACCGCCCCCCGCTGCTTCCCCTTACGGCTCGATGTCACGTGCCGTGCGCCGCGGCGCCTCATTTGCTACTACCTATCCGGTCCCACTCCATGGGTGGCCTCTCCAAATCATCGGCTTAGCCGCAATTTCCATTGTTCCGGGCTCCGCAGCTACCCCCCTCAAAGGAGATGCGCCAACCGCACAATGGAGTGTCGCGGTCGCGGTAACAAGTTAGATCCCCCGCCCAGGGTGATCTTCGGGTTAGCACATGTGGGATGAAAGGGGGGATGCGGACCTCACCCTTTCGAGCTGCGAACCGATACCATCCGGCGATGGCGGACGGCGATCAGATCACCGTCGCGGTGGGCCGTTTCGACGACCTTGTGGCGCGCGGGCTGCGCGGATTGATCGAGGACGACCCGCGCCTGACGCTGGTGGCCGAGGATGTCTCGGGCGCACAGCTCGGGACGATCCTGCGGGCAAGGCGACCCGACGTCGCGATCCTCGACACTGCCCGGCTGCGCCGGCTCTCCGACGTGCGCGGGCTCAGCTCCCGGCACCCGAGCACGCGGCTGCTGCTGCTCGCGGAGCGCCCCTCGGGCATCGAATCCGCGCAGCTGCTGGCGTTCGGCGCGGTCGCCTGCCTGCCGAGGTCCACGCAGGCGCGCGACGTTCTCAACGCGATCCACCTCGCCTCGCGCGGCCTGCAGTTGACGCCCCGCGACGGCGACGGCCTCGCCCACGGCTCGGGGCTCCTGACGTCCCGCGAGGCCGATGTGCTGGCAGGCCTGCAGCACCGCCTCTCGAACGCCCAGATCGCGGCCGAGCTGCACATCAGCATCGAGACCGTGCGCACCCACGCACGGCACATCTACCGCAAGCTCGGAGTCTCCTCGCGGCGCGAACTGCTCGCGCCGTCGACGCTCGGCGGCGACAGCCGCCCGCGGCGCTAGATTCGACTGGCTTTGGCCGCGAGCGACGAGAACCTGTGCGTCGCGCACATGGACGCCGACGCCTTCTACGTCTCGGTCGAGCTGGGACGCCGGCCCGAGTTGCGCGGGCGGCCCGTGGTCGTGGCGGGCAGCGGCCCGCGGGCCGTGGTCACGACCGCCAGCTACGAGGCGCGGCGCTACGGCGTCGGCTCGGCGATGCCCGCCGCGCGCGCGAGGAGGCTCTGCCCGCACGCGGTGTTCCTGGCGCCCGACTTCACGACCTACCGCGAGGTCTCCGCGCGCATGATGGCGATCGTCCGCCGCCAGCTCGAGCGCGTCGAGGTCGTCGGGCTCGACGAGGCCTACCTCGACCTCACGGGCCTGTTCTCGCCGCGCGCGGCGATGCGCCGGCTCCTCGCCGAGATCGCCGGCGAGCTGGGGCTGACCTGCTCGGTCGGGATCGGTCCCAACAAGCTCGTCGCGAAGGTCGCCTCCGATGCGGAGAAGCCATCCGGCTTCGTCGTCCTGACGCGCGAGCAGGCGTGCGAGCGCTTCGCCGGCGCATCGCCCGCGCTCGTCCCCGGGATCGGACCGAAGACGGTCGCGAAGCTCGAGGCGATGGGACTGAGGACCCTGGCCGCGGTCGCGGCGGCGGACGAGGAGGTGCTCGTACGGCGGTTCGGGGCCAACCTGGGACGCGACCTGCGCCGGCGCGCGCGCTTCGAGCACGCCGGGAGCGTCTCGAGCGCGCGCAAGGTCGTCTCGGAGTCGCGCGAGCGGACCTTCGACACGGACATCGGCGACCTCGCCCAGATGCGCGCGGTCCTGCGCGAGATGGCCGTGGCGCTGTGCGGGAGCCTCGAGCGCCACGGCCGCAGCGGTCGCACGATCGCCATCAAGGTGCGCCTCGACGACTGGACGACCGTCACGCGCGCGCACACCGTCCGCGCGCCGACGCGCGATCCGGAGCTCGTGACCTCCCATGCGCTGCGGCTGCTCGAGGAATACTCGCCGCCGCGGCCCGTGCGGCTGCTCGGCGTGCGCGTGGCCGGGCTGCAACGCGACGGCGGGGACGCCGTCGCCGACCCCGACGCCGGCGACGCGAGCGACCGGGACCGAGCGGCGGGACACGGCGCCGACGCCGGCCAGCTCGCCCTGCCCGTGTAGGATCGGCCGATGGCACTCGTGCGGGTCGGAGAGGCGGAGCTCGACGTCGAACGCGGGGGCTCGGGGCCGCCGCTGCTGCTGATCATGGGCATGAGCGGGACGGCGCTGCACTGGGGCGAGCCGTTTCTGCAGGCGCTGCGCGAGGACTTCGACGTGATCGCCTACGACCACCGCGGGGTCGGCGCGAGCACCCATCTCGACGGCGAGATCACGATCGTCGAGATGGCCGAAGACGCGGCCGGGCTGCTCGAGGCCCTCGGCGTCGAGGCGGCGCACGTCGTCGGCTTCTCGATGGGCGGGATGATCGCCCAGGAGCTCGCGCTGGCGCACCCCGAGCGGGTGCTGACGCTGACGCTGGCCGGTACCTACTGCGGAGGCGAGGGCAGCACCTCCGCCTCCCCCGAGGTGACGCAGCGGCTCGCTGAGGCGATGATGTCCGGCGACCGCGCTCGTGCGCTGCGCGCGGGCTGGGAGATCAACGTGTCTCCCGCCTACGGCGCCGATGAGCAGGCATGGGAGCGCTTCGTCCAGATCGCGGACGAGCGCGCCGTCGCGGTGCCCGTGGTGCTCGCCCAGCTGCGCGCATGCATGGCGCACGACACCAAGGAGCGGCTGGCCGGCATCGAGCTCCCGACGCTCGTGATCCACGGCAGCCTCGACCAGATGATCCCGGTGGAGAACGGTCGCATGATCGCCTCGCTGATGGACGGCTCCCGGCTCGAGATCTTCGACGGCGTCGGACACCTGTTCTGCTGGGAGGCGCCCGAGCGCGGAGCGCAGCTCGTGCGCTCGCACGCCGCCGTGCACGCCTGAGCGCCCGCGTGCAGCAGCCCGAGCGCGAGCCGATCGCCTTCGCGGCAGGCGCCACGCAGCTGAGCGGCGAGCTGAGCGGAGCCCCCGGGGGGATCCCGGTCGTCCTGCTGCACGGCCTCACGGCGACGCGCCGCTACGTCGTGATGGGCTCGCAGTCGCTGCAACGCTCGGGCCATCGCGTGCTCGCCTACGACGCGCGCGGTCATGGCGCCTCGGCGCCGGCCGCCGACGGCGACTACGCATATCCGCGACTGGCGGCGGATCTCGGCGCCGCGCTGGACGCGGCAGGCTTCGAGCGCGCCGTGCTGGCGGGCGCGTCGATGGGCGCCCATACCGCCGTGCGCTTCGCGCTCGATCACCCGGAGCGCGCGAGGGCGCTGGTCCTGATCACGCCGGCCTTCGACCCGGCGCACGCCCGCTCGGCCGCTGAGCTCGCGCGCTGGGACGCCCTCGCGCAGGGGCTTCGCGAGGGCGGCGTGGAGGGGTTCATCGCCGCATACGAGCTGGGCGAGGTCGCGGAGGAGCTGCGCCCCACGGTCGAGATGGTGCTCCGCCAGCGGCTGGCTGCCCACGAGCATCCGCGGGCGGTTGCCGACGCGCTGGAAGCGGTGCCGCGCTCGGCGCCCTTCGAGGACCCCGCCGAGCTCGCCGCGCTCGCGCTGCCGGCGCTCGTCGTGGCGAGCCGCGACGAGCCCGACCCGGGCCACCCGCGCGCCGTCGCCGAGCGCTGGGCGCAGTGGATCCCCGGAGCGCGCATGGTCGTCGAGGAGCCCGGGCGCTCGCCGCTGGCGTGGCAGGGCGGCCAGCTCTCCCGGCTGATCGCGGAGCTCGCCGCCGCGGCGGGCTAGAGCGCGCCGCTCGCGTTCCCGCGCGCCCGTCGGTGCGTATGTGATAACGTACGCGCGTCTGTTCAAGCGAGAAAGGTGGTGCGGCATGCCGGTGAGACAGTGGGACGGAGCACTCTACGACCGCATCTCGACGACGATGGAGGCCCTCGGCCTCGACGTGCTCGACAGGCTCGAGCTCGACGGAAGCGAGCGCGTGCTCGACGCGGGCTGCGGCTCGGGGCGCGTGACGGAGGCGCTGATCGCAAGGCTGCCGCGCGGGCACGTGACCGGCGTCGACGAGTCGCCGTCGATGATCGACGCGGCCCGGGAGCGTCTCGGGCCGCAGGCCGACCTGCGCGTCGCAGACCTGGTCGAGCTGGAGGTGGAGGAGCCGCTGGATGCGATCCTCTCGACCGCGACCTTCCACTGGATCGCCGACCACGACCGCCTGTTCGGGCGGCTGCACGCCGCGCTGCGAGGAGGAGGGCGCCTCGTGGCGCAGTGCGGGGGAGAGGGCAACATCGACGTGCTGCGCTCGAAGGCGCGGCGGGTCTGCGCGCGCGAGCCCTACGCCGAGCACTTCGCGAGCTTCACGGCGCCCTGGAACTACGCGCCCCCCGGGCTGACGCGCGAGCGGCTGCTCGCCGCGGGCTTCAGCGAGGCGGAGTGCTGGCTCACGCCCGCGCCGCGCGAGCCCGACCACCCGCGCGAGTTCCTCGCGACGATCGTGCTGGGTCCTCACGTCCAGCACCTGCCCGAGCGGTTGCGCGAGCCGTTCATGGACGAGGTGTTGGACGAGCTCGGCGAGCCGGTCGTGGTCGACTACGTGCGCCTGAACATCGACGCTCGGGCTTAGGTCGAGGCTGAGTCCGCGAGCACCCCGGGCACGTCCTCGGCGCCCCTGAGCAGCGCTTCGTAGCGTCCGCCGGCGCCCACCAGCTCGTCGTGCGTGCCGCGTTCGACGATCACGCCGGCGTCGAGCACGAGGATCTGGTCGGCGTCGCGGATCGTCGACAGCCGGTGTGCGATCGCGATCGTGGTGCGGCCACGGGCGAGCTCGTCGAGCGCCTGCTGCACCGCGCGCTCGGTCTCGGTGTCGAGCGCGGAGGTCGCCTCGTCGAGGATCAACACAGGCGGGTTGCGCAGCACGGTGCGGGCGATCGCGATGCGCTGCTTCTCACCTCCCGAGAAGCGGTAGCCGCGCTCGCCGACGGGCGTCTCGTATCCCTCGGGCAGCGAGGAGATCAGACCGTGGATCTGCGCCGCGGCGGCCGCCGCCTCGATTTCCTCGTCGCTGGCCTCCGGACAGGCGAAGCGCAGGTTCTCCCGGATCGACGCGTGGAACAGGTAGGTCTCTTGCGAGACCAGGCCGACCGTGGCGGCGAGCGAGCCGAGCGTGATGTCGCGGACGTCGACGCCGTCGATCTCCACGGCGCCCCGCTCGGGCTCGTACAGGCGGGCAACGAGGTAGGCAAGCGTGGTCTTGCCCGAGCCGGTCTCGCCCACCACCGCGGTGCGGGTGCCGGCTGGGACCTCGGCGTCGATCTCCGACAACGTCCAGGGCGCGTCCGGCGCGTAGCGGAACCACACGTCGCGCAGGCGCACGTCGCCCCGCACGTCGCTCAGCGCCCGCGCGCCGGGGCGTTCGACGATGTCGACGGGCAGGTCGAGGTACTCGAAGATGCGCGCGAACAGCGCGAGTGATGTCTGGACTTCGAGGCCGACGGAGAGCAGGGACTGGATCGGGAACAGCAGCCGCGTCTGCAGCGTCGTGAAGGCGACGAGCGTTCCGATCGAGATCGTGTCCGAGCCCGAGGCGAAGCTCTCGCCGGCGAACCAGTAGACGAGGGCCGGCATGATCGCGAAGCTCATCTGGACCGTCGCCATCCGCCAGCGGCCCGCCATCCGGGCCTGCACCTCGAGGTCGGCGAGTTCGCCGGACTCGTCGCTGAAGCGGCGCACCAGCTCCGGCGCGCGCCCCATCGTCTTGCCGAGCAGGATGCCCGAGACCGACAGCGACTCCTCGACGAGCGTCGACATGTCCGCGAGGCGGCCCTGGCGGACCGATTGGATCCGCCGCCGCTCGTTCCCCACACGGCGCGTGAGCCACACGAAGAACGGCAGCAGCACCAGCGAGAACGCCGCGAGGCGCCAGTCGAGCAGGAACATCGCGACGATCACCGCGACGACGGTGGTCACGTTCTGGACGATCGAGGTGGCCGTCGAGGTGACGACGCTGTCGACGCCGCCGATGTCGTTGGCGATCCGCGACTGCACCTCGCCCGTGCGGGTGCGGGTGAAGAACGCGAGCGACATCCGCTGCAGGTGCGCGTAGACGGCGGCGCGGAGATCGTGCATGACGCGCTGGCCGACCTGGTTGGAGATCCACGTCTGCGCCACGCCGATCACGCTCGTGATCACCGACAGCGCGACCATGCCGAGCACCAGCTCGGTGAGCAGCGTCGTGTCGCGCTCCGGGATCGCCGTGTCGAGGATCCCCCGCAGCAGGAACGGGCTCAGCACACCGAGCCCGGCGGCGAGGAAGATCAGTCCCAGTAGCAGCGTGAGCCGCGCGCGGTAGGGGATGAACAGGCGCCCGATGCGCCGCAGCGAGACGGGCGTCGCGGGGATGTCCTGCGGGCGGACGTCCGGCGCCGGCCGCTGGTGGCCGTCCCCCGAACGCCCGGGAGAGAAGGGCTGGGCGCTCACGGATTGACTGTAGCGGCGGGCGTCGCGGCCGCCGGCTCGCCAGAGACCGTCCGCCGCCGCGCCCGGGAAGGGCTCCACGGCGTTCTCGGGTGACCCCGCCTACTCCTCGAGCCCGAGGTCGACGATCGCGCGGCGACGGTCCCAGTAGAAGACGAGCCGCGTGACGATGCCCTCACGCAGATGGAACAGGTTCGCGGAGGGCTCCCAGACATCCAGTCCGCTCGCCTTGCCGCGTCCGCCGCGGCGCGTGAGGACGAGCACCCTCGTGTCGTCCAGCTCACGGACCTCCTCGGCTTCCAGCCGCCAGTCATCCCAGACACTCAGAAAATCGCGGTTGGCCTCTGCCATCGCCCGCACGCCGGTCGAGCTCGCCGGGTCAGGCCCCGCGACGCTGACGTACTCGATGTCCGGGTGAGCCCACTCGGCGGAGCCGAAGTCGCCGCGTTCCCAGTCCGCGTAGATCGAGCGCACGAGGTCAAGGTTCGCCGACATCGCCTAGTCGGCCGGCAGCCCCACGGCTTCGAGGGCCTCGTGCCAGGAGAAGTACAGCTGAAAGCGCGTGGCCCTGCCGTCACGGAACTGGGTGGCTACGCCGAGGGGCTCCCTCAGCGTGTGGCCGCTGCCCTTGATGCGCCCGCTCTGATAGAGCAGCACGACGACCCGGTCGTCATCGACGTCGACGACCCTCTCGATCTCCACGCGGAAGTCGTCGAGCTGCTCGCCGAACAGGGCGATCGCCCGCCTCACGCCGTCGTGGCCGCTGAACACCGGGTCCTCGGGCCAGTCGGGAGGCGTGATCCACTCCACGCTCACGTCGCAGTAAGCGAGGAAGCCCTCGACGCCCTCGCGATTGAGCGCGGCGATCGCGGCAGAGGAGAGCTCCACGTTCTCCTGCGACATCGCCTACTCCGCCGTCCCCGCCGCCCGGAGCGCGTCGCCTTCGTCGCGATAGACGCGGGCGTTCTCCGGCACGGGGGACTCCTCAGACATCGCCCGCCCAGTATCGCGCCGAGCGCAGCCGACGGCGGAACTGGGTCTACAACGCCGGATTTGGCGCTCAGGCTCTACGCTCAAGCCATGCGGCTCATGGACGATGGACGAGCCGAGCTTGCCGCGCTGTTGGCCGGCACAACGGCACGTACCGGCAGAGACGAGGTTGTCGTGCCGATCGAGACGGCGCAGGCTCGACCGGCCCACCAGCGAGAATGACCGTGATTACAGGCTCTTTCGAACTCTCTCCCGAGCAGATCCGCGTGCTCGGCTGCCTGCTGGAAAAGCAGCGAACGACTCCTGACGCCTACCCGCTGTCGCTCAACTCGCTACGTCTGGCCTGCAACCAGTCGACGAACCGCGACCCCGTCGTCGAGTACGACGACGCGACGATCCGCGCCGCCCTGGAACGCCTGCAGCGGCGCGGCCTGACGCGCCTGGCGAGCGGGGCGGGCAGCCGGGCGGCGAAGTACCGCCACCTGCTCGTCGAAGCGCTGCCGATGGACCGCGCCGAGGAGGCCGTGATGTGCGTGCTGATGCTGCGCGGTCCGCAGACGCCGGGCGAGCTCAAGCAGCGCGGCGAGCGCATGCACGCCTTCGCCGACCTCGCCGACGTGCTCGAGACGCTGGAGCGGCTCTCCGAGCGGGCCCTCGCGCGCTCGCTCGGGCGGCGCCCCGGCCAGAAGGAGGAGCGCTACACCCAGCTCCTGGGCGGCGAGAGCGAGGCGGAGACCGCCGACACCGCGTCGCGGTCCGTGAGCGAGCCGGCCGGCAACGGCGCCGTCGAGGCCGAGCCGCAGGCGGCGACCGCGAGCCTGGAAGCACGCGTCGAGCGGCTCGAACGCGAGGTCGCCGAGCTGCGCGCCCGGGCGGGAGCGGTGCCCTCGGCGGCGAACGGCGGAGGAGCTTGACCGTGCTCGCCCACCTCGGCCTGCTGGCCAGCTCCTCCGACACGGCCACCGGAGTCGGCATCCCGGTCGCCGTGGCGGCGGGGCTGGTCTCCTTCCTCTCGCCCTGCGTGCTGCCGCTCGTGCCCGGCTACCTCTCGACGGTGATCGGCGTGACGCCGCACGACCTGCAGGAGGGGGTGGGGGTGAGGCGGGTGCTCGTGCCGAGCCTGCTGTTCATCGCGAGCTTCTCCGCGATCTTCATCCTGCTGGGGCTGAGCGCGACCGTGATCGGCCACTCGCTGAACTCCCACAAACACGCCCTCGAGCAGATCGGCGGCTACCTCATCATCGCGATGGGAGTCTTCTTCCTCGCGACGCCGTTCGTCTCGATGTTGAACCGCGAGTGGCACTCCGAGACCCTCCTTCGGCACGCCGGCAGGGGCGGGCCGCTCATCGCCGGCGCCGCCTTCGCGATCGCCTGGACCCCCTGCACGAGCATCACGCTCGGCGCGATCCTCACGCAGGCCGCGATCTCCACCTCGGCGGCTCACGGCGCGCTGCTGCTGGCCTTCTACTCGCTCGGGCTGGCGATCCCGTTCCTGCTGATCGCCGTGGCGTTCGATCGCATGACGAACGCGCTCGCGATCGTCAAGCGCCACTTCCCGGTGATCATCGGGATCGGCGGGCTCGTGATGATCGTGCTCGGCGTGCTGATCGTGACCGGCGAGTTCACGATCCTCAACAACAAAGCCCAGCAGCTGACGAGCGAACTCGGGCTGCCGTCCACGAACGTCTGAGCCCCCGTTCGCCTGTCCTCCGATCGGGAGGACAGGCCCGCGGCGGATGCGTGCGACTCTCGCGTCGTGAACATCGCGAGCGCCGAAGGCGGGACAGGCGGGTCATCGCAGTCAAAGGGCCACGACGCGGCTCCCTGGGTCGGCTCGCCCCGCCGCTTCATCGCGCCGCTCGCCCTCGCGCAGTTCATCTGCAGCTTCGCGGGCTCGAATATGAACGTGATGATCAACGACATCAGCGAAGACCTGCACACCGACGTCAAAGGCGTGCAGACCACGATCACCTTGTTCCTGCTGATCATGGCCGTGCTGATGATCCCCGGGAGCAAGCTGACGGACCGCTGGGGGCGCAAGCGGTGCCTGATCGGCGGCCTGACGGTGTACGGGATCGGCACCGTGCTGAGCGCCGTCGCGCCCTCGCTCGGCGTGCTGATCCTCGGCAACTCGGTGTTTCAAGGCGTCGGAACCGCCTTCCTGATCCCGCCGGTCTACATCCTCACCACGATGGCTTTCACGTCGCTCACCTCGAGGGCGTGGGCGTTCGGCGTGATCAGCGGTATGGCGGGTATCGGCGCGGCGGCAGGCCCGTTGATCGGAGGGCTGATCACCTCCGGGATCAGCTGGAGGGCGGCGTTCGTCTTCCAGGCGCTGATCGTCGTGGCGATCGTGCTGCTGAGCCGCCGCATCAAGGATCCCGTCCCACCCGACCCGAGCAGCCCATTCGACGCCATCGGCGCGCTGCTCTCCGCCGTCGGGATGTTCTGCGTCGTGTTCGCGATTCTCCAGGCGGGCGCCAACACCACGCTCCTGATCGTGTTCGCCGTGGTCGGCGTGGTGTTCCTGGGCGGTTTCTTCCTCCATATCCGCTCGCGCGAGCGTCACGGCGAACCGGCGCTGCTCTCCACGGCGCTGTTCAGGAACCGGGTGTCGGACCTCGGCCTTGCAACGCAGAACCTGCAGTGGCTGCTCCTGATGGGCGTGTCGTTCGTCGTGTCGGTCTACCTGCAGACGGAGCGCCACTACAGCGCGGTCAAGACCGGCGTGATCTTCACGGCGGCGACGGCCGGCGTCCTGATCTCCTCGCTCGCGGCCGAGCGGCTGGCGGGCAGGCGTTCGCAACGCCTGCTGATCTGCGTCGGGTTCGTGACGACGGCGGCTGGAGTCGGGCTCCTGCTCGGGCTCGTCGGGCTGTCGAAGTCCAGCGCCTGGGCGCTCGCCCCCGGCCTCTTCGGGATCGGGCTGGGGCTCGGGGTGATGTTGACGCCGTCGGTCAACATCGTCCAGTCCGCATTCCCAGAGGACAAGCAGGGGGAGATCTCGGGCCTGTCGAGGAGCATCTCGAATCTCGGCTCGTCGTTCGGCACGGCGATCGCCGGGACGATCCTGGTCTCGGACCTGTCCTCCGGCAACAGCTCCTACGTTGCGGCGATGATCGTCCTCGCCGTCGTCGCGCTGGCCGGCCTCGGCATCTCGCTGCGACTTCCGCCCGAGAGCTCGACGTCCGGCGAGGCGGAGATCGCGGGCACCGCCTAGGCCCGCGACGCTCGCACCCGAACGTCGCGGCCGCGGGCTAGAACGCCGATGCCCCGGCGGTCCCGGCGCGCGCGCGCCGCGCGCGGAAGCGCGTTTCCCAGGCCTCTTGGTTGCGCTTGGCGTCGAGCACGAAGGGGGAGTACCCGATCGCTTTGACGATCCCCTCGTTGATCGCGGAGTCGGGGAAGGGGAGGGGCCGCATGACGTCGACGAACAGCACGACGCGGGTCTCGTCGGTGTCGTTCCAGACCTCGTGGTTGAAGGTGTCGTCGAAGATCATCGACTTCCCCTCCTCCCAGTGGCGGTAGTCCTCGCCGACGCGGATCCGGCAGCTCTCGGCGTCCTCGGGGACGATCAGGCCGAGGTGGTAGCGCAGCACGCCCTTGTAGGGGCCGCGGTGGTCGAGGATGTGCTTGCGCGGGGAGAGGATCGAGATCATCGCCGTCTTCATGCCGGGGATCTGGCGCATCAGCGCGGCGGTGCGGGGACACAGCTCGACCCCGAGCTTGGCCTCGAAGCCGTAGCCGTAGATGAAGAAGGTCTTCCAGCGGTCGTCGTCGGTGATCTCGATCTGGTCCTTGGAGATCTCCTGGAAGTTGGCGAGCGCCGACTGGTCCTCGAGCAGCGCGGCGGCCTCGTCGCGGATCACCTCCCAGTTGGCCTCGACGTGCTCGACCCAAGCGAAGCGCTCGAGCGGGAAGAAGGTGGCGTCGCCGACCAGCGAGCGCTTGCCGATGAAGCGCTCGATCGGCGCGAGGATGCGCTCGCCCACGCGGATCGTCAGATCGACCGTCCGGTCCCACAGCGTCTTGTGCTCCATCTGGCGCATGTCAGCTCCCGTCACTTGACCGCCCCAGCTTAGTCCCGCGGACCGCGGAAGCGGTGAGAGGGGTAGGCTCAGCTCAAGACCCGGAAGGAGGCTCGATGAAAGCTCGACGTGGGTTCCTGTTCGGCTTCGCCGCCGCGCTGGGCGCCAGGGCGCTGATGCACCGCCTGCTGCTGCGGCAGTTCGCCGGCGACGTGGCCGCACTCAACGCGGGCGACTACCGCCCGCTGCTGGCCAACTACGCGGAGGACGCGGTCCTGCGCTTCAACGACGGCCCGCACCGCTGGGCCGGCGAGCACCGGGGGCGCGAGGCGATCGAGCGCTTCCTGCAGGACTTCGTGGGTGCCGGGCTGAAAGGCCAGCTCAGGCAGCTGTGGACGTCGGGCCCGCCGTGGGCGATGACGATGGCGGTCCGCTTCGACGATGAAGCCAGCGACGGCGCCGAGCGCCTGTACGCGAACCGCGTGGCGATGGTGATCCGCACGCGCTTCGGGCGGATCGTCGAGCAGGAGGACTTCTACGAGGACACGGGTCGCATCCTGAGGCTCGAGCAGGCGCTGAGCGAGCGCGGAGTCGAGCGCGTCGCGGCGTGATGGGGTCCGCACATGTGCGGACCCCGGCCTCGGCGCATGCGCCGAGGCCACGGGCGGGCGCATGCGCCCGCCCGCCGACCGGTGCATGCACCGGTCGGAACAGCATTTGATGTTTGGCCCTTAACGGCAACGGCCCCCGGCGGCTTTCGCGCGCCGGGGGCCGGCCATCAGGAGGGAATTCCCGAAGGTTCTTGCTATGCGGCCTCGCGCAGCGCGGCCAGCTCCGGGCTCTCGGCGAGCTTCTTCAGCGCTCGCTGCTCGAGCTGCGAGGCCCGCTCAGCTGAGAAGCCGAGGCGCTTGCCGATCGCCGTCAGGGTCTGGGGCTCCTCGCGGCCGGTGCCGAAGCGCAGGGACAGGACCTTGCGCTCGGTTTCGGGCAGCTGGGAGATCGCACGGTGCACGATCTCCTCGCGCTCGTGCTCCCAGGCCGTCTCCTCAGGCGCCTCCGCGTCGGAGGGCAGCAGGTCGCCGAGCGCCGTGTCGCCGTCCTCGCCGATCTGCTGGTCGAGGCTGACGAGCGCCGCGCGCTGGTGGCGCACCTCCTCGACCTGGTCGACCGGCAGGCCGGTCTCCGCGGCCAGCTCCTCGAGCGTCGGCTCGCGGCCGAGCCGCACCGACAGCTCGCGCTCGACGCGCCCGACCTTGCGGGAGCGCTGGGCGACGTGGACCGGCAGGCGGATCGTGCGGCCGGAGTTCTCCAGGCCGCGCTGGATCGCCTGACGGATCCAGAGCGTGGCGTAGGTCGAGAAGCGGAAGCCCTTGCGCCAGTCGAACTTCTCGCTCGCCCTGATCAGGCCGAGCATGCCCTCCTGGACCAGGTCGCCCAGCGGCAGGCCCTGGTTCTGGTAGCGGCGCGCGTTCGAGGCGACGAGCCTGAGGTTCGAGTTCACGAGCAGTTCCTTGGCGTGCAGGTCTCCGCGCTCGATCCGCTTGGCCAGGTCGATCTCCTGGGCCGGCGTGAGCAGCGGGTAACGGCGCGAGTGCGCCAGCAGCTGGTCGACTGCCTCGGGAATGAACGTATCGGGCGTGCCTGCCTCGACGCGCTCGATCGGGCTGTCGAGCCGTCCGGCGGCAGGCGTCCTCTCGACGTCGGCCTGGCGGGCCTCGTCGGCGGCTGGAGCCGTGGGCTCGAGCTCTAGTGTGGTGTCATTGGGGGAGTTAGACATAAGGCGTCCTTCTAATCCGATGCTTGGAGTCGGAATTATACGCCGAAGTAGTTGTCTTGTCAATTATCATTGCTGGAGTGGTCGTTGTTGCTCGTTCGACGTCGAGCACAGCCTCCCCTTCATCGCACCCCACCCTAAAACGCCCAGCCAAACAGGGGATAAAACCCGCCAGATCGGCTGAAAGAGCGCCTCGAGGCCCGTTCTGAACATCCATCGGGGCCCGCCGCCCGGGGAATGACCGCTGGACGATAAGCTCGGCGCATGGACATCGCCCGTCTCAGTGGGCGGGTCGTGGCGATCACCGGCGCCTCGTCGGGGATCGGCGAGGCGACCGCGCTGGCCTGCGCCGAGGCGGGCGCCGCCGTGTCGCTCGCCGCGCGCCGCACCGAGCGCATCGAGCAGCTCGCTGCCCGCATCGAGAAAGAGGGCGGCCGAGCCCTCGCCATCACCGCCGACGTCGGCGAGGAGGACCAGGCGCGCGCCTTCGTGGAGCGCACGGCCTCCGAGCTCGGCCGTCTCGACGCGCTCGTCAACAACGCCGGCACGATGCTGCTCGGCCCGATCGCCGACGCGCCGACCGAGGAATGGCGCCGGATGATCCACATCAACGTGTTCGGCGTCCTGTACTGCACGCACGCGGCGCTGCCGCTGATGCGCGAGCAGGGCTCCGGGCACATCGTCAACGTCAGCTCGGTCGCCGGGCGCTTCGCCCGCGCCGGCTCGGGCGTCTACAACCTCACGAAGTTCGGCGTCGGGGCCTTCTCCGAGTCGCTGCGACAGGAAGTCTCGCCGCTCGGGCTGCGCGTCACGGTGATCGAGCCGGGCGCCGTCGCCACGGAGCTCTCCGAACACAACCGGCCGGAGATCCGCGAGGTGATCCGGGGCGTCTTCAAAGATGTCGAGCCGCTGCGCTCCGAGGACATCGCCGCTGGGATCCTCTACGCGATCGGCGCGCCCGAGAACGTCGCGGTCAACGAGCTGCTGATCCGCCCGGCGCGCCAGGTTCGCTAGCGCCGCCCGCGGGGCTGATCTCCAGCAGCTCGCTCCCCGCGTGATCGACCTGGAGGGTCGTGTGGTCGAGCCCGAAGCGCCCGTGCAGCAGCGCCTCCATCTCGCGCCGCGCGCCGTGGCAGTCGGCCTGCGCGTCGACCAGCACATGCGCGGAGAGCGCCGGAAAGCCGCTCGAGACCTCCCACACGTGCAGGTCGTGAACTTCGACCACCTCGGGCAGCGCGACCAGCGCGCGGCCGATCATCTGCGGATCGAGCCCCTCCGGCGCCGCCTCGAGGAAGATCCGCCCCGAGGCCCACACGAGCCGCGAGCCCGAGCGGATCATCAGCGCGGCGATCGCGAGCGACGCGATCGGGTCGGCGCGCTCGAAGCCGAAGATCAGGATCACCCCGGCGGCGAGCGCCGTGCCGAGGAACCCGTAGAGGTCGGTCACGACGTGTTGAAAGCTGCCCTCCACGTTCAAGTTCGAGCGGTCGGCCCGCGCAAGCGTCGCAGCGGCCGCGACGTTCAAGATCGCGCCGGCGACAGCGACCGCGAGCACCAGACCGGCGCGGACGTGCGGCGGCTCGACGAGGCGGCTGATCGCCTCGAAGACGATGAAGCCGGCGACGACCAGCAACGTGACGCCGTTGGCCTGCGCGGACAGGATCTCGAGGCGGCGGAAGCCGAACGTCAGCGCACCGGCGGCCGGGCGCGCTGCCAGGTGCATCGCCACGAGCGAGAAGCCGAGCGCGCCGGCATCCGTGAGCATGTGCCCTGCGTCCGAGAGCAGCGCGAGCGAGTTGGCGAGGACGCCGGCGGCGATCTCGCCCGCCATCACGATCAGGATCAGAACCAGCGCGCGGCGCAGCCGCGGGGCGTCTTCTAGCGCGCCGTGTGCGTGCACGCCGTGGTCGTGTGGCACCCGCCTCACGATACGGGAGGCCCCCGCTCTAGGCTGCCGTGGATGGCTCAGTCAGCCGCCGCCACCCCACAAGGGGGCAGCCCCCGTCCAGTGCGGCCGGCAAGCGAAGAGACCGGCGGGGCGCGCCGCACGACCCTCGTCTCGATCGGCGTCGCTGCGCTGCTCGTCGCGCTGAAGCTCGGCACCGGCCTCGCCACGAACAGCCTCGGCCTGATCTCCGCCGGCATCGAGTCGAGCGGCGACGTGCTCGCGGCCGTGCTGACGTTCTTCGCGGTGCGACTCTCCGGGCGCCCGGCCGACCGCGGGCACCCCTACGGCCACCGCCGCGCCGAGAACCTCGGCGCCCTCGGCGAGGCGGCGATCCTGATCGCCGGCGCCGTGGTCGTCGCCGTCGCGGCGATCCGCCACCTGATCGAGGGCTCGGGACCGCCCGAGATCCGCTGGTACCAGTTCGCGGTCATCGGCGTGGCGCTCGTCCTGGACGTGAGCCGCACGGCCGTCTCGCTGCTCGCGGCGCGCCGCTACGGCAGCCCGGCGCTGCGCTCCAACGCCTGGCATTTCGCGGCCGACGGGCTCGGCTCCACGGCCGTGCTGGCGGGGCTGCTCGCCGCCAACGCGGGTTTTCACCAGGGGGACTCGGTTGCCGCGCTCGTCGTCGCCGCGATCATCCTGATGGCCGCCACGAGGCTCATCGCCGTCAACGCCGACGTGTTGATGGACCGCACGCCCGACGACGCCCGCGAGGCGGCCGAAAGGGCGATCGCCGCGCTCGGCGCCGACATCCAACTGCGCCGCCTGCGGCTGCGCGAGTCCGCGGGGCGCTTCTTTGCCGACGTCGTCGTGAGCGTCCCCGCCGGGCGGCCCGTCGTCGAGGGCCACCAGGCGGCCGATGCCGTCGAGCAGGCGGTCGAGCAGGCGCTGCCCGGCAGCGACGTCGTCGTGCACGTCGAGCCGAGCCGCCGCGGCCTGGACCTGCGCGACCGCGTGCTCGCGATCGCGCTCTCGGAGCCACAGGTCAAGGAGGCCCACGACATCACCGTCTTCGAGCGCGGCGGCAGGGCCAGCGTCTCGCTGCACCTCAAGTTCCCGGACGATCTCGACCTGCGCAGCGCGCACGAGATCGCCGAGCGCGTCGAGCAGGCGATCCTCGCGCGGGATGAGGTCGAGGACGTCCAGACGCACCTCGAGCCGCTCGAGCGCCCGCTTGGCCCGGCTCCGGCCGATCCGGACGTCGAGCGGCGGGCGGCGCAGGAGGCGCGCGAGCTCGTCCGCGAGCGCACGGGCCGCGAGGCCGAGCGCGTGCGGCTGCTCTCCACCGACAACGGGCCGGTCCTCTTCCTGACACTCTCGGGCCAGGGCGGCGAGTCGCTCGCCGCCGCCCACCGGCTCGCCAGCGAGCTCGAGGACGAGCTGCGCACGCGCCTGGGCGGCCTCGCCGACGTGGTCATCCACACCGAGCCCTGATCGCCGGAACCCCCGGCCGGGGAAGGTTTCGCGCCGCGGCGGCATCTATGCGTCAGGTCCCCCAATAAGTGCTCCCCAGGAGGTCACGGTGAACAAGCTCCTCATGCTCAGCTGCGCGGCGGTCACGACCGCGCTGCTGGTCGGCTGCGGCAGCAGCAGCAAATCGACCAGCAGCTCGGAAACCACACCGACCGCCACCAGCACCGCGGCCGCCAAGACCCCGAGCCGCTACGGCGCCGGGGGCGCGAGCTCGACGTCCTCGACGTCCTCGACGACGCCCGCCGCCTCGACCGCGGCCGCCGTGACGATCACGACCAAGCACGCGAAGCCCGGCACGATCCTCGCCGCCGGTCCCAAGCACATGACCGTCTACCTGTTCGAGGGCGACAAGGGCGGGCAGTCGGCCTGCACCGGCGCCTGCGCGGCGGCGTGGCCGCCGCTGACGACGAGCGGCACCCCACAGGCCTCCGGGAGCGCCCAAAGCTCGCATCTCGGCACGATCACCCGCACAGACGGCACCAAACAGGTGACCTACAACGGCCACCCGCTGTACTTCTTCAGCAAGGATGGCGACGCGGGCGACGCCTACGGCCAGGGCGTGAAGGCGTTCGGGGCCGACTGGTACGTCGTTGCGCCCAGTGGTGCGAAGATCGACAGCGATGAGTCCCACGGATCCGGTGGCGGCAGTGCCTCCTAGCGGTGTTCCCCGCACGCGACGGCGCGGCCTGCCGGCGCTCGCCGGCGGCACCGCCGCCGCGCTCGTGCTGCTCGGCGCGCTGGCGGCTCTCGCGCTGGCCGGCTCGCCCCCGCCGACGGTGAAGGCGAGCACCAACCGCACGCTCAGCAAGACGATCGTCGTCAACCCGGCCGGCCGCACGCTCTACACGCTGAGTCCCGAGACGACCAGCCACCTGCTCTGCAAGGAAAGCTATTGCCTTGAAGTGTGGCCGCCGCTGATCCTCCCGCACGGCGCGAAACTGCGGGCCGGCAAAGGTGTCCACGGCAAGCTCGGGCTGCTGCGCCGTCCCGGCGGCAGGATGCAGGTGACCCTGCGCGGCAAACCCCTCTACCGCTTCAGCGAAGACCGCAAGGCCGGCGACGCGCACGGCGAAGGCCTTGAAACCTTCGGCGGCACGTGGCACGCGGTGACGGCCGCCGCGCAGGCGCCGCCCCCCGCGGCGCCGCCCGCGCCGGGGCCTGCGCCGGCGCCGCCGGCCTACGCCTACTGAGGGCGCGGCGGGAGCACCGGCGCGCAGGGCATGGGAGATCCGTTGCGGTGGCGATGAAAAATCGCCCGCCCGCGGCCGACCCGGCGTAGGATGGATCGCGCGACGCCCCGGCCTGCGGGGAAGGATCGTGGCCCGGTGGTGTCCTTGACGGCGAGAAACCCGAGAACTGGAGGACAGAACGTGAGCACCGATTCAGCAGCTCAGGCCAGGGCGAGCGGCAAACGTGGGCGATGGCTCGTTCTTCCGGCGCTGATCGCGCTGGCGGCGCTGGCGGGGTGCGGCAGCTCGTCCAGCAGCTCCTCCTCCAGCAAAGAAGCGGCACCGGCCGCGACGACACCGGCGACGAGCTCGAGCACGAGCGCGACTCCCGCCACGGGCGCCGGCAGCAAACTCAGCCTCTCGGCCAACTCCAGCGGCCAGCTCGAATACAACACGAAGTCGCTCTCGGCGAAGGCCGGCAAGGTGACGATCAACTTCACGAACTCCTCGCCGGTCGCTCACGACGTCACGATCGAATCGTCATCCGGCCAGAAGCTCGGCGCGACCCCCGTCTTCGAAGGCGGCTCAAAGACGCTGGGCCTGGAACTCAAGGCGGGCACGTACAAGTTCTTCTGCAGCGTCCCCGGCCACAGGCAGGCCGGCATGGAAGGCACGCTCACCGTCCAGTAGCCCGCTCCGCGGCGATCTGCACGCCGCGCACCCTGCGCCTGCGGCGCGCTCCCTGCGCCGTGGCGCGTGTGCGCGCGGCGTCAGGGCGAGGCCCAAACCGGGGTGTCGCGTGACAGCGTGTGAGCGGCGAGAGCGGTTGCGAAGCAGAGGGCCAGCGCGAGTCCGAGCGCGGCCGCGACCGACACTTCGAGCGCCAGCAAGCGCCCCGGCCAGCGCGCCGAGCAGCATCGCGGCGACAGAGAGAAGGCGCCGCCACCTCGTGACGGCCGCCGCTGCGCCATCGCCTCCGTCTGAGGCGAGCCCGGCGAGCGTTTTGGTCAGCACCGTCGTCGTCAGCTCGGGGACGGCCAGGCGCTGGGCGGCGGCGTTCTGGATCCCCATCGCGATCGCCAGCGTGGCCGTGATCGCGTAGCGCGCGCCGTCACCCGGCGGCGTACCGGCGGCGATCGCGATCAGCAGCGCACCATCAGTCGAGCTCGACCACGTAGTCCCCGACCGGGGCGCGCTCGGGCACGCGCTGCTCCTGGACCGGCTCGCCCAGATAGAGCAGTCCGACCGGGTCCTCCTCCGGTGCCATCCCGAGCAGCTCACGCGCTCGCGGATCGTCGAGCAGCGGGACCGTGCGCCAGTAGGCCGCCAGACCGTGCGCGTGGGCGCCGAGCAACACGATGTAAGCGCCTACGGCGGTCGCGAGCAGGTCCTCGCGGTCCTGGGCTGCATCGCCGGTCGTGAGCGCGCTGACCGCCACCAGCGTGGGAGCGCGGCGCAGCTTGACGGCCGAGCCCGGCGCCTGAGAGTCCGCGAGCTCCATCAGCGCCTCGCGCGTGCGCGGCCCGAGGACGCGAAAGCGCCAGGGGTTCGTCAGGTGGTGGTTGGGCGCCCATCGCGCGAGCTCGAGCAGCTCGCGCAGCACCGCCGGCTCGACGGGCGCCGGACCGTACGCCTTGTGGGTGCGGCGCGTGCGGATAGCCTTCTCGACGTCCACGCTGCACCACCCTAGAGGCAAGCTGATCACGACCGCCATCCGCGCCCCGCGCACGACCGCCACGCCGACTTGAGCTTCGCGGAAGTCGTCTGCATCGCCCTGGCGGGGATGGCCGCGGGGACGATCAACACGGTCGTCGGGAGCGGCACGCTGATCACCTTCCCGGTGCTGCTGGCGTTCGGCTACGCGCCCGTGACCGCGAACGTCTCCAACACGATCGGCCTCGCGCCGGGCTCGGTCTCGGGGGCGGTCGGCTACCGGGCCGAGCTCACGGGCCAGCGCGACCGCGCCGTGCGGCTCGGCACGATGTCGGTGCTGGGAGGCGTCACCGGCGCAGCGCTGCTGCTGGTGCTGCCCTCCTCGGCCTTCAAGGCGATCGTGCCGGTGTTCATCGCCGCGGCACTCGTGCTCACGATTGCGCAGCCCCGCATCAACGCGTGGCTCGCGCGCCGTCAGATCGAGCTTCACCATCCGAACCACCCGCTGACGGCAGGCGCCGTCTACGTGACCGGCGTCTACGGCGGCTACTTCGGCGCGGCGCAGGGCATCCTGCTGCTGGCGATCCTGGGCGTCGCGCTCGACCAGAGCCTCCAGCGCACGAACGCGCTCAAGAACGTGCTCGCGGGGCTCGTCAACGGCGTGGCGGGGGTGTTCTTCGTGTTCGCCGCGCACGTTGCCTGGGGCCCCGCCGCGGTGATCGCCGTGGCGGCCGTCGCGGGCGCCCAGCTCGGCGCTCGCTATGGGCGGCGGCTGCACCCGGACGCGCTGCGGGCGCTGATCGTGGTGGTCGGGATCGCGGCGATCGTCCAGCTCGTCGCGAGCTGAGCGCTCAGCCTCGCAGCTGCTTGTAGATCAGGAACACGTTCAGAGAGGTGATCAGCGCCGCCATCGCCCAGGCGAGGCGGGTGGTGAGCGCGCGGTTGACGTGCGCCCCCATGATGTCGCTGCGGCTCGTGAGCATCACGAGCGGGATCAGCGCGAAGGGGATGCCGAAGGAGAGCACGACCTGGCTCAAGACGAGCGCGCTCGTCGGGCTCACGCCGAGCGCCAGGACGGCGATCGCGGGGATCATCGTGACGATCCGCCGCACGTACAGGGAGATCCGGACCTTGATGAAGCCGGCCATCACGACCTGGCCCGCGTACGTTCCGACGCTCGAGGAGGAGGTGCCCGAGGCGAGCAGTGCGACGGCGAACGCGAGCGCGGCGCCCCCGCCGACGAGGGTCGCGAAGCCCGCGTGCACGCCCTCGATCGTGTCGACGCCGGTGTGCCCGCTCGTGTGGAACAGCTGCGCGGCGACGGCGAGCATGCTGACGTTGATGATTCCGGCCAGGCCGAGGGCGATGATCACATCGGTGCGCTCGAAGCGCAGCACGCGCCGCCGCTCGGCGTCGTCGCGGACAGGCATCCGCCCCTGCGTCAGAGCGGAGTGCAGGTAGATCGCGTGCGGCATCACCGTCGCGCCGATGATCCCGACCGCGAGGTACAGCGATTCGGTGCCGGCGAGGTGCGGGATCAGCCCCTTTGCCGCTTCGGATGCGGAGGGGCCGATCTTCAGCGTCTCGTACAGGAACCCGACGAAGATGATGCCCAGCAGGCCGGTGATCGCCACCTCGAAGCGGCGATACCCCTTGACCCGCAGCTCCAGGATCGCGAACGCGATGACGCCGGTCATCACACCTGCGGTGACGAGGGGGACGCCGAAGAGCAGGTTCAGCGCGAGCGCGGCGCCGATGAACTCGGCGATATCGGTCGACATCGTGATGATCTCGGCCTGGACCCACATCACCCAGGAGAGCGAGCGGGGGTAGTGCTCGCGGAAGCTCTCGGGGAGGTTGCGGCCGGTCACGATCCCGAGCTTGGCCGACAGGTACTGGATCAGCATCGCCATCAGGTTCGCCGCCACGACGACCCAGAGCAGCAGGAAGCCGAACCGCGCGCCGCCCTGGAAGTTCGTGGCGAAGTTGCCGGGGTCGACGTACGCGATCGCAGCGACAAACGCCGGGCCCAGCATCGCGAGCGTCGCGCGCAGCCGACCCTTCGCGAGCAGCTGTTCGAGCGCGCTGGGGACGGCTGCCGCGCCGTGATCTCCGAGCGCGATCGGCGCGCCGTCGGCGGTCGCGCCCTCGAGGACCGGGCGCAGCTCCCGCGTAGGCGGCGTCAAGCCTGCGCCTCCAACTCGACCCGCATCGCGCCGGCCAGGGCGTCGCCGAGCGCCAGCGTGCGCTCGCCGAAGCGGACGAACAGCGGCCCGCCGAACGGCTGGCGCTCGACGACCTCGAGCATCTCGCCGAGAGCGATCCCCTGCTCGGCGAGGTAGCGGAGCATCTCGGGGTCGGAGTCCGAGACGCGCACGAAGCGCCCGACGGCGCCGATCGACAGCTCGTCGAGCCCCACGGTCTCGCCCTCCTGCAGGTCGAACTCGACGCTCGGGATCGGGTCGCCGTGCGGGTCGACGGTCGGGTTGCCGAGCTTCTCGGCGATCAGCTCCTCGAGGTCGTCGGAGAGCACGTGCTCGAGCACCTCGGCCTCCGCGTGCACGCGATCCCAGGGCATCCCGAGCACCTCCGCGAGGTAGCTCTCCAGCAGGCGGTGGTGGCGGATCACCTCGAGCGCGATGCGCCTGCCCGCGGGCGTGAGGCGCACGCCGCGGTAGGGGACGTGCGTGATCAGACCGAGCTCGTCGAGGCGCTTGAGCATCGCCGAGACCGAACCCGCCGTGATACCGAGACGCCCGGCGAGCGTCTTCGTCGAGACCGGTTCCCCGCAGCGCGATTCCAGCGAGAAGATCGCCTTCGTGTAGTCCTCGACGGCCGGTGTCCGCACCGCCTCGCTGGTCGCCATGGGAAAATTATATGGCACGCCAAAACTTTCTTCAAGGCATGGCTTCGTATTGTCATCATCGAACCGCCCAGCGTGCGGCTTTAGCAATGAGCGCAGCACCAGCCGCCGCCGCGCAGGCAGGGCGCGGCGGCGGCTGGTGGGAGGGGGAGAGCCGTCAGCTCGCGGCGGCGACCGGCTCGCGCGCGAACTGCGCGATCAGCTCCGCGGTGCGGGCGGGCTGGTCGAGTGAGACGAAGGCGTAGCTGTCCTCGATCAGCTCCAGGCGCGCGTTCGGGAACGCGGCGGCGAGCCGTTCGCCGTAGGGCATCTTGAAGAAGCGGTCCTCGGGCGCCCACGCGATCAGCACGGGCTTCTCGAACTCCCCGAAGCGCGTCGCCGCGGCTTCGGTGTAATGCGACCGCATGCCCCGCAGGAACTCTCCCATCTGCCGGCGCACGCGCGGGTCCTTGCGCGAGGGCTCGAGCCACGAGCCGGTCAGTGCGTCATCGGCGCGCTTGCTGACCCAGCCGTAGGCGAGCGGCGTGCGCCGTGCCGCCGGGAGGCGCATCGCCTGCCCGATCGCCGACAGCGCCCCAGGGATGCGGCTGATCGCCTGCAGCGGGCGGAACGCGGGCGGCGGGAAGTTGTCGTAGGCGTCGCAGGGGGTCAGCACGAGCCGGCCGAGCCGCTGCGGGTGCTCGACCGCGACGAGCTGGCTGAGCGCGCCGCCGCTGTCGTTGCCGACGAGGGTGACGTCCTCGAGCTCGAGCGCGGCGATGAAGTCGGCGATCAGCTTCGCGATGCCCGGAGGGGAGAGGTCGGCGCCGTCGTTCAGCGGCAGCTCCTGGCTGCCGAGGGGCCAGTCGGGCGCGATCACCCGGAAGTCCTGCGCGAGGCGGGGCGCGACGTCCCGCCACAGCTCGCCGTCGGTCAGCAGGCCGTGGACGAGCACGATCGGCGCGCCCGCGCCGGCGTCGCGGTAGCGGATCCTGCCCTGGGGGAGCGTGATCTCGTTCATCGTGTCTCCTTGTGTCGGTTTGGGCCGCGCAGCGCGCGGCCGAGCCGCGCGCGCACGAACGCCGGCCAGGCTCGCGGCGAGCGAGCCAGCGCGGCGAGGATGGGGGAGGGGTCGAAGTAGGACTCTCGTTCGAGGGCACGGCCGTCGCGCAGGACGACGCGGTCGCATGCGCGCCAGCTGAGATGGCGCCCGCCGCGCAGCGTGCCGGAGATGGTCAGCTCGATGAAGATCGTCTCGTCCAGCGACGCCCAGTGCTCGACCGTCGCGTGGACGTCGGGCATCAGCTCGAACAGCGGCCCGGCGAAGTCGCGCTCGAATGCCTCGAGCCCGGTCGTCGCGGGCATCTGCGGCTGGAGCAGGCGGATGGAGGGGTCGAGGATCGGCCTGAAGTGCGCACAGAAGGCCGCGGCGCTCGCCGGCGCCGCCCAGCCGTCTTCGAACCTGGCGACCCACTCGGCGGCCGCCTCGCGCGCAGCGGACGTTGCGGCGGTCGGGGAGAGGGTCCCATGTGTCGATCCAGCTAGCATACAGACAGTATGTATCTAGCATACAGACAGTGTGCATGTCAAGATGAGGCGAGGCGCGATGGCCACGAGCGAGGGGATATCGAAGACTGACCGCTCGCAGGCGACCCGGGCGGCGCTGACGGCGACCGCGCGCGAGCTGTTCGCCGCGCGCGGGTATGCCGCCGTCGGCACAGAGGAGATCGTCCGTACGGCCGGCGTGACGCGGGGCGCGCTGTACCACCACTTCGACGGCAAGCTCGAGCTGTTCGCGGCCGTCTACGAGCAGGTCGAGGCCGAGTTGGTGCAGCGCATCGCCGAGGCGGTCGACGTCCCCGGGGCGGCGCCGCTCGGCGTCCTGCGCGCGGGGGCCGCCGCCTTCCTCGACGCCTGCCAGAGCGACCCGACCGTGCAGCGGATCGCGCTCGTCGACGCGCCGTCGGTGCTCGGCTGGGAGCGCTGGCGTGAGATCGGCATGCGCTATGGCCTCGGGCTCGTCCAAGGCACGATCGAGGCTGCGATCGAGGCGGGCGAAGTCGAGCCGCAGCCGGCTGAGCCGCTCGCGCACCTGCTGCTGGGAGCGATCGACGAGGGCGCGATGCTGATCGCGCGGGCGCCCGATGGCCGCGAGACGCGGCGGCAGGTCGGCGAGGCGCTGGAAAGGATCCTGGACGCGCTGACGGGCTAGGCCGGACGCGCCGAGGGGCGACCGCGGGGGCGTGTCAGGGCGAGGGAGCGGGGCCCGGCGCCGGGAGTGCGCCGGGGTGCGCGTTGCGCACGCCGGGGTGGCTGCGGTTGAGCGCGTGCGAGATCCGGGTGTGCAGGACGGCGAGGCGCACGGCCTGGCCTTTCTTGCTGAGACGGTCGGCGGCGACGGCGGCGTTCAGTTTCGCCGTGAGGGTCTTGACGAGGACTTCGGTGAGCCCCGCGGCGGACTTGCCCGGGGTCGAGTCGGCGATCTGGGCGAGCGTCTTGCCGGCCCTGAACTGCTCGAGCAGCTGGTGGCCGCGGATGCCGAGGTATGAGAGGACGGCAGCCCGCACCGCCGCGCGACGCGCGCCCGGCGCCCGAGAGTGCCCGGCCGAAGCGAACCCGGGCGTGTTGACGAGCGCTTTGACCCGCGCTTCGAGATTCGCGTCGCCGGCTGCCCGCTTCGCCTTGGCGCCGGCGAGAAGCGCGGCGATGAGCCCGGTTTCGGACTTGCCCGGCATGCTCGCGGCGAGCTGGGCGAGCGACTTGCCAGAGCGCAGCTGTTCCCTGAGCTGGCGCGGGCTGAGACCGAGGTAGGAGGCGGCGACGTAAAGGACGCCGCCATGGTGATGCGCGATGACGCCGCGATGCATCCGGGCGTGGTGTGCGTTGCCGTGGTCGGCGCCGGTCGCCCCGAGCGCGACTGCGGTGCCGCCCGCAAGGAGCGCCGCGAGTGCGACCGCAAGCGCAATACGCCGCCTGAGCATCCGTCCCATCGCCGCCAAATCTGCCACAGCCGTCTAAACGCCGGGTCAGCGGAGAATAAGAACGCCGGCGTCTAGTGAATCGCCTCGGGTGGAACCCGGGCCTGGGCCATCACGACGCGGCGCCCGCGGATCGGCACGCCCTCGGCGAGTAGGCGCGCGCGCTGCTCCTCGCCCTTCGGCCAGCTGCCGTCGCTGCGAACGACCCGCCACCAGGGCAGGTCGGCCGGCATCTGGTGGAGCGCACGACCGGCATGGCGCGGGGCACCGGGGGAGAGGTCTCCATAAGTCGTGACGAAGCCGGGGGGGACGCGCCGGACGCGCTCGTAGATCGTCTCCAGCGCGAGCGTCACGGCAGGGAAAGCGTCTCGTCCTCAGGGACGGGGTCGCTCGTTGCGCCGTGTCGGGTCTCGTCGTCCACAACGCGGAAGCTAGCGCCGGAGCCGGTCCGTTGTGAGACATTCTTGGCGATGCGCCCGCAGCCACGGACAGCGCTCGCGGTTCTTGCCGCCGGATCGGCCGCCGCGGCCGGCGGCTGTCCCACGGCCCAGGCCCTTGAACCAGGAGCCGTTCGCCGCTCGATCCCGTGGTCGCTCGTGCAGGCGGGCCCGAACGAACGCTCGCTCGAAGTCTCGTTCGCCTACGGCGGCTGCGAACGCAACCCGCAGGCTGACGCGGCCGAATCGGGGCACGGCCTGAGGATCACCGTGACCGTCGAATCGCCCCAGCAGAGCGGCCTCGTATGTCCGGCGTTCGAGCGCCTGGCCAGGGAGCGAGTTCCGCTCGTGCGGCCGATCCGCGGTCGCCCGCTGCTCGGCTCGTGGAAGGTCTCCTCGACCGGCGTCGCGCCCGCGCGGACCGTTCCGCGAGTGATCGGGCTCGCGCCGGCGGATGCGCGGCACGTGGTCGCAGGATGGAATGTGCTTCCGAGGCTGCACGCCGCGCTCCGCGTGCGCCACGGCCGGCGCGGCCTCCCGCGCGTCGCCTCGCAGTCGCCGAGCCCCGGGGCGCCGGCTCCGAGGAGCGGCGTCGTGGAGCTGCTCATAGACGCGCCCTGACTGCGCTGGTTCGACGACGCGGCGGCGCACGCGATCCAGCGGCCTATGATCGACGCGTGACGCAGACGCTCTACGAGTGGGCGGGCGGCGAAGAGGCATTCGAGCGGCTGATCGACGCGTTCTACGATCGCGTCGAAGCGGACGAGCTCCTCTCGCCGCTGTTCGGTGGGCGTGTCGGCGAGGAACACCGGGACCATGTCGTCGCATGGTGGTCGGAGGTGTTCGGGGGACCGGCCCGTTACAGCGAGACGATCGGCGGCTACGAGCACATGCTCGCCAAGCACCGCGGCCTCGGGATCACGCCGGAGCAGCGCTTCCGATTCGCCTCGCTGATGAGCCACGCCGCGGACGATGCGGCGCTCCCGGACGACCCCGAGTTCCGCTCGGCGCTCGTCGCCTACCTCGAGTGGGGAACGCGGCTCGCTCAGCACAACTCCCAGCCCGGGGCCGAGGTCGTCCAGCACGCGCCCGTGCCGCGCTGGGGCTGGGGCGAGGCGCCGCCCTGGCAGCCTGACCCGTAGGGCCTACCGCAGGATCCGCGGCAGCCCGAACTGCGGAAAGACGCTGCTGCCGCCGAACCAGGTGATCGCGGAGATCCCATCGCCCTCCAGGGTGAGGACGAACATCGCGGCCGGCCGCGCGATCTCGGTCTGGGGACTCGGGAAGTAGCAGCCGAACGCCGGCTGCGAGTTCGCCCGGGTCGCCACGAGCCGCGGTGCGCCTCGCAGCGCGGTGCGGTCGCGCAGGAACGCGCCGATCGTGGCTGGGCCCTGATACTCGTAGGGCTCGGGAGGCATGGTCAGCCACGCGTCGTCTGTCAGCAGCGAGACGACGGAGTCGATGTCGCCCGTTTCGATCGCCTCTGCGAAGCGGCCGACGATGTCTCGCTCGAGCCTCGAATCGGGGAGCGGAGCCCGCTCGCGCCCGCTGGCTGGAAGGCGTGATTCGAACGCCGCGCGGGCGCGACGTAAGAGGCTGTTGACCGACGTCTCGGTCGTGTCGAGCATCTCCGAGACCTCGCCCGCTCGAAAGCCGAGGACATCGCGAAGCACGAGCACCGCCCGTTGCTGCGGCGGGAGGTGTTGCAGGCCGACGACGAACGCGAGTCCGACGGCCTCTCTGGCCTCGTAACGCGCCTCCGGTCCCGCAGCCAGGTCGGCGATTCCCTCGAGCAGGACGTCCGGGAACGGCTCGAGCCAGATCGCCTCGCCGTAGCGCGTGGGCTCGGGCATCTCGGTCATCCGTCGCAGGTCCTCCGGCCGCCGCCGGCTCGCACGCAGCGCGTCCAGCGCGCGGTTGGTGGCGATCGAATAGAGCCAAGAGCGCAGCGAGGCGCGGCCCTCGAACTGCTCCAGCCCGCGCCACGCCGAGAGCAGCGTCTCCTGGACCAGGTCTTCGGCGTCCTGTACCGAGCCGACGATCCGGTAGACGTGCACCTGGAGCTCACGCCGGTAGGGGTCCGTCAGCTCGCGAAACGCATCCTGGTCGCCGGTCCGCGCGCGGGCGAGTGTCTGCTCGGTCACGGCCTGATCCTCGCACGCGCTCTTCCATTCGAGGTCATCAAGAGCAACGACGTCGCCGGCGCCCGAAACTCGTCGCTCAGTATTTCCTGTGCCGGACGCCTCAACGGGTGCAACAGACATCAGCCCAACGAAAGGAGCACCCGAGATGGGAAAGATCGTCGTCAGCGCAATCGTCTCGCTCGACGGAGTCGTAGAGGACCCGACCGGCGAGGAGGGCTTCAGGCAGGGCGGCTGGTTCACGGAGATCACGGACACCGACCGCGCCGCCTGGGCAGAGGTCGGGCTCGACGAGGCACGCCGCGCCGAGGCCCTGCTGATGGGCCGGCGGACCGACGAGTACTTCGCCGAGCGGTGGCTGGTCCGGACCGGCGAGTGGGCCGACCGGCTGAACGGGATGCCCAAGTACGTCGTGTCCTCGACCCTCGAGAACGCGAAGTGGAGCAACTCGACCGTCCTGAGCGGCGACGCCGCGAGCGAGGTGGCGAGGCTCAGACGGGAGCTCGACGGGGAGATCCTCGTGATCGCCAGCCGCCAGCTCGTGCAAATGCTGATGGAGCGCGATCTCGTCGACGAGGTCCGGCTGTTCGTCTTCCCGGTGGTGCTCGGGTCAGGCAAGCGCCTGTTCGGGGAGACCCGGGACAAGACGCCGCTGAACCTCGTGGACGCGCGGAGCGTCGGTGACGGCCTCGCACTGCTCACCTACGAGCGTGCACGCGAGCGCGACGCGGCGCGCGAGCCGGGGCAGCCGGCTGCCGCGGCGGCCGCATAGCGGCGCGCGGTTTCCGGCAGGGTCTCCCAGGCGCCGGCTGGGCGGTGCGGCAGCGTACTCGTGCTGCGCCGCCCAGCCTGGATCGGCTGCGGATCGGAGCGCCGTGTCGCGAGGCGCTCTGGAGACAGACTGGGTGCGGGTGTCTTGCTGTCGGGGCAGCCCGAAGTCAGTGGTGGCCTCCGCCGGCGCCGTGATGACCGCTCGGGGGGCACGGACCGCCTGGGCCGGGCGGACCGGCTCCGCGGATGGCGAGCTGACGCAGTGCGCCGATGACGATGAGCATCAGCCCGATGAATCCGAGGGCCTGCGCGACTTCCGCAGGCCATCCGGCCGCGGCAACGGCGATCAGAATCGCGCCGGTCACGACGAGCCGCAGCTCGGCCTTGATCGACTTTCGCATGCCAACACCATCGGCACGAGAACGCACGGGCAGTACCGCCTCCCGCCGTTTCTACAAACGCTCGATAATCGATGGCCGGATGGCCGCTGGCAACTCCGCCCAACCGCCCGAGGCAACGGCCATGGACCGGCTTATCGACTACGGCCAGAGAGAACGTCTGACGCGACGCGCCCGCCTCTGTTTCGCGGCGCTGGTGGTCTGGTGCGGCTTCTGGGTGTTCTGGGGTATCAACGCGATCGAAAACCACGATCGGATCGCTCGCGAATGCCGAGAAGCCGGTCCGAGGCGAGGGAGCGTCGCGGCCTGCATTCACGTCGAAGAACTGGACCTGGTCAAGATCGCGCCCGCCTATTACTTCGTGATCGGCGTCGTCCCTGGCCTCCTAGCGGCCAGCTGGGGGCTGGCGCAGCACGGCAGGCGCACGGCGCAAACGTGAGAAGCGCGACCGCTTCCTTCCGCGCTCGATAATCGATGTTATGTGAACCTGGAACGGCAGCGGCCGCACACCACGTCTGCCCTCCGGGCTCCCCACTGAGCGGCGCTCGGCGCCCTCTCTCCGCGGATTCCTCCGCGGGCTAGGGCATCGTAGGCGCCTCCGGCGCCGGTCCGCCGGGACCGCCGGCAGCGCCCGATCCCGGTTTCCGGGCCAGGAGTTTCGCCACGATCTTGTCGATCTCGTCGGTTTCCTTCTCGACGAGCTCCTCGGCGAGCGCGATCAGCGACCCGACGTTGGCGGGCTTGTCCATCGGCTCCTGCTCGGGTTTCAGCGACACCTGCAGCCGGTGGTAGTCGGTGAGCACCTGCCCCAGCTCGTACTCGACCGATTCGGTGACGCCGTCGAAGACGACGTTGATTATGTGTCGCCCCCAGCCGAACAGGCCCCAGTGTTTCGCCTTGCTGTACGGGATCTTTTTGGTCAGGCGGCCGGTGCCGAGCGAGACCATCAGCGCGTCGTCCGCCTGGCCCTGAACGGTGGTCCTGTCCACGAACCCGCACATCCCCGGGTTGTTCGCGTAGACGCCTCCGTCGACGAGCGCCATCGACTTGCCGTGGTCGGCGGGGTCCGCAAGCTGCACGGGTTTGAAGTACGTCGGGGCGGCCGATGTCGCCATCGCGACGTCGCTCATCAGGAAGTCGCGCGGCACGTGCCCGTCGCGCGAATCCCGGGCGTCGGCGCGGCGAAAGAACACCGGTTTGCGGCCTTCGATGTCATACGCGGTGACGATCACCTCCGTCAGCGCCTGGCTCAGCCGAGTCGTCTTGAATCGCTGCTCGAGAACGCGCCGCCGGCCCCGCGAGGGGTACTTCGGGCCGAACAACTGGCGGACGGCACCGAGCAGCTCGCTCGGGAAGATCGTGTGCCCCTCCCGTTGGTACATCTCGAGCAGTTTCGCCGCCGAATAGAGCGGCTCCCCGCCCTCGCCGGGACACGCCAGCCCGAGGGCAAGGATGCCTCCCGTGGAGGTCCCGGCGATCACGTCGAACAGCTCGCAGACGGGCGCCTGCGCGCGCTTCTCGATCTCCCGCAGCACAACCGCGGGAATCGCGCCGCGGATGCCGCCGCCGTCAATCGACAGGATCGTCTTGCGGGCCGCAGAGGCCCCGTTCTCAGTCGCCTGCACGACCTCCCCCTTTCGCTCGCCTCGCGACGTTCCGCCGCACGGTTCCGATAAATGGACCTTAGCTCTGGTCCCTGCCACGGGCAACCCAACGCGACCTGACCCCGCACGACCCGCCCGGGCACCCACCTCGTAGCATCCGGCACCGAACCCGAGACGAGGAGGCGCAGCTCGATGGCGAACACGATCTACACAGCCGAAGCGCATGTCACGGGCGGGCGCGTCGACGGGCACGGTCGGACCAGCGACGGCACCCTGGAGGTCGACCTGCGCCTGCCGACCGAGATGGGCGGCCAGGGCGGCGGCACCAACCCGGAGCAGCTGTTCGCCGTCGGCTACGCCGCCTGCTTCGAGGGCGCGCTGTCCGTCGCGGGCCGCCGCGCCAAGGTCGAGACGGGCGACGTGGCGATCGACTCGAAAGTGTCGCTGTCACCCAACGGGCGAGGCGGCTTCGACATCGGCGTCGTCCTCGATGTCTCGCTGCCGAGCATCGAGGACGCCGAGACCGCGAAGGAGGTCGTTCGCGTGGCGCACACGGTCTGTCCGTACTCGAATGCGACGCGGGGCAACATCGAGGTCGCGATCACGGCCAACGGCGAGCCGATCGACTAGCGCCGCGCGCTCGCCGTGTCGCGGAGCGGCCTGGCCTCAGCGGCCGAACGTACGCAGCAGACGGCGGGCCGCGTCCGGCACGGGGGCGATCCGGGAGCGGGTCTCCGCGATCCCGTCGCGCAGCTCCCTGTCCCCCACCTCGACCGGCAGCATCGTGTCCTGCAGCGCGCCGAGCTGGTCGTCCGCTTCGGCGACCGCGGAGGTCGTGTCCGCGAGGAGCCCCTGCATGTCGCGAGAAGGCGCGGGCTGGGGCGCCGGCGGGTAGTCCCGCAGCGGCAGGCCGTGGCGCGCGGCGAACTCGCTGTGAGTGCGGCGCAGCCGGCCGTACGCGTGCTGGACGGGGCCGAACAGCTCGTCCTCGAGCTGCTCGGCCGCCCGCTCGTCGAGCAGCTCGTAGGCCGCTCCCAGCAGCCCCAGAGCGAGGTTCAGGCGTTCCGCCGCCGTGGCGAGCACGTCGAGGAGCTGCAGGCGGGCATCGGTGGTGGATTGCGCCACGCGCCGAAACCTACCCGCCAGGCGCCGCGCTACCCGCAGTTCATCTTGCGTGGCCGGACCTCGGGCCGGGCGCGAGACCGGCGATCTCGCCGGCGCGGGCGAGCACATCGTCGAGCATCTGCGGCGTCAGCTTGCCGGTGAAGGTGTTCTGCTGGCTCGGGTGGTAGCAGCCGAGCAGCGGCCACGGCTCGCCCGGAGCCAGCGCCCCGTGGGCGAAACGGGGACGAGGCCGAGGCGGCGGCGCGGCCGGGTCCCCCAGCGCGCGCCGCAGGCGAAGCGCCGCGTCCCACGCGAACGCGCCGAGGCAGACGACCACCGCGGCCTCGGTGAGCAGCTTCATTTCGGCGGCCGTCCACGGCAGGCAGTTGTCGCGCTCGATGGGGGTCGGCTTGTTCGCCGGGGGCGCGCAACGCACCGCAGCCGTGATGCGCACGCCGTGCAGCTCCAGACCGTCGCCGCGTCGATCCGAACGCGGGGAGCTGGCAAGGCCGGCGCGCCACAACGCCGCGTAGAGGAAGTCGCCGGAGCGGTCGCCGGTGAACATGCGGCCGGTGCGGTTCGCGCCGTGGGCCGCGGGGGCGAGGCCCAGAAGCACGACCCTCGCGCGCTCGTCGCCGAACCCGGGCAGAGGGCGTCCCCAATACTCCTCCTCGGCGAACGCGGCACGGCGCTCGCGCGCGACCTGCTCACGCCACGCGACAAGGCGCGGGCAGCGGCGGCAGCTCGTGACCGCCCCGTCGAGCTCAGAGATCGTCGTTGCCCGCACCCGATGCACGAGGCAGTAGTACCATCGCGATCAGGATGCAGACCTGGATGTGGATCGTCCTGTTCGCTGGCCTGATCAAGCTGCCGATCGCAGCGCTCATGCTCTGGATTCCGTTCCGCTACGACGAGGCGACGCAGTCACAGGACGTCTCCGACTCCAACGAAGAGGACGGCGGCTCGAAGGTGCTCCCGGCGGGCCCGCTGAGCCCGCATCCGCGAAGCCCGCTGCCGCGCAGCCCTCGCCGCGGCCCGCACGGCTCGCCCTCGCCGTCTGCGCCGCCGCGGATCCGCAAGCCGCTGCGCGCGACCCGGCCGGTGCGCCTCGGCCGCACCTGAGGCGCCGGAGCGGCGGTGACGCCCGCGCGAGCGGCGCGCCGCGGCTAGCGGTTCCTCTTGCGCTGCTGCCGGGCGGCCTTCGCTTTCGCCCTGCGATTGTGCCGGCGGCCGGCGGCGTCGCGCCCGCGCCTTCCCTCCGCGACGTCCTCGGCGCCGGCGGGCGCGACGCGGCGGGCGTCCCTGACGATCACGTACCCGATCGCCAGCAGCAGGACAATCGCGGCGCCCACGCCGATGAGGATCGTTTTGCTCGAGTTGTGGGTTTCCGATTCGGCGTTTTTCGTCGTCGCCGCCGTTTCCGTGGAAGGTTCTTCTTCTTCGGCCTTCCGCGACAGTTCGCTGAAGGAGTTGCCCCCTTCGATCCCCGCCGCTGGAGCGCTCGGCGGCACGGCCAGCGACAGCAGCAGCAGCGCGAGCACTGCCAGCAGCGGCCGGCTGACGGCAAGCAACGGGCGGCGGCATCCCGGGGCGGCGGACATGCGCGCGAGCATACCTGCTGGCTGGTGGGCGCCCGCCGGAGCGGGCGGCGTGCGGGAACGGTCCGCGCCCGCACGATGACAGCGCCTAGAATGCCCGCCGATGGCCCCCAAACAACGTCAGGTCAGGATCGAGCAGCGCGGCTCGCTGCAGGCGATCCAGGCGCTCGAGCAGCGTTCGGACGAGGAGCTCGAGGCGGAGACCAAATACAAGGCCGCGGCACTCGCGATCCTCGGCGCCCGCGCGTCCGAGCGCTTCGACGCCGACGCCGCGCGCTCCTACTTCCAGCGCGCGATCGCGGCCGCCCGCCCCCAGGAACGGATGCAGCTGCGGCGGATGGCCGACGCTTCCCTGGCGCTGGCGGAACGGCGCGCGGGCGACCTCAAAGAGGCCGTCGAGCGGCTCGGCCAGGAGGCTCCCAGCGGGCGCCAGATGTTCGCCCTGCGGGCGATGGGCCTGCTGCTGCCGCCGAGCTCCGCGGGAATCCTGGCCCGCATCAGGGGGATCCTGCTCATCATCCTGCTGATCCTCGTTCTGCTCGCGATCGGGCTCGGAATCGTCGAGCTGATCTCGCTGCCGTTCGGCGGCATCGGGCTCGCGCCCGGGATCCTGCTCGGCCTGTTCGTCGTGATCGCCGCGCTCGGGGTCGTCGCCGCGATCGGGCGGCGAAGGCGCGACCGGGCACGCGCGGCCTCGGGCTGAGGAGCGAGCCGCCCGCCGGCCGGGCCCGCCGGCAACGGTCACTAGGCTTGCCCCGTGCTCGCCCCGATCTGCCTGATCGTCAACCCTTCCGCCGGTGGCGGCCGCGCAGCGCGCATCGCGCCTGAGATCGAGAGCGCGCTTCGCGCGCGCGGCCTCACTGTGCGCACGGTTCACACGCGCGACCTCGAGCACGCGCGCGCGCTCGCCCGCGAGGCAGCTGAGGCGGGCGAAACCGTCGCCGCGCTGAGCGGCGACGGGCTCGTCGGCGTGCTGGCCGACACGCTGCGCGAGCTGCCGGGCTCGGTGCTCGGCGTGCTTCCGGGCGGCCGCGGGAACGACCTGGCCCGCGTGCTCGAGATCCCTGCCGACCCGGCGGGGGCATGCCTCGTCCTCGCCGAGGGCACGCCCAGGCCGATGGACCTCGGTCTCGTCGAGCAGCTCGACGGCCGCGCTCCCGCGCGCGCCTTCGTCGGCATCGCCTCAGCGGGCTTCGACAGCGACGCCAACAGGATCGCGAACGAGGCCCCGCCCTGGCTGGGGGGTCTCGTCTACGCGTACGGCGCGCTGCGCGCGCTGCTCTCATGGCGCCCGGCGCGCTTCGAGCTCGAGCTCGACGGCGGCCGCCGCCACTCGTTCACGGGTTACACGGTCGCGGTCGCCAACTCCCGCGCATACGGCGGCGGCATGTACGCGGCGCCCGATGCGATGCTCGACGACGGTCTCCTCGACGTCGTCGCGATCGAAGACGTCAGCCGCCTACGCTTCCTGAGAGGGCTGCCCCGGGTCTTCAAGGGAACCCACGTGGAGATGGCGAGCGTGCGGGTCTTCCGCAGCTCGCACGTCACCGTCTCGGCCGACCGGCCGTTCGTGATGTACGCCGACGGCGACCCAGTCGGCTCGCTGCCCGTGCGCGTGAGCGCCCTGCAGGGTGCCGTGGCCGTCGTGACGCCGGTCGCCGGCGCGGCGGCGCTGGCGCCGGCCGGCGCGGCCACGCGGGAGGCCTGATGCCCTCGCTGCTCGGCGCGAAGCTCGCCGTGGCGCGCGGAGCGGGGACGCTGGCGAAGCTCGGCGGCAGCGGCGCGACGAGCCTCCCCGGGCGCGTGCTGATGGCGCTCGAGCCGCAGGCGATCGGCACGCTCGGAGCACGGCTGCCGCGTGGCAGCGCGGTCATCTCCGCCACCAACGGCAAGACGACCACGGCGGCGATGGCCGCCGGCATCCTCGCCGAGGCGGGGATCCCGCTCGTGCACAACCAGGCCGGCGCGAACATGGCGGGCGGGGTCGCGACGACGCTGCTCGACGCTGCGCGCGGACGAGAGATCGCGGGCGAGATGGGGCTCTTCGAGGTGGACGAGCTGTGGCTCGCGTCGGTCACCGCGGCGCTCGCGCCGCGGGCGATCGTGCTCGGCAACCTGTTCCGCGATCAGCTCGACCGCTTCGGCGAGCTGGACGCGATCGCCGACAGCTGGGCGCAGCTCCTGGAGACCTCGCCCACGCGCGCGGTCCTCAACGCGGACGATCCCCTGCTCGCCGACCTCGGGCGCGAGCGCGACCCCGCCGCGCGCGTCTACTTCGGCGTCGAGGACGACACCCTCGCGCTCCCCGGGCTGGGCCACGCCGCAGATGCGAAGCACTGCCGGCGTTGCGGCAGCCCCTACGTCTTCGACGCCGTCTACCTCGGCCACCTCGGGCACTACCACTGCCCCACCTGCGGTGCGACGCGCCCTACGCCGCAGGTGCTCGCGAGCGAGGTCGCCCTGCAGGGCGTGCGGAGCGCCGCGTTCACGCTCACGACCCCAGCCGGCGCCGCCCGTGTGGAGCTCGCCCTGCCGGGGCTCTACAACGTCTACAACGCGCTCGCCGCCGCAGCCCTCGGCGTCGCGCTCGAGCTGCCGCTCGACGCGGTCGTCGCCGGACTCGAGGCCGCACGGCCTGCGTTCGGCCGCGCGGAGACCCTGCGCCTCGGCGTGCCCGGAGCGGCGAACGGCCACGGCGAGGACGGCGGGCGGGAGCTGCGGATCCTGCTCGTCAAGAACCCCGCCGGCGCCAACGAGGTCCTGCGCACCCTCGCCCTCGAGCCCGGGGAGCACGACCTGCTCGGGGTGCTCAACGATCAGATCGCCGACGGCCGGGACGTCTCGTGGATCTGGGACGCCGACTTCGAGCTGCTCGCCGACCGCATCGCCTCGGCCGTGTGCAGTGGCAGCCGCGCCGCCGACCTGGCCGCCCGGCTGAAGTACGCGGGCATGGACCCGGCCCGGATCACGATCGAGCCCGACCTTCCGCGGGCGCTGGACACGGCCGCCGAACGCACCGCGCGCGGCGGCACGCTCTATGCGCTGCCGACGTACACGGCGATGCTCGCGCTGCGCGAGCTGCTCGTCGCGCGCGGCGCCGCCCGGGGGCGCTGGTCGTGAGCGCGATCGCCCGCGCCGAAGCCGGCGGCGCGGGGAGCCCGCCGCCCGAGGTCCTCTGGCACGAGGTCGAGTGCGGCCGCTACCGCGCCGATCTGCCGCTCTGGCGCGAGCTCGCCGCGGCGGCCGTGCCGCCGGGCGCCTCGGCGGCTGCCGTGCTCGACCTCGGCGCAGGCTCGGGCCGCGTCGCGCTCGACCTCGCCGCCGCCGGACACGACGTGACCGCGCTCGACCGCTCGCCGGCCCTGCTCGCGGAGCTCGCGCGCCGCGCCGGCGCGCTACCGATTCAGACCGTGCTCGCGGACGTCCGGGGCTTCGAGCTCGAGCGCAAGGGCTTCGACCTGTGCCTCGTTCCGATGCAGACGCTGCAGCTGATGCGCGGAGCGCGCGAGCGTGAAGCGCTGTTCGCGGCGGTGGCAGGGCACGTGCGGCAGGGCGCCATGCTCGCCTGCGCGATCGTCGGCGAGGTTGACGAGTTCGACAGCCTGGGCGGCGAGCTCGGCCCCTCGCCGGACCGGATGCGCCTCAACGACGCCGAATACCTGAGCCGGCCGCTGCTCGTGCAGCTTCGCGGCGGCGTGATCAGGATCGAGCGCGAGCGGATCGTGCTGCCGGTCGACGGCTCGGCGGCTTCGCCGGGAGCGCCGGAGCACGACGTCATCGAGCTCGAATGCGTGACGGCGGAGCAGCTCTGGGCCGAGGCCCGACCCAACGGGCTTCGCGGCGAGCCCAGCCGCTGGATCCCCGAAACCGACGAGCACAGCGCCAGCGAGGTTGTGATGTTCCGTGCTTGAGCGCGGCGGAGCAGCCAGCGGGCTGGTACTGCGCATATGCGCGCTCTACCCGGACCTGATGAACATCTACGCCGACCGCGGCAACCTGATCGTGCTCGAACGGCGCTGTGCGTGGCGTGGGATCGGGTTCGAGCTGGACGGCTTCGGGGCTCGGCGAGCCGCTCGCCGCCGAGGGCCACGACCTGTACTACATCGGCGGGGGTCAGGACCGCGACCAGCGCCTGTGCGCGGAGGACCTGCTGGAGCACAAGGCGCAGGCGCTGCGGGCGGCCGCGGCGCGTGAGGCGATCGTGCTCGGCGTCTGCGGCGGCTACCAGCTCCTCGGCAGCTCGTACACGCTCGACGAGGAGCGCATCGAGGGCGTCGGCCTGCTCGACGTGCAGACCGTCCGCGTCCCGGGCCCGCGCCTGATCGGCAACGTCGCGATCGCGCCGGAGGGTCTGCCCGACGCGCCGTCCGGTGAGGTGCTCGCGGGGTTTGAGAACCACGGCGGGCGCACCTCGCTCGGGGCCGGGCAGCAGCCCCTCGGGCGGGTCCTGCGCGGGCACGGCAACGACGGGCGCAGCGGGCACGAGGGAGCGTGTAGCGGGAACACGATCGGCACCTACCTGCACGGCCCGCTGCTGCCGAAGAACGTCTGGTTCGCGGACTGGCTGATCGCGCGCGCTCTCGGCCTCGCTCCCGCCGAGCTGGGCGCGCTGCCGGACGAGATCGAGCGCCGCACGCACGAGGGGGCGCTGCAGGCCGCCGGGGCCTGACGGGCGCTCAGGAAGCGACGGCGAAGCGGGCGAAGCGCTCGGCGAGCCGGGCCGGCACGAGCGCGCGCACGCGCACGCCCTCGGCCGTGTCCTCGCGCGTCACTTCGCCGGCCAGCTCGTGCAGCTCGGCGAGGCTTCCCCCGTCGGCGTACGGGACGAGCAGGTCCAGCGGGCGCAGCGTATGGGCGAGGGCGCTCTCGATCCGCTCGGTGAGCTCCTCGAGCCCCTCCCCCGTGACGGCGCTCACAAGCGTCGCGTCGGGGTTCGCGTGGCGCAGTTCCTGGCGCGCATCGTCGTCGAGCAGGTCCGCCTTGTTCAGCACCAGCAGCCGCGGCTGCTCGCCCGCGCCGATCTCCTCGAGCGTCTCCCCCACCGCCTGCTTCATCACGGCCGCGTGCTCCTCGCCGGCCGAGGCATCGAGGACGTGCAGCAGCAGGTCCGCACGGCGCGTCTCCTCCAGGGTCGCGGCGAACGCGTCGACCAGCTGGTGGGGCAGCTTGCTGATGAAGCCGACGGTGTCCGTCAGCAGATATGCGCGGCCGGCGATCCGCAGCGTGCGGGTCGTGGGATCGACCGTGTGGAACAGGCGGTCGCGCACGCCGACCTCCGCGCCGGTCAGGGCGTTCAGCAGCGTGGACTTGCCGGCGTTGGTGTAGCCGACGAGCGAGATCGTCGGCACGGCGGCGCGCTCGCGCTCGGCGCGCTGCACCGCTCGCGTGCCCTTGACGTGCTCGAGGCGCCTGCGCAGCGCGGCGATGCGGTTGCGGGCCAGCCGGCGGTCCGTCTCGATCTGCGTCTCGCCGGGGCCCCTCGTGCCGATCCCGCCGCCGAGCCGCTCGAGGTGGCTCCACAGCCCGCGCATGCGGGCCATGTTGTATTCGAGCTGCGCGAGCTCCACCTGGAGCTTGCCCTCGGCGCTGCCGGCGTGCGAGGCGAAGATGTCGAGGATCACGGTCGTGCGGTCGATCACCGGCAGCCCGATCGCCTCCTCCAGGTTGCGCTCCTGGCGCGGGGTCAGCTCATCGTCACAGGCGATCAGGTTGGCGTCGCAGGCCCTCGCCGCCACCTTGACCTCCGCGACCTTGCCGGGGCCGAGATAGGTGTTCGGGTGCGGCTTCTCGCGGCGCTGGAGCATTTCACCGACGACCGCGACGCCGGCGGTGCGCAACAGCTCGCCAAGCTCGGCGAGGTCGTCTCCCTGCTCGAGCGCCCCGACGCAGAAGGCGCGCTGCACGGCCCGCTGCGCGGGCACCGTTCCATTCCTTGATGGGCTCGGCGTGTTGCGGCCGCTACGGCTCCTATCCATTCCCTGTCAAGTCTAGGGGCTCCGCCGAGCGAGCCGGTGACGATTCTGAGTCTCAGTCGCGGCGAAGCTTGCCGAGCCGCCCGACCGCCTCGAGCAGCCGCTCGTCCGGGGTCGTCAGCGAGATCCTGAACCAGCCCTCGCCCGCCGGCCCGTAGATCGCGCCGGGCGAGATCACGACGGCCGCCTCCTCGAGCACGTGCTCGGCGTAGGCGGCTGAGCTCTCGAAGCCGTCCGGGACGGGCGCCCAGACGTAGATCGTGGCGTGCGGCTTGCGGACCCGGACGCCGATCTCCTGCAGTGCGTCGCAGACGAGATCGCGGCGGCGCCGGTAGAGCTCGATCATCGAGGCGACCTCCTCGTCGGCCTCGGGCGACAGGGCCGCTACTCCGGCGAGCTGGACGGCCTCGAACAGGCCGGAGTCGATGTTGGTCTTCAGCCGCCAGTAGGTGTGCAGCGCGTCCGCGTTTCCGACCACGACCGCGCAGCGCCAGCCGGTCATGTTGTAGCCCTTGGAGAGCGAGAAGACCTCGATGCCGACATCCTTGGCGCCGGGTGTGGCGAGGAACGACGGCGCGCTGTACCCGTCGAAGACGATCTCCGAGTAGGCGTTGTCGTGGACGACGAGGATGTCGTAGGCGCGCGCGAACTCGACGACGCGCTCGAAGAACCCGTCGGGGACGACCGCGCCGGTCGGGTTGTTGGGGTAGTTCAGGTACATCAGCTTCGCCCGCCTGGCGACCTCGTCGTCGATCGCGCCGAGGTCGGGGACGAAGCCGTGCTCGGGCTCGAGCGCCATCAGCACGGGCTCGGCCCCGGCCAGCCAAGGGCCGCCGGTGTAGACGGGGTATCCGGGGTCGGCGGCGAGCGCGTAGTCGCCCGGGTCCAGGAAGGCGAGGTTGAGGTTGAAGATCGCCTCCTTGGCGCCGATCGCGGGGATGATCTCGCTGTCGGGGTCGAGGTCGACGTCGAAGCGGCGCAGGTAGAAGTCGTGGACGGCCGCGCGGAAGTCCTCGCGGCCGCGGTTTGAGGGGTACTGGTGCGTTTCGGGCTCGCTGACCGCCTCCTGCATCGCCTCGACGATCAGCGGCGGCGTCGGGCGGTCCGGGTCGCCGATGCCGAGCGAGATCACGTCGATGCCCGCCGCGCGCTTGTCGGCGATCTTGCGCTCCAGCTGCGCGAACGCATAAGGCGGGATCTTCTCGAGGCGGCTACTCGGTTTCATGCAGCTCCTTTTCGAACTCGTCGCTGATCGCTCCGGCGAACACCGGTCGCGCCCAGCCTGTCAGGTGCACATGCAGGTCGGCGCCCACCTCGACCTCGAGCTCGCCGCCGTCGAGCACGACGGTGACCTGCCCGAGCCGCTCCCCCGCCGGCTTCTCGTTGACGTACGCGACCGCCGCGCCCGTCGCACCGGTCCCGGACGAGAGCGTCTCCCCCACTCCGCGCTCGAAGATCCGCGCACGGATCCTGGCCGGCTCGAGCTCGGCGTACCACGAGACGTTCGTGCGATTCGGGAACTGTCCCGAGCCTTCGATCGCCGGGCCGGTCGCGGGCAGATCGACCGCCGCCAGGGCCTCGGGGTCGGCGACGCGGATCGCGCACTGCGGGTTGCCGATCGAGACGTGGCGGAAGGCCCACTCACGCCCCGCGCTCTGCACGCTTCCCCGTCCGTCGGGCGGCCCACCCGGGAAGTCGGCGGAGGTCAACGAGGCATGGCCCATGTCGACGCGGCAGCTGTCGGGGCCGGTGATCGCGGGGCGGATCGTCCCGGCAGCGGTCCCGATCGCGAACTCATCGCGATCGGTCCAGCCGCGCCGGCGCAGGTAGAGGATCGCCTCCCGGGCGCCGTTGCCCGAGAGCTCGGCCTCGGAGCCGTCGGGGTTGAAGATCCGCAGCTCGGCGACGTGCCGGGGCTCCTCCGAGGGCGAGAGCAGCAGGACCCCGTCCGCGAACAGGCCGAAGTGCGGCTCGCACAGCCGTCGCACGCGGGCCGGGGTGAGCTCGAACGGCAGCTCGTCGCGCTCGACGATCAGATAGTCGTTGCCGAGGGCCTGCCACTTCTCGAAGCGCATCGTCATCGGGCGTCGGAGTCTAGGATCTCGCCGGCGACGGCCGCGGGGTCCCGGCCGGTGACGTCGATCACTCTCACGCCCGCGAGCTTGCGCATCCAGGTCAGCTGTCGCCGGGCGTAGTTGCGCGTGCGGCGCTTCATCCGCTCGACGTCCCCCACCAGCAGCTCGTCGAACCCGAGCGCTTTCGAGGCGGTATCCGAGACGCCGGCGGCCGCCGCCCGCAGCACCTCCTCGCGGGCGCCGCCCGCCACGATCGCATCCACGCGCCGGTCGATCGCCTCGTACAGCTCGTCGCGGCGCATCGTCAGCCCCGTCAGGAGAGCCGGGTGCCGGAGCTCCTCGCTCCAGAGCTGCGAGGGGCCCTCCGGCGGCTCGAGCTCGCCCAGCTCGAACAGCTCGAGCGCCCGCACGACCCGCTGGCGGTCGTTCGGCTCGATCGCCTCGGCCGCCCACGGCGCGCGTTCTGCGAGCCGCGCATGCAGGGCCTGCGGTCCGCGCCGTTCGAGCTCGGCCGTGAGCCGCGCACGAACCCCTTCCGGGGGCGCCGGGCGCAGGTCCAGCTCGGTCAGTGCAGCTCGGAGGTACAGGCCGGTCCCGCCGACGACGATCGGCCGGCGCCCCTGTCCGAGCAGCTCATCGATCTGGGCGTGCGCGAGCTGGGCGTACTGGCCGACGCTGAACGACGCGTCGACTGGCAGGAACGACAGCAGGCGGTGCTCCAGCTGCGCCTGCGCAGCCGTGTCGGCTGCGCCCGTGAGCATCTCGAGGCCGGCGTAGACCTGCAGCGCGTCCGCCGATACCGCGACGGGGTCCTCCCCGCGGGCACGCAGCAGGCGCGCGAGCTCGATCGCGACGGCGGTCTTCCCGACGCCGGTCGGGCCGAACAGCGCGATGATCCTCATGCGGATAGGCTCACAGGCTCGTGCAGATCTCTGGCTCGACAGTGCTTCTGACGGGTGCCACGGGGGGCATCGGCCACGCGATCGCGAGAGCGCTCGCCGGCCGCGGCGCGAAGCTGATCCTGACGGGTCGCCGCTCCGAATTGCTCGACCCCCTGGCCGCCGAGACCGGCGCCCGCGCGCTGGCGATCGACCTCGCCGAGCGCGCCGAGGTGGCGCGCCTGCTGGGCGAAGCCGGCGAGGTCGACGTCCTCGTCGCAAATGCCGCGCTTCCGGGGTCAGGGCGCGTCGAGGAATTCTCGGTGCCGGAGATCGATCGCGCCCTCGACGTCAACCTGCGCGCGCCGATCGTTCTCGCACACGGCCTCGTGCCGCACATGGTCGAGCGCGGCAACGGCCATCTCGTCTTCATCTCCTCGCTCTCGGGGAAGGCGGCGACGCCGAACACGGCGCTCTACAACGCGAGCAAGTTCGGAATGCGCGGCTTCGCGTCCGCGCTGCGCGCCGACCTGCGTGACACCGGGGTCGGCGTCACGACGGTCTTCCCCGGCTTCATCCGCGACGCCGGGATGTTCGCCGAGGCCGAGGTCAAGCTGCCGCCGGGCGTCGGCACGCGAACGCCGGAGCAGGTCGCCGACGCCGTCGTCAGCGGGATCGAGCGCAACCGCGGGGAGATCGACGTGGCGCCGCTGCCGTTGCGCGTCAGCACCGTCTTCGCCAGCCTCGCGCCGGAGACGGCCGGACGCTTTGCGCGTCGCATCGGCTCCGATGACATCTCGCGGCAGATGGTCGAGGGCCAGCGCGAGAAGCGCTAGGGCGCCCGTCGGCTCAGAACAGAGCCTGCTGTCCCGCGCGCGCCGCCGTCTTCTCGAGGGCTGAGCGCTCCGGTGGGTGCCCGGTATCGGTCATCTCCGCTCCTTCGAGGGTCTTGCTGCGCCAGAAGGCGCCGGGACGCTCCCCCCGTCTGACCATCCTCGAAAGCCGCTCGCGTTCGCCCTGCGGCGCGTACGCCCGCTTCCCGTAGAGCTTCTCGTAGCGCGCCACCATCTCAGGCCTTGCTTCGCGCATCCAGCCCATGAACACGTCTTTGACCTCGCCGCGCAGGTGCAGCGCGATTCCCGCGACATTCGTAGCGCCCGCCTCCGCGGCCGCCTCGAGGAGCGGCTCGACCTGCTCGGGGGCGTCGTTGATGCCCGGCATCAGCGGCGCGACCAGCACGCCGGTCGGGATTCCCGCGCGGTTGAGCTCGGCAACAGCCTCGAGGCGGGCGCGCGGGTTCGGGGTGCGCGGCTCCGTTTCGCGCCACACCCTCTGGTCGAGCGTCGGGATCGACAGGCAGGCGGTCAGGTCGACCTCGCGCGCGAGCTGCCTCAGGAGCTCGATGTCGCGGAGCAGCAGCGGCGACTTCGTAAGGATCGAGCACGGGTTGCGCGCGTCCAGCAGGGCCTGCCAGATGCCCTCCATCAGCCTGTAGCGACCCTCGACCCACTGGTAGGGGTCCGTGTTCGTCCCGATCGCGACGTGCTCGCCCGTCCAGGACGGCCGGGCCAGCTCGGCGCGCAGCAGCTCCGGTGCGTTGACCTTCACGACGATCTCGCGCTCGAAGTCGCGGCCGGCGTTGAAGCCGAGGTACGTGTGGGTGGGCCGCGCGAAGCAGTTGTGGCTGACGACCCCGTTGGCGATGAAGTCTTCGGTGCCGGTCGTGATGTCGTACATGCGCATCACCATTCCGAGAGGCTTCACGGACACCACGCGCAGGCCCGATTTGCACTTCAGGGCTTTGCCGACGATCGTGCGCTTGCGGGTAATTGCGGGGTCCGTGCCGAGGAAGAAGCGCATCTTCTCGGTGAGGCCGCCGCGGATCCGGACGTTCTTGACGCTGGTTTTCGAGCTCGACTCGATCTCGTACTCGAACCCGAGGCGGTCCAGGCAGGCGGTGATCCAGCCAATGATCTCGTCGTCGGTGTTCGCGATCCGGATGACCTCGCTCCCGGAGCCCTCCGCATCGAAGATCCCGGCGAGATAGCCCTTCGTCCAGGAGAGCGGACGGCAGTATCGGCCACTCGATGAGCTCGGCGATCCGCTCGACGTTCGCCCGCCGTTGCGTACGGACAGCCGAGATTTCTCGAGTGCGAGCCCCGGCCGCGGCGAACACGAACCGGTCAGTGGCAACCTCGAAATCGCGGAGGTAGCGCTGTGAGCGAAGAAGAGCCTCCTCGTCAGCCAGAGCGAGCCGGAAGCGGTGGACGTCGCCTGAACGCCGGCCCGGGCGGGTGTAGCCGTAACTGCCGATCGTGCCGTCACCCCGGATCATCCCGGTGAGATAGCCACGCTTGTAGTCGCCGTCCTCGTGCGGTCCCGAAACGCACCCGCCGGGACCGAGCAGGCGGTTGTTCTCTGTCAAATGAGGCCGTTGCATCGACCCCCATTCGGCACCCTCGACGTGCTTCCAGCCGCGGTTGCTCAGGAACCGATGGTCGCCGCTCGCGACCAGCTTCGTGCCGTCCTCGAGCTCCACCTGCCACGCCGGCTTGATGCTCGACCACTTCGCGAGGACATCGGTCTCGACGAAGCGGCGATAGGTGCCCTCACGGCAAGTGCCGATGACCTTGTCGCCCACTGTTAACGCGGCCAACTCTCGGGTACGCCCGTCTGCCATCAACACAAGCGTCTCGCCGGCTTGGCAATAAGTACAGGCGTGGCTGCATCCCCTGTACGGATTCACCGTCCACCGAAACGGCATCTGTGACGCCGGCGGCACTTTGTTGAGCACCGACTTCGCCCGCACCTCGTAGAAGCGCGTGTCGAGCGCCTCCGGAGCCGAGAAACGGCGCACGGATGCGGGATCGCGGTATCCGGGCAGACGCGCGCTCGCGTCCTCGTCGATCGACAGGTTGTCCCAGCGCACGAACGTATGTTCGCATAGATCCCGGACGCGAACACCGCAGACCGGGCCCGCTCCCAGGCGTTCCCCAGGAACCGCTCGACAACCTCTGCGCCCCTGCTGAGGCTGCGCTCAACGGCGCGTCGGAACATCGATGCCGAGACAGAAACCGCTCGACCCGGAGGTTCCGATCATGCTCATCTCAAAGCTTCTCGCGGCCACGATGATCGCGGGGGCACAAACGCCGCGAACCCCTCCCCTCCCCTCAAAAAACGACAACAGGCCGCTCGCCGGCGCGCGGGGGGCTCCTGCGGGAGGGCGTCGCCGTCCTCAGCGTCCCGCCGCCTGCCCGCCGTCGACATGAAGCGTCTCGCCGGTCACGAATGTCGCTCGATCGAGGTAGAGCGCAGCGTCCGCGATGTCGTCGATCTCGGCGAGCCTCGCGAGCGGGTGGAGCTCCGCGAGGCCCTCGTAGGAGGCGGGATCGTGCTCGGGCGTCCTGACGATGCCCGGCGCGATCGCGTTGACGCGGACTCCGTGCGAGGCGTACTCGATCGCCAGCGAGCGCGTCGCCGCGGCCAGGCCCCCCTTCGTGAGCGCCACGAGCGTGGCCGGGCTCCCGCTGCTCGGCCGGTCGACGATGCTCGTCGTGATGTTGAGGATGTGGCCGGTCCCCTGGTCGACCATCTGGCCGATCGCGCAGCGGGTGATGTTGAAGAACCCGAACACGTTCACGGCGACGATCGCGGCAAGATCCGCGGCCGTGCACTCGGTGAAGGGCTTGGCGATGAACAGACCCGCGTTGTTCACCACCGTGTCGAGACGCCCGAACCGATCGAGCGCTTCGGCGATCACGTGCTCCGCGGCCTCTTGCTCTGTGATGTCCCCCGCCACCGTCAAGTAGCCCTCGCGCTCGGATGGCGGGATCGAGCGCGCAGTCCCGACGACGGCGTATCCGGCGGTCTGAAAGGCGCTCAGGAGCCCCGCGCCGATGCCGCGCGAGGCGCCCGTCACGAGCACGACTCTCTTGCCCTGCGCGGCGCTCATCCTGAGCGTTACAGCTCGAGCACCGTCCGGATCCCGTCCTGGGCCTCCATCAGCTCGAAGCCGCGGTTGACCTCATCGAGCGGCATCCGGTGCGAGATAAACGGGTCGACGTCGATGTCGCCCGCCATGTAGCGCGAGACCAGGGCCGGGACGTCTTCGCGGCCCTTCAGGCCGCCGAAGGAGGATCCGCAGACGCGCCGGCCGGTGATCAGCAGCCGCGGCACCACGTCGAGCGTCTCGCCCTTGCCCGCGACCCCGCAGACCGTGCACAGCCCCCACCCCATCCGCGCGGCTTCGACCGCTTGGCGCATCACCGCGACGCTGCCGGTCGCCTCGAAGGTGTAGTCCGCGCCGAAGCCGCCGGTCATCGCGAGGATCGCCTCGACTGCCTCAGGGTGGGCTTTCATTACGTCCGTGGCGCCCTGGCCGCGCGCGAGCTCCAGGCGCTCGGGCGAGAGGTCCACGCAGACGACCCGCTCGGCCCCCTGCAGGCGGCACCCGGCCACGGCGCCGAGCCCGACCATCCCCGCCCCGAAGACCACGCACGTCGAGCCGGGGCGGACGGCCGCCGTGCGCATCGCGGCGCCGAGCCCGGTCGAGAGGCCGCAGGCGAACAGGCAGGCGCGGTCGAGCGGCGCCTCGGGGTCGATCTTGGCGAGCGCGATCTCGGGCATCACCGTGTACTCCGCGAACGTCGAGGTGCCCATGAAGTGCCGCAGCGGCTCGCCGTCGATCGAGAGCCTCGTCGTCCCGTCCGGCAGATAGCCCTTGTTCTGCTGCTCGCGGATCGCCAGACACAGGTTCGTCAGCGGGCTGAGGCAGTGCACGCACTCGCCGCACTGCGGCGAGAACAGCGTCACGACGTGGTCGCCGGGCGCGAGGAGCGTGACGTCGGCGCCGAGCTTCTCGACCACGCCGGCGCCCTCGTGCCCGAGCACCGTCGGCGCATAGCCCGACGGGTCGACGCCCGAGGCCGTGTACATATCGGTGTGGCACACGCCGCAGGACGTCAGGCGGACCAGCACCTCGCCGGGCCCGGGCTCGGCCAGGTCGACCTCGCGCACCGCGAGCGGCCGGCCGAACTCCTCGAGCACGGCCGCGCGGATCTTCATGCGGGCTCCCCGGCGGCGCGGGAGAGAAGCAGCTCCTCGCCGGCGAGCGTCTGGCTCGTCGCCTGCGTGATCCTCACCGGCGTGATCTCCCCAGGTGCGGCGAGGCCCGTGAAGTTGACGACCTTGTTGTGGGTCGTGCGCCCGCGCAGGCGGTCCGGGTCGTTGCGCGACTGGCCTTCCACGAGCACATCGAGCGTGCGGCCGACGAAGCGCTGCGAGCGCTCGCGGGCCCTGCGCTGGACGAGCCCGACGAGCCGCTCCATCCGCTCGACCTTCACCGGATGGGGCACGAGGCCGTCCTCGAACGTCGCTGCCTCGGTGCCGCGGCGGGGCGAGAAGATGAACGTGAACGCGCTGTCGTAGCCGACCTGCTCGACGACCTCGAGCGTCCGCTCGAAGTCATCCTCGGTCTCGCCGGGGAAGCCGACGATGATGTCCGTGCTGAGCGCGACGTCGGGCAGGTGCTCGCGGATCATCGCCACGCGGTCCAGGTAGCGCGAGCGATCGTAGGTGCGGCGCATCGCCTTCAGGATCCGGCTGGAGCCCGACTGCAGCGGCAGGTGGATGTGCCCGCAGACGCTCGGCAGCTCGGCGTGCGCGCGGATCACGTCCTCGCGCATGTCCTTCGGGTGCGGGCTCGTGTAGCGGATCCGCTCGAGCCCCTCGATCGCGTCGAGCAGCGCCAGCAGGCGCGCGAAGCTCGGGCGCTCCCCGCCCGCCTGCGCCCCGCCATGGGGTGTGGGCGGGAGGTCGCGCCCGTAGGAGTTGACGTTCTGCCCGAGCAGCGTGACCTCCTTGACGCCATCGGCGGCCATCGCCGCCACCTCCTCGACGAGCTCGTCCTCAGGGCGGCTGACCTCGCGGCCCCGCGTGGAGGGCACGATGCAGTAGGAGCAGCGGCAGTTGCATCCGACGCTGATCTGCAGCCAGCCCTGGAACGCGCGCGTGCGACGGGCGGGAAGGTGGCCGGTGAAGCCCTCGAACTCGAAGTACCCCTGTGCGCTCAGCGAGTCGCTCGTCAGGAACTCGGCGAGCTTGTGCACCTGCCCCGGGCCGAAGGCGACGTCGACGAACGGGAAGCGCTCGAACACCTCCTCCTTGACCGACTGCGCCCAGCAGCCGCCGACGCCGACCACGCGGTCCGGCCGTTCGCGCTTCAGCCGCTTCGCCTCGCCGAGGTGGGTGATGAAGCGGCTGTCCGCCGTCTCCCGGATCGAGCAGGTGTTGAAGAGGATCAGGTCCGCGTGGCCGCGTTCGGCGGCCTCCTCGTAGCCCAGCGCGTCCAGCATCCCCTTCATCCGCTCGGAGTCGTGCTCGTTCATCTGGCAGCCGAACGTCGTCAGGTGGTAGCGCTTCGCCATCTCAGCGAACAGGGTAAAGCGAGCCGCCCGCGCGATGGCGCGCGACGTGGACCGCATCAGCCACGGGCGGGCAGCCCGGTGCTCGTGGCCTCCGAGGTCAGCGGCGGCGCCGGGGTCTCGGGCGCCGTGGCGGGCACGCCGGCCAAGCTCGTGTGGATCTCGTAGCGCAGCGCGGGATCGACCTCGACCGGCACGACGACGCTGCCGGCCCTGCCCTCCACCTCGACGCTGCGCGCCACCGGCGGCGTCGGCTCGTCGGGCGCGTTGGCGGTCACGATGAGCCGCCGCGGCGTCAGATCCGCCGGCCAGCCGCTCGCGTCGTAGGTGAGCTCGAGGCTTCCTTCGGGAGTGCGAGCCGCCGCGACCGCCGGTGCGGGGGGTCCCACGGGCGCCGCCGGAGCGGGCGAGGGGACGTTCGAGGCCACCCCGGCGGTCTCGCGAGCCACATCCACCTCGTAGGCCTCGTGACCCTCGACAGCCTCGAGCAGCCTGTGGGGGTCCCTCCACTGCGCGTGGCCGCCGGGTCCCCTCGGGCTTGTCGCGTCGAACGACTTGAAGATTTCGTCGGGATTCGGCTTGGTGTCGCCCCACAGTCCCGGCCAGCGCATCCAAGCGTAGGCGGGGTCATCGTCGTGGACGGTCTCCAGGGTCAGGGACGGTGAGAAGCCCTTGCCGTCGGCGTGGTCCCACCAGTGCCCGTGCCAATGGCGTCCGGCGCTGAAGTAGGCCGCGTGCGACCCGCGCGCGACATATACGACGGGTTGCTCGTCCACCTTCTGCACGTCCTCCCACCAGAGCGCCTCGCCGCCCTTGTGCTGCGCGTAGACCGCCAACTCCGGGATGGCCGCCGCCGCGTCCAGCCGCAGCTGCACCGTTTCCCAATCGCCCTCGTGCAGGCCGGCCGGGAACCCGTCGCCGAGGAGCTCGTAGTCGTTGTAGAAGTAGAAGAACCAGTACTGCAGCCAGATGCGTCCGTCGCTGCCCTCGGCGGCACGGCCGTACGCCCGGTCCGCCATCCCCGGCCGCCCGTGCATCACGCGCGCCAGCTCGGCGTAGTTCTTCGTCGGGCACGCGATCAGGTCTTCGCGCTGCACACCGGTGCCGTCGCCGTAGGCGGTCGGCCCGAGAAACGACAGTCGGAGCGCCGGCGGCTCCGCGATCACCACCGCCGTCGGAAAGCGCTTGAGCACGTTCCCGGGGCAGTCTGTCCAGATCGCCGCAGAGCCGGCGAAGTAGACCTCGTGCCGGTCGTATCTGAGGATCGGCTGGTGAAGCGCGAGAAGCGCGTCAAGGCCCGCCACCGGCCGAGTATCGCCGAGCGTCCGGCGGGGGGCGCTGTGCGGAGACGGCGAGAGCCCGGTCTCGAGCCCACGCCGCCGCGGGCGCGAGGTGTAGTGTCAATCGGGTGATCTCACCCGGCCGACAGGACGGGCTGCCTCCGGGACCGCGGACGCCCGCGCCGCTGAACATGCTGCGCTTCATGACCCGCCCGATCCAGACGCTGCTGGGCTGGCAGGCCCGCTACGGCAACGTCTTCACGGTCCGCTACACCGGCTTCGGCACCGGCGTCTACGTGGCCGAGCCGGACGCGATCCGCGAGCTTTTCACCGGTGACCAGTCCGACCTGCTCGCCGGGGAGGCCAACTCCTTCATGGAGCCGGTGCTCGGCCCGCACTCCGTGCTCGTCCTCGACGGGCGCGAGCACCTGCGCCAGCGCAAGCTGCTGCTGCCGCCCTTCCAGGGCTCGCGGGTCGCCGGCTTTCGCGAGGTGATCCGCGAGGTCGCCGAGCGCGAGATCGACGCCTGGCGGCCCGGCCGCCGCCTGACGATCCGCGAGCGCATGCGCGCACTGACCTTCGAGGTGATCTGCCGCGCCGTGTTCGGCGTCACCGACAGGGCGATGCAGGAGCGCCTGCGTACGACGATGGCCGCCGTCATCGACAGCAGCCCGATCTTCATGATCTCCGGCGCCGCCCGCACCGATCTCGGTCCGCTCAGCCCGGGCGGTCGCTTCGCACGGCGCCTGCGCGCAGCCGACGCCCTGCTCGCCGATGAGATCGAACGCCGACGGCGCGTGCCCGACCTCGACGAGCGAACCGACGTGCTCTCGCTGCTGCTGTGCGCCCGCGACGAGGAGGGCAACGAGATGACCGTTGCCGAGCTGCGCGACGAGCTCTTCACGATGCTCGCCGCCGGACACGAGACGACCTCGACGGGACTCGCCTTCGCCTTCGAGCTGCTGCTGCGCAATCGCCCCGTGCTCGAACGCCTGCGCGAGGAGATCGAGAGCGGCGAGGACGACTCCTACCTCGACGCGGTCGTCAAGGAGTCGCTGCGTCTGCGGCCCGTGATCGACGGCGCCGAGCGGACGCTCACCAAGCCACGGACGCTCGGCGGCTGGGAGCTGCCGCCCGGCGTCAAGGTCTACCCCGGCATCCTGCTCACCCAGATGCGCGCCGACCTCTACCCGGAACCGGAGCGCTTCCGTCCCGAGCGCTTCCTCGACGAGGGCGCCGAGTCATACGCCTGGCTGCCGTTCGGCGGCGGCATCCGCCGCTGCCTCGGCGCCGCGCTCGCCCAGGCCGAGATGGCCGAGGTGCTGCGCATCGCCGTCCCGGCCGTCGAGCTGCGTGTGGTGCGTGCCCAGCCGGACCCGGTGGTGATGCGCGGGATCACGCTCGCGCCGAAGCACGGCGTCGAGGTCACCGTCGAGCGGGTGCTGCGCGAGGACGGCGCCTCCGCCGGCCGCGCCCGCGCGGCGGCGGGTGCCCCCGCCTGATGGGCGTCGACCCCGCGCCGGGGGCGAACCCCTTCGGATCGGGCGAAGAGGGAGTTCAGGACCCGACGGATCTCGGCGAGCGCGCCGAGAGCGAGCGTCCGCCGGCCGAGCGTCCCGGGCCGGCATGGCTCGGCGTCCCCGGGATGGTCGGGCTGCTCGTCGTGATCGCCGCGTGGTCGGTCAGCCACAGCGTCGTCGGAGTGCTGCTCGCCGTCGGAGGCCTGATCCTGCTGTTCCTCACGATCGGGCTGGCGATGACGGTCGCCAAACGCGAGGATCGCCCGCCGCGCTAGCTCCGGCCCCGAGTGCCTGACCTACGCCGTCGCGTCGCTAGGGACGGGAGTAGGTCGTGTTGATCTTGATTTCCGAGAAGGGCCAGGTCAGCTTCGCTTTGACGACGACCGTCGCGTAAGCGCCGCCGTCGACGGAGGCCTCCAGCGGTGTGGGCGCCACACCTTCGAGTCCCGCGATGTAGTTCCGTCTTTCCTTCTTGTTCAGCTTCAGTTCGAGCGTATTGACGCGCCCGGTGTGCTTGACGAACATGCGCGGAACGAGCTCGCCGCGCAGCGTGACTTCGCTCGCGCCGCAGTCGAACTGGGCGAACGGCGCGCCTTCTTCTTCAGGCGCCAGCTGGAGCGCGGTCACGCGTTCGGCGGGCTTCTTCAAGCTCCTCTTCGACTGGGCGAAGCCGAGCAGGCCGTGCAGCGCGCTGGTCGCGATTTCGCCTTCTTCGGCGGCGCCGGCGGTCGTGCATCTGTGCCCGGCGAGCACGCAGCCTTTGAACCGGAAGGGGATTTCGGCGATCTCTTTCGGGCCCACGTACTCGCCGAGGGCTCTCACGCTCGTGCAGGCGACTTCGCCCGCGGGGATATAGAACGTCGTCTTGCCTTTCCCGAAGAAGACTTCGCGACGGGTTCCGAGCGGAGACCACGAGTAGAAGAGCGAGCCGCTGGTCGACGTGCATTCGAAGTCGCTGTATTCCGGCGTGCCCTGTTCGCTGCACGTCCCGAAGGTCGGCGGTTCGATCGGTTCCGCCTGCGCGACGCCGACGCCGACCCCCGATCGCGATCGCCAGCACCGTCACGACGCCCGCCGGTCTCGAGATCTGCCTCATCGCGCTCTCCCCTCCCGCTGCCTGTCCCCGTGCAGAGTCGGGCGAATCCTAACCTATGGACCACCGTCCGAGCGTGTGAGAGCGGGGCGAGGGGCACGCGCAAACTCGCACGTGCCCTCGCCCCGTGCGCAGGCTACGCGGCGGCCACTGCCGGTTCGGAGGTAATCGGCTCCGGCGCGTCGTCCTTGCCGTGGCCGATCGGCGCCGGCGCGTCCTTCTGCGACGCCGACCCGGTCGTGTCGCGGTCGATCGGCGTCACCGCGTCGCGGCCGATCCCGAGCGCCTCATAGACCTTGACTTCGATCTCCTTCGCCACCTCCGGGTTCGAGTCCAGGTGGGCCTTCGCGTTGCCCCTGCCCTGGCCGAGCCGGTCGTTGCCATAGGAGAAGAACGAGCCCGACTTGGAGATGATGTTGTGCTCGAGCCCGAGGTCGATCAGGCACCCCGAGGTCGAGATCCCCTTGCCGAACTCGATGTCGAACTCGGCCTGGCGGAACGGAGCCGCGACCTTGTTCTTCACGACCTTCACGCGCACCCGGTTGCCGACCGCCTCGGTCCCGTCCTTGAGCGTCTCGATGCGCCTGATGTCCAGGCGCTGGGAGGCGTAGAACTTCAGCGCCCGCCCGCCCGGCTGCGTCTCGGGCGAGCCGAACATCACGCCGACCTTTTCGCGGATCTGGTTCGTGAGGATGCACAGCGTGCTCGTGCGGTTCAGGTTGCCCGCCAGCTTGCGCATCGCCTGCGACATCATCCGCGCCTGCGCGCCCACGGTCTGGTCGCCCATCTGGCCCTCCAGCTCGACGCGCGGCGTCAGCGCCGCGACCGAGTCGATCGCCACCACGTCGACCGCGCCCGAGCGGACGAGCATGTCGGCGATCTCGAGCGCCTGCTCGCCGTAGTCGGGTTGCGAGACCAGCAGCTCGTCGATGTCCACGCCGATCGTCCTCGCGTACAGCGGGTCCATCGCGTGCTCGGCGTCGATGAACGCGCACACGCCGCCCAGTTTCTGGGCCTCGGCGAGCACGTGGTAGATCAGCGTCGTCTTGCCCGAGGACTCAGGGCCGTAGAGCTCGACGATCCTGCCCCGCGGCACGCCGCCGATCCCGAGCGCCAGGTCGAGCGACAGCGCCCCGGTCGGGATCACCTCGCAGCGCACCTGGGCGCCCTCGTCGCCCATCCGCATGACCGTGCCCTTGCCGAACTCGCGCTCGATCTGCGTCAGCGCACCCTGAAGGGCGGCGTCGCGCGCCTTCGCGGCCTTCTCCTGCTCGGTCACTGACATGCTGGGCTCCTTCGGGTTTGAGATGAGCCAAGCAGGCTACGTGCGGGCACGGACGGAACAGCTGTTCGCACGGGCTGCTGTACGCTCGGCCGCCCGCCCGCGGTAGGAACCCATCATGCACGTCCTCTACATAGGCATGCGATACGAATACGGCAACCCCGAGCGCGGGCCGTCGTTCGAGGAGATGAACTTCCGCAGCGCACTCGAGGGGATGGGCCAGCGGGTGACCGCCTACGACTTCATGGCGCGCGGCCAAGAGCTCGGCTACGAGGCGATGCGCGCCGAGCTCGTCTCGCTCGCCGCCGAGGCGAAACCGGACCTGGCCTTCTTCTTCCTGTTCACCGACCAGCTCGACCCGGCCACGATCGGAGCCGTCGGGCGCGAGGGCGGCTGTCCCACCCTCAACTGGTTCGCGGACGACCACTGGCGCTTCGAGGACTTCACGCGCCACGTGGCGCCCGCGTTCGATCTCTGCGTGACGACCGACCCCGAGTCGCTTGCGAAGTACGCCCGGCTGCCCGACACGCGCGTGACCCTCTCCCAATGGGCCTGCAACCGCTACGTCTACGGACAGGTCACCGACGAGCTCCGCCACGAGGTCACGTTCGTCGGCCAGACCCACGGCGACCGCCGGGAGCGGATCGCCAGGCTGGAGCGCGCGGGCCACCCGGTCGAGTGCTGGGGCTGGGGCTGGCCGGGCGGGCCGCTCGACCACGAGGCCATGGTCGAGGTCTTCGGCTCCTCCCGGATCAACCTGAACCTGTCGAACTCCTGGGAGCACCTGGGACGCAAGGCCCGGCTGCGCCGGCTCGTGGGCTTTCGCCCGCCGCCCCGGCGCCCGTCGCAGATCAAGGGCCGCAACTTCGAGGTGCCCGGCTGCGGGGGCTTTCTGCTCACCGAGCGCGTGCCGCACCTCGAGCGCTACTTCGAACTGGACGCGGAGGTGGCGGTCTACGACGACTTCGACGACCTGCTCGTGAAGCTGCCGCGCTGGCTCGAGGACGAGCCCGCCCGCGCCGCCCTCGCCGCCGCCGGCCATCGTCGCGTCCTGGCCGAGCACACCTACGACCATCGCTTCAGGGCGATCTTCGGCGAGCTCGGGCTCGACGAGGGCTGAGGCCCCGCCGGCCAAGGCCGGCGCCGCGCGATCGGGTCGATCGGGGGCCCCACCCCACCCCACCGCCGCGGCGCGGCTCGCGCGAGGCGGCTCGCGAACTGCGACGCGCCCGATGTGCGCGACCGGCTCACCGGCCTGCGCGGCGGCTTTTCAGCATCGAGCGGCGCGGCCTGTTCGTCCACGCGCGGCCGTCGCGGCTGATCCGCCGGTGGCGCAGGGACGATAGGTCCGCGTCGGATTTGGAACGACCATGCAGATCTCCGCGCCCATCGCCACCCGCCGCCTCCGGCGCCTTCGCGCCGGTCTGGCGCTGATCGCGGCGCTGCTGCTGGCCGCGGCGCTCAGCGCCGGAGCCGCCGCACGCCCGAGCGGCGCGCACCGCAGCTCCTGCGCCACCCGCCACGCCAAGCGCGGCTCGGCGAAGCACTGCGCCAAGCGCCACGCCCACAAGACGCACGGCACCGCTCGAAAAGCGAAGAAGCCGGCCCGCAGACCCGCGCCGCCGGCCCCCGCGCTGACGCCGGCGAGCTGCGAAGACGGCACACCGCCGGCCCGCGCCCCCGGCGGCGCCTACTCCTGCGAAGACGGCTCGGAACCGTCCTGTGAAGACGGCTCGGACCCGATCCGCCCGTCGGCCGCCTCCGCGCCGATGTGCCGCGTGCCGAAGGAAGAACCCGGCAAGGAATGCGGGGCCGCGAGCGGCGAATGCGAAGCCGAATTCGTCTGCGAAGAAGGCGAAGAAGCCGTCAGCGCCCAGCAGGGCTGCGAACACGGCTCCGCCTTCGAAGAAGAAGACGCGGAATCCTGACCCGACCGCTGCGGCGATGCCGCGCGCCGGTCCCGAGCCTGCACCTGCGCCGGCTGGCCTCTGGACGGCCGTTCACACCGCCGAGCCGCCGAGCGCCGCGGCGGCCAGCGGTTCGTAGCGCGCCCCGGCCGGGTCGAGCCGGGAGCGGTACAGGACCGCCTCGCGCACCTCGAAGCGCAGCGGCGGAGTAGCCGGCAGCGGCGGCTGCGAACGCGGGGCTCCGCGGCTGCGAGCGACCGTCACGTGGGCGCGGAAGCGCCGCGGCGGCTGCTCGCCCGTGATCGCGCAGAGGCTTCCGGCGAGCGCGCCCTGCAGGGCAGAGAGCTCGCCGCTCGGGTCGTGGACCTCCACGGCGAGGGCGCGCGGACGGCGCGGTGGCAGCCACAGCGGAGCGCCGGTTTCGAGCTCGCATGGCCGCGCTCGCGCGGCCGCCTCGCCCAGCGCCTCAGCGAGCGCGTCGACCTCGCCGGTCGGGCGCTCTCCGAGGAAGATCAGCGTCACATGCAGCGAGGCGGGGTCGAGGATCCTCGGCGCCGGCTCCGATGCCCCGCCGCCGGCGCCGGCCCGAGCCGCCGTGCGCGCCCACCGCGACAGCGCCGCGGCCACCTCCGGCGGCGGGTCGACCGCCGCGAACAGCCGGGCTCTCGCGCCGCGTGACACGGTCGCCGCGGCTAGGAGGCCTCGCCCAGCAGCGCGCGGCGCACCAGATGCATCGCAACGGTCGTCGCGCGGTCGCGGATGTCCGCGCGCCCGCCGGGGAGGTTGACCGAGCGCGTCATCATCGCCGGCCGCGAGACGCCGGCGCCGGCCTGTCCGTCCGCGTCGCCCGCCGCCCCCACGGCGACGCTCAGCCACACGAGCCCCACCGGCTTCTCGGCGGTGCCTCCGCCCGGACCGGCCACGCCTGTGATCCCGACCCCGACGTCGGCCGCGAGCCGCTCGCGGGCGCCGTGCGCGAGCGCCTCGGCGACCTCCTGTGAGACGGCGCCGTGCGCCTCGATCATCGCCGCCGGCACACCCGCCGCCGAGACCTTCACGTCGTTGGCGTAGGCGACGATCGCCCCCCGGACGTAGTCCGAGGAGCCCGGCAGGTCGGTCAGCCGCGCCGCCAGAAGGCCGCCCGTGCAGGACTCGGCCGTGGCGATCGTATGCGCCGGATGCCCGCCCACCCCCGCCTCGCCGCGCAGCAGGCCGGAGACGATCTCGTCGATCGTGCGGCCGTCCTCGGAGAACAGGGTGTCGGCATGCCGCTCGCGGACGATCTCCGCGAAGTCGCGGTATGCGCCCTCGCCCGCCGGCTCGTAGCGGGTCACGACCTCGACCTCACCCCGTTTCAGGCATGTCGTGACCTCGAGCGCCGACATCTCCACGCCGTCGCGTTCGGCGATCCGCAGCGTCTCGGCGATCTCCGACTCCGGGATGCCGAACAGCCGCAGCGTGGCCTGCCGGAAGTCGCCCGCCCGCTCCAGGACGGCGCGCATCCCGGAGCTGTCTTCCGCGGTGGCCCACATCGGCTGCAGCTCGCGAGGCGGCCCCGGCAGCACGACGACCGTGGGCCCGCTGCCTTCCGCGGGCGTGACGACGAGGCCGGGGGCAGTGCCGACCGGCTCGAGGACCTCGGCGCCCGCGGGGATCGTCGCCTGCTTGCGGTTCGCCTGAGCGACCGCCTCGGGATCGATGTTGGGCCAGCGTTTCATCAGCGGCGCGACGATCGCCGCGATCCGCTCGGAGAGCGCCTCGTCGAGCACCATCTGTCGCCCCTGAAAGCCGCCGACGACCTCGGCCGTCAGGTCGTCCGCGGTCGGTCCGAGCCCGCCGGAGGTGACGATCAGGTCGAGACCCTGCGCGGCCATGAACGAGAGCGCCGCGCGCATGTCCTCCGGGCGGTCGCCGACGATCGCGATCTCTGCGAGGTCGAGGCCGTGGGCCGCCAGGCGTTCGGACAGCCAGGGGCCGTTGCGGTCGCTGACGCGGCCGCTGAGCACCTCGGTGCCCGTGACCACGATGCCCGCCCGCGCGCTCAAGGGGCGCTCACTTGCAGGTCGGCTGCTGCGAGGGCGGAAGGGTCTTGCGACCGCGAGTCTTCGTGATCGAGTACCCGATCGCCGTGCTGGACGCCGGCACGGTGCGCGGTTTGCCGTCGATCACGAGGTCCACGGCGTTGTTGCCGAGCGTGATTTCGAAGCGTTTTGCGTGGTAGGTGGCCGTCGTCTGGCCGGTCTGCAGTTCGACGCCGGGGATCAGCTTGCGCCCTCCGTCGCCCAGCAGGCAGACGTAGACCGTCGCGGTGGGCGTCAGCGACAGCGTCACCTGCCCGCTCGCCCCGCGCGCCGCCGCGGGCGCCGTCTGCGCGTGGTTGTGCTTGGCCGTCGCGGTCGCTTTCGACCCCGCAGTCGAGGCGCCGTGCGAGCTGCCCTTGTTTTTCGAGGAGCCGCCGGTGGCCAGCAGCACGATCAGCACGACGATGACCGTCAGGATCGTGCCGACGGCGATCACGTAGCCGCGCGAGGCGGTGTTGGATGGCCCGCCCGCCCGCGAGCGGCGGCCGCGCTGGGGCGAGGAGACGATCGGCTCCAGCATCCCCTCGCTCGGCCCCTCGTGGTGCAGGCGGTACTCCTCGACGAGCGCCTTGCCGTCCAGGCCGAGCGCCGTGGCGTAAGTGCGCAGGAAGCTCTTGACGAACGTCGGGCCCGGCAGCAGCCCCCACTCTTCGTTCTCGAGCGCGCGCAGGTACTTCGCTCGGATCTTCGTCTGGGCCTCGATCTCGGACACGTCGATACGGGCGCGCATCCGCGCCTCGCGCAACGTTGATCCGATCTCGGGCATGTTCAGAGGCTAGAGGGCTGCGAGCGTGCCGCACCCGCGCCTGATCGCTCGCACGGGCGCGGATTCTAACGTCGCAAATTGCGAGGAACACCCTGTGAAGCGCGTCTGTCATCTGACCGGCGCGCTCGAGACGCCCCCGCGAGGGGCCCGCGGCCGGTAGACCGGCCGGCGCCGCAGGCACTGCCCGCGTGCCGCGCGGGCGCCGCGCGCTACTCGGCGACCGGCGCGGCGGGCTCGGAGGGCGCCCCTTCGAGCGCGGCCAGCACGCGCGGCAGGTCGGCCTCGGAGACCAGCACCTGGCGCGGCTTTGAGCCTTCGTAACCGGAGATCACGCCGCGGCGCTCGAGCATGTCGATCATCCTGCCGGCGCGCGTGTAGCCCAGGCGCAGCCGGCGCTGGAGCATCGAGGTCGAGGCCGTCTGCATTTCGGCCACGAGGCGGATCGCGTCGGAGAGCAGCGGGTCCTCGTCGGGATCGAACTCGTCGCCGGATCCCGAGCCCTCCCCCTCCGGCGGCTCGACCTCCTCCAGCAGCTCCTCGCGGAGCTCCGGCTCCCCCTGCTTGCGCCACAGGTCGGTCAGCTTCTCGATCTGCGCCTCGTCGATGTAGGCGCCCTGGATCCGCTGCAGGCGTGAGCTGCCGACCGGGCTGAACAGCATGTCGCCCTGCCCGAGCAGCGACTCGGCGCCGTTCTGGTCGAGGATCACGCGCGAGTCCGTCTGCGAGGAGACCGCGAAGGCGATCCGCGACGGGACGTTGGCCTTGATCATGCCCGTGATCACGTCGACGCGCGGGCTCTGGGTCGCGAGCACGAGATGGATGCCGACCGCGCGGGCCTTCTGGGCGAGGCGGATGATCGAGTCCTCGACATCGGCCGGCGCGACCATCATCAGGTCCGCGAGCTCGTCGATCACGCACAGGATGTAGGGCAGCTCCGGTTCGCCGCGCCGGACACGGGCCAGGTTCAGCTCCACGAGGCCGCGGGTGCGCGCCAGCGACATGATCCCGTAGCGCTGCTCCATCTCCTTGACGAGGTTCTGCAGCGCGTTGGCGGCCATCCGCGGGCTCGTGATGACCGGCGTGAGCAGGTGCGGGATCGACTCGTAGTGGTTGAGCTCGACCTGCTTGGGGTCGACCAGCACGAGCCGCACCTCGTGGGGCGTCGCGCGCAGCAGGATGCTCGACAGCATCGCGTTGATCGCGCCCGACTTGCCGGCTCCGGTCGTGCCCGCGACCAGCATGTGCGGCATCTTCGCGAGGTCCGCCCCGATCGCCTTGCCGGCGACGTCCTTGCCGAGCCAGACCGTGAGCGGCGACCAGTCCTTCGGCGGCGCCTGAAAGACGTCGCCGAGCCGCACGATCCGCCGCTTCGCGTTCGGCACCTCGACGCCGACGGCCTGCTTGCCCGGGATCGGCGCGAGGATCCTGATGTCGGTCGCGGCCAGCGCGTAGGCGAGGTCGTCCTTCAGCTGCGCGACCTTGCCGACCTTCGTGCCCGGTGCCAGCCGCAGCTCGTAGCGGGTGATGTGGGGGCCGGCGACGGTGCCGATCGCCTTCGCCTGCACGCCGAAGTGGCCGAGGGCCTCCACGAGGCTTGTCGCCGTGCGCTCCTGGCCGGCGGTGTCGGGCCGCGTCTGCTCGCCCGTCGAGCGGGTCAGCAGCCGCCCTGCGTCGGGCAGCTCCCAGACGAAGTCGGGGTCGTCGGTGACGGCGCCACGCAGCCTGCCCTGGGGGGTGAGCTCCGCGGGGTCGGCATGCGCGACGCCCGCGATGTGCTCCTCCTCGGCCTCCTCGCCCGCCTGCTGCTTCGCGGGCGCGCCGCGGGGCGGATCGGGGGCGGGGTCCCCCGGCTCGGGCTCGCCGTCTGCGGCCCGCTCTGCGGCCTCGAGCTGCTGCGGCTCTGGCGCCTCCTCCCGCCAGTCGCGCGAGGGCGCCTCGACGTGCGTGGCGCGCACGATCAGCTCGGCGGGCTCCGGGTCGGGTGGGTGCAGCTCCTGCTCGGCGCCGAGGTCGCGCAGCAGCTCCCGGCGCGGGTCCGGACCTGCGGAGGCCGTCCGACCGCCGGCGCCGAGTCGCCCGACCACGCGCGTCGTGTCGAGCAGCCCTTGCCCGGTCGCACGCAGTGCCGTCGCGAGCGATGCGCCCGTCAGCAGGATCACGCCGACGAGCAGGAGGAACGCGACAAGGATCCCGATGCCGAGGCCCTGCACGAGCGGCTCGAGGAGCCTGTAGAGCGATTCGCCGAGCAGGCCGCCGTGTGCCTGCAGATGCTCGGAGCTCCACGGCCGGCCGGCGCTGCCGGCGTCCGGTGCGAGGCCGAGGGCGCCGGCCGCGAGCGCCAGCGTGATGCCTGCGAACAGGCAGGCCGCTCCGGTCCGCAGTGGACGCAGCGCGGGCAGGACGGGCCGCAGCAGCAGGGCGCCGCCGCCCACGACGAGCGCGACCGGGGCGAGCACGCGGGCGCGGCCGAGCGCCCACCCGAAGCCGACGGCGAGCGCATGCCCGGCGCGGCCCCCGGGCGCGGGCGAGCCGGATGCGTAGAGCACGAAGGCCATGAACACGCCGAACGCGAGGATCGCGAGGCCGAGCACGTCGCGCTCGCGCTGCTCGAGCACGGGCAGGTGCACGCGCGCGTGCAGCAGGTCGCCGATGCCGCGCCGCCTGGAGGTCGAGCGGGCGCGCCGGCGGGCGGCGGGACGCCTTCGGGCCGGGGCTTTGCGGCGTGCAGGAGCGCGCTTTGAGGCCGGTGCCATCCCGCGCAACTTCGACACCGGGCCGCCGTAACCTGCCCGCTCGTCTTACCATCGCTTTACCGCGGCCGATTACATAAAGAGGATGAACGACTTCAATCGCACCGCACGGGTCCTGGTCGTCGAGGACGACGAAGACATCGCCCTGGCGTTACAGCGCTCGCTGCGGATGGAGGGCTACGACGTACGGACCGCCGCCGACGGGGAGGCGGCGCTCGAACAGGGGCGCGCGTTCGCGCCGGATCTCGTGATCCTCGACCTCGGGCTGCCGAAGATCGACGGCATCGAGGTCGCGCGCGCGCTGCGCCGCGACGACGACGTGCCGATCCTGATCCTGACGGCGCGCGACGCGCTCGAGTCGCGCGTCGAGGGCCTCGACTCGGGCGCCGACGACTACCTCGTCAAGCCCTTCGAGCGCCAGGAGCTGCTGGCGCGCATGCGCGCGCTGCTGCGCCGGCGCCCGCCGCGCGGGTCGGCGCCGCTGAGGGTCGCCGACCTGAGCCTCAACGCCGACACTCACGAGGTGCAGCGCGGCGAGCGCCAGGTGGAGCTGACCCAGCGCGAGTTCGAGCTGCTCGAGTACATGATGCGCAACGAGCGCATCGTGATCTCGCGTCAGCGGCTGTTGGACGAGGTCTGGGGATACGACCCGTTCTCCACGACGAACACGATCGAGGTGTTCGTGTCGAACCTGCGGCGCAAGCTCGAGGCCGACGGCGAGCCGCGGCTGCTGCACACGATCCGGGGAGCCGGCTACGTCCTTCGCGCATAGCGCTCGCCGGGCCCTGTCCGGCGTCCGCTCGCCGTCGCGGATCTCGGCGGCGTTCGACCGCCTGCCGATCCGCATCCGGCTGGCCGCGGGCTCGGCGCTGCTGACGTTCGTGATCCTGTGCGCCTTCGCCGTCGCGATCGGCTCGCTGACCGTCCACCGGATCCGCTCGGACTTCAACCGCCAGGTCGCCGAGACGGCGCGCGAGCTGCCCAGGCAGCTGCGCATCACGATCGATCCGCTCCACATCCTCACGCCGCTCGCCGACTTCACCGCCAACGGCGCCGTGGTGAAGGTGCTGAGCCTGGGCGAGAAGCTGGTCGCCGAGGAACCGGCGAACGCACCCAGCTTCGGAACTCCCTCCGCGAACCCGAAGACCGTCCACGGCTACCGGGTGCTCAACCAGACGGCGGTCGTGACCCTGAACTCGACCGGCGCGCCGGTGGGACGGGTGATCATCCAGTACGGCCGGCCCGTCGGGCCCACCGAGAAAACCGTCAAGCGGGTCGAGCTGTTCCTGCTGCTCGGCGTGCTCGCCGGCAGCGTGTTCGCGCTGATCGCGGGCATGGCGATCGCCAAGCGCGCGATGTTGCCGATCGCGAGCCTGACCAGCACCGCCGCCGAGATCGCCCGCACGCGCGACCCGTCGCGCAGCATGCCCCAGCCGCTCGCCGACGACGAGGTCGCCGAGCTGACGCGCACCCTCGAGGGCATGCTCCGCGAGCTCGACGCCGCGCGCGGCGAGACCGAGTCGATGCTCGCCCGCCAGCGCCAGTTCGTCGCCGACGCCTCGCACGAGCTGCGCACGCCGCTGACGAGCGTGCTCGCGAACCTCGAGCTGCTCGCCGACTCGCTTGACGGCGACCAGGGCGACGCGGCGCGCTCGGCGCTGCGCTCCTCCCAGCGCATGCGCAGGCTCGTCGCCGATCTGCTGCTGCTCGCCCGGACCGACGCCGCCCGCACGCAGCCACGCGAGCCCGTCGACCTCGCCACGATCGTCGTCGAGGCGGCCGGCGAGCTCGGAGCGGTCAGCGGCGAGCACGACATCGCGCTCGACGTGCAAACGGCACCGGCGCTCGGCGTGCGCGACGAGCTCCACCGGCTCGCGATCAACCTGATCGAGAACGCGCTGCGCCACACCCCGCCCGGCACCGAGATCCGCGTTCACACCGGCACGCTGCCGGACGGGCGCGTCGAGCTCGTCGTCGCCGACAACGGCCCGGGCGTGCCGCCGGAGCTCACCCCGAGCCTGTTCGAGCGCTTCGTGCGCGGCGCCGGCGACCGCGGCGGCTCCTTCGGCCTCGGCCTCGCGATCGTGATGGCCGTCGCGAGCTCCCATGGCGGCACGGTCACCCTCGAGCGCCCCGAGCCGTTCGCCGCCGGCGAGCCGGCGCGCGGAGCCCGCTTCGTGGTGCGGCTGCCGGGCCGCTCAGACCTCGACGACGACGGGCAGCACCATCGGTCGCCGCTTGAGGCGGTCGTAGACTAGTTTCGCCAGGTCGTCGTGCAGGACCTGGGTCAGCACGTCGACCTCGAAGACGTGCTCCTTGGCCTCCCGCGCGAGCGACGATTCGACGGTCTCGCGGATCTGCTCCTCGAGCTCGTCGGCCTCGTCCAGGAAGGGCACGCCGCGGAAGATCACCTCGGGGTCGGCGACCGAGCGCCCGTCCTGCTCGGCGATCGTGACGACGACGATGAAGATGCCGTCGGCCGAGAGCATGCGGCGGTCGCGCAGCGCCACGTCGGCCATCTCCCCCAGCTCGACGCCGTCGACGAAGATCATCCCCGACTGCTCGGGCGAGCCGAAGCGGGCGCCGCGCTCGTCGAGGTCGAGCGGGAGGCCGTTGTCGCCCTGGAAGATGTCCTCGGGCGCCACCCCCACCGCCTCGGCGAGCTGCGCGTGCAGCTTCAGCCTCTTGAAGTCGCCGTGGAACGGCATCACGTAGCGCGGCCTGACGAGGTTGAGCATCAGCTTGACCTCCTCCGCGTAGCCGTGGCCGGAGGCGTGGACCGGCGCGTCGCGGGGCGTGATCACGTCGCAGCCGATGTGGTAGAGGCGGTCGATCGTCTCGTTGACCGCGCGCTCGTTTCCGGGGATCGGCGTCGCGCTGAAGACGACCGTGTCGCCCTCCTGGAGCTCGATCTGTCGGTGGTCGCGGTAGGCCATCCGGCGCAGCGCGGACAGCGGCTCGCCCTGTGAGCCGGTCGAGATCACCACGATCCGCTCGTCCGGGAGGTCCGTGATCTCGCGAGGCCCGACGAGGATCCCCTCCGGGATCTCGATGTGCCCGAGGCTGCGCCCGATGCCGACGTTCTTGCGCATCGAGCGCCCGACGAGCGCGACCTTGCGACCGAGCGCCTCCGCGGCGTCGACGACCTGCTGGACGCGGTGGATGTTCGACGCGAAGCTCGTGACGACGATCCGCCCGCGGCAGCGCGCGAACACCTCCTCGAGGTGCGGCCCGACGACCGACTCCGAAGGGGAGAAGCCCTCGCGGTCGACGTTCGTCGAGTCGCCGCACAGGAGCAGCACGCCCTCGCGGCCGAGTTCGGCGAGCCGCGAGACGTCGGCCGGCTCGCCGTCGACCGGCGTCTGGTCGAACTTGTAGTCACCGGTGATCAGCACGGTGCCGAGTTCGGTGCCGAGCGCCACGGCGCTCGAGTCCGGGATCGAGTGGGTCATGTGCACCAGCTCGAGCGAGAACGGGCCGAGCTCGAGCGTCTCGCCAGGGGCGACGTCTCGCAGATCGACGTCGCGCAGTTTGTGCTCGTCGAGCTTCGAGCGCGCCATCGCCGTCGTCAGCGCACCGGCGTAGATCGGAACATCCTGCTCGAGCCCCAGCTCCCGGATCACCCAGGGAAGCGCGCCGAGGTGATCCTCGTGTCCGTGCGTCACGACGATCGCCTCGATGTCGCGCACGCGCTCGCGCAGGTAGGAGAAGTCGGGCAGCACCAGGTCGATCCCGACCATCTCGGGCGTCGGGAAGCGCAGCCCGACGTCGACGACGACGATCCGCCCGTCGAGTTCGACGACCGTCATGTTCTTGCCGATCTCGCCGAGCCCTCCGAGCGGCAGGACGCGAAGCTTCGTCACCCTGCCTCCCTACCCGCGGCGCCGGCGCGGCGAACGCTTGCCCTGCGGGCGCCCTCTGTCCTCACGCTGGTGTGCCGGCGAGCAGGCCGTGGCGTTCGAGCATCGCGCGCACCGCCGCCGTCTCCTCGGCGGTCGCCGGCACGAGCGGCAGGCGCAGACCGCCCGCGTCGAGCCCGAGCAGGTTCAGCGCGGCCTTCGTGCAGGTCGGGTTCGAGGTCAGGAACAGCGTCTCGTAGACGTCCTGCAGCGAGGCGTCGATCTCCGCCCGGTTCTCGGGCTCGTCGACCATCCTGCGCATCTCGCTGCCGACGATGTGACTGGCGACGCTGATCACCCCGGCGCCGCCGATCTCGAGCGTGCGCAGGAAGCTGGCGTCGTCGCCCGCGTAGATGTCGAGCCCGTCGATCGGCTGAAGCTCGGCCGGGTTGGCCTGCTTGACGCCCGTGATGCCGTCGATCAGCGCGAGCTCGGCGAGCAGGTCAGGAGGGATGTTGGTGCCGGTGCGCGAGGGGATGTTGTAGAGGAGGGTCGGTTTGTCGGTCGCGGCGGCCACCGCTTCGTAGTGGCGGGTGAGACCGAGCGGGCTTGGGCGGTTGTAGTACGGCGTCACCGACAGGACCGCGTCGACGCCGAGCTCGGTGGCCCGTTCGGTGAGGTGCACCGCCTGCCTCGTGTCGTTGGTGCCGGTCCCGGCGATGACCGACTTGCCGGGCGGGCGCTCCGCGACGGCGAGCCCGATCAGGCCGAGCTGCTCCTCTTCGCTCAGCGTCGAGGCCTCGCCGGTCGTACCGGCGACGACGAAGCCATCGGAGCCGTTCTCGGCGAGATGGCGGATCAGGCCCACGAACGACTCCTCGTTGACCCTGTTGCGGTCGTCGAAGGGCGTGACGATCGCTGTGAGGACTGCCCCCAGGTCTGACATGGCGGTCAGTATCTCACGCTTCGGCGGGCGTCACTGGCTCGCCCGGCCGCCGGCGGCCTACCCTTCGATCCCGGCGGCCCGCAGCGCGTCCTCGCGCCTGGCGAACGCGCGAAAGCGCACCCGCTTGCCGTCCTGGATCGTCCAGACCGCCGCGACGTCGCGTTCCAGGTCCACGTCGCTGTTGCGCATCCGGGCGTGCTCGTGCAGCACGACGACCACGTTTTCGCCCGCGTCGATCATCTCCTTGACGTCCTGGGAGTAGTCGTTCCAGAGCGACCAGTACTTGGTGACGTGGGCGACGAACTCCTTACGCCCGCTGCCCCGCGTCGGGAAGTCGGCCACCGGATAGCCCGAGATGTCCCACTCGATGTCGGGATCGAGCGTCTCCATCCAGTCCCAGATCCTCCCCGCCGAGCGCGCCTCGTGGCCTCGCTGGACGACCTGCTTGTTCTCATCAGACATGCCCTTCCCCCATTCCCTCGCCGCTGCGGTCAGTATCCCGCAACGTCAAGGGTCGGCTCAAGCGGTCCGCGCGGCCGTGCGTCAGGCCTGGACGATGGCGGGGGCGCCGCGGCCGGCACCGACGGGGCGTGAGACGAGCGTTTAGAACAGCAGGCTCTCGAGCCCCACCGTCAAGGGCTCGGGCAGCTCGCCGACGCGGCGCACCGCGAGCAGCACCCCCGGCATGAAGCTCTCGCGGCCGGTCGTGTCGTGGCGGATCGTGAGCGTCTGCGCGAGGTCGCCGAGGATCACCTCCTGGTCGGCCACCACGCCCGGCAGCCGCACGGAATGGATCGGCGGCTCCGGCCCTCCCGTCGCGGCAGCGATCAGCTCCGCGGTCCGTTTCGCCGTGCCGGAAGGGGCGTCGAGCTTCCCGTCGTGGTGGAGCTCGATGATCTCGGCCTTCGCCATGTGCCGGGCGGCCTCGGCGGCGAAGCGCATCATCAGGACGGCGCCGATCGCGAAGTTCGGGGCGAGCAGCACGTTGCGCCCGCCATCCCTGGCCGCGTCTGCCAGCGGCGCCGGGTCGAAGCCGGTCGTGCCGATCACGACGTGGACGCCGCCCTGCAGCGCCGCGAGCGCGTTCTCGAGCGCCGTGTCGGGTTGCGTGAAGTCGACGAGCACGTCCGCCTGCGGCAGCACCTCCGCCAGGGAGGTGCCGAGCGCCGGGTCGGCGCGCCCGCTCAGCTCCATGTCCTCGGCGCCTTCGACGGCGCGGCAGACCGTCTCCCCCATGCGCCCCGCCGCACCCGCGACGGCGACGCGGATCACGAGGCGGGCCCCGCCGCCGGCGCCGGCGCCCCCAGCGCAGCGCTCGCGCGCTCGAAGACGCCCTGCGCCGGCCCGACCCCGGCGAGCGAGAGCCGCTCGGGAGCGAACAGCACGCCGGCCAGCTCGCGCAGGTCCTCGAGGGAGACGGCGTCGATCCGTTCGATCACCTCGTCCGCCGAGAGCACCGGCATCGCGCTCAGCACGGCGCCGCCGAGCCGGCCCATCCGGGCCGAGGTCGACTCGAGGGCCAGGACCATCCTGCCCTTCAGGTTCTCGCGCGAGCGCACCAGCTCCTCCTCGTCGGCCGGATTGGCGACGCAGCGGCGCAACTCGCCTGCGACCACCTCGAGCGCCTCGTCGAGGTTCTCCGGGCGGGTGCCCACGTAGACGCCGACTTCACCCGTCGTCGCGAACAGGTTCGAGTAGCAGAACACCGAGTAAGCGAGGCCGCGCCGCTCGCGCACCTCCTGGAAGAGCCTCGAAGAGGACGTGCCGCCGAGAATCCCTTCGAGGACCCGCAGCGCGAAGCGCCGCTCGTCGTCGCGGGCGATCCCGGCGCCGGCGATGCACACGTGGTACTGCTCGGTGTCTTTCTCGAGGAACTCCGAGCGGCGCGCGAAGTCGGGAGCCTCGAGCCGCGGGCGCTCGGCCGCGCCGGAGTCTGCGCCGTCCTGTCCCGGTTGCGGCTGCGCGCGCGCCACCAGCTCGAGCAGCGCGTCGTGGTCGACGGACCCGGCGGCCGCGATCACGATCGAGCCGGTCCGGTAGCGCTCGCCGTGGAAGGCGGCCAGATCCTCGCGCTCGACAGCCGCGACCGCCTCGGCGGCGCCGATCACCGGGCGCCCCAGCGGGTGGGAGCCGAAGACGGCCTTGCCGGCGATGTCGAAGACACGGTCCTGCGGGTCGTCCTCGTACATCGCGATCTCCTCGAGCACCACATCCTTCTCCGCCTCGAGCTCGCCGAAGCGAGGCCGCCAGACCATGTCGCCCATCACGTCGAACGCGCGCTCGAGGTGCCCGTCGAGCACGCGCGTGTAGAGCGTCGTCGACTCCTTGTCCGTGCCCGCGTTGATCTCCGCGCCCATCTCGTCGAACAGCTGGTCGATCTGCTCGGAGCCGAAGCGCTCGGTGCCGCGGAACAGCATGTGCTCGAGCAGGTGGGAGATCCCAGCCTGCTCGGGGCGCTCCACGACCGACCCGGTGTCGATCAGGAAGCCGAGCGCCACCGAGCGCACGCTCGGCACGCGCTCGGTGATCACCCGCACGCCGGAGTCCAGCGTGGTCATGATGTGGTCGGAGCGGCCCGACGGGCCGCTCCGACCGTGAGCGTCAGTCGCGGTCGCGGCCATGCCGCGGACGGCCAGAGCCGCGCTCGCCCTCGCGGCGGCGCCCGGCGGGCCGGCGGTCGCGGTCGCGGCCGTTCGACGACGGCCCGCCGCGGCGCTCGCGGCCGCCGCCACCACTGCCGCCGGTGCCGACGCCGGCGAGCTCCTCGACGGTCTTACCGGCGATGTCGGGGTCGTCGGCGAGGCGCAGGCCGATGCGGCCGCGCTCGCGGTCGACCTCGACGACCTTGACGTTGACCTCGTCGCCCTTGTTGAGCACGTCCTCGACGGTCTCGACGCGCTCGCCGGGCGAGACGTTGGAGATGTGCAGCAGCCCGTCGGTGCCCTTCGCGAGCTCGATGAAGGCGCCGAACGTCGTCGTCTTGACGACCTTGCCGGTGTACTCGTCGCCGACCTCGACCTCCTTCATCATCATCCTGATCCGCTCGACGAGGGCGTCGCCGAGATCGCCGTTGGCGGAGTAGATCAGCACCTGGCCGTCGTCGTTGACGTCGATCTGGGACTCGAACTCGTCGGCCAGCCCGCGGATCGTTTCGCCGCCCTTGCCGATCAGCAGGCCGATCTGCGACGGGTCGATCTGGATCGTCTGGATGCGCGGCGCGAACTGCGAGAGCTGCTCGCGCGGCGAGCCGATCACGTCGGCCATCTTGCCGAGGATGAACGTGCGCGCCTCCTTGGCCTGCGCCAGCGCGTCGCGCAGGATCTCGAACGTGACGCCCGTGATCTTGATGTCCATCTGCAGCGCGGTGATGCCGCGCTCGGTGCCGGCGACCTTGAAGTCCATGTCGCCGAGGTGGTCCTCGACGCCGGCGATGTCGGTCAGGACGATGTAGTCCTCGCCCTCTTTGATCAGGCCCATCGCGATGCCGGCGACGGGGCGCTCGATCGGCACCCCGGCGTCCATCAGCGACAGCGAGGAGCCGCACACCGAGGCCATCGAGGAGGAGCCGTTGGACTCGAGGATGTCCGAGACGACACGGATCGAGTACGGGAACTGCTCGATCGAGGGGATCATCGGCCGCAGGGCGCGCTCGGCGAGCGCGCCGTGGCCGATGTCACGGCGCTTGACGCCGCCCATCCGGCCGGCCTCCCCGACCGAGAACGGCGGGAAGTTGTAGTGGTGCCAGTAGTACTTTTTCGTCTCCAGGCCGAGCGTGTCGAGGCGCATCTCCTCCTTGAGGGTGCCCATCGCGACGACGCTCAGCGCCTGTGTCTGGCCGCGCGTGAACAGCGCCGAGCCGTGCGTGCGCGGCAGCACGCCGACTTCGATCGAGATGTCGCGGATCTCGTCCTCCGAGCGTCCGTCCGGGCGCTTCTTGTGAACCGCGATGCGCTCGCGGATGATCTGCTTCTCGAGCTTGTCGAACACGAGCTGCGCGGCCTGGCGGCGGGCCTTCGCGGCGGCGAGCTGCTCCTCGCTGGCACCCTCGGGGGCCGGTGAGGCGTACTGCTCGAGGATTTCCTGCTCGACGGCCTTCGTCGCGTCCTGACGCTCGAGCTTGTCCTCGACCTGCGTCGCGCGGTCGAGCTTCTCGCCGTGCGAGCCGCGGACCTGCTCGAGCAGCTCCGCGTCGACCTGGATCGGCGCGAACTCTTTCTTCGGCTTGCCGGCCTTCTCGGCCAGCTCGCGCTGCAGCGCGCACAGCTTCTTGATCTCGGCGTGGGCGATGTCGAGCGCGTCGAGGATCTCGGCCTCGGGGATCTCGCTGGCGCCGGCCTCGACCATCAGGATCGCGTCTTCGGTGCCGGCGACGACGAGGTCGAGCTCCGAGCCCTCCTCGGCGTCCTCAAGAAGCGAGGGCTCTTCGGGGTTGACGACGAAGTTGCCGTCGATCTTGCCGATCCGCACCGCGCCGACGGGCGTCGGCAGCGGGATGTCGGAGAGCATCAGCGCCGTGGAGGCGCCGTTCATGGCGAGGATGTCGTAGGGGTGGACGTGGTCGATCGACACGGGGATCGCGACCAGCTGCGTGTCGAAGCGCCAGTCCTTGGGGAACAAGGGGCGGATCGGCCGGTCGATCATGCGGGCCGTCAGCGTGCCCTTCTCTCCGGGGCGCCCCTCGCGCTTGAAGAACGAGCCGGGGATTTTCCCGGCCGCGTACATGCGCTCCTCGACGTCGACCGTCAAGGGCATGAAGTCGGTGTCGCGGATGCCGCCCGCGACGGCGGTGCAGAGCACCATCGTGTCGCCCTGGCGGACGACGACTGCGCCGGAGGCCTGCTTGGCCATCCTGCCCGTCTCGAACGAGATCTCGCTGCCTGCGATCTCCACGGAGACCCGGGTCACGGCGTCGCTACTCATATTCGCTGCCTTCCTGGCCGCCCGTCGGTCGGCGGCCCGATTCATTTATCTCACTATCCGAACGGAGGGAGCTTAGCGCGTCCGGCCGCGCCGCCGAAGCGGGCTGCAACGGGCCGCCCCGCCCTCGCGGCCCGGCAAACGACGCCCTGGATCGGGCATCCGGCGCGCCCGGATACCGCCTCAGGCGCCGCTCTCGCCGAACGCCGCCGCGATGCCCTCTTGGAGCAGCTCGAGGCCCGGCAGCTCGCCCGGCGAGTCGGCCTCATAGCTCCAGCGGACGACGCCCTCGCCGTCGATCAGCACCAGCGCCCGCTGCGAGAAGCCGCCGGGATGAAGCACGCCGAACGCCTCGCTGGCCGCGCCCTTCGGCTCGAAGTCCGAGAGCTGCTCGCTGCTCACGCCGAGCTTCTCGCGGAAGGCCGTCTGCGACCAGGTCGCGTCGCATGAGACTCCGTACATGTACACGCTCTCGGCCGCCAGCCGCTCGATCAGCGGCTCGTAGAGCTGGAGCTGGTCGGTGCAGACCGGGCTGAAGGCGAACGGGTAGAAGACGAGGATCGAGCCGTGGCCCTCGAGGTTCTCCTGCGTGAACCGCTCGCCGTCCGCGCGCGCCAGGCTGAAGCTTGGCGCCGGGGTGCCTGGCGCGACGACGGTCACCGTCGTTACTTGCGCAGGCCCAGCTCTTGAATCAGCTGGCGGTAGCCCTCGAGGTCCTCACGCTGGAGGTATTCGAGGAAGCGCCTGCGGCGCCCCACCAGCATCAGCAGACCGCGGCGGGAGTGGTGGTCTTTCGTCTGGCCCCGCAGGTGCTCGGTGAGGTGGTTGATGCGCTCGGTGAGCAGCGCGATCTGGACACGGGTGTTGCCCGTGTCGGCCTCGCTCGCGCCAAACTTGGCGGTGATCTCGCGCTTGCGCTCGCTGGTCAGTGCCGGCATCGCCGTCGGACGGTAGCAGACGCCCGGCCGCGATCAGCCGGCAGCGGCCGCGATCTCGCGGGTGCGCTCCACGTCGAGTCGCATCTGGTCTACGAGCGCCTCGGCGCTGTCGAAACGCCGCTCGCCGCGCAGCCGCTCGAGGAACTCGAGCGTCAGGTTCTTGCCGTAGAGATCGCCGTCGAAGTCGAGCACGTAGGCCTCGATCAGCTCGACCCGGCCAGTGTCGAAGGTCGGCCGCACGCCGATGCTCACCGCCGCCGGCCGCGGCTGGGCCCCGTCCTCGTAGGAAAGGCACGCGTAGACGCCGTGTCCCGGGCAGGCGAGCTCCTCGTCGGGGACGAGGTTGGCGGTCGGGAAGCCCAGCTCACGCCCGCGCTCGTCGCCGTGGGCGACCTCGCCGGCGAGCCTGAAGGTCGAGCCGAGCAGGCGGTTGGCCTCGGCGACCTCGCCGGCCTGCAGCAGCCCGCGGATGTGGCTCGAGGAGACGATCTCGCCGTCGAGTTCCAGCAGCGGATGCACGACGGTGTGAAAGCGGCCATCGGCGCTGAGGAGCGCCGCATCGCCCTGGGCGCGGTGGCCGAAGCGGAAGTTCTCGCCGACGGAGACCTGCGCGGCGCCGAGCGCGTCGACGAGCACCTGGTCGATGAACTGCTCGGCGCTGAGCTTCGCGAACTCCGTGTCGAACGGGATCACGATCATCTCCTGCACGCCGAGCGAGGCGATCAGCTCGGCCTTGCGCTCCGGGGTCGTGAGCAGCCTCGGCGTGTGCTGCGGGGCGACCACGGAGACGGGATGCGGGTCGAACGTCAGCACGCTGTCCGAGCCCGCGATCACCTCGCGGTGGCCGAGGTGCACGCCGTCGAAGGTCCCGACCGCGACCCTGCGCTCGGCGGCGCGCCCGACCTCCGGCAGCGGGGTGACCTTCACGGCGCCAAAGCCTAGATGTTTGCCTGCGCGCGAGCCGCCTGCGCGGCGGCGAGCGCCCGCTCGAGCGGCACCAGGGCGCCGGCGTGCCCTTCGCCGCTCAAGAGTGAGGCGAGCTGCTCGCTCGCTGCGGGCCAGCTCGTGCCGCGCGCGGGCGGCGCGATCGCGTCGCCCACCTCGAACGGCCCGATCGCCGTTCGGCGCAGCGTCAGGCAGTAGGCGTCGCCGAGGTCGGCGATCAGGGAGCGCACGTAGGTGCCTGAGCCGCACTCGATCGCGAACTCCGCCGTCGGGCCCTGCGGGTCATCCTCGTGGCGCCACAGCTGGCGGAAACTGTGGACGGTCACGATCCGCTCGGGCATCTCGAAGCTCTCCCCCCGCCGCGCGCGGCGGTACGCGCGCTCGCCGCCGACCTTGATCGCCGAGTGCCGCGGCGGGCGCTGGCGGACCTCGCCGCTCGGCAGCGGCGGCGGGTCGGGCGGGATCCGGCCGGTGACGGTGATCTCGCCCTCGGGGTCTCCGGTCGTGGAGCTCGCGCCGAGCCGCGCGACCGTCTCGTAGCGTTTTGCCAGCGCCATCAGCTCCTGCTGGGATTTCGTCGCGCGGCCGAGCAGCACGAGCAGCAGCCCCGTCGCGAACGGGTCGAGCGTGCCGGCGTGGCCGACGCGCGGCGCGGCGCGCTTGCCGCCGAGCGCACGGCGAACCGCTGCGACGACGTCGTGCGAGGTGACGCCGGCCGGCTTGTCGATCAGCAGCACGCCCACGCCCGCGCCCTCCGCGGCCGCTCGCGCTCAGGCGGCGGTCGCGGCCGGCCGCCCGTCCGTCCGCGGGTGCAGCTGCGCCGCGATCGCCTCGCGCAGGAACGTGAGCAGTTCGCCTTCGGACATGCCGGTCGTGAAGCCGGCTGCCCGGCGGTGCCCGCCGCCCCCCTGCGCGCGGGCGATCACCGATACGTCGACGTCGTCGTCCGTCGCCCGCAGGGAGACTTTGTGCTGGCCCGCGCGCTCGCCGGTGGAGAGCTCGCGTACGAGGACGGCCACCTTCGTGGCCTGGAGCGCGCGCAGCTGGTCGATGATCCCCTCCGAATAGCTGTCCTCGGCCTCGGCGGAACGGAAGTCCTCGGCGCTGAGCGTGGCGATCGTGAGCTCGCCCTCGTCGAAGCGCTGCATCCGCGCGAGCGCCATCGCGAGCAGCGTCAGCTTGCCGGCCGGCATGTCCTCGTAGAGGCGGCGGTACACGAGCGGCACGTCGACCCCGGCTTCGATCAGTGCGGCGGCCATGCGGTGCGAGCGCGGCGTCGTGTTCTCGTACATGAAGCGGCCGGTGTCGGTGATCAGCCCGATGTAGAGCGCTTCGGCGACTTCCGGGGCCGGCGTGACGCCCAGCCCGTCCATCAGGCACCAGACGATCTCCGCCGTGCAGGAGGCCTCGGGGTCGACCAGGTTGAGCGTGCCGAAGCCGGTGTTGTCGTGATGGTGGTCGATGTTGATCAGGCGCGCGCCGTCGCGGAGCACGCTCGCCGAGTTGCGGTCGATGTTGCCGCAGTCCAGGAAGATGACCGTCCGCTCGGCGATGTCCGGGGGCGGCTCGGAGATCAGGCCCTCGAGCGGGAACAGACGGTACTCGCGCGGCAGCGGCAGGTCGCTCGGCGCGATGAACATCTCCGAGTGTTTGCCGAGCGAGCTCAGAAGGCCCTGCATCGCCACCAGCGAGCCGAGTGCGTCGCCGTCGGGGTTCTCGTGGGTTGCCAGCACGAAGCTCTGATCCTCGCGCAGGCGCTCGAGCACCTGCTCGCGGACGGGCGCCGTCCCGGCGGGGGCGTGGGCTGACGTGCCGCTCATTGAGGCGTCTCCCTGTCGATCAGCTCCTCCAGGCGCATCGCGCGGTCGGTCGTGTCGTCGTAGACGAACTCCAGCGCCGGCGTTCGCTTCAGGCGCAGTTCGCTGGCCACACGGCCCTGCAGGAAGCCGTGGGCGCTGCGCAGGCCGGCCAGCGTGTCCTCGCGCTCCTCGGGAGCGGACGGGCCGCCCGCGGTGCCGAGCACGCTCACGTACACGCGAGCATGGCGAAGGTCTGGGCTTGTTCTGACGTCTGTCACGGTCACGAATCCGACTCTTGGGTCCTTCAGCTCCAATGCCACTGCATCTCCGATGACCTGGCGAACCGCCTCGTCGACCCGACGCATGCGTCCCGTGGCCACCTGTCTCTCCAATTCCTCGCCGAGCCCGGCGTCCCTTCCTGGTGCGCGCTAGGTCAGCTCCCGCTCGACCTGTCGCGTCTCATATGCCTCGAGGACGTCGCCCTCCTTGACGTCCTGGTAGTTCGCGAGAACGATCCCGCACTCGAAGCCGGAGGTCACCTCTTTGACGTCGTCGTTGAACCGGCGGAGGCTCTCGATCGTCGTGTCGTAGATGACCGTGCCGTCGCGGACCAGGCGCACGCGCGCGCCGCGGGTGATCTTGCCCTCGGTGACCTGGCAGCCGGCGATCGTGCCGATCCGGGAGGCTTTGAAGAGCTGGCGGACCTCGGCCTGGCCGAGCGGCGTCTCGACCTCCTCCGGCGCGAGCATCCCTTGCATGGCCGCCCGCAGCTCCTCGATCGCCCGGTAGATCACCGAGTAGGAGCGGATCTCGACGCCCTCGCGGTCGGCGACCTGGCGGGCATCGCCCACCGGACGCACGTTGAAGGCCAGGATCACGCCCTCGGAGGCCGCCGCGAGCATCACGTCGGACTCGTTGACGCCGCCGACGCCGCGGTGCACGACGTTGACGGACACCTCGTCCTGGGGCAGCTTCGCGATCTCGTCCTCGAGCGCCTCGAGCGAGCCGGCGACGTCGGCCTTGACGACCAGCGCGAGCTCCTGGACGGTGCCCTCCTGCGCGAGCTTGAACACGTCCTCCAGGGACACCTTGCGCCCGGAGCGGCGCGCCAGCGCCTCGGTCTTCAGGCGGTTCGCGCGCTCGCCCGCGAGCTGTCGCGCGCGGCGCTCGTTCTCGACCACGCGCACGTGCTCGCCGGCCTCGGGCACGCCGTCGAAGCCCAGCACCTCGACGGGCTGGCCGGGCGTCGCGCGCTTCAGGCGCGTGCCGGTGAAGTCGTGCATCGCGCGCACGCGGCCGAAGTGGGCGCCGGCGACGAGCGCGTCGCCGACCCGCAGCGTCCCGCGCTGGATCAGGATCGTCACGACCGGCCCGCGTCCGGGATCGAGCTTGGACTCGATCACGGCGCCGGAGGCGTCGGCGCCGCTGTTCGCCTTGAGTTCCTCGAGGTCCGTGACGATCTGGATCGTGTCGAGCAGCGAGTCGAGCCCCTGGTGGGTCTTCGCGCTGACGTCGACGAACTCGGTTTCCCCGCCCCAGTCGGAGGGCTGCAGGCCGTGCTGGGTCATCTCGGTGCGGACGCGTTCGGGCTGCGCGCCCTCCTTGTCGATCTTGTTGACGGCCACGACGATCGGGACCTCGGCCGCCTTGGCGTGGTCGATCGCCTCCTCGGTCTGCGGTTTGACCCCGTCGTCGGCCGCGACCACGATCACCGCGAGGTCGGTGACGCTCGCGCCGCGGGCGCGCATCGCCGTGAATGCTTCGTGGCCGGGCGTGTCGAGGAAGGTGATCTCCTTGCCGGCGTGCTTGACCTGGTAGGCGCCGATGTGCTGGGTGATGCCGCCGGCCTCGCCCGCCGCGACCTCGGTCTCGCGGATCGCGTCGAGCAGTGAGGTCTTGCCGTGGTCGACGTGGCCCATGATCGTCACCACGGGCGGGCGTTCGATCAACTCCTCGTCGCTGTCCTGGTAGACGGGCTCGACCTCGACGTCGTCGGCCGCGTGGACGATCTCGATCTGCTTGTCGAACTCGTCGGCGAGGACCTGGATCGCGTCGTCGGAGAGGGTCTGCGTCAGCGTCGCCATCTCGCCCAGGGACATCAGCTTCTTGATCACCTCGGGGACGGGGACGCCGAGGTACTCGGCGGCATCCTTGACGGTCGAGCCGGAGTTGACCCGGATCAGGTCGGTGGCCTCCATCGCGGCCGTGTCGATCGGCGCGATCGTCTCGTCGTAGGTGCCACGGCGGCGCCTGCCGCGCCGCGGGCGGCGCTGCGGCTGGTTGGAGGGGCCGCCCTGCTGGCGGCGCGAGGCCTGCGAGTCGATCACGACGCGCCGGCGGCCACCCGGGCCGACGTCGCCGGGAGTGCGCTCGCCGGTCCGGGAGTCGCGCGTCGGGCGCACACGCTCGCCGCCCGCGGGCGGGGCCGGGCGGGACGCGGCAGGCGGAGCCTGGGCGCCGGGAGCCGGCGGGGCGGGGGTCTGGGCGGCCGGCGCCGCACTTGGGACAGTCGCCGGAGCGCGCGTCGCCGCGGCCTGCGGCTCGGGCGGAGCGCCCTGCGCGCCGCCCGCGGTCTTGGCCGGGGCGGCGGCGGACTTGGGCTCGGCGGCCGTGGCCCGGCCGTCGGGCGCGCCGTCCTGCCCGCCGGCGGCTTCAGCGGGGGGTTTCCCGGCCGCTTTGGCCGGCGCCTGCTCGGCCGTCTTCGCTGCCGAAGAGCCGTTGGGGGAGCCGTTGCTGGCGGAGGAGGCATCGATGCCGAGCGCCTGGAGCGCGGCTGACTCCTCGACCGAGGAGGCGGCCGCCTTCGCCTGCACGCCCGCGGCGGCCAGCTTTTCGAGCAGCTCCTTGCTCGTCAGGCCGTGCTCCTTGGCGATCTCGTGTACGCGCTTCTTGCTCATCGGCTCACCGATTCTACGAGCTTGGGGTCGACGGCCACACTCGCGCGCAGCGTTCGCCCGACGCTGCCGCGGCGCAGCGCGCGCGCCAGGCACTCGGCGTCGGGGAGCTCGCCGTCCGCCTCGCGGCAGAGATACGCGCCGCGGCCGCCCATGCGACCCTCACGGTCGATCACGGCGAGCTTCGCGTCGGAGCCGCTCTCGTCGTCCGAGTCGTGCGAGCGCACATCTGCGACGGCGAGCCGCACGAACTCGTCTTTGTCGTCGCGACGGCCGCAGCCGACGCAGCTGCGCTGAGGCCGGTGCGACCGCCCCTCGGTCGCGCTGAGGCTGTCCTTCCCCCTCGCCCGGGCGGCTATGTCGCCGACCCCTCGGGGGCGTCTTCGGCCGACTCGAGCTTCTCGGCCACCTCGCGTTCGGCTTCTTCTCCGGTCTCCTCGGGATCTGGCGCGATCACCGCGGCCTCGGTCTCGGGCAGCGGGCCCTCGTCGAGGATCTGCTCCTCGCGGACCTCGTGGGACGCGGGCTCGCCGGCCGCGCTGTCGCCGTTCGCCGCAGCGGCGACCGCCGCTGCGGGCACGGCTTCGGCCTCGGAGCCCTCGGCGTTCAGGTCGCCGATGTTGTCGCTGTCGATGTTCGCGAGCGCCTGGTGGGTTTCAAGGCCGCAGTAGCGCGAGCCGGGCAGGGCGGCGTTCGGGCAGCGCCGGCCGTTCGAGAGGATTGCGGCGCAGCGTCCTGCGACCTCCTCCTCCTCGTAGCCGTGCTCGGCCTCCTCGGCGGCGAACTCGGTCTCGGAGCGGATGTCCACGCGCCAGCCGGTCAGGCGCGCGGCGAGGCGCGCGTTCTGACCCTCGCGGCCGATCGCCAGCGACAGCTGGTCATCGGGCACGATCACGGTCGCCTGCTTGGCGTCGTCGTCGACGAGCACCTCGCGCACGCGCGCAGGCGAGAGCGCCTTGGCGACGAAGCGCGCGGGCTCGTCGTTGAACGGGATGATGTCGATCTTCTCGCCGCGCAGCTCGGAGACGACCATCCGCACGCGCGAGCCGCGCGGTCCCACGCAGGCTCCGACGGGATCGACGCCGTCGGTGTGCGAGACGACCGCGATCTTCGAGCGATAGCCGGGCTCGCGGGCGACGTTCGCGATCTCGACGAGCCCGTCGGCGATCTCCGGCACCTCGAGCTCGAACAGCTTCTTGATGAGCTCGGGGTCGCGCCGCGAGACGATGATCGCGGGTCCCTTGGTGGACGGCGAGACCTCCTTGATGACGGCCTTGATGCGCTGCGAGTGGTCGTAGCGCTCGCCGTCGACCTGCTCGGACTTCGGCAGCAGCGCCTCGACGCGTTCGCGCAGCTGGACGAGCGTGTAGCGGGAGTCGGACTGCTGCACGATCCCGGTGATCAGCTCGCCCACGCGGTCGCGGTACTCCTCGTACATCATGTCGCGCTCGGCCTCGCGGATGCGCTGCAGGATCACCTGCTTGGCGGTCTGGGCGGCGATCCGGCCGAAGTCGTCGGGCGTGACGTCGGCCTCCTCGATCTGGTCCCGGTATTCCTCGAACTTCTTCGGGTCGATTTCCGGTTCCTCGGGTTCGCGCATCTCCCCCGTCTCGGGGTCGATCGTCGTTTCCTCGTCGATCGTCTCGACGATCAGGTGGGCCTCGAGCTGCTCGGGGATTTTCAGTTCGATCACGCGGAAGTCGGCGGTCTCGCGATCCATTTCGACGCGCGCGTACTTGGCGGAGCCCGGCTGCTTCTTGTAGGCGGAGAGCAGCGCGTCCTCGAGCGCGATCATCAGCTTCTCCGGCTCGATGCCCTTCTCGCGGGCGAGCGCGTGCATGGCCTCAAGAATCTCTCGTGACATGGGCTCCCCTACTCCTCGATCAGGTTCGAACGGCGAATCTCCGCGTACGGGATCGCGATCACGCCGCCGTCGGCGGCCAGCGTCACCTCGTCCTCGGAAGCCCCCACCAGCTCACCCGTGAAGCTGCGCACCGACCGCTCGTGCGCGTCGTCGGCCATCCGCACCGGGCGCGGATGGCGCACGCGCACCCTCGCGCGGCGCCCGACGAAGCGCCGGAAGTGGGTCGGCTTGGTCAGCGGGCGCTCGCTGCCCGGGGAGGAGACCTCCAGCGAGTAGCGCTCCCGCAGGTCGTTGAGCAGCATCGTGACGCGCTCGCACATCGCCAGGGTGACCCCGTCCGGGTGGTCGATGAACACGCGCAGGCAGCGCCCGCCGAGCACCTCGGCGAGCAGCACCTCGACTTCCGGCTCGTTGAGCGCGAGCCGCTGTTCGATCTCTGTCTGGAGCGCGTTCATGTTCTCTGTCGATCCTGGTCCTTACGCAAAAAGAGCGGGCGTGCGCCCACTCTCGGTACTGCTTGTCGGCGCTCGCGCGACGACACGAAAGCTGTGGCTCGAGGATAGCAGTGGGGCGCCGTCGCGGTGCGGGGTCAGGCCCGTTCGGCTTCGCGCCGCGCGCGGTCCCGGTACAGCCTGTAGTCACCGCGCTCGGGCCGCAGCGAGCAGGCCAGCGCGAGCGGGTGGCAGGCCTCGCGGTGGCGCCCGAGCTGCTGCATCGAGCGTCCGAGGCAGAACAGCGCGTAGTCGTTCGTCGGAGCGCTCGCTGCGATCGCTTCGAACTCCTCGGCCGCGCCTTCGTAGTGCTGGGCGTGGAACAGCGCGCGTCCGAGCGCCTCGCGGATCGAGGCCTTGTCGGGCTCGAGGTCGCGGGCCCTGCTGAGGGGCACGATCGCGGCCTGGTGATCGCCGTGTTCGAGCAGCTCGCAGCCGCGGCGGTAGAGCTCGTAGACGCTGTCCATCGCACTCACCCTAGAAGCCCTCGCGCAGCCTCTCGACGGCATCGAGGATCTCCCCCGCGACGTGCTCCTTGGAGGCGCGCGGGACGTGGCGCACGGCGACCGCGCCGTTGCCGCTTGCCGCCCGCGATGGGGGGTCGGCGGAGGTCAGGATCGTGACCTCGTTCTGGGCCGCGTCGAAGCCGATGTCGCCCCGCGAGATGTCGTTGAAGACGACGGCGTCGAGGCCCTTCGCGGCCAGCTTGCCGCGGGCGTGCTCGAGGCCCTGCGGGCCGTCCTCGGCGGCGAAGCCGACGAGCGTCTGGCCGGGACGCCGTGCGGCCGAGAGCCCGCTCAGCACGTCGGGCGTCGGCTCGAGCACGAGCTCGAGGCGCTCGCGCCCGCCCTTCTTGATCTTGCCGGCCGCGGCTACGGGCGCGAAGTCAGCGACGGCCGCCGCCATCAGCAGCACCTCGCAGCGCTCGAACTCGCGCTCAGCGGCCTCCTTGAGCTCGGCCGCCGTGGCGACCTCCACAACGCGCACGCCGGCCGGCGCCGGCAGCGAGACGTTCGCTGCGAGGAGGGTCACGTCCGCCCCGCGCACGCGTGCCGCGGCCGCGAGCGCGATGCCCATCCGCCCCGAGGAGCTGTTGCCGACGAATCGCACGCTGTCGATCGGCTCGCGGGTGCCGCCGGCAGTGACGAGCACCGACAGCCCCTCTAGCGATCCGCCCGCACGCGCCCGCTCACCACGAGCGTCCGCACCACCCTGATCCTCAAAAGAATCCCCGCGCGCATCCCCGATCGCGGCTTCGCAGGCGGCGAGCAGCTCGGACGGATCGGCCAGGCGCCCGACGCCCTCCTCCCCCTTCGACGCAAGCCGCCCGGTGCCCGGGTCGACGATGCGGACGCCTCGCTCGCGCAGCCTCGCGAGGTTCTCCTGCGTCGCCGGGTGCTCGTACATGCGGTTATTCATCGCGGGGGCGATCACCAGCGGGCAGGCGGCCGCCAGCGCGCTGCTCGTCAGGAGGTTGTCGGCGAGCCCGGTGGCGAGCTTGGCGATCGTGTTCGCCGAGGCCGGAGCGATGAGGAACACGTCGGCGTTCGCGACCAGCTCGAGATGCCCGATCGGCTCGTGGTCCGGCGCGCGCTGGCCGGGGAAGGCGCCCCGCAGCGGGTCGCGGGCGAACTCGCTGAGGAGCACAGGCGCGCTGCTCAGCGCCGCGAAGGACGCCTCGCCGACGAAGCGGCGGCTGGCAGGGGTCTGGATCACCCGCACGGCGTGCCCGCCCGCCGTGGCGAGTCGGACCAGCTCGAGGGCCTTATACGCGGCGATGCCGCCGCTCACGCCGAGCAGGATGCGTGACATGACCTAGGGATTGTCGGCTGCGAGGGCTCCGCTGGCAAGCGATGCCGCGGGCGTGTCACGGAACCCGTGTCGGCGCGCTGCAAGCCAGGGGGCTGTGGACGGAGCGATCAAGGGCGCAGCGAGCGAACTGTGCCGGACCCGGAGACACTCGCCGGCGCTCGCATCCCCGAACCGGCGAGCAAATGGGCCAGGACGCAGAAGCGCGCCGCGTCCACGGCTCCCTGAGGTCAGCGGTAGTGGTACTTCATCTTCCCGGCTGCTACCTCCTCGAGAGCGATCGTGAGGTAGTTTTTCGAGGCCGTTTCGACCATCGGCGGGGGGAACTCGTCGAAGGTGCCCTCACCGAGGTTGTGGTAGTAGCTGTTGATCTGGCGCGCGCGCTTGGCGGCGACGATCACGCTGGCGTAATTCGAGTCGACCTGCTCGAGGAGCCGGTCGATGCGGGGGGAGATCATGTTCTTCGGTCGCCTCTCTGTACGGGACGGTGCTCGCCCAGTCTAGCCGGGCCGCCGCGCCGGCCCCGTCAGCCGAGGTTCGAGCGGACGATCTCGGTCAGCTGCTCCAGCGCGTCCTCCAGCCGGTCGTTGACGACCACGTGAGCGAACTCCGACTGCGCGGCGAGCTCCTGTTCGGCGACCTCCAGACGGCGCTCGACCTCGTCCGGATCGTCGGTCCCACGGCCGATCAGGCGCGTGCGCAGGGCCTCCAGCGAGGGCGGGGCGATGAACACCTGCACCGCCTCGGGCATCGCCTCGCGCACCTGGCGCGCCCCCTGGACCTCGATCTCGAGGACGACCGGCACCCCGGCCCCCACCCGCCGGTCGAGCTCCGAGCGCAGCGTGCCGTAGCGGCGGCCGGCGTAGTCCGCGTGCTCGACGAAGTCCCCGGCCGCGACGCGCCGGTCGAACTCCTCGGGGCTGAGGAAGTGGTAGTCGGCGCCGGGCTCCTCCCCTGGACGCGGCGGGCGGGTCGTCGCCGAGACCGACAGCTCGAGCTCGGGCAGCCGCTCCATCAGGCCTCTGATCAGCGTTCCCTTGCCGACGCCCGAGGGGCCCGTGATGACGAATACGCGCGCCACGCGCGGGGAGAGTAGTGACCGCGGCGGAGGCGACGCGGCACGCGGCGGGGCGGCCGAGCCGCGTTCGCTTCAGGCCGGGCGGAGACCCGTCAATGCCGGGAATTATCTGAGCGCCGGCGGCGCAGATGCCACCGCTGGCCAGAGGCGCCGCGCTGCGGGGCCGCCCGGCTCCGTGCCTAGTGGTGCAGCAGCGAGATCAGCTCCGAGCGCTGGCGCTCGGAGAGCCCGCCGATCGTCTTGCTCGGCGCGATGCGGCAGTGGACGAGGATCTTGTTGACCTTCACCCGCCCGTACTTGGGCACCGCCAGCAGCATGTCGAAGACCTTCGCCGTCTCGACGTACTCCGGCGGGTCGAGCAGCAGCGAGTGGATCGAGCGCCGGCCGGCCTTCAGATCGCGCTTCAGTTGCGCGCGCTTGATCCGGATCTCGTTGGCCCTCGCGAGGGCGTCCATTCTCTGGTTCAGTGACCGCTCGGGGGCCGTGGATGTGTTCGCGGACGTCGGGCCGGTCGCCGTCACCATGGGCGGCGAGTCTACACACCCCGAAGCGTCGTTCAAGAAAAAACCCCGAATTCACCTAGACCTCAAGCTGAGATCGAGAGGGATCGAGGCTGCTGGATACTACGGTCGTGTGTTTGCAGGGGTTTTTTAGCCCTTCAGGACAATCCGGAGGCGATTCTCATCCCCGCGGCCGGATCGCGGAAGCTCTCCGTGCCGACCGCGACTAACGAGGCGCCCGCGTCGAGCATCTGGCGGGCGTGCTCGGCGCTCTGAACGCCTCCCATTCCGATCACGGGAATCGCGACGCGGGCTGCCACCGCCGCCACCTGGGCAAGCGCCACGGGGCGGATCGCGGGCCCGGAGAGCCCGCCGGTGCCGCCGCCGAGCCAGGGGCGGCCGCTCCCGCCGGGCGCCAGCGCCCCGGCGCGCAGCGTGTTGATCAGCGAGACGGCGTCGGCCCCGCCGCGCTCCGCGCCCGCGGCGCAGGCCGGCACGTCGGCCGCGTTCGGCGTGAGCTTGACGATCAGGGGCTTCTCGGTGAAGGGGCGCACGGCCGCAACCACCCGCTCGAGTTCGGCCGGGTCCGCACCGATGTCCAGCCCCGTCGCGACGTTCGGGCATGAGACGTTCAGCTCGATCGCGGCGATCTCGCGCTGCGCATCGCATGCGCGCACCAGCTCCCCGAGCTCGTCGGCCGTCGAGCCCATCACGTTGGTGATCACCGGCACCGGCAGCGAGTCGGCGCCGGCCGCCGGGTCGCTGTGAAAGCCCGCGATCAGCGGCAGGTCCTCGGCCAGGTAGCCCTCGAGGCCCTTGTTGGGCAGCCCGATCGAGTTGATCATCCCCGCCGGCGTCTCCCACAGGCGCGGCGGCGGGTTGCCCGCGCGCGGGCGCAGGGTGATCGTCTTCGAGACGTAGGCGGCGAACGGGAACCTGTCGCGCAGCCCCTCCCCGAACGCCTCCATCGCCGCGATCGCGTCGAACGTGCCCGAGCCGTTGATGACCCGGTGCGCGAGGCGCAGCCCGCAGAGCTCGACGCTCACTCCGGCGCCCCCGCGTGGGACTCGACGCTTCCAAGCAGCGCGGCGTCGATCACGGGGCCCTCGACGCACACGCGCAGGTAGCGCCCGTCGCGGGTCGGGACGACGCAGCCGTAGCAGGCGCCGTAGCCGCAGGCCATCCCCGACTCCAACGCGAGCTGGGCGGGAACGCCTCCGCGCTCGCACAGGCTCCGAACGCCCTCGAGCATCCCCGCCGGGCCGCAGGCGTAGGCGCTCGCCTCGGCGCCCGCCGCCAGCTCGCGCTCGAGCAGCTCAGTGACGAGCCCGTGGTGGCCGGCCGAGCCGTCGTCGCTCGCGATCCGGGCGCCGCGCAGCAGCTCGGCGCCCGCCACGCGGCCGGCGTCGCGGAAGCCCAGCAGCACGACGGTCTCGATGCCCGCGGCTTCGAGCGCATCCTGGAGGATCGCCAGCGGCGCGATCCCGACGCCGCCGCCGACGAGGATCGCCCGCTGGCCCGCCGCCGGCGCCGTGAACGGCCGTCCGAAGGGCCCGGCCAGCCAGAGCTGCTCGCCCACGCCCAGCTCGCAGAGCCGCCGCGTCCCCGGGCCGACGTCCTCGAGCAGGAACTGCGCATGGCCGTCGCCGTGGCGCGCGACCGAGAAGGCGCGGGCGAGGAACGGCCGCTCGTCCTCGCCGCCGCCCCAGCGCTCGGCGGCCGCGAGCATCGCGAACTGGCCCGGCGCCGGGGCGGGCCCGCCGGGGTCCGCGACCGTGATCACGCGGTAGACGCCGAGCTCTCGCACGGCCGTGATCGCGCCTAGACGTCGTCCGAGCGGCGCCTGGGCCGCCGGCGGCAGGCTCACGCCACGCCAGCGCCGGGGTGGGCGCCGTCGCCGGCCTCGGCGTTCGCCGCCGGCTCGGGATCGGCGTCGGCCCGCCGGCCACGGATCACGCGGGCGCCCGCGCCGCCGTCCGGCCCGCTGGCCGCGCCGCCGTTCGCGGCGCGTCCGATCCCGTGCAGGTCCTGCAGGCAGATGACCTCCGGCTCGCCGTCGATGCGCCCGCGCGAGATCGCGCGTGCCGCCGACATGCCGGCGGAGAGCGTGGTCAGGCACGGGACGCCGTGGGTGACGGCCGCGCGGCGGATCTCGTGGCCGTCGGTCCGGGCGCCGACGCCGGTCGGCGTGTTGATCACGAGGTCCACGTCACCGCGTTCGATCCAGTCGACGACGTGCGGCGAGCCCTCGCCGATCTTGTTCAGGCGCTCGACGGGGACGCCCATGCGGGAGATCGCCTCGGCGGTGCCGCGCGTGGCGACGATCCGGAAGCCGGCGTCGTGCAGCGACTGCGCGATGCCGACGCCGCCCGCCTTGTCTTCGTCGGTGACCGTGATGAAGACCGTCCCGCTGCTCGGCAGTGGCACCCCGGCGGCCGCCTGGGCCTTCGCGAACGCGGTCGGGAAGTCGCGCGCGACGCCCATCACCTCGCCGGTCGAGCGCATCTCCGGACCGAGCACGGCGTTGCTGTTCTCGAAGCGGTCGAAGGGCAGCACCGCCTCCTTGACCGAGATGTGATCGCCGTACCCGAGGCCCTGGCGCTCCTGCGGGAGCCCCATCGCGGCGAGCGGCTCGCCGAGCATCACGCGGCAAGCGAGCTTCGCGAGCGCCACGCCGACGGCCTTCGAGACGAACGGGACGGTGCGCGAGGCGCGCGGGTTGGCCTCGATCACGTACAGCTCGCCGGCGTGGATCGCGTACTGCACATTGATCAGCCCGACGACGCCGATCTCCAGCGCGATCGCGCGCGTCGCGCCCCTGATCTGATCGAGCATCTCCTCCCCCAGCGAATGCGGCGGCAGCACGCAAGCGCTGTCGCCGGAGTGCACGCCGGCCTCCTCGACGTGCTGCATGATGCCGCCGATCCAGACGTCGGTGCCGTCGCACAGGGCGTCGACGTCCACCTCGAGCGAGTCCTCGAGGAAGCGGTCGAGGTAGATCTCGCCGCTCTCTCCGTCCTCGCCGGCCTCGCGCCTGAGGTAGTCGGAGAGATCCTCGTGGGAGTAGACGATCTCCATCGCGCGGCCGCCGAGGACGTAGGACGGGCGCACGAGCAGCGGGAAGCCGACCTCGCCTGCGCAGCGCAGCGCCTGCTCGACCGAGCGGGCTGTGGCGTACGGCGGCGCTTTGTAGCCGAGCCGCGCGAGCAGCGCCCCGAAGCGGCCGCGGTCCTCGGCGAGGTCGATCGCCTCGACGCTCGTGCCGAGCAGCGGCACGCCGGCTTCGGCGAGACCGGCGGCGAGCTTCAGAGGCGTCTGCCCGCCGAACTGGACGATCACGCCGCCCAGGCGCCCGCCGGAGCGCTCGGCTTCGACGACGGCGAGCACGTCCTGCAGGGTCAGCGGCTCGAAGTAGAGGCGGTCGGAGGTGTCGTAGTCGGTCGAGACGGTCTCGGGGTTGCAGTTGACCATCACGGCGTCGCGGCCTGACTCCCTGACCGTCATCGCGGCGTGCACGCAGCAGTAGTCGAACTCGATCCCCTGCCCGATCCTGTTCGGGCCCGCCCCGAGGATCACGACCGACTCCCGGTCTCCGCGCACGACCTCGCCGGCCACTCCGACGCCGTTGCCTGCGCCGTCCCAGCCGGAGTAGTAGTAGGGCGTGCGCGCCGGGAACTCGGCCGCGCAGGTGTCGACGGAGCGGAAGGAGCGCTGGCCCGCGAACGGGGCCTCGGGGTCGCGCGCGAGCTCGTACAGCTCGCGCAGGAACCAGGGATCGATCGACGTCGCCTCCTGGATCGCGTCGACCGAGGTGCCGCGCCCGAGCAGCTCGAGGATCGTCTCGAAGCGCTCCGGCCGCGGTTCGGCGAGGCTCGCGAACAGCTCCTGTCCGTCCGACTCCTCAAGGCACGGCGGCTTGTCGAGCTCGCGCGAGCGCAGCGCCTTGGCGAACGCCTGGCCGAAGGTGCGCCCGATCGCCATCACCTCGCCGACCGACTTCATGTGCGTCGAGAGCGTCGCCGAGGTCTCGGGGAACTTCTCGAAGGCGAAGCGAGGCCACTTGACGACCACGTAGTCGATCGTCGGCTCGAAGCACGCCGGGGTGACGCCCGTGATGTCGTTGTCGATCTCATCGAGCGTGTAGCCGACCGCCAGCCGCGCGGCGATCTTGGCGATCGGGAAGCCGGTCGCCTTGGAGGCGAGAGCGGACGAGCGCGAGACGCGCGGGTTCATCTCGATCACGAGGATCTCCTCGCGCTCCGGTTCGACGGCGAACTGAACGTTCGAGCCGCCGGTCTCGACGCCGACGGCACGGATCACGGCGATCGCCTGGTCGCGCAGGCGCTGGTAGAGGCGGTCGGTGAGCGTCTGCTGCGGGGCGACCGTGACGGAGTCGCCGGTGTGCACCCCCATCGGGTCGATGTTCTCGATCGAGCAGACGATCACGACGTTGTCGGCGCTGTCGCGCATCACCTCGAGCTCGAACTCGCCCCACCCGATCACCGACTCGTCGATCAGCACCTGGCCGATCGGAGAGGCGTCGATCCCGAGCGCGACGATTCGCTCGAACTCCTCCGCGGTGCGCGCGATCCCGCCGCCACGGCCGCCGAGCGTGAAGGCGGGCCGCACGATGCAGGGCAGGCCGAGCTCGGGCAGCGCGGCCCGCGCCTGCTCGAGCGAGGTTGCGATCACGCTCCGCGGCATCCGCAGCCCGGCGTCCTCCATCGCCTGGCGGAACAGTTCGCGGTCCTCCGCACAGGCGATCGCGTCGTAGTTGGCGCCGATCAGCTCGACGCCGAATCGCTCGAGCGTGCCGTCGTCGTGGAGCGCCTTCGAGAGGTTCAGCGCGGTCTGCCCGCCCAGCGTTCCGAGCAGCGCGTCCGGCCGCTCGCGTTCGATCACCTTCCGGACCGGCCCCGGCAGCAGCGGCTCGACGTAGGTCGCGTCGGCGAACTCCGGGTCGGTCATGATCGTGGCCGGGTTCGAGTTCACCAGCACGACCTCGTAGCCGTCCTCGCGCAGGACCTTGCAGGCCTGCACGCCGGAGTAGTCGAACTCGGCGGCCTGGCCGATGACGATCGGCCCGGAGCCCAGGATCAGGATCTTGTGGATGTCGTCGCGCCTCATGCCGCCTCCTCGATCCGCTTCAGGAAGCGGTCGAACAGGTAGAGCGAGTCGTGCGGTCCCGGCCCCGCCTCGGGGTGGTACTGGACGGTGCCGCCGGGGACGTCCAGCAGCTCCAGCCCCTCGACCGTGCGGTCGTAGAGGTTGACGTGGGAGAGCGCGGCGGCGCCGAAGTCGGTCTCCCAGCGGACCGGCTCGTCGGTGTCGATCGTGCGACCGCCGCCCGGGCCGAGGGCGGCGAAGCCGTGGTTCTGGGAGGTGATCTCGACGCGGCCCGTGGCGAGATCGCGGACGGGATGGTTGGCGCCGCGGTGCCCGAACGGCAGCTTGAAGGTCTCGAGGCCGACGGCGCGGCACAGCAGCTGGTGCCCCAGGCAGATGCCCCAGACGGGCTTGCGCCCGACGATCTCCCGCACCGTCTCGACGATGTAGGAGAGCGCGGCGGGGTCGCCCGGCCCGTTGGCGAGGAAGACGGCGTCGGGGTCGGACGCGAGCAGCTGCTCCGGGGCCGAGGTGCAGGGGTGCAGCTCGACGCGGGCGCCGCGTTCGGTGAGCTCGCGGACCATCGAGGCCTTGATGCCCGTGTCGATCACCGAGATCAACGGCCCGCCGCCGGCGCCGTGGCTGGTGACTGCCTCGGGGGTGACGGCGCGCGCGAGGTCCTGGCCGGCCATCGGCGGCTCGGCCTCGATCAGCTCGCGCGCGCGCCCGGGCTCGATCGAGGCGGGGAAGACCCCGCCGCGCATCGCGCCGGCCTCGCGGATGTGCTGGACGAGCGCGCGCGTGTCGATGCCGGTGATCGCCTGGACGCCGCAGTCGGTCAGCCAGTCGAGCCAGCCCCGCTCGGCGCTCGGCGCGTCCTCGCTGTTGCGGGCCTCGCGCATGATCGCGGCGCGCGCCCAGACGCGCTCGGACTCCATCGCCTGCGAGCTGGCGCCGTAGTTGCCGATGTGCGGGTAGGTGAACGTGAGCAGCTGCCCCGCGAAGGAGGGGTCGGTCATCGACTCCTGGTATCCGGACATGCCGGTCGTGAAGACGACCTCGCCGACGGCATGGCCCTCGGCCCCGCAGACGTGGCCGTCGAAGCGCGTGCCGTCCTCGAGCAGGACGTAGCCGGGCTCAGTCATACCCACCAGCGGTGAGAGGGCCGTGGGCCGAGACAGCCGCGGACGCAGGGAGCGTGGCGTGCTCTGCGCACGCGAGCGAGCGAGGACAAAGGCTGGCGAAGGTCCACGGCCCTCTCACTTGACCAAGGCCTGGACTTGCTTGAACTCCGGCGTGCCGGCGCTGCCGAGCAGCTCGAAGAGGGCGCTCTCCACCGTCGTGACGACGGCGCCGGCGCGCTCGAGGCGCTCCAGGCCGCGCTCGTAGTCGAGCTGGTGGCGCGAGCCGACCGCGTCGGCGGGGACGTGGACCTCGACGCCGCGCTGCAGAAGATCGTGGGCGGTCTGGCTGACGCAGACGTGGGTCTCGATGCCGCAGACGAGCGCCTGGTCGCGCCCGCTGAGCGCGAAGCCGTCGGCGCGCGCCGCCGAGAAGATCGTCTTCTCGATCACGGTCTCGTCCTGCAGGCCGATCTCGGGAACGGTGCTGCCGAGCCCTTTCGGGTACTGCTCGCTGACGATCCGCGGCAGCTCGAGGATGCGGGCGCCGGTGACCAGCTTCGCGCAGGCGGCGGCGACGTCGTCGAAGCTCTCATAGGAGCGGAACCCCTCCTGGACGTCGACGACGATCAGGATCGTGCGCTGGCGGGAGAGCAGCCCCATCAGGCCTCCACCATCGCGAGCGCGCGGTCGCGGTGGGCGATCACGCCGGCGGCCAGCGTGACGAGGACGCGGCCCTGCAGCGCGCGCCCCGAGAAGCAGCAGTTCTCCGAGCGGCTCTCCCACCCGTGCTCGCCTGCGACCCAGCGGGCGTCGAGGTCGGCGAGCGCGATCGAGGCGGGCTCGCCGGCCGCGAGCCGTGCGAGGGGCAGGCCGAACAGCGCGGCACCGGCGGTCATGCGCTCGACGAGCAGCCCGAGGCCGAGCTCGCCGGGGACGACGAGGCCGGTGTGCAGCGCCGCGAAGGCCGTCTCGAGACCGGTCGTGCCCATCGGCGCCTGCTCGAAGGGCACTTCCTTCTCGTCGCGCGCATGGGGGGCGTGGTCGGTGGCGACGCAGTCGATCGTGCCGTCGCGCAGGCCCTCGACGAGCGCCCTGCGGTCTCCCTCCTCGGTCAGCGGGGGGTGCATCTTCATCCGCGTGTCGAGCGTGCGGACGTCCGCGTCGGTGAGCAGCAGGTGGTGCGGGCTGACCTCGGCGCTGACGCGGAACCCGTCGCGCTTGGCGGCCGCGACCGCCTCCACGGAGCCGGCGCTCGACAGGTGCATGAAGTGCACGCGGCCGTCCTCGTAGCCCGCGAGGGCGGCGTCGCGGGCGACCATCGTCGACTCGGCGATCGTCGGGATCCCGGCGATGCCGAGCGCGGCGCTCACGGCGCCCTCGTGCATGGCGCCATGGCGCGAGAGCGTCGGATCCTCCTCGTGAAGGGCCAGCACCCCGCCGCAGAGACGCTGGTACTGCAGCGCCTTGCGAAGGACGCCGGCGCTTGCGACCGGCCTGCCGTCGTCGGTGAAGCCGAGCGCGCCGTGGCCGGCGAGCTCGGCCATCTCGGTGAGCTGCTCGCCTTCCAGACCGCGCGTGATCGCGGCGAGAAAGCCCACCGGGATCCGCGCCTGCCGCGCGGCGGCCTCGCGCAGCGAGCCGAGCAGCGGCGCCGAGTCCAGGACAGGGTCGGTGTTCGGCATCGCGATCACCCCGGCATAGCCCCCGGCGGCGGCCGCGCGTGTGCCGCTCTCGAGGTCCTCCTTGTGCTCCTGCCCGGGGGTGCGCAGGTGCACGTGGGGGTCGAAGAAGGCAGGCATCGCGACGAGCCGCCCGCGTCCGTCGATCGTCTCCTGCCCGTCGGCCGCCTCGAGCGTGCCGGGCTCCGCCAGCTCGGCGATGCGCCCGTCGCGCACGCTGAGATCCCGGCGGGCGTCGAGCCCCTCGCGGGGGTCGAGGGCGCGGACGTCGCGCAGCAGAACGTTCGCGGGGTCCCCTCCCCCGCCGACGAGCGGCTCGGGCTTGCTCACGTGTCCCTGCCCTGTCGCGCGTTGGCCGGTTCGGGGATGTTCGCGAAGGGGGCGGCCCCCGGTTCGGCGGGCTCGCCCGCGGCCGTCTGCCGCGCGCCGATCGACCCCGCCAGCAGCTCGTAGAGGACGGCCATCCGCACGACCACCCCCGCCTCGACCTGGGCGGTGATGACCGCCTGGGGCGAGTCGACGACCTCGCCCGAGAGCTCGACGCCGCGGTTCACCGGGCCCGGGTGCATGAGGATCTGCCGGGGGTGCAGGCGCGGGCCGTTGATCTGGTAGGTGGCGGCGTACTCGCGCAGCGAGGGCACCCACGTCTCGCTCATCCGCTCGCGCTGCATGCGCAGCGCGTAGACGACGTCGGCGCGGTGGAGCTCGTCGAGCGTGTAGCGGACCTCGCAGCCGAGGCGCTCGATCCCGCGCGGGATCAGCGTCGGCGGCCCCGCGACCGTCACCTTCGCCCCCATCCGCTGGAACGCCAGAATGTTCGACCGTGCGACGCGCGAGTGCGCGACGTCGCCGACGATCCAGATCTCCGCGCCGTCGATCGCCCCGAGGGAGCGGCGCAGCGTGTAGACGTCGAGCAGCGCCTGGGTCGGGTGCTCGTGCTTGCCGTCGCCGGCGTTGACGATCGCCGCCGAGCACCAGCGCGAGACGAGCTCGGAGGCCCCTGCCCACGGCGTACGGAGCACGATCGCGTCGGGCTTGTGGGCGCTCAGCGTGAGGACGGTGTCCTTCAGCGACTCGCCCTTCTCGACCGAGGAGCCGCTGGCGGCGAAGTTCACGACGTCGGCGGAGAGGCGCTTGGCCGCGAGCTCGAAGGAGCTGCGCGTGCGAGTCGAGGCCTCGTAGAAGAGGTTGAGGACCATCCGCCCGCGCAGCGCGGGGACCTTCTTGATCTCGCGGTCGGAGACCTCGGCGAAACGCTCGGCCTGGGAGACGATGCGCTCGATCGCCGCGCGGTCGAGGTCTTCGATCGAGAGCAGGTGGTTCATGCTGCCTCCAGTGATGGGGTCCCCGCCCACCCGGCGATCGCGACCTCGTCCACGCCGTCGAGCTCGCGCACGCGCACGTGGACGTGCTCGCCGCGCGCGGTCGGCAGGTTCTTGCCGACGTAGTCGGGGCGGATCGGCAGCTCGCGATGGCCGCGGTCGGCGAGCACGGCGAGCTGCACGCGGGCGGGGCGCCCGTAGTCGAACAGCGCCTCGATCGCCGCGCGCGCGGTGCGCCCGGTGAAGAGGACGTCGTCGACGATCACGACGGTCAGCCCGGTGATGTCGAAGTCGATGTGCGACGCGTGCAGGACCGGCGCCTCGGGCCGCGTGGCGACGTCGTCGCGGTAGAAGCCGATGTCGAGGTCGCCGAGCGGGACCGCGACGTCGAGCAGCTCGCCGAGCAGCGTCTGCAGCCGCCGCGCTAGGAAGGCGCCGCGACTGTGGATGCCGACCAGAGCCGGGGCCTGCCCTCCGGGGTTGCGCTCGACGATCTCGTGTGCGATCCGGGTCAGCGCCCGCCGCACGTCGTCCTCGCCGAGGACGACCTTCTCACTGGCTTGCATTCGTTCCTTCCTGGCCTCTCGGGACCCGGTTAAAGGACTGCGACGGAATCTATCAGGAGGAGGTGATTGCCTCGGTTTGCGGTTCTGCCTCGCGCGCGGCGCCCACGGCGGACCCGCCGGCGGTTGCCGGCTCGCGGTCCCGATCCTCCTCCCCACCCTCAGCGCCCGCCGGCTCCTTGGCGCCCTGCTCGCGCTCGCGAGCCTGACGGTCGGCCCAGCGAAGCAGCGTCGCGCCTCCGCGCTCGGGGAAGGGCACCTCGATCGTGTCGAAATCCCGCGGCGCGACGGTGTCGGGGAAGACCGCGCGGGCCTCGTCGCGGATCTCCCCGCCCCCGTAACGGCTGGAGAGGTGCGTCAGCGCGAGCAGCCTGACCTCGGCGCGGCGCGCCAGCTCGGCGGCCTGCTGCGCGGTGCTGTGGTTGGTCTCGGCGGCGCGCTCGGCCTCGGCGTCGAGGAACGTCGCCTCGTGGACAAGCACGTCCGCTTCGTGGGCGGCGACGGCGAGCGTCTCGCAGGGCGCGGTGTCGCCCGAGATCACGATCTTGCGGCCCTCGCGCTCCGGGCCCATGACCTGCTCGGGCCTGACGCCGCCGACGACCTCGCCGCGCTGCAGGCGCCCGAAGTCGGGACCCGGGCTGACCCCGAGCTGCTCTGCCACCACGGGATCGAGATGCCCCGGGCGGGCGTCCTCGACCAGCGCATAGCCGTAGGAGGACACGCCCTTGTGCATGACGGGGATCGCCGTGACCGTGTACCCGTCGCCGGCGACGGCCTGCGCCGGGCGCAGCTCGGCGAGCGTGAGCTTGTAGGGCAGCCGCCCGAAGGCCGCTCGCATGCTGGTGATCAGTTCGCCCAGTCCGGGCGGCCCGTAGACGGTCAGCGGCTGCGTGCGCTCGCGCAGCGCCAGCGACTTCAGCATCCCGGGCAGGCCCAGCCAGTGGTCGGCGTGGAAGTGCGTGATGTAGACCGCGTCGAGGTCGAGCAGGCCGATCGAACGCAGCAGCTGGCGCTGCGTGCCTTCGCCGCAGTCGAACAGCAGCTTCTCCCCGCCGCGCCTGACGAGCAGGGCGGGCAGCCCGCGCCGCGCGCTCGGCGTCGAGCCGGCGGTGCCGGCGAAGAAGATCGAGAGGTCCATCAGGGCTACGGTACCGGCGGCGGTCGGGGCCCGCCGAGCGCCGGGGCGGTTCCGCAACCTGCAGGCCTCGTAGAATCGGCTGTCCCGCGCCCGTAGCTCAGTGGATAGAGCGCTCGCCTCCGGAGCGAGAGGTCGCAGGTTCAAATCCTGCCGGGCGCGCTCGACTTTTCGGGCCGCCAGCACGCGTCGATGATCGCCCGAACTCTCCCCAGGCCGTCGGCGTGCGCGTATCGGCCGCGAGCTCATGCCTCGGCGCCGATGCTCCGATGCGATCCATATGAGCGTCCGCACGCTGGCGTTGACTGCAGTGCTGCTGGCCGCCCTCGTCGCGCTGTGGATTCACAACGGAGGGCCAGGACCGCTCGCGGGCGTCGGGGCGCTGGCCGCCGCCGCACGATGGCTCTTGTGGGACCGGGACTAGCACCCTTGCGCCGCGCGTGCTCGACGACCATTCCTGCGGCTTCCATCGACCACCCACACTGACGCCGCCACTGCCACAATCCTGCCGGGCGCTCTGGCGCCCCATCGCGAGCCGCAGTCGCGCTCCCCCGCAATCCATAGACTGCGCCTCAGGACGCCACCGGGGGGAAGCGACCAACGATGGGGAAGCGTTTCGCAGCAGGTTCGCGCGACAGCGGCCTCTCTGGACCAGGGACGCCTGGTGGTGTGGCAGTGACGTCGAACTCTCGACAAGGAGGCCACACATGCTGCACCGATTGCCACGTCACGCACTCGCCCTCGCGGGCTTGGGTCTAGTCGCGCTGGCGTTGCCCGCACTCGCGTCTGCCGCGAGCCTGTACGTGTCGAACAATCCTGTGAGTGCGCCGTTCAACAGCTGCGCTCATCCCGCCCGGAACTCGATCCAGACCGCGGTGAACCAAGTGGCGACCGTGAAGGTCTGCGCAGGCACCTACACCGAACAGGTGCAGATCCAGAAACCCGTCAAGATCATCGGCGAAGCGGGGGCGACGCTCAGGCTGCCGGCCGCTCCGGCCAACTCCACCACGCCCTGTGATACCGCGATCGAACCGCCCTATCAGCCCAACCAGGACGAGGTTTCGATCTGCACGTCGGGCACCGTCAAGATCAGCAGGCTGAAGATCGAAGCCCACTGGCCGGCCGAAACTTGCAACGGCAGCATGTACGGTGTCTTCGTGGCCGGTGGCGCGACGCTGAAGGCCACCGACGTGACGATCGACGGCGCCGGCGCGAGCCCGATCAACGGCTGCCAGGGCGGAGTCGGCTACGAGATCGGGACAGCCCGCACCGAACCGGGCGAGGTCGGTCACGCGAGCCTCAAGCGGGGAAGCGTCTCGGGCTATCAGAAGAACGGGATCAATGCGGCCGGCTCGGGCTCGACCCTGGTCGTCGCGGACACCACCGTGACGGGCGCGGGCGCGACGCCTGAAACCGCGCAGAACGGCATCCAGGTCGGCTTCGGCGCGAGTGGCTCGATCAAGAGAGCGACGATCACGGGCAACGAGTGCGACAACGCCGAATGTGGCCCGGACTCGCAGAAAGAAACGCAGGCAACGGGCGTGCTGTTCTACGGGGCCGCCAACGGCTCCAGCGTGACCAAGTCGACGCTCTCGGGCAACGACGTCGGTGTCTACACCGAAAGCACCGAAGAAACAGAACCGACTGAACCTGTCGCCCCGCAGCTGACGGTCTCGAGCAACAAACTGGAAAGCGACCGTTACGAGGGCGTGCTGATCTCGACGGGATGGACGACCGTCGACCAGAACACGATCGCGAACGGCAACGTCGGCATCCAGCTGCTGCAATACGCCGGGCAGCCGTACGGACCCAAGGGGACGGGTCGGAAGGACACGATCACCGGCATGAGCCAGTGGGCCGTCCAGGGCTACTCCGACAACGAACCCGAAGACGCATTCGGCCAGTTCACGATCACGAGCAGCAAAATCAGCGGCAACCCGGGCCCCACCGTGGCGGAATCGGTGAACTCCAACAACGTCGCGAAACTCGAAATCCTCACCGAAAAAGACTCATGAGCTAGGACGTCACCGGGGGAGGCGCGACGCCGCGCCTCCCCCGGCTATCCCCCGCGGCGGGCGAGCGGGGATACTGGCGCCGAGATGTCGGCCGAGCTGCCCGCCCAGGTCCGCAGCGGGCCGAAGCGAGAGGTCGCAGGTTCAAATCCTGCCGGGCGCGCTCGATCCCCCGCGACCAGGGACTTGGCCCGGCAGCCTACGGGTGCGACGGGGCCCGCCAAGCGAGATCGTGCGTACACGCGGCACCCGCGGGTGTTGCGCGCCACGAACCCAACGCCAGGAGGAAGAGATGTCGGCCACCGGAGCCGCATCACAGACGACTGCCGACACGGGCGCGATCCGCCCGTTTGAGGTCGGTTTCGCGGAAAGCGAGCTCACCGACCTGCGAAACCGCGTGAAAGCGACGCGATGGCCCGACCGGGAGACGGTCCGCGACGACTCGCAAGGGGTCCCGCTCGATCTCGCTCGCGATCTCGCCGCGCTACTGGGCGACGGACCACGACTGGGGGCGCTGCGAAGCGAAGCTGAACTCCTGCCGAACTTCCTCACCGAGATCGACGGGCTCGACATCCACTTCATCCATGTGCGCTCGCAGCACGAGGACGCGCTGCCGCTGATCGTGACGCACGGGTGGCCGGGCTCGATCATCGAGCAGCTGAAGATCATCGATCCCTTGACCAACCCGACTGCCGCGGGCGCGAGCGCAGCCGACGCCTTCCACATCGTCATTCCCTCGCTGCCCGGCCACGGGTTCTCCGGCAAGCCGACCGCGACCGGTTGGGACCCGATCCGCATCGCCCGCGCGTGGGCCGAGCTGATGGGCCGCCTGGGCTACGACAGGTTCGTCGCCCAGGGCGGCGACTGGGGCGCAGCCGTGACGCAGACGATGGGCGAACAGGCTCCCCGAGGCCTCCTCGGCGTCCACTCGAACATGCCCGGCACCGTGCCTGTCGACGTCGAAGAGACGCTCAACGCCGGCGGTCCGCCGCCGGCTGGGCTGTCGGATGAAGAGAAGCGCGCCTACGAACAACTCGCGGCGTTCAACGCGAAGCACGTGTACTACGCGCTCTTCATGGCGACGCGCCCGCAGACCCTCTACGGGCTCGCGGACTCGCCGATCGATCTGGCCGCCTTCATGCTCGACCACGGCGACGGCAGCGGGCAGCCGGGGCTCGTGGAACGAGTCCTGCGCGGAGAGTCCGAAAGCGACCTCACGCGAGACGACCTCCTCGACAACATCACCCTGTATTGGCTGACCAACACGGGCGTCTCAGGCGCTCGCCTCTATTGGGAGAACAAGGCGCCGTTCTTCAACGCGAAGAAAATCACCATCCCCATGGCGATGAGCGTGTTCCCCGATGAGCTCTACCAGGCGCCGCGCAGCTGGGCCGAACGCGCCTATCCGAACAACCTCGTCCACTACAACCGGCTCGACCGCGGCGGGCATTTCGCCGCCTGGGAAGAGCCGGGGTCGTTGGCCGGGGAGATTCGCGACGCGTTCCGGTCGCTGCGGTAGGGGCGGCGCGGAACGCTGATCGATGCTCGCTGCGCCCGTGGCCGCGGACGCGGCGTCCTGAGCGCTCCACGGCCCCGAGGAATCGAGTCTCGACTCTCCTCCTCGGGGCCGGCGGAGCCGCGCTGTTCGCATGCAGGGATACTGGCGCCCGGATGTCCCAGCAGAACGGCTCTCGGGGGAAGCGTCGCTGCGCGAGCGTGCGGTCGCTGCAGGCGGCGGCCGTAGTCGCTGTGGTGCTCGCCTGCGCCTTTTCCGCGCCGCCGGCCCTCGCGGCCCCGTCCACCGCCGGCCAGACCTGGGTCGCCTATCCCAAGCTGCTGGCACAGGTCCGCAGCGGCCCGCTGATCCGGGCGATCATCAACCCGACGCGGATGGACGTCGAGATCAAGTTCCGCAACCTCGACGAGTGGCACGCCTACTACCCGCCCGGCGCCCAGCGGCAGCTTCAGAGGCTCCTGCGCACTCGCGACGTGCACGTGATCTTCGTCCCGCGCCCGCCGGCCGCCACGGCCTCCACCGCGGGGGGCGGGCACCCGTTGCGCTGGGCGCTCGCGGGAGGGGCGCTCCTCGCGTTGCTCACCGGCGGCGCGGTGCTGCTCTTCAGGCGCGCCCGCGCGGACCGCTAGCCGGGCCGGGTGCGTCGCCGGCGCCGTGCGAGGAGCAGGATCGCGGCGCAGGCGGCGGCAGCCGCGACGACGGCAGCGGCGATGCGCAGCCAGTGGACGCCGTTCCCGGGCCGTCCGACGCCCGCCGGCGGGGCGTACCCGTGCGCCTGGTAGTCGCGCAGCGGCGAGCCCGTGATGTAGCTGATCTTCGAGGTGCCGTCTAGCCACGCGAGCACGGGACGATCGCCGCCCGGATCCACCGCGGCCGCGGGCGGCGCCGCCGAGCGGACGCTCGGCAGGTGTTGCACGGCGCACGGCAGAACCCGGTCGCCCGCTCCGATCACCACCGAGCAGACCCTCGTGGCGCCGTCGCCGGCCTGCCAGGCCGCGAGAACCTCGTTGGCGGGCCCGGGCGCGAGCGCCTCGAGCGTCGCGTCCTCACCCGCGCGTGAGAGGGCCGTCGACGGTCTCACTCCGGCGAACACGGCTGGAGCCGCCAGGACGCGATAGCGACCGCCCTCGCGCGCGGTCCACGCGAGCAGCACGTTCTCCCCCGCGAGGCGCACGAGCCCGAGCGAGGCCGGCCGGCGGGCGAGGCCGCCGGGGTCGGCGAAGCCGCCGATGCTCCGCGGAGCATCGAAGTGCGCGTGCGCGTCGCTCAGCGCGATCCGGACCGCCGTCGTGCGCCCTCCATCCGCGCCCGTCGCCCACGCGACCATCGCGTGACCGTTGTCGCTCAGCATCGCCTGCATCGCCGGGCGCGGCGCGGACGGCCCGATGCGCTCGACCGGCCCGAGGCCGCCCCAGTTGCGCATGAGCCGGGCGTAGACGGTGCCCGACTGCTCCCAGGCGACGAGGACTTCGGAGCGGTAGTCGAGGGCGAGCGCGAGCGCGGTCACCGGGGCATCGCCCACGCCGAACGCAACCCTTGGCCGAAAGCCGTGCCTGAGGTAGCGCCGGAGCGCGAGCCGGATCCGCCCGCCGCTCGCCGCGGCCGCGGCGACGTCGCCGAGATACGCGCGCGCGAGGGCGGCCGGCCCGCCGCCCGGCAGCTGTAGCTCTCGGCCGAATCGCCCGCCGGCGCGCCCGACCAGCACCTGATGCCCGCCGCCGGGTCCCGGCGCGAGCACGGCCACTTCGCCGGAGCCGGCGCCGACCGCGACCGGCGGAGCGCCCCCGGCAGGAGCGTCCACGCCCAGCCGGGCCGTACGAGGCCGTTGGGCCTGGATCCGGAGGTCGAGCGGCGCGACCCCGAGCTCGAGCGCGCCCTGTGGCGCGCAGCCGTGTGCCGAGGCCAGCCACACGAGCGCCCCTGGGCCGGTCGCGCTGTTGGGCGCGCTGCTGGGGAACGCGAGCGCCGGCGCGGAGAGCGCGCAGGCGCCGAGCCCGGTCGCCTCCCCCCAGTTCGAGCCGATCGCCGAGGGCGCCGCGGCAGCCTCAGCTGCGAACGCGGCCAGCGCGAGCGCCGTCAGCAGGGCGAACGCCTGCACCCGGCGACGCTTCGCGCGCCGCGCGCCACTGCGCCGTGAGCAGCGAGCGGCCCGCGAACTCGATCCCGGCGGCGAGGTGTTCGCTGACTTTTTCAAGGCTGTGATCACCGGGGTAGATGACGCCCTTGGCCCGGGCGCCGGCGGCACGCAGGGCCGTGGCGAATTCGGGGTTCTCGGACGGGATCGCGACGCGATCTTCAGCGGCACCGTAGAGGAAGGCGTGCAGCCCGAGGCGCTCGATCACCGGACGGGCCGCTTCGAGCTCGTCGCCGAGGTGGTTGAAGAAGCCGAGCCAGCTCTCGACGACCGAGAAGCGCAGCGGGTTCGAAAGCGCGACGTTCATGGCCCCGAAACCGCCCATCGAGCTCCCGAGGATCGCCCGTGCGGAACGCTGCGGAATCGTCTGGAACATGCGGTCGGCGAGTTCCTGAACTTCGACGACGTAGGTGGCGCTGTGGTGGTAGGTGAGGTCCTTCCAGCTCTGAAGGCCCGGGCGGTCCTGGGGCATGATCACGATCAGCGGCGGGATCTTGCCCTGGGCGATCAGACGGTCGAGCCGCCCCTGTATGTCCATTTCGAGGAACGCGTTCGGGTGCCCGTCGCGGCCGTGGAGGAGGTAGATCGTCGGGCAGCGGCGCGACGGACCCTCGCACGCGGGCGGGACGTAGGCGAAGAACGAGCCCTGCCAGTGCAGCGAGGGCGAGTAGAAGGTCGCGTGGCTGACGACGCTGCCCGCACGCGATTCGGTGACCGGTTCGAGGGCCGCGAGCGGCGGCACGCTCAGCGCCATGAGCGCAGCCGCGTCCATCGGCCCCACGGTGCGCTCGTGCGCAGCGCGCAGGCCGATCAGCCGTTCGGCGTCGGGCCGCCCGATGATCGTGACCGCCACGGCGAGCGAGAGCGCCGCGAGGAGGAACGCCACGAGCAGCCACCAGGCGAGCGGACGGCTCGTCTGACGGTGCCCGCGGGCGCCGTGAGCCAGCGCGCCGGCGGCGAGCGCCGGCTCGAGTCGCGGCGGGAGCGCAGGCACCCATGCCGGCGGATGCAGGTCGGCCGCTTCGCTGCGGCGGCCGGGCCAGCTCCAGTCGCCCTGGCCGTCGAGCCAGGGTTGGGGGTCGGCTGTGCGGAGCCGCGAGGGCATGGCATCAGATTCAACGAACCAGCACCCCCCCGGGACAAGGTCTGCACGAACGCTGTCAGTGCCCTAGAGCCCGGCGGCGCCCAGCGCGTCATCGAACGACGCGTAGGTGTCGATGCGGACGACCTTGCCGTCGAGGACGGTCCACACGCCGGCGTTGCGCTGCTCCACGCGGATCTTCGTGACCTTGCCGATCGCGCTCATGCAGAGCGAGACCACGACGGAATCGCCCGCATCGACGAACTCCTCGCCCTCGAAGCGGATCTCCTCGAACGTTTCTCTGAACGACTCGAAGTAGCGCTGGATCCCGTCTCGCCCGTGGTAGGTGTCGGGCTCGGCCGAGAGCTCGGGTGAGACGCGGCCCTCGAAGTCGGGGTGGAAGCACGCGGCCACCCGCTCGACGTCACCGGTGTTGAACTCACCGAGGGCCCGCCGGACGATCTCGACGTTCTCCTGCGACATCCCGGCAGGTAGCCTCGCGCTAGCGGCCCACGCGGTAGGTGATGTGGGTGACCGTAGGCGAGCCGAACACCTCGACCGGCTCGAGGCGCGGGTCGCCCGCGTCCTCGAGCAGCCGCTCGCCGCCGCCCAGCAGGACGGGCACGACGTGGAGCTGCAGCTCGTCGAGAAGGCCCGCGGCGAGGTACTGCTGGATCGCGCGGGCGCCGCCCGCGACCATGACGTCCTGGTCGCCCGCCGCCTCCCGTGCCCGCTCGAGGGCCGGCTCGATTCCGTCGGTGATGAAGTCGAAGCTCGTGCCGCCCTCCATCGGGAGCGGCTCGCGACGGTGGTGGGTCAGGACGAAGACCGGCACGTGATATGGCGGCTCATCTCCCCACCAGCCCCTCCAGCCGAGGTCCCACTCCCCCTTGCCGCCGCCGAACATCCCGCGGCCCATGATGTAGGCGCCGACGCCCTCCGTCGCGCGCGCGATCACGTCGCTGTCGACTCCCGGCTCGCCGCCCTCCCTGCCGTGCTGCGCGTTCCAGGCCTGGGTGGCGAACACCCACTCGTGAAGCCGCATCCCGCCGATGCCGAGCGGGTTCTCGGCGCTCTGGTCCGGCCCGGCGATGAAGCCGTCGAGCGAGACCGAGATCTGGCATCTGACCGCACCCACGGGCGCTCACGTTACATGGCGGCACGCGGCTCGCCGCGCTACGGGGAGAGCCGCTCCACCAACCAGCCGCCCCCGCCGGCCTCCCCGCGCCGGTAGCGCAGCCGGTCGTGCAGGCGGTTCGCGCGACCCTGCCAGAACTCGACGGACGCCGGGATCACCCGGAAGCCACTCCAGCGCTCCGGCCGCGGGACCGCTCCCGTGGGTGGGTAGCGCGCCTCGAGCTCGGCCTGGGCGCGCTCGAGCACGCCGCGGTCGGAGACGACGCTCGACTGGCGGCTCGCCAGCGCGCCGATCCGCGAGCCGTACGGACGGGAGGCGAAATAGGCGTCCGCGCGCGCGGTGTCGACGGGTTCGACTGCGCCCACCACTACGACCTGCCGCTGAAGCTCATACCAGGGGAACAGCAGCGAGGCGCGCGGGTTCTCCTCGAGCTCCCGGCCCTTGCGCGAGTCGAGGTTGGTGAAGAACTCGAAGCCGCGCTCGTCGACGCCCTTCAGGAGCACCGTCCGCGCCGACGGCTGGCCGTCGCCCGCCGCCGTCGCGAGCACCATCGCGGTCGGCTCATGCGCGCCCGCCGCGGCGAACTCCGCCTGCCAGCGCTCGAACTGCTCGAGCCATGTGGCAGCGAGGTCGCGCTCGTCCAGCGTCCGCTCCTCGCCCGGTTCCACCGTCCGCTTTTCTGCGCCGGCCCCACCAACCCTGCCCCCGGTGAAGATCCGCGCTGGCATCATGCCCGCCGTGACCGGCGCTCCCCCACGCCTCCGCGAGATCGTCCGCGAGTGGGGGCGGATCGGCTGCATCGGCTTCGGCGGCCCGCCGGTCCACATCCAGCTGCTGCGCGAGCTCTGTGTCGAGCGCCGGCACTGGATCCAGCCGGTCGACTTCGAGCACGCGCTGGCGGCCGCCAACGTCCTGCCCGGCCCGTCCTCCACGCAGCTGTCGATCTACTGCGCCTGGCGCCTGCGCGGCTGGCGCGGCGCGATCGCGGGCGGGCTCTCCTTCATCCTCCCCGGGCTCGTCATGATCCTCGCGCTGTCCGCTCTGTTCCTGACGGGCTCGCCCCCCGACTGGGTCCGCGGCGCCGGGATGGGCGCGGGCGCGGCGGTCGCCGCGATCGCGGTGCGCGCGGGGCTGGAAATCGCCGTGCCGCTCTGGCACCGCACGCCGGAGGCCCGCCGGTCGCGGATCGCCGTCTACGGCCTCGCCGGGGCCGCCGCTGCGGCCGTCACAGGCCCGTGGCTCGTGCTCGTGCTACTCGGCTGCGGGCTCGTCGAGCTGGCGCTGCGCGACGGCGGCGCGGGCGCGGTCCGAAACGTACGCGCGCACGCCTGGCCGGTGCTGGCCGCCGCCGCGGATCCCGGCGGGATCGGATCGCTCCTCTGGACCGCCGTAAAGGTCGGCGCCCTGTCCTTCGGCGGCGGCTTCGTGATCGTGCCGCTGATGCAGTCCGACGCCGTCAGCACCTATCACTGGATGACCCATGCGCAGTTCCTCAACGCCGTCGCGCTCGGACAGGTCACGCCCGGGCCGCTCGTCCAGACCATCGCCGCGGTCGGCTATGCGGCCGGCGGCCTAGGCTGGGGTCTGCTGGCGGCGTTCGTCGCCTTCCTTCCGTCGTTCTTGTTCGTCCTCCTCGGAGCCAGCCACTTCGAGCGGCTGCTGGTCGACCGCCGCGCGCGCGCGTTCCTCGTCGGCGCCGCACCAGCCGCCGCGGGCGCGATCGTCGGCTCGGCGCTGCCTCTGGCCCTTGCGATCAGCCAGGGCTGGCAGGTGCCCGTGCTGATCGCCGCCGCCGTCGCGCTCCTGCTGCTGCGCTGGCCGATCGTGCCGACGCTGCTCGGATGCGGGGCGATCGGCGCACTTGCCGCCCTCGTCGAGGCGCCGCTCGGCTAGAGGCTCCGCGCGGTCAGGGCGCGGTCACCGACCAGGTGCCGGTCGCCTCGGCGGGGCCTGCTTCTTTGGCCTTCCAGATCATTCCGAAGCCGAAGCGCCCGGTGCCTTCCGTGGCCGTCGCCTCTGGGTCATACGGACCTTCGAAGTCGACGTTTTCTGCGGTGATCGTGTAGATGCACAGCCAGCCCTTTGCCGCCAGGCCGGGGCCGAGGCAGTTGAGCGTTTTGACCGTCGCCGGCGTGACTTCGACCTGTTCGTTTGCGATCGCCGCCATCAGCGGGATGGAGAAGGTCTCCGCCGCCTTCAGAACAGCTTCCGGTTCGACCGCCGGCGCCGAGACCGTGAAGTCGCCGCTCTCGGTCGAGCCTTTGGGGAGCGGCGAGAGCGCCGAGAACCCCGCGTCGCCCTTTTCACCGCGGGGACCGCGCGGCCCCAGCGGCCCGGTCACCCCCTGTGGGCCCAGAACGCCGTTGGGGCCGATGGCGCCGCGCCGCCCGCGGGCGCCGTGCAGCTTCTTGAGCACCTTCGGGTTGATCTGCTTGGTCGAGTTGATCAGGTAGTGGTTGGCGGCGAGCGCGCCGCCGCTCATCGCGAGCACAAGCGCCAGCGTCGCCGCGACGTTCGCGTAGGTCAGCCGTGCGCGGATCGCGCTGATCGCCCTCTTCGCCATCGCATAAGCGTACGCACACGCGCCCCGAGGCCGCGCTGGTCGCCGGACGTCCCTCGCGGGAGCCGGGATTCAGACGGCGTGGTCGTCGGCCGCGCCGTCGCGGCCGAGCTTTCGAAGCAGCGCGTCGAGAGCCTCGCGGGCGGGGGCGCGCTCGCTCTCGCCGAGGCGCTCGCGCTTGAACTCCCGTTCCGGCCCGGCAACGGTGTAAAGACACCAGAACGACCACGCCATTGCCGCGGCAGCCAGCCCGTAGAGGGCCAGGGCGAGAGCGCCGACGCCGGCGAGCCGGGCGACGACGCCGAGCGTGAACAGGCCGATCGCATAGATCCGCAGCGCGTTCACGCACGCCATCCGCGCGGTCGCCTCGGGGCCGTTCTCCTCGAGCGCGCGCTGGAAGCGCGGGTTGCCCGTCGCGCACAGGCGTCGCACGAGCGGGCCGAGCAGCCTGCGCTCGGGTGCGTTCAGGTACGGCAGCGGGCTGAGCTCGTCGGCCACTGCGAACGTATCGGCGCCCGCCCCGCGCCGCTTTAGGTCACGGACGGTGCCGTGGCCATGGAACGCGGAGGGCCGCGTCCCCCCCGGAACGCGGCCCCTCCGCTCTGCGCTCATGCCCCCTTCAGGGGCTACAGCGTCATTCTGTGTGACCGGTGAATTCGATCACCTGCTGGAACGTCGAGCGGTTCGTCCAGCTCATCGTGAGCGATTCGAGTTTTTTGGTTTTCTTGTTGAACACGAGCGGGATCGGCCCTGGCAGGAATCCGATCCTGACTTTGGCCGCCCGCCAGCTCTTGACGGTCGGGCCCTGTTCGGTTGACAGGTCTTCGGCCGCCCCCTGCAGAGCCGCCCAGAGCGAGTTGCGGCACGCTTCAAGGTTGCCGTTCCCGCAGTAGGGCCGGCTGTTGGGCTGCGCCACCGAGTCGCCGAGCACTTCGCGCAGCGACTTGTAGACGTACCCGTACCAGCCTCCGCCGTAGGAGGAGCCCTGCGAGTTCTCGCCGTTGTTGGCACCGATCGCGCCCTGCAGCTGGTTGGTCAGCGATTCGCCGAGCACCGGCGTGAGCACCGCTTCTCCGATCGGCTTCCAGGCCGCGTCGAGGATCGCCGCACCCGGGTCCTTCGGGCCTTCCTTGCCGTAGCGGCTCGAGCCCTTTTTGAAGACCCACTTGTTGACGACCTTCCTGGCTTCCAGCGCGAGCGCGCTCGGCGCCGGACCGGGCGTGTTCAGGATTTCTTCGATCGTGGGCCAGATTTCGACCCCGCGGAGATCCTGAGTGGCAGCCTTGTTCATGATCGCCACGTCGTCGGCCTCGCTCATCCCCGCTTTGAACCCTTTGTAGAGCTGGACGCGGTGGATCGGCCCCTCGCCCCATTCGTCTGAGGCGGCGCCCCATTCGGGAGCGGGCTTGTTGTTCCAGTTGGTGATGTAGCCACTGGACGGGTCGATTTCGTGCGGGTGTTCTTCGAGCCCCAGGAACCCTTTCCAGTCGTATTCGCCCGTGCCCAGCGTCGGCAGGCTCGGGTTCGTGCCCGGAGCGGTGATCGGAAGCCGGCCGGTCGAGAAGAAGGCGACGTGTTCATCGCTGGCGTACGCCATGTTGAACGTCGTCTCCAGTTCGTTGGCAGCTTCGAAGAACTCCTGCGGGCTGTGGATCTGGTCGGAGTCCATCTTGCTGAACGCCACCTCGCCCGCGGGCTCGCGGCCGCGCGTGGAACGGTCCGTGGCGATCGCGTACGGCTGGCCGCCGACCAGCACGGTGCCCGAGATCGGCCCGTGGACCGATTCTTTGAAGTACACCTCGTGCGCCGCTTCTTCTTCGTGGGCGCCGATTTCGCCCGCGTCGAACGTGTTGAACGGGATGCATTCCCCGTTGTAGAGGTAGTGGTCGCTTTCCCGCGTCGGCGGGGTTTCGTCGGTGTTGCAGAGTTTCTCGAGGAACGTCTGCGTGTTCTCCGCGCCCTCGGAGGTCAGTGACCACGCGAAGTCGCGGCCGCGGCCGATGAAGACGTACGGCGAGATCGGCGCGACGATGCCCTGCGCGTCGAGGCCTGGACCGTGAAGGTCGGCCTGGAACACGATCTCCGGGTAGTAGTACCCGAGCTGCGGGCCCATGACCGCCTTCGGGTGCCCGTTGTTCGCGTCTTGCGGGCCGACCAGCAGGAAGTTCGAGGCCCGCCGGCGCGAGGCCTTGAGCGCTTCCGCGGCTTTCTTGCCCGCCGGGCTGACCGTGCCCGGTTCGACCAGCAGCGCGCCCGGCGTCGGGCCGCTCGGTTCCTGGTCGTACGGGAACGCCGTTTTGCCGGTCGTCGGCGCTTCGGGGTCGTTGACGCGCCGCAGGTCGGCGAAGATTTCCTTGCCGGCCGTTTCGCCGAATTTGTTCTCGAGCTGTGCGAGGTAATCGCTGTTGAACACTTCGCCACCGCCGCCGTTGCCGAAGATCGAGCCGATGAACGCGAAGCCCGCGATCGCGTCGGAGAATTTGAATTTCGGAAGTCCGGCAGCGGGGTGCGAGCTGCCGAACGCGTTGACGCCGGCGACCCAGTCTTCGAGGTCTTGGATCACCTGCAGCCCCGGAGCACCCTTTTCTTCGAGCACTTTCTTCTGGCCTTCGACGTAGGCGATCGCCTGTGCGCTCGGTTTGAAGGAGCGCTGCTGCAGCAGCAGCCCGAACGCGTTGATGCCGGGCACGCCGAGCGCTGCGGTGTAGGCGGGACCGATGCCGAGCTTCAGCAGCAGACCGCGGTCCATCGCCCCGACCCAGCCGGAGCCGAACATGACCGCGTTCCGGGTGGTGCCGTAGATGTGCGGGATGTCGTGCTTGTCGCGCACGATTTCGAGCCCCGCCTCAGGTTTTTCGACCCGCAGCGTGCCGCCGCCGGTGTTGACGCCGAATTTCTCGACCAGGAAGTCCTGTTCGATCAGCGACTGGGTGATTTTGTCTTTCTTCGGCGTCAGCTTTTCGTAGAGCTTGGCCTGGTCGATCGAGTACTTGCCGGTGGTCGTGTCGCCTTCGGCGCCGGGCGGAAGGATCTGGAAAGCCCCTCCGGAGAAATCTTCGAAAGCAGCGCTCGCGCTCGCCGGCAGAGCCGCCAGCGCCACGAGTGCCATGCATGCCAGAGCCGCCATCAGCGCGCGTGCGCGCAGCGAGCGAACAGTCCTTGTTCCCAACCGCCTCATGCTTCCCCTCCCAGCTGCCCGGCCGACGCGACGGCTCGGGCAATCGACTACACCCCTCGGACCGGCGGATCCTAGCACCTGTTGTCAACCGTCCTCGTGAAAGGAGCCTGAAGGCAACCTTTGAGCAAGAGGCGTCCGAGGCGCCTCTGTCGGGTGCCGCTAGATGACGAGGTAGCGCAGCACGACGCGGCCGACGACGATCACGTCGCCGTCGCTGAGATCCGCCTGCTGCACGCGGCGCCCGTTCACGAACGTGCCGTTCGAGCTGCGATCGTCGAGGATCCGGGCTCCCGAGACACGCGGGACGAGGATCGCGTGCCGGCGTGAAACCGAGCTCTCGTCCAGGCGCAGGTCGGCCGACAGGCCGCGGCCGATGTGGATCACGTCCGTACCGACCGGGATCAGCAGCGTCCGCCCGGCGCCCTGCACCTCCAGATAGCGACCGGGGCCCTGCGCCTCGGCCTCGCTGGCCTGGCTGAGCGTGCGCTCGTCCAGGCACGAGATCGGATCGACCCGTTCGGTGATCCCCTCGGCGGGGGAACGGCTGAGGGTTCGGGGGCTCATGCCCATAGCCAAGACCATGCTACTCACGGCCACCTCAATACCCGCGAAGAAATCCTGAAAAACGCACTGGCCGGATGGTGGCCGGCGAGCGCGCCGCCGGGGCAGCCCGCCTGGGGGCCCGCGCGGCGTCGCTTGCGTACCCTGAGCGGGATGGCCTCCCCCCCGCTCGCGGAGTCCGCCGACCTGCTCACCGCCGCGCTCGTGGCCGGGCCGCTCGTGCTGGTCGCGCTCGCCTACGGCCGCCGCGCGCGCCGGCTCGGGCGCAGCGGCCATTCCGTTCCCGGCTGGCGCCAGGCGTGCTTCTACGCCGGCTGCGCGGTGATCGGCGCCGCCGTCACCGGTCTTGGGCCGCTCAGCCAGGAGCTGCTCTACGTGCACATGACCGAGCACCTGCTGATCGGCGACATCGGCGGGCTGCTGATCGTGCTCGGGCTGACCGGCCCGCTGATCGCGCCGATCCTGACGTTCAGGGTCGCCGGCATTCGAATCTTCGACCGCCTGCGGGTGCTCGCCAACCCGCTGATCGCGTTCCCGCTGTGGGCGCTCGACCTCTACATCTGGCACCTGCCGGTGCTGTATCAGGCCGCGCTGCACCATCCCGGGGTCCACGTGCTCCAGCACGCGATGTTCCTCGGCTTCGGCATCAACATGTGGATGTGCCTGTTCGGCCCGCTGCCGATGCCGTCGTGGTTCGGCAACCTCGGCAAGCTGCTCTACATCGTCGCGGTGCGTCTCACGGGCGCGGTGCTGGGCAACATCTTCCTGTGGTCGGGCACCGTCTTCTACCCGTACTACCTGCACGGCGATGCGGTCTACAACATCTCGCCGCTGGCGGACCAGAGCATCGCGGGTGCGGTGATGATGGTGGAGGAGTCGCTGCTGACGCTCGGCCTGTTCTGCTGGCTGTTCCTGCGCGCCGCGCGCGAGGGAGAGGAACGCCAGGATCTGCTGGACTTCGCGCGCCTCAACGGCATCGAGCTGACCGACGAGCGCGCCGCGCGCGCGGTCGCAGCCGGCCGCGGCACGGAACTGCGCGCGCGCCTGGAGTCCCAGGTCGCAGAGCACCCGCAGCTCGCACCCGCCGACGGCCAGCTGCACGCGCCGAACGGCGCCTCCGCGCCCGCCGGCGAGCTACGCTGAGCCGATGTGCGCCGGCTGCGCGATCGCGGCCGCCTCGGCGGCGACGGGCTTCAGGAGCTGGATGCAGACGCACGGGCCCGGCTGGTTGACGCCGAAGCGGATGAAGCGGCTGACGATCGCGGCGATGTGCGCCGCCGGGCTCGTCTCCACGGTCGGGATCAGCGGCTCCACGCCCGTGCCCGCGCACCACGCCGGACCACAGCACACGGCCTCGCGCTAGCCGCCGCCCAGACCACCCCGCCATCGGCGGAGCTGGGCGCGACTATCGGCCTCCCGCCACCGCCGGCAGGATCGTCAGCTCAGAGCCGTCCTTCACCGGCGTCGCAAGCCCGTCGAGGAAGCGAATGTCTTCGCCGGCGACATAGACGTTGACGAAGCGCCGCAGCGACCCGTCCTCGTCTGAGATGCGGTCCCGCAGCTCGGCATGGCGCTCGAACAGCCCGTCGAGCACCTCCTGCACCGTCGCGCCTTCTACCTCGGCCTCCGATTCGCCGCCGGTTGCCGCGCGCAGCTGGGTCGGGATCTTGACGACGACGCTCATCAGACCGTCAGCGGCTCGGCGACCTGCGCCTGGAAGTCCGCGACGGTCGGTTCGATCGTGTGCGTCTCGAAGGTGCCCCGTACGGCGTCGAGCGTCTTCAGGCCCTCGCCGGTGATCACGAGCACGACCCGCTCCTCAGGGTCGATCTCGCCGCGCTCGGCGAGCTTCGCGAGCACCGCCGTCGTGACCCCGCCGGCGGTCTCGGTGAAGACGCCGGTCGTCTCGGCCAGCAGCCTGATCCCGGCCTTGATCTCCTCGTCGGTGACGGCGTCGATCGAGCCGCCGCTGCTGCGCGCCAGCTCGAGCGCGTAGGGGCCGTCGGCCGGATTGCCGATCGCCAGCGACTTGGCGATCGTGCTCGGCTTGACCGGTCGGCAGACCTCGTGACCGGCGGCGTAGGCGGTGGCGACGGGCGAGCAGCCCTCCGCCTGGGCGCCGCTCATCTTGGGCTGCGGGTGGGCGGGATCACCCAAAAGCCCGAGCTCCGTCCACTCCTGGAAGCCGCGGGCGATCTTCGTGAACAGCGAGCCGGAGGCGATCGGCACCACGCAGCGGTCGGGCAGCTCCCACCCGAGCTGCTCTGCGATCTCGAAGGCGAGCGTCTTCGAGCCCTCGGCGTAGTACGGGCGCAGGTTGATGTTCACGAACGCCCAGTCGCGCTCGGCGCACAGCTCGGTGCAGAGGCGGTTGACGTCGTCGTAGCTGCCGTTCACGCCGATGAGCCGGGTGCCGTAGACGCCGGTCGCGAGCACCTTCTGCTCCTCGAGGTCGGCCGGGATGAACACGTAGGAGTCGAGGCCGAGGGCCGCGCCGTGGGCGGCGACGGAGTTCGCCAGGTTGCCCGTCGAGGCGCACGCGATCGTCTCGAAGCCGAGCTCGCGCGCGCGGCTCGTGGCAACCGAGACCACGCGGTCCTTGAACGAGTGGGTCGGGTTGGCGGCGTCGTTCTTGACCCACACTTCCTTCAGCCCGAGGCGCGCGGCGAGCCTGTCCGCCTTGATCAGCGGCGTGCACCCGGCGGGCAGCCCGGCGCGCGAGTTCAGCCGCCCCGACGGGCCCGGAGGCGCGCTGAGCGGCAGGAAGTCCGCGTAGCGCCAGATGTTCTGCGGACCCGCCTGGATGCGGCGGCGGCGTTCAGCGACGCTCAGGCCGCCCGCGCGGTCGACGTAGGCGACCTCGAGCGGGCCGAAGCAGCGCTCGCAGACGTACAGCGCCTCGAGCGGGTACTCGCTCTTGCACTCCTTGCACTGCAGATGACTGGCAGCCATTGGAACCCCTTTTTTCGCTCTATCGCTAGTCACCTGTGCGATGAGCCTTGGGGCTCGCCACACATCTCTCTGGAATTGGCACCCTTCCGCTGGTGACGGCTGCGGTGGTTGCCGGGGTTTCGTAGGGCCAGTCCCTCCACCCCTCTGGATGTGTCCAGCTATGTGCGCGGCAGTCTAGCAAGCCTATCGGCAGGGATGTGCGTCGATCGTTAGCCCGCTCGGGTAACGCCCCCGCGGGGCCGGTGTAGGCCAGAACGTGAGCAGCACGACCAGCGCCCGCGACGGCGGGGACATCGGCGAGCAGCTCGCCGAGACCGGCGAGCCCTTCCGCTTCGCCACCCCCGGCGCCAAGCGCCGCATGCTGATCATCGTCAACCCCTACGCAAGCACGGTCTCCGACCGGCTGCGCCACCTGGTCGTGTACGCCCTGCAGGGCCGTTTCGAGGTCGACGCCGTCGACACCGAGGCGCGCGGCCACGCCACCGAGCTCTGCCGCGAGGCCGCCCACGAGGGCTACGACGTGGTCGTCGCGTTCGGCGGCGACGGGACGGTCAATGAAGCGGCCAACGGCCTGCTCGGCTCTCCCACCCCGCTGTCCTGCCTGCCGGGCGGCTCGGCGAACGTGTTCGGCAAGATGCTCGGCATTCCCGGCGATCCCGTCGACGCGACGGAGCACCTGCTCGCGATGGCCGACGACTGGCGACCGCGCAAGGTCGACCTCGGCGTCGTCAACGGGCGCTGCTTCACCTTCGCCTCGGGCCTCGGCCTCGACGCCAGCGTGGTCGAGCGCGTCGATGCGAACCCGCGGCTGAAGGCGCGCCTCGGCCCGTGGTTCTTCACCTGGGTCGCCGTCAGCACGTTCATGCGCCGCTACCTGGTCCGCCCGCCGCGGCTGAAGGTCCGCACCGCCGACGGCGAGGAGCTCGACGGCGTCACCGCGATCATCCAGAACGGCTCCCCGTTCACCTACTTCCTCGACCGCCCGATCGAGGTCGCCGAGGGGGCCGCGCTCGATTCCGGCGCGCTAGCGGCGGGCGTCCTGCGCCGGGCGACGCTGCTCGGCGGGCCCTCGATCGCCTGGCGGGCGTTCTCCCGCCACGCGCGCGTCACGCGCCACCGGCAGGTGACCGGCCTCGCCGATGCGACCGGCCTCACGGTCTCGAGCGCAGACGAGCGCCCGTTGCCGCTGCAGGTCGACGGCGACTACCTCGGCGAGGTCTCAGAAGCGCGCTACTCGGTGCTGCCCGAGGCGCTGAACGTCGTCGCCTGAGCCGCGCCGGCGTTCTTAGTCGCCGGCCGCGCCCGGCGTGACGCGGTAGGCGTCGAAGACGGACTCGACGTTGCGCAGCCGGTTGATCGCGCTGCGCAGCGTGTGCGTGTCGGCCAGCTCCACGACGAAGCGGTTCTTGACCATCGGGCCCATCGACAGGCAACGCGCTTCGAGGATGTTGGCCCCCGACTCGGAGAACGCGCGGGAGAGGTCCTCGAGCAGGCGGTGGCGATCCCAGGCGTCGATCTGGATCTCGACGATGAAACCGGTCGACTGGTCGCCTTCCCAGGCGACGTTCGTGAAGCGGTCGGGGTTCTTGCGCAGCAGCGCCGTGTTCGGGCAGTCCGCGCGGTGGATCGTGATGCCGCGTCCGAGCGAGATGTAGCCGACGATCTCATCGCCCGGCACCGGCCGGCAGCACTTGGCCAGGCGCAGCATCACGTCGTCGACGCCTTCGACGCGGATCCCGTACTGCCCGGAGGACTTGTTGGGACGCCGCTTGGGCCGGCCGACGCGCAGCAGGTCTCCGCCGCCCTCGTCGCCGTCGGCGGCCTCGCCCTGCTTGAGCCGCTGCATGACCTTGTTGACGACCAGCTTCGGTGAGATCTTGGCCGCGCCCAGCGCGATGTAGAAGTCGTCGGCCTTGCGGTAGCCGACCTCGCGGATCACGTCCGCGAGCAGCGCCGAGCCGGTGATCTTCTGCGCCGGCAGGCCGGCTTTGCGCAGCTGCTCCTGCAGCAGCTCGCGCCCGGCGTGCTCGCTGTCGACACGGTTCTCGGCCTTGAACCAGGCCTTGATCTTGTTGCGCGCGCGGGTCGTCTTGACCGTCGCCAGCCAGTCGCGCGAGGGGCCACGCTCGCGCTTGGCGGTGAGGATCTCGACGATGTCGCCGGAGCGCAGCTCGTAGTGCAGCGGCACGATTTTGCCGTTGACGCGCGCGCCCACGCAGCGGTGGCCGATCTCGGTGTGCACCTCGTAGGCGAAGTCCAGCGGCGTGGCACCCGACGCCAGCGACTTGACTTCGCCCTTGGGCGTGAAGACGTAGACCTCCTCCTCGAAGAGGTCTGTGCGCAGCGTCTCCATGAACTCCTTGGGGTCCGAGAGGTCCTTCTGCCAGTCGAGCATCGAGCGCAGCCACTTGAGCTTCGCGTCCTCGCCGCCGGCCCAGCTCGAGGCGCCGTCGCCGTCCGCCTGAGCCTTGTAGACCCAGTGAGCCGCGACGCCGAACTCGGCCATCTCGTGCATCTCGTGGGTGCGGATCTGGATCTCCAGCGGCCGTCCCTCGGGCCCGATCACCGTCGTGTGAAGCGACTGGTACATGTTGAACTTGGGCATCGCGATGAAGTCCTTGAAGCGGCCGGGGAGCGGCTTCCACAGCGAGTGGATCACCCCGACGGTGCCGTAGCAGTCCTTCACCGAGTCGACGATCACGCGCATCGCCGTCAGGTCGTAGATCTCGTTGAACTCGCGGCCCTTCTTCGTCATCTTCGAGTAGATCGAGTAGAAGTGCTTGGCGCGCCCGGCGATCTGGGCGTCGATGCCGACCTCGCGCAGCTCCGAGCACAGGTACTCGCCGGCCTCGGCGACGTAGTGTTCGCGCTCGTCGCGCTGCTGGGCGACCAGCGACTTGATCTCCTGGTACTTGCGCGGATGCAGCGTCGCGAAGGCGAGGTCCTCGAGCTCCCACTTGATCGCGTGGATACCGAGCCGGTGGGCGAGCGGCGCGTAGATCTCGAGCGTCTCGCGTGCCTTCTCGATCTGCTTCTGCTTCGGCATCGCCTCGATCGTGCGCATGTTGTGCAGGCGATCGGCGAGCTTGATCAGGATGACCCGCACGTCGGTGGCCATCGCGACCATCATCTTGCGGTAGTTGCTGGCCTGGGCCTCGTCGCGCGACTGGAACGTGATCCCCTTCAGCTTCGTGACGCCGTCGACGACGCCGGCGATCTCATCGCCGAAGCGCTCGCGTACCTCCTCGATCGAGGCCGAGGTGTCCTCGACGGTGTCGTGCAGGAGCGCCGCGCACAGCGTCTCGGTGTCGAGGCGCATGCTGGCGCAGATCCGCGCCACGCCCACCGGGTGCACGATGAACTCCTCGCCAGACTTGCGCCGCTGCGCGGCGTGGTGCTCGCACGCGAAGACGAAGGCGTCCTGCACGCGCCCGCGGTCGATCTCGACGGCCGAGTCGGCCGCGTGCTCGGAGACGATCGCGAACAGGTCGCTCAGCAGGCGACGCTCCGAGTGGCTCAGCCCCGCGGGCGCAGGGATCTGCCTCCCGCCGATATCGGCGGGCCGCTCGGGCGCCTGCAGGCCCTGGGGGGCCCCTGGGTCTTCGGTCGTCGCCATGCTTTAAGGGTAGGGGACGAGATGGCCGGACCCAAGCGATTGCCCGGCTGGATCCCGGTCCTTCGGCTCACATCGGCGGCGCCGGTCGAAAACTGTGGCGGGAGCTCCCACCGGTCGGCTGGTTGATCCGCTTGCGGGCGGACCCGACCGGCGCGCGGCTAGAGCAGCGCCAGCTGCTCACCCGCCTGCCTGTGCCCTCCGGGGTGCGCCGGGGACAGCGCGGGCACACCCGAGGGCACAGGCACGCAGGCGAGCGCGTGGCGCAGCCGCAGCCGCGGCTCGACGACGCCGTTCCACTCGTTGACCTCCAGCGCGAACGTCGCGCGCGCCGGCTCCCCCGCGCCGACGGGCAGCGCCGTTCCCTCGCCGAAGCGAACGCCGCGTGCGCGAGCGCCGCCGGACTCGACCGTGAAGCGCAGGTGCTTGCCCTCCCCCATCGACCGCGGGTCCACGAAGCGCGCCTGCTCGATCATGAGGCAGACGGGCGGGTTCTCGCGTCCGAAGGGCGCGAGCGCCTGCAGCTCCTCCGCGAGCTCGAGCCCGAGCTCGCCGCACTCGACGACCGCGTCGACGCGCTCGATCGCGCGCGGGCGCTCGGCTTCGATCGCCAGAGCGGCGTGAGCGGACAGCGCGGCCGCGAAGTCCTCGACGCGTGCACGCTCGATCTCGACCCCGGCGGCGGCGCGGTGGCCGCCGAAGCGCAGCAGGTGCTCGCCGCAGCTCTCCAGGCCGGCGAGCAGGTCGAAGCCGTCGATGCTGCGTCCCGAGCCGCGGCCGCGCTCGCCGTCGAGCGCCACCATCACGACCGGGCGCCCGCTCTGCTCGACGAGCCGCGAGGCGACGATGCCGATCACCCCCGGATGCCAGCTATCGGCGGCCAGCACGTAGGCGTGGCGCTCGCCGAGCTCGGCCATCTGCGCTTCGGCCTCGAAGCGGATGCGGCGCTCGATCTGGCGCCGCTCGTGGTTGGCCGCGTCCAGCTCGCGCGCGATCTCCATGGCGCGCTCGCGGTCGTCGGTCAGCAGCAGCTCGAGGCCGGCGTCGGCGCGGTACAGGCGCCCCGCGGCGTTCAGGCGCGGCGCCAGGGCGAAGCCGATCGCCCGCTCGCCGATCCGCGCCGGGTCGACCCCCGCGACAGCCATCAGCGCGCGCAGCCCCGGCTTGGCGGTCCCAGCCAGCGCGCGGAGCCCGCGCCGCACCAGGGTGCGGTTCTCGCCTCGCAGCGGCACGACGTCCGCCACCGTCGCGAGCGCGACGAGGTCGAGATCGCGCGTCAGCCGGGTCGCGTCGCGCCCGCCGGCTTCGAGCAGCGCCTGCGCGAGCTTGTAGGCGACCGCCGTCGCGCACAGCTCCGGGCAGGGGTAGCCGCACAGCGCCGGATGCACGATCGGCGCGGACGGCAGCTGCCCGTCCGCGCGGGGCGAATGGTGGTCGGTCACCACGACCGCCATCCCCAGCTCGCGGGCGGCCCGTACCTCCTCGACGGCTGTGATCGCGCAGTCGGCAGTCACGAGCAGTCGCGTGCCGCGCGCCGCCAGCGCCTGCACGGCCTCGAGGCTCAGCCCGTAGCCGGCGGCGCGATCCGGGATGAAGGTGTCCACCTCGGCGCCGAGCTCACGCAGCGTGCGCACCAGCACCGCCGTCGAGCAGATCCCGTCGACGTCGTAGTCGCCGTGGACGGTGATCCGGGCACGGCCGTGGACGTGCTCGAGGATCGTCGCGACGGCTGCATCGATGCCGGCGAAGCGATCGGGCGCGTATTCCTCGCCGGCCTCCAGGAACGCCCGCGCGCCGTCAGCGTCGCGATGGCCGCGGCGCACGAGCACCTGCGCCATCGCATCGGAGACCCCCAGCTCGCGGCGCAGCGCCACGAGCTGGGACTGAGGGCACGGCGGGATCTCGAAGAGCACGCTCTGCACGGCTGAGCGAGGGTACGCTCGGGCAGGGACGGAACGGCTCGGCTCGCCGCGCCGGCCAGCTCGACGCGGCCCGTGGGCGCCGGAGCCCTAGATGTGCTCGGGGGGCGCCTGCGCGCCCGTCTTTTCGCGGCGCATGCCGAGCAGGTAGACGATGCCCATGCCGATGATCGCCCCCGGCACGGCGTAGAGGACGACGGCGATGTCGGTCGCCTTTTCGCCGGGGATCTGCAGCGTCGAGGTCTTGATCGAGTAGATGATCAGCCCGACCACGATCGAGCCCGCCAGCGAGCCGAGGAAGGCGCCGACGATCCCGCCCCAGAAGCGGTCGGGCAGCCAGATCGTGAAGTGCCAGATCGCAAGGCCCATCATCACCCAGCCGAGCATCCCCATCAGCGCGACCTCCCGTGACGGCGGTTTTTCGGACGGCGTGTCTTCTGGCGCGGTTTGGCCTTGTCCTTCAGCACCAGGTCCTCGGGCGTGAGGTCGGCCGCGGGGTCGCGCTCGGCCGTCGGCTCCGGCTCCGGCTCGGGCTCCGGCTGGGGCGGCGCCTTCGTCGCGACGGGCGCGCGGCCCTTGCCCGCCTCGGGCTCGACGTCGAGGTCGCGGACCAGCTCCTGGAACTCCTCACGCGAGAGCTGCTGGCCGGGCTCCTCGGGTTCCGTCAGCCGCCCGCGACGGCGGCGGCCGCGCTTCTGCTCGGGCTCGACCTCCTCGGGGGCGCCGGCGGCGGTCGTCGCGTAGGCGGGGACGACCCCGAGTTCCCGCTCCAGGCGCGCGCGCCGCGCACGGTAGACGGGCTCGCGCTCCTTCCAATGGGTCAGCACCGGCGAGGCGATGAAGATCGAGGAGTAGGCGCCGGAGAGGATCCCGATCAGCAGCGCGAAGGCGAAGTCCTTCAGCGTCTCACCGCCGAAGAGCAGCAGCGCGAGCACCGGCAGCACCGTGCAGAAGCTGGTCGCCAGCGACCGGGTCAGCACCTCGGACATGGAGCGGTTGACGATCTGCGAGAACGCCGCCCTCGGCATGCGCGGCACGTTCTCCCGCACGCGGTCGAAGACGATGATCGTGTCGTATAAGGAGTACCCGAGGATCGTCAGCAGAGCGGCGACCGTGGCCGTCGTGACTTCCCTCCCCGTCAACGAGTAGACGCCTGCCGTGATCAGCAGGTCGTGCATCAGCGCGATCAGCACCGGCACCGCGTACTTCCACTCGAAGCGCAGCGCGATGTAGGCCGAGATCACCAAAAGCGAGGCGATGATGGCGATCACCGCACTCTTGGCGATCGTTTTCCCGAACGTCGGGCCGATCGAGGTCGAGGAGAAGTGCTGCGGCTGGAAGCGTTCGAGGCCTTTTTCGATGTCGTTGACCTTCGCGGGCTTCAGCGTCTTGGTCGAGATCTGGAAGCCGTTGGCGCCGACGGATTTGTTGTTGTACTTCTGGACCTGGGCGTTCGGGAAGCCGAGGCTGCTCATCACGCTCGCGACCTGGCCCTCGTTGACTTTCTGAACGAAGCCGGTCTGGATGCGCGTGCCGGACTTGAAGTCGATGCCGAAGTTGAGCCCTTTGCCGCCGATCGCGAGCGCGCCGATCAGGAGGATCACGCCGGAGAGCGAGAAGAACCAGCGCGAGGCGCCCATGAAGTCGAACGTCCAGCGGTGCCCTTTGCCCTCGGCGCCGAGCGCGGAGCGGTGCGTCACGAGTTTGGAGCGGGCCATCGCGCCGAGCGCCGCCTGCGTGGCCAGCACGGCGGTGAACAGGGAGACGAGCACGCCGATGCCGAGCGTGAACGCGAATCCCTTCACTTCCGCCGTCGCCAGCGCGAACAGGATGAAGGCCGTCATGAACGTGACGACGTTCGCGTCGACGATCGCCGCGAAGCCGCGTTTGTAGCCCGTCGCGATCCCCGAGATCACGGATCTGCCGCCGCGTATCTCCTCCTTGACGCGCTCGAAGATCACGATGTTGGCGTCGGCGCAGACTCCGATCGTGAGGACCAGGCCGGCGATCCCCGGCAAGGTCAGCGTGATCGGGATCAGCTTGATCAGCGCGAAGAAGTAGATGCCGTAGATCACCAGCCCGCCCACGGCGATGAGCCCGAGCACGCGATAGAAGGTGACCAGGAACAGGCACACGATGAGGAAGCCGACAAGGCCCGCCAGCAGACCCTCGCTCAGCGCCTGTTTGCCGAGCGTCGCCGAGACCTGCGAGCGCGAGATCAGGTTGAGCTTGATCGGCAGCGCGCCCGTCTGGAGCTCTTCGGCGACTTCCTGCGCGGAGCCGATCGTGAAGCCGCCGGAGATCTCAGAGCCGTTGTTGGAGTCGATTCCTTCGGGGTACTTCGTGTAGTCGATCGAGGGCGCGGTGATCAGTTTGCCGTCGAGCTCGACCGCGAAGTGCTGCTGCGCAGCTTCCTTGGAGACCCCGGGCAGCTGGTTTTCCTGGCCGCGATGGGCGATTTCCTTGGTGACGCGTTCGAACGTCGACTTGCCTTTGCCGGTAAAGCCGAAGTTCACGTTCGGCTGGCCGTTGCCGCCGGCGCCTTCGTCGAAGCCCTGCTGCGGATGGGTGATGTCCGCGCCGTTCAGGACCGGGGAGTCCCTCAGGACGTAGAAGGAGTTGGGGTTGTCGTTGACGACCTTCCCCGACTGCGATTCGGTCGCGCGGGCCTGAACGACCACGGTGCCCGGGTTGACGCGCACCGCCTTCGGCTTCGCGCCCGGCGGGATCGTCACCCCCGAGTAGAGCGCCTTTTCACTTTCGGCCGGGGGACAGGTCGGCTTGCCGCCCGGGCAGATCATCTTCTCGTTCTTGGTGTCGATCAGATACCAGCTGCCGTAGACGCAGCCGCCGACCTGTTGGGGGGTGCACCCTTTCTCCCAGGTCGTGTCGCTCTTGCGCAGTTCCGCCGGGCGTTTCGCGGCGCGCAGCACCGCCTGGTACTGCGGCAGCCCGAATGTCGAGCCGCCGGCTTCGCGTCCGCCGGTGGCCGTCGCTTCGGTCGGGGCGGGCTGGCCGTTGGCGCCGATCACGTTCGGCTCCCAGTCGTAGAAATGCAGCTGCGCCGTCGTGCCGACTCGGCGTTCGGCTTCCTGGATGTTTTTCAGTTCCGGGAGCTGGACGAGGATTTCCTGTTCGCCCGAGCGCTGGATCGTCGGCTGCGCGACGCCGAGCTGGTCGACGCGTTTGCGCATGATGTCGATCGCCCTGTTCAGCGATTCGCCGTCGACCTTCGCCTGCGCGGTCGGCTTGCCTTCGTAGACCAGCTGCACCCCGCCCTTCAGGTCCAGCCCGAGGCGCGTCTTTTTGGCCACGATCGTGACGGTCGCGAGCCCGATCAGGATCACCACGACCAGGAGGATTATCGAGTTGCGGCGGCGGTCGGTCATCTGTCCTCAGAGGAGATTACTTGTCCGGGGTCAGCACGAGTAGCAGCCCGCCGTCGTCGTCATAGGCCGGGAAGATGTCCGCTTTTGCCTGCGCGGCGACGTCGCGTTCGCCGCTGACGCTGACCGGCACCTCGAGCGCCCGCACGCCCCACTCGAGCACGGTGCCGACGGGATCATCGCCGTTGTTGAAGGCCAGGCCGAGCACCTGCTGCACCGGCTGGCCGATCACCTCCTCCTCCTCGAGGCCCGTGAAGGCGAAAGAGTTTCGCCCGCAGCCGATCACCCGCGCCTCGGCGTCGCAGACGAAGAACGCGGCGTCGGGGGCCGGGAAGTAGTCGTCGAGCAGCTCGAAGAGAAACGCGAAGCCGCACTTGCCGCAGCCCTTGGGCTGGCGGCTGAAGCCGATGTTGCGGTCGACCTCAGTGGTGCGGTGACCACAGTTCGGGCAGATGAAGGGATGAGCCATTGCTCAGCACAGACTACGAAAGCAGCTAAAGGAATCCCCAGGTTCTGCCGCAAGGCTCGCACAGGCGTGCGAGCGGCTCAGAACAGCGACCCTGCGACCTCGGCCGGCGCCGCCAGCCCGAGATGCCCGAAGGCGGCCGGCGTTGCAGCGCGTCCCCGCGGGGTGCGCTTGATGAGCCCCTGCTGCAGCAGGTAGGGCTCATAGACGTCCTCGATCGTGTCCTGCTCCTCGCCGACGGCGACGGCGAGCGTCGAAAGTCCGACCGGGCCGCCGCCGAACTTGGAGCAGATCGCGCCGAGGATCTCGCGATCGAGGCGGTCGAGCCCGAGCTCGTCGACCTCGAGCATCGCGAGCGCCGCCTCGGCGGCATCGGCGGTGACGACGCCGGACATCCGGACCTCGGCGTAGTCGCGGACGCGCTTGAGCAGGCGGTTTGCGACGCGCGGGGTGCCGCGGCTGCGAGCCGCGATCGCCGCCGCACCGCGCTCGTCGAGCTCGACGTCGAGGATCCCGGCCGAGCGCCGCACGATCACCGCCAGCTGGTCGACCGAGTAGGGCTCGAGGCGCGCCTGGATCCCGAAGCGGTCGCGCAAGGGCGTCGTCAGCAGCCCGGCGCGGGTCGTCGCCCCGACGAGCGTGAACGGCGGCAGCTCGAGCGTGACCACCCTCGCCCCCGCACCCTGGCCGACCGTGATCGGCAGCCGGCGGTCCTCCATCGCCGGGTAGAAGGTCTCCTCGAGCGTGCGGGCGAGGCGGTGGATCTCATCGACGAAGAACACGCTGCGCGGCTCGAGCGCGGTCAGGAACGCCGCGATGTCGCCCTTGCGCTCGAGCGCCGGGCCGGCCGTCTGCACGAACGGGACGTCCAGCTCCGCCGCGACGATCTGCGCCAGCGAGGTCTTGCCGAGGCCGGGCGGCCCCGCCAGCAGGAGGTGATCGAGCGCCTCGCCGCGCGCCGCGCTGGCCTCGATCGCGACCGCGAGCTGCTCGCGCAGCGTGTCCTGGCCGACGAACTCGCCGAGCCGCCCCGGCCGCAGCGAGCGGTCGAGCTCGTCCTCGGGGACGAGGTAGGGCGTCTGGATCCGGGCCGGGTCGCTCATCAGATCACCCAGTGCTGCGCGCGAGGCGCAATGCCGCCGCGATCAGCTCCTCGGGTGTCTCCCCCTCCGCCTCGTGCAGCAGCTCGTCGACTTCGACCGGGGCGTAGCCGAGCTCGAGCAGGCCTTCGCGCGCCAGCGCGCGGGACTCGTGGGGCCCGCCGTCCGCGCCGCGGCGCGCCAGGATCGGCGGCTCGCCGGCCTGCTCGGCGCTGTCGGCGACCTTCTCGCGCAGCTCGACGATGATCCGCTCGGCCGTGCGCTTGCCGATCCCCGGCACCGCCTGGAAGCGCCCGGCGTCGCCGGCGGCGAGCGCCGCGAGGAGCTCGCGGGGCTGACCCGCCGAGAGCACGGCGAGCGCCACCTTCGGACCGACCGCCTGCACCGAGAGCAGCATCAGGAACAGCTCGCGCTCCTGCTCGGAATGGAAGCCGTAGAGGGTCAGCGCGTCGTCGCGGAGGATCAGGTGCGTGTGCAGCGTCACCTCCTCGCCGGCGGGCGGAACGTGGCGCAGCGTCTGGGCCGAGACGGCCGTGCGATATCCGACCGCACCGCACAGCACGACCACGTGGTCGGAGCGTCGCACCGCCACCTCGCCTCGCAGCAGCGCGATCACTGGTGCCCCGCGATGGGGTATCGCGCCCCCGCCATCGCGGCCGCCAGCGGCGCCCGGTTCAGGTGGCAGACGGCGACGGCGAGCGCGTCCGCCGCGTGATCCGGGCGCGGGGGCTCGGGCAGGGCGAGCAGCGCCGCGACCATCCGCGCGACCTGGTCCTTGCCCGCGCGCCCCGAGCCGCAGACGGCGCTCTTGACCTGCTGCGGGGTGTAGCCCTCGCACGGCAGCTCCCTACGACCGGCGGCCAGCATCACGACTCCCCGCGCCTGGCCGACCGCGAACGCGCTGCGCGCGTTCTGGCCGAAGTACAGCTCCTCGAGCGCGACCGCGCACGGCTCGTGCTCGCCGAGCAGCGCGTCGACGGCGTCGTGGATCTCGGCGAGCCGGCGCTCGTCGGGGAGGCCTGGCGAGGTCTCGATCACGCCGCCGTCGAGCGCGACGGGGCGCCCGCCGCGCTGCGCGACGACCCCGTAGCCCGTGTTGGCGAGGCCCGGATCGATGCCGAGGACGATCATCCTCAGGGATTCTCCGCGCGGCGGCGGACGCCTGCTCGGGCGGGTGCTTTCGCGCCGGGCGGGGGTAGTCTGGCCGCCATGAGCGGCGGGGGCGAGATCGACTTCGAGGCCGAGGGGCTGCTCGACGGGCTCGAGGGCGAGCAGCGGGCCGAGCGGCTGGCGCTGCTGGAGCAGCTGGCGGCCGACGGCGTGCCGCTGAACGAACTGAAGCGCACGACGGCGGCGGGCACGGTGATCTTCCTGCCGGCGGACCGCGTGATCGTCAACGACGAGCGCTACACCTCCGCCGAGATCGCAGCGCGCACCGGGATCGAGCCGGAGATGCTGGTCGCGCTCAGCCGGGCGATGGGTCTCCCGGTCGCCGATCCCGACGATCCGGTCTACACCGACCTCGAGCTCCAGGCGGCGGAGCGGCTGAAGATCGCCCGCGCGCTCGGCATCTCCGACGAGGAAACGCTCGCGCTGCTGCGGGTGCTCGGCCGCAGCATGTCGCAGGCGGCCGAGAGCCTGCGCGCGTTCCCGCTGAAAGCCGTGATCGAGCCGGGCCTCAGCGAGGCCGAGCTGGCCCAGCGCTACGCGGCCGCCGTCGAACAGATGTACCCGCTCGTCAACCCGATGATCTCCTCGATCCTGACGCTGCACCTGCGCCACGCGACGCAGACCGAGGTGATCAACGCGCTCGAGCGCAGCGGCGGCGAGCTGCCGGGCTCGCGTGAGATCGCGGTGGCGTTTGCCGACCTCGTCGGCTTCACCCGCCTCGGCGAGGAAGTCCCGCCGGACGAGCTCGGGCGGCTCGCCTCACGTCTGGAAGCGCTGGCCAGCGAAGTCGCCGAACCGCCGGTTCGCCTCGTCAAGACGATCGGGGACGCCGCGATGCTCGCCTCGGCCGAGCCCGAGCCGCTGCTGGGCGCGACGCTCGGACTGATCGAGGCCGCCGACGCAGAGGGCGAGCAGTTCCCGCAGCTGCGTGCCGGGGCCGCACTCGGCGCGGCGCTGCCGCGCGCGGGCGACTGGTTCGGCCGGCCCGTCAACCTCGCGAGCCGCATCACCTCCGTCGCTCGACCCGGCAGCCTGCTCGCGGACGAGGCGCTGCAGGAGTCAGCCGCCGAGGGCTACCGCTGGTCGTTCGCGGGACAGCGCCGCCTGAAGGGACTGCGCGAGCCCGTGAAGCTGTACCGCGCCCGCCGGCAGGACGCACCGGCGACGGGCTAGCGCCCGACGGGTGCGGCCTCGCCCGCGGCCCGGTGCGCCTGCTCTGCCACGGGCCACACCCGCCACGGCGCTTTGCCGGATGCCCACAGGTCGTTGAGGGCGACGGCGTCCTTGTAGGTGTCCATGCACTCCCAGAAGCCCTCGTGGCGGTAGGCATGGAGCTCGCCGTCGGCCGCGAGGCGTTCGAGCGGCGCGCGCTCGAGGACGCCGGCGTCGCCGCCCGCCGCGATCAAGCCGAGCGCCGGCGCCGAGAAGCAGAAGAAGCCGCCGTTGATCCAGTGCTCGGAGCGCGGCTTCTCGTGAAAGCCGCACACGCGTCCCTCGCCGTCGAGCTCTGTGACGCCGAACTGGAGCTCCGGGCGCACGACCGTCATCGTCGCGAGCGCGCCGTGCGCGCGATGGAAGCCGAGCTGGGCCCGCAGGTCGATGTCGGCCACGCCGTCGGCGTATGTGACGCAGAACATCTCCTCCCCCTCCAAAAAAGGCCCCAGACGGGCGATGCGCCCACCGGTCTGGGTGTCGAGACCCGTGTCGACACAGCTCACGCAGACGCCGTCCGGCCACTCGTGCGCGGCGGCGAAGCGCTCGATCGACTCGCCCTTGTAGCCGGTCGCCAGCAGGAAGCGCCGGAAGCCCTGCGAGGCGTACAGCTGGACGACGTGCCAGACGATCGGCAGGCCGCCGATCTCCACGAGCGGCTTCGGGATCTCCTGCGTGTGCTCCTGCAGCCTCGTGCCGCGGCCCCCGCAGAGGATGACGACGGGAACCCCCCCGCCGCGGCTATCCGGCGACACGCTCGAGCACGTCGGCAGACACGTCGAAGTTCGCGTGCACGGCGCTCACGTCGTCGTTGTCTTCCAGCTGCTCGATCAGCCTCATCAGCTTCCCCGCCGGGCCCTCCTCGACCGGGACGAGGCTCGAGGCGCGGTAGGCGATCTCAGCGCTGTCGATCTGCACGCCGGCCTCCTCGAGCGCGTTGCGCACCGCCGTGAACGCCGACGGCTCGGTCAGCACCTCGAAGACGCCCTCGTCGCTGTAGATGTCCTCGGCGCCGGCCTCGACCGCGGGCATCAGGTCGTCTTCGGAGTAGCGCTCGGCGTCGAGCACGATCGAGCCCTTCTTGTCGAACAGGTAGGCGACGGAGCCCGGCTCGCCGAGGCTGCCGCCGGTCTTGGAGAAGATGTGTTTGACCTCGGCGCTCGTGCGGTTGCGGTTGTCGGTCAGCGCCTCGACGAGGATCGCCACCCCGCCTGGCCCGTAGCCCTCGTAGAGGACCGCCTCGATCGCCTCGGCATCGGCGCCCGCGCCGGTGCCCTTCGCGATCGCCCGCTCGATGTTGTCCTTCGGCATCGACGCTTCCTTGGCCTTGCGGATCGCGAGATCGAGCGCCGGGTTGCCGATCGGATCGCCGCCGCCGTCGCGCGCGGCGACGGTGATCGCGCGCGTCAGCTTCGAGAACTGGGCGCCGCGACGCGAGTCGACGACCGCCTTCTTGTGCTTGATCGAAGCCCACTTGGAATGACCGGACATGCTCTTAAGTCTACGAACCGGCGGACGGGCGGGACCTCCACGTTCGCGTGCGGCGAGGAGCGGCCGGGGCGGGCGCGCTCGATCGCAGCGCTGGTCATAGGATTGGCGTACGGATGAACCCCTCAGCGCTGTCCGACATCTTCAAGGCGTACGACATCCGGGGGATCTTCGGCGAGCAGATCGGCGGCGACCTCGCCGAGCGCATCGGCCGCGCCTTCCCGATCGTGCTTTCGCAGCTCACCGGCAAGCCGGTCACCGGGCTGCGTCTCGGGCTCGGCCGGGACATGCGACTCAGCGCGCCGGAGCTCGCGGCGCGATACCGCGAGGGGATGCTCTCGGCCGGCGCGAACGTCCTCGACGCCGGGATGGTCGGCTCGGAGATGCTCTATTGGCTCGTCGGCGCGCGCGAGCTCGACGGGGGGCTCATGTGCACGGCCTCGCACAACCCGAAGGCCTACACCGGCGCGAAGCTCGTCCGCGAAGGCGCGATCGCGCTCTCGGGGGACTCGGGCATCCAGGACGTGCGCCGGCTGGTCGAAGACGGCGGGGCGGGCGGGCAGGCCGAGCCCTCCGAGCGCGGGGAGCTCGAGGAGGAGGACATCTACGGGCCGTTCCAGGAAGCTGCGCTGCGATTCATCGACGGCGACGCCGTGCGTTCGGCCCCGCGGCCGCTGAAAGTCGTCGTCGACGGCGGCAACGGCATGGCCGGGCCGATGGTCGGGCCGCTGCTCGAGAGCCTCGAGCTCGAGCTGATCGAGACGTACTGGAGGCCCGACGGGGAGTTTCCCGATCACGAACCCAACCCCCTGCTGCCGAAGAACCGCAGCTTCATCATCGAGAAGGTCCGCGAGAGCGGCGCCGACCTCGGCATCGCGTGGGACGGCGACGCCGACCGCTGCTTCTTCATCGACGAGACCGGCCGCTTCGTCGACGGCGACTTCCTGACGGCGCTGCTCGCCGAGTCGCTCCTCAGCAAGGCGGAGAAGCCCGGCGAAGCGATCCTCTACGACGTGCGCGCCTCCCGCGCGGTGGCCGACACCGTCGCGCGCGCCGGCGGCGTCGCCTATGTCAATCGCGTCGGGCATGCGTTCTTCAAGACGCGGATGCACAAGGAGGGCTCGCTGTTCGGCGGCGAGGTCTCCGGCCACTACTACTTCCGCGACTTCTACTGCGCGGACTCGGGGACGATCCCCGCCCTCCTCGTTCTGGAGATGCTCGCGACGGGCGGCCAGAGCATGTCCGAGCGGCTCGCGCCCTACCGCGAGAACTACTTCATCTCCGGCGAGATCAACTCCGAGGTCTCAGACCAGCAGGTGAAGATGGACGAGCTCGCCGAGCGCTACTCCGACGCTGAGCAGAAACACCTCGACGGGATCTCGATCGACTACGAGGACTGGCACTTCAACGTGCGGCCCTCCAACACCGAGCCCCTGCTGCGCTTGTGCCTGGAGTCGCTCGTGTCGGTCGAGGACATGGAACGCCGCCGCGACGAAGTGCTGGCCGTGATCCGCTCGTGAGCGGCGGCGGCGCCCCGGACGCGGGAGCCTCGCAACAGGCGGAGCGGGAGGAGCCGGCAGAGCAGCGCGCCGAGCGCGAACGCGAGACCGAGCGCGAGGACCTCGCGAAGGCGGCCGAGGCCGGCATCCACCGCCTGGCCGTGCCGACCCCTTTCATGGTCGGGCGCGTCAACGCCTACCTGATCGAGGACTCGCCGCTGACGCTGGTCGATTCGGGCCCGAACTCTGCGAAGGCGCTGGACGAGCTCGAGCAGGCGCTGGCGGCGCGCGGCCACCGCATCGAGGACATCGAGCTGCTCGTGATCAGCCACCAGCACATGGACCACTTCGGCCTCGCGTCGATCCTCGCGCGGCGTTCGGGCGCCGAGGTGGCGGCGATCGGCCCGCTCGCGCCCTACCTGGCGGCCTACAGCCGCGAGACCGATCTCGACGATGCCTTCGCCGAGAACATCATGCTGCGCCACGGGATCCCGCGCGAAGTCGTGACCGCGCTGCGGGCGGTCTCGGCCGGGTTCCGCGCCTGGGGCTCGGCTGTCGAGGTCACCCGCCCGCTCGGCGACGGCGCCGAGCTGGAGCTGCGCGACCGCACGCTGCGCGTGCTGCACCGCCCCGGGCACAGCCCCTCGGACACGATCTTCCTCGACGAACAGCGCCGGATGCTGCTCGCCGCCGACCACCTGATCGCACACATCTCCTCGAACCCGTTGCTCGCCCGCCCGCTCGGCGCCGAGCCGGATCCGACCGGGCCGCGGCCGAAGGCGCTGCTCACGTACATGCGCTCGCTGGAAGCGACCCGCGAGCTCGAACTCGACCTCGTGCTCCCCGGCCACGGCCCGCCGATCACAGATCACGTCGCGCTGATCGACGAGCGCTTCCGCATGCACGGCCGGCGCGCCGAGCGGATCCTGCGACTGATCGCCGCGGACCCGCGCACCGCCCACGAGATCGCGCAGGAGCTGTGGGGCAACGTCGCCGTGACCCAGGCGTACCTGACGCTGTCCGAGGTCCTCGGGCACGTCGACCTGCTGCTCGAGGACGGCCGGGTGGTCGAGGAGGAGCGCGACGGGGTCGTGCGGTTCGTGGCGACGGGCTAGCGCTGTGGGCGGCTAGGACCGCTGCGGCGGCCAGCCGCCGAGCGGGCGGCCGATCTCCCAGTGGTGGCCGAAGGGGTCCTCGATGCGGCCGAGCATCCAGCCGTGTTCGCTCGAGACCGGCGCGTGCTCGCGTGCGCCCTCGGCGAGGGCCTTCGCCTGGACGCCGGCCGGATCCTCGACGACGAGCAGGATCCGGGCGCTCGCGCCGCCGAGCGATTCGGGGCTGTGGTTGCCCTGCTCGGGCGCCTCGTCGTGTACCCAGAACGTCGCGCCCCCGACGGAGAGCTGGCTGACGAGGAGCTCGTGCTCGTCGGTGCCGCCGACGCGGTAGAGCTCGGTGGCACCGAGGGCCCGCTTGTAGAACTCGACCGCCTCGCGCCCGCGCCGCACAGCCAGCTCGGGCGCGATCACGGCGCTCAGGCCGACAGCGATCTTCCCCACGTGCGTGACGTTCTCGACGTCGTCGGGCTCCGCGCTGGGCGCGCCGGCGAACCAGGCGTCGAGGATCTCGCCCAGCCCGGCCTCCGAGGTGCTGCGCAGGCTGAGCGCGAGGACGTTGGCATCGTTCCAGCGCCGCGCGCCCGCGGCGGTGGCGGCGTCGGCGCAGAGCGCGGCGCGGATGCCGGCGACCTTGTTGGCCGCGATCGACGCGCCTGTCCCCGTCCAGCAGCACACGACGGCCTGCTCGGCGCGGCCCTCGGCGACGTCGAGGGCGGCCCGCTCGGACGCCCAAGCCCAGTCGCTGCGCTCGTCCTCGGCGAGCACGCCGTGGAGGATCGCCTCGTGGCCGCGGCGCCGGAGCTCCCCGGCCACGAGCGGCGCGACGCCCGCCAGTTCGTCTGCGGAGACGGCGATCCGCACGCCCTACCCCTCCACCTCGACGGCGTCGCCGAGGGCGACCTCGCCCGGCTCGATCACCGCGCAGTGGATGCCGATCGCGAGCGGCTCGGTCGTCTCGGCGCCGCCGCGCAGCTCGCGCAGCAGATCGAGCGTCGGCAGGTCGACCGCGCCGCTCTCAGGGTCGAGGGTCGTCACCGTGCAGCGGCCGACGTGCCCGAGCGGCTTGATGACGGCCCCGCCCGCCCCGCCGACGCGAAGCTCGCGTCCGATCCACCCGTCTTCGGCGAACGGCTCGCAGCCGTCGAGCTCGATCGTCATCCGGAAGCGCCGGGTGTCGATCCGCTCACGCCCGGCGGCCGCCGCCAGCGCGTCGGCCGAGGAGCGGCACAGCACGCTCGCCGCCCCCTGCGCGCCGCGATCCACCGCGGAGCGCCCGCCCTCGAAGGCGACGAGCCGCAGCGGCGCGCCGGCGTGGTCGGAGAGCGCCTGCGAGAAAGGCCCTTCGATCGCGCGCGCGGGACGAATCAGCGAGTAGAAGCGGACCTGCAGCTCCTCGCCCGGGCGCGGCTCGCCGGCGACGCGGCTGCCGTCCGGCAGCTCGAGCGCGAGTTCGCCCTCGTCGTCGAGCTCGGCGATCACCTGGTTGAGGGCCGGATGGCGCTTGGCGTTGATCATCCGACGCCGATCATCGACGATGAACATCGCGCGGTCCCCCCGAGCTCCGTCGCGGTCGAGCAGGATCCGCTCGCGGCGCTGGATGCGCAGCGACTTGACGGGCGTCGTGGAGAGCGCGGCGACGTGCGGCTGGGAGGCGATGGCCCCTTTGTAGCGCAGCGCCAGGGGGGTGGCCGCGCGCGTCAGGCGGCGGCGTCCTCGCGGGCGCGGGCGCCGACGAGGCCGAGGAACATCCGGTGCAGGCGCTCGTCCTCGCCGAGCTCGGCGTGGAAGGCGACCGCGAGGATGTCTCCCTGGCGTGCGGCGACGGGGTGCCCGTCGACGACGCCGAGGATCTCGACGTCCCCTCCGTGCTCGGCGATCCAGGGCGCCCGGATGAAGATCGCGTGCAGCGGCGGCCCTTCGAGCCCTGCCAGCTCGACGTCGGCCTCGAAGCTGCGCACCTGGCGTCCGAACGCGTTGCGCTGCGCGCGCATGTCCATCACCCCGAGATGGTCGCGGTCGAGCATGATCAGCCCCGCGCAGGAGCCGAGGACAGGCCTGCCCGAGGCGGCGAAGGCGCGCAGCGGCCCGGCGAGCCCCTCGCGCTCGACGCCGAGCGTGATCGTCGTCGACTCGCCGCCCGGGATCACGAGACCGTCGAGCCCCTCCAGGTCCGCGGCGACCCGGACCTCGCGCGTCTGGGCGCCGAGCGGCGCGAGCATCCGCGCGTGCGCCTCGAAGCCGCCCTGCAGGGCGAGGATCCCGATCAGCGGCGCGGCGCTCACGTCGCGTGCGTCCGAGGAGCGCCGCGGCGCAGGAGCGTGGCGCTGCACCGCGACCGGACGCCGCGCCGACCAGACCAGCGCGTTGCGCGAGAAGCTGCTCATCCTCGAGCTTCGAGCTCTCGAGGCTCACCATCGCCGTGCCGAGCCCGCGCGAGGCCGCCGCGACGCGGCCCGCGTCCTGCCAGTGCGTCGTGGCCTCGACGATCGCCCGCGCCCGCGTCGCCGGGTCCTCGGACTTGAAGATCCCCGAGCCGACGAACACGCCCTCGGCGCCCAGCGCCATCATCAGCGCGGCGTCCGCGGGCGTCGCGATGCCGCCGGCGCAGAACAGGACGACCGGCAGACGGCCGTCGCGGCCGACGCTTCGCACGATGTCGAGCGGAGCGGCGAGCTCCTTGGCGGCCGTCGCGATCTCGTCGTCGCCGAGCATCGTCAGGCGCCGGATCTCGCCGCCGATCCGCCGCATGTGGCGGACCGCCTCGACGATGTCGCCGGTGCCCGCCTCGCCCTTCGAGCGGATCATCGCGGCGCCCTCGCCGATCCGCCGCAGCGCCTCGCCGAGGTTCGTCGCGCCGCACACGAACGGCACCTTGAAGTCCCACTTGTCGATGTGGTTGCGCTCGTCGGCCGGGGTGAGCACCTCGGACTCGTCGATGTAGTCGACCTCCAGCGCCTCGAGCACGCGCGCCTCCATGAAGTGGCCGATCCGCGCCTTGGCCATGACCGGGATCGTCACGGCCTCCTGGATGCCGGCGATCATCTCCGGGTCCGACATGCGGGCGACGCCGCCGTCGCGGCGGATGTCCGCGGGGACGCGCTCCAGCGCCATCACGGCGGCGGCTCCCGCGTCCTCGGCGACCTTCGCCTGATCGGGCGTGACGACGTCCATGATCACGCCGCCCTTGAGCATCTCGGCAAGGCCCGTCTTGACGCGGAATGTCGCCTCGTCGCGCATGGTTCGCAGTCTATAAGCCGCCCGCGGCCGCCCCGGGGCGCTACGCCCGCACAGCGGACACGTTCAGCCGCACGTAGTCGAGCGGCAGCCGCACACGTTCGACGACGGCGGCGACGAACGGCTCGCGGGCCGGCTCCGGGAGGCGCTCCAGGTGGGCCGCCAGGATCGAGGTTCTCACGAAGGCGGCGGTCTCCTCCGGGAAGGCGGGCTGCTCGACGAGCCAGCAGTGGGGCTCCACGAAGCCGGCGGCGAGCAGCCGCCGCTCGGTCTCCTCGGGTCCCGCGAAGGTCCAGGGGGAGAAGCCCTCGAGCTCCGGCGCGCCGGAGGCCGCGGCCGCGTCGATCGTCTCGCGCACGCGCTCGATGTTCCCTTCGCCTCCGCACTGCGCCTCGAGCCTGCCTCCGGGCCGCAGCGCCCTCGCCAGCACCGGCCAGAGCGCGTCGTGGTCCTCGACCCAGTGCAACGTAGCGGTGGAGAACACGGCGTCCACCTCCTCCTCGAGATCGAGGTCGAGCACGTCGGAGCGCCACACCTCTGCCCGCTCGCCGAGGCGTGCGCGCGCGAGCGACACCATCTCCTCGGACGCGTCGATCGCGAGCACCCGCCCCGCGGGCACCAGCCGCGCCAGGTGCTCGGTCACCCGGCCAGTGCCGCAGCCCACGTCGAGCACGGTCGCGTCCGGCGCGATCCCGATCAGGCGCGAGAGCACCTCCCCGCCCCATTTCTGCTGCGGCTGGCTCGTGCGGTCGTAGGTGTCGGCGTCCCAGGGAGTGCCCACGAGAAGAGGCTAACGCCACTCCCCCGACACCGGCTGCCGGCCTCCCGGCCGGGGCTCAGCCCGCGGCGATGCGGCCGTCGCGCCGCAGGCGGTCGCGCTCGCGATGCTCCGCGGCCGCGCGGTCGATCGCTTCGGCCAGATCCGGGATGCCCGACTGGATCTCCCGGATCGAGTGCGAGGTCAGGCTCAGCGCCCGCAGCGGCGTCGTGACGAGCACCGTGGCGGTGCGCCTGCCTTCGGTCTCGACGAGCGCGAGCTCGCCGACTATCTCCCCGGGGCCCGCCGTGTTGATCCGCTGGCCGTCATTGAGCACGTCGACCGTTCCCTGCTCGATGAAGATCGCCTCGTAGCCGAAGGTTCCCTGCTCCATCAGCGTCTCCCCCGGCTCGGCGCTCAGTTCGTCGACGAGCCGCGCGAGGATGCGGCGGTGGGCCTCGCTCAGCCCCGAGAAGAACTCGACCCCCGCGAGCCGTTCCGGCCCGTCGCTCCCGACCCCCTTGCGATGCATCAGGCGGCGGATCCTCTCACACGACGAGGGCGCAGCGGCTACTTCAGCCGGAAGGCCTTGATCCGGTCGTCGTACTGGGCGGTGTCCTGCGCGTAGACGCCGTAGGCGAGCGCCTGGATGATGCTGAGCAGGGCCGCGTGCGAGCGAACGTAGGCGGGGCTGTTCGAGGAGTAGTAGAGCTTGATCTGGGCGAGCTTGGCGATCTCCGAGAGCGTGGCGTCTGTGATCGCGGCCGTGCGGGCCTGTCGGTGGCGGGCGAGCTTCATCGCGCGGACCACGAGCGGGTGCGGGCGGCCGGCCGAGAGGCCGATCACGAGCGTCTCGCCGTCGATCCGCCCGAGCCGGCTCAGCGCCTCCTGCGAGGGGCTCGCGACGACGTCGACACGGAGGTCGAGAAGCATCAGCAGATGGCGCAGGTAGCTGGCGAAGAACGCCATCTGGTCGGTGCCGGCGACGAGCACCTTCTCGGCCCCGACGATTGCGGTTATCAGGGCGTCGACATCGGTGCGTGAGACCTTGCGGGCGGTCTCCTCGACGTTGAGGTGATCGGCGGCCAGCGCCGACTCGAACTCGTTCTGGTCCAGCGAGAACAGCGGCGTCGACCCGTTCGAGGCTCCCTCCTTCGCGGCCTTGGCGTGCACGCGCCGGTATTCCTCGCGGGCCGCCGCCTGCAGCTCGGGGAAGCCCTCGAAGCCGAGCGCCTGCGAGAAGCGCACGACGGTTGAGCTCGACGTGTTGGCCCGGCGCGCGAGCTCCTCGGCCGTCTGGAAGGCGGCCTCGTCGAGATGGTCGACGATGTACTGCGCGACGTCCTTCTGGGAGCGCGAGCAGTCGTCGAATCTGGCCTGGATGTACTTGGACAGGCTCTGGTGCTCGGAGGTGCCGTTCACCGGCGCCGCTTCGGGTGTCTTGGTCGCAGTCCGCTTCACGGCCGTGTTGTTCGACGCGGGCGCCTCACGTTCCTGCCCCAGCGCGCGATCATCCATACGGGCACACGAACACGATCCGGGTAGGTACCGAGTACGAGACCCATCACATCGACCCAGGCCGAGTTGGCGCGGCGCATCGTGCTGCGGGCGCTGCGAGGGGTGCGAGGCGGCCAGCTCGAGCTACGGGAGGGCGGGCGGCGGATCGTGCTCGGGCGCCCCGAGGAGGCGAACCCGTTGCGCGCGGTGATCGAGGTTCGCTCGCCGCTCTTCTATCGCCAGCTGCTGCGCGGCAGCCTCGGCCTGTGCGAGTCCTACCTCGACGGGCAGTGGGAGTGCAGCGACCTCGTCGCGATGACGAGGATCGCGGCCCGCAACGCCGCGACGCTGGATCGCGCGCGGCGCCTGGCCTCGCCGCTGCTGGCCCCGGCGCAGCGCTGCGCGCGCTGGCTGCAGCGCAACACGCCGGGGCGCTCGCGGCGGCAGATCGAAACCCACTACGACCTCGGCAACGAGCTGTTCGAGCTGTTCCTCGACGAGACGATGATGTACTCGTGCGCGTTCTTCGAGACGCCGCAGGCGAGCCTGCGCGAGGCCTCGCTCGCGAAGCTCGAGATGATCTGCGCCCGGCTGCAGCTCGGCCCCGAGGACCACGTGCTCGAGATCGGGACCGGATGGGGCGGCTTCGCCGTCCACGCCGCCGGCCGCTACGGCTGCCGCGTGACGACGACGACGATCTCCCGCGAACAGCACGCCTACGCGAGCGCCCGCGTCGCCGAGGCGGGGCTGAGCGACCGCGTGAGCGTGCTTGCGCAGGACTACCGGGAGCTGAGCGGCAGCTACGACAAGCTGGTCTCGATCGAGATGATCGAGGCGGTCGGCTGGCAGTACTTCCCGACCTTCTTCCGCCGCTGCTCGCGCCTGTTGCGCGAGGACGGCGCGATGCTGCTGCAGGCGATCGTGATCGACGACGGCGCCTACGAGGTCGAGAAGGCCTCGCGCAGCTTCATCAACACGCACATCTTCCCCGGCGGCTGCCTGCCCTCGCTCGATGTGATCTCGCGGACGGTCGCGCGCTCCGGCGACCTGCGCCCGGTCCACGTCGAGGACATCACCGCCCACTACACGCGCACGCTGGCCGCGTGGCGGGAGCGCTTCCTGGCCGCGCGCGAGCGGCTCGCCGAGCTCGGCTACGACGAGCGCTTCCGGCGGCTGTGGGAGCTCTACCTGTGCTGGTGCGAGGGCGGCTTCGCCGAGCGCCGCATCCGCGACGTGCAGCTGCTGCTGGCCAAGCCGGCCTTCGCCGAGCAGCAGTAGGGTGGCGAGCCGTGAAGCGTGCGCTGTTCGAAGATCTGCACGAAGACTTCCGGTCGAGCTTCCGGACCTTCCTCTCCCGCGAGGTCGAGGGGTCCTACACGCAGTGGGAGCGCGACGGGATCGTGCCCCACGAGATCTACGGTGCGGCCGGGCGCGGCGGCTTTCTGGCGATGTCGGCGCCCGAGCGCTACGGAGGCGCCGGCGCCGAGGACTTCAGGCTCAACCTCGTGATCGGCGAAGAGTGCCAGCGCGCCGGCGTCGGCAGCTTCGGCCTGGGGATCACACTGCACAACGACATCTGCCTGCCCTACTTCCTCTCCTACGCGAACGAGGAGCAGCGCGAGCGCTGGCTGCCGGGGATCGTCAGCGGGGAGCTCGTGACGGCGATCGCGATGACCGAGCCGGGGATCGGCTCGGACCTCGCCGGCATGTCGGCGAGCGCGCGCCGCGACGGCGACCACTACCTCGTCAACGGCTCGAAGACGTTCATCACCAACGGCATCAACGCCGACCTCGTGATCACTGCGGTGAAGACCGATCCGTCGGAGAAGCACCGCGGGATCTCGTTGCTCGTGATCGAGCGGGGCATGGAGGGCTTCGAGCGCGGGCGCAACCTCGAGAAGATCGGACAGCACGGCCAGGACACCGCCGAGCTGTCCTTCGACGACGTGCACGTGCCGGTCGCCAACCTGCTCGGCGAGGAGGGCCGCGGCTTCCTCTACCTGGTCTCGAACCTGCCGCAGGAGCGGCTGTCGATCGCGGCCAGCGCGGTCGCGGCCGCCGAGGCGATGCTCGGCTGGACGCTCGAGTACGTGCGCGAGCGGCAGGCCTTCGGGCAGGCGATCGGCTCCTTCCAGAACACCCGCTTCGAGCTCGCCGAGCTCCACGGCGAAACGCAGATCGCGCGCGCGTTCATCGACCGCTGCGCGCTCGCGCTCGACGCCGGAGAGCTCACGCCGGAGGAGGCCGCGAGCGCGAAGTGGTGGTGCACGGACCTGCAGGGGCGGGTCGCCGACCGCTGCCTTCAGCTGTTCGGCGGCTACGGCTACATGGCCGAGTACCCGATCGCGCGCGCGTGGGCGGACGCCCGCGTAACCCGCATCTACGGCGGGACGAACGAGATCATGAAGGAGATCGTCGGGCGCTCGCTCGGGCTGTGAGCTCGAGGTGTCGGGTGGCCTCGCCTCCGTCCCCGCCCCTCCGCGTTCAGGCCCGTGCGGCCGTCGCGCTCATCTCTTTCGCGAGCTCCACGAAGTAGTCGAGCGCCGCCGGGTCCGCGAGCGATTCGCGGCTCGCCGCCTCCTCGGGCGGGGTGCCGGTCAGGATCCGCTTCACCGGGACCTCCAGCACCTTGCCCGACAGCGTGCGCGGCACCTGCTCGATCTGGCGGATCTCGTTGGGGACGTGGCGCGGCGAGCAGTCCTCCCGGATCGCCGCCTTGATCGTCCGTTCGAGCCCCTCATCGAGCGTGACGCCCTCGCCCAGCACGACGAACAGCATCATCTTCAGTTCGTCGCCGAGCGTTGAATCGATCCCCACCCGCCCCACGTCGACGACGAGCGCGTCGAGCACCTCGGGGACGCGCGCCGCCGCCCGGTAGATCTCGCTGGTGCCCATGCGCACGCCCTGGCGGTTGATCGTCGAGTCCGAGCGGCCGTAGATCACCGCCCCGCCGCGCGGGGTGATCCTGATCCAGTCGCCGTGGCGCCAGATGCCGGGGTACATCGCGAAGTAGCTGTCCCGAAGGCGCTCTCCGGTGGGGTCGTTCCACAGGAACAGCGGCATCGAGGGCATCGGCTCTGTCACGACGAGCTCGCCGACCTCGTCCACGAGCGAGTTGCCGGCCTCGTCCCAGGACTCGACCTTGCAGCCGAGCGCGCGGCACTGCAGTTCGCCCTCGTAGACCGGCAGCATCGGGCAGCCGGCGACGAAGGCGGTGCAGACGTCGGTGCCGCCGCTGGTCGAGAACAGCCAGATCTCCGCGCCCACGTGCTCGTAGACCCAGCGGAAGGACTCGGGGGACAGCGGCGAGCCCGTCGACCCGACGGCGCGCAGGCGTTTCAGATCGGTTTCGCGCGAGGGCTCGACGCCGGCCTTCTCGCAGGCGGCGAGCAGCCCGGCGCTCAGACCCATGCAGGTGATGCCGGCGCGCTCGGCGAGCCGCCACAGCGCGCCCGCGTCGGGGTGGGCGGGGCTGCCGTCGTAGAGCACGATCGCTGCCTGGCTGTGCAGGCAGCCGACGAGGAAGTTCCACATCATCCAGCCGGTCGTCGTGAACCAGAACATGCGATCGCCGGGGCGCAGGTCGAGGTGCATGCGCTTCTTCAGCTGCTCGAGCAGGATGCCGCCGTGGCCCTGCACGATCGCCTTCGGCAGGCCTGTCGTGCCGGAGCTGTAAAGGACCCACAGCGGATGGTCGAAGGGGACCTGCTCGAAGCGCGCCGGCCCGGCGGCGCCGTCGGGGTCGAGCGCGAGCAGCTGCTGCCAGCTCAGTGCGTCCGCGCCGAGCGCCGCCGGGTCCGCATCCGGGTCCAGGTAGGGCATCAGCACCGCCCGCTCGACGGTCGGTAGCTCCGCGAGGATGCCCGCGGCGACGGCGGTGCGATCGAAGTCCTTGCCGCCGTGGCGGTAGCCGTCGACGGCGAGGAACACCTTCGGCTCGATCTGCGCGAAGCGGTCGATCACGGAGCGCGCGCCGAACTCAGGCGCCGCGCTCGACCAGATCGCACCGAGGGACGCGGTCGCCAGGAACGCGATCAGCGTCTCGGGCACGTTCGGCATGTAGGCGACGACGCGGTCGCCGCGGCCGACGCCGAGCGCGCGCAGCCCGGCGGCCGCGGCGGCGACCCCGGCGCGCAGCTCCCCCCAGCTCAGCTCGTCGAGCTCGCGCAGCTCCGAGCTGTGGATGACAGCAATCTCATCCTCGTCGTGTCCCGAGAGCAGGTTCTCCGCGTAGTTGAGCTGGGCGCCTTCGAACCACTTCGCGCCCGGCATCTGCGAGGAGGCGAGCACGCGCTCGTACGGCTTCGATGCGACCACGCCGCAGAACTCCCACACATCCCCCCAGAACTGCTCGAGCTCGTCGACCGACCACTGCCAGAGCTGCTCGTAGGAGTCGAGCTCCAGCGCGTGGCGCTCGGCGGCCCAGCGCATGAAGCGCGCCATCTCCGTCGCCTGCACCCGCTCGGGTGAGGGCGCCCACAGCGGCTTCTGGCTTTCGACGCTGCCCATGGGACTATTCTCGCCGATCGTGGACCCCTCCGGACTGCGCGCGGGATTCCCTGTGCTCGCCAGCCTCGCCTACCTCAACGCCGGCACCGACGGCCCGCTGCCGGCCGTCGCCGTGGCTGCCGCGCTGGGCGAGCTCGAGCGCGAGCTCGCCGATGGCCGCGCGATGGCGCATTTCGAACGCCGCGGCGAGCTCGCGGCGGAGCTGCGCGGCGCCTACGCGCGGGCGCTCGGCGCGGACCCCGCCGACGTCGCGCTCACGACGAGCACGACCGAAGGCATGGGCCAGGTCGTGATGGGCATGGACCTGCGTCCCGGTGATGAGATCCTGACCAGCGACGAGGAGCACCCGGGCCTTCAGGGCGCGCTCGCGGCCGCCCGCGACATCATGGGCGCGACGATCCGCGAGGTGCCGTTCGCGCGCGTCGCCGAGGAGGTCGGCCCCGCGACCCGGCTCCTCGCGTGCTCGCACGTCAGCTGGGCGACCGGTGCGTTCGCGCCCGCCGAGCTCGCCGACGTCGAGGTGCCGGTGCTGCTCGACGGCGCGCAGGGCATCGGCGCGGTCGAGGTCGACGTGACGCGGCTCGGCTGCGACGCCTACGCCGGCGCGGGGCAGAAGTGGTGCTGCGGCCCCGACGGCTCCGGTTCGCTGTGGGTCGCCCCCGAGCTGCGCGAGCGCCTCGCGGTCTCGCGCCGCGGGTACGGCAACCTGCAGGAAGCCAACGACGGCCTCGACGCGCTCGTGCACGAAGACGGGCGCCGGTTCGACGCCCCGTCGCTCAGCGCCGAGGCACTCGCCTGCTCGCTGGCGGCCGCGCAGGCCCTCGAGGACTTCGGCTGGGCGGCCGTCTGGGAGCGGGCCCGCTCGCTCGCCGAGCGCCTGTGCGAGATGCTCGCCGAGCGCGGCCGCGAGCCGGTGCCGCGGGGCCCGAGCACGCTCGTGTCGTTCCCGAGCCCGGACGCGGAGGCCGAGCGCGGGGAGCTCTCCGAGCAGGGCGTGATCGTCCGCCACATCCCGGGGCGGCCCTGGCTGCGGGCTTCGGTCGGCGCGTGGAACGACGAGAGCGACCTCGAACGACTCGTCGAGGCGCTGCGCGCGTGACCGGCACCACCTCCGAGCCGCTGGCCGCGCCCGCTCCCGCCGCCGGCCGGCGGGCACCCGGCGCCGAGCTCGCCGGCATGCGCGGGCGGCTGCGCAGCCGCGACGACGCGCTGCGCCTCGGCGGCCTGGCGGTGGTCCTCGCCGTCTCGAGCGTGCTGAACATCGTGCGGCTCTCGCAGAACGGCTACGCGAACCTCTTCTACTCGGCCGGTGTGCGCTCGATGCTGCGCTCCTGGCACAACTTCTTCTTCGTCGCCTCCGACCCCGCGGGGCTCGTGACGGTCGACAAGCCGCCGCTCGGGCTCTGGGTCCAGGCCGCGAGCGCCAAGCTGTTCGGCTTCTCGCCGCTCAGCCTGCTGCTGCCGGAGGCGCTGCTCGGCGTGGCGACAGCGGCGGTCCTCTACGTGATCGTCGCGCGCCGGTTCGGGACGGCTGCCGGACTGGCCGCGGGCGTCGTCTGCGCGGTGTTCCCGTCGTTCGTCGCCGTGTCGCGCTCGAACGGCGTGGACCCCCTCCTGATCTTCCTGATGCTGCTGGCCTGCGCGGCCGCGATCCGGGCGTGCGAATCGGGCCACTGGCGGAGCCTGCTGCTCGCGGGCGTCCTCGTCGGGCTCGCGTTCAACACCAAGACGCTCGCCGCCTACCTGGTCGTGCCCTCGATCGCGGTCGGCTATCTCGTCTGCGGCCCGGCGGCGCTCAGCCGCCGCGTGCTGCAGCTGCTGGCGGCCGGCGTGCTGGCGGGCGCGGTCTCCTTCGCGTGGATCGCCGTCGTGGAAGCGACGCCCGCCTCGGAGCGTCCGTATGTGGGCAGCTCGACCGACAACAGCGAGCTGGGGCTGACGTTCAACTACAACGGCTTCGGGCGCGTCGAAGGACAGGCCGGCGGGCCCGGGCAGACCCACGGCGAGCCCGGCGGACGGGTGCCGAAGTCGGTCGAGCTGCGCTTCGACCGCGAGCGGGCCCGCGAACTGCACGTCGTCCCGCCGCCCTCGCGCAAATTTCCGCCGACGCCGCACAAGGCCGGGCGCGAATCGAAGCCGGTCCCGTTCGGCGGGCCCCGCGGCCCGCTGCGGCTGTTCGGCGTCGGGTTGGGCGACCAGGCCGGCTGGCTGCTGCCATTCGCCGTCTTCGGTCTGATCGCCGCGCTGCTGGCGCTGCTGCTGCCGCGCGGGGGCCCCCGGCGCCCCGACGAGGATGCCGCCCCCTACGAGCCGCGGCCGGCGGCGGGCACGCCCGGCCTGGGCGCGACGGTGCGGCCCGCGCGCGGTGAGGCGACGGCGGCGCCCCGGCGCGACCCGCGGCTGGCGGCGACGATCGTGCTCGGCGGCTGGTTCTTCGTCGAGGCGGCGGTGATCAGCGCCTCGAAGGGGATCGTCCACCCCTATTACGCATCCGCGCTCGCTCCCGGGACCGGCGCGAGCGTGGGGATCGGCGCCTGGGCGCTCGCGGACCTGTGCCGGCGGCGGGCGGGCGCGGCTCCCATCCTCGGGATCGCGCTCGCGGGAGCGGCGGTGCTCGGCACGCTCGCGGCAGAGGTCGTGTTGATGAAACGCTACGACTACGCGCGCTGGTTCATCCCGGTGCTGGTGGCGCTCACGCTGCTGTGCCTCTGCGGCCTTGCAGCGGTGGCGCTGGCCGGCCGCGGGCGCGGGCGCGCCGCCGCCCTGGTCCTCGCGGCGGTGCTCGCGCTGCTGCTCGTCGTGCCCGCCGGCTACGCCTCGACGACCTGGCTCGAGCCCGTGCAGTCGACGTTCCCGGCGGCCGGGCCCAAACAGGCCGCGGGCCAGGGCGGGATCGGGCTCAGCCCCAAGGACCTCGCGCAGACGCGCGCGCTGCTCTCCTACGTCGAAAGCCACGGCGCGACACGTCGCTTCGCGCTGCTGACCGTGTCCGCGCCGACGGCCGCGCCGATGATCCTGCTGGGCCACGAGGTGGCGGGCCTCGCCGGCTACAGCGGCGGCGACCCGACGATGGACGGGCCGGGACTCGCGCGCCTCATCGCGCGGCGCGAAGCCCGCTACGTGCTGCTCGGCGGGGAGTACGCCTCGCGCGGAGGCAACGCCGCCACGCGGGCGGTGCTGAAGGCCTGCCGCGAGCTCGCGCCGTTCGAGTGGCACAGCCCCACCGAGTACCCCGGCGGGCTCGTGCTGTTCGACTGCGGCGGGCGGGAGCGCGAGCTGGCGGCGCAGCGCTAGCCCGGGCGCGCTCGGAAGCCCTAGGCGGCGACGGACAGCTCGCGGTGGAAGGCGCGGGCGAACAGCTCGCGCTCGCGCCCGGCCGCCCAGCGCGGCACCGCCGGGTCGCCCTCGGCGATCAGCCGCAGCGTGACCGCTCCGTCGTCGAGGTCGATGTCGGTGTCCCGGACGAGCTGGTCGCGCGAGCGCTCGAGGTCCTCGGCCAGCCGCAGGAGCGCCGCGCAGCGGTCGAGCCGCTCGCTGTCGCCAGGGCCGAACAGCGCCGCCATCGGCCCGGGGCTCGGCATCCCCTTGCGGTGGTAGCGCGCCGCCTGCGCGATGATCGCGGTCTCGACCGGCGTGAAGCCCGGCAGGCCGCCGTTGAGGATCAGATAGCGCGAGTGCTTGTGGTGGTCGTCGTAGTCGATCGACATGCCGATGTCGTGCAGCATGCTCGCCGCCCACAGCAGCTCGCGCTCGCGCGGGTCGCCGTCGTGCAGGCCGAGGGCGGCCAGCCCGTCGAACATGCCGAGCGCGAGCGCGGCGACGTGGCGGGTGTGCGGCCCGTCGACCTTGTACTGCGCGGCCATGTTCATCACGCTCGCGCGCCGCACGTCCTCGAAGAGCGGCTCACCGGGCGATTCGCCGAGCAGCCGCTCGAAGAACACGCCCTCGCGCAGGCCGGCCTCGGTCGTCTCGATCGCGTCGGCGCCGGCAGCGCGCAGCGCCTCGCGCACGACGACCGCGCCGCCGAGGATCAGGTCCGCCCGCGCGGGCTTGACGCCCGGCACGTCGGCCCGCTCGGTCGCCGGCAGCGCGGCGAGCCGCTCGGTCAGCTCTTCGAGCGCGTCGACCCCGATCACCGTCCCCTGCACGCCGTTGGTGGGCAGCCCGGCCGCGCGCTGCGCCGCGGCGGCGAGGTTGCGGACCGTGCCGCCGATCCCGACCAGGCGCACGGGACCTCCGTTGCGCGCATCGGCCAGCCACCCGGTGTCTGCCAGCTCGGCCCGGATGTGCTCGCGCAGCTCGTTCAGCTGGCGGCGCTTGGCGGGGCCGTTGGGCGGCAGGAAGCGCTCGCTCATCCGCACCGTCCCGAGCGGCCAGGAGCCCGAGCGCTGCTCGCGGCGGGCGGCCACGCGGACCAGCTGGAGCGAACCGCCACCGAGGTCGAGCACGCAGCCGTCGGCGAGGGTCGTCGAGTTGACCGCGGCCAGGTAGCCGTAGCGGGCCTCCTCCTCGCGGCTCAGCACGCGGATCCCGAACGGGAAGCGCTCCCGCGCGCGCTCCAGGAACTCGCTCGCGTTCTCCGCGTCGCGGATCGCGCTCGTCGCGACCGCGTCGACCTCCTGCTCGCGGAGCCCGCCCGCGTGGCAGAAGTGTGCGAACACGTCGAGCGTCGCGAGCGCCCGCTCCATCGGCTCCTCGCCGAGCCTGCCGCTCGCCATCAGCCCCTGGCCGATCCGGACCGGCTCGTAGATCTCATCGGTGCGCCGCCACCAGCCGTCCCCGGACTCGAAGACGACCAGCCGAAACGAGTTCGAGCCGAGATCGATCACGGCCAGCCGCGTCGCCTGTGCCATCTCTTCTCAGCGTATTGCCCGCTCCGGCGGGCCCCGCAGGGTCGCGTCGGCGCCGCCGGCGAGGCCGGGGTGAAGCTCAGGCGTTCGCGCGCTTGGCCGCGTTCAGCGCCCGCTCGGACTCGACGAGCACCTCGCGCAGGCTGGGGCTGCGCTGGTGCACGAGCGTGAAGCCGATGCTCGCCGTCGGGTGCACGACGCCGATGCCGACGTCCACGCTGCACGCCGGGATCACGCGGCGCAGGCCTTCCGCGACAACCGCCAGGCCCTCCTCGTCGGCGTGCGGGAGCAGCACGGCGAACTCGTCGCCGCCGATCCGCCCGATCAGGTCGGTTTCCCTCAGGCGGCGCGTCAGCGCGCGGGCCACGGACTTCAGCGTCTCGTCGGCGACGGCGCTGCCGAACTGCCGGTTGAGCTCGCGGAAGCCGTCGAGGTCGAGCACCATCAGGCCGGCCGTCTCGCCGTAGCGCTGGCAGCGGCCGAGCTGCAGGCGCAGGTCGTGCTCGAACAGGCGGCGGTTGCGAAGACCCGTCAGCGGGTCGTGGTCGGCGAGCCGCAGCAGCTGCTCCTCGAGCTCCTTGCGCGCCGAGATGTCCTGCAGCTGGGCGATGTAGTGGAGCGGGCGACCCTGGCGGTCGCGCACGAGCGACATCGAGAGGATCGCCGAGACCGTCTCGCCGGCGGCGTCGAAGTAGCGCTTCTCGATCTGGTAGGCCGGGATCTCGCCTTCGGTGAGGCGGCGGCGCTCGACCGTGTCGTTGGCGGCGTCCTCGGGGTGCATGATGCCGTCGAAGCGCTTGCCCACCAGCTCGTCGGAGGTGTAGCCGGTGATCTCGCAAAGCGCGCGGTTGACGAGCAGCCAGCGCCCCTCGGTGTCGATCAGACCGGTCCCGATCGGCGCGTGCTCGAAGACCTCCTCGAAGCCTTCGGTGCGCCGCGGCGCCATCAGATCGGCGCAGCGGCGAGCCGTGATGTCGAGCACCACCGCGACGCCGCCGTCGACGTTCGAGCAGTCAGCGGTTGCGGGCCCACCGTCGCTGCACAGCGGGCCGGCGTCGACCATCAGGCAGTGGCGTTCCTCCGCGGTCCAGATCTCGCGCGTACGCGTCTCACCTTCGAGCGCCGAGCTGAACAGCGGCTCGAAGCGCTCCCAGAACTCCGCCGGGAAGGCGTCGGCCACGTAGTTGCCCTCGGCGCAGATGTCGGGGTCCCCCATCCGCTCGATCGCCTGCCCGGCGGTCAGCACGAAGCGCAGCTGGCGGTCGAAGACGATCACGAGCGCCTCGGGGAGCTCGCGCAGGGCGGCGCCCGCAGCGTGGTCGGCGCTCGCGAGCAGCTGTCCGTTCGGGGGATTCACCAGCCATGCATCGGCTGGCACCGGCAGAAGCTTGACGGTGAATGCGCAGGTTTCGCTTCAGGGTCTGATGAACGTGTCCGGGTCCGGCCCGGTCCGCAGGCCCGCGTCCAGCGCGAAGATCGCGTCCATCTCGCCCTGCTCGAGCTCGAAGCCGAACACGTCGAAGTTCTCCGCGATCCGCGCGGAGGTGACCGACTTCGGGATCACGACGTTGCCGAGCTGCAGGTGCCAGCGGATCACGACCTGCGCCGGCGTGCGCCCGTGGCGCTCGGCGATCTCGACGATCGCCGGCTCGGTCAGCGCGCGCCCCTGCGCGAGCGGGCTCCACGCCTCGGTGACGATGCCGAGCTCCTCGTGTTCGGCGCGCAGCCCGTGCTGCTGGAACAGCGGGTGCAGCTCGATCTGGTTGACCGCGGGTGTCTCGCCGGTCTCCTTGATGAGCCGCCGCAGGTGCGGCGGCTGGAAGTTGGAGACGCCGATCGTGCGCGCGAGGCCCTGATCGCGTGCCTCGATGAACGCCTTCCAGGTATCGACGTAGCGGTCGTGCGCCGGGACCGGCCAGTGGATCAGGTAGAGGTCGACGTAGTGGGTCTCCAGCCGCCCGAGGCTCTTGTCGAGCGCGCGCCTCGCCTCCTCGAAGCCCTGGTTGTCGTTCCAGCACTTCGTCGTTATGTAGACCTCGCCGCGGTCGAGGTCGCTGTCGCGCACGGCCGTGCCGACGGCCGCCTCGTTGCGGTAGGCCGCGGCCGTGTCGATGTGGCGGTAGCCCGCCTCGAGCGCCAGCAGGACGGCTTCGGTCGTCGCGTCCGGCGGCACCTGGAAGACGCCGAAGCCGAGCTGCGGGATCGCACCGCCGCCGCGGGTGGGTATCGCCGGGACCTGTCCTGCCTGCGAGCTCATCGTGATCCTCTGCCCTCCCCGGCGGAGACTAGACGAGCCGACCGCACGGCGAAGCCACGCGTGGTCGACCGCGACGGGCGTACGCTTGGCGCATGCCCAGGCACGCCCGCAGCGCCGCGATCCGAGGCGCCCAGCGAACCTACGCCGCGCACGCGCAGGCCGCGCTGCGCGGCGTGCCCGTCGAGCAGGTCGAGACAGGCGCGGCCGGTGCCCAGACCGGCCAAGGGCGACCCGTGACGCGCCGGGAGCTGCTCGGCGCGGGCGCGGGTCTCGCCGCCGGCGCCGCGCTCGCAGGGCGTCCGGCGCGGGCGCTCGCCCGCCTGGCGCGTGGTCAGGACGATCCGAGGATCGCGATCGTCGGCGCCGGACTGGCCGGGCTGCGATGCGCGCACATGACCTGGACGGAGAGCCCGGGCACCCCGCTGGCCGCAACCGTGTACGAGGCGAACCGCGAGCGGGCCGGGGGCCGCTGCTGGACGCTGCGCGGGTTCTTCCCCGGCGGCCTGCAGACCGAGCACGGCGGCTCGTTCCTGAACGCCAACCAGCGCGCCGTCAGGTCTCTCGCCGCGCATTTGGGACTCGCCGAAGAGGTGGTCGACGGCGGCGATCTACCCACCGGCTCCGAGGTATTCCTGATCGGCGGCTCGATCTATACCTCGGCCGAGGCGCAGCACGACTGGGAGTCGTTCGGCTTCGCCGCCTTCCACGAAGCCGGGCGGGAACTCCGCACGCCCGCCGGCGAAGCGCGCCTCGACTCGATGTCCGTGCCGGACTGGCTTGACAGCACACCGATCGGCGCCGGCAGCCGCTTCGGCCGGCTGATGATGGCGAACACCGTCACCGAGAACGGCGGCGATCCCTCCGACCAGTCGGCCCTCGACCTGATCGAACTGCTGACCGGCAACCCGCGTCCCTCGCTGCAGCCGCTGCCGGGAGACGACGAGCGCTACCACATAGTCGGCGGCAACGATCAGCTCGTCAGCGGCATGATCGCGGAGCTGCCCGCCGGCGCCGTCGAGCTCGGCCGCGCGCTGGTGGCCGTGCGCGAACGCTCCGACCGCGCCCTGACGCTCAGCTTCGAATCCGGTGGCACGATCGAGGACGTCACCGCCGACTGGCTCGTGCTGGCGCTGCCGTTCTCGACGCTGCGCGACGTCGAGCTGTCCCGCTCGGGGCTCAGTGACGAGAAGCGCCGCGTGATCCGCACTATGGGCATGGGATCGAATGCCAAGATCCACATCGAGCTGAGCCACAAGACATGGCCGGCGCTCGGCTTTTCCGGCGCCACATACGGCGAATGGCAGCGGCTGGCGTGTGCCTGGGATGACTGCGTGCAGCTCGGGGCGGGTGCCTCACCGGCGCTCCTGCTCGCGTTCCCCGGCGCCCGGCGCGGGCGCACGGGGCTGACCGGAGCCGCGCACGGCCCGGCGCCCGCAGCGGACATCGCGTGGGCACTAGGCGAGCTGGAGCCCGTCTTTCCCGGCACGACCGCGGCCTACACCGGCCGCTCCTACGAGGATCACTGGGCCGCCGACCCGTGGGCGCAGGGCGCCTACTCCTACTACCGGGTGGGCCAGGCCGCGGGCTATGGAGAGATCGCCGGTCGCACCGAGGGCCGGATCCTGTTCGCCGGCGAGCACACCTCGATCGCCAACATCGGCTTCCTCGACGGGGCCGTCGAGACCGGAGAGCGCGCCGCCAGGCGGTTGCTGCGACGACTCGGGCGCTGAACGGCTCGCGTTTGACGGCGCGAGCGCCATGCCCTAGCTTGAAGGTGCGGTTCGTGCAGGAGGGCCCGGATCGCCCAGGTTCAAGGAGGGACAGGAGATGGAGGATTCGAGGGGGTCGCGGCTACGGACGTTGCCGCGCGTGCTGGCGGCGCTTGCGCTCGGCGACGTCGTCTACCGGCTGCTCGCCCGCGGGCCGCTGCGCAGGGCGCTCGGTATCGAGACCTCGCACGCCTAGCAGCGGCGAGTGAGCTGGTCCAGGCCGCGGCCGGCGGCAGCCCGGCCGCGGCCTGGCCTCGCCGCGGAACGCCGCCGCGGCGCGCTTTGCGCCCGTCCACGCGCCTCGTGCGCGGCTTAGGGGAATCCGCGCGCGGCCGATACCACCCTGTGTGGGCTGACGGGAAATCCGAGGTGCTCGACCTGCCCGCTTTGCGGATGCGCGAAGCGACTGTCGTCGCCGCGGTCCCACTCACCTTCGCGGTCGGTCTGCTGGGCCTGCTCTACGTCGGGCTGACCTGGGATCAGCCCCACCGCGTCGAGCTGGCCGCCCTGTTCGTCTTCTCCTCGGTCACCTCCCTCGGCACCTACAAGGTCCGCCAGCAGATGGTCCGCAGCCGCCACCGCGAGGCGCTGTTCCTGGCATGGACGCTCAGCGACTTCGCGATGATCGTCTTCGGCGCGCTCGTCGACGGCGGCACGAGCAGCCCGCTGGCCGCCATCTTCTTGCTGCCGGTCGTCTTCTCGGCGATCTCCTACCCGCTCGGATCCGTCGTCGCCGTCGGCATGACGAGCGTCCTCGGGTACCTCGGTGTCGCGGCGATCGAGGGCGGGCAGCCGCTCGCCTACGAGGTCTCCTTCGCCTTCACCCTCGTCTGCACGGCCGCGCTCAGCGGCTGGCAGTCGCAGAACCACAACCGCCAGCACCGGGCGCTGGCGACGGCCTCGCGCACCGATCCGCTGACCGGCTGCCTGAACCGCCGCGGCTTCGAAGAGCGCGCCGAGGCCGAGCTCGCTTCGCTGCGGCGCACCGGCCGCGAGGGCGCGATCCTCGTCCTCGACGTCGACAAGTTCAAGCCCGTCAACGATGTCTTCGGCCACGCCGCCGGCGACGAACTGCTCTGCTGGGTCGTCTCGACGCTGCAGTCGACGGTCCGCCAGAGCGACGCGATCGGGCGCCTCGGCGGCGACGAGTTCGCGATCGTGCTGCCGGAGATCCCGGCCGAGGAGGTGCGGGCACTCAGCACGCGCATCGGCGAGGCGCTCGCCGAGCGCGCACCCTGCTCGTTCGGCGTGGCCCTCTACCCCCACGACGGCGAGGACCTCGAGGCGCTGACCCGCCAGGCCGACGCCCGCCTGTACGGCAGCCGCCGCGGGCGCTATCAGCGCGAACGCGCCGTAGCCGGCGCCTCCGAAGACTCCGGGGCGATGGCGGCGGCGCGCGCGGGCGCCGAGGAAACCGGCGAGCGGGACGGCGGGGGGTTCGGCGCGATCGACCTGTGGCGGGCGGCGCTGGACGCGATGCCCTCCCGCGCTGGTCGCGCGCGCGAGCGCCAGGACACCCTGCAGTCGATGCTGCTCGACCAGATCGACGCGTCCGTGATCGCGACGGACATGACCGGGGTCGTGATCAGCTGGAACCACGGCGCGGAGGCGCTCTACGGCTGGAGCGCCGAGGAGGCGATCGGCCGCAGCGCCCGTGACCTGGTCGTCCCGGAGGACGCCGCGGCGGCCGAACGGCTGATGATGGAGCTGAGCCGTGACGGGCGCTGGGACGGCGAGCTGCTCGTACGGCGCAAGGACGGCACGCTGTTCACCACCTACGTGCGCAACCGGCTGGTGCTCGACGACGAGGGCATCGCCTCGGCGGTCGTCGGCGTGGCCGTCGACATCTCCGACCGCGTGGCCGCCGAGACGGCGCTGCGCGACTCGCGCAACTACGTCCAGGCGGTCACGGAGTGCATGGGCGAGGGACTGTTCACCGTCGATCGCGACGGCCTGATCACGTACACCAACGGCGTCGCCGAGAAGCTGCTCGGCCGCTCCCAGGGGGAGCTGCTCGGCTGCCACCTGAGCACGATGATCTACACGCCCGCCGCCGACGGGAGCTCGGCGCCGTTCGAGCACCGCGCGATCACGCGCGCACTGCGCGGCGAGCGCACGGTGCGGATCGAGGACGACCGGTTCGCGACCGGCGACGGCGGCGAGCTGCCGGTCGCCTACACCGCCACTCCCTTCACGACCGAGGGCGGACCACAGGGCTGCGTCGTGATCTTCCAAGACGTCTCCGAGCGCAAGCGCCGCGAGGACGAGTCTCGCCGCAACGCCGAGACCCTCGCGGTGATCGACCGCGTCGAGAAGGCGCTCGCCGACGGACGCTTCGTGCTCCATGCCCAGCCGATCGTCGACCTGGCGAGCGGCGAGACAGTCCAGCACGAGCTGCTGGTGCGGATGGTCGAGCCGGACGGCCGCATCGTGCCGCCCGCGGAGTTCCTGCCGGTCTGCGAGCAGTACGCGATGATCGGCGAGATCGACTGGTGGGTGATCAAGCAGGCGACTCGGCTCGCTGGCTCCGGCTGCCCCGTGCAGGCCAACATCTCGGCCCGGTCGGTGGGCGACCCCGACGTGCTCGAGCACATCGAACGCTGCGTGGAGCAGTACGAGGTCCCGCGCGGCTCGCTCGTCTTCGAGATAACGGAGACTACGATCGTCGAGGACGAGGGCGCCGCGCGGACGTTCGCGGAGCGCCTGCGCCGGCTCGGCTGCAAGATCGCCCTGGACGACTTCGGGACCGGCTATGCCAGCCTCACCTACCTCAAGCAGATGCCGGTCGACTTCCTGAAGCTCGACATCGAGTTCGTTCGCGACCTGAGCGTCAGCGCGGCCAGCCGCCACGTCGTGCAGGCGCTCGTGGCGCTGGCCCGCGACTTCGGCCTGCAGACCGTCGGCGAGGGCGTCGAGGACGCCGCGACGCTCGAGCTGCTCGCCGAGCTGGGCGTGGACGCGGCGCAGGGCTACCACATCGCCCGCCCCGCGCCGTTCGGCGAGCGCCCCGGCGACGGCGCGGCCGGCGACTCCTCAGACGCCGAGGCCTCTGCGCCCCCGCTCGGCGCCGAGCGCGGCTCAGGACAGCCTCCTGCGGCCGTTGCCGATGCCGGCTCCGAGACGAAGCAGCCCCGGGCGCCCGCGGCACCGACCCGGAACGGCAGGCCGCCCGGGCGCCGCCAGCCGGCCGGCGCGCGGCGCTAGCTCGCGAGCCCGTCCGGTGCGGCGCCGAATGGCGCTGGGGAGGCGCTCGTGCGGCCGCGTCTGCTCACAGCGGCTCGTCAAGCACGAACAGCTCGGCGGCGATGTCCGGGTCGAGCTGGTTGCCGCTCACGAAGGCGATCACCCGTCGCCCGGTCAGCCGCTCGACCGCCTCGCGGAAGTCCGGCTCCATCGCCCCCTGGAAGAGCTGGCGGATGTGCCTGACCGCATCGGTGTGCTCGCCGCGGCTGAGGGCGCGCTCTGCGTGAGTGAGCACGTCGTGCATCATGGTGACCACGATGTTGCGGTAGTGGAAGGTCGAAGCGGTGGTGGGGCCGCGCCCGAGGTGCTGGGTATGGATCCCAACAAGAGCGCTCGTGACGGCGGCGTTCAGCTCTCCACCCCGCAGCTGCTGGGTGTCGGCCATCGAGGTCCAGATCTACCCGGTGGGCGATTCGCAGAAACGAGCGGGCCGGTCAGCAGACGGCCATCGAGTGCGAGTGTTCAGGCGGCGCGACGCCGCCCCGCCTCAGTACAGGGCGGTTGCGAGGCGGCCGCGGGTGCTGCGCGCGAGCGGGTCCTCCGGGCCGAGTGCGTCGAGCTCGCCGACGATGACCCGGCGGATGTCGTCGCGGCGCTCAGGCGCCTCTGGGAGCGCGGCGAGCAGCGCGTCGAGGGCATCGTGCAGCCGTCCGTCGTCCAGGGCCGCGAACGCGTCCTCGAGCTGACCGTCGTCCTCCAGGCGCATGCGTGCGGCCAGTCCGTCGGCCTGGAAGCTCCCCGCGACGCTCTCGAGGATCTCGCGCGCCTCCTCGCGATCGCCGCGCGCGAGCAGGATGCGCGCGAGCGGCAGCGCCGCATCGGGGCGCCCCGGCTGCAGCTCGAGCGCCTTGCGCAGGTCCGCCTCTTCGCCGCTCTGGGCGAGCACGTCAGCTTCGGAGGGCAGCAGCGAGTCGAAGAAGCGCTCCACCTGCTCGGGCGGAAGCGCGCCGACGAATTCATCGGCGAGACGCCGGTCGCGGAACGCCTTGACGGCGGGGATGCCCTGGATCTGGAACGCCTGGGCGAGCATCTGGTTGGCGTCGGTGTCGAGCTTCGCGAGCACCACCTGACCCTCGCGCGCAGCGGCGGCGCGCTCGAGCGCTGGTCCGAGCTGGCGGCAGGGTCCGCACCACTCGGCCCAGAAGTCGACGACCACGGGCAGCTCGGCGGAGCGCTCGATCACCTCCCTCTCGAAATCGGCTTCGCTGACGTCGATGACGGTCACCCGAGAGAGCTTAGGAGCTCCGGCGCCGGGTGCCTGAGAGGCGTAGAGTCGGATGCCCAAGTCCCCAGCGCGAGAGGAGTGTCATGGCGGCGATCACACAGGTCGGCCGGGTGATGGTGCCGGTCGACGACCAGGACACGGCGATCGACTTCTACACCACCAAGCTCGGCTTCACGGTGGCGGCGGATGTCCCCTTCGGCGACGGCGAACGCTGGGTCGAGGTGTCACCGCCCGACGGAGGCGCCGGCCTCGCGCTGGTGCCGCCGCAAGGCGAATACCAGGCAGGGCGCATGACCGGGATCGCGCTCGCGACCGGCGACGCGGCAGCCGCCCGCGAGGAGCTCGCGGCGGCGGGCGTCGACGTCGACGGGGCGCTGATGGGCGGCGACGGGATGGTGCCGGCGATGTTCTTCATGCGCGACCAGGACCAGAACTCGCTGCTGGTGGTGCAGGCGCCGTAGCGCCGCCCCCGGCCCCCGCGGCGTTCGCCTGCGGGGGCTTGGCGGCCCCGCCGGGGCCGGCCGGAGCGGGCAGCGGATGGCTGTGCCCGTCGCCCCGGCCGCCGGGCGCCAACAGCAGGCCGACCGTGTGCAGGCGCCCGTTGAAGCGCAGGCGGCCAGTCGCCAGCACCTTGCCGCTGACCCCCTTCGGCGGGTGTTCGTGGAAGAGGATCAGCTGGTTGTCGTAGCGGCGGCCTTCGAGCTCGTACCAGCGCCCGAGCCTGATGTACGCGCCGGTTCCCAGCGCGCGCACGCCGTGCCGGCGCAGCGAGAACGTCAGGTGCGGGCGCAGCGGCGTCGTGACGTCGTCGAGCCGCGCCGTCAGGTACACGACGCTGCCCGGGCGGATCTTCTGGACGCCGGCATCGAGGGCTTTGATCGCGGCGAACTCATAACGGTGCTCGTCGGGCTGCTCGTCGCGGCTGCCGTACACGGAGGCGGCGGCGACGGCGGCGATCCCGGCGGCAAGGGCGAGCGCCGCTGCGAGCCGGCGTCCCCGCGGCGCGGCTCCCGGGGTGGGCGCGGAGGCCGCGGCGCCGTCCGGCGGGGCGGCTGCCGTGGCGCCCTCACGCGAGGCGGCTGCGGTGGCGCCCTCAGACGGAGTGACTGCCGTGGCGCCGTCAGGGGCGGCTGGCGCCGGGCTCCGGCGCGCGCGGCTCGGCACGCGCGAGCCCAGCGCTTCGGCCGCGAGCACGACCGCCGACCACGCGGCGATCAGCCACGCGAACATGCCTACGATCGAGGCCGACCAGAGCGTGTAGGCGAGCGTGCCGCCGAGGATCCGACCGGTCGGCGTCGCCGAGGCGACGACTCCCGTCGCGAGGCTCATGGCGAGCGCAGCGGCGGCGCCGGTCGCGACGTCGAGGCGCCGCCGCCACAGTGCGAGCGCGGCCGCCAAGAGGAGCCATCCGAGCAGCACCGCGGCCGTGATCGCCTGCCCGCTCTTCAGCGCAGGATGGACTTCGTACTTGCGCGACCAGGGGCTGACCACCGTCTTCAGCCACCACGGCCGCACGCCGACCGTGAGGACGACGGCCTTGACCCCGACGCCCGTCCCCTGCCGGCTGCGGTTGGTTTTGCCGGCTTCGAGCACGTGGCCGATGTTGCCCTGCCCGGCGATCTGGTCCGCGATCGGCGCGGTCCAGCAGATCGCGAGCACGGCGGCGGCCGCGGCCAGCCACGGCCAGACCCGCCCGTGGGCGCGGGGCGGCCGGGAGCCGGCGAAACGAGGCCTGCGCGAGAGGAACAGCCCGGCCGCGGCGACCAGCAGCAGCCCCGCCGAGGGGAAGGTGAAGCCGTTGTGGCATTGCACGCAGAAGCTCGCGAGCAGGACCGCGAGCGGCGCCAATCGCTGTTCTCCGCACGCCAGCGACCAGCTGACGAACGCGAGCGCGAGGAACGGCATCAGCGGCGCCGCCGGGTTCCAGATGTCATAGAAGTCGGCGGCGGTCAGGGAGCGGCACATGACGGCGATCGCCGCCGCGGCGACGAGCATCAGCCACACGCCCCCGCGGCGCCTGGCGAGCGCGACCGCGAGCACGATCGAGCCGGTGTTGACGAGAGCCATCGTGAGGACGAACGACTGCGGGGCACCGATGTGCGCGGCCGGCGCGAGCAGCCAGAACAGCATCGGCCCGAGGGAGAACGTCGGATGGCCGGTGAGTTCGGTGGTGAACGAGTTCGGCCCGGTCAGCGGCATGTGCGTGCTGAAGACGTCGAAGGCGCGCGTGGCGACGTTGCCGCGATCCGCGACTGGCTGCCAGCCCTCTTGGAGCGCGTGGACGGCGGCGAGGATCACGGGCGCCGCGGCCACGAGGCCGATCAGGACAGTCGCGGGCCAACCCTGGGCGTAGCCGAGGACGCGCCAGAGCAGCGGCGTCCGTGCCGTCGCCGAGCCCGCCGCTGTCGTCGCTGAATCGCTCTGACGGCCCGGTCCCCGCGGGGCGAGCCCCGCGTCGGGCGGCGCACCGCCGGGGCGATCGAGTCCGGCGGCGCCGGTGGTCGAGTCCACGGCCTGAAAGCTAGCGCCGGCGCCCCCGGGCCGCTACGGACGCCCGGCCGGGTGCTGCGCGCCGCGTCCCCTGTGCGCGCGGCGCGCGAAGCGCGAGCCGCGCTAGGTGGCGGTGATGTAGCCCGCCATGTAGCCGGCGTGCTGCATCGCCCAGCCGTTTGTGTCCTCGTCGCAGGGGATCACGCAGAACCACGAGAAGCGTCCTTTTTCTTTGACGACGATCTCGTAGGTGTGGATGCCCGGTTTGACGACGATGTTCACGCCGATCTGCGGCGAGGTGATGCTGTGTTCGCCTTCGTCCGTGTTGTCGATCTTCAGGTCGAGCTTCTGCCCGACCTTCACGGCGTATTCGGTCTGCGTGAAGGTGTCGTGCGCGGCCCCATCGGGACCGCGCTTGCCGCCTGCGACCACCTTCAGGCTGATCGTCTTGGTCGGCAGTGTCGAGGGAGCGCCCGTCGCCGTCGAGCTGGTGGCCGGCGGGGCAGCTCCGCTCGTGATCGTGACGGTGTTGCGGTCGCTGCTCTGGGTGAGCGCGAGGATCGACATCAGCAGCGCCGCGACGATGGCGATCCCACCGAGCCAGGCGAGCACGATCTTGCCGTCGCGGTTGACGGCGGCGTCGAAGTCCGCCTGATCGTGGGCCTCTGTCTCTGGGTTCGGCTCGCTCGCCTGCATCTGGCACCTCCGTCTCGTGGTGGTATCCAGTCAACCTCGGCGCGGACGCGCGGTCCTCCGTGGAAGGTGCGCTCATGGCTGCGGCAATCCCGCAGAGGTCGTGCGAACCGAGCCCGGCCGGCTGCGGCGCGGCGCGGCGGCGCCCGCACGAAGCGCCGCGGACGCGAAGCTGTGCCGAGCGGCGCCGTCCTAGTGGCGCGGCAGGACCCGATCGAGCTCGACCGTTGCGCTCGAGTCGTCGTCGGGGAACACCACGATCACCGTCGGAGGGCCTCCGAACCAGTCGTTCGACTCGGCTTGCCCCACGAACTCGGCCGCACGCCGGCCGCCGCCCGGATCGATGACCCATACGTCCTGGCCCTTCGTGAACGGCCCATCTTCGAGATGTCTCATGAGCCGGGATTCTGCTCGGTGGGCTGGCTCGCGGCCTCCCCCGGAGCGGATGATGCGGGCGGGTTGAGGTGCTGTCGCGGAGACGGGAGGCGCGCCGGCGGCGTTGGACCGGCGCGCGCCGTTCCGCGCCGGGTGGCCCGATCTCCAGTGCGATATCGCCTAGCCCTCCACCCCGGCGGCTTTGAGGGCCTCGGTCCGATCGGAGAAAACCTCGACGTGTACGACTTGCCCGTCCCGAAACGTCCAGATCACGGCACTTTGTGCTCGGACCTGCACTCCGCTTGCCCGTCCGCGACCAGCGATCGTCTGGAACGCGAGGACCTTGTCGCCGATATCGATCAACCTCTCGTTTGTTTCGGAGAAGTCCTCCCACGCCCCCCAGATCTCCGTCATCAGACTCCGCAGCCCCGCGTGGCCGTCATACGTCGCCGGATTGAACACGCGGCGGGAGAAGTCCATGCGGACATCGGGCGCGACGAACGCGGCAATCTCATCAGTCACCTCATCCGGCACCTCACCGGTCTTGAACGCCTCGCTCAACATCGCCGTGACGCGGCGGACGATCTCCACGTTCTCCTGTGACACCGCTTACTCCGACACGCCCGCCGCCTCCAGGGCGGTGCCCTTATCGGGATAGGCGAGAGTGACCTTCACGATCTTGCCATCCTCGAACTCGAACACGTCCACCTGCTGAAGGTCGGTGACGACGCCGCTGCCCTTGCCCCGTGCATGCCAGCGCGTCATAGCCACGACGCACCGCCCAGCGTCGATGTACTCCTCGATCTCTGCACCGAAGTCGTCGAATGCCTGTTCCCACTGATCCCAGATGTTGCGCAACGCCAGCACCCCGCGCACCCGTTCCGGCGAGTCCGGGGCGTGTGCGAGATCGATCCACTCCACGTCGGGGTGATAGTCCGCCAGCGCAGTCTCTCGGTCTCCGTGTTTGAACGCCTCATTGGCGCGACGGAGCGTCTCCACGTTCTCCTGCGACACGGCCTACTCCCGTTTCTCGGCAAGGCGTTCGGCAGCAGCCCGGGCTCGACCGGGGTCCCGGTAAACCGCCACGAACGAGATCAGGTCCTCGACCCGCCGCACGCACTCCCACGGCGGCCAGGGGTCGCCCCTAGCTCCGCGGCCGATCTCACGTCGCGGCAGCAGCCCGCTCGATGATTGCGGCCACAGCTGCGGGCTGCGAGACATAGACCGAATGGCTGGCCGCAACCTCCTCAACTGTTGAACCCGCCCGCTCGGACATCAACTGCTGCGCCGGCGGAGGGATCATGCGGTCCTCGGTCGTCAGGAGATACCAGCTTGGCTTGCTCCGCCAGGCCGGCTCACTGATCGTGCCGCCCAGGGCATCGAGCCCCCACGGGACCTGGGAATCCGCCGTGAACGCCGCCTCGTCGGCGTCCACGTCGCCCGCGAACGACTCATGAAACTTCTCCCGATCCAGGAACAGGAAGCCGTCTCGTGGCGGCAAGATCGGCGGCACGGGCGCGCCGGGCGGTGGATCGGCGATCAGCGTGTTCACCGACTCGCCCGCGTCGGGAGCGAACGCCGCGATGTAGACCAGCGCCGCGACGTTGGGGTCAGTGCCAGCCTCGGTGATCACCGCTCCGCCGTAGGAGTGGCCGACAAGAATGACCGGTTCGTCCTGCGCGTCGATGATGGTCTTGGTCGCTGCCACGTCGCCCTCGAGCGACAGCGTCGGATTCTGGACGACGCTGACGTCGTAACCGTCCTTCCGCAGGATGTCGTAGACGCGCCGCCAGCCGGACCCGTCCACAAAACCGCCGTGAACGAGAACTACGGTCTGTGATGCCATGGTGGTCTCCTTCTCCAGGTAAGTGGCCGAACCATCCTACGCCCACTTTCCGGGGGCGAGGAGCACTGCTCACGCGAGCCAATATCGCCGCATGCGCGTCCCGGCGGCATCAAGGCGAACGTCCTCAAACACACCACCGAGGCGCTCGATCACGCTGGCGGACACGAGGTTCTCCTCCTCGCAGACCACCAGCACGGGGTCGACTCCCTCGGCTCTTGCGACGATCAGCGACTGGCGAAGGATCTCCGTGCCGACGCCGCGACGGCGATACGCGGGGCGCACGCCGTACCCGATATGGCCGCCCACGGCGGTCAGGTGATCGTTGAGCGCATGACGGATGGACGTCCGGCCAACGAGTACCCCGCCGGCGTCGGCAACGAGGAAACTCGCGGGCACTCGATCGGCGGGCAGCGCGAAGCCCCGACGGCGGTCGCGGAGCGCCGCCAGATACCTGGACCATGGGGCCTCAGGCGTCCAATCGAGGAGAAACGTAAAACCGTCGTGCGCCAGCTCGACGTGAGCGGAGCGAGCCTCCGCCTCGTCGGCCGTCGTGAGAGGACGAAGGCGCAGCTCCATGACCTAGTTCTAGCGAGTCGCGCTGTGGGTCCAGGATTCCGATCGGCGCGCACAGCCACCCCGCGACAACCGCTCATTAGCAGGGGATTCTCAGCATGGGCCCGCCTGGACTCGAACCAGGGACCTACCGATTATGAGGCCAAACCGGGAGTGTCGTGGCGTGTCGCTGAGCCGGCGATTAGCCCGCTGTACTGCTGTCGGGCCACTCGGGCGGCGAGTCGGACGCCCGAGCTTCGGGCTCATTTGACCGTCGATCCTGCCGACCAGCGTGACGCGCGCCGAACACAGGCGCCGAGCGCCGAAAAAACCGCTGTCGCGATCGGCACGCGTCGCGCTTCTGACCCCGCGTGATCCTAGACTGCCGGCCGGGGTCAGCGGCGATCCCGGCGGTCCTCACGGCGGTCTTGACGGTCATCGCGGCGGTCCTCGCGCCGGTCATGGCGGCGACCGACGCCTTTGCCGACAACCGCTGCGGTTCCGACAACAGCCGCGGTTCGTGCGACCGGTGCACCGATGACGCCTGGCCGTCCTGCACGTCGTCTCGCTAGAGGCATCTCATTCTCCCTCGGTTGCGTTTTGCTCTTCGGCTTCGACTGCTGCCAGGAGGGCCTGGGTGGGGATGCGCCCGTTCGCGACGAGCTGACCGCCGGCACGGCGTACCGCCGAGCCGAACGGCGCGGCCCAGCTGTTCTCCCACACCAGCACCCCCGCGACGCTGCCGGGCTCGAGCGCCAGCCCGATCGCCTCGATGTCCTCCTCGGCGAGAACCATCGCGACGTCAGCCTCGAACTCCCGCAGCTCGCCGAGGGCACTGCCGTCGAACTCGTGCAACTCGAACCCCTCGACGGATCCATCTGCGTCCTTCCTGAGCATGACAAGGTCAAGCACACGCACAACGCCGCGCTCCACCAAGTCCTTCAGCGCGGCCGCTATCTCCCCGGAGAAGTTGGCCTTGTCCGCCGGGAACTCGACCACCAGATAGTCGACCGGCCCAAGCACGTCCACGTCATTCATCGGTCCGCTCCTCGATTGATCGGTTTGGCGACGACGGCGATCGCGCCGGGCATCAGCGCCTGGCCAAGCTCAGCTGTCGGGGTTCCACCCTCGGGTCGCCCGCCCACGATCCTCTCTGACGCAGACCGCGTCTTCGCCACCAGCGCCTCGGCCTCGTCGGAGGCTCCCGGCACGTCGACCACCCCTGCCGTGATGTTCCCGTCGCCCCCCTTCTCGACGGTGAGGACCCCACTTACGCCCGCGTCCGAGAGCTGGGGCCCCATCTCCCTCAGTTTCGCCAGCGCGGCCTCCCCAGCCGCATGGTCGTTGAACACACCAGCGACAAGCTGGTCGGACGTACTGGCCCCGCTCATCATCGGCCTCCAATCGGACGCAATTCGAGGGTTACTAAGCGTCGCCTCCAAGCCCGCCAGCCGCCTCGTCCGGATGGGGTGATGACCCATCTCCAGATGGTCGGTTCACTTATCCCTCTGTAGGGAGGGAGCAACCGGTCAAGGGCATGATCGGGTGCTTCGGCCCCCTCCGGACGTGGCTCTGCTGGGGCCGCTCCCATGCCGTGAGGGGCGGTAGCTGAGGGGTGTTGTTTGCACTTCCGTTAGCACCCTTGCCGTTTGCGCCGACCGCCTTGGGTCCTCGAGAACGGAACACCCGCCGCAGCGGGGCTTTCCTGATGTGGGCCCGCCTGGACTCGAACCAGGGACCTACCGATTATGAGTCGGCAGCTCTGACCAACTGAGCTACGGGCCCGACGCCCGCGCGGGCCTCGGCCCAGGCTGACGAGGCAGACGCTACCAGCGCCCGCCGTCCTCCCGGACGGCCGGGCCCCCGGCGAGCGAGCGGCCGGCGCTCAGGGGTAGCTGACGATCAGCCGGGCGGCGCCGACGAGGCTGCCGGTGTCTTCGCCGGTGACGAGCTCGCCCACGTAGCAGACGCGCTGGGTCGGCCTTTTCGTCGGTTCGCCTTCGGGACAGAGGCCGACGTGGAAGGACGTCTGGAAGCGGCCCTTGGCGTCGGTCACGACCGAGGTTTCATCCCCTTCGACGCACGGGTTTTCGGGCGCGAGCCAGGACGTGCGCCCGCACTCGCGCAGCTGGATCGTCGTGTTCGCCGGGAAGCCTTTGCCCTTCAGGGTCGTGTCCGTGTTGATCATCAGCCTGTGCGGTTTGGCCCTGATCTTGGGACCTTCGCCGCCCATGGCAAGGGCGCTGGCGACCAGGATGAGCAGTGCGGCAGAGATCGCCGGGATCATGATCTGCAGCTTGCGAGTCGGCTTTGCGTTGAACATCGTGAACCCCCGCTGATAGACGACGTTGCGCGTCGGAGTCTACGCCCGTCGAGGCGCGGTCTGCGGCCGGCGCGCCCGGGCCGGCGGTGCCGTCGAGATATGCTGCCGCCGCCGTCCGAACCGGCGGCGCCTTGGCTGGCTCACGACAGGAGGGATGGCAGATGGCGGCAGAGAAGGCAGCGATCGTCACGGGCGCGTCGAGCGGGATCGGGCTGGCGATCGCCAAGGTCCTCGGCGAAGAGGGCTTTGCGATGACCGTCGCCTCCCGGCGCCCCGAGAAGCTCGAGGGCGCGGTTGCCGAACTTCGCGAGCTCGGACACGAGGTGGAGTCGCTGGCAGTCAACGTCGCAGACGAGGAGCAGATCAAGCAGGTCGTCGCGACGCACCGCGAGCGCTTCGGGCGGCTCGACGTGCTCGTCAACAACGCCGGCGTGGGCATAGGCGCTCCCGTCGGCGAGCTCCAGACCAAGCACATCGACATGCAGCTGGCGATCAACCTGCGCCAGATCTTCATCTTCTACCGCGAGTGCATGCCGATGCTGCGCGAGGCCGCCGCCGAGCACAAAAACGCGCTCGTCGTGAACACGTCCTCGATCTCGGGCAAGCGCGGCGAGGGCTGGCTGTCCGTCTACTCGGCGACCAAGCACGGAGTCGTCGGCTGGACTGAAGCGATGAACAAGGAAATCAGCGGCGAGGGCATCAAGTCGACCGCGCTCTGCCCCGCGTTCGTCGACACGCCGATGACCGACTTCGTCAAGGAGCACGTCCCCGCCGCAGAGATGATCCGCCCGGAGGACATCGCCGAGTCCGTCCGCTTCCTGCTGCGCCTCTCTCCCGCCTGCGTCATACCGGAGGTCATGTTCATCCGCCCGGGCGACTCGCTCTAGCGGCGTCCGCGCGCTGACGCGCGCGGTTTCAGCATTAGCTCAGCGGGAAGACGCAAGGCCACCGCACTGAGACGGCGTAGCCGCGTCCCGGGCTCAGGCCGGGACAGCCGGCCGAGAGCGCTCCGGCTGCGGACGCGACGCCCGGCTCAGTCGTGCCGTGCCGGCCGTCCGCCGGAGCGGGCGGGTGAGGCGCCGGGCGCGGATCTCGCCGCCGGGGTCGTGCTCGTCGGAGCGCAGCCGGCCGCGGCGCATGGCTGCGGCCAGCAGGCTGCGGTGGTCGGCGATCGCGCGGTCGAGCTCGAGCCCGTCCGCTTCCTCGAGGCTGTCGCGCAGGTGTGCCACGAGGATCCGCACCTCGCGCTCGGTCGCCGGGCGTCTCGCGCCGTGGCAGCGGGCGAAGCGGTCCCAGGCCCTGGCGAAGGAGAGGAAGTCGGTGGGAGCGCCCGCCCGGTGGGCCGCGAGCATCGGGCAGACGCCGCCGCGCCCGTCCGTGTAAGCGCCGACGATGACCCGCTCGCTGGCCAACACGCCGGCGAGCATCGCCTCCCTGGTCGCGACCGGGAGGCAGTCGATCGCCGTGCGCAGACGCTCGACCGGGCTGCTTGATGGGCGGCGGTTTCGCATAGGCTGTGCCCCGCTCGAGGCGCTCGGGCCGTCGCTGGAGGGGCGCGGTCAAGACTAGGCCCCCGCCTCTCTGCCGGCAAGGAAATCCCTGCAGCTGAAAGGAAACCTGCATGAAGCTCGGCATCCACATCGGTTACTGGGGCCTCGGCCTGACCTCCGAGGACCAGTTGCAGATCGTCCAGGAGGCCGAGCGGCTCGGCTACGACTCCGTCTGGGCCGCCGAGGCGTACGGGTCGGACACCGCCACCGTGCTCGGCTGGCTCGCCGGGCAGACCAGCAAGATCCGCCTCGGCTCGGGGATCTTCCAGATGCCCGGCCGCTCAGCCGCGATGACGGCGATGACCGCGGCGACGATCGACCAGCTCTCGGGCGGGCGCATGATCCTCGGCATCGGCTCCTCCGGCCCGCAGGTCGCCGAGGGCTGGCATGGCCAGCGCTTCGCCAAACAGCTCCAGCGCACGCGCGAGTACGTGACGGTCATCCGGATGGCGCTGGCCCGTGAACGAGTCGAGTTCAAGGGTGAGACGCTCGAGTTGCCGCTGCCTGACGGGCCCGGCAAGGCGCTGAAGCTGACGATCTCACCGGTCCAGGAGCAGATCCCGATCTACCTGGCGGCGATCGGGCCGAAGAACACCGAACTCGCCGGGGAGATCGCCGACGGCTGGATCCCGACGCTGTTCTCGCCCGAGCACGTCGCCGACCTGCGAAAGCTGCTCGAAGACGGCGCGGCCCGCAGCGGTAAAAGCCTCGACGGCTTCGACATCGCGCCGACCGTCAGCCTGTGCATCGCCGACGACCTGGAGCAGGCACGCGACACGATGCGCCCGTTCATCGCGCTGTACGTCGGCGGCATGGGCTCGCGCAAGCAGAACTTCTACAACCAGCTCGTCAGCCGCTACGGCTACGAGGCCGAGGCCAAGACGATCCAGGACCTGTACCTCGAAGGCAAGCGCGACGAGGCGATGGCGGCGATACCCGACGAGCTGATCGACCGCGTCTCGCTCGTCGGGCCGAAGGACGTCGTACGCGACCGCCTTGCCGCCTACCGCGACGCCGGCGTCGGCACGCTCGGGATCACGCCGACCGCGTTGGGGCGCGACGAACGCCTGGAGCAGATGCGCCTGCTGGCCGAGCTGGCCGCCTGAGCGCCGCGAGGCCAGGCGTGGCCGCCCGCCGCAGGATCCTGCTGGGCGCCTTCGGGGACCCCGGCCACGCTTTTCCGATGATCGCGCTCGGGCGCGCACTCGTGGCGCGCGGTCACGAGGTCACGCTGCAGACCTGGAGGCGCTGGCAGCGCCACGTCGAGGGCGAGGGGATGGCGTTCGCGCCCGCCCCCGAGTACCAGGTCTTCCCGCAGGGCCCCGAGCCGCTCGACTTCTACGAGGCCGTCGTCCACGCCGCCAACGACACGCTGCCGCTCGTGCGCGAGCTCGCCCCCGAGGTCGTCGTCGCCGACATCCTCACGCTCGCGCCGGCGCTCGCGGCCGAGCTCGACGGCCGGCCGTGGGCGACGTTGATCCCGCACGTGTACCCGCACGGCCGCCCGGAACACCCGATCTACTCGCTCGGAGCGCGGATGCCACGGACGTCCGCCGGCCGGACGCTCTGGCGACGCGCTAACCCGGTGGTGCAGCGCGGTTTGGAGCGCGGGCGCAGCGAGCTCAACGAAACGCGGGCGCGGCTCGGGCTGCCCGCGCTCGAGCACGTGCACGGCGGCATCAGCCGCGACCTGGCGATCGTGGCCACCTTCCCCCAGCTCGAGTACCCGCGGCGCTGGCCCGAGCACGTGCACGTCGTCGGCCCGCTGATGTGGGAGCCGCCGGAGGCAAACGGGACGGGCGATGCGCTCTCCGCGCTCGAGGCCGATTTGGAGTCGGGCGATGACGAGGAGCGCCCGCTGGTGCTGATCGCGACGTCGACGGCGCAGGACGCGGAGCACCAGTTGCTCCGCGATGCTCTTCGCGGACTGGCCGACGCGCCCGTCCGCGTGATCGGGACATGGAACAGGCGGCTGCCCTCCCGCCCGCTGCCAGTTCCGGACAACGCCCGCGTCGTCGACTGGGTCGTCTACACGCGCACGATGCCCCGTTGCCGGGTCGTGGTCTGCCACGCCGGCCACGGCACGCTCGTCAGAGCGATCTCGTGCGGCTGCGCGGTCGTCGCCTGTCCTGCCGTCGGCGACATGAACGAGAACGCCGCGCGTCTCGACTGGGCGGGCGCCGGGGTGAGGCTGCCGCGCCGCTTCGTCTCGCCGCGCTCGGTACGGCTCGCGGTCGAGCGGGCACTGGAGGAGCCCTCGATCACCGCGCGGGCGCACGAGCTCGCGAAGTGGTCGCGGGAACACGACGCCGGGGCTGGGGCATCGGAGCTCGTCGAGCGGCTCGCCGCGAGCGCGCGATGGGAGTCGATCGGCTAGCTTGCCCCCACCCGTGATCAAGCTCGTCTTCGTCATCCGCAGGCGTGCGGAGCTTTCGCGCGAGGAGTTCCACCGCTACTGGCTCGACGAGCACGGTCCGCTCGCCCGCAGCCTGCTGACGTCGCTGGGGGCCAGGCGCTACGTGCAGACGCACACGCTCGAGACGGAGCTGCACGGGGCGCTCGCTGCTTCACGCGGCACGGCAGAGGCCCACGACGGCGTCGCCGAAATATGGTGGGACTCCCTCGAGGCGTTCGTCGCAGCGTCGACCACGGAGGAAGGCCAGCGCGCCAACGAGATCCTGATCGCGGACGAGGCGAAGTTCATCGACTTCGACCGATCGTCGTTGTTCCTGACCGAGGAGCATCCGATCATCGACCTCTGATCCCGCGGCGCGAGGCGTGGCCCGGAGAGTAGGTTGGCCTCACATTGATCGCCTGAGCCCACAAGCCGGGCGGAGAGGAGAGCGAATGCCCACCGTGATCGCCGTACACGAGGTCGACGACGTCGACCATTGGCTGACGTCAAACAAGCGCGACGAATTCTTCGGTTCGCTCGGGATGAGCGCGCGAACGTTTCGCCACCAGGACGGCTCGAACCGCGTCGGGCTGATCGTCGAGACGCCGAGCATGGAGGCCCTGGAAGAGGCTCTGGCGAGCCAGGAGGCCGCCGAGGCGATGGAGCACGACGGCGTGCGCCCGGAGACGATGATCATGTTGGTCGAGGCCTGAGTCGCGCTTGGGCCAACCCCGCTGCGGATTCTCTCCGGGTCAGGGAGCGATAGCCAGGCCGGCTATCCGCTCGTCGGCGAGCTCGAAATCGAAGTTGACGGTAGCCGTGCCTCCCGGGAAGTTGCCATCAAGACGTCCAACGACACGGACGCGACCGTCGGCGAGCTCCCGGTGGTCAGCGATCTCCACTCGGTAGTCGTACCGCGAAGCTGGTCCGTCCTGCCATTCCCGCCGCTTCTCGGTTCCCCGATACGTCTTTCCCTCATCGATGACAGCCGCATCTGGCGTGAACAGCGCGAGGATCGCATCGATGTCTCGTCGTGCATCCGCCGCGAAGTAACAGCGCACCGGCCCTGGCAGATCCCCTAGGTCGGGGGAGGCACCGCTGGGCTGCCCTGCCATGGATCCAGCCTAATAGACCAGCGCCCTGGCTCAGGCTTGAGGACTTCGCGAGCGACCACCAGCGCCTGTTCGCCGCGCCGACTGATCTGCGACCGGCGCGCGAGCGCCTCGCCCCCTCGAGCGCGTCGGCGAGCCCCGCGGCCGACGCGTGGCGCGACTCGCGCGTCTTGGCAAATCAGCCCTGCCTGCCCGACGGCCTCCAAGACCCTGAGGCCCTGGAGAGGTGACTCGGTGAAAGCTCCGGGGGTGGGACTCGAACCCACAACCTACCGGTTAACAGCCGGTTACTCTGCCATTGAGCTACCCCGGACAGTAAGGCCTGTCTATGTGTGCTTCTGTCAACGCGCCTCGGGCGGCGGCGCGTTTCCTCGCTCCTCGACCTCGGCGTGGCAATTAGAGCACAGAAGCACGCACTTGCGCGCCTCCGCACGAAGCGTATCGAGTGCGAAGGCGACGCCCTTGGCGTTGATCTCAAGGCGCTTCAGCCTCCGCCAGCAGCCCTTCGAGCTGCTCCCGATCCATGACCCCATCCTGAGGCCCTTTCCCCCGCAAATGAAGGGTTTCGGCGCGACCTTCACATCGCTGACACGAAAGTTTGCAGCGGTGTCACGGTCCGATCCCCGGCCGGCTCCCGCTAGCGCTCCCTCTCCCCCGTCTCGTCGAGCACCCGCGCGTACGCGCGGTCAAACTCGATTTTCTTCTCCGCCTTCTGGCGCGCGAGTGCGCTCACGTCGACGCCGTCGCGCCGTCGCGCGTGCTGGATCCCGCGATCGAGGCCCGCCAGCTCGAGCTGCAGCCGCTGCACGTCGAGGATCTCCGAATTCGGCTCTTCCCCGGCTGCCTGGACGAGCAGCTCGGCGAAGAGTGCCCGCAGCTTCTCGTCCCCCTCGAGCTCGGGTGCCGAGATCGAGACCGGAAGGCCGCCGTCCACCAGGTACCGCGCAGCGCGACGTGCCACGTCGCTCGAGAAGTGCGTCTCGGGGTCGAGGCGCGCCAGCGCCTGCGCGCCCAGCTCCGGCTCGGCGATGCACAGTGCGAGAAAGGTGCGCTCGGTCCCGTCCAGCTGCGAGAGGTTCTGCGGCTGGGCTCCGTTCGGGATGGCCTGTGCCCTCCCCGCGCGCTCGGGCGCCGGCGAGGCTCGTTCCGCCAGCCGCTTCTCGACCAGGTCGTTCGAGCGCGCGAAATTGCTGGAGACGAGCTGCGTCAGCTCGTCTCGCACCGCGCTTCGCTGCGGCAGCTTCGCGAACACCAGCCGCAGCTCGTCGAGCATCCGGTCCTGCACCTCGGTGTCGGAAGCATCCCCACCGGCGAGCACCCGCTCGACGCGGAAACGCGGGAACTCCACAGAGCGAGCCAACAACTCGCGCATCGTCTCGGGCCCGTCGGCCAGCAGGACGTCGGCTGGGTCGCTTCCCTGCGGCATCGGAACGACCCTCAGGGCCAGGTCGCGCCTGGCCGCCAGGTCGTACGCTCGCAGCATCGCTTCCTGCCCGGCAGTGTCCGCATCCAGGGCGAGCAGCACCGAGTTGGCCATCCGTGACAGCTCGGCGACCTGCTCGGGCGTCAGCGCGGTCCCCATCAGCCCCACCGCGTTGCGGATTCCGGCCTGGTGCAGCGCGATCACGTCGGTGTAGCCCTCGCAGAGGATCACCTCGCCCGCCTTCGTCGCGGCCTGCCTGGCCAGGTGGGCGCCGTAGAGGTGCTTGCCCTTGTGGTACACGTCGTTGTCAGAGGTGTTCAGGTACTTCGGCCGGCGGCTGTCCCGCCGCTCGCCGCGTTGCGCCGCGCCCCCGCCCTCGTCGTGGTCGAGTGCCCGCGCGCCGAAGCCGAGCACCCGGCCGCGGATGTCCGCGAGCGGGAACATGATGCGCGAGCGGAATCGGTCATAGATCCGCCCGGCCCCGCCGGAGCGCTGCGCGAGCCCCGCGTCGTACAGCTCGCGCGCGGAGAAGCCGCCCTGCTTCGAGGCCACCAGCACCCTGTCCCAGGCGCTCGGCGAGTAGCCGACGCTGAACTCGCGCAGGATCGCCTCGCCGAGCCCCCGCTTGACCAGGTAGTCGCGCGCGTGCGCCGCCTCCTCGGACTCCCACAGGTAGCGCTCGTAGTAGCCGGCAGTCCGGCCCAACAGCTCCAGCAGCCGCTCGCGCGCCTGGCGTAGCTGCGCCTCGCGCGGATCCTCCTGCTCGAGCTGCAGCTCCACGCCGTAGCGCTCGGAGAGCAGCTCCAGGGCGCCGCGGAAGTCGAGGCCCTCGGTCTCCTGGACGAACGTGAAGACGTCGCCCGAGGCCTGGCAGCCGAAGCAGTAGTACACCTTCTGCGCCGGGTCGATCCCGAACGACGGCGTGCGCTCATCGTGAAACGGGCACAGCCCCTCGTAGCGGGCCGGACCCGCACGGCGCAGCTCGGTCCGCGCGCCCACCAGCTCGACGAAGTCGACCGCGTCGCGGACGCTGTCCCGCGACTGCCTCGTGTACAGCGCCATGGCGGCAACCTAGCGGGCGAAAGCCCGCGGCACCTGGAGCTCCGTGTACTCCCTGATGCAGTAGCGGTCCGTCATCCCCGCCAGATAGTCCGTCACGCGCTGGGCGAGGCCCGCCTCGGCCTCCTCCGCGCTCGCCGCAGCCGCAACCGGGGCGCCTGCCGCGGGAGCCGGCAGCAGCTCCGGATGCTCGACGTAGTGCTCGAACAGCCGCCTGAGCACGGCCGCGATCCGCTCGCGCTCGGTCCTCACCGCGGGCCCGAGGTAGACGCGCTCGAACATGAAGTCCCGCAGCTCGTCCATCGCGGGGCCAGCCTCCGGCCCCTGGACGATGTCGCCGGCCCGCTCGGAATGCTCGACCATGTCGTGGACCAGCCGGTCGATGCGCGCCGAGCCGCTGCGCCCGAGCACCTCGAGCGGCCCGGCCGGCAGCTCGCCCTCGCTCAGGAGCCCGGCCCGAACCGCATCGTCGATGTCGTGGTTGATGTAGGCGACCCTGTCGATCACGCGCACGATCCGGCCCTCCAGCGTGGCCGGCTGCTCCGCCCGGCTCGAATGCCGGGCGATCCCTTCGCGCACCTGGCTCGTCAGGTTCAGGCCCGCCGCCACCGACCCGCGCACCGAGCTCGGCGCCGGCTCCAGCCGCTCGACGATCCGCAGCGACTGCTGGTAGTGGCGAAAACCCAACCCGAACCGCTCTCGCAGGCAGCTATCCAGCACCTCCTCGCCGATGTGCCCGAACGGAGGATGGCCCAGGTCGTGCCCGAGCCCGATCGCCTCGACCAGGTCCTCGTTCAGCCGCAGCGCCCGAGCCACCGTGCGCGAGATCGTCGTCACCTCGAGCGTGTGGGTCAGGCGCGTGCGGTAGTGGTCGCCGCGGGGCAGGACGAAGACCTGCGTCTTGTGCGTCAGGCGCCTGAACGCCTTCGAGTGGACGATCCTGTCGCGGTCGCGCTGGAACGGCGTGCGCAGCGAGCAGTCCTCCTCCTCGTGCTCGCGCAGCGCCGGATAGGAGCGCGCCGCCAGCGGCGAGAGCAGCCGCTGCTCCTGCTCGGCGATCCGCTCGGCGAACTCCTCGGCGACGCTCTCTGACCTGGTCGGGCTCACAGCCCGATTCTCGCACCGGCAGCGGCCGGGGCCGGCGGCGGCCCGCCGCTATTCGAGCGGGCGCCAGTCTTTCCTGCCGGTCAGTTTCCGCGTCCAGTGCTCCCATTTCGACTCGGAGGGATCCTCCGTGTATTCGGGTGCGCCCCCGCCCGGCGCCGGGAGCGCGGCCACCTCCGCCGCGGGGATCCGCAGGTCGACGCCCCGCTCGTGCAGCGACGCCACGTCCTCGGCCGGGACGAAGCGCTTGCCCAGCCGCTTCGCGTCGATCACGAGCCCGTGGAAGATGTCCTGCTCCACGGCCGCCACCACGTGGTCGACGGTGCCGACCTCCTCGCCGTCGCGGCTCAGCACCGGCACGCCGCGCTCAAGTACCCGGTAGGCGATCGGCAGGCCCTCGTCCACGACCGCGACCTTATCCAAACGACTGCGGCTACGCCGCAGCGAACGCCGGCATGAGCCGCAGGTGGGCGTGGTGCTCGAGCGTCGCCGCGATCGCGCGTTCCGCCTGCGAGAGCGTCTGCTCGCCCGCCGGCGGAACCTCGTTCAGCGGCCGCCCGAGCGCGCCGGCCATGAACTCGTGGGCCTCGGCCCCGAGCGGGAACGACCCCGCCTCGCAGGCCGAGCAGACCACCCCGCCGTCCGCCCCCGAGAACCCCACCAAGTGCTCGGTCTCCCCACAGCTTGCACAGGCCCCGAGCTGCGGCGCGAGGCCGGCGGCCAGCAGCAGCTTCAGGCGGAAGCTGAGCGCTCCGGCACGGCTGGAAGCGGCGCCCACCGGCAAACCCGCCTGCTCGTCGAGCAGCGCGAGCTGCCTGCACAACAGGTTGAACACGCCCGGATGCGGCTCGCCGGTCTCGAACAGCCGCCCGACCGCATCGCACGCGCGCGCGGCAGCGTCGATCGCCCGCGCGTCGCCCCGCAGGCGGGGGTACGCCTCGACCGTCTGGGCGCCGGTCACCGTCAGCAGCTCGCCGCGCCCCTCGTGCAGCTCCGCCTGGATCCTGAAGAACGGCTCCAGCCGCCCGCCGAAGCGGCTGCGCGCGCGCCGCACGCCCTTCGCGATCGCCGCCACGCGGCCGCGCGCGGGCGTATACAGGTGCAGGATCCTGTCGGCCTCGCTGTAGCGCATCGAGCGCAGCACCACCGCCTCTGTCTTGACTGGTCCAGGCATCCGCGACTGAGTCTAGGTTCGCCCCCGGCGCCAGGAGCCCGGCCGCCGCCCGCGCCGTCGCGATCCGCGCCACCCGCCGGCGGCTGCCGACGCGCGCGTCACCACCCTGAAATAATCATCTCGCCCCCTGGCTATACTTTGTGAAGTAATGGGTGCTGTCACCGTCTATACGACCGATCCCTGCTCCTTTTGCGGCCGCGTCAAGGGCATGCTGACCGCGCGCGGCGTCGAGTACGCGGAGGTCAACCTCACGAAGGACCCGGCGGGCCGCCTCGAGCTGGTCAAGAAAACGGGCATGATGAGCTTCCCGCAGGTGGTCGTCGGCGAGCGGCTGGTCGGCGGCCTCAACGAGTTGCTCGCCGCCGACCAGGACGGGCGCTTGGAGGAGCTGCTGGCCGGTTCGGGGATTGCCGCGGAGCGGCTGTCTCCCGGTTCGGCCGGTTCGGCGTCCGGCTAGCGGCACGGCGCGCCCCCCGCGGGCGCGGCTGGCAACGCTCGCACACGTAGGTCCCCCGCCCCCCGACGACGATCCTCTTGATCGTCCCGCCGCACTGCGGGCACGGCTCGCCCTCGCGCCGGTGCACGAGGAAGCGTTCCTGAAACGAGCCTTTGACGCCCTCGATGTCGCGGAAGTCGTCGATGCTCGCGCCGTGCGCGTCGATGCCCGCTTCGAGCGCGGCGCGGATCCCGTCCCGGAGCCGCTCGGCCTCCGCCGCCGTGAGGCTCCCCGCCGCGCGCAGCGGGTGGATGCCGGCGCGGAACAGCGCCTCATCGGCGTAGATGTTCCCGACACCCGCCACCCGGCGCTGATCCAGCAGCGCCGACTTGATCGGCGCGCGGCGCCCGCGCAGCACCTCTCGCAGGTGCGCCCCCGTGAACGCCTCGTCGAAGGGCTCCAGCCCGAGCCGCGCGTCGAGGAAGTTCTCGAGCGCCTCTGAGCCCAGCAGCAGCTCGCCGGTGCCAAACCGCCGCGGGTCGTCGATCACGAGGCGCACGGGACGCCCGCCCTTCCTGCGCTGAGCGAGATCGATCCGCACGCGCGCGTGATCGGGCTCGGGATCGGGGTCGGCGAGCACCGCTCCCGTCATCCGCAGGTGCTGAGCCAGGTGCACGTCGTCCTCGAGGTCCCACACCAGGTACTTGCCGCGCCGGCGTAGCCGCTCGACGCGCCGGCCGCGCAACGCATCCTCGAGCTCGGCCGGGGTGAGCGGGCGCGACCAGCGCGGGTCGTCGATCTCGATCTCCTCGATCCTGCGCCCCTCGACGAGCGGCGCGAGCTGGCGTCTGATCGTCTCGACCTCGGGAAGCTCCGGCATGCTGCCTCAGCTTAGGAACGAGCGGCCCGGGAGGGCGGGCGCCGCGCCGCCCGTCAGCCACCAGAGCACGCTCGCGCCGACGTCCGCCATCGGGCCGTCGTGGCGCCGCCCGCCGTAGGAGCCGCCGGCCGCCCCCGCGCGCGCCATCGCCCCGGTCAGCGCCAGCAGCGGTGCGTGCTCGCGCGTGTGATCGGTGCCCGGGTGCAGCGGGTCGACGCCGTGGTCGGCGGTCACGATCAGCAGATCGCCCTCGCCCAGCGCGGCCACGAGCTCCCCGACGCGCTCGTCGATCTGCTCCAGCGCCCGCGCGAACCCCTCGACGTCCTTGCGGTGCCCGTAGCGCTGATCGGTCTCGATCAGGTTCGCGAACGCGAATCCCGCCGGCATCGACCCCGCAAGGGCGGCGACCGACTCGAGCGCCTGCTCGTTGCTCACACCCGGCAGCGTCGCGCTGATCCCGCGCCTGGCGAACAGGTCGCCGATCTTGCCGACGCCGGTCACCGGCAGGCCGGCGCGCTCGATCTCCTCCAGGTAGCTCGGCCCCGGCGGCGCCAGCGAGAAGTCCCGGCGACCGGGCGTCCGCTCGAACGCGCCCGGGCGGCCCGTGAACGGGCGCGCGATCACGCGGCCGACGCCGTCGGACCCGCTCATCAGCTCCCGCGCCCGTTCGCACGCCTCATACAGCTCGGCTTCACCGATCACCTCGACGTGACCGGCCAGCTGCAGGACCGAGTCCTGGGAGGTGTAGAGGATCAGCGCGCCGCTGCGCAGGTGCTCCGCTCCGTAGTGCTCGATCGCCGCCAGCCCGTTGTCGGGGCGGTTGCAGATCATCTCCCGGCCGATCGCCTTCTCCAGACGCCGCACGAGCGGCTCCGGGAACCCCTCGGGGTAGGTCGGCAGCGCCGCCGGCAGCGAGACCCCCATCAGCTCCCAGTGCCCCGTGATCGAGTCCTTGCCCGGTCCGAGCGGCGCGAGGCGACCATGGATCGCCGGGCCAGGGCTGGGCGGGACGCCGTCGATGTCGAGGATCGAGCCCAGCCCGAGCGCCTGCATCACCGGCAGTCGCAGCCCGCCCGCCGCCTGCGCGAGGTGGCTCAGCGTGTTCGTCCCCTCGTCCCCGTAGTCGGCCGCGTCGGGCAGGGCGCCGGCGCCGCAGGCGTCGATCACGAGCACGAAGGCTCGCCGGGCCGGACTCGGGCTCATCGCCTGATGTCTATCGAGTAGCGCGTGGATGGGCGCCGAAGTAGGCGTCCTTCAGGCGCTCGGCAGACAGGTGGGTGTAGACCTGCGTGGTCGCGAGGTCCGCGTGGCCGAGCATCTCCTGCAGCGAGCGCAGGTCGCAGCCGCCGGCCAGCAGGTGCGTCGCGAAGCTGTGGCGCAGGGTGTGCGGGCTCATCCGCTGGTCGAGCCCGGCGGCGCGGGCATGGCCCTGCACGATCTTGTAGAGGCCCTGCCGCGTCAGCGCGCCGCCGCGGTGGTTGACCAGCAGCCGCGACTGGGGCCTGTCGCCGACCAGCTCGGGGCGGGCGCTGCGCAGGTACACGGCCAGGGCCGCCAGCGCCTGGCGGCCGACGGGCACGATCCGCTCCTTGGAACCCTTGCCGCGCGTCCGCAGCAGCCCCTCCTCCATGTCCAGGTCGCCGAGCTCCAGCCCGACCACCTCGGAGGCGCGCAGGCCGCACGCGTACATCACCTCCAGCAACGCCCTGTCGCGCTGGGCCAGCGGGCTCGACCCCCGCGGCTGCTCGAGCAGCTTCCTGACCTCCTCCCGGCTCAGCACGCGCGGCAGCCGCTGCTGCTTGCGCGGCCCCCGCAGATCGGCGGTGGGATCGTGCTCGATCAGCTCCTCCCGGCGCAGATGGCGGTAGAACGAGCGCAGGCAGGCGACCTTGCGCCCGAGTGTGGTCGCCGCGACCGGCGGGTGACCCTCCCTGCCTTCGGCAAGCTCGTCGAGGAACGCGGCGAGGTCGCCGTGAGCCGCCCCCTCGACCGTCAGCCCGTTGCGCTCGAGGTACTGCGAGAACTGCTGCAGGTCGCACCGGTAGGCCTCGAGCGTATTGCGCGAGAGCCCCCGCTCGAGATCGAGATAGGCGAGGAAGTCGCCGACCAGGCGCGCGGTCGCGGCCGAGCCCCCCTTTCCCGGGGAGGAGGGCGCCTCGGCTGCGGATGCCGGCGCGGCGGGCGCCCCGTGCGCGCTCGCCACCTCCGCCGCCGGCGCGGCGGGCGCGAGGAGTGTCTCGGACAATGCCACGACGACAGCTTCGCGCCGCCCCGCGGCCCTCCTGGCGGTGCAATCAGGCGTTCAGGCGCCGCGCCAGCCAGGACAGCGCGATCAGCGTCTTGGCGTCGCGGCACTCGGCGAGCGCGGCGCCGAGCTCGGCCAGAGGCCAGCGGACGACTTCGATCCGCTCCTGCTCGCCGCTGTCGGCGCTGGCCTCGGAGAGCTCGGTCGCGGCAAACAGGTGGACGCGCTCGTCGGTGAAGCCGGCGCCGGTGTAGTACGTGAGGATCGGCTCCCAGCGCCCGGCGCGGCGCCCGATCTCCTCGGCGAGCTCGCGCTGCGCGGCCTGGAGCGGCTCCTCGCCGCGCTTGTCGAGCCTGCCCGCCGGGATCTCGAGCAGGTCCGGCTCGCCGACCGCCTCGCGCGGCTGGCGCACCAGCCAGACCTCGCGCTCGTCGTAGGCGAGCATCCCGACCGCGCCGCTGTGGCGCACGATCTCCCGCTCGACGACTTCGCCGTCGGCGTGGCGGAAGCGCTCGACTCGCACCTCGAAGATGCGCCCGGCATAGACCGTCTCGCCGCCGAGCGCCTCGAACGCCCTGGGGGAGCTCAAGCCGCCTCGCTGCCGTCGCCGCTCTCGCCCGGGCCGGCATGGAGCGCCGGCCCGGTCTCGAATCCGTCCGGCGCGAGCTCGGCGAGCGCGGCCCCGCCGGCGAGCGCCGCGCCGAAGAACAGCGGGTCCTCGGCGAGGCTCCGTCCCATCGTCTCGGCCGGCAGCCCACTCGCCGCATAGGCCGGCAGGTCGACCTCGGCCCGCCGCCAGTCGTGCCGCGTGATGCGCACCGGGCGCTCGACGTCGAGCGCGAGCGCGGGGCGGGCGCCCACCGCGCCTCCGAAGACCGCGCCGAGGCCGGCCCGCAGGTCCGCTCCGACGGGCGAGCGCATCCCCGCCGGCAGCGCCACCGTCACCGGCTCGAGCAGCAGCTCCAGCACCGTCAGGGTGTGATGCGAGATGCCGCGGTGGCGGTCGCGCCCGTCGCCCGAGGACATGCGGGCGACGAGCAGCGTCGCGCAGCCGAGGGCCAGCGCGAGGTGGGCCGAGTCGAGCGCCGCCATGCCGCCGTGGCCGAGCCGCGAGCTCGACCCAACGATCCCGGGTCCCGGGCCGACGACGGCGGCGTCCCAACCGAGCGCGGCGATGCCGTGATGGAGCGCGCCGACGGTGCTCACCGCCTCGAGCTCGCCGCCGTGCGCGGCGCCGGCGGTGATGTGGCCGTCGAGCTGCCCGCCGCGGCGCAGCTCGGCGACCGTCCGCGAGTGCCCGCCCGGCAGCGCGCCGCCCTCCGTCTGCACGTACCCCAGCCGCCCGCCGGGGTTGGCGCGCGCGTAGGCCCAGGCGACGGGCGCGAGCTGGCCGTGCAGCGAGAGCACCGCCACAGGGCTCCCGAGCGGCAGATGGAGCGCCTGGGCGCCGACCGTCTCGACCGGCTCGACGGTGTGCTGCAGGCTCGTGTAGTTCAGCTTCATCACGTTGCGCGTACGCGCCCCGGGCGCGTCGAGGCCCCGGGACAGGTTCACGTGGACGACGTCGAAGCCCCCCGAGCCGAGCCCGAGGTCGAGCGCCTCGACGTTGACGATCACGTCATCGCCCCGCTGGGAGGGACCGACCAGCGCCAGGTCGGCGATCGCCTCGCGGCGCTCGCTTGCCTGCCCCCCGTCATGGGGGGTGCCCTTCAGGGTGCCGGCGCCTCGCAGCTCGACCGTCAGCCGCTGCTCGCCGGTCGCCGCGCCTGCCGGCGGGGAGGCTTCGATCACGGTGGCGCGGCGGAGCTTGAGCATCGGGGCTGGAAGCTAGCGCGCCGGGTCGGGCGCCAGCACCGCGACCTCGTCGAGCAGCGACAGGGCGACGGTCAGCATCTGCTGCAGGGCCAGCTCGGCGACCCGCTCGCCGGGCTCGTGGTTGCGCTCCGTCCCGTTGGCCAGGTTGACGGTCTGAAAGCCCTTCGCGATCAGCGCGTTCGCATCCGAGCCGCCGCCGCTCGAGATCCGCACGGGCTCGTGGCCGCACGCCCTCAGCGCGGCCTCGGCGGCCCGCACCGGCGGCGCCGAAGGCGCCAGCTTGTAGCCGGCGAAGGTCCGCCTGACCGCCACGTCGACGTCCACGTCGCAGTCGGGCCGGTTCGCCGCCTCGTGGATGCGGTCGACGATCTCGGCAGCGAGCGCCTCGCCGCGGCGGTCGTCGAGGCCCCGCACCTCGGCGCTCAGCTCGCAGCGTTCGGGCACCACGTTGATCGCGCTGCCGCCCTCGATCGTGCCGACGTTGACCGTCCCCTCCCCCTCGATCCGGCCGTGGCGCATCGCCGCGATCGCGCGGCTCGCGGCCACGATCGCGCTCCTGCCCTCCTCGGGCCGGATCCCCGCGTGCGCCGCCGCCCCGCGGAAGGAGGCGTCGATGCGGAAGTGGCACGGCGAGTCGATGATCACCTCGCCGATCGGCGAGGCGTGGTCGAAGACATAGCCGTATTCACTGCGCAGGACCGACGGGTCGAACTCGGCGGCGCCGGCCAGCGCGATCTCCTCACCGACCGTGAACAGCAGCTCGACGTCGACCGGCGCCCCCTGCATCCGCACCTGGCGGGCCAGCGCGAGCAGCACCGCGATCGCCGCCTTGTTGTCCGCGCCGAGGATCCCGTCGTTGGCGTTCTCCCAGAACCCGTCGCGCAGCACCGGGTCAACCGGCGCCTGCAGCGGGACCGTGTCCAGGTGCGCGCACAGCAGGACCGAGCGCCGCGGCGCGTCCGCCTGCCTGTGCCCTTCAGGGTGCGGCTCGCCGGCGCTCGCCTGCGTGCCCGCCGCGACGGGGGGTGCTCCCTCGTGGCCTGCGGCGGGGACCCGGGCGAGCAGGTTCCCGCAGTCCGAGCCGATCGCGGCGCCGGCGCCGTCCTCTTCCAGCTCGAGGCCGATCGCCGCGAGCTCCGTGCGGACGCGCTCGCCACACGCGCGCTCGTGCAGCGACGGGCTCTCGATCGCGCAGAGCTCGGCGAAGATCTGGCTCAGGTAGCGGTGCTGGAGTGCCGCGCTCGCCGTCGCGCCCGCGGCGCTCGTCACGGCCGCCCGGCGCCGTCGCCCGCCCTGCTGGCGGCCCCGGCGGCGCTCTCGGCCGCACCGGCGCGCGTGTCCTTCACCCGCAGCTCGCGGCCCTCTGGCCCGTGGGCGAGCGCCGCCGCGATGAACTCGCGGAACAGCGGCGCGGGGCGCTCGGGGCGGGACTTGAACTCGGGATGGAACTGCGAGGCCACGTAGAACGGGTGCTCCGGCAGCTCGACGACCTCGACGAGGCGCTCGTCGGGCGAGGTGCCCGAGATGCCGAGGCCGGCGCTCTGCAGGCGCTTGCGCAGCAGGTTGTTGACCTCGTACCGGTGGCGGTGGCGTTCGTAGATGACGGCCTCGCCGTAGATCTCACGCACGCTCGTGCCGTCGTGGAGCTTGATCGGGTCGGCGCCGAGGCGCATCGTCCCGCCGAGGTCGGCGACCTCCTTCTGCTCCGGCAGCAGGTCGATCACCGGGTGCGGCGTCTCGGGATCCATCTCGGTCGAGTTCGCGCCCTCCAGGCCGGCGACGTTGCGGGCGAACTCGCTGACCGCGACGTGCATCCCGAGGCAGATGCCGAGATATGGGATCTCCTGCTCGCGGGCGACCTGGGCGGCGTGGATCTTGCCCTCCCAGCCGCGTCCGCCGAAGCCCCCCGGGATCAGGATCCCGTCGAGGTCGCGCAGCCGCTCCGCGGCCTGGGCCACCTCGAGCAGCTGCTCGGAGTCGATCCAGTCGATCTCCACCCGGCTGTCCTGGAGCGAGGCGGCGTGCCGCAACGCCTCGGAGACCGACAGATAGGCGTCCTCGAGCTGCACGTACTTGCCGACCAGGCCGATGCGGACCGTGCGCGTCGCGCGGGCCGAGCGCTCGATCGGCTCCGTCCAGCGCTCCAGGTTCGGCGCCGGGGCCTCGACCCCGAAGTGCTCGAGCACGAAGTCGTCGACGCCCTGCTCGTTGAACGTCAACGGCACCTTGTAGATGTCGTCGACGTCGCACGCCGAGACGATCGCCTCGGTCGGCAGGCTTGCGAACAGGGCGATCTTCTTGCGGATCTCGAGCGAGAGCTGGCTCTCGGAGCGGCACATCAGCATGTCGGGCGCGATCCCGATGCGGCGCAGCTCGTTGACCGAGTGCTGCGTCGGCTTGGTCTTCAGCTCGCCCGCGTGCCCGATGTAGGGCACGAGCGTCAGATGGATGAACATGCAGCGGCGCCGCCCGACGTCCACGGGGAACTGGCGGATCGCCTCGAGGAACGGCAGCGACTCGATGTCGCCGACGGTGCCGCCGATCTCGGTGATCACGAAGTCGACGTCGCTCGACTCGGCGATCAGGGAGATCCGCTGCTTGATCTCGTCGGTGATGTGCGGGACGACCTGCACGGTCCCGCCGAGGTAGTCGCCGCGGCGCTCGCGCCGGATCACCGTGTCGTAGATGCCGCCCGCCGTGACGTTCGAGGCGCGGCTCGTGTTGGCGTCGGTGAAGCGCTCGTAGTGGCCCAGGTCGAGGTCGGTCTCGGCGCCGTCCTCGGTGACGAACACCTCGCCGTGCTGATACGGCGACATCGTGCCCGGGTCGATGTTGATGTAGGGGTCGAACTTCTGCAGTCCCACGGTGAGCCCGCGCGCGACCAGCAGGCGCCCGATCGAGGCCGCCGCGATGCCCTTTCCGAGAGAGGACACGACGCCGCCGGTGATGAAGATGAACCGGGTCTTGGTGGGCGGCTGCGCGTGGCGGTCGGAGGAGGCGGTCATGAGGGCCTGCCCCAAGAGTCTAGTTCCCGCAGCCCCGGAGTCCGCTCGATCAGCTCGGAGATCGATCGCAGCTCGCCGTAGACGGTGATCGCGAGCAGCACTCCGAGGGACACCAGCTGCGCTGCACTCGAAAGACTCAGCACGAGCCACAGCCCCGCGAGCGCCCCGAGCACGTTGGATCCGGTGTCGCCGAGCATCGCGCGCTCGCGCAGGTCATAGCCGCCGGCGACGAGCGCCGGGCCGGCGAGCAGGCCGAGCGTCCACAGCGTCCGCAGCTCGCCGGCACCGATCGCCAGGCCGGCGCCGAGCGCCACGAACGCCTTCGCCGCGCGCCCGGGGCGCAGGTCCAGCAGATTGAAGACGTTCGTCGCCAGCACCAGCACCGCGGCCGCGAGCAGCCAGCGCCCGTCGGAGAGGCCCAGCAGGTCCATCGCCAGGAGCGCGAGCCCGAGCGAGCCGGCGGCCTTCACCGCGCCCGTGGAGAGCTCGCCGCGCAGCACCGCCGCGCCGTGCCCGCGCCAGCCGCGCGGGTGCGCGGCCGAGCCGTCGGCGGCGGCCGGGTCGCGGCGGGCGCCGGGCTCGCCGAGCGTGTCGTCGATCAGCCCGAGCAGCGCCACCCCGAACGCGTACAGCGCGACCGGCACGATCTGGGGATGGAAGACCTCGGCTGGCGCGAGCCGCGCGATCAGCATCAGCGGGACGAGCGCCAGCGTGGCGGCGGCCGGGATCAGCACGCCGAACGGGAACGGGAGCCTCCGCCCGCGGTAGTTGGCCCGCAGTTGTCCGCCTTCGGTCATCGCGCGCAGCAACGCCGGTGCGAGGGCCAGCGCGATCAGCGTGGCGAGCACCAGGGGCAGGGCGTGCATCGTCTGAAGCTAGCGTCGGCGGCGGACGCGGCCCGAGACCCTGGAATCGACCGTCTAGGGCCCGCCGGTCGTGCTCGAGGCGACCGAGGGCAGGAGCGAGTCGGCGGTCGTCTTGACGCCGAAGCTGCCGGTGTCGCCGGCGAGCGAGTAGAGCAGCGCCGCCTGGCCGGCCTGTTCGTCGAGGTCGTCGACGCTCGAGAGCCTGTGCCCCTTGAACCATGGGATCTGGGACGGCTGCGAGCCTGTCATCTCGACGCCGACGGCCCGCACGCCGGTGGCGGCCACGCCGGCGATCAGGCCGTCCTCGAAGCGCGTGATCGCTTCCGCCTGCTGCGCTTCCAGGCCGCTCGGGGGGGCCGTGCGTGCGATCACGAGCCCTTCGAGGTGGGTCAGCTGGCCGTCGAAGGCGCTCAGCAGGCCGCCGCGGACGCGGCTGAGCAGCTCGGACTCGACCCGTTGGCCACCGCTGACGAGCTGGCGGCCGACCAGCTCGCCGAAGTGTTCGAGCAGCGCGGGCGATTCGGCCAGGGCCGCGTAGTGGGTCCCGGCGGCCTCGCGCGCGATGCCGGCGAGGTTGAGCGGCTCGCGCACGGCGACGACCGTCGCCAGCGTCCCGTTGCCCTGCGTGACCGCGGTCTTGACGAGCGAGTTGACTTCGTCGGAGGCGCCGCCGAGGAACACGAGCCCGACGCTGCGGCCGTTGAGCAGTTCGTGCACGGCCAGCGGGTACAGGCCCCGCGAGAACGCCTGCTGCGAGGCGAGGCGGTCCTGCAGCGTGTCAGCCTGCTGGCGCGCTTCGCCGACTTCGGCGTTGAGGTTGTGGACGATCCCGTTCTTGGCTGAGGAGACGAGGTTGGTGTCGCCGATCGCGACGCCGATCAGCACGCCGAGCGCGAGCGCGAACAGGACGGCGGCGAGCGACAGTGCGTGGTAGCGGTAGTCGAACATGTCTTCGGCGGCGCCTAGGGGTCGCGACTCAGCTGCGCGCGCCGAACAGCGCCTGGAGCTTCAGCCAGATCAGTTCGGCGACATCGCGCAGCGCCGGCGTCGTCCAGATCACGGCGATCATCGCGATCAGGCCGGCGGCGATCACGAGGAGCAGCGGGGTCAGGCCCGGGCGGGGCTGGTAGAGGCGGCTGACGCCCTTGGCGTCCACCAGGATCTCGCCGACGCGCAGCCGCGTGAGGAACGTCGAGGACATCCCGCGCCGGTTGCGGTCGAGGAACTCGACGAGGTTGAACTGCGAGCCGACCGAGACGATCAGGCGCGCGCCCTTCTCCGCGGCGATCAGCATCGCGACGTCCTGGCTGGTCCCGGGCGCCGGGACCAGCTTGAACGGCAGGCCGAGAGCCTCGAGACGGTGGCGCCCGGGAGCGCGGCCGTCGGGGTAGGAGTGCACGACGAGCTCGGCGCCGCAGCGCAGCGCGTGCTCGCCGGCCGAGTCCATGTCGCCGACGATCATGTCCGGCGTCAGCCCCGCCTCGAGGACCGCGTCGGCGCCGCCGTCGACGGCGACGATCAGCGGCCGCTTGTCACGGATGAACGGGCGCAGCGCGCGCAGGTCGCGCTGGTGCTCGACGCCCCGCACCACCAGCAGCGTCGAGCGGTCGCGGAACTCGGTCTGGAAGCGCGGCAGCGCGATCCGGCCGGTCAGCAGTTCGCGCTCCTCGCGCATGTGCGCGACCGTGTTGCTCGCGAAGCGCTCGAGCGCCTCGCCGACCTCGCGGCGGCGAGCTTCGGTGTCGGCCCGCACGCGCCGCAGGTCGAGCACCTCGCCGCGGCCGAGCAGCTCGCCGCGCCGCAGCACTTCGGCCTCCCCGCCCGCCTCCGGGCGCCGCTCCGATGCGGATGGCCGCTCGGACGGTCGCAGTGTCAGCGGGTCGCCGTCTGAGGTGAGCCCGAACAGGGCGTCGTTCGGCATGTCGATCAGCACGATCCCCGCCTCGACCAGCAGCAGCGGCCCCAGGTTCGGGTAGGTGCCGCCGGAGGAGGGCCGGCAGTTGACGACCGCGGCGACCTCCGCGGCGATCAGCTCCTCGGCGGAGACCCTGTCGATGTCGAGGTGGTCGATCAGCGCGATGTCGCCGGGGACGAGGTGCTTCACGAGCAGCTTCGTGCGCCGGCCGGGGCGCACGGGCCCGGCGACGGTCGGAGGCGGAAGCGGCTCGAACGCCGGCGGGCGCGCGGCGGCGGGCTCGAGACGCTCCGCGGGGCTCGGTCTGGTCGCGGCCATCCCTGCCGAGGGTAACGCCCGCGCCGCCCTCAGGCGGCGTGATTAGGCTGGGCTTTAGGCGGCACGCCGAAGGTCTCGCGCGTGGCGTTGGGCGGCGCCGTCGTCGCTGTCGGCTCCGAGCATCCGCACGAGCTCGGCCACGACCTCCGGCTCGGCGAGCTCGAGCACCGAAGCGCGCGTCGGGTCGGCGCCCGTGTCCTTGACGATCGAGAAATGCCGCGCGCCGAGCGAGGCGATCTGCGGTAGGTGCGTGATGCAGAGCACCTGGCCGCGCTCTCCGAGCTCGCGCAGCCTCGCGCCGACCGCGTTTGCGGTGCGCCCGCCGATGCCCGCGTCGACCTCGTCGAAGACCAGCGTCGCCTGCGGTGAGGCCGCGCTCGCCGCGCTCATGATCGCCAGCATCACGCGCGAGAGCTCGCCGCCGGAGGCGATCTCGCGCAGCGGGCCGGGCGGCACTCCGGGGTTCGGCGCGATCGTGAACTCGACCGTGTCGGCGCCGCTCGGGCCAGGCTCGGCCTCGCGGATCTCGACGTCGAAGCGGGCGTCCTCCATCGCCAGCGAGCGCAGCTGCGCGGCGACGGCCTTGGCGAAGCGCGAAGCGGCCTTGCGGCGCGCCGCCCGCAGCGCCGCGACGTGCTCCTCGAGCTCCCGGACGGCCGCCGCGAGCTCCGCCTGCGCCTGCTCGATCGCCACCTCGGCGCCGGCCAGCTCGTCGCGGCGCGCCCGCGCGCCCGACGCGAAATCGAGCACCGCCTCGACGCTGCCGCCGTGCTTTCTGATCACGCGGTCGAGCGCCTGCAGGCGCGCTTCGACCGACTCGAGGTTCGGTTCGACGCCCGCCACGTCGAGCTCGTCGAAGCCGGCACCGGAGCCGTAGTCGCGCAGCTCCGAGCCGAGCTCCCCGGACTCGATCGCGGCGGCGCGCAGCCGCTCGGCGAGCCGCTCGAGCGACGGGTCCACGCCGGCGACCGCCTCGAGCGAGGCGTTCGCGCGGGCGAGCAGCTCGGCGGCGCCGGGCTCCTCCCCGTCCGCTCCGAGCAGCGCGCCGGCGGCGCCCGCCGCGGCGGCGGTGAGCGCGTCGGCGGCGCGCAGCCGCTCGCGGGCGGCGAGCAGGCGCTCGTGCTCGGCCTGATCCGGGCGCAGCTCGTCGATCTCGCCGAGCTCGAACTCGAGCAGCCCGAGCTCGCGCTCGCGCCGGCCGGCGAGCTCGGCGAGCTCCTCGAGGCGGCCGCGCAGCTCGCGCACGCGGGCGTGGGTGGCGGCGCAGGCCGCCAGCCGGCGCTCGTGCTCGGCCCCGCAGGTCGCGTCGAGGATCTGCAGCTGCGCGGCCGCGAGCGTCAGCCGCCGGTGCTCGTGCTGGCCGTAGAACGAGAGCACCAGCGAGCCCAGCTCGCGCAGGTCCGAGACGTTGGCGGCGCGGCCGCCGATGTAGGCGCGCGTGCGCCCGTCCGCGCCGAGGCGCCGCGCCAGGACGAGCTCCTCGGCGTCGGGCCCGATCAGCTCGGCGAGCGCCGGCGCGAGCGCCGGCGGCAGGTCGAAGATGCCCTCGACGTAGGCCTCGGAGGCGCCGGGACGCACGATCCCCGCGCGGGCGCGGCCGCCGAGCAGCAGGTCGAGCGCGTGGGCGAGCACGGTCTTGCCGGCGCCGGTCTCGCCGGTGATCACGTTCAGGCCCGGGCCGAGGCGCAGGCGCGCGCGCTCGATCAGCAGGAGGTTCTCGACACTCAGCTCTCGCAGCACTGACAGGCAGGTCTAGCAGTGCCCGCCGACGGATCGCACGGGCCCGCGCGCGGTCGCGCAGGCGCTCGCGCGCGGCTTCCGGCCGGCGCTCGGCGGGTCGCCCTCCGGACGCCCGCGGGCCGAAAAACGCTGGCTATCGCGCCGCCGCCGGTGCATAATCTCCACAGGGCCGGAACGGACACCGGCCGCCCGTACACTGCGGACAAGGCAAGGGCATGGCTGCCGACGACTCCACTTCGAGCTTCGAGAACACGCCCTCGGCGGGTGCCCTCGGGTCGTTCGACTGGCCGGGGCCGGCGGAGCTCGACGAACGGCTGCAGGAAGAGATCGGTCGCGCGGAACGGCACGGCACGCAGCTGGCCTGCCTGCTGGTCGTGGTCGACAACCTCGACGAGATGGCGGGCGAGCACGGGGGTGAGCTGCGCGAGCAGACGATGGCCTACATCGCGGGCGCCCTCCATCGCGAGCTGCGGCGCTTCGACCGCGTCGGGCTGCCGAGCGAGCGCGAGCTGCTGATCGTGCTGCCCGGGGCCGACGGGCCCCGAGGCGAGATGGTGGCGCGCCGGGTGCTCGACCGCCTGCGCGCGATCAAGGTCGAAGCGCGCGGTCAGCGCGTGCCGCTGCGGATCTCCGTCGGGCTGGCGGCATGGCGCGCGAACGCCACCCCGGCGACGATGCTCTCGCGCGCGCGAGCGGCGGCCGAGCGGTCCCTGAACGGCGAGAACGGCGGCGCCGGCGGCGGCACGGGCGGGCCTCAGAACCCGCTCGGGCACCCGGCCGTCGAGGAGCCGACATCGCCGCCTTCATAATTCCCTCCAGGTGCTTACCGGATCAGAGCTCTGGCTGCTTCGGCTGATGGCCGACCGCGGGCTTGCCCTGCTCGACGCCAGCAACATGCTGCTGTTGATCGAGGAGAAGGGCGAACTCCGCGTCGCGGGCGCCAGCGGCGGCCCGGTGCGCCTGCGGATCGCGCCGGTTCAGGGCAGCGCGCTCGGCGCTCTCTACCAGCGAGGCGAGTCGGTGGCGATCGAGCGCCCGCGCGGGCCGGAGGCGGCGTTCCTGCACGAACTGGGGCTAGAGGCGCGCTCCGTGCTGATCGAGCCGTTCTCGATGGACGGCCAGGGCGGCGGGCTGGCGATCGCGCTGCGCCGCGACGGCTCGTTCCGCAAGCCGGACCGCGAGGCGCTGAACGCGTTCGCGGACAGCGTGGCGATCAGGCTGGCCGCGGAGCGCTCGGTCGAGATCGAACGGCTGCGCTACGGCATGGAGGCGCGCGAGCGCGAGCGCACGCGCTGGGCGCGCGAGATCCACGACGAGTCGATCCAGGGCATCGGCGCGCTGCGGATGCGGCTGGCGAACGCCCGCGACCTCGACGACAAGGAGGCGCTCTCGGCGGCCGTCGAGCAGGCGCTCGAGGGCCTCGGCACCGAGATCGACGGGCTGCGCCACCTGATCACCGAGCTCCGGCCGGCGGCGCTCGACGACCTCGGCCTCGCCGCCGCGCTCGAGGCGCTCGCGCGGCGCGCGCAGGCGATCGACGGGCTCGACGTCAAAACGGAGATCGCGTTCGGGCGCGACGAGCAGCTTCCGGCGGCCGAGGTCCACAACGGCGCCGGGCGCCTTGACCCGGAGCTCGAGTCCACGATCTACAGGGTCGTCCAGGAGGCGCTCACGAACGTCAGCCGCCACGCGGAGGCGACGCGTGCGGTGCTCCGCCTCGAGGGCGACGAGCGGAAGGTCGTGGCGAGCGTCACCGACGACGGCAAGGGCATGCCGGACGGAGGCCGGCTCGGCCCGCGCGAGGACGGCGGCGGTTTCGGGACGGGCGGCATGCGCGAGCGGGCGGAGCTCGTCGGCGGCGAGCTGGAGTGGCTGCCGGCGCCCGGCAAAGGCACGACCGTCCGGCTGACGGTGCCGCTGGCGGGTCGGCCGCAGCCCGGCCAGCCCGTGGACGGGCAGCCGGGCCTCTAGCCGGCGTCCGGGCCGCCGTCAGGCGCCCGCGGGTCCGCCGGCTCGGGACCGGGATCGTCGGCCGGCTCGTCCTCGCTGCCGCGCGGCCGGCGCAGCCAGTCGGCGAGCTGCTGACCGGCGGCGCCGATCGAGTCGCCCGCCTCGCGGACGCCGTCGCGGATCCGATCGGCGTAGAAGGAGACGGCCTCGCCGCCGTCGGCGCGGGCGTCGACCGGGTCGCCGCGCCGGGGGTACTCGCCGGAGCCCACGATGCGGTCGAACTCGCCGGAGCGTACCCACGCCATCAGCTCGTGCGTGCGCTTCACGGGCAGCGGGTGGGTGACGCCGAGCTCGAGCGAGAGCCGCGTGAGCCGCTCCAGGCCACCGCCCTTCTCGCTGTAGTCGAGGCCCTGGCGCATGAACGCGTCGAGGTCGAGCTCCGAGACCATCGCGCCGCCGGCGAGCGACATCAGCGTGCGGCAGACGACGAGCGGGTCGCGCGTGACGAGCGCGGCGGCGCGGTCCGCGCTCAGCTCGGTCGCCCTCCCCCACTCGAGCAGCGCGGTGCGCACGGGCAGAAGCGGCAGCGGCAGGCGCGCGCTGCGGCCGAGCAGCACGAGGATCACGAGGGCCGTTCGGTAGAGCATGTGGTCCGAGAGGACGTGGGCCGCCTCATGGGCGAAGACGGCGCGGCGCTGGGGCGCGTCGAGCAGCCGCACGAGCTCGGACTGGACCACGACGATCGCCCGCCGCGAGCCGATCGCCATCGCGTTCGGGCTCGGGTACTGGGTGAGGTACAGGTCCGGCACCACGTCCATGTCGAGCGTCGCGTAGGCGATCGCATGCTCGCGCCACACATCGCCGAGCTGCTCTTCGGAGAGCCGCACGGCCGAGCCGAGATAGGTCTGGCGGAGCGCCCGCTCGTAGCCAAGCTCGATGACCTTGCGGACGACCTGGTCGAGATAGGGGATCGAGGCCAGCGCGGCGGTCGCCGCCCGGTCGGCCGGGTGCTGGAAGGCGCGCGGCGAGATCTCCTTGAGCCGGTAGCCCTCCGCTGGGAGCTGCGAGGACACGGGGTGAGCGTAGCTCGTTGTGGGAGGGGCGCTAGTCGGCCAGGCCCACGCGGCGCACGTAGGCTGTGATCTCCGCCCGCGAGCCGAAGCCCAGCTTCTCGATCGCGCGCGCCCGGTAGGTCTTCACGGTGCGCTCGGCGACGTTGAGCTTCTCTGCGATCTCGGGGTTGGTGTAGCCGTTGGCGATCAGCCGCACGACCTCGCGCTCACGGTCTGAGAGCACGACGCCGTCGCCGCCGCCGCCGGACTCCTCGCCGGTGGCCATCAGCGCGCCGAGCCGCGGGTGCAGGTAGTTGCCGCCCGCGACCGCGAGCCTGAAGGCCTGCAGCAGCTCGGCCGGCTCGGCCTCCTTCAGCACGTAGGAGCGCGCACCGGCGCGCAGCGCCTGGCGTGCGTACTCGGGGTCCTCGCGCATCGTCAGGATCGCGACGGCGAGCGTCGGGTGGGCGATGAAGCAGGAGGGCAGCGCGCCGAGGCTCGAGCCGCCCGGCATCGTCAGGTCGAGCGTCAGCAGGTCGGGCTTGTGCTCGCGGACCAGCTTGACCATCGAGGGGATGTCGGCGGCTTCGGCGACGACCTCGAACTCGCCGCTCTGGCGTTCGAGCACGGCGCGGATGCCGTCGCGCACGACGGTGTGGTCGTCGGCGATGATCACCGAGACGGGCGTGGTTGTCTCCGACGAGGGATTGGCCATCCGTTGAACGTATCGGCAGACCAGGACCGATCTGGAGGTCTGGAGGGCACGTTCGCACGATGGCTGGCGCGCCTCGATCAAACCTGGCCGCCTAGCTAGCGTTCCGCGAAGTGCGAACCGTGCTCCGTTCCCCGCGCCTGCGCCGGATCCTGTCCGCGTACGTCGTCAACCGGCTCGGGACGTTCTTCGGCTTCATCGCCCTCTCGGTCTCGGTCTACGACCACACGCACAGCGCCATCGCGGTGGCGGCGCTCCTGTTCGCAAACCAGGCGCTGCCGGCCTTCGCGGTCCCGGCCCTGGTGGCGCGCGTCGAGTCTTCGCGCAGGGGCCGCGAGCTGTCGGGCCTCTACCTGGTCGAGGCGGTCGTCACCGCCGCGCTCGCCGTCCTGATCGGGGGGAACTTCGCGCTCGCGCCGATCCTCGTCCTGGCGGCCGTCGACGGGACCGCGGCGCTCGCCGCGAGCGCGCTGCTGCGGGCGGAGGTCGCGCGGGTCGCCAGGGCCGAGCTGGCCCCTGATGGCGACGCCGAGGCCGCCGTGGAGGCCGAGCGCGAGGGCAACGCGGCCCTCAACGTCGGCTTCTCGCTGACGTTCGTGACCGGCCCGGCGATCGGCGGCGTGATCGTGGCCGCCGCCGGCGCCTCCACGGCCCTGTTCCTCGACGTGGGCTCGTTCGTGATCTGCGCGCTGATGCTGCTCGACCTGCACCCCCGGGTGACGGACGCGGAGGAGGAGTCGGTCGCCGGCCGGCTCGCGGCCGCCTGGCGGCACATCAACGAGACGCCGCGCCTGCGCACGCTGCTGGTGGCCGAGCTCGTCGCGCTGATCCTCTTCGAAACGGGCGGTCCGATCGAGGTCGCCTACGCCAAGTCGACGCTCCACGCGGGCGACCGGGGCTACGGCCTGCTCCTGACGACCTGGGGCCTCGGGGCGGTCGTCGGAAGCCTGCTGTTCGCGCGCTTCGTCGGCCGCGAGCTCGCCGCGCTGCTCGGCTGCGGGACCCTCGCGATCGGGTTCGCCTATGCCGGCTTCGGGGTCGCCCACACGATCGAGGTCGCATGCGCCGTCGCCTTCGTCGGCGGGATCGGCAACGGGCTGCAGTGGCCGTCGATGATCAGCATCGTGCAGAAGCTCACGCCGCAGCGCCTGCAGGGCCGGATGATGGGGGCGCTTGAATCGCTCGGGGCGCTCGCGCTCGCGATCGGCCTGCCGCTCGGGGGCGTGCTCGCGACGGTCACCTCTCCGCGGACGGCGTTCCTCGTGATCGGCAGCGCGGCGATGGCGATGACCGTCGTGCTCGTACCGGCCGCCCGCTGGGGGCGGCTGCCGGGCAATACCCAGGGCGCGCTCGAGGGCGACTGAACGGCCTGACGCGCCGGCGCGCGTTTCGGGCGCCGCGCGAGGGCACTTAAGTGCGAGCGCCTGTCGGTCGTTAAGAACGACAGGCAGCCATGTTGTCCGACACGGTGACCAAACGGGTGTGGTGGGCCGCTGAGGCCGCGGTCATTGCCGCGACCGTCGCGATCTGCGTGATCGTCACCCACCCCTCCGAATGGCAGCCGCTCGGGCTGCTCGCGTTCATCGTCGTGCTGACGCTCGTGGGCGAGCGCTTCAGCGTCGACACGAGCGCCGGCCAGCTGACCGCGTCGTTCATCGCGATCGTCCTCGCCATGGTCCTGCTCGGCCCCGTGCCCGCCACGGCCTGCGGGGTTGCGCTCGCGATCCTTCACTCGGCGATCGGACGGCGCCCGCCCGCGCTGTGGCTGAACAACCTGATGACGTTCTCGGTCGCCCCGCTCGTCGGCGGCTTCTTGATCGTCGCGCTCGGCGGCCACTTGGCTCACAGGGTCAGCCAGAGCACGACCGATGCCACGGTCTTCGGGCTCGTGGCGCTGTTCTCGATGCTCGCGTCGATGATCGTCCTCAACTTCGCGCTGTTCGCCGTCGACGTCCACATCGAAGAGGGCCGGCCCTACGGGCGGCTTGTGCGAGAGCTCTTCCTGCCGCTCCTGCCGGGCCAGCTCGCGGCCGGAGGCCTCGCGATCCTGATGGCCGTCGCCTACCTCGCGGTCGGGCTGCCGATGCTGTTCGCGTCGGCCGCGATCCTCTTGATCGTGCAGCACCTCACCGTCGCGCTGCTGCGCTCGGAGCATCGCGCCGAACAGCTCGAAGCGCGATCGCGCCAGCTCGTGGGGCTGCAGCTCGGGGTGCTGCGGACCCTGGTCCGGGCGCTCGCGATGCGCGACAACTCCAGCGCGCGGCACGCGGCGGCGGTCGCGAGGTACGCGAAGGCGCTCGCGGCCGACGCCGGCTGCACCGAGGAGGAGGTCGACTCCGTGCACGCCGCTGGGCTGCTTCACGAGATCGGCAAGTTCACCTGGCCCGACCGCGTGCTCCACGCGGAGACGATCGCCGCCGAGGACGAGTCGATCGTCCGCAACCACCCGCAGGAGGGCGCGGTCCTCGTCGGCTCCCTCGACGGCTACGGCCCGGTCGCCGAGGCGATCCTCTACCACCACGAGCGCATGGACGGCCGCGGATACCCGGCGGGCCTGATCGGCAAGGAGATCCCGCTGCTCTCGCGGATCCTCGCCGTGTGCTCGGTCTATGACACCGTGCACGCCGGGGGCGACGGCTACCGCGCGACCGAGCTGGCGACCGGCGAGTCGATCGAAGAGCTGCGCCGGGCAGCCGAAAACGGGCAACTCGACCCCGAGCTCGTGGACAGGTTCGTCGCGCTGCTGGAGCGCGAAGGACAGCGCTTCGAGGAGGAGACGGACTTCGAGACAGAGCTCGAATTCGAACGTCGCGCCCGGGATCTGGCCGAACCGCGCGGCGCGAGCACCGGCGGGCAGTCCGGCCGGCCCGCCGGCGCCCCGGCGAGCGGCTGACCGCCGCCCGGGTCCGGGCAAAAAACGGGGGCACCCGAGGGCGCCCCCTACTTACAAATCCGTCGCGAGCCTGCTTGCTCTAGCGGATGTGCGACTTGCGGATGTGCGACTTGGCCATTCGACACTCCTTCTGTTGAGCTCTCCCTCACGGTGCTGGCCTCCATCCGGCGGTCTAGCTCAACCAGACAGATGAGTAGCCTTGCGTACCTGCGGCGCGGATTATACATGCGAGGGTCGATATGACCAATTTGCGTAGGTTTTGTGCAGTTTTTGTTGCAGCGGCCCTCCGGTGAGGAGGCGCGCAAGGCTCGCGATCCCGCCTGCGAAGCGGGATTCCGGGGTGTGGCGGGCCCCGCGCGGGCGCGCGCGGAGCGCCATCACGGCGCGCCGGAAGGAGAAGGCCAGCCCGCCGCGACGAGGAGATCGACGCCCTCGCCAAGGCGACGCTTCCCGCGACGGGCCGCCGGAAACGTCCACAAAGCTGCGCGGCGCTCAAGGTCTATGCGGAACCTGACGACACAGAGAGGGACCAGGGCGGATTAGACCCGCCCGCAAACACGATCGAGGCCCAATGCCCACGACCATCTCCCCCGCCGACCGCCAGCTCGTCTTCACGAGCTCCCAGGCCGCCCAGTACCTCGGCGTGTCCCTGGCGACGATCCGCCGCTGGACCGACGCCGGTCACATCGCGTGCTACCGGACGCCCGGCGGGCAGCGCCGTTTCTCGCGCGCGCAGCTCGACGGCTTCATCGACTCGATGAGCCAGGACGGGCCGGTCGCGGCAGTCGAGACGGGCGACGCCCGCGTCGCCTGAGCGGCCGCGGCGCTCAGCTCGCCAGGCGCCCGAACTTCTCGCGCAGCCGCCGGTAGAAGGACGTGCCGGGCAGCTGGGCGAGCGTGCCGAGGTCTTTGACGAAGCGGGCGTGGATCATCGCGTCGGGCGCGAGGGTGCCGGCCTGGCGCCCGTCGACGGCGACATCGAGCGACGCCCGGGCGCCGTTGCGGATCGTGATGCGGTCGCCCGGGGCGACGACGAGCGCCCTGGCCGTCATCGAATGGGGCGCGATGAACGAGACGACGAGTCCTTCGACGCCCCAGGCCATCACGGGCCCGCCGTTGGCGAGGTTGTAGCCGGTCGAGCCGGCGGGGGTGGCGACGACGAGGCCGTCGCAGCGCACGCGGCCGGCCTCCTCGCTGTCGAGCGAGTAGGAGAGCTCGGCGACGCGATCGCCCACTTTGCGGGTGATCGCGAGGTCGTTCATCGCCTGCAGCGGCTCCCCCCCGGGCAGCTCGACGGCGATCGACGGCAGGCGCAAGAGCTCGAACTCGCCTTTCAGCGCGCGGGCGATGCCGCCGGGCAGGTCATCGTGCTCGACGGTCGTGAGGAAGCCGATTTCGCCGTAGTTGATGCCGAAAACCGGCACGCCGGTCCCGGCGTAGTGCTGCAGCGCGCGGAGGATCGTGCCGTCGCCGCCGAGCGCGACGGCGAGCTCCACCTCGCGCTCGACAGGAGCGTCGAGCGCGAGGCCCGGCCCCGGCCCCAGACCGAGCTTGGCCGTCTCCTCCGCGTCGAAGCGCAGCGTGACGCCGGCCGCGGCGGCCTGCGCGATCAGCTCGGCGACCGCGTCGGCGATCTCCTCGGGGTGGCGGTGCGTGAAGACGGTGATCTGCCTCACGGCTCGACCTCCCGCGCGAGCTCCTCCAGTCCCGCCGGCTCGCGCAGCGCCCCATCCCGTGAGCCCTCGGCGAGCCAGATGAAGGTCTCCTGGTTGCCCTTCGGGCCCGGCAGGCCCGAGGAGCGGTAGCCGAGCACGGCGGCGCCGAGGGCGAGCGCCGCCTCTCCCACGGCCACCAGCGCGGCGCGGCGCGCGCCGGGGTCGCGCACGACTCCGCCCTTGCCGACGCCCTCCCGCCCGACCTCGAACTGGGGCTTGACGAGCGCGAGCACGTCATATCGCGGTGCGAGACAGGAGAGGACGGCGCCGAGCACCTTCGCGAGCGAGATGAACGACACGTCCACGACGGCCAGGGTCGGCGGCGCGTCGAGCCCGGCCAACGGCGCCGGCAGCGCCGAGGGCTCGAGCGCGCGGGCGTTGGTGCGCTCCAGCACCTGCACGCGCCGGTCTTCGCGCAGCCCGTAGTCGAGCAGCCCGTAGCCGACGTCGACGGCGATCACCTCGCCGGCGCCGCGCTGCAGCAGGCAGTCGGTGAAGCCCCCGGTCGAGGCGCCGACATCGAGCGCCCGGCGACCGCCCACGTCCAACCCGGTCGCGTCGAGCGCGTTGGCGAGCTTGATGCCCCCGCGCGAGACGTAGGCCGGGCGGTCGCGGACCGCCAGCAGCTCCTCGGCGTCGACCATCTCCCCCGGCTTCTCGGCCCTTCGTCGGCCGCTGCCGACGCGCACCTCGCCCGCCATCACCGAGGCCGCCGCGCGGCTCCTGGACGGGAACAGGCCGCGTTCGGCCAGCAGTGTGTCCAGGCGCCGCTTGACCATCACAGGCAACCCTTGCACAAGGCGGTTTCAGAGAGCAGGTTGCACGGCGGCTGGCGGACTGTGAGCGATGTCACACAGACTTCGCGGTTGCGTGGGCAACATTCTTATTGATCCTGAGAGAAGGCCCTCTGTGCCTCATCTCTCCTGAATCCCTCCTCCCCGGAACGGCTCGCTCTCCCCAGTGGGTCGTTCTCCCGAGACGGCCCGCTCCCCCGGCGGGTCGTTTCATTTAAACGCAGCGGTCCGGCTGCACACCAGCTCGGGCGCGTCCCGCCGCGACGCGGACCCGCGCGCATGAAAGCGGTCAGGCGCCGATGATCGTCCCGGCGCGCCCGGCGGGGCGCTCGGGCGACGGGACCGCGGCGGCGACCCGCTCGGCGATGCGCGGGCCGGTGAAACCGACCTCCTCGTGCAGCAGCGCGGGCTTGCCGTGGGTCACGAAGCGGTCGGGCAGGCCGATGCGCATGATGCGGGGCACCGGAGTCCCGGCCTCGTTGAGCGTCTCCCAGACGGCGGAGCCGAACCCGCCGGCGAGCACTCCCTCCTCGACCGTCACGAGCAGGTCGTGCTCGGCGGCGAGCTGGGCGATCAGGCCGGCGTCGATCGGCTTTGCGAAACGGGCGTCGGCGACGGTCACCGCGAGCCCCTGCTCGCCGAGCAGCTCGGCCGCTGCGAGCGCCTTTCCGACGCCCGCGCCGTAGCCGATCAGCGCGACCCGGCGCCCGGGCTCGGCGGCCTGCGGGTCGGCCGGGACGAGGATCTCGCCGGTCCCGATCGCGATCGGCTCGGGCCGCTCGGGAAGCGCCACCCCGATGCCCTCGCCGCGCGGGTAGCGCAGCGCGATCGGGCCGTCGTGGTCGATCGCGGTCCGCAGCATCCGGGTCAGCATCGCCTCATCGCGCGGTGCCATCAGCACGAGGTTCGGCAGGCAGCGCATGTAGGCGATGTCGAAGGCGCCGTGGTGGGTCGGGCCGTCGTCGCCCACGAGCCCCGCGCGGTCCATCGCGAAGACGACGTCGAGCTTCTGCAGGCAGACGTCGTGGACGATCTGGTCGTACGCCCGCTGCAGGAACGTCGAGTAGACCGCGACGACCGGCTTGATCCCCTGCAGCGACAGCCCGCTCGCGAACAGCACGGCCTGCTGCTCAGCGATGCCGACGTCGAAGTAGCGCTCGGGGATCGCCTTCTGGAGGATGCTGAGCCCGGTGCCGGAGTTCATCGCGGCGGTGATGCCCACGACCCGCTCGTCGCGTTCGCATTCCCGCACGAGCGCCTCTCCGAACACCTGCGTGTACTGCGGCGGCGGCGGGGCAAGCTTCGCGGCGCCGTTCGCGATCTTGGGGCTCGTCGGCGAGCCGTTGAGGATCGACTTCGGCTTGGCGGCGTGCCACTTCTCCATGCCCTCGAGGCCGCCTTCCTCGGCCGGCGCGAAGCCCTTGCCCTTGACGGTCGCGATGTGGACGACGACCGGGCGTTCGGCCGCGAGCGCCTCGCGCAGCGCGACGCGCAGGCTCTTGACGTCGTGGCCGTCGACCACGCCCATGTAGGCCCAGTCGAGCTCCTCCCACCACAGGCCGGGCGCCCAGAAGGCCTTGATCGACTCCTTCAGGTGCGGCCCCAGGCGCTCGAAGGCAGCGCCGATGCCGATCGGCAGGCGAGTCAGGCCGCCCTCGATGTCAGAGCGGGCGTGCCACAACTTCGGGTTCAGCCGGATGCGGTTGAAATAGCGCGACAGCGCGCCGACGTTGGGCGCGATCGACATCCCGTTGTCATTCAGCACCACGACGATCGGCGTGCCGAGCCCGCCCGCCTGGAGGATCGCCTCGAAGGCGACGCCACCGGTCATAGCGCCGTCGCCGATCACAGCGACGACCTTGGCGTCCTCGCCCCCGCCGTGACGCATCCCCTCCTTGACGCCGACGGCGTAGCCGATCGACGTCGATGCGTGGCCGGCCCCCATGATGTCGTGCGAGGACTCCGCGATCGAGCAGAACGGCGCCAGCCCTTCGTACTGGCGGATCGTGGAGAGCGCGTCCCGGCGCCCGGTCAGGACCTTGTGGGGGTAGGCCTGGTGACCTACGTCCCACAGGATCTTGTCGCGCGGCGAGTCGAGCAGCGAGTGCAGCGCGACGGCCAGCTCACACGTGCCGAGGTTCGCGCCGAAGTGCCCGCCGATCTCGCCCACCGTGTCGATGATGTGCTCGCGGACCTCCTGGGCGAGGTCGGTCAGCTCCTGGTCGGAGAGCTCGTGCAGGTCCTCGGGGCCGTCGATACGCTCGAGCAGGCTCATGAGGTGCGGGTGTAGATGAAGTCGGTGATGTCCTCGAGCTCGCCCGTCGCTCCGGCCCGGCCGGCGCCCGCGGCCGCCAGCTCGGCGAGCGCGCGACGGGCCTCGGCGTGAGACTCGGCAGCCAGCTGCCGCGCCCGCTCGATCCCGAACTCGCTCACGTAGGTTCGCTTCCCGTGGCGCTCATCGCTTCCCCGTGGCTTTCCGAGTGCATCGTCAGTTCCGATTACATCGAGTATGTCGTCGACGATCTGGAACAGCACACCCAGCTCGGCGGCGAAGCGGCGGAAGGGAGCGCTCTCAGGGGCGTCGGCGGTCCCCGTCAACAGTAGTACGCAGAGCACCGAGGCGCCAATCAGACGGCCGGTCTTCAGCTCGTGCAGGCGGCGCAGCGCGGCAGCGCCGTCGGGCGCCGGCGCGCTGATGTCGGCGTATTGACCGCCGACCATGCCGTTGACGCCTGTGGCCCCGGCGAGCTCCGCCGCCGCCGCCAGCACGCGCTCGGGTGCGGAGCGCTGTTGTGTGAGCAGGTGCCGGAAGGCCTCGGCGTAGAGCCCGTCGCCGGCCAGAATCGCCACCCCCTCGCCATACCGGACGTGACACGTCGGCTGGCCCCGGCGCAGCTCGTCGTCGTCCATCGCGGGCAGGTCGTCGTGGATCAGCGAGTAGGTGTGGATCAGCTCCAGCGCCGCTGCGAGCGGCAGCACCTCCTGCTGCTCGAGGCCGACCGCGCGGGCGGTCGCGAGCGCGAGCACGGGGCGGATCCGCTTGCCGCCGGCGAGCAGCGAGTAGCGCATCGCCTCATCGAGGCCGGCCGTCAGTGGCTCTTCGGAGAACCTCAGGCCCTCCAGGTAGCGCTCGACCTCCTCGCGGAGGTGGTCCGGATAGCTGGCGCTCACGTGCCGGCCCCGCGGGCGGGCGGGCAGGCGGTGCGCACTACAGGAGGCTGTCCTGGCCGGGAGCGGGGGCGGGTGCGTCGGCGCGCGTCAGCTCCTCGAGCTCGGCGGCAGCCTGGGTGGCCAGCGCCGCGCAGTCCTCGACCACGGTCGCGGCGGCGTCCGGCGACAGCTCGCCGGAGCGCAGCTGCTCGGCAGCGCGGCCGAGGCGGGAGATCATCTCGTCGAGGCGCTCGATGCTGCTCATCGGATGCGCGCATTCTCGCGCACCTCGCGCAGAACTGCCGCGAGCACGCCGTTGACGAAGCCGGGCGCGTCTGCGCCGCAGAACGTCTTCGCGTTTTCGACCGCCTCCTCGATCGCGCCCTCGGGCGGGATCGGGTGCTCGGCCGGAGCGGCGTCGGGATGCAGCATCTCGATCAGGGCGACGCGCATGATGCTCCGCTCCAGCGGCTGGATCCGCTGCGCCGACCAGCCGTGGGCGTGGCGATCGATCACCTCGTCGAGCTCCTCGGCGCGATCAGCTGCCGCGTGGGCGAGCGCACGCGCGAACAGCGACGCGTCGCGGGGCAGCGTCTCGGCCAGCGGACGGCCGGTCAGATCGTGCTGGTAGAGGGCGATCACCGCCGCCCGCCGCTGGTCGCTGCGCCGCATCTAGAACAACTTAGGCACGCGCGACGTACTCGCCGGAGCGGGTGTCGACGCGGATCGTCTCGCCGGTCTCGACGAACAGCGGAACCTGGATGACCGTGCCCGTCTCGAGCGTCGCCGGCTTCGTGCCGCCGCCGGAGACCGAGTCGCCGCGCAGCCCCGGGTCGGCCTGCGTGACCTCCAGCTCGACGGCGCTCGGCAGCTGCACGTCGGATGGCTGGCCGTCGATGAAGAGGACATCGACCTCGCTGCTCGGCCTCAGCCAGCGCAGCGGCTCGGCGAGCGTCGACTCTGGGACCGCGAGCTGCTCGTAGGACTCGCTGTCCATGAAGTGGGCGTCCGTCCCGTCGCCGTAGAGGAACTGCATCTTGCGCGCCTCGGTACGCACGTCACGGAACTTCTCCCCTGCCCGGAAGGTCTTGTCGATCACGTTGCCGTCCGAGGCGCGGCGCAGCTTGGTGCGCACGAACGCCCCGCCCTTACCGGGCTTGACGTGCTGGAATTCGACGATCTTGTAGATCGTGCCGTCGACCTCGATGTGGTTGCCGTTTTTGAATTGATTCGTGGAGAGCAGCTTGGATCAGTCCTTCTAGAGCCCGACGCTCGACGCGGTTGACGTTCTCGGCGACGCTCGGCGGCGCCCCGGCCGAGCATCATAGGACGATCGCGGCGAGGCTCAGCGCTGGGCGCGCGGCGACGCCGCTGAATTCGACCTTGGGAGGACCTTCATGGAGATAACGCCCGGGATATTCGCGTTGGCGCAGTCGGACGACCGATGGGAGCCGGACCCGGAAGTGGGCGGCGAGATGGCAGTGCTCTGCGAGGCGGACGGCATCGAAGCCGGGATGTCGCGCTTCGAGCGAGACCCGGGATCGATCTCATGGATTCTGCCGGCGCGGGAGACGATCGTCGTCCTCGAAGGAGAGGCGAGGATCGAGATCGACGGCGCGTCGATCGTGCTCCGGCCGGGAGACATGGCCTCGTTGCCGGCGAAGGCACATACGACCTGGCACCTCACTACACCGTTCCGCGAGTTCTGGGTCCTCGCGGGCTGAGCCTCTCGGGAGCGCACGCTGTCGAGGACCTCGCGCCTTCCCTTGGCTCCCGAACGCGGTGACGATGCTCCGAGTGCGGTCAGCTTGGCCACCGCTTCCGGGTACGGAGCGGTTGTCACCTGGCCCGCCCTCCGGAAGCGTCCGGGTGTTAGGTTCCTCGCGATGCCCGACGAGCGCGTAACGCAGGACGTCGTTCCCGGTCTCGGTTCTCTCAGTCCGCGGACCCAACACCTGCTGGCCCTCGAGTTCGGGTCCAAGGCCGATTTCGATGATCCGCGTCTGCAGTGGCGGAGGCTGTTCTCCGAGATGCTCGGCACCTTCGCGCTCGTGCTCGTCGCCGCCGGCGGTGGAATCCTCCACGGCAAGGGTCAGATCAGCCTCGCCGCGGCCGTGGTTGCCCCAGGGCTCATGGTCATGGCGATCATCCTGTTCATGGGCGCTGTCTCCGGTGCCCATCTCAACCCGGGCGTCTCGCTCGCCTTTGCGATGCGTGGCGACTTCCCGTGGAAGCGCCTGCCCGGGTACGTCATCGTTCAGCTCATCGGCGCGACGCTGGCGTGCCTCTTCCTGTTGGCCGTGTTCGGCAACATCCAGCATCTCGGCGCCACCCTGCCCGGTCCGGGGTATGCGAACTGGCAGGCGCTGCTGATGGAGATCGTCCTCACCGCGTTGCTGGTGAGCGTGATCTTGGGGACCGCCTCGGCGGCCCAGAACGTGGGCGCGATCGCAGCGCTGGGAGTCGGCGGATATATCGCCCTCGCAGGGCTCTGGTCGGCGCCCGTGAGCGGCACGTCGATGAACCCGGCCCGCTCGTTCGGTCCAGCGCTCGTGAGCGGCGACTTCTCGAGCTACTGGGTGTACGTGGTGGGTCCGCTCGCAGGGGCGGCGATCGCCGTCGGTTGCGCCCACATCCTGCGTGGACGGGGGGGCGATCCGATCTCATTCGCCGCAGGGTCAGGAAAGCTGGGCGCAGGGGCGCACCGAGAGACGCAAGAGCCGTCAGCTGGTCCGCCGGCTCAGCGGAGCTAGACCCCCGTCTCGGCGGTGATCTCGCCTGAGGCGACGGCCTTGACGAGCGCGTTGTAGTCGCGCTCGTTCTGCTCGGCGTAGGCGTGTGAGAACTCGACGATCGCGCGGTCGAAGGTGGAGCCTTTGCCGAGGTACGCGGCGATCGCGATGCGGTCGCCGCTGCGCGCGTGCGCGCGTGCGAGCGTCCAGCCGCACAGCTTGCCGTACTGCGCCATCCCCTCGGGCCTCATCTGCTCGATTTCCGCCGAGCCCTTCCAGTCCTTCAGCTGACGACCGTAGAAGTCGCGGGGTACGCCGCCTTCTCCCTCGGGGACGTGCACCCATCCGAGGAAGATGTCGCTCGTGGCCTGCATCAGCCGCTGGCCGCGGACGACCCGCTCGCCGTGGTTCTCGAACTCGCTCGGGGCGAGGAACTGCTCGAGCACCGAGGCCTCCGCCTCCTTCATCTGCAGGAACAGCGGGTCCTCCCCGTCGCGGCCGAGCATCAGCGCGATCCAGGCGCGCGTGCCGACGCTGCCCACCCCGACGACCTTGCGCGCGAAGTCGGTCAGGCGGAACTCCTCCAGCAGGATTCGCCGGTCGTGCTCCAGCGTGGAGCGGTAGGAGCGCAGCAGTTCGTGCAGGATCTCGAAGATCTGATCGCGCCCGACTCCTTCCGCCAGTGCGAGTTCATCGATCGGGACGATCAACGGCGGCTCGGCGACGATCCGCGCCTCGCCGTCCACCACCTGCGCCAGTTTGGAGAAGGCCGACATGCTGTCCTTGGTGCGCGCCTTGGCGAGCTGCTTCTCGGTTCTTTTCACCTGCTTCGCTTTGAACTGCGAGCGGAACTCTTCTAGCACCGGTTCGATATCGAGGTGCGCGTACCACACGTCGAGGTTGTGCATCGACGCGAAGCTCGCCATCGCCATGCGGTATTCCGCGACGGTGTCAAGGACGATCTGGTCCTGGTCCTTGGCGCCGAAGCCGTTGTCGCGCGCGGCGATCAGCATGCTCACCGCCAGGCGCTTGACGTCCCACTCCCAAGGCCCCGGGAGCGTCTCGTCGAAGTCGTTGACGTCGAACACCAGCCGCCGCTCGGGCGAGGCGAAGACCCCGAAGTTCGACAGGTGCGCGTCGCCGCAGCACTGCACCGTCAGCCCCGAGCGCGGCGTCGCCGCCAGGTCGCTGGCCATGATCAGCGCCGCACCCCGATAGAACGTGAACGGCGAGACCAGCATGCGCCCGTAGCGGATCGGCACGAGCTCGGGCACACGGGTCTTGGCCTGGCGTTCGAGCAGCTTGATCGGATCTTTGCGGCGCGGCGGCGGCTCGAAGACGGCGTGGCTGGAACGCGGAACCTCCACGCGAGCCGCCTTCCCGCGAGCCGCCCGCTCGGCCACAGTCAGGTGCGGCACGACCGTAGCTGCCTGGGTCCGCTTGTCCGCGGTTGCGGCGGCCGGTGTCATAAGCCGACGATACTCCTCACGGCGCGCCCCGGCACCCCCGCGTTCGCAGGTCGTGTCGTCAACGACGGGCTACCGGCGCGTCGGCCCGCCGCCCAGCGCGATCCGCCTGACCTGCCCGAGCCGGCTCAGAGGCACGGGCACGCGGTTGCGAAGCGAGCGCATCTCGATCGCGCCGGTATGGGCGTCGATCACCAGCTCGAGCACGGTCCCCGTCGGCGGCTTCGCTCCTCGCGGGCCGAGGTTCGCCGTGAAGTGCCCCCGCATCACCACGACATCGACGAGGCTGCGAGCATCGCCGGCCGGCGCATTGCTGTCGGGCTCCGCGAGCGGCGCCGCGGGCGCTTCGCCGGCCACCACCTCCTTCGCCGGCTGCAGCGCCGCCGTGGTGTATTCGAGCCGCCGCGGGTGCTTCTCCCCCCACTGCCCTGCCGCTCGCCGCGCGACGCCTTCGACGCCCCTCGCTCCCAGGGCGGGGCCGGCCGCGCCGGCCGCGGCAGCCGGCGCCGCCGAGCCGGCGAGCGCGAGCGCCGCCACGAGTCCCTTCTGCACGTTCGAACCAAGCATCTCGACCTCGTTTCTCTCTCAGTCTTCTACAACAGGCCACGGAGGGGCCGGCGACGCCGGCAGCTTGCGGAGCAGGTAGTTGGGGTTCTTCGCGACCACCTGGTATCGCCCCGTGCGCTTTACGTCCCGGATCACCTGCCGCACCTCCCAGGAGCCCGCGTCGTCCGAGTCGTCGAACATCAGGAACCCGCCCGGCAGCAGGTGCTCGTCGCAGTTGACGAAGTCGCGCATCGCGAACTCGTAGGTGTGGTTGCCATCGATGAAGGCGAAGCCCAGCTCCCCGCCGAGCCGGACCTCGCGCCCGAACCGGTCGCGCGCCTCGCGGCCGGCTCGCCAGAGCGCGAAGAACTGATCCGAGCTGACCTCGAGCGCGAACGGCAGCGCTCCGGGGCTGAACGTCCGCACCGCATGCTCGAACGAGGCGATCACGAACTCCCGCAGCTGCTCGCGCGTCACCGGCGCGGCAGCGGGCAGCGGTTTCTCGGCGCCCTCGAAATCCCACCGGTCGCAGCTGAACAGCGGCTCGTTGCGGCCGTGCTTGGCCTTCAGGTAGGAGATGATGTTCGTCGAGAGCCCGCAGAACGATCCGATCTCGAGCATCGGGCCGCGCGGCGCGGCGGCGATCGCCAGATCGAAGAGGTGCAGGTTGCCGGGCACCTGCATGCCCGCGTTGGCGAGCATCAGCCAGTCGAGGTACTCGTCCTCGAGCTTCATCGGCGGGCGCAGCACACGCGCGGCGAGCCCGCGTGCGCTGCGCGCGAGCTCGGTCGGGCGGCTCGGACGCCCCACGGCGGGCGCGGCGCGCGGGGCGGCCTGCGCCGCCGCCCCGCCCTCCTGCTCGACGCCGCTAGCACGTCGAGAAGGCGATGTTCCCGAGCGCGGGAGCGCCCGAGTTGCGCGCCGCGCAGAGACCGTGGTCGACGTAGCGTTCTTCCTTCAGCCAGTTGTGGGTCGCGTTTTCCCACCAGCCGTTGGTGCCCTCGCGGCCGGTGTTGAGCGGCTTGGTGTTGGCCGCCGCCTCCACCCCGACCTCGAGCAGGTTCGACCATTTGTAGAAGCCCGTGACACAGTGTTCCTGGGTCTGGCCGAAGTAGATGCACCAGGTGCCGTTGTGGTTCTGGCCGGAGATCTGGAAGAGGTTGTTGTTGTTGCCCGGCCATGCGTACGGCGCGACGTACTGCGTGTAGCCGCCCGCGTTGGCCCACGCGTAGAACGGATGCAGCGAGCAGCAGTCCATGTATTCGCCCGCCTCCTGCCCGACCTCGACCCACCAGCCCGCCGGTTCGAAGCCCACCCACTCCTCGTTCGTGACGAAGTCGCCGCCGGCCCAGCCGTACACGTTCATCGCTTCGGTGTACTGGTAGGCGAGAGTCCCTTCGACCTGTTCGGCCCCTTTCATCGGCCAGGCCGCAACCGCGTAGCAATGGTGGTTGTTGCCCTGGCTGCAGTGTTCGCCGTTGTTCGCTTTGCTGCCCCAGCTGGCCGTGGCCACGGCCGGGACCGCCGCCAGCGCCAGCAGAGCCGCGAGCAGCGCGAGCAGGACCCTTCTCCGCGCCGCCATCACATGTCCCCCAGGTGCAGGCCGAGAACGAAGCCCGTGCGGTCGACGGCGACCTTCAGCACCGACCCCGTCGGCGCCTTGGCGCCGCGCGGCATGTGCGCCTGCCCGAGCGTGAACTCGCCGCGCATCGTGACGAGATAGACGCCCCCCGGAGGTTCGGCGAGCGCCGCTCCCTGAGGCGCCGACATCGCCGCCGCGGCCTCGGCGTTGGAGTCCGATTCGACGGCCACGGCCGGTTGCGCGTCGCCGGCGGCGGCCGCCCTCACGAGCCCGATTTCGCGCGCCTGCGCCGGCCCGATCGCGGGCGCCGTTTCGGCGGCGGCCGGCACCGGGCTGCCTCCTGTCGCCGCCCACGCGGCGCCGGCGCATGCGAGCGCCGTCGCCGCCAGCGCGGCGGCTGTCCCCTTTCCCATCTCAGATTCCCTCCTGCGCGCCCTCGCGCGCCCTCGTCGGTGTACGCGCGGCTCTCGCCGCGCCCTCGTTCCCACGACTCCGGTCCAGCGGGTCCACGGAACGACCCGCCCCGTTCACGTCGATCCGCGTTTGCGATTCCGGGTGCATCGACGACGACCATACGTTCTGCAGACGATTGTCTGCAACCGGTGTTTTTCACCCATCGCACCGGTATCCGTCGAGGAGATCCGCGGGTGACACCACCCGCTCGCTCGCGGGAGCGCATCTCCGCGAGGAGATACGCAACCGCGTGTCACACACTCACTATCCCCCAGACCTGGACACCACCGCCGGCGGCTGTCCGGTCTCAGCCGACGACCGTCAGCTCCTTGGAGAGCCCCGTCAGGACGTCGCTGCCGCCGTCGCGCACGACTGCCAGATCCTCGATTCGCACGCCCAGCGTGTCCGGCAGGTAGACGCCGGGCTCGACCGTGACCACGTTCCCGGCCACCAGCGGCTGTTCGGGAGCGGTCCGCGACAGGCGTGGCGCCTCGTGGATCTCGAGGCCCACGCCGTGGCCGAGCCCGTGGCCGAAGAAGGCGCCGTGGCCGGCCGCGTCGACGATCGCCCGCGCCGCCGCGTCGACCTCGCGGCCGCTCGGCCCGGCGCGCAGCGCCTGGAGGCCCGCGACCTGCGCCTCGAGCACGAGTTCGTAGATCTCGCGCGCCTCGGGCAGCAGGTCCTCGCCGCTGGCGAAGGTTCGGGTGCAGTCCGAGCAGTAGCCGTCCAGCTTCGCTCCCCAGTCGATCGTCACGAGCACGTCGGGCGCGATCCTCTTCTCTCGCGGCTGGGCGTGTGGCAGCGCGCCGTGCTCGGCCGCGGCGACGATCGACGGGAAGCTCGGCTCCTCCGCGCCGAGGCGGCGCATGCGCGTCTCGAGCTCGAGCGCGACCTCGTGCTCGGTGCGCCCGGCGAGCCCTTCTTCGAGCAGCTCGCGCAGCGCCTCGTCGGCGAGCGCGCAGGCCGCCGCGATCGCCGCCACCTCCGCCGGTTCCTTGACGGCGCGCTGCTGCTCGACCAGGCCGTTTGCCGCCTCGAGCTCCCAGCCCGCGCCGAGCTGCTCCTGAAGGCGCCGGTGGGCGTGCACGGTGACCTTCGTCTCGTCGACGCCCAAGCGCCCGCCGTCGTCTCCGAGCAGCGACGGCAGCGAGTCGCGAAGCTCGCCCGTGACGGTCCTCTGCTCGTACTCGGCGGGCACCTCGGCCGCCGACTGCGTCGTGTAGCGGAAGTCGGTCAGGAACGCCGGCCGCGGGCCGCCCGCGGGACGCAGCAGCGCGAGGCCGTTCGTGCCGGTGTAGCCGCTGACGTAGCGCAGGTCGACGGGCGAGTCGACGAGCAGGGCGTCGAGCTCGAGCTCGGCCAGCCGCATGCCGAGCCGCTCGAGCCGCGCCGCGATCCCCTCGCGTGCCCCGCCCCCGGCGCCGTTGTTCATGGCGCGCCGTCCAGCCGCTCGCGCAGCAGCGCGAGCGCCTCGCGGTAGCCGTCCGGGCCGCGGCCGCGGACGGCCGTGAAGCAGAGGCTCTCGATCACCGAGAGCCCCCTCCACTCCTCGCGGCTTCTGGGATCGGAGAGGTGGACCTCGACGGCCGGCAGGGCGGCCACCTCGAGCGCGTCGCGGATCGCCCACGAGTAATGCGTCCAGGCGCCGGGGTTCAGCACGAGGCCCGCGGCGCTCGTGCGGGCGGCGTGCAGGCGCTCGACGTAGGCGCCCTCGTGATTGGTCTGAAAGCAGCGCACCTCGAGGCCGAGCGCGTGCCCCTCCTGCTCGACCATCGCGTCGAGCTCCGCCAACGTCAGCGTCCCGTAGAGCGCCGGGTCGCGGTTGCCGAGCTGGTCGAGGTTCACGCCGTTGAGCACTTCGATCACCGCGCGCTCGCCACCTGCGCCGCGCCCCGCGCCCGCGCCGCCGGCCGCGCTCACGCCGCCAGCTCCTCGACCGCCGCGCGCAGCTCCGAGCTGCCGACTGGATGCCCCTCGCTGACCTCGCCGGGCGCCGCCACGAGCACGAACGGCACCCCGGCGGTGCCGGTGCGCTTCTTGTCGCGGCCGACCGCCTCCAGCACCGTCTCGACGTCGACGCCCTCCAGGCGGACCGGGAGCCCGCGGGCGGCGAGCAGCTCGCCCACCTGCTCGCGCAGCCCGGGCTGTTCGGAGAGCCGCAGCGCGGCGAGCAGCCCGAGGCCGACGGCCTCGCCGTGGCGGTAGCCGGCGTAGCCGGTGGCGGTCTCGATCGCGTGCCCGATCGTGTGGCCGAGGTTGAGCACCTGCCGCCGGCCTGCGTCGCGCTCGTCGCCGGCGACCACCGCGAGCTTCGTCCGCGCGCACGCGAACACCGTCCAGGCGTCGACGTCCGCTCCGGCGGACACACGCTCCCACAGCTCGCCGCCGGCGATCAGCGCCGTCTTCAGCACCTCGACCCACCCGGCCGCGAGCTCCGCGGGCGGGAGCGTGCGCAGCAGGCGCGGGTCGACGAGCACGCCCGCCGGCTGGTGGTAGGCGCCGACGTAGTTCTTCGCCGCCGGCAGGTCGACGCCGGTCTTGCCGCCGTAGGCCGAGTCGACCTGGGCGACGAGCGTCGTCGGGATCTGCACGACCGGCACCCCGCGCTGGTAGGTCGCCGCGCAGAAGCCCGCGAGGTCGCCGACGACGCCGCCGCCGAGCGCCACGATGTGGTCGGCGCGTGTCATGCCGGCCCCCACCAGGGCGGTCCAGACGCGCTCTGCCGATGCGATCGTCTTGCTCTGCTCACCGGGCGCGATCGTCACGGTCAGCGCCGTCTCGCCGACGGCTGTTCCGTAGTGCTCGGCGACGTTGCCGTCGGTCACGCAGAAGGCGCGCGAGCGCTCGCGCTCCAGCGGCCAGGAATCCAGCAGCCGCGGGCCGTGCTCGGTCAGCAGCCCGTCGCCGATGAGGACGGGGTATTCGCCCGAGGCGGAGCTCGCCCAGAGCAGCCGGACGCCCTGCGCGTCGTCCAGGAAGCCGTCAAGGGCGTTGTCGAGGACGCGGAGCGAGGGCGCGAGCGCGCGCAGGCGGGAGACGGGCCCCGGCGCGACGACAGCCGTTGCGAGGCGCTCGTACAACGGCCTGCGCTCGGCGTGCAGGGTCTCGAAGGCGCCCCGGTCGGCCGCCAGCGGGCGGCCAGCCGCACGGCCGTTGCGTGAGACGCGCTGCCAGGCTGACTCGGCGTCGACGTCGAGGAGCACCGTCGTCGCGCCGCGCAGCCGCTCCTGGACGCGCTCGGAGAGCACCGCGCCGCCGCCGAGGGCGATCACATCTCCCGCGCGGGCGCTCTCGAGCAGCTCCAGCACCACCCGCTCCTCGGCCTTCCGGAACGAGGCCTCGCCACTGCGCGCGAACTCCTCGGCGACCGAGTGCCCGAACTCCTTCGCCAGCAGCTCGTCGCTGTCGAAGACCTGCTGCCCGAGCGCGGCGCCGATCTCGCGGGCAGCCGTCGACTTCCCGGCGCCCATGAATCCGATCAGGACGATTGCCACCCGATCCGCTCCTTGTAGGCGCCCAGCGCCTCGAGCGCGTCGTCGATGTGGTCGCCGCCGAACTTCTCGCGGTAGGCGGCCGCCAGGACGAACGCGACCATCGCCTCACCGACGACGCCGGCCGCGGGGATCGTCGCGGAGTCGGTCCGCTCGCGAAGCGCCTGCGCCGGCTCGTGGGTCTCGGTGTCGACGGAGCGCAGCGGCTTCGTCAACGTCGGCAGCGGCTTCATCGCGCCGCGGACGATCAGGGGCAGGCCGTTCGTCATCCCGCCCTCGAGGCCGCCGGCGCGGTTCGTCTCGCGGAAGTAGCCCTCGTCCGTCGAGTAGAAGATCTCGTCGTGGGCGGCCGAGCCGGGCATGCCGGCGATCGTGAACGCATCGCCGATCGCGACGCCCTTGATCGCCTGGATCGAGCAGATCGCCTGGGCGAGGCGGCCGTCGAGGCGCTGCTCCCAGGAGACGTGCGAGCCGAGTCCCGGGACCAGGCCGAACGCCTGCACCTCGAAGACCCCGCCGAGCGACTCGTTGGCGCGCCGCAGGTCGTCGATCTCACGCACCATCGCGCGGGCCGTCTCCTCGTCCAGGCAGCGAACCGGCGAGGCGTCCACCTCCGCGAAGTCGGCCGGGGTGAGCGGCTCGTCGCGCTCGGGCGCGCGCACCGAGGCGATCTGGACGACGTGCGAGTGGACCTCGACGCCGACGGCGCGCAGGAACGCCTTGCAGAGGGCGCCGCCCGCCACCCGCGCCGCCGTCTCGCGGGCGGAGGCGCGCTCGAGGACGTTGCGGACGTCGCTGTGCTTGTACTTCTGCGTGCCGACGAGGTCGGCATGGCCGGGCCGCGGGAGGTGGACCTCGGCGATCTCCTCGCCGATCGGCCAGGGGCTCATCCGCTCCTCCCAGTTGGCGTAGTCGCGGTTGGCGACCTGCAGCGCGATCGGGCTGCCGAGCGTGCGCCCGTGGCGGACCCCCGCGGTCACCTCCGCGGCGTCGCGCTCGATCTTCATGCGCCCGCCCCGGCCGTGGCCGAGCTGGCGCCGCGCCATGTCGGCGTTGATGTCCTCGGCCGACAGCTCGAGGCCCGCGGGCAGGCCCTCGACGATGCAGGTCAGGCCCGGGCCGTGCGACTCGCCGGCGGTGATCAGACGAAGCTCCACGGCTGTGAAGCTTATTTGGCGCGGGTCGGGCTCAGGGGTGGCGCGCTAGTGCGCGGGGTGCGCGGGGTGCTTCTTCGCCTTCGGCGGCGCGAACACCAGCACGCCCGGCTGCGAGGAGTAGCGCAGGAACGGCAGCGCGACGAGGCCGGCCTCGCGCAGCACTTTCTGACCCGCCCGCGAGACGCCCCATCCCTCGCTCTCGCCGTGCCGGCGGGCGGCCGAGGCCTTCGCCTTCGACGCCTTTGCCTTCTGCGGCGAGATGCTCAGCACGCGCAGTTCATAGAGCTTCGTGGTGCCGTCGGGCTGCAGGTAGTTGAGCTGCTCGATCTGGCCAGGCTGCAGGTCGACCGCCTGGCACTGCTGGGGGCTCGGCAGGCAGGCGCCCGTGCCCGTCAGGATCGCTTCGCCGACGAGCGTGAAGGTCGCAGCCCTGCCTCTGTTGGTGACGCCGCGGAAGACCAGCAGCGGCTGCTCCGCCGACGGCAGCGGCGTCTGCAGCTTGAGCTTCTTGTAGTCGGTCAGCTGCGCGGCTTCGGGAGGCGTGTTCGCAGGTAGTTCGCCGAACTTGATCGAGACGTCATAGACGGTCTTGGGCTTGGGCTTCGGCTTGCTCTTGGGCTTCGATTCGCCGGAGCTCGAGGGTTCGCTCGATTCGGGCGCCGGCGTGCTCGACGATTCGCCGCCGGAGGCCGAGCTGGAGGATTCACTCGAGGTCGAGCTGGAGGAGCTGCTCGAGGCCGCGTTCGCGGCTGCGCTGGCGGGGGCGGGGCCGGAAAGCGGGGTGAATGGGTTGTGTGACGTGCCATGGGTCTGGTCGCGGAATCCGTCGGGGGTCTCGGCGACGGCCTTCTGCGCTTCGGCGCCGGTCACGGCGATGCCGGTGGGAAGCGGGGGCACCGGGACGGTCGGACGGTGGCTCGAAGGGGTCGCGGCGCCGCCGCCGCTGCCGGCGAGCAGGGCGTAGGCGAGCGCGGCGACCAGCAGCGCGCAGACGGCCGCGACGAAGGGCAACAGGCGCCGGTCGGTCAGATCGGCCTTGATCGATGCGAAGAACTCGTTCATGGCGCCACCCTCGCGACGGCCGGCGTGGTCGGGGAGCTCGAAGACCCGCCGGCAGCAGGCGCGCCGGGGGGCGAGGTCGGGGACGCACCGCCGGTCAGGCCCTGGCCGGCGGGCAGCACATACGCGGTCGCAGTGACGGTGCCGGCGAGCTTCGTGGTGTTGCCGGAAGTCGGTTCAGGCGCGAGTTTGACGCTCTGCAGCGTGAGCAGGCGGCCGCTGACGCGCAGCCCGTTGGCGCCCTGGTGGCCAGTGAAGGAGGTCAGGCGGGCGAAGAGGCGTTCGAGCGCGAAGAAGTTGCCGCTGAACACGAACGTGAACGGCATCTGTGTGAAGCCCGCGGCGCCGGAGGACGCGGCGGCCGTCGAGGAGCTCGACGGGCTCGAGGAGCTCGAGGAACTGGACGAGCTCGAGGAGCCGGACGAGCTCGAGGAGCCAGACGAGCTCGAGGAGCTGGACGTGCTCGCGGAGCCTTCGGCGCCGGACACGATCGAGTTGAACGAGACGTCGCGCAGGTTCGAGGCTTCTTCGAGCTGGTAGACGAGCGAGGCGACTTCCTGGCTCGGCGGCACCGCTTTGCCGAGGTTGACGACGGCCGCGTAGGCGGTCGAGTACTGCGCCTGGGCGGCGCGGGCATTCGACAGCGCGGTTTCGGCGCCCGACAGTTCGCTCTGGGCGGTCGTCACCTGCGCTTCGACCTTCTTGGCTTCGTCGCGCTTCGGCGAGACGATCAGCATGTACCCGCCGGCGATCAGCGCGATCACGGCGACGGCGATGAGGACCATGCGGTCGCGGCCGGTCATCGTGCGCCACCTCCAGTGCCAGGCGTCGAAGGGGTAGGCGTGGGCGTCGCCGTCTTGTTGGCGACGTCGGTCTGCGGGCTCGCGGCCGCGGCGGCCTCGGAGGCGCTCGGGAGGCCTTCAAAGGTCACGGTGATGCTGAATACGGGGGCTCCTTCCGGGCAGCCGCCACCGGTCGCGCCCGCGGTGCCCCCGCCGCCCTTGGTGGAGCTCTGCAGCGTGACTTCGGACACGCCGTCGATCAGCCGCAGCCGCTGCAGGGTCTGCGCGACGGCCTTCTGGCTGGTGGCGCAGCCGGTGAGCGTGAAGACGGGGACGCTGCCGGCGGGGGTGGCCGAGGAGACGGAGCTGGCCGCGGCGGACGGTGACGACGAGGACGACGAGCCGGATGCGCTCGATTCAGCTCCGACCTGGCCGTTGAGCGAGGTGATCGAGACCTGCCTGGTCAGAACGCGGCCGAACTCGTGGAACGCGTGGGCCCAGTCGAAGCGCGTGTTGACGAGCTCCTGGACTGCCGTTTCGCGCTCCTTGCGCAGGGCGACGAAGCTCGTGTACGGCGCGAGACGTTCGGCGGCCGCTTTGTCGCGTGCCGCTTCGGCGCTCAGCGACGCCGCTTGCGACTTGTCGGAGGAGACGGCGCGGCTTGCTTTGCCGTACATGACGGCGAGCACGGCGAATCCGGCGAGCAGCGCGAGGACCGCGTAGGCGGCGCCGCCGGAGCGGCCCGCACCCACCGAGCCGCCGCTGCGCTGGTCGCCTGGGATCAGGTTGACGGCTCTCATTGCGGCGCCTCCGTGGCCGCAAGGCCGGTGGCGACCGCGAGCCGGTGCGGCGAGACGCCCTGGGCGACGCCCGCGGGCACGCCCATCTCGGCCGGACGGACCTCGACGCCGAGCGAAATCTGCAGCGCCTCAGCGAAGCCGGGGATGTCCTGGGCGGCGCCGCTCAGCACGACGTGAGCGACCTCGCCGCCCCCGTCCTGCGAGCGGTGGAAGTCGAGCGAGTTGCGAACCTCGCCGGAGATGTCGCGAACGCCGTTCTCGAGCACGGTCAGCACGTCGGCGTCGCTGGCTTCGGGCGCGGCGGCCGGCGCGACCGGGGCAGAGGACAGCTCCTCGTAGCTCATTTCGAGCTCGCGGGCCTCGTGGTCCTCGGGCGAGGGCCGCGACGGCGCCTCGGACGGGAGCGCCTGTGCTTCGGCTGCAAGGTCGAGGGGCTCGGGCTCGGGGATGAAGCCCTCCTGCTCGGTCTCGGCGCGCGGCGCCCCGGCGGGCGCGTCGGCCTCGTGCGGCTCGTCGGCCGCGTGTGCCTCGGCCGGCGCCGGGGGAGCCTCGGCCGGCGCGGGCTGGTGCGGAGCGGTCAGGTCGCCTTCGAGCAGACGCGAGCGCGCTTCGGCGAGCGCGATGCCGCGGCGCTCGGCCAGCTCGACGGCCATGCCCTCGAGGCCGCTGCCGACGACGCGCGTGAAGCGGCAGACGGTGCCCTCGGCGATCGCAAGGTTGGAGAGGCCGTCGACGTTCAGGTAGAGGACCCGGCCCGTCTGGTCCTCTTCGTGGCGGTAGAGCGAGCGGATCAGCGCGAAGGCGGACAGGTCGACGCCCTCGGCGGTCAGCCCGGCCTGGCGCACGGCGGAGAGCAGCCTTTCGACCATGTCGCGCTGCGCCGCGACCAGCACGACCCGCTGGCGCGGGCCCGCGGGCGTGTCGATGATGCCGAGCGCGTGGAAGTCGAGGACCGCGTTGCCGAGCGGCATCGGCACCTGGTCCTGCGCCTGGAAGGAGACCGCGGCGGCGAGCTCCTTCTGGTCGGTCACGGGGGGCAACTCCAGGGTCCGCAGCACGGTGCGCTGGTTGGCGACGCCGACCCGCACGCGCTTGCCGAGGTTGTGCTCGGCGAAGAGCTCCTTGAGCGCCTCGGCCAGAGCCGTCTCGTCGACGACTTCGCCGTCGCGCATCGTGTCGGCGGCCAGCGCGACGGCGGCGGCGCGCTCGGCGACGATCGAGCCGTTGACGCGAGCGCGCACGGCGGCGACGAAGCCCGGCTGGATGTCCAGCCCGACGACGTCGGCGCCGCCGGAGCGGCGTCCGAAGTTGAGTCCGAGCTTCAGGTTGGGCGAGGGAAGGCTTGAAGGAAGTCTCATGTGTGGAAGCCGCTTGAGCAGGGTGCGGATGGCCCGCAGGTCGGGTATCGGCGGGTGGGCCGCGGCCCTTTAGTGAAGGATGTGATTGACGTAGACATCGACGAGCGGGTTGCCGAGGAAGACCGCCACGATCGCCCCAAGCGCCAGGAACGGGCCGAACGGAACGGCCGTCTTACGGCCCTCGGCCGCCCCCTTGCGGGCGATGATCACCACGCCGAGCAGCGTCCCCGCCACCAGGGCGATGAACAGCGCGGGAGCGACCGCCGAGCCGAGGAACAGACCCATCATCCCGGCGAGCTTCACATCGCCCATGCCCATCCCGCCGGGGTAGGCGAGCGCGGCGAGCAGAAGGAACCCGCCCGCGGCAGCGCCCGCGATCAGGCGGGCGGGCTCGCCGCTCGGGTCCAGCGCGGTGCCGAGCACGATCGCGAGGACCGCGCCGAGCAGCGTGAGGCGGTTGGGGATGATGCGGTGCTCGAGGTCGATCAGGGCGATCGGCACGACGAGCAGGATCAGAACGATGCCGAGGACCACGTCGGCCGTCGTCTCGCCGGCCAGCACCGCGCCGATGCAGAGCAGCCCGGTGGCCAGCTCGACGAGCGGGTAGCGGACCGAGATCGGCTCTGCGCAGGCACGGCAGTGGCCGCGCAGCAGCAGCCATGACAGCACGGGGATGTTGTCGTAGGGCTTGACCGGCGTCCCGCACCGCGGGCAGTGCGATGCCGGCGTCACCAGCGACTCGTGGCGAGGCAGCCGGTAGACGACGACGTTCAGGAACGAGCCCATGATCGCGCCGAGCACGCCGGCGAATGTCGCGACCTCGATCACCATTTGCCGGTGCGGCAGCCGCCCGATTCGGCGCCGGCCGCGGCCACGCATGTGCGTGACTCTTCACCCGCGTTCGGCTTCTTCCAGGTGAAAGTGTCACCCGTGACGGATTCCGAGGCGAGTTCGTACCCCTTCCCGCCTTCGAGCACGGTCACTTTCGTCAGACAGGCGTTTTCGATTTCGGTGGCGGATTTGCCTTCGCACACGACGAGCGCCGTCTCGAATTCGCGCAGCTTGGCAAGCGTCATCGCCGTGTACTGGCCTTCGTGGTCGGTCGAGTAGGTCTCGGCTGCCTGGGCGGCCGCGCGCGCCTGTTCCTTGGCGGCGGAGTCGGTCGCCTTGCCGCGTTGGTCGAGCAGGCTCGGGATCGCGATCGCGGCGAGGATGCCGATGATCAGCACCACGACCAGGAGCTCGATCAGGGTGAAACCGTCGGTCTCGGTGCGCACCCTGAAGGGCACCCCCCATCGCGGGGCCCCGGCGGCCAAGCGCGAGCGAACGCTACTCATGCCTCCCCTATCGGCGCGGCGCTGCGCGTGCTTGACCCTCGCGGGCGGAAAGCGACGCAGGAACGCGAGAGGGCGGCACGAAGGCCGCCCTCTGCAGGTACTTCGTCAGCTAGAAGCTGATCACCATTTTTTGGTGGCACAGCCTTTGCTGCCCGCCGCCTGTTCGCAGCTGCGGGTAACCTGGCCTTCGGCGTTCCGTTCGATCTTGAACGTGTCGCCGCTGGTCGATTCCGATTCAACCGTGTAGCCCTTGTTACCGGCTTCGACGGTCACGGGCTTCACGCACGCGTCGCCGACCACGGAGGCGGCTTTACCTGCGCAGTCCTTGACGGTCGGCTCGTACGATTTGAGTTCGGCGACAGACAGGCCGGTGTACAGGCCTTCGTGGTCGGTCGCGTACGTCTCCGAGACGGTCTGGGCCGTACGAGCGAGCTCCTTCGCGGAAGCGTCGGAGGCCTTGCTCTTCTGGCTCAGGAACGACGGAATGGCGATCGCGGCAAGAATGCCGATGATCAGGATCACAACCAGAAGCTCGATAAGGGTAAAACCACCCTCATCGGTCGAGCGCTGGCGCAGTCGGTACAGCATTGATCCTCCTTAGGATCTGGTTACAGGGCGCCAGCCCCTCGGTAATCGCCTCGTTCGACGATGCGCCTCTCTTTTTTAGAGAGCCGCCGGCTTTGCTACGCGTCTCTCGGACGCTTGCCTTGGCACCTTGGCACTGGCTGTTTTTCAGCCCGTGCATCGACGTGCCTACAGGTGAGCTTTATACGTGCATGAAAGCTTGGACGGATGGTTTCACCTTTTGACGGCGCGGCCTCGCGCCGGCCGCGCTGTCATCCGTCTGACGCTTCCCTATGCGGCCCCGGGGCCCTCTTCGTCGCTGGACGCCGCGGCGCCCTCGCTCGCCTCGCCGCCCGCCGCCGGCGGATCGGCCGCGGACCCCGCCATCGGGTCCGCGTCGCCTGCCGCGCCGTCCTCTGCACGTCCGTCGCCCGGGTCTCCAGGCTGCGCGGCGGAGGCCTGCCGCTCCCCGCCGGCCGCCGACTCGCCCTCCGCGCCCCAATGCGCCTGCGCGTCGATCTCCGCAGGGCGCAGCCCGCTGCCCTCGCACCATGGGCAGCTCACGGCGCTCGGGCTGCCGCCCAGCTGCGAGATGACGCGTCCCGTGCCGCGGCAGGCCATACACTCCCGCGGCTCATGGGTCCCCTCGCTCAGGTCACGACTGTCATCGTCTTCTGATGCCACGAGCCGATGAGACTAGCGCCCGTCGCCCCGGAGGCCTGGGGCGGGGAGCGCAGTGGGCGATCGTCGGTGCGATCACGCTCGTCGCGGCGATCCTGCGGCTGACCCAGATCGGGAAAGTCCCGCCCGACCCGTTCTATGACGCAGCCGTGCGCAGCATGACGCTGTCGTGGCACAACTTCTTCTTCGGCGCATTCGAGCCGAGCGCGAGCGTCTCGATCGACAAGCCACCGGTCGACCTCTGGTTGCAGGTCGCGAGCGTCAAGCTGCTGGGCTTCAGCTCGACGACCTTGAAGCTGCCTGAGGCGCTGGCGGGGATCGTCTCTGTGCCGCTGCTCTACGAAGCCGTGCGGCGGCTGTGGAGCGCGACCGCGGGGATCGCCGCGGCGGCCGCGCTCGCGATCCTGCCGATCGAGGTGATCACGGCCCGCAGCGACACGATGGACGCGGTGATGATGGCGCTGCTGGTGCTGGCGATGCTCCTGATCGCCAGGGCGCTCGAGACCGGCCGCCTCGTCTGGCTGCTGGGCGGAGCCGCCGTGCTGGGCGTCGCGTTCGACGTGAAGCTGCTCGAGTCGCTGGTCGCGCTTCCGGGCCTTGCTGTGCTGGCGGCGCTCGGCATGCCGGGAACCCTCGGCAGGCGCGCCGCGCAGCTCGCCGCGGCGGGGGCCGTCTACGTGGTTGTCGCGCTGGCGTGGCTGACGACGACGCTGCTCGTGCCGGCCGGCGACCGGCCGTATGCGATCGGGTCGACGAACGGCAGCGCCTGGAACGCCGCCTTCGTCTTCAACGGCAAGGACCGGGTCAGCGGCAAATCGCCAGAACCGCAGGGCACGGTCTACGAACCCGGGCACGTCTACCCGACCGACACGCAGGCCGAGCGCGACCACATCCCGATCGTGCCGGCGTCGGCGACGAGGCTGTTCGCCCGCATCGGGCCGCTGTCCGGCCAGCGCCTGGGCATGGAGATCCTGATCGGCCTGATCCTCGGCATCCCAGCGCTGCTGCTCGGCGTGCGCGGGCCGCCCGGGCCTGACCCGCTCCTCGAACGCCGCCGCTCGGCAAGGCCGGAGCCCCGGGCAGAGGGCGCAGCGCCGGAACCCGCCGCCGGGGCCACCGCCGCGGTGAGGAACCTCCCGACTCTCGCCGGGGGCTCGGGGGCGGAGCCCGCGGCAGCTCCCGCGGGCGTTCCCGAAGAGGTCCCGCCGCACGCTGAAACGGCCTTCGACCCGCACGGGGACCCGTCCGTGCCGCTGCGGATCCGCCGCGCCGCCGCGGCCGGGATCGGCCTGTGGATGCTGACGGGGCTCGTGCTGTTCAGCCACATGGAACGCCTGCACCCGCGCTACGTCGAGGGCTTCACGCCTGCGGTGGCGGCGCTGCTCGGGATCGGCCTGGCGTGGGCGACGGCCCCGCGCGGGCGCCTGCGCCTGACGGCGCTGGCCGTGGCGATGCTGGTAACGGTCTATTACGCCGAGCGGCTGCTCTACGGGACCGAAGCGGTGTGGGCGATCGTGCTGGCAGGCGCCGTGGCGGCGCTCGCCGCGGCTCTGCTCGCCCGCCGCGCACGCTCCGATCGCGCCCGTGGGCTGCTCGGCGCGGCGACCCTGGCGGCCGCGCTCGTGGCGGTGCTGGCCGTGGGCGTCAAAACCGACGTCAGGGCGATCCGGGACAAGATCAGCGCGGCCGGCTTCGTCGGGCAGATCCCGGGCGACGTCCAGGGCAAGCTGAGCTCCTACCTCCACGCGCACAACCGCGGAGCGCGCTACGAGCTCGCCGCACAGTCAGCGACCTCGATCGGCTCGCTGATCGTGCAGGACGCGAAGCCGATCGTCGTCCTCACGACCTACAACGCGCGCGTCTACACGCCGGTCGCCAAGCTCCAGCGCATGATCGCCGCCGGGCTGGTGCGCTACGCCTACCTCAACACGACGTGCGGCAAGAAAGCGTCCTCCGTGAATGCGGCCTGCTCGGCCCCGGCGCAGTGGATCCGTGCGAACGGCACCGACGTCTCGAGCGAGGCGGGGCTGCGATCCGGCGTCTTGTGGCGGTTGCCGGGGGCGAAGCCGTGAGCGACGGGGCCTCCGGCCGCGGGCTCGAGCCGCGGGCAGCAGCGGGCGCCGGCGAGCTCATCGATCGCGCCCGCGCGGCTGGGCGGCTCGCGCTCGACACGGAGTTCATGGGCGAGGGCCGTTACCGGACGCTCTTGTGCCTGATCCAGCTGGCCGCCCCCGAGCGCTCCGACGGCGGCGAGTCGATCGCGCTCGTCGACCCGCTGCGCGAGGACGTCGAGCTCGGGCCGCTCGCCGCCGCGCTGGCCGACCCGGGGGTCCGGATCGTCGTGCACTCCGGGCGCCAGGACATCGCGCTGCTGCGCCGCGAGCTCGGCGGCGAGGTGACGAACATCTTCGACACGCAGGTCGCGGCCGGGTTCGCGGGTCTCGGGGCCCAGGCGTCATACGACTCGCTGCTGGCCGACGTGCTCGGGCTGCGCGTCGCCAAGACGGCCAGCTTCACGCGCTGGGACGCGCGGCCGCTGTCGGCCGAGCAGCTCGCCTACGCGCGGGAGGACGTCGTGCACCTGCTCGAGCTGGCGTCGGAGCTCGAACGCCGGCTCGATGAGCTCGGGCGGCTCGACTGGGCGCTCGAGGAGTGCCGGCCGCTGAGCGCGGTCAGCGACGAGCGCGACCCGCAGGCGATCTTCGAACGGCTGCCCCGGGTCGGCGGCCTGAACGCCTCGGCGCGGGCGGTGGCTCGCGAGCTGGTCGAGTGGCGCGAGCACACGGCCGAGCGCCAGAACCGGCCGGTGCAGAGCGTGCTGAGCGACGCCGGCCTGGTCGAGGTGGCGCGCCGGCGTCCGGCCTCCGGCGAGGACCTCGCCAAGATAAGAGGCGTCGGCGGCAGCGCCCAGGGCCGGCGCGCAAGAGAGCTGCTCGACGCGGTCGCCCGCGCGCGGCGGCGAGGATCCGACCCGCCGCCGCAGGGCCCCCGCAGCCCGGCGCCGAAGCCCGAGGACCTGCCGCTGGTCGCGCTCGCCGAGGCGCTGGCGCGCGCCCGCGCCCGGGAAGCGGGGCTCGCCTACGAGCTGCTCGCGACCCGCTCGGACCTGCAGGCGATCGTCACCTCCGTCCGCACCGGAGCCGAGCCGCCGGACGTGCGCACGCTGCGCGGCTGGCGCGCGAAGCTAGCGGGCGCGGACCTTCTCGAGCTGCTCGAGGGGCGCATCGCCCTATCGGTCGCGCGCACGGGCGACTCGCGCCGCATCGACGTGAGCCCGCGCGGCGACTGACGGCGGGTCTTATCCCGCCGCCGCGGCGGGCTCGGGCGCGTCGGCGAGCGCAGTGTCCTCGTCGCCCGAGGATCAGGCTCGTGAGGACGAGCCCGTTGCCCTGCGGCCCCTCGCCGCCCCCGTTCGCGGTCGCTCGGTTCAGTAGCCGGTCCCCGTCTTGACGCGCCGGCGCTCGAGCTCGTGCACGGCGCCCTTCTTGTCGAGAGTCCCGAGCGCCTCCAGCATGTCTTCGTGAAGCGCTTCGATCAGCGGCTGCCCGAGCGTCTCCTTGCACAGCACGCGAAGCACGGAGACGTGGTCGGCATTCGGCGGCAGCGTGTAGGCGGGGACCATCCAGCCGCGCTCGGCGGACAGCTGGAAGGCGATGTCGAACTCGGTGTACGGGCGCTCGCCGGCGAGTTTGTACGCGACGAGCGGCAGCTGGTCATGGCCGTGCGGGCCGACGAGTTCGAAATGCTCGCCGTCCTCCACCTTCCGCGCGAGCAGCTGCGCGTTGTGCTGCATCGTGCCGATCACATCGGCGTAGCCCTCGCGACCGAGGCGCACGAAGTTGTAGTACTGCGCGAGCACCATCGACGCCCCGGTCGAGAAGTTGAGCGTGAACGTTGCGTCGCGCTTGCCGAGGTAGTTCTCGTAGAAGACCAGGTCCTCGGGCAGGTCGGAGGGTTCTCTGAAGACGAGCCACCCGATGCCTGGGTACACGAGCCCGTACTTGTGCCCGGAGACGTTGATCGAGCGGACCTGCTCCAGGCGGAAGTCCCACAACGTGTCCGGATAGAGGAACGGCCACACGAAGCCCCCGCTGGCGCCGTCGACGTGCAAGGGGATGTCGATGCCCTTGGCCTCCTTGAAGTCGAGCAGCATCTTGTTGATCCCGGCGATGTCGTCGGCGTGGCCGGTGAAGGTCGTGCCGAGCACGGCGCCCACGCCGATCGTGTTCTCGTCGAGATGGGGCTCGACGTCCTCCGGACCGATCGTCAGCTTGTCGGGCTGCAGCGGGATGATCCGCGGCTCGACGTCGAAGTAGCGGCAGAACTTGTCCCACACGACGTGGACATCGCCGCCGAAGACGAGGTTCGGCTTCTCGGTCGACTTGCCCGCCTGTTCGCGGCGCTCGCGCCACTTCCACTTCAGCGACAGCGCGCCCAGCATGATCGCCTCGGAGGAGCCCTGCGTGCGGGTGCCCCTCGTCTCCCCCGGCGCGTTGAACAGGTCGGCCATCATGCGGATGCAGCGCTGCTCGATCTCGGCCGTCTGCGGGTACTCGGCGTGATCGATGTAGTTGCGATGGAGGTTTTCGGCGATCAGGCGCTGGGCCTCCGGCTCCATCCAGGTCGTCACGAACGTTGCGAGGTTGCGCATCGGGATGCCGTCGAGCACCAGGTCCTCGTCGATCAGCCGCATCGCGTCGACGGGCGGCATGCCGTGCTCGGGGAGCTTGTCGTCGGGCGGGCAGTGGCGCAGGATGCTCGTCCCGTAGCGATCCGTATGCGTGCTGGCCATCGGCGATCCTCCTCGTGTGTTGGGCCGCGCCAGCATCCCGGTTGCGGAGTGCCGGTCCATCCTCCCATCGGGGTGATCGGACGGCTCAGCGCCGCTATCCGGCTCCCGCCCCGCCCACGGCGCCCTCGAGCCGCGGCTCGTCCTGCTCGGCGATGAGCGTCCCGAGCGCGCAGGCGAGGAAGCACGCGGCGCCGAGCGAGGTGTTCCAGTTGCAGGCCGCGAGGTCCAGCACGGAGCCGGTCGACGGCACGACGTGCCCGGCCACAGCCGAGATCCCGAAGAAGACGCAGCCGAGCAGGTTCACCGCCGGCTGCCACCAGCCCCGACCGCCGCGCGCAGGAATCCAGCCGCGGCGCGGGGAAGCGGCGTAGGCGATCACCCCGGAGACGAGAAAGCAGATCGAGCCGAGCGCGTCAGGGCGCCAGACGAGCCGGTTGTAGGCCGGTTCGCCGATCGCGGTTTCAAGGGCCCGGAAGGTGGTGACGTTGAAGAACAGCGTGCCCCCCGACTGCACGATCGCGGCGCGCCACGCCGCGGTCCTCGCAGCGTCCCGGCGTCGCCGCGGCCAGGCGATCGAGCTCTGCAGCGCGCCGCCGAGCGTGAAGAAGATCGAGCCCACGAAGAAGGTGATCGCGTCGGCGCCTTCGCCGACCAGTTCGGCGTAGCCGGGGAACGGCCCGATCAGAAAGCAGCTCGACCCGACCGCGAACGACACGGCCATCCAGCGTCCGCGGCTCATCGACCTGCCGCCCGCTCCGTCGCCGCCGCGCCCACCTGGAGGACCCCCACCCGCGCAGCCTCGCGGCTGTGGCGATGATCACGTCATCCGGAACGGAGGACCCTCTCGCGGTCGCCGCCCCGTAGGTTCCGGGGATGGGCAAGAAAATCGTCGAGCTCCTGCTGTGCCTGCTGCACCCGATCGCGGTCGTGTTGATCTGGTACCAGCTCGCGTTCAAGCGCGAGGACTGGGTGTTCACCCGCCTGGCATGGGCGGTCGCGGTGATCTTCCCGCTGGTCCCGTTCGTCTACGTGCTGACGGGCAACGACTTCATCTAGGGCGGCGCCGGGCCGGCAGGAAACGCACAACGCGGGGCGGAGCAGGCGATGTCACAGGAGAACGTCGAGATCGTGCGTGAGGTGATGGCGCTGTTCGGCGGGTCGCCGGATCAAGCGGCAAGCGACCGACTTCTCGCGCTGATCTCGCCCGACGTGCACATCGATATGTCCCGGCGGGTGTTCAATCCCGACACCTACGACGGACACGACGGCCTGCGGCGACTCGGTCGCGAGATGCAGGGCGTCTGGGACGAGTTCACGGTCACGCCGGAGCGGTTCATCGACGCGGGCGAGCGCATCGTCGTGATCGAGACGCGGCGAGGGCGCGGCCGGGCAAGCGGCGTGGACGTCGAGCAGCGAGCCGGCGTGATCTGGACGCTTCACGCGGGCCAGGTTGTCCGGATGGAAACGGATTTCGTACCCGAGCAGGCCCTGGAAGCTGTGGGCCTGGCGGATTAGGCGAGTCACAGGAGAACGTCGAGCTCGGGCTGGCGAACGCCTCAGCGATCGAGGCATCATCCCCCCGTCTCCCGAGCACCACGCCTGGACCCGCTCGTCCAACACCGCCGCGCCGCAACGCCGGAGCGCGCGGAGGGCGCAGCGCCGAGATCCGGCGCTCGCCCTCTGCAGGTACTTCCTCAGCTAGAAGCCGATCACCATTTTTTGGTGGCACAGCCTTTGCTGCCCGCCACCTGTTCGCAGCTGCGGGTAATCTGGCCTTCGGCGTTCCGTTCGACCTTGAACGTGTCGCCACTGACCGATTCCGATTCAACCGTGTAGCCCTTGTTACCGGCTTCGACGGTCACGGGCTTCAGGCACGCGTCGCCAACCACGGAGGCGGCTTTACCTTCGCAGTCCTTGACGGTCGGCTCGTACGATTTGAGTTCGGCGACGGAAAGGCCGGTGTAGAGGCCTTCGTGGTCGGTCGCGTACGTCTCGGAGACGGTCTGGGCCGTACGAGCGAGCTCCTTCGCGGAAGCGTCGGAGGCCTTGCTCTTCTGGCTCAGGAACGACGGAATGGCGATCGCGGCAAGGATGCCGATGATCAGGATCACAACCAGAAGCTCGATAAGGGTAAAACCACCCTCATCGGTCGAGCGCTGGCGCAGTCGATACAGCATTGATCCTCCTTAGGATCCTGGTTACAAGGGCGCCAGCCCTCGGTAATCGTCTCGTTCGACGATGCGCCTCTCTTTCTTAGAGAGCCGCCGGCTTTGCTACGCGTCTCTCGGACGCTTGCCTTGGCACCTCGGCACTGGCTGCTTTCAGCCCGTGCATCGACGTGGCTACAGGCGAGCTTTATGGGTCCAAGCAAGCTCGGACGGATGGCTTCACCTCTTGACGGCGGTGCAAGTCCGTCGCGGCGAGGTAACAACTCGCCGGCGCCGTTCGTCCCGTTGACAAACTCTTACAGGGCCCGTCGTCTAGAGCGCAACATTGGCTCTGTAGAGCCGTTGGCGCCGTTTCGGCGCTATTCGATGTGGTTGTAGACTTCGAACAGCGGCAGGTACATCGAGATCACGATGAAGCCGACGATGCCGCCGATCACGATGATCATGATCGGCTCGAGGATCGAGGTCAGCGCCTTCACCGAAGCTTCGACCTGTTCCTCGTAGAACTCGGCGATCCTGTCGAGCATCTGGTCGAGCGCGCCGGTCTCCTCGCCGACGCCGACCATGTGAGTGACCATCTCGGGGAAGATCGGAGCCTGCTGTAGCGGCGCGGCGATCGTGCCGCCGCGCTTGACGGAGGCGGTCACGCCGTCCATCGCTTCCTCGATCGCGACGTTGCCGCCGGTGCGACCGGTGATCTCGAGCGCCTGTAGCAGCGGCACGCCGGCGCTCGTGAGCGAGGCCAGCGTGCGCGACCACCGCGCGACGGCGACCTGCTGGACGATCGTCCCGATCTTCATCGGCACGCGCAGACGGAAGTGGTCCCACTGCTTGCGCCCCCACGACGTCCGCTTCCAGCGGATGAAGATCATCACGGCGGCGATCGTCCCCCCGATCATCAGCCACCAGTAGCCGGTGACGGCGTGCGACATGAACACCGAGACCTGGGTCAGCTTCGGCAGTTCGCCGCCGAACTGCTTGAAGACGCCGACGAACACCGGCACGAGGAAGGCGACGAGCGCCATCATCACGGCGACCGCGAAGATGATCACCATGATCGGGTAGACCATCGCCGATTTGATCTGGCGGCGCAGCGCCGCGTCCTTCTGCAGCTGATCGGCGACCCGCATCAGCGAGCTCTCGAGCACACCGCCCATCTCGCCGGCCTGCGTCATCGCGACGAACAGCGGGCTGAAGACCTTGGGGTGGCGCGCCATCGAGTCGCTCAGCGAGAGGCCCGCCTCGACGTCCTTGCGCACGGCGACGATCGTTTCTTTGAGGAACTTGCTCTCGGTCTGCTCCTCGAGCACGTAGAGGGAGCGCAGGATGCTCATCCCCGATGAGATCATCGTGGAGAGCTGGCGCGAGAAGATGGCCAGGTCGTTGGCCTTGACGCGCTTGAGGAAGCCGAGCTCGATCTCTTTCGAGGAGTGCTTGTCGCTGATGTCGAGGACGATCAGCCCGCGCGACTTGAGCTGGTCGGAGACGGCCTGCTTGGACTCCGCCTCGACCTCACCGCGGGCTTTGCCGCCGGCGAGGTCCATCGCCTTGAAGACGTACGTGCTCATGAGTTGATCCGGGTCCCCCAGCCCACGCTAGGCGGCTGCCAGCGAGGGAGCGCCGAGCAGGCGGCGCAGCTCCTCCGGGGTCGTGGAGCGGGCTTCGGCGAGCTTCTGGCTGATCTTCCCTTCGCGGACGAGCTGCACGAGCGAGGTGTCCATCGTCTGCATGCCCGACGCGGAGCCGGTCTGCAGCACGGAGTAGATCTGGTGCGTCTTGCCCTCGCGGATCAGGTTGCGCACGGCGGGCGTCGGCACAAGCACCTCGGTGGCGACGACGCGGCCGGAGCCGTCGGCGGTGGGCAGCAGCTGCTGGGTCATGATGCCCTGCAGGGCGACGGACAGCTGCACGCGCACCTGGCCCTGCTGGTGGGCCGGGAAGACGTCGATGATGCGGTCGATCGTCTGCGCGGTGTCCTGCGTGTGCAGGGTCGCGAACACGAGGTGGCCGGTCTCGGCTGCGGTCAGGGCGGTCGAGATCGTCTCGAGGTCGCGCATCTCGCCGACGAGGATCACGTCGGGGTCCTGGCGCAGCGCGGCCTTCAGCGCCTCGGAGAAGCTCTGCGCGTCGGCGCCGAGCTCGCGCTGGTTGACGAGGCACTTCTTGTGCCCGTGCAGGAACTCGATCGGGTCCTCGATCGTCATGATGTGCTCCTCACGGGTGGAGTTGATCTCGTCGATCATCGCCGCCAGCGAGGTGGACTTGCCCGAGCCGGTCGGGCCGGTGACGAGCACGAAGCCGCGCGGCCTGCGTGTGAAATCGAGGACGGCGGCCGGCAGGCCGAGCTCCTCGATCGAGCTCAGTCCGAAGGGGATAAGGCGGAAGGCTGCGCCGAGCGCGCCGCGCTGGTAGTAGGCGTTGACGCGGAAGCGGGCGTGCCCGGGGATCGAGTAGGCGAAGTCGAGCTGCCAGTTGGTCTCCAAGCGCTGGCGCTGGTCGCCGGTGAGGATCGAGTAGACGATCTCTCGGGTGTCGGAGCTGGACAGCTTCGGATATTCCTCGAGCGGCGCGAGGCGGCCCCTGACGCGAACGGTCGGATGGGCGCCCGAGCTGAGGTGCAGATCGGAGGCACGGCGGTTGACGACCTCCATCAAGAGGTCAGCGAAATCGATGTCCATGGGGTGCCTATCGGCTCAAAAGCTCCTTTTCAGGAGGGGTTGTCCGCCACTGGACGAAAATTTGTCGTGGGCGGGACGGTCGAGCCCGTGGCCGCTCGGCGCTTCGCCGGGGTCAGTTGCTGCCGATCACGCGCGCGATCTCAGCCATCGAGGTCCGCCCCAGGCGGACCTTCTGCAGCCCGTCGTCGCGCAGGCGCGTCATGCCCTGGGTGACCGCCACATCGCGGATCTCCTCCGCCGGGCGCCGTTCGAGCGCCATCGTCTGGATCTCGGGCGTGATCGCCATCACCTCATAGAGCCCGATGCGCCCGCGGTAGCCGCTGCCGCCGCAGCGCCGGCAGCCGGCGGGCTCATACGCCTCGAGCTCCATGTGGGCTTTGTAGCCGCTCTCCTGCAGGACCTTCGCGGGGATGATGATCCGCTTCTTGCACGACGGGCACAGCTGGCGGGCGAGCCGCTGCGCGACGACGCACTCGAGCGCCGAGGCGACCAGGAACGGCTCGACCCCCATCTCGATCAGTCGCGTGATCGCCGAGGGCGCGTCGTTGGTGTGCAGCGTCGAGAGCACCAGGTGACCGGTCAGCGCGGACTCGACGGCGATCTTGGCGGTCTCGCGGTCGCGGATCTCGCCGACCATGATCACGTCGGGGTCGGCGCGGACCATCGCGCGCAGGCCGGTCGCGAACGTCAGCCCGGTCTTGACCGAGACCTGCACCTGCGTCAGGCCGGCCATTTCGTACTCGACCGGGTCCTCGACGGTGATGATGTTCTTCTCCGGCGTGTTCAGCAGCTGCAGCGCCGCGTAGAGCGTCGTCGACTTGCCCGACCCCGTCGGCCCCGTCACGAGCACCGCGCCGTGGGTCTCGCGCGAGGATTTTTCGAAGCGCTCGCGGGACTCGTCGGACATGCCGAGCTTGTCGAGCTCGACCACGACCGAGTTCTTGTCGAGGACGCGCATCACGATGCCCTCGCCGTGGACGCTCGGCAGCGTCACGACGCGCAGGTCGATGTGGCGCCCGTCCACGACGAGCCCGATGCGGCCGTCCTGGGGAAGGCGCTTCTCGGCGATGTCGAGCTCGGCCATGATCTTCACGCGCGAGACCGCCCCGGCGGCCATCTTGCGCGGCACCGTCGTGATGTCCTGCAGCACGCCGTCGATGCGGAAGCGGACCCGCACTTCCTTGCCGTCCGGAGCGAAGTGGATATCGGAGGCCCCGCGCTCGACGGCCTGCCCGACGATCTGGTTGACGAGCTTGATGACCGGGGCGTCTTCGGAGCTCTCGTGGAGCGCGACGACCTCGCCGCCGTCTTCTTCCTCGGCGAGCTCCTCGGGCGTGCCGACGACGTCTTCGAGACGGTCCAGGCGCGAGATCATCCCGGCGATGTCGTCGGGCGGGGCGACGGCGACCCGCACCTCGTGCCCGGTCATGATCGCGATGTCGTCGACGGCGAGCACGTTGGAGGGGTCGGCCATCGCGACGAGCAGCGTGCGCTTGTCGGCGAACGCGACGGGCACCGCCTGGTAGCGCTTGGCGACGGTCGTGGAGATCAGGTTCGCGGCCGACATGTCGACCTGGAAGACGCCGAGGTCGAGGTGGTCGAGCCCGTAGCGCTCGGCGAGCGCGCGGGCGAGCCCGTCGGGCGTGATCGCACCCTGGTCGAGCAGGATCCGCTCGGCTGAGATGCCGGCGTTGCGAGACGTCTCGATCGCGTCGTCGACCTGGCGCTTGCTGGCGAGCTGCATTTCGACGATCACGTCGGTCAGGAAGCGCGGCGAGGAGCCGCGGCGCGAAGGCTTCGTGATCCCCGTCCACCCCTGCTCCGCGTCGGCGGCGGCGGCCGCCGACTGCTCGCCCCAATCCTGCTCATCGACCGGCGGCTCGCCGGGGGGCTCCACCTCGAACTCGACCGCGGCTCCGCCGTCGGGAGCGAACGGGTCGAAGTTCTCCGCCTGCGGATCGCCGCCGTCGATCAGCGGCTCCTCGCCGGGACGCTCGACGGAGACCGCGGACGTCGGCTCGCCGTCGATCCCGAAGATCGCGTGCAGGTCGGGCTCGACCGGCTGCGGTGCCTCGCTCATCGAGCTTCCTCCCGGCGACGCGCTCCGAGGTCGCGCTCCGGGGCCGGCTCGCCCCGCCGGTGCTCAGTCGGAGCGGGCGGCCTTGCGCATGACGTCGAGCGGAGGCTCGCGGCCGGTCCACAGCCGGAGGCTGAGGGCGCCCTGGGCGACGAGGATCTCCAGACCGTCGATCGTGTGCGCTCCGTGCGCCGCGGCGGCGGCAAGCAGCGGGGTGGATCCTGCGCGGTATACAAGGTCTGCGACATGTGAGTACTCGCCGATCTGATCGCCTTGCAGACCCAGTTGGTTGAGGCCACGATCCTCAGCGGACGAGCGTTCTACGCCAAGCCCCACAGACGTGCAGTTGACCAGCAAATCGGCGCTCTGAGGACGTTTCACGGCGTTCGCGCCGAGCTCCTCGGAAAGCGTCCTCGCGCGCTCTGGCGTCCGGTTCCAGACCATCACCTCAGCGGCCCCTGCGTGCAGCAGCGCCCAGACGGCGGCCCGGGCGCTTCCTCCCGCGCCGAGCACCTGCGCGCGCAGCCCGGCCACCTCGAAGCCGAGCGCCGCCAGCAGCCCGGGCGCGTCGGTGTTCTCCGCGCCGACCGTGCCGTCGTCGCCGAACGTCAGCGTGTTGGCTGCGCCGATCTGCCGGGCCGCATCGCTCGCCTCGTCGGCCAGCGACAGCGCTGCCTCCTTGTGCGGGATCGTGACGTTGGCGCCGGCGAACCCGGCCTCGCCCAGTGCGCGGACGGTCTCGTCGAACAGCGCCGGCGGCACCGGCAGGCGCTGGTAGTGCCAGTCGTCGAGCGCGAGCGCCGCGAGCGCCGCGTTCTGCATCGCCGGCGAGCGGCTGTGGGCGACCGGCCACCCGAGCACGCCGAGGAGCGGCATCAGCGGTGCTTGCAGGCCGGCAGGTGACCGCCGTTTTGACGCTTGGCCGCTTCGTAGGCCGAGACGTCTTCCTGGAACTTGGCTTCGCTTGTCGCGAACTTCTGCTCGCCGCAGCCGTCGGCGCCGGTTACGTAGTACAGGTAGGAGGCGTGGGACGGGTGGGCGGCCGCCTGGATCGAGGCGACGCCGGGGTTCGAGATCGGTGTCGGCGGCAGCCCTTTGCGAGTGCGCGTGTTGTACGGCGAATCGGCATGCAGCTGCGATTCGGTCAGTTCGCGCGTGTAGTTAGGGAGGTTCTTGGCGCTCTCGACCGCGTAGTAGATCGTCGCGTCGATCCCGAGCGGGATCCCCGCCCTGAGCCGGTTGTAGATCACGGCCGCGACCTTCGCCCGGTCGGAGGGGAGCTGCGCCTCGCGCTCGATCATCGAGGCGACGATCAGCAGCTCATACGGCGTCAGACCGAGCGCTTTCGCCCGCTTGGCGTATTCGGCGCCGAAGTTTTCCTGGAACGCCGTCAGCTGCTCTTCGACGAGCCGCGCGGCCGGGGCGCTCTTGTTCATGTCGTAGGTCGCGGGGAACAGGAATCCTTCGAGATCGGGGGTGTCGCGCGGCGCGCCGTAGCTGGCCGGATTGAGCAGCGGCGAGCGCCGTGCGGCCCGCCGGTAGCTGCCCGTGAGCCCGGCCTTCGAAGCGAGCTGGGCGATCTGCAGGCGCGTCTTGCCCTCCGGGATCAGGATCTTGACGACCGGCGGTGCGGTCACGGCCGCCGGATGGGAGGAGCGCGTCAGCGAGTACACGATCAGCGCGACGACGACTCCCACCGCCAGCAGCGCGACGAGCGCCACCCAGCGCGAGGGCATCCGCCGGCGTGGACTTGAGCGGCCGTCGCCGGCGAGCCCGACCGCGTCCGGGCCCGCGCCCCCACCTCGGCCTCCCCCGGCGGCGGCCGCCGGCCGCCTGAACGCGCGCCGCATCGGCGTCGGCTCCGGGCGGGGCAGCCGCGGCGGCGGCTCGGGCAGGGGCGCCGGCGCCTCGACGGGGGGCTCCTCAGGCAGGCCGGGGATCGGGTAGCCGCCGGACAGGTCTTCGCGGGGTACGGTCCTGGAGCGAGGGCGCCTCGGCGGGCGGATCCTGCTCATCGCTCAGCTCGATGACGGGCGGCGGCTCCATCGGCTCGGGCGATTCGATCGGGACGTGTTCGTCGTCGTCGATGACGAGCCCCGGCGCCGTGACCGGCTCGGGCGGAAGCTCCGGCGGCGCGGCCGGCTCCGGCGGCGCGATCGGCGGCTCTGCGGCCGGATCCTGCTCATCGCTCAGCTCGATGACGGGCGGCGGCTCCATCGGCTCGGGCGATTCGATCGGGACCTGTTCGTCGTCGTCGATGACGAGCCCCGGCGCCGTGACCGGCTCGGGCGGAAGCTCCGGCGGCGCCGCCGGCTCCGGCGGCGCGATCGCCGGCTCCTCGAGCATCGGGTCGGGGGGCGGCGCCTCGTCGATGTCCGACTCGAGGCGGGGCGACCGGCGGCTCCTCGGCGAAGGCTCCGGCAGCGGCGGGACTGCCAGGCCCGAGCGCTCGGCGCGACGGTGTTCGCGTTCGGCGCGGGCGCGCTCCCGTTCCTCGCTCGTCCGTTCAGGCTTTGGTTCGCCTCGGGCCAAGGTCTGGAACCTAACGGGTCGGCCCGCTGTCCGGGCCCGCCTCCTCGGCGGCCGGCCGCGCGGCGAGCCAGCTCTCGAGCAGGTGGGCCGCGGCACGCGAGTCCTCGCTGGAGCGGGCGGCGCCGCCGGTTCGCTGAGCAAGCCGGGTCGTGAAGCGCTCGTCGTGCAGCTCGACGGGGACGCGCTCGCCGAGAGCGGCGGCGAGACGGCGCGCGAACTCGCGTGTCTCGCGCGTCTGGTCGGTGTCGCGGCCGTCGAGCGAGAGCGGCAGCCCGACCAGGACGAGCTCGACTTCGCGCTCGGCAACGAGCGCCCGCAGCGCCGCGAGCCCGCGGCGGGTCGCGGGCCGCAGCACAGGATCGATCGGGGTGACGATCGTGCCGGTCGGATCGCTGAGGGCGCAGCCGCAGCGGGCGCTGCCGTAGTCGAGGGCGAGCACTCTCACGCGCGCTCCCCCCTCCGTGCGCCGCCCGGCCGCTGGCTGCGGACCGGCCGCCGTCCCACTAGCCGCCGAGCGCCGCCTCGATCGCGGCGCGCCCGGCGGCGATCGCCTCATCGAGCTTGGCGGGGTCGCGACCGCCCGCCTGGGCCATCGTGTCGCGCCCGCCACCGCCGCCGCCGACCGCTTCGGCGGCGACCTTGACGACGGCGCCTGCCTTGACGCCTCGCTCGACGAGCTCGGGGTCGACGCTCGCGATCAGGTGCACGCGCCCGTCTGCGGCGGCGCCGAGCAGGATCGCAGCGTGCCCAAGGCGCCCCTTGAGGCGGTCGGCGAGCGTCAGCAGCGACTGCGCGTCGGGCACCTCTGCGCGGGCCGCGAGGACGGTGGCGCCGTCGATCTCGCCGGCCTGCGCCACCAGCGCGTCGAGGTCCGGACCCTCGCCGGCGCCCGCCGCTCCCTCCTTGATCTCCTTCTCGAGCCGGCGGCGTTCCTGCAGGAGCGTGCGGACGGCCTCGCCGACGTCCTCGGGCCGTGTCCTCAGCTCGCCGGCGAGCTCGCCGAGCAGCTCGTCGTGGCCGCGCAGCAGTTCGACCGCGGCGGGACCGGTGACGGCCTCGATGCGCCGCACGTTGGCCGAGCTGGAGGTCTCGGAGAGGATCCGGAAGGGCCCGATCTCCCCGGTCGTGCGCACGTGGGTGCCGCCGCACAGCTCGCGCGAGTAGTCCCCCTCCCCCACCTCGACCATCCGCACGATCTCGCCGTACTTTTCGCCGAACAGCGCCATCGCGCCGAGCGACCGGGCCTCGTCCAGGGTCGTGTTCAGCGCGCGCACCGGGTCGTTGCCGGCGATCCAGTCGTTGACCTGGTCCTCGACGTCGCGGAGCTCCTCGCGCGTCAGGGCCTGGCCGTGGCTGAAGTCGAAACGCAGCTTGTCGGGGCCCACGTAGGAGCCGGCCTGGCGGATGTGGTTGCCGAGGCGCTCGCGCAGCGCGGCCTGCAGCAGGTGCGTGGCGGTGTGGTTCGCCTCGGTGGCGTGCCGGGCGCGGCGGTCTACCCGCGCGGTGACCCCCTCCCCCTCGCGCAGGCTGCCACGCTCGACCTCGACTTCGAGCGCCTGGTCTTCGCCGATGCGGAAGACATCGCGCACGCGCGCCAGGCAGTCCCCGTCGTCGCATTCGATCGTGCCCTCGTCGGCGACCTGACCGCCGCCCGGCGCGTAGAAGGGCGACTCCGCGAGCTTGACGAGGTAGCGGCCGCCCCCGCCGCCGCCGTTCTCGGAGGATTCGCGCACCGCGCCGACGGTCGTGTGCTGCTCGCCCCCTTCATAGCCGGTGAAGCGGGTCTCGAAGCCGCTTTCGCCCGAGAACACACCCGCGACCTCGCGGACCGCGCCCACGCCGACGGCGGCGCGACCGCCGGCGCGTCCGCGCTCTCGCTGCTGGTCCATCAGCAGCTCGAAGTCGCCTTCGATCTCGAGGCCCTCCCGGGCGAGCAGCTCGCTGGTCATCTCGTACGGGAAGCCGTAGGTGTCGTGCAGCCGGAAGACGTCCTCCGCTGAGATCGCCTTCGATCCGGCGGAGCGGGCATCTTCGATGTGCTCGCGCAGCGTCGCCATGCCCTGGGCGAGCGTGCGCCCGAAGCTCTCCTCCTCGGCGGCCAGCCACATGTCGGTTACCTCGGCGTGCTCGATCAGCTCCGGGTAGGCGCCGCCCATGAGCTCGCGCACGAGCGCCGAGTAGCGCGTCAGGAACCCCGGCTGCAGGCCGAGGGCGAGGCCCTGCTGGATCGCGCGCCGCATGACCCGGCGCAGCACGTAGCCGCGGTCCTCGTTGGAGGGCACGACGCCGTCCGCTGTCAGGAAGGTCATCGCGCGCGAGTGGTCGGCGAGGATCCGCAGCGCGCGGTCGGTCTCGTGCGTCTCGCCGTAGCTGCGTCCCGAGAGCGTCTCGCCGAGCTCGATCAGGGGCGCGAACTGGTCGGTGTCGAAGACCGACTCCCTGCCCTGGAGGATCGCCGCCATGCGGTTCAGCCCGAGCCCGGTGTCGATGTTGTTGGCCGGCAGGGGCGCGAGCTCGGTCCCGGTCCCGTCGGGCACGGGCCGCTGGTCGTACTGCATGAACACGAGGTTCCAGTACTCCAGGAAGCGCTCGTTATCGCCGCCGGGCAGGTCCTCGGGCGTGCCGTGCTCGACGCCCCGATCGACGTACAGCTCCGAGCAGGGTCCGCACGGTCCCGTCGGGCCCGCTTGCCAGAAGTTCTCCGATCGCGGGCATTCGACGATCCGCTCGCGCGGCACGCCGATCTCGATCCACTTGTCGATCGCCTCCTGGTCGGCGCCGAGCCCGAGCTCCTCGTCGCCGGCGAACACGGTCACCCAGATGTCCTCGGGGTCGAAGCCGAACACGTCGAGCGACAGCCGCCACGCGAACTCGATCGCCTCGTCCTTGAAGTAGTCGCCGAACGAGAAGTTGCCGAGCATCTCGAAGAACGTGAGGTGCCGGTTGGTGTTGCCGACGTTGTCGATATCGACGGTCCTGAAGACCTTCTGGCAGCTCGTCAGCCGCGGCGCGGGCGGCGCCTCCTGCCCGAGGAAGTACGGCTTCAGGGGGTGCATGCCGGCGACGGTCAGCAGCGCCGAGGGGTCGTGGGCAGAAGGCACGAGCGAGGCCGAGGCGATGCGGCGATGGCCGCGTTCCTCGAAGAAGCTCAGGAAGCGCTCGCGGATCTCGTCTGAGGTCATCTCGGTGGGCATCTCGCTGCTGATCTTAAGGCGCCCGGAGCGCTCGCTCCGCCCCGTCAGCGGGCGATCGTCCCGTAACCGACGACGAGCTCGCCCGAGTACAGGCAGGCGAGCTGGCCGGGCGCGGTTCGCTCCGCGTCGCTCAGCAGCTCGACGTCGGCGGCCGCGTGGCGCCCGGCGCCGAGCGGCTCGGCGAGCCGGCAATCGATGCGCCGCCCGTGCGCGCGCACGCGCACCGCGTCGACCTCGCCCGCGGGACGGTGCAGGACGAGCTCGCCGACGGCGATGCGATCGGCGCGCAGCTCCTCGCGGTCGCCGACCGTGACGACGTTCGTGCGGGCGTCGGTACCGAGCACGTACAGGGGCTTGCCGGTCGCGACGCCGAGCCCGTGGCGCTGGCCGACCGTGTAGAGGTGGGCGCCGGCGTGCTCGCCGAGAACGCGCCCGTCGCGTGTGCGGATCGCGCCCGGCCGGCGGCGCAGCCCGCCGTGGCGCTCGAGAAACGCCTCGCGGCCGGTGCCGGCGAGGAAGCACAGATCCTGCGAGTCGCGGCGGCCGGCGACCTCCAGACCGGCGCCGGCGGCGAGCTCGCGGACCTCGGGCTTGTGCATCTCGCCGAGCGGGAAGCGAAGGCGCGCGAGCGAGTCGGGCGAGAGACCGGAGAGCACGTAGCTCTGGTCCTTGGCCTGATCCGTGGCCGTGCGCAGGAGCGCAGTGCGGCCGCCGCGCTCGATGCGCGCGTAGTGGCCGGTGGCGAGCGCATTCGCGCCGAGCCTGCCGGCGAGCTCGAGCATCGCATCGAGGCGCACGCTGCCGTTGCAGCGGATGCACGGGTTCGGCGTGAGCCCGGCGGCGTGGCCCGCGAGCCAGCCGTCGACGACGCCCGCGCGGAACTCCTCGCGCAGGTCGATCGAGAAGTGGGGCATGCCGAGCCGGTGGGCGAGTTCGCGCGCGCCGCGCACGGCCTGCGCCGAGCAGCAGCTCGATTCGCCGTCGTTCTCCGGGTCAGACCAAAGCTCGAGGGTGCAGGCGAGCGCCTCGCCGCGCTCGGCCACGAGCAGCGCCGCGACCGCGCTGTCGACCCCGCCGCTCATCGCGACCAGCGTCCGGTCTTCGACGGCGGCCAGCGAGGCGTGGCGGGCGGCGGCGCCGAGCGCGCGGTGCAGCGCGTCGGCGGCGAGCTGGGCGGCATGAAGCTTCGACGGGATCAGCCCGCCGAGCTCGTCGGCGATCTCGCGCCAGCCGAGCTTCGCGGCATCGAGCAGCCCGCGGCCGCTGACGAGCGCGACCGTGGCGCTTCCGGCGGCGACGGCGGCCCCGCAGCCGCTGGCGTCGAAGCCGGCCTCGGCGACCGTGCCGCGGGGATCGTCCGCGTCGAGCGCGACCGTCACGCGCACGAGGTCCCCGCACGCGGCGCCGCCGGCGGCGCCGGCGAAGCCCCCGTCCGGGAGATGGCCGCGCCCGCGCGGCTGCTCGAGGTGCTCACGCAGCTGTTCTTCGCCCGGTCTCACCCGAGCGAGTGTACGGCTAGCGCCTGGCTTCCACGATCGCCTGAGCGATCGTGTAGGGGTCCTGCAGGCCGGTCAGGGTCGTCACTTCGCCCTTCTTGTTGACGACCAGCAGCGTCGGGGTGCCATACACCTGCACGCCGCGGGTGATCGTGCCGAAGGTCGCGACGGCGTTCGCGCGCGCCCGGTCGACGGCGATCCGCAACTTCCCCGGGAGTTCGGCGAGCGAGCGGTTCACGGCCCGGTCGTCCGCACCCTTCGGGTTCCAGAAGAAGATCAGCGCGATCTTGCCCTGGGCGAGCTGGGCTTCGACCGCGTGCTGGCGAACGGCGACCGTCGCGCGGACGGTGCCGCGCGTGGAGGGCGAGCTCTTGGGCGCGGCCTTGCTGACGGTCGGGGCGGCGCTCTGCGGATGGGTCGCGGCGACGGCGCCCGCCACCGCTGCTGCGGAGGAAGACGAGGAGTTGGGCCTGGAGGCCTGCGCGGACTTGCTCTCAAGTTCTTTGGCGTTCTTCTGCGAGGTGCCGACGGCGCCGTGGGCCTTTTCGATCGCGTGGCCGAGGCCGCCGAGGCTCGAGGCCGAGCCGCCGCCGGTCGCGGAGCCCGCGTTGCCGTGCGCGTGCGCCTTGGCCGGCGCGGGCGTGCTCGCGGCGTGGACCGTGCGCGTGGGGGACGCCGAAGCCGAGGACGAGTTGCTCTCGCTCGGGCTGCTGTGGTGACCCTGGAGCAGCAGTAGCCAGGCGGCGGCGAGCACCGCAACTGCCACCAGACCGATCTGATAGGGACGGGAGAGTTGCGCCATTGGGGGCTCATTCGGCATCTCGAGGAAAAAGGTTGAATGCCGCCATATGCCTTGGACGGTTCGCACCGCTACGTTCATGGGACGGGATGAGCGATCGGGACGGCGATCAGGGTCCGCGGCCGCGGACCGGCCGGCGGCGGTTGGGATGGTCCGCGGCGCGGCTCGGCATCTTGCTCGCGATCCTCGCGGCGCTGGTCGTTTATCTGACGCTTCCGGGCGGCTCCGCGCGACACAGCGCCGCTCGATGCGTAGCTGCGAAGCGGGTGCCCGAAGTCAAGCGGGTGCGAGCGAGCGCGCTGGGCGAGCTGCGGGAAACCGTCGCCCGAGTGCTGCCCCAGCGGGTCGGAAGGCTGTATGAAGAGGGGACGGTGCGGGCATCGGTCGCATGGACGGACGAAAACCCGGCGCCGCCGGCGGTCTCGCCGCGGGCCCCTCGGCCGGCGAGCTACGAGATGCGCTGGTGGGCGCCGAACGGCGACGACGTGGTCGCAGACGTGCTGGTCTTCAAGACGCCCGCGCGCGCCCAGCGCTACCTGGCGCTGGCCGCGAGCACGCACTGTCGCGACCAGGCCACGACGCAGGCCGCGCCGCGCCCGCCGCAGGGGCGCAACCTCACATGGCTCAATCCCGAGGGGGCGCTGCAGGCAGACCTGTTCCTGGCGCGCGGAACGCGCGTCTACCGGATCGCGGACGCGCCGGCAGGGCGCTCGCCGGAGGATGTCCGCAGCAGCGGCGGACTCGGCCGGGCGTTCGCGACGATCGACGTGCTCGCCTGCCTGCTGCCGTCGGCCGACTGCACAAGGGTGCCGCGTGGCGTCCCGGCCTGAGCGCGGCCGGCGGCCGGCGCATCGGGCGCTCGCAGCGCTCGGTGCGGCGGCGGCTCTGGCCGCAGCCGGCTGCGGCAAGGCCGACCTGGCCACGGACACCTCGACGACGGCGGGCGGGCAGACGCCGCGCGCCGCGACCAAGCAGGCCGCGCGCCCGCAGCCGCCGCCGGCGGTGCGCCCCGCGCACCGGCTCAGCGCGGCCCGCGCCGCAGCGTTCGCGCGCGCGGTCGTCCTCACGGCGGCGGACGTGCCGGGTGCGCGTGCGGCCCCGAGCTCTTCTCCGTCCTCGGCGCGCGAACGCGAAGCGACAACGTGCGGCGGGCGAACGACGCCGACGATCGGCGAAGCCCGCTCGCCGGAGCTCGAGCGCGGAAGCGGGCTCGACCGCGAAAGCCTGTCCTCGAGCGTCCAGGTGCTGCGCGATGCGCGGAGCGTGGAACGCGACCTCTCCGGCACGGCGACGGCCGGCGGCCTGCGCTGCTACGAACGGGTGCTGAGGCGCAGCCTGCAGAAGGAAGCGGACCCGAACGTACGCCTGCTGGGGATCCGCGTGGCGCCGGTGCACGTGACCGTCGACGGCGCCGGCGAGGCGAGCGGGATCAGGATCCTGGCGCGCGTGGGCGTGCCGAGCGCCGCCGCCGTGGTGCGGCTCTACGTCGACGCGCTTTCGGTCCCGTACGGCCCGGCCGAGATCGACCTCTACGCGACGAGCTTCGTGCAGCCCGTCGCGGTGCGGACCGAGCAGGAGCTGCTGCAGCTCCTGCACGAACGCGCGAGCCGTCAGCGCCTGTAGAAGCCGCCCCGTTCAGAGCGCGTGATGGCTGCGCAGGACGGCGTGCACCACCGCGTCGGCGGGGACGGTTTCCTGCCCTCCCCCCTCCATGTCCTTGAGCGCCGTCTCCTCGCGTCCGACGATCGCGACGTAGCGGGCTCCCAGCGCCGAGGCATGGCTGAGCTGGCCTTTCAGCGAGCGCCCGCCGAGCTCCATCTGCGCGGCGAGCCCGGCTGAACGGGCCTCGGAGAGCAGCGCGAAGGCGGCGCGGCGCACCTCGGGGCTCTCCTCCCCAAGGCCGATGTAGAGCTCGACGGGCGGCGCCGACGCCGGCTGCTCCTCGCCCGCGAGCAGGATCCGCTCGATGCCCGCGGCCCAGCCCATGCCGGGCGTGGGCGGACCGCCGAGCTGCTCCACGAGCCGGTCATAGCGCCCGCCGCCGGCGACGCCGCTCTGGGCGCCGAGCGCGTCGGAGGTGAACTCGAAGACCGTGCGGGTGTAGTAGTCCAGGCCGCGCACCAGCGTCGGGTCGATCTCGTAGGAGAGCCCGGCGACGTCGAGCAGGCCGCGCACCTCCTCGAAGTGCTCGCGGTCGGCGCCGTCGAGCTGGTCGAGCAGCAGCGGCGCGGTGCGCATGACCTCGCGAGTTCCGGCGTGGTCGGTGTCGAACGCCCGAAGCGGGTTCAGCTCGATCCGCGCACGCACCTCCTCCGAGAGCTGGGCCTCGTTGGCACGAAGGTGCTGCTGCAGGCGCTCGCGGTAGGCGCTGCGGGCTTCGGGGCTGCCGAGGCTCGACAGTCGCAGGCGCGTCCCGCGCACCTCCATGTCACCGAGCAGGCTCGCCAGCAGCGTGATCGCCTCGGCGTCCACCGCGGGGTCGTCCGAGCCGATCGCCTCGGCGCCGACCTGCCAGAACTGCCGGTAGCGGCCCGCCTGGGCGCGCTCGTGGCGGTAGAAGGAGGAGAGGTACCAGAGCTTCACGGGCTGGCGGCGCTTGTGCATGCCGTGTTCGATGTACGCGCGGCACACGGGCGCCGTGCCCTCCGGGCGCAGCGTCAGCGAGCGGCCGCCGCCGTCCTCGAACGTGAACATCTCCTTGCTGACGATGTCGGTCGAGGCGCCGACGCCGCGGGCGAACAGCTCGGTCGACTCGAACGTCGGGGTCTCGATGCGCTCGTAGCCGGCGCCGCCCAGCAGCGCCCGTGCGCGCGACTCCAGCGCCTGCCGCGCGAGGGCCTGCTCGCCGAGCACGTCGAAGGTGCCGCGCGGCGCTTTGAGCTTCGACTCGCTCAACTCGCGGCGCCGGGCGGCGGCACGCTGGCGGCGACGGGCTGCTCCGTGGCGAGTCGCGCGCGGATCTCGGTCAGAAACGGGTTGGTGGCGAGCTCGCGCTCGAGCGTCGTCACGCCCATGTGGCCGGGGTACACGACCGTCTCGCCGGGGAACCTCCGTACGAGCTGCTCGATCGACGCCTCAAGGGTCGCCCAGTCGCCGCCGGGGAGGTCGACACGGCCGACCGAGCCCTGGAAGAGCACGTCGCCCGAGAGCAGGGCACCGCCGACTGCGTAGGTGCAGGTGGCCCGGGCTGTGGCCGGGCGTGTAGAGGACGTCGATGTCCATCCCGGCGAGCTGCAGGCGCTCGCCGCCGGATAGCAGCTGCTCGGGCTCGTAGTTCTCGAAGGGCCCGAAGCCCGGCGGCACGAAGCGCATCACGTCGGTCAGCAGCGGCTGCTCGATCTTCGGGCAGTAGACGGGGGCACCCGTGGCGCGGGCGACCGGCGCGACGGCGCCGATGTGGTCGAAATGGCAATGGGTGAGCAGCACCGCCTCGATCTGGACGCCGAGGGCCTCGGCCGCCTCGAGCAGGCGCGGAGCCTCGTCGCCGGGGTCGACGATCACGGCCCGCGTCGCCTGCGGGTCGGCGCGAACGATGTGGCAGTTCTCCTGGACGGCCCCGACGGTGAACGAGCGGACGTCCGGCTGGCTCATCGGGTCTGCGCTTTGCCTTCCCGCGCCTTCTTGCGCTGGCGGCGTTCGTAGACCCACCTGTCCGTGTAGTAGCTGACGACCGTGTAGGCGCCGAGCACGATCGGGAACAGGCCGATCGCGCCGGCGGAGCCTTTCATGAAGACGAGGATCACGAACAGCAGCAGGACCGTCGCGATCATCGCCTTGTAGAACGCGCCCTTCCAGGTCGGCGGGCGGTCGCGCTTGTCCGCGGGCCGGTTGCGGGCGACGGCCGACGTGCTGGACGTGCCGCTCTTCTCGGCGGCGGTCGGCTTGCGCCCGGTGCGCCCCCGCGACTCGACAACTCCGGCGGCGTTGCCGCGATGCTTGCTCTGTCGCTTGCGTCGTGTCTGGGCCATGCTCAGCAGCCTAATGCGTTCTCGATCAGGTGGCGGTCGGGATCGAAGCCCAGCAGGGGCAGTTCGGCGGGAAAGTCCGCGAACGCGGCGGCCGGCGCGAGCCCGACGAGCTCCGCGCGGGACAGCGGCGCATGCACGGCGAGCGCCCTGACAACCTCACTGAGCGGCAGCTCGTAGGGCCGCTCGACGTTCATCGATACCTGCCCGCGCCCGCCGGCGAGCTCGACGCCGATCGCCCGCAGCCCGGGCAGCCCGTGCTCGCCCCCCTCCCTGACCAGTGCGGCGATCCGCCGAGCATCCTCGACGGTCGCCGGCGGCGCCAGCTCGACGTTGAACGCAACGAGCGGCGGGCGCGCCGCGACGAGCGCGGCGCCGCGCTCCGGGCGGATCCGCGCGGGGCCGAAATCCGGGCGCAGTGCCTGCGGGTCGCCCTCTGGCGCGGCGAGTCGTTTGGCCAGCCCGCCGAGGCCACCGCGGCGCACCTCAGCGCGCGCACGGCCCTGCCCACCCCACTCTCCATCCTCCGCTGTCAGCTCGCCGTACAGGAGGACGGGGATCTCGAGCTCCTCGCCGAGCCGCTCGGCGATCACGAGCGCCTCTGCGCAGGCGGCACCGCGGCCGGCCGGCTCGAGGTACACGACCGGCGCGACGTCGAGGACGCCGACGTGCGGGTGCTGCCCCTCCCGCCCGGGCCGCGAGAGGTCGATACGGGCGACGGCCTCGTGCGCGAGCCGGAGCATCGCCTCCGCGAGCGCGCCCGGGGCCGGCCGCGAACGTGAAAACCGAGCGGTCGTGGTCGGCGTCGGAGTGGACGTCGAGCAGCCGCACACCGCCGCCGTTCCTCTCGATCGCGCGCGCGATCGCGCCGATCGTCTCGCGGTCGGTGCCCTCGGAGACGTTGGGAACCGCAAGCAGGGTTCGTGGCGGCACCAGACGAGGCTAAACTGCGCCGGGAGTACATACCGGGAGGGCACATGCAGCCATCCAGTGGGCCGCCGTTCTGCGGGCGGCCGCCGCGAGTCGTCAGCGCGGAGATCGGGGACCGAGTCGCCCCGGGGATGAAGCACCAAACAGCCCCCCGGCGTCGCCGGGATCCTGCGTAGCCCGACAGGCACCCGCAAGCGAGGGACTCCGTCGCGGGTAGTGTCGTGAGCCCGGCCTAACGCGAAATCCGGCGAGCTAGTGAGCGGCCGGGCGCCCGAAATTGGTCCGCCAGCGCACGTCGCTTTCGCTACGTGCGGGAAAGGAGTAGCGTCGGGTGGGGTCCTGCGCTGATCGCGATTCGGAATGGATGCCTTCTCCGATGCGTGCGCTGGCTGCCACGGGCCGTGGAAGGCTGCGGCCCGGCTGGAGTACTCCACATAGCCAACAGTGAGGAGCTCATCATGAGCGACAAACCTGTCTTCATCTATGCCGCGACCTACGCCGACGCCGCGGGTGCCGAAGAAGACTACGACGCCCTTCTCGAGGCCCACGCCGTGAACCTCGTCGGAACCTACGACGTCGCGCTGGTCAAGAAGGACGCAGACGGCAAGGTCCACGTCGAGAAGCATGAGAAGCCCACCCAGCACGGAGCCTGGGGAGGCATCGCCGTCGGCGCAGCGGTCGGCGTCCTCGCGGCACCGGCGGTCGTTCCGGCAGCGTTGCTCGGCGGCATCATCGGCGGCCTCGGCGGGCACTTCAAAAAGGGCATCGCCAGAGACGACGCCAAGGAAATGGGGGACCTCATCGAAGCCGGGCAGGCGGCGCTGCTCGTGATCGGGGAGTCGCGCGTTGAAGAGCAGCTCGACAAGGCGCTCACCCATGCCGAAAAGTCGATCGAGAAGGAAATCGACGTCGACCGCAAGGAGTTCAAGCGCGAACTTGACGAGGCCGAGAAGGAATACGCCGCGACCTAGCGTCCGGACGGCTGCGGCCGGGTCTCGGCCGCAGCCGTCGTTCGCGGCTTTGAGAGCAACAGGCAAGGGGGGTTGATGGTGGCAGCGGCGCTGAGCCAGTCGCGAACGCTGTTCGAGCTCGGGCTGGTGGTGGTCCTGGCGGCAGCGGCACCGCTGATCGCCCAGGTCATACGGCTCCCATCGATCCTGGCACTGCTCGCGCTGGGATTTGGCGCCGGTGCGAGCGGCGCGCTCGATCCCAACGCGCTGCTGGGCGAACATCTGATCTCCGCGACGGTCTCGGTGGCCGTCGGGATCATTCTCTTTGACGCCGGCCTCGACCTGAAATTCCGCGGCTTGATCGGCGGCGACCGGCAGGTGGTCCGTCGGCTGTTGAGCATCGGAATCGTCGTGACTTGGGCGATTGCGACCATCGCAGCCGATCTGCTCTTCGATCTCTCCTGGGAAGTCGCGCTCGTGCTCGGGGCCGTGCTGGTCGTCTCGGGCCCGACTGTGGTCGGGCCGCTGCTGAAGTTCATCCGTCCCTCGAAGGCGGTCGACTCGGTCCTCATGTGGGAGGGGACGTTTGCCGACCCCCTGGGCGCGACTCTCGGCGTCGTCGTGTTCAACGCCGTGATCGCGGGGCACGCGAAGGCCGGCGAAGAGGTCGCCCACTTTCTCGTAGCGATCGGGATCGGCGCCGGCTTCGGGCTCGCCGGTGCGGTTCTGGTCCTGGCCTGGGCGCACTGGTTCAAGCCGAACCCCTCGCAGGCGGTCACCGGAACGTTGATGTTCGTCGTCGCCATGGTCGTCGGGGCCGATCTGCTGCGTGATGACACGGGGCTCATCACTGGGCTCGTGATGGGCGCGATCATCGTAAATCGCCCACCGAGGCGGATCGAGCCGCAGGGCCTCGCGCTCCAATCGGTAAAGCTCGCCCGCGCGTGGCGCGAGCGGGTCGCCAGCCTGACGACCTTCCTGATCGGGATCTTGTTCATAATCCTCTCCGCCCGCGTAACGCCACACCAGATCGCCGAGATCGGCTGGGTGAGCCTTGCGTTCGTCGCCGTGCTCGTATTCCTCGGTCGCCCGCTGGCCGTGGGGCTTTCGACGGTGGGCTCGGCGCTTGACATCCGCCAGCGCGCTTTTATCGCCTGGATGGCGCCTCGTGGGATCGTCGCCGCCGCGACGTCGTCCACATTCGCGCTCGGCCTGACACAGGCCGGCGTGGGGGGCGGGGCACAAAAGCTGATCCCGATCACGTTCATCGTGATCACCGCCACGGCGCTCATCTACGGGCTGAGCGGCGGCCCCGTCGCTCGCGCGCTCGGCGTCGCCAGCACCGGCCCGGGTGGGGTGCTGCTTGTCGGCGGAACGCCGGTCGCTCGCGCAATAGGGCGTGCGCTGGTGGACCGAGAAATAGCGGTGCTGCTGTGGACCGCCAACGACGACAACGCCCGGGCTGTCACGGCAGACGGGCTCCCCGTCTACCAAGGCAATCCCGTAGAAGACGCAACGAGCGGCGCTCCGTCCGAACTCGACGGGCTCGAATATGCGCTCATCGTCGGCGACGACGAAGCCCTGTGCGCAATGGTGGCGACCGACCTCTCCGAGTACTTCGGGCGCGACGTCGTCTTCCAGCTACCCCCGAAGGATGCGCCAGGCGCGGACTTCCTCACGAGGGTGCCGGTCCTGTTTGACCACTCGGCCAACCATGACGAGCTCCTCGCCCAAATCGAAGCCGGCGCGAAGGTCGTTATCGCCGAAGGGCCGGCCGGCGCCCACGGACGCGCGGACGGTCACGCGCGCCTCGGCGCGAACGGGATGCCGATGTTCGTCCACACTCCCGGCAAGGAGCTGCGCATCCTCGTCGCGGGGGACGAACCGACGATCGAGCCCGGGCAGGATCTGATCGGCCTCGGCGCGGGTGATTGATGAGCCTGACGACTATGCCGCATTGCCCTACGCGCGAGAGCGAGGTGTTGGGCACGATCCCGGCACGGTCGCACGGATGAGCACGACCGCCACGCGACCTCCGGGTGGCGTTATGTCGCGGATGTGTCGCCCGCTTGCCGCTTGGAAGGTGCGGCCTTGTCTGCCCTTTTCGCCAGCGCGGTGAGAGCCCCCGAGCCGGAGACCGCGAGGTACGCGGTGAGGACGGCTACCGCCACCGGCGCGATCTGCAGGGTGCCGATCTGGGTCGTGAGAGCGGCCAGCAGCAAGAAGGAGAACGGGGCCGCGATGAGAGCACCAGGCAGGGCGGCGAACATCGCCGCGAATGCGAGCCCCGCCGGGAGCCCCGGGATCAGCACGTGGGTAGCGGTCCCGGCGGTGCCGCCGATGAACAGCATCACCAGGAAGGGGCCTCCGATGAAACCGGTGGCCTCGCAGACCGCGAAGACGAGAATCTTCGCGAAGACGACGGCGATCAGCAGGCCGGCACCGAGAGTCGCCCCGTCATGGATCACGGTCGTGAGCTCGCTGGTTCCGGTGAACAGCGTCAGCGGCAGCGCCACGCCGACCAGCCCGAACGCGATCCCGCCGATCATCGGACGAAGAATCGTCCACTTGGCCAGCGGAGCGGCGAGCTTGGTGAGCAGCCCGATCGTGACGACGGTGACGAGCCCCAGCGCGCCGGCGACCAGGCCCAGGGGAACGGCCGCGGCCAGTTGCCAGTCCTCGAACTTGTACGGCGGCAGCGAGTAGAGCCCGACGAACGTCGAGCCCGCGATCGGGAAGTAGACTGCGAACGCGACCGTGGAGGAAAGCAGGGTGGTGACCAGCGTCTCCGCGAGGCGCCTTCCCTGTAACCGCGCGAGTTCGAGTATCAGAACCGTCGCCAGGATCGGAGAGGACAGCAGGCCGCCGTATGCTGCGGACATCCCGCTGAGCGTGTTGATCTCTCGGGTCTCCGGGTCGAGCTTGCGGCGCCGCGAGACGTACGCTCCCGTCCCGCCGCCGAGCATCCCGAGCGCCTGCTCCGGACCGAGGCTCGCCCCTCCGACCAGCGAGACCAGCGAGACGGCAACCGCCTTCGGGACGAGCGACGGCTCGACCCGCTCTTCTTTGATCTCCTTGACGGTGCCGGGTATCTCGAGCGGGACCCGCAGGACACGCCGCAGCACACCGACGAACAGGCCGGCGCCCGCCGTCACCGCCACCCACCAAAGGTTCCCGTCGAGCCAGCCCGGGTGATTCGGGAGCGTGAACCAGAGTTCCGTCCCGCCGCTGACCAGACCCAGGAACGCCAGGCCGCCGAACCCAAGGACAACCCCGAAGAACAGCGCGTAACCGACGATCATCCAGAACCCGGGTGAACGGTTCAGCGCGATCTCCGAACCAGGCTCCCCCTCCGTTCTTGGGTCGGGTTGCGTGTCGGGTGTCCGCTTCTCGGTGGTTGGCTGGTGACTCACGGCTGTCTCGCGCATTATCCCGAGACTTCTACGGTCCTCAGTTCAAGGACTGGAAGGGCTCCGCGGACATCGAGCAGATGACGCCCGAGGGGATGGCGCAGAAGGCCGAGCACGAAGAGCGCGACTACAAGCCGCTCGACTCCGGCGAGATCAGGGTGGAGAGGGGCCTTCAGTCTGGACTCTTCTCGGTGCGACGCTAACCGAAACACCGGTACCGCGAGGGTCGTGGGGTCAGGCGGGACTCGGCGGGCGTGCCAACTCGGACCGCCCTTGACAGTTGCAATTACTGCCTCAGGGCAACCGGCCCCCTATGCCCCGGACGCTCGATGCTCGCGAGATCGCCGTCGATCACCTGGTGCTGCGGGTCTCCGACGCGGGTGCTGGCCCAGTCGATCAGCACCTTCACGCGGTGCCCCGGACCACCGCCGCTGAGGTAGAACATGTGCACTCCCAGGTACATGAAGAAGGCCGGCCGCCCGGACAGGTCGCGACCCCCGATTTCGCAAATCGCCTTGCCCCGGCCGACGACGGCGAGGGCGCCCTTGTCGAAATAGCGAAACGGCGTCGTGACGCGGGGTGCGCCGCCCTTGATTGCGCGGGCGACATGGCGAGCTTGTTGGATTGCGACGGTCGCCAGTCCCGGCAGCGGCCGATCGCCGGGACCCGCAACCTGGGTCGCGTCGCCGATCGCTGAGATCTCGGGATGGCCGTCCACCGTCAGGTCCGGTGCGACCTGGATGCGACCAGCGCGGTCGGTCTTCGCTCCGGTCGCCTCCGCGAGTGTGGCGGCGAATGAGACGGCTCTGACGCCCGCAGCCCAGATCACCGTTTTTGCGGCGATTCGCGCCTCCGCGTCCTTGACCTTGATCGTCACGCCCTGGGCGTCGATCGAGGTCACGCGAGAGCCCTCGCGAACGCTCACGCCCAGTTCGCTCAGATAGCGCGCGACCTTGGTGGACAGCTTCGCGTTGAAGGCCGCGGTCACCCGCTCGCCGGCGTCGAGCAGGATAATCCGGGCCTCGTCTCGGCGGATCCGCGCGAAGGAGTCGTTCATGATCTCTTTGGTGATGATCGCGAGTTGCCCGGCTAGCTCTACGCCTGTCGGACCGCCGCCGACCACCACGAACGTCAGCCACTGCTTGCGCTCCTCGGAGTCCTCAGTGCGCTCGGCCTCCTCGAGGGCTCCGTAGATCCGATTGCGAAGATCGACGGCGTCCGCCAGCGTCTTCAGACCGTATGACAGCTCTCGCCAGTCGTCGTTGCCGAAGTAGGAGGTCTCAGCTCCGCAGGCGACGATCAGACTGTCGTAGTTAAGTCGCTCGCCGCGGTCCAGGAGCAGCTGGCGCTGCTCGACGTCGAGGCCGGTGGCTGTGGCCATCAGTACCGTCGTGTTGGAGCTCCGCTTGACCGCCGCACGGATCGGCGAGGCGATCTCGCCGGGAGATAGGTCGCCGCATGCCGCCTGATAGAGGAGCGGCTGGAAGAGGTGGTGGCTCATCGGGTCGACGAGTGTCACGTCCACGTCGGCGCGGCCCAGCTCGCGCGCAGCCGTGAGGCCGCCGAACCCGCCGCCGACGATCACGACTCGGTGGCGGAGCCTGGCCCCGTCGTCAGCCGCCATTGCCGCTCAAACGCCGGAGCAGGTGGTCGCCCACGCGCAGGGCGTTGGCCATCGCCGTGAGCCCCGGATTGACCGCGCTGATGCTCGGGAAGAAGCTCGTGTCGACGACGTAGAGGTTGTCAAGCTCGTGGGCACGGCAGTCGGTGTTCAGCACCGAGGACGAGGGGTCTGATCCGAACCGGCAGGTGCCCGATTGGTGAGCGACGCCCGCAACGGGGATCTTGTTCTCCAGATAGGCCCAGCGCGGGATCAGATGGTGCTCGTGCATGCCGAGGTGACCCAACAGCGAGCGCAGTTGTTTGAACAGGCGATCCCTAGCGTGGCTGTTGGAGGGTTTGTAGTTCAGCGTGACGTTGCCTTTGTCGTCCAGGGTCACGCGGTTCTCGGGCACGGGCAGATCCTCGGTCGACAGCCAGAAGTCGACGGCGTGCTCGGCGACCTCCTCCAGCGAGAGCCCAAACGGGGCGAGTTTGGTGATCACCGGCTTCTCGCCGCGGTACATGGCCGGCTGCGACTTGCCGACCATCTGGATGTTCCCCATCGGAAACTCCCAAGCATCGCTCGCGAAGTAGTAGTCGTTGACACCGAGTGTCTTCTGGAAGACAGTTGGGTTTGGCTCCTTGGAGATCGCGAGGACCGCTTGGCTCTCGTGGAACATGTAGTTGCGCCCCACCTGGTCGGAGCCGTTGGCAAGACCGTTCGGGTGCTTGTCGTTGGCGGAGCTCAGCAGCAGCTTGGCCGTATTGGCTGCGCCGCAGGAGACCACGACGATGTCAGCGGAGTGGGTTTCACGCTCGCCGTCGCGCTCGACTACCACCTCGGTAACGACGGTCCCGTCGGGATTTGTTTCCAGAGCAACGGCGGTGGCGTTCGTCAGCAGGGTGACGTTGGCGTGCTCGAGCGCGGGACGCACGCCGAGGACCTCGGCGTCGGACTTGCCGTGGACCAGGCACGGGAAGCCGTCGCAGTCGGCGCAGCGCACGCAGGCGCTGTAGGGCATGTTCGCTTCGTTGAGCCTGATGCCGCACGGCGCGTGGAAGGGGTGATGGCCGCTACTCGCAAACGCGTCGGAGAGCGCCTGAATGCGCGGCTCGTGAGAGACCGCGGGAAACGGGTAAGGCGCGCTCGCCGGCGGTTCGGTCGGGTCCTCGCCGCGCGCACCGTGGACCTCATACAGCTCCTCGGCCTTGGTGTAGTGAGGCTCCATTTCCTCATAGGAGATCGGCCACGCGGGGGAGATTCCGCCGTAATGGCGAAGCTCCCCAAAGTCGGCGGCACGCATGCGGTAGAGGGCTGCGCCGTAGCACTTGGTCGCGCCACCGACGAAGTAGTGCACCTGTGGCTGAAATGGCTTGCCGTCCGCGTCGTACCAGGTGTCCGGCGAGATGTAGCGGTTGTCCACGAACACCTCGGCGGCCGACCAATTTTGAGGCTCGCGCGTCAGCCAGTCCCCGCGCTCCAGCAACAGGATTCGCTTGCCGGAGGGCGCAAGGTGCCGCGCGAGCGTCCCCCCGCCCGCGCCGCTGCCGATGATGATCACATCGTAGGAGTCGCTCATGAGAGCTCCGCGGTCGTCTCGGACAGGATTATTCGTCCCGCCGCCTCGATCAGCGCCAGGTGGGAGAAGGCTTGGGGGAAGTTGCCCAGGAAGTGCGCGGTGCTCGTGTCGAACTCCTCGGCATAGAGTCCGAGCGGCGACGCGATGCGCAGAAGCTTTTCCATCAGGTCGCAGGAGCGCTGCTGCTCGCCGATCACCGACAGGCCCGAGACCAGCCAGAAGGAGCAGATCAGGAAGCTGCCCTCCTTGCCAGACATGCCGTCGTCGGTTTCACCAGTGCGGTATCTCAAGACGAATCCATCTTCGGTGAGGTCTTCGGCAATCGCCAGCACGCTCGCGCGCAGGCGCTCGTCGTCGGCGGGCAGGAAGCCGAAGATCGCCGCCAGCAGGTTGGAGGCATCCAGGGCGTCCGTTTCATAGTGCTGGCGCAAGACCCCGTCCGCGGTGAGCCCGCGGCTGAGGATGTCCTTCTTGATTTCCGCGGCGGTGGCGCCCCAGGCGGCCTCGAGCGCGGCGTCGCCCCGCAGTCCCGCGAGCTTGGAGGCACGGTCCATCGCCACCCAGCACATGAGCTTGGAGGAGACGTAGTGCTGCGGCTTGCCGCGGGCCTCCCAGATGCCTTGGTCCGGCTGACGCCAGACGTCGCTTGCGCATTTGGCCTGTGCCTGGACGATCGGCCAGAGCTCCCGGGGCAGCCGTTTGCTTCGGCGGGTGTGCAGAAGGATCGAGGCCAAGGCGTGGCCGTAAACGTCGTTCTGGCGCTGGTCATAGGCGCCGTTGCCGACCCGCACGGGGCTCGCGCCGGAGTAGCCCGTGAGGTCATCGCGAAGAGTCTCGGGGAGGTCGCGCCGGCCGTCGATCCCGTACATGATCTGCAGAGACCCGTCCTTGTTGCACTCGACATCGGCAAGGAACGCCATGTACTCCTCGGCCTCCCAATCGAGGTTCAGGAAGTGCAAAGCCTGCAGGGTGAAGGTCGAGTCGCGCAGCCACGTGTAGCGGTAGTCCCAGTTGCGCGCGCCACCCGGCGTCTCGGGCAGCGACGTTGTGAGCGCGGCGACGGTCGAGCCGGTAGGCATGTATGTAAGCCCCTTCATCGCCAGCGCCGAGCGCTGGATCGGGTCGCGCCAGCGATGGTCGGGAATTCGTGCACCCCCCAGCCAGTTGCGCCAGAAACGGGCGGTGGCGGCCATCTTCTCGTTTGCCTCATCGAGTGTCTTCGGAGCGGCTAGCTCCTCGGCCCAGGACAGACAGCAGTAGACCTGCTCTCCCTGCTTGAGGACATGGCGAGCTCTGATGCGATGGCGCTCGCGCCCGAGCGCCATGTCGGTCTGCAGCCTTACTGTCAGCTCCTCAGCGCTCGCGTCGGCGCTGTGACCCTCTTGGGCGATCGTCCACTCGGGGGGGACCCTCCCATACTCGAACACCGGCTCGCAGGTGAGCTCCATGTCGACTTCGCCCTCCAGGCAGATCGCAATGCGCACGAGCAGGTGGCTGGCGTCTTCATCCGCCGGCGGCCGGGTGTGCGGAGTGACGAGATCCTCGTGGCGCCGAGGCCCCATGATGAGCGCGTCGCGCACGATCGCCCAGCCCGTCGGCGTCTTCCACGTGGTCAATAGGATGTTTGTCCCCGGCTCGTAGATGCGCGCGGAGGGCACGTTGATGTTGAAGGGTCCAAAGCGGAAAGAGCCCGCCTGACGGTCGAGCAGCGCGCCGAACACGCTCGGAGCGTCGAAGCGGGGCACGCACAGCCAGTCGATGGACCCGTCAGGGGCGACCAGGGCGCCCGTGTGACAGTCCGACAGGAATCCATATTCCCCGATTGCGGGGAAGGGCGAGCGCATCGCTGCGCTTTGGGGCATGCTCACGCCGTCCGGCATCGCCATCGGTGCGCCGTTGGCGGCCGCCTGCCCCCTCGCGTTCGCCGTCGACGCTTTCGCGTTCGTTGCCGTCCGCGGCGATTTCGTCCTCGCGGCCGGTTTCGTTGGCGAGCTCGGCTTTCCCTTGGCTACCTTGGCCGGGCTCATGATTCCACCCATGGGCCGCGCCAGCTTCCGAAGCCCGCCACCACCTTCTCAGCCTCGGCCGGGCCCCACGAGCCGGGGGCGTATCTGTGCACCGGCGGTGGTTCCTGAAGCAGCGGTTCGAAGATGCGCCACGTCTCTTCGACGCCGTCCTGGCGAGTGAAGCGCGAGCTGTCGCCGCGCATCGCGGCCGACAACAGCACCTCGTACGGGGTCGGCGCCTCGCCGCCCTCTTCGGCGAACTCCATATCGAGCGTGATCGCCTCGGGGCCGGCGAGGTCGGCGCGGTGCGCGTCGAGGATCACGCGCGTGCCCGTCGAGGGGTCGAGCTTGACGACGAACTGGTTGGGCTCAGGGCGACGATGACCATGCTCCATGAAGCCGAGGCGGGGCGGATCGCGGAACACTGCACGCAGTTCGGTCTCGGTCAGGGGTAGCTTCTTCCCGGTGCGGATGAACCACGGCACGCCCGACCAGCGCCAGTTGTCGATCTCGAGCCGCAGCGCCGCGTAGGTCTCGGTGGTCGAATCCGCCGCGACGCCGTCGATGTCGAGGTAGCCGTCGTACTGCCCGCGCACGTAGTGGGCCGGGTCGGCGGCGGCGATGGACTTGAAGAGCGCGACCTTGGCGTCCTTGAGAGTTTCCGGGTCGCTGCTCGCCGGAGCCTCCATCGCCGAGAGCGAGACGACCTGCATCAGGTGGTTAACGACGACGTCGCGCAGCGCTCCGACCGGGTCATAGAAGTGCCCGCGGTCCTCGACTCCGAAACTCTCGGCCATCGTGATCTGCACATACGCAACGTGGTTGCGGTTCCAGATCGGCTCGATCATCGTGTTGGCGAAGCGCAGGTAGAGGAACTCGTTGGTGCCCATCTTGCCGAGAAAGTGGTCGATCCGGTAGAGCTGCGACTCGTCGATGTACCGGTAGATTTCCGCTGCGAGTTCGCGCGCTGACTGGAGGTCGTGGCCGAAGGGCTTCTCCACCACCACACGTCCGGTCTTGGTCAGGCCGGCGTCGGCGAGCTTGCCGATCACACGGCCGAACAGGAAGGGGGGAATCTCTAGGTAGAAGACTGGACACTCGGGGTCCCCCACTGCGCTCGCGACACGCTCGTAGGTCTCGGCGTCGGTGAAGTCGCCGCTGACGTAGGAGAGCCGCGCGGCAAAACGATCGAAGACGGCCTGGTCGACCGATTCCCCGGTCCCTTCAATGCATGAGCGGGCGTGCTTGCGCAGGTGCTCGAGTGTCCAATCGTCGCCCGCGACCCCCACGATTGGGCAGTCCAGCAGTCCTCGCTTCTCGAGCCGATACAGCGACAGGAACGTCATCACCTTCGCGAGGTCGCCAGTGATCCCAAAGATGGTAAGTACGTCGGCGGCTTGGGGCTCGGCGGCACCCCCTCGCCGGCCGACGACCCGCTCGCGTGGCGTCGCTGTTGCGCTCATCGCTCCGTCCCTTCTCTCGGTGGAGTGTGCCTCGGTGACACGCAGGTGCTGGCCGCGATGCCTCAACCGGGTCAGGGTGGGTAACCTGGCGCCTGGCTGGACCGCCTTTCTTCAGGCCCCGGATGCTGGTCTACTGGCCGACGCAAAGATCGGCATCATCCTGTTCGGATGAAGTTCTCAGAGGCTGCGAGCGAGCGTGGCCACTCGCGGATGTGGCCTCGGAACCCTTCGCGCATGCGCGCCGGCGGGCATCAGTCGAGAGGGCCCGGGGAACCGCTCACCGAGCGGGCGGCTTGGGCTGGTCGGCGCGGCGAAGTCCCTGGAGTTCGGCGCGCACTTCCTTCAGTTCCGAGCTGACTCTTTCGATGGCCTCCAGATGGGGATCCTCGCCCGCGGCGATCGCCTTACGCTGGACCCGTGAGACGAACCCGCTCGTGATCATCGCGATGATCACGCTGAGGAACGCAAGACCACCCAGGAGCAGAAAGGTCGCAACGATCCGGCCGGCCGTCCCGACTGGCACCACTTCGCCGTAACCGACTGTCGTCACCGTCTGAAGCGCCCACCACATCCCGAGCCAGACGGTCGGGAACGTCTTTGGGTCCACGAGTGCCTCTAGGACCCCCCATACTACGATCGCCAAGAGCCACACTGTCGTTATGAGCAGCGCCGCATCCCGCGGCCGGAGGCCCTGACGCCGCCCGAGGTTTCGCGCCCAATCAAGGATGGGGCGTTTCTTCGCGTCGTCGTCGGCCATGATCCGGGATTCGGCGGGGCGCGGGCGACATCCTTCCCGACCGCGCAACGTGTCTATGCCTTTGCCCTCAGCAGTTGCGCCGCGCGCGACGCTCGCCCCGCGTTCCCGCAAATCGCGGCAGGAATCGACACGGCTGGCGGCCTCCCCGGTCGAGAAGCCCCTGCAAGCGGTAGAAAACGGGCCTGCAGGCGGGGCGACGGCGCCGCCCACGTTGCCGACGCGCCCTTTGTCGAGCAGTGGCGGCGGCCATGTTCACACCGCCGTTTACACCCGGCGGGCCGGAGCGGCGGCGCGAGCTGCGCGCCAGCACCCGCAGGCCCCGGCGGCACGGGGTAAACTGCGCCACCCGGCCGGAGTAGCTCAGTCGGTTAGAGCAGCGGAATCATAATCCGCGTGTCGGGGGTTCGAGTCCCTCCTCCGGCATGCGGCGGCACCCTTTTCATCCGACGACGGCAGAGCGAGCGGGACATCGGCGATCGACTCGGCTTTTTGGCGACGGCAGAGAACCGCTGGTGGGTTCACGTCCGGGCCGCTCGGGGCTCGTAGCGAGCCGGACCAGCGGCGCCCCCGACTGCGCGCCCGATCGGCAGACCGAGACCACCAGGGTGCATTCCGCTGCTGGGCCACCGGAGAGACGACTGCCGGGCGGGGCCTCTCCTTGGTCGACTCGCTGCGGCCGGTCTACTGACGGGCCGCCGTGGGCCGCTGCGCGCTTACACCGCGTGCGACGCGAAACTCCGCGGCGACCTCGCGGGTAGCAGCTTCCGCGCCCAGAGGAAACACGTGGAGTGCATCCACACGCGCGATGCTGGCAAGGCCCCCAGCCAGTTCGCGCGCCAGTTCGATGCCACCGCCGTTGCGGATCTGCGCCAAAGCCGTCTGTGGAATCGCGACTCCCGGTAGCGCGCCGGCGCGCTCTGCCATACGGTCACTGCGGAGCAGTGCGACGCTCGCGTAGAACCGCACCCCCGCGAGGATCTCTTCGGCGGCCGAGAGGAACACTTCGAAACGCCGGAGGTCAAAAATCATCTGCGATTGAACAAACGTCGCTCCGGCGTCGACCTTGCGCCGCAGCAGCCGCAGCTCCCGGTCGACGTCCTCAGCAAACGGGTTGACGACCGCTCCGACCGCCAGCGGGTGCGGGGCACTCCACGCGGCGGCGCTTGCGATGAGCTGCGTCGCGGTCATATCCCCCACACGCTCGATGCCGGGCACGGGATCACCCTGCATGCAGAGAACCGCCTCGGCACCAAGCGCCGCCGAGCCCACGACCTGCGACTGCAGCGCGAGGCGGTTGCGATCGCGGCAGGACACGTGGACAATCGTCCCTACGCCCTGCTCCCGCGCGAGCGCCACGGCAGCGAGCGGAGACATCCGTGGCTGGCCGGCATGGTTGTCCGTCAGGCCGACGACATCGACGGTGTCGGCCAGGACAGCGATCCGGTCACTCACGCGCGCGCCATCGGCTCCGGCCGGCAGCGAGATCTCCGCGGACGTCAAAGCTGCAAACGACACACCCCTGAGCCTAGTCCACGGCCGGCTAGCGCGCCATGCTCCGTCCGCCAAGCCCGCGTCTACACTCAGACAAGTGTCACCGATTCAACTCGGTCCCGGACTTGGTCTCCGACGACGGGTGCGCCGCGACGAAAGAGCGCGGTTCCGTCTGGTGCGTAAGCGCTCGGCCGATGTTGAGTCGGGCTACTCCGCCTCGAACTCGACCTGACCGGTGAGGTACTCGGGCGCCAGACTCGTGCTCTGCGCATACTCGCCGTCCGCGGCCTGGATGTCGGGCCGGGCGATCGCCAGGTAGGAGACGAGCACGAACACGGAGATCGCGAAGGCGATGGCGGTCGGCCCGTCGCCGACACCGAGGCCGCCGGCCCCCTTGGGCTTGTCGATCCAGTCGGCGACGGAGGCGCCGAGCGGTCGCGTCACGACATAGGACATCCAGAAGGCCGCGATGCTGCTCAGTCCGAACCGCAGCCTCGCCAGAGCCGGCAGCAGGATGATCACCGTGAAGATGAGCGCAGAGGGCAGGTAGCCCCAGTTGAACGTGATCGCCGTCAGGTCGCCGAGGGCAGTCCCGAGAGCGAACGTCGCGAACACGGTGGCCCAGTAGAAGGCCTCGCGCCGCTGGATGACGATGCTGTGGATCGAGAGGGTTCCCTCACTGCGCTGCCATCCCCAGAACACTCCAGCCAGCACAGCTGCCCAGAGGATCGTCGTCCCGATATAGGGGACGTGAAGGTCCAAGTGGATGAAGTCGGCGACCCCGGTCCCGGTGGTGGCGATCGCGTAGGCCAGGAACCAGTACGCGAAGGCCTGGTAGCGACGGGTCGAGAGCTGCCAGGCGAACCCGAGAAGGATCAGCATGATCTCGATGCCTCCGGCACCGAAGTTGCCGTATGCCTTCAGGTAGTCGGAGGTCGCCTCTCCGCCGCCCGTGGTGAGGATCTTCACGAGCCAGAACAGGGCGATGACCTCGGGGACCTTCGAGGCGAGAGGCGGGGGGAACAACCTGTCGAGTACGGGCACTTGGCCGTCAGCGCGCGCGTGGTGCGCTGTCTTTCGCAACATCGTTCATGTCCTTTCGGGCGAATACCTGCCGCGGTGTCGACCCCGCAGCGGCGAGAGGCTACGCGCGACAAGTTAGGCCCCGATTAACGCAACGGCCCCGGAGGATGAGAGATCGCTTACGCTCGCTTTTCCATCCGCCAGCACCTCGAGTTCGGGCGTGGCTTTGGACTGGAGGGTTGCGGCATTGGGTGCTCCCACGAATGGCCCCCGGCGGCTGCTCCTCCACCGGGGGCCATGTGTTGCGCGGGGTTGGCGGCGCCTATGCCGGCGACGCCACCTCTGCGGGAGCTTCCTGCTGCTGAGCAGTCGTCCCTTTGCTGTGCGACAGCTTCGCCTTCATCTCGGCGACCCTTGCTTCAACCTGCGTCCGGTTGCGCAGCAGTCGATCGTCGCGCAGCTGCTTGCGGGCCTCCTTGCTCGCCTCCCGCTGCGCCTGTTCGGCGGCGGCGATCTCGGCTTCCACCTCGAACAGGTCGCGCCGCAGAACGGCGCTGGGGCGGGAACCGATGACCTTGTCGACGGCGGCGTGGTCGGTCGGCTCCCGTAGCTCGGCGAGCAACGTGCGCCTGCCGGGGACGACGGTGCTGGACAGGGCCGTCAGAACCGACTCCGTCTCGTCCGCGTCATCGAGGTCGTAGAGCGAGCCGGCAAGCAGCCCCGTCGTGCCGCCGATCATCACGCCGAGAGGGCCCGCGAGGACCCCGACGAGCAGGCCCATCACGCCGCCAGTCGCGAGGCCGACCGGTTCCTGTTCGGTCGCTTCGACGGTGACGATGCGCCCGTCGCCTTCACGCGTCAGCACCGAAGCGCCGTGGAGGTCGATGACCCCCTCGGAGTCGAGCTGCTTGAGCTCAGCGAAGGCCCCGTACGCCGCGTCGTCGTTCTCGAACGTCGCGGAGATCACGTTGGTCTCTGTGGTGTCTGTGTATTGCATGGTTTTACCTTTCTCTTTCTCTGTTTCGGCGGGGCCGGTCGCGCGCACCGAGGTGCGCACGTCAGCTCTCGCCGCGTTGATTGACTGTGGTTGGTCTGGCTTTGAGTGCTGCTCGACTGGCTGCGGCGGAGGCGACCCGCGCGGCGCTCGCGACCCGCCGTCAGTCCGGCGCGGCGAGACTGCGGATCTGGAAGGCGCGGACCACGCTGGTGACTCCGGTCACGAGCGCCCAGACACCCGCGAAGATGAGCAGCGTGTAGGCGCGTTCGACGAAGAACAGGCCGCTTACCCAGAACGCCATCACCGTCATCAGGATCCCGCTGATCAGCGTCAGCCACCACAGGTCGTTGAAGGCCCGCTCGAGGAACGCTTGCGTGATCCACCTGACGCCGATCAGCAGGAAGACGAAGCCGAGGATGTCCGCGAAATCGGCAAACGTCGCGACCGGCTCGATCAGCGCCACAACTCCCGCGCCTGTGAGCATGGCGCCGAAGATCAGCCACAGCCACCGCCTTGCGGGATCGACGGTCGCCGCCGCGAAGTCCTGCGCGGCCAGCAGCAGGAACATCACGCCCGTGAGGACACCGACTGTCGTCACGGAGGCGTCATTGAACTTCAACACGACCACGGAGATGGCGAGCCACGCCACTCCTGCCGCCAGCTCGACCCACCAGTACTTGGTGAGCCGGCTCGCGAGCGAACGAAACGGCTCGGCAACCGCAGCATCCGGACGGCTCGCGCCGTTGGATGACGTCTGAATCGGTCGTAGAGCTGTTGGATATACAGACATTGCTGTCTCCTCTCGGGTTTCGGCGACCGCTTTTCGGCCGCTTTCGTATGACCGACTCAGCATCTGCGCGGACTGCGTGAGCTGTCGTCACGCGTTTTGCGTGATTCGCCGCTGCCACGTGCCGCGAGACCCGCGGCGCCGGAACCCTGGGCCGCGGACGGCCTGGACCTCAACCCCCTCAGCGCGAGCGCGAGGAGGGCCCGAGCAGGTGCAGCTCGCGCGCCCGCGCGACCGCTTCCGCCCGGCTGTGCGCGCCCAACTTCGCGTAGATGTGGCTCAGATGCGTCCTGACCGTGTTCGTCGAGATGAACAGCTCGGCGGCTATCTCCGACGACTTCAGGTTCGTCGGCAGCAAGCGGGCGACCCGCAGCTCGGCGTCGCTGAGAGCCTCGAGCAGGGCAGCTGGTCCCTCTTGGGGGCCGGGCGAGACGCCACCGAGCACGTCGACGATCTCCGACAGGAACGCCGGATGCGCCGTGTCGCGCCGATGGCGCTCGAGCAGCTCCGCGACCGGCGCGACCGCGAAGGGCAGGATCAGCCCTTCCGGCTCGGCCAGCGCGACCGCCTGCTCGAGCGACGCCCGCGCCGCGGCGCCGTCGCCCAGCTGATCGCGCGCGGCCGCGTCGTATAGCAACGCCTGAAGGGCCGCCCAGGACAGGTGCCAGGTCGGGGTCGAGCCGTCGATCACCGCCTCGAGCAGCTCGACGGCGAGCTCGCCTTCCCGGCCGGCCAGCGCCACGGCGGCCGCGGCGATTCGTCCCTCGGCACGGATCCGGTCCTCATCGGACAGCCGTTCGAGAGCCACTGCGGCGCCGGCCGAGTCACCGCTCTGCACGAGCGTGAGCACGATCCGCAGACGCAGGTCGATTGTCAGAGCATGCTCTCCGGCGAGCAGCGCCTGCATGCTCTCGGCGCGGCGGAAAGCCGCGAGCGCCTCCTCGAGGCGGCCCTGCCCGAGCCGCAGCAGCCCGCGGGCGTGATAGAGCGCCAGCTCGGTCCCTGGCGACTCTTCCGAGCGCAGGGCGCGGTGGGCCCTGTCGAGCCACGCCTCCGCCGCGTCGAATCGGCCGAGGCAGGCGAGTGACCCCGCCCCGACCGCAAAGGCGAGCGCGGCGACGGGGTCGCCGTCGAGTCCGTGCGACTCAGCGAGCGCCACTGCGCGCTCGCTGAGCTCCAGCGCCCTACCGGCCGACCCGCCGCCGAGCGGTTCAGCAATCGCGAGGTGCGCCAGGCAGCCGACCTCCAGGTAGGGCCGACCGAGGCCGCGCGCGAGGGCGAGCGCCTCTTCGAGGTGCTCGCGGGCACTGTCGAGCCGCTGACACCACAGCTCTGCGGTTCCGAGGCTCATCCATGCAAGCGCCCGGATCTCGCCCCAGCGGCCGGCCTCCGCACCGCTCTGCCCCTCCAGCGCCGTCTGCATCCGCTCCATCGCCTCGAGTGCCGCAGTGAGGTCACCGCGGCGGCTGGCCGCCTCCAGGGCCGTGCCGGCGAGCAGCACATCGAGTTGCGCGGCGCGGTCCGGCGGCACTGACTTCGCGAGGCGCCGAGCGGCGGTCATGTGCTCGACCGCCTCCTCGGCTGAGCCTTCGCGGAGCCGCACGTCGGCGGAGACCAGGGCGAGGTCGGCGTTCGCCCCGGCGAGACCCGCCGGGAACTCGTCGAGCAGGGCACGTACGGTCGCTAGACGTCCGTCGAGAATCAGGCCGATGTGAGCTCCCGCCAGCAGCCGCGCGGCGCCCGCCCAGTCGGCGCCCGCCAGTAGGTGGCGGATTGCTTCGACCAGATCGCCATGCTGTTCGTGCCATTCGGCGGCGGCACGGTGCAGCGTCTCGATCATTGCCGGATCGATACGCCTGAGCTCGAGCTGCAGCAGGTCTGCGAACAAATGGTGATAGCGGAACCAGCACCGGCCGGCGTCGATCGATGCGACGAATGCGCTTGCGTCCTCGAGGTCCTGGAGGATCCGCTCGCAGCCTTCGCGGCCGGTGAGGCTGTCCGCCAGCTCGCCGCTGACGCGCTGCAGCAGCGAGGTGCGCAGCAGGACGTCGCGCACCCCGGCGGGCTGTCGCTCGAGCACCTCCTCCAGAAGGTATTGAGCGACGGTCCTCTCGCTTCCGGAGAACTCCTCGACGAAACGCGCCGGATCCGGGTGGCGCGCGAGAGAAATCGCCGCAAGGCGTAGCCCCGCGACCCATCCCTCGGTCCGCTCGTGCAGCAGCCTTACCGATTCGGATGGCAGCGCGACCCCCGCGGCCCGAAGAAGCTCATCCGCCTCCTCGATTGTGAACCGGAGGTCGGGGCCGCGCACCTCCAAGAGCCGCCCTGCGACGCGCAGACGATGAAGGCCGAGGCGGGGTTCCTCGCGCGTCAGCAGGATCGCCCGGAGCGGACGCGGAAGCGCGGCGAGCAGCACCTCGAGCCACTCCAGCGCCTCCGCCGCTCGGAGCTCGTGGAGATCGTCGATCACGAGCGCAGCCGGGTAGTCGAGGGATCCGAGATCCTCGAGCAGGCGTTCGACCAGCACCTCGCCCCGGAACTGCGGGACCGGATCGGCAGGCCGCACCGTCTCGCAGGCGTCGGCGAGCGCGTCGTTCAGCGACAGCCAGAATCGCTGCGCGTCACGCTCGTCGCGTTCGACCGAGACCCATCCGTAGCGGTCGGTGCCGGCGCCGCAGTCGAGCCAGCCGCGGACCAGCTCGGTCTTGCCGCTGCCGGCGGCCGCACACACCAGGGCCACGCTCTGATCGTCGCCCGAGAGGCGATCGAACAGCGATTGGCGAGGGACGATCCCGCGGCCGGACGCGGCCTGTGCTGCCAACCCGCGATCCCGGCGCACCCGCAAGGGCGCCGCCGCTCGATCAGTGTCCCCCATCGATAGCCCCTTCGGCGCTCGGGCTCACCATACTCGTGGGCCTCCTCCCGCCGCAACCGCCTAGGTGTCGAGGTAGCTCGCCGGACCGAGGCGCTCGACCTCGACGGCGATGATCACGCGACCGACGCCCGCCAGCGCCTCGTCGCTCTGCGGCTCCGGGGGCTCGTCGAGCGCCAGCATCCGCTGCGCGACGCGGGCCGTCGCCGCGCCGATACCCTCGCGGCGGATCGTCGCGGCTCCAGACACGGTGATGGAGGGGAAGGGCCGCTCGTGGCCCATCACGCAGATCGAGGCCCAGCCGGTCTCTTCGACGTCGCGCGCCTTGCGGCGAGGCGCCTCGGTCGAGATCAGCAGCTCGTCGCCGTCGCGGACGTAGTAGACGATCGACTGGTGGACCCGTCCGGCTGCCGAGCGGGTAGCGAGCACGCCCACAGGCTGCTCATCGAGGAACGCCTGGACGCCATCGGGGAGAACGGTCATTCCGCACGCACCGGGTTCGACAGCGTGCCGACACCGTCGAGCTCGACCTCGACCACGTTCCCGTCGCGCAGGAAGCGCCCCTTGGCGGCGCCCACGCCGGCGGGTGTGCCGGTCGCAACGATGTCGCCCGGCAGCAGCGTCATCGTGCGCGACAGCCACGCGACGAGCTCGGCCGGACCGAAGATCAGGTTCGCCGTGGTCCCTTCCTGCACGGTCTCGCCGTCGATGCGCGTGCGCAGCGCGAGGCCGGACAGGTCATCGACCTCATCGAGAGTGACGAGCGCGGGGCCGCACGGCGCGAACGTGTCGATCGCCTTGCCGCTGGTCCACAGAGGGTTCTGGAGCTGCAGGTCGCGAGCACTCACGTCGTTGAACGGCATCACGCCCGCAATGTGCGCGAGCGCGTCCTCGACGGGGACGTTGCGCGCCGGACGGCCGATCACGAGCGCCAGCTCCGCCTCGTAGTCCACGTAGTCAGGGTGAGCCGCCGGCAGGACGATCTCGGCGCCGCTCCCGCACAGCGAGTTCGCGAACTTCGCGAACCACATCGGCGCCTGCGGGATCTCTTGTCCGGTCTCTTCGGCGTGGTCGCGGTAGTTCAGGCCCATGCAGATGATCTTCTGCGGATCCGGCACGGGTGCATCCAGCTGGACCTCGTCCAGTGGAAGGCGCTCGCTCGCACCCGCGGCGAGCTCGCCGAGCCGGCGCAGTCCCGCGGCGTCCAGCTCCTCGAGCGTGCCGCGCACGCTCGAGGCCGGCGGACGGTCCAGCGAGGACAGCGGCACGATCTCCTCGTCGAGCAGCACCCCGGCTCCCGGCTCGTTCTCGGCGGTGTAGCTGACCAGTCTCATCTCACTCTCCCGTGGGAATCTCGACGGGCGGCTGCGCGGGGGCGAACTCTCCCGACATCGCGCGCCGGTGAATCGCCTCGAAGGACTCTCCGGCGGCGGACTGCGCGGCGACCTGGGCTGGGTCGACGAATACGCCGATCGGGTTCGCGGCGAACTCGGGGCTCGTATGCATCCACTGTTTCGACGCACCCCAGTCGCCGAACACGTCGGCCTGAAGCTCCACGTAGTTGCCGTCGGGATCCTTGTAGTAGTAGGAGAGCGTCATACCGTGGTCGATGCACAAGTCCGGCTCGATGCCTTGCTCACGCAGGCGCAGGTAGCTCGCATTCAACTCGTCGAAGCTGTCGTACTCGAACGCGCTGTGGTGCATGCCGGTCCTGGTGTCCTTCTCCGCGTCGTCCTTGAAGCCCGGGAACGCGAGCAGCGCGATGCGGTGGTTGGCCGCGTCGTTGGTGAGCCACGCGCCGGTGGCGTCCTGGAAGGTCACCTCTGCGCCGACCACGGCTCCGTACCAGTCGATCAGCTCCTGCAGACGCGTCGTCTTGAGATTGAAATGGTGGAACTTCGGCTTGATCTGTGTCATGTCGCGAGCCTCTCGTCAGCTGTGTAGGGGTTGTTGAGCGCTGTCTGCAGACGACGCACCAGCGCGCTCGTCTCCGGCGCGCTCGGCGATGCTGTTCCGAAGACGTAGAAGTCGGGGCGCACGAGCGCGACCGCGCAGCCGCGACGCGAGAACCAGTCGCCGTAGATCTGCTGGCCGCTCTGCCCGGAGTCGACCCTCACGAGCGCGCAGTCGAGCGCCTCGAGATACAGACGCGCGTCGAGGTCGAGCAGTTCGATTGGGTCGGCATCGAGCGCGTACAGCGCGAAGCCGCTCCCGATCGTGTCTTCGAGCAGGAGCTCCTCGCCCTCGAAGGACACCCGACCCTGCGGGAACAACGAGCCCGGGCCGCTCGTGCCCCCGCCATCGGGACCCTCGTGGATGCCGGGGCCGAGCATTCCGGCCGGCACCTCGAACGCGGGCGCGTCGGGGTCGGCCACCATCGCAAGGAGCCCGGCGTCCCGAGCAGCGGCCTCCGCCTCGTCGACGATGCAGATGACCTTGCCGAGCTCGACCGAGACCGCGATCGCCTGGCGCACGTGAGCGCAGCGCTCGCTCGTGTAGGCATCGAGGGTCGACTCGTGAGCCTGCCTCTTCAGGACGAGGTCGAGGTGCCAGGCGAGCGTCAGCGCGTCGCGGATCCCCGCGCACATGCCCTGGCCCGCGAACGGCGGCATCAGGTGGGCAGCATCGCCGGCGAGCAGCATCCGGCCCTCGCGCCAGCGCTCGGCCCAGCAGGCGCGAAATGTGTAGACCGCGTGGCGCTCGAGCGCGACCTCCTCCGCTTCGACCCCGGAGCGCGCCAGCAGGGCCCGGACGAACTCGGGATCTTCGACCTGCTCGCGGCTCTCGCCAGGTCGCAGCATCCACTCCCAGCGGCGCCGCCCAGGCCCCCCAGAGACCAGAGTCGTCGGCCGCGCCGGGTCGCACTGCTGCAGGTTGACGCCGGCCAGCAGGCCCGGATCGCGTGGCAGCGTGTCGGCGATCAGCCAGTCGAAAGCGAAGCCCAGGTCCTCGACCGGCGTCCCCATCCGCTCGCGCACGATGCTGTTCGCGCCGTCGCAGCCGATCACGTAGCGCGCGCACACTTCGCGCTCTCGCTCATCCGCGACCCATTGTCCGCCGACGGCGCTGCCCTCGCGCACCGTCAGCAGCACGCAGTCGCCGGTGTCGTGCACGTCGCGCACCTCCGAGCCTTGGTGGACGTCGACCGACGGCACGGACTTGGCGGTGCTGTCGAGCAGCTGCTCGAGCTGAGGCTGGCAGAACATCGTCGCCCCCGGCCACCCTGAGGGTCCCGGCTCCGAGCGGTCGACGAGCAGCAGCGTCTGGCCGCGGTCGTTCTGCCACTCGTACCTCGTGGCCGGTTCGGTGATCGCGCGCAGCTGCTCAGAGAGCCAGAGCCGCTGGAAGATGCGGGCCACCTCGTCGTCGTAGTGAACCGCGCGGGGGCGCGGATAGAGGCTCGGCCAGCGCTCGAACACACCCACCTGGTAGCCGAGCCGGCCGAGCAGGATCGCAGCGGTCTGTCCAACGGGGCCGTAGCCCACGATCGCGATGTCGTAGTCGGGTTTCATCGGCAACTCGCAGGTTTCTCTTCTCGAGACACGACTCTACCGCGAAACTGATAGAGTTGTCAACTATGACGAATCGATCGCCTACAGACGGCGGAGCCGGGGCGTCGCAAACGCCCCCCGCGTCGAGCAGCCGGCCGGCCGCAGGCCGGCGTAAGAGCTCTGCCTCCTCGCCCGACAGGCGCGCGAAGCGGCGCGCTACGACGCGGCAGAGCCTGATCGATGCGGCGCGACGGCTGTTCGCGGCGCGCGGAGTGGAGAACACGCGCATCAACGAGATCACCGACGAGGCCGACGTCGGCTTCGGCTCCTTCTACAACCACTTCGACGCGAAGGACGCGATCGTCGAGGCTGTGCTGTCCGAGGCGATCGCAGCCCAGGGCGACGCGGTCGATGCCCTCACGCGCCACCTCGACGATCCCGCGGAGGTGGTATGCGTCGCCCACAGCCACTTCGTGAACCTCGCGCGCGACGACCCGGAATGGGCCTGGCTACTGATCCGTCTCGACGTCTCTCACCAAGCGCTGCTCGGCGCACTCGGGCCGTTCGCCCAGCGCGACATCGCAAGAGGCATCAAGACCGGCAGGTTCCACGTCGCCAACAAACGGACAGCGCTCTTCGCCGTCGGCGGAGCGCTGCTCGCGGTGATGCGCTCCGTGCTGGACGGGCAGGCGCCGAAAGACGTGGCGCGCTTTCACGCCGAAGGCGTTCTGCGGCTGTTCGGGCTCTCCTCGGCCGAGGCGGCCGAGGTGGCCGCGCGCTGCGCCGCAAGCGATCGGCCGCCGGGCAGGCGCGGCAGGCGAACTCGCGCCCGCGTCGGACCGGATGACGGTTGATCGAACTCGTGGGATCTACCTCGCCCATGGCGAGACTGACCTGAGCGTCACCGCCACGCCAGCGCCCGACCGCGCGGCGGCCCCCGCTACTTCTTCGCTTTTTTCATTGGAGCCAGCGAGTTACCCGGCGCGATTTCCGAGCAGTTCTGGGGCGCCGCCAGACCCGCGAATCGTTCGGTGAGCCAGGCCTCCATTTCGGGCAACCACGGCCCTGCGCCCTCGATGTGCCCGAGGTGCTGGTATTCGGTGTACTTCACCGTCACGCCCCGGCTGCACCATTCACGCGCCAGGCTGCGGACGTCCCCGGCGATCATCACGCCGTCGCCCGGGCCGATTCCCGGCTTGTTCCCGGGTGTGCCTTCGAATTCTTCGCCACCGTTGCCCTGGCCGATCAGGAACGGGACCGTCGGCGTCCCGCCGCGCGAGACGATCAGCTTGTTCGCCGTCCGTACGAACACCGGGATCGATTCGGGCGTCGGGTATTCGGGCTTGACGACTTCAGACCAGGTCAGGCCGGGCGTCGATGTCTCGTTCGTGATCGACTTGTCCTGGTCGGATTCGAGCAGTTCCTTGCCGTAGTCCGTCAGATACGGGGCCAGGTCCAGGTGGTAGGCGCGAGCAAGGCCGTCGAGCGACATCGGGATGATCGAGGCCCAGCTGCTGCTGCCTTCGACGTATTTCAGGTTATGCGCGGGGTCGACCAGCACGCCGCCCATCGCCGCGCCGACGATGTCCGAGTTGATCTCCGGGGCGTAGGTGGGCGCCTCCTGCGCGGCCCACTCGGTGGCGATCGCACCGCCGGAGTAGCCGGCCAGCCCGATCTTCGTATCGCCCGTCAGGCCGGTGGCCGGCGAGCTCAGCGCCGCCCGCAGCGAGTCGAGCGTGTTGTAGCCATAGACCGGCCCGGCGGCGAAGTCGGCCTCCTCACCCTCGGTGTCGGGCACCACAACCGTCTCTCCCGCGAGCAGCGCCGGGGTGATCAGCACCGACTCGACTTTCGCGATGTCCTGGCCTTCGAGGGTGCCGCTCGAAATCTCGTACGAGGGGTCGTCTTCGGTGTTGAGGCTGTCGTAGAACGACTGGTAAGAGAGAACCGTCGGGGTCGGGAGTTTCAGCGGCGGCAGCAGCACCGAGGTCACGTTCACGGTGGGCTTGCCGAGTGCGGACGTCGAGCGGTAGAGCAGCTGGACGGCCGTGACCGGCACTTCGATGCCGCTGACATGGAAGGGGACCGTACGTGTCTTCAGGACCGTCCCAGGCGCGATCTTCTTCAGTCGCGTCTTGCCTTCGTACTTGTAGAACGGGTCCTGTCCGGGCGCCAGGGCTGCACGCGCCGCGGGGACGGCCAGCGCGGCACAGCCTCCCGCGAGCAGCAGAGCCAACAGGACGCCTCTGCCCAGTCGTCGCCACACCGGATGGGTCGTCGCCGGTCCTACTGCGCTCGCCGCGGTCATCGCTGCCCCCATCTCGTCGTTGCCCCCGAATCGGTGTCTGTCCGCGCCACCCGCAGCGGGCGACGCCGACGGACGCTGGATACCCACGGCGCGTCGGCGTCAAACATCGCCACGTGGCGGGCGCAGGTCGGGCTGGGCCGAGGCGGGGGCTGCCCCCACCCCGGCCGCACCGCCATCCACCTGGTCCCAAAGTGGGTCCCCGACTAGATTTGCTTCAGCAGGCCGCGCTTGTGCTCGGTAGGCACCGACCACAATCCGCGTGTCGGGGGTTCGAGTCCCTCCTCCGGCATCGCAGCTACCGCCGAAGTCACGGCGTTTGGTCTGAAGCCGCCCTGCCCGCTTCGTCACTCAAGCGCGCCAACTCCTCGTCGGTAAAGCCTTCGTCTACGTCGAGGGCCTCTCGCGCCCGGTCCAGGTCTTTCTCGTCGACATACAGGTCACGGGCAGCCGCCGCGCCCAGCCGTATGCCCCCGCTGGCCAGTCGCACCGTGAAGCGGATGCCCTCTTCCGAGAGGCGCTCCGCGACCATTTCAGCCTCAGCCTCATTGCTGACGCTTGTGACGAGCTTCAGCTGATCGGACATAGGCAAGGAGGATAGCTCCCGCTTCGGGCGGCCACGCACCGAGGCGGATCATGCTAACCTACAACCCGATGGTTGTAGATAGCGTCGAGCGCCACGACGACGAGACGGCGGCCGACCTGCAGTTCGCCGCGCTTGCCGACCGGACGCGCCGCGACATCTTGCGCCGTGCCCGCGAGGGCCGGCTCTCGGTCTCGGCCTTGGCCCGCGAATACCCGATCAGCCTGGCGGCGGTGCAGAAGCACGTCGCCGTGTTGGAGCGGGCCGAACTGGTGAGCAAGCACCGGGTCGGGCGCGAGTCGATCGTGCGCGCCGAGGCCGACGCTCTCCAACGCGCCCATGCTGCGCTCGACCGGCTCGCGTCCGAGTGGCACGGCCGGATCGAGCGAATCGACCACATCCTCGACGAAGACACAGGAGATAGCTGATGCCCGTCACTGACGTGAACAAGGACCTCGATGCCCTGACGATGACGATCACCGCAGAGTTCGATGCCGGCGCCGAGCGAATCTGGGAGATGTGGTCAGACCCGCGGCAGCTGGAGCGGTGGTGGGGGCCACCCTCTTTCCCGGCGACGTTCGTCGACCACGACCTCTCTCCCGGCAGTCGTAGCGCCTACTTCATGACCGGCCCGGACGGACAGGAGCACCACGGTTGGTGGCAGATCGAGGAGGTCGAACCTCCCAAGCGGCTGCGCATCGAAGACGGCTTCGCTGACGACGGCAATCCGAACGAGGAGCTGCCCGGACCGTCGAGCGCAACCGTGACGATCACCGAGGCCGACGGCGTCACGACGATGTCGATCGAGTCCAAGTTCTCCAGCCGCGAGGGGATGGAACAGATGTTGGAGATGGGGATGGAGCAAGGCATGGTCGAAGCCCTCGGCCAGATCGATACGCTCCTCGCCCGCGTGTAGGCGCGAGCGCCGTGCGCGAGATCATCGGACTCGACACCTTCATCGCCGCGAACGTGGCACGCGGGTGAACCGATGCTGACTCAGGTCGCCGACGGCGTCTGGATGCGGGCGTAGCTGAAAGCTGGCACACACCGGCCATGCCGTCCAGGTCATTAGCTCGCTAGGAGCGACAAGAGGAGGAGCGCCAGGATCGCGAGCACGTAGGCGGCGAGGACGGGCGAGATCCCGATCAGGATGGCTGCCAGTCGCCCCCGCTCCCGCCTGCGTGCGGCCCAGTAGGTAGAGAAGGCGACGAGCAGCAGCCACGCGCCAAAGAAGAGCTCAGTGCCCCTGCCTGGGGCTTCGTTTGACTCGCTGGTGAGACTGATCAGACCGAGAAATCCGATCGGCGGCAGCGCAGCAAGAAAGCGCCAGCTCCACGCGCGCAGCATCGAGGTGTTCGCGTCCGACTCGGAACGTTGGCCGTCACTGGCGGACACGGTCCTATTATCGGTGCGCGCGTCCACATACCGGAATCCATCGCTAGGCTTCCGTGGAGGTGGTCGCTTCTGGGGGACGCGGCAGCGCGCCCCCTCAGCAGCAGCGGCGATGCTTCCTATCGTGTTGTGGATGAAGCAGAGCCATCAGTCCAAGCCGGGAGCGCGGGGTTGAGCGCCCAGATCTTCTCGATCGCGGCGCATCCTGCGGATGGCTCTGCCGCCCGTGGGCCGATCCCCGACGGCGCCGGGGCCGAAGCCGCCCCGCTGCCCGACGAGGCAGAGGCGCTCGACGCGTACTCGCGGACGGTGACGGGCGTCGTAGAGCGGCTCGCGCCGAGCGTCGCCAGCTTGCGGGTCCTGCGCGCCACGCGACGCGGACGCGTTCCGGTGGGCGCGGGCAGCGCGGTCGTCCTGACTCCCGACGGCTTCCTGCTGACCTCCGCGCACGTCGTCGCCGGCCGCGATCGGCTCGGGCGGGCGAGCTTCGTCGACGGGCGCGACATCGGCTTTCGAGTGCTCGGACGGGATCCACTGTCGGACCTCGCCGTGCTGCGGGCCGACGCGGACGACCTGACGCCCGTCGAGTTCGGTGACGCCGCCCGGCTGCGCGTCGGTCAGCTCGTTGTCGCGATCGGCAACCCCCACGGCTTCGCGGGGTCCGTCACCGCGGGTGTGATCTCGGCGCTCGGGCGCTCGCTGCCTGCCCGCTCGGGCTCGACGGTCCGGATGATCGACAACGTCATCCAGACAGACGCGGCGCTCAACCCGGGCAACTCCGGCGGCGCCCTGGTCGACTCCACCGGGCGGCTCGTAGGCGTCAACACCGCGGTCGCCGGCGTCGGGCTCGGGCTCGCGGTGCCGATCAACGACGCCACGCGCAAGGTGATCGGCGACTTGATGACGCGGGGCAAAGTGCGCCGTGCCTACCTTGGCGTGGCCGGCGGGCCAAGACCGCTGCCCACGCGGGCGCGTCGAGAACGCGATCAGGAGCGCGGCATCGAGGTGATCGAAGTCGTCCCCGGCAGCCCCGCCGAGCAGGCCGGGCTCCGTCCCGAGGACCTGATCGTCGAGCTCGCGGGCACGCAAGTTGGAAGCGTCGAAGACATCCAGCGCCTGATGGTCGCCGACCTCATCGGCACAGAGGTCGAGATCGTCGTGCTGCGCGCCGGCGAGCTGCGGCGGATGCGCCTTCTCGTGCGCGAGCTCGACTAGCGCCCCGTCCACTCGGCGGGCCGAAGCAGGCAGCCGTCAAGGCGATGGCACGGCAGGACTATGCTCAGACCATGCTTCAGCGTCGCCGTTGGCTTCTGCTTGGCGGAACGGGTCTGGCGCTCGTCTTCTTGGTGCTCAGCCTGGCCAAAGGCCAATGGACGACGGCCGCGATCTTCGCCGTGTTGTTGGCTGTGAACGCGCGGGGATACCTTCGGCGGTGAACCCCTCTCCTTCGACCCTTCCGAAAGCCCCGCTCGTACGGGGTTTTTTCGTTTATAGGGAGGGCCGTCCGGCAGGCGGCTGGTCGTGTGGAAGCCAACCCGCGGGAGGTTCGCCTCCTCGCTGGAGTAGCCTCGCCAGTCGTCACGCGGGCGGCGCTTGGCTCGCCCGCTTCGAACGGGGAGGTGGGGAGCATGTGGTCGTCTATCCGCCGGAGGTTCAGCTACGCGAACGTCGTTGCGACGGTGGCCTTGGTGTTCGCGATGGCAGGCAGCGCAGTCGCTGCAAAGCACTACCTCGTCAACTCGACGAGCCAGATCAATCCGAAGGTGCTCAAGAAGCTGAGAGGCAGCGCCGGCAAGACGGGTGCGGCTGGCCCAGCCGGGCAGGCCGGGACGCCTGGCACGGAAGGGCCGCAGGGCAAGCAGGGCGTCGCGGGCGCCAACGGTGCGACGAATGTGGTGGTTCGCACGGCCGAAGTGACCGTGGAAGATAAAAAAAGCGGTTCGGTGACGGCCAGCTGCGAACCCGGCGAGCGGGCAACCGGCGGTGGCGTGGAGACCGGTACGGGCAGCTTCAAGAACGTCTGGTCGCCGATCCCGGGCGGCAAGCCCGTTCCAGCCGAAGCTGGCGTTACACCCACCGGCTGGCGAGGCGTCTGGCTCAACGAATCCGGCGTTACGGACACGTTCCACGTGTACGCGGTCTGCGCCTCTCCCTAGAACCCTCCACGACATCGGGCGCAGAGGTTGCGAATCGCCGTGCGCGCACCCGGCGCGACCTGCGTCAGGACCCGTTGTTCACGAACGCCTGGTAGGAGCGGCAGGGCTCGTTGCGCAGGCTTGGGCAGGGTGGCAGTCCGGCGGGCACTTCGACGCCGGGCACGACCGGGAGGATGAGGTCCGAGGGCATACCGGGCCCGAACCCGATCGAGATATCAGCGGTGGTTCCTTCCGGCCGTGTCTCGTCGAACGACCACACTGGCTGTGTGCCGTTCGGCGCCGAGATCGTGACCCTGATGCGCGAGCCTGCCCGGTACGCGTGCCCCTGGTAGTACAGCGGGATCGTGACCGGCACGAATTCGCCGGCCGGCATCGGCTGGACGTCGGAGGCAAGGAAGGTCGGGATCGGTTCGACCGGCGTGGGGGTCTGGTCGAACAGGTTTGTCGAGGTGGTGGCGAGCTTGCGCTCGCTGGCGCGGATCCAGCCGTTCTGGACGAAGGTCTCGTTGCCGTCGGGGCGCACCTCGCTGATCGTCGCCTGGAGGTCGACGTCCGGGGTGGATGACTGCACCCAGAGGTTGACGGCGCCGCCGCCGATCACGGTCGTGTCGCTGCTGAGCGGCGCCGAGACGTAGGACACAGAGGAGCCCGTCGTGGCCTGCGCCCAGTTCCATTCCCACTGGGACGCGACGCCCCACAGCCCACCTGGGCCCGCGTGCCGGTCGAGTAATCGGTCAGCGGCGTGGCGCTCGCATCCGAGGTGTAGGAGTCGACCCCTTCGGACGCCGCCGGTTCGTCATTGAGTGCGCCTTCCGGCCCGAGGTACCACGAGCGGGCCACCGTGCCGGGAATCGGGAAGGCCGAGAAGGACTGTTCGAAGGTGGGATAGGGATTGCCTGGCGTCGTGTTGCCGGCCGGCGAGGTTCCCGCGCCGTTGTCGAACAGCACACGAACTTGCGGCAGCGCGGTGAACGCCGACAGCGCTTCTGCGTATCTCCGCTTTTTCTGGATCGGGTCCGGCGGTAGTTCGACCGTGTCTCCCGCTGGGAGTCCCATCGCGCTGTGGTAGAGGGTGGGAGCCAGGAGTTCGAGGTTCGACCGATTGTTGATCGGCGCCTGGTGCGCGACGAACAGCTCCAGGAAGTCGTCCAATCGGTTGAAGGTATAGGGATCGAGCGAGTCGATATGGGCGCCGTTGGTGAACGTGAACCACTTGCGCGTCGTGCCGGTGAAGTGCTCCGCCAGGTCGGCGCAGTGCCCGCCCGTCTGCTCGTCCTGCCACTGGCATGCCATGAACGTCGGAACGTTGATGTTGTGCACGAACGTCACTGGGTCCAGCGGGTCGGCCACAGACGGGTTGTAGGTCGCGTTTTCTTTGACTTCCGACAGCAGGTCGGTCGCCTCTTCGTGCAGATCCTGGTTGGCCGCGCAGGTCGAATCGCCTTTCTGGATCTGTTCGTAAGCCCAGTGCTCGCCGCTGGACGGGCCGGCCGGCTCGGCGTCGAACTGGCGGTCTTCGGCCCAGGGCACGGCGAAACCGGTGTTGAGGATGCCCCCCGGATAGAGGGTCGTCGCCGTAGCATCGACCACCGACAGCGGGGCGATCGCCTCGAGGGCCGGCGGTCGAAGCTGAGCGGCGAACAGCTGGCTGATCCCGCCATAGGAGACGCCGAACATCCCGACCTTGTGGCCGAGCACCCACGGCTGGTGGGCGATTGTCTGGATCACGTCGTAGGCGTCGAGGTTCTGCAGCGGTTCGAAATAGTTGAAGGCACCGCTCGAGCAGCCGGTACCGCGGATGTTGACGTCGACCACCGCGAAACCCATCGCGTTGACCACCGGCGCGAGGCCGCTTTCAGGGCCCGCAGGGTTCGCGTAGCCGTAGCCCGAGTATTCGATCACGGTCGGATACTTGCCTTTGTGTTTCGTCGAGGCAAAGGTCGGCGGGTGGACGTCAATCGCGAGCTGGGTGCCGTCGCGCGTCGTCAGGTACGTGTATCCGCTGTTCGGGATCGGCTGTTTGTAGATGTTGTGATCCCATGGCTTCGCGGTCTGCGTGTGGACGGTGATCGGCCCCGATTCTTCGGCTGTCGAGGTCAGCCGCACCCGGTAGTGCTTTCCCGGCGCGACCTTCCGGAACAACAGACCCCCGAGCGAGTTCGCGTTCTGCGTGGACACCGTTTCGCCATTGGACCGCAGCAACGACATCTCAGCGCTCGGGGCCAAGCCGGTGACGTACACCTGTTCCACGCTTCCGTGCGCGCTGAACGCGGAGGCCGTCGCGGCGGTCACGAGCAAAGCAACGAGCACGATGAGCGTCGGGATGACGGCGAGCACAGCACGACGCCGCAGGGCAGATGCTGCGACCACGCGGTCACCGTGTCCTACGCAGTCCACGACAGCACGATCACCGCCCCGCTGCTCGATGCGCAACGGCACCCTCCGATCCTGCGACTCCCCCATGCCCCTCACCATGTACCTCGATAGTAAACACCAACTGGGCGCTGCGCGACATCCGCGGGCTACGGATCCGGGGATCGCAGCCCTGGTGCGGCGGCGCGGGCCGGGAGCATCTGGCCGGTTAGGATGGCTCGCTCGCCGAGCGGAAGAGAGGGGATCGTGCCGTCGCGCCGCATCGCAATCACCGGAGGGCACGTGCTGTCGATGGATCCGGCGATCGGAGAGCTGGAGCGAGGCGGCGTGCTGATCGAGGACGACCGGATCGTCGCCGTCGAGCGCGACCTCGGCGACGTCGATGCCGAGCTGATCGACGCCGCCGGCGCCGTGATCATGCCGGGCTTCATCGACACCCACCGCCACACGTGGCAGACGGCGCTTCGCGGGATCTGCGCGGACTGGACCCTGCTCGACTACTTCCTCGGCATGCGCTCGACGCTGTCACCGCGATACACCGCGGAGGACGTCTACGTCGGCAACTACGCCGGTGCGCTCGAGGCGCTCGACGCCGGCGTCACGACGATCCTCGATTTCTCGCATTGCAACAACACTCCCGAGCATGCGGACCGGGCGATCGACGGCTTGGCCGACGCAGGGATCCGCGCCGTGTTCGCCTACGGCTACTACGCCCCGCCGCGCGCCGACCCGTACTTCACCACCCACGAGATGCGCCTCGCCGACTCGAGGCGCGTGAACGAGGCGCTGGCGGGCCGTCCCGGCGGTCTTCTCAGCATGGGCATCTCGCTCACCGAGCCGGGGTTGATCCCGTTCGCCGAGACCTGCGCCGAGGTACGGACGGCCCGCGAGCTCGATGCGGTGATCGCGACGCACACGGCCTGCATCTGGGGCATGCCGAGCGGGCTGGACCAGTTCGCCGCATGCGGGCTGCTCGGGCCGGACATCGTCCACGTCCACTGCAACGCCTGCACCGAGCGCGACTGGAAGCTGCTCGAGCGCTCCGAAGCGAAGATCTCGGTGACGCCGGAGACCGAGCTTCAGATGGGGATGGGGCATCCGCCGATCGAGCGGGCGCTGCAAGCAGGGCTCGTGCTGAGCCTCAGCTGCGACGTCGTCTCCTCGAACTCCGGCGACATGTTCACCCAGATGCGGCTCGGCCTGCAGGACGCACGGGCGCGCGCCAACGACCGCGCCCACGCCCGGCGCACCGATCCGAGTGAGCTCGCCTTCACCACGCGGGATGCGCTCGGATGGGCTACGACCGGCGGGGCGAGAGCGCTCGGCATGGACGACCGCATCGGTTGCCTGGCACCCGGCCGGCAAGCGGACGTGATCGTCGTGGGCCCCGGGCCGGACCGGCTCAACATGATCGCCCCGGTGGACGCCGCCGGCGCGATCGTGCAGCAGGCGAACGCCTCGAACGTCCGCGACGTGCTGGTAGCGGGGAGCCCCGTCAAGCGGGACGGACGGCTGCTCGACGTCGACTTCGCCGCCCTCGCGCGAAGCATCGAGGCCTCGCGGGATGAGATCCTCGAGCGCACGCTCGCCGACGGCCCGATCCTGCCCGAGCCGAAGCCGACCTTTGACGACATCGCTTCGCTGCTGCTGCCGAACCTGAACGTGCCCGCGCCGGGCTAGAGCGACCGCAGGAACGTCCGCAGCGGCCCGTTCACGGACTCGGGGTGCGTGAGGTTGGACGCGTGCGGCGCGCCCTCGATGCGAACGACGCCAGCGCAGCCGGACAGACCCCTGCAGAGCTGCTCGGCGAGCCCGATCTCGATCGACTTGTCGGCCGTCCCGTGGAAGACGATCGCGGGGCAGGTGATCTCGCCCAGACGGTCGGAGACGTCATCGCGATCGAACAGGCAGTCGCCGGGCGCCTGCATGCTCTCGCGGGACAGCCTGCGCCACTTCTCGATCCAGACGGCGTTCAGCTCGGGGTCGCCGATGATCAGATCGGCGATCGTGGCCGCGAGCTCGTCGACGGGTCCGACCTCGAGCCATGTCGCCTGCATCCGCCGGTAGGCGGGCAGCCGCTCGGGATCCTCCACGCCCGCCTGGGTGTCGATCAGGACGAGCGCGCGCACGCGCTCCGGTGCGAGCAGCGCGGCACGGAGCGAGAGGAACCCGCCCTGGGACATGCCCCCCACAACAGCCTCCTCGATGCCGAGGTGGTCGAGCAGCCCGAGACAGTCGCGCGCGGAGTCCCAATAAGTAAACGGCTGGCCGTCGAACTCCGTCTCGCCGAAGCCCCGCTCATCCCACGTGATGACCCGGAACTCGTCCGCCAGCGCGTCGACCTGGGGGGCGAACATCTCCCTGTCCATCAAGAAGCCGTGGCCGAGAATCACCGGCGCGCCGTCGCCGCCGCTGTCCTCGAAGCGGATCCGCTGCCCGTTGACCTCGGCGACCGGCACGTGCTCGATTCTACGGTTCGGGAACTTGGGCGTCTCCCCCGCCCTCGGCGTCCCCGATCGCTTCTACTGCGGCGGCGTAGCTGCTGGCGCCGGCGTTCCTTGGTTGCGCGCCTCGATCGTTTTGAGGGTCTTCGCGAACCCGCCCGTCAGGACGCCTTTGCCGACGGTCCCGACCACGAGCTCGAGCGCCCGGCCCTTGAGGTTCTTGCCCTCGCGCACGATCACGACGTCGATCTCCGTCGTGCCGTCGGGATTGCGCTTCAGCGTGTAGGTGAATCCGGAGTTGCGGCCCCACGTGTTCGAGTCGGTGGTCTTCAAGACGATGCGGTCGGGGTTCGACCAGTCGTAGTCGAGGCGCTCCCAGGTGGAGCGAGTGCCCTCCTTGACGTCGGCGTGGCCGGGGCTCTGCTCGTACACCTTGAGCTGATCGTCGGCCGTGTTGCCCCAGATCTCCGCGCGCCCAGGCCCGAAGTCCGTCAGCGCGGCAACGAACTGCTCGGGCGTCGCGGTCGTCGTCTCTTTGAAGCGGATTGTCGCCACACGAACCTCCCCTGGAACAGACCTCCACGTGAGTACAACCATCGAGCCTGGGGCAACGCGTCGCGCCCGTGAGCACCCTGGTCGGGCTCACGACGACTCACTGGCTGTCGGGCGCTCGTTCTACGCCGGGGGAGCGCCCAGAGGCCCGACTCCGAGCGATCCGTCCGGGGACGAGAGGGCGACAGATCGGTCCCGTACCCGGACTCGAGCTAGCTGCCTTTTCTCGAGTCCAAACTCGAGCGCCTCGTCAACCCTGCGTCTCGCTCCCCACCGCCCGGGCGAGCACGTCCCGCAGAACGCACCTGGTCCTCCGCCGAGAGGCGCACGATCGCGTCCGGCACCTGGGCCAGCTTCGAGGCCATCGCCTCGCGTACCTCCATCCCCAGGGGCGTCGGCACGACGTACTTCACGCGCCGGTCCTGCTCGCCGGGGCGACGCGTCACGAGCCCTCTCGCCTCGAGGCGATCGACGATCCCGGTCACGTTCGAGTTGTCACACGCCAGTCGTGTGGCAATCTCGTGCATCGGCAGGCCGGACGCCTCGTCGAGTTGCATGAGTGCTCCCGCCTGCGCAGGGTGGAGCTCGAACTCCGCGGCGGCTTCGAAGAAGCGCCGGCGCTCGGCGAACAGCAGCCCGCGCAACAGCTCCCACGCCTCGTCGGCGGCCGACCGGCGACGAGCGCCGGGTCCTGCCGAGCCACGAGCACCGGTCGTCTGGGTCGCCATCGTGCCCGACATTATATTGAGAACCTCGATCTTTGACAAGATCAAGCTTTTGCTAGGATGCCGGCCATGCCAGAGTCCAGCGTCGCGATCGAGGTCCACCAGCTGGTTCGCGAGTTCCGCAAAGGCCCGCGCGCCGTCGACGGGATCGACATCAGCGTTCAGACGGGCGAGATCTACGGCTTCCTCGGGCCCAACGGCGCGGGCAAGTCGACGACGGTGTTGGTTCTCACGACGCTGCTCCCTCCGACGAGCGGCCAAGCGTCTGTCGGCGGCTATGACATCGTGCGTCAGAGCGCGCAGGTTCGCGCGACGATCGGCGCGGCGCTGCAGGAGGCTGCCCTCGACACGATTCTGACCGGTCGCGAGCACCTCATGCTGCAAGCGACGCTGCAGGGGATCCCCTCGCGCGAGCGCAAGGCCCGAGCGCACGAACTGCTCGAGCGGGTCGGGCTGACCGAAGCGGCCGACCGCCGCGTCGGCGGCTACTCGGGCGGGATGAAGCGGCGACTAGATCTCGCGCTCGCGCTGATCCACCGGCCGCGCATCTTGTTCCTCGACGAGCCGACCACCGGCCTCGACCCGCAGAGCAGGGCCGCACTCTGGGAGGAGGTCAGCCGGCTCGCACGCGACGAAGGAATGACCGTGTTCCTCACCACCCAATATCTCGAGGAGGCTGACGCCCTGGCCGATCGGATCGGCATCATCGATCAGGGCAAGATCGTCGCCGAGGGCACGCCGACCCAGTTGAAGGCTGAGATCGGAAGCCCCAGCGTCGAGGTCGCGCCCGTCGACCAGCACGACACAGACACGCTCGCCGAGCTGCTGACGCGGTTCGGCCCGCCGAAACGCGGCGCGCGCGGCAGCGTGACGGTCCAGCTGCCCGGCGGTGAGACCGAGCTCGCCGAGATCGTGCGCCTGCTCGACCAGCACGACGTCCACGTCGAGACACTGCAACTGCACCAGCCCTCCCTCGACGACGTCTTCCTCGCCAAGACCGGCCGCAAGCTCGAGGGAGCCGGCGCCGAGTGATGCGGCAGACGTCTCTGATCGAACAGGTCGCCGCTGTCGCCCGGCGCTCCGCGAAAGGGGTTCTCCGCCAGCGCGCGCTGATCATCTTCCCGATGCTCTTCCCGCTGATCCTGTTCGCGATCAACGGCAGCTCGCTCAGCCGTGTCACCGAGCTTCCGGGCTTCCCGACCCACAGCTACCGCGCGTTCCTACTTGCGTTCCCCTTCGTGCAGGGGGCGATGTTCGTTTCGATCTCCACCGGCACCAGCCTCGCCCGCGACATCGAGACGGGGTTTCTGAACAGGCTCGCTCTCACGCCCCTGCGGAGTGAGGCGATGCTGTTCGGCCAGCTCGGCGGTGCCTTCGTCCTCGGCTGCGTGCAGGCCGTCGTCTACCTGCTCGTGGGGATCGCCACCGGCGTCAGCTTCGCAAGCGGCGTCGGCGGCGTACTGGTGCTGCTGACGCTCTCGCTCGCGATCTCGTTCGCCTTCGCCTCACTCGGGGGGCTGCTCGCGCTGCGCCTGGGCACCGGCGAAGCGATCCAGGGCATCTTCCCGCTCCTGTTCGTGACCCTGTTCCTGAGCTCCGCGACGCTTCCGCGCAACGTCATCGGCACCGCGTGGTTCCGCGAAGTTGCGACCTACAACCCGGTCTCCTACATGGTCGAGGGACTGCGCAGCCTCGTGATCCAAGGCTGGAACGCGCAGGCACTCGAGCTCGCCTTTGGTCTGGCTCTGGCGCTCGCGGCGGTCTGTCTGGCGCTCGCGCGACCGGCGATGCGGTCGAGGCTGGCGCGTACATGAGGCGCTTCTTCTACGTCACGCGTGCCGTCGCCTGGCGCTCGATCCACAACACGATCGTCAACCCGGCGATCATCGTCCCGTCGATCATCTTCCCCCTCTTCTTCCTGGTCGCGTTCGCCGGCGGGCTCTCACGGGTCAGCGACGTACCCAATTTCCATTACAAGCCCGGCTACACGGCTTTCCAGTTCGCGTTCGTGTTCCTGCAGTCCGCGGCGTTCGGCGGTGTCTTCACCGGCTTTGCGGTGGCGCGCGATTTCGAGTCGGGTTTCGCACGCAGGCTGATGCTCGGCGCTCCCCGCCGCAGCGGGATCATCGCCGGCTACGTCGTCGGAGCCTTCTTGCGCTGGCTGGTCGTGGCGACGATCGTGACGATCGCCGCCCTTATCGCGGGCATGCGCGTCGAAGGCAACGGCATCGAGTTGTCGGGGCTGATCGGACTCGGGATCGGCATGAACTTCACGGCCGCGCTGTGGGCGATCGGGATCGCGATGTTCCTGCGTACCGAGCAGGCGGGCCCGCTGATCCAGATGCCGGTGTTCGTCGCCCTGTTCCTGGCGCCTGTCTACGTGCCCCTGACGCTGCTGACCGGGTGGGTCCACGCGGTCTCGAGCGTCAACCCGATCACCGCGGTGCTCGAGGCCGGGCGCGGGCTGGTCGCCGGCTCGCCGGTCAAAGTCGCCCTCGCCTTCGCGGCCCTCGCCGGCGCCGCGGCGCTGCTCGGCGCGTTCGCGCGCCGTGGCCTCGCCTCGGCAGAGCGCGCGGGGTAGCCGCATCGCGTCCGTTCAAGCGCGGCTCGGCGGACGCGGACGGGTCTCGAAAGCGCCGAGAACCGGGGCCGGATGCGCAGCTCGGGAGCGGCCCGCACCGGCTGTCCCGCAAACCGGCGCAGCACATTCGTGAGGGGAGTACGCTGGCACGATGTGGGAAAACCCGGTGGGGGCCGGTCCGTTTGAGCGGCGTGTAGATCGAACGCGACGGGGCCGCACCCTGCGGGGGGCCACTCGCCTCATCGGCGCCGTTGCCGTCGTGGCCTGGCTGCTCTTCGCGACCGGCATCGCCGACGCCAAGGTCGTCGCCTCGAGCGGCTTCAAGCCGGCCAAGAACGGGTTCTCGTTCGCCAACTACGGCTCCGGCTACGCAAACCTGTCGGCCAACGAGATGCGAGCGCTATTCGGGAAGGGCGTGTGCGGTGTCATCAAGCCCGACAACAAGTGCGTGCTCACCCCCGTCGCGCAGCGGTACATGGATGAAGCCAACCGGGCGATGACCGGCGGCCATTGCTTCGGCTTCTCGGCGCTGGCCATCCTGCTGTATCGCCATCAGTTCCCGCCGCTCGCCAAGACGCCGACCAACCAACTGAAGTTGAAGAACAACAAGAAGCTGCAGCGCTCGATCGCCTACGCGTTCGAGTGGCAGCTGCTGCCGGCGCTGCAGATGGGACTGGTGCGCGGCACCCCCAACGACGTGCTGCAGTTCCTGACCAGTTCGCTGGGCCGCAAGGGCGGCGAGCTGTACACGATGTCGCTCTTCCGCCCCGGGTTCCAGGGGGGCCACTCGGTCACCCCTTACGCGGTCGAAAACCTCGGCGGCGGGAAATCCGACGTGCTGGTGTACGACAACAACTGGCCCAAGCAGGTCCGGCGCGTCCACTTCGACACCAACTCGAACACCTGGAGCTACGTCGCGGCCGCCAACCCGAGTGTGCCCGATTCCGTCTACAACGGCGACGCCCAGAGCGGCACCGTCTACCTGGTTCCGACCACGCCGGGGCTGGGCGTCCACTTCTGTCCCTTCTGCGCAGAAGCCGCCGGCCACCCGAACGCCTACAACGAAATCCGGCTCGCGGGCAACCCGTACAACCATGCCCACCTGTTGATCCGCGATCCGCAGGGGCGCGCGCTCGGATACGAAGGCGAGAAGCTGGTCAAGGCGATTCCGGGCGCCACGGCCGACTTCTCCACCGCGGTTGCCACCTCGCAGCAACACCAGGAGCCCGTCTACCGGGTCCCGTTCGGCGTCAACGTGACGGTGACCATCGATGGCTCCGGCCTCAAATACCCGGACAACGAGCACTTTTCGCTGATCGGACAGAACCACGATCTGGCGCTCGACGGGATTCAGATCCGGCCCGGCGAGCGCGAGACCGTCGCCTTGAACGGCGACGCCGAGTCGATGACCTACACCAGCGCCGGCAGCCAGACCAAGTCCCCGCTCTTCAACGTCGGGCTGGTGAGGGTCGCGGGCAACTACAGCATCGGCATCCAGGCGACCTCGCTCCATCCCGACTCGGTCATCAGCATCTCGGACAACCGCGCGAGCTCCACGCTTTCGATGCACGACGCGAGCGGCAGCGGCCAGACCTTCGAGCTGCAACTGACACGCCAGGCGAACGGCAAGGTCGAAGTCCTCCGCAAAGGAGTCTTGGTCCAACAGCCGCCCGGCAAAACCGTCGACCTCCTTTACGGCACAGTCCCCGGCGGCCAGTCGAGGTTCAGGCTCCACTGATCGAGTGGGACCCGGAGCGCTCGGGCCACGATGATCAGGCCCCGGCCGAGTGGGCGACGTCGAGGACTACCCCGCGGACGACCTCTCGCTGAGGGCGCTCATGACTGGCCAGCCGACGTGACGCCGTCCGCTCGACGCGTTGATGTTTAGAAACGCGCGGCAAACGGGTATCTGAGCGCCCGCCCCAGCTGGTCCGATCTCGTCTACCAAGGGGCCCAGCTGGAGAAAGGGGACAGTTTTGCGCGTGTGCGAGGGTCGGGTCGTGGGTCGCGGCGGAGATCGCCGCCTTCTGTCGGGGAGCGAGCGTGGACGTCGGGCGTGGGCAGGCGCCGGCGCGGCGCTCGCCGCGTTCGCCGTGTCGCTCGTGGTGGCTGCCGGCGCGTCCGCCTTCAACGCTCAGGGCAGCGCAGAACAGGTGTACGCGACCGGGTTGCCCGCGAACGCGCAGACCTCACTGCTGAACAAGGGCGGCGCGACCGTCGACACGCAGAACGCGACCTCGCTCGGAGGCGTGCTGTTCCGCAGCGTAAAACCGGGGAACGGCTACCGCGTCCGCCTCACCTCATCCGGGGAATCCTCGGACCCGGTCACCGTCCACTCGGACAGCGCGAAGCCGTGGGATCCAAGTGTCTACGACCAGGAAATCCCGGACAACGGCTACACCTACCTGACGACACGCGACGGCACCCAGCTGTCGATCGACGTGCACCCGCCGAGCAGTCCCGCGGGTGAGCCCGGTGTCCCCTCGATGTTCCATTTCCCGACGTTGCCGATCCCCGGCGTCCCGACGCCCAGCTACACGCCGCCGTACCCGACGCTGATCGAGTACTCCGGCTACGGCTACGCGAACCCGGCCGGACCGGAAAACGGGATCGCGGTGCTCGCGAACCTGATGGGCTTCGCCGTGGTCGACGTGAACATGCGCGGGACCGGCTGCTCCGGCGGCGCCTTCGACTTCTTCGAACCGCTGCAGAACCTCGACGGCTACGACGTGATCGAAACGATCGCGAAACAGCCGTGGGTGCTCGGCAACAAGGTCGGCATGCTCGGCATCTCCTACGGGGGGATCAGCCAGCTGTTCACCGCGCAGACCCAGCCGGCCGGGCTCGCGGCGATCGCGCCGCTCTCGGTGATCGACGCGACGGCGACGACGCTCTACCCGGGCGGTATCCGCAACGACGGCTTCGCGGTCGCGTGGGCCGAACAGCGCCAGCAGAACGCCGAACCGGCGAGTCCCGGCCACGGCCAGGCGTGGGCCACGACGCGGATCGAAGAAGGCGATCAGACCTGCGCCGCCAACCAGACCCTCCACGGCGAGGCCGCGAACCTGATGTCGAAGATCGAAGCGAACTCGACGTACAACCCGTCCGTGGCCGATCCGCTCGACCCGGTCACGTTCGTCAAGAAGATCAAGGTGCCGACGTTCCTGGCGTGCCAGTTTGAGGACGAGCAGACGGGCGGGCACTGCGCCGATCTCGCGCAGCACTTCACCGGCACAAAGCGCAAGTGGTTCACGTTCACCAACGGCGCGCACGTCGACTCGCTCGATCCATACACCTATACCCGGCTGTATGACTTCTTGGAGCTCTACGTCGCCAAACAGGCACCGATCGTCAACTCCGTGGTCGTGAAAGCCGCGGCGCCGGTCGTCTACGACGAAGCGATGGGTTTGCCCAAAACCGAGCTCGTCACGCTTCCGGCCGACCCCGTCCAGGAACAGCTCACCTACGAATCTGCCTTGTCGGCGTTCGAAGCGCTGCCTCAGATCCGCGTGCTGTTCGACAACGGTGCGGGGACCTCGCCGCTCGGCACGACGACGGCCGGCGATCCCTACCCGGGCTTCGAAGCGTCGTTCTCGAAGTTCCCGATCCCCGGCACGAAGGCGCACACCTGGTACCTCGGGGCGGGCGGCACGCTCGATGAAAAACAGCCCGCAGGCGAAGGGGTCGACTCCTACACCTCGGATGCGAACGCGGTGCCGCCGACGGACTACTCGAACAACACCGGGACGGGCGGACTCTGGGGCAACGCGTCACAGTGGGAATACAACTGGCAACAGCCGCCGGCCGGCTCCGCCGTGTCCTACCTCACCGCGCCGCTGAGCAGCGACAGCACAGCGATCGGCGGGGGTGCCGTGCACCTGTGGGTCAAGTCGTCCACTCCGGACGTCGACCTCCAGGCGACCGTCAGCGAGGTCCGTCCGGACGGCAACGAGACGTTCGTGCAGAACGGGTGGATCCGGGCGAGCGAGCGAGAGCTCGCCACCAGCAAGAGCAACATCCTCAAGCAGAAGCCGACGCTCCTGCAGCCGATCCCGACGATGCTTCCATCCGACGTCCAGCCGATGCCGTCGGACGAATTCGTTCCGGTCGTGATCCCGCTCTACTTCCAGGGACACGCCTACCGGGCGGGCTCGCGCATCAGGGTCACGATCTCGGCGCCCAACGGGACGCAGCCGATCTGGTCCTTCAGCCACACGCAGCCGGCGGGCGGCACCGCGACGGAGTCGATCGCGTTCTCGCCCGGCATGCCTTCGAGCCTGATCCTGCCGATCGTGCCGGGCGTCGGCGTGCCGACCGCGCTGCCGGCGTGCCCGAGCCTGCGCAACGAGCCCTGCCGGCCCTACGAGGCGATCGCGAACAACGGCTCCTGACAGCGGCGAGGGCCGCGCGCCTTTAGAGCAGCGTCTCCTCCCCGGGGGCGAGGATCCGGACCTCGCTCCCGGGCGCCAGCTCACGGACGTGCCCGGCGAACTCGCGCGCCGGCTGCTCCCCGATCGTGAGGCCGCGCCGTGTAGGCCCGATCGGCCGGAACGTTCCCCAGTGGATCGGGATCGCGATGCGGGGGTTCAACAACCTCGTTGCGCGCGCGGCCTCGAGGGGGTCCATGTGCCCAGGACCGAGCGAGCGTCCCCATCCGGCAACGGGCAGCAGCGCGGCGTCGAGCCCGCCGGATAGCTCGGCCATCCCCTCGAAGACGCCGGTGTCCCCGGCGAAGTAGACCGTGTTGGGGCCGCCGATGAGGAAGCCGACGCTGGCCGACCGCGGGCCGAACGGGTAGCGGCGGCCGTCGTGATCGGCGGCGACGGCCTGGACCGAGACCGCGCCGAGCGCGGCCTGCTCTCCGACGCCGAGCTCGGTCACCGCGGAGAAGCCGCGCCGCTGAAGCCAGGATCCGGCCCCGCGCGGCACGAACATCGGCGTGTCGAGGCCGAGGTCGCGCAGCGAGGGGAGGTCGAGGTGATCCTGGTGCGCATGCGAGAGGAGCACCGCGGCGGCGCGCGGCTCGGTCCCCTTCTCGGGCGCCGGCGCGTAGCGGCGCAGGTGGGCGACGCGGCCACGCAGCAGCGGGTCGGTGAGGAGCGCCTGGCCTCCCACTTCGATCAGCACCGTCGAATGACCCAGGAAGGCGATACGGTCCCGCCGGGGGCCTCTGCCATCGACCATCGAGCTCAAGCTAACCACCGGCGCCAGGCCCCATGCGGCGCCGTCGCGCCCGGGTGAGCGCGAAAACACGCCATCTCGCGAGCCTCCTGGCACGCTGGCTCGTGCTGCTCGCCGTCGAGTCGGTGGTGCTGATCGTGCTCACCGACGCGCTCGACCGCGTCCACCGCCTGTCGTTCGCGGAAGCGCTGCTCGTCGCGCTCGCGATCTCGGTCTTCAACGCGTTCCTGTGGCCGACCCTGATCCGCTTGGCCCTCCCGCTCACGATCATCACCTTCGGCCTCGCCTCGCTCGCGATGAGCGCGGGCGTCGTGGCGCTCGCCCTCTGGTGGATGACCGGCAGCGCGCCGTCCTTCGGGGTCGACCTCGTGATCGCGGCGGTGCTCGCGCTGGTCTCGACCACCCTGGTCTCGCTGCTCGACATCGACAGGGACGCGCGCAACCTGCAAGTGGTCCGCCGACGGGCGAGACGAGCACGCGGCCTCAACCACACGGACGTCCCGGGCGTGATCATGTTCGAGATCGACGGCCTCGGAGAGGAGGTGCTGCGAGCCGCCGTCCAGGACGGCCACGTCCCGACGATCGCGCGCTGGATCGGCGCGGGGAGTCACAAGATCATCGGCTGGGAGTCAGATCTCTCCAGCCAGACCGGTGCGAGCCAGGCCGGATTGCTGCTCGGGAGCAACTGGGACATACCGGCCTTCCGCTGGCTCGAGAAGGAGTCCGGTCGCACGATGGTCTGCAACCACCCGCGCGACGCCGCGGAGATCGAGCGGCGCCTGTCCACGGGGCGCGGGCTGCTCGCCGGCGCCGGCACGAGCCGCGGCAACATGTTCTCGGGGGATTCCGACCGGTGCACGATCACGATGAGCATGATCGGCGACCGGAGCCGCTCGCACGCCTCTGACCTGTTCGCGTACTTCTCGGACCCCAACGGGCTTCTGCGCACCCTGTGGCTGTCGCTCGCCGACGTGGCGCGCGAGCGATGGGCGGCTCGCAAGCAGCGCCGCGCCGGCGAACCCCACATCGAGCGGAAGTGGCTCTACGCCCTTGCCCGGGCGGCGATCACGGTCGTCATGCGCGACCTGAACGTCGCGATGCTGGCGGCTGACATCGTCGAGGGCGTGCCCGTCAGCTACGCGACCTTCGTCGGCTACGACGAGGTCGCGCACCACTCGGGCGTGCGCGCGCCGGATGCCCTGACCGTGCTGCGCCAGCACGACAGCCAGCTCGCCCGGCTCGAGCGCGCCGCCGCGCAGGCGCCCCGCCCCTATCGCCTGGTCGTCCTCTCCGACCACGGCCAGACCCAGGGGGCGCCATTCCGCCAGCGCTACGGCCAGACGCTCGAGGAGCTCGTGCGCGAAGCGCTGGATGGGGGCGAGGTGCGCGCGCCGGCCGCTGTGGACGAGGCATGGGGAGATCTCGGCGCCGCGCTCGCCGACGCGCGCCAGGATCCGTCGGTGGGAGGGCGCGCGCTGGCGCGGGCGACGCGCAGCCGCTCTGTCGAGGGGACCGTCGCGCTCGGACCGGACCGGGAGGCACTCACGGAAGCCGGCCCGCGCGAGCCTGCCGGCGAGCCCGAGACGGTGGTGCTCGTCTCGGGCTGCCTCGGGCTGATCTACCTGATGGCCAGCAAGGAGCGGGTCGTGCTGGAGCAGATCGCCGAGGGCCACCCGCGGCTCATCGAGACACTCGCCGCCCATCCGGGCATCGCGTTCGTGATGGTCCGCTCGCGGGAGTACGGCACGCTCGTGCTCGGCGCCCGCGGCCGGCGCCGCCTCGACGACGACAGCGTCGAGGGCGAGGATCCCCTGGCCGCCTTCGACCCGACCGCGGCGGACCACCTGCGCCGTCACGACAGCTTTCCCCACTGCCCCGACATCCTCGTCAACGGTGTCTACGATCCCGAGGCGGGGGAAATCGCGCCGTTCGAGGAGTTCATGGGCTCTCACGGAGGCCTCGGCGGGCCGCAGACGAAGCCGTTCGCCGTCGTGCCCGCGGAGTGGAGCGACCCCGCGGCTCCGATCGTCGGTGTCGAGGCGATGCACACCGCGCTGATGCGCTGGTTGGGCGACGGCTGAGCGGACCGAGCCCCGGGCCCGCGGGGCTCCACGAAGGTGCGGCCGGCGGTGCTTTGAGGCGGCGTCAGCCGGCGCCGGCGGGCGTGGAAGCCGTCACCGCGTCATCGGCCCGATCGCGCTCGGCGAAGAACTCCTCCCCCTCGATGCTCAGGCGCGGCACGAAGCGCTCGAGCCAGCGCGGGAAGTACCAGTTCGCGTCGCCCACGAGGATCATCAGGGCGGGCACGAGCAGGCATCGCACGACGGTCGCGTCCAGCAGCACGGCGACGGCGAGCCCGACGCCGAACTGCTTGACCGTCGGATCGCCGTTGAGCACGAAGCTGCCGAAGACGAAGACCATGATCAGCGCCGCGGCCGTGATCACGCGCGCGCTCGTGACGAGCCCCGAGACGACCGAGCTGCGGTTGTCCTCGCCCTCGTGGACGTGCTCCTCGATCTGGCTGACGAGGAACACCTCGTAATCCATAGAGAGGCCGAAAAGGATCGCGAACATGAAGAGCGGCACGTAGGAGACGATCGGAACCGCGCCGCTCAGCCCGATCGCCCCGCTCAGCCAGCCGTACTGGAAGATCGCGGTCAGCACCCCGTACGCGGCGCCGATCGAGAGCACGTTCATGAGGGCGGCCTGGGGCGGCACGACGACCGTGCGGAAGGCGATCACGAGCAGCATCAGGCTGAGCACGATCACGACGGCGATCTGCAGCGGCAGCTTGGACGAGATCTTCGCCGCGAGATCCACATAGCCGGCCGTGCTGCCGCCGACGTAAGCCCGCATGTTCGTTCCCGCCTCTGCCTTCGGGATCGCGCCGGAGCGCAGCGATTCGACGAGGTCGGCGGTCTCGGTTTCCGCCGGGCCCTGCTTGGCGATCGCGTTGAAGTAGGCGGTCGTCCCCGCCTTGTCGATCTGCACGGGCGTGACGGCGGCGACGTCGGGGTTGGACGCCACGTCGCTCTGCAGCGAGTGCAGGCGCGGATCCTCTGCGCGGGGATCGGATTGGGCGCCGGACGCCTGCGCGCCCGGCGGCGGCTGCGCGGGCGTCGCGAGCGAGACCGCGACCAGCAGCGGCCCGTTGACACCGGCGCCGAAGTTGTGGGCGAGCAGGTCATAGGCCCGCCGCGCGGTCGTCGACGTCGAGAGCGCCGCGGTGTCCTGTTGGCCGAGATTTAGGGAGAGGAGAGGGATCGTCAGCGGGATCAGGATCGCCAGGGCGGCGAGCCCGCTGAGCAGAGGATGGCGCGCAATCTCCCCCGCCCACCGCGCCCACATCCCGTGCCGCGCCCGCTCGGGCGAGTCGGGGGGCCGCACGCGCAGCGACTCGATGCGGGGGCCGACCGCACCGAGCAGCGCCGGCAGCAGCGTCACCGCGGCGAGCATCGCGACGAGCACGGCGATCGCCGCCATGAACCCGAGCGTCGTCACGAGCGGGATCTGAGCGACGGAGAGCGAGATCAGGGCGATCGTCACGGTCGAGCCGGCGAACATCACGGCGCCGCCCGAGGTGGCGGCGGCTCGCGCGATCGCCTCGTGGACCGGCATGCCGCCGGAGAGGCCGCGCAGGTGGCGCGTGACGATGAACAGCGCATAGTCGATCCCGACGCCAAGGCCGATCATCGTCGCGAGCGTCGGCGCCACGGTCGGCACGGTGAGGACGTGCCCAAGGATGCGGATGATCGCGAGCGTCGAGAGCAGCCCGAAGATCGCGGTCGCGATCGGCAACAGCATCGCCGTGGCCGTGCCGAAGGTGAGGGCGAGGATGACCATCGCCGCGAGGATCCCGATGAGCTCGCTCGACTCCGTCGCCGGCTTGGAAACCTTCTGCCCCAGCTGGCCACCGGTCTCCACCTGCAGCCCCGCCGCCCGCGCCGGCCCTGCCGCCGCGTCGATGACTTCGTCGGCTTCGTCCACCGACAACGCTCCGGGACTGACGTCGAGCGTCACCGACAGATAGCCGGTCGCCTGGTTCTTGCTAAGAGCCGATGCCCCCTGCGGCGTCAGCGGGTTCACGACGCCGGCGACGTGGGGCGCCTTCGCCAGCTCGGCCGCCGACTTGTTCACGGCTTCGGCCAGCCGGGGTTCGGTCAGCTTGCCGCTCGCCGCGTGCAGGACGATCGGACTCGACCCATTCGCCTGCGCGGGGAACGAGCCGGTGAGCGCCGATTTCGCTTGGTAGCTCCCCGTTCCGGGCAGCGAGAGGTTGTCGTTGGTCTTGTCCCCCATGCCGTGAGAGACGGCGACGAGCCCCGCGGTGACGAGCACCCACAGGGCGAGCACGACCCAGCGCCGCCGTACGCACACCTGCGCCAAGCTGTAGAGCGCTCCGGTCATCAGCTTCCCCCTCCGCGCGCAGCTTCACCGCTCGCGGGTCGACGGCACGGTCGGTTTATCACGATCCTCCACTCGGCGCCCGGCCGAAGGACGGGCGTGGAGCGCAGTGGACCGCGGACCAGGGCGCAGACCAGGGAATCGACGGGCGCGACCCGGTTTCCGCGGCGCGACGCTCACCCCTCGGGCAAACCCACCTTCGGAGGTCACGATGAGCAGCACCGATGCGAGCAGCGCTTCCTCGACGCAGACGCCCGCGCCGGCGACGATCGACATGAAACTCGAGGTCGTCACGCTGCCGGTCGCAGACGTCGACCGGGCCAAGAGCTTCTACCTGAGTCTGGGCTGGCGTCTCGACGCCGACTTCGAGCTCAGCGAGAAGGTCCGCGTGGTCCAGCTCACGCCTCTGCACTCGGGGTGCTCGATCGCGATCGGCAAGGGCCTGACGACCGCCGCGCCCGGCTCACAGCAGCGGCTCGAGCTCGTCGTATCCGACATCGAGGCGGCCCGCGAGGACCTGATCAGCCGCGGCGTCGGGGTCAGCGAGATCTTCCACCGCGACGGTGCCGAGCTCGCGCCCGGCCCGGACCCGGAACGCCGTTCCTACCTCAGCTACGCGTCCTTCAGCGACCCGGACGAGAACACCTGGCTGCTCCAGGAGGTCACGGCGCGGCTGCCCGGACGCGAATGGGAGGACTGATCGAGCTCCCGGAGCCGGCACTCACCCTCCTCTATCGCCTCGAGGTGGCCGTCGGCGAGCTCCTCGATCTGGGGGAGACAGAGCGCGGCCGCCGACGCATCATCCCGCTGACGAGTGGAACGCTCAGCGGCCCGGAGCTCGCCGGGACGCTGCTCCCGGGCGCGAGCGCCGACTGGCAGATCGTGCTGGCCGACGGCACGGCTCTCGCGGACATCCGCTACACGCTGCAGACCGACTCCGGCGCGCTGCTCTATGTCCGATCGTCGGGCGTGCGCCACGGCGAGCCGGAGGTGCTCGCGCGTCTGGCGCGCGGCGAGGAGGTCCAGGCGAGCGAGTACACCTACCGGCTCGCGACGCGGATCGAGACGGCCGCCCCCGAGCTGGACTGGCTGAACAGGGGCGTCTTCGTCACCGTCGGTGCACGCCTGCCCGCAGCCGTGATCTACGAGACCTACCTCGTGGGATGAGCCGTCGGCTACCAGTGATCCGACCAGGGCACTCACCGGCGCGAGAACGGCCGGCTGCGGCGAGCGTTGCCTCGACAACCCCGAAACGGAGGCCAGGATGAGCGAGCCGGTCGACGTCCCCCGTCTCGCGGAACTGCTGCAGGAGACGGCGCTGCATCACGACGCGTTCGAGAAATCGCACGAGCCGCACGACTGGTGGGACTGGTACGCGCCCTATCTCGACGCCCGGGAGCGGGGCGAGGACTCCGAGGCAGCCGTCCGCACCGCCGATCGTTACGCCGAGGACGTCCGCAAGATCAAGCCGCTCTAGAGAGCGGGCCGGGCGCTCCCCTCGCGCCGAAACGCTGCTATAGCCCGGGCTGCACCTGCGCACCGACGACCGAAGGAGGAGCACCTTGCGTATCGGCCCGGGCGAAGCGTTCCCCGACTACGAGCTTCCCGACCACACGAGCACGCCGCGCAAGCTCAGCGAGATCCAGGGCGAGGATCCGCTGATCCTGACGCTCGCCCGCGGCCACTACTGCCCGAAGGAGCACGTGCAGCACCTCGAACTGGCCGCCTGCTATCCGAAAATCGCCGTCTCCTACACGCAGATCGCGACGATCTCGACCGACGAGCACCACACCCTGCAGGAGTTCCGCTCCTCGATCGGCGCCCAGTGGCCGTTCCTCGAGGACCCGGAGCGAACCGTGCAGAAGGACCTCGACATCCAGGAGTACACGGACCCGGACAACGACCCGATGATCCCCCACACGCTGGTGTTGGGGCCGGAGCTCGTCGTCCACAAGATCTACAACGGCTACTGGCACTGGGGACGGCCCTCCTTCGTCGACCTCTGGCACGATCTGCGCGAGCTCATGAGCGAGGTGCGCCCGGACTGGGACCTGAGCACGCCGGGACTGCGCGAGCAATGGGACGCCGGGGATCTCTCGCCGTTCCACGGTTGGGATAAGGGCGACTCACCGCCGGCCGCCGCGAGCCAGCGAGCGAAGGGAGCGAACGCGCCGTGATGATCACGACCATGAACGACCTGCCGGGCTACCGGATCGATGAGGTCCTCGGCGAGGTGTTCGGCCTCACCGTACGATCGCGCAACATCGGCTCCCAGCTCGGCGCCGGCTTCAAGTCGATCGTCGGCGGCGAGCTCAAGGGGATGACCAAGATGCTCGCGGAAGGCCGCCTGCACGCACAGGAGCGCCTTGAAGAGGAGGCCGGCGGGCGCGGCGCGGACGCCGTGATCGCCTTCCGCTTCGATACCTCCGAGCTCGGCGGGACCTGGACCGAGATCTGCGCGTACGGCACCGCTGTCAGGGCGACGCGCCTATAGCGCCGCGGGCGGCCGCTAGCCGGCGAGCGCGGCCCTCAGCGCGTCGAGATCCGGCGCGCCGAACACGACGCGGTCGCGCGTGGCGATGTAGACGAGATCGAGGTTCACGCCCGCCCGCGCGATCCGGCGGGCGAGGTCGGCGAGGACGCCGGGCCGATCGTCCACCTCGACGACGACCACCTCTCGCTCCCTGCTGATCCCCAGGTGGGCGTTGGCGAGCGCATGCCTCACGGGCTCCGGGTGCGGCACGAGGATGTGCAGCTCGGCACTGTCGCCCCTGCCGATGCATGTCGCTGCCGCAAGGTTCACCCCGGCGTCGGAGACGGCAGCTGCGACCTCGGCGAGGGCCCCCGGAGTGTTCTCCACGTCGATGACCAGATCGAACGCCATCTGCCGCCGCCTACTCTAGCCCCACCCGAGGAGGGTTTGGCGGCCGGCGCCGATGACTCCGGGAACAGCCGAACCTCATCGGCCTGACCGTGCCTCGCGGTCGGGCCCGCAGGCCGGAACCGCCTAACTTGTGGATATGCCGAAGACGTGGGTCCTCGACACCGAGACGAAGGGCACCGGCGCCGAGATGGTGCCGATCGAGAAGACGCGCCGCCGGCCGCGGGCCGAGCGTGAGCTGTCCCTGGTCGAGCTGGGAGGCGCCGCGAAGCACCAGCCCGACGAGCAGCCGCCCGAGCCGCTGCGCTTCAAGGTCGTCGACGTGATGAGCTCGCAGACGCTCGTCGAAGGAGCACGCGCGCGCGAGGCCGTGCGGGCACTCGAAGGGATGCGCAGCGTGATCGACGCGCGGATCTCGATCTGGTCGCCCGAGCGCGGCCGCTGGCGCCTGCTCCCGCTCGAGGAAGCCAGGCGGCTGTGGGCGTTCCGGGGACGCCTCGACGGCTAGGCCCCGCTCGCCGTCACCTTCGCCTGCTCGGCGAGCAGCGCCTTGTCGCCGAATTCGCGGCGCAGGAACAGGTAGGCGATCCCACCGCCCGCCAGCGGCACGACGTAGCCGATCGACTGGTAGAGGATCACCGCCGCGACGGCATCGTTGTGGTCGACGCCGAAGATGATCAGCATCGCCGACATCCCGGTGACCGCGCCGAGGTTGGCCGGCAACGGGATCGAGCCCCCCAGGCCGCCGATCAGGTAGCACATCGCGATGACCGCGAAGCTCGGCACGGGATCGGCATGGATCGCCGCGAAGGAGCCCTGGAGCACCAGCATGTCGAAGCCGAGGTAGGCGAGCGCGCCGAGCACGATCCGTCCGCTGGCGCGGTGGCGCAACATCGCCCGCGTGTTCTCGACGGCCAGGGCCAGCGTCATGATCGCCGACGCGATCCGGGGGCGGCGCGTGCGGACTTTCGCGGCCAGGCGCTCGGCCATGTTCGCGACGACGATCGCGAGCACGAGACCGGCGGCGACGACGACCGCCGGTCCGAGCGTCAGCGCCAGGCTCGGCCCGCCGCCGAAGAACCCGAGCGCGAGCAGCGTCCCGAACACCACGATCGCGAGCGCATCGACCGCCGTGTTCAGGAACATCAGCGTGAACTGCCGTTCGCCGACCTTGCTCATCGGCATACCGAGGCGATGCAGCATCCAGGCCCCCACCCCCATGCTCCCGAGCGTTCCGCCCGGGACGATCATGCCGCCGCCGAGCTGCGCCCAGGCCACGCGCGCCGCCAGGTGCCTGCCGCGCCCCTCCGCGCGCAGCAGCCGCTCCGGATCGAGGACCCCGCTCCACGAGACGACGTAGCCGCACTGGGAGAGCGTCTCCACGAACAGCGCGCCGACGATCCAGGCCACGCTGACCCCGCGCAGGCTCTCCAGCGCGTCCTTGAAGCCCGGTACCAGCCGCAGGAACAGGTAGACGAAGAGGAGGAACCCGATCAGATGCAGCGCGCGGCGCCCGAGCAGCCTCCGGGACTCCCGGAGCACGCGGCGCGCACGGGTCAGCCGGCCCGACCCGGGGTCCTGCGCGAGCTCAGCGCTCTGCTGGACCGCCATCCCTGTCCACCGATCGTCGCGCGCCTCGCATGCTCGCCATGAACATACGTCAGGCTCCCGACAGGCCCGGCCCGGCATCACCTCGTTCAGGTGATCGCGCGGAACCCCCGCGCGTGCCTTAAGATCGCGACGATGCCGTCCGCCGATGGCTGGCCCGGCCTGTTCGCGGCCTCCTTCTCCCAATCGCGAAACGCGATGATGCTGATCGACGCGCGGCGCCGCCACCGCGACGTGAACGGCGCCTACCTGCGCATGCTCGGCTACCGGCGCGACCAGCTGATCGGCCGCCCGACCTGGGAGGTCGTGCAGGGAGGCCCGCTGGCGACGGAGGCCGAATGGCGCGACTACCTCGCCCGGGGAAGGTTCGCCGGCGACGCCGTGATGCTCACGGCCGACGGCGGCAACGTGCGGGTCCACTGGGGGGCGACCGTCGAGATCATCACGGGACAGCGCCTGGTCCTGTTCGTCGCCCTCAGCACCTCGATGGCGGGCGCCCATTTCCGGCGCCGCACGGGCCCCGACAGCGACGTCCTGCGCCCGCTGTCCGACAGGGAGCGGGAGATCCTCTACCTGATCGCCCTCGGCCACACCAGTCCCGAGATCGCCGACATGCTGCACATCACCCACAACACCGTGCGGACCCATGCCCGCAACGCGATGGAGAAGACCGGCGCCCGCTCGCGGGCGCACCTCGTGGCGAAGGCGCTCGGCGAGGGCCTGGCGTTCGCAGGCCCAGCCCCCGTGCACGTGGGCTCGGCCAACTGACTGATCCGTACGGACTAGATCCTCCAACCGTGGGATTGGGGATCGCCCCGTGCCTCGCAAGGCTGTAGAGCATGAGCGCCGACCTCCCTCCCGACGGGGCGTTGATGTCCCCCCACCGCCTCGCTGAGATCATCGCGGACATCGACCGGTTCCACCCGGACGAGCTCGAAGCGCTCCTGGCCGCGCTGACGACGGCGGCATGGCCCACGCGGTACGCGCTCGAACATTGAGCCGACAGCAGCGTGCCAGCGCTCATGTCATCCGAGGGCGCCGGCCGATGAGTCAGCGATGAGGTTCCGGATCACGCCCCACGCCGGTCACGACGCTCCCGCCGACGCCCTCGAGCAGCTGCTCGCCTCGCTCTCGGCCCGCCGCGGCAAGGGGCGCTTCTACAAGGTCGGCTCCGAGATCCGCGTCACCTGGGGCAGCGACGACTCAAACGGCTGGGGCCGGATGGAACGCGTCGAACTGGAGCGCGAAGAACTGCTCCAGCTGCTGCGCGACGCCTGCCGCACGACCCCCCCGCTGCGGCTCGACTGGTACGCCGTCGGGCCGCTCGACTAGCGCCCGTCCGCATCGCGCGACAGACCCGCGGCTCAGCGCGCGGGCCGCGTGGCGAAGTCACGCAAGAACTGCTCGGCGTCGGCCGGATCGAGCGGGCGCGCGAACAGGAATCCCTGGCCGGTGTCACAGTCCTGCTCGCGCAGCAGCGTCAGCTCGTGCTGCTGCTCGATACCCTCGGCGAAGGTCTCGATCGACAGGGCCTTGCCGAGCTGCACGAGCGTCTGGATCAGGGTCTCCCCCTCCTTGTTGCGCGACAGGCCCGAGACGAACGAGCGGTCGATCTTCAGCGCATCGACCGGGAAGCGCTGCAGATGCGCGAGGGAGGAGTAGCCGGTGCCGAAGTCGTCGATCGCGATCCGCACGCCGAGGTCCTTGATCGCGGCGAGCCGCCGAGCCGTCTGCTCGACGTCGCGCATGAGGGTCGTCTCGGTGATCTCGATGGTGAGCGCCTCGGGCGAAAGCCCCGAGTCGGCCAACGCGTCGCGGATGTCGTCGATCAGCTGGTCGCTGTCGAGCTGACGGCCCGAGACGTTGACGGCCATCGAGATCTCGTGCCCGGCGGCCGTCCACTCGGCGCCCTGCCGGCAGCTCTCGGCGAGCACCCAGCGCCCGACCTCGGCGATCAGACCGGTCTCCTCGAGCAGCGGGATGAAGCCGCCTGGCTGGACGATCCCGCGCTCGGGGTGGCGCCAGCGGATCAGGGCCTCGACTCCGGTCGGACGCATGTCGGCGAGGTCGAGCGTCGGCTGGTAGGCGAGGAAGAACTGCTCACGGGCGAGCGCCTCGCGCAGGTCCATCTCCAGCTCCATGCGCTCCTGGACGACGTCCTGCATGCCGCTCTCATACATCGCGTAGCGGTTGCGCCCGTCCCACTTGGCGCGGTACATCGCGATGTCGGCGTCGCGCAGCAGGTTGCCCGCGCTCGCCTGGTCGCCCACTGCGATCCCGATGCTGGCTCCGATCGTGACGGTCGTCTCGCCGCCGGGGCCGAGCTTGAAGGGCTGCTTGAGCGCGTCGAGCAGGCGTTCGGCGACCAGCGCGGGGCTCGCGTCGGCCGCGAGGTCGCCGACCAGCACGACGAACTCGTCGCCGCCCAGGCGGCCGAGCGCATCCACATCCCGCACCACGCCATGCAGCCGCGCCGCGACCGCCTGGAGGAGCTCGTCGCCGACCGCGTGGCCGAGCGTGTCGTTGATCGTCTTGAAGTTGTCGAGGTCGACGAACAGTGCCGCCACGGAGGTCTGCTCGCGTGCGGCCCGCGCGAGCATCTGCTCGATGCGGTCGACGATCAGGGTCCTGTTGGGAAGGTCGGTGAGGGGATCGTGCGTCGCCATGAAGGCGAGCTCCTCTTCGCGCGCGGCGAGCTGCTCGTCGGTGCGCTTGCGCTCCTGCTCGAAGCACTGGCACATCCGCAGCAGGCTGAACTCGACGCTCAGCTGCAACATGTCGAGCGCGTCCCGCAGCACGCCCTGCGGCGTCTTCTGCTTGGCCGCCTCCTCGCGCATCACGTCGCCGAAGACGTTCCGCCACCAGAACATGCGCCGGGTGACCTCCTGCAGCGACGCGGCGCGTCGCGCCGCCAGCTCGCCGAAGATCTGGGAGGTCTCCCGCGCGGACTCGTTCGTGACCTCGAGGCCGTCGCCCGCGATCCACCGCGCGACCGCCGTCGTCGAGTTCGTGCAGATCCGTTCGAAGCTCGCCTGCACCTGCGGGTCGACGGGCTCACCCGAGTCCCTCGTGCGCTCGACGGTCATCGCCAGCACGTCGCCGGCACGCGCCAGCACGCCCTCGCCGAGGCGGCGCATCTGCTGGGCCTGACGGAGCTTCGCGCGATCAGCGTCGTCGTGGGCGGCGGCCGAGCCCTCGCGAGCACGCCGCGACGAGCGCGCCGGAGCCGCCGAGCGCGGTCGCGGCTTTGCGGACTTCACGGACATCGCCCTAGCCATCGGCACGGGCGCGCCCTGGCTGAAGCGGCGGGCAGGGCGGGCCGTCGAGTCGGCGCTGTTAGCTTGGGTCGGATGCGCCGTCTGGTGATCCTCGTATCCGCGCTCGTGTTCGTCGACACGATGCTCTTTGCCGCGCTGACGCCGCTGCTCGGTCACTTCGAGCACGAACTGCACCTGTCGAGCGCCACCGCCGGCCTGCTCGTCGCGGCATACGCCGCCGGAGCGCTCGTCGGCGGGCTGCCCGGCGGGGTCGCCGCAGCCAGAATGGGTCCACGCCGGGCCGTGCTGACCGGGCTGGCGCTGATGGCGGCGGCTAGCCTCGGCTTCGCGTTCTCGAGCAGCCTTGCGGCACTGTCGGTGACGCGCTTCCTGCAGGGCCTCGGCAGCGCGTTCACCTGGGCCGGCGCCTTCTCCTGGCTGATCGCCGCAGCTCCCCGCGAGCGCCGGGGGACCTTGATCGGCATCGCGATGGGAGCCGCCGTGTTCGGCGCCCTCTTCGGCCCCGTCATCGGCGCCCTCGCGGCGGAGACCGGGCGCGCGGCCGTCTTCTGCGGCGTCTCAGCGCTGGCGGGCGTGCTCGCCGCGACGACGCTGACGATCCCCTCGCGCGCGCCCGAACGCCCGTCGGCGGCCGCACTGCGCAGGGCCGCGCACAGCAGCCAGTTCCGCGGCGGCTTGGGCCTGCTCGCGCTCGCCTCGCTGCTCGCCGGCGTCCTGTCGGTGCTCGCCCCGCTGAACCTCAGCCACGCAGGGTGGGGTGCGAGCGCGATCGGCGCCGTCTGGCTGCTCGCCGCGGCCGTCGAGGCTGTCGAGTCGCCGCTGATCGGGCGACTCAGCGACCTCCGCGGGACGCGCGTGCCGGTGCTCTACGGCCTCGCCGCCGGCGGCCTCTTCTCGCTCCTTTTGATGCTCGAACCGGCCGCGCTCCCGTACGCGATCCTGATCATCGTCGCCTCAGCGGCCTACGGCTCGCTCTTCACGCCCGCATTCGCCCTGATCGCCGACGGCGCTGATCGCAGCGGTCTCGCCCAGGGGATGGCCTTCGGGATGATGAACGCCGCCTGGGCGCTGGGCGCGATGGCCGGGCCGGCCGGCGCCGGCGTGCTCGCCGAGGCCACCGGCGAACAGCTCCCGTTCCTGCTCGCGGCACTCGCCTGCCTGGGGACCGTCGCGGCCCTCATGCGCCGGCCGCGCGAGCGGCTGACCGCGACGGTGAGCGAGGGCTGAGCCGACGCACCCAGCGCCGCTGGTACGAGCGGCGTAGTTGTCGAATAGCCTCCCGCTCTCCGCCACGTGCCCTCTCCGCGGACTCCCGAGACGATGGCTGCCAACGCCGACCAGAAGCTGCTGCCCGCAGGCGACAGCCTCGATGTCGTCGCCGACGCGACCGCGCGGGCAGGCGAGACGCTCGAGCTGGCCTCGCGCCATCTCGATCCCTCGCTCGTCGACGTGCTGTCGATCCTCGGCTTCGACCGCGAGTACGTGACCGCCCGGGGCTCCTACCTCTACGACGCCGACGGGCACGCCTACCTGGACTTCCACACCGGCGAGGGCTTCGCGAGCCTCGGGCACAACCACCCCGACGTCCGCGAGGTGCTGGAGGCGACGCTCGCCGCCGGGCTCGCCGACGGCGTCCAGATCCACTACTCGCCGCTTGCCGGGATGCTCGCCGAGTCGCTCGTCGAGCTCCTGCCCGAAGGCCTCGACGCGCTGTTCTTCGCATCCACCGGCGCCGAGGCCGTCGACTCGGCGTTGAAGTTCGCCCGTGCGGCCACCGGCCGGCCCCGCCTGATCTCCTGCGACAGCGGCTTCCACGGCGTCACGATGGGGCCGCTGGCGCTCGTGGGGGACGAGTTCTTCAAGGAGGGGTTCGGTCCGCTCCTGCCGGGGTGCTCGCGGGTTCCGTTCGGCGACCTCGGGCGGCTCGAGCAGGAGCTGCAGCTCCCGCGACGTGGCCGCCTTCATCGTCGAGCCCATCCAGGGGCGCATGGTGACGTTGCCCCCTGCGGACTACCTGCAGGGGGCACAGGAGCTGTGCCGCCGGTACGGGACGCTGTTCGTCGTCGACGAGATCCAGACCGGGCTCGGACGCACGGGGCGCTGGTTCGCGCTCGAGCACTGGGGGCTCGAGGCCCGACTTCGTGCTGATCGGCAAGGCGCTCAGCGGCGGCTTCATGCCGGTCGCGGCGATGGCGACCCGGCGCGAGATCTTCCAGCGCGCCGTCGGCACGCTGGAGCGCTCATACGTCCACCAGTCGACCTTCGGGCGCAACCGCCTCTCGATGGCAGCGGGCCTGGCGACGCTGCGCGTGATCGCGCGCGACGGCCTCGTCGACCATGCCGCCCGCATGGGTGCGCTGCTCGCGAGCGGCCTCGCCGAGCTGCAGCGCCGCCACGAGATCGTGCGGGAGGTGCGTGCGAGCGGGCTGATGGTGGGCATCGAGCTGGGCGCGCCGAGCGGGCGCGTCGCGCGCTTGAACTGGCGCCTGATCCACCTCGCGAGTGAGGGCCTGTTCCCCCAGCTCCTCGTGATCCCGCTGCACCGCGAGCACCGCGTCATCACGATGGCCGCCGGCAAGAACGATGTGATCAAGCTGCTGCCGCCGCTGACGGTCACCGAGGCCGAGATCAACGCGTTCCTCGCGGCGCTCGACGCCGTGCTCGAAGACTGCCAGCGCTCCGCCGGGCGCAACTGGGCCTCGGTGCGCGACATCGCGACCGCCACGCTGCGCCGCCGCGCGAAGAAGCTCCCATGAGCGGGCCGGCGTCCGATGCGCCGGCGTCCGGGCGCCGTGCCGCGTCGCAGCGCGCTGTGCTGGTCACCGGCGCAAGCGGCTTCATCGGCTCGCGCCTCGCGCGGCGGCTGAGCGCCGAGGGGTACAGCGTGCGCTGCCTGGTCCGCGAGGGCAGCGACGTCTCCGCGCTCGGCGGCTTGGCCGTGGAGACGGTGCGCGGCACGCTCGGCGACGCCGCCTCGCTGCGGCAGGCGGCCTCTGGCTGCGGCGAGATCGTGCACTGCGCCGCGATGGTCTCCGACTGGGGCACTGTCGAGGAGATCCGGGCGGCGAATGTCAGGGGCACCCGCCACGTGCTCGATGCGGCAGCCGCGGCCGGGGTCCGGCGGCTCGTTCACATCAGCACCACAGACGTCTACGGGCACCCCGCGGGCGGCCCGCGCGGCGAGGATCCGAGCCTCGGACGCTTCGCCAACTGGTACGCGCAGACCAAGCTCGAGGCCGAGATCGAGCTGCGCAGCGCGGCTCGGAGCTCAGCGCTCGAGACCGTGATCCTGCGCCCGGCGACCGTCTACGGCCCCGGATCGAAGGCGCTCGTCGCCGAGATCGCGCGCGCGATCCGCGCCCGGCAGATGGTGCTCGTGGACGGGGGCCGCGCCGACGCCGGCCTGCTCTACGTCGAGAACCTCCTCGACGCCGTGCTGATCGCCCTCCATCACCCGCTCGCGATCGGCGAGACGTTCGACCTCAGCGACGAGCTCGGCGTGAGCTGGGCGCGGTTCACCGGCGAGATCGCGGCGGGGCTGGGCGCGCGGCCGGTCTCCTTCAGCCTCCCCTACCGGCTCGCCTTCGCGATCGCGCTCGTGCTCGAGAGCGGCTATCGCCTAGCGCGCCGGGCGACGGGACTGCGGCTCGCGCCGCTGCTCTCGAGGCAGGCGGTGCAGGTGCTCGGACGCGACCAGAGCTTCAGCGCCGCGAAGGCGCGTGCGCTGCTCGGCTGGGAGCCTCGGATCGGATACGAGGAGGGCCTGCGCTCGACGCTCGCGTGGCTTCGCGAGCAGCCGCAGCGGCGGCGCGGGACCCGCACGCGGGTGGACGCGGCGCCCGCCGGGCTCTAGATTCGCGCGATGCGGATCCATGCGCTCAGGACGGGCACGGTGCAGGTCAAGCAAACGTTCTTGTTTCCGAGCTCGGGAGCGCGCCGGCAGCTCGACCTGTTCCTGCCCGGCCCGTTCTCCACACCGCTGCCGATCCACTGCTGGGCGGTCGAGCACGAAGACCGGCTGATGCTGGTCGATACCGGCGAGACCTCGAGCGTGCGCGACATCCCCTTCGCTCGCTTCGAGGTCACCGTCGAGGAGGAGCTGCCGGGGGCGCTGCGGGCCGCCGGGCTCTCCGTGCAGGACGTCGCCGAGGTCGTGCTGACCCACCATCACGGCGATCACGTCGACGGCATCGTGCACGTCCGCGCTCCGGTCCGCGTGCACGCCGAGGAGCTCACCCACCTGCGGGCGCCGCTCTCGCGGGTGATGCGCCGCGTGCTGCGCCAACCGCTGCCCGGCGGTTTCTCGCCGCGGCCATTCGAGCTCACGGACGGCCCCTTCGGCGCGTTCGAGCGCAGCCTGGCGCTCTCGCCCGACGGCCGCGTCGTCGCGGTCCCGACGCCCGGCCACACCCCTGGTCACATCTCGGTGATCTGCGTCGATGACGACGGACGGCACGTGATGCTGGCGGGCGACGCGACCGACACGCTCGAGCAGCTGCACGCCAGACGTGCCGATGCTGTCGCCCCGGACCCCGAGGTGCACCGCGCGACGCTCTCGCGGATCCTCGACCACTGCCGGGCGCATACGACCGTCTATCTGCCCTCGCACGATCCGGACTCGGAGCGGCGCCTGAGCGAGGCGAGCACCGTCACCGGCGACGAAAACGCCGGACAGGTGCCCGCGCCGCGGGTTAGCCCGCTGCGCCTGAGACGGAGCCGCCGGCAAGGGCGCCGGCCGGAGAGCGCGCGAGCGTGAACCAGACGGTCTTTCCGTCGCCTCCCGGCTCCACGCCCCAGCTCTCGGACAGCGCCTCGACGATCATCAGGCCGCGCCCGGACGGCTCGTCGGGCCCCGGCGAGAGCGGCCGCGGCTGACCGCCGCCGCTGTCGCGCACCTCGATCCTGATCTCGTCGCCGGCAGCGCGCGTGCGCACGCTGACCTCGAAGGCCGTACCGGCGTGCCGGACGCAGTTGCTCGTCAGCTCGGAGGTCATCAGCTCGGCCGCGTCGATCAGCTCGGCGCCTTCGCCGCTCAGCGCCTCGCGGACGAAGCGACGCGCGGCGGTGACGGCCTGCGGCCGGCACTCGAAGCTGCGCGCGGCGGTCACGGCTCCACCTTCAGGACCTCGCCGAGTCCGGTCAGTTCGATCACCCGGCGCACCGCCGTCGTCGGGTTGCGCAGGCGTACCGTGGGGACGCTGCTGGCGGCGCCGAGCAACACGGCGATCCCGGCGCTGTCCATGAACCTCAGGCCGGCCATGTCGAACGTCATCTCCTCCGGATGCGAGGCGGCGAGCTCGCTCACGACGACGCGCAGCCGCTCGACGCTCGAGATGTCGAGATCGCCCGAGACCGCGATCACCGGGCCGTCGGGACCGCCCGGGCGCGACTCCACCCCGAGCGGGGCGCTTCCGCTGTCGTCTAGCTCTGCCATTGGATGCTCACCAGCGCGGTGTCGTCACGGTGATCGTCCGACGTGAGCTCCTGCGCGAGCTTCGCAAGCAGGTCGTCATCGGCGGGATGCTCGCGCATCGCCATCTCGCGCAACCTCGCAAGACCCACGTCCAAGACCTCACCGCGCCGCTCAACGAGGCCGTCCGTGAAAGCTACCAAGGTGGCCCTGGGGGGAACCGTGATCGTGGCTTCGCGGAACGGGGCGGAGTGCGGAAAGCCGATCGGGGGCTCGGCCTGCAAGCTGACGTATTCGCCGCCGGCGCTCGAGAGCAGCAGCGGCGCCAGATGCCCGGCGCTCGAGACCGTCAGCCGGTGCTCCTCGACGTCGATCAGCGCGCAGAGCACCGTCGCGAAGTAGTCGTGCTCGGTGCCGCTGACGAAGTCGGAGAGCTTGGCGAGCACGGTCCCCGGCCTGTGGTCCTCCGCGACGTAGGCGAGCGTCGCGTGTCGCACGAGCGCCATCGTCGTCGCTGCCTCGACGCCGTGTCCGGACACGTCCCCGATCACGAGCAGCACGTGGCGCTCGTCGACCGCCACGACGTCGTACCAGTCGCCACCGACATCGCCGCCGGACTGCGCCGGCACATAGCGGGCGTTGACCCGCAGTCCGGGCAGATTCGGCACCTGCGCCGGCAGCAGCGCCTGCTGGAGCGTTTGCGCGATGCTGCGCTGCTCGATGTAGCGCTCGCGGTTCTCCGCCGCCAGCCGGTCGAGCTGCGCGGCGAGCCGCTCGGCGCGCATGCGGCCTCGTGCGAGCCTCTCGGTCAGCATCGCCGCCGCGACAGAGATCGCCACACCGACGATCACGATCAGCCACGGCAGGCTGTGGAAGAAGCCGCCGCCGAGCGAACCGCGGGGGCTGACAGCGATCGTGAAGCGGCCCGATCCGAAGGGCACGACGTTGGTCGCCGTCGAACCGGTCAGCGGCGGGTGCTGGACGCTCGTCAGGATCAGCTGACTCGGCGTCTGCCCGCGGCCGAGGTAGATCGCGTAGTCGAGGTCGGAGAAGGCGCTGTTGCGCTCGAGGGCCGAGCGCCGGTTCGCGGGCAGCGGGCTTTCCGCGTAGACCGCGTAGCCGCCGCGCCCCGCGCCGAGCGCGTACTCGAAGCCGAGCGCCGGGTGCGACGTCTCGAGCGCGCCAACCATGTTCAGGATCCCGGGCCGGTGCTGCAGAGCGCGCACGTTCGCGGCCCGCTTCGCCGACGCGGCCGCGCTCGTACCGAGCGTGACGCTCGGGCGCCGCACCTGGCCGCCGAGCGGCCACAGCGACACCGCCGCGAACTGCCGGCCGGGGCCGACGTAGGGCGTCATCAGCGCGCGGAAGCGAGCCCGGTCGCCTCCGGTCGCGTCCGCCAGCGCGGCCGCCGAGGCCAGCGGCGTCTGGACGCTCTGGGTGGCGCCGGACAGGACAAGGCTCAGCTCGCGCACACGCAGGTTCAGAAGGCGCCGCTCGTTGTGCCGGTACAGAGCGGCCGAGGCGACGGCCAGCCCCGCGGTGATCACGAGGCCGATCGCCAGCGCCAGCAGGGCGGCGCCCGACGGGCGCGCCCTCGTGGCCGGCCGCTCGCCCGCGTCGATCGCTTCCCCGTCGGCCAGCGCTCCCGGGACGGTCTCCTGCGCGGCGTGCGCGGCGGTCATGCCCGCGAATCTACGCCTCTGAGAGCGCAGGCGTACGCGACGCGCACGAGGAGGGGTTCGATGCGCGTCGCGACCGCCATAGCCAGCGTGCCCTCCTCCTTGAACTTCCGGACGGAAGAGCGGCAGAGGGAGTCTCCGAACAGAAGACCTCCAGACGCGTGGTACCCCGGGCCGCGCGATCTTCAAACACCGTCTCGCACGCGTTTGGGCAGGATCTTGCAGAACGCGCCTCGCCCTGCGAGGCGGAGTGGCGCACGAGCCGCGTGCCGCGGCGCTGCGCGCATAGACTCGCGACTTGTTGAGCAGCTCCGCGGATGCCGCAAACGCTCCCGCACCGGCGCGCCTCGTCCGCGCGCTGCGGGATCTCGTACCGGTGTGGTCGCCCCCCGCGGCGGTCCGGGCGCTCAGGACGACGGTCGTCGCCACCGGCCTGTTCGCCTACGCCGACCAGGTGCTCGGCAACGTACAGGTCGCGACCTTCGCCGCCTTCGGCAGCTTCGCCACCCTGCTGCTGTCCTCGTTCGGAGGCGGCGCCCGCGACAAGCTGCGCGCCCACATCGGCCTCGCCCTCGCCGGCAGCGTGCTGCTGACGATCGGGACGCTCGTCAGCTCCTCCGCCGCGCTCGCGACGCTCGTCACGATCCCGGTCACGTTCGTCGTCTTCTTCGCAGGCGTCCTCGGGCCGAACGTCGCCTCGGGCGGCATCGCAGCGATGCTCGCCTACGTGCTGCCGGTCGCCTCGCCCGGGACCGCCGCGATGATCCCGGACCGCCTCGCCGGCTGGTGGATGGCCTCGATCGCGGGGACTCTGGCTGTCCTCGCGACGACCCCGCGCGTCGCCGCGCAACCGCTGCGCGCCGGCGTCTCCCGAACCACCCGCGCACTGGCCTCGGCGATGCGGGCCTGCCTCGCCGGCGATGACGTCGAAGCATCGCTCGAGCGGTGCATCGCCGTCAAGCACGAGCTGACCGACACCTTCAACTCGACGCCGTACCGGCCGCTCGGCCTGGCGGCCCCGGACCAGGCGATGGCGAACGTCGTCGAGCTGATCGGGTGGTCCACCTCGCTGCTCGCCGACCTGGTTCACGAGCAGGGGGATCTGCGCGGCGCGCCGCAGCTCGACCGTGACCTGCTCGCGGCCTGCGCCGCGGAGCTCGAGGAGGTCGCCGCGCTCTTCGATGGAACGGGGCCCGGCCCCGACCTGGAGCGCCTCGAGCGCGGTCGCGAGGCCGCGCTGCGCGCCGTCTCGAGCCGGCCGCGCGACGGCGACGAGTTCCGCCGTCAGGCGCAGGTCGGGTTTCACGCGCAGGCGCTTGCGATGGCGGTGCTCGCGACGGCAGCGGACGCGCTCGTCGCGCAGCGCGTGCTGGAGCCGGGCGACCTCGACCGCTGGCGCCGCGTATTCGCCGGCTCGCTGCCGCTGGCCCGCCGCGGCACCAGCGCCCGCGCCGCGAGGCTCGCGATCCGCCACGCCAACGTCCGCTCGGTCTGGTTCGTGAACAGCCTGCGAGCCGCGATCGCGCTCGCGGCTGCCGTGCTCGTGGCCGAGCTGAGCACGGTGCAGCACGGCTTCTGGGTGGTACTCGGGACGCTCTCGGTCCTGCGCGGCAGCGCCGGAGCGACGGGGGCGAGCGCGCTGCGCGCGCTCGAGGGCACCGTGGTCGGCTTCGTCGTCGGGGGCGCGCTGCTCGTCGCGATCGGCTCGGAATCGGCCGCGCTCTGGGCGGTGCTGCCAGTCGCCATCTTCGTCGCGGGATACACGCCCGGCACCGCGCCGTTCGCGGTCGGGCAGGCGGCCTTCACCGTCACGGTGGCTGTGCTGTTCAACCTGATCGCGCCGGTGGGGTGGAAAGTCGGGATCGTGCGCATCGAGGACGTGGCGCTCGGCTGCGCGGTCAGCGTGCTGGTCGGGGGGATGCTGTGGCCGCGAGGCGTCGCCGCGGTCGTCGCCGACGACCTCTCCGACGCCTTCCGCGTCGGAGCCTCGTTCCTGCGCGAGGGGATCGAGTGGACCTCGGGCCTGCGGACCTCTGCACCCGAGCTGGCCCGGGCGACGATCGCAACCGCGGCCCGACTGGAAGAAGCGCTCAGGGCGCTTCTGGCCGAGCAGGGCGCCAAGCGCCTCGAAAAGGAGGAGCTGTGGCGGCTGGTCGGGGGAGCGATGCGGCTGAGGCTGACCGCGTTCGCGCTCGCGTCGCTGCCGCCGGAGCCGCAGGAGGTGGCCGCCGCCCGCGTCGCCCTCGAGCGTCGCGCGACCACGATCGCAGACTGGTACGAGCGGCTCGCGCGGACGCTCGAGCGGCCCCGCGGGAGCCCGCCGCCGGCGCTGGCGGCGCCCGTTTTCGGAGCGGACACGGTCGTGGCGGCCGGCGTCGGATCGCGATACGGCGTATGGCTGTGCGAGCACCTCGACCACCTCGCCGAGCACCTCGCAGAGCTGATCGCCCCCGCGTCGCGTGTAGCCGAGCTGCGGCGCGCGCCGTGGTGGCGCTAGGCGCCCGGGCGTGCCTTCAGGGTGCCGCGGCCCCGCGCGCGGCGCGCTCGGCCGCGGCCGGCGCGCCGCCGCTCAGCGCCTCGAGCTCCTCCAGCGCCTCCCCCATGTAGATCGCGAGCCGCTGCAGGTGGGGCATCGTGTCGCGCGCTCCGGTGAAGCCGAAGTTCAGCGTTCCCGCATAGCTCACGCACGTGATGTTGAGGGCGTTGCCCTGCGTCAGCAGCGAGAGCGGGAACAGCGCGTCCAGGCGCGAACCGTCGATGTACAGCGGCTCGGTCGGGCCGGGCACGTTGGAGATGCCGAGGCTGAACGGCACCGGGGCACGGCCCCCGAGACCGATGATCAGGCCGGCGATGTACGGCGCGTTCAGGAGCAGCGTGTAGGACGTCCGCGCCTCCGTGGGAAGCCGGCTCAGATGGCGCTTGGCCTCCGCCGTCGAGCGCGCGATCGTCTGCAGCCGTTCGTGCGGGTCGGCGACGTTCGTACCGAGCTCGGCGATCATGAAGGCGATCGCGGTGCCCATCGACTGGTCCTCGGCGTCGCGCAGGTTGACCGGGATGCCCGCCGTGAGCGGGCGCTCGGGCAGGCGTGCGTGCTCGGCCAGGTAACGGCGCAGCGCGGTGCCCGAGAGGTAGAGCACGATGTCGTTGAGCGTGCAGCCCTCCTCGCGCGCGATCCGCTTCACGCGCTCGAACTCGTACTGCTGGGTGGCGAAGCGCCGCTGCCCGCCGATCCGCTCGCCGAGGATCGAGTCGGGCGCCGTATAGGGCGCCTGCAGGTGCCGTTCGTCGACCGCCGCGAGCGCGAGATCGAGGCCCGCGCGCGACAGGCCGCCGGCAGCTGAGGCGCCCTCGCGGAGCAGCGCAAGCGGGGCCGCCAGCGGGCCGGACCCGCCGCCCCGGTCCTGCGCGCGCGGCGCGCGCTGCCCTTCGCCCACCGTCCAGAACGAGAGCGTGCCGGGCTCCTTCGGATCACGCGAGAGGGCGCGCATGATCAACCGCATCGCGCTCACGCCGTCCACCAGCGAGTGATGGATCTTGGAGTAGACGGCGAAGCGATTTCGTTCCAGGCCCTCGATCAGGTGCACCTCCCACAGCGGCCTGTGCAGATCGAGCTCGTTGCTGTGCAGGCGGGAGACGAGCATCCCCAGCTCGCGCTGTCCGCCCGGATGGGGAAGCGCCGAGTGACGGACGTGATAGTCGAGGTCGACGTCGTGGATTTCGCGCATCAGCGGCAGGCGCGAGCCGACGAGCGGCGCCCCGAGCAGCTTCAGGTTCCACGGCGGCGGCACGGCCCGGGCGGCGCGCATGCGCGCGAACAGCTGCTGCAGGTAGTCGTCCGGGGCGTCCTCCGGGAGCGTGAACTCGAACAGGCCGCCGACGTGCATCGGCGTGTCCCGCGACTCGATCGCGAGCCAGGCAGCGTCGACAGGCGACAGGCGCCGCACCTCAGTCCTTCCTCCCTTCGACCCGGTGGTCGATGGGCTGCAGCGTAGCGGCTGCGCACCGCCCGTGTGCGCGCCAGGTGAGGAACACGTCTTGCAGGCGGCCGCAGACAACTGTCACGCTGGAGCGGCGGCGGTGCCGCGCCCGGCCGGCCGGCCGGTCTGCCCAAACCCTCCCCCGGGTGCTCTGATCCTCAGGCGCCCGGTGACCTGCGGCCGATCGGCCTGCCGGCCGGGCGCGCGCGTCGCCGATCACGACGACCGGGGCGGGGGTCGGCCACGCGCGGCTCGGCGGCGCGCGAGCGCGACGCCGGCGGCGTGCCCTACCGGCGCGCGAGCACGACGACGGGGATCTCGCGCGAGGTCCGCTGCTGGTATTCGTCGTAGGCCGGCCAGACCTCTGTCATCAGCCGCCATAGACGCTCGCGCTCCTCGCCCTCCGCGACCGACGCTCTCACGGCGATCCGATCGCCGGGGACCTCGATCTCGGCGTCGGGATCGGCCTGCAGGTTCTCGAACCAGGCCGGATTGCTGGGCGCCCCGCCCTTGGAGGCGACGATCACCCACCGATCGCCGTCGGTGCGGTGGATCAGCGGCGTCGTGCGCTGCTCCCCCGAGCGCCTGCCGCGCGTCGTCAGCAGCAGGATCGTGGCGCCGTGCCAGTGGTAGCCGCGCTCGCCGCGCGTCTCGCGGTAGACGCGAACGTGCTCCGCGCCGAACAGGTTGTCCTCGGAGGCGTCCTCGGAGGTGCTCACCGGCCGCAGTCTAGCCGCGCAGCGCGCTCGTCCCGCATGTGCAAGTTACCCTCGCGCGGGGGCCCCGGAGCCCGTATGATGCTCGCTCGAATGCGGGTGCGCACGAAGCGCCTCCGCTGCGACCGGGGGAAAAGGGGACAGATGGCAGCGAAGGCCAGCAACGGACGCACGCCTCGCACGCGCGAGGGCCGCGAGCACAGGGCTCGAACCGGCGCGCCGCCGCTCGGCGGCGCCCTCAGGCTCGCGCTCGCCCTGGCGGCGGTCGCGCTGCTCGCGCTCGCCCAGGCCGGCCCTGCCGGTGCCCGCGTTCTCGGTAACGCCGTCGCCGGCCCGCTGGCCGAACCGGCCGCGCCGGTCGTGACGCTCCAGCCCGTCGACGCCTTCGCGCAGGAAGGCCATGAAGCGACGTTCGAATCGACAGCCTCCGGCTCGCCCGCGCCGACGATCCAGTGGCAGCAGTCGACCAACGGCGGCGCGACGTTACAAAAACCTCTCCGGTGCGACCCAGACGGCCCTTCACCTCTCCAACATCAGCAAAACCCTCGACAACACGAAATACCGCGCCGTCTTCAAAAACACCGCCGGCACGGTCACGAGCGAAGCGGCCACGCTGCACATCGTCGATCCGCCCCACATCGACATCCAGCCGCTGAGCACGACCGTCACCGAAGGGCAGACGGCCGAATTCCACAGCACCGCGCACGGCAACCCTGCGCCGACGGTGCAGTGGGAACTCTCGACCAACGGAGGCGGGACGTACGCCCCGATCGAAGGAGCAACCGCGACGACGCTCGCGTTCACCGCGACGCCCGAACAGGACGGCTACCGCTACCGGGCGGTGTGGACGAACATCGCCGGCAGCACCAACTCGAGCGCGGCCACGCTCACGGTGCAGGGCGTGCCCAAAATCCTTGAACAGCCCGAAGACGAAGTCGTGACCGTCGGGGGCAGCGTGACCTTCGAAGCGCAGGCGACGGGCAAACCGGCTCCGGGCGTGCAGTGGGAACTGTCGACCAACGGCGGCACGAGCTACGCGCCGATCGGCGGCGCCACCTCCACCACTTTCACGATCGCCTCGGCGCAGCTCTCCGAAAGCGGTCGCCTCTACCGCGCCGTGTTCAAAAACATGGCCGGCACGGCGACCAGCCGCGGCGCGCTGCTGACCGTCTCGACCACCGACTACCGCGCGTACGGCTGGGGCATGAACAACCGCGGCCAGACCGGCACGGGCGGCTCGTTCCCGGTCCTCGCGCCCACGCCGATCCCGAACCTCGCGTTCGTCACTCAGGTCTCGGCGGGGAGCCGCTTCAGCCTCGCGCTGCAGGCCGGTGGCAAGGTCTACGCCTGGGGCTTCAACGGCCACGGCCAGCTCGGCAACGAAGGCGAGATCGGCACCGGCACCCCGACCGCAATCGAAAACCTCGGCGGCGTGACCGCGGTGGCGGCGGGTGCCAATCACAGTCTTGCGCTGCTCTCCAACGGGACGGTCGAGGCCTGGGGTGACGGCGAAAGCGGCCAGCTCGGCGACAACAAAACAACCGACAGCGAAGTGCCCGTGGCCGTCAGCGGCCTCAGCAGCGTGAAGGAGGTCGCGGCCGGCGAAGAACACAGCCTCGCGCTGCTCGAAGACGGCACCGTGATGGCCTGGGGCAACAACGAAGTCGGCCAACTCGGGACGGGCAACCTTCAAAAACACGACACGCCGGTCCCAGTCAAAGGGCTGAGCGGCGTCACTGCGATCGCCGCCGGCGGGAGCTTCAGCATGGCGCTGCTCGAAGACGGCACGGTCGTCACGTGGGGCAACAACACGCGCTACCAGCTCGGAAACAAAGCCCTGGTCGAAGAAGAATCCGAAGAAGAATTCGAAGAATCCGAAGCGGGCCCGCACAGCGAGACGCCGGTCCCGGTCGACGGCGTCTCGAACGTGAAAGCGATCGCCGCCGGGCGGACCCACGCGCTGGCGCTGCTGAACGACGGCACCGTGGAGGCGTGGGGCGACGACGCGCGGGGCGAGCTCGGCAACGGCGCGATCGAAGAACGCAACGTCGTCGCGGCGCCCGTGAGCGGGCTCTCCGGCGTGAGCAGGATCTCGGCCGGCGAACGCGGCAGCGTCGCCGTGCTCACGGGCGGGGACGTGATGACCTGGGGCGCGAACGAAGACGGCGGCCTCGGCATCGGCTCCGAAGGCGAACCGAGCGCGGTTCCGGTCCAGGCATCGAACATCGCCCAGGCCGTCGGCGTCTCCTACGGCGGCGGGCACGTGCTCGCGTTCGGGGAAGCCGGCCCGATGGTCACGTCCGTCAGCCCGAACGAAGGGAAAGCCGCCGGCGGCGACAGCGTCACGATCACCGGGGTCAACTTCGGCTCGGCGAGCGCCGTCCATTTCGGCGCCGCGTCGGCGACCTCGTTCGAAGTCGAATCCTCGAACACGATCACTGCCACGGCGCCGGCTGGCACCGGCACCGTCGACATCACGGTCACGACGCCGGCCGGTACGAGCCCGGTCAAAGCGGCCGACCGCTACACCTACCGCCCGCCCCCTGCCATCACGAAGCTCTCGGTGAAGGGGGGGCCGGCGACGGGCGGCACGGTCGTCACGATCACCGGCACCGGCTTCACGGGAGTGAGCGGCGTCAGCTTCGGCGGCGTCCCGGCGAGCGAAGTCAAAGTGCTGTCCGCGACCTCCCTGACCGCGACCACGCCCGCGAACGTGGCCGGCACCGCCATGGTCACCGTGACGTCGGTCGGCGGCACCAGCGCGACCAGCACCAAAACCCGCTTCAAGTACGCGCCGGTGGTCGAATCACTCTCGCCGCCGAACGGGCCCGTCGCGGGCGGCAACACGGTGACGGTGACGGGCGTCGGCTTCATCGTCGGCACGGGCACCGTCAAGTTCAAGTTCGGCAAAGGCGCCTCGAAATCCGTTCAGTGCACCAGCTCGAGCAGCTGCACGGTGCTCGTCCCCGCCGCCAAAGCGCCTGGCAGCGTCGACATCACGGCGACCGCGGCCAAAGCCAAGGGCACCCTCGCCGGGGGCTACACCTTCGAATAGCGAGGGGCGGCGCAACGGGGACCGCGCCGGGCAGTCGGGCGCACCGTGTTGGGCGGCTTTCAGGCGGTGTAGACGCGCGAGAGCGACTCAGCCACGCACACCGGCTTCTCGCCGCCCGCGCGCTCGAACGTCAGCTCGGTCGTGATCTGCGCGCCGCCGGGGATCTCCTCGACCGAAGCGAGCGTGGCGCGCATCCGCACGCGGTCGCCGACAGGCATCGGCGACGGGAAGCGCAGGCGGTTGAGGCCATAGTTGACGCCGAAGGCGAAGCCTTCGAATGTGAACATGTCATAGGAGAACCGCGGCGCGAGCGAGAGCGTGAAGTAGCCGTGCGCGATCGTGCCGCCGAACGGGCTCTGCTTCGCGCGCTCGACGTCGACGTGGATCCACTGGTCATCGCCGGTCACGCGCGCGAACTCGTCGATCTCCTCCTGCGTGACGAGGTGCCACTCGCTCACGCCGAGCTCCCGGCCGACGTACTCCTTCACCTGGTCGAGTCCGGTCAGCGTGAGCATCGGTGTCGTCCTCCTCGGCTGGCTTGACGCGGTCGCGCCCGGCGGCGAGGCGCCCGGGCGCCGGCCGTGGACCCTACCTTCACAGCGGCACCGACGCGAACGGCGAGGCATATCGGAGGAAGGGCTCGATCTCGAGGCCGCGGCCCGTCGCCTGCTCGACCAGCGGGACCGTGTCGAACCGGCGGCCGTACCGGTGGATGCGAGCGCCGAGCCACTCCTTGATCGCGCCGACCTCGCCCCGCGCCAGCGCGTCCTGCTGCGGCCCCTGGTCGCGCTCGAGCGCCTCCCAGAGCGACGCGGCGATCAGGCAGCCCATCGCGTAGCTCGGGAAGTAGCCGAACGCCCCCTCGCTCCAGTGCACGTCCTGCAGGCAACCCAGCGCGTCCGATGGGACCTCGACGCCCAGCAGCCTTCGCATCCCGTCGCGCCACGCGGCCGGCAGGTCGGCGACCGCCAGGTCGCCGTCGATCAGCGCCAGCTCGAGCTCGAAGCGCAGCACGATGTGAAGCGGGTAGGTGACGGGATCGGCCGAGACGCGGATCAGCGAGGGCTCGACGGCCACGATCCCCGCGTGCAGCGAGCCGGAGTCGATCTCGTAGCCGGCGGCCGCCAGCTCCTCGGCGAGCACCCCCGCGAACGCGGGATGGCGCGCGACGTGGTTCTCCCAGAGCTTCGACTGGGACTCGTGGATCGACATCGAGGTGCCGCCGGCCAGGTTCGTGCGGTCCAGGCGGGGGTCGATCTGGCGCTCGTACAGCGCGTGGCCGAACTCGTGCAGCGAGCTCAGCAGCGACTCGATGCCGCCGTCCTCGTAGCGAGTGGTGATGCGCTGGTCGCCGCGCGCCATCGAGGCCGAGAACGGGTGCGCGGACACATCCAGCCGCCAGGCGCGCTCCTCGACGCCGACGCGCCTCAGGATCGACTCGACAGCGCGCTGCTGGGCCTCGCGGGGCACCTCGGGCCGCGCCACCGGCCCCCGCCCGCGGGCCTGCTCGAGCAGCGGCGAGAGCCGCTCGCCCAGCTCCGAGAACAGGCGCCGCAGCTCGTCGGTGCGCAGCCCGTAGTCGTAGTCGTAGATCAGCGCCTGGTAGACGGCGCCGTCCTCCTCGGCCAGGCACCCTCCGTACGCCTGTGCCAGCTGGACGTTGCGCTCCAGCGCCGGCGCGAAGATCGAGAAGTCGTCGGCGGCGCGCGCCTCGCGCCAGCGCTCGTGGCCCGCCGCGTGCGCCTCGGACAGCTCCGCCGCCAGCTCGCTCGGGACGCGCCTCGCGCGCTCCCAGTCGCGGCGGGCGAGCCGCACGACGTCTGCGTCGAGCTCACCGAGCTCCGCCTGCTCGAGCTCGGCGAGCCACTCTCCGAGCTCCGCCGCCGTCGCGCGATCGTGCCTGATCCGCGCCAGCGTGCCGAGCTGGCTGGCGCGATCGGGCGCGCCTTCGGAGGGCATCATCACGAGCTGGTCCCAGGTGGCGAGCATGTCGAGCGCGCGCAGGTCGGCGATCTCGGCCGCCCGCGCGCGCAGCTTCTCGAGCGCGCTCAAGCCGGCGCGGGAGCGGCTACGTCAACGCCGCTCGCGGCCGCCGGCGCAGCCATCGCGCGGCCGTGGCGGATCAGGTCTGCCGCGCGCTCCGCCAGCGCGATCGTCGGCGCGTTCGTGTTGCCGCGGGGCACCCTCGGCATCACCGACGCGTCGACGACGCGCAGTCCCTCGAGACCGTTGACGCGCAGCTCGGCGTCGACCACGGCATCGGCGTCGGCGCCCATCCTGCACGTCCCGACCGGGTGGTAGATCGCGAACGTGGTCCGCGCCACGTGCTCGCGCATCGCCTCGTCCGAGTCGCCCTCCGGCACGTTGTACGGCTCCGCGCAGTAGGGGCGCAGCGCCTCCTGCGACGCGAGCTCGAGCGTCAGGCGCACTCCGGCGATCATGCGCTGCATGTCGTCGCCGGCCGAGTAGAACTCGTTGCGGATGATCGGCTTGGCGGTCGGGTCCTTCGACGCGAGCCGCACGGTCCCGCGGCTCTGCTCCGTCAGCAGGCAGGGCGAGAGCCAGACGCCGTGGGCCTCGGGGTCGCGCGTGCCTTCATCGATGATCTGCAGCGGCACGGCGTGGAACTGGATGTCGGGCGCCTCGGCGCCGGCTCCGACGCGCGCGAAGCCTCCGGCCTCGGCGAAGTTCGAGGCGAACGGGCCTTCCTGGCTCGCTTCGTAGCGCTCGAGCGTCGCCGGCTCGAGCGCGAGCAGCAGGCTCTCGGGCTCCGGCGTCGTCCAGACGAGCTGCGCGGCCGGATGGTCGCCGAGGTTCTCGCCGACGGCCGGCTGCTCGAGCGCGACCTCGATTTCGCGCATCGTCAGGTGTTCCGGCTCGCCGATCCCGGACAGCATCAGCAGCTGCGGCGAGTTGTACGCGCCGGCGGCCAGGATCACCTCGCGCTCCGCGCGGAACTGCTGCAGCTGACCGAGCTGGGCGGCTTCGACGCCGACCGCCCGCGTGCCGTCGAGCAGGATCCGGTGCACCTGCATGTAGGGCATCACGTCGAGGTTGGGCCGCTCGGCGGCAGGGTGCAGGTAAGCGACGGCGGCCGACGCGCGCATGCCGGCGCGTTGGGTGACCTGGAACATCCCGACGCCGTCCTGCTCGCCGTCGTTGAAGTCCTCGTTCCGAGCCAGCCCGGCCTCTACGCCGGCCTCGACGAACGCGTACGAGATGCGGTTGTGCGAGCGCTCCTCGCTCACCGGGAGCGGCCCGCCGGCGCCGTGGAATCGGGAGGCGCCACGCTCGTTGTCCTCGGACTTGATGAAGTACGGCAGGAGGTCGGCCCAGCTCCATCCGGGGACGCCCCAGGCGTCGTAGTCGAGCGGATTTCCGCGGATGTAGACCATCGCGTTGATCGACGAGGAGCCTCCGAGCACTCGCCCGCGCGGCAGCGTTATGCGTCGCTGATCGCAGTTGGCTTCCGGCGCCGAGTGGTAGTCCCAGTCGACCTCCGTCGCGCCGAGCTGCAGGTAGCCGAGGGGGACGTGGATGTTTTCGTTGACGTCCGGCGGCCCGGCCTCCAGCAGCAGCACCTTGATGTCCGGGTCTTCGCTGAGGCGCGCCGCCAGCACGCACCCCGCCGATCCAGCCCCGACGATCACGTAGTCGTACATTCGACGCTCCCCTTCCTCGGCCGAGTCCCTTCTCCAGTCCGCGACGATACCGGACGGCGCGCCGCCGGGCTCACGATCGTGGCGGTTCAGACGGCGGCCGGGGCGGCCGCCTCCTCCTCCACACGCGGCGGAACCGGCACGCCGGCGGCCGCGTAGGCGTCCGGGCCGTCGAGCGTCTCGGCCGCGAGCAGCGCCTGCGCCAGCGCCTCGAGCTGGTCGCGGTGGTCGCCGAGCAGCCGCGTGACCTCGGCGTGGGCCTCCGCGACGATCCGCTGGGTCTCCTGGTCGATCACCTCCTGGGTGTGCTCCGAGGTCTCGCTCACGCCCGGAAGCAGCGGACCCTGCCCGTCCTGGGAGATCACGGAGACCGGCCCGATCGCCTCGCTCATGCCCCATCTGCCGACCATCTGGCGGGCGATCTGCGGTCAGCTGCTGGATGTCGGACTCCGCCCCGGTCGTGATCGTGTCGTAGACGACCTCCTCGGCGGCGCGTCCGCCGAGCGAGACCTTGATCTTCGCCTCGAGCTCCTCGAGCGAGTAGGACACGCGGTCGCCGTCGGGCGCGGACAGTGTGACGCCGAGGGCCATCCCGCGCGGGATGATCGAGACCTTGCGCACCGGGTCGGCGCCGGGCGTGAGCATCCCGACGAGCGCGTGGCCGGACTCGTGGTAGGCGGTGCGCTCGCGGTCGGCGGGCGAGAGCAGGATCCCCCGCGGCGAGCCCAGCAGGATCTTCTCGAGCGAGTCGGTGAAGTCGCGCATCTCCACGCGGTCGTGTTCGCGGCGCGCCGCGAGCAGCGCCGCCTCGTTGGCGAGGGCCGCGAGGTCGGCGCCGACCATCCCCGGCGTGCTGGACGCGAGCGCCTCGAAGTCGACGTCGTCGGCGAGCGGGATCGAGCGCGTGTGGACGCGCAGGATCTGCGCCCGTCCGGCCCGGTCGGGCGGCTGCACCGCGACCCGGCGGTCGAAGCGCCCGGCGCGCAGCAGCGCCGGGTCGAGGATGTCCGGGCGGTTGGTCGCGGCGAGCACGACGACCGCCTCGGAGGATTCGAAGCCGTCGATTTCGGTGAGGATCTGGTCGAGCGTCTGCTCGCGCTCGTCGTTCGCGCCGCTGATCGCCGCCGAGCCCTGGCGCGAGCGCCCGATCGCGTCGAGCTCGTCGATGAAGATGATGCTCGGCGCCGCCTCCTTGGCCTTCGCGAACAGGTCCCGCACGCGGGAGGCGCCGACGCCGACGATCGCCTCGATGAACTCCGCGGCGGAGATCGAGAAGAACGCGGCATGGGCCTCGCCGGCGACCGCCCGCGCGAGCAGCGTCTTGCCCGTCCCGGGCGGGCCCGAACAGCAGCACGCCGTGCGGCATCCGCCCGCCGAGCCGCCCGTAGCGCTCCGGATTTCGCAGGAAGTCGACGATCTCGGAGAGCTCCGACTTGGCCTCGTCGATCCCGGCAACGTCGTCGAAGGTCACGCGGATCGTCTGGGGGTCGACACGACGAGCCCGCGAGCGCCCGAAGTTCCCGAGCGCCCCCGCCGCCCCGCCGCCCGCGGCGCGGCGGGCGAGCAGGACGAACAGCCCGACGATCAGCAGCGTGGGCCCGAACCCGAGCAGCAGCTCGGCGAGCAGCGACTGGCCCGGGTTGGGCGACTTGGCGTTGATCTCGACGCCCTTTTCCTGGAGCAGCGCCGAGAGCTGGCTGCCGTTCCAGAAGCTCGGCACCTGGGTCTTGAAGAGCTTCGTCGGCGACGCCTTCTGCTCGCTCGGCGGATAGCGGACCTTTTCCTTGAAGGTGCCTTCGACCGCGTCCCCGCGCGAGGAGATCGACTTCACCTTCCCCGCCTTGACCTGTTCGAGGAAGACCGGGCTGAACGGCACCGTCACGCGGCGTTCGCCGCCTCCGGGCTGGAACAGCAGCACCGACAGCCAGTTCAGCGCGATCAGGGCGAGGACGAACCACAGGAAGCCCGGCCGGCGGTGCGGCGGGCGGGCGGCCGGCTGCTCGGGCATGCCGCGCCCGTCGGGCGCCGGCGCGACCTGCCAGCCGCGCTTGTCGCGCGGCAGCGGCGGGCGGCCGTCGCTGCGCTTGGGGTCCGGCTGGTCGGGCTCCTCAGCCATCGTCCGCATGCTACGCCACCGACGTGGGCGCGCCCGCCGTCGCGGTTTGCGCGAAGATCGAGCCGGTGAGCACGCGCAAGCTGAACCGCAAGGGCTACGAGAAGGAGCTGCTGCGGCTCCAGACCGAGCTGGTCTACGCGCAGGAGTGGATCGTCGCGCGCAAGCTGAAGCTGCTCGTGCTGTTCGAGGGGCGCGACACCGCCGGCAAGGACGGCGTGATCAAGCGCATCACGGCGTACCTGAACCCGCGCACCTGCAGGGTGGCGGCCCTGCCCACGCCGACCGAGCGCGACCGCACGCGCTGGTACTTCGCCCGTTACGCCGCCGAGCTGCCGGCCGCCGGCGAGATCGTGCTCTTCAACCGCAGCTGGTACAACCGCGCCGGCGTCGAGCACGTGATGGGCTTCTGCAGCGAGGAGGAGTACGAGGAGTTCCTGCGCTTCTGCCCGCAGTTCGAGCGCTCGCTGCAGCAGGAAGGGATCATGCTCGTCAAGTACTGGCTGTCGGTCAGCGACAGCGAGCAGGAGCGGCGCTTCGAGAAACGCCTGAAGGATCCGCGCAAGCGGTGGAAGTTCAGCCCCGTCGACCTGCAGGCGAGGGCGCGCTGGGTCGACTACGCCGAAGCGAAGGACCGGATGTTCGCCCTCACCGACAGCGAGACGAGCCCCTGGTTCGTGGTCGAGGCCGACGACAAGCCGACCGCGCGCCTGAACCTGATCAGCCACCTGCTCTCGCTGCTGCCCTACGAGCGCCTGCCGGGGCACGAGGACGTGGAGCTCCCGCCGCGCCAGGAGCGCCCGTACGTGCGCCCGCCGAAGTCGACCGAGCGTCTTGTCCCGGCCGTCTATGACGTCGACTGAGGAGCGGGAGATTGACGTGCGCCGAGCCTTGCGGAGAGAATCGGCGCGATGCCAGCCGCGACACTGATCCGCAGCCCGTCGGAGATCGACGCGCCATGGTTGGCGAGGGCCCTGGCCCGGGAGAGCGTGGAGCTGGTGGGAACCGAGCGCATCGGCACCGGTCAGATGAGCCAGAGCCACAGGGTCCACTTCCACGAGGCGGGCGGAGCCGAGGAGAGCGTCGTCGTCAAGCTCGCCTCCGACGATCCGGCGAGCCGCGCCACCGGTGTCGGCATGCGCGCCTACTACCGCGAGATCGCCTTCTACCGCGACCTCGCGCCGGAGATCGGCGACTCCCTCCCACGCTGCCACCTCGCGGAATACGACGACGCGGACGGATGGTTCACGCTCGTGCTCGAGGACCTCGCCGGCACCGTCGGCGATCAGATCGAGGGCTGTGACGCCGCGCACGCGGAGATCGCGCTGCGCACGCTGGCCAGCGTGCAGGCGCCGGTGATCGGACGCGACGCCGTCGGCGCGACCGCCTTCCTGAACCAGCCGAACCCGCTCGACCAGGCGCTGCTGACGCAGTTGCTGCCCGCGTTCCTCGAGCGCTACGGCTCGCGGGTGTCCGATCAGCACGCCGAGGTGTGCCGGCGTCTGGTTGCGAGCCTCGACGCCTGGTCGGCCGACCGGCGCCCGCCGCTCGGGCTCGTCCACGGCGACTACCGCCTCGACAACCTCCTGTTCACCGACTCGCGCGCCACGGTCGTCGACTGGCAGACCGTCAGCTGGGGACCGGCGCTCGTCGACGCCTCCTACTTCCTGGGGGGCTGCCTGCCCGTGGAGGAGCGCCGGCGCCACGAGCAGCGGCTGCTGCGCGGCTACCACGAGGAGCTGCTCGCGCTCGGGGTCCGTGGCCTGTCATTGGAGCAGCTGTGGGAGGAGTACCGGCGCTCGTGCTTCCACGGGCTGGTGATGACGATCGCCGCCTCGATGGTCGTTCAGCGCACCGAGCGCGGCGACGAGATGTTCATGACCTGGTTCGAACGCAACGCGACGCAGGCGATCGACCTCGACGCGGTCGAGCTGCTGCCGGCCGCGAGCAGCGGCCCGCCGCCCCCGCTGCGCCCCGAGCCCGAGGACGAGGGTTGCCACGAGCCCGGACCCGAGGCGCTGTGGAACGAGAGCTGGTACTTCGACGCGGTCAGCGCGGACGGCTCGATGGGCGTGTACGTGCGGCTCGGGCGGCTGCCGAATCAGGGCGTCGCGCTCTACTCCGCGTGCGTGTGCGGCCCCGGGCGGGCGACAGTGATGCTCGTCGACGCGGCCGCGCCGCTGCCGGATGCAGCCGATCCGGAGCAGTCGATCGAGACGCCCGTGTTCGCCGCTGCGCAGCGCTGCGAGCGCGAGCTCCAGCGCTTCTCGGTGCGCCTGCGCGGCACCGCCCAGGCCTTCCACGACCAGTCGGCGCCGCTGCGCGGCGAGGCGGGCGAGCCCGTCGAGCTGGCGCTCGAGCTCGTCTGGGAGACGGACGGGATCCCGTACGCGTGGCGCTCCTCGACCCGCTATGAGATTCCCTGCCGGGTGTCCGGCACCGTGACCCTTGCCGGCGAGACGATCCGGCTGCAGGGCCCCGGCCAGCGGGATCACTCATGGGGCTCGCGCGACTGGTGGGCCGTGGACTGGATGTGGAGCGCGCTGCATCTCGACGACGGCACCCACACGCACGCCGTCGGCCTGCCTGAGATGCCGGGCTACGGCGTCGGCTACGTCCAGCGCGAGGGCGAGCTGGAGGAGATCGAGACGGTGAGAGCCGAGCAGGAGCTCGGGCCGGACGGGCTGATCGCCGCCGCCGGCATCGCCTCCGCGCCGCCCGCCCTCGATCTTGACGTGCAGCCGCTCGCGTTCGGGCCGTTGCGCCTCGAGGCGCCCGACGGGCGCCTGTCGCTGTTCCCGCGCGCGATGTGCAGCGTGCGTGCCGCCGACGGCCGCACGGGCCTCGGCTGGGTGGAGTGGAACAGGGTCCAGCGTTGAGATGATCTGAGCGCCGGTAGGGTGCCCGCATGGAGCACCGTTTCGTCGGGCCGCGCTACACCGTCGGCATCGAGGAGGAGCTGATGATCCTGGATGCGGGCTCGCTGGACCTCGCGAGCGCGATCGACCAGATCATCGGCGAGCAGCCCCCGAGCGGCGAGGTCAAGCCCGAGCTGCTGGAGTCCGTGCTCGAGATCGCGACCACGCCGTGCCCCGATGTCGCGGCGGCCGGGAGCGAGCTCGCGGCCCTGCGCGCACTCGTGGCGCAGCGCGCGGGCGCTAGCGGGCTGCGGATCGGGGCATCGGGGACCCACCCGTTCGCGCGCTGGGAGGACCAGCGCGTCGTCAGCGACGACCGCTACCGCGGGCTGATTCGCTCGCTCGGCTTCGTCGCGCGCCAGGAGCTCGTGTTCGGCATGCACGTGCACGTCGGCATGGCCGATCCCGAGGAGACGATCCACGTCGCGAACAACCTGCGCCCCTATGTGCCGCTGCTGATCGCGCTGTCGGCCAACTCGCCGCTGTGGCGCGGCGAGCAGACGGGCCTGGCCTCCAGCCGCGTCCCGATCTTCCGCGCGTTTCCGCGCGTCGGGCTGCCGCCGCGCTTCGACGGCTGGGAGGACTTCCAGGCGCGGGTCCAGACGCTCGTCGACGGCGGCGCGATCGAGGACTACACCTACTTCTGGTACGACGTGCGACCCCATCCACGGCTGGGCACGATCGAGATCCGCGCGATGGACTCCCAGACGCGTCTGGAGCACACGACCGCGCTGGCGGCGCTCGTCGTCTCGCTCGTCAAGCGTCTCACCGAGGACGCTCAGGGCGGCGCCGGGGTGGTCGACCCGCCCTGGGAGCTGCTCGACGAGAACCGCTGGCTGGCTGCTCGCCACGGTCTCGAGGCGGAGCTGATCGACGCCGGCGGCGGCAGGCGGCCGGTCCGCGAGCTGACGCCGGAGCTGCTGAGCGAGCTGCGCCCGCATGCGGCCGAGCTGCATTGCGAGGAGCAGCTCGACGGCGTGGAGGATCTGCTGCGCGGCGGCAACGGCGCCCTGCGCCAGCAGATGGTGTTCGAGGCCAACCGCGACCTGGGCGAGCTGATGGGCGAGATCGTCGAGCACACCGCGCCGGCGTAGCGCGTGGCCGAGCGCTTCGTCCACGAGCTGCGGGTGCGCTACGGCGAGTGCGACCCGCAGGGGATCGTCTTCAACGCGAACTACCTGCTGTATTTCGACGTCGCCTTCACGGAGCTCTGGCGCGAGGCCGTCGGCCCCTGGCTGGAGATGGTCCAGCGCGGCTTCGACGCGGTCGTGGCGCACGCGGACATCGACTTCCGGGCGCCGGCACGCTACGACGACGTGCTCTCGCTGCCGGTCCGCATCGTGGGCTTGGGCCGGACCGCGATCACGACCGAGGTCGACGTGATGCGCGGCGCGGAGCTGCTGGTCGCGATGCGCGCTCGCCACGTGTGCGTCTCCACCGAGAGCTGGGAGAAGACGGACGTCCCGTCCTGGGTCCGCGAGGGCCTCGAACGCTTCCACGACGGCGACGCCGAGCGCCGGTAGCCTCTCTCAGCAGGTTCTCAGCTTTCACACAGCTGAGCCTCACCCCGAGCCCCGATCCTCCCGATCGTGCAAGCACTACGAGGGAGCAGCCTGATGACACGCGAGCAGGATCCGGCCGGCGCCGAGCCCACGACCGCGAGCAGCCGGGTGCTGGTCGTCGACGACGAGCCGAGCATCGTCGAGGTGATCTCGATGGCGCTGCGCTTTCAGGGCTTCGACGTCGAGACGGCATCGACCGGTCACGAGGCGATCGCCGCCGTGTCCCGCTTCCAGCCGCACCTGATGGTGCTCGACGTGATGCTGCCCGACATCGAGGGCTTCGAGGTGGCCAGCCGGCTCGGCGCGCAGCGCGGCGGCGTGCCGATCATCTTCCTGACCGCGCGCGACTCCACCGAGGACAAGATCCGCGGCCTGTCGAGCGGCGGCGACGACTACATGACCAAGCCGTTCAGCCTCGAGGAGCTCGTCGCGCGGATCCGCACGATCCTGCGACGGACCGGCCAGGCGGCGGCCGAGACGGGGCGCCTCCAGTTCGCCGACCTCGAGCTCGACGAGGAGTCGCACGAGGTCCGCCGTGGCCGGCGAGCCGATCGAGTTGACGGCGACCGAGTTCCGGCTGCTGCGCTACCTGATGCTGAACCCGCGGCGGGTGCTGACCCGCGCCCAGCTGCTCGACCACGTCTGGGACTACGACTTCGGCGGCGACGGCCGCGTGCTGGAGACCTACATCAGCTACCTGCGCAAGAAGCTCGACGCACGCGGGCCGTCGCTGATCAGGACGGTTCGCGGCGTCGGCTACGGGCTGCGGGCGCCGAGCGGCTGATGTCATCGCTGCGCGCCCGCGTGCTCGTCAGCGTGCTGGCGCTGGCGGCGGTGGGCATGATCGCGGTCGCCGCGGTCACCTACGCGGAGCAGCGCTCGTTCCTGAACTCCCGCGTCGACCAGCAGGCGAGGTCCGCCGTCGGCGGGCTCTCGCGCGTGCTGGACAGCGCCGGGTTGCGGACCCCGGGCTTCGTTCCCGGCGGGGAGGGCGCCGGCGAGCCCGGCCCCGGCGGCCCCGGCGGCCCCGGCGAGCACGGCGCGCCGGTTCTCCCTCCCGGTACCTACGGCCAGCGACGTACGGCCGGGGGCGAAGTGGTCGGAGAGCGCCAGATCAGCTACAGCTCGAGCGAATCGGTCCCGGCGGCGCCGCGGATCCCGGCGAGCGTCCCGCTGAACACCGTCTTCGAGGTCCCGTCCGTCTCCTCCTCCGGGCCCCACTACCGCGTCTACGCGCAGCGCGACCCCGAGGACGCCGGGGTGACGGTCGCCGCCGTGCCGCTGACGGACGTCGAACAGACGCTGAACAGGCTGCTGCTCGTCGAGGCGCTGGTGATCGGCGCGTCGCTGCTGGCACTCGGGCTCACGGCCTTCTTCGTCGTGCGGCTCGGGCTGCGGCCGCTCAGCCGGATCGAGGCCACCGCCGGCCAGATCGCCGCGGGCGATCTGTCGCGCCGCGTCAGCCCGGCGACGCCCAAGACCGAGGTCGGCCGCCTCGGGCTGGCGCTGAACGCGATGCTCGACCGGCTCGAGCAGGCGTTCGCGGGCCGCACGGCCAGCGAAGAGCGCCTGCGCCGGTTCCTGGCCGACGCCTCACACGAGCTGCGCACGCCGCTCGCCTCGATCCGCGGCTACGCGGAGCTGTTCAGGCTCGGCGCGGTACGCGATCCGGCCGGCACCGAGACCGCGATGCGCCGGATCGAGGAGGAGTCCGAGCGCATGGGCGTCCTGGTCGAGGACCTGCTCGCGCTGGCGCGCCTCGACGAGCGGCCGGCGCGAGACCGCGAGCCGGTCGACCTCGCTGCGCTTGCCCGCGACGCGGTTCAGGACGCGCGCGCACGGGCGCCTGATCGCGAGATCGCTCTGAGCGCCGACGGGCCGGCGATCGTCGCGGGCGACGCGCTGCAGCTTCGCCAGGTGTTCGCGAACCTGCTCGGCAACGCGATCGTCCACACCCCCGGCGGAACGCCGATCGAGGTCGCCGTCGCCGACGGCCCAGAACGCGTCACGATGAGCGTGACCGACCACGGCGAGGGAGTTCCCGAAGCCGAGCGCGAGCAGCTCTTCGAGCGCTTCTGGCGCCGGGAGGGCGGACGCGAGCGCGGGCGCGCCGGCGCCGGGCTCGGCCTGGCGATCGCGCAGGGCGTCGTGCACGCGCACCACGGCTCGATCGCCGTGCGGGACGTGCCGGGCGGCGGAGCGGCCTTCGTCGTCGAGCTGCCCAGCCCGCGTGCCCGCAGCTGCTGCGCCCGGCGAGTGAGCTTTCTCTCACCTTCGGCTCGCTGAACCGATCCTCATGCCACCCTCAGGTAGCTGTAAGGAAGACACGCTTTCCTGACTCGCATGCTCCCCTCGCAGATCACGACCGTCGCCACGGCCGCGGGCCCCCACGTGTTCTGGCTCGCCAGCCGGGCCGCGGGAATCGTGGCGCTGATCCTCGCCAGCGTCAGCGTCGCCGTCGGGCTGCTGATGAGCACTCAGAAGGGGCTCGGCGGGCGCCTGCGGCGTTCCGGCGGCGCCGAGCTTCGCGTCGCCCACGAGGCGCTGTCGCTGGCCGTCGCTCGGCGCGCTGGCCGTGCACGGCCTGACGCTGCTCGGGGACTCCTACCTGCACCCCTCGCTGGCCGACGTGGCGCTGCCGTTCGTGAGCTCCTACAAGACGTTCTGGACGACCGCCGGCATCGTCGCGTTCTGGGCGCTCGCGCTGCTGGGCCTCTCCTACTACCTGCGCGCCCGCATCGGCGTGCAGCGCTGGCGGCGGCTTCACCGGCTGACCGCGGCGGCCTGGCTGCTCGGCCTCGTCCACTCGCTGGGCGAGGGCACCGACGCCGGGCGCACGTGGTTCCTCGTGATGACGGCGATCGTGGTCCTGCCGGCGCTCGCGCTCCTGTTCGCGCGCTGGTGGGACCGCTCGGCCGAGTCTCCGCGCCGCGCCGAGGCCCACCCGCACGGCGCGGGCGCGAGCCCCCGGGCAGCGGCGGAGCGGCCGTGAGCCCGGCCCGCCGGCAGCCTCGCGCCGAGCCGCGCACCGCGCGAATGGACGCGCGCGAGCTCGCGCGCGCCAAGCGCGATGCGCTCGCCCGCCGCGCCCGGCGCATCCGGCGGTCCGTCGCCGCGGCCACGGTCGCGATGTTCGTCGCCGTGTTCCTCGTCGTCTACGTCCAGCTCGCCTCGGGCCACGATCCCGCGCTGGTGGCGAACGCCGAAAAGCGAGCGGCCGCGGCGAGCCGGACGGCATCCAAGCGCGCGGCAGCCAAGGCCGCGGCCGCACGCAAGCGGACCGCCGAACGCGAAGCTGCCCAGCGTCGCTCCGAAGAAGCCGCGGCGGGCGAAAGCGAAGCGGGCAGCGGCTCGGCCGCGGGCGACGGGGAATCGAGCGGCGAATCCGCGAGCTCCGAAGTCCCGGCGACCGAAGAACCCTCCAGCTCGAGCGAAAGCCCCACCGAAGGCGAATCCTCGGGCGGCTCGAGCGGCTCGGAATCCTCCAGCGAAGCCGAAGCGCCATCGAGCCTCACCACGCGCCAGTCGTGAACGCCGAGGCGATCGAGCGCTTCGAGTGCTTCGGCTCCGAGTGTGCCGTCTACGTCGAGGACTCGCGCACCGGCGACGGCGCGGCCGCGGCCGCGGCGCGGGCCCGCGCGAGGATGCTCGCCTGGCACGTCCGCTTCTCCCGCTTCATCTCCTGGAGCGAGCTCTCGCGCCTGAACGGCGACCCGCGTGAGTCCGTACCGGTGAGCTCGCTGCTGGCGAAGCTCGCGGCGGCCGCACGCCGCGCTGCCGAGCTGAGTGGGGGCCTCGTCGACGCGACGCTGCTCGGCGAGCTTGCGGCCGCCGGCTACGACCGCGCGCTGCCGCCGGCGCTGCCGCTTTCGCGCGCGCTCGAGCTGGCACCGCCGCGGCGCCCGGCCGGTCCCGCCCCGCACCGTCGCTGGCTGGAGCTGGATGTGGACGAGGACGCCATGGTCGTGCGCCGTCCCCCCGGGCTGATGCTCGACAGCGGCGGGCTCGCGAAGGGCCTGCTGGCCGACGAGCTCGTCGCGGCCCTCGCCGAGCGCCGCAGCGTTGCGATCGACTGCGGCGGCGACCTCGCGCTCGGCGGGTCCGCCGGGGTCGAGCGCCTGGTCGAGGTCCAGAGCCCGTTCGACGGGTCGGTGCTGCACGGCTTTCGCCTCACGCGCGGCGGCGTCGCGACGACCGGCATCGGGCGGCGCAGCTGGCTCGACGCGTCGGGCCGGCCGGCCCACCACGTGCTCGACCCCGCGAGCGGGCGCCCGGCCTACACGGGGGTCGTGCAGGCGACGGCGCTCGCGCCGAGCGCGGCGCTCGCCGAGGTGCGCGCCAAGGCGGCGCTGCTGAGCGGGCCGGAGGGCGCCGCGCACTGGCTGCAGCGGGGCGGCGTCGTCGTCCTCGACGACGGCTCGCACCGCGTGTTCGAGCCGCAAGACGGCGGCTAGCGCGCCTGCTTGGAGCCGGCAGCCGCCTGCTCGCGCGGGCGATGCGGCCCGAACACCGCGTCGCTGCCGGAGCGCAGCTCTGCGCCGCCCAGCCCGAACGCGGCGGCGAGCTGCGGGGTCAGCTCCTCGGCCGGCAGCGGCCGTGCGAACACGTACCCCTGCCCCATCGCGCATCCGGCGCCGGCGAGGTACTCGAGCGTCTCCTCGCTCTCGATGCCCTCCGCGACGACGGTCATGCCGAGGTTGCGCGCGAGGTCGATCGTCGAGCGCACGATCGCCCGGTCGCGCTCGTGGTCGAGGATCTCCGTCACGAAGGCGCGGTCGATCTTCAGCTCGGTCGCGGGCAGCTCGGCAAGGTACTCGATCGAGGCGTTGCCCGTTCCGAAATCGTCGATCGCGACCCCCACGCCCATCAGCCTCAGCGTCTCGAGCACCCGGACGCCGCGATCCGGATCCGCCATCGCCGTGCTCTCGGTGATCTCGACCACGAGTTGCTCGGCGGGCACGTCCTTCTCGCGGAGCATCGCGGCGATCCGCTCCGGCAGCTCGGGGTCGAGCAGGTTGCGGGCGGAGAGGTTGATCGCCATCTGCAGCACGATGCCCCGCCGCCGCCACGCGACGGCCTGCGCGAGCGCCTGCTCGAGCACGTGCATGGTCAGCGGGCCGATCAGGGCGGTCTGCTCGATCAGCGGGATGAAGCGGTCAGGGGCCAGCAGCCCGAGCTCGGGGTGGCGCCAGCGCACGAGCGCCTCCACGCCGGCGATGCGCCTGCTCTGCAGATCGACCTTCGGCTGGTAGTGGAGCGTGAACTCGCCTCCCGCAAGCGCGCCGCGCACCTGCCCGAGCAGCTTCAGCCGCGCGGCATCCGAACGCTCCATGCGCGGCGAGTAGACCTCGAGCCGGCTGCCGTGGGAGCGGGCGTGTGCGAGCGCCAGGTCGGCCCGCTGGAGCAGCACGTCGGGGTCGTCCGCGTGCTCGCCGAGCACGGCCACGCCGACGCTCGCCTCGACGTCGAGGGCGACCTCCTGGAGGACGACGGGCGCCTCGAGCGCGCCGAGCACCTCAGCCGCCCGCGCGCGGGCACGCTCGGTGGTGCCGTCGCGCGGGCACAGCAGCGCGTACTCGTCCGCTCCGACGCGGGCCGCGAACGCGCCCTCGAAGCAGCCGTCGAGCCGTCCTGCGACCTCGCGCAGCACCTCATCGCCGCTGCTCGCGCCTAGCGTGTTGTTGATCGCGCTGAAGCGCTCGAGATCGATCAGCAGGACAGCGGCACCGGTGCCCCGGCGCTGCGCACGGCGCGCCGCGCGTCCGAGCTCTTCGACGAACAGGGTGCGGTTCGGCAGCCCGGTCAACGCGTCGAACCGGGCGAGCCGGTAGCTCTCAGCCGACTGGCGGCGCAGACGCCGCGATGCGCGGGCGACGATCCGGTAGAGCACCGCCCACAGCAGGGCCAGGCCGATCGCCAGCAGCAGAGCGACCGTGCGCTTGTCGCGCTGCACGGCCGCCGCGACGGGCCGGTAGCTGAGATAGATCTCGAACGCGCCGGCCGGAGGTCCTCCGGCCTTGAAGCGCAGCGGAACGTAGACCTCGATCAGCTCGCCGAGGCCGACCTCGCTCGCCGTCTCGCTGTCCTTGCTCGGATCTACGAGCGCCGCGCCCTGCGGGTGCCCGTCGAGTGCCTCCTCGAGGTCATCGCTCGGCTCGGGCGCTCTGCCGATCAGGGAGTGGTCCTCGGAGTACACGATCTTGTGGCCGGAGTTCCACACCTTGATGCGCGCGAGGTCCTGGCCGACCGAGGGGCCGTTCAGACGGCTGTCGAGTCCCTGCACGTCGGCCGCCGTCAGGCCGTGGCTCAGGTTCTGCGGGGTCAGGCTGGGCTGGACTCCGAGCCGCGCGATGATGCGCGCCGATCGTGTCGCGTCGGCCAGCGTGCGATCGACGATCTGGCCCTGGAGCACGCGCGCCAGGATCAGGCCCAGCGCGATCGTCGGGAGCAGGCTGAGCAGCGCCACCTGCCGCGTGAGGCTGAGACGTCCGATCGGGCTCCGTGCACGCCCAGGGCGGCGCATTTGGTCTCTTCGGCAGCATCGTGCGCAGGCTTCAGTCCTGAACGTCCAATCCGGACCGGCTGGCGGGCGGGCGCGCGGCGGCCCTCAGGACCCGGGCGCGCCCTCCGCCTGCGCCGTTCTCAGGCCCTCGGGCGCTTCCGAAGCGTGGGCGGCACCCGGGAATGCGGGCAGGCGCCGCGGCAGCGCCACGACGGCCACGGCGAGCGCGCAGCCGACCAGGGCGGCCGCGATCCAGAACGCGAGGTGGTAGCCGCCGGTCAGCGCCTGCGCCGCGGAATCGCCGGCGCCGCTCAGGGCCCGGCTGCGCGAGTCCGCCAGCGTCGCGAGCACTGCCAGCCCGAGCGCCCCGCCGACCTGCGCGGTCGTGTTGACGAGCCCCGAGGCAAGGCCGGCGTCCTGAGCCGTGGCGCCGGACATCGCCACGGTCATCAGCGCAGGGAACGCGATCCCGGCGCCGATCCCGAGCAGCGCCATCGAGGGCAGGACCTGAGCGAAATAGCTGCCGTGCACGCCGGCGCGGGCGAAGAGGGCCAGCCCGGCCATGATCAGCGGCAGCCCGGCCAGCAGCGCGTTGCGGGCCCCGAAGCGCGTGACGATCCGCTCGGAGTAGCGGATCGAGAGAATTCCCATCGCGACCGTGACGGGCAGGAACGAGAGGCCGATCTGCAGCGCGTCGTAGCCCAGCACGCGGCGCAGGTACAGAGCGCCGAGGAAGAACATCCCGAACATGCCGGCGACCGAGAGGATCTGGATCGCGTTGGCGGCGACCACAGGACGCGAGCGGAAGATCCGAAGCGGCACGAGCGGATGCGCCGCGGTGGCCTCCCTCGCCACGAAGCACCCCAGCAGCGCGACGCTGAGTGCGCCCACGGCGATCGTCCGCGGATCGCCCCAGCCGTGCGCCGCGGCGGGCCCAACGATCGCGTAGACGCCGACCATCAGAGCCGCCGTGATCAGCACGGCACCCGGAGCGTCCGCGCCGCGCTCGAGCCCGATGCCCGCCTCCGGCTCGAGCACCCGACGCGCAAGCAGGGCCGTGGCGAGCCCGAGCGGCACGTTCACGAAGAAGATCCAGTGCCAGTCGATCGCCTGCGTGATCACGCCGCCGGCGAGCAGCCCGACCGAGCCGCCGGCCGAGGCCACGAACGCGTACACGCCGATCGCCCGCGCCTGCTCCCTGGGCTCGGGGAACATCGTCACGATCATGCCGAGGATCACCGCCGAGGTCATCGCGCCGCCGACCCCTTGCACGAAGCGCGCGGCGACCAGCAGCGACTTGCTGTCGGCGAGCCCGCACAGCAGTGAGGCGAGCGTGAAGACGGCGATCCCGGCGAGGAACACGCGGCGCCGTCCGATCAGATCGCCGAGCCGCCCCGCCAGCAGCAGGAGCCCGCCGAAGGCGATCAGATAGCCGTTCACGACCCATGCGAGCGCCGCGCTCGAGAACCGCAGCTCGTCCTGGATCGAGGGCAGCGCGACGTTCACGACCGTCACGTCCAAGACGATCATCATCATCCCGGCGCAGAGGACGTACAGCGCCGCCCAGCGGCTATCGCGCGCCTCGCCGCTCACGCCGCCAGCGCGTCGGTGATCCGTTCGAGCGCGACGCGCGTCCCGTGCTCGCGCGGCCCCGGACCGTCGTGACCGTCCAGGTACGCGCCCTGCTCGGTGTATGTGAGCGCGGTCCCGCCCTCGGCCGCCCGCAGCTCGACGGTGCTCACCGACACGGATATGCGGTCCTGCTCGCGGTACATCTCATACGTGTAGACGATCCGCTCGCTCGGCACGATGTCGTGATAGAGCGCGCTGTAGCGGTAGCGGGCGCCGTCCGGCCCGTGCGCCTCGAAGCTCTCCGCGCCGCCGGGGCGGAAGTCGAGCTCGATCCCCTGCGACCCGTCCTCGGGCGGGCCGAACCACTTCGACTTCTCCTCGGTCGAGGCGAATGCCCTGAACACGCGCGCGGGATCCGCCGGGTAGCTCCGCTCGATCACGAAGGTGGCGTGCTCGGTCGACTGTTCGCTCATCGAATGCTCCTCTCTGGTGCTCTAGGGGTTCTCGGCCAGGTACTCGCCGAGCCGGTCCAGGCGGCGCTCCCATTCCTCGCGCCGCTGTGCGATCCAGCGCTCGGCCTCGCGCATCGCCGCCGGGCGCACGCTGCATCGCCGCGCGCGGCCGACCTTCTCCGAGGCGACGAGCCCGCTCGCTTCCAGCACCTGCAGGTGCTGCACGACGCCGGGCAGGGAGATCGCCAGCGGGCGCGCCAGCTCGCTGACGGTCGCCGGGCCGCTGCTGAGGTGTTCCACGATCTTGCGCCTCGTGGGGTCGCCGAGGGCGTGGAACATCTGCTCGACGGGGTCGCGTTGGTTAAGCATCCACTTAAGTATGACATACTCGCCGGCGATGCGCGCGCTCGTGCAGAGGGTCACCCGGGCGAGCGTCCGTGTGGCCTCCGATGCAGACCCCACCGGAACGCCCGGGCGACTCGTGAGCGAGATCGGCCCGGGGCTGCTGGTGCTGCTCGGCGTCAGCCGGGAGGACGGCCCCGAGCAGGCGGAGCGGCTCGCGGCCAAGGTGCGCTCGCTGCGGATCTTCCCTGACGCGGCCGGCAACATGAACGAGGGGCTCGGCGAGCGAGAGATCCTGTGCGTCAGCCAGTTCACGCTCTACGGCGACGCGCGACGCGGCAACCGCCCCAGCTTCACGGCGGCGGCGCCGGGCGAGCAGGCCGAGCCTTTGTACGAGCTGTTCTGCCGTGTGGCCGGCGCCCGGCGCGGCGTGTTCGGCGCTCACATGGCGGTCGAGCTGGTCAACGACGGGCCCGTGACGCTGCTGCTCGAGGCCTGATCAGCGCCGGCTTGTGCTCGGCGCGCGATCCGCACGGGCCGGGCCCTTGCCCGAGCGCGCCGCCCACCGCTCTGCCCACGCCTGCAGCGGCTCGAGGCCCTCGAGCAGGCGTACCCCCTCCGCGGTGAGCCCGTAGCCCGCGTCGGAGAGCTCGACGACCTCGGCGGCGCGCAGCTCCGCCAGCCTTTGGTTGAGCACGCTCGAGGACATGCCGTCACAGCGCTGCTGGAGCGCTCGGAACGCTACCGGCCCCTCGCGCAGCTCCCACAGCACGCGCAGCGCCCAGCGGCGCCCGAGCAGGTCGAGCAGCGCCATCACGGGCCGGCCGCTGCGCGACCCCCGCACCGGCGCGCCCGGCGCAGGCACGTGCCGATCGGCGCCGCTCATCCGATCGCGCTTCGAAAAGAAAAGCGATACTCTGCGAGATCCCATCCGCTGTGAAAACCGAAGCACGACGAAGGAGTGTAGATGAGCGCCACCACGGACAGCCCGCGCATCGCGCCGCCGCAACCCCCTTACGAGCCATCGGTCGCCGAGCAGCTCGAGCGCTGGATGCCGCCCCCCGCCTCCGGCGGCGATGCCCACGCCGAGATCGAGCCGCTCGTGCTGTTCCGCACGCTCGCGGTCCACGAGGAGCTCATGAGCCGGATGCGCCCGCTGGGGGCGGGGATCCTCGGCTCGCGGGCGACGGTGCCGATCGGCCTGCGCGAGCTGATGATCGACCGCACGTGCGCGCTCACCGGCGCCGAGTACGAGTGGGGAGTTCATGCGACGGCCTTCGGCGACGCGGCGGATCTCGACGAGGCTCGCCTGCGCGCGACCGCCCTCGGCGGGTCGGCGGAGCCCTGCTGGGACCAGGCGCAGTCGGCGGTGCTGAGGCTCGCCGAGGAGCTTCACCGCACGAGCTCGATCAGCGAGGAGCTGTGGCGCGAGCTGAGCTCGCTGTTCTCGCCGCCCCAGACGATCGAGCTGATCGTCACGGCCGGCTGGTACCACGTCATCGCCTATCTGTGCAATGGCCTGCAGCTGGCGCCCGAGCCCTGGGCCGCGCGCTTCCCTCGACCGCACGCAACCGGCCCCGACGAGAGCTAGACCGGTCGAGCGCCTCAGCCGCCCGCGAGGACCCTTCCCAGCTCCGCCGCTGCAACGCCGAGTACGAGGCTGCCGAGGAGGTTCGCGGCCGCGCGGCCGCGGCGGCCATGGCGCACGAGCCGCTCGCTGTCGAGGATCCAGGTCGAGAAGGTCGTGTAGGAGCCGAGCGCCGCGGTGCCCGCGAGCAGGTACGCGTCGCCGCCGACGCCCGCGCCGACCAGCACCCCGAGCGCGAACGATCCGGTGAGATTGACGGCGAGCGTGCCGACGGGGAAGCCTGCCCGGGAGTCGAGCGGGAACAGGCCGTGGACCGCGAAGCGCGCGATCGAGGCCAGCCCGCCGATCGCGCCGACGCCGAGCCACAGCGCAAGGAAGCCCATCACGCAGGCACCCGCGTCGGCACGCGAGCCTCCAGCGACATCCCGAGCAGCAGCGCGCCTGCGCCGCCGGCCACGCTGGCGCCGGCGTAGGCACACGCGAGTCCGAAGCCGGCGTGTTCGTAGAGGTGGATCAGCTCGATCATCACGGTCGAGAACGTGCTCAGCGCTCCGCAGACGCCGGTGGCGAGGAAGGCACGGCCGTACATCGTGCGGGGATGGTGCTCGCTTGTGCCCCCTCGTGGGGTACCCAGCCACGCGACCGCGAAGCCCAGCAGTCCCGCGGCGATCAGGTTCACGACGAACGTCGCCCACGGCCAGCTCCCCGCGCCGGCGCCGAGCCACTGCTCCAGCGCCGCCCGCGCCAGCGCGCCGAGGAAGCCTCCGCAGAAGACGGCGGCCAGCTCGCGCGCGTCGACGGCGGGGACGAGTACGAGCGGCGCCTCCTCAATCGCATCGATATCCGGCTCGCGTTCCACGACTGGCCCTCGCTGCTCGCGGTGACGGGAGTAGAAGCCATCAGCGGCCGGAGCCGCGGTTATGGAGCGGGCCTCATCGCTGCGGACTGGCAGCATACCGGCGGCAAGCCAGGTGATCGTGATCGACCGCGCGCGAACTGATAGACCCCGCCCGATGGCAGAGAACCGACCTCCGTCCTCGCGACCGCCCGTGCCCGCGAGGGAGGGCCGGGGCCGGCGGCGAGCCGGGATCGCGCTGCTCGCGCTGCTGCTCGCGGGGCTCGTCGCGTTCGCGCTCACGCGTCTGAACCTCGCCCACGTCGGCCACGCGCTGATCAACGCCGACCCCGGCTGGATCGTGCTCGCGGTGGCGCTGATGGCACTGTCCCTCCTGCTGCGCTCGGTGTCCTGGTACGAGACGCTGCGGGCCGCGCTCCCCCAGACGGCGATCCACTGGGCCTCGGTTGTGCGCGCGACGATGATCGGCGTGATGACCTCGGCGGTCTTCCCCGGCCGGCTCGGGGAGCCGACGCGGGTGGTCGTGCTGAGCCGCCGCCTACCCGGACCGCAGCGCCACGTGCTGCCCGTCGTCGCCGGCACTGTGGTCTCGCAGACCCTCATGAACCTGATCGCGCTCGCGGTGCTGGCGGTGGTCACGCTGAGCGCGGTGCCGCTGCTCGGCGGCCACCTCACGGGCGTGATCGTCGCGCTCTCGATCCCGCTCGCGGTGACGTTGCTGGTGATCGCGGGGCCGCGCCTGCTTTCGCTCGGGCGCCTCTCGCCCTCGGCGCGGCTCCGCGCCGCGGCGTCGACCGTCGAGCGGCTGCTGCGCGAGGCGCGGCGCGGCCTCGTCGTCTTCGCGCGCCCGCGCCACGGCGCGCCCGCCGTGGCGATGCAGCTGCTCGCCTGGGCGCTGCAGTGGCTGGCCTGCTACGCGGTGCTGGTCGCGCTTCACCTCGAGCACGAGGCGGGCCTCTCGGCGGCTGCCGCGATCCTGCTCGCGGTCAACGTCAGCGCCGTGCTGCCCGCGACGCCCTCGAACGTCGGCGTGTTCCAGGCCGCCTGCCTGGTCGTGCTCGCGGCCTACGGGGTACCGGCGGGGTCCGGGCTCGCCTACGGGATCATCCTCCAGGCCGTCGAGGTGATCACCGCGCTTGCCCTCGGCGTGCCCGCGCTGCTGCGCGAGGGGCTCACCTGGGGCGATCTGCGCCGGCGGGCCGAGGCGTCCGCGCCCGACGAAGAGGAACTTCAGCCGGTCGCCGAGGCCTCAGCCGGCGAGAGCCCGCAGTGACTGCCTGAGCGAGCGGGTGGTCTGCAGGACCGCGGTCGGCTCGTAGCCGCAGTGGGCCATGCAGTTGTCGCAGCGCGGATCGCGGCCGCGCCCGTACTTCTCCCACTCGGTCGTCTCGATCAGCTCCTTGTAGGTCTTCGCGTAGCCATCCGCCATCAGGTAGCAGGGTCGCTGCCAGCCGAACAGCGAGTAGCTGGGGATGCCCCAGGCGGTGCACTCGAAATCGGCGTTGCCTTCGAGGAAGTCGAGGAACAGCGGGCTGTGGTTCAGCCGCCAGCGCTTGCGGCGTCCGTCCGCGAAGGCCTCGCTGAACAGCTCGCGAGTCTGCTTGATACCCAGGAAGTGGTCCTGATCGGGCGCTTTCTCATACGCGTAGGCCGGGGAGATCATCATCTCGTCGACCTCGAGGTCGTCGTTGAGGAAGTCGAGCACCTCGCGCACCGTCTTCGCCGAGTCGTGCGTGAAGAACGTCGTGTTGGTGGTGACCCTGAACCCGGCCGCCTTGGCGGCGCGGATCGCGGCCACCGCCTTGTCGAAGACGCCCTCCCGCTCGACCGATTCGTCGTGGCGCTCGCGCAGCCCGTCCATGTGCACTGCCCATGCGAAGTAGGGACTCGGCTGGAAGTCGGGAAGCTTCTTCTCGAGCAGCAGGGCGTTGGTGCACAGGTAGACGAAGCGCTTGCGCTTGATCAGCTCGGCGGCGATCACGTCGATCTCAGGGTGGATCAGCGGCTCGCCGCCGGCGATCGAGACCATCGGCGCGCCGCTCTCCTCGATCGCGGCGACCGCCTGCTCGACGGGCATCCGACGGCGCAGCTCGTGCTCGGGGTGCTGGATCTTCCCGCAGCCGGAGCACGCGAGGTTGCACTGGAAGAGGGGCTCGAGCTCGACGATCAGCGGGAACTTCTCGCGTTTGGCGAGCCGCTGGCGCATCAGGTACATGCCCATGCGCGTGCTCTGTTTCAGGCGGGCTCCCATCTCGCCGCCTACCTTAGTCGTCGGGGCCGAAGTCATGAAGCGCGGCAGCGACCCGGCGCAGCGAGCGGGCGGCGCGCAGCGCCCCGCCGACCGCCTGCGGGCGGAGCAGCTCGTGGCTGGGACTGTCGAGGACTACGCGGACGACCCCGAAGGGCCGCTCCCCGGCGCCGGAGGCCAGCCACACCGACTCCATGTCCACCGCGATCGCGCCGCCCGCGTGGAGCTCCGCGCGGCGCTCGCCGAGGGCCAGCTTCGAGACGCAGACGACGCTGCCGAGCCGGACCTTCAGCCCGAGCCCGGTGAGCCGCCCGACGAGGCGCCCGGCGAGGTCGCAGCGCACGGGCGGCTCGCGGTGGTTCTCGTCGGGCGCCGCGTAGACCTCCTCGGCGACGATCACTTCGCCCGGGACCGAGGACTCGTCGAGCCCGCCGCAGAAGCCGAGCACGAGGACCGCTCGCGCGTCCCGCCCGCCGAGCTCGCCGGCGGCGGCCCTCGCCCTGGCGGGGCCCATCCCGGTCTTGTGCACGGGCGCACCGCGAACGGCCGAGGCGATCAGGGCCGCCTCGAGTCGCAACGGCGCCGCGAGGATCAGCTCGCTCACCCGCCCACCGCCAAGACGCCCTCCTCGCCGGCGCCCGCCCGCCGGGGCTCCGCGCCCGCCTCGCCGGCCGAGCCGGTTCCCAGCTGCTCCAGCACGACGGCGGCCGCCCGCCGCCCGCTCAGCACCGCGCCCTCGAGCGTCGCCGGCCAGCCGGTGTCGGTCCACGCCCCCGCGAGCGCGAGGCCCCGCAGCGCAGTGCGGGCGCCCGGCCGCAGCGCGGCGGTGCCGGGAGCGGCGCGGAAGGTGGCGGCGTGCTCGCGCGTGACCTGGAAGCGCTCCACGACGGCCGTGCGCGCGCGCGGCAGCAACTCACGCATCGCTCGCAGGTAACGCTCCCGCAGCTCCGAGACGCTCAGCTCCATCTCGGGTGCGGCCCCCGAGAGCGAGACCGCGAGGTACTGGTGAGGAGCGGCAGCGCCGGCGGCGCGGGTTCGATCGAACAGGTACTGGACGGGCGTGCCGACCCCGGCCGCGAACGGCTCGTCGAGCACGCGGCGGTCGTAGACGATGTGCAGGTTCACGATCGGCGAGCTGTCGAGCGGCGCCGGGCGTCCCGCGTGGGGGCCGAGCAGCGGCTCCAGCAGCGCTCCGGCGCGGTCGTGCGGGAGCGCGACGACGGCCGCCTGCGCCTCGAGCTCCTCCGCGCCGGACGCCGCCCGGCCGCCGAGCCGGTAACCGCCGTCGTCGAGGCGCTCCAGGCGCTCCGCTCGCCAGCCGAGGCGCACCTCCACCCCCGCCTCGGCGAGCGCGCGGCGCGCGGGGTCGCCGACGATCTGCTGCAGAGTGCCGACGTGGAAGCCGATGTCGCCGGCGTCGGCGCTCGAGAGCAGGCCGGTCTGGAAGACGAAGGCGGCCAGCGCGAGCGAGGCATCCGCCGCGCGCAGGTTGAGGGTGGGCAGCGCGATCAGATCCCACAGCGCCGCCACCGCTGACGGGCCCTGGCCGTGGCGAGCCAGCCAGTCGCCGAAGGCCACCTCGTCGAGCGCCGGATCCGACGGGTCCAGACGCCCGAGCGCCAGCGCGGCGCGGGCCGCGTCGAAGCGCTCGCGCCGAGTGAGGTGCGGGTAGCGCGCGAGCGCGCCGGCCAGATGGGCGGGCGCCGGCAGCCGCCCGCGGCGCAGCCGGCGCGTCGGGCGGCCGGGTGCCAGCACGGGGATCTCCAGGCGCGGCTGCAGCGCGACCAGACCGCCGCTGCCGAGGCGATCGAGCAGCCCGCGGTAGGCCGTGCAGCAGCGCAGGAAGACGTGCTGGCCGTTGTCCATCTGCAGCCCGTCGCGCTCGAAGGAGTAGGCGGCGCCGCCGAGCCGGCGGCGGACCTCCACGAGCGTCACCGGCGCGCCCGCCTGCGCGCAGTCGAGCGCGGCCGCGATGCCGGCGAGGCCGCCTCCGACCACGACCACCCGCCTCAAGCGGCCACCCCCAGCATGCCGCGCACAGCGACCAGCGCCTTCTCTCGTGCGGGCAGCGAGACCCGACCCCGCAGCACGGCGTCGGGCTCGGCGTCGATGCGCTCGAGCAGCCGGCGGTAGATCCCCGCCATCGCGAGCAGGCATGCGGCGCTGCGGCGATCGAGCATGTCGGCCAGCTCCAGGCCGCGGTCGAACCACTCGCGGGCGCGCTCGGCCTCGAAGGAGACCAGTGCGCCGAGCTCGGCGCGTACGGGCTCCTCGCCGGCGGCGCCCGCGCGGATCACCGCGGCGAGGACGGCCGGGTCCCCGCGGGGGAGGGCGTGGGCCGCCAGGTCCTGCGCCGGCAAGTAGATTCGCCCGTTCTCCGCGTCCTCGCGAACGTCGCGCAGGATGTTCGTCAGCTGCAGCGCCACGCCCAGGTCGTCGGCGAGGACCTCCGCACGGGCGCCGCGGTCGGCGCCTGGCGCGTCGCGCAACCCGAAGATCGCCAGGCACAGCCGCCCGATCGTGCCCGCGACGCGGCGGCAGTACGGCAACAGCTCCTCGAAGGTCTCATACGAGGTGCCGCGCACATCCATGCGCACACCCTCGATCAGCTCCGAGAGCGCGTCGACCGGCAGCGGGAAGCGCGTGCGGGCATCCGCGAGCGCCAGCACCACAGGATCGCCCTCGATTCCCAGGATCCCGGTGGCGGCGGCGAGCGGCTCCAACGCCCGCTCCTCCTCGTCGAGCAGCGCAAGCTTCTGCTCGGTCGGGAGCGGGCCATCGCCGATGTCGTCGATCCGCCGAGCGAAGGCGTAGACGGCGCACATCGCGCGCCGGCGCTCGCCGGAGAGCAGCCGGATCCCGTAGTAGAAGTTCGCCGCCTGCTCCCGCGTGATCGCCTCACAGCGGGCGTAGGCTTCCTCGACTGCGCTCTGCGCGCTCATCGCCGCGCCTCCGGGGCTGCGAGCGTCGCCGCGAGCGCTGCCAGCCGCCGCACGGTGCCGGCGCGCGGCGGACCCGGCAGCACGTCGAAGCCGGCGCGTTCGACCGCCTCGAGCGCCGCGCGGCCGCCGGCGGCGAACGCGGCCACTGCCAGGCGCGGGCGGCCGCGCAGGCGGGCCAGGAGGGGCAGCCCCTCGCGGAGCAGGCCGCGCCCGCGCTGCACCTCGAACGCCAGCACCGCTCGCAGCGGCGGCCCCGCGTGCGCGCGCGCCAGTTCGTCCTCGCCGCAGCCAAAGCGCGCGAGGTCCTCCTGCGGGAGGTAGATCCGCCCCCGACCGAGGTCCTCGGCGACATCCTGGCAGTGCTCGGCGAGTTGGAGCGCGGTGCAGATGCGGTCCGAGAGCGCGATCAGCTCGGGCTCGGCGCGGCCGAAGATGCCGAGCACGATCTCGCCGACGGGGTCGGCCGAGAGCGTGCAGTACGCCCGGAGCTCCTCCCAGCTGCGGTAACGGTCGCGGCGCTGGTCGAGTCGGTTGGCCTCGATCAGCCGCGCGAACGGCTCGCGGGGCAGGCCGCACGCTGCAATCGTGCGCCCGAGTCGCGCCATCAGCGGGTGCTCAGCGTGGCCGGCGAGCGCCAGGTCCAGTTCCGCCTCCAGCCAGTCGAGCGCCGCGAGCCGGTCCTCGGGCGCGCTCGCCGTCGAGTCGCCCAGCTCGTCGACCAGCCGGGCGAAGCCGTAGACCGCGAGCAGGTGCTCGCGCTCGGCGCGCGGCAGCAGGCGGCTCGCAACCGGGAAGTTCTCCGTCGCCGCGCGCGCCATCACCGCCTCCAAGGACGGCGCCGCTTGCCGGCGATCGGTGAGCGTGCCCGGCGCCCGGGACGGGGTATGCCCCGCCATCGGGTGCGGAATCACCCCCGGCTCTCGGTGAGTCTTTCCAGGGCGCCCGCCCGCCCGGCGTCCGGCCCGCGCTCGTCGCCCCTCGCCGCCAGGCAGCGGCCGAGCGCCATGACCGGGAAGGTGATCCTGTACAGGTGGTAGTTGATGTAGTAGTCGCACGGGAATCCCGTACCGGTGTACTGCGGCTCTTCCCAGCCTCCGTCGCCGCGCTGCGTGGCCACCAGCCAGGCTACGCCCCTGGCCATCGCGTCGCCGAACTCGCCGGCCGCATGCAGCGCCAGCAGCGCCCAGGCGGTCTGCGAGGCCGTGCTGGCGCCGCGGCCGATCCAACGCGGGTCCTCGTAGGAGCGCGCGTCCTCGCCCCAGCCGCCGTCCTCGTTCTGGTGCCGCTCCAGCCAGCGCACCGCACGCCGGACCGGCCCACTCTGCGGCCGGACGCCCGCGGCGAGGAGGCCGGGCACCGCGGCCCCGGTGCCGTAGACGTGGTTGATCCCCCAGCGCCCGAACCACGATCCGTCGGGCTCCTGGTGCTCGAGCAGCCACCGCACGCCGGCCTGAGCCGCCTCGCCGTTGTCGAGCCCGAGGGCCGCGAGCATCTCGATCGTGTGGGCCGTCACGTCGGCGCTGGGCTCGTCGATGACCTCGCCGAAGTCGAGGAACGGGAGCTCGCGCACGAGCGCGCGCGTGTTGTCGGCGTCGAAGGCGCCCCAGCCGCCGTCAGAGCTCTGCATGCCGACGGTCCAGGCGAGGGCGCGCTCGCGGGCGCCCGCGATCCCGTCGACGGCATCCGGGCCGGTCGCGAGCCGCTCCAGCGCGAGCACGACCTCGGCCGTGTCGTCGACGTCCGGGTAGTTGAGGTTCGCGAACTCGAATGCCCATCCGCCCGGCTGCAGGTGCGGGCGCTGGACGGACCAGTCGCCGCGCACCGTCACCTCCTCCCCGAGCAGCCAGCGCCCGGCCCGCACGAGCGCCGGATGCTCGCCGGGCAGCCCGGCGTCGCTCAGCGCGATGACCGCTAGGGCCGTGTCCCAGACCGGGGACTGGCAGGCTTCCAGGCGCCGGCTGCGGCCGCTCGGCGCGCCCACGCCATGCCGGTCGTCGCGGTCCTCGACCATGAACGTCTCGATCCCGTCGAGCCCGCGGCGCATCACCGGGTGCTCGAGGGGATATCCGCACAGGTTCAGCGCGATCAGGGAGTAGACCCACGGCGGCTGGATCCCGCCCCACGAGCCATCCGTCTCCTGGCGCTTGACGATCCAGCTCTCGGCGCGGTTCACCGCGAAACGGCGAAGCGGCGCGAGGGGCCGGCGTTCGTAGAGCCGGAGCACGCGGTCGATCCGCGAGAGCCAGCCGCCGCGGCGGCCGGACTCACCCGAGACCGCGCCCGCCGCGAGGCCTGCGCCCGCGCGCGGCGGTTCGAGCTCGTCGAGACGGAACGGCAGCGGGCGGCAGGGGCGGTGCGCTTTGACCACCGACAGAGCCACGATCGTCTGACGCGCCCAGCACGCGAAGTCGTAGACGTTGAGCGGGAAGCGAGCCGGCAGCAGCACGATCTCGGCCGGCAGCGCGGGCACGCGGTCCCAGGACCAGAGCCCGAAGAGGGCGAGCCACAGGTGCGTGAACACGCGCGCACCGGCGACGCCGCCTTGCTCGCGGACGAACTCGGCCGCGATCCGCATGTGCTCCTCGCCGGGGTCGTCGCCGGCCAGGCGCAGCGCCCAGTAGGCCTCGATCGTGGTCGAGAGGTCGCCCGGGCCCTCGAAGAAGTTGGTCCACGTGCCGTCGGCACGCTGCTGCGAGCGAATCCACGCCGCGCTGCGCGCTGTCTCCTGCTCACCGCGGATGCCCAGGAACTCCCGCAGCAGCAGGTCCTCGGCGTCCATCGTCACGTTCGTCTGCAGCTCGCCACGCCACCAACCGGCCTCGTTCTGCAGGGACAGCAGATGGTCGCGCGCCGCTTCCAGCGCGACCCGAGCCTCGCTGCGGGCCTCCACGGTCAACTCGGGCATGCTGGAAAGCTAACTTAGCGCGCCCTCTGAACGCTCGCGGGCGCGAGCACGGTCGGCTGTTCGGCGCTGATCGCCCGGCGCCGCAGCGTCAGCGCGGAGATGACCTGATCCTCCGGCGCAACGAAGCGGAACGCCACGAGACGATGCTTTTCGATCTTCTGGACGAGGTGGAAACCGGGCACCGGGGGGCGCATAGCACGCTCCCCCACCGACCCTTCGCGGGCCATCACGATTTCGCGCACGCGCACGCTGCCGTGACGCGGGACGTCGAGCAGGCCGGGTATGTAGTAGCGGAACGGCCCCGAGCCCAGCAGGTTCACGACCGTCGCGCGCTGGCGTTCACGGGGCAGCGCGTGCACGATGTCCTTCCAGTCACCGCGCTGCACCTTCGGGTCGAAGTCGATGGCCACGGTGATCGCGAGCAGCGTCGTCAGCGCGAGCGCGAGCAGCGCGGGGCCGAGCACGCCGCGCGCCGCCGGCCACGTCGCGAGCACCGCCAGCAGCGCCGTCACCGGCAGCATCGCGCCGACGAGGTTGCGCGGCGCGAGGTAGTCGGCACCGCCGAGAGCCATCGCGAGCGGGATCAGCACCCCCGCCGCGCTGACGGCGAGCATGACCCAGACGGCCTGGCGGCGGCGCTCCAGGTCCTCCCTGGGCGCCGACGGCTCTGGACCGGCGCCGCTCCCGGACGAGCGGCTCTGCCACATTCGCCACGCGCCCAGCAGCGTGACGGCGACCAGCGGCAGCGCGGCGAGCAGCTGGATCGTGTGCCCGAAATGGCGGCCGGAGTAGCCGCTGACGTAATACCCGAAGATGTCCGCGATCCGTTCTTTCAGCGGCCATTCGCCGATCCACTGCGTGCTCCGCCCGCCCTGGGACAGCACGAGCGGTACGAGTGCGAGCGCGACCGCCGCGAGCCCGAGCAGCGCCGGCAGCGATGGCCTGCGGGTGCGCCGATCGGCGAGCAGCCACACGGCCATTCCCGCCAGCACGAACGCGCCGAAGTAGTGGCTGAGCAGCATCAGCGAGCCCGCCAGCCAGAACAGCGCGAGGCGCCGACCGCTCGGCGCGCGCAGCACGCGCACGAACGCGAGCACCGTGAGTCCCGCTGTGAACATGAACAGGCCGTACGCGCGCGCCTCCTGCGAGTACCAGACGAACAGCGGCCCGACGGCCACGAGTGCGGCGCACGCGATCGCGGTGGCACGGTCGGCGAGCTCCATGCCGATCCGCCAGGCGACGGGCACGAGCGCGATCCCGACGATCGCCGACGGCAGCCGCAGGGCGAACGCGCCGGTGCCGAGCAGCCGGTAGTCGAACCACTCGATCAGGTACCACAGCGGCGGCGTGTTCTCGGTTTTCGGCACCCATTCGAGCGTCGTGAAGAGGCTCGGGTGCAGGACGTGAAGCGGCGTGAAGGCCTCGTCGAACCAGATGCTCTGCAGCCCGAGCGTCGAGAGGCGCAGGGCCGCTGCGAGCAGCGTCAGCGCCGCGAGCGGCCACCACGTCGGCAGGCGACTGACCGCCGCCGAGCGCGGCGCGGAGAGCGTCTCTGAGGCGGCGCTCATCGCGGGCACAGCCCCATGGTGATCGAGCCGAAGCAGCCGTAGCGCAGCGAGCGCACGTTGTAGATCGTGTTCGGCGGCAGGTACCACCCCCCTGCCACCGTTCGCATGCCATCGACCGTCGGGCCGAGCACGACCAGGCAGATCTGCGTGCGCTCTCTCGGCGGCCCGGGTTGCGTGTTGCCGCAGATCACGTCGCGCTTGGTCGCCGGGCCCAGCAGCTGCTGGTTCGGTTCGACGTTCTTGTAATCGTGGTGCGTATAGGTGCGCCAGGTGCGCAGGTCGGCGATCAGGCGGTGGTTGATGTCGGACTGGCGCACGAGGTCGTTGATCGTGGCGGTCGCGAGGAACGCGAACGCGAGCACGAGCACGATCGTCTCGGCCAGCCGCAGCTCGCGGCCCGGCCGGGTCCTCGGCGCTCTGGGGCCGCGGTGCCAGCCGGTCGGGCAGCCATCCCCACGGATCGCGCTGCGCCCCGGTGACCGCCGCGTCCTTCATTTCACCGGCACCAGCAGGGGCGAGAGCTGGTGCAGCACGTAGAGCCCCTGCACGGCGAGCGTCGCGACCAGCAGCCGGCGGTCGCGGCAGACGACGGCGAGGGGCAGCGGCCAGAGGATGTACCAGGCGAGCAGCCAGGTGCTCGTGACCGCGATCGCGAGCAGCGCCCAGCCCGAGGCCGCGATCCAGTCGTAGCCGCGCCAGGTGCGCCACGCCAGATGCGCCAGGATCAGCGCGAGGGCGACCTTGAGCAGGTCGTGGTCGACCGGGAACACGCCTGGCTTTCCGAACAGGTGTGCGATCTCGTTGGGGAAGCTGTCCGTCGAGACGAGCGCCGCGTCGCGGTTCAGCGCCGCGACGATGTTGACGCCGTGGGAGCCGAAGGCGGCGAAGGCGACGAGGGCGCCCGCCGCGAGCGCCACGAGGGCGCCCACCACGGGCGCGAGCCGCCGCCGGGCGAGGATCATGAACGGCAGCAGCACGGCGACGGTCGCCTTGATCAGCGCCCCGGCGACGACGACCGCCGCGGCTCCCGCTTCCCGGCGCGAGCCCGGGGCCGCCTCGCTCGGGGTGAGCATCAGCGACACCGCCGCCATCATCGCCAGCATCATCAGCAGGTCGTTGTGGGCGCCGCCGAGCCCGTAGATCACATACAGCGGATTCGCGCCCACGGCCAGGAGAGCCGCGACCGGCTCGAAGCCGCGCGCCCGCGCGCAGCGCCACACGAGCGCCAGCGTGCCCGCGCTCGCCACAAGCGCCTCGAGCTTCATCGCCCACAACGCCCCGTGGACGCCGAGCAGCGCGACCGGGTAGGAGATCAGCGTGTAGAGGGGCCCGTAGGCCGTGGGCACGTCCAGCCAGCTGTGCCCGACATAGCGGAACACGGGATCGTGCGAGATCGCCGACGGCCCGTGCAGGTACGGGTTGAGCCCGTGTTCGACGCCCATCCGCGCATAGGCGATGTAGCTGAACACGTCGGTCGAGAGCAGCACCGGGCCGGCGAACACGACCACGTGCAGCGCGGCGACGAGTGCGATCGCGAACCGTTTGGAGACGGCGGGCACGCCAAAGCGCCCCGCGAGCCAGAGCAGCCCCGCGTAGCCCGCGACGGCGGCGAGCAGCGCGATCAGGAAGACCCGGTAGCCGAGCCGCTCCCCGATCCCGGAGAGCCAGCCGGCGATCGCCGGCTGTTTGGGTATCAGCGGCGAGCGTTCGAGGGCGCCGTCGAGGACGATCTCGACCGTCGCGGCCAGCACCAGCAGCCCGCTCAGCCAGGCGAGGGCCTGCGCGATGCGCGCCTGGCGGAGACCTGCGGGCAGCCGTTCGCTTGCGGCGGCGGCGCTCACTCAGGCGGCGCGGCTCAGAGAGCCGTCCAGACCGTCTTGCTCTCCAGGTAGGCGTCGAGCCCGTCGTGCCCGTGCTCGCGGCCGATGCCCGAGGCCTTGAAGCCGCCGAACGGCGCCGCCGGATCGGCGAGACCCCATGTGTTGACGTAGACCATGCCCGCGCGCAGCATCGCGGCGAGCTTGTGCGCGTTGCCGACGTCGCGCGTCCATACCCCGGCCGCAAGCCCGTACTCGCCCGCGTTGGCGCGCTCGGCCACCTCCTCGAGGCTGTCGTAGGGCGATGCGACGAGCACCGGGCCGAAGATCTCCTCGCGCGCGATGCGCAGCTCGTCCGAGGTCGTGCTGAACAGCGTCGGCGCGACGTAGTAGCCGCCGCTGTCGGTCAGCGCCGCCTCGCCCCCCGTGACCACCTCGGCGCCCTCCTCGACGCCGGTTGCGATGTAGCCGAGCACGCGCTCGCGCTGCTCGGCGGAGACGAGCGGACCGAGCTGCGTCGCGCCGTCGAGGCCCGGGCCGAGCTGCGTGGCGGCGGCTGCCTCGGCCAGGGCCGAGATGACCTCGTCGTAGCGGTCGGCCGGCACGAACAGCCGCGAACCGGCGTTGCAGGCCTGGCCCGAGTTGAAGTAGATCGCCTGGAACGAGCCCTTGACCGCGGCCTCCAGGTCGGCGTCCGGCAGGATGATGTTCGGGGACTTGCCGCCGAGCTCGAGCGTGACGCGCTTGAGCGCGCGGCCGGCCTTGGCGCCGATCTCGCGGCCGACCGCGGTCGATCCCGTGAACGCGATCTTGTCGACGTCCGGGTGGTCAACCAGCGCGGCGCCGGTCTCGCCGTCGCCGGTGAGCACGTTGAGCACGCCCGGCGGGAACCCGACCTCCATCGCCAGCTCGCCGAGCCGCAGCGCGCTGAGCGGCGTCTGCTCCGCCGGCTTGAGCACGACCGTGCAGCCCGCGGCCAGCGCCGGGCCGAGCTTCCAGGCGGCCATCAGCAGCGGGAAGTTCCAGGGGATGATCTGGCCCGCGACGCCGACCGCTTCCCGGCGCGTGTAGACGTGCATGTTCGGCGCGCTGACGGGCAGCACCCCGCCCTCGATCTTCGTCGGCCATCCGGCGAAGTAGCGGAGGTGCCCGACCGCGCCCGCAACGTCGACGTACTGCGCGAGCCCCACCGGCTTGCCGTTGTCGAGGGACTCGATCTGAGCGAATTCCTCCGCGCGCTCGTCCAGCGCGTCGGCCAGCGCGTGCATCAGACGCTCGCGGCCGGCGGCGGGCATCGTGCTCCACGGGCCTGAGGCGAAGGCCTCCCGCGCGGCGGCGACCGCGCGCGCCACGTCCTCCGCGCCGGCGTGCGCTACGTCGGCGATCTCGTTGCCGCTCGCCGGGTCGATCGTGGCGAACGTGCGACCGTCGGCGGCGTCCAGGAGCTCGCCGCCGATCAGCAGCTGGTGCGAGCCGGATATGAAGTCACGCGCGGATGCGCTCAGCGCGTCGGGCAGGGCGTCTGCGGAGATAGTGGTCATGCAGGGAGCCTACCTGGGGCGGCCTGGAAACGGTCCCGCCCGCCTGCGGGAAACCCCATATGCTCCCGGCCATGGGGGAGCCCTCGAAGGCGGTGCTGATCACCGGCTGCTCGTCCGGGATCGGCCATGCGACGGCCCTGCGCCTCGCGCGCGGCGGATGGACCGTCTACGCGACCGCGAGGCGCCCGGATTCGATCGCCGACCTCCGCGAGGCCGGCGCACGCACCCTCGCGCTCGACGTGACCGACGAGCAGTCGATGCGCGACGCGGTCGCGAAGGTCGAGGACGAGGAGGGCGCCGTCGGCGTGCTGATCAACAACGCCGGCTACAGCCAGAGCGGCGCCGTCGAGACCGTCCCGCTCGACTCGGTGCGCCGCCAGTTCGAGACCAACGTGTTCGGCGTCGCCCGCCTCACCCAGCTGGCGCTGCCGAAGATGCGCGCGCAGCGATGGGGCAAGATCGTGAACCTCAGCTCGATGGGCGGGCGCCTGACGTTCCCGGGCGGCGGCTGGTACCACGCGACCAAGCACGCGATCGAGGCGATGTCGGACGCGCTGCGCTTCGAGCTGCACGGCTTCGGCATCGACGTGATCGTGATCGAGCCGGGGCTGATCACGACCGAGTTCGGCGAGGCGGCCGCCAGCGCGATGGCGGAGGTCTCGAGCGCCGGCGATGAGGGGCCCTACACGCAGTTCAACGCCGCGGTCGGGACGCTCACGAAAGGGGCATACGAAGGCCCGATGCGCCGTCTCGGCGGGCCACCCGAACGGGTCGCGGCGGCGATCGAGAAGGCGATCGGCGCGCGGCGGCCGCCGACCCGCGTGACCGTCACGCCCTCGGCGAAGATGATGCTGGGCACTCGCAAACTGCTCAGCGACCGGGCCTGGGACGCGGCGATGCGCCGCCAGTTCCCGCAGCCCGGCTAGGCGGCACGGGCCCGCGCGAGCAGGGGCGCGGGGACGCCCACGTGGTAGCCCTGCGCGTAGTCGACCTCGTAGGCACGCAGCATCGCGACCGTGCGCTCGTCGCTGACGAACTCGGCGATCGTCCGGCGGCCCATCCCACGCACGATTCGCGCGAGCGCGCGCACCACCAGCTGGTCGGTGCGGGAGGAGGGCAGCTCGCGGATGAAGCCGCCGTCGATCTTCAGATGGCTGAACGGCAGCTCCTTGAGGTACTGGAAGGAGCCGAAGCCGGCGCCGAAGTCGTCGAGCGCCAGGCCGCAGCCGAGCTCCAGCACCCCGGCGCAGAAGGCGCGAGCTCGCGCCATGTCGGAGATCGCCGCCGTCTCAGTGATCTCGACGGACAGACGCTCCGGGGCGACGCGATGGCGGGTGAGCATGTGGGCGATGAAGCCGAGCATCGCCGGGTCGGTCACCGACAGCGCGGAGACGTTGATCGCGACCGTGACCCCGGCCATCGAAGGATCGCGGCCGAGCATGCGGGCGACCCGCGCGAGGACCATCCGGTCGATCTCCCTGATGAGCCCGTAACGCTCGGCGGCGGGCAGGAACGCCGCGGGCGCGAGCAGCGCACCGGAAGGGTCATCGGCCAGCCGCAGCAGCGCCTCGTAGTGGGAGATGCGGCCGTCGCGCAGGTCGACGATCGGCTGGTAGTGCAGCTCGAAGCTCTCGTGGTCGAGCGCGCGCCGCAGTCGCGCCGGCCAGGGGCCGCCGTGCAGCCCGGCGGATGATTGTGATCCACCCGCCCCGTCCCCGGCGGCGGGCTGCAGCTCGCAGCGGTAGCGGCCGTGCGGCGGGGCGCCCGCACGGAGCGAGAAGCGCGGCGCGGGGTGGCTGGTGGTCGTGCTTGCCATCGGCAACCGTCCTGTTCGACGATGCCGGCGGGGCACCTGCGGGCGACAGGACGCGTGCGTCAGGCGCGCTGAGAGCTTCCGGTCGGACGCCGGGCGCGGTCGGATACGACGAGCAGCAGCGCCACGAGCACGAAGTTCATCACCACCGAGGAGCCACCGTAGGCGACGAACGGCAGCGTCACGCCTGTCAGCGGGATCACCCGCGTGACGCCGCCGACGATCACGAACACCTGCAGCGCGAGGATGAACGAGAGGCCGGTCGCGAGCAGCTTCGAGAACGAGTCGCGCGCCATCACGGCGACCTTCAGGCCGCGCGCCACGAGCAGCAGGAACACGAGCAGGAGCGCCGCGCCGCCGAGCAGCCCGAGCTCGTTGACGATCACCGCGTAGATCATGTCGCTTTCCGGGACCGGCAGGATGAAGCTCTTGACGTAGTGGTGGGGTGAGACTTCGACGGTCTGCTGCAGCAGCGAGCGGTCGAAGCCCGTGCCGAGGAAGCCGCCGTCCGCCTGCGCGAAGAGCGACTGCGCGAGCTGGTAGCTGCCGCCCACCGGGCGTCTGTAGAGGACTTCGTTGAACGGGTGTTCCCAGGCCTGGACGCGGGCCTGCACGTGGCTGACGTGGCCGGTCACGTACCAGACGCCGAGCGCGAACAGCACGAGGCCGATCAGCGGGAACGAGAAGCGACCGGTGGCCACGTACAGCAGGGCCAGGAAGGCGCCAAAGAACATCAGCGAGGTGCCGAGCTCGCGGGTGATCAGGAGCGTCGCCATCGCCGCCCCCCACACGATCAGCATCGGCCCGAACTGCTTCATCGGCGGGATCGTCAGCCCGAGCACCCGCCGGCCCGCCGTCACCAGCACCTGGCGGTTGTCGCTCAGGTAGCTGGCGAGGAAGATCACGATCGCGACCTTCGCGAACTCCGAAGGCTGGAAGGAGACGCTGCCGACGTGGATGTCCAGGTAAGCGCCGTTGACCTGCTCGCCGATCCCCGGCAGCCGCGGCAGCACCGTCGCGGCGATCGCGATCGCCGCGATCGTGTAGCGATATCGCTCCAGCACGCGGACGCCCTCGCGGCGCAGGAAGAGGATCGTGGCGGCGAAGAAGATCAGCCCGATCACCATCCACTGCGCCTGCTGGCGGGCCAGCGTGGGGTTGATGCGGTAGATCATCACGATCCCGATGCTCGCGAGGACCGCCACGAGCGGGAACAGGTAGGGGTCGGCGTTCGGCAGCGCGAAGCGGATCACGAGATGCGCAGCGAGGCACAGCCCGAGGAACAGCAGCCCGTAGCTGAGCGAGACGCTCGAGGCGTGGTTGAGAGTGAGGTTGGTAGCCGCCCGCGGCGTGCTGTTTTCGGACTGGATGAAGATCGCCGTGAACCCGGCCGTCACCAACAGGGCAGACGGCAGCAGGCCCAGCAGCTCGCGGTTTCGGGCGCTGAACACCTTTGCGAGCGTACCCAGCGACCCGGCGCTGCGCTCCGGACCGGTCGATATCGTGATGGGCCGGGCGTCGTCGGGGGGCGACGTTCGTCCCTACCTGCATGAGTGCACCCACCCACCCCATGGACGACGAGCGTCCCCCTTCGCTCTGGCGGGGGATGTGGCTCCGTTTCGTGATCGCGGCGATCGTGATCATCGGCGTGAGCGGCGCCGCGACGGCCACGGTCGCCACGAACGAGATCAAAAGCGTCGCCGAAAAGGTCTTCCCCAAGAGCAAACAGATCCACGTCGGGCAGGGCGTCGTGAAGGCGCCCGAATACAGCGGCGCGCCGGAGACGTTCCTGGTGCTCGGCTCCGACCGGCGCTCGAAAGCGAAGAACAGCTTCGAACGCGGCGAACCGCACAGCGACACGCTGCTGCTGGTGCGTTTCGACCCGCAGCAGGGGCAGACCTCGGTGATGTCGATCCCCCGCGACCTGATGGTCAACATCCGCTCGCCGGAAGGCGCCTACTACCCGAACGAAAAGATCAACGCCGCGTACACGATCGGCAGCAAGCGCAAGGGCGTCAACGGGGGATCGGCGCTGGCGGCCGAAACGATCGAGCGCGAAGTGTTCCCCGGGCTGAGTCTCAACGGGATCATCGATGTCAACTTCGCGGGCTTCATCAAGGTCGTCGACACGCTCGGCTGCGCCTACGTGAACGTCGACCACCGCTACATCGGCGGCGGCGCGATCGGGGAAGACTTCTCAGCGATCAACCTGCAGCCCGGCTACCAGAAGCTCTGCTACAACAACGCGCTCTCCTACGTGCGCTTCCGCCACTTCGACTCGGACTTCGTGCGGGTGGCACGCCAGCAGGACTTCCTGCGCAGCCTGCGCGAGCAGGTCAACCCGCACCTCGGCGACATCGAAAACATCGCCAAGTCGGTCGGCCACGCGATCCGCTCGACCTTCAACGACTCCAACCACCAGCTGCTCGACCTCTCGAAGCTGATCGCCTTCTCGCAGGGCAAGCCGCTGCGCCAGGTGCACTTCCTGACGAGCAACGTCAATGCGCAGTTCGGCGGGGGCTCGTACGTGACCTCGACGCCCGAGCTCGAGAAGAAGACGCTCGACAACTTCTTGCACGGCGCCGAAAAGGTGCGTCTCCCCTCCTCCCACGCCCAGAGCGCCTCCTCGCACCATCGCCGCCACCGACCGGCGACGGTCTCGCCGAGCGCCCTCGGCCTCGTCAAGACGACGGGCGAGAGCGAAGCGGTGACGGCGGCGTTGAAAGTTCCCTTCAGGATGCTCTACCCCTCGCTTCAGACCGCGGCGGGCTCGCAGCAGACGGTGCGCCCCTACGCGCTACGTAACGTCCAGCACAAGCTCCACAGGGCCTACGTGGTCGTCTGGCGGCAGAACATCCAGGGCAGCTACTACGACTTCCAGGGCACCGACTGGCTCAGCCCGCCGCTGTTCAAAAACGCGCGCACCGAGAAGATCGGCGGACGCACCTACAAACTGATCGACGACGGCGCGCACATCCACGTGATCGGCTGGCGCTCAGGGCGCGTGCTCTACTGGCTCACCAATACGCTGGTCGAGGATCTCTCCAACGCGCAGATGCTGGCGATCGCCAAATCCGCGCAGCCGCTCCACTAGCCGGCCCCCGAGCGCCCCAGCACGCGGGGGCTCAGGCGCGTGCGGCCCGTACCAGCGGGCGCGCGGCGGGGTCCTAGGCGGCGGCGTCCAGAGCCGCGTTAACCAGCGCGTCCGCGCGGGCGTTCTGCGCGCGCGGCACGGTCCGGATCGACCAGCTGCGAAATCCGCGGAGCGCCTCCATCGCGTCCAGATAGAGCGGGCGCATCGCCTCGTGCTTGACCTTGTAGAGGCCCTGGATCTGCTTGGCGATGAGCTCGGAGTCGCCGACCACCTCGATCTCGTCGGCGCCGAGCTCGCGCGCTCCGGCCAGCCCCAGCAGCAGCGCGCGGTACTCGGCGACGTTGTTGGTCGCTCGCCCGAGCAGCTCGGAGCGCTCCTCTATGACATCCCCGTCCGGAGCGGAGATCACGGCCGCGGCGGCGGCGGGGCCCGGATTGCCGCGGGCGCCACCGTCGACGTGCACGATCACCTTCACGCGGGCGGAAGCTCCAGCGGCGCCAGGGCGTGTTCGGCTCAGACGGCGGTTGCGAGCGGCAGCATGTCGCCGGCGACGCGGGCGCGGCGACGGTCCCGGATCACCCGGCGCTCGGCGCCGGGCGCGTCGGCGCCGCTGCGACCGCTGCGGGCGCGCCTGTCGAACTCGCGACGGTCGACGATCACGGTGACTTTGTCATCGTCGCGGTAGTGCTCGACGAGCGACGGATAGAGCTCGTCGGCCAGCGGCTTTGGGACCACGCAATAGATCATCTCGCAGGAGATGTTACCGGCGCTGGCGCCCGGCGCAAGGGGCGCACCCGCTATTGCGAAAGACCGAGCATGCCCGCTCGGTCGGCGAGCGCGTTGCCCTCGCGCTCCTCGCGGGCCAGCTGATCGAGCTCCGTACCCTGCCCGACCGCCTGCGCGAACACTGGTGCTTCGCCGGTGTCGACCTCGTAGCGGTACCAGCACAGCTCCCACGCGACCACGATCCGCACGACGCTCTCCAGGTGCTCCGCCGAGCGCACGCTCACGACGGGCTCCCCGAGCGAGCGCGCGACGCCCGCGACCCGGCGCGGGTACTCGCTGGAGTTGAATGCTTCCACGGCCTCGCGGAGGTAGCCGAGGGGGTCGCCGGCGATCTCCGTCTCCTCGCCCCCGCCATCCTCCCTGCTCGCTGGGCCCTCGTGCCCCTCCGCTGCGCCGGGGCCGGCGAAGAGATCGTAGGGCTCCGCGGCGGCGGCCTCGCGCCGGCCTGTGTCCGGACGCTGGCTGCGCTCGCCGCGCTCCGGGCCGTCGGCTGCGGCGCCGCGTGTGGCCGCCTTCACACGGTCGAGCAGGCTGCGGCCGCGGCGGGGACGCATCGGCGGCAACGTGACCTCCGCGGCGGCGTCGGTCTCGCGCAGCCAGCCCTCGTGGGCCGCCCTGGGCGCGCACAGCTCGCAGACCAGCCGGCGCTGACCGTCGGCGATGAAATGGTCCGGCTGCTCCCCGCGCAGCAGGCGGCGTTGGCAGACGTCGCAGGCGACATCGGGCTGCGACGTCACGATCGAACGCGTCGTCATCATCAGTCAGGGTAGCTCGACGGGCGCGCGCAGTCACCCGCGGCAAGAGCTCGGCCGCTCTTGCCGGCCGCTCGCTCGCGCGCGATCTCCGTGTCGCCCGCGCTGTCTGGAGGCGGGCGCGTCCTCAGGCGTGGGCGGCCTCGCGCTCGCCGCCGGCGTCGGCCACGACGCGCTGCGCGAGATGCCCCGGAACCTCCTCGTAGCGCAGGAACTCGAGCGTGTAGTCGCCCTGCCCCTGCGTGATCGATCGCAGGTCGGGAGCGTAGGAGAGCATCTCGGCCATCGGCACCTCGGCCTTGATCTCGGTCATGGCGCCGACCGGCTCCATCCCCTGGGGCCGGCCGCGGCGGCTGTTCAGGTCGCCGATCACGTCGCCGACGTGGGCCTCGGGCACCGACAGCGTGACCATCATGATCGGCTCGAGCAGCACCGGGTTCGCCTCCCGGAGCGCCTGCTTCATCGCCTGGATCCCCGCCAGCTTGAACGCGATCTCCGAAGAGTCGACGGAGTGGTACTGCCCGTCGAACAGCCGCACCCGGACGCCCTGCATCGGATAGCCGGCGAGGATGCCGCTTTCCATCGCCTCGCGCACGCCCTTCTCGACCGCGGGGATGAACGAGTTCGGGATCACCCCGCCCTTGATGCTGTCGACGAACTCGTAGCGGTAGCCGTCCTCGTCGTGCAGCGGCTCGATCTCGATGTGGCAGTCGCCGAACTGGCCACGGCCGCCCGACTGCTTCTTGTGGCGGCCGTGGGCCCTGGCGCTGGAGCGGATCGTCTCGCGGTAAGGCACGCGCGGCGGCTTCAGCGTGACCTCGACGCCGAAGCGATCGCGCAGGCGGTCGACGATCACTTCGACGTGGACCTGAGAGAGCCCGGCGACGATCTGCTCGCCGGTCTGCTGATCGCGGTGCAGGTCGATCGTCGGGTCCTCCTCCTGGAGCCGGCGCAGCGAGGAGAGCACCTTCTCCTCGTCGCCGCGGCTCTTGGGCTCGACGGCGAACGCCATCACGGGCGCCGGCAGCTTCGGCCGCGGCATCTCGATCGGCTCGTCGCGCGCCGCCAGCCAGTCGCCCGCCCTCGTCTCCTTGAGCTTCGCGACCGCGCCGATGTCGCCGGGGCCGAACTCCTCGACGTGCTCGACCTCCTTGCCCGCGAACGTGAGCAGCTGGCCGATCCGCTCCTTGACGTGGGCGCGCGTGTTCAGCGCCTGGCTGTCCGCTTTCATCACGCCCTGGTAGACGCGCAGCAGGTTGATGCGCCCGGCGAACGGGTCCGCGCGGGTCTTGAAGACGAAGGCGAACAGCGGCTGGTCCTCCTCGGCGCGGAGCTCGACCTCGCCGACCTGCAGGGCGCCGTGCTTGACCGGCGAGGGCAGGTCCTCGACGATCGCGTCGAGCAGCCTGCTCGTGCCCAGATTGGCGGTCGCGACGCCGCAGACGACCGGGAAGATCTTGCCGTGGTTGGTGCCCTCCTTGAGCGCGTCGACGATCTCGGTGTGGGAGATCTCACCGCCGTCGAGGTAGCGCTCCATCAGCGCGTCGGAGACTTCGCAGACCTCATCCATCAGCTTCTCGCGGTATTCCTGGGCGAGTTCGGCCGAGTCCTCCGGGATCGGGATCTCGCTCCAGCCGGAGCGCTCCGGCGAGTCCTGGCGGAAGGCCTTCATGTCGACCAGGTCGATCACGCCCGAGGTTTCGTCCTCGGCGCCGATCGGGATCTCGGTCGCCACGACGTGCTGGCCGAACGAGCGCTTGAGGCCCTCGAGGGTCCGGAAGAAGTCGGCTCGCTCGCGATCGAGCATGTTCACGAACAGCATCCGCGCGATGTCCAGCTCGGCGGCCCGCGCCCACAGGCGGCTGGTCGTGACCTCGACGCCCATCACCGCGTTGATCACGAACACGGCGGACTCGCAGACGCGCAGCGCGCCGAGCGCGTCCGCGACGAAGCTCGGATCCCCGGGCGTGTCCAGGAGGTTGATCTTGCGGTCCTGCCAGCTGATCGAGGTCAGCGACGCAGAGATCGACATCTGCCGGGACTGCTCGTCGGGGTCGGAGTCCGAGACGGTGGAGTGGTCGGGGACAGATCCGAGGCGGTTGATCGCGCCGGACTCGAACAGGAGCGCCTCGTGCAGCGACGTCTTCCCCGACCCTCGATGTCCGACAAGGGCCACGTTGCGAATACGGTCCGCTGCGGGGTGCATAGCTGTCTCCTTCCTCGGGTGAAAGGACCATACCGCCGGGGCTCGGCCAGGTCTAGCCGCGCGGCCAGGAGGCGAGATCGGGGCCAGATCGTGTGCGCTCAGAGCCCTGAGACTCGGCTAGTCGCCGGAGACGAGAGGCATCACTGCGGCGGCGATGAGCGTGACGTGATCGATGTCGTCGAGGTCGATCACCTGCAGGTAGGAGCGGCTCGCGCCGGCGTCGCGATATTCGCGCAGCCGCGCCGCCACCTCCTCGGGGCTGCCGGCGGCGCCGGAGCGGCGCAGGTCCTCGACGTCGCGGCCGATCCGCTCCGCGCGGCGCGCGAGCTCCGCCTCGCCCTCCGCGCAGCAGACCGTGACCGCGTGCGAGTAGACGAGCTCGCCGGGGTCGCGGCCGGCGGCGCGGCATGCCTCACGCACCCCCTCGATCCGCTCGCGCGCGGTCGCGACGTCGGCGAACGGCACGTTGTACTCGGAGGCGAAGCGCGCCGCCAAGGCGGGCGTGCGGCGCGCACCCAGGCCGCCGACGATCACCGGCGGGTGCGGTCGCTGGGCGGGCTTGGGCAGCGCGGGCCCAGGCCCGAGCTCGTAGTGGCGGCCTTCGAACCGGTAGGTCTGGCCCTCCGGCGCGCTCCACAGGCCGGTCACGATCTCGAGCTGCTCCTCGAGGCGATCGAAGCGCTCGCCCAACGGCGGGAACGGGACCCCGTAGGCGACGTGCTCGGCCTCGTACCAGCCCGTCCCGAGCCCGATCTCGACGCGTCCGGAGCTCATCGCGTCGACCTGGGCGACGGCCACCGCCAGCAGCCCGGGGAGCCTGAACGTCGCCGAGGTGACCATCGTGCCGAGCCGGATCGTGCTCGTCTCGCGCGCGAGCGCGCCGAGCGTCACCCACGAGTCGGTGGGCCCCGGCCCGCCGTCGCCGGGTTTGATCCGCAGCAGGTGGTCGGAGCGGAAGAAGGCGCCGAAGCCCAGCTGCTCGGCCGCCTGCGCCATCTCGAGCTGCTGCTCGTAGCTGGCGCCTTCCTGCGGCTCGGCGAAGATCCTCAGCTCCATCCGCTGCCTCCTTCCGGTTGCCGGGCAAGGGATACCAGCTGCACGATCGGGATCTCGCGTCCCTCGCGGGCGGCGCTGACGCGGTAGGTCGCAAAGCCGGGGAAGACCCGGTCGGCGAGCGCCCACAGGCGCGTGCACTCCGCCGCGTCCTCGACCACGCGGGCCTTGAACGGCAGCCCGCCGAGCAGCACGTCCGGGTTGGCGCGGGCGTTGTGGTACCAGGCCGGGTTGCCGGGGCGTCCGGCCTTGGAGGCGACGATCGTCACCAGCTCGCCGTCGTGGAAGTAGATCACCGCGTTGCGCCGCGGACGGCCCGTGCGGGCTCCGCGTGTCTGCAGCAGGGCCGTCGGCAGCATCACGCCCGTGCCGAGGCGCCCGCGCGTCGCCCGCAGCAGCAGCGGGTCGAGCCGCCAGACGATCGCGCTCCAGACCCGCTGCTGGGCCAGCCATGTCGCGAAGCGGCTGCTCGCCGCGCCGGCGAACGCCCTGTAGAGGAGACCGCGTGGCGCATCGGGATCCACTCGGCGCAGCGGACGCTGGTGGTGCTGCTCAGTCGTCGAAGGACTCCTCCTGCATGCGCGAGCGCAGGCGCAGGACGGCCTTCGTGTGCATCTGGGAGACGCGCGACTCGGTCACGCCCAGCACCTCGCCGATCTCGCGCAGGGTCAGGTTCTCGTAGTAGTAGAGCGCGATCACGAGCTTCTCGCGCTCTGGCAGCTTGGCGATCGAGTCGGCGATCCGGTCCTTCAGGTCGCCGACGTCCAGCGCGCGCGAGGGGTCGGGCGCGTTCGGGTCCTCGATCGTGTCCATCAGCGAGACCTGGTCGCCGCTCGAATCCGACACGCTCCAGAGCTCGTCGAGCGCGACGATCGAGGAGTGCGAGATCGCCAGCAGCGAGTCGTTGAGCTCGTCGAGCGTGATCCCCATCTCGTCGGCGATCTCCTGGTCGGTGGGCGCTCGCTGCAGCAGGTGCTCGAGCTTCGCGTTCGCGCGCTCGACCTCCCTTGCGCGTGCGCGGACGCTGCGCGGGACCCAGTCGAGCGAGCGCAACTCGTCGATGATCGCGCCCTTGATGCGCATGATCGCGTACGTCTCGAACTTGATGTCCCGCGAGAGGTCGAAGCGCTCGATCGCCGAGATCAGCCCGACCAGCCCGTAGGAGATCAGGTCGGCCTCCTCGACGTGCGGAGGCAGGCCGGCGGCGGTCCGCCCGGCCACGTACTTGACCAGCGGCGAGTACGCGACGACGAGCCGCTCCCGACTGCGCTTGTCGCCGTCGTCCTTGTAGCGCCGCCAGAGTTCGCGCAGCTCGATCGGTTTGACGTTCGTCTCCAGGGCTTTCTCCCCCTGTTAGGCCCGAGGGTGACTGCGCGCGTAGGCGCTTCGAAGCCTGGCGGACTCTACCCGAGTGTAAATCTGGGTGCTCGACACGCTGGCGTGGCCGAGCAGCTCCTGGATCGCCCGCAGATCGGCGCCGCCGTCCAGAAGGTGGGTGGCGAAACTGTGCCGCAGGGAGTGCGGCGTGGCCTCGCCCGCCGTGCCGGCCCTGAGCGTCCAGCGACGCATGCGCCGGCGCACGTCGCTGGTCGACAGGCGCCGACCAGTGCGGCTCAGGAACAGCGGCGGCGAGCCCGACTCGGTCCGCTCGGCGCGCGCGCGGGCGGGACCGTCGCCGCCGCGTGCAGCAGCCAGTGCCGGCCGGGCACGCTCGAGGTAGTCGCGCAGCGCGGCCATCGCGGGCTCGCCGACGGGCACGACGCGGGTCTTGCGGCCCTTGCCTTCGACCCGCAGCTGCTCGCCGTCGTGATCCACGTCGGTCAGCGCGAGCGAGATCAGCTCCTCCGCGCGCAGGCCGGAGGAGTAGGCGAGCTCGAAGATCGCGCGGTCGCGCAGGTTCAGCGGGTTGCCGCCGTCTGGGATCGAGTCGAGCAGGCGCCCGGCCTCGCTCGCGCTCAGCACCCGCGGCAGCCGCGCGCCGCGGCGCGGGGTGGAGACGAGATCGGCGGGGTTGTGCGCGATCAGCCCGTGCTGGCGCTGGCTCGAGAACAGCGCGCGCAGCGCGGCCAGCTTGCGCGCCGAGGTCGCCGGCGCCGCGCCTTCGCCGCTCAGCCGGGCGACGTAGCGGCGCACGTGCCGCGGAGCGAGCTCGGAGGGTCCGAGCGCCTGCGCAGCTGCCCAGGCCGCGAAGCCGCCCGCGTCGAGGAGGTAGGCGCGGCGCGTGCGCGCGGCGGCGTCGCGGCGCACGAGATCCTGCTCGAGCAGCGCCAGCGCCTCGCGCCAGGGTTCCGGTAGGGCGGCCCGGTCCTGTTCGGCCGACGGGGTCGGCGAGGCGTCGCGGGCAGGCATCTGAAGCTTCCTTTCGCCGCGCGGGAGCGCTCGCCTGCCCGCAGGCTCGTGCACCGGACGAGCGCCCTCCCTGGCAAATGTGCACACCTGCTGCATTATTCCCGGCTGGGGTAGATTCAAGACATGGCCGTCCAGGCCAGACTCGACACAACGTCCATTCCAACAGGCGGGTGAATCGCGACCGCAGGAGAACTGGCGGACGATCGACTGGCGCCACCACCAGCGCTGGGTGACGGTCGAAGGGCGCCCGATCAACACGATCGCGCTCGGGGCGGGCGATCCGGCGATCGTCTTCGTGCACGGCCTCTCGGGCTGCTGGTCGAATTGGCTCGAGCAGCTCCCGGCCTTCGCCGGGAGCCATCGCGTCCTGGCGCTCGACCTGCCCGGCTTCGGCCACTCGCCCGGCCACGCCGGCGAAGTCTCGATGCCGGGCTACGCCCGCATCCTCGAGAACATGCTCGAGCAGCTCGAGGTTGGTCGCATCGTGCTCGTCGGCAACTCGATGGGCGGCCTGATCAGCGCCGAGCTCGCGGCCTCCTTCCCCGAGCGGGTCGAGCGTCTCGTCCTCGTCTCCCCGGCCGGCATCGCCACCTACCGCAACCGGCTCGTGAGCAGCTCGTTGCCGGCGATGCGCCGGGCGCAGCAGCTCCTCGCGCTGGGCGCCGCCTGGACGGCGTCGCACGCGGAAGGCCTCAGCTCACGGCCTCGCACCCGCGAGCTCGTCCTGAAGGGAGTCGTCGCGCATCCGCACCGGCTGCCCGCGCCGCTGGCCGCCGAGCAGCTGCGCGGCGCCGGCACCGACGGCTTCATGTCGGCGCTCGAGGCGATCCTCGATTACGACCTGCGCCCGCGCCTTGAGCTGATCCGGTGCCCGGCGCTCGTCGTCTGGGGTACGAAAGACAGGCTGATCAACGTCCGCGACGCACCTCGCTTCGCCGAGGCGATCCCCGACGCGCGGCTGAAGATCTACGAGGACACGGGCCACATGGCGATGCTCGAGCGCCCGGCGGAGTTCAACGAGCTGATGCGCTCGTTCCTCGGCGAGTAGCGCGCAAGCGACGCGGCGCGCCTCAGCGCGCGACGGCGCCCTCGGCAGCGCTGCCGACAAGCTTCGCGTACTTCTGGATCGCCACGTCGACGTGCTGGTCGGCACGCGGGGGCTGCTCGTAGGCCGCGACGCGTGCGGCGATCTCCTCGTCGTCGAGGGCCACGTCGAGCCGCCCCGTGTCGACGTCGATCGTCAGCTCGTCGCCCGTCTCGAGCGCCGCGATCGGTCCGCCGTGCACGGCCTCCGGGGCCACGTGGGCGACCATGAACCCGTGGGTGGCGCCCGAGAAGCGCCCGTCGGTGATCAGCGCCACCTCTTCGCCGAGTCCCTCGCCGACGATCGCCGCCGTCACGGCCAGCATCTCGCGCATACCGGGGCCGCCCGCAGGGCCCTCGCCGCGAATCACGACCACGTCGCCGGCTTCGATCTGTTTCGCCAGCACCGCGGCCATCGCGGCCTCCTCGCCGTCGAACACACGCGCCGGCCCCGTGTGTTTGCGCCGCTCGTGCCCGGACAGCTTCACGACGCAGCCGTCGGGGGCGACGTTCCCGCGCAGGATCGCGAAGCCGCCTGTCGGTTTGATCGGGTCCGACAGCGGCCGCACGACTTTCTGGCCCGCCGTCTCGCGCGCCTCGTCGGCCGCTTCGCCGATCGTCGCACCGGTCACGGTCGCCGCGTCCGCGTTCAGGATCCCCGCCTCCTTCAGGCGGGCGAGCACCAGCGGCACGCCACCCGCCTCATAGAGCTCGGTCGCCACGTATTTCCCGCCCGGCTGCAGGTCGCAGAGCAGCGGCGTGCGCTCGGAGATCTGCTCGAACTCGTCGATCGTCAGCGGCACCCCGGTTTCGCGCGCGACCGCGAGCAGGTGCAGCACGCCGTTGGTCGAGCCGCCGCTCGTCGCCACCGCGGCGATCGCGTTCTCGAGCGCCGGCTTGGTGATCACCTCGCTCGGCCGCTGGCCGCGTCGCAGCACGTCCATCACCAGTTCCCCGCACTGCCGGGCCACCTCGAGCTTGCGACCGTCCTCAGCTGGAACCATCGCGGAGCCGGCGGGCGAGATGCCGAGCGCCTCGAAGGCCATCGCCATCGTGTTGGCGGTGAACTGGCCTCCGCAGGCGCCGGCGCCGGGGGATGCCACCTCCTCCAGTTCGTGCAGCTGCTGCTCGGTGATCTTGCCGGAGGCGTACTCGCCGACTGCCTCGAAGACCTGCTGGATCGTCACCTCCACGCCGCCCCAGTGGCCGGGCCGGATCGAGCCGCCGTAGAGCATCAGCCCGGGGATGTCCAGGCGGGCGAGCGCCATCACGGTGCCGGGGATCGTCTTGTCGCAGCCGGAGATCGTCACGAGCGCGTCGAACTGGTGCGCGCTCGCGACGAGCTCGATCGAGTCGGCGATCAGCTCGCGCGAGACGAGCGAGGCCCGCATCCCCGCGGTGCCCATCGTGATCCCGTCTGAGATCGCGATCGTGTTCAGCTCCATCGGAGTGCCGCCGGCGGCGCGGATCCCCTCCTTGACCTTCGCCGCCAGCACGCGGTTGTTGAAGTTGCATGGCATCGTCTCGATCCACGAGTGCGCGACGCCGACGATCGGCTTGGCGAGGTCCTCGGCCGTGTAGCCGATGCCGTGCAGGTAGGCGCGCGCAGCCGCCCGCTCGGGACCCTCGGTGAGGGAGCGGCTGCGGTGCTTGAGGTCGAAGCTGCCGTTGGTGCTCACGCGGCGGCCACGTTACCGTCCCGCACGCCGTGACCGGCGCTCCGCGCGGACCGCGCGGTCCGCTCGCGCTCCCACCGCGCGAGCCGGGCAAGGTCGCGGCGCACGCGGTCGGGGTCGACCTGGCGTCCGGGCAGGTGCATGTTGGCCTCGCCGATCAGCCGCCGCTCGTCCCCCGTCAGCGCCATCCACTTGGCCAGGACATCGTCGGCGTCGGGTAGCCGTGCGCTGCCGTAGGGCCGCGACTCGTCGGGGAAGGCGACGCAGTACTCGCTCAACAGCTCCCCGCTGGCGGGGACGTAGGCGACGATCGGCTTGTGGGGATAGATCAGGTAGGCGTAGGCGGCGGGGACGCCCTCCTCGTCGGCGGCTCGCACCGGGCCCTCGAGGCTGATCAGCCCGAGCTCGTCGTACATCTGCCACTCGCGCTCGGGAACGCACGAGCGCAGCAGCTCGCGGGCGCGCTGCTCGGCGCGGCGCTCGCGGCCGGGGTCATAGCCGCCGCCGTTCTCCGTGCCGCGCTCGGCGAGCGCCGCGCGTGCCCGCGCGAGCGCACGCATCACGGCCGGGCGCGCGAGCTCCCACAGCAGCACGACGAGCACCACGGCCGCCGTGCCCAGCGCGAGCCCCATCGTTCCTCAGCGGCTGCTCGTACCCCGTGAAGGGGCACAGCCCGCGCGGGGCGCTCGGCAGGCCGGCGCGCCGCCCGCGGCGCGTGGAAAGAAGATCACGCGGTCGGCATCGCGCGGGACATCCGCGAAGTCCTTGACCAGCTCCGCCTGGCGGCGTCCGCCGAGCGAGCGCGTCGGCACGGCCGCCCACATGCCCGCATCGAGCTCGCGGCGGAACGCCTCGATCAGCTCGCGCTCCTGCTCGGGCACATCGATGTCCCCCTCGGCGAGCACGATCTCACCATGACCCGGCTTCATCCGCAGCAGCTTCACCACGCCGATTATGGCAAACGGCCCCGCGTCACGGCCCCATCTGCCCGCCGCGCCTCGAGGCCGATCGCGTCAACGGGCCCTGCCCCGCCGCCGAGCTCTCGCAGTCCCCTGCCGACGGCCTCGCCCGCCAGTGCACGCGCGCTGCGGGCCGCCTGCTCGAGCGTCTGTCCGAGCGCCAGCGAGGCCGCGAGCGCCGCCGAGTGGGTGCATCCGGAGCCGTGCGCAGCGCCGTCGGGGTGCCGCGGGCCCTCGATCTCGACCGCGACCGTGCCGGCGGCGGTGACGAGCAGGTCGCTCGCGCCGTCGCGGTGACCGCCGGTCAGCACCACCGCGCCAGGCCCGAGTGCCAGCACGGCCCGCGCCAGGCGCTCGGCCTCGGCCGGATCGGCGCCCGCGACCGGCTCCTCGCCGAGCAGCGCGCGCGCCTCGGGCACGTTCGGCGTCAGCACGCTCGCGCGCGGGAGGATCTGGTCGACGAGCGCGTCCTGCGCGTCGCCGGCGAGCAGGCGCGCGCCGGACTCCGCGACCATCACCGGGTCGACGACGACCGGCACCCCGTCCTCGAGCTCCTCGAGCGCCGCCGCCACGGCCAGGGTCGCCTCGCGGCTGCCGAGCATTCCGACCTTCACCGCGTCGACGCCGATGTCCGCCAGCACCGCTGCGATCTGCGCGCGCAGGATCTCCGGCGGGAGCTGATGAACGGCCTCGACGCCCAGCGTGTTCTGAGCGGTGATCGCGGTGATCGCGCAGGCGCCGTGAACCCCGCACGCGGCGAAGGCCTTGAGGTCGGCCTGGATGCCCGCCCCACCCCCCGAGTCCGAGCCGGCGATCGTCAGCGCAACAGGAGTCCTCGCGCCCATCGCCGCTGATGCTAGAGATCGAGCGCGGCCGCTCCGCGCGGGCGGGCGCGTGTCCGTCAGGCGGTGAAGGGGCGCGGCGGAAAGATCGAGTACGAGCCGATCGCCGTCACAAGCAGCCGCCCGTCCTCATGGTGGATCTCGCTGCGAAGCACCGCGATGCGGCGGTTGCGCCGGTCGACGACGCTGCGGCACACGACCTCGCCCTCGGTCGCGGTCTGCACGTAGTTGATCGAGATGCTGATCGTCGCGATGCGCTCTTCGGATTTGGTCTGCGCCCACAGCGCCGAGCCCATGCAGTAGTCGACCATCGCGTACGTCGCCACCCCCGAGAGCAGCCCGCCACGGTTGATCAGCTCCGGCCGGATCCGCAGGTGAACCGTCTCGGGGTCCTCCCAGCGGAGCCCCATGAACGCAGTGACGCCGTCCAGCGCGCGCGGCCCCTCCGCGGGCGGCTGCGCAGCCTCGTCCAGCTCCCCGGCCGGCTCGCTCGCGCTCTCGCTCACCGCCGGGACCCTATTCGAGCCTCCCACGCGACGCCCGGCGAGGCCCGCAGATGCCGGGCGGCAGAGCTCGTTTTGACAAGTTGGATCTTCTTGATAGGATTAGTGAGCAATGTCTGGTCGAACCATCGAGCACCTCAGGCCGGGCCACGGCCCTGCCGACGTGGCGCTTCGCCTCGCCGCGGCGGCGCTCGACGCGACCGGGCGATGTGCGAACGCCTGAGTCCTCAGGCTCCTCCCATCCGGGGACGCGTTCCACGCCCCCGGAGGGTCCTCTCAAGGCGCGCCGGCTGCCCCCTCGGCCGGCGCGCCTACCTTCTCCCCACCCTCCAGATCCCACAAGGAGACCCAGATGCCCCGAGTGATCGTCACCACCAACCTCCCGCCCACAGGCGAGCCCGAGGTCCTGCTCGACGAGCACGTCTCCACCGTGCACCTCTCGAGCGACCACGCTGCCGGGCAGCTCATCGAGCGCCTGACCTGGGCGATCCGGGACGCCGAGCGGGCCGAGCTGGACCGCCTCGCCGGACCGCTGCTGCGCGGCCGCGCCGCCGTGCCGCTGCGCCGGCGCCCCGCCGCGCGGGCCAAGGCCGGCTCGCGAGCCATCGCCGCGTAGTCGCCGACCGCGGTCGCTCGTCGTAGTGGGAGGCGGTGCCCTCCCCCACGCCAGGCCGCCCCGCTTCCTCGCCCGCACGCGCACGCGGTACGCGAACCTCAGGGACCGGACCGGGAGAGCACCCCGGAGCGCAACCCCCATCGCGCGGGGCAGGCGCGCGGGCGGCGACGGGGCGCCTCGGCGAGGAGCTGGCTGCCGCGCACCTGCGCCGCCGAGGCTTCACGATCCTCGATCGCAACGTCCGCGGCCCCGGCGGGGAGATCGACCTGATCGCCGGCGACGGCGAGGCTCTCGTCTTCGTCGAGGTCAAGACGACGCGGGCGCGGCCGGGAGCCCGGGCGGCGCCGGCGCCACCGCTCGAGCGGGTCGGGCCCGCGCAGCGCTCGCGGCTGCGGCGCGTGGCGCTGCGCTGGCTGGTGCAGCAGCGAGACGCGCGGCCGCGCCCGGCGCTGCTGCGCTTCGACGCCGTCGCCGTGGTGCTGGACGCGAGCGGGCGGCTGCTCGCGCTCGAGCACGTGGAGGGCGCCTGGTAGCCGCGCCACCGCCGGCGCGCCGCGCCGCGGGGCTCCACCGCGCGCGGGTGCCCCGCGGCGGCCCTAGAGCGCCAGCTGCTGGTAGGCGAGCGACTGGAAGGACATGCGGTGCAGCGGGGAGACTCCCTGGCGCATGATCGCCTCGCGGTGCGAGGGGGTCGAGTAGCCGACGTGCTCGGCGAAGCTCCAGCCTGGATGCTCGGCGTCGGCATGGCGCATGAAGCGGTCGCGGCTCACCTTGGCGACGATCGACGCGGCGGCGATCGCGGCGCTCGTCGCATCGCCGTCGACGATCGCCCGCTGGGGGCGTCCGAAGTCCGGGACGGAGAAGCCGTCGAGCAGGCACAGGACCTCGCCCTGGACGCCGTCGGTGACGCCTCTGACGGCATCGCGCAGCGCCGCCAGGTTCGTCCGGTGAAGCCCGTAGGCGTCGATGCCCGCGCACGCAGCGCGACACCACGACGACGCGCGCGGCGGCTCGCATCACCAGCGGGTACAGCGCCTCGCGCGCCTCGATCGTGTGCTGCTTGGAGTCGTTGAGCGCGCTCAGCAGCCGCAGCTCGCGCGTCGTCAGCGCCTCGTAGTCGAAGAGCACGCCGGCGGCGACGAGCGGGCCCGCCAGGCAGCCGCGGCCGGCCTCGTCGGCGCCGGCGACGAGCCGATAGCCGAGACGCCGGTCGAATGCGAACAGCCGCCTGCCGCTGCCGCGCCGCCGCGCGCGACGGCGCGAGCGGGCCGAGGAGCCGTTAGAGGAAGCCGATCTTGTCGGGCGGCCAGTAGGTGAAGAAGGCTCCGCCGATGATCCATCCCTCGGGGACGGGTCCCCAGAAGCGGCTGTCGTCGGATTCGCCACGGTTGTCCCCCATCATGAACCAGTGGCCGGGCGGAATCTTGATCGCCTTGGTCAGGTTGCACACGACGCCGACCTCGGGAGCGCACGGTTTGATGTAGGAGTCGTTCTCCTTGACGAAGGTCGTCGTGCCCTTCGCCTTGCGGAAGACGTGGCCTTCGCTGATGTACATTTCGTCGCCCGGCCCGGCCACGACCCGCTTGATGAAGTTCGTGCTGTTGTCCTCGCGCGGGATCGGCGCCGCGCAGGCCGCCGTCATCGGGTGCTTGGGTTCGCCGCACTGGGACTGCTGGGCCCCCACCGGCGGGTGGAAGACGACGATCTCGCCGACGTGCGGGCCTTTGATGCTCATGCCGATGCGGTTGACCAGCACGCGCTGGCCGACCGAGAGCGTGGGCTCCATCGATCCGCTCGGGATCCTGTAGGGCTTGACGAGCACGGCCTGGATCGCCAGCGCGAGGCCGAGCGCGATCGCGATGATCACGACCAACTCGATGACCGAGTTGAGCGTCGATTTCGAGCGGTTCGGGGCTAGCCTCACGCGGGCTTGTCGCCGGCGGGAGCGGGCGGGGCTGCACCCACTTCGCCGTCACCGGCATCGGGGGAGGGATCGCCGGCCTCGCCGGACGCCTGCGACGCTTCCTCCGCCTCCGGCTCGGGCTGCGCATCAGCCTCGGCCGTCTCCTCACTCACGGGCGCCCCGGCATCCGCCGAGGGCTCCTCGCTCGCGGGCGCCTCGGCCTCCGCCGGCGGCTGCTCGGCCGTCGCCTCGGCGCCCTCGGCGGCCTCCGCGGCCGCCGCCTCCTGCTCGACCTCGACGACCTCCCCGACCGACTCCTCCGCGGTCATCCCGTCGGCATCGGTGGCCCCGGTCGGCTCGTGCAGCAGCCCGGGTTCGATCGTCTCCTCCGGGCCGGCGTAGCGGCGCTCGCGCACCCTGGCGCGCTTGCCGACGCGGTCGCGGAGGTAGTAGAGCTTCGCGCGCCGGACGTCGCCCCGCGCGGCCAGCTCGATCCGCTCGATCTTCGGCGAGTGCAGCGGGAACATCCGCTCGACGCCGACGCCGAAGGACTGCTTGCGAACGGTGAACGTCTCGCGCGCGCCGTGGCCCTGGCGCTTGATCACGACGCCCTCGAAGACCTGGACGCGGCGGCGCGTGCCCTCGATGACCTGGAAGTGGACCTTCACGCGGTCGCCCGGAGCGAAGCTCGGGACACGGCGCAGCTGGGCGCGCTCGATCGTTTGGATGACGCTGCTCATGGAAGGGAGGGGCGCGCTCGGTGTCTGCGGGACGTAGCCGTGAGCTCCGACTGCGCGAGCGTCATGGTAGCGGACACCCCCTTGGCGAGGCGCACCAATGACGCTGTGCGGGCCGGCGCGAAGCCCGCTGCGCTCACGCCGCGGCGCCCCCGGGCGGCTCGCCACCGCCCGCGCGGCGCGACTCGCCACCGCGCTCGCGGCTGCGCTCCCGGCGCCACTGCTCGATGCGCTCGTGGTGACCGGAGAGCAGCACCTCGGGCACCGTCCAGCCGCGGTACTCGGCGGGGCGCGTGTAGTGCGGGTACTCCGGGTTGCCTTCGAGCGCCTCGCTGAAGGACTCCTCTGCGGCCGAGCGCTCATCGCCGAGCGCGCCGGGCAGCTTGCGTGCCACCGCATCGCAGAGGACCATCGCGGCCGGCTCGCCGCCGCTCAGCACGTAGCGGCCGATCGAGATCACATCGCTCGCGAAGTGCTCGACGATCCGCTCGTCGAAGCCCTCGTAGCGCCCGCACAGCAGCGTCAGAGCGGGCTCCGCGGCGAGCTCGCGCACGAGCGCCTCGTCGAGCAGGCGCCCGCCAGGGGCGAGCGCGATCACGCGGCGCTGCTCGCGAAGCACGACCGGGTCGACGCCGTAGCGGCCCCGCAGGGCGCTGTCGAGGACGTCCACGCGCAGCACCATCCCGGCGCCGCCGCCGAAGGGGGTGTCGTCGACCTGGCCCCCGGACAGGGGCGTGTAGGCGCGGAAGTCGACGCACTCGATGCGCGAGCCGGCGGCCAGCACGTTCGCGATGTGGCGCTGCTCGCGGAGCCATCCGAACCAGCCTGGGAACAGCGTGAAGATGTCGATTTCCATCACTGCGACCGTGGCTGCTCGTCGACGCCGAGGAACGCCAGGTCGATCTCGATTCGCCGCTGCCGGGGCTCGACCGACCGGATCGCGTCGGCGACCATCGGCACGAGCAGCGGCTCGCCGCCGCCGCAGCGGGCGACCTCCAGCACCTCGCAGGAGGGCAGCTCGAGCATCCTCGCGACGGTGCCGACCGTCCTCTCGCCGTCGACGACGGCGCAGCCCTCGAGTTCGTGCGCCCACCATTCACCCTCGGCGAGCTGCGGCGCCTCGCCGGCGACAGTCAGCTCGCGGCCGCGCAGGGCCTCTGCGGCGCGGCGGTCCTCGATCCCGTCGAGGCGGACGATCGGGTGGGCGTCGGTGCCTGCGCGGCGCACGATCTCCCGCGCGCTCCCCTCGACGATCAGGACCGCGCCGGCCTGGAGCAGTCGCGGGCGGGCGCCGGTGACGTAGAAGCTGCCGTCGAGACCGTGGGCGCGCCCGACGCGGCCCGCCTGCAGAGCGGCGGCGGGGTGCTCACCGCCGTGCTCGGAGTGCTGCCCCGGCGGCCCGCTCAATCGACGATGTCGACGAGCACGTGCCGGTCCTCGCCCGCCGCCGCCGCTTTGACGACGCTGCGCAGGGCCTTCGCCGTGCGCCCGCCGCGGCCGATCACGCGCCCGTAGTCCTCGGCGCCGACGCACAGCTCCAGCACGACCGTGCCGTCGTCCTCCTCGAACTGCTCGACGGCGACCGCCTCGGGATCGTCGACGAGCCCTTCGGCGAGGTACTCGAGGAGCCGCTTCGGGTTCTCGGCGGGCATCTCGGCTCTCCGGGCTGGCCGTCGGTCTCGCTAGACGCTCGGCGTCTCGATGCCCTGGATCCGGAGCAGCCTGCGGACGGTGTTCGACGGCTGCGCGCCCCGCGCCAGCCAGCTGCGTGCGCGCTCCGCGTCGATCACGATCGTCGACGGCTCGGTCTGCGCGTTGTAATGGCCGATCGTCTCGATCACCCGCCCGTCGCGCGGGGAGCGCTGGTCGGCGACGACGACGCGCCAGATCGGGTCCTTCTTGCCGCCCACTCGCGTGAGCCTCAGCCTTACTGCCACGGTTTCCTCTCTGCTGCTTTCCGAACGTGCAGCTCGCGCTGCCCGCCAGAGCTTAGACGGTGAGTCGCACCGAGGCGGCTGCGCCGGGGGCGAGGCGCCCTCAGCGCGCGCTTCGCATCAGGGCGCCGAAGTCCGGCGTCTTGCCGCGGCCGACCTGGCGCATCATCTTGCGCATCTGTCCGAACTGCTTGATCAGGCGGTTGACCTGCTGCACGTTGCTCCCCGAGCCGCGAGCGATCCGCAGCCGCCGAGAGCCGTTGATGATCTCCGGGCGGCGCCGCTCGGCGGGGGTCATCGAGAGCACGATCGCCTGGATCCGGTCGAGCTCGCGTTCGTCGACCTTCATGTTCGAGAGCTGATGGCCGGCCAGGCCGGGGATCATCCCGAGCACGCTGCTCAGCGGGCCCATTTTGCGCACCATCCGCAGCTGGTCGAGGAAGTCGTCGAGCCCGAACTCGTTGCTGCGCAGCTTGCGCTCCATCTCCTTGGCGTCTGCCTCGTCGATCTCGCGCTCCGCCTTCTCGATCAGGCTCATCACGTCGCCCATGCCGAGGATCCGCTGCGCCATGCGGTCGGGGTGGAAGCGCTCGAACTGCTCGAGCTTCTCGCCCGTGGAGGCGAACAGGATCGGCTTGCCGGTGACCGCTTTGACCGACAGGGCGGCGCCGCCGCGGGCGTCGCCGTCGAGCTTGCTCATCACGACGCCGTCGAACTGAACCGCCTCGGCGAAGCTCTCGGCGACGTTGACCGCGTCCTGGCCGGTCATCGCGTCGACGACGAGCAGCACGTCGGTCGGCTTGACCGCGTCCCGGATGCGGACGAGCTCGTCCATCAGCTGCTCGTCGACGTGCAGGCGCCCGCTGGTGTCGACGATCAGCACGTCCTTGCCCTCCTCGCGCGCCCGCTCCAAGGCCCAGGCGGCGATCTCGACGGGGTCGGCATCGGTGCCGCGCTCGTACACCGTCGCCCCGGCCTGCGCGCCGACCTTCACGAGCTGCTCGACGGCCGCGGGACGGTAGACGTCGCAGGCGGCGACGGCGACCGAGGACGAGTTCTCATCGCGCAGGTACCGGGCGAGCTTGGCGGTCGCGGTCGTCTTGCCCGAGCCCTGCAGGCCGGCCATCAGCACGACCGTCGGGGGGCGCGGCGAGAACGCCAGGCCGGCCGAGGCCCCGCCCATCAACGCGGTCAGCTCCTCGCCGACGATCTTCACGACCTGCTGGCCGGGATTCAGCTTGCCGACGACGTCCTCGCCCAGGCAGCGCTCCTTCAGCTGCGAGGTGAACTGGCGGACGACCTTGAAGTTGACGTCGGCCTCGAGCAGCGCGAGACGGATCTCGCGCATCGCGGCATCGACGTCCTGCTCGGTCAGGCTGCCGCGCTGGCGGACGTCATTGAGCGTCGTCTGGAGTTTCTCCGAGAGCGAGTCGAACATTCGCCGTAGATTCTCGCAGCCCGCCGCGGGCGGGCCGCGGGCCGGCGGAGGGCGGAGCTAGGACTCCTCGGCGCGCGGCGGCTCGACCGCGCGCGGACCCCGCGGCGGCGGCTTCTTCTCGGCCGCCTCCTCGATGCGCCCGCGCAGCGCCTCGCCGATGCCGCCGAAGGCCTGCGCGAACTCGGAGGGGACGACGAACACCTTGTTCGCTTCGCCTTCGGCGAGCTGCGGGAGCATCTTCAGGTATTCGTAGCTCAAGAGCTCGCGGTCGGGGCGGCCCTCGTGGATCGCGGTGAAGACCGTGTCGATCGCCTTCGCTTCGCCCTCGGCGGTCAGGATCTGCGATTCCCGTTCGCCTTCGGCGCGCAGCACCGCGGCCTGCTTCGCGCCTTCCGCAGTCAGGATCGCCGCCTGCTTCTCGCCTTCGGCCGTCAGGATCGCCGCGCGGCGATCGCGCTCGGCGCGCATCTGCTTCTCCATCGCCGTCTTGATGTCCGCCGGCGGGTCGACCGACTTGATCTCGACGCGGTTGATGCGGATCCCCCACTTGCCGGTCGCCTCGTCGAGCACGGTACGCAGCTCGGCGTTGACGTTCTCGCGCGCAGTCAGCGTGTCCTCCAGCGTCAGGCCGCCGATCACGTTGCGCAGCGTGGTCACCGTCAGCTGCTCGATCGCCTGCAGTGGGTTCGCGATCTCGTAGGTGGCCGAGCGCGGTTCGGTGATCGTGAAGTAGAGGACCGTTTCGATCCCTACGACGACGTTGTCCTCAGTGATCACGGATTGAGGTGAGAAGTTGACGACCTGCTCGCGCAGGTCCACGAGCGGGCGCACCCGCTCGACGAACGGGGTGATGATCGTCAGACCCGGCTCGAGCGTGCGGCTGTAGCGGCCGAGCCGCTCGACGACGCCGGCGCGCGCCTGCGGGATCACGCGGATCGAGCGCGCAGCGACGACCAGGAGGAACACCACGACTACTGCGATCACGATCAAGGCTGCCATGTGCCTTCGGTTCCTTTCCTAGCTTTCACCCGCCACGGGGTCGCCTACAGCGTACCCCTGTGCGCTCAGGGCATCACCAGCGCGGTCGCTCCGCGGATTTCGACAACGTGAACGCGCGCGCCCGCCTCGATCACCTCGTCGTCGTCGAAGCTGCGCGCCGTCCACACCTCGCCGCCGTCGATCCGCACGCAGCCGACGCCTTCGTCGTTGGCGATCCGCTCGAGCACCATCGCCGTGCGCCCGACGAGGGCGGCCGCGCCGGTCCTGATCGGGGGCGGCAGGCGGCGGTGGCGGTGCGCCACGGGGCGCAGCGCCATCACGACGATCGCCGAGGTGGCGACGAACACGAGCGCGCTGAGCAGCGCGCCGACGCCGAGCAGGCTGAGCACGGCGGCGAGCGCCGCGCCGATCGCGAACGGCAGCAGGTAGAAGCCGCCCGAGTGCATCTCCCCCACGCCAAACGCCCCGGCGGCGATGAGCCACAAAATCCACACGATGCAGGGAGATTAGCTCGCGGCGATCAGTGCACGCGCAAACTCCGGCGCGTCGAACGGCCGCAGGTCCTCGACCGCCTCCCCGATCCCGATCAGCTTCACCGGCAGCCCGAGCTCGCGGGCGATCGCCAGCGCGATCCCGCCGCGCGCGGTGCCGTCGAGCTTCGTCAGCACAACCCCGGTGACGCCCGCCGCCTCCGCGAAGATCCGCGCCTGACGCAGGCCGTTCTGGCCGGTCGTCGCGTCGAGCGTCAGCAGCGTCTCGTGCGGAGCGCCCTCGAGCTGGCGTGAGATCACGCGTCTGACCTTTTCCAGCTCGCCCATCAGGTCGTCCTGCGTGTGCAGCCGCCCGGCGGTGTCGACGATCACGACGTCGATGCCGTTCGCGCGCGCCTGCGCGATCGCCTCGAAGGCGACGGCGCCGGGGTCGGAGCCCGGCGCGCCGGTGACGATCTCGACGCCGGCCCGCTGCGCCCAGCCCTCCAGCTGCTCGCCGGCCGCCGCCCGGAAGGTGTCGGCCGCCGCGAGCAGCACGCTCCTGCCGAGTTCCTCGCGCAGGTGCCAGGCGAGCTTGCCGATCGTCGTCGTCTTGCCCGTGCCGTTGACCCCGACCGCCATGATCACCGTCGGCTCCGGGCGGATGTCGATGCGCGGCTCGCCGACCTGGGCTGTCTGCGCGAGCAGCTCGATCAGCCGCTCTGAGAGCTGCTCGCCGCCCTCCAGCGACCCGCCGGTCGCTTCCTGCTCGAGGGTCTCGACGACCGAGGCGGTCGTCGCCGCGCCGACGTCGGCCATGATCAATGCCTCCTCGAGCCGTTCCCACGTCTCGTCGTCGAGCGTCCCGAACAGGCTCGCCTGGATCTCGGAGCCGAGCGCCTCGCGCGTCTTGCCCATGCTCTCGCGGAGGCGGGCGAACAGCCCGCGCCGTTGCTCGGCGGGAGGCTCGGGCGCGGCCTCAGCGGCGTCGCCCGTGATGAACAGCTCGCTCCATTCGCGCGCCACGGCGGCGCGATGATACAGCGGGCGGGCGCGGCCCCGGACGACCGGGTGCGCCGGCTCCCGTCTGCTCAGGCGACCTCGGCGATCCTTGCGGGCGGGTTCCCCGCTTCGGCGGAGTCCTCGGCGGCAGCGTCCGCGGGCAGCCGCCGCGAGAGCACCTTCGAGACGCCGTCGCCGCCCATCGAGACGCCGAACAGCCAGTCGGCGGCCTCCATGGTGCGCTTCTGGTGCGTGATCACGATGAACTGGGCGCGGTCCGCGTAGCGGCGCAGCAGCGCGAGGAAGCGGTCGAGGTTGAGGTCGTCCAGCGCCGCCTCGACCTCGTCCAGGATGTAGAAGGGGCACGGCCGCGCGAGGAACACCGCGAACAGGAATGCGAGCGCGGTCATCGACTTCTCGCCGCCGGAGAGCAGCGTCAGCCGCTTCGTCGACTTGCCCGCCGGGGTGATCTCGATCTCGACTCCGGGCAGCCGCTCGGCTGACGGCCCTTCCTCTTCGGCCTCGGCCTCGGCCTCCGCCGCCGCCTCGATCGCGTCCTCGCGATCGCCGCCGCCCGGCAGCGGCTGGCCGCCGATCACGCGCTGGGGCTCCTGCTCGTCCTCCACGAGCCGCAGCCGGCCGGTGCCGCCCGGGAAGACGTCGCCGACAAGCTCCTCGAAATTGCGCGCCGCCGCCTGGAAGGTCGCTTCGAAGGTCTCCTCGATCTGGCGGTCGGTCTCGCGGATCAGCGTGCGCAGCTCGCGCAGCGCCGTCTCGAGATCGCCCCGCTGGCTCTCGAGCTCCTCGACGTGCGCGAGCGCCTCCGCGTACTCATCCTGCGCCAGCGGGTTGACCGGGCCGAGCTGCTCGCGCCGCCGGTTCAAGCGCTCGACGCGTCCCTCGAGCTCCGCGATGCGCTCGTCCTCGAGCGGCTCGGCGTCCTGGCTGTCCTGTTCGCCCGAGGCGGTTTCCTCCGTCGGGGACGCCTCGGCGCCGCGAGGCACCCCGAGCGGGATCAGCCGCTCGGCCACGGCAGCGCTCTCGGCCTCGACCTCCGCCGCCTGGTCACGGAGCCGCTGCGCCGCCACCTCGGACTCGGTCACGGCCTCGCCGGCGGCCCGCAGGGCGCCCTGGATCTCTGCCTCGCGCGCCGCGCACTCGCGCAGCCGCGCCGTCATCTCCGCGGCGGCCTCGCGGTCGCGTGCGAGCTCGGCCTCGAGCTCGGCGACGCGCTCCTGCACCGCCTCGCGCGCCTGCGCGATCGCCTCGGCGAGCCTCGCCGCGAGCGGCGCCGCCTGGCGATCGGCCCGCTGGCGCTCGCGCAGCCGCTCGGCACGGGCCGCCTGCGCCCGGCGCTGCTCGGCGAGCTGCTCTGCCTGGCGGCGCTCGGCCGCCAGCTCGCCTTCGAGCTCGGCTTTGCGCACCGCCAGCGGCCCCTCGCCGGGCTCGGTGCGGCGGCGCTCGATCGTCCGCTCGGTGCGCTGCCGGGCCTCGGCCGCGTCGGCCGCGTCGCGCTCGGCCGCGCGCAGCGCCTCGTCGGCCGCCGTGCGCGCCGTTTCGCCTTCGCGCACCTGCGCGAGCGCGCCCTCGACCGCGGCCTGGACGCCGCGCTCGGCGCCGGCCGCGCGCTCGGTCTCGCCGATCAGCCGGTCGCGCTCGTTGCGCCGCGCGAGCAGCAGCTCGCTGCCGCCGGCCGCGAGCTGGCGCACCTCCCCCCAGGAGCCGAACCAGACCCGCCCGGTCCGCGTGGCCGCGATTCCGCGGAAGTCATCGGGCAGGTCCTCGAGACGATCGACGACCCACGCGTCCGCGAGCAGCCTGCGCGCGAGCGCGAGCGCCTCGGGCGCTCCGCTCAACAGGTCGATCAGCCGCCGCGCGCCCGGCACCGGCGGCGCGCCTGTGTCGCCCGCCGCGCTTCCGCCGGCGCCTTCGCGCGCGGCCAGCAGCGCCACGGCGCCCTCCGGCCCGGCACCGTCGAGGAGCGCCTGCGCGCCGCGTACGTCGCTCACGACCGACGCGTCCAGACGGCCGCCGAGCGCCGCGGCCAGCGCCAGCTCGTAGCCGTCCTCGACGCTCAGCTCGGCGCTCAGGGACTTCGGCCGGGAGCGGCTCGGATCGTCTCCGCCGGCAGCCTGGTGGCTGCGAAGGAACTGGTTGGCGGCGGCGAGCTCCGCGCCCACGCGAGCGGCCTCCCGCCGCGCTCGCTCGGCCTCGCCCTCCGCGTCTGCGAGCGCGCGCCGTGCCCGCTCGGCGCGCTCTTCGGCCGCGCCGCGTTCAGCGCGCGCACCCTCGACGGCGGCGGCGGCCGCGTCGACCGCCGCGCCCTGGCGCGCCAGCTCCTGCTCGAGGTCGCCGAGCTCCTCGCCGAGCTCCTGCTCGCGCCGCTCCTCGATCCCGGCGAGCTCCGCCTCGAGGGTCGCCAGCCTGTTCGGCGGGCCGTCGCCGTCCTCGGGGATGCCCTCGGCCTCGGGCGTATGCGCGAGCTCGGCCAGCTCGGCGCTCGCCCGCTCGATCCGGCCCGCCAGCCGCTCGGCGGCGGCCGCCGCCTGCTCGCCGCGCATCGCGAGCCGGTCGCGCGCGGAGCGCGCGCCATACAGGCGTGCCGAGAGCGCGTCGTGGCGCTCACCGCGCTCGGACAGGGTGCGCTCGGCCTCGCCGCGCTCGGCGATCACCTGCTGCAGCGAGGCCTCGACGCCGTCCCGCTCCGCGCGCGCCGTCGCCGCTCGCTGCTGCGCCTGCTCGAGCTCCGAGCGGCGCGCCCGCAGGGCGTCGCGCAGCAGCTCCCGGCGCGCTTCGAGGACCTGGCGCTCGAGGCGCTCGTGCAGCTCCGCTGCTTCCGCCTGGCGCTTGAGCGGACGCAGCCTGGTCCGGGCCTCGCGCTCGACGTCGAGCGCCCGGTCGAGGTTCTCCTGCGTGCGCTCGAGCTTCAGCTGGGCGCGGCGGCGGCGCTTGCGGTGCTTGCCCAGCCCCGCCGCCTCCTCGATCAGAAGGCGCCGCTCGCGCGGCTTTGAGGTCACGATCCCCTCGACTCGGCCCTGGGAGATCACCGAGTGGGTCTCCTTGCCGAGCCCCGTGTCGGAGAGCACCTCGATCACGTCGCCGAGCCGGCAGCGCGCGCCGTTGAGCCGGTAGCCGCCCTCGCCGTTGCGATCCAGCCGCCGGGCGAGGGAGATCTCGCTCAGCGGCAGGTCGATCGCGCCGTCGGAATTGTCGAGCACGATCTCGACTTCGGCCGCGGTGCGGGGCTGCACGCCGTGGCCGCCGCCGAAGATCACGTCCTGCATCGACTGGCCGCGCACCGCCAGCGGCGACTGCTCGCCCATCGCCCACAGCACGGCGTCGGTGACGTTCGACTTGCCCGATCCATTCGGCCCGACGACCACGCTGACGCCGGGCCCGAACTCGAGCCTCGTGCGGCCGGGGAACGACTTGAAGCCGTCGAGCGTCAGCGACTTCAGGCGCATCGGCACCGCGGGTCGGGGGTCCTCCGCATCACTCGCCCGCCGGGGCGGACCCGGGCTCCAACTGGGCCGTCAGCCGCTCGACGGCGATTCGCGCTGCCTCCTGCTCGGCGTGCTTCTTGCTGCGGCCGCGTCCGCTTCCGAGCTCGCGCCCCTCGACCCGCGCGACGACCGCATAGACCCGCTCGTGCGGCGGGCCCTCCTCGCCCGTCACGTCGTAGGCGACCTCTTCGCCGCGCCGCGCCAGCAGCTCCTGCAGCGCCGACTTGAAATCGACCGGATTCGACAGCGCGTCCTCGATCTCCGGCGAGAAGGCCTCCACGACCGCCTCTGCGGTGCGCTCGTAGCCGGCATGCAGATAGCAGGCGCCGATCACGGCCTCGATCACCGATGCCAGCACGCGCTCGGTCCCGACGAGCGCCGCCGCGCTCTCGCGCACTCCCGCCGGTGCCGCGGCCCGCAGGCGCTCGGGCAGCGCCAGGCGCTCGGCGACCGCGCGGCACGAGACCCCTGAGACCGCCTGCGCGCGGATCTTCGTGAGCCTGCCGGCGCCGAAGCGGTCGGCCTCCAGCCGCGGGTAGAGGTAGGCCGTCACGGCCAGCGCGAGCACGCTGTCGCCGAGGAACGCCAGGCGCGTATAGGAGTCGCCGCGGCGCTCGCTCCACGAGGCGTGCGTGAACACCTGGCGCGCCAGGTCCTCGGGCAGCTCCTCGAGAAGGTCGGCCAGCAGCATCGTCTCCCTCGCCCGGGCTAGGCGCGCTCGGCATCTTCCAGCTTCGGGTCGTGGGCCAGGACGAAGTCGACGGCCGCGCCCACGGTCAGGATCTTCGCGGCCTGCTCGTCGGACATCTCCACGCCATAGGTGTCCTCGAGCTCCTGCACGAGCGTGTACAGGTCCAGCGAGTCGGCCTCGAGGTCCTCCTTGAAGCGCGTCTGCTCGCCGATCGCCGCGGGGTCGAGGTCGAGCTCGTCCGCGAGGTGGTCGCGAATCAGCGCGAACACCTGCTCTCTCCCGAGAGTGCTCATCGCCGCAGGCTAGCGTCCGCCGCGGACGCCGGTGAGCGCCGTAGCGCCCCCGCGCCGTCGAGCGCGGCGTGGGTCTGCCCGACGATGTCCTCGCTTGCCCCGAGCCGCGCGCGCAGGATCGCCTGCGCGAACCCCGCGCGGCTGAAGCGGCCGTGCGGGACGACGCCGAGGCGGCGCAGCCCGAGCAGGTACGCGCCGCCGACGGCTTCGGGGTCGACCTCCGCGCGCAGGGAGCCCAGCGCCCCTTTCAGCAGCAGCCCGCCCGCCATCGCCCGCGGCGAGGAGCCCGCGGCGGCGCGGATCGCGGCGAGGATCGTCTGCGAGGTGCCCTCGAGCACCTTCAGCGCGATGTTGCCGGTGAAGCCGTCGGTCACGATCACGTCGGCGCGGCCGCTGACGAGATCATCGCCCTCGACGTTGCCGATGAAGTCGAACGCGGCGGGCGCGTCGGCCTTCGTCGTCCGCTCGCGCAGCTCCGCGCCCGTCTCGACGACGAGCGCTCCCCCGCGCGCGTCCTCGGCGCCGTTGGACAGCAGCCCGACACGCGGCCGCGGCACGCCCAGCACGGTTCGCGCGAGCGCGGCCCCCATGAACGCGAACTGGACGAGATGCTCGCGCCTCGCCTCGGCGCTGGCCCCGACGTCGAGCAGCGTCACGGGGCTGCCGGGGACAGGCAGCGGCACCGCGAGCGCCGGCCGGTAGATGCCGCGGTCGCGCTTGATGTTGAACGTCCCGGCCGCCAGCGCCGCGCCCGTGCCGCCGGCGCAGACCAGCGCCTGCGCGCGCCCCTCGGCCACCGCCTTCGTGGCGAGCACGATCGAGGCGTCGCGGGTGGCACGGGCAGCGGCCACCGGGTCCTCGGCCTTGGCGATCGAGACCGGCGCGTCGACGACCTCGACGCCGGGCGGCGGCGGTCCGAGCTCCGCGGCTGGGCCGAACAGCAGCACGCGCGCGCCCTGCTGCGCCGCGAGCGCGGCCCCGGCGGCCACCTCGGCGGGGCCGAGGTCGGCGCCGTTGCAATCGACCGCGACGACGGGCTCGCCGCCGGCGTCGAGCGGCGCGCCGCTACTCGTGCTCGTGGTCGTGCTCGTGGTCGTGCGCGCCCGGCGCCACGACCTCCCGGCCGCCGTAGAAGCCGCAGACCGGGCACACCCGGTGGGGCCGGCGCGGGCTGTGGCACTGCGGGCACGCGTTCAGCCCCGGCGGGGCGATGCGGTGCTGCGCGCGCCGCTTGGCGGTGCGGCTGTGCGACTGCTTTTTCTTGGGTACGGCCATCGGGGCCAGAAGGGTAGCAAGCTCCTGCAGGCGGGCTGAGACGCCTGCCTACTCCAACTCCAACTCCCGCAGCTTCGCCCAGCGCGGGTCCGGGGCGCTCTCGTGGTGGTGCTCGGGGCCGGCCTCGTTGAGGTCGGCGGCGCAGATCGGGCACAACCCGGCGCAGTCCTCCCGGCACAGCACCTTCGCGGGGACGGCGAGGGCGAAGGAGTCGTGCGCCCACGCCGCGAGGTCGAGTTGCTCGTCCTCGACGTAGGGACTCTGCAGCTCCTCCCCTTCGCGCGGGCGGTCGACCTCGCGGGCGTCCACCTCGACGCGCGGCACGGCTGCCTTCAGGCAACGCATGCAGGGCCCGGAGAGCTCCGCCGAGAAGCGCAGGTGGAGCGCGTAGCCGCCGCCGGTCATCCGCGAGACTTCGAGTTTCACCGGGACGCGCCCGCCCTCGGCGGGGCTCGCCTCGTAGTCCTCCCCGCCGAGCGTCAGGCCCTCGACCGGCACCTCGAGCTCGAGGCGCCGCCCCTCGCCGGGCGTCAGGCGCAGCGCCGCAAGGTCGAGCAGGGGTGCGAGCGGGGCCACGGCTCCAGGCTAGCGGCGCCGCAGCGCGTTCTCTCCGCGTGCCCGGCGGCCTACGCCAACTCGCGCTTGAGGATCTTGCCGGTGGCGTTGCGGGGCAGCTGCTCGAGGAACACGACCTCGCGCGGCACCTTGAAGCGGGCCAGGTTGCGCTTGACGTAGTCCTTGATCGCGGCCTCGTCGAGGCTCGTGCCGTTGCCGAGCACGACGAATGCCCTCAGCCGCTGGCCGAACTCGTCGTCGGGCACGCCGATCACGGCCGCCTCCGCGATCTCCTCGTGGTCGGAGAGCAGGTCCTCGACCTCGCGCGGGAACACGTTCTCGCCGCCGCTGACGATCATTTCGTCGTCGCGGCCGTCGACGAACAGCCGCCCGTCGGCGTCGAAGTGCCCGACGTCGCCGGTGCTCATCAGGCCGCCGATGATCTCCTTGCCGCCGCCGCCGGTGTAGCCGTCGAACATCATCTCGTTGCCGACGAAGATCCGCCCTGGCTCGCCCTTCTGGACCTCCCGGCCCTGCTCGTCGAGCAGCTTGACGATCGTGCCCATCGGCGGGCGCCCGGCCGTCCCGGGGGCGGCGCGCAGGTCCTCGGGCGTCGCGACCGTTGCCCAGGCGACCTCGGTCGATCCGTAGAGGTTGTAGAGCACCTCCCCGAGCTCGTCCATCGCGCGCGTGGCCAGTTCGCCGGGCAGCGCCGAGCCGCTCAACGCGATCACCCGCAGCGCGCTGAGGTCATAGCGGCCGATGGTCTCGGGCCCGAGGTCCATGATCCGCTGCAGCATCACGGGCACCACCGCGAGCGTGCTCGCGCGTGACTGGGCGCTCGCGCGCAGCGTCTCCTCGGGGTCGAAGCGGCGGCGCAGCACGAGCGTCGAGGCCAGCGGCAGCGCGAGCGTGAAGTGGGCGAAGCCCCAGGAGTGGAACATCGGCGCCGCGATCATCGTCGTCTCGCGCGCCCTCAGCGGGATCTTCGAGAACAGCGCCGCGGCGGGCTCCAGCGAGTCCGGCTGTTTGCGCGCCGCGCCCTTCGGCGTCCCGGTCGTCCCCGAGGTGAGGATCACGACACGGCCTTTCTCGGCCGGCGGGCTCAGGTCGCGATCGTCGCCGCGCTCGATCAGCGCGTCGAGCAGCAGATCGCCGCCCGGGCGGGCGGGGTCTCGATTCGGCGTCTCGCACCAGGCGACGTAGCGTTTGCGCCCCTCGGCTCCGGGCGCGACGAGATCGGCGAACTCCTCGTCGTAGACGACCGCGACGGCCTGCTCGCGCGCGAGCACGTCGGCGATCTGGGGGGCGGCGAACGCGGTGTTCAGATACAGCGCGCTCGCGCCGAGCTTCGAGCAGGCGACGGTGGCCTCGACGAAGCCGCGGTGGTTGCGGCACATGATCGCGACGCCGTCGCCTTCGCCGATCCCGTCGGCGGCGAACTGGCGGGCCAGGGCGTTGGTGCGGCGCTGCATCTCGGCGAACGTCAGCGTGCCGCGGTCGTCGATGATCGACAGGCGGTCGGGGTAGCGGATCGCGCTGCCCGCGTAGGCGGCCGCGGGCGAGGCGCCCCAGCGCTGCAGCGCGAGCACCGAGCGCAGCGCCTTGTCCGGACGTGTCGGCGCGAGCATGCCCGTGCCGATCAGCGTGCGGGCGACGCCGAGCCGGTGTCGTGCCTGGTTCAGGTCCACACGCTGGAAGCTACCCGTACCGGCGCCGCAGGCAAAACATCGGCCCGCGCGCCCGGTGGGCCCTAGCCGACCTCGGCCGGCTCGTCCTTGCCCTGCAGCCGCTCGCGGCCGCGCTGCACGGCGGCGATGAACTTCGAGAGGTTGACCTCGAGCGTGTTGAGGATCTCGTCGGCGTAGTCCTCGGCGCCGAGCCTGATCTCGCGCTCGCGGGCGCGGGCGTCCTCGACGATGTCCTCGGCGGCGCGCTCGGCCTGCTTGGTGACCTCCTCCTCGCCGACGAGCCGCTCCTGGCGCTCGCGGGCGTCCTTGATGATCCGCTCGGCCTCCTTCTTGGCCTCGGCGAGCATCTCCTGGCGCTCCTTGACGATCCAGCGCGCCTGCTTGATCTCCTCGGGGATCGTCGCGCGCATCTGATCGAGGATGTCGTAGATCTCCTCCTTGTCGACCCTCACCTGGTCGGTGAGCGGCACCGGCTTGGCGTTGTGCACCAAGTCGTCGAGCTTGTCTATGAGTACGAGGACATCCATCGTTTTTCTACGCACCTCCGCAGGGCGTCCGGGCCCCACGTTCGCATGTCAGTTCGTCAGCGCTTGAGCTCTTCCTGCAAGCGCCGAGCCACCTCCTCGGGCACCAGATCGTCGATCTTGCCTCCGAATGTCGCCAGCTCCTTGACGCCGCTGGATGACAGGAAACTGTACTGGGGGCTCGCCATGAGGTACACGGACTCGATCTCCGGATTCTGCCTGCGGTTGAGCTGGTTCATCTCCAGCTCATACTCGAAGTCGGAGATCGCGCGCAGGCCCTTGACGATAGCGCGGGCGCCCTTTTCCTTTGCAAAGTCGACGACCAGCGTCGAGAAGGGCTCCACGCGGACGTTGTCGAGGTCGGCGACGGCGCGCTCGATGAACCCGACCCGGTCCTCGATCCCGAACAGCGACTCGTTCTTGCGCACCGAGCGGTTGACGACGGCCACGAAGACCTCGTCGTAGAGGCCCGCCACCCGTCGGATCACATCGAGGTGGCCGTTCGTGATCGGGTCATAGCTGCCGGGGCAGACGGCTATGGCGCTTGCGGAGGTGGGCATCAGTTGCGGTGGATTGTGATGGAAGTGTCGCCGTAGCGGCGCTCGGTCTCGACCGGCAGTTCCAGCGCGAGCGGTGCCCGCCGGTCGCTCTCGGCGATCACGCGGGCGCCGGGGGCCAGCAGCCCGGGCAATCCCGCCCTCAGTCGCCGGCTCCATGCATCCGCCTCGCCGTAGGGCGGGTCGATGAAGACGAGATCGTATGTCTCTCCGGCCTGCGATGCGGTCCTGAGCGCCGAGCGGGCGTCCGCGCGCCGCAGCTCCGCCCGCTCGGGGCCGAGCTGGAGCGCGCGCAGGTTCTGGCGCAGCACGCCCGCCGCGACGGCGTCGCGCTCGACGAACACGGCCCTTCCGGCGCCGCGCGAGAGAGCCTCGATGCCGAGCGCCCCGGTCCCGGCGAACAGGTCGAGCACACGCGCGCCGCCGATGTCGTCGAGCGTCGCGAACAGCGCCTCCCGGACGCGGTCGGACGTCGGGCGCGTGGCGCGCCCGGCGGGTGCCTTCAGCCGCCTGCCGCCGAGCGTCCCCGCGATCACGCGCACCGGCCAACCGTATCCACGCCGCGATCACCGCGGATCGCGCGCGCTCCAGCCGGCGGTCTCCGGGCCGAGCCCTACCCCGGGATCGGCTCGGCAGCCTGTGCGCCGAAGCGCCGCTCCAGCTCGACGGCGAGCAGCGCGTGCTCGGGCGCCCCCAGCAGCGCGTCGCCGGCGAGGATCGTCTCGGCTCGCGCGCGGGCGAGCTCCAGCAGCCCCCCGTCCCCGGGCAGCCGCGCGACCAGGAACTGGCGCTGGCCGGACTGGCGCGTGCCGACGAGCTCGCCCTCGTTGCGCAGTTCGAGGTCGATGTCGGCGAGCTTGAAGCCGTCGGCGTGTGCGACGAGCGCGCGCAGGCGCGCGGCGCCCGCCGGACCGATCAGAAAGCAGCTCGCCTGGTGCTCGCCGCGCCCCACGCGGCCGCGCAGCTGGTGCAGCTGTGAGATCCCGAAGCGCTCGGCGTTCTCGATCACCATCACGGTCGCGTTCGGCACGTCGATCCCGACCTCGATCACGGTCGTGGAGACCAGCACCTGCACGCGCCCGGATGTGAACGCCTCCATCGCCTGCTGCTTCTCGCGTGGGCGCATCGCGCCGTGCAGCAGTGCCAGCTCGTGCCCTGCCAGCTCCCCGGCCCGCAGCCGCTCGAGCTCAGCGCTCGCGGCGCGCAGCACGGCGCGCCCGCCTGCCCCCCGCGGGTCGCCGCCCGCGGCAGCAACGGCGTCCGCTCCCGTGGCCTCCGGGTCCTCCTCGATCAGCGGGCAGACGACGAAGCCCTGGTGTCCCTGCGCCAGCTCGGCGCGCAGCTGCTCGTAGGCGTCGGCGCGGTCAGCCTCACCGGCGACGATGCGGGTGCGCACCGGGCGGCGCCCGCTCGGCAGCTCGTGGAGCGTGGTCGTGTCGACGTCGCCGTAGCGCGCCAGCGAGAGCGTGCGCGGGATCGGGGTCGCGGTCATGTGCAGCGTGTGCACGGTGTCCTCCCCGTCGCGTTGCACGAGGCGCTCGCGCTGGCGCACCCCGAAGCGGTGCTGCTCGTCGATCACGGCGACGGCGAGCGAGCGGAAGGCGACGTCGGGCTCGATCAGCGCGTGCGTGCCGACCAGCAGCGAGAGCTCGCCGCTTCCCAGCTTGGCGAGCGCGTCGGCACGCCGGCGCGCGGGCGTGGAGCCGGTCAGCAGCGCGGCGCTCACGGACTCGCCGCCGAGCAGCCGCTGCACGGTCGCGAAGTGCTGCTCGGCGAGCGTCTCGGTCGGGGCCATCAGCGCTGCCTGGTGGCCGTGCTCGACCGCGCGGAGCATCGCGTGCAGCGCAACGACCGTCTTGCCGCTGCCGACCTCCCCCATCAAGAGACGCTGCATCGGCCGCGGCTCGGCGAGGTCGGCGTCGATCCGCTCGATCGCGCGCCGCTGGTCGCCGGTCAGGGCGAACGGCAGCGCCTGTGATCGCCACCTTGCGCTCAGCGAAGGCGGGTCGGGCAACGCGATCGCGCCCGCCCGCGCGCGCCGCTGCTCGCGGCGGCGCAGGAACAGCAGCTGCGTCAGCAGGAGCTCCTCGTAGGCCAGCCGGCGCCGGCCCTGCTCAGGGTCGCGCTCGTCGCGCGGGAAGTGCATCGCCGCCAGCGCGCCCGCGCGGTCGGGCAGCCGCTCGGCCGCCCGCGTGCCGGCCGAGAGGATCTCGGCGACGTCCTCGAGCGCCGGGCGCTCGGCCTGGACGAGGGTCAGGATCTGCGTCGAGGTGACGCCCTCGGCGGCGGGGTAATGCGCGACGGACTCTCCGGCCGACAACGGGCTCTCCGCGGCCTCGCCGAGCCCGGGCTGGGCGGGAGCGTGGTGGGACACGTTGAAGCGATTGCGCTCGCCGACCTTGCCGTGCAGGACGAGGCGCGTGCCGGGCGGGTAGCGCTCGACGAGCCAGGGCTGATTGAAGAACGTCGCGTGCATCGAGCCGGTCGCGTCGAAGACGACCGCCTCGACGAGCGGTCTCATGCGACGGCGGCGCACCGGGCGGGCGGCGATGTTGCGGACCTGCACCGCGACCGTCGCCTGCTCGCCCGGCGCCAGCGCGGCGACGGTGCGCGCCTCGCGGCTGTCGCTGGGCAGGTGCTCGAGCAGGTCGCCGACCGTCTCGATCCCAAGCGTGTCGAGCCCGCTCGCGATCCGCTTGCCGGCGGGCCGCAGGCGGCGCTGCAGGCGGGACGGCCGCGGCCAGCGGACCGGTGCGCCCAGCAGCGTCTCGCGATCGAGCGGTCGGGTCGAGGCGAAAGCCGTCGGCATCTGCGGCACTGGCCTGGTGGGCGGGCTCCCATCCATGCCCTGCGGCCTCACCGCTGCAGCCGGCGACGGCCTCTGTGGTGCGCTCGCCGGCATGGGGCGTCAATCATGATCGCCGCGGCGGTCGTAAACGCGTCCTGCCTGCGCCCCCGGCGGCCCGCGAGCCGCGCCGCCGGCGTCGAGCTCACTCCGCGGCGAGCAGCCACCAGTAGGCAGGCTGGCCGCCGTGGCGCAGCTCGAGCTCGATCTCATCCCCCGTGTCGAGCTCCAGCTCGCCGACGCCGACCGGCGGCTCCTCGCCGGTCAGCACGCTTATGAGCTCGGGCGCGCCGCCGTCCTCGCCGCCTCCGGCGAGCTCCGCGAGCACCGCCTGCAGCGTTGCCACCGGCTCGCCCCAGGCGATCACCTGCTCCTCGACGAACCCGACCGCGTCGCCCCGCGCGAAGCGGCCTTGCGGATCGTCGCGAGCCGCCGGCGCGACCGCGCCGGTGCGCACCTGCTCGAGTGCCTGGATCAGCGCCCGCGCGTTCTGCTCGACCGAGCGCTCGGGCGCGAGCGCCACCGCGGCCGCGAGGCCCGCCTGCTGGCTGCGCGTGGGCGCCACCAGCACCTGCTTGTCCGAGAGCTTCGCGGCATTCTCGGCGGCCATGAAGACGTTGGGGCTGTTCGGCAGCACGACGACCTCCTCGCTCGCCACCTCGTGGATCGCTGCCAGCAGGTCGTAGGTGGACGGGTTCAGGGTCGGGCCGCCGTCCACCGTCTGCACGCCGAGCTCCGCGAACATCTCGCGCAGACCCTCGCCGCTGACAACCGCGACGGCGCCGCAGCGCGCGTCGCTCGGCGTCTCCTGCTGGGCCGCGAGCACCAGCTCGCCGCCGGGGGCGCCGGCGGGGCCCGCGCCGTTGCCCGCCGAGCCGAGGGAGCCCGTGACGACCGCGCCGCCCGCGCTGCGCGCCGCCACCGGCGCGCCGACTCGCAAGTCCCGCTCTGCGACCTGCGCCTGCATGTCCGCGACGTCAAGCCTCGAGACCTCCCCGACGCCCTCGAAGAGCGCCGTCGCCTGCTCGGGCTCGTCGGTGTGGAGGTGCACCTTCAGCGTGCTCGCGTCGCCGACGACCAGTACGGAGTCGCCGAGGCCCTCGAGCGGCTCGATGAAGCTCGCCGGGACGAGATCGTGGCCGGTGACCGCGAAGTTGGTGCAGAAGCGGTAGGTCCCGGAGCTGTGCTGGGGATGCGTGATCCGCGCCGGGGCGTAGTGATCGAGCGGCGGCGGGTCCTCGCCGCGCAGCGCGGCGACGACGCCGGCGAAGATGATCGTCAGGCCGTAGCCGCCGGCGTCGACGACCCCGGCGTCACGCAGCGCGGCGAGCAGGTCCGGCCCGCGCTTCACCGAGCCCTCGCCGGCCCGCACCGCGCTCTCCAGCGCGACCGCGATCGCCCGGTCCTGCTCGCTGTCCTCGGTGCCCGGCGCCAGCCGCGGGTTCCCGGCGGAGTGGGCGACGTCGCTGGCGATGCGGTGCGCCATCTCGCGGGCGACGGTCAGCATCGTCCCCTCGGCCGGCTCGCGGACGGACGCGTAGGCCCGGTCGGCGGCTTTCGCCAGCGCCGCGCCGATCAGCGTCGCGTCGATCAGCTGCCCGGGCCTCGACACGAGCTCCTCCGCGGCGCCGCGGATCAGCTGCGAGAGGATCACCCCCGAGTTCCCGCGGGCGCCCAAGAGCGCAGCCCGGGCGACCGACTGCACGATCTCCTCGCGGCCGATCTCGTCGATCGTGCGCCCGCCGTCGCCGCCGTCGAGGCGGTCGAGCTCGTCGAGCACCGCGCGTAACGTCAGCGCCATGTTGTCGCCCGTGTCGCCGTCCGCGACGGGGAACACGTTGAGGTCGTTGACCTCCTGGCGGCGCGATTCCAAATGGGCAAGCGCGCCGGCGACGGCGGCCCGGAATCGGACCAGATTCGTGTCGGTCACCGCGACACGTCTATCAGCTTCAGGGGGTGGAAGCGGGAAAGCGGACGGATTCGGTGACATTGTCGGCCACCCCAGGATTGCCGGCGGCGGGGGTGAACGGGGTGTCTGGACGACGGCAACTGCGAATGCTGGTCCTCGGCGTGGTTGGTGAAACGACGCAGTGAGCGCGTCCGCGAACCGGGAGCCTCTAGCGCCGAGAGCCAAGCCGTACAAGGACGCAGGGAGCGTGGCGTGCCGGACCGGGAGACACTCCCGTTGGTCGCGTCCCCGAACCGGCCAGCACGCGAGCGACCGCGAAGTGCCCCGAACGGGGTAAGGACGCAGTACGGCGCCGGCTATCGGCGCTAGAGGGCCTTGGTTACCTTGCCGGCTTTGAGACAGCGCGTGCACACATACACGCGCCGCGGCGCCTTCCCGACCACGATCCGGACCTTCTGCAGGTTGGGGTCGAACCGGCGCTTGGTGGCGACCATCGAGTGGCTGCGGCTGTTGCCGAACGAGGGGCCCTTTCCGCAGCTGTGACAGACCTTTGCCATGACGGCGCAGTGTAGATGATCTCTAGCCGCCGGCCAGCCGGGCGCGCAGGGCAGCCATCCGCATCACGGCCTCCGCGGAATGGCGCCCCTGGTCGCGCTTGCCGCCGCCCGAGCGGGCGAGGGCCTGGTCCATCGTCTCGCACGTCAGCAGGCCGAAGGCGCACGGGACACCGGTGCGGAGCGTGACGTCCATGATCCCGCGCGCGGCCTCCGCGCAGACGTAGTCGTAGTGGTCGGTCTCGCCGCGGATCACAGCGCCGAGGCAGGCGACGCCGGCGAAGCGCCCGCTGCCCGCCGCGTAGGAGGCGGCGAGCGGCAGCTCGAAGGCGCCGGGGACGTCGAAGACCTCGAGATCCGCGACCCCCTGCTCGACGAAGGCCGCGCGGGCCCCCGCGACCAGCCGCTCGGCTAGGTCCTCGTAGAAGCGCGCGACCGCGATCGCATAGCTCGCGCTCACCGCCGCCCCGGCCCCTGGCCGCCGCCCTTGGACGGGTCGCTCGGCGCGTCGTCGGGGCTGCGCGAGGTGCCGCGCAAGAGCTCGGCGTCGATGTTCAGGCCCTGATGGTGGAGGCGGTGGCCCATCCGCTCGGCCTTGGTGCGCAGATAGGAGGCGTTGTGCTCGTTGGGCGCGTGCTCGATCGGGATCTGGTCGGCGACGGAGAGTCCGTAGCCCTCGAGCCCGCGGATCTTCTTCGGGTTGTTGGTGAGGATGCGGATCGAGCTCAGGCCGAGGTCGACGAGGATCTGGGCGCCGATGCCGTAGTCGCGGAGGTCCGCCGGAAGGCCGAGGCGCTCGTTGGCTTCGACCGTGTCGAGGCCCTCCTCCTGGAGCTTGTAGGCACGCAGCTTGTTGAGCAGGCCGATGCCGCGACCCTCCTGCGAGAGGTAGAGCAGCACGCCCTCCCCCTCCCTCTCGATCATCGACAGAGCGGATTCGAGCTGCTCGCCGCAGTCGCAGCGCAGCGAGTGGAAGACGTCGCCGGTGAGGCACTCGGAGTGGACCCGCACGAGCACGTCGGCCTTGCCCGCGACGTCGCCCTTGACGAGCGCGACGTGGTGCTTGTCGTCGATCAGGGAGCGGTAGCCGATCGCCTCGAAGTCGCCGAACGTCGTCGGCAGGCCCGTGGCGACGACGCGCTCAACGAGCTTGTCGTGCCTGCGGCGGTACGCGATCAGGTCGGCGACCGTGATCATGTTCAGGGCGTGGCGGGCGCAGTACTCGCCCAGTTCTGGCACGCGCGCCATCGTGCCGTCGTCGTTCATCACCTCGCAGATCACGCCGGCCGGGTTCAGTCCCGCGAGCCGCGCAAGGTCGACCGCCGCCTCGGTCTGGCCGGCGCGCTCGAGCACGCCGCCGGAGCGGCTCTTCAGCGGGAACACGTGGCCAGGCTGGACGAGGTCGCGCGGGCGGCTCTCGGGGTCGACCGCGACCTGGATCGTGCGGGCTCGGTCCTGCGCGGAGATGCCCGTCGTGACGCCGTCGCGGGCCTCGATCGAGACCGTGAACGGGGTCTCGAAGGGCGACTCGTTCTTGGCGGCCATCAGGTCGAGGCCCAGCTCTTCGCAGCGCTCCGGGGTCAGCGACAGGCAGATCAGGCCGCGCGCCTCTTTGGCCATGAAGTTGATCGCCTCGGGCGTCGCGAACTGCGCGGCCATCGTCAGGTCGCCCTCGTTCTCGCGGTCCTCGTCGTCGCAGACGACGACCATCTTGCCCTGCCGCAGGTCTTCGAGCGCCTGCTCGACGGTCGCGAAGCGGGCACCGGTCCGCGTGCTCATGCGCGCGCTCCGAACGGGCTTGCGCATGGGCCCGCAGGCCAAGCCGGGCAAGGACGCAGGGAGCGTGGCGTGCTCGGCACGCGAGCGACCGAGGACGCAGATCCGGCGCCAGCCTGCGTGCTCATGCGCGGGCTCCGAACAGTCGCTCGACGTGCTTCGCGAGCACGTCGACCTCGATGTTCACGGCGTCCCCCGCGCCGAGCGCGCCGAGCGTGGTTCGGGCGAGCGTCTCGGGGATCAGCGAGACGGCGAAGCCGTCGTCGCGCAGCGCGCTGACGGTCAGGCTCACGCCGTCGACGGCGACCGAGCCCTTCTCGACGAGGTAGCGCACCAGCTCGGGATCGGCTTCGATCTCGAGGACCCGCGAGATGCCCTCCGCCGTCACGGCGGCGACGGTGCCGGTGCCGTCGACGTGGCCCTGCACGATGTGTCCGCCGAGCCGGTCGCTCGCGCGCATCGCAAGCTCGAGGTTGACCGGTGCGCCCGGGCGCAGCGATCCGAGCGAGGAGCGGGCGAGCGTCTCCGGCATCGCCTCCGTGCGGAAGCCCTCGGCGTCGACGGCGGTCGCCGTCAGGCAGACGCCGTTGACCGCGACGGAGTCGCCGCCGGCGAGCTCGCCGGCGAGCCGCGTGCGGATCCGCAGGGCGGCGCCGTCGCCGTCGCGCTCGACGGCCTCGACGCTCCCCAGGTCGGCGATCAGCCCGGTGAACACGTCAGCTCCGCCTCATTGCCTTCGGCCCCCTGCTCACCCTCACCACTCTCGCAGGCGCGCCGAGATCAGCTTGTCCTCGCCGACGCTGTCGCAGCTCATGGTCAGCGCCCTGAGGGCCTCGGAGATGCGCTCGATCCCTTCCCCCTCGAGGGGATCGCGGGCGCTGCCGCCGAGCAGCAGCGGCGCGAGGAACAGCCTCAGTTCGTCGATCTCGCCCGCGTCGAGGAACGCACCCGCGAGGTGCGGCCCGCCCTCGAGCAGCACCGAGCTGATGCCCATCGCGCCGAGCTGGTCGAGCCCCGAGCGCACACGCGCGGGCTCGTTCTCGCCCGTCGCGATCAGGACCTGGGCGCCGGCCGCTTCGAGCGCGTCGACCTCGGCGCGGCCCGCGGCGCGGGACACGATCACGGTCAGCGGCAGCTCGGCGCTGGCGGCAACCAGCTGCGAGCTCGCCGGCAGCCTCGCGAGCGAGTCGAAGACGACCCGGCGCGGCTGCACCTCGGGATCGGCCGGCGTGCCGCTCGGCCGGGCGGTCAGCTGCGGGTCGTCGGCCAGGGCGGTGCCGATGCCGACGACGACCGCGTCGACGGTCGCGCGCCAGCGGTGGGCCAGCTCGCGGCTCTGCTCGCCGCTGATCCACTGGGAGTCGCCGGTGCGGGTCGCGACCTTGCCGTCCAGCGTCATCGCCGACTTGAACAGCACCCACGGGCGCCCAACCCGTGCGTGCTTGCGGAACGCCTGGTTGAGCAGCCGCGCGGCGGTGGCGACCTCGCCGTCGGCGATCACGACCTCGACGCCCTCGTCGCGCAGGATCCCGAGGCCGCGGCCGGAGGCCTTCTCGGTCGGGTCGTCGGAGGCGACGACCACCCGCTTGATGCCGGCCTGGATGATCGCGTCGGTGCAGGGCGGCGTCTTGCCCTCGTGGCAGCAGGGCTCGAGCGAGACGTAGAGGGTCGCCCCTTCCAGGTCGGCCATCCCGCAGGCCTCGATCGCGTTGACCTCGGCGTGCGCGCCGCCGTAGACCTGGTGCCAGCCCTCCCCGAGGACCTCGCCCTCGCGGGCGACTACGGCACCGACGACCGGGTTCGGCTTGACGGCCCCGACGCCCCGACGGGCGAGCTCGATCGTACGCTCGAGGTGAAGCCTGTCGGTGTCGGTGCAGCTGGGCATCTCAGAAGCCAGGATAACCCGGGCTCACGAGCTCACCCGGGAGACGTCGCGCAGCGCCCGCCGTGCAGGCGGTAGACGGTCATCGACGGGCCCGGCCGGCGGTACGCGCGCGGGTAGTAGTCGAAGCTCCAGTCGAAGTTGAAGGCGACCGGGCCCTGACCGGCCGCGTACGGCGAGAAGCGCCGTACGACCTGCCCTTTTTCGGCGAGCGCGCGGTAGTAGGCGACCGCCAGCGGCACCTCGCCGGGGTCGGCGAGCGCCCGCCCCGCCTCGGTCGAGCCGGTCACGACCCAGCAGAAGCCGCGCTGCTCGTAGAGCCCGATCAGCGCCGGCGAGAGCGTGCGGACGTAGTTCTCGATGCTGATTTCGTGGCGGTGGGCGACGTCGACCGCGCCGCGCGCGTCGATGAACGTGTACAGCGACGGCCACTTGCACCAGCGGTAGCGCGTGCCGGCGCAGCCCGGCGGCGCGCCGGGCGGTTCGCGCGCCCACTGGTCGGGCGAGACCGGCTCGACGACGACCTTCGCGCCGCGCGGGATCGCGCCGAGCATCCACTCGCGGGTCTGGGTGCGGGTGTCCGCGCGCGAGAGCACGAGGCCGGAGTGGACGCTGTAGAAGGCGCCCTGGGCGAGCAGCGCGAACACGAGCAGCGAGGCAAGGCCGAGCGTGACCGCCATCGGGCGGCGCGCGGCGAGCCTCGAGAGCAGCGCGATCGCCTCCCGCGCGGCGAACGCCGCCAGCAGGCAGAGGATCGGCAGGACCGGCATCAGCCAGCGTCCGAAGTAGCGGCCCTCGGTGCCCATGAACACGAGGTAGGCGAGCGCGGCCGGGACGAGCATCAGCGCGACGCGCGGCTCGCGGCGCCAGAGCAGGACGGCGCCGGCGAGCGCGGCGAGCGCGGGCACCCAGCCGAGCCCCCAGCTCAGCGACCACAGGTAGTAGACGAGCCCACCCTGCTTCGGGGCGCCGAGCTTGCCCTGCGATTCGCCCGACAGCGTCGATTGCTGGGCGAGCCCGTGGTGGAAGGAGCTGTAGTCGAGCAGCGCGTAGGGGTTCGCGATCACGAACGCGGCCAGCGCGGCGAGCGCCGCCGCGCCGAGCCCGATCAGCGCGCGCTGGGTGCCGGCATGCTCGCGACGGCTGTCGAGCACTCGCCCGCCGGCCGCGACGAGGTAGGGCAGCAGCACGATGCCCGCCGTGTACTTGGTCGCGCAGGCCAGCCCGAGGCCGGCCCCGGCGAGCAGGTGGTCGCGCAGCCGGCCGTGGCGCAGCACGCCGGCGCTGCCGAGCAGCGAGAGGGTCAGCGGCGCGAGCGTCGGCACGTCGTTGAGCGCCAGGTGCGAGTAGAAGACGGGCAGGAATGCGACCGCGGCGATCGCGGCGGCCAGCAGCCCGGCCGCCCGGCCGATCAGGCGCGCGCCGGTGAGGTAGAGCAGCCAGACCGCGAGCGTCCCGAGCACGGCGGCGGCGACCCGCGCGAGCGTGTAGACGGATTCGGGGTCGTGGCGGTAGGCGTGCACGGTCCCGCCGGCGCCGCCGTACCACGCCGCGAAGAGGAAATGCAGCAGGTAGGTGAAGGCGGGCGGGTTCGCGAAGTAGTGCGGGTTCAGCGTCCCTTCTTCGAACATCCGCACGGCGTGCGGGACGAAGTGATCGCCCTCGTCGGTGTTGTAGGCGAACGGCAGCCCCTGGCGGATCCCCCACAGCCGCAGCGCGAGCGCGCCCGACAGGACGAGCCCCAGGCCGATCCAGATCCAGCGCCGCCGCGGGTCCGGGACGCGCTGCGCGCCGCCGTCACCGTGCCCGAGCCCTCGCCCGAGCCGCCGCGCCCGCGGCGCGCCGGCGCTGCTCTCAGCAGTCGCCATAGACGGCGTAGTAGCGGCTCGTGTAGACGCGCTTGAAGCCGCGCAGCGGCACCTGGTCGCGTGCGTCGTCGCCGACGTCGACGATCGCCAGGTAGAAGATCGCGCTGCTGAGCGGGTAGACCGCGACGCTGCCGCTGCGGATCCGCCTCGACAGCGTGTGCGAGCCCTTGGCGACGTCGGCGCGCGCCTGGCTGCGGGCGAGGATGTCGTGCTGGCCGACGGTGTCGAGGATCCAGCGGGCGTCGGGGATCAGCTTGTTGTTCGGCAGCGAGACGACACCGCAGCGGCGGACCTCGGCGGCGACGGCGGGGTCGCGCAGCGCCGCCGCGAGGCCGCTGTGGAATTCGTTCTTGTACGCGAGCGTGTTGCGCAGCGTCGAGAGATTGAGCGTCGTGGCGGCGGAGACGGCGCCGAAGGCGAACAGCGCGACGGCGCCCGCGATCCAGACCCGGCGCAGCCACGAACCGGGTTCGAGCATCCACCAGCCCCCGAGGAAGACGGCGCAGAAGAGCAGCAGAACGGTCGCCCCGCCGAGCAGGTAGCGGTCGATCACCGACGCGCCGGCGATCCCCTCGGCGAGGAAGACCAGGTACAGCAGGGCCGTCGCGGCCAGCGGGATCATCACGCGGCGCGGGGCGATCCAGACCGCGAGGCCGATCCCCGCCAGCGCGCCGAGCATCACCGGCAGCTTGTCGATCCGTTCCGTGAACGTCCACATCGAGGAGATCACGCTGCCGAGCCCTTGCGTGCGTTCGAGTTCCTGGGCCAGCCCCGCCGTGGCGGTCAGCGAGTAGAGCGGGTTGCCGGTCACGATCGCGTCGAGCGTGAGCCAGATCACCGGCGCCGAGAGGACTGCGGCGAGCCGGCGCAGGCGGGTCCGTTTGCTCGTCCCGGGCAGGCACCAGAGCCAGTAGGCGCCGCTCAGCACCCAGGCGTCCGGTCGCAGCAGCCCGGCCAGGGCCAGCAGCGCGAGCACCGCGCCCCCGCGACGGGGACGCTGGACCTCCAGCGCGATCGCCCACACGATCAGCGCGACGTAGGAGATGTCGAGGTAGCCCTGCGCGGAGAGGTTCTCGACGAAGAAGCGACTGAGCAGCAGCAGCGCGGCGATCACGCCGACGACGGGACCGAAGCACAGCCGCCCGAGCCGGTAGAGCCCGGCGACGGCGGCGACGAACGACGCGATCGAGCCGAGCACCATCAGCCGCGCGCCGCCGTCGCCGAAGATCGAGCAGAACATGCCGAAGAAGATCGCCAGCGGATGCTCGGTGGGCCCGCGATACACGCGGAAGTCGGGCAGGTGGAGGTGCAGCAGGTCGCGCCCCCACAGCAGCGCGTAGAACGAGTCGTACGTGGGGTACGTCGGGAACGCGAAATAGCCGATCAGCGCGCCCAGGGACAGGGCCGCGAGCCCGATCGCGGCCCAGCTCAGCCGCCGGTCGCGCAGCGGCGCCAGCAGGGTCGGGCCCAGCCGGCGCCGGGTGGATATCGCGCTTTCCATCTAGTGTGGGCGGTATCCGCGTCCGACCGACCGGCGCTGCCGCCGGACGAGCGGGCTCCACCTTCGCGCCCGCCCAGAGATTTAGACCGTGACTGCGCTTTGGGATACTGCCGGTAGCCAAGTCTAGGCAACTCGACGGCGATGAAGCTCATCATCCAGATCCCCTGCTTCAACGAGGAGCAGCAGCTTCCGAAGACCCTCGCGGACCTGCCGCGCGCGGTCGAGGGCTTCGACACGGTCGAGTGGCTCGTGATCGACGACGGCTCGACCGACGCGACCGTCGCGGTCGCCCGCGAACACGGCGTCGACCACCTCGTGCGCCTGACGAACAACAAGGGTCTCGCGGCCGGTTTCCAGGCGGGGATCGACACGGCGCTGAAGCTCGGCGCGGACGTGATCGTCAACACCGACGCCGACAACCAGTACTACGGGCCCGACGTGGCGCGGCTCGTCGCGCCGATCCTCGAAGGCCGTGCCGACATGGTCGTCGGCGACCGCGAAGTCGGCGGCATCGAGCATTTCTCCCCGCTGAAGAAGCTGCTGCAGCGGCTCGGCTCGTGGGTCGTCAGGCAGGCATCCTCGACGGACGTCCCGGACACCACCTCCGGCTTCCGTGCGTACAACCGCGAGGCCGCGATCCAGATGATGGTCGTCTCGAAGTTCACCTACACCCTCGAGACGATCATCCAGGCGGGCAAGATGCTGGTCGCGATCGAGCACGTCCCGATCCGGACCAACGAGCAGACGCGCGCGTCGCGGCTGTTCCCGTCGATGGGCGCGTACGTGCGCCGAAACGCCGTCTCGATCTTCCGCGTCTACGCGCAATACGAGCCGCTGCGGGTGTTCTGGAGCCTCGCGCTGGTGATCGGGCTGGCCTCGATCGGCGTCTGGATCCGCTTCGCCGTCTCCTACGTGGAAGGCAACGGCAAGGGCCACGTGCAGTCGCTGATCCTCGGGGCCGTGCTGTTCATCGCAGCGGTCGTACTGTGGGCGCTGGGAGTGATCGGCGACCTGCTCGCCGCCCAGCGCGTGATGACCCAGCGGACCTTCGAGCGCGTCCGCCGCATCGAGCTGCAGCTCGGCGTCGAGCCCTCCCACTACGAACCGGGGCAGCGCGACGCGAGCGGCGTCGAGAGTCCCGAGCGCCCCCGCATCGCGACGGCCGGCAGCGCGCCGGGCGCACCCGGGCGGGACGGCGAGGACGGCTCTGAGCGCGAGGGCCAAGAGGTGGTCAGGCTGTGAGCGAGGTGACGGTCTCCCGGGACGGGATCGTCACCGGCAACACATACGACAAGTACGGCTCTGAGAACCCGCTCGTCAAGCGGCTGATGGCAGGCTTCGAGGCGACGCTGGACGGGCTGTTCGAGCGGGCCGCCCCGGCGTCGGTGCTCGACGTCGGCTGCGGGGAGGGCGTGCTCGTGTACCGCTGGGCGCAGCGCTACGGCGGGACGCGCATGGTGGGGATCGACCTCGAAGAGGAGTCGATTCAGGCCGGGTGGAAGGAGCGTCAGGCGCCCAACCTCGAATACCGCGTCATGCCCGCGGAGAACCTCCCCTTCGCCGCTGAGGAGTTCGAGCTCGCGAGCGCGATCGAGGTGCTCGAGCACGTGCCGGATCCTGAGCACACCCTTTCCGAGATGTCTCGCTGCGCGAGCCGCCACCTGCTGGTGTCGGTTCCGCGCGAGCCTTTGTGGCGGGCGCTGAACATGGCCCGCGGCGCGTACTGGCGCGAGCTCGGCAACACACCCGGTCACCTGAACCACTGGTCCAAGCGCTCGTTCGTGCGGCTGCTGTCCGGCTACGGCGAGGTCGTCGAGGTGCGCTCGCCGTTCCCCTGGACGATGTTGCTTGTCCGCGTCTAAGGCCGCACCGGCGAAGCCCGCGCCCGCGGAGGCGAGCCGCCGCTCCTACGGGAGCGGCGCGCGCATCCTCTCGATCGGGATCGCCTCCACCGGCCTGCTGACGTTCGCCTACTTCTCGATCGCAAGCCATGTGCTCGGCGAAGGGGAAGCGAAGCGGGTCGACCTGCTGTGGTCGGTGATGTTCGTGATCATCTCGGTGATCTACCGGCCGATCGAACAGCTGCTCTCGCGGACGATCGCCGGGCGCCGCGCACGCGGCCATGCCCAGCACCCGCTGAGGGTGCCGATGCTGATCCAGGGCGGCTTCGCGGCGCTGTTCCTGGCCCTCGCGCTGGCGCTGCACGACCAGCTGCTTGACGTTTTCGACCAGGACGAAGCGATGTACTGGATCCTCGTCGTCGGCACGCTCGCCTACGCGGCGAGCTACTTCGCCCGCGGCTGGCTGGCGGGCCACGAACGCTTCGGACTGTTCGGCGGGCTGGTGCTGATGGAGTCGCTCTCGCGGCTGTGCTTCGCGCTCGCCGTCGCCGTGGGCATCGCCAGCGGCCAGACGGCGGTCGCCCTCGGGATCGCGGCCGCGCCGCTGGTCTCGCTGGTCGTCGTCCCCGCGGCCTTCGCGCGACGAACGCCCGTGCCGATCGCCCAGGGGGCGCCGATCACGGTCGACGAGGCCGATGCGGCGCTCGCGGGACCTGGCACCGAGGGGGTGCAGGAAACGGCGGCGCACGAAGACCTCTCGCTGCGGCGCGGCGGCGGGTTCGCTCTGGCCGTCTCCGCGATCATGCTCTCGGAGCAGACGCTGCTGAACGCGGCGGTGCTGACGGTCGATGCGACGTCCAAGGACGTGGCGCTGGCCGGGATCGTCTTCAACGTGCTGCTGATCGCCCGCGCGCCCCTCCAGCTCTTCCAGGCGATTCAGACCTCGCTGTTGCCTCACCTCACCGGCCTCGAGGCGACGGCCGGGCACGAGGCGTTCGCCCGCGCGATCCGGATCACGGTGCTCGCGATCGCCGGGTTCGCAGCCGCGGTCGCGCTCGCGCTGCTGGCGATCGGGCCGTTCGTCATGCAGCACGTGCTGTTCGGTCAGAACTATGAATACGGGCGCTGGGGGCTCGCGCTGATCGGCGTCGGGATGGGCCTCCACCTGACGTCGGGAGCGCTCAACCAGGCCGCGCTGGCGCGCGACCGGGCGCGCGCGGCGGCCGGATGCTGGCTGCTCGCCGCGGTGGCCTTCGTGGGCTGGATGTTCGCGCCGGCGATCTCCGACCAGGTGCTGCGTGTCGAGGTCGGCTACGCCGGGGCGGCGGCGCTGCTGGCGGCGGCGCTGACGCTGCTCTACCGGCGCGGGACGCCGGCGAGCGCGGCGACGATCGCGGCGTAGGCGGCGGCCGGATCGGGCTCGGAGAAGATCGCCGAGCCGGCGACGAACACACCGGCCCCGGCCGCCCGGCACGCCGGCGCCGTCTCCGGGTCGATGCCGCCGTCGACCTCGACGGCGACCTCCTCGCCGACCGCCCGGCGCACCCGCGGCAGCTTGTCGAGCGAGTGGGCGATGAAAGGCTGGCCGCCCCAGCCCGGGTTGACGGTCATGCACAGCGCGAGCTCGATGTCCTGGCCGATCTCCTCGAGCGCCTCCGGCGGGGTGGCCGGGTTGATCGCCACGCCGGCGCCGGCGCCGCTCTCGTGGATCATCCCGACGGCACGGGCGAGGTGGGGCGTGGCCTCGGCATGGACCGTCACCGAGTCGGCCCCCGCCCGCACGAACTCCCCAGCCATCTGTTCGGGTCGCTCGATCATCAGGTGCGCCTCGACGATCCCCCCGGCCTCGTGGACGTCGTCAGCAAGCGCCGCGACGACGTTCGGCCCGACCGTGATCGGCGGCACGAAGTGCCCGTCCATCACGTCGACGTGGATCACCCGCGCCCCCGCCGCCAGCACGTCGCCGACCTGCTCGCGCAGCCGCCCGAAGTCGGCCGACAGGATCGAGGGCGCGACCTGGACCTCGGCGAACAGCTGACGGGCTTTCTCGAGACCGGTCACGGCGGGGGACGCTAGCGATCTGCGGGCAGGCGAGGCCCGCTCGGCCGCCGTGCGCCCAACCTGCGTCGCGAGGGACGCGTGGAAGTCCGCGCCGAGCTCCTGAGCGGTGTCTAGGTCAGGCGCCGTTCTCGAAGTGCGAGGCTGAGCGGCGCGTAGGCCAAGCGGGGCAAGGACGCAGCGAGCGAAGTGTGCTCTGCACACGAGCGAGCGAGGACGCCGCCCCGCGCCGGCCTACGCGCCGCTCAGACGGCTTGGAGCATGGAGTCGCCACAGTTATTGCACTTGAGAATCGCCGTGGTCGACATCCGCACGATCGTCGAGTGCTCGCCGCAGTTGGGGCAGACCGACGTCAGCTCGAAGCGGTGCAGGCAGTACACGCAGCGGTAACGGCCCGGGAGGTTGGTCGGGCGCAGCCACGGCTCGCCGCAGTTGGGGCACTGCGGCCCGAGATCGATCGCCGCCCGTGCCGGCGCCGCGGCCGGCGGCTGCTCGCTGCCCTCCACGCTCACTTCCTTCGCAGGCGGGCGATGAAGAACCCGGCGGTGTCGTGGCGGTGGGGCAGGGTCATCAGCGCAGACCCGTCGGCGAACGCCGCCGTGCCGGACGGATCCGGGGCGAGTGCGAGCCCTGGCATCTCAGCGGCCAGATCGTCGAGTTGGAAGTCGGGATTGGCATCGAGGAAATCGGCGATCACACGCTCGTTCTCGTTCGGCGAGATCGTGCACGTAGAGTAGACAAGCACACCCTCCGGACGCAGCACCTTTGCTCCGCAGTCCAATATCCGGAATTGGTCTTCGCGCATCCGCTCGATCGCCGCGAGGCTCGCGCGCCACCGCAGGTCGGGCCGCGCCTGCAGCGTTCCGAGCCCCGAGCAGGGCGGGTCGACGAGCACGCGGTCATAGCTCTCCCCCGTGCGCGCGACCCGCGCGTCGCCCACCTCGACCCGGATCGAGTGGGCGCGCATCCGGCGGGCGGTCAGCTCGAGCGCACGCGCCCGCCTGGGGTTGGCGTCGACCGCGACGACGCTGCCGCGGTCGCCCATCAGCGCCGCGAGATGCGTGCTCTTGCCGCCGGGCGCCGCGCAGAGGTCGAGGACGTCCTGGCCCGGCTGGGGGTCGAGCGTCCGCGAGACGAGCATCGCACCGCGAGACTGCGCGGTGTAGGCGCCTTCCTGCCAGAGCGGCGAGCCGTGGACGTCGAGTGGCCCCTCGAGCACGAGCGCTTCGGGCAGGAGCGGGTCGCCGTGCGTGGCGGCGGGCAGCCGCGAGGCGAGCTCGCCGGGATCGCAGACGAGCGTGTTCGCGCGCAGCGCGAGCTCCGCGGGCTCGTTGTCGCGAGCCATCAGCGCGCGCGCTTCCTCGGGTCCGAGCGCCTCCCACCACAGGCGCGCGATCCACTCGGGGTGGGAGTGGGCGACCGCGGCATGGCCCGGATCCTCGTCGGTGAGCCCGCCGAGCAACTGCGCGGGGCCTTCGCGCGCGGCGCGCCTCAGCACGGCGTTGACGAGGCCGTGCCCGCGCCCGCCGGGAGCCTTGGCGAGCTCGACCGCGTCGGCGACGACGGCGTAGTCGGGGGCGCCACCCAGGTAGAGGAGCTCGTAGAGCCCGAGCCGCAGCGACGCGAGCAGCGGCGCGTCGATCCGCGAGCTCGGCCGTCCGGCGAGCCGCTCGATCAGGTGGTCGGCGGTTCCGGCGCGCTGGATCGCGCCGTAGGCAAGGCGCATCGCCAGCGCGCGGTCGCGGGCGTCGAGCCCCTCGGCCTCGGACTGCAGGGCCTTCTCGGCGTACGCCCCGTCCTCGAACACCCGGCGCAGCACACGGTGGGCGCACGCGCGCGCCGGGGCGAGGGCTGTCTGGGATCGGCCGGTCACGCTCGCAATCATCGCTATCCGCTGCGGATCGCCGCAGCCGGCGCGAGCACGGCCGCGAGATCGCCCGCGAGCCGCTCGGAGTCCGCGGGTTCGAGCGCCGCGGTGGTGATGCGGATCGCGCCGCCGCGGTCGTGGAGTTTGTAGCGCCCGCCGCCCGCGACCGCCCAGCCGCGCGCGAGCAGCGCCGCCACGGTCGCGGCTTCGTCGGGGACCTCCAGCCACACGTTCAGCCCTGAGGCCCCGCCCGCGTCAAGCCCCTCTCTTCTCAGCGCCGCGATCAGGGCGCGGCGGCGCTCGCCGTAGAGGCGCTCGGCCGCGGCGATCCTCTCGGGGAGCCCCTCTTCCCCCCACAGCGCGGCGACGAGCCGCTGCAGCACGTGACTGACCCAGCCGGGGCCGCACAGCTGGCGCCCGCGCAGCCGCGCGACGGTCGTTTCATCGCCGGCGAGCACGGCGACGCGCAGGTCGGGGCCGAGCACCTTCGAGACCGAGCGCGTCGCCGCCCATCGCTCGCCGGCCGCCGCGAGCGTGTGCAGCGGAGCGCCGGCGACCGGTCCGAGATGGTCGTCCTCGAGCAGCAGCACGTCCGGGTGCGTGGCGAGCACGTCGCGCAGCTCGTGCGCGCGCAGCTCGTCGAGGGCGGCGCCCGTCGGGTTCTGGCCCCGCGGGGTCACGACCACGGCGCGCGCGCCGCGGCCGATCGCGGCGCGCAGCCGCGCTCGGGATCATCCCGCGCTCATCGACGGCGCACGGGCTCGAGCGAGTAGCCCTGGGCGCGGAGCAGGTCGAACAGCGGCGCGTAGCCCGGGCTCTCGACGGCGACGCGGTCGCCGGGGCGCAGCCAGGCGGCGAGCGCGCGCTCGATGCCGTCCAGCGCGCCGCTGAGCACGCACAGATGCTCGGCGGGAACGCCGTCGGCGCGGAGCGCGGCACGCGCGATCGTGATCAGCTCGGGCAGCTCGGGCGCCTCGCCGTAGAGCCTGACCGGCTGCGCGCAGCCGCGCAGCGCCGCCTCCAGGTCCGGGAGCAGCGCGGGGTCGGGGTTGCCGTGTGAGAGGTCGCGCACGCCTTCCGGGAGGGGCATCGCAGGCGAGCCGGCGGACAGGGGCGGGCGCTCGCCGATCCTCGTGCCCCGCCGGGGCTCGCTGACGACGACACCGCGACGGCGGAGCTCGGCCAGCCCGGCCTGGACGGTCGCCGGGCTGAGGCCCGCGTCGGCCGCGATCCGCCGCACCGAGGGCAGCGGCTGGCCCGGCGCGAGCCGGCCCGAGGCGACGGCCGCTTCGAGCTCGGCGACGAGCCCGGATGCACTGCGCGCCGACGTCCTGTACTGTATTGGCTCAGACACCGCACTGTACTATTACAGATTTTGAGATTTGGAGGATTTCGTGGCGGTGAGAGCGGGCGAGCACGCGGGAACGGGGCCGGCGTCGGAGCGCGTGCGGCTCAGGCGGCGGCGCGAACGGGCTAGCTACGAGCGCGAGACGATCGACGCGATCCTCGACGAGGCGCTCGTGGCGCACCTGGGGATCGTCGAGGACGGCCAGCCGCTGGTCCTGCCGACGCTGCACGCGCGCGTCGGCGACGTCGTCTACTGCCACGGGTCCAGCGCCAGCCGGACGCTTCGGGCCATGGCCTCCGGCATCTCCGTCTGCCTGACCGTCTCGCTGATCGACGGTCTCGTACTCGCGCGCTCGGCGATGCATCACTCCGCGAACTACCGCTCGGCCGTGCTGCTGGGGCGGGCCCGGCTGGTCGAGGACCGCGCCGAGCGGCTCGCCGGCTTCGAGGCGATCGTCGAACGGATCGTGCCCGGCCGCTGGAAGGACGTGAGGCCGCCGACGGACCAGGAGCTGAAGGCGACGGCGCTGCTCGCGCTGCCGATCGTCGAGGCCTCGGCCAAGGTGCGGACGGGAGGGCCGATCGACGACGAGCCCGACTACGGGCTGCCGGCGTGGGCGGGCGTGATCCCGCTGTCGCTGCGCGCCGGCGAGCCTCGGCCCGACCCGCGCCTGGCGCCGGGGATCCCGGTCCCGGATTACGTGCGCGACTACGAGCGCCGAGCCGCGCCGCCGAGCTAGCCGAGCGGATGGCCGCGCAGGTAGGCGGCGGCGTCCATCGGCCGGCCGCCGGACGGCTGTACCTCGAGCAGCTCGAGCGTGCCGGGTCCGGCGCCGAGCAGCAGCCGCCCACCTCGCGCCTCGAGCTCCCCCGCCGGCGGCGGGGGCTCCTCGGCGGCGAGCCGCGCGCGCCAGACGCCGAGCGCCGCGCCGCCGGGGCGCTCGAGGCGGGCTCCGATATGCGGGTTCAGGGCCCGCACGGTGCGCTCCAGCTGCTCCGCCGGAGCCCGAGGGTCGAGCAGCCGATCGGCCGGCCCGATCTTCTCCGCATAGGTGACGCCGTCGCTCGGCTGCTCGTGGAACGGCGGCGAGGTGTCCAGCGCCTGCACGAGCAGCTCGCCGGCGAGGCGCTCGAGGCGCCCGGCGAGGCTCCCGTAGGTGTCCGCGGCGCGGATCTCCTCCTCCGCGGCGAGGCACACCGGGCCCTCGTCGAGGCCCGCGGTCAGCCGGATGATGCTGATGCCGGTGCGCTCGTCGCCGGCCATGATCGCGCGCTCGACGGGTGCTGCCCCGCGCCAGCGCGGCAGCAGCGAGGGGTGCACGTTGAGGATCGGCTGCGCGTCGAGCAGCTGCTCGCCGATCAGCGCGCCGAAGGCGCAGACGACGACGTGGGCGGGCCCCGGCTCGGCGGCCGCGGCCCGGGCGATCGCGGCGGCGGCCTCGGGGTCGTTGACGCGTGCCGGCTGCGCGAGCGCCAGCCCCAGCCGGCGGGCGGTCTCGGCGACCGGCGGGCTCGACAGGCGCCGGCCGCGCCCGCTCGGCCGGTCCGGGCGCGTCACGACCAGCGCCGGCCGGTGGCGCTCCTCGGCGGCGAGCCGCTCGAGCACGGCCGCAGCGAACGACGAGGTGCCGAGGTAGACGACGCTCACGGCCGGGCGGCTCGAGATCGGATCAGGCGGCGCTGGGGGTTCGCTGGGCCTCGCGCATCGCTCGCATGGCTTCCTTGCGCGCCTGCTTGGAGATGCGGTCGAGCACGAGCGTTCCGTCGAGATGGTCGATCTCGTGCTGAATCACGCGCGCCTCGAGCCCCTCGGCGTCGATCTCGAGCTGCGCGCCGGCGGGGTCGCGGCCTCGCACGCGCACCGCTACCGGCCGCTCGACCTCGACGTGCACGCCGGGCAGGCTCAGGCACCCCTCCTCCCCCACCTCGAACTCCTCGCTGGCCCACTCGATCTCCGGGTTGACGAGCGCCGTGAGGGGGTCGTCGGCGTAGGCTTTGTAGACCAGCATGCGGTGAAGGACGCCGAGCTGCGTCGCGGCAAGCCCGACGCCGAGCGCGTCGTGCATCAGCTCTCCCATCCGGTCGGCCTCGCGCTGCAACTGGTCGTCGAAGCGCTCGACGGGCAGCGCGACGGCCCGCAGCACGGGGTCGCCGAACTTCCGCACCAGGCGCAGCGCGGCGTCGCGCCGCGCGCGCGCCTCGGGATCGAGCTCTTCGACAGGCGGGGCGTGGTCCTCGGCCTCGACCTCGACGTCGTCCGGGCGGGAGACGGGCTCATCCTCGTCCTGGGGCCTCGGGTCCTGCTGACTCATCGAGCTTGAGTCTAGGTCGCCGTCAGCGCCGACGGAAGGCGTACAGCGTCGCGGTGGCGTGGGCGGCATGGCTGGCCCCCGCCGGATCGTGCGCGAGGATCACCACGCGCACCCGCAGCCGGCCGCGGCTCGCGAGCAGCGCGCGGGCGCGGGCGCTCAGCCTGAGCCGGACGGTCGTGACGTGCCCACCGGCGACCGTGAAGCGCCCGCTGGCCAGTGTGAGCAGGCTGGCGTGAGCACCCGGTCGGGCAATCACCGCGGTGAGCGTGCGCAGCCTGACGGTGCCTTCGCAGCGGCTCGCTCCCGGCGGGCAGGAGATCCTGACGGTCACGGAGCCGCGACGGCCCACGTGCAGCGAGCTACCTCGGAGCGTGGCCGCGGGCACGGCCGCCTTGGCGGCTTTGAAAGACGCGAAGCCCTGACCGGCTTTCGCTTTGGCGGCGGCTTCTTCGGCCGCTCGTCTCGCCGCTTCTTCAGCCGCCCGTTTGGCGGCCGCTTCTTCGGCCGCTCGTTTGGCGGCCGCTTCGGCCGCTGCAGCTTCTTCGGCGCGACGTTTGGCCGCCTCTTCCTCGTCGGCGACGGGTTGGAAGGCTTCCAGCGAGTTGGGGGTCCCCACGCCCGAGGGCCCGTCGTAGCCCGGCGCGGCGTTGCACGCGGTCGTGCCTTCGCAGTCGACGGTTTTCCCGAATTCGGCGTTGACGCCGCAAGCTTGGCCGCCTTCTCCGAATAGACCGCAGGCGCCGTTGGCACCCTGCGTCACGTCGAACAGCGACGAGTCGCCGAGATGCGAGTAAACGGTCAACGCGGGGTAGGCGATCCCGCGCGCCCCGCCGGCGAGCGCGTACAGCGCGGTGATCAGCGGCGTCCCGACCGAGGTGCCACCGATCGTGCTCCACGGTTCGGAGCCTTTGAATTCTTTGCAGGCGCTGCCGCAGTCGTAGGTGTCATAGACGTCGAACCCCGTCGCCGGGTCCCCCACGGCGGCCACGTCCGCGTTCAGCCGTTTCGTGCCGCAGCCAGTCGCGGCGAAGCCGGGGGCGAGGCGCTGCCACGACGGCGCGGTGGACGCGAAGCTGCACCCTCCGCCGCTCCCGGACCACACCTGCTCGGCTTCGCGTCGCCCTTCTTCATCGAGGTCGAGCGTCGTCCCGCCGACGGACACGACGCTCGGCATCGACGCCGGCACGTTCGGCGCGCTCACTTCGGGCAGTTCTTCCCACCCGTCGTAGCCCTCGTCGCCGGTGGCCGCGGCGATCACGATCCCCGCGTGGTCGTAGGCGGCCGTTTCGAGCGCGGTGGGAGGCCCGTCCTCGAGCCCGCCGTAGGAGTTCGAGATCTCCGTGGCGCCCAGCACGGCTGCGGTCTGCGCCGCTTTCGCGAGGTTGCTCGTCAGCGCGTTTTCGCTCTCTAGGAGCAGGATCCGGCACTTGGGGCAGGCGCCGTGGACCATCTCCACGTCGAGCGAGATCTCGACCGACCAGCCTTGTTTGTCGGCCGCCGGAAGCGGGGCGGCGAGGCCGTTCTGGTTGACCTTCCTGAAGCAGCCGTTGGCGGTCGTGCATTCGGGCAGCCCGTATTCATTGCTGAATTCGGCCAGGTCGCCTTCGATTTTCGGGTCGTCGAACGCGTCGACGATCGCGACGGTCTGGCCTTCGCCGCCGGATGCCCCTTTGAACCCGTAGGCGCTTTCGAGCAGGGCCGGCGTGAGGCCTTTGGCCGGGCCGAATTCCACCGCGCTCGGAACGGCGGCCAGCGGCCGCACCCCCGGCTTCCCCGCTTCGCTCGCCGGCACGCGGACACGGCCGAGCGCGAAGCACGTCGCTTCCCCGGGGCCCGGGGCGGGGCAGGCCGGCTGGATGCGCGCATAGCCGCGCTGCGCCGCGGCGGCCCTGACCGGGGCGAGCCAGAGCACGCAGGCGAGGACGACGAACGCCGTCAGCGCGATCCCGGCAGGCGCCGCTGCCCGGCGCTCGAACATTGGGTCCATTCTCCTGTCCCCTCCTGCCGATGAGCGCTGCGCCCCGGCGGAGAACAGGGAAGCTAGCATCGCCGCAGCGCACCGGCAACGCGCCGCCGCTCTCTAGGGGGCGCTCACTGCGGGTCGACGTCGACGCTGAAGCTGACGCCGGGGTGGCTCCGCTCGGCGGCCAGCGCGGCGACGGCCTCACCCGTAGCGGCGACGGTGCCGCGACGCTCGGGCGCCTTGATCACGAGCACCTGGCGCTCGCGGCCGCGCAGGCGGAACAGCGGTGCCGGGCCGAGCAGGGCGGCCCCCGCCTCGCCCCCGCCCGCTGCACGCAGCGCACCGAGCAGCCGCTCGCGCAGCGCAAGCGCCGCATCGCGGGCCGGCGCCGGCTGCTCGGCGGAGAGCACGATCCGGACCAGATGCGAGAACGGCGGGTATCCGAGCGCGCGGCGGCGCTCGAGCTCCTCGGCGGCGAAGGCGGCGCTGTCGTGGCGCGCGGCGTTGCGGATCGCGCGGGCTTCGGGGGCGAGCGTCTGCACGAGCACCCTCCCCTCCACCCCGCGCCCTGCGCGCCCGGCGAGCTGCGAGATCAGGGCGAAGGTGCGCTCCTCGGCGCGGAAGTCGGGGAAGCGCAGGGTCGCGTCGGCGTCGAGCACCACGCCGAGCGAGACGTCGGGGAAGTCGTGGCCCTTGGCGACCATCTGCGTGCCGATCAGCACGCCGCCGCGGGCGGCCTCGAACTCGGCCAGCACGGCGCCGGGCTCGGCATCGGCGCCGCTGCCGAGCACGTCGGCATCCAGCCTGAAGACCGGGAAGCCGCCGTCGTCGAGGACGGCGGCGAGCTCGTGGGCGAGGCGCTCGGTGCCCGCGCCGTGACGGGCGACGGAGCGCGACCGGCAGTCGGGGCACGCGGCCGGAGCCTGCTCGCGGTGCCCGCAGTGATGGCAGGCGAGGTAACCCCCGCCGCGGTGGAGCACGAGCGCGACGTCGCATTCGGGGCAGCTCCAGACACGCCCGCAGGAGCGACAGGACATGAAGTTCGACCAGCCGCGGCGGTTCAGGAGCACGATCGCCTTGCCGTTGCGGTCGCGGAGCGCCGCCAGCGCGCCCGCGGTGACCGGGTGCAGCCCGGCGCGCTCGCCGCGCATGTCCAGCACCTCGACCGGGGGCAGCGGACGGCCGTCGACCCGCCGCGGCAGGCCCAGAACCGGCATCCGGTGCACGCTCTCCGGTCGCGGCGTCGCGCTGCCGGCGATCAGGAGCGCACCGCAACGCGAGGCCCGCTCGGCGGCGACATCCCGGGCGTCGTAACGCGGGTCGCCCTCGTGCTTGTAGGAGGCGTCGTGCTCCTCGTCGAGGACGATCAGCCCCAGGTCGGCGACCGGCGCGAAGACGGCCGAGCGGGGCCCGACGCAGACGCGTGCCTCGCCCTCGCGCAGGCGCCGCCACTGCTCGTAGCGCTGGCCGGGCGTCATGCGGGAGTGCACCACCGCGACGGTGTCGCCGAAGCGCGCGGTGAAGCGCGCGAGGATCTGCGGCGTGAGCGCGATCTCCGGGACCATCACGATCACGCCGCGCCCCGCCTCGAGCGCCGCCTCGGCGGCGCGCAGGTAGACCTCGGTCTTGCCGGATCCCGTGACGCCGTGCAGCAGCGCCTGCCCGCCCTCGTCGCTGCGCAGGGCGGCCAGCAGCGGCTCGAGCGCCGCGCGCTGATCGGAGCCGAGCTCGGGCGGCCGCGCTGCACGGGCGCCGACGGAGCGCTGGCGCGGCGGCGAGACGGCCCTGCGCCGGCGGCCGCTCAGGCGCTTCGCGGCGCCCGGCGGCAACACGAGGCTGAGGGCCCGGGCGAACGTCGAGCAGTACTCGGCGGCGACCCAGCGCGCAAGCTCGACGAGCTCGGCGGGGATCCCCGGCTCCAGCGCGCGCAGCGGCGCGAGCAGCCGCTCGGGGGGCAGCTCGCTCGAGTCGGCCATCCCGACGACGACGCCCAGCAGCTTGCGGGCGCCGAACGGCACGACGAGCATCGAGCCGATCGACGCGCTCCCGCGGAGATCCTCGCCGAGCCGGTAGTCGAACGGCCCCTGCAGGGCGCGCGCGGTCGTGATCGGCTCGACGCGCACGATCGCGGCGCTGCCGGGGCCGCGCGAGGCGACGATGCCCTCGGCGGGGTCCGGCGGGGCGCCCGGCGGCGGCAGCGAGGCGTCTGTCGGGGCGGCTGCGACCACCGACCCGACCCTAGAGGGCGTCGCGGTCAGAGACCGGCGGCGCTCCGCAACGCCTTGGCCTTGTCGGTGCGCTCCCACGTGAAGTCGTGGTCTTCGCGACCGAAGTGGCCGTAGGCGGCGGTCTTCTGGTAGATCGGCCGGTGCAGGTTGAGCTCCTCGCGGAAGGCGCCGGGGCGCAGGTCGAAGACCTCGCTCACCGCCTTTGCGATCTGCCCCCGCCCGACCTTCTCGGTGCCGAAGGCCTCGACCATCACCGAGACCGGGTGCGCCACCCCGATCGCGTATGCGACCTGGACCTCGGCGCGGTCGGCGAGCTCCGCGGCGACGATGTTCTTCGCCACCCAGCGCGCGGCGTAGGCGGCCGAGCGGTCGACCTTGGAGGGGTCCTTGCCCGAGAAGGCGCCGCCGCCGTGGCGTGCCATCCCCCCGTAGGTGTCGACGATGATCTTGCGGCCGGTGAGGCCGGCGTCGCCGACGGGGCCGCCGATCACGAACCGGCCGGTCGGGTTGACGAGGAAGTTCTTGCGCAGCTTGGCGGCGTCGTAGAGGTCCTTCGGGAGGATCGGCTCGACCACGTGCTCCCACAGGTCCTCGGGGATCAGCTTCTCGGCTCCCTCGTTGTGCTGCGTGGAGATCAGGAGCTTTTCGATCTCGACCGGCCTGCCGTCCACGTAGCGGACGGTCACCTGGGTCTTGCCGTCGGGGCGCAGGTAGTTCAGCGTGCCGGCCTTTCGAACCGCGGCGAGGCGCTCGGCCAGGCGGTGCGCGAGGGAGATCGGCAACGGCATCAGCGCGTCCGTCTCGTTGCAGGCGTAGCCGAACATCATCCCCTGGTCGCCCGCGCCGGCGACGTCGAGCTCGTCTTCGTCGCTCGCGTCGGTCCGCGCCTCGTACGCCTTGTCGACGCCCTGGGCGATGTCCGGCGACTGCTTGTCGATCGCGTTCAGCACCGCGCAGGAGTCGGCCGAGAAGCCGAGGTCGGCGTCGGTGTAGCCGATCTTGCGCACCGTCTCGCGCGCCACTCCCTGGATGTCGACGTACGTCTCCGTGGAGATCTCGCCGGAGACGACGATCAGGCCCGTGTTGACCAGTGTCTCGCAGGCCACCCTCCCGTACGGGTCGTCCGCCAGCACCGCGTCGAGCACGCCGTCGGAGATCTGGTCGGCGATCTTGTCCGGGTGGCCCTCGGTGACCGACTCGGAGGTGAACAGGTACTCGGTGTCGGAAAACTCGGTCATGGCAGGGTCGAATCAGCTCCAGTGTTCGGGGCGCGCCGTTGGGGAGCGGCCGCGCCGGGGCTTCGAGGGGCGCAGAAGTCTACGCGGCGCGGGCGCGGCCACGCGGGCCGCCTGCGCCCTTCTGCTTGCGCTCCACGAAGTCGATGATCAGCGGGATCCCGTCGAGCGAGTAGCGGGCGCGCAGCCGGTTCTCGAGGTAGTACGCATAGTCGCGTGTCACGCGCGTGCGGGAGTTGACCTGGATCGCGAAGCGGGGCGGGCGCTCGCCGATCTGGGCCATGTAGATCAGCTTCAGGCGGTGATTGGACCCGCCGCGACGTGAGCCGACGGGCGGCTGGCGAGCCTGCGTGGCCTCCGAGAGGAAGCGGTTCAGCTCCGGGGTCGGGATCCGCCCTGCCATGCGGTCGCCGAGCCCGATCGCCTCCTCGAGCAGCCGGGCGACGTTGCGGCCGCTCTTGGCGCTGGCCGTCAGCACGCGCGGGCGCAGCCGCAGCTTCGTGGCGACCCGCGCGCGCTCGTGGTCGAGGTCCAGCGGGGGCTGCGAGCCCTCCTCCGCGCCGCCGACCAGGTCCCACTTGTTGAGCACGAGCGCGGTCGCACAGCCCGCCTTCATCGCCAGCTCGGCGACCCGCAGGTCCTGGGAGGTGACGCCGTCGGTCGCGTCGCAGACGACCAGCGCCACGTCGGCGCGCTCGGCCGCCCGCTGGGAGCGCAGCGCCGTGTAGTACTCGACCGAGTCGGCGACCTTCGACTGGCGGCGCATACCGGCGGTGTCGATCAGGGTCAGCCGGCGCTCGCCGACGAGAAGCGGTATGTCGATCGCGTCGCGTGTCGTGCCGGCGAGCTCCGAGACGATCACGCGCTCCTCGCCCAGGAAGCGGTTCACGAGCGAGGACTTGCCGACGTTGGGCCGCCCGATCACCGCGAGGCGCACCGTCTCATCGTCCTCGTCGGTCTCCCCTTCGGGCAGCTGCTCGACGATACGGTCGAGCAGGTCGCCGCTGCCGAGTCCCTGCGCGGCGGACACGGGGATCGGCTCGCCGAGGCCGAGACGGTGGAACTCGGCCGCCAGCGGGATGTCGGCCGCGCTGTCGATCTTGTTCGCCGCGACGATCACGGGCAGCGCCGAGCGCCGCAGCAGGTCCGCCAGCTCCTCGTCGCCGGCCCGCAAGCCGGCGCGAGCGTCCCCGACCAGCACGGCGAGGTCGGCTTCGGCGAGGCCCGCCTGAGCCTGCTCGCGGATCGAGCCGGAGAGCGGGTCGGGGTCCTCGAAGTCGACGCCGCCGGTGTCGATCAGCTTGAAGCGGCGCCCGTTCCACTCGCAATCGAGCTCCTTGCGGTCGCGGGTGACCCCCGGGCGCTCGTGCACGACCGCCTCGCGACCGCCGGCCAGGCGGTTGATGAGCGAGGACTTCCCCACGTTTGGATAGCCGACGACGGCGACCTTGAGCATTCAAGTCAGTATGGCGGGGTAGCATTGCGCGGCCCCGCTCCGACCGCGGCGGGCCGCCCGCCGATGCCCGTCGCCCGGCTCTCCTCAGCCTCGCTCTACTACGAGCTGCACCCGCCCGCCGGCGCACAGGCCGGCGGCGCCGGGCCCGCGCGGGTGCTCGTGGTCCCCGGCTCTGGCAGCGACCTGCGCGAGCCGCCGGGGGCGTTCGGCTGGCCGGGCTCCGAGCGCCTCGCGGTGCTCTCCTACGAGCACCGCGACCTCGGACGCTCCCAAGCGGCGGGCCAGGAGCCGCCCTCGATGGAGGACCTCGCGGCCGACGCGCTCGAGCTGGCCGACCACGTCGGCTGGCACACGTTCTCCGTCGTCGGCATCTCCTTCGGCGGCATGGTCGCCCAGGAGCTCGCGCTGCGGGCGCCCGAGCGGGTCGTGAAGCTGGTGCTCGCGATCACATCCGGGGGCGGCGGCCTTGGCAGCTCCTATCCGCTGCACGAGCTCTACGCGCGGCCCGCCGAGGAGCGGCTCGCGCTGCTCGTCTCGCTGCTCGACACCCGTACTGCCGAGGACCCGCAGCTCGCCGCGGCCCTGCGCGGCTTCCTCGCGACGAGCGACAGCCTGCACCCCGGCGAGGTCTCCCCGGGCCTCGTGCGCCAGCTCGACGCGCGCCGCCGTCATGACGCCTCGGCGCGAGTCGGAGAGCTGACGATGCCATGCCTCGTCGTGGCCGGACGCCACGACGGCATCGCGCCGCCCGAGCGCTCCGCCGCCCTCGCCGCGGCGATCCCGGGGGCGCGGCTCGCCGTCCTCGACGGCGGCCATGGCGTGCTGGTCCAGGATCCGGCGGCCTGGCCGATGATCGCGGCGTTCCTCGCGAGCTAGCCCGCGCGCCCGCCCGCCGCCCGGGCGAGCTCCGCGACGACGTCGGCGACCGAGCGCCCGGTCGTGTCGAGCACGAGCGCCCCCTGCGCCTCCCGCAGGGGGCTCGCAGCGCGGCTGCGGTCGCGCTCGTCGCGCGTGGAGATCTCCTCGAGGACCCCTGCCGGGTCGGCGCCGGTCTCGGCGGCGCGCCGGCGCGCTCGCTCGGCCGGATCGGCGTCGAGGTAGACCTTCAGCGCGGCGTCGGGCGCGACGACGGTGCCGATGTCGCGCCCCTCGGCCACCCAGCCCCCCTCGGCGAGCATCGCCCGCTGCTTCTCGACCAGCGCCGCGCGCACGGCCGGTTCGGCTGCCACCTCCGATGCCCGCCGCGAGACCTCCGGCGAGCGGATCGCGCCGCTCACGTCCTCGCCGTCCAGCAGCACCGTCCCGTCCGGCTCGAGCGCGATCTCGGCGCCCGCCGCGAGCGCCGCCGGGTCCCGATCCGGGTGGCGCAGCGTCAGCAGCGCGACGCAGCGGTACATCGCGCCGCTGTCCATGTAGCGGAAGCCGAGCTGCTGCGCGAGCGCGCGGGCCACCGTCGACTTGCCCGCCCCGGCCGGGCCGTCGATCGCTATGACCATCGTTCAGCCGCCGGCACCGAGCGTCCGCAGGTCCTCGACGAAGCCCGGGTAGGAGATCGCCGCCGCCTCCATGCCGATCACCTCGACGCCCTCGCGGGAGGCGAGCCCGGCGACGGCGCCGAGCATCGCCAGCCGGTGGTCGCCGTGCGCGTCGATCGCGCCGCCGCGAAGCCCGCCGCCGCCGGTGACGGCGAAGCCGTCCTCGGTCGCCTCGATCTCGGCGCCCAGGCCACGCAGCCCGTCGACCACGGCCTCGATCCGGTCGGACTCCTTCACGCGCAGCTCCTGCGCGCCCTGCACGACCGTCTCGCCCTCGGCGAAGCACCCGAGCAGCGCGACCAGCGGGAGCTCGTCGATCGCGAGCGGCACCTCCTCGGCTTCCACGGCGGTGCCCTCGAGCGCGCCGTGGGCGACGTCTAGATCGCTCGTCGGCTCCGATTCGGAGAGCTCGTCGGACTCCTCCTCGAGGTCGCCGAGCACGATCCCGCGCATCCGGCGCACGATCTGCAGGAAGCCGCTGCGGGTCCAGTTGACGCCGACGTCGGAGAGCAGCAGCCGCGAGCCCGGCACGAGCACGCCGGCCGCGACGAGGAACGCGGCGGAGCTGGGGTCGGCCGGCACCGCGACCGACTCGAGCGCCAGCTCGTCGACGTTCACGGCACACACGCGGTTGCCCTCGCGGGTGATCTCCACGCCGGCTCGCAGCAGCATCCGCTCGGTGTGGTCGCGGCTCCTGCTCGGCTCGGCGACGGTCGTGGCGCCGTCGGCGGTCAGGGCTGCGAACAGCAGGCACGACTTCACCTGCGCGCTCGCCACGTCCAGGTCGTGGTCGACGGCCCGCAGGTGCCCGCCGTGCACGGTCAGGGGGGAAAGCGGCCGTCCCGCGCCTCGAGGCTCGCCCCCATCGCGCGCAGCGGCAGCGCGATGCGGTCTACCGGGCGGCGGCGGATCGAGTCGTCGCCGTCGAGGGTGAAGGAGCGCCCCCGCTGCGCCGCCAGCCAGCCCGGCAGCAGCCGCAGCAGGGTGCCGGCGTTGCCGACGTCGATCGGCCCGTCCGGCTCTCGGGCCTCGCGCAGCCCGGTGCCCCGGATCACGATCTCGCTGCCGCGCTCCTCCACGAGCGCCCCCAGCGAGCGCACGGCCTGCAGGGTCGAGCGGGTGTCGGCGGCGTCGAGGTAGTTCGCGATGCGCACGGGCTGAGGGGACATCGCGCCGAGCAGCCCCGCACGGTGGGAGATCGACTTGTCGGCGGGCGGCGAGAGCTTGCCGGTGAGGCCGCGGGCTGGGTCGAAGCGCATGTTCATGCGGCCGGCCTCATGCTCGCACGACGGGGAAGCCGAGCCCGTGCACGACGCTCTCGGCGCGCGCCGCCGGCCCCTCGCCGCCGATCCACAGCGCGATCACGCCCCGGCTGTTGTCGGGCGAGGGCGAGAGCACCATGTCCCCGATGTTCACGCCGGCCTCGCCGAGCGCGAGCGCGATCTCGGCGACGACGCCCGGCCGGTTGGGGACCTGGACGCGGAGCTCGTTGGCGGAGCCCCCTGCCATGCCGGACCCCAGCAGCGCGTCGCGGTCGGCGCGGGCGCTCTCGTTCCACGCGCCGAGCGCGCCGGCGTCCGCGCTGCTCAGCATCGCCCTCACCTGATCCAGGCGGCCTTCCAGCTCGGCGATCGCGGCCAGCAGGGCGTCCGCGTTCGACAGGTAGATGTCGGTCCAGATCGCGCTGCTGGCGCCGGCGACCCTGATCGCGTCGCGAAAGCTCGGGCCGACCGCGGGCAGACGCTCGGCGCCCTCGCCGGGGTCCTCGAGCGTGCCGGCGGCCTGTGCGGCGAGCAGGTTCGCGAGCACGTGCGGCAGATGCGAGACGCAGGCCATCAGCCGGTCGTGGGTCTCGGCGTCGATCGCCGTCGGGCGCGCGCCGAGGCGGCGCAGCAGCGCGTGCAGCCGCTCGTAGAGGACGCCGGCCGTGCTCTCGCGCGCGGGGGTCAGGTACCAGGTCGCGCCGTCGAAGAGATCCTCGCGGGCGTGCTCGACGCCCTGGGTCTCCGCGCCGGCGAGCGGGTGGCCGCCGACGAAGCGCGGATCGGCCGCGGCCGCGGCGAGCAGGCGCTTGGTCGAGCCGACGTCGCTGACGACGCAGTCGGCCGGGGCGGCCGCCAGCGCCTCCCCCACGACGGCGGGGAGCACCCCCACCGGCGCGGCCACGAACACGGCCGCAGCGTCGCCGACGGCCTCGGCGACGCTGCCGGCGGCGCGGTCGACCGCGCGAAGCTCGAGCGCCCTCGCCGTCACGTCCGGGTCGGGGTCATACCCGCAGACCTCGGCCCCGATGCGCGCGCGGGCGGCAAGTCCGATCGAGCCGCCGATCAGCCCGACGCCGAGAACGGCGATCCGCATCCGCTCAGCGCGGCGCGCTCTGCGCCCGCGTGGCTTTGCGGTCGCGGACGGATGCCGCCAGCCCCTCCAGCACCTCGACGGTCGTGTCCCACGCGATGCAGCCGTCGGTGATCGACTGGCCGTAGCACAGCTCGGCGCCCGGCTGCAGATCTTGCCGCCCGGCGACCAGGAACGACTCCAGCATCACACCGACGATCGCGTCGTTGCCGCTGGCGATCTGGGCGCCCACATCAGCGGCCACGGCCGGCTGGCGTTCGGGGTCCTTGCCGCTGTTGTCGTGGCTGAGATCGATCATCAGGCGCTTGGGCAGCCGCGCAGCGTCGAGCAGTTCGAGCGCCGCCGCCACGCTCGCCGCGTCGTAGTTGGGCCGGCCCTTGCCCCCGCGCAGGATGATGTGACAGTCGGCGTTGCCGCGCGTGTGAAGGATCGCCGGCGTGCCGCTCGGGTCGATGCCGGCGAAGGCATGTGACTCGCCCGCTGCGCGGACGGCGTCGACGGCCACCTGGACGTTGCCGTCCGTGCGGTTCTTGAAGCCGACCGGCATCGACAGCCCCGACCCCAGCTGGCGGTGGATCTGGCTCTCGGTCGTGCGTGCCCCGATCGCCCCCCACGAGACCGCATCCGCGATGTACTGCGGCGTGATCGGGTCGAGGAACTCGCAGCCGACCGGCAGCCCGGCGTCGAGCACGCCGAGCAGCACGCGCCGAGCGAGGTGCAGTCCCGCGTTGACATCCCCGGAGCCGTCGAGATGCGGGTCGTTGATGAGCCCCTTCCAGCCGGTCGTCGTGCGGGGCTTCTCGAAGTAGACGCGCATCGCGATCAGCAGCTCGCCGCTCAGGTCGCGCGCGAGGCGACCGAGCCTCGCCGCGTACTCGAGCGTCGCGTCGGGATCGTGCACGCTGCACGGCCCGACGACGGCCAGCAGCCGCTCGTCGGCTCCGTCCAGCACCGCGTGGACCTCGCGGCGCCCCCGGATCACGACATCGGCCTGCTCGCGGCTCAGCGGCAGCTCGTCGAGCAGTGTGTCCGGTGCGAGCAGCGGCACGACGCGCTCGATCCGCTTGTCGCGGACGAAGTCGGCAGGGCGCATCTCCGCGCCTGGCGTCTCAGGCAAGAGCGCGCTCCGCTCCAGAGAGTGTTTTCCCCGCCAGCGCGGCGGCTCGCTCGACCGCGCGCGCGTACTCGGCGAAGTCGTCGGCCCGCAGCTGCTGGGGTCCGTCGCAGATCGCCTCGTCCGGATTCGGGTGGACCTCGACGATGATCCCGTCGGCCCCGACCGCGGCGGCGGCGAGCGACAGCGGCGTCACGAGCTCGCGGCGCCCCGCGGCATGGCTCGGGTCGACGATCACGGGCAGGTGCGAGCGTTCCTTGAGCACCGGCACGGCCATCAGGTCGAGCGTGAAGCGGTAGGCGGTCTCGAACGTGCGAATCCCGCGCTCGCAGAGCATCACGTCGCCGTTGCCTTCCTTCAGGATGTACTCGGCGGCCATCAGGAGCTCATCGAGTGTCGACGACAGTCCGCGCTTGAGCAGCACGGGCTTGCCGGCGCGCCCCACCTCGGCGAGCAGCGGGTAGTTCTGCATGTTGCGGGCGCCGATCTGCACGACGTCGGCGACCTCCAGCACGGCGCCGGCGTCGGCGAGGTCCATCAGCTCGGTGACGACCGGCAGGCCGGTCTCGGCCTTGGCCTCGGCGAGCATCCGCAGCCCCTCCTGGCCGAGGCCCTGGAAGGCGTATGGGCTCGTGCGAGGCTTGTACGCCCCGCCGCGCAACAGCGTCGCGCCCCCGTCGAGCACGGCCCGCGCGGTCTGCATCGTCTGCTCACGCGACTCGACCGTGCATGGCCCGGCGATCAGCGCGAAGTTCTCGCCCCCGACCTTGCGGCCGCCGATGTCCAGGACCGATCGCTCGCCGCACGTCGCGTGGAGCGATGCGAGCCTGTAAGCCTCGACCTCCTCCCCGGTGCCGGCCTCCTTGATCACGGTCGTCATTCAAAGCCATCCTTTCACGGACGTGTGGGCATGGTAGGTGTTGCGATCCGCCGGCTGACGGATCCGTGAGGGGCGTATCGGGACGCCCGTGGAGGCGGCGCCTGGTCCCGTCCGGGACTCGGGACGCGCCCGCTCACGACGGGCGCGGATCCGTGGGCGCCTAGCTAAATCGCCAGGCGAAGGCGAACGACCAGGAATAGGCGTAGGTGCTGCCAGATGTCTGCGCCACGGATGACACGGTCGTTCTGACCCGTTTGTAGCAGAGAAAAGCGGGCCCGTCCAGGTTTCAGCTAGAGCAGCTCGGCCAAAGCCGCGAGGAAGCGCTCGTTCTCCTCGGCGAGCCCGTAGGTGACTCGCAGCGCGGGCTCCGCGCTGCCGAGCGCGCTGCCCGCGCGCACCAGCACGCCGCGCTCGAGCAGCCCGTCGACGATCTGCTCCTCGTCGCGCTCGGCGCCGAGCGGCACCCAGCAGAAGTTCGCCTGCGACTCGGCGGGCTCCAGCCCGAGCGCGCGCAGCCGCTCGTCCATCGCGATGCGCTCGGCCACGGTCCGCGTGACGCGGTCGAGGACCGCGTCCTGGTGTCCGAGCGCCTCGAGCGCCGCCGCCTGGGCCAGCGCGTTGCAGAAGAACGGCTGGCGCACCTGGTCGACCGCCCTCGGCAGCTCGTCCGAGCCGCAGAGCGCGAAGCCGACGCGCAGCCCGCACAGGCCGTAGACCTTCGAGAACGTGCGCAGCAGGGCGAGGTTCGGATGCGAGCCGAGCAGATCGAGCGACGCGTCGGGGTCCTCGAGCAGGTTGAACTCGCAGTAGGCCTCATCGACGATCACCGCGATGTGCGGAGGCACCTCCTCCAGGAAGCTCGCGATGTCGGAAAGCGGGATCGCGGTGCTGGTCGGGTTGTTCGGGTTGCAGACGATCACGAGCCGTGTCGCGACCGTGATCTCCCGCAACATCGCCGGTAGGTCGTGACGGGCGGCGGCGTCAAGTGGGACGGTGACGGCGCGCGCGCCGGACGCGGCCGCGAGGTGCGGGTAGACCGAGAACGACGGCCACGAGTAGACCAGCTCGGCACCGGGCTCGAGGAGCGCCTCGCCCGCCGCGAGCAGGATGTCGCAGGATCCGTTGCCGATCGCGATCCGCGCCGGCGGCACTTCGTAGCGCTCCGAGAGCCGGCCCCTCAGCAGCGAGTTGGACGGGTCCGGATAGCGGTTCAGGCGCCCCACCGCCGCGTCGATCGCATCGCGCACCGCGCCGAGCGGCGGGAACGGCGTCTCGTTGCTGGCGAGCAGCGCCAGCCCGTCCGTCGCGTAGCCACCCGCCGCCGGGTACGCGGGGATCCGGCGGATCCGCTCGGAGAACTCGATCATCGCCCTATTGTGCCGCGTGCAGGTCGGCCCGCAGGGCCCTCGCGTCGCCGAGGTAGACGTGCTCGGGGCTGTGCCCGTCGCCGGCGTGGTAGTGCAGCAGGACCCTGATCACGCGCGGCAGCGAGCCAGGCACCGGGATCTCCTGCGCGCACAGCAGCGGCACGCTCTCGAAGCCGACGGCGCGGGCGGCCACCGCGGGAAACTCGGCGTCGAGATCGCGCGTGGCCGTGAACACGCAGCTGATGACCTGCTCGGGTCGCAGGTCGTTGCGCTCCATGATCGTCTGCATCAGCGCCGTGGTCGCGGCGAGGATCGCCTCGGAGTCGTTGCTCTCGACGGAGGTCGCCCCGCGCAGTGCGAACAGTCCCATGCGCGCGATTCTGTCAGAGCCCGGCGCCGAGCCCGGCAATCTCGGACGCGCCCAGGGGACGGTAGGCGCCGGGGGCCAGGCGGCCGAGGCGCAGGGACCCGAAGGCGACGCGCGTCAGCTCCAGCACCGGGTGCCCGACGGCCTCGCACATGCGCCGCACCTGGCGGTTGCGCCCTTCGGCGATCGTCATCTCCAGCTGCTGCGGGCCGAGCCGCTTCACCGTTGCCGTGCCGGTCGGGCCGTCGTCGAGCACCACCCCCTCGCGCAGCTGCCGCAGCGCCTGCTCGCCGAGCGGGCCGCCTCCGACGCGCGCACGGTAGGTCTTCGGCATCTCATAGCGCGGGTGCGTGAGGCGGTTGGCGAGCTCTCCGTCGTTTGTCAGCAGGATCAGCCCGGCGGTGTCGGCGTCCAGGCGCCCGACCGGATACAGGCGCAGCCCGCCCGCATCCACGAGCTCGGTCACCGTCGCGCGCCCGTGGGTGTCGCGCGCGGTCGAGACGACCCCGACCGGCTTGTTCAGGATCAAGACGACGCGCGGCTCCGCGCCGGCGAGGGCGCGGCCGTCGACGCTCACCGCGTCGCCCTCGAGGACGTCGCGCGCGGGATCCGTGACGGTCTGCCCGCCGAGCGTCACGCGGCCTTCGGCGACGATCCGCTCGGCTGCGCGCCGTGACGCGACGCCGGCGTGGGCCAGGTACTTGGCGAGCCTCAACAGCGCGCCTCGGGGATCGATGCCATCGGCTGCAACCATAGGTCCCGATGGACCTGAGGATCCTGGATCAGATGCTTGCCGACGCCGGCGAGCCGCCGTTTCGCGCACGCCAGGTGTGGGCCTGGGCGGCGCGCGGCGCCCACGGGTATGAGCAGATGAGCGACCTGCCGGCGGCGCTGCGCGAGCGCCTGGCGGCCGAGCTCCCGTTCTCGTGCCTGCGGCCCGAGCGCGAGGCGGTCTCGCGCGACGGCACGGTCAAGGTGCTCTTCGCGACCGCGGACGGGCGCCCGTTGGAGACCGTGCTGATGCGCTACCGGGACGGCCGCCGCTCGCTGTGCGTGTCCTCGCAGTCCGGCTGTCCGCTGACGTGCCGGTTCTGCGCGACCGGCGCGATGCGCTTCGGCCGCAATCTGGACGCATCCGAGATCCTCGACCAGGCGCTTCATTTCCACCGCATGGAGTCCGATCTCCAAAGCGCCCCGTCCTCTGCTGCGAGGACGGACGGCTCCTTGCGCTCGCCGATCAGCCACTGCGTCTTCATGGGCATGGGCGAGCCGATGCTGAACCTCGACGCGGTGCTCGGCGCCTGCGAGCGGCTGCCGAGCATCGGGATCTCGCACCGCCACACGACGATCTCGACGGTCGGCTGGATCCCCGGGATCGAGCGCCTCGCCGAGAGCGAGATGCCGGTGCGCCTCGCGCTCTCGCTGCACGCTCCGGAGCAAGCGCTTCGCTCCGAGCTGATGCCGGTCAACGAGCGCTATCCGCTGTCCGAGGTGATCGAGGCGTGCCGCAGCTTTTACGCGCGCCGCCGCCGCCGCGTGTTCGTCGAGTACGTGATGCTGGCCGGCGTCAACGACCGCTACGAGCAGGCGCTGGCGCTGGCCCGGCTGTTGAAGACCGGCGGCGAGCCCGAGAAGCCCATCTTCAAGGTCAACCTGATCCCGTTCAACCCCAGCGGCTCGGAGTTTCGCGGCTCGAGCCGCGAGTCGATCGCCGCCTTCCGCGCGGCGCTCGAGTCGCGCGGCGTGCCCGTGACCGTGCGGCTCACGCGCGGGCGCGATATCGACGCGGCCTGCGGACAGCTGGCGGCGACCGCCGCCTGAGCGGCGGTGGTAGCTTTGCCTTGCGGCCCGGGTCGTGCCGGCTGGCGGAGAGGGCTGGCCACCTGTCCGCCTTGCCTTCAAAGCGAATCCCAGGGGGATCGAAATGAGCAGCAGCACGGGCATCGACGAAGCCAAGCTCGAAGCATTCATGGGCCAGGCCGTCACCGACATGGGCGCCATCATCAGCGCGCCGCTGATGGTGATGGGCGAGAAACTAGGCCTCTACAAGGCGATGGCCGGCGCCGGGCCGATGAGCTCTGACGACCTCGCGGAGAAGACCGGCGTCGCGGAGCGCAGCGTCCGCGAGTGGCTCGGCAACCAGGCCGCCGGCGGCTACATCACCTATGACCCCGACACCGACCGCTACACGCTGCCGGACGAGCAGGCGCTCGCGCTGGCGGACGAAGACAGCCCCTTCTACATCCTCGGCGTCTACGAGTCGATCGCGTCGCTCTACGCCGACGAGGACCGCATCACCGAGGCGTTCCGCAGCGGCGAAGGCATGGGCTGGCACGAGCACGACCATCGCCTGTTCCGCGGCACCGAGCGGTTCTTCCGCCCCGGCTACCGCGGGAACCTCGTCGCCGAGTGGATCCCGGCGCTCGAGGGCGTCGGGGAGAAGCTCGAACGCGGCGCGAAGGTCGCGGACATCGGCTGCGGCCACGGCGCCTCGACGATCATCATGGCCGAGGCGTTCCCGAACAGCGAATTCTTCGGTTTCGACTACCACGAGGCATCGATCGCCGCGGCGCGCGAAGCCGCCGAGCGGGCGGGTGTCGCCGACCGCATCAACTTCGAGGTCGCGAGCGCCAAGGACTACCCGGGCGAGGGCTACGACCTCGTATGCATGTTCGACTGCCTGCACGACATGGGCGACCCGGTCGGCGCCGCCGCGCACGTCCGCGACACGCTGGCCGACGACGGCACCTGGATGATCGTCGAGCCGATGGCCGGGGACTCCGTGGCCGAGAACCTCAACCCTGTCGGGCGCGTCTTCTACGGCGCCTCGACGGTGATCTGCACGCCGGCCTCGCTGGCCCAGGAGGTCGGCCTCGCGCTCGGCGCCCAGGCCGGAGAGGCGAGGCTCAGCGAGGTGATCAAAGAGGGCGGCTTCGGGACCGTCAAACGCGCGACGGAGACGCCGTTCAACCTGATCCTCGAAGCGAGGCCGTAGTCGAAGCCGGTGGTGGCGGCGGCCGCGCATGGTGCGGCCGCCGCCCGCCGGCCCCAAGAGCCCACCGGCCGACGTCCTCACCTACGAATAGAGCCGGCCCTCCGCCTCCGCGCGCAGTCAGCCCTCTCCGCCGCGCGCCTCGCCGGCGCGCAGCAACCGCTCGCGCAGCTCGGCCTGCTCCTCGGGGCTCGGGTCCCACCGCGCCACGTCGGGCAACTGGTCGAGGTCGCGCAGGCCGAACAGCTTCAGGAACTGCGTCGTGGTGCGGTACTGGACCGCGCCGAACTGCGAGTGCCCGGCCTCCTCGATCAGGCCGCGCTCGAGCAGCGTGGCGGTCGCGGAGTCCGCGCTCACGCCGCGGATCCGGGCGATCTCCGGCCGCGAGATCGGCTGCAGGTAGGCGACGATCGCGAGCGTCTCGGCCTGCGCCGGGGTGAGCGTCGCAAGACGCGGGCGGCTGAACAGGCGCCGCGCCGCCTCCTCGGTCGAGGGGTCGCTCGCGAGCGTGAAGCCGCCGCCGAGCTCGCGCAGCACGATCCCGCGGCGCCCGGGGGCGTATTCCTCGCCGAGCAGCGCCAGCGTGGCCTGCACGGCGCCCGCGCCCGCCTCGGTCGCCGCCGCGAGCTCCTCGGCGCTCAGCGGGTCCGCCGAGAGGAACAGCAGCGCCTCGACGGTGCGCGCGAGCTCGGGAGTCTCCTCGCCGAGCCCGCCTGCGGCCGGCCCGGCCTCGGGCTGCTCGGGATACGGGGCGCTCACCCGGCCATCCTCCGCACCGGAGCCGCGCCCGCCGCCGCCTGCCCGCCGGCGCCCGGCGCCCGCACGGCGATCTCGCCGAAGCTCTCCGGCTGCTCCCAGGCGGCCTCGCCGAGCTTGTAGAGCTCCAGCAGCGCGAACAGCGTCACCGCGACGGTCATCCGGTCGGCGCCGCGAACGGCCTCATCGAAGCTGAACGCGCCGCGGCGCAGCAGCCCGCGCAGGTGTGCGAGACGCTCGGTGACGCTGACGCGGGGCGAGCTGATGTGGCGGAGGCTGATCTTCGGCGGCATCGTCAGCAGGCGCCCGATCGCCTCGCCGAGCACCTCGGGGCGCTCTGAGCCGTCCGCCGGCGGCACGATCCGACGGCGCAGCGCCGGCGGCAGCGGCGCGGCGCGGAAGCGCACCCCTTCCTCGCCCGCGAGCAGCTCGCGCAGGTGGCCGGCGGCGGCCCGGTAGCGCGCGGCGTCCACCATCCGCGCCAGCAGCTCCTCGGCGGCCTGCTCGGGCTCGATGTCGAGCAGCTCCTCCTCATCGCCGCTGAGCATCAGGCGCGACTTCAGCTCGAGCAGCGCGGCGATCAGCACGATGAACTCGGTCGCCGCCTCCAGGTCGAGCTCGCCGCGCTCCTCCAGGTGGTCGAGGTAGGCGAGCACGACGTCCGCCAGCGCCAGCTCCAGCAGGTCGACCTCTTCCTTCAGGACGAGCGTCAGCAGGAGGTCGAACGGCCCGCTGAAGACGTCCAGGTCGATCTCGAGCGAGGCGAGGCTCACCACACGCAATCTACCCCGGGGGGCCGACGCCCATGCGGGCGCGAACGTCGCTCAGCGTCCCGGACGCGATCGTGCGGGCCCGGCCCGCACCGTCGGCGAGCACGCGCTCGAGCTCGGCCTCGTCGGATCGCAGCTCGCTGTAGCGCTCGCGCACCGGCCCCAGATAGGCCACGACGGCCTCTGCGACGGCGGTCTTGAATTCGCCGTAGCGAGCGGAGGCGAACTCGGCCTCGACCGTCTCGGGCGTGACGCCCCGCACGGCCGCCAGGATCTCGATCAGGTTGCCGATGCCGGCCTTTTCGGCGCCGCGGCGGACCTCGCTGCCCGAGTCGGTGACGGCGCCCTTGACCTTCTTCTCGATCGCCTTCGGCTCGTCGAGCACGTAGACCGTGCCCTGCTCCGAGGCGTTCGTAGTCGACATCTTCCGCGTCGGATCTTGTAGATCCATGATGCGCGCGCCCACGGGCGGGATCCGGTGCTCGGGGACGACGAGCACTTCCTCGTCGGAGGCGAAGCGCGAGTTGAAGCGCCTCGCGACGTCACGCATCAGCTCGAGGTGCTCGCGCTGATCCTCGCCGACGGGCACCTCGTGCGCGCGGTAGGCGAGCACGTCTGCGGCCTGCAGCACCGGATAGAAGAGCAGCCCGGCCGACACGAGCTCGCGCTGCGCGACCGACTTGTCGCGGAACTGGTGCATCCGCTGGAGGCGTCCGAGCTCTGTGAGGCCCGATAGCAGCCACGTGAGCTCGGTGTGCTCGTGCACGTCGCTCTGGCGGAAGAGGATCGAGCGCTCGGGGTCGAGCCCCGCGGCGAGCAGGATCGCGAGGGTGTCGTGCAGCCGCTCGCGCAGTTCGACGGGGTCGTAGGAGACGGTGGTCGCGTGCAGGTCGACGATGCAGAAGATCCCCTCGCCGCGCTCCTGGCTCGAGACGTACTGCGCGATCGCGCCGATGTAGTTGCCCAGGTGCTTGCGCCCGGTGGGCTGGATGCCGGAGAAGATGCGCACGGGGAAGCTGATTCTCGCTGCCGCGGCCCGGTTCCTGCGCTCAGCCGTCGGCCGGACGCCGCCGCAGCGCCGGATCGGTCAGCCAGGGCGGGTCCCATCCGGTGTCGGCCTGGTTGACGTTCGTGCCGGGCGGGACGATCTCGTCGATGCGGTCGAGCAGCTCGGCGGGCAGCGCGGGCTGCTCCAACGCGGGCAGCTGGCTCTCGAGCTGCTCCATCGTGCGGGGGCCGATGATCGCGGCGGTGACGGCGCGGTGCGAGGTCACGAAGCGCAGCGACATCTCGAGCAGCGGGACGCCCGCCTGCTCGGCCACCGCCGCGAGCTTCTCGGCGGCGGCGAGCTTCGCCTGGTTGCCCGGGATCGACATGTCATAGCGCGAGGGGATCATCTGCGCGCGCCGGCTCGAGCCGGGCGACTCGCCGCCTTTGGTGTAGCGGCCCGACAGCCAGCCGCCGGCGAGCGGGCTCCACGGGATCACGCCCATGCCGTACTGCTCGCAGGCGGGCAGCACGTCGCGCTCGATCGCGCGGATCAGCATCGAGTAGGGCGGCTGCTCGCAGATGAAGCGCTCGCGGCCGCGCCGCTCGGCGACCCACTGCGCCTGCACGATCTGCCACGCCGGGAACGTCGAGGAGCCGATCGCGCGCACCTTGCCCGCCGCGACCAGCTCGCTCAGCGCGCCGAGCGTCTGGTCGATGTCGGTGTCGGGCTCGGGACGGTGGATCTGGTAGAGGTCGATCCAGTCCGTGTTCAGCCGCTTGAGGCTGCTGTCGACCTCTTTGACGAGCCAGCGGCGCGAGTTGCCGAACTGGTTCGGATCGCTGTCGTGCATCCTGCCGTGCGCCTTCGTGGCCAGCACGACGGAGTCGCGGCGGCCCCCCGCGAGCGCCTTGCCCACGATTTCCTCGGACTCGCCGCGCGAGTACACGTCGGCGGTGTCGATGAAGTTGATACCGGCGTCGAGGGCGGCGTGGATGATCGCGACCGACTCGTCGTGATCGGTGTTGCCCCAGGCGCCGAACATCATCGCGCCGAGGCACAGCGGGCTGACGCTGATACCCGTCGCGCCGAGTTTGCGGTGCTCCATCAGCGGCCTCCGCGCGGCCTCGCGCCTGCCACGGTGCGGGCTCGCGCGCTCAATCGAGCGTCTCGCGGATCACGGGCCGCTTGGCCGCGGCCACCTCGTCGAGCCGGCGCACGGGCGTCGTGTACGGCGCCTGCAGCGCGACCTCCGGGTCCTCGGCCGCCTCGGCCAGGATCGCCGCGAGCGCCTCCGCGAACGCGTCCAGCGTCTCCCGCGTCTCGGTCTCGGTCGGCTCGACCATCAGCGCCTCCTCCACGAGCAGCGGGAAGTAGACGGTCGGCGGGTGGAAGCCGTAGTCGAGCAGCCGCTTGGCGAGGTCGAGCGTCTTGATCTTCAGGTCCCTCTTCATCGGCCCCCCTGACAGCACGAACTCGTGCATGCAGAGCTCGCCGAAGGCGAGCGGCAGCTTCTCCGCGACCCCGAGCCCGCGCAGCCGCGCGAGCAGGTAGTTGGCGTTCAGCACGGCCGTCTCGGAGGCGTCGCGCAGGCCGTCGGCGCCGAGCGAGCAGATGTAGGCGTAGGAGCGCACGAACGTGCCGTAGTTGCCGTGGAAGCCGCGCAGCCGCCCGATCGTCTTCTCGCGCTCGTAGTCGAGCGCGAAGGCGCCGTCGGAGCCGCGGGCCACGACCGGCACCGGCAGGTACGGCGCGATCCGGTCGGAGACCGCGATCGGGCCCGAGCCGGGGCCGCCGCCGCCGTGGGGCTGGGTGAAGGACTTGTGCAGGTTGAAGTGGACGATGTCGAAGCCCATGTCGCCCGGCCGCGAGATGCCCATCACCGCGTTGAGGTTGGCGCCGTCGTAGTAGAGCGTCGCGCCGACGCCGTGGACGATCGCGGCGATCTCCTCGATGTTGGGGTCGAAGATCCCGAGCGTGTTCGGGTTGGTCAGCATCAGGCAGGCGACGCCCTCGTCGGCCTTGGCCCGCAGGTCGTCGAGGTCGATGCCGCCGTCCGCGTTGGTGGCGAGCTTGACGACCTCGAGGCCCGCCATCGTGACCGTCGCCGGGTTCGTGCCGTGCGCGGTGTCGGGCGTCAGGACCTTCCTGCGGTTCTCACCCCGGTCCTCGTGGTAGGCGCGTGTGAGCAGCACGCCGGCGAGCTCGCCGTGCGAGCCGGCCGAGGGCTGCAGGCTGACGTGCGGCAGGCCCGAGATCTCGCCGAGCGCCTGCTGCAGCCGCCACATCAGCTCGAGCGCGCCCTGCGCGCGCTCGGGGTCCTGCAGCGGGTGCAGGCGGGCGTGACCGGGGAGCGCGGCGGCGCGCTCGTGCAGCCGCGGGTTGTGCTTCATCGTGCACGAGCCGAGCGGGTAGAAGCCCGAGTCGAGGTCGAAGTTGCGCTTGGAGAGCCCGACGTAGTGGCGCACGATCTCGGGCTCTGAGACCTCCGGAAGCCGCGGGGGCTGCGCGCGACGCAGGCGCTCCGGCAGCGCGTCCGCGGGCAGCGCGGGCACGTCGAGCTCGGGGCAGAGGAAGGCGCGCCGGCCGGGCGCGCCCTTCTGGAAGATCGTGCGCGCGCGGTCGCGCTGCATCGGCGTCGCGCCCCCTGCCTGGCTCGGCGGCAGGACGTGGTGGGCGTGCTGCTCGGGATGGACCTCGATGCCCGGGTCGGCGTGCAGGTGGTTCTCGTCGATCGACCTCAAGCCGGCACCGCCTCTTCCCGGCGGTCGATCCCGCCCGCGGCGCTCGCCGCGACGGCGGCGCCGAGCGCGTCGGCGAGCCGGTCGATGTCGGCCCTCGAGCGGCGCTCGGTGATCGCGACGAGCAGGCCGCCGTGGTCCTCGGGGCGCCCGGTGAGGGCGTGCAGGTCGGCGCCCGGGTTGATGCCGCGCTCGGCGCACCGGCGGCGCACGTCCGCGACGTCGGCCTCCAGGCGCACCGCGAACTCGCGCACGACCGGCTGGTCGTGCATGCGCTCGACCCCTGGCAGGGCGGCGAGCGTCTCGCGGGCGTAGTGGGTGCGGGCGGCGAGCAGCTCGCCGAGCTCGACGATCCCGCGCCGGCCCAGCCAGGCGAGGTGGACGACGCCCGCGAGCGCGTTCAGCGCCTGCGAGGTGCAGATGTTCGAGGTCGCTTTCTCGCGCCGGATGTGCTGCTCGCGGGTCTGGAGCGTCAGCACGAAGCCGCGGCGGCCGTCGACGTCGACGGTCTCGCCGGCGATCCGCCCGGGCATCCGCCGCAGGTACTCATCGCGGGCCGCGAACAGCCCGAAGGAGGGACCGCCGAAGTCCAGCCGGTTGCCGAGCGCCTGCCCCTCCCCGACGGCGACATCGACGCCGCATTCTCCCGGCGAGCGCAGGATGCCCAGGGTCACGGGATCGACCTGGGCGACGACGACCGGCCCGGGGCGGGTGGGACCCGGATCATCGTGCGCCGCTGCCGCGAGCGCCTCGGCGTCCTCGACGGCGCCGTAGAAGTTCGGCTGCGCGAAGATCGCGGCGCTGGTCTCGCCGTCGATCGCGGCGGCCCAGGCGGCCGCGTCGGTGACGCCGTCCTTGAGCGGCACCTCGACCACCTCCATGTCGTAGCCGTGGGCGTAGGTGCGCAGCGTCTGGATCGTGTGGGGGTGAAGGCCGGCGCTGGCCACGAACCGGCGGCGGCCGTTGTGGAGCTTCGCGAGGTAGCCGGCGGCGGCGACGGCCGAGGGCCCCTCGTAGGTGGAGGCGTTCGAGACGGGCAGCCCGGTCAGCTCCGAGATCGCCGTCTGGTACTCGAACATCACCTGCAGCCCGCCCTGGGAGATCTCGGGCTGGTAGGGCGTGTACGGCGTCAGGAACTCGGAGCGCTCGGTCAGCATGTCGATCAGCGCGGGCACGTAGTGGTCGTACATGCCGGCGCCGAGGAAGCTGAGCTCCTGCTCGGTCGAGCTGTTGCGCTCGGCGAGCTCGCGAAGATGCTCGTAGACGTCCTGCTCGGGGCGCCCGGGCGGCAGCTCGAGCGCGCGGCCGAGCCGCACGGCTGGCGGGATCTGGCGGTCGAAGAGCTCCTGCAGCGAGGAGACCCCGATCGCGGCGAGCATCGACTCGAGGTCCTCGGGTGTGATTGATGTGTAGCGGCTCAAGTAGCTCTCAGCGTAGCCACCCGCCCACGCGGCCAGATGCCTGAATCAACCATCCAGCGTGGCCTGGTAGGCGGCGGCGTCCATCAGCGCCTCGCGCTCGGATGGGTCCGAGAGCCGCACCTTGACGAGCCAGCCCTCGCCGTAGGGATCCTCGTTGATCATCGCGGGGTTGTCAGGCAGCGCCTCGTTGACGGCGACGATCTCGCCTGACACCGGCGCGATCACGTCCGAGACCGCCTTGACGGACTCGACCTCGGCGTACGGCGCGTCCTTGCTCAGCGTCGTCCCGACGTCGGGCGGATCGAAGAACACCACCTCGCCGAGCGAGTCCTGCGCGTACCACGTGATCCCGAGCGTCGCCGTCGGGTGGGCGGGATCTCCATCCTCGGGATCGATCCGCGCCCAGTCGTGCTCGGCGTGGTAGAGGAGGTCGTCGGGATAGCTGGCCTCGGCCATTCGCGCCCTTTCTTTCTCTTGCGGGACGGTGCGGCGTGCAGCGCGGCAATCTTGCCACGTCGCCCCGTTCTCGCGGCGCTCGCCGCTCAGGCGCGCTTGCGCACGAGCGGCTTCTCGGCGACGATCGCCGGGCGCGTGCGTCCGCGCACGTCGATCTCCAGGCGCGTGCCGACGGCGGCCCGCGCGGCGGGGACGTAGGCCAATCCGATACCCACCTCCAGACATGGCGAGAGGGTGCCGCTCGTGACTTCGCCTCCCCCTGCGATCGGATTGCCCTGGCGCGCGATCCCCGGGCCGTCGACCTTGAACGCGACGAGCTTCTCGGCCGGACCGGCCTCGCGGACCGCGCGCACGGCGGCGGCGCCGATGAAGCCCGTGTCCTCCTTGCAGCACCAGCCGAGGCCGCCCTCGATCGGCCCGCGCTCGACGGTCAGCTCGTTGCCGTAGAGGTGGAAGCAGACCTCCAGGCGCAGCGTGTCGCGCGCCCCGAGCCCGGCGGGCCGTGCGCCGCGGCGCACGAGCCGGCTCCACAGGAGCGGCGCGTGCTCGGGCGAGCAGAGGAGCTCGACGCCGTCCTCCCCGGTGTAGCCGGTCCCGCAGACGAGGACGTCCTCGCCGGAGATGCGGCGCAGGCCGGTGGACATGCGCTCGGGCAGCGGGGCGTCGGCGCCGGCCTGCACCATCTCGCGCGCGAGCGGACCCTGGACCGCGAGCATCGCCCAGTCGTCGATGCGATCGCTGACACGCGCCTCGGGGAAGTCGGCGGCGACGCCCTCGAACCACGCGAGGTCAGCGACGTGGTTGGCGGCATTCGTGACGGTCAGGTAGCGGTCGACCTCCAGGCGGTAGGTGAACAGGTCGTCGAGCACGCCGCCGTCCTCCCGGCACAGGACGCTGTACTGCGCGCCGCCGGGCGGGATCGCGGCGATGTCGTTGGAGAGCAGCCGCTGGAGCAGATCGAGCGCCTGCGGCCCGCTCGTCTCGATCTGTCCCATGTGCGACACGTCGAAGATCCCGGCTGCCCTGCGCACGGCCATGTGCTCCTCGCGCACGCCGTCGTATTGCACGGGCATCTCCCAGCCCGCGAACTCCACGAGCTTGGCGCCCGCCTCGACGTGCTGCTCGAACAGCGGCGTGCGTCGCAGGGCGGGCGGGGCGGCCATGCGCGCAGGCTAGCGCGGAGCAGGAAATGTGATCCGGAATGGCGACGAGCTCAGTCCCGCAGGAACGGCGGGACGTCGATGTCGTCGTCGGAGATCTCGAGGTTCGAGCGCTGGCGGTCTGAGATCCGCGGCCCGCGATCGCGACGCCCCTCGCGGGTCTCGCGGCGCGCGCTGCGGCCCGGACGGTGGTCGAAGCCCGTGCCGATCACGGTCACCCGGACCTCGTCGGACATCGACTCGTCGATCACCGCGCCGAAGATGATGTTGGCGTTCGGGTCGGCTGCGTTCTGGATGATCTCGGCCGCGTCGTTGACCTCGAACAGGCCGAGGTCCTTGCCGCCGGTGATGTTCAGCAGGATGCCCGTCGCTCCCTCGACGTTCTCCTCCAGCAGCGGCGAGGAGATCGCGGCCTTCGCGGCGTCGGCGGTGCGGTTCTCCCCGGCCGCGGTGCCGATCCCCATCAGCGCCGAGCCGGCGTCCTGCATGATCGTGCGGACGTCGGCGAAGTCGAGGTTGATCAGGCCGGGGATCGTGATCAGGTCGGTGATCCCCTGCACGCCCTGGCGCAGCACGTTGTCGGCCTCGCGGAACGCGTCGAGCATCGAGGTGCGGCGCTCGACGACCGCCAGCAGCTTCTCGTTGGGGATCACGATCAGGGTGTCGACGACCTCGCGCAGCCGCTCGATCCCCTCCGTCGCCTGACGGCCTCGCTGCGAGCCCTCGAACTCGAACGGCCGCGTCACCACGCCGACGGTCAGCGCGCCGATCTCGTTCTTGGCGATCTCGGCGATCACAGGGGCCGCGCCGGTGCCGGTGCCGCCGCCCTCGCCCGCCGTGACGAACACCATGTCGGCGCCCTTCAGCGCCTCCTTGATGTCGTCGCGCGACTCGGATGCGGCAGCCAGCCCGACGTCCGGGTCCGCGCCCGCGCCGAGTCCCTTCGTCGACTCGTGGCCGATGTTCAGCTTGATGTCGGCGTCCAGCATCGCGAGCGCCTGGGCGTCGGTGTTGGCCGCGATGAACTCGACGCCCCGCAGCCCCGCGTCGACCATGCGGCTGACGGCGTTGGTGCCGCCGCCGCCGACGCCGACCACCTTGATGACCGCCAGATAGCTTCCGCTGCTCTCCATGATGGTTCTGTCCGAAGCCTTCAGTAGAAATTCAGGGTTGGCAGCATACAAGGTCGCCCAACCGCCGGATTTGCGACCCTATGCAGGCAATCTCGCCCTGTCAACGACGGCGGCGAGTCTCGCAACGATCGTTGCAGAACGGCCGACTCTCGACCGCTGCCTGAGGATGGTTCAGAGTTTGGGCTCAAGCTCTACCTCAGGTCGAGACTGGATCACCCGCTCGGTTCGGCTTCCGCTTCCGAGCCTGCCGGCGCCCCTTCGCCTTCGCTTTCTTCGCCGCTCGTGGCGCTTGTTTTCGAGGAGCCTTCTTCGCCTTCTTCGGCGGCCGCGCTCTGCGCGCGCCCTTCGGGCGTCGCCGCAGCGAGTTTTTCGGCCAGTGCCCCGACCGTCGATTCGCCCCTCCCGATCTGCGCTTCGGCGCCCGCTTCCGCTTCCTGGGGGCCCGCTCCGGTCGCGAACCCGGCGGCCGTGCGTTCAGGCGTCCTGACGTCGACGTAGACGGCCCCTGCCGAGCTCGGGTCGCTCAGCACGGTCGCGAGCGCCAGCCACTTCGCGTGCGGGCGGCTCGCGTCGCCGAAGTAGACGAGCACTCCGCCGCGCATCGCGACGGTCAGCCCGCGCGCGGTGAAGTACGCCCGGTCGGCCAGGCGGTCGAGTGCCGGCGGCGCGGCACCGAGCACCGCCAGCGCTTGAAGCACGAGCGGATTGCGCGAGCGGCCGCCGCTGCCAGGCGCGACGTCGTCGCCGACCGTCGGCAGCGAGGCGCTCGACACGCTCGCACCGAGCGCGACGCCGTCCGCGCTGATCGCGATCCGCGTCCCGCCGACCAGCAGCGCGGCGATCGGCGGGCGCTCGTCGACCACGATCCTCATGGCGTGGGGGAAGTTCGGATACGCCCTCACCGCGCTCACCTGCGGAAAGCGCGCCACCGCCGCCCGGAGCTTCGCCGCGTTGGGCGCCAGCGTGCTCATGCCGCGGGCCGCTTCTCTGAGCGCACCGTCGATCGCGCCGGCCTGCGGACCGTGCGCGCCGCTGATGCGGACGTGCTGGACCGCCACGAACGAGGAGTGGCGCAGCCACATCCAGCCGCCGCCCAGGAGCGGCGCCGCGACAAGCGCGCAGAGCAGCGCGATCCGGAGGCGCCGGCGCGAGCGCAGAGCGGCGATCAGGGCGGCCAGACCGCCGCGCGCCCGCGCGAAAAGGCCCCGGCGCGCGGGTTCCCCGGTGCGCTTGAAGCTGCCCAGGCGCCCAGCCGTTGCTCCCGCGGCGAGGGTGCGATCCACCTGACCCTCTTCGACCCCGCAGGGCCATCCCCTCTCGCTATCGCCAGGGAAAGCGCACGTCGCCGAGCGTCTGGACCTCGGGCTCGAGCTCGATGCCGGTCAGCTCGAGGACGCGCCGGCGCCCCTCGGCCATCAGCGCCACCACATCCGCCGTCGTGGCGTCTCCCGTGTTCTCGATGAAGTTGGCGTGCTTCGGCGCGAAGCGCGCGCCGCCGACGGCGATCCCGTTGCAGCCGGCCTGTGAGAGCAGCATGCCGGCGCTGCGGCCCTCGGCCCGCGGGTCCTCGGGGTTCTTGAAGCTCGAGCCGAACGTCTTGATCCCCTGCGGCTGGGCCTCGTGGCGCCGGCGCCGCATCTCGGCGAGCGTCGCCGCGACCCGCTCGCTCTCGCCCTCCTCGAGCAGCAGCGACGCGCGCACGACGACCTCGCCGGGGCCCAGGTTCGAGCTGCGGTAGGAGAGCCCCAGCGCGGCGGGTGCGCGCCGCTCGAGGCCGGCGCCGCCGGCCAGCTCGACCCACTCGAGCACGCGGGCCAGCTCGCCGCCGTAGGCGTTGGCGTTCATCCTCACCGCGCCCCCGATCGTGCCCGGGATGTTGACGCCGAACTCGATCCCCGACAGCCCCTCCCGCGCGGCCCTCGCCGCGATCGCCGGCAGCCGCGCGCCGCCGCCGCAGAGCACGCGCCGCCCGTCGATCGAGATGCCCGCCAGCTCGCCGTCCAGCTTCACGACGAGCCCCCGTACGCCCTCGTCGGCGATCAGCAGGTTCGAGCCGGAGCCCACGACCGAGATCGCCAGCGACTCCTCTCGCGCCCAGGTGAGGAGGGCGAGCAGCCTCGCCTCCTCGCCGGCGCGCGCGAAGTACTCCCCGCGCCCGCCGGTGCGAACCGTCGTCAGCCGCGCGAGCGGATGATCGCGCTGCACGCCGACGGGAGGCTGCGCCCCGCTCACCGCGCCACCAGCCTGCGGGCCAGCGTGTCGACGTCGCCTGCTCCCATCACCACACAGAGGTCGCCGGCCGCGAGCAGCCCGCCGAGCGCCGCCTCCGCCGCCGCGAAGCCGGGCAGCCAGTAGACCGGCCTGCCGCCCCCCGCGTCGGCGGCTGCCTCGGCGATCGCCAGCCCGCTGACGCCGGGGAAGTCCTCCGCGCGCTCGCGTGCCGGATAGACCTCGAGCACGACCGCCACGTCGGCGGCGGCCAGCGCGCGCCCGAACTCGTTTGCGAGCAGCGCGGTGCGCGAGTACAGGTGCGGCTGGAAGACTGCGATCAGCCTGCGGTGCTCGAGCGTCCGCGCGGCCTGCAACGTGGCCGCCACCTCGGTCGGATGGTGGGCGTAGTCCTCGATCACAACGGCTCCGCCGGCGCTCGTGCCGAGGCGCTGGAAGCGGCGCCCGGCGCCGCCGAACGACGCCAGCGCGGCGAGCGCCGGCGCCGTGGGCGCCCCCGCCAGGCGTGCCGCCTCCAGCGCACCGGCGGCGTCGATCGCGTTGTGGGTGCCCGGAACGGCGAGCTCCACCTGCTCGCCGCGCCAGCGAAAGCGCGAGCCGCCCGCCGTCAGCTCGAGCTCGGCGGGCGCGAAGGCGACCGGGTCGGCGCCCGCGAGCGCGAGCAGCTCGGGGCGCTCCCAGACGACCGCCTGCCGGGCCTTCTCGAGCAGCGCGCGGAAGTCCCCGCGGAGCTGCTCGAGCGAGGAGAACGTCGCATGGTGGTCGAGCTCGACGTTCGTCAGCAGCACGATCTCGACATCGAGGCTCAGCATCGAGCGATCCGACTCGTCGGCCTCCGCGACCAGCCACTCCCCCTCGCCCCAGCTCGCATTCGCGAGCCCGCCCCCGACCGGGGCGCCGACGACCCAGCTCGGATCCATCCGCGCCTCGCGCAGGATGTGCACGAGCATCGAGGCCGTCGTCGTCTTGCCGTGGGTGCCCGCCACGGCGATCGTCCGCCGCAGCGCGGAGAGCTCGGCGAGCAGCGCCGCGCGCGGCCGCTCGGCGAGCCCCCGCTCGCGCGCCGCGGCCCGCTCCGCGTTCTGCTCGGGCACGGCCGAGGAGTAGTAGAGCTCGACGTCCGCGCCCGCGGGCACGTTGGCCGCGTCGTGGCCGATCGAAACGCGCACGATCCCGTCGGCGTCCAGCGCCCGCGTGTAGTCGCTCTCGGCGGCGTCGGACCCGCTGATCTCGGCGCCGAGCGCGTGCGCCGCCCGCGCGTACGCGCTCATCCCCGCGCCGCCGAGGCCGACGAGGTGCATGCGCCGACCCGCCCACGGGCGCTCGCCCGCGGCCCGCGCGCTCACCGCGCGGCCTCCAGCAGCTCGGCGGCGACGTCGGCAGCCGCGCGCGGGCGGGCGAGCCTTCGCGCCGCTGCCGCCATCGCCGACAGCCTGCTGCTCGTCGGCCAAGAGGGCCGCGACCTCGGACCCCAGCCGGGGCCCGCTCAGCTCGGCGTCAGGGATCACCACGGCGGCGCCGGCCTCCGACATCCAGCGGGCGTTGGAGCTCTGATGGTCGCCGGCGGCCTGCGGGAACGGGATCAGCACCGCCGGCAGCCCGTACGCCGCCAGCTCGAACACGGACCCCCCCGCGCGCGCGACGGCGAGGTCGGCGGCCGCCAGCGCGCGCCCGAAGTCCTCGAGCTCGAGGTACTCGAGAAGCTCGTAGCCGGATGCCGGCCGCCGCCGCGAGAGCTCCTCGTAGTCGCGCCGGCCCGAGATGTGCAGCACCTTGAACGGCGCGCCCGAGAACGCCTCGACGGCGGCCAGGTTGATCGAGCGCGACCCCAGCGAGCCCCCGAACACGAGCACGCAGGTGTCCTGCTCGCCCAGCCCGAAGCGCCGGCGCGCCTCGGCGCGGTCGGCGGCGGGGGGCGCGATCGGCCGCCCGGTCACCAGATAGCGCCCGCCGGCGCGGCCCTGGATCGGAAACGCGAGGCAGACGCGACGCGCGAGCGGCGCCAGCAGCCTGTTCGTGATGCCGAGGTGGCTGTCGGCCTCGGTGAGTACGAGCGGCAGGCGCAGGCTCGCGGCCGCCAGCCCTACTGGCCCCGAGACGTAGCCGCCGCCGCCCATCACCGCCTGCGGCGCGAGCTCCGAGAGGATCGCGCGGGCGCGCGGGACGGCCGCCGCCGCGAGGCCCGCCGCGCGCGCCGCCTCCAGCGGATTCGTCCTGCTCAGCCCGCGCACGCTCAGTTTCCGCAGCTCGAACCCCGCGGCCGGCACGAGCTGCGCCTCGGCGCGGTCGCCGCCGATGAAGTCGACCCGGGCGCCCTCAGCCCGCAGCGCTTCCGCGACGGCCAGCGCCGGCACGACGTGCCCCGCGGTCCCTCCCGCTGCGATCACGATCCTCGGCGCTGCGTTCACGGCCCCATCCTTCCGATTCGCCGCCGCGCGCGTCGCGCGCGCGCGCCTTCGAATCGGAGGAGCTGACGGCGCGGACGTGCCCCGTGGCGCCGCTTGCGACGTTCAGCAGCAGCCCCATGCCCGAGAGCATCACGATCAGGCTGCTCGACCCGTAGGAGACGAACGGCAGCGGCACGCCCGTCAGCGGCGCCAGCCCAAGCACCGCGAATGTGTTGAGGATCCCCTGCGAGAGGATCAGCGCGGTGACGCCCACGGCGATCAACGCGCTGTAGAGGCTGCGCGCCGACTTCGCCGCGCGCAGGCCGGCATAGGCGATCAGCCCGTAGAGGAACAGCAGCGCCCACACCCCGACCATGCCGAGCTCCTCGGCGATCACGGCGAGGATGAAGTCGGTCGGCGCCTCTGGCAGGTAGAAGATCTTCTGCACAGACTGCCCCGGCCCGACCCCGAACAGCCCGCCCGAGCCGATCGCGATCTGTCCCTGCACAGCCTGGAAGCCGCTGCTCGAAGCGTGCGCCCAGGGGTCAAGGAACGAGGTCAGCCGCGCGCGCGCGTATGGCCGCACCAGCGCGTAGAGGAAGACCAAGGCGGCGAGCGTCCCCGCGATCCTCGCGAGCCTGCGCATCGGGATCCCGGCCGCCACGAGCATCGTGCCGATCGTGAAGATGATCACGAGCGCCGTGCCGAGGTCCGGCTGGGTGAAGACCAAGAAGCAGCCCGCGCCGACGACCACCAGCAGCGGCTTGGCCAGATCGCGCAGGTCGTTGACCCGCGCCGGGCGCTTCGCGAGCAGCGTCGCGCAGTAGAGCACCAGCGCGAGCTTCATCAGCTCGGAGGGCTGGAACTGGAACTGGCTCGGGCCGAGCCAGCGGTGGGCGCCGTTGACGGTGACGCCCACGTGCGGGACGTGTGTGGCCGCTACCAGCACGAACGAGGTGACGAGCAGCGGCCCCGTGATCAGGTGCACTTTCGCCACGCCGTCGCGCGCCAGCAGCCGCATCGCGACCAGCCCGATGCCGCCGTAGATCACGTAGCGGATCAGGTAGCCGCTGCCGTTGCCCTGGCCCTTCAGCAACGTCGTCGCCGAGGAGGCGCTGTAGACCATCACCGCGCCGAACGCCAGCAGGCACATCGTCGCCGTCAGCAGGATGCGATGCTCGAGCGTCTGCGGCCGTCGCGCCTTCGCGCGAGGGCGCGGGGCCTTGCCCGCCTTGCGCCGCGGTGCCTTTTTCTCAGGCCTAGCTCTCCCTGCTCGGGCCGCTGCCATCCAAGCCCCATTCGACACCAGGGGCCGGATGCCTCCGCGGCCGCGGGCGGGCGCCCGCCGCTCAGACGCCCCGGCTCTGGCGGTAGATCGTGAAGCCGATCGCGGCGCAGATCGAGGCCACGATCCAGAAGCGCAGGATGATCTTCGTCTCTGACCATGCCTTGAGCTCAAAGTGGTGATGGATCGGCGCCATCAGGAACACGCGCCGGCGCGTGGTCTGGAAGGAGATCACCTGGATCGCGACCGACAGCGCCTCGATCACGAAGATCCCACCGAGCAGGATCAGCAGCACCTCGGTTTTCGTGAACACCGCGAGCCCCGCGATCGCGCCGCCGAGCCCCAGCGAGCCGGTGTCGCCCATGAAGATCGTCGCCGGGAAGGCGTTGAACCAGAGGAACCCGATGCAGGCACCGACGAGGCAGCCCGCCAGCATCGCCAGTTCGAACTGGCCCGAGATGAACGTGATGCCGATGAACGCCAGGAGCACGATCGCCGCGCAGCCCGCCGCCAGGCCGTCGAGCCCGTCGGTGAGGTTGACCGCGCTCGTCGTCCCGGCCAGCACGAAGTAGATCAGGACCGGGTACAGCGGCCCGACGTCGATGTGGTAGTCGACGAAGCGCAGGAACAGCACGCTCGGCAGGTGCGCCTTCTCGTGCGCGATGTACCACAGGCCGATCGAGATCGCGATCGTGACGAGAAGCTTCGTCCGCGCGCGCAGCCCCAGCGAGCGCCGGCGGACGAGCTTGACGTAGTCGTCGGCGAAGCCGAGCGCCGCACACGCGATCGCCGCCCCGTAGACGCCCACCGCGGGCCAGTCGTAGTTCGTCAGGATCAGGAACGGGACGCTGACCGAGAGGAAGATCAGGAGCCCTCCCATCGTCGGCGTGCCGGCCTTCTGGAGGTGCCCCGCCGGTCCGTCCTCGCGGATGTGCTGGCCGAACTCGCGCACCCTCAGGAACTCGATGAACTTCGGGCTCAGGAAGATGCAGATCAGAAGCGCGGACATGCCGCCGAACAGGATCCGGCCCATTCAGCGCTGCCCCGCCAGTACGGCCTCGCGCAGCGCCGCCGCGACGCGCTCGAGGCCGACGCCCCGCGATCCCTTCACGAGCACCGTGTCGCCGGGCCGCACCAGTGCCGGCACGGTCTCGGCGGCCGCCGCAGCATCTGGCAACGCGCGCGACTCGCCCGCGAAGCCAGCGGCCATCTCCGCGGCCAGCGGCCCGACCGTGACCAGCAGCTCGACGCCGCTGCGGCGCGCGTGCTCGCCGATCTCGCGGTGCAGCGCCCGCGCCTGCGGCCCGAGCTCGAGCATGTCGCCGAGCACGGCCACGCGCCGGGTGGGCGGGGTTCCTCTTCCGCTCGCGGCGAGGTCCTCGAGGGCGGCCCGCATCGACATCGGGTTGGCGTTGTAGCAGTCGTCGATCAGCATCACGCCCGAAGGCAGCTCGCTGCGCTGGCCGCGCATCTCCGAGAACGACACCTCGAGCGGGCCCGACGGGCGCACGCCGAGCGCGCGGGCGGCGGCGACGGCGGCCAGCAGGTTGCGCAGGTTGTGGGCCTGTGCGAACGACGGTTCCAGCTCGATGCGTTCGCCGCCGGCGTCGATCGTGACCCGCCCGGCGGGATCCCGCGCCAGCAGCCGTACCTGCCCGCCCTCGCCGAATGCGACCGCGTGCACGTCGTCGCGCATGTGCGGCGCCAGCAGCGCCTCGCCGGCCGGCAAGACGACGGTCGCTCCGGCCGCCAAGCCGGCGATCAGCTCGGCCTTGGCGGCGGCGATCGCCTCCAGCGATCCGAGCAGCTCGAGGTGCGCCGGGCCGACGTTGACGATCACCCCCACGTCAGGGCGGGCGATCGCCGTCAGCTCGGCGATCTGCCCGGGTCCCCGCATCGCCATCTCGAGCACCAGCGCGCGTGTCTCGGCGGGCGCGGCGAGGATCGCGAGCGGCAGGCCGATCTCCGTGTTCAGGTTGGCGGGGCTCGCGGCCGTCGGCATCGCGGCGGACAGCAGCGCGGCGAGGATGTCCTTCGTCGAGGTCTTGCCGGTCGAGCCCGTGATCGCGACGACCTTCGCCCCCCGGCCGCCGAGCTCGGTCCGCCACTCGCCCGCCAGCCGCTGCAGGCCGCGCAGCGGCTCCGGGTGCGAGAGCACGACCCCGGCCGCGTCGCCGGCGAGCCCGCGGGCGGCCGTCTGGGCGTGCTCGGGGGCGACCAGCACCCCCCAGGCTCCCGCCGCGAGCGCCTCGCCGGCGCGCGCGCCGCCGTCCTCGCGCTCGCCGGGCAGTCCGACGAAGAGATGCCCCGGCGCCATGGCACGCGTGTCGACGGCGGCCGGCGGCGGCGCCTCGCCCGCCGGGGCGGCGCCGGGGCGCACCAGCTCGGCGCCGGCCGCGGCTGCGATGCGGCGGGCGTCCCAGCCGCTCACTCGCCCGCCCCCCGGGAGGGGGAATGTCCCGCCATCGGGCGCGGGGCGGCCGTCCCGCCGAGCGGGAGCCGCGCTTCGAGCGCCTCCGCGGCGACGGTGGCGTCGTCGAATGGGATCTTGCGTCCGCCGGCCAGCTCCTGGCCCTGCTCGTGGCCCTTGCCCGCGATCACGAGCACGTCCCCGGGACGCGCCATCGCGATCGCCCGCGTGATCGCCGCGCGCCGGTCCTCGATCGTCTCCAGCACGCCCTCCTGCGCTCGCCCGGCCCCGGCCATGATCTCGGCGATGATCGCCTCCGGCCGCTCCGAGCGGGGGTTGTCGGAGGTGACGATCGCGACGTCGGCAAGCCGCGCCGCGGCCGCTCCCATCAAGGGGCGCTTGCCGCGGTCGCGGTCCCCGCCGGCGCCGAACACGCACAGCACGCGCCCGTCTCGCGCCGGCCGTCCGGCGGTGTCGAGCAGCTCGCGCGCGGCCTCGAGCACGTTCTCGAGCGAGTCGGGAGTGTGGGCGTAGTCGACCAGCACGGCGAAGTCCTGGCCGCGGTCCACAGGCTCGAAGCGCCCGGGCACCCGCACGCCGCGCTCGAGCGCCTCGATCAGCACGCCCAGCGGGACGCCGAGGCCATGGGCGACGGCGAGCGCTCCCAGCGCATTGGCGACGTTGAAGCGGCCCGGCATCGGCAGCCGCACCTCCTGCTCGCCCGCGGGGCATCGCAGCGTGAACGTGCAGCCGCCGAACCCACAGCGAAGGCCCGTCGCGGCGTAGTCGGCCTCACCGTCGACCGCGAAGGTGACCGCGGGTGGTTGGGACTCCTTCACCTCGGCGGCGAGCCGGCGCCCGTAGGGATCGCCGATGTTGACGACGCTCAGCCGCGGCGCGGGGGAGCCGTCCGCCGGCACGAACAGCCGCCGCTTGGCCAGGAAGTAGTCCTCCATCGTCGGGTGGAAATCGAGGTGGTCCTGCGTGAGGTTGGTGAACAGGGCCGCGGCGAAGGGGATCGCGCCGGCCCGTCCGAGCTCCAGCGCGTGGGAGGAGACCTCGATCGCACAGGCGCGGTCGCCGCCGTCGAGCATCGCCCGCAGGTCCGCCTGCAGGTCGATCGCCTCGGGGGTCGTGCGCACGACCTCGCGCTCTTCGCCGCCGATCACCGACTTGACGGTGCCGAGCAGACCGCACTGCATGCCGCCCGCCTCGAGCAGCTCCCTGACGAGGTAGGCGCTCGTCGTCTTGCCGTTCGTCCCGGTCACGCCGACGACCTGCATGCGCGCGGCGGGCTCGCCGTAGAAGCGGGCCGCGAGCGGCGCCATCGCCGCCCGTACCGACTCGACCTCGAGCTCCGGCACGCCGAGGCCGAGCGGGCGCTCCACCACGAGGGCCGCCGCGCCGTCCTGCACCGCCGCCGCCGCGAAGCGATGGCCGTCGGCCTGGAAGCCGGTAACGCAGAAGAACAGCGCACCGTCCGTGACCGCTCGGCTGTCGTAGGCCAGCGATGAGATCTCGACGTCGGCCTCGGCGCCGGCCGGAACGGATCCCTCCAGGCCGGTCAGGCCGGCGCTCAGATCGCCGAGCCTCAAAGCTCGATCCGCAGCTTCGGCATCGGGACCAAGTCTAGTTTCCGGTCCCGAAGGAGAATCGAGCGCGTCAACCGCCGTCCGCCGAGCCACGCGGAGCACCCTCCACGCGGCCTAGTGCGGCTGGATGCCGAGATAGGGCAGCGCGAAGCTCATGATCTGCCCGAAGGCCGGGGCCGCCACGGTGCCGCCGAAGATCGAGCCGGCCTGCGGTTCGTCGACGACGACGGCGGTGAGCAGCCGCGGATCGCTGACGGGCGCGAAGCCGATGAACGAGGCGACGTATTTGCTTTTCGAGTATTCGCCGGTGGCCTTGTCGACCTTGCTCGCGGTGCCGGTCTTGCCGGCCAGCGCGTAGCCGGGGATCGAGACCTCGCTCGCGGTGCCTTCCGGCCCGAGCACGCCTTCGAGCATGTGGCGCACCTCGGCGGCCGTCGTGGCAGAGAGGATGCGGCGACCGGCCGGCAGCGGCTGGACACGGTCGCCGATCTCGCTGACGAGGTGCGGCGGGTGCAGCACGCCGCCGTTCGCGATCGCCGCGTAGGCGCTCGCCATCTGCATCGGCGTCACGAGCTCGCCCTGGCCGATCGGGAGGTTGCCCATCGAGGAGCCCGAGTAGTGGTCGAGTGCGAGCGTCAGGCCGGGTTCCTCGCCCGGCAGGTCGACGCCGGTCGGCGCGCCGAAGCCGAACCGGTGCACCCACGCGTTGAAGCGGCTGGCGCCCTGGAGTTTCCCGATCTCGATCGCGCCGACGTTGCTCGAGCGCGCCAGGATCTGGGACGTGCTGAGCGTTTCGACGCCGTGTTCGGTGTCGTCGTGGATCGTGCGGTCGGCGACCTGAATCTGACCGGGCACCGCGAACCCCGACTCGGGCGTGATCAGCCCGGCCTGGAGCGCACCCGCGACCGCCACGACCTTGAAGGTCGAACCCGGTTCGTAGGGGAAGTTGACGGCGCGGTCGCGTAGCCCCTCCGGCGAGGCGGCGCCCGGGTCGTTGGCGTTGGCCTGCGGCCAGTTGGCGATCGCGAGGATCGCCCCGCTGCGCGGGTCCATCACGATCGCGGTGGCGTCCTTCGGGCTGAACGCCTGCGCGACGGCGCCGAGCACGTCTTCGGTGCGCTGCTGGATGTTCGCGTCGAGGGTCAGCTTGATGCTCTGCCCGGGCACTTCGGCGTGCGGTTCGGAGATCGAGACCGGCTGTCCGATCGCGTCGCTTACGACCCGCCGCTCGCCGGTGCGCCCGTGCAGCACGGATTCGCTCCCGAGCTCGATCCCGGACAGGCCCTGGCCTTCGGTGCCGACCTGGCCGAGCACCTGCGCCGCCAGCGCCTCCCGCGGGTAGACGCGCTTCATCACGGGCGTGCCGCTGACGCCGGGGATCTTCAGCGCGAGCACGGCTTCGGCCTGGCGGGCCGGTAGCGCGCGCGCCAGGTAGACGAAGCCGGTGCGCTTCGTGAGCTTGCGCAGCAGCACGTCCTGGGACTGGCCGAGCACCGGCGCGAGACGCTTGGCGGCGCTCCCCGGGTCCCGCAGCAGATAGGGGTCCGCGGCGAGGTCGCGGGCGGGCTCGGAGATCGCGAGATCGACGCCGTTGCGGTCCATGATCGTGCCGCGCTGCGCGGTCACGGTTTCGTTGGTCGCCTGCTGGTTGTTCGCGGCCTCGCGCAGCGCGGCGCCGCGGAACACGCCGAGGTAGGCGGTGCGGAAGCCGGCCAGCAGCAGCAACAGGAACAGCAGGGCGAAGATCGCGCCGATGCGGTGCTGGACGACGGCCACGCCCGGCCTATCCGCCCGGCGCGGCCGCGCCGCCGCCTTCGCCGGCCGGCAACGCGCTGCTCGCTTCGGCCGCGCCTTCAGCTGTCCCGCCGCCGCTCGGCGCCGGGGCTTCGCTCGCTGCCGAGGGGGTTGTTGCCCCGCTTTCCGCTTCGCTACTCGAGGATTCGGATTCGCCGCTCGGCGCCTGCCCTTCGGCCTGGCTGCCTTCGCTCGATTCGCCCGTCGCGCTCGGCGCGGATTCGCTTCCGGCGCTCGCGGCTTCCGCCGGCGTCGCGCTGGCTTCCCGCGCAGGTGCCGCCCGCAGCGCGGCCGCGGCCTTGGGCACGTCGCCGTGCGCGTGGGAGCCGAGGAACTTGAGCCCGGCGACCGAGGCGAGCCGCATCCCCAGCTGCCCGGCCTCGGTCTCGACGCGGCTGCCGGTCGCAAGTTCGGAGTTTTCGACGCTCAGCGCGGCGTTCTCGCGCTGCAGCGCTCCCTCGCGCTCGAGCGCGCGCCCGATGCCGGCGTTGAGCTTCAGCAGCCCGAGCTGCAGGGTGACGATCCCGATCAGCGCGAACGCCACGATCCCGATCCAGACGCGGCTGCGGATCGCCCGGTCGAGCATGCGATGGCTGGCGAGCGCGTCGAGCCGGCCGAGCAGCCCGAGAAGGCCGAGCGCGAGACCGCGCTCGGGAGCCTGCCTCGCCGGAGCGCGCGCCGGGCCGGATACGCGCCGCACCCCATGGCGGGGCACAGGCGGGCGGGAAGGAGCGACCGGCCGCCGGCGCGGCGCCAGCGGCGGCGCGGCGTGGGCCTGCGATGCGGCCGGGGGCGTCACGCGCCCTCCGGCGTGAGCTTGCGGGCGGCGCGCAGGCGCCCGGAGGCGGCACGCGGGTTGTCCTCGAGCTCCTGCGTGGACGGCACGATCGAACGGCGGGTCAGGAGCGCAGCCTCCGGCTCGTGGCCGCAGACGCAGACGGGCAGCTCAGGAGGGCACACGCACCCTTGGGCGCGGTCGACGAGGAAGTGCTTGACGCGGCGGTCCTCGAGCGAGTGAAACGAGATCGCGGCGAGCACGCCGCCCTCGCGCAGCAACTCCCAGGCCAGCGGGAGCGCCTGCTCGAGCTGGCCGAGCTCGTCGTTGACGGCGATCCGCAGCGCCTGGAAGGAGCGCTTCGCCGGGTGCCCGCCGCCGAAGCGCGCCGGCGCCGGCAGCGCGGAGCTGATCGCGTCCACGAGCTGCAGCGTCGTCTCGATCGGCGCGCCGGAGCGCGCGCGGACGATCGCGCGCGCGATCGCGCCGGCGTGGCGCTCCTCGCCGAGCTCGCGCAGCACGCCGGCCAGGCGCCGCTCGTCCCACTCGGCCACGATCTCACGGGCCGTCAGCTCCTGCCCGGGGTCCATCCGCATGTCCAGCGGCGCCTCATAGGAATAGGAGAACCCGCGCTCGCGGGTGTCGACCTGCATCGAGGACATGCCGAGGTCGAAGTAGGCGATGTCCGCCTTCAGCCCCTCGTCGGCAAGCGTCTGAAGCGCCTCGGCGTAGCCCGAGCGGATGAAGCGCAGCGAGCAGGCCGTCTCGGCGGCCAGCGCCGCGAAGCGCTCCTCGGCGAGCGGGTCGCGGTCGATCGCGACGAGCGTCCCCGCCGGCCCCAGCCGCTCGGCGACCATGCGCGCGTGGCCGCCGTCGCCGAACGTGCAATCGATCGCGGTCTGGCCGGGTTGCGCGCCGATCAGCTCGAGCAGCTCCTCGGCGAGCACGGGCGTGTGGGAAGCATCGGGCACAAGCCCATCGTGCCCGAAGCCCGGGTTCGCTCCGGACCTCGCGCCACGCCGCCGCCTGGCGCCCGGACCGGCGACCGCGGGCCCGCGCCGGCGGCGCACCAGCTCGGGCGCCGCCTCCGGTGTGCCGGGGATCGCGGTCTCAAGCAGCGTCGTCGACACGTGCGGTCACCTCCGCGACGCCGCTCAGCAGCGTCGATCGATGGTCCGCCCAGGTTCCGCGGTCCCAGATCTCCATGCGGTCGCCGGCGCCGACGACGACGACATCCTTCGCGAGCTTCGCGCGCTCACCGAGGACGGCGGGGACCATGATGCGCCCGGCGGCGTCGAGCTCGGTCTCGTGGGAGCTGCCGTAGAAGAAGCGCTCGAGTTCGGTCAGGCGCGAGGAGAGCGGGGGCAGCTCGGCGAGCGCGCGGCGCGTGTACTGCTCGTACTCCTCGGGCCGCCAGACGCAGACGCACGGTTCGAGGTCGACCGGTATCGCGAGCACGACGCCGTCGGCGAGCCCGGAGCGGTACCGCGCCGGGACGGTCAAGCGGTTCTTTGCGTCGAGCGTGTGGTCGAAGGTGCCGCGAAACGGGGCCACTGCGGAGACTCCCCTGGCTTACTTGAAGGAGCCGAGGTGGAGGAGTGGGAGGAGCCCCTCCACCCCGGCTCACTGGCGCGAACATATCCCACTTTCTCCCACAATGCAACCCTGTTTGCACATTCTCTCCCACATGGTCGCCCCCGCGCCGTCCTCTCCCCCGAAATCCCAGCCGGCATGTGGCTTCGCAGACCGCGCCACCCCCGCCGGCGTCGCCGTCGGAACTGCAAGCGCGGCTGCAGCAGGCGGCTCCGGGCGGGAGATTGCAACCGGGAGCCTGCGCGGCGGGCAGCCGGACGCATTACGATCGCTCACGCCTTGAGACGGAAGAGCCAGCTGTCGGTGGCCGTGCTCGTAGCGGTGGTCACCGCGACGGTGCTGGTGCTCGCCGGCTGCGGCTCGTCCTCGGGCTCGGGCGGCACCGACGCGGACCCGGCGAGCGCGGTGCCGGCGACGGCGCCGCTCTACCTCGGCGCCGACGTCCGCCCGTCGGGCTCGGAGAGCAGCGGCGCGCTGGCCGCCGGAAAGGCCCTGACCGGCTCGCCGAACCCCTTCCCGCGGCTGGTCAGCGCGCTGCGCACGCCCGGCTCTCCCCGGCTCGACTACGCCCGCGACGTCGCGCCATGGCTCGGGCCGCATGCCGGGCTGTTCGCGCTCTCGCTGGGCTCGGCGCAGGCGCTGGTGGCACCGCTCAGCGCGAGTCTGTCGGGCTCGGGCTCGGTCGGGCCCCTGCCGTTCGCGGCCGGCGGCCTCGACGGCGCGCTCGTGATGGACACGCGCGACGCCGGCGCCGCGCGCTCGTTCCTGGCCGCCCAGGCGAAGCGCGCCGGAGCCCATTCGAGCAGCTACCGGGGCGTCTCCTACGAAGTCTCGCCAGGGGGAGTCGCCTTCGGCCTCGTGGGCAGCTTCGCGGTGATCGGCAGCGAGGCGGGGCTACGGGCGGTGATCGGAGTCACGCAGGGCGAAGCCGCGCTCGCCTCGGCGGCGGCCTACGCGAAGCTCGCGGGATCGGCCCCGAGCGGCGCGATCGCCCACCTGTACCTCAGCCCGGGCTCGGGACGGGCGGGCACCGGCGCGAGCAAGGGCCTGCTCCAGGCGATCGGCGGCTCCGGCCAGACCTATGCCTCGCTCGTCGCGGCTGCCGGCTCGCTGCAGCTCGACATCGACACGCTGCCGCAACCCGGCGGGGGGGAGGCGAGCGGGGGCCTGCTTCGGTACGACCCGCAGGCGGCGCAGGCGCTGTCGGAGCTGCCTGGCGAATCGTGGCTTGCAATCGGCATCGGGCATGCCGGCTCGAGCCTCGCGGGCACCGCGGCCGGGCTGTCGGCGCTCTCCTCGCTCGCCGGCAAGGAATCGGAAGCGGGCGCGCTGAGCCTCGGCTCGCTGGTGAGCGGGCTCACGGGGCCGCTGCGGGTGCTCGGCGCCGACACGCCTGCCGCGCGGCGCGACTATGCATCCTGGATGGGCTCCGCCGGGATCTTCGCGGCCGGCTCCGGCGTGCTGGACCTGCGAGCCGCGGTCGTGATCTCCTCGACCGACCAGAGCCGCTCGCGCGCCGCCGTCGGCAAGCTCGCGAAACAGCTGCGGACCGCCGGCTATGAGGTCTCGAAGGCCACGATCCCCGGCACGGAAGCGGCCGCCGCCGTGCGGCTGCCCGGTGTGCCACTGATCGTCTACGTGGCGGCCGGGTCCTCCCCGAGCGGCCCGAAGTTCGTGCTCGGGCTCGGCGAACCGTCCGTCGCGACAGCGCTCTCGCCCTCGAGCACGCTCGCAGGCAGCCCGGCTCGCGCGGCCGCCGCCTCAGCGCTGGGCGAAGGCATCGAACCGAGCGTGCTCGTGGACTTCCCGACACTGCTCGCGCTGCTCGAAGGCGTGGGGCTGAACGAAGACCCGTCGCTGGCGCCGGTGCTCCCCTACCTGCGCGCCAGCAGCAGGCTCGCGGGCGGCGGCCACCCGCTCGACGGCGGCATCGAGCGCTTCCGGCTCGTCCTCGCGCTGCGCGCGGCCGGCTAGGGCACGTCGACGGCGCGGTCGAAGACCGGCGCCCCGTTCTGCACGCGGTAGATGCCGAAGCGGCGCAGGGTCGTTTCGCCGTCGGGCGTCACCGAGTAGCGCCCGAGCACAGACTCGCGGTCGTGCGTGGCGAAGTACGACGAGATCACGTCGGCCCGATTGTTGCCACCCGACCCGGCACGCCGGATCGCGTCGAGCACGCCCGCCATCGTCTCGTAGCCGTAGAGCGCCCACGATCCGCCCCGTTCATGGAAGACGCTCGCGTAGTCGGCGAGCACGCGCCGTGCGGACGGCGGGTACATGCGCTCAGGCAGCAGCGGCGTCGTGAGGTAGGTGACTTCGCCGGCCGCGCCCAGCGTGGCGGTGAACGCGCTCGTGGCGAGGCTGCTCGGTCCCAGCAGGAGCAGTTGCGGGTCGGCTTCGTGCAGGCTCTTCAGCAGCGACGCCGTGCCCGGGTTCGCACCGCCGGCCACGAACACGGCCTGCGCTCCGCTGGCCCGCACCTTCTTGATCTCGCCGGAGTAGTTGCCTTCGGGGCTCAAGGCGATGCTGTCGCGGCCGGCCACCTTCACGCCGGCCTGTTCCGCGCGGTTGGCCACGAGCGAGGCCAGCGGCACCTCGAACGGGTCCTGGTCGTCGATCACGAAGACGCTCTGGAGATTGAGCATTCCCATCAGCTGCGCCTGTGCCCCGGCCTGCACCGGGTCGCCGCCCTGGAGCCGCACGAACGTCCGCTTTCCGCTCGGGTAGAAGCGGTCTGGCTCGTCCTGGCCGGCGTCTTCGGAGGAGGTCAGCCCGACGTAGGGGCTGGCCGGACTCACCTGCAGGATCCCGGCCTCGTTGATGAGCGGCAGCGTCACGGCGGTCGCCTGCGACCCGTAGTCGCCCAGGTAGGCGATCGTCGAGGTGTCCTGCGCGGCCTGCTTGGCGGCGGTCGAGCTTTCGCCGGGGCTGGTCTTGCCCGTCAGGGGGTTGACGTCGTCGAGCGACACGTAGGAGACCCGGAAGGCTCCGACGTGGCCGCCGGCCTGCGCGAGCGCCAACTTCTCGCCGCCTTCGATCTGCCGGGCGATCTCAGCGGAGGGTCCCTCGAGCGGCAGGCTCGAGTAGACCGTCAGCTGGTTGCCGGTCGTTTCGGACGCCGAAACGACGCTGCCGCATCCGGCGAGCGCCCCAGCGGCGACGGCGAGAGCGGCGAAGCGCAGCCAGCGCGAAGGCACCGGGCGCTCAGCTGCGGCGGCCCGGCAGATAGCCCGAGAGGATCTTCAGCGTCGCGCCGATCAGGATGATCACGGTCGCGATCATGAAGGCGTCGAAGCCCTTGGCGCCCAGCGACCAGAGGACGATCCAGACGATGAGCCCGCCGGTGACGGTGAGGACCAAACCCATGCGCGGATCCTAGCGGTGCGCCGGGCGATCGGGCGCTGCGAGCCCGGCCGCGAGAGCCGCGACGAGCTCGCCGACCGCCTCGGCGGGGGCCTCGGACTCGGCGGCGGCCCGTACGAGCCTCGTCCCGACGATCACGCCGTCGGCGCCCGCGTCGGCTGCCTCGGCCGCCTGCTCGGGGGTCGAGATCCCGAACCCGAGCGCGATGGGCACCTCCGTCGCGGCCTTCGCGCGCCCGACCACCTCCGCGAAGCGCTCGCCGAGCGCCCGGCGCTCGCCGGTCGTGCCGACGACCGAGACCGTGTAGAGGAAGCCCCGCGCCTCGGCGCCGATCGCCGCCAGCCGCTCGGGCGTGGTGGTCGGGGCGGCCAGCGGCACGAGCGCGAGCCCGCGCCGCTCGCAGGCATCGTGCACCTCGGGCGCCTCCCCGTGAGGAAGGTCGGGGACGATCAGCCCGCAGGCGCCTGTGCGGGCAAGGCGCTCGACGAACGCGTCGACGCCCGGCGCGAAGACCATGTTCGCGTAACACATCAGAACCACGGGGACGCTCGGCGCGAGCGCCCGGGCGACCTCCAGCACGCCCGCGACGTTGGCACCGGCGGCCAGCGCGCGGGTGCCGGCGTCGTGGATCACCGGGCCGTCGGCGAGCGGGTCGGAGTAGGGCATGCCGAGCTCGATCACGTCGGCGCCCGCGCGCACGCAGGATTCGCCGATGCGCGCCGACTCCTCGAGCGTCGGGAAGCCGCCCATCAGGTAGGGCATCAGCGCCGCGCGCCGGCCCGGCCGCCCGAAGGCGTCTTCGAGCCGCGCGGCGCCGCCGGACCGGGAGAGGCCCGCTCCGCTCTCGCTCCCGAACCGGCCAGCGCGGGCGACGCTCAAGCTTCGTCCTTTGCGAGCACCTCGGCGAGGTCCTTGTCGCCGCGCCCGGACAGGCAGACGAGGTCGAGCTCTCCCTCGCTCTGGGCGAGCACCCAGGCCAGCGCGTGGGCGGTCTCGAGCGCCGGGATGATCCCCTCGCGGCGCGTCACCTCGCGGAAGGCCGCGAGCGCCTCGCGATCGGTCACGGCGACGTAGCGGGCGCGCCCGCTGTCGCGCAGGTATGCGTGCTGCGGCCCGGTTCCGGGGTAGTCGAGCCCGGCGGAGATCGAGTGCGCCTCGACGATCTGGCCCTCCTCGTCCTGCATCACGGCCGAGCGGGCGCCGTGGAGGATCCCGGCGCGCCCGCCGACCGTCAGCGGCGCGCCGTGGCGGGGCGTGTCGATGCCCTCTCCGCCTGCCTCGACGCCGACCAGGTCGACCTGCTCGTCAGCGAGGAACGCCGTGAAGATCCCGAGCGCGTTCGAGCCGCCGCCGACGCACGCGACGACCCGCGCGGGCAGCCGCCCCTCGCGCTCGAGCATCTGCGCGCGCGCCTCGTCGCCGATCACCCGCTGCAGGTCGCGCACGAGGGCCGGGTATGGCGCCGGACCGACGACCGAGCCGATCACGTAGTGCGTCGTCTCGACGTTCGTGACCCAGTCGCGGATCGCTGCCGAAGTCGCCTCCTTGAGCGTCCGCGCGCCGGCGTCCACCGGCTGCACGCTCGCGCCGAGGAGTTCCATGCGCTGCACGTTCGGCCGCTGGCGGCGGGTGTCCTCGACGCCCATGTAGACGACGCAGTCGAGCCCGAGCAGCGCGCAGGCGGTTGCCGTCGCGACGCCGTGCTGACCTGCGCCCGTCTCGGCGATGATCCGGCGCTTGCCCATCCGCTGAGCCAGCAGCGCCTGCCCGATCGCGTTGTTCAGCTTGTGCGAGCCAGTGTGGTTGAGGTCCTCCCGCTTCAGGTACAGCGGGCGGCCCAGCTGCTCGGAGAGCCGCCGCGCGCGGTAGAGCGGTGTCGGTCGCCCGGCGAAGTCGCGCAGCAGCGACTCCAGCTCCGCGCGATAGCCGGGATCCTCGCGCGCCACAAGCCAGGCCTGCTCGAGCTCGGCGAGCGCGGGCATCAGGGTCTCGGGGACGAACTGGCCCCCGTATTCGCCGAAGCGGTGCTCGACGCTCGCGGCGCGCGAGCTCACAGGGGCGTCCGCACGCCCCGGACCGGCCGTGCCCATCAGGGTGCGCCTCTCAGCGTGCCCGCGACGCTCGGCGCCGCCGCGCTCGCGACCTCGTTCGGGTCCCCGTCCGCCTCGCGCACGGCGGCGAACAGCGCCGCCATCCGCTCATAGTCCTTGTGGCCCGGCGCCGACTCGGTGCCGCTCGCGGTATCGATCGCGTAAGGCCGCACGGCGGCGATCGCGCCCGCGGCGTTGCCGGCGTCGATGCCGCCGCCGAGGATCAGCGGCACCTTCGAGCGCCGGCCCCTGAGAAGCTCCCAGTCGAAGGTCTCGCCGGTGCCGCCGCGCAGACCAGGGTGGCGCTGCGAGCGCGCGTCGAGGAGGTGGAAGTCGACGTGGTAGCGCTCGATCTCGCGGACGTCGCCGGGGCCGGCGACCTGTTGGGCGCGGATCACGCGCGCGCCCGTCCGGCGCGCCGCCTCGCGGCAGTAGGAGGGGCCCTCCTCGCCGTGGAACTGGAGCATCGTCAACCCGATGTCGCGGGCGGCGGCGGCGACATCGTCCAGCGGCTCGTTGACGAACACCCCGCAGAGCTCGACCCGCCGCTTCAGCGCCGCGGCGATCCGCTGCGCCTGCTCGGGCGCACAGCGCCGAGGGCTGCCCTCGGCGAAGATCATCCCGAGCGCCCAGGCGCCCATGCCGACGGCCGCCTCGGCGTCCTCGAGGTTCGTCAAGCCGCAGATCTTCACGCGCGTGGCCACGCCTCAACGGTAGCGGTCGCGTTTCCTCGTACGCGCTCCCGGCAGAGCGCGAACGGGGCGCCGTCACTTCACGGCGCCCCGTCCACGGGCCTTGCCCGTTCAGCCTTCTCGGCTGTGCGTCAGCCTTCGAGTTCGGAGCTCGCGCTCGGCGCGGTCGCCGGGCGCTTGCCGAGCGTGACGGTGACCGTCTTCGTTTCCCAGCCGCCGTGGCCGTTGGGATGCAGCAGCTTGACGCTGACGCTCTCGCCAGGTTTCTTCTGGCCCACCACCGTCGCGAGGTCTTCCGAGCCGGCGACGTCTTTGCCGTCGACGGACTTGATGATGTCCCCGCCGATCGCCACCGAGCCGCTCTGCGTGCCCGTCGCGACGCCGCCCTTGATTCCGGCCTTCTCGGCGGGCGAGCCCTTCTGGACGCTCTCGACGAGCGCGCCGCTGTTGGTCGGCAGGTTCAGCCCGGACAGCGATCCGTCGATCGTGATCGAGGTCACGCCGAGATACCCGGCGCTCGAGACGGTGCCGCCCTTCTCGAGTTTGCCGAGCTCGGACTTGGCGGTGTTGATCGGCACGGCGAAGCCGATGCCGACGCTGCCGTTGCTCGTACCGCCGGTCTCGATCTGCGAGTTGATCCCGATCACACGCCCCTGCGAGTCGAGCAGCGGCCCGCCCGAGTTCCCGGGGTTGATCGGAGCGTCGGTCTGGATGACGTTGTAGATCGTGAAGCCGTTGGGGGCTTTGAGCTGGCGCTGGAGCGCGGAGACGACGCCGGTCGTCAGCGTGCGCTGCAGGTCGAACGGGTTGCCGATCGCGTAGACCGGGTCGCCGACCTGAGCTTTGCTCGAGTCGCCGAGTGTGACCGGGTGCAGCGTCAGCCCGTCGGGGTGGATACGAAGCACGGCGAGGTCGTTGGAGGGGTCCTTGCCGACGACCTGGGCTTCGACGGTCTTACCTTTTTCGAAGCTGACATTGACCTTCACGGCGTTCTCGATCACGTGGTAGTTGGTGAGGATCGTGCCGTTGGTGTCGATCACGATCCCGGAACCGCTGGCGGTTCCTTCGCGCTGCGATTCGCCGAATCCGAACGGGGATTCGTTGTTTTGCACGATGGTCGAGGTGATGAACGCGACGCCTGGTGCGTCTTTCGTGTAGATCTGGTGCGGTGTCAGGCCGAGGGCCCGGTTGGATGCGTTGGTGGGGGCGGCGCTCGGTGTGGGAGCCTCGACGGTCGTCACCGTCCGCTTCGCGCCGAGGTCTCCGGCGGCAGCGAGCACGACAACGACGATCCCGGCTCCCAGCAGCGCGGCGATGAAGGGGATGGCGAACATTCGTCTCATGGCCGCACAGGATGAGGGGACGGTGTGAAGGAGTTCTAAAGGTTTGAGGGGCAGTGCCTAAAGGGCCCCTGGGAACGAGCGGAGGGCGCTCAGCGCCTGCGCCGGGTCCGCGGAGCGCATCAGCGCCTCGCCCACGAGCACGGCGTCGACGCCTCGGCGCTGCAGCTCGGCGAGCTGGTCCGGACGGGAGATGCCCGACTCCGAGACGACGAGCGCTCCGGGCGGCATCAGATCGAGCAGCCGCTCGGTGCGGCCGACGTCGACCGAGAAGTCGCGCAGGTCGCGGTTGTTGACGCCGACGATCTCCGGGCCGTGAGCGGCGGCGCGTTCGAGCTCGCCCTCGTCGTGCACCTCGACGAGCACGTCGAGGCCGAGCTCGGTGGCGCCGGCGAACAGCGCGGCCAGCTCGGCGTCGGACAGCGCCGCGACGATCAGCAGCACGGCGTCGGCGTCGGCTTCGCGCGCCTCGAGCAGCTGGTAGCGGTCGACGATGAAGTCCTTGCGCAACAGCGGCAGCGCGCAGGCTGCCCGCGCGCGAGCGAGGTCGGCGAGCGAGCCGCCGAAGTTGGGTTCCTCGGTCAGGATCGAGGCCGCGACGGCGCCGCCGCGCCCGTACGCGCCGACGATCGTCTCGAGGTCCGGTGCCTCGTTGAGCGACCCGGCCGAGGGCGACCGGCGCTTGAACTCCGCCGATGACCCCGATCCCTGGCGCGGCCAGTGCCTCGCGGAAGCGTCCGGGCCCCCCACCCGGGCGCGCCTCTGAGTCGGGCTCGGCGAGCGGACGCTCGCGGCGGCGGCGCTCCACGGCCTGCCGGGTTTCGGCGAGGATGCGGTCAAGGACCGTGCCGGTCGCGCCCGTCATCGAGCGGCCTCGCTCGGCGCGAGGCGCCGGCTCGCCTCGACGTAGCCGTCCAGCGCCCGGAGCGCGCGGCCGTCGGCGATCGCCGCCCGCGCCGCCTGCACCCCCTCCGCGATGTCGGCGGCTGCGCCGGCGACGTAGATCGCGGCACCGGCGTTGATCACCGCCAGCGCCTCGCCGGGCGGGCGCGCTTCGCCGCCACCGAGGATCGTGCGCGTCACCGCGGCGTTCTGCTCGGGCGTCCCTCCCTCGAGCGCCCCGCCGCCGTCGGTGTCGACGCCGACGTCCTCGGGGCGGAGCACGTAGCTGCGCAGCTCCTGGCCGTTGACCTCGACGACTTTCGTCGGCGCCGCGCAGGAGACCTCGTCGAGGCCGTCCTCGCTCGAGACGACGAGCGCGCGGTCGACGCCGAGGCGGGCGAGCGCGCCGCCGATCGTCTCGAGGAACGCCGGGTCGGAGACCCCCACGAGCTGGCGCCGCGCGCCCGCCGGGTTGGTCAGCGGGCCGAGCAGGTTGAAGATCGTGCGCACCGCCAGCTCGGCCCGTACAGGCACGACGAAGCGGGTGGCCTGGTGGTGTGCGGGCGCGAACATGAAGCCGAAGCCGGCCTCGTCGATGCAGCAGGCGACCTGCGCCGGACCGAGGTCGATGCGGGCACCGAGCGCCTCGAGCACGTCCGCCGAGCCGGAGCGGCTCGTCGCCGACCGGTTGCCGTGCTTGGCGACGGCGCAGCCCGCGCCTGCTGCGATCAGGGCAGCGGTCGTCGAGACGTTGAACGTGCTGCGCCCGCCGCCGGTGCCGGCCGTGTCGAGCAGGTCGTCGCGGCCTGTCGGGACGTGGGCGGCGAGATCGCGCATCGTGCGGGCCAGCCCGGCGAGCTCGTCGACCGTCTCCCCCTTGGTGCGCAGCGCGATCAGGAAGCCGGCGATCTGGATCTCCGAGACGTCGCCGTGCATGATCTCGGCGAGCACCTCCGCGGCCTGGTCGGCGGTGAGGTCGCGGCGCGAGGCGAGCGTGTCGATCGCGCTCGTGAGGACCGCGCTCGGCATCAGGCGTGCCGTTTCGTGGTGGGCTCGATCATCCGCGCCGCTCCAGGAAGTTGGCGAGCAGCTCGCGGCCCTGTTCGGTCAGAACCGACTCCGGATGGAACTGGACGCCCTCGGCGGGCAGCTCGCGGTGTCGCAGCGCCATCAGCACGTCGCCGCCGCGCGCGCTCTCCTGCAGGCACCCGGGCAGCTCGTCGCCGACGATCAGCGAGTGGTAGCGCCCGACCACGAGCGGGTCGCGCAGATCCGAGAAGATCGTCTGCCCGTCGTGCTCGATCGTGGTCGCCTTGCCGTGCACGGGCTGGTGCAGCTCGACCTTGCCGCCGAACGCCTGTGCGAGCGCCTGGTGGCCCAGGCACACGCCGAGCGTGGGCACGCCGGCCTCGGGAAAGCGCCGGACGATGTCCAGCGAGATCCCCGCCTGATCCGGCGTGCACGGGCCGGGCGAGACGACGCAGCGGTCATAGCCGCGTGCGAGCAGCTCCTCGGCCTCGGCGCGATCGTTTCGCACCGCCTCGACGTCCGCCCCGAGCTCGCCCAGGTACTGGACGAGGTTGTAGGTGAACGAGTCGTAGTTGTCGATCACGAGGACCTTCATGGCGCGATTGGCAGCGTAGCCAACGGGCCTTCCGAGACCGGGGGCGCCCGGCTTGTCGTGACGCTGCCGCCGCGTCGAGACGGCAGCGGGCGGTGCCTCGCGGCCCGGCCCGCGACCCGGCCGCCCCTGGCCGCCATCGAGCGCCGGCCCGGCCTCCCATCTGCGGGGCGGGACGCCTCGAGCGCTAGCTCGCGTCGGGCGGAGGCGGCGGCAGATGCCGGTCCGCCCGCGGGATCTCGTCCTTCCTCGCCATGAGCGGTTCAGTCGGTTTCTGTTTGTAGTTGAACGCCCTGCTGAAGTTGTAGGCGTTGGCGTCGAGTTCGTCCACGGGCGCGACGTGCAGCACGTTCTCCATGTAGGCGAGGATCGAGCTGTTGGTCGCGACATGGTCGTCGACGAAGCCGGGCTTGGCGTACGGGCTCACGATCACGAGCGGGAGCCTGATCCCGAGGCCGCGCGGAGGCTTGAGGTGGTCGTAGAAGCAGCCGCAGTCGTCGTAGTAGATGAAGATCGTCGTCGAGGCGCCGTCCGGACCTTCCTGGATCGCCCTGACCTCTTGCGCGATGTATTCGTCGCCGAGCCCCATCGAGGTGCCGTTGTGCTGGCTGGTTCCGCCCGTGACCGTAGTCGGGGTGAGAATCGAGAAGTTCGGCAGGTTCCCCGTCGCCGCGTCGCTGAACAGCTGTTTGGCTTCGTGCATGCTGTCTTTCTGGGGACCGTCGAGGCACTCGGCGAAAGTCGGGCAGATCGCCCATTTGTACGGGCCGGCGCTTTCGCGTTCTTCTTTCGAGCCTTCCTGTTCGCCGGGCTGTGCTGCATAGATCCCCCACGTCAGCCCGGCTTCTTCGATCCGGTCCGCGACGGTGGGCACGTATTGGACTTCGGTTTTCCGGTAGGCGCCGTTTCCTTCCTTGTCCGGGACGCAGGACGGTTCCATTTTGATTTCTGTGCTCCCGGGCGCGATCCATTCGGAGTCCTCGTGGGAGTCGCAGCCCCAGCCCGGCCCCTTGCCCTGCCCTTCGTCGTGGAATTTGGGGTTGTTGCCCACGAACCCGTCCAGCGTCTGAGCGAAGAAGTCGAGGTGCCCGCCCCAGGAGGGGACGATGTCGCGCGAGAAGAACCTGTCGCCAATCGCCCCTTTGCGCGCCATTTCCCACAGGTTCTTGACGTGTTCTTCGCCGAACGCGGTGTAGCACTGCTTTTCTTCGCAGCCGCCGACCTGTTCGAACCCATTCATTTTGCCGTTGTGCATGGCCGTCAGCTGCGCTTCCTGGCCGTGTGCGACGGGGGGCACCTTGTCATCGGCGAGACTCAGCGGGATCGTTTCGCCTTTCCTGTTCAGGCCGCTCGTCGCGAACTTGCAGGTCGTCGGTTTCTCTTTCGCGCACAGCTGCCCGAGCACGTTGTCGAAAGTGTGGTTCTCCTGCAGGATCACCACCACGTGGTGGATCGGCACAGGCGTCGCCCCGCCGGCGGCCGTGCCGCCTCCGGACAGCGCGAACAACGCGATCAGCGCCGCGAGAGCGGCACCTGCGACGGCGCCCGCTGCGCGCTTGTTGAAGACCCTCCCGTCCCTGCGCATGACCATGCCTCCTCGCTCGCCCCACCGGCGGCTTTCACCGCCGCCCAGTTTACGCCCAACTGTTGGAACGCCCGATGAGGATGGAGGTTGGGGAGAGAAGCGGGATCGTCACACGACCGGCTCACGGCCAGTCGGGCTGCTCGCAGGCGAGCGCGATCGCGCGCATCGCCGCGCTCATCTTGGCGACCGACTCGTCGTACTCGTAGTCGGGGCGCGCGTCCGCAACGGTGCCACCGCCCGCCTGGACATGGGCGACGCCATCCTTGACGACCACAGTGCGGATGTGGATCGCCGTGTCGAGGTCGCCGCCGTAGCTGAGGTAGCCGACGGCGCCGCCGTAACCGCCGCGCTTGACCGGCTCGAGCTCGTCGATGATCTGCATCGCGCGCACCTTCGGCGCCCCCGAGAGTGTGCCGGCGGGCAGCACCGAGCGCAGGGCGTCCATCGCCCCCACGTCCGGGCGCAGCGTGCCCGAGACCGAGGAGACGATGTGCATCACGTGGCTGTAGGTCTCGACCTCCATGAGCTCGTCGACCTGGACGCTGCCGTACTCACAGACGCGGCCGAGGTCGTTGCGGCCGAGGTCGACGAGCATCACGTGCTCAGCGCGCTCCTTCTCGTCGGCGAGCAGCTCGGCGGCGATCCGGCGGTCCTCCTCGGGGTTCGCCCCGCGCGGGCGCGTGCCGGCGATCGGCTTGGTCGAGACCAGACGCCCTGTGACCGTCAGCAGCGGCTCCGGGCTCGCGCCCGCGACCTGGAAGTCGCCGAAGTCCAGGAAGTACATGTACGGGCTCGGGTTGATCGCCCGCAGGCCGCGGTAGATCGAGAATGCCTCGACCGGGCTGCGCGCCGACCAGCGTTGCGAGGGCACGACCTGGAAGGCGTCGCCGGCGTAGATGTACTCGATGATCCTCGCGACCATCGCTTCGAACTGCTCGCGCTCCATGTTCGACCGGAAGACGGGCATCTCGCGTGGAGGGCGCGGCTCCTCACGCGGAACGGGTCCCGCGAGGGCCTCTCGGACCTCGGCGATCTGGGCGACCGCGTCGGCGTAGGCGCGGTCGAGGTCCGGCTGCACCTCGAGGTTCGCGTTGACCATGATCGTCGTCGTGTGCTTGAGGTGGTCGAAGACGACGAGCCCGTCGGTCAGCATCAGGGCCATGTCGGGAACGCCGATCGGGTCCGGGTTGGGCGCCTCGAGCGGCTCCACGGTGCGGACGAGGTCGTACCCGAAGACCCCGACCGCTCCGCCGGTGAACGGCGGCGCCTGCTCCATCGGCGCCTGATCGAAGCGGGCGAGCCGCGCCGCGGCGAGCGCGTAGGGATCGCCGCCGTCGGCCAGCGACCAGCGCAGCACCTCGTGCGGGCTGAAGCCGATGAAGGACCACCGTCCGACGCGCTGCCCCTGCTCGGCCGACTCGAGCAGGAAGGCCGGGTCCGAGGCAGCGAGCGCGCGGATCTTCAAGAACGCCGAGACCGGGGTCTCACAGTCCTCGACGAAGCTGACCGTCAGCGGGATCAGGTTGTGGGAGCGCGCCAGCTCACGCGCCTGCTCGAGCGTCGGCGTCACGGGGAGCGTTCCCACCCGCGCCCCCTCGGGCGGCTGCGCGCTAGGAGCGACGGCCATCGAGCACCCGCTCGGCGTCGCTGAGCGAGCGGCCCCTGCTGCGCAGCAGCACGAGCAGGTGGTAGAGCACGTCGGCCGCCTCTTCGTCGACGCGCGCATCGTTCTCCTCGCGCGCCGCGCGGCTGACCTCCTCGGCCTCCTCCATCACCTTCTCGCCGATCCGCGGCGGGTCGTCGAGCAGTTCGACGGTGTAGGACCCTGCGGGCCGCGCGCCGGCGCGTTGCGCGAGCGTGCGCTCGAGCGAAGGCAGCGTCTCGTGCGGCGCGGCGGGCTCGAGCTGGCCGCGGTGAAAGCAACTGCGCTCACCGGTGTGGCAGGCGGGACCGGCCGGCTCGACGAGCGCCAGCACGGTGTCGCCGTCGCAGTCCAGGCGCAGCGCCCGCACGGTCTGCACGTTGCCGCTCGTCGCGCCCTTGTGCCACTGCTCGCCGCGCGAGCGGCTCCAGAGGTGCAGCTCGCCGGTCTCGCGAGTGAGGCGCAGCGCCTCGGCGTTCATGTAGGCGAGCGTCAGCACCTCGCCGCTGTCCCAATCCTGCACGACGCACGGCACGAGGCCCTGCTGGTCGTAGCTGATCTGCTGATCGAACGGCTGCTCGCCGCTCGGCTCACCCGCGCCTGACATGCGGACGATTGTAGGCTGGCCCGCGCACTGCCCGCGGGCCCCGGCCGATCCGGAGCGCCGCTGCGCGCCTCCGGCGACGCCTGCGAGACTGCGGGCGAATGCAGGCGCTTCTCGACCGCAGGCTGATCGTCGTGACGGGCAAGGGAGGCGTCGGCAAGACCACGATCGCGGCGGCGCTCGGCCGGCTCGCGGCCGGCGGCGGGCGGCGCACGACGATCGTCGAGGTCGGCGGGCAGTCGCGGATGGCCGAGCTGTTCGGCAAGCGCCCGGCCGAGCCAGGATCGGAGCTGCGCCTGCAAGAGCGCCTGTCGGCGATCTCGATCGACCCGGACCTTGCGCTGCTCGAGTGGGTCCAGGCCCTCGGCGGGCGCGTCCCGAGCCGCATCCTGGCCTCGAGCGGCACGTTCCAGTACTTCTCCGCCGCGGCCCCCGGGGCGCGCGAGATCGTGACGATGATCAAGATCTGGCGGCTCGCCGGCGGGCGGCGCGGCTCGCGTCGCGGGAGCGAGCTGGTGATCTTCGACGCGCCCGCGACCGGGCACGCGCTGGGGATGCTGCGCTCGCCGCAGACGTTCGGCCGCATCGCGCGGGTCGGGCCGATCGTGCGCGACACCGGGCACGTGCGCGAACTGCTCGGAGACCCTCGCCGGAGCGCGTACCTGGCCGTCGCCCAGGGCACCGAGATGGCGGTGACCGAGACGCTCGAGCTGCAGCGCGGGCTCGGCGAGGCGACCGGCCGCGGCCTCGACGCGGTCGTCGTCAACGCGCTGCTCCCGCGGCGCTTCAGCGCGCAGGAGCTGACCCGGATCGAGGCCTTGGCCCGCGGGGAGCGCGGGGACGCGAACGGCGCCGTGCCCGCAGCCGCGGCGGCGGCGCGCGCGGCGCGCGAGGTGCATCGCCGGGCGAACTACCAGCACGGCCAGGTCGCGCGGCTGCGCCGGCGGGACTTCGAGGTGCTGCCGGTGCCGTTCGTGTGGACGCCGGCGCTCGACCTCGAAGCGCTCGATCACATCGCCGCCCGGCTCGGCCATACCCTGGAGCGCGGGGGGAGGATCGAGACGGCGCGCTAGCAGGAGGCCGCGGCTATTCGATCCCCAGGCGGTCCAGCAGGCCGTCGTCGGCGCGCCAGTCGCGCCGGACGCGCACGGACAGGTCCAGGTGCACGGGAGCGGCGAGCGCGCGCTCGAGCTCCTTGCGCGCGGAGGTGCCGATCGCCTTGATCATGCTGCCGCCGGCGCCGATCAGGATCCCCTTCTGCGAGCGCGTCTCGACCCACACCAGCGCCCTCACGCGGATCGGGCCGGACGACCCCCCGCCCGCCCGCTCGATCTCTTCGACGACGACCTCCACCGCATGGGGGACCTCCTGGAAGGTTCGCTTGATCGCGGCCTCGCGGATCAGCTCGGCGACCAGGAGCTCGGTCGGCTGGTCGGATGCGGTCCCGGCGTCGAACATGAACGGCGCCTCGGGCAGCAGCGAGGCGAGGTGCTCGGTCAGCTCCTCCACGCCGGCGCCGGTGCGGGCCGAGATCGGGAAGATCTCGCCGTCCAGCGCGAGCTCGCCGGCCTGCGCGAGCACCGCCACCAGCGCCCCGTGCGAGAGACGGTCGGCCTTGTTGACGGCGATCGCGACGGGCGTGCCGGCGGTCGCGAGCTCGCGGGCGATGAAGCGATCCCCCGGTCCCACCCCCTGCTCGCCGTTGAGCATCAGCAGCGCGGCGTCGGCGCCCTCGAGCTCCTGCTGCACGCGCCGCGCCATGCGGGCCGTGAGCGGATCGCGCGGGCGCTGCACGCCCGGCAGGTCCACGAGCACGAGCTGGACGTCGCCGCTCTGGTGGACTCCGCGGATCGCACGCCGCGTCGTCTGCGGCTTCTCCGAGACGATCGCGACCTTCTCGCCGACCACCGCGTTGACGAACGTCGACTTGCCGACGTTGGGCCGTCCGGCGAGCGCCACAAAGCCGCTCCTGGTCACCGTCGAGGAGGGCGGGGTCGTTTCAAGAGCTCGTCCTGAAGCCTCAGCATCTCGCCCTCGTCGGTCTCGTGGTCCATGCCGAGCAGGTGCAGCATCCCGTGGACGATCGCCTCGCTGAGGTCAGCCGTGCGGGCGGGGCAGATCACGATGTCCCCGAGCTCGAGCGGCATGCCGGCGCCGGCGTCCGCACCATCGACGCCGGCGCGGAGGTCCTCGGCGCCCCCGTCGCCGTCGACGTCGATCGGAAACGACAGGACGTCCGTCGGGGCGGCTTTGCCGCGATGGCGCTCGTTGAGGGCCGCGATGCGCTCGGCGGTGACGAACTCGACGGCGACGTGCCCGCGCTCGATGCCGCGGCTCGTCGCTGCAAGCTCGCAGAGCTCTCGGACCCGGCTCCGTGACGGCGCGCCGGGCGCGAGGCGCTCGCCGAAGACCTCGACCTCGAGCATCGCCGCGTCAGGCGCTGCGGATGGCCGGGCGGGCCTGGCTCGCGGCGGCGGCCTGCTGGGAGCCGGGGGCGCCGCGTTGCGAGTGGACGTCGTAGGCCTCGACGATCCGCTGCACGAGCTTGTGACGGACGACGTCCTCGCCACCGAAGCGGACGAACTCGACGTCCTCGACCGACCCCAGGACGTCGCCCACGACGATCAGCCCGGACTGCTGCTCGCGCGGCAGGTCGACCTGCGTGATGTCGCCCGTGACGACCATCCGCGAGCCGAAGCCGAGCCGGGTGAGGAACATCTTCATCTGCTCGGGGGTCGTGTTCTGGGCCTCGTCGAGGATCACGAAGGAATCGTTCAGCGTGCGCCCGCGCATGAAGGCGAGCGGCGCGATCTCGATCACGCCGCGGTCGATGTGGGCGGAGACCTTCTCCGGGTCGAGCATGTCGTGCAGCGCGTCGAACAGCGGCCGCAGGTATGGATCGACCTTGGCCATCATGTCGCCCGGCAGGAAGCCGAGCCGCTCGCCGGCCTCGACGGCGGGCCTGGTCAGGATGATCCGGTTGACCTCGTGCCGCGAGAGCGCGGCGGCCGCCATCGCGACGGCGAGGAAGGTCTTGCCGGTGCCGGCCGGGCCGACGCCGAACGTGATCGTGCTGCGCCTGATCGAGTCGACGTAGCGCTTCTGGTTGACGGTCTTGGGCGCGACACGCAGCCCGCGATGCGCCCACACGACGTCCTCCAGCACGCGGGCCGGAGATTCGTGCGCGTCCAGGGCGCCGGTGACCGCGGTGATCGTGCCCGGGCCGATCTGGTGGCCGCGGGCGATCAGGTCGGAGAGCTCGCGCACGACACGCTCCCCGACGAGCACCTCGTTCTCCTCGCCCTCGAAGGTGATGATGTTCCCGCGCAGGAAGACGCGGCAGTCGAGGTGCGCTTCGAGCGCGCGCAGCACCGCGTCTTGCGTGCCGGCCAGCTCGGCGGCGACCTCGTTGGACAGCTCGATCTGCGTCCTCATCCCTGCAGGGCGGCCCTGACGAGGCCGGAGACGCGCTTGCCGTCGGCGCGCCCGTCGACGGCTGCCATCGCGACGCGCATCGCCGAACCCATGTCCTTCGCGCTCTGCGCGCCGCTGTCGCGCACGGCCGTGGCGACGATCTCCTGCAGCTCCTCGTCCGATAGCTCGGCGGGCAGATAGGAGCCGATCAGCTCGCCTTCGGCCTCCTCGGTGTCCGCGAGCTCCGCGCGGCCCCCGTCGCGGAACTGCTCCGCCGCCTCCAGGCGCCGCTTGCGCTCGCGGCGCAGCACCGCGAGTTCGTCGTCGCTGCCCTCCTTGGCGGCCTTCTGCAGCTCCGAGAGGACCAGCCGCAGCGCCCCGACCTTGTCTTTTTCGCCGGCGCGCATGGCGCCCTGGAGGTCGGTTTTGATCTGCTCGCTTATCGCCATCCTCGAATCAGGATACGCAGGTGCGCGTGCGGGACTCGCAAGAGGCGCCATCACCGCGCCGCTCAGCCGTCCGCCGGGGCGGCGTGCGCCGCGGCTTCGCTCTCCCCGCGCTCGGCCGCCGCGTCCTGCAGCCCCGCCTCGCCCCTGCGCGCGGGCGCGCTGCTCGCCTCGACGTATTCCTCGGGCACCGTGATCACGCGAGCGCCGCGGCCGTGGGTGAAGAACGCCACCGCCCAGCGGGTGAAGACGATGATCCGGTTGGCGAAGCCGACGAGGTACCACAGGTGCACGCCCAGCCAGGTGATCCACGCGATCAGGCCGCTGAGCTTCAGGCCTTTGACGTCGGCCACCGCGGAGGCGCGGCCGATCGTCGCGAGGTTGCCCTTGTCCTTGTAGTGGAAGGGCCCGATGCTGCGACCCTTCAAGCGCGCGCGCACGAGCTTCGCCGCGTACCGGCCCTGCTGAATCGCGACCTGCGCGACCCCCGGATAGACGACCGGCTGTCCGTCGCCGCCGCGCACGGCGACCATGTCCCCCAGCGCGAGGATCTCGGGGTGTCCCGCGAGCGTGAGGTCGGGCTCGACGGTCAGACGGCCGGCACGGTCGGTTTCGGCGCCGCTCACCGAGGCAAGCAGCCCGGCGAGGGGCGACGCGGTGACGCCGGCCGCCCAGACGACGGTGCGGGCGCTGATGCGTTCGGTCCCGCCGTCGGGCGCGCGCACGGTGACGCCGCGGGCGTCGATGTCGATGACCGTGTGCGACAGCGTCGTCGTGACGCCGAGCCGCTCCAGCGAACGCCGCGCGCGCTCCGAGAGCGACGGCGCGAAGGTCGACAGCAGGCGGTCGCCGGCCTCGATGAGGATGATGCAACCGGTGCCGGGGTCGGCGGTGCGGAAGTCGCGCCGCAGGCTGTCGCGCGCGAGTTCGGCGATCTGCCCAGCCATCTCGACGCCGGTCGGCCCGCCGCCGACGACCACGAACGACAGCCACGAGCCGCGAAGCTCGGCGGAGGACGCCATCTCTGCCGCCTCGAAGGCGGAGAGGATCGCGGAGCGGGTAACGAGCGCACTCTCCAGGGACTTGACCTCGTGCGCGAACTCGCCCCACTCCTCGTGGCCGAAGTAGGAGTAGCTCGAGCCGCCGGCGACGATCAGGGTGTCGTACGGAATGCTGGGCAGCGCCGGCACGCCGGCCACCGACGCGAGCTCGACCCGCCGCGCCACGGGATCGACCGCGTGCGCCTCGGCCATCAGCACACGGACGTTGCGCGCGCGGCGGAAGATCGCGCGCAGCGGATAAGCGACTTCACCGGGGGAGAGCGCCCCCGTGGCCACTTGATAGGTCAGCGGCTGGAACAGGTGGAAGTTGCGGCGGTCGACGAGCGTGACCTCGACCGGAAGGTGGCGCAGGCGCTGCACCGCCTGCAGGCCGCCGAAGCCGCCGCCGACGACCACCACGCGGTGTGCCGTGCCGGTGCCCATCTTCAACGCCGAAGGCTAGCGCCGCGGGCTCGACTCCGGACGGCGCAACCGATCATCTAAGGTGCCGCGCGTGAACGATGCGATCTACGCCGAAGCGCTCGCGCCCTTTCTCGCCGAGACGGCGAGCCTGCGCCCCCCCGGGGCGGAAGTGATCGACGCACACACCCACCTGGGCCTGGACGAGGACGGGCGGTCGTTGACGCTCGAGCAGCTGCTCTCCCAGCTCGACGCCGCCGAGGCGCGGCGCGCCTGCGTGTTCCCGCTCCACGACCCGGAGCGCAAGCCGCGCTACTCCCTCCCCAACGACCGCGTGCTCGCATGGGCGGGGGAAAGCGACGGGCGGCTCGTGCCGTTCTGCCGGCTCGACCCAGCCGAAGGCGCCGTCGCCGAGGCCGAGCGCAGCCTCGGCAACGGCGCGCGCGGGATCAAGCTGCACCCCCGCGCACAGGACTTCGTCTTCGACGGCGGCGACCTCGACGACGTCTTCGGCCTCGCCGAAGACGCGAGCGTGCCGATCCTGATCCATGCCGGCCGCGGGCTGCCCCCCCTCGCCGACGGGCTCGCCGATCTCGCGCTGCGCCATCCCGGCGCGGTCCTGATCCTCGCGCACGGCGCGATCACCGACCAGGGCATCCTGAGCACGCGGCTCGCCGGGCACCCGGGCGTGCTCTACGACATCTCCTGCTTCTTCCCGCTGGACGTGATCGAGCTGTTCGCCCGCGTCCCGGCGGAGCGGATCGTGTTCGCGTCGGACCCGCCCTACGGCCTGCCCGCGACGACGCTCTACATGGCGCTGCGCGTGGCGCGGCAGGCCGGGCTGGACGAGGCCACGACGAAGCTGGTGCTCGGCGGCACGATGGCCGCCCTGGTCGACGGCGAAGAGCTGCCGCCTGTGACGCCGCCCCGGCGCGGGCCCACGATCACGGTCTCAGGAAGGCTGATGCGCGCCTATGGCTACGCGAGCCTCGTCGGCCCGGCGCTCTTCACCGGCGTCGCCGAGCAGGCGGCGGCGATGCTCGACATGGCGATCGCCGCGACCCGCGACCCCGATCCGGGCAAGGACGCAGAGGCACTCGAGACGATCGGCCGCGCGCTGCGCGCGGCAGCGACGGTGGCTACCGAAGCGGGCGGCATCAGGGCCGCGATCGATCTCGTCTACCGCGCGAACGTCCTGGCCGCGACGCAGGTCGCGGACCGCGCCTGAGCCGCGCCGCGGGCCGCGAGATCACGCGGTCGGCCCCGACGGCGCGCCGGGCGTCCTGCTCGTCGGCGAACGATGTCCTGCTGTGGCAGTCAAGGCGCGTATCCCAGCCACAGCGCGCCCCACTCCCCGCCGCATCGGCGCTCGCGCTCTCGCAGCCCGTGGCGCACCGCGAAAGCGGCCGCGATCTCATCGAGCTGCTCGACGAGCAGGCCGCCGGCGATCAGCTCGGCGGGGGGCGAGGCGAGCGCGTCGCAGAGGTCGAGGAGCAGCGGCGCGAGCAGGTTGGCGAGCACGATCACGGGCCGCCCGGCGGCCGGATTCGCCGCCCCGGCGGGCGCGGAGCCCCCTCGCTCTCCCGCGGGCGCGCCGAGCCACGGCAGGGTCTCGCGCCGCAGGTCGAACCTTCGCGCCTGCAGCGAGACGCCGTTGACCGCGGCGTTCTCGGCGGCCGCGCGCACGCTCTCCGGCTCGTTGTCGAGAGCCAGCAGCGGCCCGTACCCGAGCTTCGCGGCGGCGATCGCGAGCACTCCGGAGCCGGTCCCGACGTCGAGCACGGCAGCAGGCGGCGCAAGGTGTCCGCGCAGCTCGAGCAGCAGCGAGAGGCACAGGCGCGTGCTGGCGTGGGCGCCGGTGCCGAAGGCCTGACCCGGGTCGATCACCAGCTCCAACGCGTCGCGCTCGCCGGCCTCCTCGGGCGGCTCCCAGGGTGGCCGCACGCGCAGTGCCGGCACGGGCGCGCCGGCGCCCGCGGGCATCTCGGGGGGCTCGACGCGCACAGGCCGGTGGAACTCCCGCCAGCGCTCCTGCCAGTCGTCGGCGAGCACGCTGGTCGAGATCTCCACGGCGGCGCCACCCGCGAGGGCCCGCAGATCGGGCAGCGCCGGCAGCTCGCCCGGCGGCCCGTACACCGCATACTCGACGCGGCCGTCCGCGAGCTCGACCTCCTCGACACCTGCCGGCGCGAGCTCGAGCAGATCGGCCAGGACCACGTCCGCCTGCTCGCGCGCGGCGCGAACGGCGAGCCTGATCACGCCGCCTGGCTGCCGAGCGCGCGGCGCAGCTTGGAGAACAGCGACTCCTGCGAGCGCAGGTTCTCCTCCGTGAGGGTGTCGTCGAGCTGCTCGAGCAGCTCGCGCTGCTCGGCGGCCAGACGGCGCGGCACCACGACGTTGACCACCACCCGCAGATCGCCGCGCCGCGAGCGCCGCAGTCCCGGCATCCCCTCCCCGCGCACGCTCACGACCTCCCCGGGCTGGGTTCCCGCGGCGAGCTCGACCGGCACGCTGGCATCCAGCGTCGGCACCTCGAGCGTCGCGCCGAGCGCGGCAAGCGTCGCGGGCACGTCGACGGCGGTGATCAGATCGTCGCCCTCGCGAACGAAGCGCTCGTCCGGACGCACGTTGACGAGCACGTAGAGGTCCCCCGGCGGGGCACCGGAGGGACCGGCGCTGCCGTGCCCGCTCATGCGGATGCGCTGCCCGTCAGCGATACCGGCGGGGATCTCGATGTCGAGGCTGCGCCGTGCCGTGACGTGGCCCGCGCCGCGGCAGACGCGGCACGGCTGGGTCGGGATGCGGCCGTCGCCGTGGCAACGGTCGCACACGACGGTCCGGACCATCTGACCGAGCAGTGTCTGGCTTACGCTCTGCAGCTGGCCGGCGCCGCCACAGCGCTCGCAGGTCTCGATCGGCGTCCCGGGCTCGGCGCCGTTGCCGTGGCAGTGTTCGCAGCGGTCGATGGCCTCGTAGGAGACCTCGACCGTCGCGCCGCGCGCCGCCTGCAGCAGCTCGATCTCGACCGCGACGGCCACGTCGCCGCCCTGCGCCGCTCCGAACCCTCCGGCGAAGCCGCCGCCGAAGAAGGCGTTGAAGAGATCGCTGATCGACCCGAAGTTCTCGAAGTTCGGCGCGTAGCCGCCAGAACGAAGGCCATCGTGGCCGTAGCGGTCATAAGTCGCGCGTCGCTCGGGATCGGAGAGGATCTCGTAGGCCTCGGCGGCGTCCTTGAACTTCTCCTCCGCCTGCGGGTCGTGCGCGTTGACGTCGGGGTGCAGCTCGCGCGCGAGCGCCCGGAACGCCTTCTTGATCTCCTGCTCGGACGCGCGGCGCTCGACGCCGAGCACCTCGTAGGGGTCGCGGGGCATCGAGCGAGCCTAGTTCTCCGCGAAGGCGTCTTCGACGAATCGCGACAGCTCGTGCGCGGCCTCGCGTACGCCGGCGATCGCGCCCGCGTAGTCCATCCGCACCGGGCCGATCACCGAGACGGTGCCGAGCTTGCGCCGCGGCGGCCCGTAGCTGCTGGCGACCACGGCGAGCGAGTGCATCGCCGGCAGCTCGTTCTCGTGCCCGATCCGCACGTACACCCCCGGCTCGGCCAGCGCCTGGCGGAGCACGCGCAGCAGTGCGACGCGGCGCTCGAGCAGGGCGATCAGCTCGTTCACGCGGCCCGCGTCCTCGATCTGGCCGGCCTCGAACAGGCGGGCGGTGCCGTCGAGGTAGATCGCGTCCTCGCCCTCGACGGCAAGCTCGCCGAAGGCCGGGGCGAAGCGCCCCAGGAAGTCGAGCTCGGTGGCGGAGAGGCTCGGGTCCGAGAGGCGCGCGAGCAGCATCCGGGCGCCGAGTCCGAGCCCGACGAGGCGCTCGTTGAGGTACTCGCCCGCCCATGCGACCAGGCCGGGGTCGACGTCCCGGTCGAACGCGGCGAGCATCTTCGAGACGTTCCCGGCCGAGCTGATCACGACGATCAGGACGACCCGCGGCTGCAGCTCGAGCACCTCGACGTGACGGACCGTTGCGGTGTTGATCGACGGCGCGGAGACCACCGCGAGCAGGTTCGTCATCTGCGAGAGCGTCTCGCTCGTGGCACGCATCGCCTCGTCGATCTCGCGGCGGATCAGCGTCAGCTCCAGCCGGCGCGGCGCGGCCGGCAGGGTCTGACCGGCGTCGAGCAGGCGGTCGACGACATAGCGGTGGCCCGCGTCGGTGGGAACGCGGCCCGCTGACACATGCGGGTGGTCGAGCAGACCGTGCTCCTCGAGGAAGGCGAGCTCGTTGCGGACCGTCGAGGGGCCGCAGTCGAGATCGGGGTCGGCGGCGACCACGCGCGACGGCACCGGCTGGCCCGTGCGCAGGTGCTCGTCCACGACCTTGCTGAGGATGCGCTCCTGTCGGGCGGTGAGCATGGGCCTGATTGTAGGCCCGCCAACCGGCGTGCTAGACGGCGATCTCGGCTTCTGCGTTGCGGATGATCTGGTTGCCGTCCTGCTCGGCGACCGTGTCGATCAGCGCCGTGCCGCGGTCGGTGAGCTCGCGCACCGTCCCCGTCACGAGAACCTCGTGCTCGGGAAGGCCCATGCCGCGGAACTGCACCTTCAGCCGCCGCAACCGCGCCGCGCCGCCGGCCGCCTCGGTCTGCGCCCGCGCGACCTGCGCCATCGTCCAGAGCCCGTGCAGGATGCGGCCGGGCAGCCCGACAGCTTTCGCGAACTCCTCGTCGATGTGGATCGGGTTGAAGTCGCCGGAGGCGCCGGCGTAGCGGACCGTCAGGAACTTGTCGGGCGTCACGCGCACCTCTGGTATCTGCTCGCCCGGCTTCAGCTCGCCCATCGGTTCATACCCCCCTGACGATGTTGGTCCAAGTGCCGAGGCACACCTGCTCGCCGCGCTGGTTCGTCGAGATCGACTCGAACACGTAGTAGCCCCGCCCGTCGGTTTCGGAGATGTCCTTGACCGACGCGGTCGTCGTGATCTCGTCGCCCGCGACTACAGGCTCGCCCCACTCGAACTCCTGGCCGCCGTGGACCATCATCGCGAAGTTGAGCTCGATCTCCGGATCGAAGATCGGCGGCCCGACGGCGGGCGCGCTGTAGACGACCGCGAACATCGGCGGCGCGAGCAGGTCGGCGTAGCCGGCGGCACGGGCCGCCTCGAGATCCATGCAGGCGGGATCGGTCTCCCCTACCGCTCGCGCGTACTCGCGGATCTTCTCCCTGCCCACCGCGTAGGTGACGGGGTCGTATCTCTTGCCGATTGCTTTGGTGTTGACGGGCACGGCCCGGGCTCCCTTTTCGCTTCCGAAATCGCGCGGCGGGAGTCTATGCAGAAAGCGGCAGGGCGGCCCGCCGTGGCGGCACCGAGACGCCTGCCCACCAGGGCCGCCTCGCGCGCCCCCGCGGCGGGCCGCCCTGGCCGCCGGGGCTCAGAGAGCGTCCCCGTCCGCAACGCCGGTGGCGATGAGCCCGTCGTCCGCCTCGCCGCCCCCACCGGGCTTCTCGAGGAACTGGACGTGGTCGGCCACGATGCTGACGGCCTGTCGTTTCTGCTCGTCTGCTGTCTCCCACTCGCGCCAACTGAGGCGGCCGTCGACGCATACGCGGCTGCCGCGCCGCATGTGGGCGGCGACCGCCTCGCCCGGCGGCCCGAACGCGTCGACGTCGAAGAAGTTGGGACGCTCGCTGAACTCCCCGTCGCCGTCGCGCCGCGCCGAGTTGCTGGCGATTCGCAGGTTGCAGACGGCCTTTCCGGAGGGCAGCGAGCGCAGCTCCGGGTCACGTGTGAGGCGCCCGACGAGCACCACGCGGTTCGTGTCGTACATCGGATGGGTCTCCCTTCGCTCGGGTTGCTGACCCCCACCCACAGGCCACACTACGCGCCGGCTGCGATGGCTCGCGCGGCCCGGGCCGGCGATCGCGCTGCAGTCTGCGATGGCCCGCCCCGGCTCGGGGTGCGCCGGCGGCGGCCGCCGGGCATCGCGCAGATCCCGAAGGGGCGCCCGGCGCCCGCCAGGTAGGGTCCCGGAGATGAGCGAGCGCGTGCTGATCCTCTCGTGGGAGTACCCGCCGGTGATCGAGGGCGGCCTGGCCCGCCACGTTCGCAAGCTGGCTGAGGCGCTTTCCCGTCAGGGCGTCGCGGTCGACGTGCTCACCCGCGGCCTCGGCCACGGGCAGCACGAGCACGAAGCGGCCTTCCAGCGGATCGCCGGCGTCGGCGTGCACCGGGTACCCGAGCCCGGCTGGCCCCGGGATCTCGACCGCTTCGTCGCCTGGGTCGATCAGATGAACGAGGACATGCTGGCGGCGGGTGAGGCGCTGTGCCAGGAACGCTCCTACGACATCATCCACGGCCATGACTGGCTGGTCGCCAAGGCGGCCAGCGCGCTCGCCGACCGAGTCGGCGTGCCTTACGTCACGACCATCCACGCAACCGAGCACGGGCGCCATCAGGGCTGGGTGCAGGACCAGCCGCAGGCGCACATCCACGGCGTCGAGCGCTGGATGGCGCGGCGCGCCGACCGCGTGATCGTCTGCTCGTACTACATGCGGGGGCACGTCGCGGACATCTTCGACCTCGACGAGAGCCGGGTGACGGTGATCCCCAACGGCGTCGACCCCGCCGATCTGCGGCCCGTTGAGGACCTCCAGGCGCTGCGCGCCCAGTTCGCCGCGCCGGAGGAGAAGCTCGTGCTGCTGGTCGGCAGGCTCGTCTACGAGAAGGGATTCCAGCTGGCCCTGGACGCGCTCCCGGGCGTGATCGAGAGCGTCGGCAACGTGAGGTTCCTGGTCGCGGGGAGCGGCACGCACGAGGCCGAGCTCAAGGCGCAGGCACAGCGGCTCCGGCTGAACGAGCACGGCACGTTCCTTGGCTGGATCGGCGACGACGTGCTCCACTCGCTGTACCGGATCGCCGACCTGTGCGTGGTGCCCTCGATCTACGAGCCGTTCGGTCTCGTCGCGCTCGAGGCGATGGCATCCGGCTGCCCCTGCATCGTGGCCGACACGGGAGGGCTGCGCGAGGTGGTGCCGATCGGCGAGCGCGTCGGGCTGCGCTTCAACGGCGGCGACGCGGAGCACCTGGGCGTGATGATCGAACGGCTGCTGGTCGACGAGGCGCTGCGCGACAGGCTCGTGACCGAAGCCTCCGAGCACGTCCTGCGATTCGACTGGGAGGACATCGCCCAGCGGACGCGCGCGATCTACGATGAGGCAGCAAGACTGGCCGCCCGCCAGGGCGCGCCCAGGGGATAGAGGTCGAACGGGAGAAGCGATGAAGGAGATGCTGCAGGCGGAGGAGACGCAGATGCTGCAGGGGCTGATGCAGAACGACTTTCAGCTCACCCTCAACCACATCCGTCGCCGGATGCAGTCGGTAAACCAGGGCGCTGAGGTCGTCACGCTGCAGCCGGACGGGTCCGTGCAGCGCATCAGCCACGCGGCGCTGAGCGAGCGCGTCGACCGCCTCGCCCGCGTGCTGCGGGAGCTTGGGATCGAGCAGGGTGATCGCGTCGCGAGCTTCGCGTGGAACAACCAGCGCCACATGGAGCTCTACATGGCCGCGCCGTGCACGGGCGCAGTGCTTCACACGCTCAACATCAGGCTCTTCGAGGAGCAGCTCACCTACATCGTGAACCACGCTGAAGACCGCGTGATATTCGTCGACGACTCGCTCGTGCCGGTGCTGGAGAAGCTGGCGCCGAGCTTTGAGACGGTCGCCAACTACGTGGTCATGGGCGACGGCGACTCGGGCTCCCTACCCAACGCCTTGCGTTACGAGGAGCTGCTCGAGCAGGTCGATTCCGGCCCGTTCGAGTACCCCGAGCTCGACGAGCGCCAGGCGGCGGCGCTCTGCTACACGAGCGGGACGACCGGCAACCCGAAGGGCGTCCTTTACTCGCACCGCTCGATCAGCCTTCACTCCTCGATGACGCTGATGACCGAGGGCAACGGCCTCTCGCGCAGCGACCGGGTGCTGGCGGTCGTGCCGATGTTTCACGCCAACGCCTGGGGACTGCCATACGGCGCCGCGCTCGCGGGCGCGGACCTGATCCTGCCCGACCGCTTCCTCGGCGCGGAACCGCTGGCCAAGCTGATCTCGGCGGAGCGTCCGACGTTGATGGGCTGCGTGCCGACGATCTTCCAGGACCTGCTGCGCTACGCCGACGAGCACCCCGAGGTCGACCTGACGTCGCTGAACAACGCCGCGTGCGGCGGCTCGGCTGTGCCGAAGCAGCTGATGAAGGACTTCGAGGACCGGCACGGGGTCCGCATCTATCAGGCGTGGGGCATGACCGAGACGAGCCCGGTCGCCACCTACTCGCGCCCGCGCGAGGACGGCGAGCCCGACGAGGCCTACTGGGAGGACCGCGCCAAGCAGGGCCGGCCGCTGCCCTGGGTCGAGCTGCGGCTGGTCGGCGACGACGGCGAGGAGGTTCGCTGGGACGGCTCCTCGACGGGCGAGATCGAGGTCCGTGGCCCCTGGATCGCCTCGCAGTACTTCCGCGACCCCGACCCGGAGAAGTTCGACGACGGCTGGCTGCGGACCGGTGACATCGCCGCGGTCGACGAGAAGGGCTACGTGCAGATAACCGACCGCTCGAAGGACGTGATCAAGTCCGGCGGCGAGTGGATCTCCTCCGTCGAGCTGGAGAACGAGCTGATGGCCCACCCGGAGGTCGTCGAGGCGGCCGTGATCGCCAAGCCGGACGAGCGCTGGGCCGAGCGGCCGCTGTGCTGCGTCGTGCTGAGCGGTGAGGGCGCGGCCAGCGCCGACGAGCTGATCGAGCATCTGCGCAGCCGTGTGGCGAAGTGGTGGCTGCCCGACGAGTTCGCGTTCATTCAGGAGATACCGAAGACGAGCGTCGGCAAGTTCGACAAGAAGGTCTTGCGCGGACGCCTCGCCGAGGACAGCCTCGAGGGCCGTGTGAAGGTTTCCTGACCCGTTTTGGGCCGCACTTTCGAAGGTAAATTGCGTGTTATGACGCGCTGCGACCCCTGCAACTGATAGACATTTGGCTTGCAGGGATGCAGGCGCAGGCCTATGAACGGCGAACCAGAGGCAGTAGCTTGCGAGATTGCATCGCTTCGACCGTTACTAATGGAGGCCCTCGGGGAGGGCCGAAACATCCACAAAACCACCCAACGGAGGTTGGCATGACTCGGACCGATGTCATGGCCTCGAGCAGGCCACGGACACCAGGCGCAGCGCTGAATAGGGAAGGGACCCGCGCGCGGCGGAAGCTGGTGGCTCTCCCCATCCTGCTCCTGACTGCCCTGGCTCTGGTCGCTCCCGGCTCTGCGCTCGCCGCGGAAGAAGGCACCTCGGGTTACAACCAGGAACCGAACAAACCGGGGACGACCACGACCACGACCACGCCCTCGGGCTCGACGACCCCGAGCACGGGGACGTCGCCGTCGAAAGAAGAAGGCACGCCCACGGGCGCGCCGACCAACGAAACGGAACCCACGAACAGCTCGACGAGCCCGTCTAAAGAAGCAGCGAAAACGCTGCCGTTCACGGGCTTCGACCTGCGGTGGAGCTTCGGCATCGGCCTCCTGCTGATGGTGGCCGGCTTCTCGATCGTCGGCGTGCAGCGCCGCCGCTCGAGCGAGCGCTAGGCGCAGCAGAGACGCACCACCTTGGAGAGCCGCCGGCCGAATGGCCGGCGGCTCTTTCTTTTGGCGCCGCACTAAAGAGCTCGCCAGCCGCCACACGTCCCACCGCCGGCGGCCCGGTCGGATCCGGCGGGGTGCTGCGCAACCTCATCTGGCGCGCGGTCGCGATCGCCGGCGCCCTGATCGGCCTGCGTCTCCTGCTCGGGCTGCTCCACGGTTCGATCGGCCGCACCCTCCACAGCGCGGGCCGGTCGCCCAGCGCTCGGAGCGCATCTTCGCTGCCGGCGCAGGCAGCACACGCGCTGGCCGCGGCGGCGCCGCGAGCGCTCCTCCTGGTGGCCGCGGCGGCCGCGGTGCTCGGCGGGGCGATCGTCGTGTCGCGGTCGCTGGCGCGGCGGCGCCGGCGCTACGTGCGTCTTCAGGTGTTGCCGTATCGCACCGACCACGCGGATCCCCAGGCTCTCGCACGCATGTACGCGGCGGTCCACGCGGTGCTCGCGGAGCGCAGAGGAGCGCGCGCTCGGCGTGATGCTGCCGGCGCACGCGGCCTGACAGCCCCTCCGCTTATGCGGCCGCTGGCTCGCGCTAGACGGTGAGCGGCTGCTGCGGCGAGCCGCAGAACGCACACCGTCGCGCGGGCTTCGGGATCTCGCTCAGGCATTCGGTGCACGGATGGGTCTCGGAGTTCACGTCGGGCTCGGTCTTGCGGGCGCGCATCAGTGCGTTGACCGGCACGACGACGAAGAAGAAGACCGCGGCGGAGACCGACACGAACGTGATCAGCGCGTTGAGAAGCGAGCCGTACTTGAAGACGCTGCCGTTGATCGTGAACGTGAGGTCAGAGAAGTCGTGCTTGCCGAAGACCGCCGCGATGATCGGCGTGAGCAGGTCGGCGACGAGCGCTGTGACGAGCGCCGTGAAGGCCGTGCCGACGACGACGGCGACGGCCAGGTCGACGACGTTCCCGCGCAGCAGGAACGACCTGAATTCCTTCAGCAGCACGGCTCCACGTCCCACACGTCTCGGTTCGAGGCCCGGCGCGTGCTCTCCTGCAAGCTCCTCGGGCGCTCAGCGCTGCGCGAGCCGGTACACGGGGCCGTCGAGCGAGGAGATGTAGATGTGATGTGCCGCGTCTTCGCCGAAGGACGACGTCGAGGAGACCTGCAGGCCCGTGGCGTGGAGGCCCCTCGCGCCGTGGCGGTTCAGCGTGACGGCCTCGATCTGCGGCCTGCAGTTGTCGCCGAACAGGTAGCGGCCGTACAGGGCACGGACCGAGCGGTCGCGCACCACGAAGCCGCCGATGATCGCGCAGTAGCCGGCCGAATGGGGCGCGACGATCTGCGGAAAGCGCGCGTGCGGCGCCTGTCCGCTCTTGTAGCGGCTCTTCGCCTCCCAGACGCTCCAACCGTAGTTCGCGCCCGCGCCGTGACCCGCGGGCTGGAAGTCGATCTCCTCAAAGAGGTTCTGGCCGACATCGCCCACGATCAGGTCGCCGGTCAGCGCGTCGAACGAGAAGCGCCAAGGGTTGCGCAGGCCGTAGGCCCAGATCTCACCCCGACGGCCGGGCTGGCCGGCGAACGGGTTCGAGGGCGGAATCGTGTAGCCGCCGCCGGGCGAGGGCGCGATCCGCAGGATCTTCGCGAGCAGCGTGCTCGTGTTCTGCCCCCGGTTGTTCGGATCACCCTCGCTGCCCCCGTCGCCGACCCCGATGTACAGGAATCCGTCGGGCCCGAACGCGAGCTGGCCGCCGTTGTGGTTGGTGAAGGCGTGGTGGTCGATCGTGATCACGGTGCGGCCGCTGGCCGCATCCGCCACGTTCGGATCGCCGGCAGAGCGCCGGAACTGTGCGACCCGGATGTCGTTGTTCGCGGTCGTGTAGTCCACGTAGAAGAGGCCGGTCTTGCCGTAGTCCGGCGGGAACGCGAGCCCCAGCAGCCCCTGCTCGCCGCCGGATGCATTGACGCTGCCGGAGATGTCGAGGAAGGGCTTCGACCGCTCGTGGCTGTTGAGGAGCAGCTGCACGCGGCCGCCCCGCTCGACGACGTAGACGCGGCTGCGGTCCCCGGGCGCGGCGGCGACCGTCAGCGGCTGATCGAACGTGCCGACGCGGATCAGGCGCACGCCGGCGGCGCCACTGGCCCGCGCGACCGTCCGCGTCTGCGCCGACGCGTCCTGCTGGGCCTGGCTGGAACTACCGCAGGCGCTCACCCCGGCGAGCAGCGTGGCGAGCAGGACGGGCGCGTACAGCAGACGCATGGGCCCCATCCTTGCATCCGGAGCCGTGGGAGCGTGCAGGTCAGCCAGCGACCCGCCGCTCCGGGATACTCGAGTCGATGTCGCAGGAGAACGTCGATGCTCTACGCGTCGTCTACGCCGAGTGGGGCCGCGGCAATTGGCTACCGCGGTTCGACGTTTACGCCCCCGACATGGAGTGGGGATGGTCTTCGGACTTCCCGGGACTGGCCGGTGTCTACCACGACCCAGCTCAGCCCAACGAGCGGCTGCGCGAGTGGCTGAGCCCCTGGGAGCGTTGGTACTGCGAGGCCGAGAGGTTCATCACGCACGGTGACCACGTCGTCGTTCTCACGCGCTATCGAGGGGTCGGGAAGGGCGGTGGCGTACCCGTTGACACCGAAGGCGCACACGTCTGGCAGATGCGTGCGGGCCAAGCGGTGCGACTCGAGATATTCGCTGACAGGTCTTCGGCTCTCAAAGCCGTGGGATTGCAGGAGTAGACCTTCAGCCGTCGCCCCGCTTCTGGCAACTCGTCTAGGCCGGGGTGGTGTTTCGCGTCGTCCCCGGGGATGAAGCCGTGGGTTTCCGTAGCCCGCGCCGCCCCTACGCCCGCACCGGCTCCGGTTCCGGCTCCGGCGGAGCCGCGGCCGGGCCGCCCACGCCCACGAAGTCCCGCGACCGCACCAGCGCATACCCCGCCACGGAGCCCACCGCCGCCACGGCGACGCTGACGAGCGCGATCGTGTTGAAGCCCGTCACGAACGCGTGGTGGGCGGCTTGCGCCACCCTTTCGCGGTCGGCGGGCGGGACCGCCCTCAAGGCGCGCCCGCTCCCGCCCGACGCCACAGCCCGGGCGAGCTCGTGGACGTGCGACGACGCGGGCCTGCCCGCGACCAGCGGGGTGAGCGTCGACTCGATCTTCGACTGGAAGATCGAGCCGAGGCCGGCAATCCCGGTGGCGATCCCGAGCTGGCGAGCTGTGTTGCTAGCGCCCGACGCCATGCCGCTCAGCTGGGGTCTGACCACGCCGACGGCGGTCGACGCCAGCGCGGGGGTCGCCAGGCCGATCCCGATGCCCGCCAGGATCTGGCCGGGCAGCAGCGCGGTCCACCCGGACGAGTCGGAGAGGTTCCCCATCAGCAGCAGCCCGACCGTCACGAACGCGAGCCCCGTCCCGAGCAACAGCCGCACCGGCACGCGCGCCGTCAGCCGGCCGCTCAGCGGCGCGACGACGAGTATCGGCCCCGTAACCGGCAGCGACCGGAGCCCGGCCTCGAACGGCGAGAAGCCCAGCACGTTCTGGAAGAAGAGGGTGATGTAGAGAAACATCGAGAAGATCGACGCCGACAGCGTGAAGCCGCAGATCGTGACGCCCGTGAAGGCCGGCTTGCGGAACAGCGAGAGGTCGAGCAACGGGTCGGCGGCACGGCGCTCGACCACCACGAACAGGACGAGCAGCAGTGCGGAGCCCGCGAAGCAGCTGACGATAAGGGTGCTCCCCCAGCCCTCCTCGTTGCCGCGGATCAACGCGTAGACGAGCAGGAACAACGCGGGGCACAGCAGCGCCACGCCGCGGAGGTCGACGCCGGAGGCGGCCGGGTTGCGCGACTCGCGCAACCGCAGCTGCGCGACCGCGAGCGCGGCCAGGCCGATCGGCACGTTCACGAGGAAGATCCACCGCCACGACAGCGCGTCTACGAGCGCGCCGCCCACGAGCGGCCCGGTCGCAACCGCCAGGGCCGTCGTCCCGCCCCAGATCCCCAGCGCGGTCCCACGCTCGCGACCCTGGAACTCCTGCGCGATCAGCGCCAGAGCGGTGCCGAACATCATTGCCGCGCCGATTCCCTGCACCGCGCGGGAGACATGCAGGAAGAGCGGGTCGGGAGCCAGCCCGCAGGCCAGCGACGAAGCGGTGAAGATCGCCAGCCCGAGCATGAAGACGAGCCTGCGGCCAACCTTGTCGGCCAGCGACCCCGCGGCCAGCAACGCGCCCGCGAGGGTCAGCGCGTAGGCGTCGATCACCCACTGCAGGTCGCTGAAGCTCGCGCCGAGGTCACGCTCGATCGACGGCAGCGCGACGTTCACGATCGTGACGTCGAGCAGCAGCATGAACGTCGCGATGCAGCTCGCGAGCAGGGTCCACCACTTGCGTTCCACCCGGCTCCGAGACTACACGCCGGGGAGACCCACAGGGTCGGCGTTCCGCGGACCGTAGGCCGTGCGTTGCCGGCCGACCCGAAGCGGCCAGTCCAGTGCTCAGGGCCCGGGCGCCAGTGCTATGGGCAGTCGCCCTGTCTCACGGCGGGGCAGCGCGGCGGCGGTGCGATGGATACTGGTCGGGTGTTGCCACGCGACCAGGAGATCGCGTTGCTCGTCGAGGGGATCAATCGACGGAACCTCGATGGCATCTCGGATGCGCTGCATTCCGGGTTCGAGTTTCACGCGGCGATCGGCGCTGTCGAGCAGCGGGTCTACGCCGGCGCCCACGGGATGTTGGAGTTCGTGACCAACATGGACGCGATCTGGGATGGGTATCGCATCGCGCTCAGGGAGGTTCAGCACGCGGGCGAACAGGCGGTCGCTGTCATGCACATCTCCGGTACGGCGAGGGCGAGCGGCGTTCCGCTCAATCAAGACATGGCGCAGATCATCACCTGGCGTGACGGCAGGATGTGGCGCGCGGTCGCCTACACGGTCCCTGCCGACGCTGTCAAAGCCATAGGCCAGGAGGAGTAGGCGATGTCGCCGGAGAACATGGAGATGGCCAGGCGGTCGATGGACGCCTTGAACGGGCGCACTCTGGACGCCTATGACGATCTCTTTACCGATGACTTCGAGTGGTTCCCGGCGCTCCCGAGCACCGTCGAGGGCGACGGTTACCGGGGCCGCGAGGGCATCGAAAAGTACCTCGGGGAGATCAATGACACTTGGGAGGAGTTCCACGTAACCGCTGAGAACTACCGCGATCTCGGTGGCCGTGTGCTGATGCTCGGCCGAATCGAGGGACGTGGCAGAGGCAGCGGCGTCGAGGTGAACGCTCAGTTGGGGGCGGTCTGGGAGTTTCGCGACGGCAGGATTTCGCGCGCCCGCGTCTATCCCGATCACGGCGAGGCGCTCAGGGCCGTGGGGCTGGCGGAGTAGAAACGTCGCGGCGGCGAAGGTCAGGCATCGCCCCACTCCGGGATACTCGGCAGGCGATGTCGCAGGAGAACGTGGAGGTGGTCAAGCGGCTCTATGACGCCTGGCAGAAGGATGGCTTCGGCGTAGTGCCCGCATTGATGGACCCAGACATTGAGTACGTCAACCCTCCCTATGCCGTCGAGCCGGGGACTCGCCGGGGCTACGACGGATTCGCGATCGCGGCCCAGGGGATCCGCGCCGTCTACCCAACGCGTCGGTTCGAGCCGCTCGCGTTTTTCGACACACAAGACCAGGTGGCGGTGAGGGTGAGGGTGGTCGCACGGGGCGTCGGCAGCAGCGTCGAGGTTGATGCTGAACGTGGTTACGTGTTCGACGTTCGTAGCGGCAAGATCGTCCGCTTCGCGTGGTTCAACGAGCCGCGCGAAGCTCTCAAAGCCGTGGGGCTGGAGGGGTAGGCGATGTCGCAGGAGAACGTGGAGATCGTGCGTCGCGCGATTGAGGCCTTCAATCGAGAGGACTTTGACGCGGCCCTCCAAGACGCCGCGCCGGATATGGCCCTCGACTGGTCGCACTCGCGTGGCCCGAACGCCGGCATGTACGTGGGACAAGACGCCATCCGGCGCTTCTGGACGGACATGATCGAGCCGTTCGAGCAGACCCGGTTCGTCCCGGAGGAGTTCATCTCCCAGGGCGAGCATGTGGTCGTGCCGATAACGGCGCGCATGACGGGACGCGGCGGGATTGAGGTCGAGGCGAAGGGCGTCACTGTGGTGACCTTTCGCGACGACCGCGTGGTGCGGTGGACGATGTACCAAGACAAGTCCGAAGCCCTTGAAGCCGTGGGGCTGGACGAGTAGGCGCCCGCTACGCATCGCCCTTGAGACGCGAAAACCCCACGCTTGCGGGGGTTTTGTGAGTACCGCTACGGGGATTCGAACCCCGGTTTCCGCCATGAGAGGGCGGCGTCCTAGTCCCCTAGACGATAGCGGCGCGCTCGGGACGGGGATCGACGCTAGCAAAGCCGGCGCCCGGAAGCCACACGAACTACTCGGCAGGCCCGGGGCCGGCAGAGGCTCAGAGCTGCATGCCCGACGGCGGGACGAGCACCGGCGGACGAGCAGCGGGGCGCCCGCGAACTGCTCTGGCTGTCGCCGGGGCCGGGTGCGATATCTTCGCTTCCCCGCACGCGGATGTGGCGGAATTGGTAGACGCGCACGGTTCAGGTCCGTGTCTGGGCAACCAGGTGGAGGTTCGAGTCCTCTCATCCGCATCACGAGAGCCCTGTAAATACGGGCGGCTTCATGCGGAGCGCAGCTGCCGGCTGACCGACTCGGCGGGTACCGGCAGCTCCGGCCAGGTCACAAGACGCGATCGCACGATCGACGAAGGCCTCATGGCGCGTGGTCTCCTACGGCTCGAGAACAGTCTTCGGATCGCCACCGAGGCGCTGGAACCCGCCGGTGACCCAATCGACGATGAGACGGCCGTACTCGTCAGGCGCCTGCTCCCACGCGAAGTGGCCGGCATCCAGCGGGCGGATCTCGCTCTTGGGAAGCAGGTCGGCGAGGTACTCGTTGTTAGACCAGGGCACCAAGTCGTCTTCGCGTCCAGCCACGATCTGAGCCGGCGTGGTGATCGAGGGCAACAGATCGCGCAGCACCGGGTTCTGCTCGGGGTAGTGGCGGACGAAGCGAGCGGACTCGGCAAAACGCCCGAGGTCATAGGCGCTGACGTAGTCCTCATGAACGTCGGGCTCACTATCGGCACCCGCCACGGGCTCGACGGCGACCCCGATGTTGGTTCGGGCATCCAGCTGCCGGACGACGTCGAGGCTCGGGGCGCCGATGACATCCTTGAGCGCACCGCCGGCATCGATGGGAACACGCACCGCGCCTCCACCAATTGTCAAGCTCATGACGCGGCCTGGAGCGTTGGCCGCCAAGAACAACGCGGCGGCGGTGCCGACGTCCGGACCGACCACGTGCGGCGCGCCCAGGCCCCACTCCTCGATGAGGCGCGCAAGGAACGTGCCCATCGCGTCCGGCGCGATCAGCTCCGGGCGACCGTCTGAGTGGCCAAAGCCCGGCAGGTCGATCGCAACCACGTGCGCCACCCCCGACACTTGGTCCCAGATCCTCCGGTACGCCCAGAGGCTCTCGGGCCACGGACTCAACATCAACACCGTCACTGCAGACGAGTCGACTTTGTTGTCAGCAAACCGAATTCGCACCCCGTCGCACACTCGAAAGAACGGAGTGATCGTCGAATACCCTGCTGCACCCATTGTTGATGTCTCCAGACCGCTTCCTCCTCAACGCTACACACTCCCCGCGGCCGGACGTCGTTTCGTGTCGCCACGAGTCGACGGCACATCGATCTTGGCGGCCGCGTCTAGGATCACCGGGTGACCCAGGCGCTTAGCGCACCCCTGGCCTCCTTCGTCGACGCGCTTCCGGTTCCGCGGCGCTTGATCGCGGCCGAGCACGAGGGCCGGCTCACGGTGCACATGCGTGCCGCGTCGCACCGGTTTCATCGCGATCTGCCCGAATCCCGGATCTGGGGCTACGACGGAACCGTGCCGGGTCCGACGATCGAGGCCGAGCGCGGCCAGCAGGTGACGGTCGAGTGGCGCAACGAGCTCGACGGTCCGCTGCCGGTCGCCGCGACGATTGCCCCCGAGGCGATCGACGTCCGCGGTGTGCCGGTGCAGGCCGTACCCGGACTGAGCGGCGGCACGACCGACGAACGGGCGGCCGCGCTCGCCGGCTATACCGTCGTGCACCTGCACGGCGGCCTCACCCCGGCTTCCTATGACGGTTGGACGGAGAACCTGTTCGCGCCCGGCCAGCACGCCGTCTTCCACTACCCGATGGACCAGCGCGCGGCGCTGCTCTGGTACCACGACCACGTCATGGGCGTCACCAAGTTCGACGTGTACGCCGGGCTGGCAGGGCTTTGGATCGTCCGCGACGAGCGTGAGCGCGAGCTCGGGCTGCCTGAGGGCCCGCCCTTCGAGCTGCCACTGCTGATTCAAGACCGCAACTTCGACGTCGACGATCAAGGGCAGCTGACCGGCCGGCTCGTGCACAAGACCGACCCCGAGGTGATGGAGGCCTTCGCGCCGTTCACGACCGTCAACGGCAAGATCTGGCCGGTCCTTGAAGTGCAGGCGACCACCTACCGCTTCCGCGTGATCAACGGCTCGAATGCGCGCACGTACCGGCTCGTACTGGCCCGCGATGGCGACCCTGAACTCGATCGGATCAGCCAGATCGGCACCGACCATGGGCTGCTTCGCGCCCCCGCCCGCATGCCGCCCGACGGCCTCGTACTTGCCTCTGCCGAGCGCGCCGACGTGGTCGTCGACTTCTCAGACCTCGAGCCCGGCTCCGAGCTCACGCTTTTCAACACGGCGGCCGCTCCGTTCGGCGGCGCCGCGTTTCCTGCCGCCGACGTCCGCGATGCAGCGGATCTCGAGGGCCTGCTTCCCTATCCGCAGGTCATGCGCTTCCGGATCGTCGACCGCCCGGCGGCCCGCCGCACGATTCCGCGCGAGCTTGCGACGGACTACCGACCGCCGGCGCCGGACTCGCTGGACGGCGCGCCGCGCCGGGCGATCGCCCTGGTCGAGCGGGAGCTCGAGGGCGAGCCCAACGTCCTCACGATGCGCGAGCTCGCGATCGCCCCCGACGACCACGCCGGACCGCTCCTCACCATCACCGAGGCAGAGCAGACGACCCGCTACCGCACCGTTGCCGCTCACTTCGAGGACGCCACGACCTTCTTCCCGATGCTCGGCCAGCACGAGGTCTGGCAGCTCATCAACCTCACGGGAGACACACACCCGATCCATCTCCACCTCGACCCGTTCCAGATCCTGTCACGACGCCCGATCCGCTATGAGATCCCGGAGGACGGCACCGGCGACCTCGCCATCGCGGCCTCGGTGACGCTCGGGCGCGACCCCGACGACGAGCTCGATCATGCGATCGACGACAACGAGCGGGGCCTGAAGGACACCATCCGCGTCAACCCGAACGAGATCGTCGAGATCGTCGTCCGCTTCACCACGTACGCCGGCCGCTACATGTACCACTGCCACATCCTCGAGCACGAGGACCGCGACATGATGCGCCCGTTCGTAACGATGCCCGCCGAGCTCATGCCGTTCATGAGCTGAGGGCGGGACGCGACATCTGAGGGCCGCGCGCGCCTGAACGCTACGCCGCGAACGCGTAGTCGTCCAGATCGAAGCGTGCGCTTCGCCAGGCGGCCTCGAGCGTGAGGCTGGGGCGGAACGGCACGTCGCCGTGCGCGTCGAAGTAGTAGCTGTTCGAGTTGGCACAGGAGCCGGCGAAGAAGACCTGGTTCCCGCGGCGGGCGAGCACCGATTCGAAGTAGCGCTGGTTGGCCTCCTCCCTGACCTCGACGCGCGTCGCGCGCTCGCGACGGGCACGGTCCAGGCAGCGCACGATGTGGCGCATCTGGGTCTCGATCAGGCCGAAGTAGGACTGGCCGTTGAATCCGTAGGGGCCGAGGATCGAGAACCAGTTCGGGAAGCCCGGCACGCTGACCCCCTCGTAGGCCTGCTGGCGGTTCTCGTCCCACCACTCGGCGAGCTCCACGCCGCGTGGGCCGCGAACCGGGAACGGCGGCATGTTGCCCTTCTCGAAGACCTTGAACCCGGTCGCGAGCACGAGCACGTCGACCGGGTGCTCGACGCCGTCCGCGGTTCTCACCCCGCCCGGCGTGATCTCCTCGATGGCGGAGGTCTCCAGCAGCACGTTCTCGCGGTTGAACGTGCGGATGTACTCGTTCGAGAAGCTCGGGCGCTTGCAGCCGAGGCGGTAATGGGGCGTGAGCTCCTCGCGAACCTTCGGGTCGTCGACCGTCCCGAGCAGCTTCAGCGCTTCGGCTTCGCCGCGGGCGGGAAGGAACGGGAACTTGCCCGCGAAGTGCGCGACGAGCACGAACGTCAGCTCGACGAACGCCTGGCTGAGCCAGCGCGCTGCGAGCATCGCGCCGGGCACCCAGCGGAGCATCGTCCGCGCGCGAGCGCTCAGCGGGGCGTCGAGCTTCGGAAGGCACCAGATCGGCGTGCGCTGGAATACGGTGAGCTGCTCGACATCGGGCGCGATCGCGGGGATCACCTGGATCGCGGACGCGCCGGTCCCAACCACGGCGACGCGCTTGCCGTGGAGATCCACCGAGTGGTCCCAGCGCGCAGTGTGGAGCGCGGTGCCGGCGAAGGTCTCCACCCCGGGGATGTCGGGCAGTTTGGGTTGGCTGAACACCCCGGTCGCCCCGATCACGAACCGCGCGGTGAGCTGCGATCCGTCGGAGAGATCGACCTGCCACGCGTTGGCGTCCTCGTCGAAGCTCGCGCCGGTGACCTTCGTTTTCAGCCGGAACCGGTCGCGCACCCCGTACTTCTCGACGCAGTGGTCGGCGTACTCCTTCAGCTCCCGCCCGGGCGCGTAGACCCGCGACCAGTCGCTGCGCTTCTCGAAGGAGAACTGGTAACTGAAGGACGGGATGTCGACGGCGACCCCCGGGTAGGTGTTCCAGTGCCAGGTGCCGCCGACGCCGTCCGCTTCGTCAAGCACGACGAAGTCCGAGAAGCCGGCCTGGTCGAGCTTGATGGCCGCGCCGATGCCGGAGAAGCCCCCGCCGATCACGACGATCTCGTAGTCCACCGCTGTATCCATCGCCCCCAGGTCACCCTCCTCTGGTCCGATCGGCCCGGGCGGACTGCGCGCGCCGCGGCCGGGGAGCATCGTACTATAGATGTGCGATGCAAACGATAAACGCACGCTGCCGGCTTGTACGTCGCCGCTTCCGAGCGCGGCCGGTCGCTCCGGACGGAACGATGGCGCTGACCGCCGATCGAGAGCGGACGGGCGCCGGCGGCTCGCTCACCTTGGAGCGCGGGCCTGCGCGTGCTGCGACTGCTGGCAGGCCACCCTGAGGGGCTCTCCGTCTCGGAGATAGCGCGAGAGCTCTCAACGCACCGTGCTGGCGTCTACCGCCTGCTCGGCCCGCTCGCCGACCAGCGCCTGGTGGTGCGCGACGAGGACGGGCGGTTCCGCCTTGGGATCGGCCTGATCGAGCTGGCCGGCGGGGTGCGCTCGCGACTGCGCGAGATCGCCGTGCCCGAGCTCCAGGCCGTCGCCGACGAGGTGGGGGCGACGACCGCGCTCACGCTCCGCGACGAAGAGCACGCGGTCGTGGCAGCCGTGCTCGAGCCGCGCAACTCCGATCTCCACATCGCCTACCGGACCGGCCTGCGCCACCCTCTCGACCAGGCCGCCAGCGGGATCGCGATCCTTGCTGCCGGTCCCCCGCAGCCCGGAGAGCGCGACGCCGTGCTGCGCGCGCGCGAACGCGGGTGGTCGCAGACCGCGGGTGAGCTGCTGCCGGGCGCGACCGGCGTCGGAGCGGCGATCGCGGCGCCCGGGGAGGCAGTGGAGGCAAGCATCAGCGCCGTCTGGGTAGACGAGCGCGACGGGGCGGCAACGGCCGAGCGCCTGCTGGCGGCCGCCGCGCGGATCTCCGCGGCGCTGCACGGCGCGAGCTAGCGCAGCCGCGCCCCCACCGCCAATCGGTCCTCGCGCGAGACCGCCGTCGCCCGGCCTAGACCCGCTGCAGGATCGTCCCCGTGCCTGTCCCGCCCGCGGTGCACATCGTCACCAGCCCGAGCTCGGAGTCGCTCCGCTCGAGCTCATGCAAGAGCGTGGTCAAAAGCCGCGCGCCCGAGGACCCGAGCGGGTGGCCGAGCGCGAGCGCGCCACCGTTGACGTTGACCTTGTCCATGTCCGGTTCGAGCTCGCGCCGCCAGGCGCAGACGACCGACGCGAATGCCTCGTTGATCTCGATCAGGTCGAGGTCGTCGATCGTCATGCCGTTGCGCTCGAGCAGCCGTTGCGTCGCGGGGATCGGCCCGGTCAGCATGATCACGGGATCGACTCCCACCGTCGTCGCGTCGAAGATCCTCGCCCGCGGGGCGAGGCCGAGCTCGTCGGCCGTCTCACGCGCCATCAGCAGCACGGCCGCCGCCCCGTCTGAGATCTGCGAGCTGTTGCCGGCCGTGACCGTGCCGTCCTCCTTGAAGGCCGGCTTCAGGGCGGCGAGCTGCTCGAGGCTCGTGTCGTAGCGGATGCCCTGGTCGGCGGCGACGGTGTCGCCGTCGATCTCGATCGGGACGATCTCCCTGTCGAAACGGCCCTCGCCCGTCGCTCTCGCGGCGAGCCGGTGCGAGCGCAGGCCAAGCTCGTCCTGCTCGGAGCGCGCGATCTCCCAGCGCTCGGCGATCAGCTCGGCCGAAAGTCCCTGCGGGATCAGCTCGTAGCGCTCCATCAGCTCGGGCGGGAACGGCGTGCCGAGCTCCTCGTCGGCGACGTTCGAGCCCATCGGCACGCGGCCCATGTGCTCCACGCCCGCGCCGATCATCACGTCGTGCACGCCCGCCGCGATCAGCCCGGCCGCGAAGCTCACCGCCTGCTGGCCCGAGCCGCACTGGCGATCGACGGTGCTCGCCGGGGTGCCGACCGGCAGCCCGGCCTGCAGCCACGCGTTGCGCGCGATGTTGTTCGACTGCTCGCCGACCTGCGAGACGCAGCCGGCGACGACGTCTTCGACGAGTTCCGGCTCGATCCCCGCCCGCTCGATCACCGCCTGATACGCGGTCCCGAGCAGCTCGTTCGGGTGCACGTCGCGGAAGAAGCCCTTCGCGCTGTGGCCCCGCCCGATCGGCGTCCGCGCCGCCTCGACGATCACTACCTCGCGACCCTGGGTGCGGGTCGCCTCACGCTGTGACATCACGAGCCTCCCAATCTAAGTTTTGTGATGAAACTGACCTGGCGCCAGACTAGCAGGGTCTCGTCACAAAACTCATGCCCGTTCGGCGGCGTGCGAAAGCCACTGCCTCTGGGCAGATCCCCCGGTCGGGACAGGAGCGGCCCGAGAACTCAGCGCGGCCGCGTCGCCCGCTCGACCGCCTGCCCTCGCTGGGTGAGGTGCCAGGCGTTCGCCGCGCCCTTCTCTTGTCCGTCGCCGAGATTTTCGACGAGCTCGAGGCGCGCGAGCCGGTTCAACAGCTTTGAGATCTGCCCCTGGTCGACGATCCCCGAGCGCTCGGCGATCTCCCGGTTGCTCGCGCCGGCCTGCTCTGAGATCACCATCAGCACCCGCACCGTCCTGTAGGTGAGGCGCATCTGCAGACCTTCGAGCGGGTCGCCGCGCCGGCGGCGGCGGCGCCCGCGGCCGCCGGGCAGCTCGGGGGCGGGACGTTTGAGCTCGCTGTTCGCCGCCTCGGCGCCGAGGTACGGCAGCACGATGATGCTCATGAGCTGGCCGAGGAGCTCGGTGAGCGGCCTCTCCCCTCCGTCCAGCACCCGCGCATGGAGCACCGCGAACACCGCACCCACCACTCCTTCGGCGGTGACCTCCGCCGGATCGAGTGCGTCCGGCTCGCGGCGACCACGGTCGATTGCGGCGGCAAGCTCGGAGAAAGCCTCGGCACGCCGTCCCAGCACCCGCTCTCCAGCGGCGAGCGCCTCGACGACGACCAGCCGGGTCAGCGCCGGCTCCTCGTCCATCGTGCTCAGCAACCTCGCAAGCGCCGTCCGGACGCCCTCGCTCCACGAGTCCTCCGCGCGATACGCCTCGCCCAGCAGTTCTCGCCCCTGCGCGAGCGCCTGGTCGAAGGCCGCCAGGAAGCAATCCTCACGGTCGGCGAACACGTCATAGAACGTCTTGCGCGAGACGCGTGCGCGGCTTATCACCTGCGCGACCGTCATCCCGGCGTAACCGACCTCGTCGACGGCGTCCACGGCCGCCGCCAGCATCCGCCCGCGCTGGATCTCGGTGACCTGTCCGCGCGGCAGGCCTCCCGGGCCCGGCCGCAGGCTTCGTGTCGATCGCGGTTCATATGTCAAAGCCATCGTCCCGCCTGTCGTCCTTTGCGTGACACCGCTCCGGCAGCCGGCCACCCGCAGGAGGTTCGTATGGATTGATCCGGTGGTCGAGGCGCGTTTCTGACTCGGCGAAGCGCCGCCGTCCGCGGTGCGAACCGGGGGTGACACGCCCCGTTGGTCATGGCATTGCTAGCCCCCATACCCACGACGGCGCCCAAATACACATCCTCAGTCGGATTGGCAACCCGCGCCGTCGGCCGTCGGCCCCGGACGCAACGGTCCGACGTCCGACGCAGACAATTCACTTTCTTGGACTCGTCTCAGCCATGCGACGATGCTAGCTCGCCGCGCGGCGACACCGCAGGCAAGCCGCGCGTGGAACCTCGTCGCCCCGCAGTCTGTGCGAGAGCTGGCCGTCTTGGGCCGCATTCGCCCCGCCATTCCGCGCAATTGCGGCGCCCACCGGTGCAGTCGCCCCGGGGGCTGGGCGTGCTCCACCGATCACGCCTCCCCCCTCTCGCCCGGCCGCAACGGGCCCGCTCGGCCCGTCCGGCGTTAGGTGGCTGCCCCTCTACGCCGAGGTGGCCGCACGCGACTGCGATCGCGCCGCCGACCGGCCGGGACGGGAGCCGTCGTAGTAGCGCACCGGAACCGCTTGCCGAGACCCCAGGAACAGACGACTCACCCCATTTCCGCTTCGCTCGCCCGTGCCCGGGCGATCACGCCGGCTACCGCTCCGGCCGCCTCGCCGCGCACCGACCACGCCACGTCCGAACGCGGCGACGTGCCCCGGGCGCGACGCGAGCGACTGCTGCTCCGGTACGACGACGATGGAGCGCCCCGCGAGGTGATCCTGCGCTCGGGTTGGGACGGCGGGCGGCTGGTGATCGACCGCGACCTGCTCGGTTCCGGTCGAGAACGACTGCTGGCCAGGCTCGCCGCCGATGAGCCCTCCTCCAACGCAACCGTCGTCTGCGCACGCTACCTCGAGGCCACGGCGGACAGCCGGCGCTGCCGATCGCCGATCGACGCCGACGAGCTGCCGGTGCCAAGGTCGGACGCCGAGCCGGATCGCCCACGGGAGTGGTCGGTTCACACGGCCGGCTTCGTGCACAGGCTGCATCCCGTGCCGGGCGAGATGTCGATCCCCGAGCTGCGCTGGAGACGGGCGGCCGCGCACGGCTCATTCGCGCCGGTGACCGTCAGCCTCCGCGCGGCGATCGCTCTGCTGGAGAGCTACGAGCCCCTGTGCGCGTACACCCGGCAGGCGGTGGCGCTCCACACCGGCGATTCCTCGGTCTCGATCACCGTCCTGCGCACCGAGCTCGAGCGCGTGCTGCACTCGCCGATCGTGCTGAACCGCGGCCTCCGCGAGGCGGTGTTGGCGAGGGTCGGGCGGGGAGAGACGACCATGAGCGAGATCGCGATCCGCTGCGGGCGCCTGAAGCGCGATCCCAGAGGCAACCGCTGCGGCGAGACGAGCTGGCTCGCGCGACGGATCGGACTGCTCCCGGAGGGCGGGCAGCGTGTCCCCACGCCGTGGGTGCACAGCGACGTGCTCGCGCTGATCGCTCGTGACGGCCTCGGGATCGCGCCGCGGGAGGTCGAGCTCGGGTGAACGAGGACCGGGCGGTTCTCGTCGTCGAGTCCGATCGCAGGCTCGGCGAGGCGCTCGCCTCTCAGCTTGCTGCGGACGGATTTCGCGTCGAGCTCGCACGCAGCGAGCGGCATGCCCGGATCCTCGCGTCAGAATCCCGGCCCGGCCTGGCGCTGCTCGGCCGGCTCGACAGCCCCCGCGGGCCGCTCGCGCTGCTCGAGGAGATCCGGTGCTCCGATGGCGAGGCATCCTGCTGGGATCGGACGATGCCGGCGATGGTCATCGGCGGTCAGGCCACCGAGCTCGAGCTGCTGCGGGCATTCGAGGCGGGCGCGGACGACTTCCTGCCGATGCCCCTCGGCTACCTCGAGCTGCGAGCGCGCATGCGGGCGCTGCTGCGCCGGTCCGCGCCACCCGCCGCCGCCGAGGAGCGGGTGCTTGCGGTCGGCCCGCTGCGGGTCGACCTGCTCGCCCGCACCGCCTCGCTGCGCAGCCGTCCGCTGCCGCTGCGGCGCATGGAGTACGAGTTGCTGGCCAGGCTCGCGCGCGAGCCCGACCGCGTGTTCGGCCGCACCGAGCTGCTTCAGGAGATCTGGAGATACCGCTCGAGCGGGTCGACCCGCACAGTCGACACTCATGCCAGCCGCCTGCGCACCAAGCTGCGTAACGCCGACGCGGCCCCCTGGGTGATCGCCGTGTGGGGCATCGGCTACCGGCTCAGGTGAGCAGCGGCAGCCCGGCGCGCCTGGGCGCGCCCGCGAAACGACGCTGAGCTGACCCGGACTTCGGCCGCCTGACAGGGCTGATCGCCGGAGCCGACCCGCCGCCACAGGGCGGCCGACATGGCCGCGCGCCAGTGCGGCCCGAGAAGGCCCCGGCGGCGCCGGGGCAGCCATCCGGCTGCCCGCGGGCAGCCCAGAACGAAGGAGACCCAATGAGAACCCGATCCGGGAGCCTCTCGACCGCCGACGCGGCGGCCCAGCTGCTCCCTCAGGAAGCGCACGAACTGTTCGCGTCAGGCGGCCGGATCGTGCTCGCCTTCGCACTCGGCGCAGTGGGCGCGAGCGTGCTCCGGCGGCGCCGGCTGCACTGGAGCTGGGCGCCGTTCGTCCTCGTGCTCGCGCTGCTTGCCGAGCCGGTGCTCGGCAAGAGTGGCAGCGTCGTGATCCTGGCCGGCGCGGTCGCAACGCTTCGCGCCAGGCGCCGGCACCGAGACGACCTCGAAGCCGGGGCGGATCTGGCCCGCGCCGCGCGCGCCCGTCTGACCCCGCTCGACGCGGCGAGGAAGATCGGCGCCCGCCGCGCCGACAACGCTGCCGAGCCGGACCCGGCGGCAGGCGTGATGGAGCGCCTGCGGATCCGCCGCGAAACGCCGGCAGAACCCTCGTCCCCGCTGATTCTGGGACGGGACCCCCGCGGCCGCGCCGTGCGGCTTCCGTTCGAGCAGGGCGTCGGCGGGCACATGCTGGTCGTCGGCGCGACGGGCGCCGGCAAGACCGTGACGCAGACGCTGATCGCCGAGCGCGCCATCGAGGATGGCCGTGCGGTGATCGTGGTCGACCCAAAGGGCGACGCCGGGATGCGCAAGCGGCTCGCAGCGGCCGCGGCGCGCTCTGGGCGCAGCTTGATCGAGTGGACGCCACAGGGACCGTGCTCATACAACCCCTACGGACGGGGAGGCGAGACGGAGATCGCCGATCGCCTGCTCGCTGGGGAGCGTTTCACCGAGCCGCACTACCTGCGCCAGGCGCAACGCTACCTCGGTCACGCGATCCGGGCGCTGCGTGCCTGCCGCCGGGATGTCTCGCTGGCAGCAATCGTCGAGCTCCTGGACCCGCAGGCGCTCGAGCTGCTGCTGCGCGAAGCCGACGCCGGTCCGGCCGCCGCGGGCCACGCCTACCTCGATTCGCTGACGCCTCGCCAACTCCGCGACCTGACGGGAATCCGAGACCGTCTCGCGATCCTCGCCGAGTCGGAGGTCGGGCGCTGGCTCGCCGCCGGGGGCGAGGCGCGCGGGACCTCGCGCTCGTTCGATCTGCTCGCGGCCTGCCGATCGCGCTCGGTGGTCTACTTTCGCCTCGAAGCCGACAGCAGACCGCTCCTCGCCGCGATGCTCGGCGCGGCGATCGTCCAGGACCTGCAGAGCACGGTCGCCGCGCTGCAGGGCTCGCCGGTCCCGACGCTGGCGGTGATCGACGAGTTCTCCGCGCTCGGCGCGCGACACGTCACCGCCCTCTTCGGGAGGGCGCGCTCAGCCGGGATGTCGCTGCTGCTCGGCACACAGGAGATCGCCGATCTGCGGCTGCCGGGCAACGAGCGGGCGTTGGAGCAGGTGCTCGGGAACCTCGCCCTGCTGATCGCGCACCGGCAGGTCGTACCGGAGTCGGCCGAGCTGATCGGGCGGCTGGCGGGCACGCGCGGCTGCTGGCGGGTGAGCTGGGGCGGCACGCGGGGCACGACGCGCCACCGATCCGCAGAGCCCGTGCTCGACCCGGAGCTGCTCATGGCTCTGACTCCGGGCGAAGCCGTTCTGGTCGGCTTCGGCGCTGGGCGCGTCGTCTCGCAGGTCCGGGTGCGCCAGGGAGGTGAGTCGCGATGAGCGCGAGCGCACGCAGCGTCTCGGCGGACCAGCGCGAGCTTCTGCGCTGGGCCGCCGGGCTCGGGGCGGTCACCTCAGAGGCTCTCGCCGCGCGCGAGCACGCGGAGCGTCCGGCCGCCGCGCGGGGGCGGTTGGCCGCCGCTCGGCGGGCCGGGTTGATGGAAGACTGGCGGCTGTTGCACGGCCGGCCGGCGATCTACACGGTGACGCGGGCCGGTCTGAGGGCGGCAGGCGTCGTCGGGCTGGCACCGGCGCGAGTGAGCGCAGCCGGCGCCGCGCACGCTTCGGAGTGCTGCGCCGCGGCCGTGGCGCTCGAGGCGGCCTACGGCGAGGCATACGTGGTGCTCGGCGAGCCGGCGATCAGGGCCACCGGTCTCGGCTTCGCCGTCGCACCCGGTCAGCGCTCGCACCGCCCGGACCTGCTGCTCCTTCCGCGCGAGGGGGAGGAGCCGCCGATCGCGGTCGAGGTCGAGCTGACCATCAAGTCCCCGCGCCGGCTCGAAACGATCTGCCGAGGCTGGGCACGCGATCGGGCGGTCGGCGGGGCGATCTACATCGCACCCCAGGATGTCCAGGCCCCGCTTCGGGCCGCGATCGAGAAGAGCGGTGCCGGCGACCGCATCGCCGTCCTCGGGTTGGAGGGCCGACGCATCACGCACGTCGTACGCTGAGGGCGTGCGCTGGGTGATCGACGGCATGAACGTGATCGGGACGAGACCGGACGCGTGGTGGAAGGACCGCCATCGCGCGATGGTCTCCCTCGTCGATCTGCTCGAGCGCTGGGCCGCCGAGACCGGCGAGGACGTGACGGTCGTCTTCGAGCAACCGCCGGTGCCGCCGATCCGCTCGACGGTGATCGCCGTCGCGCATGCACCCAAGCCGCGCCGCGACTCGGCGGACGACGAGATCATCCGCCTGCTCGCGCAGAGCCGCGAGCCGGGCACAGTGCGGGTGGTCACCTCCGACACCTGGCTGGGCGATCGCGTCCGCGCGATCGGGGCGACCGTCGAGGCGGCGGCTGCGTTCCGGAGCCACCTGGAGGCGCTGCTGTGATCCCCGAGACGCGCTACACGCGCAGCGGCGAGGTCAGCATCGCCTATCAGGTCGCCGGGGACGGACCGCTCGACCTGATGTTCCTGCCCGGCTGGATCTCGCAGGTCGAGCAGCTCTGGGAGGCGCCCGGAAACAGGCGCTTCCTCGAACGGCTGATGAGCTTCGGCCGCCTGATCATGTTCGACAGCCGCGGCACGGGACTCTCGGACCACGGGCTGGAGGCCTACTCGCTCGACCAGGACGTGGCCGACGCGCTCGCCGTGCTCGACGCCGCCGGTTCTGAACGCGCGGCAGTGATGGCCTACGCCGGCGGCGGCATGGTCGCGGCGCTCCTGGCCGCCGAGCAGCCGCAGCGGATCGGCGCGCTGATCATGTACGCCGCGTTCGCGCGCACGACGTGGGCGCCCGACTACGACTGGGCGATGACCAAAGAGGAGCGGATGGGACTGACCGCCGAAGAATTCAGCCGCTGGGGCGAACCGGACAGCGAGCTGACCGCCCGGCTCGCCCCGTCGATGGCCGATGATCCGGCGCTGAGGGCGTGGCTGGCCAGAACGCAGCGACTGACGGCGAGCCCGAGCGAGGCCCGCACGATCGTCGGCGCGATCTCGGACGCGGACGTCCGCGACTGCCTGGATCAGATCCGCGTTCCGACGCTCGTGATGCACCGTCCGGAAGAGCTGGTCTGGGACGTGCGTCATTCGCGCTACCTCGCCGAGCACATCCCCGGCGCGCGCTACGTCGAGCTCGAAGGAGCGGACTCGCTGCCGTTCATCGGCGACAGCGAAGCGATCGTTGACGAGGTCGAGGAGTTCCTCACCGGCGGCCGTCGCGGCGGCGACGTCCCGCGCGACCTCCTGACCGTGATGTTCACCGACATCGTCGACGCGACCGCCCGCGCCGCCGCGCTCGGCGACGGACACTGGCGCGACCTGCTCTCGCAGCACGACGCGGCGGTGCGCACGCAGCTGAGCCGGTTCGGCGGACGGGCGGTCAAGACCGTTGGCGACGGCTTTCTCGCGACCTTCGACGGCGCTCCGTCACAGGCTCTGCGGTGCGCGCTCGCGATCACCGATGCCACCCGCGTCCTCGGGCTCGAGGTGCGGGTCGGCATGCACACCGGCGAGTGTGAGCTGATCGGAGACGACGTCGGCGGCATGGCTGTCCACATCGCTTCGCGCGTCGGCGCCCTGGCTGCGCCCGGCGAGGTGCTCGTTTCGGGAACGGTCTTCGGCACCGTGGTCGGCGGCCCGTTCGAATTCGCCGACCGCGGCTTCCACGAGCTCAAGGGCGTGCCGGGCCGCTGGCCGCTGTTCTCGCTTGCCATGCGCGGCGTGCCGGCGAGCCGGACCTCCGCGCACGGCGCCGAGGCGCCCGCCTGAGTGCGCGTGGCTCAGACGCTCGAGGCGATCCTGCCGCCCGGCGCCGTCGCTGTCGAGCGCGATGCGCCTCCCGACGGGCCGCCCACGCTGTTCCCCTGTGAGGAGGCGCTGATCGCGAATGCGGTCGAGGGGCGCCGGCGCGAGTTCGCCGAAGGGCGCGCATGCGCGCGCGAGGCGCTGCGCAGGCTCGGCGCGCCGGCCGGGGCTATTCCCGCCGACAGCAGCGGCGTCCCGTGCTGGCCCGCCGGGATCGTCGGCAGCATCACCCACAAGGGCAGCTACCGCGCGGCGGCCGTCGCGCCGGCCGACCGCATCGCCGGCCTCGGCATCGACGCGGAGCTCGAGGCGGCCCTGCCTGCAGGGGTGCTGGAGACGATCGCCTCGCCCCGCGAGCTCGACGACGTCGAGCGGCTGCTCGTCGCGCGCCCCGGCGTCGCGTGGGACAGGCTGCTGTTCAGCGCGAAGGAGGCGGTCGTGAAGGCGTCACAGCCGCTCGGGGTGCACCTAGCCGGGGCGAGGGCCGTCGAGGTCGCCCTCGACGCAGCCGGCTCATTCACCGCCACGCCCGCGGCGAGCCTCAGCGCGCCCGCGCAGCCGGTGAGGGGAGCCTGGATGGCGAGATCCGGGTTGCTCCTCGCGGCTGCCAGCGTGCCTTCCGCAGCGGCTGGCTGACACCGCGATTCAATCGGGACGAATGGCGGGAGTTGGTTTGGCTCTCCTCCGACATCCCAGGCCTGGCGCTCGCTGGGCTACGTATCGCGGCGTCCGACCGGCTCCAGGCGCGACCACACAGGTCATGCCATCAGGATGGTGGACGCCAACCTCGGTCCAGCGTCGTCTGACCCACCTCGATCAGGTAGCCGTCCGGATCACGGATGTAACAGCGGATCTCGGTGGCGTGCTGCTTCGGCGGCGTCAGAAATTGAGCGCCCCGCTCGCTCCAGTCGGCGTACACCGCTTGGATATCCGCAACCCGGATGTTGAGGAAGCTGTTCACCCGATCCGGGTCGGGCGGCGTCTCGAGCGTGACGGTTGGCTTGTCGTCGGTGGGACCTCCTCCGACGTTGATGATGATCCAGCTGTTGGCTAGCGCCACGTACGTCACCTCGTCACCCACCTCGCCCCCGATGACGGTCCTGCCGCCAAGTACGTCGGTGTAGAAGCGGCGGGAACGCTCGACATCATCCGAGACGATGAAATGAGCCAAGACCATCTCCTGGTCGATGGTGCTCATGCTGACCCCCTTTGTTGGATCGATTTTCATGGTCGCGCCTCACACCGCGCATCGCGCCCGTGTATGTGCCTGGTCCGGTATGCAGGCCGTCGCGCGTTCGGCTAAGTACCGCGGTACTCACCGATCACGCTGTGGAGGTGGTCGAGCCGTTGCTCGGTCTCCTCGCGTCCCACCGACATCAGCAGGAAGACGTACCGGCCGACGCCGGCCTGCTCGTAGGCGGCGATCGCCTGGGCTTTCCCGGGCGCGGCGTACAGAGTCACCCCGAGCGGCCCGCGCCCCACTTCCTCCGCGCGCGCCCGGAAGTCGCGGATGCGCTGCTGGAGCGCCTCCGCGTCCGGCATCGCGTTGGGCATCCACTCGTCGCCGTACGAGAGCACACGCTCGATGACTTTCGGCCCGTTGCCGCCCACGAGAACCGGCGGGTGGGGCCGCTGCAGCGGCTTGGGGAACGACCAGACGGCATCGAAATCGACGTGCTCGCCGTGATAGCTCGCCTCCTCCTCGCCCCAGATCTTCTTCATCGCCTCGATACGCTCGCGCAGAACGCCGAACCGGCGCGAGCCGTCCGTGCCGTGATTGGCCATCTCCTCGAGGTTCCAGCCCGCGCCCACACCGAACAGCAGCCTGCCGCCTGAGAGCTGATCGAGCGAAGCGACCTCCTTCGCGGTCGTGATCGGGTCGCGCTCTACCACCAGACAGATGCCCGTCGCGATCCGCAACCGCTCCGTCGCTGCAGCTGCGGCGGTCAGCGCGATGAACGGGTCATAGGTGTGCCAGTACTCGCGAGGCAGCTCGCCGCCCGCCGGATAGGGCGTCGCACGGCTGGCCGGAATGTGCGTGTGCTCGGGGAAGAACAGCGACTCGTAACCGCGCTGCTCCACCATCGCAGCCAACTCGTCCGGCGCGACCGAGTACTCGGTCGGGAACATCATCACCCCGAAGTCCATCTCTGCCGCCCCTCTCGATCCACGCTTGTCGGGCGGGAGTCTAAAAGGAGCCAGCGGGCCGTGCGCGACAGATCCCGGACGCCCGGCCGGCGCTAGCTGCTGATCCCAGAGCCGATCCCGAAGGTCCCGGCTCCCCACAGGCGCCTCCTGCGACCGTCAAACCCTTCAATCGGGGCGCCCGGATTCGAACCGGGGACCTCTCGGACCCAAACCGAGTGCGACTACCAGACTGCGCCACGCCCCGTCCCGCAGGATTCTACTGCCAGCTCTGCCGGGTCAAATCCATCCATGCCTGCAACCGCGCGCGCAGATAGGTATCTGAGACGGTGACGCTCAACACTCCGTAGGGTGATCTCCAGATGCGGCCGCTCAGCTGGTTGCTGTTCGACTTTCTCAGGACTCGGAACGACTCGGTCGGCGCGTGCACCGTCTCGCTCCAGAAACCCACCAGCTTCTCGGGGTCCTGATCGGCGTGGTATTGGAGCCAGAACAGCAGCCGCCGGGTGGTGAGGCGTCGGATCCACACCGTCGCGTGGGCGACGACAGCCGGATCTGAGTTCGCGACGGATACCCGGTTCCTGGTGCGCTTGTAGCCCTCCCCGATATACAGGCAGATGAAATCACGGAAGGTCGGGTCCGCAGCGAGGCTGTCATAGCTCTCCACCCCCTCCCGATACGCCGCCTCCCTAAGCAGCCGGTACTTGCGCCGCATCGCACGCGTCCCTTTGCGCTGCGCGTTCGCGGGCCATCCTCCGCCCGGCCCCGACCCCGGGATCGGCATGTCGCGCACCCAGTAATAGATCGTCGAGCGCGGCAGTGCGAGCCGCTCCGCGAGCTCGTCGATCGTCAGCCGTCGCTCCGCCCGGAGCGCGCGGGCCTTTTCACGTAGATAGAACGGGTGCGCCATGTCGAACACATGTTCGCATTGGGAGCGGACGGCTCTTGCTCGTGCCACGCGCGCCGGCGGGGCCCCCGCACTGCTAGCCTCCCCGGCCGCGATGGCCGACGTCCAGCCGCTCCGAGCGCTGCACTACGAACCAGCCGTCGTCGGCGAGATCGCCGACGTCGTCGCGCCCCCCTACGACGTGATCGACGACAGCCAGCGGGCGCAGCTGCTCGAGCGGTCGCCGTTCAACGTCGTCGCGGTCGACCTGCCGCGAGGAGCGCCGGGCGGCCGCGACATGTATGAGACGGCGGCGGAGCTGTTCGACAGCTGGCAGCTCCAGGGGGTGCTCGGGCGCGACTCGGAGCCGGCGATCTGGGCGCACACCCAGGAGTACTCCGGCCCCGACGGCGTCGCGCGCACGCGCAGCGGGTTCTTCTGTCGCGTTCGCATCGAGGGCTACGGCCCCGGCCGGGTGCGCCCGCACGAGCGCACCCATCCCGGCCCGAAGGAGGACCGCCTGCGTCTGACCAGGGCCACGCGAGCGAACATCTCGCCGATCTTCTCGCTGTACTCCGACCCCCAGGGCGCGGCCTGGACCGCGCTCGAGCCGGCGACAGCGGAGCAGCCCTGGGCGGACGTGACGGACGGCGACGGCACCCGCCACCGGCTCTGGAGGGTCGCCGACCCGCAGGCGATCGCGGCCGTGCAGGCGGCGACGGCCGACGCCGAGCTGCTGATCGCCGACGGCCATCATCGCTACGAGACGATGCAGGCCTACGCCGAGGAGGTCGGCGGCGAGGGCGACCACCGCTACATCCTGATGTGCCTCGTCGCGCTCGAGGACCCGGGCCTGACCGTGTTTCCCACCCATCGCCTGGTGAGCGGGCTCGACCCGGCGCGCCAAGAGGCGCTCGCCGAGGCGCTGCGCCGCGACTTCGAGATCGAGGAGGTCGCGCTCGAGGAGCTGGCGCCGCCGCCGATGGGCGATCAGCCGACCCCGCTGCAGATGGGCTACATCGACTCGCACCTCCAGCGCCCGCTACGCCTGACGCTGAAGGACCAGTCGATCGCCGATGCCGCCCTCGCCGAGCACTCCGAGCCATACAGGCACCTCGACACCGGCGTGCTCGAGACCTTGATCTTGAAGGGGGCGCTCGGCCTCAGCGACGACGACATCTCCCACTTCAACGGAATGTTCTACGCCCGCGACACCGACGAGGCCGTCGCGATGGTCCGCTCCGGCGAGTACGACGCCGCGTTCGTGATGCGCCCGACACCGGTCCGGCAGGTTCGCGAACTCGCCGCCGAGGGCGAGAACATGCCGCCGAAGTCGACCTTCTTCTACCCGAAGCTGCTGACAGGGCTGCTGTTCAACCCCCTGGCTTAAAAGGTTCGCTGCTCACACCTATCCGTGAGCAGAGCTAATATCGGTAGTACCGAGGGAAGCACCGACAGGAGGGACACAAGATGGGTCAGCCGCAAGGGCTAACACGGATGAAAGCCACTGCACGGCGCGACGGAGCGAGGCTCCGCCACACGGTGCAGGTGCGGGACCACCAGCTCGTGGTCGATGAGCTCATCGATTCGGGCGGCGACGACACCGGACCGGACCCGCTCGAGCTGCTGGCCGTGAGCCTTGCCTCGTGCACGGCGATCACGGTCGAGATGTACGCCGCGCGCAAGGGTTGGGACATCGGCCACATCGAGGTCGACGCCGAGTACAGCCCCGCCGAGCGAGGCTGTCCGACCAAGTTCCAGCTCGTCATGCGCCTTCCGGACGACCTGCCCGAGGACCAGGTCGAAAAGCTTCGCGTGATCGCCGCCAAGTGCCCCGTGCACCGCGCGCTCGAGGGCGAGGTCATGTTCCAGGAGCGCATTGAGCGCGTTCACCTGGCCGCCTGAGTCCTCAGCCTCACCGAGCATCACGCCCGGAGCGGCGGCGCCGGTGGCCGCCGCCGTGCTCGTCCCGGTCTATCGCGCCGGGGACGTCAGCCGGCTCGTCCTGACGCGCCGGCGCTCGGACCTGCGCCGCCACGCGGGCGAGATCTCGTTCCCCGGCGGGCGCCGTGACGCCGCTGACGCCGACCTGCAGACGACCGCGCTGCGAGAGGCCGAAGAGGAGATCGGGCTGCAGCGCGAGCAGGTCGAGCTGATCGGAGCGCTGCCGGCCACCTCCACGTTCGCGACCGGCTACGAGATCCACCCCTTCGTCGCGGCGATTCCCGCCGGCGTCGCGTGGCAGCTCTCGCCGCGCGAGGTCGACGCCGTGCTCGAGCTGCCGCTCGAGGAGATCCGCGCCGGGCGCACCGTCACGCGGCTGCAGAGGCGGGGCATCAGCTTCCTGACCGACGCCTACGTCGTCGACGAGCACCTGATCTGGGGGGCGACCGCCCGCATCATCGAGAACCTGTTCGCGCGCCTCGACGACGCCGGCCCCGCGCCGAAGCTGCTCGATCGCGAAGACCGCGACGACGCGACGCTCGGAGACGCCGCGGAGATCGCACACGACGCGAGCACTCCCGCCGACGCGAGGACTGCCCGCGCGGACCGCGGCCGGCGCGACTGACTCAGCGGCCGGCCGTCGGGCTGCCGGTGAGGCTCGCCCAGATGTCGCCGCCGAACGCCTCGGATGAGGCGATCGAAGGCAGCGTGCGCGGCCATACGCCGCCGAGCGCGACCATCAGCGCGCCGAGCAGCGACAGCCATGCACCCTCGCGCAGCGACAGCGAGACGACGTGGCCGGCCGGGGTCGGCGGCGCGATCATCCTGTAGAGGACGCAGCAGCTGGCGACGACCCCGAGCAGCACGACTGCGCCGCCGGCGCCCCCGGGGACGCCGGAGCCGGCGCGGACGAGTGGGAGCAGCGCGTCGACCAGCGCCAGACCGGCGAGCACGAGCAGGATCACGCTCAGCGCGCTCAGGGTCTGCTCCGCGCTCAGCGCGCCGACCTGCTGGCCGGCCAGAGCCGCGAAGGTGCCGTGCAGGCCGCCGATCAGCGACTGCAGCGAGCCGCCGCCCAGGTTGGACGCGAGGGCGCTGCCGAGGCGGCTCACCGAGCCCGCGCCGGTCGTGGTGAAGCTGACGCCGTACCAGGGCAGGAACACCGACCCTGCGAGCAGCCCGGCACCGAGGGAGGACACCATCAGGCCGTATCGAGAGCGCTCGTTCCTCATCGCGCCTAGCATCGGCGGCGCCCAACGCCGGCCTTGATCGACGGCCGCGAAGATGCTCAGAAGTACTACGGCGAGAGCAGCTCCGCGACTCCGGCCCGGGCCTCCTCGAGCCACGGGGCGATCGTGGCCGGATCGCGCTCCAGGACGACCGCTGGGATCCGGTTGGCGGCGGTCAGCCGCCGTGCGATCTCCTCGCCGGCCGCCCGCGCCGCCGCCGGCACGCCGGCTCCCCCCGCCTCGTAGACGACGCCGCGGACCGTGGTGTCGATCGCCTGCGTGAGGAACAGCTCGAGCCGGGTCGTGAACAGCGCGGCCAGCTCCTCCTCGCCGCCCCGGGCGCTGCCCAGCAGCCAGCAGAGGATCGCGACACGGTCGAGCGAGCCCCGCAGCGTGGCAAGCCGATCCGGCGTGCCGACCCAGCACTCCGCGCTCAGCGACTCGATCGCCTCGCGTCCGCGCTCATCGCGCGTCGTGATCCGAACCGCGTGACCCTCTCCCACCAGCCCGGCGGCCAGCTGCCGGCCCCGGCAGCCGCCGCCGACGATCAGGATCCGCGCCACGGCGGCGGATCCTAGCGGCGCCCGGGCCGCGCCCGAACCGTGGCCCTGCGCCGCGGCCCCGAGCGCTGCCTGGAGCTCTGCCCGGTGGTCAGGCTGCCTGGGGGTAGAGGCGCTCGAGCACCTCTTGGCGGTCGGTCCCGTGCGAAAGCAGGACCTGGTTGAAGTCGTTCCCGTAGACGTCGATCACGGCGACGAGCACGTCGATCGTCGTGAAGCAGTCGGCCTGTCGTTGTGCCGCCGTGGCGGCGGCGGCGTCGCCGACGCGACCCACGATGTCCTCGGGCGCCGGCAAGCCGGCGTCCTCGCTCTCGTGGGGTCCGGAACCTTCCAGCGGCGCCTCGCTGACTCCAAGCGCCTGCAACGCTGCGCCTGACTCGCCATGCAGGCGGAGGATCCGAAGCCAGCGCTCGGCCTCTTCCTCACGCGTGCTCGCGAAGGGGATCGCGGTGGACGCCATGCCCAGCACAAGGGCAGCGTCGAGATCGGGGGCCGGATGCTCTCTCACAGCGCCACCTCCTGGGTGCGGGCTAGTGCGCGCGCGCGAAGCGGCGCGATGTTGTCGTGTTCCACAATGACGCGGGGCCGTTCGCCGCCGGGGATGATCTTCAGCAGGGCGGCGCCGCTCTCGGCGGCCGCCGTGCGCGCCTGCTCGATCGTCCTGGCGATCTCGGCCTCGCCGAGGCCTGCGGCGCGCAGGAACCGCCGGGGACGCTTCCCGCTCGCCGCTTCGGCGTCGAGTACGAGTTCCTCGCCGGCGATGCGCGGCGCCTCGGCGCCGCCTGCAAGATCCAGCAGCACGGCGGCCATGTCGTCCGGACGCCGGTCGGTCTGCTCGGCGACGCGGTCCAGCAGCGCCTCGGCCTCTGTGGGCGCGACCGCGCCGTCGGCCTTCGCGGCGGGCGTGGCGCCCAGCGAGCCGAGCGCGGACGCGAGCCTGCGCTGCCCGTAGAGCTCCCCGTCCGTGCGGGCCTCGATGACGCCGTCGGTGTAGAAGAGGGCGGTGGCGGCTCCCGGGACCGAGACGACGGTCTGGCGCGTCCCCGTCGGCCGGCCCGCGCCGATCGGCGGAGCCGAGGCGGCGATGATCGAAGCGTCGGGGTCGAGGCCCGTGAGGATCGGGTGGGGGTGGCCGGCGGCGGAGTAGGTGAGCAGCCGGGCCCGCGGGTCATAGGTTGCGAGCACGACGGTCGCGAACGAGCCGCCCAGCTGCCGTTCGAGCGCCGGAGCAGCGGCTCGCAGCGCCTCGCGCGGCGAGAGCCCCGCCTCGAGGTAGGCGCGCAGCGTGTAGCGCAGAAGGGTCGTGTGCGGCAGCGCTTCGCGGCCGTGGCCGGACACGTCGCCGACGATCACTGCGAGCAGGCCCTCGGGCAGCCCGAAGACGTCGTAGAAGTCGCCCCCGGCTCCGGGGCCCGACGCCGGCCGGTAGGCCGCCGTCGTGGCCACCGGCCCGAGACGCTCGGGCAGCTCAGGCAGCAGCGCGGCCTGCAGCAGGCCGACGTCCTCGAGCAGCTCGCGGCGCTGGCGGTCGAGCCTGCGGGCTCGGCCCGCGGCCACGCGCGAGCTGACCGCAAAGGCGGCAGCGGCCAGGGCGAGCGTCGCGATCAGCAGCCACACGGCGGTCGGCACCACGCCGATGATCCGCGTGACAGTCGTCACGAGCGGCGATTCGCGCTGCGTCGCGCGCGGCTTGTGCTGCCCGCCCTGCCTGGCAGCGCCCGTGCCTTCGCTCGGCGTGCCGCCGGATTCCGTCGCCAGGGCGGCCAGCCCCAGCGCGGTCGCGGCGTTGGCGGGCGCGCGCTGAGCGGCCGACCCCGCACCGCGGCGGGCGCGTGCGGCGTGGCGGCTGCGCGCGGCGCGGCCGGCCCGCGAGCTCGCGACGGCCGCGGCTGACGGCGCCTGAGCCGTCGGCGCGCCGCCGGCGATGTTCGAGACGCCGACTGCCGCGACGCCGGCGCGTGCGCCTTCCCCGCCGCCGATCGCCGGGCTCGCTTCGGCCCCTTCTTCGGCTTCGCGCGCTTCGCGCGCTTCGCGTTCCTTGCGGGTTTCGTGTTTTTTCCCTTCACGTTCCTGGCGCCGCTGTTCACGCGCGCGTTCTTTTGCGCGTTCGCGTTCGAGGCGCTCTTCGCGAGCGTGTTCCCGTTCGGTCTTGGTCGCCTTGGCCGGCCTGGCCCCCTGGGCGGAGACCCCCGCCGGCGCTGCGCTGCTCGACGGCGTCCCGGCGCCGTGCTTGCGCGCTTCACGTTCGGCGCGTCGTTCCGCGCGACGCGCGGCGGCGGCGTCACGCCCGCGGGCGGGCTTCGCGCCCGATCCCGCTCGCGACGATCCGCCGGCGCCCGGAGTCGCTTCAGCGCCCGTTTCCGCGCCGGTGGTCGAGCCCGCTGCCCGTTCGGCCCGCCGTGCCGCCCGTTCGGCGGCGCGCGTCGACCGCGCCGCGGAGCTGGTTTCGGTCTTGCTCGCCGGCTGCGCCGGAGCCGGCGCGGCAGCTGTTTCGGTCGAAGGTGTTTCCGTGGAGCGCTTCGCAGCGGCGCCTCCCGGCACCAGCGCCGAGAGCGCGATCAGCATCGATGAGGCGAGCGCCAGGCTCGTAAGCGGCGCGATGCGCGAGCGTGCACGCGAGCGACGGGCCATCACCCGGCCGCCGTCGTGCTCCCTTGCACGTAGCCGAGCGCGTCCTGAAGCGTGGGGACGATCTCGAACATCGCGTCGAGACCCGTCAGTTCAAAGATCCGCAGGACGTTCTCCTCGGCGCAGGCGATCGCGAGCTTCGTGCCCGGATCGAGCGAGCGCTGCGCGCCGACGAGCACGCCCAGCGCGGTCGAGTCGATGAAGCTCACGCGCGAGAGGTCGACGACGACGTGCCTGCTCCCCGTCGCCTGCAGCCCGGCAAGCGCACGCTTCAAGCTGGGCGCCGAGGCAAGGTCGAGGTCGCCCTCGACGCTGAGCTGGCTCGTGTCGTGGGCCAGCTCGCGGCGCGTGATCAGGAAGCTCACCTCGCCGGGATCGATGTCGCCGTGGTTGTCTGGTGCCACCTGCATCTGGTGCTCCTGACCTCGAAGTCCGAAATCTCGCCCGCTCCAGCGTCCTTCGTCCGGACACCGGCGGGACACGATTGGCTTCGGCAAATCTCGGCGAGACCTTGACGTCAGATGCAAGCGCTCGTACACGTGTCCGTGTGCGGGAATCTGTTTCAAGCCGCTCCCGCGTGGGTATCGCGCCGCGGGGCGGCCCGGGCCGCGCCTCGCTTGACTAGCATCCTCGCCCTGATGTCTGACCCGGGCAGGACCACCGAGACGAACACGGACGAGGTCGTGACGATGGACAAGATCGTCGCGCTGTGCAAGCGCCGCGGCTTCGTGTTCCCCTCATCGGAGATCTACGGCGGCGTCGGCTCGACCTACGACTACGGCCACTACGGCGTGCTGCTCAAGAACAACGTCAAGGGCGAGTGGTGGCGGGCGATGCTCCAGGAGCGCGACGACATCGTCGCGATCGACTCGGCGATCCTCCAGCACCCGCGCGTATGGGAGGCCTCCGGGCATCTCGAAGGCTTCACCGATCCGCTGGTCGACTGCCGGACCTGCAAGCAGCGCTTCCGGGCCGACCACCTGGGGGAGCTTGCCTGCGGGCGCAAACCCTCCAAGCATCCCGGCGAAACCGACGAGTGCGACCTGACCGAGGCGCGGGACTTCAACCTCATGTTCGAGACCACGATCGGCCCGGTCAAGGAGTCGGGCTCGACCGCCTACCTGCGCCCGGAGACCGCGCAGGGCATCTTCATCAACTTCAAGAACGTGCTGCAGTTCTCGCGCAAGAAACCCCCGTTCGGGATCGCTCAGATCGGCAAGTCCTTCCGCAACGAGATCACGCCCGGCAACTTCATCTTCCGCACGCGCGAGTTCGAGCAGATGGAGATGGAGTTCTTCGTCCCTCCGCCCGACGCGCCGAAGTGGTTCGAGCACTGGCTGGCCGAGCGCGAGCGCTGGTACGTCGAGCTCGGGATCCGCGCCGACCACCTGCGCCTGCGCGCGCACGACGCCGACGAGCTCTCCCACTACTCCTCGGGCACCAGCGACGTCGAATACCTCTTCCCGTCCACCGACGGAGTCGGCGGAGCCCGCTGGTCGGAGCTCGAGGGAATCGCGAACCGCGGCGACTTCGACCTCAGCCGGCACGCCGAATTCTCCGGCGAGAAGCTCGAGTACTTCGACCAGGGCAGCGGCGAGCGCTACGTGCCGTACGTGATCGAGCCGGCAGCCGGCGCCGACCGCGCCCTGCTCGCATTCCTCGTCGACGCCTACGACGAGGAAGTCGTCGAGCGCGAGGGCGCGGGCGAGGGCGAGACGCGCACCGTGCTGCGGCTGCACCCGCGGCTCGCCCCGGTCAAGGCCGCCGTGCTGCCGCTGGTCGGCAAGGACGGGCAGCCCGAGCTCGCCCAGGAGTTGCACCGTCAGCTCCGGACGCGGGTGCTCTCGGAGTACGACGCCGGTGGCGCGATCGGCCGCCGTTACCGGCGCCAGGACGAAATCGGAACACCGTTCTGCTTTACGATTGACCACCAGAGTCTCGAGGACCGCACGGTGACGCTGCGCGACCGCGACTCGCTCGCGCAGGAGCGGCTGCCGATCGACGGCCTCGCGGAGGAGGTCGAGCGGCGGATCGCGGCGCCCTGGACGACCCCGAAGCTGCACTGAAAGGAAGCCCGATGGACTTCGACCTGACCGACGAGCAGCGCCTGATCAAGCAGACGGCGCGCGAGTTCACCGACAACGAGATCGTGATCCAGTCGCGGGAAAACGCCCGCAACCACCACTTCGATCTCGACCTCGTCAAGAAGGTCGCCGACCAGGGCTACCTGGGCGCGGTGATCCCGCAGGAGTACGGCGGCGCCGGGCTGGACTATCTGTCATACGGGCTGATCGTCGAGGAGATCGGCCGCGGCGACTCGGCGATCCGCACGGTGATCTCGGTCCAGACCTCGCTGGTCTGCTCGGGGATCGCGCGCTGGGGCACCGAGGAGCAGAAGCACAAGTACCTGCCCAAGCTCTGCTCGGGCGAGTGGCTCGGGTGCTTCGGGCTGACCGAGCCCGACACCGGCTCCGACGCGGCCAACCAGCGCACCAGGGCCAAGAAGACCGACGGCGGCTGGGTCATCAACGGCAACAAGATGTGGATCTCGATGGCCAACCACGCGAAGGTCGCGGTGATCTTCGCCCAGACCGACCCGTCGCTCGGCGCCAAAGGCCTCGTCGCGTTTCTCGTGGACACCGACCAGCCCGGCTTCAAACCGCAGGAGATCGAGCACAAGATGGGGCTCCACGCCTCGGACACCGGCTCGATCGCCCTCGAAGACGTCGAGGTCTCCGACGAGGACGTGCTCGGAGAGGTCGGCGAGGGCTTCAAGGTCGCGATGTCGAACCTCGACTCCGGCCGCTACTCGGTCGCCGCGGGCTGCGTCGGCATCTGCCAGGGCTGCGTCGAGGAGTCCGTGAAGTACTCGACCGAGCGCCAGCAGTTCGGGCGCCCGATCGCGAGCTTCCAGCTGGTGCAGGCGATGATCGCCGACATGACCGTCAAAACAGAGGCCTCGCGGATGCTCGTCTGGCGCGCCGGCTACCTCAAGGACCAGGGCCGCCCGAACACCCTCGAGACCTCGATCGCGAAGCTCCACGCGACCGAGTCCTCGCTGGAATGCGCCAACCTGGCGATCCAGGTCCACGGCGGCGCCGGCTACGTCGACGACCACCCCGTCGAGCGCTACCTGCGCGACGCGCGCGTGACCACGATCTACGAGGGCACCTCGCAGATCCAGAAACTGATCATCGGCCGGCAGATGACCGGCATCAGCGCGATGGTCCCCGCCTAGCCGGCGCGATGGCCGGGGAGGGCGCCGCGGGCGCGCGCACGACGACGGGCACTGATCAGGGGGCCCAGCCCGCGAGTCCGGCGGCCGTGATCGGCGTGCTCGGCGCCGGGACGATGGGAGCGGGGATCGCCCAGCTCGCCTGCCGCTCGGGCGCGCAGACGCTGCTCTACGACCCGATCCCCGAGGCGCTCGAGAAGGGGCGCGAGCGGGTGCTGGACGGGCTGCGCCGGGAAGCCTCGAAAGGCAGGCTGAGCGGCGAGGAGGCGCAGGCCGCCGCCGAGCGCCTTCAGACCGTCGAAAGCCTCGAGGCGCTGGCCGAGTGCGAGCTCGTGATCGAGGCTGTCCCCGAGCGGCTCGACCTCAAGCACGAGATCTACGGGGAGCTGTCGCAGATCGTCGGCGAGGGCTGCGTGCTCGCGACGAACACCTCCTCCCTGCCCGTGACCGCGATCGCCGCCGGCGCGAGCCACCCCGAGCGGGTGGTGGGCATGCATTTCTTCAACCCGGCGCCCGTGATGGCGCTGCTCGAGGTGATCGCGGGCGTGCGCTCGGGCGAGGCGGCGCTCGCGACCGCACGGGCGACCGGCGCGGCGATGGGCAAGACCGTGATCGACGCGAGCGACGGACCAGGCTTCCTCGTCAACCGCTGCAACCGGCCATTCGGCCTGGAGGCGCTGCGGATGCTCTCCGAGCGGATCGCACCGATCGAGACGATCGATCGCATCGTGCGGATGGAGGGCGGCTTTCGCATGGGCCCGTTCGAGCTGATGGACCTGGTCGGCGTCGACACGGGGCTCGAGGTCTCGAAGAGCTTCTACGAGCTGAGCTTCGGCGAGCCGCGCTGGCGCCCCTCGCCGATCTCGGCGCGCTACGCGGCGGCCGGCTTGCACGGTCGCAAGACCGGCATCGGCTACTACGACTACAGCGCCGTCGCCGGCGGCGGGCGCTATCGCGAGGAGGACCCGCCGCCGCCCGAGCCCCCGGCGCACGCAGGCGAGGGCGTGATCGTCGTCTCGGGTGAGAACGTGCTGGCGGGCGAACTGCGCGAGGCGGCCGCGCGGGCGGGCTTCGAGGTCCGGGCGCCGCACGAGCCCAGCGGCGGCGTGCTGCCGTCGCTGATCGTGGAATGCGACCGCGAGCCGGTGGAGGAGCAGGCGCCTGGCGTCGGAGGCGAGGCGGTCGAGGGCGGAGCGGCGCGGCTCGTGCTGTGCGCGCAGGGCTCGCTCACCTCGCTCGACCCCGGCGGGAGCGCGGTCGGGTTCCACGTGCTGCCGAGCTTCGAGGGCGCCAGGCTGGTCGAGCTGACGCGCTCGGAGACGAGCTCGCCGCTGGCGGCCGAACGCGCCGAGCGGCTGCTCGCCGCGCTCGGCAAGCACGTCGCCTGGGTCGGGGACGCGCCCGGTCTGGTGCTGGGGCGGATCGTCTGCCAGGTGATCAACGAGTCGGCCTTCGCGTTCGGCGAAGGCGTCGGCGGCGCGGCCGACATCGACACGGGCATGAAGCTCGGGCTGAGCCATCCGCGCGGTCCGCTGGAGTGGGCCGACGCGATCGGTATCGATCACGTCCTGGCCGTCCTCGAGGGGCTCTGCCGGGAGTACCGCGAGGAGCGCTACCGCCCGGCACCGGTCCTTCGCAGCATGGTCGCCGCCGGGCGTACCGGGAGAGCGGCGGGCTCCGGGTTCTTCGAGTATTGAGCCCGCCTCACGGAGACCTCACGAAATCGGGCGCCCGACCCGTTCTATGACCGTGAGCTCCGCGCTACCGCCCTTTCAGGCGTTCCTCGACGAGCACCGCGAAGCGGTGTGGCGGTTCCTGGTCGCCTCGGTCGGCCGCGCGGAGGCGGACGACTGCTTCCAAGAGACGTTCATCGCGGCGCTGCGTGCGTACCCGCAGCTGCGCCGCCGCCGCCGCGAGCACAACCTGCGCGCGTGGGTCCTGACGATCGCGCACCGCAAGGCGCTCGACGCGCATCGGGCCCGCCGCCGGGCGCCGATGCCCCTGGCGGAGCCGCACGGGGTCGCCGAGCCGGCGGTCCCAGCGGCCGGCGCGCGCGACGAGGAGCTGTGGCTGGCCGTCGAGAGCCTCCCCGCGCGGCAGCGCTCGGCGGTCGTGCTGCGCTTCGTCGGCGACCTCCCCCACAGCGACATCGCAGCCGCGATCGGCTGCTCGGAGGAGGCGGCACGGCGCTCGCTGCACGAGGGTCTGTCGAAGCTCAGAAAGGTGGTACCGGCATGAGCGGTGATTTTTTTGGAGGAGATGAGGATCGAATGGTGCGCGCGCTGCGACGCCGCGCCAATGCAGCCGACGGCGCCGGGGGCCCGGAGCTGGGCCGCGAGGCGGCCGACGCCGCGGAGCGGCTCGCCGCCCGGGCGGCGACCGAGGAGCTGCTCGACGTCTCCTACGCGACGCTCGACTCGCCCTTCGGACCGCTGTTGGCCGCCAGCACGCCGCGCGGGGTCGTCCGGCTGGCGTTCCCCGAGGAGAGCGAGGAGGCGGTGCTCGAGCGGCTCTCCGAGCGCCTCTCGCCGCGGATCCTGCGGGCTCCCGCGCGCCTGGATCCCCTCGCCCGCCAGCTCGACGAGTACTTCGAGGGACGCCGGCGCACCTTCGAGACCGAACTCGACTGGTCGCTGATCGGGACCTTCGGACGCCGCGTGCTGTCGGTGACGGCCGCGATCCCCTACGGCGGCGTGCTCAGCTACGGGCAGGTCGCCGGCGAGGCCGGCAGCCCGCGCGGCTCCCGCGCGGCGGGCAACGCGCTCGGCTCGAACCCGATCCCGATCGTGATCCCCTGCCACCGCGTGCTGCGGAGCGGCGGCGCGCTCGGCGGCTACGGCGGCGGCCTCGATCGCAAGCGCTGGCTGCTCGAGCTCGAGGGCGCGCTCCAGCCCGAGCTCAGGGGCTGAACGCCACCAGCCGCGTGCGGCCGAGCCAGGCTTCGCGGTCCGCCGCGCCGTCGTAGGCGCCTTCGCCTTCTTCGTCGTAGTAGAAGCCCCACCACCAGTAGACCCCGGCGCCGTTGACGCGGCTGCCCTGCGCGATCGCTTCTTCGACGGCGGTCGTCGCGGTGGTGAGGTTCTCGGCGGCGGGATCGTGCCAGCGGTTGGGCCCGTAGGAGGGCAGGTCCGGGACGATCCGGGTCCCCGGCGCGGTGTGCGCGGAGTAGTAGGCGAGCCCTTCGCGCACCCACTGCTCGTACGCGGCCGCGGTGGTGCGTTCGCTGTCGTAGAAGAGCGGATCGACCTGGTCGAGCAGCGAGGTGACGAGCCCCAGGTACGCGGGCGACCAGCGCGCGATGTTCGCCGGGGCGGTCACCGACAGCCGCCCGGCGAACCCGCGCTCGGCGAACAGCGCGTCGATTTCTTCGAGCAGCGCGAGGAAGCCCGGCGAGGTCGGGTAGGGCTCGAGGTCCAGCGAGACGGCGCCCGCGCCGAGTTCAAGGACGGTCTGCACGCCGGCGAGCATGTTCGCCCGCACGGCCGCGTCTTCGAGGTTCAGCGAGCGGCCCTTGACCTTGCCGCCCAGCGAGGCGACGGCGACGATCGCGGTGCCGTGGGCCACGTCGTATTCGTTCGTCGCGGCGACCCACCGGGCGAACATCGTGCGTTCCTTGCGGCTCAGCTTCAGGAGCCCTGTTTTCTTGAAGTTCTTGACCGGCAGCAGGTTCTGGTCGATCCCGTAGGAATCGAGCGCTTCGAGCGTTTCTTCGATCACCGCCTGCGGGTGTTCGTTGTGGATGAAGCCCGCCGGGATGTAGGTCAGCGCTTCCTGCGGATCGAGAGCGGCCTGCGCCGTCGGCACCGCGGCGAGGGCGATCGTCGCCAGGCCCGCCGTACCGAGCGCGCCCGCGCGACGCAGCACCCTCCCCGCTCCCATGGGGCCAACTCTAGGGACCGGCGCCCAGCACAGCCAGCCGCCGCCCCGCGGTCTGCCTAGTCCGCGGCGGGCGCGTACTGCGACTCGGCGGGGTCGCCGAGCGGCATCCCCGCGGGAACCGGGACGCCGGGGGTGTCGCGCAGGTACCACTCGGCGTCGAGCGCGGCCTGACAGCCCGAGCCCGCAGCCGTGATCGCCTGGCGGTAGGTGTGGTCGACGAGGTCGCCGGCGGCGAACACGCCCGGCAGCTTCGTGCGGGTCGAGCGGTCCGCGGTGAGGACGTATCCGTTCTCGTCGATGTCGAGCTGGTCGCGCACCAGCTCCGACTGCGGCTCGTGGCCGATCGCGATGAACGTGCCCGAGATCAGCAGCTCGCGCTCCTCCCCCGTCTCCACGTTCATGACGACGGCGCGGCCGAGCGCGCCGTTCTCGCCGGCGACGAACTCCTTGATCGTGTAGGGCGTGAGGAAATCGATGTTCGACTGCGCGCGAGCGCGCTCGATCATGATCTTCGACGCCCGGAACTCGCCACGGCGGTGCACGACCGTCACCTTCTTGGCGAACTTGGAGAGGAAGATCGCCTCCTCCATCGCCGAGTCGCCGCCGCCGACGATCACCGTCGTCGCCTCCTTGAAGAAGGCCGCGTCGCACGTCGCGCAGTAGGACACGCCCCGCCCGGCGAGCTCCTCCTCGCCGACCACGCCGAGCTTCTTGTGCTCGGCGCCCATCGCAAGGATCACGGTCCGCGCCTGGTGGACGGTGTCGCCGACCCACACCTTGTGCACGCCGCCCGGCTCCTGCGAGAGCTCGATGCGGTCGGCCTGGTCCGTCTCTAGGCGCGCGCCGAAGCGCTCGGCCTGGTCGCGGAAGCGCTGCATCATCTCAGGGCCCATGACCCCGTCGGGGAAGCCGGGGTAGTTCTCGACGTCGGTCGTCTGCTGCAGCAGCCCCCCCACGCGAAGCCCTCGATCACGAGCGGCTTGAGGTTCGCGCGGGCCGTGTAGAGCGCTGCCGTGTAGCCGGCCGGGCCGCTGCCGACGATCACCACGTTCTCGATGTTCTCGACGTTCTCGCTCATCGGATCTCCATTCTTCGCGCGGGCCGTGATCTTTTCACGATCGCACCCGTCAAAGCCGCTCCCAGCCCATCACTTTACTTTTTATAGTGTACCAGAGGACATTGGTTACACGGCGCTCACGCCGTGAGCCGGGCGCCCGCCCCGGCGGCCGCGCCGGCTTGGTGCTCGCCCGGATGGAGCATCTCCGACATCTCTTCCTGACGCCAGTGGCCGACGGTGCGCCGTAGCTGGAAGTAGGCGACCGCTCCCGGGACCGTCGGCAGCCAGAACGAGATCGCGCGGTAGGACAGCACGGCCAGGACGGCGAGTTCGAGGTTCACGCCGAAGGCGGCGAACGCGCCGATCATGCCGCCCTCGACGCCGCCGAGGCCGCCCGGCAGCGGCAGCAGGTTGCCGAGCGTGCCGACGAAGTAGGCCATCCAGATGACGGTGAACGGCGGCGGCGAGCCGAAGGCGTGGAACATCGCCCAGAGCACCGAGATGTCAAAGCCCCACCATGCGAGCGCGCCGAGCACGCCGGGGTCCTTCGAGCGCACGACCTCGATCGCCGTGCGGACGCCGCTTGCGACGAGCGCGGGCACGGTGGCAGCGCGCGCGCCGAACCGGGACAGGCGGCCATGACCGGAGGCGCGGGCCGCCATGCGCCGCTCGACGTCGCCGGGCAGCGCGGCGATCCCGGCGGCGGCGGCGAACAGCAGCGCCGCGGCGATCGCAGGCACGAACGTGATCGCGAACGAGCCGCCGCCCGGGAACAGCCCGAGGCCGAGGCCGAGCCCGTCGAGCAGCATCGAACCGGCGTAGACGGTGTACAGGATCACGTTGAAGGCGACCAGCCGGCACGCGACGAGGCGCGGTTCCATCCCGGAGCGGCGCAGCGCCCACGCGGTCAGCGCGATGCCGCCGGCCCCGGCGGCCGCGAACAGCCGCGTGGCGGCGAGGCCGGCCATCGTGATCTCGTAGCTGACGCGCCAGTTGAGCCGCTCGAGGTGGCTGTGCGGGTGCGGGCGCTTCACGAAGACGGTCCGGAACAGGATGATGTAGCCGCCGAAGGAGAGCGCCTCGAGCACGACGCCGACCGCGATCCACCATTTGTCGCCCTGCTCGATGCGGTTGACCGTCTCGCCCGCCGAGGTGAGCTTCGGCAGGACGAAGTACAGGAAGCCGATCGCCGAGGCGGTGAAGATGCAGAAAACGACGATCTGGCGGCGGGTGAGCCGGACCCGCGGCATCTCCTCCATGCCGTGGTCGTGGTCGCGCACGGTCTCGGTCGCTTCCGCGGCCCCCCCGGTTTCGCTCCCGTCCGCCATGCCTCCCGCCGACCCCGCTTTCAGCCCGTTTGGTGTGCCATTCCCTCCAGGGCGCCGATCGCGTTCCCGATTCGCCGCAGCGGCCGCGCCGCCCAGCGCTCCGACCGCCGCACGGCCACGGTGAGCGCAGCGCCGGCGAGCAGATCTACGACGTAGTGCTCGCCCAGGTAGACGAGCGCGAATCCCAGCGTAGCCGTGTAGGCGAAGCCGAGCGCGCCAGGCACCGGCCCAACCTCGGCGAGCAGGAGCGCGGCCATCAGCGTGGTGGCGAAGTGCAGGGACGGCATAGCGGCCAGAGGGTTACCTCCGAAGACACTGTAGAGAGAGCCCCAGCCGTCACGCCAGAAATGCTCGCCGTACTCGACCATCATGCGCCGGACGGCGAGCTGCTCCGTCGGCGCCCCGTCCTCGCGCCAGCCGGCCGCGTACCACGGCGGCGCGGTCGGCAGGACCCAGTAGAAGCAGGCGCCGATGTCGAACACCGCGTAGGTCAGCACGGCGGCGCGGCCGAAGCGCTCGGGCGCACGCACCATCACGTAGAGCAGCGTGCAGTGAGGGACCGCGAACCAGCTCCAGTGCGCCCACACGAGCACCCGGTCCAGTGCCCGCCACTCCGGCCCGTCGGCGCCGTTGCGCGCCAGCGCGCGCTGCAGCCGAGTGCTCGGCAGCTCGCCGAAGCCGATCAGCCGATCGGCGACGATCGGGTAGGAGACGTGGACGCGTGCCCGCTGGGCCTCCTCGTCGTCGTTGGGCGCCTTGTACGCCGCCAGGTAGGCCCACATCTGCAGCGCGCAGACCGCGACGTCGCGGCGCGGTGAGCGGGGCACGGCGATCGCGAGCCCGGCCGGCGCGGCGAAGGCGAGCGCCTGCATCGCCGCGGCGGGCGCGCGTACCCGCCTGCGCAGCAGCGGGGCGGCGACGCCCGCGGCGACCATCGCCCAGGCGGTCGCCTGGATCGCCTTCGTTCTCCGCACGCGCCGGGAGGCTACTCGGAGGCCGCGGCGAGCGCCGAGCGGGCCGCGGCGGCGACCAGCGCCCCGATCACGGGGCTGTCCGGGTCCGCCTCGGGGTGCCACTGCACGCCGAGCACGAAGCGCTTGCCGGGCAGCTCGATCGCCTCCGCGAGCTCGTCCTCGAACGCGGAGGTGCCGCTGACGACGAGTCCGGCGCCGAGGCAGTCGACGCCCTGGTGGTGATGGGACTTGGTGGTGTGAACAGGCTGGCCGGCGGCCTCCTGGGCCAGCGAGCCGTCGAGCAGGTTGACCTCGTGGTCGGAGCCTTCGAAGCTGCCGACCACGCGGCGGTGCTCGCCATGGCCGAAGCGGTCGGGCAGGTGCTGGATCAGCGTCCCGCCGCAGGCGACGTTGACCAGCTGCATGCCGCGGCAGATCCCGAGCAGCGGCAGGTCGCGCTCGATCGCCGCGTGCGCCAAGGCGATTTCGAAGCGGTCGCGCTCGGGCATTGTGTCGACAGTGTGCGGGTCGCGCTCGGCGCCGTAGGAGGACGGATCGATGTCGGCGCCGCCGGCGAGGATCAGCCCGTCGAGCCGGCAGAGCAGCTCTTCGGGGTCCTCGATGAGCTGCTCGTCGGGCGGCAGCATCAGGGCCAGGCCGCCGGCGCGCTGCACGGCCCGCACGTAGTTCATCGGCAGCAGCGCGGCATCCAGCTCCCACACGCTCCAGCGCGCCTTCTCGAGCGCGGTGCATATGCCGATCGCGGGTCGTGCCATCGGATACACCATAGGATCAACGCTCCCGGGGCGCGGTTGCGGCGCCCTGAGATCGCGGCACGCCGGCGGCCGCACGACGAGAGGAGCGCAATGAGCGAGGCAGAGACGCAGCTCGAGACGGTGAACCTGACGATCGACGAGGGGGTCGCGACGATCGAGCTCAACAGGCCGCAGGTGCTGAACGCCTGGAACGCGCAGTTCGGCGCCGACCTGCTGGCAGCGCTCGAGCGCTGCCGCGCCGACGATGTGCGCTCCGTGCTCGTGACGGGCGCCGGGCGCGGGTTCTCCTCCGGGGCCGACCTGCGCGAACTGGGAGGCGGAGCCGCGACGCCGGAGGAGCGGCCGGACGCCGTGTACCGGCAGCTGACGGACGTCTACCACCCGATCATGGTCGGCATCCGCGAGCTGCCCAAGCCCGTGGTCGCGGCCGTCAACGGGCCGGCCGTGGGGATCGGCTGCTCGCTGGCGCTGTGCGCCGATCTGATCGTGGCGGCCGAGAGCGCCTACTTCCTGCTCGCCTTCGTCAACATCGGCCTCGTCCCCGACGGCGGCTCCTCGCTGTGGCTGCCGACGCGGATCGGTCTGGCGCGCAGCACCGAGCTCTGCATGCTCGGGGAACGCCTCCCGGCCGCGAAGGCGCTGGAGTGGGGCCTGATCAACAGCGTCGTGCCCGACGAGCAGCTGCGCGAGGAGGCGGGGGCACTGGCGGCGCGCCTGGCCGCCGGCCCGACGCTGTCCTACGCCGGGACCAAGCGCCAGCTGAACAACTGGCTGTTCGACCGCATGGCGGAGCAGCTCGATCTCGAGGCGCAGATCCAGCGCGAGATGGCGGGCAGCGAGGACTCGGTCGAGGGCGCGATCGCATTCGTTGAAAAGCGCCCCGCGCGCTTCGCGGGGAGGTAGCGTGCTCGCCCACCCCGCGGGCGGGGCGGCCTGGTTCCCGCTCGTGGCAAACGTCATCAAGCACCTCCCCTGCGGGGCTGAATAGAATCCCCGCCGCCTTGGGCCACCTGCTCGACACGACCCTCGCTTTCTTCACGCCGCAGTCGGGCGGATCGCCGCAGGCGGACCACATCGACAGCCTCTACAAGATCGAGCTGTACATCGCGCTCGTGATCTTCCTGGCGGTACAGGGGGCGCTGTTCTACGCGCTGATCCGCTTCCGGCGGCGCAAGCACTCCGTGCCGGCGCAGATCCGCGGCAACACACGCCTGGAGGTGGGCTGGACGGTCGGCGCGGCGGTGATCCTGATCGCGCTGGCGATCATCACGTTCGCGAAGCTGTCCTCGATCCAGGACCCGCCCAACTCCGGCCCGGAAGGCGACAAGCTCGTCGCGGCCTCGGGGCCGGTCTCCGGCGAGTACGCGAGCATCGAGCGCAAGCTGCCGCCGAACGGCAAAGCGCTGACCATCCACGTGATCGGACGCCAGTTCCTCTGGCAGTTCGTGTACCCGGGCGCGAGCGAACCCGACGGGCTCGGCGCGCCGTACTCCTACGAGGAGCTGGTCGTGCCGACCGAAACGACGGTCTCGCTCGACGTGCAGTCCGCGGACGTCGTGCACTCGTGGTGGATCCCGAAGCTCGGGGGCAAGGTGACGGCCGTTCCCGGCTACCACAACTACACGTGGTTCAAGATCTCCAAACCGGGGATCTACAGCGGCCAGTGCGCGGTGCTCTGCGGCCGCGGTCACGCCCGGATGATCGCGACGGTCAGGGCGCTCCCGCCGGCGACCTTCGACGAATGGCTGGCGGGCCGCAAGAAACAGCTCTCCGAAGCGAACGCGGCGGCCAAGCTGGAACGCGAAAAGCTCGCCAAGCAAATCGGCGCCGGCCAGGTCGAGAACCCCTAGGAAGACGAGGAGACCAGCGCATCACATGGCCACGTACGTAGCACCGGTCCCTCAGATCACGGCGCGCCGCGCCGAGCCCGAGCGCGGCGGCTGGACGAGCTGGATCACGACGACCGATCACAAGCGGATCGGGATCATGTACATCGTCACGACGTTCGCGTTCTTCGTGCTGGGCGGCGTCGAGGCGCTGATGATCCGCCTGCAGCTGGGCGCACCGAACAACACGCTGGTCACCCCGACGGTCTACAACCAGCTGTTCACGATGCACGGGACGACGATGATCTTCCTGTTCGTCGTGCCGATGATGGCCGGGCTGGCCAACTACTTCCTGCCGCTGATGATCGGCGCGCGCGACATGGCCTTCCCGCGCCTGAATGCGCTGTCCTACTGGCTCCTGCTGGCGGGCGGCATCGTGTTCTATGCCTCGCTGTTCTGGAACCCGCCCGAAGCGGGCTGGGTGAGCTTCCTGCCGCTGGCCAACTCGAACTTCTCACCGAGCGGTGGCGAGGACGCCTGGATCTACCTGGTGCACCTGACGGGCCTGTCCTCGCTGTTGGGAGCGATCAACTTCTACGCGACGATCGCCAACATGCGCGCCCGCGGCATGAGCTGGGGGCGGTTGCCGCTGTTCGTGTGGACGATCCTGACCTACTCGGTGCTGCTGATCTTCGCGCTGCCCGTGATCGCCGCGGCAGTCACGATGCTCTTGACCGAACGGCACTTCGGCACCCACTTCTTCGACTCCACGCAGGGCGGCTCGGCGCTGCTCTGGGAGCACCTGTTCTGGTTCTTCGGCCACCCTGAGGTCTACATCATGGTGCTGCCGGGCTTCGGGATCATCTCCGAGGTCCTGCCGGTGTTCGCGCGCAAGCCGATCTTCGGCTACAAGGCGATCGCGGCCTCGACGGTCGCGATCGCGTTCCTCGGCTTCCTCACCTGGGCCCATCACCTGTTCACGTGGCCGCTGCCCGAGGCGCTGCTCGTGTTCGTGATGCTGAGCTCGTTCTTGATCGCGGTACCGACCGGCGTGAAGGTGCTCAACTGGATCGCGACGCTGTGGCGCGGCGCGATCGAGTACCGCACGCCGCTCCTGTTCGCCGCCGGTGGGATCTCGATCTTCATCATCGGGGGGATCTCCGGGATCTTCCTCGCGACGTTCCCGATCGACTGGGCGGTCAACGAAACGTACTTCGTCGTCGCCCACCTGCACTTCGTGCTGCTGGGCGGCTCGGTGATGCCGATCTTCGCCGCGATCTACTACTGGTTCCCGAAGATGTCCGGGCGGCTGCTCAGCGAGGGCCTCGGCAAGCTGAGCTGCGGTCTGATCTTCGTCGGCGTCCTCGTGACGTTCATGATCCAGCACGTGATGGGCCTCGACGGGATGCCGCGCCGCGTCTACGAGTACGACCCCGTCGGGCACCTGCAGCTCTACAACGTGATCTCGACCGTGGGCGCCTTCATGATCGCGGCGGGCGTCCTCGCGACGATCGTCAACGTCGTTCGCAGCCTGCGCCATGGGGCCGTCGCCGGCCCGGACCCGTGGAAGGCCAACACGCTCGAGTGGTTCACCACCTCGCCGCCGCCGGTCAACAACTTCGACGTCGTGCCGCGCGTCCGCTCGGCCGAACCGATGAAGGACATCCGCCGCGAGGTCGAGCGCCGCAGCACCGGCGCGCCGGGCAGCGGCGCGACGGTCCCGGCCGGCGCCAGGCAGGTGAGCGTCTGATGCCCCAGGCACGCGCGGGCACGGCCGGGAGCGCGCTCGGCGCGGCGCGCGTCGGGCCGGCGCCCCGGACCCGCCAGCTGCTCGCCGACTACCTCGAGCTGACCAAGCCCAAGGTCCAGTCGCTGCTTCTGCTGACGACGATCGCGACGATGTACGTCGCCGGCGACCCCTCCCCTGGCCTCGTCGCACTGACGTGCCTGGGCGGCTACCTGTCCGCCGGCGGCGCGGGCGCCGTCAACCACTGGTTCGACCGCGACATCGACGCGCAGATGAAGCGCACAGCCACGCGGCCGATTCCCGCGGGCCGCGTCGCCCCGCGCTCGGCGCTGCTGTTCGGCTGCCTGCTCGCGTGCCTGTCGCTGATCGAGCTCTCGCTGGCGGTCAACCCGCTGGCCGCCGCGCTGTCGTTCGGCGGCTTCCTCGGCTACGTGTTCGTCTACACGGTCTGGCTGAAGCGCCGCACGCCGCAGAACATCGTGATCGGCGGGGCCGCCGGCGCCGTCCCGCCGCTGGTCGGCTGGGCGGCCGTGACGGGATCGGTCAGCGGCACCGCGCTGATCCTGTTCTTCATCGTCTTCTTCTGGACGCCGCCCCACTTCTGGGCGCTGTCGCTGCTGATGAAGGACGAGTACGCCCGCGTCGGCGTACCGATGCTGCCGGTCGTGCGAGGCGAGACGGAGACCCGCCGCCAGATCCTGCTCTACGCGGTGCTGCTCTATGCGGTCACGCAGCTGCCCTTCTGCGCCGGCGGCTTCGGCACGATCTACCTGGTCGCCTCGCTCGTGCTCGGGCTCGGCTTCATCGCCGGCGCCGTCCGCCTGCAGCGCCGCGCCGACAGGCGCAGCGCGCTGCGCCTGTACCTCTACTCGCTGGTGTACCTTGCGCTCCTGTTCAGCGCGATGGTCGCCGACGCGCACCTGTAGGATCTCGCCCCGATGCTGACGCGGCGGCTCGCGCGCAAGAACATCCGCACCGGCCTGATCGTAGGCGCGATCTGCATGTTCATGTTCGGGATCACGTTCGTGATCGCCGCGGTCTACGTGTCATGACCCCGCTCGAGCCCGAGGCCCCGCCGGTCGGCGAGGAGATCCACCTCCCGGGGCAATCGGTCCTGCCGGTGCTGACGGCGCTCGGCATCACGCTGACGCTGATCGGGCTGACGACGTTCTGGGAGCTCTCGGTGATCGGCGGCGTGCTGACGATCGGATGCGTGGTGCGCTGGATCAAAGACGCGCGGCACGAACTCAACGAGCTCCCGCTCGACGCGGGCGAAGACTGAGCGACGGTCCCCGTCAGCTCGCGAAAGCGCTGACGACGCCGACGACAAGCAGCGCAGCGAACCCGGCGGCAAAATAGACGCGGCGCGGGGGACCCGTGACGAACGGCGGCGTGCGCACCCAGCGGAGCTCGCCCGGCAGCGCCAGCATCGCAAGGAGCCCGACGGCTGGGCCCACGATGCCGATCACTCCAAGAACGCTCATCGTCGTCTCATCGGGCGGTCAAGGCACGTACTGAAGCTTCTGTCATCGAGCCGACGCCTATTGCATCGCGCTGGTGCACCTCGCTCCCGGCCGCGCGCGCCTAGGGCGCCGGAATCCCCGTGGAGTGCCGGACGCGGTCCCTCAACCGCGCCCGGCCCTTGGCGAGGTGCGCCCGCCCCCCGACGGGCACACCACCCCTCTCACCCCACGGCCACCCGGGCTGGCACCGGACAGATGGCGCCATCGTCGGTCCAGCAGCGCACGATGTCGCGCACCGACAGGATCCCGATCGTCTCCGCGCCCTCCAGGACGATCAGATGGCGGAAGCTCCCTTGGACCATCGCCGCGGCGGCCTCCTCGAGAGACCAGTCGGGAGCGGCGTATACGACGTCGCGGGTCAGGTGGTCGGCGACGGTCTCGGCGGCCGGGTCCTGCGCGTCGCCGATCGCGACGAGGATGTCGCGCTCGGTGATGATCGCGGGACCGTTCCCGTCGGGGTCCATCACGACGGCGGCGCCGACCTTGCGCTCGGACATCAGCCGCGCGACGGCCTGCAGGCTGTGTCCGGGTCCGACCGTCAAAACCGTGCGGCTCATGCCTTCGTGAACTTGCATCCCTCGCCTCGTGCTCTCGTCGCGGGCCTGTGCTGCAACCCGCCTCGCGGTGTCTGCTTACCCTGACGATCCGACGTGCAAGCGCCCGAGGATCGCCTTGCAACTATTGCCTCAATCTACTAGGGGCGCCCGCCCCAGTCAAGCTCGGAGCGGTCCGGGGACGGAAGGCAATAGGATCCCGCTCCCGATGAGGAGGAGCCTCGGAAAGCAAGCCACAGCGACCCCCCGCGCTGGTGTCTAGGCGCCGCTCGGTCACGTTCGCGGCGATCGCCGCGGTGGTGTCGATCGCGATCGCGATCTTCATCAGCTACGAGATCAACTGGTTCCCGCCGGCGGCCTCCAAGCAGGCGGACAACACCGACCGGCTCTACCACGTGCTGGTGATCGCCTCGATCCCGATCTTCGTGCTGGTCGTGAGCGTGATCCTCTACTGCGTCTGGCAGTTTCGGATGCGCCCTGGGGAGGAGCTCAAGGACGGGCCGCCGATCCACGGCAACACCCGCCTGGAGGTCTTCTGGACGGCGATCCCGACCGTGCTGCTGCTCGGTCTCGTCGGCTACTCGTTCGCCGTCCTGAAAGAAAACGAGAAGAAGCCCGCGCGCGAGATCCAGATCGGCGTCACCGGCGAGCAGTTCGCGTGGAGCTACCAGTACCCGCCTTCGGTTACCGGCGGCAAGCCGCTGGAAAGCGTGGAGCTGTACGTACCGAAGGGCGTCTCGGTCGAGTTCAACATCCACACCAAGGACGTGATCCACGCCTTCTGGGTGCCCGCCTTCAGGATCCAGGAGGACGCGGTTCCGGGTATCACCACGCACTGGCGGGCGACGCCGACGCGGCTCGGCACCTACCCCGTCGTCTGCAACCTGCTCTGCGGGCTCGGCCACTCGCTGATGCGCTCGAAGGTCCACGTCGTCCGCGAAGCGACCTTCAGGGCGTGGCTCGCGAGCCAGGCCAGCACGCCGTCAACCGGCGCGGGCGCCGCGGCCTCGACGACCGGGGGTGCGGGATAATGTCCGCCGCCGCGATGAGGACACCGGGGAGGACACACTGATGGCTGCCAGGCTCAGGGCGCCGGGCTTCCTTCGGGGAGGGCTCTTCTTCCTCGGCGGGATCGCGTTCTCGGCGCTCCTGACGTGGCTGGTGCGGATGTCCACCGGCCACAGCACCTTCCACAACTTCCTCTCCTGGGAAGCGATCCTGACGGTCTCGCTGCTCGCGGCCCCGCTCGCCTTCCTGGTCGGCTTCGGCGGCTTCGACTACTGGTTCTACTGGGCGGCCGGCAGGAAGACCCGCCCCGAGGACCACTCGAGCCACGGCGCCTACACGTGGAAGGACTACTTCCGGATCAACACCGATCACAAGGTGATCGGGATCCAGTACACGGTCAACTCGTTCATCTTCCTGTTGATCGGCGGGCTGATCGCGATGCTGATGCGCGCGCAGCTGGCCCAGCCCGGCTCGCACTTCGTCGACGCGAACACCTTCAACGGGCTGTTCTCGGTCCACGCCTCGCTGCTGATCTTCCTGTTCATCATCCCGGTCTTCGCGGGGCTCGGGAACTTCGTGATCCCGCTCATGATCGGCGCTCCCGACATGGCCTTCCCGCGGCTGAACGCGCTGTCGTTCTGGCTGCTGCCGATCGCCGGGCTGATGATGCTGGGCAGCTTCTTCGTCCCGGGCGGAGCCTTCGCCGACGGCTGGACCGCCTACACCCCGCTGTCGGTCAACGCGCCGATCGGCCAGACCTTCTTCTCGATCGCCGTCCAGTTCGCCGGCGCCTCCTCGATCATGACCGCGCTCAACTTCCTGGTCACGATCATCACGATGCGCGCGCCGGGAATGAGCTTCTTCCGGATGCCGCTGCTGGTGTGGGCGAACTTCGCGACCTCGCTGCTGGTCGTGATCGCGACGCCGTTCATCGCGGCCTCGCAGTTCTTCATCCTTCTCGACCGCGCGCTCGGCTTCAACTTCTTCAATGCGGCCAAGGGCGGCGACGTGCTGATGTACCAGCACGTCTTCTGGTTCTACTCCCACCCGGCCGTCTACATCATGATGCTGCCGGGGTTCGGGATCATCAGCGAAATCATCGCCGTGAAGTCGCGCAAGCCGATCTTCGGCTACCGCATGATGGCGTTCTCTCTGCTGGCGATCGTCGGGCTCGGCTTCACGGTCTGGGCGCACCACATGTTCACGTCGGGGATGGCCAACTGGATCCGCATCCCGATGGCGCTGACGACCGCGGTGATCGCGGTGCCGACCGGCATCAAGATCTTCTCGTGGCTGGCGACGCTGTGGCGAGGGGTGCTGCATCTCGACACGCCGATGCTGTTCGCGCTCGGCTTCCTGACGACGTTCACGCTCGGCGGCATCAGCGGGGTGATGCTGGCGATGATCCCGTTCGACATCCACGTCAGCGCGACCTACTTCATCGTCGCGCACATCCACTACGTGCTGTTCGGCGGCTCGCTGATGACGATCTACGCGGGCGTCTACTACTGGTTCCCGAAGATGACCGGCCGGATGTTCGACGAGCGCCTGGGCAAATGGCATTTCTGGACGACGTTCGTCTTCTTCAACGCGACGTTCGCGCCGATGCACGTTCTCGGCCTGCAGGGGATGCCGCGCCGCGTCTCGACCTACGCATCGCAGTTCGCCGATCTGAACCTCTTCATCTCGCTGGCGAGCTTCGGGCTGGGGCTCAGCACGCTGGTCTTCGTCTACAACATGGTCACCAGCTGGCGCGGCGGGCCGATCGCGGAGTCCAACCCCTGGCGGGCGCTGACGCTCGAGTGGCAGGTCTCCTCGCCGCCGCCGGTCTTCAACTTCGACCGCGTGCCCACGGTGGTGGGCGGTCCGTACGAGTACGGGGTCCCGGGCGCCGTGCACGGGATCTTCGCCCCCACCCCGGCCGCCGCCGGAAGCGGCGTGCTGCGGGAGCCGAGCCGATGAGGAGGAAGTCGTGAGAGAGGTTCTCGTGGTCGCCAGCCGGACGCTCGGCGGCGGCAAGCTGCTGGAGGCGGTGCGGGCGCGCACAGCCGACGGTCCGGTGCGCTTCCGGTTCGTGGTGCCGGCGAGCGACCCCTCCGCCGGCCTCGTCATCTACGACGAGGCGGTGCGCGAATCGGCGCAGGTGCGCGTCGACCTGGCGCTCTCGGCGCTCAACGACGAGGGGCTCGAGGCGACCGGCGAGGTCGGCGACCCCGACCCGTTCTCCGCCACGATGGACGCTGTCGCCGAGCACCGCCCCGACGAGATCATCGTCTCGACGCACCCCGCCCAGAGCTCGGGCTGGCTGCGGCGCGATCTGATCGAGCGGATCCGCAACGCGACGGGGCTGCCCGTCGAGCACGTGGTCGTCGACCTCGAGCACGAAGGGCTGCCGTTCAAGGTCACGCTGGTGATCGCGAGCAAGACGTCGAGCGGCGATGAGCTGATCGATCACCTCAAGGCGATGGCCGCGGGCGAGGGGACCCCGCCGGGAGGGCCGGGCCGGCATCTGTTCATCGCCGTCGTGCCGCAGGCCGACGGCACCGGCGCGGCGCCCCGCGAGGCGCGGGCGCGCCTGGCCAGCATGCTCGACAAGCTGCGCGAAGCGGGGCTGCTCAGCTCCGGGATGATCGGCGACCCCGACCCGTACAACGCGGCGATCAACGCCCTGGAGCTGTTCAGGGTCGACAACGTGGTGATCTCGACGCTGCCCGATGAGCGCTCCGGCTGGCTGCGCTCGAACCTGATCGAGCGCGTGCGCAGCGCGAGCCCAGCGCCCGTCGAGCGCGTCGTCGTCGACACGCAGGGCGCCGCCCCGACCGCGGCACCGGCAGAGATCTCGTAAATGGAGGCCGCAAGCATCGCCCACGGCGGGCACGCTCACGACGAGCACCACGGCCCGCCGCCCGCAAATCGCAGCTCGCGCGTCGAGCCGCAGCTGCTCGGGATGCTCCTTTTCATCATCTCCGAGGTGATGGTCTTCGGGGCCTTCTTCACGGCCTACTTCTTCATCCGGGTCGCGCAGGGCGACCCCTGGCCGGCCATCGGCGACCACCTGCCCGTCGAGGTCGCCGGCGTGAACACGGCGATCCTGATCTCGTCCTCGTTCACGATCCACTGGGCCGAGCACTGCATCAAGAAAGACAACCACCGGGGGCTGAAGGCGGGGATCCTGCTGACCTTCCTGCTCGGCTGCACCTTCCTGTTCGTGCAGATCAACGAGTACGCCAACATCGGCTTCGCCCCGCAGGACAACGCGCAGGCGACGATCTTCTTCTCGCTGACCGGACTGCACGGCGCCCACGTCTTCATCGGGCTATGCCTGCTGCTGTTCGTCACGATCCGCGCCTTCCGCGGCCACTACAGCTCCACGCAGCACCGCGGCGTCGACATACCCGGGATCTACTGGCACTTCGTCGACATCATGTGGATCGTCGTCTACACCACCGTCTACATCCTCTGAAGGCCGTGGGCCGGCGCGGCTCGGCGTCCTCCCTCGCTCGCGTGCTCGCGCACTGCTTGACCCACGACCTTCAGAGCTCCTAGCGCTGCGGACGAGCGTTGTTCAATCCGCTCCGATCCGAGGGTGAGGCGTTCCGCCTGCTGATCTACGTGCTGGTCGTCGCGGTCGTCGTCATCGCCCTGGTGCTGGTGCTGCGGGCGATCTTCTGAGCCCCGCTCCCGGCACTACCCGCGGCGCGTAAGAGGGCCGTAATTCTGCCCGGCGAGCGCCTGCACTCGTTCGTGGAAATTTGCGGCACGCCCCTAACCCCTCCCCCAAGAGGCGAGCGGCCTCCATCTTCAGTCGCTCAGCCCGGCACGCCGGAGTGCGCGACGCACGACGGACCGGGCCGTGCCGCAATCTCGGGGTTACCCTGCCCGGCCCGCCCCGCAATCGCGGCGGAGCGCCTCCGGTCAGCGCGCGGACCGTCCCGCGCTAGGCGCCGGTCGGCCGGTATCCCGAGCAGACGAGCCGCATCCAGACGATCCGCCCGTCCTCGCCAGTCGTCAGATAGCCCTGCTGCTCCACGAGGAAGCTGCCTTCGGGGTTCTTGACCGCCAGGCGGTAGCGGACCTGTTCGCGGTCAGCGACCGCGTCGGTCTCGACGCTCTCGAGCGCCTCGATGTTGTCGGAGGCCTCGAACCAGTGACCGAAGACGATGTCAAGCACCGACTGCGGGTCGTCGGCGTCCCAGGAGCGGCGCGGCGTGAGCGCGCGGAACTCGACCTGCGGATGCAGCAGCGAGCGGAGCGCATCCGCGTCCTTCGCCGCAAGGGCGCTCGCGAACCTCGACCCCGTCGCCGAAGCGCTCTCCATCGACTACTTGACCGTGATCTGCCCGTACATGCCCGCAGGACGGTGCCCGGGGACCTCGCAGAAGAACGTGTAGGTGCCGGCCTTGAGCGTCACTTTCACGCTCGTCGAGCCCTTGGCGATGATCGGCGTCTTGGCGATCACCGGGCCGGGACCGCTGGCTTCGTGGGCGCCGGATTCGAGCGCCAGGTTGTGATCGACGCCCGACATGTTGGGCATTTCGATCGTCACGGGGCCGGCCGTCGCGGCCGCCTTGTTCGTGGCGTAGGCGAGCTGGCCGGTCGGGCTCGCGGGGATGGTCAGCTTGCCGTTCTTCTCCAGCGCGGGCTTGCCGGCCCCCGCCGCCTGCACGGCTGTCGCGAGCAGGCCGCTGTCTTTGCCGGGCAGCGCCGCGACCTTGGCGACGTAGGCGGAGACGTCTTTCGCCGTTGAGCCCGTCACGAGGTCTTTCGGCATCGCCCCTTCCGGGTTCGGGATTTTGATCTGGCCTTCGACGACGCCACGGATCGTGCTGCGCTCGAGACCTTCCTGGACGCTCGCTTCGAAGGCCTTGTCGAGGTTCGGCCCGACGATCCCTTTAGTGTCGGCGTGAGCCAGCGTGTGGCAGGAGCCGCACTTCGCGACGAACGCCTTCTTGCCCGCGATCAGGTTCGCGTTGTCGCCGCCCTTGACTTCGCCGCAGCCGGCGGCTGCGAACGCGGCGAGGGCAAGCAGAACGGCGCCGAGCGGGCCGGCCGCTCGGCCGGTGCCGGCGCGCGCCAGCCGGCGCCGCGATCCTTGCAGAGCTTCTCTGGAGCGCATCGGAGGGCGGAACACTATCCGAAGCGCCGGCTGCCCGGCGGGGCCGCCAGGCCGGCTCGGGGCCGGCGAAAGGCGCCTGCGCGAGGGCCCGCGCGCGCACGGCTCGACGCCGCACCAGCGGGCGCCGTCACGGCCGCTGGAGCCCATCCAGGCGGCCCTGAGCGGCGGCGATCACCCCCTCGGCGACCCGCTCCCACGACCAGCGCCGCCGCACCGCCGCGACGAGGCCGACGCGCGTCTCGGCGAGCAACTCGGGCGGCGCCTGCAGGCACGCCACGACGCGCTCGGCCAGGGCCTCCACGGCGCCGTCGTCGACCGGGAACGTGAGCCACCCCGCCGCCCGCGCGGGCACCTCGGCCGCGAGCACCTCGGCGACCTCCGCCAGTCCCGAGTGGCGCGCGACGACCGGCACCGCCCCGCACGCGGCGGCCTCGGCGGCGACCATCCCGAACGCCTCGGGGAAGGTGCTCGGCGCCACCAGTGCCCGGCAGGCCGGCAGCAGCTCGGCAAGCTCCTCGTGCTCGAGGCGGCCCGTCATCACGATCTGATCGCCGAGCGCCCGGGCGGCGTCCAGATAGCGTTCGCGGCGCTCGCCCTCGAGCCCGTCGAGGAATGCCAGCAGGTGCGCCAGCGGCGCCTCGGCCGCCGCGCCGGGGACGGGAGACGCCTGGCTCTCGAGCGCCCGGCCGGCGCGCGCGATCTCGCGCGCCCGCTCGAGATCGCCGGCGGCGAGCGCCGCCGCGAGCGCTTCGAGGCCGCTCCGGTAGGCGCCGAAGCCGACCACCACGAGGCGCGCCGCCGGCACCTGCTCGAGGACCAGCGGCCAGGCGGCGAGAAGCAGGTCGACGCCCTTGCTGACGATCAGCTTGCCGACGTAGGCGACGAGCGGCTCACGCTCGGGGTCAAGGCGCGCGAGCGCGCGCGCCGCCTCGGCCGGATCGCGCTCGAAGGCGCTCGCCTGTTCCTGCCCGCCGCCCTCGGTGCCGCCCCCCGGCGCGAGCGCGAGCCGACCGGCGAGCGAGCGCACCGCCGCCGCCGCGGCGGCCGGCTCGCGCGGGGCGAACCTCGCGACGTCCACGCCGGGAGGGCCGAGCCGCGTGCGCGCGGGCAACGCCGGGTCCTCGATCGTCGCCCACAGGCTCGAGGCCGTGTGGCGGGAGCCGACGAGCACGCCGCGCGCCGAGGCGATGCCCTCGCGGGCCGGCGCCAAGAACCGCTCGGGGTTGGGCTTGACCGTGTACTCGAGCGCGCTGCCGTGGATCTTGACGGCGTAGGGCACCTCCGCCGGCAGGCCGCGCGCGAGGATCACCGGACCCATCACGAGGTGGTTCGCGAGCGCCAGGTCCGGCTGCGCCAGCGCCGCCACCTCGGCGACGGCGGCGACGTTCGCGCGCAGGTAGGTCTCGACCTGCTCCGGCGTGCACTCCGCGAAAGTGAGCGTGCGCACCCCCTCGTAGCGGTCGGCGACATAGACCGGCAGCAGCCCGCCGATGTCGGGCCGGTACGCGACGGCGCGCCCGGCGTGCCCCCCTCCCCCCGGGTGCGCCCCCTCGCGGGTGTCGCCCTCGAGGGCCCGCACGCGCAGCCGCCCCTCATCCCAGTCCCCGGACGCGGCGAGGAACGCGTGCTGCTCGGGGTGTCGCTCCTGGCAGAGCAGATGCACCTCGTGGCCGAGGCGTACGAGCGCCTCCGCGAGCCGCGCGTTGTAGACGTTCGAGCCCGTTCCGCCGAGCAGATAGCCATGGAAGATCAGGATGCGCACGATCGAGCAGCCTATCTCCGACCTCCGCGGCCTCCGCTAGAGTGCGCGGCGATGAGCGCCAGACAGCGATACCGCCTGCGCAACCCCTCGACGGGCCGCGAGATCATCTTCGAGGCCGAGCCCGGCGAGGTATACCGCGACCGCGAAAGCGGCGAGACGCTGGAAGTCGTCGGCAAGGTGCTGCCTCTGGCGCCGTCGGAGTCGCAGCTGCCGTGGGCCGTCGAGAACCTGCGCTTCTGCCCCTGGTGCCGCCAGATGGCCCAGCGGGACCTGAACGACTGCCCGACCTGCGGCAGACGCATGGGGCCGCCTTCCGGGACGGGCTGAGCGGCGCCGATGCGGCTGCGACTCGCCACGATCGCCTGCGCCGCCCTGCTCTGCGCCCTCGCCCTCACGGCCTGCGGCGGCAGCAGCGTCTCGGACCCGGTGCCCAAGAGCACGCCCGACATCATCCCGCCGAACGACACCAGCGCCGAAAAAGCCGCGGCCTCGACGACCTCCACGTCGACGACGAGCACCACCAAAACCAGCACGAGCGGCGAATCGAGCGAATCCGAAGGCGCGAGCGAAGGCGAAACCCCCGAAGGCGAAAGCGGCGGGACGGCCAGCGAAGGCACCGCCTCGGGTGGCACCGGCGGCGAAGAAACCGAAAAAGCGCCGGAAAAAAGCTCCAAAACCGAAGAAGGCACCTCGAGCCCGACAGGCGGCGCGAGCGCGCCCTAGGCCCGAGCGAGCGGGCCGCGCTCGAAGCTCGCGCGGCAGTGCTCGGAGCAGAAGTACAGCGTCTCGCCGCCGACCTCCTCGCGCAGCGCCCGCGAGCGATCGACCTTCATCCCGCAGACCGGGTCGGTCGCGCCCCGCGCCCGCGTCAGCCAGAACAGCGCGACGAAGACAACCGTCCCGAGGATGTTGAGCGCGAGCTTGTAGTCGAGGCCGACGGTGCCGAACACGTCCGCGCGCGTCGGGCGCGGACCTGACGGGACCAGGCCGAGACCGCTGAAGACCCCGTCGACGGCCAGCGCGGCGAGCACCATGGTCACGAACATCAGCGCGACGATCCGAGCGGTGAAGGCGCCGCCGTAGTACTTGCGGTAAGCGAGGATGATCGGGATCACGATCAGGTCGGCGTACAGGAAGGCCAGGACGCCGCCGAAGCTGATGCCGCCCGACCACAGCACCGCGGCGAGCGGCACGTTGCCCACCGAGCAGACGAAGGAGAGCACGGCGATCACGGGCCCGATCAGGACGTTCTCGATGCTCGCCAGCGCGCCGCCCGACTCCGTCAGGAACAGGCCGTTGAAGAAGCCCTCGCCGAGCTGGGCGACGAAGCCCGCGATCAGGAAGCCGAGCGCGATCTCCTTGTAGAGCATCTGCCAGTCACCGCGGAAGTTGTGGGCGACGTCCGACCAGGCCGAGAGCGAGCGCAGGCGCTCGCGGAGGCTCATGCTCTCGCCGGCGGTGTGGTGCTGGTGCCCGCTGTCGGCGCGCTGGGCATGCTCGCGCGCCTCGCCCTCCAGCCGGCGCGAGACGAACGCGCGCAGCATGACGGTCATCAGCACGATCATCACGATTCCGCCGAGGTACTCGGCGAGCGTGAACTGCCAGCCGATCAGCACCCACAGCACGAGGCCGAGCTCCCACACGAGGTTGGTGGATGCGAACTGGAAGGCGAGCGCCGTCGCGGCGGAGGCGCCCTTCTCGAACAGGCTCTTGGCGATCGCGATCGCCGCGTAGGAGCAGGAGGAGGATGCGGCGCCGAGCGCGCTCGCCAGCGTGACGGGCTTCGGACCCGAGCCGGACAGGGATGACTCGATCCGGCTGCGCGGCACCCACGCCTGCACGATCGCGCTGATCGCGAACCCCAGGACGAGCGCCCACCAGACCTCCCAGGCCATCAGGAAGGAGTCCTTCAAGCCGCTCCAGATCACTTCCAGCACGCTTGTCACGAGGCGAGCCTAGCATACCCCTAGGGGGTATATGATACGATCGCGGTATGAACGCAACCACCCCCTCCCCCGCCCCGCCCCGCGGCTACACCGCCACCAAGGACCAGCTCCAGGCGCGCCTGCGCCGGATCGAGGGCCAGGTCCGCGGCGTCGAGAAGATGGTCGACGAGGACCGCTACTGCATCGACGTCCTCACGCAGATCTCAGCGATCCAGGCCGCCTTGGACAAGGTGGCGCTCGGGCTCCTCGACGGCCACGCGCACACCTGCGTCGTCGGCGCCGCTCCCGGCGAGCGCGACGCCCGCACCGACGAGATGATGACCGCCGTGGGCCGGCTCCTGCGACGAGGCTGAGCGGCTACGAGCGGGATCAGGGCAGGCGAGCGAGCGGAAAACGCCGCCCCCGCGCGGACCGACGCGTGCTGAGCGCCGCGTAGGCCAAGCGAGGCAACGACCCAGGGAGCGAAGTGTGCAGAAGCACATACCCTTCGGTCGCTTCGCAGGCGAGCGACCCAGGACGCCACTCAACTGCAGCCGACGCATGCTGAGCGGCGGGTAGGCCAAGCGGGGCAAGGACGCAGGAAGCGAAGTGTGCAAACGCACATACCCCTTCGGGGCACAAGCGAGCGCCCGCGAAGTGCCCCGAACGGGGTAAGGACGCCGCCCCGCGCCGGCATACGCGCCGCTCAGCCGCTCAGGGGGTTGAGATGAGGGTGGCGCTGTAAGTCAAACGCGCCGTCTGATACAGGCAGAAGTACTGGACCGGCGTCCCGATCTGGGTGTGCGCGGTCTGGCTGCTGGTCGTCGTGCACTGCTTCTTCTGCCGGCTCGCGCGCCAGGAGGTGTCGTTGCCGAAGCCGAGTGCGAGCGCGGGCGCCCACGAGGGGACCGTGAGCGCGACCTCGTCGCCCTTCTTGACCGGGATCGTCGTTTCGAGCGGGAACTGCGCCGTCTTGCCGAAGTACTTTTCGAGCTTGACGGTCGGGCCCTGCGCGACGAGCTTGTAGGAGAGGTTGGGCTTGGGCTGCGGGCGCAGGATCGCGATCCCCGCTTCGGAGGCGCCGCCCTCGTTCGTGTTGAAGAACTTGGTCTGGGTCGCGTTGGGCTTGCCGAGGGTGATCGTCCAAGCGACGATCGAGCCGTTGCGCGGCACCGACATCGGGTGGGTGGACTTGCCGACCTTGACCTGGAAGCCGGTCGTGCGGCTGACGGCCAGGCACGGGCTGCCGGGGCAACTGGCCACGGTCGGCGGGTTGGTGGCGCCGAGCACGCCGACTTCCGCCAGTTTCGCGGGTGCAGCCGCGGGGATGGCCAGTGCCAGCACGGCGAAGGCCGCTGTAAACGTCTTGATGCGTCGTTTCATGTCTGCCATCTAACACGCCCGCCCGCCGGATGTAGCGGTTTGACTATTTCGCTATCCCCCTGCCAGTTCCTGCGCAGCCGCGGCGATCTCGCTCCGGGTCCCCCGGAGAGGGGACCCACGGGAGACGCAGCGGATCGCCGTCGTAGCGCGGGATCACGTGGATGTGGAAGTGGAAGACGGTCTGCCAGGCGGCCGCGCCGCACGAGTTCAGCAGGTTCACGCCGTCCGCCCCGAGCCGCTCGCGCGCACGGCCGGTCAGCCGCTGCGCCGCGGCGACGCTCGCCTGCAGGTCCTGCGGAGCGATGTCGAGCAGGTCGCGGCTGTGCTCGCGCGGAATCACGAGCGCGTGCCCGCGCGTCGCCGGTGCGATGTCCATGAAGGCGATCGTGCGCTCGTCTTCATCGACGATCTTTGCCGGCAGCTCGCCGGCGAGGATCTTGCAGAAGATGCAGTCGGGGTCGCTCATCGGCAGCTGATCCTAGCCCGCGGCGCGCGGCCCGGCTGCGAAGATCGTACGGGCGTAGGAGATCGCCTGCTCGCGGCTCGACACCTCGCCGGCGTAGCGGGCCTCGGCCAGCTCCTCCAGCAGGCGCCCAAGCTCGGGTCCCGGCGCGAGCCCGAGCTCGCGCGCGAGCTCGTCGCCTCGCACGAGCGGCGTCGCTGCGGGCTCCTCGTGCCAGCGCAAGGCGTCGTCGAGGACGCTCGCGGCCAGCCGCAGGTGCGCGTCGATTGCCCGCTCGGCCCGGCGCCCGCGCGTGGCGAGGCGGTCGGCGACCGACAGCAGCGTGACGTCGGCCTGCACCGGCGAGGTTTCGCGCAGGTAGCGGTAGACGGTGCGACGCGAGAGCGGCTGGGGCTCGTGGACGAGGAAGCCGAGGCGCAGGTGGGAGCGCACGAGCGCGGCGACGTGCGCGCGCAGACGCTCGCTCGCCCGCAGCCGCGCGAGCACCTCGCGCGCGAGCTCGGCGCCGAGCGCGTCGTGCCCCATGAACGTGACGCGGCCGTCAGCCGGCTGCACAGCGCGCGTGAGCGGCTTGGCCGCGTCGTGCAGCAGCGCCCCCCAGCGCAGCGCCTGGCCGCGCGTCATCTCGTCGGCCAGCGGCTCGTCGAGCAGCGCGGCGACCCGCTCCGCGTTGCCGCCCAGCGCGAGTGCGGCCTCGCCGGCGGCGCCTTGTCCGCCGGTCAGCTCGGCGGTGCGGTCGAGCACCTCGAGGGTGTGGTCGTAGACGTCGGCGTGGTGGTAGGCGCTCTGCTCGACGCCGCGCAGCGCCGCCAGCTCGGGCAGCACGGCGCTCAGAGCGCCGAAGCTCGCCATCAGCTCGATGCCGGCGCGCGGCCGTGCCGAGGCGACGATCCGCCTGAGCTCGACGAGCACGCGCTCGCCGGAGACCCGGGTCAGCGCGGGTGCCTGGGCCGCGGCCAGCGCGACGGTCTCGGCGTCGGGCTCGAGCTCGAGCTCGACCGCCATCCTCGCGAGCCGCAGCACGCGCAGCGGATCCTGCTCGAAGGACGCCGGGCCGGCGGCGCGCAGGCGCCCGGCCCGGAGGTCCTCGGCGCCGCCGAGCGGGTCGATCGGCGCCCCGCCCGCGAGCGGCTCGGCGATCGCGTTGACGGTGAAGTCGCGAAGCGCGAGGTCCTGCTCGAGCGTCTCGCCGCGAAGCCGCTCCAGGTCGACCTGCCAGCTCCCGTCCCTGGCCACGACGCGCCACGCGCCGAACTCCCCCGAGAGCTCGAAGCAGGCGGCGCGGCCGCCGGCTCGCGCGACGGCGCGCGCGGCCTCGCCGGGGTCGCCCTCGACGACGATGTCGTAGTCGGCCGTCGCGCGGCCGATGATGGCGTCCCGGACGGCCCCGCCGACGAGCCAGGCGGGACGGCCGGCGAGCGCCTGCCGGGCGGCCTCGAGAGCTGCGCTCACTCGCGCCCCGGCATGGTCAGGCTTCGGCTGCAGGCGCGGCGGCGGTGGATACCTCGCCCCCGTCCTGAGCGGGCTCGCCGTCACGGTGATAGCGGCGCGCGACGCGGGGCGCGAGGCCGCTGGTGATCTCGTAGTTGATCGTCTCGAGCCGCCGCGCGATCTCCTCGGCCGTGATGCGCTCTGAGCCCTGACGTCCGATCAGGACGGCCGGCTCGCCGACCATCCCGGGGTCGAGCGCCGGCCCGAGGTCGACGGTCACGCTGTCCATGCTCACCGTCCCGACCAGCGGCCGGCGCCGGCCGGCGACGAGCACCTCCGCGTTGTTCGAGAGCCCGCGGCGCCAGCCGTCGCCGTAGCCGATCGGCAGCAGGCCGATCGCGGTGTCGCGATCGGCCACGAAGCGCCTGCCGTAGCCGGCGCTCTCCCCGGCCCGGCAGAGCTTCACCTCGGCCACGTAGGAGTCGAGCTCGAGCGCCGGATCCAGGCCGCGCTCGGCCGGGTCCTCCCCGAAGGGGTCCATGCCGTACACGGCGATCCCGCATCGCACCATGTCGAAGTGCGCCGCGGGGTCGCGCAGCACCGCGGCGCTGTTGGCCGCGTGGACGATCAGCCCCGGGCGGGTCTCGGCGAGCGCCCGCGCCCAGCGCGTGAAGCGCTCGAGCTGCTCGGCGAAGAAGCCGTGGTCGTCGAGTTCGTCGGCGGTCGCGAAGTGCGTCATCAGCCCGCCGAGACGCACCGCCGAGGAGTCCTCGGCGGCGGCGACTACCGCGCTCGCCTGCTCCGGATCGCGCGTCCCGAGCCTGCCCATGCCGGAGTCGAGCTTGACGTGGACGGTGCCGCCGCCGGCGGCCTCGACGGCACGCAGCTCGGGCTCGCTCCAGACGACGACCTCGCCGCGATCGGCCAGCGCCTGGCGCAGTTCGCCCGGCGTAAGGGCGCCCATAACGAGCACGGGCACCTCGGCCAGGCCCGCCGCCCGCAGCTCGCGCAGCTCCGGGGCGCTGACGACGGCCAGCCAGCTTGCGCCGCCGGCCATCGCGGCGCGTGCGCTCTGGACGGCTCCATGGCCGTACCCGTCGGCCTTCACGACGGCACACAGCCGCACGCCGTCCGCGAGCTCGCTGCGCAGCCGGGAGCAGTTGCGCTCGATCGCCGCCAGGTTGATCCGCGCTCGCGCGCGCTCGGGCGCGTGGCCGTCGTTAGAGCTCGCGATCACGGCGCTCCCTGCTCGTCGCGGCTGCGCGCCTGCCCGAGCGCTTCGATCACGTCGCCGGCGATCACGGCCTCGACGGCGCCGGCCGCCCGGGCCGCGAGCCGCCCGGCGCGGGCGTGCAGCAGCACCCCGGCGGCCGCGGCCGCGAACGGGTCCAGGCGCTGGGCGAGGGCGGCGCCGATCACGCCGCTGAGCACGTCGCCCGTGCCGGCGGTCGCCAGCGCGGGGCTGCCGCCGGGGCTGACGGCGACCATGCCGCCCGGCTCCGCGACCAGCGTGTCATCGCCCTTCAAGACCACGACGGCGCGGGAGCGCCTGGCGGCGTCGCGGGCGTAGCGCAGCCGGTCGCGTTCGATCTCGGCACTGTCGCGGTCGAGCAGGCGGCCGAGCTCGCCCGCATGCGGAGTCAGCACGGTCGGCGCGCCGCGGCTCGAGAGCTCCTCGGGACGCCGCGCGTGAGCGTTGAGACCGTCTGCATCGAGCACGAGGGGCACCCTGGCGGCGCGCGAGAGCCTGCGCGCGAGGAGGGCCGCGCCTTCCTCGCGACCGAGGCCGGGGCCGAGCACGAGCGCGCCGCCGCGCCGGGTCTCCCCCAGCACCTGCTCGACGCCCGCGTCGTCGAGCGACCCTTGGACTTCGGGCAGGGCGCGGAACATCACCTCGGGCACGCCGCTCCCGGCGAGGACCGGCTGGACGACGGCCGGCACGAACGCGGTCACGTAGCCGGCGCCCGCCCGCATCGCCGCGCGTGCGGCCATCGCCGGCGCGCCGGTCAGGCCGACCGAGCCCCCTGCGATCAGGACGTGGCCGGAGATGAACTTGGTCGAAGCGCCGGTCCGCCGCGGCAGCAGCGAGAGCACGGTCGGCTCGATCAGGCCGGCCCGCGCCCGCTCCGGTGCACCGCGCGGGATGCCGATGTCGGCGGTCTCGACGCTCCCGGCGTGGTCCTTCCCGGGCCTGATCCAGAGTCCTGGCTTCGCGGCGTGGAAGGTGACGGTCACGGCCGCGTGGACCGCCGAGCCCTCCACCGCACCCGTCGACGCGTCGACACCGCTCGGCACGTCGACGCTGACGACGGGCGCTCCGGCCCGCTCGATCGCATCGATCGCCTCGGCCGCCTCCCCGTGCGGCGCGCCGCTGAAGCCGGTGCCGAGGATCGCGTCGACGACGGCCGCCGGCCGCTCGAACGGCTGCCTCTGCGGCTGCCCGTCATCGCGCTGCCACGGCCGGCCGTCGAGACGCAGAGGACCCGGTCCCGGCAGGCGCCTGAGGTTGGCGGCCGCGTCGCCCTTCAGCTCCTCGGGGGCCGCCGCGCAGACGACGTCGACCTCGTGCCCGTCGTCGCGGAGCAGGCGCGCGACGACGAACCCGTCGCCGCCGTTGTTGCCCTTGCCGCAGACGACCGTCACCGGCCCGTCGGGGGCGAGCCGCTCGACCGCCCGGGCGACGGCGGCCCCGGCCCGCTCCATCAGGTCAAGGCCGGGGATGCCCTGCTCCTCGATCGCCCAGCGGTCGACCGCCCGCATCGTCTCGGCGTCGGGAAGCGGCGTCAGCCAGGCGGGAAGCTCCTCCACGAGAAGCGATGGTAATGATGCCCGCCCGTCGCCCCGGGGCGGGCCCCGCCTACTCGACGGTGACGGTCTTGGCGAGGTTGCGGGGCTGGTCGACGTTCAGCCCGCGGCGGCGGGCGATGCGATAGGCGAGCAGCTGCAGCGGGATCACGGCCAGCAGCGGCTGGAGCATCCAGTCGAGCGGCGGGACGGTGATCACGGCGTCGGCCTGCTCCGCGAGCCGCTCGTTGCCCTCGGTCGCGATCGCGATCACGTGCGCGCCGCGGGCGCGGACCTCCTGCATGTTCGAGGCGACCTTGTCGAGGACCGGCGAGTCGGTGGCGACGCAGACGACCGGCGTCGAGTCGTCGAGCAGCGCGATCGGGCCGTGCTTCATCTCGCCGGCGGCGTACGCGTCCGTGGCGATGTAGGAGATCTCCTTGAGCTTCAGCGCGCCCTCGAGCGCGACGGGCAGCCCGACGTGCCGGCCGATGTACAGGAAGAAGTCGCTCTGCCAGTGGGCCTCGACGATCGGCTGGACCTGCTCGTCGGCGGCGGCGAGCACCCGGTCGATGCAGTGCGGCAGGCGCTTGACCTCGGCGACCAGCTCGGCGAGCCGCTCGCCGCCCAGCTCGCCGCGCAGCTCTGCGAGCCGGAGGCCGAGCAGGTACATGGCGGCGACCTGGCAGATGAAGGTCTTCGTCGCGGCGACGCCGATCTCCATGCCGGCGCGCGTGAACATGACACCGTCGGACGCGCGCGTGGCCTCGGAGCCCATCACGTTGGTCACGGCGAGCACGCGCGCGCCGCGCTCGCGCGCGAGCCGCATCGCGGCGAGCGTGTCGGCGGTCTCGCCGGACTGCGAGATGCCGATCACGAGGTCGCCGGGACCGATGACGGCGTTGCGGTAGCGGTACTCGGAGGCGATGTCCATCTCGACGGGCAGCCGCGCCCACTCTTCGATCGCGTAGCGACCGATCAGCCCGGCGTGGTAGGAGGTGCCGCAGGCGACGATCACGATCCGCCGCACCCCGTCGAGCAGCGACTCGTCGAAGGCCCCCTCCTCCTGGAGATCGACGCCGTCCCGGCGCGCCGTGCGGTCGGCGATCGCGTCCGCGACCGCGTCGGCCTGTTCGTAGATCTCCTTGAGCATGAAGGTCTCGTACCCCTCCTTCTCGGCGGTCGCCTCGTCCCAGTCGACCTGCTCCTCGCCGCGCTCGACGGCCGCGCCGGCGGCGTCCATGATCCGCACGCCGTCCGGCCGCAGCACGGCGATCTCGCCGTTCTCGAGGTACTGGACGCGACGCGTCTCGGCCAGGAACCCGGGCACGGCGGAGGCGACGAACTGCTCGCCCTCGCCCCGGCCGAGGACCAGCGGGCACTCCTTGCGGGCCCCGACCAGCACGTCGGGCTCGTCGAGGCTCATCGCGACGAAGGCGTAGTGGCCCTCGAGCTCGGAGTAGGCCCTGCGCACCGCCTCCGCCAGGTCGCCGTCGTAGAGCGCGGCGATCAGGTGCGCGATCACCTCCGCGTCGGTCTCGGAGCTGAACTCGCTGCCGCCGGCCAGCAGGCGCTCCTTGAGCGCGACGTAGTTCTCGACGATCCCGTTGACGACGACGTGCACGCGGTCGGCGCTGTCGGAGTGCGGGTGCGCGTTCTGCTCGCTGACGCGCCCGTGGGTCGCCCAGCGGGTGTGCCCGATCCCCGTCGTCGCCGGCCGCTCGGCCACCGCGACGCCGCCGCCGTTCGCCGCCAGCTTCTCACGCAGCGCCGCGAGATTGCCGACGGCGCGCACGGCATCGATGCGGTCGTCGGCGATCACCGAGATGCCGGCGGAGTCGTAGCCGCGGTATTCGAGCCGCGTCAGCCCCGCCAGCAACAGGTCGCGCGCCGGGCGAGCCCCGACGTAGCCAACGATGCCGCACACCCCGACGAGGATATCGAGGGTGGTGACGCGCGCTGTCGGCGCCGGCCGCGCCGCGGCGGCGATGCCGGCGGCGCGGGGCGGCGTCCAGGTTCAGCCCGCGCGCTCGCGGCTCGTGCGCGGCGCCCGGGCGCGGTACGCGCGCACCTTTTCGCGGTTGCCACAGACGGCCATCTCGCACCACGTCCCCGAGCGGTTGCGCGAGAAGTCGTAGAAGGCCCATTGGCAGTTCTCCGCGCGGCACGCCTTCACGCGCGCCCAGGTGCCGTCTGACATCGCCTCGGCCACCGGCGCGAGCAGCGCGGCGAGCGCGCCGTCGGGGCCGTCCGCGCAGGGCTCGAGCAGGGACGTTCCGTCGCGAAAGCGCACGCTCAGCTCGCCGCGCCGCGCCGCCTGCTCGAGCATCTCGCCGGCCGGCTCGCCGGAGGGGCCGTCGTTGTTGGCGAGCATCGTGCGCCGCAGCGCCTCGCGCAGCTCGAGCGCCCGCGCGAGATCCTCCGGGCCGACGGGCTCGCCCTTCGCCAGCAGGCCGTGGCCCGTGAGCCAGCTGGAGAGGCCCGCCGGGTCGCCCAGCGCCTCCTCGCCGGCGTCGAGGTCGCTGGTGTTCACGAAGTCGATCACGAGATCGAGCCGATGGGGCGCGGGGCGCGTGTCTGACATCAGGGAGAAACCTTCGTTCAAATATGGTAGGTTACAAACGACAACACCATCTAAAGCCAATTGGAGGTGTCAGCGATCATGCTACAGCACGAAGGACTGTTTCCCTCCCCCGTGTCCCGGGCGGCCGCGCCGCCGGCGCCGCGCGAGCCGGGCCCCGCGCTGCGGGCGCTCTCCAGGTTGCGCTGGTTCTCGCTCGACGGGCGGCTCGCCGCGGGAGAGGATCCGGCGCGCTCGAGGTTGCTCGCCGCGCAGGCGAGGCGGCTCACGGCCCCGCGCCACCGGGAGCGCCTCGCCGCCGCGCTGGACGGCATGCTGCTCGCGGCCGCGGATGCTCCGCGGATCAGCCGCGTCGCGCCAAGCCGCGACGCGCTGCTGCGCAACGAGCCGGCGGTCCGCGATCTCGCCCGACGCGTCGATTCACGGGAGGCGCTCTACGCCCGCGGCCTTGCGCACCTCGAGCGGCTGCTCAGCGACTCGACGGGACCGGTGTTCCGCGGCGGCGCCGCCGAGCTGTCCGCCGAGCTCGAGCGGGTTGAGGGCGAGCTGAGCGGAAGGCCGGCCCCGCAGCCCGCGCAGCAAGCCGGACCGCGCTTCTCGCGACCCCGCTCGTTGCGGCGGCTCGCGCGACCGCGAGGCAGGCGAGGCCGCGGCCAGATGGCCGACCCGCCCGGCTTTGCCGGCGGATCGTTCGCGCTGCCCGACGGCTCGTGGTTCCACGGCCGGCGGGAGTCGGCCTAGCCGCGCCGTCCGCTAGCCGCCGAGCTCGGACTCGACCAGCGCCACGAGCCGCCCGCAGAGCTCGTCGGCCTCCTCGGCGGTGGGCGCCTCGACCATCACCCGCACGAGCGGCTCGGTGCCGCTGGGGCGGATCAGCACGCGCCCGCGGCCGTCGAGCTCCGCCTCGGCGTCGCGGACGGCCGCGTGCACGGTGTCGGCGCCCTCGATCGAGGAGCGGTCGCGCACGCGCACGTTCACGAGCCGCTGCGGCAGCTTCTCCATCACACCCCGCTCGGCGAGGTCGGCGCCTGCGAGCGCCTCGAGCGTCAGCAGCGCGCCTGCGATCCCGTCGCCGGTGCGATTGAAGCCCAACTCGATGATGTGGCCGGACTGCTCGCCGCCGAGCACCCAGCCGCGGGCGCGCAGCTCCTCGAGCACGTAGCGGTCGCCGACGGCGGTGACGGCGAGCTCGATGCCCTCACGCTCCATCGCCTTGTGGAAGCCGTAGTTGGTCATCACGGTCACGGCGACGCCATCGCCCGGCAGCCGTCCGGCGGCGCGCAGGTGGGCGGCGGCGAGCGCCAGCAGCTCGTCGCCGTCGACCACCTCGCCGCGCGAGTCGACGGCCAGCACGCGGTCGCCGTCGCCGTCGAAGGCGAAGCCGACGTCGTGCCCCCCCGCCGGGACCATCCTCGCGAGCTCGGCGATGTGCGTCGAGCCGCAGCCGTCGTTGATGTTGCGCCCGTCGGGGCTGGCCGCGTGCAGAGTGACTTTCGCGCCGAGCCGGGAGAAGATCTCCGGAGCGAGCCTGTAGGTGGCGCCGTTGGCGCAATCCAGGAGCACGTCCAGCCCGCCCAGGTCAAGGTCGGCGAAGCGCGTGTGCAGCTCGCGCAGGTAGTCCTCGCCCGCGCCGTGGAGCTCGCGCACGTGCCCGATCGCCGGCGGGCCGCCGCCGGGACCGGCGGCGCCGCTACCGCCCGTCGCAAGCTCGGCCGCGCGATCGAGGCCGGCCTCGATCGCGAGCTCGGCCTCGTCGGAGAGCTTGTAGCCGTCGCCGCCGAAGAACTTGATGCCGTTGTCCTGGTAGGGGTTGTGGGAGGCGGAGAGGACGACGGCGAGGTCGAAGCCGTAGCGGCCGACGAGCAGCGGCGCCGCGGGCGTGGGGAGCACGCCACCGAGCAGCGCATCGCCACCGGCCGCGGCGACGCCGGCGGCGACGGCGGCCTGCAGCATCTCGCCGGACTCGCGCGTGTCCCTGACGATCAAGACGCGCGGGCGTGCGACGGGCAGCTGTGCCGTGGCGACGTGGGTCAGCGCGAGCGCCAGCTCCGCGGTCAGCAGCTCGCCCGCGACACCTCGGACGCCGTCCGTCCCGAACAGCTTGCGGGCCATGCTCTCTCCTTCTGAGGCGTTCCTAACGCTTCGAGAACTGCGGGCGCTTGCGCGCCTTCTTCAGACCGGCCTTCTTGCGCTCCTTCGCGCGGGAGTCGCGCGTCAGAAAGCCGCGGCGCTTGAGCTCGCCGCGCAGGTTCGGGTCGGCCTCGAGCAGCGCCCGGGAGACACCGTGGCGCAGCGCGCCGGCCTGCGCGGAGATGCCGCCGCCGTGCAGCCTCGCGACGACGTCCATGCGGTCCTGATAGCCGACCGTCTCGAGCGGCTGGCGGATGTTGCGCTGGAGGGTGTTGCGCGGGAAGTGCTCCTCGAGCGCGCGGCCGTTGACCAGGTAGCTGCCGCTGCCGGGGCGCAGCGTGACGCGCGCGATCGCGGTCTTGCGCTTGCCGGTCGCGCGGTAGCGCGCGCCGGAGGCGAGGTCGATGGCCGCCGTCGAGATCGGCTCGGCGAGCGACTCCTCCTCGTCCTGGTCCGACTCTGCGGCCTGGGTCTCGCCGGTGGCCTCGGCCTCCTCGACCGCGTAGGGGTCGGCGTACGTCTCCTCGCCGAGGCTCAGGGGGTCGGCGCCCTCCGGGACGATGTCGACCTCGAGGTGGGCGCCGGGCACGGACGGTTTCGCGCCGGCGGCGGGCGCGGCGGCGGGCGTCTCATCGGCGTCTTCGGGGCCCTCGTCCACGGCGGCCTCCACAGCGGCCTCGTCTTCGGCCTCCTGCACGGCCTCGAGCGGCGCGTCCTCGGCCGAGCCGGCGATCTCCTGCGCCTCCTCGGTCGGGACGGCGTGGCCTTCGCCTCCGGGCGCGACCGATGCGGGCTCGGGGGGTTGCTCCCCGCCTGCCTCCTCGGCCTCCTGGGCCGCCTCGAGCGCGGCGTCCTCGGCCGAGCCGGCGATCTCCTGCGCGTCCTCGCTCGGTACTGCGTGCTGGGGCTCCTCGGGCGTCTCTGGTGCGTCGTCGTCTGCCATCAGACCTCGATCTCGAAGGGTTTGGGCTGCTGCGCCGCGTGCGGGTGCTCGGGCCCGGCGTAGATCTTGAGCTTGGTGATCTGCTTGCGGGCGAGGCGGTTGCGGGGCATCATGCCTTTCACGGCCAGCCGGATGATCTCCTCGGGCCGGCGCGCCTGCATCTCCTCGAAGGTGCGCGAGCGCAGCCCGCCCGGATAGCCGGAATGCCGGTAGTAGCGCTTGGCTTTGCGCTTGTTGCCGCTGACGTGGATCTTCTCGGCGTTGACGACCACGACGAAGTCACCCGTGTCGACATGCGGCGTGTACTCGGGCTTGCGCTTGCCGCGCAGCAGGTCGGCGAGCTGCGTGGCCAGCCGGCCGAGCGTCTTGCCGTTGGCGTCCACGATCAGCCAGTTGCGCTCGCGGTCGGACGGCTTTGCCGTATAGGTCTTCGTGGAAGGAGTCATGGCGTCAAAAAGCCACGCACCGATCGAAGATCGGCCAGCGCGGCGAGCCGCCCATGATAACGACTGTTCACCGCGCTCAGCGGCGTGCCCGCACGATCACCCGGGCGCCGTCGGCGGGCACCATCGTGACGTTGCGGTGCCGCGGCCGCTCGGGCCGCGGATCGACCGGCTCCATGTCGGTGCGCCGTGCGATCGCGCGCAGCACCACGCGCTGCTCGGCCATCGCGAGCGTCGCGCCGAGACAGCGGCGGATGCCGCCCCCGAACGGGATCCAGGTGTAGGTGCCGGGCTTCACGCCGAGGAAGCGCTCGGGGCGGAACTCGCCCGGGTGCGGGTAGAGATCCTCGCGGTGATGCAGCAGCAGAATGCTGACCAGCACCGGGGTCTGCGCCGGCACCTGCCACTCCCCGAGCTGCCACGGGACCGTGACGCGACGCCCGACGATCGGGATCACGGGGCGCACCCGCATCGCCTCGTGGATCGTCGCCTCGAGGTACTCGGCGCCCGGCTCCTCGCCCTCGCCCCGTACCTCTTCGCAGAGCCGCTCATGCGCGTGGGGCGTCCGGAGCAGGCGCTCGAATGCCCACGCCAGCGAGTTCGCAGTCGTCTCGTGCCCGGCCAGCACGAGCGTGAGCAGCTCGTCGCGCAGCTCCTGGTCGGACATCGGCTCGCCGTCCTCGTAACGGGCGGCCAGCAGCAGCGAGAAGACGTCGTCGCCGGCCATCCCCTCCTCCCCGGCCGCACGGCGCGCGGCGATCGCGGCGTAGACGGGGCGCTCGAGGCTCTCCACGAAGCGGCGGCCGAGCCGTGTGGGCTCGATGCGGCCGATGTTGAGCAGTTCCAGGACCTGGCCGATCGGCCGCCCGGCGAGAGCGACGACTGCGCGGATCGCATCGCGCAGCTCGCGCTCGGGCGTGCCGAGGGCCGGCACTCCCTCGACGCCGAAGATGCCGCACATGATCACCTCGAGCGTGATCGCCTGCATCGCCGGAGCCAGAGGGAACGGCGTGCCGAGCGGCCAGGAGTCGATCTCACGCTCGGCGACCTCGGCGATCATGGCGGTGTAGCGCTCGACCGCCTCGCCGTGAAATTGCGGCAGCAGCAGCTTGCGCTGACGCATGTGCGCGGGACCGAGGAGCGTCAGCACGGAGTTCGGCCCGACGACGGGCCGCAGCGGGGACTCCCCCGTCAGCGACGGCGCGAGCTCGGAGGCGGTGAAAAGCGAGCGGGCGTGATCGGGATGGCTCGTCACCACCACCTCTTCGCCGATCGCGCCATGGAAGCGGAACGTCTCCCCCAGCTCCCTGCGCGCCTTGAACACGAAGTCCTTCTGGCGCATGCTCAGCCGCAGCGACTGGAGCGCCCGGGGCATCTGTACGGCGGGCGGCATCAGCGGCGCGAAGCCGTCTTGGTCGATCGGCCCCGCCTCGGACGGAGGCGCCGTGCCGATCAGCGGCTGCTCATCGGCAGCGGCGGCTGGCTCGGCAAGTGCGGCGGAGGCGGGCGTGTTCAACGACCCCTATTGAACCAGCCGCGCGAAGACGGCAGCGCTCAGGCCGCAGCATCGTGGTCGCTGCCAAGGACGCAGGGAGCGTGGCGTGCGCTAGCACGCGAGCGACTGAGGACGCCGGCAGCGGCCGCGAGGCAAGGCCTGAGTTACTCCCACTCGATGGTGCCGGGTGGCTTCGACGTGATGTCGAGCACGACCCGGTTGACCTCGCGCAGCTCGTTGATCATGCGCGAGGCGATCGTCTCGAGCAGGTCGTAGGGCAGCCGCGCCCAGTCGGCGGTCATCGCGTCGTCGCTCGTGACCGCGCGGACGACGACGACGTAGCCGTAGGTGCGCTCATCGCCCTGGACGCCGACGGTGCGCACGTCGGGCAGCACGCAGAAGGACTGCCAGAGCTCGCGGTAGAGGCCGGCCTTGCGGATCTCGTCCTGGAGGATGTGGTCGGCCTCGCGCAGCACGTCGAGTCGCTCGCGCGTGGCTTCGCCGCCGACGATGCGAATCGCGAGCCCGGGCCCTGGGAAGGGCTGGCGCCACACGAGGCGCTCGGGAAGCCCGAGCTCGGCGCCGACCGCCCGAACCTCGTCCTTGAAGAGCGCCCGCAGCGGCTCGACGAGCTCGAAGCGGAGGTCGTCCGGCAGCCCGCCGACGTTGTGATGGGACTTGATCGTCGCCGCGCCGGTGCCGCCGCCCGACTCGATCACGTCGGAGTAGAGCGTGCCCTGAACGAGGTAGCGGGCGCCGGCGACACCGTCCGCGCCCTCGTCGGCGTCGGCGGGATCAACCAGCTTGGCCGCCTCCTCCTCGAAGACGCGGATGAACTCGGCGCCGATCGCCTTGCGCTTGGCCTCGGGCTCGGTGACCCCGCGCAGCTTCTCGAGGAACCGTTCCTCAGCGTCGACGGCGACGAGCGGCACCTTGAAGGTGTCCCTGAACGTCCTGATGACCTGCTCGCCCTCGTCCTTTCGCATCAGGCCGTGGTCGACGAACACGCACGTGAGCTGGTCGCCGACCGCGCGGTGCACGAGCAGCGCCGCGACCGAGGAGTCGACGCCGCCGGAGAGCCCGCAGATCACCTTGCCGTCGCCGACCTGCTCGCGGATGCGGCGGACCTGTTCCTCGACGATCGACGCCGCCGACCAGTTGCGCTCACAGCCGCAGACGTCGGTCAGGAACCTGGTCAGGATCTCCTGGCCGTAGGGGGTGTGCACGACCTCGGGGTGGAACTGGATGCCGTAGACGCCGCGCTCGGTGTCCTGGACCGCGGCCACCGGTGAGGCCGTCGAGGAGGCGAGCGCGGTGAAGCCCGGCGGCGGCTCGTAGACGGTGTCGCGGTGCGACATCCAGCAGGTCTGCTCGCGTGGCAGCCCCGCCATCAGCACGCCTGGCTCTGAGACGTGCAGCTCCGAGCGCCCGAACTCCCCCACCTCGGCCTGCTCGACGCGCCCTCCGAGCGCGTGGACGAGCAGCTGCATCCCGTAGCAGATGCCCATCACGGGAACCCCCAGCTCGAGCAGCCGGCGGTCGAGCTCCGGGGCCCCGTCGGCGTACACCGAGGCGGGGCCGCCCGAGAGGATGATCCCGCTCGGCCGGCGCGCAGCGATCTCCTCGATCGGCACGTGATGCGGCAGCAGCTCGCTGAACACGCCGCAGTCGCGGACCCGCCGCGCGATCAGCTGCGAGTACTGGCCGCCGTAATCGAGGACCACGATCTCCGCGCCGGTGGGCGCAGGCGTGATCCGCTGTCGCTGCTCGACCCCCGGCGCCAGCGCCGTGGCAGCAGCGTCAGTCATTTACGAGCTCTGCAACCTTCCCGTTCGTGGCGCCCATCCCGACGCCCTGATCGCGCTGCAGCGCCTTGCCCTCCGTCTGCAGGGAGGGCGCGACGACCACCTCGGCGCGGTTGAACTCGGCGAGGTCCTTGTGCCCGCACGTCGCCATCGACGTGCGGAGCCCGCCGAACAGGTTGAACGTGCCGTCGTTCTCGCGCGCCGGCCCGATGAGGATCTCCTCGAGCGTTCCGTTCGGGGTGGTCGCGACGCGGGCGCCGCGCGGCAGGTCCGGGTGGAAGGTCGCCATGCCCCAGTGGTAGCCGCGGCCCGGCGCTTCGTAGGCGCGCGCGAGCGGCGAGCCGATCATCACGGCGTCGGCGCCGAGCGCGATCGCCTTGGAGACGTCGCCGCCGTTGCGCATCCCGCCGTCGGCGATCACCTGGCAGTACTCGCCCGTCTCGAGCATGTGCGTGGAGCGCGCATGCGCGACGTCGGCGATCGCTGTCGCCTGCGGCACGCCGATGCCGAGCACGCCGCGCGTCGTGCACGCCGCGCCCGGCCCCACGCCGACGAGCACGCCGGCGGCGCCGGTGCGCATCAGGTGCAGACCCGTCGGGTAGGAGGCGCAGCCGCCGACGACGACCGGCACGTCCAGGCTCGGGATGAACTCCTTGAGGTTGAGCGGCTCGGTGACGGTCGAGACGTGTTCGCCGGAGACGACCGTGCCCTGGATGACGAGCACGTCGAGCCCCGCCTCGAGCGCGATCTCGTGCCACTGCAGCACGCGCTGCGGCGTCAGCGAGGCGGCGACGACGACCTTCTGGTCCTTGATCTCCTGCACGCGCTGCGCGATCAGCTCGGGCTTGACGGGCTCGCGGTAGATGTCCTGCATCTCGCGCGTGGCCAGCTCCTTCGGCAGCCCGGCGATCCGCTCGAGCTGCTCCTCCGCGTCCGCGTAACGGGTGAAGATGCCCTCGAGGTTGAGCACGGCGAGGCCGCCGAGGCGTCCGACGATGCCGGCCGTCTCGGGGGAGACGACGCCGTCCATCGCCGAGGCCATCATCGGCAGCTCGAACTGATACGGCCCCAGCTTCCAGGAGATGTCGATGTCGTCGGGGTCGCGGGTGCGCCTCGACGGAACGATCGCGATGTCGTCGAAACCGTAGGCTCGGCGACCCTTCTTTCCACGTCCGATCTCTATCTCCATCTTCGAATCCTCGCAGTCGGCACGGACGAAAAGACCCCGCTCTCGGCGGGGCCTGACGGGTAGCCTCGAAGCGCCTGGATCGCCTGTCGGGCGAGCTCAGCCAAGTCAGGCTGAGCATAGCAACGGCGCTTGCGGGCCGAGGCCCTTGGCTATGCTCGATCGGACCATGAGCGAGGGCACCGACAGGCGCTACGACCCGCACGCCGTGGAGGCCCGCCGGCAGGCCTCCTGGGCGCAGCGCGACGCCTTCCGGACGCCCCCCCTGCGCGAGGATCAGCCGCACCTGTACGTCAAGCCTTCGGCGCCGTTCACCTCGGGCAACGTGCACATCGGCCACGTGCGCTCCTACTCGGTCGGAGACGCGTACGCGCGCTTCCGCCGCTCGCGCGGTGAGGACGTGCTGTTCGCGTTCGGCTTCGACGCCTTCGGCCTGCCGGCCGAGCTCGGCGCGATCGCCGGCGGCGAGGCGCCGAGCGACTGGGTGGCGCGCTGCGCCGAGCACATGACCGCACAGCTTCGCCGGCTCGGCTTCTCGCTCGATTGGGAGCGCTCGTTCCTGAGCTCCGACGCGATCATGTACCGCTGGTCGCAGTGGCTGTTCCTGGCGCTGTTGGAGGCTGGGCTCGTGTACCGGGGAACCGGCACGGTCGACTGGTGCGACCACTGCCAGACGACGCTCGCCTCTATCCAGGTCGAGGCCGGCGGCACCTGCTGGCGCTGCCACAACCCCGTGCGGCTGATCGAGCTGCCGCAGTGGTACTTCAAGATCAGCGCCTACGTCGAGGAGAACGACGTGCGGCTGCGCGAGCGCGAGGAGGGCGGGACATGGGACAAGCTCGCGGTCGACTCGCAGCTGGACGTGCTCGGCCGCGTCGACGGGGTCGAGGTCGATCTGAGGGCCCCCGACGGCTCGAGCGTCGCCGCCTTCACGCCGCATGCCGATGCGCTCGCAGGAGCGGCCTTTGCGATGGTCTCCCCACGCCACCCGCAGGCGGAGGCGTGGGCGCTCGAGGCCGGCGTCGGGCAGCAGCTCGAGCACCTGCGCTCGGGCGGGTGGGAGCGCAGCGCGCGCGACGCGGAGGCGATCCCGCTGGTCGACACGGGCCTCGCGCTCAGCGGAGCCGGGTTCGAGCGCCTGCCGATCGTGATCTCGCCGATCGTCGATGCCCGCTTCGGCACGACGATCGCGCTCGGCGTCCCGGCTGCCGACCGCACCGACGCGGTGCTGGCGCGGCGCCTCGGGCTCGCGTTCGAGGAGCGCGAGGACCAGGCGCCGGCACGGGACGGGCTCCTGCCGGCTCACAGGTCGGCCGTCCGCTACAAGGCCTCGGACTGGGTGATCTCCCGGCAGCGCTCGTGGGGCGCTCCGATCCCGATCGTCTACTGCGAGAGCTGCGGCGCGGTGCCGGTGGACGCCGAGCAGCTGCCCGTCGTGCTGCCCTTGGATATCCGCCCGACGGGCACCGGCAACCCGCTGGCCGAGCACGAGGAGTTCGTGAACACGAGCTGCCCGCGCTGCGAGGGACCGGCGCGGCGCGAGACGGACACGCTCGACTGCCACTTCGATGCGCTGTGGCTGTGGGTCCCTGCCTGCGTGCCGCCGGAGGCGCGCGAGGAGCCGATCGAGGAGATCTTCGCGCTCGAGGACCTGCGCTACTGGCTGCCCTCCGAGCGCCTCGTCGCGGGCTCGGACAGCGGCAACTTCGTCTTCGACCAGCGGACCGTGACGAAGGCGCTGCGCGATATCGGGCCGCTGTCGTTCCTTGCCGACGGCGAGCCGTTCGCCGGCTGCCTGTTCCACGAGATGGTGATCCGCGACGGGCGCAAGATGAGCAAGCACCTCGGCAACGTCGTCGACCCCGACGAGCTCGTCGAGCGCTACGGCGCCGACACCGTCCGCCTCGCGGTGCTCTATGCCGCCCGCGCGCAGAAGCCGCTGAACTGGAGCGACTCCGCCGTGCTGCGCTGCCACCGCTTCCTCGGACAGGTCTGGGAGTACACGATCGCGAAGCTCGGGCAGGCGCCGGAGACGGTCGAGAAGGACACCAGCGAGCACCTGCGGGTGAAACTGGGGCAGTGGTGCCAGGCGGCCGTCGAGCGCACCACGGCCGACATGCAGGAGCTCGAGATGCACACCGCGGTGCGCAACCTGATGCGCCTGTTCGACCGCATCAAGGACTTCGAGAAACGCGTGCTCGCGCGCGAGCCCGCCCTCGGCGCCGCCAACCTCGAGGCCCTTACGGCCGCCCTGTCGGTGCTCGTGCAGATGCTCGGCCCGTTCACTCCGCACATCGCCGAGGAGCTGTGGCTGGCACTCGGGGGCGAGGAGCACAGCGCACAAACGCCGTGGCCCGGCGTATCGTTACAGGTGCCCGCATGAGCACCCAGACCGCAAAGCCCCCGCAGGGCTCCCGGCAGCGGACGCGCTCGTGCGCGACCGAGTTGGCCTGTCATCGCTGCGAGGGCCGCTGGCCGCTGGACGCGGCGGTGTTCTCGTGCCCTAACTGCGGCAAGGGCCTCGACATCCTCTACGACTACGAGCTCGCCGCCCGGCACTTCTCGGAGGTGCCCGCGAGCGAGCGCCCGCGCAACATCTGGCAGTTCGAGGAGCTGCTGCCGATCCGGGACGCGCGGGCGCAGGCGCGCGTTGGGCAGTTCTCCGGCTACACGCCGCTGATCCGCGCCGATCGCCTCGGCGCCGAGCTCGGGATCGCGAACCTGTACCTGAAGGACGACTCCTCGCAGCGCCCGAGCTTCTCTTACAAGGATCGCGTTGTGTCGATGTCGATCGCGCGGCTGCTCGAGAAGGGCAAGAGCGAGATCGGCTGCGTCTCGACGGGCAACGTGGGGACGGCGACCGCCTCGCTGGCCGCCAAGGCCGGCGTCGACGCCTACGTCTTCTACCCGAACCGCCTCGAGGCGACGAAGGCGGCCGGCTGCATGGCGCTCGGCGCGAAGGTCTGCCAGGTCGAGGGCAACTACGACGAAGCCAACCGGCGCTGCCGGGAAGTCGCGGAAGCGAGCGGCATGGAGTTCACGAACATCACGCTGCGCCCGTTCTACGCCGAGGGCGCCAAGACGGCCGCATTCGAGACCGTCGAGCAGCTCGACTGGCGTTCGCCCGAGCACATCGTCATCCCGGCCGCCGGCGGCACACTGTCCTCGCGCGTGCACAAGGGCCTGATCGAGCTGCAACAACTGGGCCTCGCCGAGACCGACGGCACGGCGATCCACATCGCGCAGCCAAGCGGCTGCAATCCGATCGCCAACGCGATCCTCGCCGAGGAGGCAGAGGTCGTCCCGGTGATGCCGGAGACAGCCGCCCACTCGCTGGCGATCGGCGCGCCCGGCGACGGATATCTGGTGATCGACGCCGTCCACAAACGCGGCGGTACCGCGGCGTTCGCCTCGGATCCTGAGATCTTCGCCGGGATCGACCTGCTGGCGGCGACCGAGGGGCTGCTGACGGAGCCGGCCGGCGGGACGACGGTCGCCGTGCTCGAGAAGCTCGCGGCCGCGGGGCGCTTCGGCCCCGACGAGACCGTCGTCGTGATGATCACCGGCAACGGCATGAAGACGCTCGACGAGCACCCGCCGAAGCCGTGGCCGGCGAAGGTCGACTGCGAGCGCGACGCGATGATCTCGGCGCTCGACGAGCTCAAGGACTCCGAGAAGCTGATGGACGCCGCCCGGCGCCAGCTTCAGCCCTGAGGATCATGGCGATGGACGATCACGACCTCGAGCGCCGCCGCCGTGAAGAGCGACGCGCGGTCGACGAGGCCGGCGGCGGCGAGTCCGAGGGCTTCGAGCTGGCCGAGCAGGAACTCGTCGAACACACCTCCCACGGCGACGGGCACGCCCCGTTCCGGATCATCGCGGACGGCAACCAGGAGACGCCGGCGGACCCGGCGGACGAATCGGTCGAGTACGGCGAAGCCGACGAGGAGCACCTGACGGACTAGCGCTGGCGCGCGCCACGGGCTAGACGATGGCCGCCGCTCGGCTACCATCTGGCGCCCGCGATCCGGCGATCCTGCCGGGCGCGACCGGAAAGCACGCTGCGGGAATCCGCAGTCCAGGGCCGACCGGCACACAGCAGAACCGTCGAGTGTGTCGAGGAGCCATGCCCACCCGATGTCCCTGACAGCGAAAGCGGACCACAGCGCCCATCGGCGCACGGAGGCGGGCTGATGTCCGCCAAACCAGACCCGGGCCTCGAGCTGGGGATCGACCGTGCCGGCGATTCGTGCACCGTTTTGATGTCGGGCGAGCTCGACCTCGCGTCCTCGGGATTGCTCGACACGGCGATCGCGGAACTCTGCGCCGACGGCGCGAAGCGGGTCGTCCTCGAGATGGGCGAGCTCGCGTTCATGGACTCGACCGGCCTGCGCGCGGTGCTGGTGGGCGCCGAACTCTGCAAGGTCGGCGGAGCCGAGCTGCTGATCGGCCGCACGAGCGGCCAGGTCGAGCGCCTGTTCGAGGTCTCGGGCGTCGGCGAGCGCCTTCCGCGGCGCGCCGGTCCGGAATAGCGCGACGCCGTGCGCATGCGCACGGCGTCTGCCGCGGCATGTGGCATCGTGCGCTGCGGCTGAGATTGCGGCCGGGTCAGCGGGATTGGCCTACGACACTGGAGGTGGACGATGGCGGTCGGCAACGCGGAGGCGCACTCCCCCGATCAGGCCTCGAAGTCGGGATTCAGCTTCGTGGTGCCGTGCCTCACGGGCATCGACGAGGCCGTCATCAAGGGCCACCTGGCCCGCAACCACTTCTTCTGGCTCGACCTGACGGCGCCGACCAAGCACGACATCGAGAAGCTCCAGGCCCTGTTCGACTTTCATCCGCTCGCGCTCGAGGACGCGGTGCACTTCGGCCAGCGGCCGAAGCTCGACAACTACGGCGACTACATCTTCCTCGTGTTCTACGGTGCGCGCGAGAACGCCGCCGGCCAGCCGGTTTCGTTGCGCGAGGTGCAGATGTTCGTCTCGGGCAAGTACGTCATCACGCTGCATCAGGATGAGCTTCCGGCGCTTGAGGAGCAGCGCTCGCGCCTGGAGGGGCGCGTTCTGCACAGCGAGCAGTTCCTGCTCTACCGCCTGTTCGACTCGCTCACCGACAGCTTCTTCCCGCCGCTTGCGCGCATGGACGAAGAGATCGATCAGCTGGAGGCAGCGGTTCTCCAGGGCCCCACCAACGAGCAGCTTCAGCGCCTATTTGGGCTCAAGCGCGAGTTGGTGGCGATGCGCAAGGTCGTGACGCCGCAGCGCGATCTCTTCGCGCGTTCGATCGACCAGCTCTCGGAACTGGACGGCCTCGAACTCGACGAGCGTGACTACTTCCGCGACGTCTACGACCACCTGATCCGCATCTCGGACCTGATCGACTCCTACCGCGACCTGCTGAGCAGTACGACGGATCTCTATCTGTCCACGGTGAGCAACAGGCAGAACGAGGTGATGAAGCAGCTCGCGATCGTGGGCACGATCTTCCTGCCGCTGTCGTTCATCGTCGGTTTCTTCGGCATGAACTTCAGCTGGCTGGTGCGGGACGGGATCGCCTCCACGTGGTCGTTCTTCGTCCTGGGGATCGGAAGCCTGCTCGCGACCTGTGCGTTCCTGCTGCGCTTCTTCAAGCGCAAGGGCTGGATGTAGGGCTTGAGAAATAGGAAGGCCCCGCCGGAGCGGGGCCTTCCCTTAGCGGGTCGATAAGCCGGATTCTGTCATTGAGCAGCCATCCATCTACGCGGCCTACCTGGACCTCGGCGGGCAGCCTGCAAACGGTCCTGTTCGGCCTTGCATCGGGTGGGGTTTGCCCAGCCGCCGCGTCGCCGCGGCGCTGGTGCGCTCTTACCGCACCATTTCACCCTTGCCGGCCCGCCGTTCACGTGGGACGGCGGACGTAGGCGGTTTGTTTCTGTGGCACTTTCCCGCGGGTTTCCCCGGGTCGATCAAACGACCACCTCGCCCTGCGATGTCCGGACTTTCCTCGAAGGCTTTGTGCCTCCGCGACTGCCTGACCCGCATGCTCCACCGTAGCGCGGGCGGATCCCTGTGTCGAGGCGGGCTTCTCAGCCAGAGAGGAACGCCTCTACCGCCGCGGCGAACGCGGCGTGGTGCTGGAAGAGGAAGCCGTGCGCCGAGTCGGGATAGATCTCGATCCGCGCGTCCGGGATCAGGCCGGCGAGCAGGTGCGAGTAGCGCGGCAGGACCATCGGGTCGCTGTCGCCGTTGGCGATGAACACGGGCGCAGCGATCGCGCTCACCCTCTCCAGGGCGGCGTGATCGGGAATCCCCCACTCGCACACCGCGTCGTACTGCGCGAGGCGCGTCCGCCAACTCGTCGCGGCGTCGCGGTCGTCCGTGCGCGCGGCCATGCGCTTCAGCGACTCCATGCCGGCGTCGTGGCTCTGCTTCGAAGGCGCGTAGAACACGTCGAGGTATCCCTGCGGGTTCGGCTGGCGCCCGCCGACCGCCGAGATCACCTCCGCCGCCCAGCCGTGCATCCAGAAGCACCGCGTGGCGCCGCGGACGCGAGCACGAGGCGCCGGACCATGGCGGGGCGGACCAGGGCGATCTCCTGGGCCACGAAGCTCCCGATCGAAAAGCCGAGCACGTCGGCCTGCTCGATCTCCATCGCGTCGAGAAAGTCGATCGCGTCGCGCGCCATCTGCGCGATCGAGCCCGGGGTCTGGCCGGTCGAGGCGCCGACGCCGGCGTTGTCGAAGGTGATCACTCGCCGGCCCGCCGCGAAGGCGTCGATGAGCGCCGGGTCCCAGTTGTCGAGATTGCCACGGAAGTGCTGGAGCAGGATCAACGGCGGCGGACCGCCGTCGCCGATGTCGCGGTAGGCATAGTCGACACCGTTGCTCGCGCTCACGACCTGGGTGGGACACGTCGTGTACGTCGCGTTCGCCGCGCTCGCACTCATCTCGGCCTCCTCGCTGACGACCGGCCACCGCCTCGGGCGACCTTTTTGACGACCAGGGCGACTCTAAAGCCCGCGCGTCAGGTCAGACTCTCCGGAGCAGGCCGACGACCTTGCCGAGCACCTTGACCTCCTTGCTGCGGATCGGCTCCATCGTCTCGTTCTCCGGCTGCAGGCGGATGTGGTCCGGTTCGCGGAAGAAGCGCTTGACGGTCGCCTCCTCGCCGAGCAGCGCGACGACGATGTCGCCGTCGCGCGCGGTGTCCTGCGAGTGCACGACGACGTGGTCCCCCTCGAGGATTCCGGCGTCCCTCATCGAGTCGCCGCGGATCAGCAGCAGGTAGTTGCCGTCGCCGCCGCCCGCCATGTCCGGGATCGGCACGTAATCCTCGATGTTCTCCTCGGCGAGCATCGGCTGGCCGGCGGCAACCGATCCGAGCACCGGCAGGCCTTCGGGGCGAACGATCCCCTTGACGCTTTCGACCGCGTTACCGACGCCGCGCTCGAGCATCTCGATCGCGCGGGGCTTGGACGGGTCGCGGCGCAGGAGCCCGAGCTTCTCGAGGTTCGCCAGGTGCGCGTGCACAGTCGAGGACGACGCCAGCCCGACGGCTTTGCCGATGTCCCTGACGGTCGGCGGGTAGCCGTACTTCGCGGAGTACCTGCGGATGAAGTCGAAGATCTCCTGCTGGCGCTTGGTCAGGTCCATTGATGATCGGCTCCCCATTTGATTGGACGCTCGCCTGCGACGAACATGTGTTCGCAATGTAGCGCCGGGGGTGGATGGATTCAAGACGCGGCATCGGCATAACGAGCCGGCCCTTCCGGGCTGACTCGGCGGCCGGCCAGCCGGCTCGGCCTCGCGGCGAGGAACCACCCTTGAGCCGGGACCAGACGGCCGGGCGTCCGGCCGCGCGCTGGAGCGCGGCCGCGGCCCGAAAGTCGGTCGGCCGGGGCTATACTCGCGCCCTCTGCGCTCGTGGCGGAATTGGTAGACGCGCAAGGTTGAGGGCCTTGTGGGGAGATTTCCCCGTGGTGGTTCGAGTCCACTCGAGCGCATTGACGCTCCCTAGAGATCGGCGGGTCGAGCCCGTTCGCTCCGCTCGGCCCGATTGTCTTGTGGTTCGTCGTGGGCCGCGAACCCGCCGACGGCCGGTTGGGAACACGGGGGCACCCGATCAATGACACCGCGCGCGGCCGAAGCGGCATCTGCAGGGCGCGGGGCGAGCGGGCGCTCGTCTGCGGCGGCGCTCCGACCAACCGGCGCCTCAGAGCGTGCGCGTGACCTTGCGTAGGCCGAATGGCGCGTCGGGGTCCACGCCTCGCGCACCGGCGAGCTCCGCGGCGAGCGCCTGCGCGGGCAGCACCGCGACCAGCGGGCTGAGCCACTCGGGCACGTGCACGAGCGGCACCAGGGCATCGCCGGCGTCGCGGCGCGCATCGGCCCAGTCGGAGACCAGCAGGCAGCGAGCGCCCCGCCCCCTCGCCTCGGCGACCGCGTCCATCACGCTCTCGAGCGCGGGCCCCTCGACGGCGACCGCGAGCAGCGGGCTCGCCGGCCCGAGCACGGCGACCGGCCCGTGCATGAGGTCGGCGGGCGAGTAGGGCTCGGCTGCCATCGCGGTCAGCTCCTTGACCTTCAGCGCAGCCTCGAAGGCGGTCGCGTAGTTCGGCCCGCGCCCGGCGACCGCGCAGCGATCGGCGCCTTCGAGCACGCGCGCCGCGTCTCCGATGCCATGCTCGAGCTGTCGCTGCATCGCCCCCGCCACAGCGGCGAGCTGCTCGCGGCCCGGCTCATCGTCGGCAAGCTCGACCGCCAGAGCGGCGAGCGCGGCGAGCGAGGCGGTGTAGGTCTTCGTGGCGGCGACCGACCGCTCGGCACCGGCATGGATGTCGACCGTGGCATCGGCGACGAGCGCCAGCGGCGAGTCGGGCGCGTTGGTGATCGCGACCGTCGGCCGGCCCTGCTCGCGCGCGCGTTCGAGCACCGCGCGCACGTCCGGTGACTGCCCGGACTGCGAGATGCCGATCACGAGCGCGCGCTCGAAGCGCAGCGGCGCGTCGTAGAGGGTGCTGAGCGAGGGCGAGGCGAGGGCGACGGGGAGGCCGCACAGACGTCCGAGCACGTGCTGGGCGTAGCGCGCGGCGTTGTCCGAGCTGCCGCGGGCGGCGATGAGGACCCACGCTGACTCCCGAGCGCGGGCAAGCCGCGCGACCTCGGCGAGCACCGCGCGCTGAGAACGGAGCAGCTCGTCCACGACGGCTGGCTGCTCGCGCATCTCCTCCGCGAGGATCGTGGCGGTCACAGCGTCTCGGACCGAGAAGAAAGAGCGGTTGACATCCCGCCGATCACGGCGCTAGATTATCATTCTCGTAAGGAAGTCTTACTAGATCGGGGAGTCGGGGAATGAACGTACGTGGGTTGGCGACGGCGGCGCTGGCGGCCAGCGCGATCGTGATCGCGGGGTGCGGTGGATCGGGATCTTCCTCGGGAGGTTCCTCGGGCGGCGAGATCCCCGCCTACAACTCCTCTGAAAAAGTCACGATCTCCTACTGGGTCCCGTTCACGGGCGGCGAACTCGACTTCGTCAAGAAGGTCGTCTACGGGTTCGAACAGAGCCACCCGAGCATCAAAGTGAACGTGTCCGGGAACATCAACGACGAAAAGATCATCGCCGCGACGCGCTCCGGGAACGTCCCCGACGCCGCGTTGTCCTTCACGACCAACAACACCGGCGTGTTCTGCAAGGACGGGACCTTCCTCAACCTCGGTGCAGCGATCAGCCGCGACGGCATCGATCTCAACAACTTCCCAGCGGCCCAGCGCAAGTACACCGAATTCGAAGGCGTCCGCTGCGTGCTGCCGGCGATGGCCGACACCTACGGCCTCTACTACAACAAGACGATGCTCGAACAAGCGGGCATCGCGGCTCCGCCCCGCACGATGAGCGAACTCGCGGCCGATGCCAAGAAGCTCACCGTCCGCTCCGGCAACAGCTTCAAGACCGTCGGCTTCACCCCCTACATCGGCTTCTACGAGAACAGCGCCGAACACTACGGTCCGCAGTGGGGCGCGGAATGGCAGCAGTCGAATGGCAAGTCGGCCGTCGCCAGCAATCCCGGGTGGGCGGAAATGGCCGAATGGATAAAGGAACTCGTCGACTACTACGGTCACAGCTCGCTCGTGCGCTTCCAGACCGGAGCGGGCGAAGAGTTCTCCGGCTCCAACGCGTTCCAGACCGAAAAGCTCGCGATGGCGCTCGACGGCGAGTGGCGCACCGCTCTGATCAAATCCGAAGCTCCGAAGCTCCAGTACGGCACCGCGCCGATGCCGGTTGCCGACAACAAGTCCCAGCTCTACGGCAGCGGGTTCACGATCGGCAACATCACCGGTATCCCAAAGGGCTCCCCCCACCCCGCGGCGGCCTGGGAACTGATCAAGTATCTGGCGACCAATGTTAAGCCGCAGATCGAACTCACCGAAGACCTGGGCAACATCCCGACCTGGATCCCGGCGCTCGAACAGGCGAAGACGAAAGCGAGCCCGCAGTTCCAGACGTTCCTGAACGTCTTCGCCAACCCGCACACGACCACGCCGCCGATCACGGCGAGTGGTGAATCGATGCAGAAGACGCTCGAAAACTACCTGGAGAAGTATCAGGCGGGCCAAGGCGGGGATCTGCACAAGGGGCTCGAAGGAGTCGCGGCTCAGAACGACGCCCAGGAAGCTCAAGCGAAAGCGGGCAGCGCCCCTTGAGCGTCGCCGCGGCAGCCGACCCGCGCGGGCGGGCGCGCCGCCGCAGCCAGTGGCGCCGGCGCCGAACGGTGGCGGTGCTGCTGGCTCCGTGGGCGATCGGCTTCTGCGCTTTCTTCGCCTACCCCCTGCTCGCGAGCCTCTACTACTCCTTCACCCACTACGACCTGCTGTCCTCGCCGCGCTGGATCGGGCTGGCGAACTACGAATACCTGTTCAACACCGACCCGCAGATCTGGACGGCGGTGAAGAACACCCTCTGGCTGATCGCGATCATGGTCCCCGCGCAGGTGCTGTTCGCGCTCGGCCTGTCGCTGCTGCTCTCGCGCGCGCGGCGCGGGGTGGGCGTGCTGCGCACGATCTTTTACCTGCCCGCGCTCGCGCCGATCGTCGCCGCGACCCTCGGCTTCGTCTATCTGTTCAACCCCGCGACCGGGCCGGTGAACACGATCCTGAACGCGATCGGCATCGAAGGGCCGCTATGGCTGAACGGGACGAGCACGGCGAAGCCGACGCTGGTGCTGCTGGCGCTATGGAGCATCGGCGCCACGCTGATCATCTTCCTCGCGGCGGTGCTCGACGTACCCACCTCCCTGCTCGAGTCGGCAGAGCTCGACGGGGCGGGCCCGTGGCGACGGTTTCGCTACGTGACGCTGCCGACGATCAGCCCGGTGCTGCTGTTCGCGATCGTGATCGGCGTCATCGACGCGTTGCAGTACTTCACGCAGGCCTACGTGGCCGCCGGTGTCGCCCAGGGCGGGCAGGCCGGTGAATCGGCGAAGGCCCTCGGCTACCCCGAGGGCTCGACGCTCTTCTATCCGGTCTACCTCTACGAACAGGCCTTCGCGCGCTTCAACATGGGATACGCCTCGGCGATGACGATCCTGATGCTCGTCGTGGCGCTCGCGCTGACGCTGGTGATCCTCCGCAACGCACGACGCTGGGTCCACTACCAGGGGGAGACGCGCTGATGGCAAGCGCCACGGCCGCAACGCCGATTACGCCCGCCGCTGTCGTTCGCCCTCGGCCGCGCCGGAGGAAGCAGCTGCTGCTCGCGATCGCCGAGCACAGCCTGCTGATCGCGCTCGGGATCTGCTTCCTCGCACCGTTCGCGTTCATCCTGCTCACGGCCCTGATGAGCGACAAGCAGGCGTTGTCGAGCGATCTGTGGCCCCACTCCTTCGAATTTCACAACTTCGTGAAGGTCTTCCAGGAGGAGCCGGTCGCGCGCTACGCGCTGAACAGCTTCATCTACGCGGGGCTGGCGACGATCGGCATGCTCCTGTCGAGCATCCCCGCCGCGTACGCGCTGTCGGTCCTGAAATGGCGCGGGCGCAACGTGGTGATGGTGCTCGTGCTCGTCGCGTTGATGCTTCCCGAACAGGTGACGATCATCCCCCTCTACGTCCTGTTCGCGAAACTTCACCTCGTCGGGACCCTGTGGCCGCTGATCATCCCGAACTGGCTCGGCGACGCCTTCTCGATCTTCCTTCTGCGTCAGTTCTTCCTGACGATCCCCTCCGAGTACGCGGATGCGGCCCGCGTCGACGGCTGCGGTGAGCTGCGCGTGCTCACGAGCGTCTACCTGCGACTGGCCAAGCCGGCCATCGCGGCAGCCTCGCTGTTCCTGTTCTTCACCTGCTGGAACGACTACTTCGGCCCGCTGATCTACACCGGTGAAACGCCCGCGCACTGGACGCTCTCACTCGGGCTCGCGCAGTTCCGGACGCTCCACCACGTCGAGTGGAACCTGACGATGGCCGCGACGCTGCTGTTCATGGCGCCGGTGATCGCCGTCTTCTTCTTCGCGCAGAAAGTCTTCATCGAGGGCGTCACACTCTCGGGGGTCAAGGGATGAGCGTCAAGGTCGCGGTGATCGGCGGCGGCTCCACCTACACGCCGGAGCTCGTCTCGGGGCTCTCGGGCGAGCGCGAACGGCTCGACGTCGGCGAGTTGTGGCTCGTCGACCCCGATCGCGAGCGCCGCGAGGTCGTCGGCGGGCTCGCCGCTCGGATGCTCGCCGCGCAGGGCTTCGGCGGGCGCTTCGAGGTGACCGACGAGCTCGATCGCGCACTCGACGGCGCGGACGTCGTGCTGCTGCAGCTGCGGGTCGGCGGGCAGCGCGCGCGGCTGTCGGATGAGACGGTGCCGCTGCGTTGCGGCTGCATCGGCCAGGAGACGACAGGCGCCGGCGGCTTCGCGAAGGCGCTGCGCACGATCCCGGTGGTGCTCGAGATCGCCGAGCGAACGCGCGAGCTCGCGGGGCCGGATGCGTGGATCGTCGACTTCACCAATCCGGTCGGCATCGTCGTGCGCGCGCTGCTCGACGCGGGCCACCGCGCGATCGGGCTGTGCAACGTCGCGATCGGCTTTCAGCGCGAGATCGCGGCGATCTACGAGGTGACGCCGGAGCAGGTGATGGTCGAGCAGGTCGGACTCAACCACCTGACGTGGATCAGGCGGGTGACCGTCGGCGGCGACGACGTGCTCGGCGATCTGCTCGCGAACCACGCCGACCGCATGGAGGGCCAGACCGGCCTTCCCGCGAGCCTGATGCGCCTGCTCGGCGTGCTGCCCTCCTACTACCTGCGCTACTTCTACATGCAGGACGCGGTGATCGCCGAGCAGCTCGTCGAGCCGCCGCGCGCACAGGTCGTGGCGGAGATCGAGCGTGAGCTGCTCGCGCTCTATCGCGACGAGCGGCTCGTCAGCAAGCCCGCGGCGCTCGAGAAGCGCGGCGGCGCGTTCTACAGCGAGGCTGCTACCCAGCTCGTGGGCTCGCTGCTCGCCGACACGGGAGACGTCCAGGTCGTCGACGTGCGTGGAGGCGGCGCGCTCGCCGGGTTCGCCGACGACGACGTGCTCGAGCTGCCGGCGCGGATCGGCGAGCACGGGGCCGAACCGATCGCGCTCGCGCCGCTCGCTCCGGAGCTGCTGGGACTCGCCCGCCACGTGAGCAGCTACGAGCGGCTCGCGGCCGAGGCCGCCGTGAGCCGCGACCCCGACACGATGCGCCGCGCGCTGCTCGCGCACCCTCTGATCGGGCAGTTCCCGCGCTCGGACGAGGTGCTCGAGGCGCTCGCCGAGGCCGAGCTCGAGAGGGCGTCGCGATGAGCGGGCGCATGATCCTGGCCGTCGACGGCGGCAACTCGAAGACCGATCTCGCGCTCGTGGCGGAGGACGGGCGGCTGCTCGCGTTCGAGCGCGGTCCAAGCTGCTCGCCGCACCGTGTCGGTGTGGGAGGCTGCGCGACGGCGATCGAGATCCTCCTCGGGGCGGCGCACGAGCACCTCGACGGCGCGAAGCCGCCACGGCCCGCCGCCGCCGTGGTGATGGTGGCCGGTGTCGATCGCGAGCGCGAACAGCGCGAGCTGCGCGCGCACATCCTCGAGCGCGACTGGGCGGATGTGGTCGAGGTCGGCAACGACACGCTCGCGCTGCTGGCGGCGGGCAGCGACAGCGAGGAGGGCGTCGCCATCGTCTGCGGCGCGGGCGTCAACGCGCTCGGCGTCGGACCCGACGGCCGGCTCGCCACGTTCGCGTCGCTCGGCGCGCTCACCGGCGACTGGGGCGGCGGCGAGGATCTCGGCGTCGCGGCGGTCGGTGCCTCCGTGCGCGCGGGCGACGGGCGCGGCGCGCCGACCGAGCTCGCACGGCTCGTGTCCGCGCATTTCGGCATGGCGAGCGCGGAAGAGGTCGCGTTCGCTGTGCACGATCGCGAGCTCGAGCACGTGCGTCTCGCCGAGCTCGGACCGCTCGTTCTCGATGCGGCCGAGCGGGGAGACGATGCTGCGCTGGCGCTGCGCGAACGAAGCGTCGAGGAGATCGCGACGTTCGCTCGCGCCGCGGCCGCACGCGCGCTCGACGGGGTCGACGGCTACGACGTCGTGCTCGGCGGCAGCCTGCTTTCGCGCTCGGAGACCTTCGGCCGCCTCGCACTCGAACGCGTGCAGGCAGAGCTGCCCGCCTCGCGCCCGAGCGTGTGCGCGGTGATGCCCGTCGCGGGCTCCGCGCTGATCGCGCTTGGGCTGATCGGCGCGCGCGACGGCGTCGCGCCGAAGGTCCGTGCCGCGCTCACCCACGACCTGCATCCGGACGCGGTCCTGCGAAACGGAGCGCCGCGATGAGCGAGATCCGCTTCGAGCAGGCGACGAGGATCTACAAGGGCACCGACAAGCCCGCGGTCGATGCGCTGGAGCTGCTCGTGCACGACGGCGAGTTCATGGTGCTCGTCGGCCCCTCGGGTTCGGGCAAGTCGACAGCGCTGCGCATGATCGCGGGCCTCGAGGAGGTCGACTCGGGCGGCATCTGGATCGGCGACCGCGACGTGACGTGGGAGCGCCCGCAGGACCGCGACGTCGCGATGGTGTTCCAGAACTACGCGCTCTACCCCTTCTTGAACGTCGAGGACAACATCGGCTTCCCGCTGAAGATGTCGGGCGTGGACAAGGACGAGCGACGCCGCCGCGTACGCGAGGCGGCCGAGCTGCTCGAGCTCGACATGCTGCTCGAGCGCAAGCCCGGGCAGCTCTCCGGCGGCCAGCGCCAGCGCGTCGCGATGGGGCGCGCGATCGTGCGCGAACCGTCCGCGTTCCTCATGGACGAGCCGCTCTCGAACCTCGATGCGCTGCTGCGGGGTCAGATGCGCGCCGAGATCGCACAGCTCCAGGGCCGGCTCGGCGTGACGACGGTCTACGTCACGCACGACCAGGTCGAGGCGATGACGATGGGAACGCGCGTGGCGGTGCTGCGCGACGGACAGCTGCAGCAGTGCGCGCCTCCGCGCGTGCTCTACGAGAGCCCGGCGAACGCGTTCGTCGCCGGCTTCATCGGCTCGCCGCCGATGAGCCTGCTCGAGCTCGAGGTCCGCGACGGTGCCGTCGAGCTCGACGGGCTGCGGATCGCGCTGCCGCCCGCCGTGGCGGCGAGCGCGGGTGCTCGCGTGACGCTCGGCATCCGGCCCGAGGACGTCACGCTCGGAGCCGGCGGCGGGATCGCAGCGCGCGTGAAGAACATCGAGCATCTGGGCGCGAATGCGAACGCCACCTGCGTGGTTGCCGCGAGCGACGGGCGTGAGCTGACGATCGTGGCGAGCGTCGGCGGCGCGAACGCGCCGGAGCGCGACGAGCGGCTCGTGCTCGCGGCGAACGTCCAGCACATCCACTGGTTCTCGGCAGAGACCGGCGAGCGGCTGCCCGACGGGCGATGAACGAGCGGCCCATCGGGCCTCCGGCACGCCCCCTCCTGCTGCGCCGGCTGAACGCCCGCACGGTGCTCGACACGATCCGCGACCAGGCGCCCGTCTCGCGCGCGGAGATCGCGCGCGTGGCGGGCCTCTCGAAGCCGACCGTGTCGCTCGCGCTGCGCGCGCTCGAGGACGCCGGGCTCGTGCGCGAGGCGCGCACCGCAGAGCTCAGCGGCCCGACCTACGGCGCCACCTTCTACGAGCCCGAGCCCGACGCGGCCGCCGTGCTCGGCATCGACATCGGCGCGCGCTACCTGCGCATGGCCGTCGCCGACGTCACGGGAACGGTGCGTGCGCGCGAGGACGTGCTGGCGGGCGAGCTCACGGCCGACGGCGTGTTCGCCGTCGTGCCCGACCTTGCGAGGCGGCTGGTCGCGACGGCAGGCGTGCCCGCCGGTCGGATCGCCGGGGCGATCGTCGGCGTGCCGGGGGTGGTGGACCCCGCCACCGGTGCGATCAGCCTCGCGGAGAACGTGCCGGGGCTCGAAGGCGAACGTGCCGCGGAGCGGCTCGAACGCGACCTCGCGATGCCGGTGAAGGTGCTCAACGACGTCAACCTGGCGGCGATCGGCGAGCGTGACGAAGGCGCCGGGCGCGGTGTGCAGAGCTTCGTGTTCGTGTCTGTCGGCACGGGCCTGGGCGCGGGCGTGATCGTCGCCGGCGAGCTCCTCGCCGGAAGCCACGGGGCGGCGGGCGAGCTCGACCTGATGCGCCCCGCGGCCTCGGGCGAGGACCCGGCGGCGCCGGCCATCCGCGCCTACGCAGCCGAGCTGCGCGGCGGACGGGCGGCCGGCCGCGCGCCGAGCACCGTCGAGATCTTCGCCAAAGCGCGCAAGGGCGAGCAGTGGGCGCTCGATGTGGTCGCCGAGGTCGCACGCCGCGTGTGCGCGCACCTGATCCCGATCGCCGCGATCGTCGACCCGGAGCTGATCGTGCTCGGCGGCGGCATCGGCAGCAACGGCGACCTGCTGCTCGCGCCGGTGAGCGATGCCCTGAGGGAGGCGCTGCCGTTCCCGCCGAAGGTGGAGAGCACGCAGCTTCGCGACGAAGCCGTGCTGGCGGGCGCGCTCGCGCTCGGCGCCGCCGATGCGCGTGACTGGTCGTTCGAGCGTGGAGAGTGAAAGCTTCGTGTCGCGTTGACCATCGACGACGGGCCCTGACCCGATTTGGACGCCACGGGTGCAGCGCTCAGTCGTCGTCGCTCAGCTGAGGCTGCTCGCGGCAACCCAGCTCCTCGGAGTGCGCCCGTCGTGGGGGCGTCGATCAGCTTGACCCCGATCTCATCGTTTCACGATCGCTTCGAGGGTCGAGTCGGCGCAGTCGCCAGAGGGGGGTTTCGCAGGCAGAGGTTGACGTCTTGAATATTCGCCCAGCTCTGGGCGCCGCACCGCAACTGGCACGGGCCGGACAAATGCCGACGGTCGCACCGTCACAGTGGTTACCACCCACCTCGTGGGCTCCACGGGCGGGAGACTCGAATTGGACCGAGAGCCCGCCAGGCTCGCGCAGAGATCGCGGCGATTGACTGCTGAGGGGTCGGCCAGGCAGGTCGGCCGTGGCAACATCGTGGCAACACTCGCTGCTCCCGATGCGTCCGCCGCGTCCGCGGAACCGCGCTATTTGGACGATCTGGACGCTGGCGGACGCATCTTGCGGGCGTGTACAAGGTTGAGGGCCTTGTGGGGAGATTTCCCCGTGGTGGTTCGAGTCCACTCGAGCGCATGAGTTTCGGCTGGTAATCGTGGGGTTCGCGCCAATGCTGGGTGATGCCCGGCTCCGGCTGGCGGACCGTGGCAACGGGCTGGCAACAGAAGGTTCTGCTCCATGCCGTCGATGACCACAGCCGGGTCCAGACGGCTAGGGCCTTGGGGACCCAAAGGCGGTCATCCCATCGGGGTGATGATCGAGCGCTGGTGGCCTTCTAGGTTCGCTGCACAACTCCAGAGCGGCGGTCGGCCGCGGGAAGGCGGAGCCATGTCGGGGATCCTCGCTGTGTCGACGGTAGGTTGGATCGTCCTCGCGGCCATCTGGATAGCGTTGGCGTTCTGGCCGGCGCGCGTTGCTGGCCGCAAGGGTCACAGCTTTGTGGGGTACTTCATCCTAAGTCTGTTCTTCTTCCCGCTCGCGCTGATCATGGCCTACATGGTGCGCGACCGCGGGCGACTCGCACCCGGTTGACAAGCCACCGGAGGCATTGATGACGCCTCGTCACTCGGTGGGCAACGCGGAGACGTCGCCGGGAACGGCCGGCGATGAGCTTGCGCCGAACGCCGAGCCGTCGGATGTCAATTCCCCGTCAGCTGAAGAGTCGGAGGCGGCCTTCGAGGCGCCCGCCGTGCTGCGAATGTTGTGGGCCGATCCGCAGTACATGCCGGAGCACCTCGCGCTGTGGTCACTCAAGCGCTTCGGGCCCAGAGCGTCGTCCGCGGTGGAAAAGCTTCGCGGCTCCCATCCCGACGCCGACGCGGCCGAGCTGAACCGGGTGGTCGTCGAGCGCCAAACCCGCATCTCGATGACCGAGGGTGCGTTTGTCGGTGGGCCGTTCATCGTGCTGATCCCCATCGCCTTCTGTGCTGCACTCCTTGCCCAGGCGCAGATGGCGCTCGAGCTCGCGGCGCTGGCCGGGTTCAGCCCCACTGACCAGATGCGGGCTGCCGACCTGCTCGTGCTGCAGGGCGCATATGCCTCTACGCCCGAGGCGAGCGCGGCGCTGGAGAAGGTCGCGCGAGCCCCCGAGCGCGTGGAGGGAGGGAAGCTCCCTCGCGGTAGCCGCATGAGCATGATCAGGCGCATGGCCTACATGCTCGGCGTCATCACGCAGAGCGAGGAGAAACAGAGCCGGCTACGTTCGACTCTCCGGATTTCCCTGTTCGTAGTCGTCGTTTTGATCGGGTTTGTACTCCCGCTGATCTGGGTGCCCCTGATGGGGCTGGCGTTCCGCAAGAGCGGCACCCAGATGGGCGAGCGGGCGACCGAGTTCTATGCGCACGGCAGAAGCAGTGACGCCGGCGTCACGGTCCGGAAGGCCGAGACCGTTCGAATCGGGATGGCGGCAGGGCTCATACGAATGACACTCTTGATTCTCCTGCCCCTTGCTGTCGCCGTGATCGCGCTTCTGGCCGGTGCCGACATCGGCATTGGTGAATGGGGAAGCTCCGGAGCCCTACTGCTCGCCGTCTCGGTGCTGGCGACGCTCGCGTGGCTCTTGAGCCGCTGGTGGCGACGGCGGCGTCGTGTCGCCGGCGAGGCGAGCGGCCGCCCGGCGAGTGCGCCGCCGGTCGGGTGATGTGATTCGCACCGCACTCGACAGAGGCAGTTCGTAAGGAGGCCACGACCATGGCAACACACACGGGCAGCGCGGCCCCCCCGCCGGCCAAGCGCGCAGAGAGCTTCCTGATGCGCAAGCCGCTTTCAGCCCGGCATGCGACGCGGATCATCGCGACCTTCACCATCTCCGCGACCGTAGTCGCCGGGATCCTGATTCACTTCACCGACAGGCTCGAGTTCCCCAATATCGGCGACGGCCTGTGGTGGGCTGTACAGACAGTGACAACAGTGGGTTACGGCGACCACGTACCGTCCAGCACGGCGGGCAGGCTCGTCGCAGCGCTCGTGATGATCGGGGGGATCGGGTTTCTGACGGTCATCACGGCGACGATCACCTCAACCTTTATCGAGAACATCCGCGTGCGTGCCGAGGAGGCCCAGACCGACGCGCTCGCCACGAAGCTCGACCAAGTGGGCGTGCGCTTGGACGCGATCGAGGCGACTCTCAGGGACATTCGAGGCGACCACGGCGATGCGCCGCGCTGAACGCCACGTGACCGGGGACCCGCAGGCCGGATCAGCCGGAGCCGGGCACGCCGAGACCGCACGCGCGCACCGCCGAGACCGTTCGGCCCGTCGCGATCGGGCCAGATGCTGAGTCAGCGAGTGGTGAGGCCATGAGCGACGCTCCTGCGCCCCCGGCCGATCCGGGCCAGCTGATCCGGAGCCGCCAGTACCGCGTAGTGCTCGTGTTCGCGGCCGCGGTGGGGGTGCTCGTATCCCTGGTCTCCTGGGGGTTCCTCGAGCTCGTCCACTACATCCAGCAGGGCGTCTACAAGGACCTGCCAAGCGATCTGGGCTACGGCAGCGTCCCTTGGTGGTGGCCACTTCCCTGGCTCGCTCTGGCGGGTGCCCTCACGGCTTTCGCGATCGTACGCCTGCCGGGCCACGGCGGTCACGTGCCCGCGGAGGGTCTCAAGACCGGGGGTCCTCCGCCCCGCGCGGCCGACCTCCCGGGCATACTTCTTGCCGCGTTCGCGACCCTCGGCCTCGGCCTCGTCCTCGGTCCTGAGGCGCCGTTGATTGCCCTTGGCCTGGGCCTCGGCGGCTTCGCGATCCAGCGGGCCAGAAAGGATGCGCCCGATCAACTCGTTGCATTGATGGCGGCCGCCGGAGCCTTTGCCGCTGTTGCGACCGTCTTCGGCTCGCCGGTCGTGGGCGCGGTGATCGTCATCGAGGCGGCGGGCCTTGGTGGGGCGACGCTGCCGGTCGTCCTGCTCCCCGGCCTGCTGGCCGGCGGCATCGGCTCGCTCGTCTTCATCGGCATGGGATCGTGGACGGGGCTCAGCAGCGCCGCATACGCCCTGAGCCCGCTGGCGCTCCCGGCGTTTGCGAGGCCAGATGTGGACGACGTCCTCTGGACGATCGCGCTGGCCGCGGCCGCAGCGGTGACGACCTTCGTGATCATCGAGATCGCGCACATTTCAAAGCGCCTGGTCGCAGCCCGGCCGGTCCTCCTGACGATCGCGGCTGCACTCCTCGTCGGCGGTCTCGCGATCGCCTTCAACCGGGCGACGGGCAAGCCGGCCGACGCCGTCCTCTTCTCTGGTCAGGAGGCGTTTGGGGAACTGACCAAGTCGGCTGCGTCGCTGTCGCTGTCGACCCTCGCGCTCCTGCTCGCGTTCAAGAGTCTGGCATGGGGCATCTCCCTCGGCAACTTCCGGGGCGGTCCGGTGTTTCCGGCCCTTTTCCTGGGCGCCACGGGAGGGCTCCTCGCCGGTCACCTTCCCGGGCTTTCCGAGACGCCCGCGGTCGCCGTGCTGATGGCCGCGGCCTGCGTGTCGGTGCTCAAACTCCCGCTCGCCTCCGCCATCATCACGCTCGTCCTCACCTCGCGCGCGGGCCTGGGCGCCTCGCCGCTCATCCTCCTGGCGGTCGTGGTCGCCTATATAGCCATCGAATCGCTCTCGGCACTGCGAACGACGACCAGCCCGAGCGCCGATATCGCGCCGGACGCTCGGGCGACCCCAGCGGGCTCCGGGAGCGGCGATTCATCCTCAAAGGGTGACGCGCCCGACGCTCGTCCCGCCTAGCTTCACGTTCGGTGGCACGGGACCCGTGCCCCGCTCACACCGGTCGTGGAGTCAGGATTGGAGAGTCGCGATGACTGAGACACCGACCGACCTGCTCGTGGCCGGCTACCGGGACGTCGACGAGGCGACGAAGGACTTCGAGTCGCTCGTTGCGCTCGTCAGGGACAAGCAGATTTCGATCGAGGGCGTCATTCTCGTGACGCACACCGAGGACGGCGCGGTGAGCGTGCGCCAGACGGGCGACCACAGAGGCCGCACGGGGGTTGGCTGGGGCGGCGGGGTCGGGCTTGCGGTGGGGCTGTTCGCGCCGCCGCTGCTCGCGTCGGTTGCCGTCGGGGCGCTCGCCGGCGGCGTCATAAGCAAGTTCGTCGACCATCGGGTCGAGCAGGAGATCCACGAGAAGATCGGGGAGAACCTGCCGCCGGGCTCAGCCGGGATCATCGCGGTGTTCGATGACGAGCAGCGACTGGGCATCGAGCAGGCGCTCACGGGCGCGATGATCCGCTCGGTCGTCCAGGGCGAGAAAAAGGGGACGGCCGCCCTCAAGGAGTCGCTCGCCGAGGCGATGGGCAAGTTCAGCCCCGACCGGAGCGTGCTCCCTCTCCCGGACCCGGCCTTCGGCGGCACGGTCGGACGTACGCTGGAGGAGTCCGTCGCCGACTGGACGATCAACATGGCGCCGTCGCCGCCGGCCGATGCCCCTAACGTCCTGCTCGTCCTGATCGACGACGCAGGCTTCGGCAACCCCTCGACGTTCGGCGGCCCCGTCGAGACCCCGAGCATGTCCCGCGTGGCAGAACAGGGCCTCACCTTCAACCGCTTCCACGTCACGGCGCTCTGCTCTCCGACCCGCGCCGCCCTCCTGACCGGTCGCAACCACCACACGGTGGGATTCGGCTCGATCGGGGAGTTCCCCGGCCCGTTTCCGGGCTATACCGCCAGCGTGCCGAAGGACTGCGCGCCGTTCGTCCGCGCGCTCCAGGGCAACGGCTACAGCACCGCCGGTTTCGGCAAGTGGCACCTCACACCGGATCACCTACAGGGCGCAGCCGGACCGTTCGACCGCTGGCCGAACGCGTGGGGGTTCGACCACTTCTGGGGCTTGCTCGGCGGTGAGGCCGGCCAGTACGACCCCGTGATCACGCAGGACAACACGACACTCGGCGTGCCGGAGAGAGAGGACGGCAAGCAGTACTACCTGCCGGACGATCTGACAGATCAAGCGTCGACATGGCTGCACGCGGTGCGAGCTCAAGACCAGACGAAGCCCTGGTTCATCTACTACTCGACGGGTTGCGCTCACGCGCCGCATCACGTGACGGCAGAGTGGAGCGGGAAATACCGCGGCAAGTTCGACCAGGGCTGGGATGCGCTCCGTCAGGAGATCTTCGAACGCCAGAAGGAGCTGGGCGTGATCCCGCCCGATGCACTGCTCACGTCAAGGCCGGACGATCTTCCGGCATGGGAGGCACTTTCGGCGAACGAGAAAACCCTTTACGCGCGCCAGATGGAGGTTTACGCCGGCTTCCAGGAGAACGCCGATTGGAACGTCGGGCGGCTGCTTGACGCGGTCGAGGAGATGGGCGAGTTGGACAACACGCTCGTCATCTACATCTTCGGCGACAACGGCGCAAGCATGGAGGGCACGATCACGGGCTCGTTCAACGAGCTGACGATGCAGAACGGGATCACGCTGACGCCAGAGCAACAGCTCTCGCTGATCGACAGCTACGGAGGGCTCGAGGCGTGGGGTACCGACGCATACGCGCCGCACTACGCGGCCGCATGGGCGTGGGCCGGCAACACACCGTTCCAGTGGGGAAAGCAGGTCGCCTCGCACCTCGGCGGAACCCGCAACGGCATGGTGATCTCTTGGCCGCAGCGCATCAAAGACGCCGGCGGTCTGCGATCCCAGTTCACACACTGCATCGACCTCGGGCCGACGATCCTCGAAGCGGCCGGCATCCCCGAACCGGAGCTGGTCGACGGGATCGTCCAGCGGCCGATGGAGGGGACAAGCTTCCTGTACAGCTTCGCCGATGCGAATGCTCCGGAGCAGCACACACTGCAGTACTTCGAGATGTACGGCAACCGCGCGATCTACAAGGACGGTTGGTGGGCCGCCTGCAAGCTCGACCGGATCCCCTGGGATGCGTCCCCACAGACCTTCGCCACGCTGGCGCCCGGAATCTACGACCCCGAACAGGACACCTGGGAGCTCTACTACCTGCCCGATGACTTCTCGCAGGCTCGCGATCTCGCCCGAGAGAACCCCGAGAAGCTTGCAGAGCTCAAGGCGCTGTTCTGGGAGGAGGCGGAGAAGTACGACGTGCTCCCGCTGCTGGCCGGATTCTCGGTCTTCTTCGGGATCCTGCCGCCCATGCCGACGGTCACGAAGCACACGTTCTATGGCGATGTCCAGAACATCGCCTCCGGAATGATCCCACGCGTCTACGGGCGCTCCTACGCGATCGAGGCTGAGCTCTCGGTCCCCGAGGATGCCGAGGGCGTCATCGTCGCCGAGGCGGATGAGATGGGCGGGTTCTCGCTCTGGGTGGACGAGAGCCGGTTGCTGCATCACAGCTATTCGATGATGGGCGTCGAGAGATATCAGCAGGTCTCGACCGAGCCGATCCCGACCGGCGATGTGCTCGTCCGTATGCAGTTCGACGCGGACAGGGAGGAGCGCTCTGCGGGCGGAACAGTTTCGCTCTACGCCAACGACCGGAAGGTCGGGGAGGGCCGCCTCGAGAAGACCGTCTTCTTCCGCTTCTCCGGTTACGCCGGCATGGACGTCGGGCGGGACAACGGCCTCGTGGTCGACCGCGCCTACGCGGCCAAGGCTCCGTACGCCTTCACGGGAGCGGTCAAGAAGGTCGTCTTCGACCTGAAGCCCGCGAAGCACGAGGACGAGAAGGCGCTGCACGAGGCCGCGGCCCACGCCGCGACGGCCCACGGCATCAGCGCCTGAGGCGACCTGGAATCCCGCTCGTTCCCAGCGTCGCTTCGTCGGCCGCCGCGACACACACCGGCATCCCTGAGCGAGGAGCTTGCCGGCGCCGTCAGTGGGCTGACAGGTGAATGATGCCTACGCTGTCCAGCCCGTCGAGCATCAACTGGACGGCCAGCGCGGCGAGCAGCACACCGAACACCTTCTCGGTCACGAGCATGCGGCCCTCGTCGAGATGATCGCTCACGCGATTGGCCCAGCGGAACACCGCGACATCGAGCGCGAGCACCACGGCCAACAGCCCGAGCACCATCCCGAACACGGCCGGCGAATCTGCCTCGGCCGACAGAGTCACGAGCGTCACGATCCCGGCGGGATTCAGCAGGTACGGGATGGCGAGGGGGAATACGGCCACCTGCTCCGGCTCGCGCCCCTCGAGCGCGGCGCTGTGCGCGGTGTCGCCCGCTCCGAGGACCATCGTGACCGCGATGATGATGAGGATGATCCCGCCGGCGATCGACAGCGATCCGGTCGAGAAATGGAGCAGCCGTGCGAGCAGCTCGCCCAGCACCACGAGAACAACCGCAACGACGCCGGCGGTAGTGAGCATCTTGCGTACGACAAGACCCTTCGCGTCGGGATCGATCTGCGCCGTGATCTCCAGGAACGGGACGAGCGCGATCTTCGGCCCGATCCCGATCAGCAGCAGCAGGAACGTATCGATCACCAGATAGATGTCGATCGTCGTGTGGTTCACGGCGCTCCTCCCCTCGTCTCCGTGAGTTTCCGTAGGACGCACGGACCCGACGACGGAACTCGCGAGGACGATATCGGCAGCCCGACGGACCAACTCGCCCGAATCGGGTGATCCAACTTGGCGCTCGCCGGCCAGTCATGCTTGGCTGGTTCCACGAGGCGGGGGAAAGACTTCCGTGACGATCGAGATCGCGCTGCTGGCGCTTGCCAGCACCTTCCGACCAGCGAGCCTGGTGGCTGTGTACGCGCTGGTGCGCGAGCAGTCGCCGTCGCGCCTGTTCGCCGCGTATGTGAGTGCTGGTGTGGCCTTTACGCTCGCTGTGGGTATCGCCGCCGTCCTGTTGCTCCGTGGCACCGAACTGCATACGGGAACAAGCAGCGCCAAGGCCGGCGCGGAGATCGCGGCGGGCGTCTTGACGTTGGGCGTGGGGGCAGCGGTCGCATTGCGCCGCCTGCCGATCGGCTCGACCCGGGAGGCCGGTGAGGGCCGGCTGCGTCGCCGGAGTCCGCGCGCGGGCTACGGTCCGGACCGCTGCGCTGGCAGGCTTGATGACGCACATCCCGGGGCTGTTCTACGTGATCGCGCTCGAGCTGATCGTTGCGCGGGAACCTGACGTGGCGGGTGAGGTGCTCCAGGTCGGCATCTACAACGCGGTTTGGTTCTCGCTGCCAATCGCCGTCCTCGCTGTGTGCGTCGTGAACCCGTCATTGGCGCGAAGTGGGGTCGCCAGGCTCGAGCGCTGGCTGAGAGCGCACTCGAGGGGGATCGTGCTGCTCCTCACTTTCGCGACCGGAACGTGGCTGGTGATCGCCGGCGCGACGAGTATCTAGATCCCCTTTCTCTCGCGGCCCTCGTTCCCGTGTCGCGACGGGAGATGCCAGCGCGACTCCCATCTGGCGCCTGAACCGTGGCCCGACACGCCAGTGGCGTCTAACGGCTCACCTCGTCCGGTCGCGTCACGCACCGGAACCCGATGTGGCTCGTAGACGTGTCGACGGTCTCGCCCTGGCGCGCGGCCGGGCGGAAGCGCAGGCAGTAGTTGGGCGCGCATAGGTGGGATCCCCCCTTGATGGTGCGGCGCGGAATGTCGGCGGACGGATCACCGGCGGCGCAGCACGGGCTGAGGTCTGCGGCGTCGTCCTCGACGTATGGGTCACATGTCCACTCCCACACGTTGCCGCACATGTCGAGCAGCCCGTAGCCGTTGGGGAGAAACGCGTCAACGGGTGAGGTCCCCTCCCATCCGTCCAACCGGAGGTTCTGCCACGGGAACTCGCCCTGCCACCAGTTCGCGGCCGGGCGTCCTCGGGGCATCAACTCCTCTCCCCAGGAGAACGTGGAGCCGTCGAGGCCGCCCCGAGCAGCAAACTCCCACTCGGCCTCGGTGGGCAGCGACTTGCCCGCCCACGTCGCGTACGCCTGAGCGTCCTCATAGGCGATGTGCACGACAGGATGATCCGCCCGTTCGTAGGTACTGCTCGAACCCCCCTCGGGGCGATCCCAGCGCGCTCCCGGCACGTAGGACCACCACGCCTTCACGTCGTCAAGTGCCACCGGTCCTCGCGTCTTGCGGAACACCGCGGAGCCGGAGACGAGCAGAGCGGGGTCGGCCCCCGGGTAGTCCGCGGAGCGAGGCGCGCGTTCGGCGAGCGTGACGTAGCTCGTCGCCTTGACGAACCGGCGGAACTGGCGGACCGTCACGGGATGGCGATCGATCGAGAACGGCCCGACCTGAACGTCTCTGACCGGGCGCTCCTCTGCGTAGAAGTGCTCGCAGCCCATGCGAAAACTCCCGCCGGGGAGCGCGACCGTCTCTTCAGCCTCGGAGACCGGCTGCCGTCCGCGCGCGGAGGAGCCCCCGGCCTGCGCAGGCGCCGGTAAATCGGCTCGAGCCTGTTGGTGCCCTTCCTCCACGACCTCGCTGGCCAAAGACTACGCCGTTCCGGGGCCCTGACGCCTGCCGTCGGACATCGGCAGCTGGGTGCTTCCAGCGACCGACCCGTGTCGCGCGATGATTCCTTTTACCCTGGCCGGGTGACGGCCCCAGCCTGAGCACGATTTCTACCGACATCCACAAGGTTGCAACGAACACCGAGCGACCCGCGTCTGCCGTACAAGGCGAATTTGCGCCTCAAATCAGCGCAGTGAGGAGCTTCGTTTCGGCGCTGGAAGCATCGCTGAAGAAGGGTATTGCCAACGCCCCCGGCTCATCGACGGTCCCCCATGCTGCGTCTGTCCCGCCAGCACAGGTCGAAGGCGTGAAGCACGCCACCAACGAAGTCCAGGAAGCCAGCAGCTCGAAATGCGAATAATCTGAAAATTGAGCCCAAGACCGTGTCGGCACCCCGCGTGCGTCGGGCACGGGATTGAGATAGGCACCAAAGAGGAGGTCACATGAGCAGCCAAGAAACAGGTCGAAGCGGCACGGCGGCTGAAGGTGCGACAAGAGGTGCTGGCCGTGCAGCATTCGCGGCGATTCTGCTCCTGATCATCGGCACGCTGAACCTTTTTTACGGCATCGCCGCCGTCGCCGACTCCAAGTTCTACGTCGCCGGCGAACGCTACGTGTTCGGCGGCCTTCATACCTGGGGTTGGATCACGATCATCCTCGCCGTCATTCAGCTCACCGCTGCCTTCTCGCTGTTTTCCGGCAATGTCTACGGTCGGGCAATCGGCATAGTCGCAGCGACGCTGGGCGCGGTGGAGTCGCTCGCCAATGTCGGCGGCCCGCATCCGTGGTGGTCGCTGGGCGTGTTCGCCATGTGCCTGTGGGTCATCCATGGCATCTGGGTGCTGGGAGAGCCAGCGCGCAACTGAGCGGCCTGCGACAGACGCTGAGGCGAAAGAGCGGGCTGAAGCCCCGGGTACTAGCCGTCCGCCGGCGGCGGACGGCTAGTACCCCTGCACCACCCGAAACTCCGGCGTTGAGTGAGCGCCGATTTGCTCAGCTCGTCGCAACCTACGGACTTGTACGGATCCATCACGGGATTGACAGGCTCCCGGGAAACTGCGCCTGCGAGTGCCGCCCCGTTCGAACCGCTGCGGGAAGAGTCCCCGGGGGCTTGAGGCGTAGCGCACCCCCGTCCGTCGCATTCGGGCGGACCGCTACGCCATTGCAGCCGAGCCCCGACGGGGCTTCGAACAGACGGCTCCGCCGCCGTGGCGCCTACTTCCGCTTTCGTCGACGGCAGCAGTGCCGAGGCGTCTGCTCGAACGTCCGCTTTGGCCGCCGAAGCCGTCACCGCCGGACATCTGAGCGTTAGTCGGCCAGGTCCCTTGCTCGCGATCAGATGCCGTCAGCTGACCGAAGGCAGTGGTTCGGCGCGTCGATCGATCAGACGCTCTGATCCGCGAGGAGATCGCCACGCGGCGAACGCGACTGCGAGGACCCACGTCCCGAAGGTGAGGCCGACGATCATGGCGTAGGAGCCTTGCGGCGAGAATGCGCCGGCTCCGGCCTTCAGCGCGAACGGCCCGATGACGTTGATTAGCGCGACCGGGGCCCCGACCCACGCCGTCCACGACGGGAGTGCCCGGCACGTGATGGTCGAGACGGTGACGATCACGATCCACGCACTGAACGCGAACGAGCACGAGTTGTAGGCCATCCAGCCTACGTCCCATAGCGCCCGCGCGACGGCGGGATCCGTTGCCGGGCGGTAGGCGACTGCCAGGAAGACCGCGGTGCCGGCGCCGAAGATGCCGGCACCGGCGACGGCGCTCGCCAACGCTGCCATCGCCAGCCAGCCGTCTTCGCCCTCGGCGCGCCTCATCATGCGATACAGGCCTGCGGCGAAGATGATGAGCACAGGGAGACCTACGGCGACCAGCAGGTCGCCCGCAAAGAGCTGAGCTCGGTGGGCGACTGCGTAGCGCACGATTTGGGCCCCCGAGGATCGGGAGTCAAGGGCGCCTGCGGGGCTCAGCGCCCACGCCGAGAAGAAGAGCATCGGGACAAGGAACAGCAGAGCGGCGATGGCACCCGAGACCGCAACCGCTCTGGACGCCTCGTTGGGGGAACTCCTGTGGGGGAGTACAGCTGTAGTCATAGAGTCACCTCAGGTCAGTCGTTGTTCGGTTTGTCAACGGTGGGAGCCGTGCCGCTGGCGTGCTCCGCGAGCTCTTCGACGTGCGCTCGCCGGGCGAGGCTGGGGTGCTCAGCGTTCATGGTCGGAAGGCGACCCTACCAGGAGAATGCAAGTATTGTCAAATCTCAATCATTCGAGTGGTCTGCAGGGATACTAAGATCCGCTTGCTTATGCTATGGTCGATCATATGATTGGACACGTAGCCGCCCATCAGGCTGGGACCATGGTCAGCCGCAGACGCGGAGGCCACGATGGCGGGGACTGAGTCAGCGCAGACGCCGATCGCGAGCATGCGCGTCGGCGAGGGCGAGCGCACCCCGATCATTCGTCGTCCAGCGCTTCAGGACGCTCTCGATATCGCCCAGGCGACGTTCCTCAGCGAAGCTCGCGTCGAGATGGCAGCGCTTGCCGCCCAGATCGGTATCTCCGAGCCGACGCTCTACCGCTGGGTCGGCACGCGAGAGCAATTGCTCGACAAGGTGGTCGAGCGCGTGGCCAACGAGTTCCTCTCCCGCGCCATCGCCGAGGCCGAGGGAGAGGGAGATGAGCGCGTGCTCGACGTCGTCAGGCGAATGATGATCGCCGCCGCCGCGTTTCAGCCGGGACGGAGCTTTATTGCCCGCGAGCCGCAGCTCGCGCTACGGCTCGTGCTCGGCGAAGCCGGAGCCGTTCATCGCGCCCTCGCACGGGCGCTGCGTGGCGTCATCGGCGAAACCCGACCGGCTGACCAGGCCCTCGCTCTGGAGAGCAACGTCGACCTCATGGTCCAGGTCTGCACCGGCCTGCAATGGGCAGCCGTCGCCGTGGGGAACGAACCGAATGTCGACGGGGCGGTCGAAGTGGTTCGTGCAATGCTCGCAGCCGGCCGGGCGACCACCGCGTGATTCTGACGACCCCGGCGATGCACACTCGCCGAGGTAGCCAACGGGGGCGTCAGTCTCGTCTCTGCTCGCGACGAGGAGCGCAAACTGCCGCGCTCGTGTCACGACGGCTGTCAGCGAGACCGCGCCAGCTTGTACCAGCCTCGCTCGACACGCTCGAACCGGCGCCGGGGCGCCGGTGGACAGAGAACTGCTTACCGAATCTCGAGAGACGCTACGCCCAAGGAGCGCTTCCACCGCCGCATGAGCCTCCCCCACGCCTATCGCTCGACCAGCCTCCGCCAGAGCCCTGGTCACAGCCCGCTGAACGATGCCATTGCCAAGCCGCTTCAGCGGCGGCACGACCGCCGGCGCGCCGCTCTCGCACCTGCGCGTCGAGCCGTCGCCAGCCACCGCAACGCCGCCTCCAACGGCTCCGAAGGGTTTGAAAGCCGTCCTACCAAGCGCATTGGCGGCGGAACGGTGATGACCCGCTCAGACTCCGTCGCGGACGTGTTCGACGACGGTCCGCGCGCCTGTCGAGGCAAGCGGTCCCGAGGTTGATGCTCCTCGTGACCTCGAACCGCGTCCGTTGCCAAGACGTGTCGCGGGAGCCCCAGGCTCGTAGGGTGCCGTGCATGTCGGCATGCTCGAAGAGGAGGAACACATGGCGCTCAAACGGATGGACAACGTCGGAATCGTCGTTGAGGACCTAGCAGGGACGATCGATTTCTTTCGCGAGCTCGGGCTCGAGCTGGAAGGGCGAGCCATGGTGGAGGGAGAGTGGGCCGGGCGCGTCACTGGATTGGGCGACCAGCGTGTCGAGATCGCCATGATGCGCACCCCAGACGGCCACGGCCGGCTCGAGCTCTCGCGCTTTCTCGACCCGCCTGTGGTCGCTGATCACCGGAATGCCCCGGTGAACGCTCTGGGCTACCTACGTGTCATGTTCGCCGTGGACGACATCGACGAGACTCTCGCCAGGCTGAGCAAGCGAGGCGCGCAGCTTGTCAGCAGCGAAGTGGTGCAGTACGAAGACGCGTATCGGCTCTGCTACATCCGCGGGCCCGACGGACTTCTCATCGGGCTCGCCGAAGAGCTCAGCGGGCAGGGGCAGGTGGGTCCGAAGCACCGGGCTGCCGCTCCGCAGGTGGGGAATCACGGCTAGCGCGAGGTGACCGGGCTCTTTGGGTGCCGGTGCGGCTCGATCACAGGCGCGCTGTGAAGACGTGGGGGACGGCTCCGCGGCTGAATGCGGGGTGCTCACGGATCCGGGTAGTCATCCGGCGAGGAACCTGCTGACGTCCGCCGCTTCGTGCTCGAGCGCGACCTTCTCGGCACCGGCGAGATGCTCGAAGGGCTCCAGCAAGACCCTTTGACCTGAGATGCTCCACGTCGCGGCCGCTCGTCCACGAACGAGGGCGAACGGGCGGAAGACACCGCCGCTCACGATGCGCCGCTCCCCGTCACCGAGGATCTCCTTGCGCGATTTCCAGCCGAGTAGCACCGGCTCGAAGGAGCCGAGCAGTCGCGGCGGCGGCGGCGCCTCCGCCCGAGGCCGCCGGTGCAGATCCACGAGCCCTTCGCCGCGTTGATGCAGCTCGGAGGCGATCGCGCTCAGCCCGGCGCGCGCGTCGCGCAGCGACACGCCGGCCCATCGCGCGAGGTCGCCGTCACCGGCAGGCCCGTGCCCGGCGAGGTAACGGCGGGCGAGCTCCGCCAGCGCGCGATCGCGATCAACCGGGCCCGCTTCGTCCAGCCAGTCGCCCACGAGAGCGAACGCGTGCTTTCCCCGCACCATCGGGCCGCGCACGATCAGTCCGCGCAGCGAGGCCAATGCCAGGAGGTGGACGAGCGCCTGGCCGGCCGTGCGGACGCCCGCAGCCGCCACCTTCTCGCGCAGGCTGTCGCGGTCGAGCGGACCTTCCTCGGCGAGTGCCCGCTCGATCACGGCGACGCCGCGGTCCGCGGCCCCGGGCGAGACCTGCTCCTGAGAGAGCCGTCTCGCGTTGCCCGCCCGCAGCCGGGGCGCCGTCAGCGCGTGCAGCCACGGGTAATCCTCGCTGCGGACGAGGTGAAGCGTGCCTCGGTTCAGCCACGTGACGAGAAGTGAACGGTCCTCCGTCAACGCCGCGTCAACGTCGGCGACGGACAGGCCCATGCTCCGGGCACGAATGGCCAGCCGCGCCCCGCGGCCGTCCTGCGCCTGGATAGCCAGCAACCGCTCGGCGACCGCGACGGGATCACGTGCAGGCGACCCAGCGAGCAACTGTGCGCTCAGATGCTCGGCGAGGATCGACACAGAACCGCATCTTGCCGCTCCCGCGTGTCGGACGGCAATTATGCGCGGCGCCGTCGCGTAGAGAAGGACGCGACCCGTACGGCTACACGACTTTGAAGCGAACCTCAACGCGCATTCCGCCGGCGGGTTGGGGATCAACCGTCAGCCCGGCCCCATGGGCGATGGCGATCGCGTCGACGATCGACAGGCCGAGACCGTGGCCGCCGTCGTGGGTGGTGCGGTCGGCGCCGGTGCGTTGGAACGGTCGCACGAGCGAAGCGATTTCCGCCGACGCGACAACGGGCCCGCTGTTCGACACCGCGAGCACCGCTTCGCCGGCCTCGAGCGCGGTCGCCACGGTCACCCAGCCGTCGTGGGTGTTGTGTTGGATCGCGTTGTCGATGAGGTTGGCGACCAGCCGCTCGATCAGCCGTCTGTCACCGGTGATCGGGGCGCGCTGGAGCTCGGTCTCGAGGCGCAGTCCCCGGCGCGCGATCTCCTCCCCGCGCTCGTCAAGCACCCTGGCGGTGAGCGCGTCGAGCAGCAGCGGTTCGCGACGCTCGACGCCGCGCTCACTGCGCGCGAGCGTGAGAAGCGCGTCGATCGTGCGCTCCTGCTCCTCACCGATCGCGAGCACCCGCTCGCACGCGGCTCGCAGCGACGCGGCGCTGGCGTCCGGATCGGCGAGTGTGACCTCGAGGATCGCGCGCTCCAAGGTGAGCGGCGTGCGCAGCTCGTGCGAGGCGTTGGCGACGAACTGGCGCTGGGCGGTGAAGGAGGCCTCGAGCCGTCCGAGCAGCTCGTCGAAGGTGTCTCCGAGCTCGCGCAGCTCGTCGTTGGGCCCGTCGAGCGCGAGGCGCTCGTGCAGGCTGGACGCCGAGATCCGGCGCGCCGCGGCGGTGATCGTCTGCAGAGGGCGAAGCGACCGGCCGGCGAGCAGCCAGCCGAGGCCGATCGAGGCAACCGCCATGAAGACCAGGGCGACCCCCGACCAGGCGAGCAGCTGGCGCTGATCGTGGCCGTGCACGTTGACCGCGAGCGTCCCGAGCTGCTTTTCTTCAGCGCGAGAGTGCGGGGTGACAGAGAGGCTCCCGGAGGGTTCCGGCACACCTTGCTTTGAACCGGGCACCGGCGCGGAGCTGCGATTCACGCCCACCCCTTCGACCGCCCGGGCCACCTCGCTCCGCGAGAGGGAGCTGGACCCTCCCGCATAGGCGATGCCTATCAGCACGACGCCCAAGACCAGAAAGACGCCGCCGTACAGGACCGCGAGGCGCAGACGGATCGTGTAGCGCGGCAGGCGCAGCCGGCGCCTCGATCGACCCGCACCGGCCGGCGCCTCGGGCCCATTGCCCACGCTCACGGGAGCCTCATATGCGGTAGCCGCCGCGGGGCACGGTCTCGATCACCGACGGCTCACCGAGCTTCGCGCGCAGACGCCTGATCGTGACCTTGACGGTCGTCGTGAAGGGGTCGGTGTTCTCGTCCCACACGTGCTCGAGGAGCTCCTCGGCGGAGACGATGCGCCCGCCGGCGCCGAGCAGGTGCTCGAGCACCGCGAACTCCTTGGGGCTGAGCGCCAGGCGCCGCCCGTTGCGGCTGGCGAGACGGTTGCCCGGATCTACGCGCAGGTCCCCGTGCACGAGCACGGGCGGCGGTTGGGCGCCCGAACGTCGCGCGAGCGCGCGCACGCGGGCAACGAGCTCGGCAAACGCGAAGGGCTTGGGCAGGTAGTCATCGGCGCCGAGGGCGAGGCCGTCGACGCGATCTTCGATCGCGCCCGCGGCGGTGAGCATCAGGATCCGCCCGTCGCGGCCCTCGGCGACGAGCGAGCGGCAGATCTCATCGCCGTGCACGCCGGGGATGTCGCGGTCGAGAACGAGCACGTCGTAGTCGGTGAGCGCGAGGTGCGCGAGCGCGTCGTTGCCGTCGAGCGCGACGTCGACGGCCATGCCTTCGCGTCGCAGACCGGTGGCGACCGTGTCGGCCAGCTCGACGTGATCCTCGACCAGGAGTACTCGCATTGGACCACCAAACCTGGCGCATCCGCGGTTACAGCGCGGTTACAGCGTCACTCACCGTGATGTAACCGCCCATTTCGTAGAACAGCCTCGCACACAAACATGAGGACGGCGCGAGGAGACGACGAGATGAAGGCGATGCAAGTGATCACGGGGCTCGTGACCCTCGCGCTGCTCGCCGCCGGGTGTGGCGGCGGCGCGAAAAGCCCGACCGTGGCGCAACTCGGCTCGAGCAAACCCTCGACCGGCTCGGCGACGGGCTCAGGCGGGTCGCAGCAGGCCTCGGCGTCGCCGGGTAGCGAAGCAGTCGCGTACTCGGCGTGCATGCGCGCGCATGGCGTGCCCAACTTCCCCGATCCGAAAATCTCGACACACGGCACCGGAACGAGCGTGGCGATCGGGATCACGCCGGCGATCTCCGGCAACCCCCATTTCAAGACGGCTCAGCGGGCCTGTGTCAGCCTGCTCAAGGGCACTGGCAATGGTGGAGGAGACCACCCGATCTCGCCCCAGGAACAATCGGAGTACCTGAAGGCGGCCGCGTGCATCCGCTCGCACGGGATCCCGAACTTCCCGGATCCGACGTTCTCCGCCAGCGGCGTGCACCTGCCCAAAACGGCCGGCATCGACCTGCACTCACCGCCGGTTCGTGCCGCAGCCGAAGCCTGCGAATCGCTGATCCCGGGCGGCCTTCACGGTAACCACTAGTGGGTGGCAGGCGCCCGCGCCGAACCGCGCTTGCCGGCCTCGGGCTCGTGCTCGTGGCCGTGGTCCTCGTCGTGAGCGACCCGTTCGGCCGCACGCCCAAGGCGAGCGGGGTCTCGGACAACGCGACGCCAACCTCGCTCGCGACGGTGACCCGGCGGTCGCTCTCCTCGCAGACGCAGGTGAACGCCACACTCGGCTACGCGGAAGCCGGACACATCCGCGTACCGATTGGCACGCCTCCCTCCGGGGTGGCGCAGGCCGCGCAGGCGGTGAGCCACAGCCAAGGCATCCTGCAAGATGCGCGCGAGTCGCTCGCTTCGGACAGCGTGACGCTGGCCAACGCCGAAGCGACGGCGTCCGCGTCGCGGCTGAAGGAGGCGGTCGACTGCGCAGGGGACAACGCGGCCGAAGAAGCGCCCGGCGTCTCTTCGCCGAGCGGCTCGCCGTCGAGCAACGCGGCAGCGAGCGTCTGCGCGAGCGATGTGCAGGCGCTCGCGACCGAGGAGCAGAGCTCGAGCGCAGCGACGATGAAGGTACAGAGCGATCGGGCATCGCTCTCCTCGGCAGAGGCAGCGCTGGCGAGCGCCGAGACCTCCGTCGCGGCGGCGCGCTCGGCGGCGGCGGACTACGAACAGGGCTCGACGTTCACGATGCTGCCGGCGCTCGGCGCGGTGATCGCTCGGGGAGAGCGACTGTTCGCGCTGAGCGGCCACCCGACGGTGCTGCTCTACGGCTCGGTCGCTCCGGCGCGGGCATTCGCGGCGGGAATGTCGCCGGGCCCGGACGTCGCGGCGCTCAACGCCAACCTCGACGCGCTCGGCTACGCAAGCGGGTTGAGCGGTGAAGCGTTCAGCGCGGCGACCGAAGCGGCGGTCCGCGCGTTTCAGTCCGCCCGCGGGATGGGGGTGACGGGAGATCTGCCCGTCGGCTCGGTGGTCTTCCAGCCGGGCCCGGTGCGGGTGACGAGCGTGACGCCGGAAATCGGCACGAGCGTATCTGCGGCTCCGGTGCTAGGGATCACCTCGACGCGCCCGCAGGTTGCGATCGCGCTGAGCGCGTCCGAGCAGTCGAGCGTGAAAGTCGGCGATCGGGTGTCGATCGCCTTGCCGAACGGGCAGACGACGCCGGGCGTGATCAACTCGGTGGGAACCGTCGCGAAAGCGCCTGCAAACAACGAAGGCGGCGGTGCCGGTCGTGGCGGCGGCGGTTCGGAAGGCGATGAAGAAGGCGGGGCGACGGTCGAAGTGGACGTCAAGCCGAGCGAACCGCGGGCGATCGGGCATCTCGACGAGTCACCGGTCGAGGTCTCGATCACGACCGCGAGCGTCGCCGACGCCCTGTGCGTGCCGGTCGACGCGCTGCTCGCGTTGGCCGGGGGCGGCTACGCGCTCGAGGTGGAGGAAGGCGCGGCGCATCACCTCGAGGCGGTGAAGACGGGCATGTTCGATGACGCGGAAGGCCTCGTTCAGGTGAGCGGCAGCGGCGTGCGTGCGGGTCAACGCGTGGTGGTGCCCTCGACATGAGCGCGAGCGTGCTGGAGATGCAGGAGGTGAGCAAGGCCTACGGGGCTGAGCCCCCGGTGCTCGCGCTGCGGGATGTGAGCTTCGTCGTAGGCGAGGGCGAGCTGGTGGCGATCGTGGGTCCGTCGGGGTCGGGCAAGACGACGCTGCTGCACGTGATCGGCACGCTGGAGCGACCGAGCACAGGGGTCGTGTCGGTCGCGGGCGTGGACGTGGCCGGACTGTCCGACCGCGAGCTGGCGAGGCTGCGGGCGCAGAGCATCGGCTTCGTCTTTCAACAGTTTTTCCTCGCTGAGCATTCGACGGCGCTGGAGAACGTGGCGGACGGGCTTCTGTACGCGGGCGCCGGCGCGGGCGAGCGGCGCAAGCGCGCGGCAGAGGAGCTGGCGCGGGTTGGCCTTGCCGATCGTGCGGGATTTCGCCCGAGCAAGCTTTCCGGCGGCGAGCGCCAGCGCGTTGCGATCGCGCGGGCGCTCGTCGGACGCCCGGCGATCGTGCTCGCGGATGAGCCGACGGGCAACCTCGACAGCACGGCGGGAGCGGCGATCGTCGACCTGCTCGAGGAACTGAACGCTCAGGGAGCGACGATCGTCGTGATCACGCACGATCGCGAGCTCGCGGCGAGCCTGCCGCGCCAGGTGCAGATGCTCGACGGCCGGATCGTGGCAGACACCGAGGCCTTGGATGTCGCTTAGGGCGTACACGAAACCGCGAAGCGCGGCGGCTCGGGCGCGACGCTCCGTGGTCCTCAATGCCACCGTTGGCGCGGCGGTCGCGACGCTCGCCTGTGGAGCGCTCCCGGCAAAGGGGGAAACCGGGCCGTCGAGCGAACCGAGCCGCGCGAG
>CAVRIN010000003.1:0-19503 GCA_963721285.1 uncultured Solirubrobacteraceae bacterium | reverse complement strand
GCGGTTGTAACGTTCAACTGTTGGACTTCGTCAGCTTGCAAGGGAGGTCGGGAGTGGGGTTCTCGCGGCGGACCGAAGGGGGTCGGGACCGAAGCGGCGGCGGGGCCGCGTGCCGGCGCGCCGCGCGAAGCTCTTTGGCGCGCGGCCTGGCGGCGGCGCGGGCATCGACGCTCTTGGTTGCCGCGTCTGTGTCGATCATCGCTGCGGCGGGGTTGGCGCCGGGCGTCGCCGGCGCCGCGGTCGGCGACGTGACGACCTTCTCGGCGGGGCTCAACCCCGGAAGTCGGCCGGGCGCGATCGTCGCCGGCCCCGGCGGGATGTGGTTCTCCGATGATGGCTCGACGCCCGCGGTCGGTCGCGTCGCCTACGACGGCTCGATCACCGAGTTCTCGGCGGGGCTGAACCCGGGGAGCAAGCCGGGTGCGATCGTCTCTGGGCCCGGCGGCTACGTCTGGTTCGTCGACGAAGGGAGCACTCCGGCGATCGGGCGCGTGTCGTCGGACGGGTCGATCACGGAGTTCTCGAGCGGTTTGGCGGCCGGGAGCAAGCTGCGCTCCCTGAGCCTCGGTCCCGACGGCAACCTGTGGTTCACGGACGCCGGGTCCGCGCCCGCGATCGGCCGGGTCACGCCGCAGGGCTCGATCACCGAGTTCACCGCCGGTCTGAACCCCGGGAGCGCCCCGGAACAGATCGTCACCGGGACCGAAGGCGCGCTGTGGTTCGAGGACCAAGGGCGCGACCCAGGCGGTCGGGCACGTGTCGATGTCGGCGCTGATCGACCGAGCTCACCGCGGGGCTGCACGAAATCACGCAGCTTCCTCGGCATCGCGGCCGCCCGGGAGGCGGCGCGTGGCTCACCGACTCCCGGGACGGGGGCACGCCCTGGAACCCGGCGAACGGCCCGACGCTCGTACGCACGACGCCGGAAGGGACGATCGAAGAAAGAGACGCGGGTGGTCGCTTTGACACCTGGGGTCCGCCGCTCGCGAGCCCAGACGGCAGTGCGTCCTGGGCGGCTGAGGGCGACGGCGACAAATTGATCCTCCGGATGAGACCCGACGGGTCGCGGGGCGGCGCGCTCGTGGCCTACGGCTTCACGTCACACGAGGACCCGAGCCGTGCGCTGGTCATGGCTCCAGACGGTCACGTCTGGTCGATGAACTCCGGTGGTTTCGGAATCTTCGGTCCGTTCTTCGTTCGCGTTACGCCGGACGAACGCGTCGGAGGAGGCGTTGAACGCATTGGTCCCGAGACCGACTCGTTCGAAGTCTTCAGGCCGGCGATAGGGGGCCAACTCGAACACGTCGCGGCAGGTGCGGACAGCCAGCTGTGGTTCACCGACAGCGGGCGCGATGAAAGCGGCTCGTCCGTCCCGCCGCTGATCGGCCGCCTCGAAGATGTCGTACCTCCATCCGTCATCTCACCCGCCCCCTCCCAGGGCAAACACGCGGTCCCTGGCAGAGCGCGCGGGCTTGCGCTCCTCAGCCACCGCCTGCGGCTGAGGGTCCACCGACTCGCGCTGCGTGTGCGCTGCGTCGCGACGACGGCCTGCAAGGGCCGCGTCGAGCTGGTCGTCGTCGCCGCGTGGGCAGGCACCATCGCCGGCTGCTCGTCACGCGGCTCGGCGGCGCAAGCTTCTCGCTTCCGCCGGCAAGACAGTCAACGCTCAGCATCGTCCTCACGCGCGCGGCGCTCCGCATGTTGCGCTCGGCACGTCACGGCGTCCACGCCGGGCTCGTCTTCTCCTACACGTCCCCGGCGACGCTCGCGAGATCCGAAACTGCGGTGCTGTTGAGGGCGTAGGACGGCGACGGGCGTCACCGTCGATCGCGGCGGCGTTAGCGACAATGGCTTCATGACGGTGTCCGCGATGCGGGGAGACCTCGGCCGCCTGGTCGGCGGCGAGAACGTCCTGGAGGCGCCGCCGGGCTCGCCCTACAACCACGACGCCAGCGCCCGCCGCGGGCTCGACGGCCAGGCCGAGGCGGTCGTCCTGCCCGGGAGCGCGGACGAGGTCGCCGCCCTCCTCGCCTGGTGCTACGAGCACGACGTGCCACTCGTCACCCGCGGCGGGGGCACGGGCCTCGTCGGCGGCGCGGTGCCGACGCCGGGCAGCGTGGTCTGCTCGCTGGAGCGCCTGCGCGCGGTGCGCGAGTTGGAGCCAGGGCTGTGGCGGATCTTCGCCGAGGCCGGCGTCACGACCCGCCACGTGCAGCGCCTGGCGCGCGAGAACGGGCTCATGTTCGGGCCGGACCCCGGCGCCGCCGAGCAGTCGCAGATCGGCGGCAACGTCGCGACGAACGCCGGCGGACCCCACGCCCTGAAGTACGGCGTGACGGGGTCGTGGGTCAGCGGCCTGGAGGTCGTGCTGGCGCCCGGTGAGGTGGCGGACCTCGGCGGCTGGATCCGCAAGGACGTCGCCGGGTACGACATCAAGGATTTGATGATTGGATCGGAGGGGACGCTCGGTGTGATCACAGCCGTGCGGCTGCGACTGCTGCCGGCGCCCGAGCGGACGCTCGGCTTCGTCGCCTTCTCCCGCTCGCGCGCCGATGGCTGCGCCGCGATCCTCGACCTGTTCGCCGCCGGAGTACGCCCCTCGGTGCTCGACTTCCTCGACGCCCGGACGCTGGCACTCGCGGGCGGCGCCTATCCGGGCTCGCTGCCGACCTGGGCGGAGTTCGCGCTGATCGTCGAGCTGGACGGCAGCGCGGAGGACGTCGCGGCGCAACGCCCAGAGCTCTTCGAGGTGCTCGGCGCGTCCGCGCCGGAGGTGCAGGAGCCCTCCGACGGGCAGGCGCTGTGGCGCTGGCGTGACGGGATCAACCCGGCCGTCACAGGTGTGCGCGGGGCGAAGGTCAGCGCGGACGTCGTCGTGCCGGTCGAGCGCCTCGGCGCGACGCTCGACGCCTTCGACGAGATCGCGGCGCGGCACGGGTTGCAGTCCTGTTCCTGGGGCCACGCCGGTGAGGGCAACCTCCACGCGACCGTACTCGTCGACCCGTCCTCGGAAGCGGAGCTTGACGCGGCCGAGGAGGTCATGGAGGAGCTCTATGAGCTGATCGCCGCGAGCGGCGGCTCGATCGCCGGCGAGCACGGCGTCGGGCTGCTCAAGCGCGGTCGCCTCGCGCGGCAGTGGTCGCCGCAGGCCGTCGAGCTGCACGAGCGCGTCAAGCGGGCGTTCGACCCGAAGGGGCTCTTGAACCCCGGCAAGAAGCTCGCCCGGTAGCCTCGCTCCCAGCATGACGCTGGTAAGCGAGCTCGAGCTCCCCGCCTTCGACTACACCGACCCGTCGCTGCGGGGCGAGCGCTTCCACGCCGCGATGGCCGAGGTCCGCGACCAGGGCTGGCTGGCGCAGGCGCCGTTCGGCTACATGGTGCTCGACCGCGAGGCCGGCGAGTACTTCCTGCGCACGCGCTCGGCGATCTTCCCGGGCATGAAGATCGCGGAGATCTTCGGCGTGACCGAGGGCCCGCTGTTCGAGCAGATGAAGCGCAACATCCTCCACGTCAACGGCCCGGACCATTCGCGTCTTCGCAGCCTCGTCAACCCGTCGCTCTCGCCGCGCGCGGTCGAGCGCTACCGGCCGCGGATGCGCGGCTTCCTCGAAGGGCTGATGCGGGATGCGGTGACGTCGGGGGGCGGGGACGACGCTTCGGGCGGCGCCGGCGCGGCGGAGGCCGGTGCTCCGAGGGCCGAGTCGGCGAATGGCGGGGCCGGCGCGGCTGGCGGCGAGGTGCGCTGCGACTTCGTCGAGGCGTTCGCGAAGCCGTACCCCTCGCAGGTGATCGCTTCGGTGATGGGCGCGCCGCTCGAGGACGCTCCCCGGCTGCACCACTGGTCGAACTGGATCCAGAAGCAGTTCGACGCCGGCAGCATGGCGAGCGAGAAGGACAAGATCGAGCAGGCCGTGGAGGAGTTCTACGAGTACGCGGAAGGCCTGTTGAAGGCGCGCCGGGCGGACCCCGGAGACGATCTGATGTCGATGCTGATCGCGACCGAAGAGGAGGGCGAGAAGCTCTCGGACGTCGAGTGCATCAACCTCGTCTTCAACATCCTGGCCGGCGGCGTCGACACGACCCAGAGCCAGATGGCGCACGCGATCCGGCTGCTCGCCGAACACCCCGAGCAGTGGCGCCTGCTCGCGCAGCAGCCGGAGCTCGCCGGCGCCGCCGTCGAGGAGGCGCTGCGCTACGAGCCGATCACGCCGTTCACCGCGCGCATCCTCACCGAGGAGGTCGTCTACCGCGACGTGACCTTCCCGCAGGACACGGTCGTGATGGTCTGCGCGTTCACCGGCAACCGGGATCTAGACGAGCCGGGAGCGGACGGCGCGGCCGGCGGCGGCGCGGAGGCGACCGACGGCGCGATCGGCAACGGGGCAGCGGCGACGGCCGTGGCGGCACCTGCCGACGTCTTCGACATCGCCGCTGACCGCGGCCGCGCGCGGCCGCTGACCTTCGGCGCCGGTGTCCACTACTGCCTCGGCGCGAACCTTGCGCGCCTGGAGATGCAGGAGGGGCTCCTCTTCCTCTCGGAGCAGATCGGCGAGCTGGCGCTCGACGGCGAGCCCGTCTACGGCACGGTGTCGGGGATCTACGGGCTGGAAGCGCTGCCCGTGCGGCTCGCGCTGCGGGGGTAGCTCGGCGAGGGCCAGGGCAGGGGGGACCGGCGCGCGCCGCGGTCCGCGCCGCGCGGATTGTTCGACGCTTCTCAGAACGACGATGCCAGCGCCATCACGAGCCCGGCCAGTCCGTAGGACCCATGCGCGAGCGCCAGTTGACGCGCGGAGCCAGGGTCCACCACGAGCTGCCGCGTCCACTCGAGCTCCGCGGCGCAGCCCAGCTCCTGCGCATGCGCGGCGCAGCGGTCGAGGATGGACTCGAGCAACTCGCCGACGGGCACGCGGCACCCTCGCTTCGCGTCGATCAGCTTCGCGCCGGGACCGTCACGCGCGGCCAGAAAGCGGTTCTCAGAAAGCACCTCGGGCAGCTCGCTCGCCGCCGCGCACTCGGAGTCCGCGTCGGCCTCCATGCGCACGAGGCACTGCACGAGCGCCGTCAGCGCAGCGGCGTCGGCGACTGTGCTTTGCGCGTCCATGATCCTGACCTCGACCGTCGCAAAGCGCGGCTGCAGACGGACGTCCCACCACAGGTGAGTCGGGTCGGGGAACGCGTCGTGGTGCAGGAGCGTGTCGACGGTCTTGACGTAGTCCTCGTAGTCGCGGAAGACGCGCGGCGGTCCGACCCTGGGGAAGGCCCCGAACACCGAGGTGCGTGCCGAGGCGAGCCCCGTTTCGCGCCCCTGCCAGAAGGGCGAGTTCGCCGAGAGGGCCAGCAGCAGCGGCAGGTGGTTGCGCATGCGGTTGGCGACGAGTACGGCCTGCTCGGGGCCAGGCACCGCGACGTGGACGTGCAGGGCGAAGGTGGGCTCGCGCCGCGCCAGCTCGCGCAGCGACGCGTAAAGGAACCGGTAGCGCTCGCGCTCTGAGATCCTCGTCTCCCGCCACGTCGCAAACGGGTGCAGACCGGCCACCGCGGCGCGAAGGCCGATCGCGTCAAGCTGGCTCCCGAGGGCGGCGCGCAGATGCGAGAGCTGCGCGATCGCTCCCGCGACGGTCTCGTGCGGATCAGTTCGCAGCTCAAGCGCCGATCCGTGCGTCTCGGTGCTCGTGTGGGTCGCGAGCGCGCCGCTCAGCCCTCTGATCACCGCGTCGGCTCTGTAGGCGAGCGACCACTTCGGCGGGACGAGCAGCATCACCTCCTCCTCGACGCCGACCGTCCACGGGGGCGATGCGACCGCCCACCGCGACCACGCGGCAGCAACGGGGACCTGCGGTTTCGCAACTGCGAAAGTCGCGCCCGCAGGCTCGGAAAACGGCACGATCAGATCACCTCCGCTCGTCGGCCCCCGGCACACCGGTGAGAGTCCTCGTCGGACGCCGGTTCGCCGCTGCGCATACAGGACGCGGATCGCTCCGCTTCCTTCCCGGAGCTTCAGAATCACCCAGGGTGGCGCTCGCGCCTGCCGGGATGCTGGGCCCAAAATGTCTCCGGTTAGTGCCCCGACATGGGCCTCCAGGGGACGCGATCGGCCGCGGGGGCTTGCGCCGGTCGCGCCAGTTGAAATAGGCCCGGGGCCGCCGGAGGGGCGAAGACAGCCCGGGGGCGTCCGGTTGTGAATTCGTCTGGTCACACGCGGCCAGCGGCGCTTGCGTGCGATATTTGCGTCTGTGCTGCCGCTTCGCCCCCTGCGCCTGTTCGCCTCGTATCTGCGTCAGCACCACGTGGCGCTCGCCGCGCTGTTCTTCGCGCTCGGCGGCTCTGCGTACGCAGCGCTTGGCGGGATCCCGGATTCGCACGGTGTGATCCACGCCTGCTTCAAGCCGAAGACCGGTGCCGTGCAGCTCGTGCCCGGCGGAGCGAAATGCCGAAAGGGCCAGCGTGCAGTCGCGTGGAACCAGCAGGGCCAGCCCGGAAAGGCCGGTCAGCCTGGGGTACTCGGACAAGCAGGTCAGCCCGGACTGGCGGGCCAAGCGGGGCCGCCCGGTCCGTTTCCGGGTGTTCTGCCGCGCGGGATAACGCTGCGTGGCAACTGGGCGGGCGGGTCCAGCGCGGGCGGTACCGCCGATGAGTCGATCTCGTTCGGGTTCGCGTTCGCCTCCGCGCCCACGTTCCATTACGTGCCGGGTCCGGTCTCCGTGCCCCCCGGCTGCTCCGGCGGGACGAACACCAACCCGACGGCGCAGCCCGGCAACCTGTGCCTGTACTCAAACGGCTTCCCGCTGAACACGCCCGGCGCCGTGTCGACTGGTCCTCCCAACGACTGGGGCACCCTGTTCACCGTGAGCTCGACCAGCAACTCCGCCTTCAGCGACGGCGGAACCTGGGCCGCAACGTCGCCGTAGGAGTCCGCGCGGATAGGACCTCCGGCTCGGACATGTCCTGACCGGAGCACAGGTCGGAAACAACGCTTGCAAAACAGCCGCGCGTTGCGACCATTTCAGGGGGGTGGCATGAGGCCACTTCCATCGACTTACCGGGTGAGATGGCGCAAAGGATTCGCAAGATCTTCCTCACAGTCCCGCTGCTGCTCTGCGGGCTTCCCTCGATAGCGCACGCCGGCCGCTACCACGTGTACTCGTGCCGGATGCCTTCGGGGGCGGCTGCGCCGGTGGATGGGTGGAGTGGGTCACTGGCACCGGGCGGCGCCTACGACGATTACACAGTGAATAGCTGCGCCTCCGGCGGCGCACTTGTGGCGGCGCTTGGGGATCAGACGGGGCATCTTGCATACACCGACCGCGCCAGCTGGGAGTTCGCTCCACCGACCTTTGACGCCCTGGTAGGGGCGACCCTCTGGCGCGCCGGGTACGTGCACGGAAGGCCTAGTGAAGAAGCCGCTTACGAGTTTTGGCTCGCGGCGCCGCTCATCAAGGATGCTTTCGACGAATGCGTCTACAGCCAGAACTGTCACGGGCGGGGAGAACCGAGCGAACTTGCCGGCGAAGTCAACCGCGAGGCCGTTCCCACGAAATCTCTCGGGTCGCGGCTCTTCTTGAGTGCCTCCTGCGGAGCAGGTTTTGAAGGAGCGGAATGCGGGAGCGCGTTCGGCGACACCAACAACTACGCCGCCGCGATCTACCTCTACGCCGCCGACCTGACGCTGGAACAAACCGCAGGTCCGAGCGCGACGGCCGTGGGGGGTGAACTCGCCGGCGCGCCATCGGTGACGGGCACGAGCGATCTCACGTTCACCGCGAACGACCCGGGCGCGGGCGTCTACCAAGCAGAGTTCAGCGTCGACGGCAGGGTCCTCCAGCGGACTGTGCTCGACGAAGCGGGCGGGCGCTGCCGAGACGTGGGGCAGACGAGCGACGGCCTGCCTGCGTTCCTGTACCTGCAGCCATGCCCCGCGTCGGTGAGCGCCGACGTCGGCCTCGACACGACGGGGTTGAGCAACGGTCCGCACCACCTCGTCGTGCGAGTGCTCGACGCCGCGGGCAACGGCGCTGCCGTCCTCGACCGCACCTTGACGGTCGCGAATCCGATCGGCGGCGCCGGCCTGGGAGCCGCCGGCGCGGGCGCGCCCAACGGCATCGGCGCGAGCACTCAAGCGCTTCTCAGCGCGCGCTGGCGGCGCACCTCGCGCAAGCTGTTGACGAGCGCCTTCCCACGCCGCGAGACGATCGTGGGCCGCCTTACCGGTCCCGGCGGGGCGCCGATCGCCGCGGCGCAGATCGAACTTGCCGCGACGCCGGCGTTCGCTGGCGCGGCGAGCGTGGCGATGCGGGGGACGAGGACGCGCTCCGACGGCAGCTTCTCGCTGACGCTGCCGGCGCACCTGTCCTCGCGCACACTCCGTCTCAACTACCGCGCACGCATCGGCGAACCTCAGCCGGCCGCGACCGCCTTGCTGCGGCTGGGGGTGAGGGCGCCGCTCACGTTGTCGATCACCCCCTCCTCGACGCGGCGGGGCGGCACGATCCATTTCCGCGGTCGCCTTGCGGCCGGACCGATCCCGCGAGGGGGCAAGCCGCTGATCCTCGAGGCGCGCTCGGGGCGCGGGGCGTGGATCCAGTTCCACGTGGTCAGGACAGACAGGCGTGGGCGCTACCGCTCGAGTTACCGCTTCAAGTTCCCCGGGCCTGCGACCTACCAGTTCCGCGTCCTCTGCGAAGCCGAAGCCGCCTACCCGTTCGCGACCGGCGGCTCCCGTGTGATCCGCGTCGCCGAGCGCTGACGAGTCTCGGCGAGGTTTCCGCGTGCCGTGCGGCGAAATCTAGAGCCGCCGCCTTATCCTCCACGCGGACATCCCGGCCGCTACCTCGGCCGGACATGCGTGTTGAGGGCTGTGTCGGCGACTGGGTTCGGCGGCCAGCCCGGCCGGCGGCGTGAAGCGAGAGCAGGAAAGGCAGAGGATGCGTTCGAGAGCAGGGAGGCGAGGCCACGCCGCGGCGACGCTCGCGCTGATCGTCGGCCTGGCGGTTGCGCTCGTGCCCGGCGCGAGCGCCGCGCGCGCAGCCACGCCGGTCGCGATCTCGCCTCTGAACGGCACGCACGACGCCTCGCCGGACACGCAGATCAGCTTCCTTGGGGTCGCAGCGAACGAAATCGCGGGCGTGAGCGTGCGCGGCTCGCGAACGGGCACCCATCACGGCGAGCTGCGCGCCTATGCGACGGCCCCCGGCGCCAGCTTTGTCGTCGACCACCAGTTCTCGCAGGGAGAGAGCGTTACCGCGAGCGCCTTGATCGGGCCGAAAGGCCACGAGCGCAGAGTCCAGACGAGCTTCACCATCGCCAGGCTGGCGCCCTACCGGGTGGAAACCGGGCCGAGCGTGGAACTCAAAGGGCACGGGCTCGAACAGAGCTTCCAGTCCCAGCCACGGCTGAAACCGCCGGTCGTGAGCGTGACGGCCAACGCCGGATCCTCGGCCGGGGACATCTTCCTGACGCCGACAGCCGGCTACGGCCAGTCCGGGCCGATGATCGTCGACGGCCAGGGCCGGCTGGTGTGGTTTCACCCCGTCCCGAAAGGGATCTCGGCGACAAACCTTCAGGTCCAGAGCTACCGCGGCACGCCGGTACTGACCTGGTGGTACGGGCAGGTCCCGGCGAAGCTCGGCGTCGGCTTCGGCCGCGACGTGATCATGAGCACGTCCTACAAGCAGATCGCGTCGGTCGGCGCGGGCAACGGCTACCAGGCCGACCTGCACGAATTCCAGATCACCCCCAGGGCTCGGCGTTCCTGACGGCGTACTCGCTGGTCTCGGCCGACCTGTCATCCGTCGGCGGCCACCGCGACGGCATCCTCCAGGACGCGATCCTCCAGGAGGTCGACATCCCGACCGGGCTCGTGATGTTCGAGTGGCACGCCTGGGGGCACGTGGGCTTGGCGGACTCCTACGGGCGCATGCCGTACGCCAACCTGCCCTGGGATTTCTTTCACATCAACTCCGTCTCGCTCGACCCGTGGGGGGACGGGAACTTCATCGTCTCGGCGCGCAACATGTGGGCCTCCTTCGAGGTCGATCACGTCAGCGGCGCGGTGCTCTGGCGGCTCGGTGGGCGCAGTTCGAGTTTCAAGATGGGGCCAGGGACCGGCACCGCATACCAGCACGACGTGCGCTGGCAGCCCGACCGCACGCTGACGATCTTCGACAACGGCGCCTATCCGAGCGTTCACAAGCAGTCGCGGGTGATCCGCGAGCGGATCGACTGGGCGCACAGGAAGGTGCACCTGGTCAGCCGGTACGCCGGCGGGATCACCGCGGGGAGCCAGGGCAACGGCCAGTTCCTCCCGAACGGGAGTGTCTTCGTCGGATGGGGCGAAGCGCCGTACGTGACCGAATACGGGCCGACGGGACAGATCCTGTTCAGCGCGCACATCCCGCGCCCCACGCAGTCCTACCGCGCCTACCGCTTCCCCTGGCAGGCGACCCCGGCATCCCGCCCTGCCCTTACCGTCAAGCACGGCTCCGGCGGCACCACCGTCTACGCGAGCTGGAACGGGGCCACCGGCGTCACGGCGTGGCAGCTTCTCGCGGGGCCGAGCAGCTCGAGCCTGAGTGCCGTCGCGACGGCCCCCTCGCAGGGGTTTGAGACCCCGATCGCGCTCCCCGGAGCAGCCGTCCGTGTGGCCGTGCAGGCGCTCGGGGCGGGCGGAGAAGTGCTGGCCACCTCGCCCGGCGTACCGGGCTGAGCCCGCGCTAGGGTGGCCCGCTAGCGCCCGCAGATGGCATTCCTGACCGTATTCACGCTACCCAAGGGGTTCGTCGACCCTCACATCTCGCTGATCCAGCGCAACGCCGCGGAGAGCTGGGCCGCCCTTGGCGACGACGTCGAGGTGCTCCTGATGGGGGACGACCCCGGCGTCGCCGAGATCGCCGCCGAGCTCGGCGTGACGCACGTCGGCGACGCCGCCACCAACGAGTACGGCACCCCGCTGCTCGACTGGGCCTTCCGCGAAGCCGCCGCCCGCGGTAGCGGCGAGCGCCTCTGCTACGTCAACGCCGACATCATCCTGCTCGGCGACTTCCTCGCCGCGCTCAGGTGCCTGCCTGCCTCCGACCACCTCGCGATCGGCCAGCGCTGGGACTGCGACGTCACCGAGCGCATCGACTTCGCCCGCGACGGCGCGACGCTGGCGGGCTGGGCGCGCCGCGCCGGCGAGCTCGACCTCGGCCGCGGCAGCGACTACTTCGCCTACCCGCGCCGCACCGACTTCGGCCTGCCGGCGTTCGCGGTCGGCCGCCCCGGGTGGGACAACTGGATGATGGGGCGCGCGCTCGAGCTGCGCATGCCGCTGATCGACATCACACCCGTCACGACCGTCATCCACCAGAACCACGACTACGGGCACGTCGCCGCGCGCAGCGGCGCGGACTGGGAGGGGCCCGAGGCGGACCGCAACCGGGAGCTCGGCGGGTGGCTCGATCGCTACCTGCACAGTCCGTCGAACGCCACGCGCGTGCTCACGCCGGCCGGGCTGAGGCGGCCGCACTCCGGGCGCCACTGCGCGCCAAAGCCGAAGCGTTCGTCGCGCTGCGCCCAGTCGCCGCCCCGCTGCGTCGCGTCGTCCGGGCGCTACACCCCGCCGCTGGCAACGCGTGAGCGCCTCCCCCTCCGCTCGGGCCCGTCGGCCGGCTCGCTCGGCACTCGCGACCCTCGAGCGGCTCGCGGCCGACCCGCGCCTGATGCCGCTGACCGCACGGGTGATCACCGCCCGGCTCGTGCGCGAGTCGGGCCGCTTCTTCTTCCGCGAGGTAACGCGACCCGCGGGAATGCACACCTATCGCCTGCGGGCGACCGGCGACCGCGTAGTCCTGCGTCACAGCGTGCAGGACGGCGCCACGATGGCAGAGGTCTTTCACCGCCACGACTACGAGCCCCCGCCTGAGGTCGCCGCGGCGCTGGGCGAGCCGCGCTCGATCCTCGATCTTGGCGCCAACATCGGGCTGTTCGGGCTCTTCGCCGCACGTCGCTGGCCCCGTTCGAAGATCGTGGCCTACGAGGCGGACCCCGACAACGCCGTCGTGCACGAGCGCGCGATCGCCGTGAACGGCCTCGCGGAGCGCTGGTCGCTTGTCACGGCTGCCGCGGGGGCCAGCGAACGCGAGGTCGAGCTAGCGGCCGGTCGCGCGATGGGCTCGTTCGTCGTGCAGCCGGGCACCAACGTCGGCGTGCCAACGATCCGCGTGCCGGTTCGCGATGTGCTCGCCGAGGTTCAGGCCGCCGACCTCGTCAAGGTCGACATTGAGGGCGGTGAGTGGGAGATCCTTCACGACCCGCGGTTCGCGAGCGAGCCGCCCCGCGCGCTGGTGCTCGAGTACCACCCTCACCTCGGTCCGGGCGGCGACCCGCGGCAGGCCGTCGAGCAGGCGCTCCGCGATGCGGGACTGCGGATGGCCGACATCTGGCACCGGGACGACGGCTACGGCATGCTGTGGGCGTGGCGGCCCTGACGGCGTGGCCGCCGTCAGGAGTCGGCGCGCAGGGCCGCGGCCGGAGAGGCTTCGGGCACGCCCGCGCCCGCCCGATACCACGCGATCGTCTGCGCGAGGCCCTCGCGCAGCGTCGTGCTGGCCTTGAAGCCGAACTCCTGCTCCGCTCTGCTCGTATCCAGCCAGCGCCGCGGCTGGCCGTCGGGCTTGCTCGTGTCCCACACGATCTCGCCCCCGAACCCGACGAGTTCGGCGATCAACTCGGTCAGCTCGAGGATCGTGATCTCCTGGCCGGAGCCGAGATTGACGGGCTCGCGGTCGGAATAGCGCTCGGCCGCGGCGACGATGCCCGTCGCCGCATCGTCGACGTAGAGAAACTCCCGCGAGGCACGGCCCGTCCCCCAGCACGTGATCGAGGAGGCTCCGCTGTCCACGGCCTCGCAGCACTTCTTGATCAGCGCCGGGATCACGTGCGAGGTGCGTTCGTCGAAGTTGTCGTTGGGCCCGTACAGGTTCACGGGCAGCAGGTAGATGCCGTCGAATCCGTACTGCTCGCGGTAGGCCTGCAGCTGCACGAGCAGCATCTTCTTTGCCAGGCCGTACGGGGCGTTCGTCTCCTCCGGGTAGCCGTCCCACAGCTCGTCCTCCTTGAACGGCGCTGGTGCGTGCTTCGGATAGGCGCAGACGGTGCCGAGGCACACGAACCGCTCGACGCCCGCCAGCCGAGCCTCCTCGATCAGCTGGATGCCCATGATCGCGTTCTCGTAGAAGAACTGGCCGGGCGATTCCATGTTCGCGCCGATCCCCCCCACGACGGCCGCCAGGTGCACGATCAGATCTGGGCGTGCGTCCGCGATCGCCTCGCGGATCGCGTCGCGCTCGCGCAGGTCGTAATCGGCCGAGCGCGGAGCCGAGACCTCCGCGACGTCGTGGCTCGAGAGCCGCTCGAGCACCTTGCCGCCGAGGAACCCCGAGCCGCCGGTCACGAGGACGCGCTTGCCCGTGAGGAGATCCACGTCGGACATCATAGGAACCCGCGGGAGATGATCTAGGCATGGCGACAGAGCAGCAGCCCACCGTCGGCGAGCTCGAACAGGACCTGCTGGACACGCCGGCGGCCGGCCCGGCGGCGATCCGCGGCAGCGCGCTGCGTACCGGCGGCTACGTGGCCGGTGTCCTGCTGAGCCTGATCTCGGTACCGCTGCTTGATCCGCCACCTCGGGTCGGTCGAATACGGCCGCTACATCGTCGCGATCACACTCGTCACGATCGTCCAGGGCGTCACCGACGTCGGGCTTGGGCAGATCGGGGTGCGCGAGTACGCGATCCGCGCCGGCTCGCAGCGCGAGATGCTGATGCGCAACCTGCTGGGCCTGAGGATCGCCCTGACGAGCGTGGGCGTGGTGCTGGCGACCGCCTTCGCCGCCGTCGTGGGGTACGAAGACGCCGTCATCGTCGGCACGTTCGCGGCCGGCATCGGGATGGTGCTGTCGGTCATCCAGGGGACCTTCGCGGTGCCCCTCGCCGCGCGCTTGCAGCTCGGTATCGTCACGGCGCTCGAATTGCTTCGTCAGGTGCTGAGCGTCGCGGCAATCGTGTTGCTGATCGTGGCCGGCGCGGAGATGCTGCCGTTCCTCGTCGTCACAGTGCCCGTCGCGCTGCTCGTCCTGATGGCCACGGTGCCCCTGGTCCGCGGGAAGATGCCGCTGCGTCCCGCTCTCGAACGCCACGAGTGGACCACGCTGACGCGGGCCGTCCTGCCGTTCGCCGCCTCAGTCGCGATCTCCACGTTCTACCTGCGCATCACCGTCCTGCTGCTCTCGCTGCTCGCGAGCGAGCTGCAGACCGGCTACTACGCGACGGCCTTTGCAGTCATCTCGGTGCTCGTCGCCGTTCCTGCCCTGACGATCGGCTCGACGCTCCCGGTGCTCTCTCGCGCCGCCCGCGACGACCGCGACCGCCTGAACTACGTGCTGCAGCGGCTGACGGAGGTGACGTTCATCGTCGGCGCGGGACTCGGCCTCTCGCTGGCGCTGGGGGCCGGCTTCGTGGTCCAAGTCCTCTCTGGCAACGGGAGCAGCCCGGCGGTCACCGTGCTCGAGATCGAGTCGCTCGCGATCCTCACCCAGTTCGTCGGCTCGACCTGGCAGTACGGGCTGCTCGCCCTGCATCGCCACCGTGACTGCCTCATCATCAGCGTGATCGGGCTGGCGCTAAGCGTGGTACTCACCCTCGCGCTCGTGCCCTCGCTGCACGCCGCCGGCGCGGCGATCGCGTTCTCCGCGGCCGAGGTCGTCTTCGCCGCCTCCTCGCTCGTGTTCCTGCTGCGGGTGCGACCGAGGATCACGTTGTCCTGGGGCGTGCCGGCCAAGGTTCTCCTGGCCGCCGCCCTCGGGGCGCTTGTCGCCCTCGTCCCCGGCCTCGGCAGCCTCCCGCGGGCGATCATCGGCGCCGCCGTCTACGTTGCGGTGCTCGCGCTCACGAGGGCGTTCCCGGATGAGCTGCGCGAGCTGCTCCCCGGACGCGCCGCGGCGATCGCCTCGGAGGGCCCGGGCGCATGAGCGGCGGGCGCTCCGAGCCGACTCGACCGCCGGTCGTGCTGTTCGCGTACCGCAGGCACGAGCAGCTGGCTCAGACGCTGCGCTGCCTGCGCGAGGGCGGTATCGATCTGCTGTACGCGTTCTCCGATGGCGCCGCCGATGAGGAGGCTACGGCCGACGTCGCGCGTGTGCGAGAGCAGCTGCGCGCGATCGACTGGGCGCGCGTCGAGCTCGTCGAGCAGCCCGCCAACCTCGGGCTCAGTCTCTCGGTGCGCAACGGGGTCGACCGTGTCCTCGACGAGCACGAAGCCACCGTCGTGATCGAGGACGACGTCTGCGTCTCGCCCGAGTTCTACGACTACGCCTGCCGCGCGCTCGCGCACTACCGAGACGAGCCTCGCGTGGCTGGCATCACCGGCCTGCGCTACCCGTTCGGCCGCCACGCGCTCGAGGGCTATCGCTACGACGTCTTTCACTCCCCGCGCTTCAGCTCGTGGGCATGGGCGACCTGGGGCGACCGCTGGCGCAGCTTCGAGTTCGACCCGGCCGCCTTGCGCAAGCGCATCGCCGCGACCCCGAGCTTCGACCCCCGCGAAGCCGGTGCGGACATGGCAGAGATGATCGTCGACTCTGTCGTCACGGAGCGCCTCACCGGCTCGTGGGACGTGGTCTGCGCGACGAACATGCTGCTCGAGCACCGGTTGTTCGTCACCCCGACCTGGAACATGGTCGAGAACGGGGGCCTCGAGGTAGGCACGCATGCCCACGGGCTGCCCTCGTGGGAGCTCGCGTGGGAGCCGCCGCCCGAGCATGTGCGCGCCGGGGGGGTGCGGTTCGCGCCCGTCGGCCTCGATGAGGGCGTGCTGAGCGCCTACCGGCGGTTCTTCGCGGACGGCGCCGGCCGGGGGCCGTTCGGGCGCGCGGCGGGCGCCGTCGCCCGCTGGCGGACCTCGCGCCGCCTGCGCACGCTCTCGGCCTAGCCCGGTCGCCGTAAGCGCGCGGCGAAGAAGCCCCGCAGATGCGCTGGGGCTCGCGCGAACAGGTCCTCAATGCGTCGGGTCCTTCCGCGACGCCGCAGCTGCGCGAGCGCTTCCGCGATCGTCGCGGCCGCGGCGCCTGGCGCGCTCCGGGCGGCCTCGCGCAGGCCCAGCTCGGCGAGCTCGGGAAAACCGAATACCGACGCCAGGCAGGCGTCCCGGGCCCTCGTCTCCCAGTCGCACGCGACGGTCGCATCGGCCAGCTCGTCCCTCACGAACACAGCGTTGCCCCACGCGAGCTGGCCGCCGAGGCGCGTGCGCTCGACGTAATCCCCGACGCCGAAGACAGGCTCGCCGCGGGCAGCCGGCTCGAGCGCGCAGTGGTGCAGCTCGCGCAGTCGCCACAGACCGAACCCCGCCTCGCGAAGGTGAGCGGTCACGTCGCAGAACAGGGGCTGGCCGACGTAGAGCTCCTGGAACTCGACCTCGGCCTCGACGATGCGGGCGTCGCCCAAAACCCGGTGCCCGCCTTGCATCACCGCGAGCTCGGCTCCCTGCACGTCGACCTTGAGGGCGTCGAGGGTCGCGATCCCGGCGCCCGCGGCCCAGTCGTCGAGCGTCGTCAGCTCGATCGTCTCGGTGCGCAGCGGGGCGTGGCGCCACAGCTCGGGATAGCGCCGCAGCGCCAGCGGGCTCGGCTCGAACAGCGAGGAGCTCTGCGGGTCGCGCGTCACATGCAACGTCGCGGGTCCGGCGATCGCGCCCAGCGCAAATGGCTCGTAGCGCTCGCGCGCGGGCTCGCCGGCGCGGGCGTTCAGGCGCGCGCACTCCTCCCGATCCGGGTCGAAGCCGACGAGCAGCGAGTTCGCGCCCAGCTCGCGCCAGCTTGCGCGCACGCCGTCGCGGCTGCCGACGTCGACCGCCACGATCGGCCTCTCGAGCAGGGCGGCGACGGCACTGAGCTCGCGCGCGGGCAGCGGCGATCGGTCGAGCCCCGGCATCGGCAACGGATCATAGGCACGGCTCGGCGTGGGTAGGGTTGCCGCGTGCGAATCGCGATGGTCACGCGCCAGTACTGGCCCGCCGTCGGCGGCGTCGAGCGCGTCGTCGAGAACCTCGGCCGGGCGTACCTCGCGCGCGGCCACGAGCCCTTCGTCGTCGCCCAGTGCGTCGACGAACTGCACTTCGGGCGGATGACTCACATCATCCGCGAGCGCCAGATATTTGCCCCTTTCACCCACGAGGGGATCCCCGTTTCGCAGTTCAGGCCTTCCCGGCAACGGCGCGCGCTGCTGCTGCCGCTGACCGCCGAACTGATCCCGTTCGGGGGGCGCGTCTCGAACCGCTGGCTGCGCGGCTACGCCGGCCGCTACTACGCCGCGGTCGTGGCCCCGCTGCTCGACCCGATGCTCGCGGAGGCCGACGTGGTGCACGTGCTGGGCTCGAACCTGCTGGCCGTCGCCGCGGTCGAGTCGGCCCACAGGCTCGGGAAGCCCGTCGCGATATCCCCGTTCGCGCACCTCGGCGAGTGGGGGGACGACGCTGCCTCGGTCTACGCCTACCGCACGGCCGACGCGGTGTTCGCCACGACCGAAGCGGATGCCAACGGCTACGCCGGGCTCGGCGTCGAGCGCGCCCGGCTCCACAGCGTCGGGCTGCCCGTGCCCGATGCCGTCGAGGGCCTCGAGCTGGCCCCGCCTCCGCAGCCCGGCGGTGAGCCGGTGGTCCTGTTCGTCGGACAGCGCCGGCCCACCAAGCGCTATGAGCTGCTCCTGGCCGCCGCGCCGCTGGTCTGGCGCCGGCACCCCGATGCGCTCTTCGCATTCGTCGGGCCAGGCGCTCGGCTCCCGGCGGCCGACCCTCGCATCCTCGACGTCGGCCGGGTCTCGGACGCCGAGAGGGGCGCGTGGCTCGGGCGTGCCACGATGCTCTGCCTGCCCTCGGTCAGCGAGTCCTTTGGGATGGTCGTCGCCGAGGCGTGGAGCCAGGGGCTGCCCGTCGTCGTCAGCGACATCCCGGTGCTGCGCGAGCTCGTCACGGCCTCGGGCGGGGGGATCGTCGCCCGGCCCGACCCCGACGCGATGGCGGAGGCGATCGGCGCGCTCCTCGCCGATCCGCAAGCCGCGCGCTCCGCGGGGGTGGCGGGCCACGAGTTCTGGCGCGCGCAGCTGACCCCGGCCGCCGTCGCCGAGCGCCATCTCGCGGTCTACGCGCAGCTGATCTCACATCAGGCCGCGCGTCCAGGAGCGCAGTCGCGTGGGCAGCCGCAGGCCGCCGCTACTTGACCAGGTCCGCGAACAGGTTGCCGTGCTCGGAGCGGCTGTCGGGGGCAGGTCGCAGCTCGCTCACGACCAACGGGCTGATGCTCGCGTCGCGCCGGTTCAGCTCGACGCGGCTGTAGCCCACGAGCCGCGCCACCTCCTCGAGGTAGGCGGGCGTGAAGATGTTGGCGTGGTGCCATCGGTCCCACTCGTCGGCGTAGGTCCCGGCGAGCCCGCGCGAGAAGTCCGAGTGTTCGCGCATCGAGGCCGCCAGGTCGGGGCTGTTGACGCGGTGCACGGCGCCGGCGACCATCACCCGCCGGGTCTCGGCGAGGAAGGCGACGGCGTCGCGCTGGCTGAGGTGCTCGAGGAAGTCCTCGTGGAAGACGACCTCGACGCACTCGTCTGGCAGCGGAACACCGCGCGTGATGTCGATCGCGAAGAAGTCCTCGCGCGTCCCACGGAGCTCGGGACCGTCGCGATCCCCGCCGTAGGCCTCCAGGTAGGCGGAGAAGGGCTGATAGGTCAGGTCGATGTTGACCCAACCCGAGAGCACGCGCGGGCCGCAGCCGACGTGCAGCCGCAGCCGCTCCCCGGACGCCGCGCGAGCGGCCAGGCGCTCGCGTTCGCGCCGGTCGTCGAAGGCCGCACTCTCGTAGGTCTCCGGGATCTTGAAGGCGCGCATCGCGCTGCTCACGCGGCGCCGGAGGATCAGCTTCATCGCCTCGCCACCCTATAAGTCCGGCCCGCGGGGCCGGTGGGGCCCGCGGGTACACTCCTTGCCTTCGTGCCCTCCATTGCGCAGGCAGTCCACGGTCTCGCCGCGCGTCTGCCGCGCCGCCGCGGCCCCGTCGTCCGCAGGCTCGACAGGCACTTCGCCGGGGGTGGCGCACCGATCGTCCTCACCGACGCCTACGGCATCCGCTTCGTGCTGCACGAGTGGGAGCTCGACGCCGCCGAGGAGCTCCTGAGCAAGTCCTTCTACAGGCCGGACTTCCGCGCGATCGAGTTGCTGCTCGAGGCGGGCGACACGGCCGTCGACGTGGGCGCCAACGTCGGCACGCACTCGATCATGATGAGCCGAGCCGTGGGACCGCAGGGGCGCGTCATCGCGTTCGAGCCGACCCCCACGACCGCATGGCTGATGCGCGAGAACCTCGCGCTGAACCGTGTGGAGAACGTCGAGCTGCACGCGGCCGCCGTGTCCGACGCGCTGGGCGGCGTGGAGATCAACGTGTTCGAGCAACGGTACGCGGCGTGGAACTCGCGCGGTCCTGCCAGC
>CAVRIN010000002.1:0-1504223 GCA_963721285.1 uncultured Solirubrobacteraceae bacterium | reverse complement strand
CTTTCCGCCTTGCGACAGGAGTGGCGCTGACAAGGGGTGAGCGAGGGGACTCGAACCCCCGACCGCCTGGACCACAAGCGGGATCCCACCCCGCCGGAAACCCCGCGATTTGCAGGCTAGATGGGCTTTCAGGTCGGTCGGCGAACGATCCGATTGCGACTCGATATGCCGCGATTCGACGGGTTTGTGGCACCAGCGAGCGGTCGGGTGCCAATTGAAACGGGACGGACCGGCCAGTCCATGTTGGCCGGACGTCGCCCCCGTAAGATTGCTTTCGTGAATGAGGCTGATCTGTCGCGGGCGATCGATGCATGCCGGACGTTGATCCGCGACCGTTTCCACGACGACGATCACCACGGAGCCGCGGCGATGCTGCTCGACGACGGAACGATCTTGACGGGCACCGCGCCCGACGCGGTCAATCCCTCAGTCGAGGTCTGTCATGAGACAGAGCCCTACTGTGCGGCATTCCGGCTGGGCAGATCCATCGTTGCGTCGGTGTGTCTGCATCGAGAGCCGGGCGGCAGGACAGTAGTCCTCAGCCCTTGCGGGGTCTGTCGGGAGCGACTGGCCGTCCATGGCCCTAGCGTGCTCGTCGCTGTCGCTGACGCTAAGGACCCGGTACTGGTGGTTTGGAAGCCGCTGCGAGAGGTCCTGCCCGACTATTGGATGACGGCCTTTCCGGGCGAGATCGACGCGGTATGGACTGATTGAAGATTGGCAACTCGCTCTTCTGATGCCGTCGCCCGACGGTTCGGCGTCAGACCGACTGGCGTTTGGCCGACCGAGCCTCGGTTACGGCGTGACGAGCGCGCGGAGTTCGAACGCGACGGTCGGCGCGTTCCCCGGCGGGGATCGTCCGGTGACAGCTTCGATCGCGGGCAACAGTCGCTCGCGGTCAAACCACTGCGCGAACTCCTCCGACTCCCAGATCTCCACGATGTGCCACGACCCGTCGGCTTCTCCGGCCGCGTGCGAGATCAGACCAAGCGGATGGTCGCTGACTAGATTTAGCTCTCTGCTGACGGCGTCATATACCTCCGCCGTGAGCGACTTGGGCCGCTGGATGCGGATGTACTCCACGCCAATCCCCTTACGTCATTGGTTTGCCCGACATACCATAATGGCCAGCGGTCCCGCACGCGGCAGCTGGTTCGCCGCGCTCCCAGACGCGGCGGTCCAGCTCGACCCGCGATGCGACGACAAACAGGGGCCAGCGCTGCGCTGCTCACGACGCTCGCGTTGCCGACGCCGCTCCGTCGTCCCCGCGCCGCGCGGGTCCTTCTCACGCCAAGCGAAAGCGAGGGTGCTTAGCCAGTCACCGGCGGAGGGGGCGGCGTCTTGTGCGGGTGAGGATGTTTGACCTTGCGGTGAGCCAGCACTGCGACGTTCGGGCCGGGCGCGAAGTTGGCGCCAGGCGTCATGCCTGGGGGGACGCTCGGAAGCGGGCCGCTTGTGAGGGCTGCGGTCTCGGCGCTGTCGCCGCAGGCGGTTGGTCCGGCACCGGTGTTGTAGGCGTCGCCAGAGTAGGTGGCCACCCAACGGTAGGTGCCGGGCTGCGCTGCGACGAATTCCGTCGAGCGGTAGTCGCCGTTGCCGGTCACCGCAACGGTTGCGGTGAACGCGGGCGCGGCTGGCGCAGCTCGGGTCGCCGGGACCGAAAAGAGTAAACGTGATGTTTCCGCCTGGGTCTGAGGCCGCCGCTCAGATGTGCGACGTCATACAGCGGCGTGCCGACCCGGGTCGCCTGGGATGCCGTGGTCGAGAAAACCGGGACCACCGGGGTAATGCTCGCCGGTCGTATGATCACGATCTCGGTGCTGTCGCCGCACGCCGTCGGTCCGGCGGGCTTGTTGCGGGCGTCGCCCGAGTAGCCCACAACCCACCGGTAGACGCCCGCGGCCCTTGGCACGAACGACTCGGAGACGTAGTCGTTGTTGCCGGCGACGGCGACGGTTGACGTGAACGCAGGGTTGCCTGAGCAGGCGCTGTCTTCCGGTCCGAAGAGCCTGAACGTCATCGTCCCGGTCGGGGCGGCGCCGCCGCTGAGGTGCGCCGTATCGTGGACTGCGCCCCCGATCGTTACCGCCTCAGACGCGGTGCTCGTCAGTTCAGTGTCCGCGGGGAGCGTCACGCCGACATGCTCTTCGCTCTCCCCGCACGCGCTGGGCCCGGCGGGGTGGTTGTTGGCGTCACCGGAGTAGCTCGCCACCCATCGATAGGTGCCTGACGCGGTCGGCGTAAACGGCTCCGAGTTGTAGGTCCCGTTTCCGGTGACTGCCGTTGCCGTAGTGAAGACTGGCGTCCGTGAGCACGTCCCATCGTCGGGACCGTACAGGGAGAACGTGATCTCGCCCGTGGGTGCCGCCCCACCGCTCAGCGTGGCGGCGTCGATAATCGACAACCCGGCGGCTCGGGTTTCGCGCCGAACGCCGAACCTGCTGGGCACGCCCGCCACCGTCGACAGCGCCGGCTGGCGTGGCTGCACCACCAGCGTCTCGGCCGCATCGCCGCACCCCGTCGCAGCGGGCGCGTTGTTCGCGTCACCGGAGTAGGTCGCAACCCACAGGTAGGTGCCGGCGTGCTGAGGAACGAATGTCGGGGAGACGTAGACGCCGTTGCCGGTAACGGTCTTCTGCGCGCTGAACACCGGGGATGTCGAGCACGCGGCGTCGTTCGGACCGTATAGCCGGAACGTGATCGTACCGGTGGGCGACAAGGCCCCGCTAAGAGTCGCGCTGTCAGATACGCCGAGGCCGAGTCCAACGTTGCTCACCGCGGTCGTGGCGAGCATCGGTTGGGCTCTGGACACGACCACCGTCTCGGCAAGGTCCCCGCAGGCGGTCGGCCCCGCGGGCCGGTTCGCGTCGTCCCCGGAGTAGCTCGCAACCCAGTGATAGGTGCCCGCTTGAATTGGTGCGAACGACGCTGAGGTGTAGGTTCCGTTTCCGGCAACTGCGACCGTCGAGGTGAAGACAGCCGCGCCGCTGCAGGTGTCATTGGCCGGGCCGTAGAGCTGGAAGGTGATCGTTCCTGTCGGGTTCGACCCGCCGTTCAGCTGAGCGGTGTCGTGTACCGGTGAGCCAGCTGGTACACCGGGCGAGGCGGTCGAGGCAAGATCTGGCTGAGTGGGCGGGATCGTAGGCACGACTTTCACCGCCTCGGCGGAGTCGGTGCACGCGGTCGGTCCCGCCGCGCTGTTGTTCGCGTCCCCGGAGTAGCTTGCGACCCAGCGGTAGCTACCGGGTGCGCCCGGTGTGAACGGCGCAGACTGGTAGGTGCCGTTGCCGGAGACATTCGAGGTTGAGGAGGCCGCCGGCGTACCTGTGCAGGTGTCGTTGGTCGGACCATATACATGGAAGGTGATTTTGCCCGTCGGCGCGGCGCCGGCGCTCAAGGTGGCGTGGTCACTGATCGGGCTCCCGAGAACCGTCGCCGGCGAGGCAACGGTAGAAATCGCCGGCGTGGCCCGGTTGATCACGACGGTCTCGGCATCGACGCCGCAGCCCGTCGGACCCGCCGCCTGGTTGTTGGCATCACCGGAGTACGTCACGCGCCAGCGGTAGGTGCCCGCCGCGGCTGGCGTGAACGGTTCGGATCTATAGGTGCCGTTTCCGCTGACGGGGACGGTCGAGGTAAAGATGCGAGCTCGCGAACATGTCGCGTCGTCGGGTCCGTACAGCGCGAAGGTGATCGTGCCGGTCGGCGAGGACCCGTCGACCAGATCCGCCTTGTCATAGATCTCTTGCTGCGGGCCCGCGGAGGCCACACGGTGCCCGCGGTGAGCGCGCAGGCTGGGTTCCCCTTCAACCGAGGACGACAGACTCGGGGCGGCCGGGCTGACGATGACCGTCTCCTCATCGACGTGGCAGGCCGTCGGTCCCGCAGCATTGTTGTTCTGATCGCCCGAATAGTCGACCACCCAGTGGTAGGTGCCAGCTTCCGTCGGATTGAACGATCCAGACTGGTAATACCCGTTACCGAGCACCGTGGAGGTGAACACAAAGACGGGCGTTCCCGCGCAGGTCGGCTGTTTCGGGCCGTAGAGCTTGAAGGTGATCGTCCCCGTCGGTTCCGCGCCGCCACTCAGGTGGGCTATATCGGAGAGCGACGTGCCCAAGATCGATGCCCGCAGCATCTGATGACGCCGCTTGCGGTGCACCCCGCGAGCCTTGAGGCTAATCGAGCCCGATGCCGTTGAAGAGAGCGCGGGAGACGCCTTGCACGTGCGCACGTTGATCGCGCCGGGGGCTACGTAATCCTGCAGCGCCGAGCTTTCTGAGTTAGAAGACCGGGAGTGCATCCAGGTAGAGGCGAACGCGCCGCACGGATCGCCGAGGCCGGCCAGCACGCTCGAGAGGTTGATCGCCGCCTCGCCGAAGTTCTCCTGCGGGATCGTCGTGGCGAAGAACCCCGGGAGGTAGTTGTTGATGGGGGTCGACCCGTTGTTGAAGCTCGCCTGGACGTTGGCTTGGACGTCGGGCTGGACTTTGAGGTTCGATGCGCTCTCGAGCCGCCCTCTGGTCGCACAGCCACTCGACGCATCGGTGCCTTCGGTGACCCAACGCTCGACCTGGATGCTCGCGCCGTTGCCGTGCGGTTCGAAGGAGATCAGGATGTCGCCAGTCGAACGGCACGGAATGAAAGCTCCTTGGGAGTTTTTCCACAGACGCGCGACCTGGTTGAGCTCGAAGGCGACGAACGTGGTGCCGTTTCTCAGGAGGCGGGTCGACTGGCCGCGGGTGAACGCGAGGTACAGAAACACGTCGCCGCCGGGCGGGCGATCGATCGCGCTGTAGCTGTCCAGAATGTTCGCCTTGCCCGGCTTCGCACCCCCGTTCTGTGTAGTCAAGTCCCAGCCGCCGGGTTCATTCTCCTTGTCGCCTCCAGAAAACACGTTGTCGTTCGCGTCCGGATCGGATATGTGAGCGACGCGGCCGTCGGCCTGTAGTCCCTGCCAGTCGATCAAGCTGAGAGCAAGGTTATTGTCCTGGTCGCCGTCCCCTCCCTGAAACTGGCTTCCCGGCAGCGGCTGTTCTGTCGTTGTCGTGTTCACGGGTGCTGCGAGCGCCGCCAGACTCCCCAACACCAGTGAGCAGGCGAGGAGCAAAGTCACACCGGCACCCGAATGCCACAAGACCTTCAAGACGCGCCTCATCCAGCTGCCTCAAGACGACACGCTCGACGATTCGACCGACCGTATCCCAGGCGATCCCCGGCAGGCCGCCGATCGGCTTCTTCGCCATCTGCCAGCCGCCAGGTGTCAGGTGTCAGCATCGAAGGCCCCGAGCCGCTGGTTAGCGTTCCCCTTGAAGACTACGAACCGGTAGAAGCCCACCACACCTCAAGCATTGCAGAAACGTCCCGGAGCGCGCCGGCCGATACTGCTATCTGCGACACCCGCGCGGCGCCCGCGACCCGACGGCTACCGGACGGCCTGAGCTCGGGCAGATGCCGTCGAAGGGAGCGAACCTGTTCCATCTCGGGGACGGGAAAGTGACTAGGCTCGTCTAGTAACTGCGACCCTGCGACCTCCTGATGTTGGAGCGGTATGTCGCTTCGGTCGTAACGCGCTCGGTGGCCAAGGATTGCCAGGTGGCCCGAGCCGGTGACGAGCCCGACTGCCCACGACGCGACTCGTGCCAGGCCCCAGACTGCGGTGGGAGCGCCGTGCGCGGCGGCCCTTGGAAAACGTAGATCGCACGCAGCCTCATGTGCGTGGCACACGATGAGGCGAACCGTCTGTCACGGATCGGGACCGGGCGTCGGACGGCGCATCGAGCGCGTCGCGCGCCGACCGCTCAAGGTAGGCCACCTGCGTGCTGTGGAGCGCACGGAGCAGACCGCGCCCGTCTCCGAGTGCCCGTCGTCCCTCCTTGACCGTCCAGATCAGCTGCCGCTCGCTGAGCGCTGACGCGGCGAGGAACTCACGCGCAGTCCCAACCTTGAACCACTGACCGAGGAGAGCCAGTGTCTGGACTCTCCAGCGGTGAACCGCCTCGAGCCACTCGGCGACATCGTCCTCTGTCTTGAGCACGTCACTGTCGTTGAGCAGAGCGTCGGCAAGCGCGCATCGCCAGAGAAGGCGCGCGGCCAGCTGCCCTGTTGCATCTGTCACCAGCTGCGGCCGCGTTCCATCACGACGGCTTCCCGAGGATCGAGGAGCGGCTCGCTTTCGGTGCATCGTCACGAGCGCGGCCTCATGTGGTCACAGCAGTACGGTCGCGTCCCGGCTCGCGCTCGATCTCGAGCTGGAACGACCTCGTCGCGCCAACGCGCTCGGCTATCTCGCATTGAGAGCTCATGGGGCTCCTTCCCCAGCCGTGGCATTCTTGCGCGCTGACCTTCGGAGGACCGAGGCTGGGCATAACCGTTCAGCAGCCCGCCAAGAAAACCCTGGCCGGCGGGTGGCAGGTCGCGCGGCCGGCGCGCAGATTGCGTTACGCCGCCCACGGAGTTGGCAGTCGCGAGACGGCAGCGGTTGGACCCGGGTCCGATTCGGCCTGACCGTTCAGCGCATGCTGCCTGGCACCTGCCTTTCGCACCATTCGCTGCGCCGCACGTTCGCGTCCGTGTTGTTCGCGATCGGCGAGAACCCGCCCTACGTGATGGCGCAGATGGGCCACACAACCGCCGGCCTGACCTTGTCCCTTTATGCCCGTGCGATGGAGCGCCGGGACGGCGAGGCCAACCGACTCAAAGCCCTCGTCGAGGGGGATTTCGGCACTAGTGCCAATTCAACCCCCAACTGCAACCAGAACACCCGACACGAGCAGACTACGGAAACCCCTGATTTGCAGGCTGTTTCGTAGGGGTGAGCGAGGGGACTCGAACCCCCGACCGCCTGGACCACAACCAGGAGCTCTACCAACTGAGCTACGCCCACCACGTGGTGGGCCGAAGTCTAGCGGCGGCTCAGCCCCGCACGCCGCCCTGATCCTGCACTTGGCGTTCGGCGAGAGCGAGGCTCTCGCTCGGCGAGAGCCCACTGGCGCGGGCGGCGACCTCGCGCCAGGCGGCCAGAAGTCGGGGCGCTTCGGGCCCGAGCAGCGCCGCGAGCTCGACGCCGAGGCCGAGCTCGTCGGAGCCGGGCGCGCCCGCGCCGGCATCAGGCGCGGTGAGGGCCTCCGCCTCGGGCGTCCGCTCCCCGGCTTCCGGGCTCGGGGCGCCCTCGGCGTCGGCGGCGGCCCGGTCCCATTCCTGCTCCTGCTCCAGCTCCATCCGCGCGACGCTGCCGTCGACGATCGCTTCACGGGCTTCGGCCAGCACGCGCGCCGTGACGTCGTCCCCTTCGCGCATCGCGGTCGGCCAGCCACGGCCCATCGATAGGCCGGAGACGGGGATCTCGGGACCTTCGAGCACGATCATCTCCGCCGTCTGCGGGTTCCACTTCTGATCGGCGAGCTCGAACACCCGCTCCTGTGCCCACGCGAGCAGCACCACCCCGATCTCGGTCCCGCTCATGTTGAAGCGGTTGACGTTGCGCGGGAAGTCGCGGATCTCGAGGTGGTAGAAGCCCATCGCAGTCGAGTCTAGGCGCGAGCGGCGCCCGCGGTCGCGGAGCCCGTGTCCGGGGGCGCCTGCGAGCCCAGCTCGGCGGCGACGGCGGCCATCCGCGCGCGCATCACCCGCACGGCCTCGGGGTTGGAGTCGATCAGGACATAGCGGCGGCCAAGGCGCGCGGCGACGGCGCCGAGCGTGCCCGAGCCGGCGAAGAAGTCGAGGCACCAGTCGCCGGAGCGACTCGAGGCGGCGACGATGCGGCGCAGCACGCCTTCGGGCTTCTGCGTCGGGTAGCCCGTCTTCTCGGCGCCGGTCGGGGAGACGATCGTGTGCCACCAGACGTCGGTCGGCAGCTTGCCGCGAGCCGCCTTCTCCGGGCCGGCGAGCCCGGGCGCCATGTAGGGCTCGCGCTCGACCTGCTCGGAGTCGAAGTGGTAGCGCTCAGGGTCCTTCACGTAGACGAGGATCGTGTCGTGCTTGGCCGGCCAGCGGCGCCGCGGGCGCGCGCCGTAGTCGTACGCCCAGATGATCTCGTTGAGGAAGCAGCGCCGGCCGAAGATCTCGTCGAGCAGGAGCTTGCAGCGATGCGCCTCGCGGTAGTCGATGTGGAAGTAGAGGGTGCCCTCCTCGCCGAGCAGGCGGTGGGCGTGCTCGAGGCGCGGGACGAGGAACGCCAGGTAGTCGTCGAAGCTGTCGGCGTAGCTGGAGCGCGCGAGCAGCTCGGTGCGGTAGCGGCGGCCCCCGAAGCCGACCCGCCCCGCTTCCGGGTCCTCGACGGCGCGCAGCGTGCGGCGCTCCTGGCGGCGGCCGGTGTTGAACGGGGGATCGATGTAGATCAGCTGGAAGCTGCCCGCGGCGAAGCGCGGCAGCAGCTCGAGGTTCTCGCCGAGCAGGATCTGGTCCTGCACGGGCGCTCGCGCGGCCGGGGCCATCGGGCGAGACTACGGGCGCGCGCCGATGGACGGACCGGCGGCCCTGCGCGATGCCCCCGGCTGGACTCGAACCAGCAACCCCCGGCTTAGAAGGCCGGCGCTCTATCCAGTTGAGCTACAGGGGCCCAGCGCCCACCCGCGCCCGCGGACCCATCTTGGCGGGTCACCGCGACCGGCGCGCTGTGGTCGATGGGGCATCGAAGGGCAACTTAGACGCGCTTGATCGGAAATCTGTAAAAGTTCCCACTGTGACCCCGGTCGACGAGGAAGATCTGACCCGCAAGCAGCGCCGCGAGCAGGCGCGCGCCGAGCGCAAAGCCGCCGAGGCCGCCGCGGCGTCCGACGCGACGCGGCGGCGGCGGATCGTCCAGCTCGCGGGCGCCGCGGTCGTGGTCGTCGTGGCGATCGTCGTGATCCTGCTCGCGACGGGCGGCAGCTCGAAGACGACGGTCCCCAAAAAACACGAACAGACGAAGATCTCGCAGGAAGTCAACGCCGAGCTGGAAGGCATCCCGCAGAGCGGGCGCACGATCGGCAAGGCGACCGCGCCGGCGACGATGCAGTACTTCGGCGACCTCCAGTGTCCGATCTGCAAGGACTTCTCGGCCAAAGGCGGAGCACTGCCGCAGCTGATCCAGGGCCCGGTCAAGGAAGGCAAGGTGCGGATCGAATACCTGAGCCTGCAGACCGCCACGCGCAGCCAGGAAACGTTCCACACGCAGCAGAAGGCGGCGCTGGCGGCGGGCAAGCAGGCGAAGGCCTGGAACTACATCGAGCTCTTCTACAACGAGCAGGGCGAAGAGGGCACGGAATACGTCACCGAGAGCTACCTGCAGGGGCTCGCCCAGCAGATTCCCGGCCTGAACCTCAACCAATGGCAGACCGACCGCAGCGACCCGAAGTTCGAAGCTGAAATCGCGACCGACGCCCAGCTGGCCAACAACAACGGCCTGACCGGCACGCCCTCCTTCCTGATCGGCCACTCCGGCGGAGCCCTGAAGAAGTACGAATGGAGCTCGCTGACCGACCCGAAGGGCTTCGAAGAAGCGATCAACAAGGCCGCCCAGGGCTAGCTCCGCGATGAGCTCGCGGACGCTCCGCATCACGCTGATCGTCCTGACGGTGATCGGCATCGGGCTCGCCTCCTACCTGACGTACATCCACTACGCCAATGTCAAGCCGCTGTGCGGCAAAAACGGCGGCAGCTGCTTGAAAGTCCAGACCTCGCAGTACTCGAGACTGGCCGGTGTGCCGGTCGCGCTGATCGGGCTGCTCGGCTACATCGCGATCCTCGGCACGCTGCTCGCGCCCGACGAAGAGCGCTGGCGCTTCGCGACGGTCGCCGCTCACGCTCGGCGGCTTCGGCTTCAGCGCATACCTCACGTACCGCGAGGTGTTCTCACTCGAAGCGATCTGCGAGTACTGCGTCGGCAGCGCCGTGCTGATGACGATTCTGCTGTGCCTGTCGTTGTGGCGCTTCCTGCGGGGCGACGAACCGCAGGCGCCGCCGGAGAGCGCGGCGCCGGGCGAGCAGCCGCCGGCGCCGGTCAGCGCCTGAGCGTCCGGACACCTCGCCGCGCCCACGGCGGCCAGCGCGACCCGCCGCCCCCGGGCGCACGCTCCGCGCGGACCGCTCCAGGCGCCAGGGGGCAAGCGGCTGCTCGGGCTGCCTCGGGATGAGCAGCTTTCTGCTGCCAATGCGTCCAACGCGGCGCGCCGGCGCCGTGAATCCGGGCCGCCGCGGCCGACGTGTTCCGTACCGATGCCAATCGATCAGACCAGCGCGAAGGCAGCCGCTCCAGCGACCGTCGAGGACGCCGATGCCGGCGTGGGCAAGCTGTTCGAGATGACCAGCGACCTGCTGGCGACGATCTCGCTCGAGGGACGCTTCACGCTGCTGAACCCCGCCTGGGAGCAGCTGCTCGGCTGGACCCACGAGGAGCTGCACTCGCGCCCGGTCGCGGACTTCGTGCACCCCGAGGATGCAGAGCAGCTGCTCGGCCCGATGCGTGCCGGCAGTGGCCATCCTGCCGAGGTCGAGAACTTCACCACCCGCTACCGGCACCGGGACGGCTCGTGGCGGTGGCTGCTGTGGAGCGCGCGCCGAGACGGCAATACCTGGTACGCGGCCGCCAAGGACGTGACCGACCGCATGTGGCTCGAGCGCCAGGCGCTCCACGACCCGCTGACGAAGCTGCCGAACCGCACGCTGCTGATGGACAGGGCGCGCCAGGCGATGACGCGCCTGCACCGCAGCCCGGGCGTGCTCGCGATGCTGTTCATCGACCTCGACAAGTTCAAGGCCGTCAACGACAACCTCGGCCACGACGTCGGCGACAGGCTGCTGGTGTCCGTCTCCGAGCGCCTGTCGATCCTGATGCGCGACAGCGACACGATCGCGCGCCTCGGCGGCGACGAGTTCGTGATCCTCGCCGAGGAACTGGAGAGCGACGGCGAGGCGATGACGCTGGCCGGGCGCGTGCTCGACGCGCTCGAGGAGCCGTTCCCGCTCGGAACGGCCGAAGTCGCGATGCTGGCGAGCGTCGGGGTCGCGATCGCGCACGATTCCGAGGCCGATCCCGAGACGATGCTGCGCGAGGCCGACCTGGCGATGTACAAGGCCAAGGGCGCGGGCGGTCGGCGCCTGGAGCTGTTCGACGAGGACCTGCGCCGGGCGATGAGCACCCAGCTCGAGCTCGAGAGCATGTTGCGCGAGGCACTGCCGCGCCAGGAGCTGTTCCTGGCCTACCAGCCGATCTTGCCGCTGACCGGCGGGCAGGCGGTCGGCATCGAGGCGCTCGTGCGCTGGCGCCCGCAGCGCGACGGCGCGACCGAAGAGCTGCTGGCTTCGGCGTTCCTGCCGCCCGCGGAGGACAGCGAGCTGATCGTGCAGATCGGCCGCTGGGTACTGCACACCGCCCTCGAGCAGGCCGAGCGCTGGCGGCGCGCCGGGATCGCCGTCCCGATCTCGGTCAACGTCTCCGGGCGCGAGCTGACCGAGCTCGACCTGGCCGAGCGCGTGCGCGAGGAGCTCGCCTACTGCCGGCTCCCGGGACACGCGCTGTGCATCGAGGTCAGCGAGGAGGCCGTGAGGAAGGACCCCGACCGTGCCCGCGAGGCGCTGCGGGACGTCCGCCGCCTGGGCGTGCGGATCGCACTGGACAAATTCGGCGCCGGGCAGCAGGCGTTCGGGCTGCCGCGCGACCTGCCGCTCGACCTCGTCAAGCTCGACCGCGGGCTGACGACGAGCTTCGACCGCGACAAGGAACGGCGCGCGCTGTTCGCCGCGACGATCGCGCTCGCCAAGGAGGCCGGCCTGACGGCGGTCGCGGTCGGCATCGAGACCAACCGCCAGCTCGCGCTGGCGCGCCAGCTCGACTGCTCGGTCGGGCAGGGCTTCCTGCTGCAGGGACCGGCTTCGGCCGACCGCGTGCGCTTCAGGGACCCGGCGGGGGCGGTAACGTCCGCGCCATGGCGTCCACTGGTGCGACTGGGCGGCCGCGGCGGCCGCAGCTGAGCGGCGAGGACCCCGCCGCCCTGCAGAAGCGCGCGGCCGCCGAGGCGGCCGCCGGGCTGCTCGAAGACGGCATGCGGGTCGGCCTCGGCTCCGGCTCGACGGTGGCGCACCTGCTGCCGGCGATCGCCCGCCGGGAACTGAGCGGCCTGCGCTGCGTGGCGACCTCGCCGGCCACCGAACGGGCGGCCGTGGATCTGGGGCTGGATATCGAGACGCTCGATGAGCTCGGCGAGCTCGACGTCGCGATCGACGGCGCCGACCAGGTCGACCCGCACAACTGGCTGATCAAGGGCGGCGGCGGCGCTCACACGCGCGAGAAGATCGTCGCGGCGGCGGCTCGCAGGTTCGTGGTGATCGTCTCAGCCGAGAAGCCGGTGCCTGAGCTCTCGGCGCCGGTGCCGCTCGAGCTGCTCGCGTTCGGCGCGCAGCACACCCTGGCGCTGCTGTCCCCAGCGCGCCTGCGCGAGGCGCCACCGAGCCCCGACGGCAACCTGATCGCCGACTACCTCGGCTCGATCGGCGACCCCGCGAAGCTGGCCCGGAGGCTCGAGTCGACGCCGGGGCTCGTGGACCACGGGCTGTTCCCGCCGGCGCTCGTCAGCCTCGTGCTGATCGGCGAGGACGATGGTGTTCGGCAGCGCTCCGGCGCGAAGGCCTGATCGCGCCTACGCGGCGGCGCGCGGCCTGAGCTCCTCGCTCGAGGGCACGGCGTGGCGCACCAGCACCCCGTCCTCGCCGGTCGCATAGGCGCCCATCCGCAGTAGCGGCGGCGAGTAGACGTGCAGCGTGACGGCCGGGTCCCCGCCGGTGTGGCGGACGCGGTGGATGTCGGCCGCCGAGAAGCCGAAGCACTGCCCGGCCTTGAAGCTGCGCCTGAGCGGCGTCCCCGACAGCGTCAGGCGCTCCTCGCGCACGGCGCCGCTGACGACGGCGACAGCGCCGGAGGAGTTGTCGTGGTCGTGAAAGCCGGTGTCGTGGTCGTCCATCCAGCAGATCAGCCATGCGCTGATATGCGGGTCTGCGATCAGCTCCTCGTAGGAGCGCTGGCTGGGGTCGTGGCGGACGCGCTCGAGCCAGAGCTCGGGCCGGTCGGCCAGCTCCCCAACGAACGTTTCGAGCTCGCCCGCGTCAAGGGCGCGCCCGCGGGGGCGGGGCAGCACGCCAAAGGGGTCACGCCGGACGGCGACCAGCCGGTTCACGGGCGCGCTCACAGCGCCGCCAGGCCGGTCGGCTGTCCGAGCGCGCGTACGGTGACCTCGGAGAGCAGCTCCCAGTCGAGCCCGCCGCCGCGCCCGTCTCGGGACGGCTCGAGCACGGGGCGGTCGGATCCGTAGAGCAGCTGCCGGGCGCCCACCACCGACTCCATCGCGGCGATCGCGAGCGGGCCGTACGACGAGGTCTCATAGAACAGCAGCGGATCGGGAGCGAGATGCCCCGGGCCTCCGCGCGCGGACAGCCGCTCGGAATGAAGCGGCGCGAGCCCTGCCAGCATGGAGAAGATCACGCGCAGGCGCGGGTGGTCGGGGCGACCCACCGCCTGGAAGGCCAGCCACGCGGCCTGCAGCCCCGAGATGTAGTCGGTCAGCGCCGGCCACCACAGCGGCTCGGCGAGCGAGCCGCACTCGCCGGACGGCCGCGCGAAGGCTCCCTGGAGGCCCGGCCCGGGGTGCACGAACAGCGGCGCGCCCCGCGTCTCGAGCCGGTCCAGCACGGCGCGCATCGCGAGCAGCCCGCCGGTGCCGGCGAGCGCGCCAGCGGGCAGCGAGAGGCCGACGCAGCCGCGGTCGAGCGCGCGGTCGACGTCCCGCGGATCGGGGCGGTCGAGCGCGATCGCGCCCCACACGCCGAATGGCGCTTCGAGGGTGAGCGCTCCGGCGTGGTAGGCCGTCAGCAGGGGCTGGGCCTCCTCGCGCGGCAGGCGCTCGATTCCGACCGGGCTCGACAGGCAGAGCAGCGCGCGGTCGAGTCCGTCACGCTCGACGAGCGCGGCCCTGCGCGCCGGCTCCTCGGCGCTGCGGTCGATCACGTACGGCCGCTCGCCGGCGAGGTACAGCACGGTCAGCCCGCGCTCGAGCCGGACGAACGGAAGCTCCGCCCGGAGCGCGAGCTCCTCGACGAGCGGCTCGCTCCAGAGGTGCTGATGGACGTCGGTTCTCATCGCCGGAACCGACAATAGCATGTTTGTTGATCAGTTTTATGGTGTTTCCCTCCTCCGGTCCTGAAACCGAACTCGAATTCACGGCGGAAGGCGGTATGCCCTCCGGTTTGGAAGGCGCGTTCGCCGTTCGCAAGGAAGCCTTGGGCATCTCCTGACGGTAAGCGCGGGCGCCGCCCACGGCGGCGTCCGCCGATCCCGCGCCCGGCTACCGGGCGGCGCCCGTGGCTTGGCCGACGAAGGCCGCCAACTCCCGGTTGAAGCGCTCAGCGTCCTCGATGAACGGCATGTGGCCTGTGTCCTCGTACCACGACGCGACGGCGGTCCCGCATCGTTCGAGGATGTGCTCGGCCATCGAGGGCAGGACGATCGCATCCTCGCGGCCGTGCGTCACCAGCAGCGGCACGGAGAGACGCGACAGAACGTCTTCGTCGTCGATCTCGCGCGCGATCAGCGCTCCTCGGACCTCGGGCGGCACGGCCATGTTCCAGCCGAGTGCTGCGCTCGAGAGCTCCTCATCGAGCGGCCGGGCCGTGCACGAGCGCAGGAAACGCCGGATGGCGTCGATGTTCGCGCGAAGATCTGGAAGGCAGGCGTCCTGCGCGTTGTCGAGCAGTCCGGGACCGAGGTGATCGAACGTGGGCGGCTTGAGGACCACTGCGGCGCCGACGAGGTCGATGCCGGCGAGTGCAGCATCGCCGTGGACGCGGACGTAGTCGGTGACGATGAAGCCGCCATACGACCACGCCACAACCACTGGACGATCGAGGGAGGTCTGGTCGATGACCGCTGCCAGGTCCTCTGCCCACAGCCGCCCGTCGGTGTAGCAACCGGGGTCGAGCGGCTTCTCGGACATGCCGTGACCGCGGTTGTCAAAGCTGACCATTCGAAAGTCGGCAGCGAGCGGGCCGTCGACCTGAGCGCTCCAACAGAGGTCGCACTGTGACCAGCCGTGCACGAAGAGAATCTCAGGCCCGTCGGGGTTTCCCCATTCGTGGGCGCGGAGCCCGACCCCGCCGCCGCCGCGGATGTCGTAGCCACGGACCGGCTCGACCGCCTTCGCTCGTAGCTGCTCGAGCTCGAGATCTCGTGTCATGTCTTACCCCCTGGGGTAAAAAGCTCCCTGGACGCGCTCGATCCTACGGGTGGCCCCCGGCGACGTCATCGGGGCCAGCACCAGTCTCGGGCTGCCCATCTGGCGGCATACACGCAGCGTGCTTTCAGCGCAGATGCTCGCCAGGCGACGGTCGCTGCTCGATGAACGACACCGCGGCGGATGCGCGCGCAGCCTTCCCCGACAGGCGCAGCTTCGCGTAGACATTCGAGACGTGCCGCTCCACCGTGCGGATGCTGAGGAAGAGCCGCTCGGCGATCGCCTCGTTCGTCAATCCAGCGGCCACCAATTCGAGGACTTCCAGCTCGCGGGGGCTGAGCTCGTCGACAGCCGCGGACCGTGCAGGCGCTCGGCTCGCGCCGAGAAACCTCCGCAGTTCTGAGACGAACTCTTCCCACGCCGGCTCCTCGGCCAGCAGGATGTGGTTTGCAGAGTCGAGCAACACCAAGCGCGCATCGGGGATGAGCGTCGCCAGCAGCCGCCCCTCCTCGACGGGGACCACCCGATCGTCACGCGCGTGAATCACCAGCGTTCGGGCGTCGACCCTGGGAGCATCGGCCGTGACGTCGACGGTGCCGCGGGCCCTGAATAACGGAACTGCGACGTCGGCTGAGGTGGTCGTACGCAGCAGTTCGTCGTACCAGGCCATCTGCGCGGGAGTGCCGTGCGGAAGGAACAGCATGCTGAACACGTGGCGGAACGCCGGGTCGTCGCTGGTCCACCCGGCGCGGATCGCCGCGACCAGCGCGTCCTCCTGGTCGTGCTGCCCACGTAGCTGGCGGCCGCGCGCGTAGCCGCCGTAGAGGACGAGACGCGAGACTCGCCCCGGATGCCTTGCGGCGTAGGCCACCGCGATCGCTGCGCCCTGCGACATACCGAGCAGCGCGAAATGCTCCAGCCCCGCGGCATCGACCACCGCCTCCAGATCGCCGACCCAGGTCTCGACCGATGGCTCGCCGACTGTCGGGTCCGAGAGGCCGCAACCACGCTCGTCGTAGCGCAGGACCGTGTGGGACTCTCCGAGCCGATCGAGCCAATGGCGCCACACGGGGCTTCCCCAATCCCGCTCGAGATGGGTCAGCCAGGTCGCGACCCTGACGAGCGGCGGACCGTGGCCGTGTCTCGCGTAAGCGATGCGGGCGCCGTCCGGCGCGGTGCAAAACCTGATCTCAGCCATGACTCCAGCACCGTCGAGCACCCGACGGAATCGCCGCCGAGGGCGCAGAGTGACACTGAGGCCAGGCTACCGCTCCTGCGAAGCGAAAGCGGAGGCCCACAGTCACTAGGCTCGTTGCGTCCCCGAGCAGGCCTGTAGCGCCGCCCGCGAGTCACCGCAGCTACCGGCCGGCCGCCCCGTTCCTGAAAGGATCGTCATGGCTCCGCAGCTCTCCGGAGGTACCTTCACCCTGGCGGATGACCTCACGGTCACTCGCCTCGGGTACGGCGCGATGCAGCTTGCCGGACCGCACGTGTTCGGTCCGCCCGCCGACCGCGACGCCGCGATCGCCGTGCTCCGGGAGGTCGTCGAGCTTGGCATCACCCACATTGACACCAGCGATTACTACGGCCCGTATGTCACCAACCAGATCATCAGGGAGGCGCTCCACCCCTATCCGGACAACCTACGGATCGTGACCAAGGTCGGGGCCCGCCGCGATGCGGACGGTGGATGGCTCTCAGCGCTCGCGCCTGAAGAGCTGCGCAGAGCCGTCCGCGAGAACCTCGAGCACCTCGGCGTCGATGCGCTCGACGTCGTGAACCTTCGCGTGGGCGGCTTTGACGCCCCGACGCCCGGTTCGATCGCCGAGCCGTTCGGCGTACTGGCGGAGATGCAACGGGAGGGCCTGATCAAGCACCTGGGCGTCAGCACCGTCGACCAGGCGCAGATCGCCGAAGCGCAGTCGATCGCAACGGTCGTGTGCGTCCAGAACTTCTACAACATCGCCCACCGCTTCGACGACGCGCTCATCGACTCGCTCGCCGGGCACGGTATCGCCTACGTCCCGTACTTCCCATTGGGCGGCTTCACCCCCCTGCAATCCGATGCCCTCGTGTCGGTGGCCACGCGGCTCGAGGCCACGCCGATGGCGGTCGCACTCGCCTGGCTGCTGCGACGCTCGCCCAACATCCTGCTCATTCCCGGCACCTCGTCGGTCGCTCATCTACGCGACAACGTCGCCGGAGCAGCGCTCACACTGCCCGAGGACGCCGTGGCTGAACTCGACGCGATCGCCACCTGATTCCTCCGGCACGAGGGGGCGGCAGAAGCAAGGGTCCGAGCCGCTTCCAGCGGTTTCGCGGCAAGCGGCCGAAGCCGCCTCGATGCCCGAATCCCGCTCTGTGGTGCGGCCGAGCCGGAGCGAAGGCGGTGTTCAATGCCGCGGGGTCCGCCCCGACGCGATCAGCACAGAGCCGGAGAACATGACCCCGTCCCCGTCGGCACGCGAGGTTTCGGCTCCGGCATCCATTGCTCGCTGGGCGATCTGCTCGCGCACCTCTGGCTCCATGGCGGCCAGCGCTGTCGCGAGCGGACCGGCAAGCTGCGGTACGCGCTTCCACCACGCCTCAATAGACGCGGCGTGCATAGGGGTTTCTAGCGCCTGAACCTCTACCTCGTCGAGACCCCCACCTTCCAGGACGGACGTCACACCCCCGAGTCATCGAGAGAATAACGGCCCGGGTATGTTGGGAGGCGGAAACGGCACGCCGAACCTGCCTCGCCGACCGCTCCAGAACAAGCCCGAGCCATGGGTTCTTGCGGTCCCCTTGGCCCCCAGGTCATCGCTCCGCGAACGAGCATTGCGGCTTCGCGCACATACATGAACCGACTGAGTCCTCTCTGCGAGTGCAAGTCGTGACGTGCTTGGAAGCAGACAAGCCCCCTCCGCGGCGCAAGACGCGCCGGATCCTCGCCGAACGATGCGAGCTCAGCGAGCATCTGTGAAGGCCGTGCAGGATCAGCATCGAAGCGCCCGTCCTCCGCGACGATGTCGCTCTGATCGAAGACGGCTGTGCTCACCTGCGGATAGCCCTTGGCTCTGCGAGCGGCTATTGCGACCATCTCAGGGGCGTCATCAGAGAGCGTGACCGAGCCCCCCGGCCCTACGCGCTCAGCGGCACGAAGGCCGGCGCCTCCGGGTCCCGCGGCGAGCTCGAGGACCTGCGTCACCTTCGGCGATCCGAGTCGCGTCAAGAAGAATGTCTGTGGCGGCCGCGAGATGCCCGTCGACATACTCGGCTGCGGCTCTGCCGCTCCGCATGCCACCGGTGTCCATGCTCTCATCTGCCGTTGGCCTCCCGACCCGGTGCGACGCTGTTCCACATCTCCGACACAACGGACTATCTTCGCACTGACGGTTGCCACCGGCAAGGCCGCTGCTAGAGGACCTGCTGCATCCTCGCTGGCGTGCCTCGACGCAGTCTGAGCGTCGAGCCAACGCTCGTCTGCGTGCTTGCCTGGCGCAGCTCATCCGGCGGACGGTGGTTGTAGCGCTCCAAGTGCGGCCTCTGCGGATCGCATCGCGATCATCGAGTCGAACTGACGGTGACCCGGCAAGGACCGCTCTAGGGGACCTAACTTCTGTTCCTCGCTGGCGTGCCCGACGCATTCTGAGCGTCGAGCCAACGCTCGTACTGCGGGCTTGCCTGGCGCAGCTCATCCGGCGGACCGTGGTTGTAGCGCTCCAAGTCGGCCTCTGGCGGATCCATGCGGATCATCGGGTCCAAACAGACGCAATGTGAGGATGCGAACGCGCTCTAGAACGCCGAACGCGTCCCAGACTTTGCGGGCTTTTGCCGAGCGGGGACCCAGGAATCGAACCTGGCGTTGCGGTTTTGGAGACCACCGTGTTACCGATACACCAGTCCCCCGGGGGCACCGGATTGTAGGCGCTCGGCGCGGCGCGGCCGCAGCCGGCTTCACGCGCGCGAGCCGGCTCTCGCAACGCCGGATGCAGCGGCGTTCTCCGCATTTTGCGTTCTCAGCGACGCCCGGTAGCCTCGAGGACCCCGAGACGGGCCAACCGCGGCCCGCGGGTCGCCACAGAGGGGCTAGAGCGAGAATGAGGATCCGTCGGATTGGAGCGACGATCGGCGCCGCCGCTACGGCGCTGTTGTGCCCGTGCGCGGCGGCCTACGCGACGGGCATCACGAACTCCTCGGAAGACCTCCGTACCGGCTGGTATCCGACCGAATCGGTGATCACGCCGTCGATCGTCAGCGGCGGCACGTTCGGCCAGGAGTGGGCGGCCAACGTCGTCGGCCAGGTCTACGCCCAGCCCCTGCTCGACGAAAACACCCTTCTGGTCGCGACCGAGCACAACAGGGTCTACGGGCTCGAGCCGGCAACCGGCAAACAGCAGTGGTCGACGGCCCTTCCCGGTGAACCGTGGCAGTCGGGCGAAATCGGCTGCGGCGACCTGGCACCAGAGATCGGGGTCACCGGAACGCCGGTGATCGACCCGGCGACGGATGTCGCTTACATGACCCACAAGGCCTACGCATCGGGGAGCTCGGGCCCGGTCCGCTACTACATGGACGCGATCGAACTGGCCAACAAAGGCCAGGAGAAGCCGGGCTTCCCCGTCGAACTGGGCGGCACGGCGCAGAACGCGCCGGGCCAGACCTTCACCCCCAAGTACCAGCTGCAGCGGCCGGGCCTGCTGCTGCTGGAAGGCGTCGTCTACGCGGCCTTCGGCTCGGATTGCGATTTCGGCACCTTCCAAGGCTGGATCTTCGGGGTGTCCGAGAGCGGGGCCGTAAAGGCGCGCTGGACCTCGGAATCGGCGAGCAACGGCGCAGGCATCTGGCAGTCGGGCGCCGGACTGACCTCGGACGGTCCCGGGACGCTCCTGTTCAGCACCGGCAATGGCGCCACCCCGCTTTCCCCGACGCCGGGCAGCGAACCGCCCGGCACGTTGAGCGAGGCCGTGGTGCGTGTGAACGTGCAAGGCAACGGCGAACTCAAGGCGAGCGACTTCTTCGCTCCCTATGACGCGGCCACGCTCGCGGGATGGGACGCCGACTTCGCGTCAGGGGGCGTCACCGGCTTCCCGAACGCGTACTTCGGAACGTCCGCGATCCCTCACCTGGCCGTCGCCGTCGGCAAGGACGGCTACGTCTATCTCCTCAACCGCGACAGCCTCGGCGGCATCGGCCAGGGCCCGTTCGAAAGCGACAAGGTCGTCCAGCGCGTCGGTCCCAACGGCGGTGTCTGGTCGCGTCCGGGTATCTGGCCCGGCGAAGGCGGGTGGGTCTACATCCCGACCGCCTCCAACGGCAAATCCGCCGGCGGTTCGGCGGGCAGGCTCGACGTCTACAAATACGGCCTCTCCGGCGGCGGATCGCCGACGCTCGCGCTCGCCGGTGAATCCGCCGACGCCTTCGGCTTCGGCTCCGGGGCGCCGGTAATCACCTCCTCGGGAGCGAGCTCGGGCTCGGCGCTCGTGTGGACGGAGTGGATGCCGAACGGCGGCGGCGAAGGGGCTGAGCTCCGCGCCTATGACCCGGTTCCGGTCGCCGGCAAGCCCGTGCTTCGCAACCACTGGGCGATCGGGACAGCGTCGAAGTTCGCCACCCCGGGCGTCGGCGCCGGACGCCTGTACGTCGGCACGCGCGACGGCCACGTGCTCGCCTTCGGCTCGCCCGTGGCGCAGCCGCTGAGCGGCCCCAGCACCGAATTCCCGCCGACGACCCTCGGTGCGCACTCCGAAAAGACGCTGACGCTGACGGCGAACCAGGAACTGGAAATCACGAAGCTCGAAAGCAGCCAGCCGACCGAGTTCGCGCTCGGCACACCGTCGCGTCCGAAACCGTGGCAGCTCAACAGCGGCGAAACGATCTCGATTCCGATCACGTTCGCCCCCGCCGCCACCGGCCCGCGCGGCGCAACGCTGACTGCGACCATCAGCACCGGACAGACGGTGCAGTTCTCGCTCACCGGCCAGGGGCAGACCGCTTCGGCCCAGCTCGAAGCTTCGCCGCCGGTGCTCAGCTTCGGCGGCACGGCGATTGGGAGCAGCGTCTCCTCGGTCGCCTCCTTCACCAACGTCGGCGCGAGCTCGCTGAAAGTGCTCGAAGCCTCGGCGCCGGAACCGCCGTTCCGAGTCGAAGCGCAGAACCTGCCCCCGAAAGGACGGGAAATCAAAGCCGGCGAATCGATCGCCGTCCCGGTCTCCTTCGAACCGACCGCGTCCGGAAGCTATGGGGGGAGCATCACGCTGCAGACGACCGCCGGCACGGCCGCTGTGCAGCTGACTGGCACGGCCGCCCCGCCGGGCGTCCTGCAGGTGACGCCGGAAGCGGTGCCGTTCGGTGGCGTCACCGTCGGACACGAAGCCATCCGCTCCTTCACGGTGTCGAACAGCGGCGGCGTCGGCATCACGATCTTCAAGTCCAAGCCGCCGGTTGGAGGCGAGTTCACGGCGACCAGCTCGCTCCCCGAGGACACCTCGATCGCACCCGGCGAAACACTCCTCGAGACGGTGCGCTTCGCTCCCACCGGGCTCGGCCCGGCCTCCGGGACCTGGCTGATCAACGGCGAAGGCTCCTCGACCGTGCACGAAGTCCGGTTCAGCGGCACCGGTGAAACGCTCTCCGCGCCGCTTGCGCCGCCGCTCGGCGACACGGGCACGCTGCGGTTCAAAGCTGGACCGCTCGGCGCCGTCCTGGCGGGAACGACGCTGCGCGCGACGGCGTCCGGCACGCTCGGTGTGCGCGTCCGCTGCCCCGCTCAGTCCGGCGAGTGCAAAGGCACGGTCGCGCTTCGCACACGGAGCCGCGTGCGTGTCCATCCGCACCAGCGCACGCCCTCGATCGTGATCTTGGCTACTTCGCCATTCACGGTCGGCGGCGGGCACACCGCAACGATCAAGCTGCGACTGACACCGAGCGGGCGCACCCTGCTGACCCGCGACCGGGCGATGCGGGTCGCCGTGTTCGTCACATCGCGCGACGGGAGTGGCCTGCGCCACGTGGCGCAGACGCTGGCCACGCTGCTCGCGCCGCCCCCGCCCCGCAGGCGCTAGCGCCCGCCGCGCCAACACGCCGGGGGCGTGCCCCCACCCGCGGCAGACGAGCAACCGCCGCCCAGCAGGCGCCTAGCGGCGCCGTCCCGCGCTCAAGCAGCGCTCCAGGGGTGCCGAAACGACCATGAGTACGGAAGCTCTTGTGTCAATGCGCACCTTTTCTGAGACGACGCCCTCACGGCAGCCTCGGCCGCACCGCATGCGGGCGGCGCTTCGCGCCCGCCTGAGCCAGGGCCGCGGCGAGGACGGCTTCCTGCTCGTCGAGGTGCTCGTCAGCGCGGTGCTAGTGGCGATGATCGTCGTGGCGACCTTCAACGGCCTCGACGTCGCCCACAGGATCTCGGCCGACCAGCGCCGCCACGATCAGGCGGCGATCCTCGCCGCCCAATCGCAGGAGCAGCTGCGCAGCGAGCCGGCCAGCGCCCTGAACGCCCTCGTGAGCTCGCCGCACAAATACACCAAGACGGTGGGCGGCACCAACTACACCGTCACCCAGGAAGCGAAGAACGTCGGCGCGTCGGGGAAAACCACCGGCTGCAGCGTCACCGAAACGAAAGCGCAGACAGGCACCAACTTCCAGATCAACTCGACGGTCTCCTGGAAAAACCAGGAACTCGCCAAACGGCCGCCGGTCAAGGCGACCGGCGTGGTGACGCCGCCGACCGGCTCGGCCGTCGAGGTCGACGTGATCAACGGCCTCAACGAAGGCGTCGCCGGCGTGACCGCCAAGGCGACCTTCATCCCCTTCGAATCCGGCTCCTACAACACGGTCGAAGGCACCACCGGGCCCGCGGGCTGCGTCGTTCTGACCGGCATCCAGGCGACCAGCGCGACGATCGAAATCGTCGAAAAAACCGGCTACGTAACGCCTTCGGGGGCCCTGAAAGTGCCGACGAAAGAACTGGCGATCGCCCCGAACATCACGACCCACTACGCAGTCCAGTACGCGCAGGCCGGGCGGATCGCCGCCCACTTCACCTACGAAGGCAAAGAAGTTCCCAGCGACACCTTCGTGGCCGCGAACACCGCGATCCCGATCGAACCCAAGTACGAGACCGGGAGCACCGCCTTCAGCTACGAAAAAACCGGCGAAGAAAAATTCCTGCCGTTGCCGGGCAAATCGCTCGAATGCTCCCTGCCCGGGTCGATCACGAACCTCTACTGCGCCACCTCTTGGACGGCCGCAGGCTCGAAATACCCGATCGGCGACCTGTTCCCGTTCAAAGAAAAATGGACCGTCTACGCCGGCGACTGCGCCGCGAACAACACCGGCCCCGAAGCAGTCGCCGAAACCGTCCAGGTCAAAAGCGGCGAAACCGCGAACGTCAAAGTTCCCACCTCCTACACCAAACTGAGCATCTGGAACGGCAAAAGCCTGAAAGAACACGGAGAACCCACGAGCAAACGCTACGGCCCGGTCAAGATCACGAACACCGAATGCGAATCCGCGGCCAAGCCGCCGAACGCGACGGGCACGGTCTTCACGCACGAACAGAAAGAAACGCTGCCCGAAGGCCGGCTCGAAGTGCCCTACCAGCCGTTCGGGAAAAACCTCAAGCTCTGCGTCGTAAACAGCGAAGCCAAAAAGACCTACACGGTCTCGTTCACCAACACCACGGCCGCAGGCTCCACGCCGAACATCTACCTGGGACAGCGCCCGAACGCCGAAATCAGCGCCGAACGCGCGGCAGCAGAAGCCGAAATGAAAGCCAACGAAGCCTACAAAGAAAAGGGCGGGTACTCGGGTAAGGAAGCCGAAGCGAAAAAAGAAAAAGAAGAATATGAAAAATGGCTTGGGACGTACAACTCCGACAAAGGCAAATACGCGGCCGAAAAAATCAACGCCGAAAACCTAGAAGGCAAATACACGGCCGAAAAAACAAACTACACGAACCTACTAAGCAAATACAACACCGAAAAAACCAAGTACACGACGAAGAAAACCGCATACGAAAACAAGAAAGCGGAATACGAAAAAGCGGCGCCGGCCGGGAAAAAAGCAAGTCAGAAAACGGAATACGAACAGTTCAAAAGCGAATACGAAGCAGCTAAAACGGCGTACGAAAAATACGAAACCGAATACAAAGCGGCCGAAACCGCGTACAAAAAATACGAAACCGAATACAAAGCGGCCGAAACCGCGTACAAAAACTTCAAAACCGCTTACGAAAAAGACAAAACCGAATACGAAAAATACAAAGCGGCCTACGAACTAGACGAAGCACAGGCAGCTGAATACCGGGGCTATCTCAAATACGTCAGCGCCAAAGCCGCGTACGAAAAACTCAAAGCCGAGGAAGAAGACGCGATCAGTTCCGGCGTGATCGTGAAAGCCGGGACGACATGCTGATCGTCGCCGGGCTCCTCGCGCGCCTGCGCGACCGCAGCGGCTTCACGCTCGTCGAGACGATCGTCGCGATGGTCACCGGCGTGATCGTGACCGGGGCCCTGTTCGCGATCCTCGAAGTGTCGACGCGCCAGTCCGCGCACCTCTCGAACGTCTCCCAGGCGACGCAGATCAGCCGCAACGCGATGACCAAGGTCGTCGACCAGCTGCGCTCGGCCTGCCTGTCGAGCGGCTTCACGCCGGTGATCGAAAAGAGCACGCCGAACAAGCTGATCTTCGTCAACGGCTACGACGAAAAAACGAGCAAAAGCGAAGAACCGCCCGCCGAACTTCCCGCCAGCGGGATCCGCAAGGACGTCATCGAATACAACGAAAAAACCAAGGTCCTGGAAGACAAGACATACGTCGCGACCAGCAGCACGCCGACCGAAAAACCGGAAAAATACTCGTTTGGCGCGCTCCCCACGGGAACCGTGAAACTGGCCGAAAACGTCTCGCGCGTCGAAGAAGGCGGGGTCGAACAACCGGTCTTCAAGTACTTCCCCTACGCCAAAACCTCGAACACCGCCACGGGCAGCTCGGCGAGCACGCTCGACGAAAAAGAATCGCTGACCCCGAAAAGCACGTCCGAACTGACCGAAGCCGGCGCTGCCAACGTCGCCTCAGTGGTGGTCCAGTTCCGGACCGCCCCGCCGACCAAAGAATTCCGCCAGAACGCGACCGTCGAAAAGAACACCTTCGCCGACCAGACCTCCCAGACGATCTTCGCGTTCAGCGCGCCCAACTCCGAAACCACGATCGAAGCCAAGCCATGCGAATGACCCTCCCCCACCGGCCAGCCCGGGTCCTGCGCGCGCAGGAGGGCTTCACGATGATCATCGCGATCGGCGTGATGTTCGTGACCGCACTGCTGCTCGTCGCGGCCTTCACGGTCGCGAACGGCGACATCCACACCTCGCATCGCTCCACGCTCGAGAAGCAGGCCTACTACGCCGCCCTCGCCGGGGTCCAGCAGTACGAGTCGCTTCTGCAGGCCGAACCGAACTATTGGCAGACCTGCAAAGCCGTCGAAAACACCGTGCCCGAACAGGCCGCCGAGACATATGTCGTCAAACCGGTGCCGGCGACGGGACAGGCCGCCTGCAGCTCCGAATCGCCATTTACGTCGATGATCGAGTCCAAAGGCGCGATGGCCAACACCTTCAGGGTCCGCTCGACGGGCTACGCGGGCCAGAAAGGCAGCCGCTCGCAGGGTGCCGAAAGGACGCTGATCGCGACGTTCGGCGTCAGCGGCTTCCTGGAGTACGTCTACTACACGAACTTCGAAACGAAAGACCCAGGACTGTACGAAGCCGAAAAAAAAGCACTCGCTGAAAAATGCCGCGGCAAGTACTACAAGGAATGGGTGAAAGAAGCCGGCGAACCGTGTAAAGAAGCCGCGATCAACTTCGTCACCGGCGACGCCATAGAAGGTCCGATGCACACGAACGACGCCGCCCTCGTCAGCGGGGCGGCGAGCTTTGGCCGCAACGGCCACGAACCGAAAGACGGGATCGAAATCAACGGCGGCACCTATGGCGCACAGGCCGGCTGCAAAAGCACTGCCGTCTACAACACCGCCACCAACTGCTACATGACGACCGGCCCGACCCTGACGCCGCCTCCGACCGACACGTCGCTCGAATTCTACGTCGAAGAAACGAACCGCCTGTCCGGGGCCACCCACCTGGAACTCAAAGGCAAAGAAATCGCGGTCACCCAGAACGTCTGGAACAGCGGCACCAAAAAATGGTCCGAATCCAAAAAAACGATGGCCTGGCCCGCCAACGGCCTCCTGTACGTGCAGCCGAACGAAGAAGCCGGGGCGGGCTGCAGCGCCCCCGCGTTCGAACCCGAAAACTCGGACACAACCGAAGAACTCGAAGAAACCAGATGCTACGCCAACGTCTACGTGCACGGCGTCTATGAAAAATCGCTTACGGTCGCCTCTGCCGGCGACGTGATCGTCGACGGCGCGACCTATCCCTCGAGCGTGTCCGGGAAACTTGCCGCCTCGGGCGGCGCCGCGACGAAGCCCGCGGGCACGACTGTGCTGGGGCTGATCGCGAACAACTACGTCCGGATCTATCACCCCTGCACGAGCGGTGGGGGGAACCAGACCGGGTCGCTCAGCGATCCGTGGATCTACGCGGCGATCCTTGCCACGCAGCACTCGCTCATCGTCGATAACTCCGGTTGCGGCAAAAACCTCGGAAACCTGAACATCTACGGCGCGATCGGCCAGAACTACCGCGGCGTCGTCGGCAGGACCGGCGGGGCCGGCTACCTGAAGAACTACGAATACGACGACCGCCTTGCGACCTCCGAGCCGCCGTACTTCCTGACGCCGCTGAAGGCGGGCTGGAGGATCGTCCGCCAGACGGCGCAGAGCCCCGGCTAGGGAGAGCGGAAGCAAGCCCGGGCCACCCCCCACCCGGCCGATGTCAGTCCTCGTCCACCTCCACCCCGACGATGAGCCGCCGCGGCGGACGCGCGAGTGTCTCGGCCTCCTGCTGAAGGTCCTCAACGAGCACGACCCCGGCGTGCTCGAGGACCTGACCCGCATGGGTCACCTGGCCGGCGACACGGCCACCGCGCTCGGACTGGACGCGCGCGAGGTCGAGCGCATCGAGCTCGCCGCGCGCCTGCACGACGTCGGCAAGGTCGCGATTCCCGACTCGATCCTGTCCAAGCCGGGCGCTCTCGATGCCGAGGAGTGGGAGGTGATGCGCACGCATCCGGAAATCGGCGCGCGGATCGTCGCCTCGGCGCCTTCGCTCGCTCACATCGCAGACCTGATCCGCTCGCATCACGAGCGCTACGACGGGCAGGGCTACCCCGACGGCCTCAGCGGCGATGAGATCCCCGTCTCGGCGGCGATCATCGGGGTGTGCGCCGCATTCGTGGCGATGATGCGCCACCGGCCCTACAGCGACGCGATCACCGTCGCTGAGGCTTTGGCCGAGTTGCGCCGCTGCGCGGGCACGCAGTTCGACCCGCGCGTGGTCGAGTCTTTCTGCCGCATGCTCGCCCAGCCGGCACGACGGTGACCAGCGCGGCGCTCGACGGCTCCATCCGCAGCGTGAGGATGCCGCCGCGCACGAGGGCGCGCTCGCCTTCGAGCGGCGCGTGCCAGCTGCCGTCGGGCGCGACCTCCCGCCCACCGAGCCGCACGCCGTCGGTCGCGGTCGGCGAGGGCCCGGTCAGTCGCAGGACGCGCGCGGCGCCGAGGCCGCTGCCGACGCCGACGCGCAGCGCCAGCGCGGACGAGCCCGGCGGGTTGTCGTAGGAGAGCAGCAGCTTCAGCGTATGCTTCGGGCCCGAGAAACCGGCGGCGGCGAGGTTCGGCGAGCCGGCGGCCGAGATCGTCGTCGGCAGCGGCCGGTAGCCGACCAGCGAGCGCGTGAGCAGCAGCGCGTACCAGTCGGGCTGGGCACGCAGCCGCCCCGCCGCAAGCGCAGCCGGGTCCGGCGCGCACAGCGGCGAGTAGCCCTTGCAGCTCGTGGGATGGCCGTGGAAGTTCACGCCGGCGGTGCCTGCCGCCATCGCCTGCCCGACGTAGCCCGTCGCCCACAGCGCTGACGCGAACGTGTTGCTCACTCCGGCGACGCCGCCGCACGAGACGGAGTTCGCCTCGTCGATCCGCAGCGGGATGCCACGTGGGCGCGCGATCGAGAGGTACGTTTCCAGCGACTGCGCCTCGCGGCCGCGCATCGCGGGGCTGAGCAGGGTTTCGATGCTGGGCGCGGGTTTGCTGGCGCAGCCGAGCGGATAGTGGTGGCCGGTCAGCATCGCAGGAGCCTGCGAGAGCGCCTCGGCGAACCCCCATTCCGGAAACGCGCCGGAGCCCGAGACGTCGGGACCGGCGGTGGGCACTCCGGGGGCGAGCTTCGCGATCGCTTCGCGGTAGGAGCTGACCTCTTCCTCGTAGCCCTGGGCCAGCCATGGCATCGGCCTGAAGCCGTGCCGGCCGAGCGCGTCGGGCTCGTTGCCGACCTCGACCGCCGCCAGGTAGCGGCCGAGCGCCGCCTTCGCGGCGGCGACCTCGCGCGCGGCGGCGTCGGGTTCGTAGTGGGCGAGACCGACCGTCAGCAGCACACGCCAGCCGCTGCGACGCGCCAGGCGGCCGAGCGCGCGCATCTGCGGCGGGCCGATCGTGTTCGTCGCCCAGGCCGGCCGCGGGGTCTGGGCGTCGGTCCAGGCGATGTTCTGGTCCGCGGTGATGCCGCCGAAACGCATCAGCCCCGGGCCGAGCGAGCGCAGCAGCGTGACGAGGTTCCCGCGTTCCCCCGCCTCGCCGATCACGCCGAGCGAGCCGACCTCGAAGGACAGACCGAGGAAGCCCGGCGGTACCGGACGCCCGGCGGCGGCAGGTTCCAGGGCGATCGTGGCGGCTTCCGGGGGCGGCCCCGCAGGCACCGGCGGCGCAGGCGGTGGCAGGGGCTGCGCGGGAGGGGCCGGCGGAGCGGGCTGCGGCGTGGCGCCTGTCCCCGGTCCCCCCGTCCCGCCAGTTGCCGCCGCGGCGCTCGCCCCCACGGGGACGAGCGCGGCCATCGCCAGCACCGCCGAGACGATCATGGATCGGACGAGTGCCGGGCGTGTCGATGTCTTGGCGTTCTGCGGCATGGGGGCGTCGTCGCGCCTGGGCGGCGGCAACCAATCAAACCGGACCGGCCGGGAAAGCGCGCCGCACCGCCGCGGGGATTCCGTCGTTGAGCGATGGGCCGCTCCTTAGGATCTCTGAAATGGTGGTTCAAGCGTCATCGCCGTCGGCGGGTGCTCTCGAGCAGGTTCGGCGTCTGGCTGGATCGTCGGCCACGATCGACTCGGTGGTGAGGCTGGAGGGCGGCCAGCACGCCGCGACGTGGAGGGTGGACACTGCGAACCCTTTGCTCACTGTCGTCGTTCGAGAGTTCCCCGTTGGCGACTCGGCCGGTGCGTCCGAGGCGCGTGTCCTGCGGACGCTTGACGGCCTCGGAGGGATCGCGCCGGTGCTGCTCGGCAGCGACCTCGCCGGCCGGTGGTCGGAGCGCCCGACGACGCTGATCAGCTGGCTTGACGGCGAGGCGGACATCGCGCCGCTCGATCCCGACGCGTGGGCGACGCAGCTCGGTCACACGCTGGCCTCGGTGCATGCGCTGCCAAGCGAGCGGCTGTCTGCTCTGCCGAGCGTGTTCGACCAGCGCGGCGGGTCTCGTCGGGTTCTGGAGGGCCCGGCCGCGGCGCGAATCCGGTCTGACTGGTCGCAGATCACCGCCCCTCCGGAAGTGCTCACGCACTGCGACTACTGGTCGGGCAACGTCGTCTGGCGAGACGGAGTGTTGGCAGGCGTCGTCGACTGGTCGGGCGGAGCGCGGGGTCCGCGTGGCTTTGACGTGGGCTGGTGCCGTCTGGATCTCTACCTCCTCTTTGACGACCGGGTCGCCGATGTCTTCCTGGCGGCCTACGAGGATGCGAGCGGTCACCTGTTCGCCGACATCGCGCTTTGGGACGGCTGGGCGCTCGCTCGCTCGCATCAGATAGTCGAAACCTGGGTGGCGAACTACCGGCCTCTGGGCCGGGCAGACCTCGACGAGGACGAGCTCCGTCGGCGCCACTCCCACTGGACAAGCCGTCTCCAGGAGCGCGGTCTGCGATGAGTTTGGGTGCTGTGGGTCGTTTGACGAGGTGCGAAGAGCAGACCTCGACAAGGAGACGCGAAAATGCAGACGATCGCAGACAAGACAGTGCTGGTCACCGGGGCCAACCGCGGCTTGGGAAGGGCGCTGGTCGATGAACTCTTGAGGAGAGGCGCCAAGCGCGTGTACGCCGCCTCGCGGAACGGGGCGGTCGCTTCGGGCGAGCGCGTCGTGCCGGTGATGCTGGACGTGACCGACGAGGCCCAGATCCAGCGCGCTGTGGGGCAGGTCGAGTCGCTGGACATCCTGATCAACAACGCGGGTGTGTCAGTCGCCGACGACCTGAGCGATCGTTCGGCGTTCGAGCACCACCTGGCTGTCAACCTCTACGGGACCCTGGATGTCACCAGGGCATTCTTGCCGGCGCTGACGCGAAGCCAGGGAACGGTGGTCAACATCATCTCGCTCAGCGCGCTCGCCGCGGTGCCGGTGCTTCCGGCCTACTCGGTCTCAAAGGCGGCTTCGCTCTCGCTGGCGCAGTCGTTTCGCGCGCAGCTCGGTGGCCGGGGCGTGAGGGTGTGCGCGGTCCTGCCGGGTCCGATCGACACCGACATGGTGCGGGACCTCGAGATCCCCAAGACGTCGCCTGCGGACGTGGCGCGAGCCACACTCGACGGCGTGGAACGGAGCGAAGAGGAGATCTTCCCCGACCCGATGTCGCAGTCGCTGGCAGACGCTTGGCGTACGGGCGTCGCGAAGGAGTTCGAGCGCCAGAACGCGGCGCTGGTTCCCGCCGAGCCGATCGCGGCGTGAAGGGGGCCCCATGCACAGCGCGATGACCACACACACAATCGTCCCGCGTGAGGAGTGGCAGGCGGCGCGGGATGCGCTGCTGGCGCGGGAGAAGGAGCACACCCGGCTGGGCGACGAACTGGCGGCACAGCGGCGGACACTTCCCTGGGTTGCGCTGGAGAAGCAGTACACGCTCCAGACTGCAGACGGCCCGAGGACGCTGGCGGAGCTGTTCGATGGCCGCTCACAACTGCTGATCTACCACTTCATGTTCGGCCCGAGCTACGACGGGGGCTGCCCCGTGAACAGCTCGATCGCCGACTCGTTCGACGGTCTGATCCCGCACCTGCGGGCTCGCGACGTGACATTGATCGCTGTCTCCGGCGCCCCGATGGGGAAGCTGTCGGCGTATCGCGAGCGGATGGGATGGGGCTTCAACTGGGCTTCGAGCTACGAGAGTGATTTCAACGTCGACCTCGGTTTCTCGAAAACTCCGGAGCAGACGAAGCAGGCAATCGAGCCGATTCTCGACCAGCTGCCCGCGGTCGCCTTTCGCAACGCAGAGGTTGCCGGCACGGACATCTACGGTTACATGACGGAGCTGTTCGGCTTCACGGCTTTCACGCTGGAGGGCGGTAGCGTCTTTCAGACCTACTCGACGACTGGTCGCGGGGTCGAGTTCTTGATGCCCTACTACGGGTTTCTCGACCGGGCTCCGAAGGGACGCGCCGAGGACGAGGCGTGGCAACTCTGGATTCGTCGCCACGACGAGTACGAGAGGGCGTGAGACATGGATCGCTTCACCCTTCCGAGCCACGACCCCGATCAGCGTCTCCTTCTGGCTCGTGCGCAGGCGGGGGATGAGCGGGGATTCCGCGAGCTCGTCGATCCCTACCGGCACGCGCTCGAGGTTCATTGCTACCGCATGCTGGGCTCGATGCAGGACGCTGAGGACATGGCGCAGGAGACGCTGCTCCGGGCATGGCGGGCCCTGGAGCGCTTCGAGCCGAGAGTGCAGTTTCAGACGTGGCTCTATCGGATCGCGACCAACGCCTGTCTCGATGAGCTCGAGCGCCGGCCGCGCCGGCCGGTACCGGTCGATCCGTTCCCAGACCGCGGCCCACGGGAGGAGACGGCTTCGCCGACCTATGACCCCGCGGCGCGATACGCGATCCGCGAGGGGATGGAGCTGGCGCTGTTGCGAGCGATCCAAGAGTTGCCGGGTCGCCAGCGCGCGGTGCTGATCTTCCGCGATGTCCTCGGGTGGACCGCGCCCGAGGTCGCCGAGGTCCTCGAGTCGACGGTCGCGTCGGTCAACAGCGCGCTGCAGCGCGCACGCGGCGCGATCGAGCTGTATCTGCCCGAGACGATTCAACCAACGGCAGATCCAGCCGAGCGCGAGCTGCTCAACCGCTACGTCGCCGCGTTCGAGGGCGCCGACATGGACGGGCTTGTCGCGTTGCTACGCGAGGATGCGACGCTTCGGATGCCCCCGCAGCCGACATTGGTCGGTGGACTGCAGATCGCGCAGTTCTTCCGCGAGACCGCGGGCGGTGATCTGACCCGAATCCGACACAGGCCGGTGTGGGCGAACGGCCGGCCCGCGGTCACGATCGAGGTACGAGGCGAAAACGACGTTTGGGTCCCGCACGGAGTCAGCGTGCTCGAGGTCGAGGACCGCCACATCGTTGGCATCGAGGCTTTCCTTGACCCGGCACTGCTACCGCGGTTCGGAGTGATGGTCGGGCGTTAGACCGATTTCCGGCCAAAACCAATGCGGGCGAGAGGACTCGAACCTCCAAGGGCCCAGGGCCCACCGGCTCCTAAGGCCGGCGTGTCTACCAGTTCCACCACGCCCGCGCGGCTCGCGAAGAGCCTAGCCGCCGCGCAGAGTCGCTTGCCCACCGCCGAGCCGCGAGCAGGTATCGTCATCGGGCGATGTCGATCAGCAGTGAGCCAGAGCGCCCGCCTGGCGTGATCATCACCCATCCGAACCGCGACAAGCCGGTCGTGCAGGCGACGCGGGCGACCGTGATCGTGCTGCTGCTGGTGAGCGCCGGTCTGGTCGCGATCGTGACGATCGGCGGCTGGAGCGTACTCGCAGGCATGATCCCGGTCGCGATCGGCTACGTCGTCGTCTACGTCACGCTCGCCTACTACGCCGGGCGCTGGAACCGCGGCGTGCTGCCGGTCGCCTCCGCGCTCGCCGTGCTGCTGCTGATCTTCGCGGCCGTCGCCGGTCCCGGCTGGTTCAACCGCGACAAAGCCGGCTTCTCGCAGCCGACGATCGACTCCGGGATCCTCGGGCTGCTGACGCTCTTGATCGTTCCCGTGCAGATCCTGCTCGTCGCCTTCGCGATGCGCGGCTTCCAGCAGGGCTGGAACGTCGAGCTCGAGCGGCGGGACCCCGCCGCGGGCGCCGATGCGCCGCCGGCGGACCCGGGCGGATACGCAGAACTCCCTCCCCACCCCGCCTGAGCGCGGGGTATCCTCGCTGGGCGCTCGCGGCGGTGGCGGAACGGTAGACGCGGGGCCCTCAAAAGGCCCTGTCCGAAAGGGCGTGTGGGTTCGAATCCCACCCGCCGCATCGCGGGCGTGAAAACGATGTTTTGTCAGCCCGCAAACCGGAAACACTGCTCCTGAGGGTCGGGGAGGGCTCTCCTTTGATGTGGCGCACCCGGCTTGGGGCGCCGACCACTGGAGAGGAGGGGGAGGAGCAGTATTCAGATGAGACGAGTTGTGATCGCGGGCCTCGCCCTCGTGGCGCTGATCGCCATCGCCGCCTTCGGCGCGGCCGGCGCGTCGGCCAACCCGCACTGGTACGAATGCGCAAAGGTCGTCGGCGGCAAATTCGAAAATGGCTGCGGCACAGAAGGCGGCAGCGGCGGATGGGAACTGAAAGAAGGGCTCGGCAAAAACAAGCCCTTCAAGGGCAAGGGCGGCGAAGCCTCCCTGCACACGGTGATCCCGGGCAAAGGCGACATCAAAATCACGTGCGCCTCGTTCAAGGACAAGGGCCAGCTCGCGATGCCGGACATCGAGTTCAACGTCACCGCCGAATTCAAGAAGTGCAAATCCCTCGGCTCGCCCTGCAAAACCGAAGGCGGAAAAAAGGAAACGATCGCGACGGAGAAACTCGCCGGCAACCTCGGCTGGATCAACAAAGCATCCAAAATCGCAGGAGCCTCTCTGTTCAGAGAAGGCGAACCGGGCTCCGGCTACCTCGCCCGGTTCGAATGCGAAGGGCTCGCCAAAGTCCGGGTCCATGGCGGCGTGATCGGCGAAGTCAAACCGGTCAACGTGGTCAGCAAGCTGGCGACCGTCGTCTACTCGGTCGGCCCGTACCTGGGCGAAGTCTCGCCCGGCTACACGCCGCTGACGAACCCGCCTGCGTTCGAAGAAGAACCGGTCGGCGTACTGCTGACCGAACTCAACGGCGAAGAAACCGGAAACGAATGGGGCCCCGAAGGCGGTCTCCCATCCGGTCAGGAAGCAAGCGCCGTCAACAAGGGCGAAAAGCTGCTGATCAAGTAGCGCCGGCGTACCGGCGATGCCGTAGCGCGCGGGGCCAGAGCGCCCCGCGCGTCGGCGCCGTGCCGTCCTCGAGCGCCCTGCTCGCGGAGCCGCCGGCCTAGTCGCCCACGACCAGCTCGTACAGCTCGCCCGCCAGATGCGCGGGCGCGACCATCAGCCCCCACGGGAGCCCATCGCGCTCCGGCAGCTCGCGCACCTGCAGGCCCGCGCATCGGCACAGGAGCTCCCCGGACGCGACGTCCCACGCTTTGACCGAACGCTCGTAGTAGGCGTCCCAGCGGCCGGCAGCCGTCCAGGCGAGGTCGAGCGCGGCGCTGCCGAAGCGCCTGATGTCGCGGACCCGTCCGGCGAGCCGCGCGAGCACGCGCGCCTGACGCTCGCGCACACCGGCGTCGTATGCCAGGCCCGTCGCGACCATCGCGGTCGAGAGGCCCTCTCCGCCGCCGCCCGCGCCGTGCGGATCGACCGCGCGGCCGTGCAGCTCGACGCTGCCCGCCGGCGCCGCCATCAGCGCCGGCCCGCCGCGAGTCGCCGTGAAGAGCTCGTCGCGGTTCGGATCGAACACGGCGCCCGCGAGCGTGCCTTCGGCGTCGGCGACGGCGACGCTGACCGACCACTGCGGGATCCCGAACAGGTAGTTGACGGTGCCGTCGAGCGGGTCGACCACCCAGCGCAGCCCGCTCGCCCCGGCCTCGTCGCCGCCCTCCTCCCCCAGGAAGCCGTCATCGGGGCGCCGCGAGCCGAGCAGCTCGCGGATCGCGTGCTGCGCGTCGAGGTCGGCCTCGCTGACGAGATCGGTCGGCGTGCTCTTGCTGGCCACGCCACGCGGCCCGCCGCCGGCGGCGCGCTCGAGCAGCAGGGCGCCCGCCAGCCGTGCCGCCTCGGTGGCGAGGTCGAGCAGCTCGCGCTGGTCGCTCACTCGAACCCGGGAGGCCGCCGGTCCGCCCACGGCCGCTCGGCTTCGAGCTGCGCGGCCAGCGCCAGCAGCGGCCCCTCGGGCCCCGGCGGCGCGACGATCTGCACCGACAGCGGCAGGCCCTCCGCGGAGAAGCCCGCGGGGACGGCGGCGGCCGGCTGTCCCGTCAGGTTCCAGACGCCGTTGTAGGGCACCCAGCCGGCGACGGCGTTGAGCGTCCACAGCGCGCCGCGCCCCTGGAGCGCGCCGATCCGCGGCGCCGCCGCCGCGACGGTGGGCGTGATCAGGAAGTCGAAGCCGTCGAGCACCCCGTTCAGCCGGCGCGTGAGCGCATCCTCGCCGGCAAACGAGCGCTCCAGCATCCGGTCGCTGACGAGACCGCCGAGGCGGGCGAAGGCCTTCGTCCGCCGTTCCAGGCGCGCGGGGTGCTCGAGCTCGGCGACGTCGTCGTGCCCGCCGCGCATATAGCGCGCGATGACCTGCGGGATCGAGTCGTTGCCGTACTCGGGGTCGCGCTCCTGGACCTCGTGGCCGAGCGAGGAGAGCAGCTCGACCGTCTCGGCGAGCGCGCGGCGCGCGTCGGCGTCGAGCTTCGCGAGCACCACGCCGGGGAACTTCGTCGACCAGGCGATACGCAGCCGCCCCGGGGGCGTCGCGGCGGCCTGCACGAAACCGACCGTTGGCGGGTCGGGGCGGTCCACGTCGAGGTCGGTCGAGCCCGAGGCGACATCGTGGAACAGCGCGGTGTCGGCGACGCGGCGCGTCAAGATCCCGTCAACCGACATCCCGTGCCAGGCCCGTGGACGGGGAGCGAGCGAGACGCGGCCGCGCTGGGGCTTCAGGCCGAGCAGCCCGCACCAGGCGGAGGGGATGCGGATCGAGCCCGCGCCGTCTGAGCCGAGCGCGGCCCCGACGAGGCCGGCGGCCACGGCCGCGCCGCTGCCTCCGCTCGAGCCGCCCGGCGTGCGCTGCAGGTCCCAGGGGTTGCGGGTCACGCCGAACGTCGCCGTCTCCGTGAACGGCCAGAGCGTCATCTCGGGGACGTTCGTCTTGCCGATGATCACCGCCCCGGCCTCGCGCAGCCTGCGCACGACCTCGGCGTCTGCCGAGGCGGGCGCCTCCTGCGCATTCGTGCCCCACGCGGTCACCTCGCCGGCCACGTCGATGTCGTCCTTGACGGCGATCGGCACGCCGAGCAGCGGGCGCTGCCCGCCCGCCGAGCGGCGGCTGTCGGCCTGCTCGGCCTCGAGCAGCGCCCGTTCGTCGAAGACCACCCTGAACGCGTTCAGCGCGGGGTCGTAGCGGGAGATCCGCTCCAGGTACAGCTCGACCAGCTCGCGCGAGGAGACCTCGCCGGCCGCGATCAGCTCCGCCTGCCGGGCGATGCCCGCGTATGCCAGCTCGACGGGCTGCATCGCGTCGCAATCTATCGGCAAAGCGGCGCGCAGCGCCCGCCGCGGGCGGCCGCGGCTAGACCGGCGTGACGGGGTTGTGCTTGGCGGGCCATTCCCGCTGCTTGCCGCGCGCGTGCGCGTAGCGGCGGACCAGCTCCTCGCGCAGCAGCTCCGGCGCGATCACGGCGTCGATGACCATCTCGGAGGCGAGGTGGAGGATGTCGATGTCGGCGCCGTACTCGACGCGCAGACGCTCGGTCTCGGCTGCACGCTCATCCGGGTCCTCGATCGCCTGCAGCTGGTTGTAGTAGACGGCGTTGATCGCGGCCTGCGGACCCATCACCGCGATCGACGCGCTCGGCAGCGCGATGCAGCAGTCGGGCTCGAAGGCGGGCCCAGCCATCGCATAGAGCCCCGCCCCGTATGCCTTGCGGAGGATCACCGAGATCTTCGGCACGGTCGCCTCGCTGACCGCGCTGATCATCTTCGCGCCGTGGCGGATGATCCCCTCGCGCTCGACCTGCGTGCCGATCATGAACCCGGGCACGTCGGCCAGGAACAGCAGCGGCACGTTGAAGGCGTTGCAGCACCAGATGAAACGCGCGGCCTTGTCGGCGGAGTCCGAGAACAGCACGCCGCCCTTGTGCTTCGGCTGGTTCGCGACGATCCCGATCGCGCGGCCGTCCAGGCGCGCGAAGCCGACCACGATCTCCTTCGCCCAGCGCGGGTGGATCTCCAGCAGCGAGTCCTCGTCGACGAGCCCGGAGATCAGCTCCTTGACGTCGAACGGCTTGTTCTCATCGGCCGGGATCAGCTCGCCCAGCGGGGGAGCTGGTGCGGGCCGCGCGGGCGGGGCCGCCGGCGGCTCCTCGCGCCAGTTGCCGGGCAGGAAGGAGAGGTAGCGGCGCGCGGTCGCGATCCCCTCCTCGTCGCTGCGCACGAGCTGGTGGCCGCAGCCCGAGACGCCGGTGTGCATCTTCGCGCCGCCCATCTCCTCGAGCGTGACCTTCTCGCCGATCACCATCTCGGCCATTCGAGGCGAGCCGAGGTACATCGAGGCGTTGCCCTCGCGCATGATCACGATGTCGCAGAAGGCCGGGATGTAGGCGCCGCCCGCGGCGCTCGGCCCGAACAGCACGCAGACCTGCGGCACGACCCCTGAGAGCTTGACCTGGTTGTAGAAGATGCGGCCAGCGCCGCGACGGCCCGGGAACATCTGGACCTGCTCCGTGATCCGCGCGCCGGCCGAGTCGACGAGGTAGACCATCGGGATCTCGAGCTGCAGCGCGCGCTCCTGGATGCGCAGGATCTTCTCGACCGTCTTCGGACCCCACGAGCCCGCCTTGACGGTCGGGTCGTTGGCCATCAGCGCGACGGGCCGCCCGTCGAGCGTGCCGATCCCGGTCACGACGCCGTCGGCGCCGAGCCCCTCCTCCTGCCAGTTCGCGAGCAGCGCCTCCTCGGAGAACGAGCCGGCGCCCGCGCCCCCATCGGGGGTGTCGAGCAGCAGGGCGACCCGCTCGCGGACCGGCAGCTTGCCCTGCTCGAGCGCCTTGTCGCGATGGCGCTCGGGACCGCCGGCGAGCGCGCGCTCGACCGCACCCTCGAGCTCGGCTCCGCCCCGGGGCGGGCTCTTCTCCGTTCCGCTGGCGCTCATCGCAGCTGGCCGCGATGGTGGCGGTGCCTGTGGCGGTGTCCTCTGCGGCGCCCACGCCCGCGGCCGAGCTCGACCTGCACGCGATCGAGGTCGGGCGCGGGCCCGTACAGCAGCCACCCGTTGCGGAACAGGAACAGCGCCGGGAAGATCAACAGGAACGCCGGCCAGAACGGGCCCGTGGCGCCCGAGGCGGCCCACACGACGGTGCAGATCACGAAGGGCGTGAGCGAGCCGCCGGCCTGCTGCACGAGATGGCGCCGCAGTTCCGATCGGCGCTCTGCCAGCTCGGCTCGCCTGGCGGCCGCGGACACCGGGAGCGCGGGCAGGTCGTGAACCACCGCTTCGAGCTCGGAAAGGGTGCGCGCCGCGTACACCGCGTCCAGGCGCTCGGCGAGCTCCTCCTCGGCGATGCGACCCGCCGCGAAGTGCTCGCGCAGGCTCTGGGCGTAGCGCTCGCGATCCTCATCCGAGGCGCGCAGGTCGGAGGCGTCGCTCATGCCAGCAATCTAGCTCCCGCCGCGAATCTACCCCCAGCCGCCCGCCCAGCGCCTCAGATCCCCGGGTTCTCCTGCGGGGTCTCCCCGGAGTAGTCGTAGAAGCCGATCCCCGACTTGCGCCCGTACCAGCCTGCGGAGAGCATCTTGCGCAGCGTGGGCGGGCGCGCGAAGCGGCGCTCGCGGAACTCGTCGAAGAGCACGTCGCAGATCGAGCCCAGCGTGTCGAGTCCGACGAAGTCCGCGAGCGTGAGCGGGCCCATCGGATGTGCGGCGCCCGCCTTCATCGCCTCGTCGATCTCCGAGACCGAGCCCACGCCCTCTTCGTAGGCGCGCATCGCGTCCAGCATGTAGGGCACGAGCAGCCGGTTGACGATGAAGCCGGCCTTGTCCCTCGTCGGGATCGCGAGCTTGCCCTCGGAGCGCGCGAAGCCGAGCGCCGTCTCGAAGGCCGCCTCGCTCGTCGTCACGCAGCGCACGACCTCGACCAGCTTCATGACCTGCGCCGGGTTGAAGTAGTGGAGCCCGACGAACTGCGCGGGACGCGAGGTGGAGGCGGCCTGGTCGATCACGGCGAGAGAGGAGGTGTTGGTTGCGAACACGGCCTCCGGCTTGACGATGCCGTCGACCTCCTGCCACATCTCGAGCTTCAGCGGCAGGCTCTCCGTGATCGCCTCGATCACGAGATCGCAGCCCGCGAGCTGCCCGTAGTCGGTCGTGCCGGCGATGCGGCCGCGGACGGCGTCGGCGTCCTCCTGGCTGGCCTTGCCCTTCTCGACGGCGCGCGCGAGCTGCTTCTCGATCTTGCCGACGCCCTTCTGCAGCGTCGCATCGTCGACCTCGCGCAGCACGACCTCGTAGCCGGCTTCGGCCGCCACCTGGGCGATTCCGTGCCCCATCAGCCCGGCCCCCAGCACTCCCACCTGCTTGATCTCCGCCATCGGCCCTCCGGTCCCGCTCGCTCAGTTGACGGCCCGGAGCCTATCTGCCCGCGCCGGCCGGCCGTCTCCGCAGCGGCCGGCCGGGCGGCCGGCGGCCGTGCATGAGCGAAGCCTCACGAAATGTCCGTGGGCGGGCGGCGTCTGCAGGGTGAGGGCCGCGCAGCTTGCGACCGGCCTGCCGGGGCCTGTGCGGCTCGTCCCCTGAAAGGCATCGAGGATTGGAGACTTCCATGCCCCACCCCGTCCCCCTCACCCGGGCGCGGCTGAGCCGGCTCGCGGCGATGATCGTCGCCGTCGTGGCCGTATGCGCAGCGCTTCCCGCCGGAGCCGCAGCGTTCGGGCCGCCGTTCATCGGCCCGTTCACGAAAGTGACCGAAATCGGCTCGACGGTGCCGTCGAACGGCGATCTGAACCCTTACGGCATCGTGAACGTGAGCACGAGCGCCGGGAAGCTCGTGCGCGGCGACACCCTGATCAGCAACTTCAACGACGCCGAAAACGAACAAGGCACCGGCACCACGCTTGTCCAGGTCTCCCCCGGCGGCGCCCTGTCGCTGTTCGCGCAGATCGACCCCAACTCGCTGCCGGGACCGTGCCCGGGCGGCGTCGGTCTCACGACGGCGCTGGCGATCCTTCCCGGCGGCTACGTCGTGGTGGGCAGCCTTCCGACCTCGAACGGGAACGCCGCGACAGCCAAGGCCGGTTGCCTGATCGTGCTCGACAGCTGGGGCCACGTCGTCAAGACGATCGCCGGCGGCCCGATCAACGGGCCCTGGGACGCGACCGCGGTCTCGGCAGGGCCGTTCACGGCGCTGTTCGTGGCGAACGTCCTCAACGGCACCGTGGCAGGAGGCGAAAAAGTCACCGACGAAGGGACCGTGGTGCGACTCGGCCTGTTCAGCACCTACGGGCACGCGCCGTTCGTGTTCTCCGAGCACGTGATCGCCACGGGCTTCCCGGAGCGGACGGACCCCGAAGCTCTCGTCGTCGGGCCGACCGGCGTCGGGCTCGGCCGTGACGGCACGCTGTACGTCGCCGACACGCAGGGCAACCGCATCGCCGCGGTGCCAAACGCGCTGTTCCGCCAGAGCCCGCTCGGCGGCGGCGCCTTCACGGTCACGCACGGCGGCTCGCTGAACAACCCGCTCGGGCTGACGATCGCCCCGGGCGGCGACATCATCACGGCGAACGCCGGCGACGGCAACATCGTCGAGACGACCCCGTTCGGGGCACAGTTCCCGCCGTTCGACACGGGCGCCGGCGGAGGCGGCCTGTTCGGGCTTGTGCCCGCGCCGTTCGGACACGGGCTGCTGTTCGTCAACGACGCCGAAAACGCGCTGGATCTGGCGCACTGACGCTCGCTGGTCCTTGCCCGGGGGCGACCCGTCCAGCGCGGGCCGCCCCCGGGCCCGTGCTCGCATACGCTTGAGTCCCAACCCGCAGAGGAGGCCGGTCGTGAGCATCGTCGAGAGAGAGGACCGGGGCGCCGTCCGCCACGTCGTCCTGAACCGCCCCGAGAAGCGCAACGCGATGAACCAGGAGCTGCTGCGCGCGCTGGGCGCGGAGCTGCGCGAGGCGGCGGCCGACGCGTCGGTGCACTGCGTCGTGCTCCGCGGTCACGGGCCGGTGTTCTCGGCGGGCGTCGACCTGAACGAGCTGATGTCCTCGACGGGTCAGGCCGGGATGCTGCGCCCTTTCCGCGAGGTGTTCCTGGACTGCGCCAACCTCTGTGAAGAGATGGCCAAGCCGGTCGTGTGCCAGATCCACCGCACCTGCGTCGGCGGCGCGCTCGAGGTGGCGCTCGGCTGCGACCTGCGGATCGCCGCCAGCGACGCCTCGCTCGGGCTGCCCGAGGTCAAGTTCGGGCTGATCCCGGACGTGGGCGGCTCGACCCGGCTGCCGGCCGTGGTCGGGCTCGGGCGTGCCAAGGAGCTGATCATGACCGCGCGGCTGATCGGCGCCGAGGAGGCACACCGGATCGGCCTGGTCAACCGCATCGTCGAGCCCGAGGACCTCGAGGACGCGACGCAGGCGCTGGTCGACGAGCTGCTCGCGAACTCCCCTGTCGCCGTGGGCCGCGCAAAGCGGGTGATCGACGCCTCGGCTCGCCCGGCGCTCGCGCAGACGCTCGAGATGGAGGTCGCCGTGCAGGAGTACTGCGTGGCGGCGGCGCGCGAGAGCGCGCGCGAGGTCGAGCAGGCGCTCGCGGGATAGCGGCCCCTCAGCGGTGCCACTCGACGGGGCCCGCCACCAGTGTGTGGCTCCCGAGCGCCCGACCCAGCACCGCCTGAACGCGCGCCGAGCATTCCAGCAGCGCCGGCAGGTCCACCCCGGTCGCGATCCCCATCTCCTCGAGCATCGAGACGAGATCCTCGGTGGCGATGTTGCCCGTCGCCCCCGCCGGGACCGGGCAGCCGCCCAGCTCGCCGAAGCTCGACTCGAACGAGTCGACGCCGGCCTCGAGCGCGGCGAGCACGTTCGCGAGCCCCTGGCCGCGGGTGTTGTGGAAGTGCGCGGTCAGCTCGACGCCCTGAAGGCGCTCGCCGGCGAGCTCGAAGAAAGCGCGCACCTGGCGCGGGTTGGCCATCCCGGTCGTGTCGCCGAACCCGATCTCCTGCGCGCCCGCATCACGCAGCGCCGAAGCGATCTCCAGCACGCGCTCGGCCGGCACCTCGCCCTCGTAGGGGCAGCCGAAGGAGGTCGAGATCACGCCCTCGCAGCGCAGCCCGGCCTCGCGTGCCCGCGAGAGCACCCGCTCCAGCCCCGCGAGCGAGTCGGCGATCGGGCGGTTGACGTTGCGCTCGTTGTGGGTCTCGGATGCAGACAGGAAGACGTTGACCTCGTCGAACGCCGGGCGCGCGCCGCTGCGGGCACCGAGCAGCGCGAGCGCCCGGTCGAGGCCGCGCTCGTTGGGGATCAGCACCGACACGCTCACCTCGCCCGGAATGTCGACGGCGCCGAGCACCTGCTCGGCGTCCGCGAGCTGCGGGATCACGTCGGGGCGCACGAAGCTCGTCACCTCGAGGCGCCGCAGCCCGGTCCGCGCCAGGGCGTCGATCAGCTCGACCTTGCGCGCCGTCGGGATCACCTCGGGCTCGTTCTGGAAGCCGTCGCGCGGGCCCACCTCGCGTATGCGCGCGACCGAGGGAACCTCGCCCGGCGCCGCGCCCACCCCGCTCACCACATCGACAGGCCGCCGCTCACGCCGAGCGTCTGGCCTGTGACGTAGGCGGCCTCCTCGGATGCCAGGAAGGCGATCGCCGCGGCGACCTCCTCCGGCTGGCCGCTGCGGCCGAGCGCGGTCGAGTCGATCATCGCGCGCTTCAGGCGCTCGCCGAGCTCGCCCAGCACGAGCGGCGCCGCGTTGAGCAGCGGGGTCTCGATCGGCCCCGGCGCCACTGCGTTGCAGCGCACGCGGTATCGGGCGCTCTCGCGGGCGATCGCCTTCGTGAAGCCGATCACGCCGGCCTTCGCCGAGGAGTAGACGACCGAGCCGGGCGAGCCGACCCGTCCGGCCTCGCTGGCGACGTTCACGATCGAGCCGCCGCGTCGCTCCTGCATGCCCGCGAGCACCGCGTGGGTGACGGCCAGCGTGCCCCGCAGGTTGACGCCGAGCACGAGGTCCCACAGCTCCTCGTCGGTGTTGACGAAGAACGCGAAGCGGTCGGTCCCCGCGTTGTTGACCAGCACGTCGATCGGGCCGAGGCGGCTCTCGATCTCGCCGACGGCCGCGCGCACCGACGCCGGATCCGCCACGTCCAGCCGGCAGCCGAAGCCGTCGAGCTCGCCAGCCACCTCCCCGGCCTCGGCCTCCGCGATGTCGCCGATCGCCACACGCGCCCCCTCGGCTGCGAACAGCCGCGCGGTCGCGGCCCCGATCCCCGAGGCGCCGCCCGTCACGAGCGCTGTCTTGCCCTCGAGCCGCATTGGCAGAAGCCTATACTCGGCCGCCGTGCCGTCCAGCCGCCCCGCCCCCGTCGCGATCATCGGCGCATCAGGCGCGCTCGGCTTTGGGCTCGCGGTGCGCCTGGCGCGCACGGGCGTGCCGATCGAGATCGGGTCGCGCGACGCCGGCCGCGCCCGCGAAACGGCGCATCGCGCTGCCGCCCTCGTGCCGGACGGGGAGTTCGCCGGCCACGACAACGAGACGGCGGCCGCGGCGGCCGACACGGTGGTGCTGAGCGTGCCGTTCCGCAGCCAGGCAGAGACGCTCGGCAACGTCAAGGAGGCGCTGCGCGAGGGCCAGCTGCTGATCGACGCGACCGTCCCGCTCGCGGCGGCGGTCGGAGGGCGCGCGACGCGGATGCTCGGTGTCTGGCAGGGCTCGGCGGCGGAGCAGGCGGCCGAGATGGTCCCAGCGGGCGTACGGGTCGTCTCCGCGCTGCACACCGTCTCCGCGGCGTCGTTGAGCGAGTTCGAGCGTCCGCTTCACCAGGACGTGCTCGTGTGCGGCGACTCGCGCGCCGACAAGCGCGAGGCCGCGCAGCTGATCGACCGCATCGAGGGTCTGCGTTGCGTCGACTGCGGGCGCCTCGAGAACTCGCGGACGACCGAGTCGCTGACGGCGCTGCTGATCGCGGTCAACGCCCGCTACAAGGTCCACGCCGGGGTGACGCTTAGCGGCCTTCCCGAGACGCTGTGGGAGTGAGCGCGAGCGGCGCGGCGGGCAGGGTGGTGCTGCTCTCGGGCGGCACCGGCGGAGCGAAGCTGGCGCTGGGGATGCGCGAGGAGCTCGGGCCGGACCTCCTCACGATCGTCGCCAACACGGGCGATGACATCGAGATCTACGGAGCGCTCGTCTCGCCGGACCCCGACCTCGTCTCCTTCTGGCTGGCGGGGCTGATCGACGATCGCGGATGGGGGCTGCGCGGCGACACCTTCAAGGTCATGGACGAGCTCCGCGAGCGCGGCGAGGAGGTGTGGTTCAACCTCGGCGACCGCGACCTCGCCTGGTGCCTGCGGCGTTCCAGCCTGCTCCTCGCCGGCGAGACCGCGAGCTCCGCCCTGGCCGCCCTGAACCGCTCGATCGGCCAGCCGGTGCCGGTGCTGCCGATGAGCGACGAGCCGGTCCGCACCTGGGTCTCGACTTCGCGGCGTGGCTGGCGCGGCTTTCAGGAGTTCATGATCGGCGGCCGCGGGGAGGGTCCGATCGACGGCTTGGAGTTCCGCGGCGCCGAGCGGGCACGGCCGACCGCGCAGGTGCTGGAGGCGATCGCCACCGCGGAGGCGATCGTGATCGGGCCGTCGAACCCGCTCGCCTCGATCGCCCCGATCCTCGCGGTGCCGGGCCTCGCCGAGGCGCTGCGCGAAGCGCCCGCGCCGGTCATCGCCGTCAGCCCGATCGTCGGCGGCGAGGTGCTGAAGGGGCCGACGGCGGCCTTCATGGCCTACGCCGGGCGCGAGTGCAGCGGGCTGGGCGTGCGCGAGCACTACGGCGAGCTGCTCGACGGGATCGTCGCCGACGAGCCGTTGGAGGGGCCGCTGCCCGCGCTCGTGACGGACACGCGGATGGACGACGAGGCCAGGCGCCGAGCGCTGGCGCGCGCGGCCGCGGACTTCGCCGCGAGCCTGCGCTGAGCGCGCGGCGAGCTAGGCTGCGACTGAAGCCGTGCGCACCGCAGCGATCCTCCCCGTCAAGAGCTTCGGCCGCGCCAAGCAGCGCCTCGGGGCCGGCGTCCCCGACCGGCTGCGTCTGGCGCTCGCGCAGGCGATGGTCACCGACGTGCTCGCGGCGCTCGCGGCGCTCGACGGCGTCGAGCTGACGCTCGTGGTGACGCGCGAGCCGGAGGCAGCGAGGGCGGCCGCAGCCGCCGGTGCGAGCGTGATCGACGACCCGGGCGAGGCCGGCCAGTCGGCAGCCGCCGGCCTGGGCGTGCAGCGGGCGCTGGCCGAGGGCTTCGAGCGCGTGCTGCTGGTTCCCGGCGACTGCCCGGCGCTCGACCCGGGAGAGCTCGCGCCGCTCCTGGCCGAGCACGGGCGCTCGGGCCCGGAGGTGGCGATCCTGCCCGACCGCCACGGCACGGGCACGAACGGGCTGCTGCTCGCGCCGCCCGGGGCGATCGCGCCGAGCTTCGGCGCGGGCAGCTGCGCTCGCCATCGCGCCCTCGCGCTCGCCGCGGGCGTCCCGTGCCGCCTGGTGCAGCTTCGCTCGCTCTCGCTGGACGTCGACACGGTCGAGGACCTCGCCGCACTCAGAACCGCGCTGGCGTCGCTGCCCGCCGGCGCGCCGAACACGCGCGCCGTGCTCGCGGCGCAGGACCCGACCGGCGCCGTCGCGCTCGCCTCGCGGGCCTGAGGCTCGGCGATGGCCGTTCTGCAGGTGCGGCCCCTGCCGGGGATCCCCGAGATCCGCCCAGGCGACGACCTCGCGGCCATCCTGGCGACGGCCCTCGCCGCGGCGCAGCCGGCGGCGGGCGCGGTGCTCGCGGTCGCGCACACCGCCGTCTCGAAGGCCGAGGGCGCGTTCGTCGAATTGGCCTCGGTGCAGCCGGGCTCCCGCGCGCGAGAGCTCGCGGCGGCGGACGGCAAGGACGCGCGCCTCGTGCAGGTCGTCCTCGACCAGTCCGCGGAGGTGCTGCGCGCCGAGCGCGGGGTGATCATCTCGCGCACCCGCCACGGCCTCGTCTGCGCCAACGCCGGCGTGGATGTCTCAAACGCCGGCGGCCGCGAGCGGGCGCTGCTGCTGCCCGAGGACCCCGATGCCTCCGCGCGCGCGCTGCGCGCCGGGCTGCCCGCGCCGGCGCCGGCTGTGATGGTCACCGACAGCTTCGGCCGCGCCTGGCGTCACGGCCAGGTGGACGTCGCGATCGGGCTCGCCGGCATGGCGCCGTTGGACGACTGGCGCGGGCGCACGGATACCGACGGAGTCGAGCTGCACGCCACCTGGCTGGCGGTCGCGGACGCCGTCGCCGCCGCCTCCGACCTCGTGCGCGCCAAGGACTCCGGCGAGCCGGCCGTCCTGGTCGAAGGGCTCGGCCGCTTCGTGACGGCCGAGGACGGCCCGGGGGCGGGCGCCCTGGTGCGTCCACCCGGCGAGGACCTGTTTCGCTGAGCTAGGCGGCGCTGGCGTCGGCGAGCCCGCCGCCAAGCTGCTCGCGCAGCCACGGCAGCACGACGGCAGCGACGGCATCCGGATCGTCCTGGAAGGCCCAATGCCCGCTCTCGGGGAGCACCACCACCTCTCGCACGTCGAAGAACTCCCGCTGGCGCTCGGCGTAGTCCACCCCGATGTACGGGTCCTTGCCGCCCCACACGACGAGTGCGGGCTTGTGCAGCTCGGCAAGTGGCCCCCCGAGCTCCTCGGCGGCGACGCCCGGGTCGGGCGTGGCGCGATAGAGGGACAGCACCGTCTTGCGCGTCGTGCGGTCGTAGTCGTCGTACATCTTGTCCACGAACGCCAGGGGCAGCCCCTTCGGGTTGGACGAAGCCATCGCCCGCCGCCATGCCCAGCGCGGGATCCAGGCCTGCGAGAGCTCACCCAGGACAGGGGTGCGCCAGCGTTTGGCGAGCGAGTGCCACCGATAGCCCGGGAACATGCCCGCGCTGAGCAGCGTGACGCTGCGCCAGGCCGCCGGGTGCTCGAGGCCCCAGACGAGTCCGAACGGCCCACCGAAGTCGTGCAGCACCAGGTGGACATGCTCGACGCGCAGCTGTTCCAGCGCCTCTTGCAGAAACACGCCGTAGGAGCGGATCTCCGGACGGAACCCCTCCGGAAGCGGCGCGCCGCCGAAGCCGGGCATGTCGACGGCGATCGCCCGGCCGAGCTCGCCCGCCCCTGCCACGAGGGCGGTCCAGTCGCGCGAGGAGCCGGGGTTGCCGTGCACGAAGACGACCGCCTCGGAGGCCTCCGGCGTCCCGGCTTCGAGCCCGGGCGCGGCGATCCCGCCCGCCGTCACCTCGATCTCGCGCGGCGCGCTCATGCCCGCACGCCTCCATCCGCGCGCGCGCCGCTCGGCGTGCCGGCCTTGCCGCGCACGCGGTTTCCTGCGCCAAGCCGGTGCCGCAGCGTCGCGGCGGCGGCCCGCGGGGTCGCGGTCAGCATCATCTGCGCGGGACCGATGCGGCGGCTGCCGAACGCCTCCATGATGCGGGCGAGGTCGTCGTCGTACGTCGCGGCCGTGAACAACATCCGCTCGATCGGGTTCAAGCGCCTCCCACCCGCGTAGTCGTACATCATCGCGGCGTGCCCGCGCAGCGCGCGGCCGTGACGGCGCCGATAACGGCGCAGCCCGCGCGAGACCGGCTCTTCGCCGAGCAGCGCGGGGGCGACGCTGTCGGCGAGCCATTCGGCCGACTGCAGCGCCCAGCCACAGCCCACGCCCCAGAGCGGGTCGATCGCCAGGGCGGCGTCGCCGACGAGCGCGAGGCCGGGCGCCACGGGACGGTTGGCGACGTTGGTCATGTCGAGCTTGCCCTGAGGCTTGCCGAGCATCGTGCACTCGTCGATCGGCGGCGGATCGGGGATCTGCTTCAGCGTCTCGACGAGAGCTCGTTCGGGATCCTCTCGGAAGGCGCCCGCGTGCTCCTTGACGGGCATCACCGCGTAGAACGTGAGCCCCGCGTCGGTCGGGAAGGCGGCGGCCATGTCGGGGTCGAGCAGCCAGAGCGAGCCGGCGGGAGCGCCCTCGGGCGCCGGGCCCTCGAAGTAGGCGCCGTAGGCCACGCGAGCGTGGCGCACTCGTCGCGAACGCACACCGGCGAGCTTGGCGACTCGCGAGCCGCGCCCGTCGGCGCCGACAACGAGCTGCGCGTGCAGTCGCAGCCGCTCGCCGGCGGTGTCGCGGGCCACAACGCCGCGGATCTGGCCGTCGTCGCTGATCAGCTCCTCGACGGTGCGCCCGGCGAGGAGCTCGACGCCGTCGGTCTCGGCGGCCAGATGCCGGATCAGGGGGTCGAGGCGCTCGCGGCGCAGATTGATGCCGGTCGGCGCTCCGTCCATCGGGGGGTCGATCCACCCGGCCGGGACGTGGATGCGGATGCCGCTCCGTACCGCCCCCGCCTCGAGCATCGGCTCGAGCAGCCCCAGCCGTTCGATCGCGGGCATCGCCGAGGACTGGATGAAATGCGAGCAGATTCTCTTGTAGGCCGCCGGATCGCTGCGCTGCTCGACCAGCGCGACGCGGGCGCCGGCGCGCCCGAGCAGGATCGCCGTCGCGCAGCCCGCGAGGCTCGCCCCGACCACCACCGCGTCGTAGTCCTCCTGGCCCGCTAGCTTGCCCTTCGTGTCCTCGGTCATCTGCTCACCTCGCTCGATCGTGATAGTGCGACACCAACCGTTCGCCTGGGACTATACTGCCCGAACCGTTCGCTTGTCAAACTAAATCTGGATGCCAGCTCCCAACTCCGACCCGAGCCGTCGATGCGCCTGACCGGAACCTCATATGCCGTCCTGAGCGTGCTCGACGCGCTCGGCCCCGCAACCCCGTACGACCTCAAGCAGGCGCTGGAGGTATCCGTGCAGAACTTCTGGCCGGTCCCACACACGACCGCCTACTCGGAGCCCGAGCGGCTCGCGCGCGCCGGGCTGCTGTCGGTCGACCAGGAGGAGTCGGGCAGGAGGAGGAAGGTCTACTCGCTCACCGATGAGGGACGGGCGGCGCTGAGCGAGTGGGCTGCCAGCGCGGAGCTCTCGCCGCCGCAGCTGCGCGAGGAGGGCGTCCTGAAGATCTTTGCGGGCGCCCCGGTGCGGCCGATCCTGCAGGAGCGGCTGGACTGGCACCGGGGGAAGCTGGCCGAGCTGCAGGGCTACCTCGAGGAGGTCGCCGACAGGCCGGGGATGGCCGGTGTCGAGGCGAGCCTGCTCGTCGGCGTCGGCTACGAGCGCTTGATCGTGGACGCGCTCGCGGGCTACCTCGAGAGCGGCGCGGTACCGGGGGGCGCCGAAGCCTAGACGGCGACGGCGCTCTCCAGGGGCCACTCGCCGGCGGGCTCGCCGGGAAGCGGGAAGCGGCGGCGGATCTCGTAGAGCGTCGTGCGCTCCGCCGCCGGGCGCCCCGCCGCGTGGGCGGCGGCGATCAGCTCGGGCGGGTCGAGCTTGACGCCGTGATAGCTGCCGGCGAGGCGGCTGATCGACTCCTCCATCAGGGTCCCGCCGAGGTCGTTGACGCCCCAGGTGAGCGCCTCGGTGGCGGCGTCGAGGCCCATCTTGACCCAGCTCGCCTGCAGCGAGGGGATCGTGCGGCCGAGCGCGAGCCTGAACACGGCCGTGTGCTTGAGATTCTCCTCGCGCGAGATCTCCTGCACGCCGTGGGTCCGGCCCAGCAGCGTCTGGAACGGGATGAAGGACAGGGGCACGAACTCGGTGATGCCGCCGGTGCGCTCCTGCAGCTCGCGCACGACTCGCATGTGCTCGGCGAGCTCCCACGGCTCCTCGATGTGACCGAACATGACGGTCGCCGTCGAGCGCAGGCCCGCACGGTGGCTGGCCTCGATGATCTCGACCCAACGACCGGCCGGCAGCTTGTTGGGCGAGATCCGTTCGCGAACGCCGTCGTGGAGCACCTCGGCGGCGGTGCCCGGAGTCGAGTCCAGGCCCGCGTCGCGAAGCCGCGCGAAGACCTCGGACGGAGCCAGCGCCGAGATGTCGCACATGTGGGCGATCTCCATCGGGCTGTAGGCATGCAGGTGCAGCTCGGCGCCGGCCGCCTGCGCGGTCTCCTTCGCGAGCCGCAGCCAGCCAAGGTAGTCCTCGAGCTGCCAGTCGGGGTGGATCCCTGACTGGATGCAGACCTCGGTGGCGCCGTAGTCGAGCGCCCCGTGGATGCGCGCGACGAAGTCCTCGCGGTCGTGTTCGTAGGCGTCGGGCGAGCGCTTGCCCTGGCCGAAGCCGCAGAAGGCGCAGCCGACCGTGCAGATGTTGGAGATGTTGATGTTGCGGTTGACGACGAAGGTCACGGTCTCCCCTGCGAGCTCCGCCCGCAGCTCGTCGGCGGCCTGGCGCATCTCCGCGATCGCCTCCGGACGCGTCTCCGCGAACATCGCCGTCAGCTCCTGCGCGGTCAGCGCGAGCCCCTCGCGCGCGCGGGCGATCGCCCCGGGCACGAGGCTCGCGGCGATCGGCGTCGGCGGCTCCGTGCGCCCGGAGCCGCGCCGCGGGATGAACGACCAGTAGCGCGCCTTGATCGTGTCGAGCACCCCCTGGGCCTGCCACTCGGGGTCGATGTAGCTCGCGTAGACGCACAGGCGCTCGGTGAGGGCAACGCCCTGCGACTGGAGCTCCTTGCGGACCGTGTGCGGCGACGGGAAGGGATGCTCGGGCGAGATGTGATCGCCGTTCGCCGAGAGCCCGCCGAGATCGGTGGCGCCGGCGGCGACCAGCTCGCCCCACCAGTCGGCGAGGTTCGGCGGGACCTGGATGCCGACGCCGGGCATCAGCCGCCGCGTCTCGGCGATCAGCCGCTTCATGTCCTCGATCTCGACCGGACACGCCCACTCGGGCAGCGGCAGCGACGGCCGGTGCGCCGCGACCCCGGTGCGCCAGTACTCGCGCGCGGCCTCGTCCGCGATCTCCGCCGGCTCCTGGCCGTAGTAGCGCTGGTGCGGCACGAAGTTCTGCAGGATCACCTCCTGGATGTGACCATGGCGGTCGTGCAGATCGGCGATCGCCGCCAGCGATTCCATCCGCTCCTGCTCGCTCTCGCCGATGCCGACGAGGATGCCGCTGGTGAACGGGATCCGCAGCTCGCCGGCCGCGGCGATCGTCTCGATGCGGCGAGCCGGGTGCTTGGTCGGCGAACCAGCGTGGACGGTCTGCATCAGCCGCTCGGAGACCGACTCCAGCATCAGACCCTGCGAGGCCGTGACCTCTCGCAGCCGCGCCAGGTCGCGCCTGTCGAGCACGCCGAGGTTGGTGTGGGGCAGCAGACCGCGCTCGAGCCCGCGCTCGCAGACCCAGACGACGTAGGAGGTGAAGTCCTCGTACCCGTGGTCGGCCAGCATCGCCGCGACCTGCGGGTTGACCTCGGGCCGCTCCCCGGTCAGCACCAGGAGCTCCTTGACGTGCCGGCGAGCGGCGCCGTCGAGGATCTCGATCACCTCCTCGGGCGGGTGCAGGTGCGCCTGATGGGTGGCGAACGCGCAGTACTTGCAGTAGCAGCGGCAGGTCCTCGACAGCGACAGCGTCAGGTTCCGCGAGAAGGTGACCCTGCGGCGCATGCCCGGAGTCTATGACGCAAAGAGCGAGGTCCCGTGCCCCGCCGTCCGCCCGAGCGGCGATACTGGTGTCATGGAGCGCCGGGCGCCTGGAAGCGGGGGGAGCACGAAGGTGAGCAGCCCGAGCCGCCCCTCCCGGCACGAGCTTCGCGAGCGCGAGAAGCGCGAGCTGCGCGACGAGCGCGACCGGCTGCTCGTCGAGCTCGCCCAGAGCCTCGGCTCAGACGGTGTCGCGCGGTGCTTCGGCACCACGGCGGATACCGCGGACACGCTGGTTCAGCGTGCGCGCGGACGGCTCGTGGCCACGGGCTCCGAGATCTCGGCCCGGCGCGCCGTTCGCGACCCAGAGCGCTGGAGCGAGGCCGACCGCCACTACGAGGCGCTGGGCCGCAGCGCCCGGCTGCCCGACCGCCCCCCGCGCCGGGCCTGACCGGCGGACGCCGACTGCGGGCGCCCGCCCGGAGCGCCCTACGGCAGCACGTCGATCGGGCGGTCGCCCAGGCGGTCGACGGGATCCAGCACCAGCAGTTTGTAGCCCACCGCCGCGAGCAGCCCGCCGACGATCGGCCCGACCAGGTACGCGACGGCGAACTTGCCGAAGCCGCCGACGAATTCGCCCGCCACGATCGCGGGGCCGAGGGCGCGGGCCGGGTTCAGCCCGGCGCCCGTCAGCGGCGCGAACACGAGGACCGCGAAGCCGAGCGTGGCGCCGATCACGAAGCCGGCCCAGTCGGCATCGGCGCGCGGGTTCACGGCGACCCCCATGATCGCCCACACGAGCGCGAACGTGCCGACCAGCTCGCACAGGGCGCCGAGAATCGTCTTGCCCGCGAGCGCAGGGCCGATCGAGACGTTGCCGAGGTTCGGCCCGCCCGGGATTTCGTCGAGGATCAGCTTTGCCAGGGCGGCGCCCGCGATGGCGCCGATGATCTGCACGACGATGTAGCCGCCGGCGTCGCGCGGGGAGATCTTGCGCACGGTCGCCAGCCCGATCGTCACCGCCGGGTTGAAGTGCGCCCCGGAGACCCCGCCGAGGGTCTGGATCAACATCATCAGCAGGAACGCGTGCAGCAGGCCGATGACGGCGAATTCAGGGGTGGAGATCCCCTTCGCCGCGTAGACGCTGACGACCAGAGCGATGAACAGCACGAGCAGGAAGGTCCCGACCAGCTCGGCGATGTAGGCGGACAGCCCTCGACGTTCCACGTTTCCCCCTCTCGGGATCGACTGCGGTCGCGATCTTCGCAGGGCGTCCGGTCGGCTCCGCGCGCCTATATGCTGCCGCCATTCCGTCAGCCCGAGCCAGCGTCTACCTCGCCCGCCACGGCCAGACGGCCTACAACCTCGAGGGCCGCTTCCAGGGCCAGCAGCAGATCCCGCTCGACGCCACCGGCCGCGCCCAGGCCGCCGAGCTGGCCGAGCGCGCCGTCCCCTACGGCTTCCGGGCGCTGTGGTGCAGCCCGCTGCTGCGCGCCCGTGAAACGGCCGACGCCGTCGCGGCGCGGATCGGCTTGGAGCCCGTCGAGGACGCGCGCCTGATGGAGACCGACGCGGGCGAGTGGACCGACCGCAGCTTCGCGGAGGTGCGGGCGCGGGCGCCGGAGCTCTTCGACGCCTTCGCGTCCGCCGATCCCGGCTTCGCCTTCCCCGGCGGCGAGTCGTTCGCCCAGCAGGAGGTTCGTGTCGCGGCCGCGCTTCGGGACGTCGAAGCGGGGGCCCTGCCCGCGCTCGTCGTCTGCCACGGGATGGTGATCCGCGCTGCCCTCTACCCCCGGATGCACGCCGGCGCCGGCGCGTTCACGCGCGTCCCCAACGCGGCGATCGTCCCGCTCGAGCCGGACGCCGCGGAGCACGCCGATCTCGGCAGCGGGGCCGCCACGCAGGCCAGCTAGCGCGCGCTCCCCGCGCGTAGGGCGCTCAGAGCCCGAGGAAACGGCGCAGCGAGCGGCGGGCCGCCGGCAGCCGCCGGCGCGCCTCGAGCTCGCGGATCGCGATCTCGGAGGTCATCGCCGCCAGGAGCTGAGCGGCGGCCTTGGCGTCCGGCCAGCCCATCGCCTTGAAACTCGGCACGGCGGCACGGGCGAATCGCTCGTGGCGCGCCGACATCGACGCCGTCAGCGCGCCCTCCGTCCGTGCCTCCAGCGACAGCGCCTTGATCCCCCGTTCGCGCAGGCACACGTCCAGGTAGGCCTCGACCGCGCGCCACAGCCGCTCCGCCCCCGCCGGGACCCCGGCGGTCGCCTGCTCGACGGCGGCGCTCACACGCTCGTGGAAGCGCTCGTGAAGGGCGTCCACGAACGACTCGCGGTCCGCGAAGTGAACGTAGAACGTGCCCTTCGCCACCCCCGCCTCGGTGACCACGCGATTGACGCTCAGCCCCGCCAGCCCGTCGCGCTCGGCGACCGCGACGCCGGCCGCCAGCAGCAGCTCGCGGGTCCTCCCGCCCGAACGCTTCGCACCGCCCACGCGCGGTGGCGTCTTCGTCCTGCCCGTTGCAGCAGCCATCCTGGGAATCCTAGATGACCAGCCGGTCGGTTCGGTAGTGACCGACCGGTCAGTCATGTGATAGGGTCGCGCGCCATGACCTCCTTGATCGAGACATCCACAGGGCCGATCGCCTACGACGAACGCGGCCCAGCCGCAGCGCATGCGGCACCCCACGAGACGATCCTGATGTTCCCGAGCGGCGCGCACACGCGCAGCGACTACGACGAGCTGCGCGAGCTGCTGCCGCCCGCGCTCCGGACGATCGCCGTCGACTGGCCGGCGCACGGCGAGTCGCCCGCCGGCCGCGGCGACGGCGGCGTGGCGCACCTGGCCGGCGTCGCGGAGGAGGTGCTCGCAGAGCTCGCTCCGGCCGGAGCTGTCGTGCTCGGCAACTCCGTGGGCGGCTTTGCCGCGGCGAGCATCGCGATCCGGCGGCCCGAGCTGGTGCGCGGGCTCGTGATCGTCGACGGCGGCGGCTTTCAGGCGCACACGCTGTCCGTGCGTCTGTTCTGCGCGCTGATGGCGCGGCGAGGCTTCCTGCGGGCGATCTATCCGGCCTTCAGCGCTCATTACATGCGCAGCAGGACGGCCGCCGACCGGCGGGCGCGGGACGCGAGCGTCGCGACGACGCGCCGCGACCCCGGGCTCCGAGCCGTCGCGGAGCTGTGGCGGAGCTTCGTCTCCCCCGAGCACGATCTGCGCGCGCAGGCCGGCGCGATCCAGGCGCCGACGCTGATCGTCTGGGGCCGCAAGGACCCCGTGATCCCGGTGTCTGTCGCGCGTGAGATCGAACGGCTGATCCCTGGCTCTCGCCTGGTCGTGCTCGATACCGGGCACGTTCCGTACACAAGCGATCCGCCGGGCTTCCGGCGCGAGCTGCTCGGCTTCCTCGGCTCGCTGCCCGAGGCTGCGCGGCGGGAGGCGGCATGACCGAGCCCCACCTGTGGCGCTCGGAGCTGCTCGGCGAGGCGACCCGCGTCGAGCTCGCCGCCGGTGAGCTCGAGCTGTTCCGGCGCGGGCGCGGCCCAGTGATCGTCTTCAGCCATGGCTGGCTCGCCAACGCGAACATGTGGCGCCATGTCGTCGAGCTGCTCGCCGACAGCCATACGTGTATCGCGCTCGATCTTCCACTCGGCTCCCATCGCCTGGCGATGGGAGAAGGCGCCGATCTCTCGCCGGCCGGGTGCGGCGAGCTGATCGCCGGCGCACTCGACGCGTTGGCGCTCGAGGACGTGACGCTCGTCGGCAACGACTCCGGCGGCGCGTACTCGCAGATCGCTGCCGCCGCCCACCCCGAGCGCCTCGCTCGCCTCGTGCTCAACTCGTGCGAGACGCCCTTCGACGAGTTTCCGCCGCCGCCGTTCGACGGCCTGCCGGCCGCTGCCGACGACCCCGCGACGCTGGGCCGGCTGCTCGGTGCCCTTCGCGATCGCGAGGTGCGCCGCACCCCGCCTGCGTACGGGCTCCTGATCAAGCACCCGATCGAGGAGCGCGTCTCGGACAGCTATGCGCTGCCGTGCGTGCACGACGATGCAATCCTGCGTGACACGGCGAAGGTCATGTCGAGCGCCTGCTCGGCCCCGGTGCATCGCGCGGGGAACGCCCTGATCGCGGGCTTCGAGCACCCCGTCCTGTTCGCCTGGAGCCCGGAAGATCAGGTGTTCGACGTCACCCACGCGCGGCGCTACGCCGCGGCGCTCCCAGACGCGGGCGTCGTGCTGATCGAGGACGCCTTCAGCTTCACTCCCGAGGACCAGCCGGCCGCGCTCGCGCAGGCGATCGCCGACTTTGCCGCGGCGGGCGAGGCGTGACGGCGGCGGCGGCGAGCTTCAGCCCAGGATCGCGCAACCGGTGCTGCCGTGGGCGAGGAGGACGGACTCGTCGTCCTGAAGGTAGATCCGGCCCTCTGCCGTAGCCGTGCGCCGGCCTGCGTGCACGACAGTGCCCTCCGCCAGCACGCGGCCCTGATCCGCACGCATCGCCCGCAGGTAGCGGACCTGCAGGTCCGTCGTCGTGTAGCCACGCCCGGGCGGGAGCGTCGTGTGCACCGCGCAGCCCATGCACGTGTCCAGCAGCGTCGCCGCGACCCCGCCGTGGACCGATCCGAGCGGGTTGTACATCCACTCTGCGGGCTCGAGCGCGAAGAGCGCCCGGCCGGGCTCGGCTTCGAGGACCTCGATTCCCAGCGCGCTGGCAATCGGCGGCGGCGGCAGCCCGCCGTCGAGGATCGCCCGCATCGTCTCGAGGCCCGACAGGCCGGCAGCGCCGGCAGCCGCGGCCTGCGGATCGGCCCATTCGAAGCTCCTGATGCGCCGCTCCTGCGTCGTGCTCATGCGGCCTCCTCCGTGAGCGCCCGGCCCGGAAGCTCGGCCACCTCCAGCGGGTCTAGGGCGATGAGCTCCTCGAGATCCTCGGACGCCGCGACCGGCGCGGCCGTCGCCGGCGGGCCGATCGCGGCCAGCACGGCGGCCGTCGCGAGCCCGCCGAGCACCGTGATCAGCCATGCCGAGTGGAAGTCCGCCGCGCTCGCCGCGCCGGAGCCGAGCACCGCTACGAGCAATGCGATGCCGAGCGCGATGCCGATCTGGCGGCCCATCGTCAGGATCGCCGCGCCGGTGGCGAACCGCTGGGGCGCGAGCGAGGAGACGCCGGCCCCCGTCAAGGTGGGGATCACGAGGCCCACGCCGGCGCCGGTGATCAGGTTGCCGGGCAGGAAGTCGGAGAGGTAGTTGGGCTGATCGCCGGTCCGCGCGATGTACCAGACCGAGCCGGCGGCGAACATCAGCGAACCGATCACGCCCGGCAGGCGGTATCCGAAGCGCGCCCCGAGGCGCGCGCCCGGGATCGCGAACGCGGCCGCCATCGCCGGGCCCGGGAACAGCATCAGCCCGGCGGTGAGCGCGTCCTCGTGCCAGACCCCCGTCAGGAACAGGACGCCGCCGAGCAGCATCGCCCCGAAGCCGGCGAAGAACACGAGCGAGCCGCCGACGGCCAGCCCGAAACGGCGCACCCGCAGCATCGCGGGGTCGACCACCGGGCTCGCCTGGCGCTCCGAGCGCCGCCACAGCCAGGGCAGCAGGATCGCCGGGACCAGCAGCAGCCCGAGCACGCGAGCCGAACCCCAGCCCCATTCCTGGCCCTGCACGATCGCCACCACGAGGGCCCCGACCGCCACGATCAGCGTCGCGGCGCCGAGCACGTCCGGCCGGCCCGGGTTCCGCTCGCGGTGCTCGCGCAGCGTGCGAACGCCGGCGGCCAGCGCTGCCAGGCCGACAGGCACGTTGACCAGGAACACGAGCCGCCAGTCGGCCTTCACGAGCAGCCCGCCCAGCGGCGGCCCGGCGGCCGCGGCGATCCCGCCGGTCGCCGCCCACAGCCCGATCGCGACGTGCCGTTGCTCGGGCTCGAACTCCGGCAGCATCAGTCCGAGCGAGGTCGGCAGCATCAGCGCGCCGCCGGCCGCCTGGACGACCCTTGCCGCGATCAGCGCGCCGACCGACGGCGCGGCCGCGCAGGCTGCGCTGGCCAGCACGAACACTCCCAGGCCCAGCAGAAAGGCCCGCTTACGACCGAAGGCGTCCGCCCACCGGCCGGCCGGGACGAGCAGCGCCGCGAACACGATCGCGTACGCGCTCAAGACCCACGAGAGCGAGCTGAGCGACACGCCGCCGAACTGTCCTGCGATCGCGGGGAAGGCGATGTTCACGATGAACACGTCGAGGCTCGACATGAACACGCCCGACACGACGATCAGAGAGACACGCCACTTCCGTTGCATCACGAAACGGACCCTACCAGAGAGGGGTTGCATCATGCAACCCAACCACGCTAGAATCGCGTTCGATGCTCCGCAACGACTACGAGAACCAGTCGTGCTCGATCGCCGGCGCGCTGGAGGTCGTCGGCGAGCGCTGGTCGCTGCTGATCGTGCGCGACATCCTCCTAGGACTGCGGCGCTTCGACGAGCTCCAGTCCGATCTCGGCATCGCTCGCAACGTGCTGCAGACCCGGCTCACGCGCCTGCAGGAGCACGGCGTGATCGAACGGGTCCCCTACCAGCAGCGTCCGCTGCGACACGAATACCTGCTCACCGAGAAGGGCCTTGACCTGTGGCCGATGATCGTGGCGCTGATGAAGTGGGGCGACCGCTACGCGGCGCCCGACGGCGGCCCGGCCGTGCTGATCGAGCACCGGGGCTGCGGCGGCGCCGTCGACGAGCACCGCATCTGCGAGCGCTGTGGCGCGCGCCTGAAAGCGCGGGACGCGATCGGGCGGGCCGGTCCGGGCGCGAGGCCCGAGCACCCGCTTGCGGTGCGCGAACGGGCCAATCCCCTCCCGGCTGCCTCCGCCTAGACACGGAGCCGGCGGCTCACCTCGCGGCGAGGAGTCCGCCGCCGCCCGCTCGCCCCGCGGCGATCAGGCCGCCGACGCCTCAGCTCGCGGCGAGGAGTCCGCCGACAAGCTCTGGGGCGTCGCGCGCCATGCGCGAGCGCGGCACGACCGCGTCGAAGCCCTCGGCGAGGGCCAGCTCCCGCACGCCCGGCTCGACGTGCGAGTAGTAGGCCAGCAGCGGCACGCCCTCGAGGAAGCCTTCCTCACGCAGCTCGGCGACCGTCTGTACGCCCTCGAGCTCGCGGTCGGTCAGGTCTGCGATCACGATCTGCGCCGGCTCGCGCACGAGCGCCTCCCGCAGCGCGTCCTCGTCGGCTGCCAGCTCGACATCGTGACCCGCCGCCGCGAGCATCCCCTGCACGTTTGAGCCGAACAGCAGGTCATCGGTGAGGACGAGCGCGCGTGCCACCGAGCCGACAGCTTCCTCTGCGGCTCTACTGGGCTCGCAGGCGCCGGAACTCGTCGCGAGCCGACTGCGGGCGCCCCCACATCTGCGTGACCTCGACGCGGCCGATCCGCTCCTCGCGCACCACCAGCTCCCCGGCGATCCCGGCTTCATCGAGCAGCCTCAACGCGCCGTGGACGGTCTCGGCCGAGGCCGCGTGGCCGAAAGTGTGCGCGACGCACAGGCGCCAGTGCCAGTCGTGATGCGAGTAGGGGCGAGCGTTGATCGTCGCGACATACAGGGCCGCCTCGACATAGCGCGACTCGTCTGCGATCCGCAGGTCGAGCTCGAGATCGGTCCAATCCTCGGGCAGCGAGTCGACGAGCTCTTGGAAGGAGTCGGAGAGGCCCATCGCGGCCAAGCCTAGCGCGGCTATTCTCGAATCATGGCCGTCACGACCGACACGCCGCTCGCCCCCGCCCCGGCGGACTCGACGGCGGCGGACTACCGGACGCTGCGCGAGGGCTGCGGGCTGCTCGATCGCTCCGAGCGCGGCAAGCTCGCGCTGAGCGGCCCCGAGGCGATCGAGTTCCTCAACGGCCAGGTCACGAACGAGCTCGCGGACCTCCAGGCGGGGGAAGGCCGGTATGCGGCCTTCCTGACCCACAAGGGCAAGATGCTCGGCGACCTGCGCGTGCTCGCGGTCGAGGGCGGCGAGGGGGAGCCGGAACTGCTGCTCGACACCGAGCGCGTCGCGCTCCAGAGCCTGTTCGACATGATCCGCCGCTTCAAGGTCGGCTTCCGCGTCGAGCTCGACAAGCGCACGGTCGAGCGCGGGCTGCTGTCGCTGATCGGGCCCCGCGCGGCCGGCGTCGCCGGTGCCGACCCCGGTCCCGTCGAGCACGCCAACGCCGCCGTCTCGCTCGCCGGCGTCGAGGCGCTGGCGATTCGGACCGACGCCGGCATCGACCTGCTGGCCGCGGCCGGGGACACCGCCGCGCTGGCGGCGGCGCTTCGCTCGCGCGGAGCCGAGCCCGTCGGCGAGGCGGCCGCCGAGTGTCTGCGGATCGAGAGCGGGCGGCCACGCTATGGCATCGACCTCGACGAGACGGTGATCCCGCAGGAGGCGGGGCTCAACGAGCGGGCGGTGAGCTTCACCAAGGGCTGCTACGTCGGCCAGGAGACGGTCGCGCGCCTCCACTACAAGGGCAGGCCCAACCGCCACCTGCGCGGCCTGCGGCTCGCTGCTCTCGCCGAGCCGGGCGCGCCGCTGCTGCTGGGTGAGCGGGAGCTCGGCCGCCTCTCGAGCGTCGCCGACTCGCCCCGGCTCGGGCCGATCGCACTCGCGCTGGTGCGCCGAGAGGCGGAGCCGGGTGCGCTCCTGCAGCTCGCCGGGGGCACGACGACCGCCGAGGTCGTCGAGCTGCCGTTCGCGCCGCCGGCCTGACGCGGCGGCCGCTGCGCACTGCACCCGGCCCTCGCGGGAGAGTCGCCGCCTCCGAGTTAGGGCGGTTCTCCAAGCCCACCGGCGGACAGGGGCGGGCCGGCTGCTACTCCTCCTCGCCGCCGCTGATCTGCTGGATGATGCTCTGTTCAGCGGCCCGGAGATAGCCGATCGCCGCATACGGATCCGGGATGTTGTGGCGGATCCGGACCGTCGAGGAGTAGTCCTCGCCGTCCCCGTCGCCGTCGAGCCTTTTGAGCACCTGCACGATCGTCAGCACGGCGCCGATCTCCGCCGATTCGTCCTCTCCGTAGGCCTCGTCGAGCGCCTCCATCTGTTCCGAGGCGCAGTTTCCGAGCACCGATCCGTCTAGTGGCATCCGCCCGTCGTCCTTTCTCCTCGCCTCACTCCGTTGCGCCGAACGCTAACGGACCGCGCCTCCGGGCCGGGTGGCGCGACGGGCGCCGAGCCCGCGCGCGTCACCGCGACCGTCGGGGCCGGGGACTGGCCGCGGGGGCGGCGCGATAATGCGCCGATGGCCTCGGCGCCCGCGTTCTTCGCCGCCTCCGCGGGCACCGCCGGCGCCCTGATCGGCCTGCTGTTCGTCGCGATCTCGGTCGCGGCCCGAGCGCGTGATCGGCCCGGATGCCGAAGACGTCTACGCCGTGCGCGCGTCGGCGTCGCTGGCCGCTTTCGTCAACGCGCTCACGGTGTCGCTGTTCGGGCTCATCCCCGGCTTCTCCCCCGGCGCCGCGGCGACGGTCGTCGCCGCCCTCGGTCTGACGCTTCATCGTGGCCTCGCTCGTGCGCCTGGTGCCATCCGTCCGCGCCGCCGAGCTGCACGTGCGCGAGCTCAGCTTCCTCCTCGGCCTGGCGATCGCTTTCTGCGTGCAGCTCGATCGCCGGGATCGAACTCGACATCGACGACCGTGACCGCGGCAGCCTGCAGGCAATCTGCGTCGTCGTCGTCGTGTGCTTTCTGCTCGGCATCGAGCGCGCATGGGAGCTCGTCGGCGGCCCGCGTCTTGGAATCATCAGCACGGTGGCCGAGCGCCGCCGCACCGACGAAACCCCCGATCGCGGCGAACACGCGAGCACGCGCGACCAGGACCGCCCGCGCCCGTGACGCCGGCTCCGGCCGGCTACTCCGGCACGCCGCTGTGGAAAAAGCTCGGCCTCAAGCCGGGCGGGCGTCTGCTGCTGGTCGGTGCGCCCCGCGGCTGGTCCACCGGCGAGCTGCCGGCCGGCGCCCGCGAGCGGCGCCGGCGGCCGGCCGCCGGCGCGGCGGCGCCGGAGACGGCGGGCGGCGCGGGGGATGTGACCGTCGCGTTCGTACGCGCGCGCGCCGAGCTGGCCGCGGCGATCGAGCCCCTCTCGGCGCGCATCTTCCCCGACGGCGCGCTGTGGGTCGCATGGCCGCGGCGCGCCGCCGGGCACGAGAGCGATGTCCGCGAGCAGGACCTGCGCGACCTCGCCCTGCCGCTGGGGCTCGTGGACAACAAGGTGGCGGCGCTCGACGAGGACTGGTCGGGACTGCGCCTGGTGTGGCGGACGGAGCGCCGCCGCCGCTGAGGCGGGCGGCCGTGCTCCGCGTCGGAGCCCCGCCGGCCGACCGCCAGTAGCATTTGGGCGGCCGGCCATCCCCGAGGAACGAGGTTCAGAGCACAGTGGCAATCGATCTCCAACAAGTCTCCGCCGTCGACGCCGAGCCCGGCGAGCTGCCCAGCACGATGGCAGCGTGGGTGATCCGCGAGGAGCGCTACGGCGAACCGAAGGACGCCTTCCAGGTCGAGGAGGTCGAGGTGCCCGAGCCGGGCGCGTTCGAGGTGATCGTGCGTGTGATGGCCGCCGGCGTGAACTACAACAACGTCTGGGCGGCGCTCGGCAAGCCCGTGTCGGTGATGAAGTACGGCGACCATCCCGAGTACGGCCACCACATCGGCGGCTCCGACGCGTCGGGGATCGTCTGGAAGGTGGGCGCCGGGGTGACCCGCTGGAAGCCCGGCGACGAGGTCGTCGTGCACTGCAACCAGGCCTCCTACGAGGACCCGGAGGTCCACGGGCTCGACCCGATGGCGGCGCCCTCGCAGAAGATCTGGGGCTATGAGACGACGTGGGGCTCCTTTGCCCAGTTCACGAAGGTGCAGGCCCAGCAACTGCTGCCCAAGCCGCACGCGCTGACCTGGGAGGAGGCCGCCTCCTACGGGCTCGTCTACTTCACCGCCTACCGGATGCTGATCACCCGCTGCAAACTGCAGCCCGGCGCGAACGTCCTGATCTGGGGCGCCGCCGGCGGCCTCGGCGTGTTCGCCACGCAGATCTGCAAGGCCGCCGGCGCCAACTCCGTCGGCGTCGTCTCCTCCGCGGAGAAGGGCGAGCTGGTCAAGCGCCTCGGCGCGGTCGACTACATCGACCGGGGCGAGTTCGCCGGGATGATGCGCAAGGGCGGCGAGACCCCCGAGGAGGAGAAGGCGCGCTCGAAGGTCGCGCTGGCCTTCGCCAAGCGCGTCAAAGAGATCCTCGGCGACGCCCCTGACATCGTCTTCGAGCACGTCGGCAAAGCGACGCTTCCGACCTCGGTCTTCACGGCCAAGACGTTCGGCAAAATCGTGATCTGCGCGGGCACCACCGGCATCGACGTCGACTTCAACGTCGCGATCCTGTGGATGAAACAGAAGGAGATCCTCGGCTCGCACTTCGCCAACGCCTACGAGTGCATGAAGGCCAACGAGCTGATCGAGAGCGGCCTGATCCGACCCGTGCTGTGGCGCACGCTCGGGTTCGATGGCGTCGCCGAAGCGCATCAGCTGATGATGGAAAACAAGCACCTCGGCAAGATCGCGATCCTCGTCGGCGCCGACGCCGAGGGCCAGGGCAAGACGGCCGAAGGCCCCGGCGCGATCCACGCCGAGGTCGGCGCCTGATGCCGGGCACGGTCATCGTCCCGTGGTACGCGACAGGGTTCCGCGCCAACGGCCTCGAGGAAGCGCTGAACGAGATCGCCGCCGTCGCGCTCCGCTACGGCGCGAGCTCCTACGCCGTCTACCGCGCGCGCGATGACAAATACAAGTTCCAGCAGCTCGCGGCCTTCGATCAGTACATGGACTGGGAGCGCTACTGGGAAGGCCCGGAGATGACCGAGTTCCGCGTCCGTCACTCGAGCTGGTACCAGGTGCCGGTCCTCTACGGCTGGTGGGACCAGACGGCCGCGGGCGGGATCGAGCGCTCCCCGCTCACCTCGGGCGGCAACGGCCTCGGCGGCAACGGCGTCGGCGTCGGCGAGAGCGCCTGAGCGCCCGCCCTTAGCCCTGCTCGAGCGGCGCCATCGTCAGGCCGGCGCCCTTGAGTTGCTCCCAGTAGTGCTCCGCTGCCTCCTGGTGGCCGTTGTAGACGATCGCCCGCCCGGTCGAGTGGATCACGTTGGCGATCTCCATCCCGCGCTCCACGGAAACTCCGGGGATGAACCGGGCGAGCGTCCGTGCGACGTGATCGAAGGTGTTGTGGTCGTCGTTGCGGACGATCACCCGCCAGGACCCGCCGAGCCCCGTTCCGGGGTCGCCCGCGCGCGGCACCTCGACGGTCTGGTCCATTGCGATCAGGATAAAGGCCGCGGGGCAACCGTACAATTACGGCCATGAGCGATCAGCACTCGCCCCGCCTGCCCGAGCCCGACAGGCCCTGGATGATGCGCACCTACGCCGGCCACTCGACGGCGAAGGCGTCCAACGAGCTCTACCGGCGCAACCTGCAGAAGGGCCAGACAGGCCTGTCGGTGGCCTTCGACCTGCCCACCCAGACCGGCTATGACCCCGACGACGAGCTCGCCCGCGGCGAGGTGGGCAAGGTCGGCGTGCCGATCTCCCATCGCGGCGACATGGCGGCGCTGATGGACGGCATCCCGCTCGGCGAGATGAACACCTCGATGACGATCAACGCGACCGCCGCCTGGCTGCTCGCCCTCTACATCGTCACCGCCGAAAATCAGAACCCACCCACCCCCCAGGAGCAGCTCCAGGGCACCACGCAGAACGACATCATCAAGGAGTTCCTGGCCCGGGGCACCTACGCGTTCCCCCCCGGCGCCTCGATGCGCCTGATCGCCGACATGATCGCCTACACGGTCGAGCACGTCCCGAAGTGGAACCCGATCAACATCTGCTCCTACCACCTGCAGGAGGCCGGCGCGACGCCCGAGCAGGAGATCGCCTACGCGATGAGCAACGCGATCGCCGTCCTCGACGCCGCGCGCGAGCGCGTCCCGCAGGAGCGGATGGGCGCGGTGTTCGGCCGGATCTCGTTCTTCGTCAACGCCGGCGTCCGCTTCGTCGAGGAGCACGCCAAGCTGCGCGCGATGTCGATCCTCTGGGAGGAGCTCGGCCGTGAGCGCTACGGCGTGGAGGACGACCGCCATCTCCGCTTCCGCTACGGGGTGCAGGTCAACTCGCTGGGGCTGACCGAGGCCCAGCCCGAGAACAACGTGCAGCGGATCGTGCTCGAGGCGCTGGCCGTGACGCTCGGGCGCGATGCCCGGGCCCGAGCGATCCAGCTGCCGGCTTGGAACGAGGCGCTGGGGCTGCCGCGGCCGTGGGATCAGCAGTGGTCGCTGCGGATCCAGCAGATCCTCGCCTACGAGACCGACATTCTCGAGTACCCGGACATCTTCGAGGGCTCGAAGGTGATGGACGGCCTGGTCGCGGAGCTGCTCGAGAAGGCCCGCGCGGAGATGGCCGTCGTCTCTGAGCACGGCGGCGCCGTCGAGGCGGTCCCGTACATGAAGGCCGCGCTGGTCGACTCGCACCGCGACCGGATCCGCCGGATCGAGTCCGGCGAGCTGGTCGTCGTCGGCCAGAACCGCTTCACCGAGACCGAGGACTCGCCGCTGACCGCCGATGCCGAGGGCGGCATCCTGGTCGTCGACCCGGCGCTCGAGGCCGAGCAGATCGAGGACCTGCGGCAGTGGCGCTCCGAGCGTGACCAGGCCGCGGTGGACGCCGCGCTCGCCGAGCTCGCGCGGGCCGCCCGCGCGCCCGCCGGCGAGGTGAACCTGATGGAGCCCACGATCACGGCCGCCCGCGCCGGCGCGACCACCGGCGAGTGGGCCGGCACCCTGCGCGAGGTCTTCGGGAGCTACCGCGCGCCGACGGGCGTCGGCGAGGCAGCCGCGGCTCCGGCGGGCCACGAGCTCGCCCAGCTGCAGGCCGAGGTCGCCCGCCTGCAGGAGAAGCTCGGCCGCCGGCCCAAGATCCTCGTCGGCAAGCCCGGCCTCGACGGACATTCCAACGGCGCGGAGCAGATCGCAGTGCGCGCCCGGGACGCCGGCATGGACGTGGTCTACGAGGGCATCAGGCTGACCCCTGCGCAGATCGCCGCCTCGGCGCTCCAGGAGGGCGTGCACGTGATCGGGCTGTCGATCCTCTCCGGCTCGCACCGCGAGCTGATCCCCGCCGTGATCGCCGCCCTGCGCGAGGCGGGGGTCCACGCGCCGGTGGTCGTCGGCGGGATCATCCCCGAGCAGGACATCGCGCCGCTGCTGCAGGCCGGCGTCGCGGCCGTCTACACGCCGAAGGACTTCGACATCTCCCGCATCGTGCGGGACATCCTCGCGCTGCTGGACGGCGGCGGCAACGGCTCGGAGCCGGACCCCGCGCAAGGCGGCGCCGGCGCCACGCCCGTCGTCGTGGCCGACGCCGGCGCGTGAGCGGCGCCGGCTCGGCGCTCGGCGCGCGCCTGCGCGAGCGGGACCTTGCCGCCGCCCCGGCGGCGCTGAACCTGCTCGAGAGCAGTGCCGCGGAGGACCGCGACCAGGCCGGAGCGCTGATGCGCGAGGTCTCCCCGGCCGCGCTCGGCGCCGAGGCGCCCGGACACGTCGTCGGCGTCACGGGGCCGCCGGGCGCCGGGAAGTCGACGCTTCTCTCGGCCCTGATCGCGGCCTGGCGGGGACGAGGCAGAACCGTGGCGCTGCTCGCAATCGATCCGAGCTCGCGGCGCTCGGGCGGGTCGCTGCTGGGAGACCGCGCGCGGATCGAGTTCGACCCCTCCGACCGCGGGGTGCTGATCCGCTCCACGGCGGCCGGCGATCGGCTCGGCGGGATCGCGCGGCCGACCCGCGCCGCGGCTGAAGCGCTCGCGGCGGCCTTCGATGTCGTCGTGATCGAGACCGTCGGGGTGGGCCAGGCGGAGACAGAGGTCGCCGACCTCGCCGACACGGTGGCCGTGGTCGTCCAGCCGGGAAGTGGAGACGTGCTGCAGTTCCTGAAGTCGGGGATCATGGAGATCCCCGACGTGCTCGTCGTGACGAAGGCCGACCTGGACGATCTGGCGATGCGCACGCGACGTGATCTGAGCGCGGCGCTGCGCTCGCTCGGGTCGCGCTCGACGCCCGTGTTGGCCGTGTCCTCGCTCGCCCCGGCGAGCGGCATCGAGGAGCTGATCGACGCGTTGGAGGAGCACCGCGCGGGTCTCGATCTGCGTGCGCGCCGCCTACGCGCGAGACGGGCCGGCGCGCTGGCGGAGTTCGCCGCCGAGCGGGGTGAGCGCGGGCTGCGTGCGCTCGGGGGGCGCGCCGGCGCCGAACGCCTGCTGGACGCGCAGGACCCGAGCCTCGCCTCGGCGGCGCTCGTCGAGGCGCTCGAGCGCGCGTGCGGCGAGGCGAGGGCGGACGGACCGGCACCTCGGGGGCCGGCAAGTGAGACGCGACCTGCTGATCATGCTCGGCGCCTTCGTGGCCGCCAGCGCCCTCGCCGGGGCGCTCGGCGCGGAGAACCTGGGCACGGCGCTCTCGTTCGGCCAGATCGCGATTGCGATCGCGGTGGTCTTCGTGATGGTGCGGCGCTGAAGCGTATGCTCCCGCCGTGGCCACCGGCTGCTTCATATCGACTGGCCGCTCGCTGGAGGATGCGCTGGAGCGCGTCAGGCTCGCCGAGTCGCTCGGCTACGAGGCCGTCTACGTCACCCACATCGCCGGGCGCGAGTCGCTGACCGTCCTCACCGTCTACGCGCAGGCGACCGAACGGATCAGGATCGGCACCGGCGTCGTCCCGATCTACACGAGGACGCCGGCGACGATGGCGCAGACGGCGGCGACGATCGACGAGATCTCGGGCGGCCGTCTGAACCTCGGGCTGGGCGTGTCGCACCGGCCCGTCGTCGAGGGCTGGCACGGCCAGACGATCGACCGGCCGGTCGCCGAGATGCGCGAGTACGCCTCGATCGTGCGCGCGATCCTGCGCGGCGAGGACCCGCCAGGCGGCGAGAAGTGGCCGACCGGATTCCGCCTGTCCGGGATCGAGCCGCACCCCGACCTGCCGATCTACATCGCCGCGCTCTCGCCGGCGATGCTGAGGCTCGCCGGCGAGATCGCGGACGGCGTCGTGCTCTGGCTGTGCAACCCGCGCTACATCGCCGACGTGGTGATCCCGGAGGTGACGGCCGGCCGCGAACGCGCGGGACGCAGCCCTGGGAGCTTCGACGTCGTCGCCGCGGTGCCGGGAGCGCGCACCGACGATCCGGCCAAGGCCCGGGCGGCGATGCGCAAAGACCTGATCCCGTACTTCGGCCTGCCCTTCTACCGGGCGATGATCGAGCGCTCGGGGTTCGGCGCCGATATCGCCGCCTACGACTCCGGCGCGGGCGACCTCGAGGCGATGCAGGCTGCGATCTCGGACCGCTTCCTGGAAGAGCTCACGGCCGTGGGCGACGACGCCGGCGTGCAGGCGGGTATCGAGCGCTACCGCGCCGCCGGTGCGATCTCGCCCTGCATCGGGCCGATCCCGGGCACCGACTTCGCACAGACGCTGCGCGCGGCCGCTCCCTGAGGTCGGGCGCGGGGGCGCCCCTGACCGGCGGGCCGCGCCCGGGCGCATGCAACGCTTAGCCGGACTCGAACGACAGACCCGATGGTTCTCCTGATCACCTTCGCCTTCCTCGCGGGTGCCGGCACGGCGCTCTCGCCGTGCGTGCTGCCCGTTCTGCCCGCCCTGCTCTCAGCCGGAGCGGCCGGCGGGCGACGTCGGCCGCTCGGCGTGGTGCTGGGGCTTTCGATCACCTTCACCGTCACGATCGTCGGCGTCGCGAGCGTCGTCGACGGGGTCGGGCTCGGCAGCGACCCGCTGCGGGCGCTCGCGATCGTGGTGCTGCTCGTGTTCGGCGCGTTACTGCTGATGCCGCGCCTCAGCGCTCGGCTCGAGGCGCCGCTCTCGCGGCTCGCGCGATTCGGGCCGAAAAGCCGCGGAGACGGCTTTTGGTCGGGGCTGCTCGTCGGGGGCGCGCTGGGGTTCGTCTACACGCCCTGTGCGAGTCCGATCCTTGCCGCGGTGATCTCCGTGAGCGCCGCCTCGGGCCGGTCGCTCGTGCTGGCCGTCGCGTACGCCGGGGGGTCCGCGCTGGTGCTGCTGCTACTGACGCTCGGAGGGCGTTCGGTTTTCGAGCGCGTCCGGCGCGCCGGGCGCGGCGACCTGCTGCAGCGCGCGATGGGGGCCGTGATGGTGCTGACGGCGGTCGCGATCCTCACGAGTCTCGACGTCAACTTCGACCAGCTGGTCGCCGAACAGATCCCCGACGTCAACCTCACGGCCGGCCTCGAGTGCTCGCACGCCGTGACGAGTCGCCTGCACGAGATCACGGGCCACGGCGCCCGCTTCGCCCCCGCGAACGGCTCCTCGGCATGCGGCGGCTCGGCGGGGTCGGTCGCGGTCGCGGCGCCCACCGCCTCGGCGGCGACGCTGCTCGCGACAGCACGCAAGCTGCCGGCGTTGGGGATGGCGCCCGACTTCAGCGACACGCAGCGCTGGTTCAACACGCCCCGCGGGCGGCCACTCAGCGTGCAGGGCCTGCGCGGGCGCGTGGTGCTCGTCGACTTCTGGACGTACACGTGCATCAACTGCATCCGGACGCTGCCCTATCTGAAGGCGTGGGACGCGGCCTACCGCTCCAAGGGGCTGGCGATCGTCGGGGTCGAGACGCCGGAGTTCGCGTTCGAGCGAGACGCAGGCAACGTCTCAAACGCGGTCGCACAGTTCGGGCTGCGCTACCCGGTCGTCCAGGACAACGACATGGGCACCTGGAACGCCTACGGCAACCAGGCGTGGCCGGCCGACTATCTGATCGATGCCCACGGCCAGGTCCGCTACGTGTCGATCGGCGAGGGCGACTACGACCAGACCGAAACGGCGATCCGGGCCCTGCTGGCGGAAAAAGGCAGCAGACCCGGCGAACGGGGTCAACCGCGCGATGTCGTCGTCCCCTCCCGACAGGCCACGCCCGAGACTTACCTGGGTACCGCGCGCGCGGAAGGCTGGCTGCACGAGCCTCGGGCGGGATTGCACGATTACGGCGGCCCGGTCACGGGGCAGCTCGCGCTCAACGAGTTCGCGTACAGCGGCCGGTGGCGGATCGGCGAACAGCCCGCGACCGCCGTCTCCGATGCCGGCATCGACGTTGAGTTCGACGCGCGAAACGTCTACCTCGTGCTGAGCTCACCCGGGGAACGCCCGCTGCCGGTCCGGGTGCTGCTCGACGGCCGCCCGATCCCGGCGGGCGACGCGGGCGCCGACGTTCACCGCGGGGTCGTGACAGTGCGCGAGCAGCGCCTGTACTCACTCGTCTCGCTTCCCGCCGAGCGACGGGGTCACGTCTCGCTGCGCCTGGCCCCCGGCGTCAGCGGCTACGCCTTCACGTTCGGCTAGCGCGCGGCCGGATGTCGTGCGAGCCGAGACCCCGCTGTTAGGCTGCGGCCGCGCGCCCACGAACCGAAACTCCCCCGACCGAGCGGCTCCGTGGCCCCCGCCCGCGGCGCCGGACCGCAATCCGCTCAGCACGGCTTCTGGCCGTTCCCGCCATGCTCCTCGTGTACTCGTGCGGGAGCCAGGCGCCCGAGATGACAGCGGGCGGCTCCGGCGCTGGTGCCGCGCCCCCGGGCCCAGGCCGCACGCACCAGGTCCCCCCCTCCCGCCACCGACCCGTCGCGTCGCGATCGGCGAGCCGATCGCTCGGCCAGTTGATCGTCGCGCGGTTCCGGGGAAGCTCGCCTCCCGGCGGCTTCCTCGCCCGCGTACGGGCAGGGCAGATCGGCGCCGTGATCCTCTTCTCCGAGAACGGCACCGGGGACCCGGCTGCCGTCCGCTCGACGGTCGGTCGGCTGCAATCGGCGGCCGCAGCGGGATCGAACCCCCCGCTGCTGATCATGGCCGACCAGGAGGGCGGGGCCGTCAAGCGGATGCGCTGGGCGCCGCCCCGCCTCGCACCCGCCGCGATGGACTCGCCGGCGCTCGCGCGGGCGGAAGGCGCGCTGACCGGACGAGCGCTGCGCTCGGCCGGCGTCAACGTTGACCTGGCGCCCGTGGCCGACGTCGAGCGGGTACCGCGCTCGTTCCTCGGCTCGCGCGCTTTCGGCGCCACCTCATCCGCGACCGGAACACGGGCCTGCGCGTTCGCGAGCGGATTGGAAGCGGCCGGCGTCGCTTTCACGCTGAAGCACTTTCCCGGTCTCGGCCGGGCCGGCGCCAGCACCGACGTGCGGCCGGTCACGATCGCGGCGCCTGCGAAGGCGATCCGCGGCGACTACGCCGCCTACCGACATTGCGGCTCGGCTCGCTCTGCGCTGGTGATGATCAGCAGCGCGGCCTATCCCACCCTCACAGGCGGAGCCGTCCCAGCCGTCATGGCGCCGGAGATCTACCGGCGGGAGCTGCCGCTGGCGTCGCGCGCCGAGCCGGTGACGATCAGCGACGACCTTCAGGCGTCGGCGCTCACGGGGCAACGATCACCGGCCGCGCGAGCGGTGGATTCCGGGCTGGACATGCTGCTCTACGCCGAGACCGAAAGGGGCTCGGCCGAAGCGTTCGAGAAGCTGCGCGGCGAGCTGCGTCAGGGGATCGTCTCGCGCGCGGCGGTCGAGCGAGCGGCGAGCGCCGTGGGTGATCTGAAGGCGCTCGTGGCCCGTGCGGCGCCCACCGCCGCACGGGCCGAGCCCGGAAGCACGGGTCCGTGAGAGCTCGTCGATGCGGATCTGCTGAAGACAGCCCGCAGAAATTGCGGAGCCCGAACGACCCGCCTCAGGACACCCGTCGAGCGGACCTCCCGCCGCCCGCGCCGAGGTATAGCCTGTGCACTCCAGCAATCTCGACCGGGGGGTCACGTCGGATGAAGCGTCACCGAAACCTGCTCTGGGCAATCATGACCGCGCTCGCGGCAGCCGCGATCGCCGCGCCGACCAGCGGCGCGAGCGGACCGCGGGCCGGCGTCGCCGCCGGCTGCACGGCCGCCACGAACATCGAGGCGATCATCGACGACTCGGGCTCGATGTCGGTGACCGACCCGAACCGGCTCCGCGTCCAGGCGCTCGATCTCCTGATCAACTCTCTGTCGCCGGGGACGACGCTGGGGGCGATCGAGTTCGGCGGCAACTTCTTCGAAGGCTCGGGCCCGCCGGCCGCCGACGCGGTGTTCGGTCCCGAGCCGGTCGGCGCCAACGCCGCGGCCATGAAGTCAGCGCTCGACACCAAGATCCACGCCGACAACGGCGGCACCGACTACAACACCGCGTTCAACACGGCGCGGACCGCCGACCCGGGCGCCCAGGACCGGATCTTCCTCACCGACGGCGGCCACGACGTGGGCACCTACGCCAACACCCATCTGAACCCGGCGCCCCCGCAGACGCCGACCTACGTGATCGGCTTCAGCGGCGGCGTCTCGTCCACTGAAGACCAGGCGCGCCTGCAGCAGATCGCCAACGACACCGGCGGCAAGTTCTTCCCGCAGACGGACGCCAGTCAGCTGCAGTCGACCATGAACGACGTCGAGGCGGCGCTCACCTGCCAGACGCCGCCGCAGACGTTCACCGACAAGCTGAAAACGGGCGCGAGCAAGATCCACACGATCCCCGTCGGCGCCCACACGAAATCGCTGCAGATCGCACTGACGTGGTCGAGCCCGCTGGACAAATTCACGCTCTCGGGCCTGAAAATCACGGCTCACGGTCACACGATCGCCCAGGCCGCCCGCCACGTCAGGAAACTGAAAGTGAAAACGACGACCAGCGAAACGTTCACGCTTCTGCAGATCACCGGTCTCGTGAAAGGGAAGCTGAGCTTCAAGGTCAAAGCCGCGGCCATCGGCTCGGGCCAGCCCGTCGTGACGCTCACGACCCAGGTCGGCAAAGGCAAATAGGACCCGTCCTGACGGGCTAGCGCCGCCGCACCCCTCGCGGCGGCGCCGGCCTGCCGGCGTGCAGGCCTACCGGACGCGGGTGATAGCCCGCTTACAATGGTCCGCATGGAGTCCTCCGCGCCCGACACGAGCGCCCGCAGTTGGCTGCGCTGCTATCGCTGTTGGTCGCAGGACCTGGAGGTGCAGGTCCACTACGAGGGCATCCACAAGATCGATCCCGACACGGGCGAGCGCGCCGAAGTCGTCGACGAGCTGCAGGAGGCGGTCGTGCAATGCCTCGACTGCATGCACGACCAGCCGCATCTCGGCTTCAACAACGGCCGCGTCGAGCCGATCGAAGACCGCTGGGAGCGGATGATCGCCGGCACGCCGTGGGTCGCCTCCTGCACGGTCACCGTCGACTCCGAAGAGGTCGAGAGCTGCTCGGGGCCTGAGGCGGGCGACGCGCTCTCATACGCGGCCTTCGGCGACCACGGGGTACGCGAGTTCTTCACGCACGTCCGCTTCCACAAGCACGAGGACGACGCGCGCATCATCGTGCACCTGCTCGTCGAGCTCTACGCCCGCTCGCTCGAGGAGGCGACCGACGTGCTCGAGTCCTCGGCGCGCGGCTCGCTCACGATCACCTCGCTCGCCGAGGAGTCGCGCCCGCCCGCCGCCGCGGGCGAGACGCACCACGACTAGCCGCGGCGCACCCGCCGCCCCCTGCGCCGCGGAGCCGTCGACGCAGCGCGATCGTAGCCCCGGCGCCGCGCGCTCAGGTGCGCGACAGGCGCATGACAGGGATCCGCCTGACCCCCTCGGTGCGGCGTTCGTACTCGGTGTAGCCGCGGTAGATCTTGCGGCCCTCATCGAACAGCCGGTCGCGCTCGGGGCCCTCCGGAACCTCCTCGGCACGGTAGGAGCAACTGCGCCCCTTCGCTTCCAGACGCACGTCGGGATTCGCCTTCAGGTTGAAGTACCAGGACGGCGTCTTCGGGCGACCGTAGCTCGAGGCGATCAGGATCACGTCCTCGCCGTCGTTGAAGTACAGCAGCGGCACCTCGCGCTCGACGCCGCTGCGGGCGCCGCGAACGCGGAGCACCGTGACCGGGATCGTGCCCAGTGCGCTGTCGAGGCGCCCGCCGGAGGCGCGAACGAGCCACGGGTCGACGCGGGCGCCGATCTGCGAGGAGTACCAGGTGCCGGCCTTCGTCAGCGCGAACGCGAACATCGCGCGCCGGAACGCCGAGTTCGCGAACGAGTCCGGGTCGACCTGCGGTATGCCCCCCGCGGCGGCCATCCCGCCGGCTAGCCGAGGCGCTCTTCGAGCGCCTTCAGCTGGGCCGCGAGCTCCGCCGGCAGGTTCGAGAAGCGCGCGAAGTGCTCGTGGACCTGGGGCAGCGCGTCGCGCCAGCCGTCCACGTCGACGCGCAGCAGCTCCTCCATCGCCTCATCTGAGACGTCCACGCCGCGGGTGTCGATGCCCTCCGGGCCGGCCGGCGGCACGATCCCGATCGCTGTCTCTTTGCCGGCGCCGTGTCCGGCGCAACGGGCGAACACCCACGCCAGGACGCGGGAGTTCTCGCCGTAGCCGGGCCACAGGAACTTCCCGTCCTCGTCCTTGCGGAACCAGTTGACATAGAAGATCTTCGGGAGCTTCGCGCCGGCGGTCTGGCCGATCGCGAGCCAGTGGGCGAAGTACTCGGCCATGTCGTAGCCGCAGAAGGGCAGCATCGCAAACGGGTCGAAGCGCAGCTCGCCCACCGTGCCGGCCGCCGCCGCGGTCTTCTCCGAGGACATCGTCGCGCCGAGGTAGACGCCGTGCTCCCAGTCGAAGGCCTCGGTGACGAGCGGGACGACCGTCGAGCGCCGCCCGCCGAACAGGATCGCGTCGATCGGCACCCCGGCCGGGTCCTCCCACTCCGGGGCGATCGCCGGGTCCTGCGCTGCGGGCGTCGTGAAGCGCGCGTTGGGATGCGCGGCAGGCGTGTCGGACTCCGGCGTCCAGTCGTTGCCGTGCCAGTCGATCAGGTGGGCCGGTGGCTGTCGGGTCATGCCCTCCCACCAGACGTCGCCGTCGTCGGTTCTCGCGCAGTTCGTGAAGATCGAGTTCTTGGCGATCGTGCGGATCGCGTTCGGGTTCGTGTGCTCGCCGGTGCCCGGGGCGACACCGAAGAAGCCGGCCTCGGGGTTGATCGCATAGAGCCGGCCGTCATCGCCGAACTTCATCCATGCGATGTCGTCGCCGACCGTCTCGACCGTCCAGCCCTCGAGCGTCGGGATCAGCATCGCGAGGTTCGTCTTGCCGCAGGCGCTGGGGAAGGCGCCGGTGATGTACTTGACCTCGCCCTCGGGCGACGTCAGCTTGAGGATCAGCATGTGCTCGGCCATCCAGCCCTCGTCGCGGGCCATCACGGAGGCGATCCGCAGCGCGAAGCACTTCTTGCCGAGCAGCGCGTTTCCGCCGTAGCCCGAGCCGAACGACCAGATCTCGCGCGTGTCCGGGAAGTGCACGATGTACTTGTTGTCCTTGTTGCACGGCCACGGCACGTCCTGCGCGCCGTCCGCGAGCGGCATCCCGACGGAGTGCAGGCAGGGCACGAAGTCGCCGTCGCCGAGCGCGTCCAGGGCGCCCTGGCCCATCCGCGTCATGATGCGCATCGAGACGGCGACGTAGGTGGAGTCCGTGAGCTGCACGCCGACGTGGCTCTTGTCCGAGCCGAGCGGGCCCATCGAGAACGGCACCACGTACATCGTGCGACCGCGCATCGACCCGCTGAACAGCTCGGTCAGCGTCTCCTTCATCTCGGCGGGATCGCGCCAGTTGTTGGTCGGGCCCGCTTCCTTCTCGGTGGCGGTGCAGATGAAGGTGCGGTCCTCGACGCGAGCGACGTCACCCGGGTCCGAGAGTCCCAGATAGGAGTTCGGGCGCTTGGCCTCGGACAGGCGCTCGAAGGTCCCCGCCTCGACCAGCTGCACGCAGAGGCGGTCGTACTCCTCGGCGCTCCCGTCGCACCAGTGGACCGAGTCCGGTTCGGTCATCTCCGCAACCTCCTGGACCCATGCCAGCAGTCGCTCGTTCTTGGTCGGTGCGGGGACGGTGGCGTTCATTTGGGCCTGGCGACTCCTTCGATTCGCTGTCTCGACGGACCGGCTGTGCGCCTCCTGCACGGGCCGATTGCGCCCGGAAAGCAGAAAACGCCCTCGGGGCGCGGTCGTGAGGAAGCGTACCGTACGAATCGCAGCCCGGCTTGCGGGTTTTCCCACAGGCGGCGTTCCCCCAGCCGCAGGCGCCCCGTCACGCCGCCGGGGCGCTCCAGCGCCCGTGCGGGCGCCTACTCGACGTTGCCCTCGGCCTCGCCGGTGCCGGGCTCGCGTCGCGGGACGAGCACGAGCCGCTTGAACTCGGCGACCAGCACGCCGTCCTGGTTCAGCACGCGCGTGTGGACCTTTACCGTGCCACGGTCGGGCTTTGACTTCGACTCTTTCTTCTCGAGCACCTCGGACTCGCAGAACAGCGTGTCGCCGTGGAACACGGGCGCGGGGTGCTTGAGTTCTTCGGTCGCGAGGTTGGCGATCGCCTTGCCGCTGACGTCGCTGACCGACATGCCGAGGGCGAGCGAGTACACGAGCGGACCGACGACCACGTTGCGCCCCTGCTGGGATTTCGAGGCGTAGACGTCGTTTATGTGCAGCGGGTGGTGGTTCATCGTGATCAGGCAGAACAGATGGTCGTCCGCCTCGGTCACGGTCTTGGCGGGCCAATGCTTGTAGACCGCCCCGACCTCGAACTCCTCGAGGTAGCGGCCGTAGGGGTGCGCGCCGCTCGCCTCGCGCGCGGCCTGCTCGGTCTCGACGGTCTGGGTGTCGCTCATGGGTGTGGGGGGATCTCCTGTGGTGTCTTTGGGCGGGGAACTCTAGTGGCCCGTGGGCGTCACCGGGCGTCTCGCCTGATCGGTCGATCCCGTGGCTAGACGCCGCGGCGCGGACGCGCTGCTAGCTCGCCGCTCCCGCGGCCCTCAGCGCTTCGTCGAGCTCGCGGTACTCGCGCAGCTCGACGATCTTCCCATCGCGCAGCCGGAACACCTGGACCTCGTGCTCCTCGAAAGGCACGCCGCTAGCGCCGCCGCGACCGACCACCCGGACCGGGACGACGACACAGTCGCCGGCGTCGATGAACGCCTCGGCCTCGATGCGCAGGTCGGCGATCGACTGGGACACCTCGGCGAACATCTCCATGACGCCGGCGCGTCCGCGGTGCACTCCGGCGCCCGGGTCATCAGCCCGGTCCCACCACGCGAAGTCGGGATCGGCAAGCGCGAAGACCTCCTCGAGGTCGCCCCGATTGAACGCGCGGTTCTGCCGCTGCACGATCTCGACGTTCTGCTGTGACATCGTCCCCCGCCGCCAACTCCTGCGAGGCGGACTCTAGTCGGCGGAGGAGAGCCGATAGCGTTCAGGCTGCAAAGCGCCCGCCCCGCAGACCCAGGAGATCAGACTTGCGCAGCCCCCGAGACTTCTTCAAGCCGCTCGCCATCGACGCCCCCGAGCCCGTCCGCGAGATCCCGTTCAAGCCCTCGCGGATGATCCACTTCCTCGACTTCTCCAACGAGAAGATGGTCGCCAAGGTGCCCGACATCGCGCCGACGGTGGACATCCTGCTCGGCAACCTCGAGGACGCGGTGCCGCTGGAACGCAAGGAGGCGGCACGCGCCGGGCTGATCACCGTCGGCAAGGAGATGGAGCTCGGCGAAACGGCGCTGTGGACGCGCGTGAACGAGCTCGCCTCGCCCTACTTCCTGGACGACATCACCCAGATCGTCAAGGAGATCGGCGAGCGGATCGAGGTCGTGATGATTCCGAAGGTCGAGGGGCCCTGGGACATCCACTACGTCGACCGCCTTCTGGCCCAGCTCGAGGCCAAGGCCGGCCTCGAACGCCCGATCCTGATCCACGCGATCCTCGAGACCGCACAGGGCGTGGCGAACCTCGAGGAGATCGCCTGCGCCTCTCCGCGCATCCAGGGCATGAGCTTCGGGCCGGCCGACCTCGCGGCGTCGCGGCGCATGAAGACGACCCGCGTGGGCGGCGGGCACCCGGGCTACCGCACGATCGCCGACCCCGACCCCGACGACCCGGGCGCGCCGCGCCCCAGCTACCAGCAGGATCCGTGGCACTACTCGATCGCCCGCATGGTCGACGCCTGCACGTCGGTGGGCGCGCTTCCCTTCTACGGCCCATACGGTGACATCCGCGACGAGCTGGGCTGCGAAACCCAGTTCCGGGCCTCGTTCCTGCTCGGCTGCGTCGGTGCGTGGTCGCTGCACCCCGCGCAGATCGCGATCGCCAAGCGGGTCTACTCGCCCGACCCCGAGGAGGTCGCCTTCGCCAAGAAGGTGATCGAGGCGATCCCCGACGGCCGCGGCGTGCACATGATCGACGGCAAGATGCAGGACGACGCGACCTGGAAGCAGTGCAAGGTGATGGTCAACCTGGCCGAAATGCTGGCTCGCAAGGACCCGGAGCTGGCGCAGGCCTACGGCTTCGAGCCGCAGCCCGTCGCCGGCTGACGCGGGGCTGTAGGCTTCCGCGCCGCATGCGCTTCTTCGAGTTCGAGGCCCGCGAGATCGTCAAGCGGGCCGGGATCCCCGTAACGGACTACGGCTTCACCACGGACCCCGCCGAGGCGCGGCAGATCGCCGAGCGGATCGGCGGCCCCACCGTGGTCAAGTCGCAGGTGCTGACGGGCGGGCGCATGAAGGCGGGCGGCGTCAAGTTCGCCGACACGCCCGAGGAGGCCGAGTCGCACGCGCGCGAGATCCTCGCCCTCGAGATCGGCGGTCACAAGCCGCGCGGCGTGCTCGTCGACCCGAAGGCCGAGGTCGAGCAGGAGTACTACGCGGGCGTCGTCTGGGACGGGATCCGCAAGCAGCCCGTGATGATCTTCTCGCCGGTCGGCGGCATCGACATCGAGCAGGTGGCAGAGGAGCAGCCCGACAAGGTCGGCCGCCGCCACTTCTCGAACATCCTGCCCTTCTCCGAGTTCCAGGCCAAGGAGGTGATCGCCTCCACCGGCGTCACCGGCTCGGCTCTGAACCGGCTCGTCCCGATCGTGACCCGGCTCGCCCGGCTGTTCGTCGAGAACGACATGATCCTGGCCGAGATCAACCCGCTCGGCCGCCTCGCCGACGGCTCCTTCGTCGCGCTGGACGCGCACATGGACATCGAGAACGAGGCGCGCGGCCGCCACAAGGCGCTGCTGAAGGCGCTCGGCGTCGGCGAGGAGGAGACCCGGCAGGCGCGCGAGGCGACGCCGTTCGAGCTCGCCGGCGAGGAAGTCGACGCGCTCGACCACCGCGGCGTGGCGGGCAACGTCACCGAGTTCGACGGCAACCTCGGGCTCGTGATCGGCGCCGGCGGCGGCTCGCTGACGCTGTTCGACGCCGTCCGCGCGCACGGCGGCAAACCGGCCAACTACTGCGAGATCGGCGGCAACCCGTCGGTCGCCAAGACCTGCGGGCTGGCCAAGCTGGTGCTGAGCAAGCCCGGCGTCGACAAGATCGCGGTGATGATGTCGATCGTCTCCAACACCCGCGTCGACATCGTCGCCCGCGGCGTCATCAAAGCCTGTCTCGAGCTCGGGCAGGACCCGGCCGAGAAGATCGCGATCTTCCGCATCCCGGGCGCCTGGGAGGAGGAGGGCTTCAAGATCCTCGAGAAGTACGGCGTGGAGTACGCCGACCGCTCGGTCTCACTGAACGAGGCGGCGCGGCGCGCGGTCGAGAAGATCGAAGGAGTGGCGGCGTGAAGCGCCGCCACTCTCACGAGCGCCGGGACGCGGGTCCTCCACGTCAGAACGCGGGACCGGATGTCCCGCGGAGGACGCTCCCATGAGCATCCTGATCGACGCCGAGACCACCTTCATCGTCCAGGGCATCACCGGCCGCGAGGCGGTCAACCTGACGCGCGAGTGCCTCGACTACGGGCAGGGCGCGAAGGTCGTCGGCGGCGTCACGCCGGGGCGCCTCGGACGCGAGGTGCACGGCGTGCCGGTGTTCGACACGGTCGCCCAGGCCGTCGCGCACCACGGCGGCGCGATCGACGGCTCGGTCGTCACCGTCCCCCCCGCCTTCACGAAGGACGCCGTCTTCGAGGCGATCGAGAACGGGGTCAAGCTGGTCGTGATCGTGACCGAGCGCATCCCGCGCCGCGACGTCGCCGAGATGGTCGAGCTGGCGGCGCTGCGCGGCGCGCGCATCATCGGCCCCAACTGCCTCGGGATCATCGTCCCTGACGTGATCAAGATGGGCGGCATCGGCGGCCCGGCGAAAAACGCCGCGCAGGCCTACACGCCCGGGCCGATCGGCGTGATCTCGCGCTCGGGCGGCATGACGACCGAGATGTCCTCGACGCTGAGCGCCGCAGGGCTCGGCCAGTCGACGGCCGTCTCGATCGGCGGCGACGCGATCATCGGCTCCAGCTACGCCGAGCTGATGCCGCTGTTCGAGGCCGACGAGCAGACGCAGGGCATCGTGATCTACACCGAGCCGGGCGGGCGCATGGAGGCCGAGCTGGCGCGGTGGGTGAGCGAGAACGACTCGCGGCTGCCGATCGTCGCCTTCATGGCCGGCCGCTTCATGGACGAGATGCCGGGGATGAGCTTCGGCCACGCGGGCACGATCGTGGAAGGCAAGGAGGACACCGCCGGCGAGAAGATCGCCCGCCTGGCGCAGGCCGACATCGCCGTCGCCGAGCGGATCGAGGACATCCCGGAGATGATCCGCGCGAAGATGGCCGAGCGTGGCAGCGGGGTGGCGGTGTGAGGGCCGACGGGACGTTCATCGGCGTCGAGGTGGACGACGCCGTCGCCTCCGACCGCGAGCTCGCGCACAAGCTGACCGAGGCCTGCCCCGTGGACATCTACGCGCAGGACTCGCAGGGCGCGCTGGAGATCGTCGAGTCCAACCTCGACGAGTGCGTGCTCTGCCGGCTCTGCCTCGACGCGGTCGAGTCGGATCCCACCCACCCCGTCAAGGTGATCAAGCTCTACGACGGCGGCGCAGTCCTGGCCTGAGCGCACCCCGCGCGTCGACCGCCTGCGCTGGCGATCGACCTCTCGGCCAACTATGCTTGTCCGGAGGGAGCAAACGAGCATGAACGAGAACTTCTCCCTGATCGTGATGTGCATCTTCCTGCTGGGGTCCCTGGCGTTCCTGGCCCAGCAGCTGACGTCCTACCACTGAGCCGGTCAGCACGCTGACAACGACGGCGACGGAGGTCGTAGATCCGTCCAGCGCGATCGCGAATGCCGCATATTCGAACGCGGCGCCGGCCGACGCGATCCCATGGGGTTGCTCCCTCGATCCCCTGACGGCCATGGGCGCGGGCGGCTCGGCCTCGGCCATCGCGCCGCGCTCATCGCCGCGCAGGCCGAGCTCGCGCGCTACTTCGAGGAGTCGCTCGAGCTGCTCTGGACGGCGGACCCGACTGGCCGGCTCGTGCGCGTGAACCCGGCCTGGAGGCGCTGCCTGGGGCACGCGCCCGAGGCGATGCGCGGCTGCTCGCTGACCGCGTTCATCCACGTGGCGGACCGCGACGGCGCCGCCGCCGAGATCCTCTCGCTCGCCGACGGCTCACGCGACTCCGTCACCGCACGCAGCCGCTTTCAGACGCTCGAGGGCGGCCATGTGTGGCTCGAGTGGAGCGCCCGCTCCTCCGCCGCCGACGGGCAGATCCGCGGTTCGGCCCACGACGTCACCGCGCAGCGCCGCGCCGAGATGCAGCTCGCCGACGAGGCGCGGCGATTGCAGGCGATGGTCGACGAGCGCACGCGCGACCTCAACGAGGCGCGCGCCGAGACGCTCCAGCTGCTGGCGGTCGCGAGCGAGTACCGCGACGACGAGACCTCACTGCACACCGAACGGATCGGCGAGCTGGCCGCCGCGATCGGCGCGCGGATGGGTTTGAGCCGGGAGAGCGTGGCGCTCCTGCGCGAAGCGGCGCCCTTGCATGACATCGGCAAGCTCGCGATTCCCGACAGCGTGCTGCTGAAGCCGGGGCGCCTGAGCGACGGGGAGCAGGAGCTGATGCAGACCCACACGACGCTGGGAGCGCGCCTGCTGTTCGGGAGCCGCTCCCCCGCGCTGCAGCTGGCCGGCGTCGTCGCCGAGTCCCATCACGAGTGGTGGGACGGCGGCGGCTACCCGCAGGGCCTGATCGGCGACGACATCCCGCTCGTCGGGCGGATCGTGGAGGTCGCCGACGTCTTCGACGCGCTCACGCACGAGCGCCCGTACAAGCCGGCGTGGCCGGCCGAGCAGGCCGTTGCGCTGATCCGCTCCTCCTCGGGCACCCAGTTCGACCCGCGGGTCGTCGGCGCGTTCCTCGAGATCCTCGCCGCCGGCGGCGACCCCAAGAGCGGCATCGTCCCCGGCCGGAGCGCCGGCGGCGCCGGCGGGCCGCAGCTCCCCGGTGCGCCGGCCGGCAGCGCCGAGCCCCCGGACGGCGAGAGCGACGAGGCCGCGCCGGCGGCGCCCGCTCGCTAGTAGGAGCTCAGCCGGCCTGGCGGCGCGCCTTCGGCGTGCGCTCGCGCTCGCGCTGGCGCTCGACGACGTTCACGATCAGCTTCATGATCTGGTCCGGCCCCGAGGCCTTGGCCTGGCCGTAGGTGAAGGCCTCGACCCAGTCCGGGACCTTCCCTTCGCGGGCCATCACGTTGAAGAACTCGCGGCGCATGTCGACCCGCACGCGGGCGTCGGCGGCGGGGCCCTTCGTGACCTTCACCTCAGGCATCTCGAGGCGGAACTGCTGCACGTCGCCGCGCCCGCGCAACTCCACGCCGACGACAAGCTTGACGGGGGCGAGCGCCGGCACTTCCTCGACGAACCTGCGGACGGCGAGTTCGATCAGGCCCTTGGCGTCATCGGCCACGCCGCTGTACCTCCCTTTGGTTTTTCAGATCTTATGACGCTGCAGCACCTTGCGGCCGATCACCATGCGCTGGATCTCGGAGGTGCCCTCGCCGATCAGCAGCAGCGGCGCGTCGCGGTAGATCCGCTCGATCTCGTACTCCTTGGAGTAGCCGTAGCCGCCGTGGATGCGCAGGCATTCCTCGGCGCAGAAGCGGCCCGCCTCCGAGGCGAACAGCTTCGCCATCCCGGCCTCGAGGTCGGAGCGCTCGCCGGCGTCCTTCATGGCGGCGGCGCGGCGCACGAGCAACCGCGCGGCGTCGACCTGCGTGGCCATGTCGGCGAGCTTGAACTGGATCGCCTGGTGCTCCGCGATCGGCTTGCCGAAGGCCTTGCGCTCCTGGGCGTATTTGACCGCCAGCTCGAAGGCGCGCTGCGCCAGCCCGACGCCGCGGGCGGCGACGTTGACGCGGCCGAGGTCGAGCGCGTCCATCATCTGCACGAAGCCCTTGTTCAGGCCCTCCTGTTCCCCTCCGAGGATGTTCTCGGCGGGGCAGCGGTAGCCGTCGAAGACCAGCTCGGTCGACTCGACGCCCTTGTAGCCCATCTTCTTGATCTTGGGGGGCACGTTGAGACCTTTCAGGGCCCCTGTGTTCTCGCCGGCGCCGGGCTCTTTCTCGCAGATGAAGCAGGTCATCCCCTTGTAGCGCGGGTCGGCGCCGGGGTCGGTCTTGACCAGCGTGAAGACCAGCGATGAGAGCAGCCCGTTGGTCACCCACATCTTCTGTCCGTTGATCTCCCAGGTGCCGTCGTCCTGCTTGGAGGCCGAGGTTTTGATCGCCTGGACGTCGGAGCCCAGCTCGGGCTCCGACAGCGAGAACGCTGCCCGGAGCTCGCCTGTGGCCATCTTCGGCAGATACTTCTGCTTCTGCTCCTCGGTGCCGAAGTTCATCAGCAGGTAGGAGCCGATGAAGTGGGTGTTGACGACGCCCGAGATCGAGATCCAGCCGCGCGACAGCTCTTCGACGATCATCGCGTAGGTCGTCAGATCGAGCCCCATTCCCCCGTACTCCTCGGGGATCGTCACCCCGAACAGCCCCAGCTCCTTCATCTGCTCGACGATCGGCCCGGGGAACGAGTCCTCGTGGTCGTAGTGCTCGGCGTTCGGGATGATCTGCTCGTCGACGAACTGGTGGACCATTTCGGTGATCGCGCGCTGCTCGTCGGTGAGGTCGCTATGAGGGGCTGCTACGGCCATGCTGTTCGGCGGCTCCAGGGTGGGTTGGGGACGTGCCAGGGAGAATACCGGCATGAACTTCGCCGCCGAGATCCTGGACGCCGCCCCGCCGGAGCGCCTCGCGCTCGTCGAGCTGGCGCGCGAGGGCACCCGTCGCGAGTGGAGCTTCGGCGAGGTGGCCGAGCGCTCGGCGCGACTCGCGGGGACGCTCGCGGCGCGAGGAGTGGAGCGCGGCGACGTCGTCATGACCGTGATCGGCAACCGCCCCGAGTGGGTGCTCGCGATGGTCGCCTGCTTTCGCCTCGGCGCGGTCGTGCTGCCCTGCACCGAGCAGCTGCGCGCGAAGGACCTGCAGCTGCGCATCCGCGACGCGAGGCCGAGCTTGATCCTCGCCGACGCGCGCGACCTCGACCAGCTCGCGGGCGTCGAGGTACCCGTGCTCGCCGTCCCGGACGAGGCTCTGTATGCGGCGGAGCCGGCCGCCGCCGTGGAGCTCGGCGAGCACGAGCCCTGCCTGATCACCTTCACGAGCGGCACCGCGGGCGAGCCCAAGGGCGTGCTGCACGCTCAGCGCTACCTCTACGGGCAGCGCCTCCAGGCCGAGCGCTGGCTCGCGCCCGCGCCCGGGGAGCTCGTCTGGTGCACCGCCGCGAGCGGCTGGTCGAAGTCCGCCCGCAATGTCTTCATCGCCCCGTGGCTGCGCGGCGCGCCGACGCTGCTGCACGACGCGCGGTTCGACCCGCACGAGCGCCTGGAGCTGCTCGCGCGCGAGCGCGTCGCCGTGCTGTGCATGGCACCGACCGAGTACCGCGTGATCGCCAAGCGCGCCACGCTTCGCCCGCTCCCGGGCCTGCGCTCGGTGGTGGCGGCCGGCGAGGCGCTGAACCCGGAGGTGCTTGCCGCCTGGGAGGACGCGACGGGCCTGCGGATCCGCGACGGCTACGGCCAGACCGAGACAGGCCAGCTGACCGGCGCGGCCCGAGGAGCCGAGACACGGCCGGGATCGATGGGGCCGGCTCTGCCCGGCATCGAGCTGGACGTGCAGGACGGCGAGCTGACGCTGGCGCCCGCCAGCGTGCCCACGTTCTTCCTCGGCTACCTCGGCGAGGGCGCCGACGCGAGCGCCGGACGGCGCCTGGCACGTGCGCGACCGCCGCGAGGGCGAGCGCTGGCACACCGGCGATCGCGTGCGCCTGGAGGACGACGGGTGGCTGTACTTCGAGGGACGCGGCGACGACGTGATCGTCTCGGCCGGCTACCGGATCGGCCCCTTCGAGGTCGAGTCCGCGCTGGTCGCCCACCCCGCGGTGGCCGAGGCCGCCGCGGTCTCGGCCACCGACGAGGAGCGGGGATCGGTGGTGCGCGCCGTGGTCGTCCTGCGCGACGGGCACGAGCCGAGTGCCGCGCTGGCGGGCGAGCTCCAGGAGCACGTCAAGCGCGTCACCGCTCCCTACAAGTACCCGCGGATCGTCGACTTCGCAGACGAGCTGCCGAAGACCGCCTCGGGCAAGGTCAAGCGCGCCGAGCTGCGATCGGATGCCCGCCCACCCGCGGCGTGAGCCGCGCGGCGGCGGAGGCCCGCTTGAAGCGAGCCCCCGCGCGCTGCGCGCATTCGACCTGCGCGGCAAGACGCCGGCCACTCGTCGCGGCGCCCCCGCGGCTGTCCTTCAGCAGCGAACGCGCCATTTCGGTCAACACGCCGTCGTCGGCGCGCCGCAGCCGGGCGTTGAGCTGATCTGTCGTGTTCGTCATCGCGATCACGCCGCCTGGGCGACCGGCTCGCCGGCCTCGACGGACTCGATCAGCGCCAGCTCGCCGCCCTCTGCCTCCTGCATCGCCGGCGCGAGCGGTCGGCGCAGCACGAGCAGCGCGGCGACGATCCCGACGGCCACCGCTCCGGCGGCGACCACGTAGGCGAGGTGGTAGCCGCCGGTCAGCGCCGCCTGGAGGCTCTCGCCCTGGCTCGCCAGCGATTTCGTGTGGTCGGTCGCGATCGTGCCGAGCGTCGCCAGCCCGATCGCGCCGAACAGCTGCACCGACACGTTCACGATGCCGGACGCCAGCCCCGCGTCGCGCCGCGGAGCGTCGGACATGCCGATCGTCAGGAGCGGCAGGAATGAGGCGCCGGCGCCGAGCCCGAGCAGCAGGAACGGGATCAACAGGTCCGGGAAGTAACTCGCCCCGACGCCCTGGTTCGCCAGCAGCCCGAGCGCGACGACGATCAGCGCGAGCCCGCCGACGAGCGTCTGCACCGTGCCGAAGCGTTCTGTCAGCTTCGCCGCTCCGCCGAGCGAGAGCGACGCGATCCCGAGCGTCAGCGGCATGAAGGCGAGCCCCGTCTGGATCGCGTCGTATCCCAGCACGCGCTCCAGGTACAGCGAGCCGAGGAAGAACGCGGAGAACATCCCGGTCACGAGCAGCCCGCGCACGAGGCTCGAGCCCATCAGCATCCGCAGGCGGAGGATCCGCAGCGGCATGATCGGGTTCTCGATCCGAGACTCGAGGAACAGGAACGCCCCGAACAGCGCGATCGAGCCGCCGCCGACCAGAAGGGTCCGCGCCGACAGCAGGCCGTATTCGCTCGACTTCACGATCGCGAAGGCGCCCATCATCGTCGCGATCGTCATCAGCGCCGAGCCGAGCACGTCGATGCCGCCGCGCAGCCCGATGCCCTCGTTCTCCTCGATCAGCAGGTAACCGAAGACGAACGCGATCACGCCGATCGGCACGTTCACGAAGAAGATCCAGTGCCAGTCCAGGGACTGCGTGAGCAAGCCGCCCGCGAGCAGCCCGATCGAGCCGCCCCCGGCGGACACGAACGCGTAGAGGCCCATCGCTTTGTTCTGCTCGGCGCGCTCGGGGAACTCGGTGACGATGATCGCGAGGATCACCGCGGAGGCGACGGCGCCACCGGCGCCCTGCAGCAGCCGGAACGCGATCAGCATCCCCTGGCTCGTCGCGAGCCCGCACAGCACCGAGGCCGCGGTGAACAGCACGAGCCCGCTCAGGAACACGCGCTTGCGCCCGACGAGGTCCCCCAGCCGGCCGGCGAACAGCAGCAGTCCGCCGAAGGTGATCAGGTAGCCGTTGATCACCCACGTCAGGCTGCTCTGCGTGAAGTGCAGGTCGTGCTGGATCGACGGCAGCGCGACGTTCACGATCGTGGCGTCGAGCACCATCATCAGCTGCCCGAGGCAGAGGACGGCGAGCGCTATCCAGCGCCTGCGGTCAGAGGCCCTCTCGGGTGCCGCTTCAAGTCTCGTCGAGGTGTCGATCGTGGTGCTCATCCGGCTCCCTTCGGTTGCAGTGGGAGCACCATATCATGGATAGTCCATGCCTCAAGGATGATCGCTAGAAAATTTATGATCGATGTTCACACTATGATCTTTGGTAACATGACGGCAGATGAGAAGATGACCACAAACGCTGTAACAGGGAGTAGACTCGAGCTCGTGGGTGAGGAGAGAGGGTGTGTTCCGGGCTCGATGGTGTTGATGTCGCGCCTGGCGAAGCAGTTCTACCGCCGCAGCGACGAGCAGCAGCTCGGCATGCAGCTGCGCCATCTGGTCGCGCTGTCCTATGTCTCCGACCACGACCGCTGCCCTCAGCAGGACCTCGCTGACGCGTTCTGCATGGACGCCAACAACGTCGTGCTGCTGCTCAACGAGCTCGAGGAGCTCGGCTACGTGACGCGGCTGCGCGACCCGCACGACCGGCGCCGCCACCTCGTCCAGATCACGAAGGCCGGCCATCGCGCGTTCGCGCGCGCAGAGCAGGCGAGCGAAATGATCGAGGACGAAGTCCTCCAGTCGCTCGAGCCCGCAGAGCGGGCGACGCTGCTGCGGCTGTTGAACCGCGCGTTGCGCGCCTCCGAGCCGATGCAGCCCGAGGAACAGCCGTCCCCCGCGCCGGAACCGCCGGCTCCCGCGCCGGCCGCCGCCTAGCGGCCCCCCGATCGCTCAGACGGCTACGACGGCGTCGATCTCGACCTGCGCGCCCCGCGGCAGAGCCGCCACGCCGACCGCGACGCGCGCGGGCGGATCGGCGCCTTCGAAGAACGAGCCGTAGACCTCGTTGACGGCGGCGAACTCGCCGAGGTCGGTCATGTACACCGTCACGCGCACGGCGCGATCGAGCTCCGCGCCCGCGGCGGCGCAGACCGCCTGCAGGTTGAGCAGGCACTGGCGCGCCTGATCGGCGGCGTTATCTCCGACGAGCTCGCCGGAGGCCGGGTCGAGCGGGATCTGGCCCGAGCAGAAGAGCAGATCGCGGCTGCGGACCGCATGGCTGTAGGGCCCGATCGCGGCCGGGGCGCCGGCAGCCTGGATCGTCTCGCGCTCGGGGCTCACCTGCCGCACCCTAGCGGCCGGCCGGCGCGGCAACTAGATTTCGAGCAATGGAAAGGGGGCTCGGGAGGTTGGTGGCCACGGCGCTCGCGCCGGTCGCGGCGGCGCTCGCGATCGCGGCGCCGGCGGCGGCGCAGATCCCGTTCGTCGCATGCCCGCGAGGCAACAACCTCGCCTGCGCGAAGCTCGCCGTACCGCTGGACCCCTCTGGCGCCGTGCCCGGCACCATCAGCCTCGCGATTCGCCGCCACCGGGCGGCCGTCGGCGAAGCCCGCACCGCAATCGTGGCGCTCGCCGGCGGCCCCGGACAGCCCGCGGTCCCGTTCGCCGAAGAGTTCGCCGAACTGCTAGGTCCGATCGCGGCCACGCGCGATCTGATCGTCTTCGACCAGCGGGGGATCGGCCTCTCGCATCCCCTCTCCTGCCATGCCTTCGAACGCGGTCGCGGCCTGAACCCGTCCCCGGGCGCCGTCGCCGCCTGCGCCGCTCAGCTCGGGCGGGCCCGAAGCCTCTATCAGACGGCCGACAGCGTCGCCGACATCGAGGCGATCAGGCGCGCGGGCGGATACGAGAAGCTCGTCCTCTACGGGACCAGCTACGGGACCAAGCTCGCCGAGCTCTACGCGGCGGCGCACCCGGATCGGGTCGAAGCGCTGATCCTCGACTCGGTCGTGCCGCCGGATGGCCCCGACCCGTTCGAGCGCCCGACCTTCGCCGCGCTGCCACGCGTGCTCGGGGAGATCTGCCAGGCGCGGGCCTGCCGCGGCGTGACCAGAGACCCGGCTCGCCGACCTGCGCCGTCTGCTCGGGCGGATGGACGATCGCCGGCTGCGGATCCGCACGATTGCCCCGAGCGGCCGGGTGCGGCACGTCACGGCGACGCCGCTGGCGCTACTCAACGTGCTGCTGCTGGGCGACTTCTCGGGGCCGGTGCGCTCCGAGTTCGTGAGCGCGACGCGCTCGGCCGTGCTCGGTGACCTGGCGCCGCTCGGACGGTTGCTCCAGATCGTGCCGTCCGAAGAAGGCGGCGGCGAAGACTTCGACCTGCCGCTGTACTACGCGACAAGCTGTGAAGAGCAGGACTTCCCCTGGACGCGCTCGGCGCCCGCCGCCGTGCGGCTCGCCGAGGCGCGCGCGGCTGCCCGCGCGCTCGGCGCCGGCGCCTTCGCCCCGTTCAGCGCCCGCGACGCGATCGCCGTCAGCGACGTCCCACAGTGCGCCGGCTGGCCGTATACGGGCGCGTTTCCGCCGGCCCCCGCCGGGCAGCTGCCGGCCGTCCCGACGCTGATCCTGAGCGGCGCCGACGACCTGCGGACGCCTACGTCCAACGCCCGCGAAGTCGCGGCACTGATCCCCGGCTCGCACCTGCTGGTCGCACCGATGACCGGTCACTCGGTGCTCGGGAGCGACCCGTCGTCGTGCTCGGAACACGCGCTGCAGGCGCTGTTCCGCGGACGGCCGATCCTCGCCTGCCGCCGCGGGCACACACCGCAGCGGCTGCGACCCGAGCCGATTCCGCCGCGCGTGCTCGCCCGGATCCCGCCCGCGCACGGCTACTCCGGGCTCAGCGGACGCACCGTGCACGCGCTGCAGATGACGATCGCGGATCTCGCGCGCCAGCTCGCGCTGACGCTCGAAGCGAGCATCTCGAGCGAAGCGCTGTTCTCGCTGCCCGAGCTGCGCACCGGCGGGCTGCGGTCGGGCTGGGCGCGGCTGAACAGCGACGGGGTCACCTTCCACGACTACTCCTTCGTGCCGGGCATGACCGTCTCCGGTGCGCTGCGCTCCGAAACGGCCGATCTGAGAATCGGCGGCGGCGCGGCCGCCCACGGAACGCTGCGGCTCGGGCACCATCACATGCTCGTCGGGATCCTCGGCGGGCGGAGCGTCCACCTACCGGCGTCGCCGGACCGCGCGGCGGCTATTGTCGCTGGCGATGCTGCGGCGAGTTCAGCTCTGGGTCACGACGGCCCTGCTGGCCGCGCTCGCGCTCGCCTGCTGGCCCGCCGCCTCGAACGCCTCCTCGGCCCTTAGCTTCACCCCCTGCGCAGGACAGCCGCACATGTCCTGCAGCGACCTCCCGGTGCCGCTCGACCGCTCCGGGGCGGCGCCAGGGACGATCGCGCTGAGCGTCGGGCGCAAGCTCGCGGGCAGCTCGCCCACTCCAAGCGCGCTGCTCGCGATCGCGGGCGGGCCCGGCCAGCCCGCGCTCCCCTTCGCGGAATTCAACGCCAAGACGATGGCGCCCGCGCTGCGCAGCCGCGACCTGCTCGTCTTCGACCAGCGCGGGACAGGCAACTCCGACCCCCTCAGCTGCCCGGCGCTGGAAGTCTCCCGCGGCTCGCTCGACCGCATCTTCCAGCTGTGCGCGGAACAGATCGGACGCGCGCGCGGGGCGTTCACGACGCAGGAATCGGTCCAGGACATCGAGGCGCTCCGCCGGGCGACCGGGTACTCGAAGCTGGTCCTCTACGGCACCTCCTACGGGACCAAGGTCGCACTCGAGTACGCCGAACGCTACCCGGAGCACGTCGAAGCGATGGTGCTCGACTCCGTGGTCCCCACGGAGGGGCCCGAACCCTTCGCGATCCCGAGCTTCCAGGCCCTGCCCGCGGTTCTGCGGGAGCTCTGCTCACAGCAGATGTGCGCCGGCATCACGCCCGAACCCGTGGCCGACCTCACCGCCCTGATCGGCCGGCTGCAGCACCACCCGCTCGCCGGCTCGGTGTACGACGGCCTCGGGCGCCGCCACGCGGCGCGGCTCGATGAGCGGCACCTCCTCGACGTCCTGCTGGCGGGCGATCTGAACCCGGCGCTGCGGGCGCTCCTGCCGGCGGCGATCCGCTCGGCGCTGCGCAGCGATCCTGACCCGCTGCTGCGGCTGCAGGCGCTCGCGGAGGGGCTGATCCCGAACGTGCCCGCGGGCCGTAGCGCCGCCGCGGGAGCCGAGGAAACCGACGAAGCGCTGTTCGTCGTGACGACCTGCGAGGAGGCCCCGTTCCCCTGGCAGCGCTCCGCGACGCCCGCGACGAGGCTCGCCGAAGCGCTCGCGTTCCTGCGCTCCCAGCCCGCGTCCCGGTTCGCGCCGTTCGATCCCCAGACCGCGCTCCGCGCGAGCCTCGTCGAAGCGTGCGACAGCTGGCCCTACGCGTCCGCCCCGCCGCCGCCGGCCGCGCCGTTGCCGGACGTCCCCACGCTGATCCTCTCGGGCGCCCAGGACCTCAGGACGCCGAGCTCCAACGCGCTCGAGGTCGCCGCCCGGATTCCCGGCGCGACGGTCGAGGTCGTGCCCTTCACCGGCCACTCGGTCGTCGGCAGCGACCTCACCGGCTGCGCGGCGAAGGCGCTCGAAAGCTTCTTCGCGGGGACCGCCGTCGCACCTTGCACCGGGGCCCAGGACGTGCTCGCGCCGACCCCCGTCACGCCGCGCACGCTGTCGGCGATCAAGCCGCCTCCCGGTCTCGGCGGCAGGCCCGGCCGCACGCTGATCGCCGTGCTCGACACGCTTCTCGACCTCAACCGCCAGGTGATCGCCGCCACGCTTCAGGCGGACGCGACGCTGCCGAGCGGAGCCAGCTTCGGCGGGCTCCACGGCGGCTACGCCCGGCTCGGCGGCTCCTCGGTGGCACTGCACGGCCTGTCGTTCGTGCCCGGCGTTCAGCTGTCGGGATCGTTCCCCGTCCGTCACGGCCGGCTGGCCCTCTCGACGATCCGGATCTCCGGCGCGAGCGCCTCGCACGGCGACGTGCGCTTCGGGTCCACCTCGCGCCGGGTCACCGGCTCGCTCGACGGCAGGCGCTTCGACCTCAGCATCTCGATCGCCCGCGCGAGGCTCTCGCGTGCCGGAAGCGCCGCCGGCGGCGCGGCGCCGTGGCCGAGCTCGGTGGCGCCGCTGTCCGGACTCGGGCGCGTCCCGGCCGACGGCGGCCTGCAGCTCCCGCCCGGCTAGTCTGAGCGGCGATGGCCAACGCGCTCGCGCAGGAGACATCGCCCTACCTGCTCCAGCACGCCCAGAACCCCGTGGACTGGCGGCCCTGGGGAGAGCAGGCGTTCGCCGAGGCGGCGCAGCGTGACGTGCCCGTGCTGGTCTCGATCGGCTACTCCTCCTGCCACTGGTGCCACGTGATGGAGCGCGAGTCCTTCGAGGACGAGGCGACGGCGGCGGTCATGAACGAGACGTTCGTGTGCGTGAAGGTCGACCGGGAGGAGCGGCCGGATGTCGACGCGCTCTATATGGAGGCCGTGCAGGGCATGACCGGCCGCGGCGGATGGCCGCTCAACGTGTTCGTGACGCCCGAGCAGATCCCGTTCTACGGCGGCACCTACTTCCCGCCCGAGCCCCGCCACGGGATGCCGGCGTGGACGCAGGTCCTGCAGGCGATCTCCGAGTCCTGGCGCGAGAACGGAGAGGAGATCCGCCAGGGGGCGGACAGGCTGCGCGAGCAGCTCACCGGCGCCGCGAGGCTCACGCCCGGCGCCGGGCCGATCAGCGAGCAGGACCTCGAGCACGCCGTCGAGAACCTGCGCTCCACCTACGACACCCAGAACGGCGGCTTCGGGCCGGCGCCGAAGTTCCCGCAGGCCTCAGTGATCGAGTTCCTGCTGCTGCGCGGCGAGAGCGCGATGGCGGGCGCGACGCTCGACGCGATCGCCGCGGGCGGCATCAACGACCAGATCGCCGGCGGCTTCGCGCGCTACAGCGTCGACGCGAGCTGGACGGTGCCCCACTTCGAGAAGATGCTCTACGACAACGCGCTGCTCGCCCGCGCGTACCTGCACGCGTGGCAGGCAGGCGGCGAGGCCGGGCATCTACAGACCAGCCTGCGCACGCTGCGCTGGGCGCTCGCCGAGATGCGCGGCCCCGAGGGCGGCTTCTACTCCGCGCTCGACGCCGACTCCGAGGGGGTGGAGGGCCGGTACTACGTCTGGCGCGAGTCCGAGCTGCGCGAGCTGCTCGGCGAGGACGCCGAGGCGGCGATCGCCTGGCTCGGTGTCGATGCCAGTGGCAACTTCGTCGACCCGCACAATCCTGAGCCCGGCTTGAACGTGCTGACCGCGCGCGGCCCGGCACCCGACGCCGCGACCCGCGAGCGGATTCGCGCGCGCCTTGTGCAGGCGCGCCGCGAGCGGGTCCCGCCCGCGCTCGACGAGAAGCGGCTGACGTCGTGGAACGCCCTGATGATCGCCGCGCTCGCCGAGGCCGGTGCCGTGCTCGCCGAGCCCGCCGCTCGAAGCGTGGTCGAGCAGGCCCGCGTGGCCGGTGAGGAGCTGCCCGGCGCCGAGGAGCTCGTGTCAGCGGCGCTCGCCGCCGCAGAGTTCGTCCAGCGCGATCTGCGCGAGGGCACCGCCGCCGCAGGCGGTGGTCGCGGCCGGCTGCTGCGCACCTACAACCACGGCGAAGCCAAGATCGACGCGTTCCTGGAGGACCATGCGTTCATGCTCGAGGCGTCGCTCGCGCTGTTCGAAGCGACCTGCGAAGAGCGCTGGCTGGAGCTCGCCGTGGCGCTCGCCGACGAGACGATCGAGCGCTTCGCGGATGCAGAGCGGGGCGGCTTCTTCTCGACCGCCGCCGACCACCCGCTGATCGCCCGCCGCAAGGACATCGAGGACAGCCCGATCCCCTCGGGCAACTCGGCGGCGGCGAACGGGCTCCTGCGGCTCGCCCAGCTGACCGGCGAGGAGCGCTACGAGCAGCATGCCGAGTCGGTGTTCGCGCTGCTCGGCGAGATCGCGCCGCGACACCCGGCCGCGTTCGGGCACCTGCTGCAGGCCATGCACTGGCGCCTTGCGCCCGCGAGGCCGATCGCATGCGACGTGCCCGCGCTGCGCGCCGACTGACCGCCGCTGATCGGCTACAGGATCGCCAGGTAGTGGTCGAGCTCCCACTGCGTGACCTGGACGCGGTAGTCGTCCCACTCCTGACGCTTGATCTCGACGTAGCGGTTGAACATGTGCTCGCCGAGCGTGCGCAGGACGAGCTCTGACTCGGCAGTGATCTCGATCGCCTCGCCGAGGCTCTCGGGCAACTGCTCGATGCCCAGCCGCCGTCGCTCCTCGCCGGAGAGGTGGTAGAGGTTCTTCTCCATCGGCTCGGGCAGCTCGTAGCCCTTCTCGATCCCTTCCAGCCCGGCCTGCAGCAGCACGGCGAAGGTGAGATAGGGGTTGCAAGCGGGGTCCGGGCAGCGCAGCTCCATCCGCGTCGCCTTCTCGCGGCCCGGGTGATAGAGCGGCACCCGCACGAGCGCCGAGCGGTTGCGCCGCGACCAGGCGACGTAAGTGGGGGCCTCGAAGCCCGGCACGAGCCGCTTGTAGGAATTCACCCACTGGGCGAAGATCGAGCAGATCTCGCGGGCGTGCTTGAGCTGGCCCGCGATGAACGCCTTGCCGACGTCGGAGAGGAAGTACTGGTCGTCGGGGTCGTAGAACGCGTTCTTGTCGCCGGCGAACAGCGACTGGTGCGTGTGCATCCCTGAGCCGTTCTCGCCGAACAGCGGCTTCGGCATGAACGTGGCATGCCAGCCGTACTTCATCGCGTACTCCTTGACCGTGATCCGGTAGGTCATGCAGTCGTCGGCCATCTTCAGGGCGTCCGCGTAGCGCATGTCGATCTCGTGCTGGGAGGGCCCGACCTCGTGGTGCGTGTACTCGACGTGGATGCCGAGCTGCTCCAGGGCGAGCACCGTCTCGCGGCGCACATCCGAGCCCGCGTCGAGTGTCGTCAGATCGAAGTAGCCGCCCTCGTCGAGCACCTCGGTCGACTTCGAGTCGCGGAACAGGAAGTACTCGAGCTCCGGGCCAACGTTGAACGTGTCGAAGCCCATCGCGTTCGCGCGCTCGAGCGCCCGGCGCAGGACGTGCCGCGGGTCGCCCTCGTACGGCGTTTTCTCGGGCGTGATCACGTCGCAGAACATCCGCCCCACGCCCTGCTCGCCGGGGCGCCAGGGCAGCACCGCGAACGTGCTCGGGTCGGGCATCGCGATCATGTCCGACTCCTCGATCGCGTTGAAGCCCGTGATCGACGAGCCGTCGAAGCCCATGCCCTCCTCGAACGCGTCATCCAGCTCGGCCACGTTGATCGAGAACGACTTCAGCTGGCCGAGGATGTCCGTGAACCAGAAGCGGATGAAGCGGATCTCCCGCTCCTCGACGAGCGCCTTGACATCCTCCGCTGTCGCCGGCCGGTCAGCCATCACGCCGGGACCCTAGCCGAGGTCACGGCGCGCGGGTATCGACGGGTGTACAAAGCGCGGGCGCGGTGCCCCGCAGCTACTGCAGGTAGTGCTCCACGGTGCCGGGGTCGCGCGCCTCGGCGTCATCCGGATTCGCGCCGGCCTCGCGGAGCGCCCGGCGCTGGCGCAGCAGATCCCAGCAGCGGTCGAGCTCGACCTCGAGCGCGGTCAGCCGGGCCTTGTCCGCGTCGAGCTGCTCGGCGTCGGCGCTGTCCCGCTGCTCGGCGCCGCGAAGCTTGCTCTCCTCAGCGACGAGCCGATCGATGCGCGCGGCGATGCTCTCGTCTGACATCGCATCGGATGCTACTCGCTGCGGCGAGCGCCGCCTGGTGAGGGCGTGAGTATGTGCCGGCCTGGCCGCGCCCTGATCAGTGGCCAGGCCACGACGCCAGGGCGTCGGAAACCAAGCAGATCAAGGGGAGAATGGGCCCGCCCACGAAGTGTGCTCTGCGCACAAGCGACGGAGGACGCAGATATGCGCCGGCTGCCGCGTCCTAACAAGTGGCCAGGCCACGACGCCAGGGCGTCGGAAACCAAGCAGATCAAGGACGCAGGGAGCGAGGTGTGCGCTGCACACGAGCGACCGAGGACGCAGATATGCGCAGGTTTCCGGCGTCCTGACTCAGTGGCCGGCGACGGCGGCGACAAATTCCGCGATAGCGTCGGCTTCCTTGCCCTGGTAGAGCAGGGCGGGCATCTGGCCGAGGCCGCGCGCACGGCCTTCGAGGATCGCGCTCTGCACCAGCGCCTTGCGGCCGGCGGGGGTCGCGATGTCATCGCCCACGCGGACGTCGAGGTTCGGCCCGGTCCTGCCGGCCGACTTGACGGCCGCGAGCGTGTGGCAGACGCCGCAGGAGCGCGCGAACAGTTCCCGGCCCTTCACCTCTTTCGGCGTGAGCTGGACCCCTCCGACGGCGACTCTGGCCTTGTGCTCGCCGTTGAAGGCCAGCACGATCGCCGGCACCGACAGCCCGAAGGCGAACAGCAGGATCACCCCGATCGTCACCAGGCGGCGGCTGGCCGTGGATTCGGTGTGCAGGGCGGCGCGGGCACCCCGTGCCCCGCCGCGGATCGCGATGAAGAACACCGCGACGCCGACGAGCACCCAGAAGAGCACGAAGACGATGACCATGCGGCCCGGGAAGATATCGCTTGGACGCCCGGAAGGAGCGACCGGCGGCCCGCTGGACCGCTCCTCGCGGCCGCCTCGGACGGACGGCCCCGGCCTCGATGAGAGCCTGCTCAGCTTTATGGCGCGTGAAGCCGCGGCGCTACGCTGGGACCGAAGGCAAGCGCAAGGAGCCACCGTCATGAACATCCTCCGCCGTCTCCCCCTCTCGCGGCTCGTGCTGCTTTGCGCGCTCGTCGTGGCAATCGGCGTTTCGGCGACCGCGATCGCGCTGGCCATCGGCTCTGGCTCGAAGCCGCCCCCGAAGCCGCTCGCGCAGGCCGTTCACGATGCGCTCGAAGCGCCGCCGGTTGAAGGCCTGAGCGCGACCGTGACGCTCACGAACCACCTTCTGGAAGGCGCCAACCTGGCCGCCGAACACGGGTCCGGGCCGATGTCGAGCCCGCTCATCGCCGGCGCCTCCGGCCGGCTCTGGATCGCCAAGGACGGCCGCGTCCGCCTCGAGCTCAAAGCCGAAAAAGGCGACACCAACGTGATCTACGACGGCAAGAGCGTGACGATCTACGACGCCGCCGAAAACAAGGTGTACCGCTACACGCCGGAACAGCAGGCAGGCGCCACGGGCACGAAGGATCACGGCGAAGCCCCCTCGGTGACCGAGATCGAAGAAGCCGTCGCGAAGCTCCAAGAGCACGCCGCTGTCTCCGGGGCGACGCCGGCGAACGTCGCCGGCAGGCCCGCCTACACGGTGCGGGTCGGGCCGCACGAAGCGGGCAGTCTGATCGGCGGAGCCGAGCTCTCCTTTGACGCCGTCACGGGCGCGCCGCTCCGTTCCGCGATCTACAGCTCGACGAGCTCGGCGCCCGTGGCCGAACTCGCCGCGAGCGAGATCTCCTACGGACCGGTCGACGACTCCGTCTTCCAGCTCACGCCGCCGCCGGGCGCGAAGATCGAAACGCTCGAGCTGACCCGGCACCACGACGCGTCCGCCAGCGCCGGCAAGCAGGCGGGCGAACGGCCCACCGTTACCTCCCACGGCAAGGGCATCGCCGCGGTCGAGGTTCTGCAGGCGAAGGCCGAAAAGGGCGCCGGCGCGGGCTCCTCGCTCGAAGGGCTGCCGAAGGTGACGCTGCCGGACGGCGTCAGCGCGAGCGAGTTGCGCACGGCGCTCGGGACGGTGCTGACGTTCGAGCGCGCCGGTGTGCGGTACGTCGTCGCGGGCGCGGTCGAACCGTCCGCCGTCGAGGCGATCGCGAAGGGCCTCTAGCCGTGGCGGTGGACGCGCCGCCTGTCAAGGCGCGCGGGCTGGTCAAGCGTTACAAGGAGGTCCTCGCCGTCGACCACGTCGACCTAAACGTCCGGGCGGGCGACGTCTACGGCTTTCTCGGACCGAACGGCGCGGGCAAGACGACAACGCTGCGGATGGCGCTCGGGCTGATCGTCCCGAGCGCCGGGACGGTCGAGCTGTTCGGCCGCGACCCGCTGCGCGAGGGCGCCCGCGCGCTTGAGGGCGTCGCCGGGTTCGTCGAGGCGCCGCGGTTCTATCCATATCTTCCCGCGCGCAAGAACCTCGAGCTGCTAGCCGCGCTGGACGGCGGCGGGGCCGCCGATCGCATCGATGAGGTTCTGGAGATCGTCGAGCTGGCGCCCCGTGCCGGGCACCGCGTCGGCGGTTACTCCCACGGGATGCGCCAGCGCCTCGGGATCGCCGCCGCGCTGCTGCGCCGCCCGCGGCTGCTGATCCTCGACGAGCCCGCCACCGGGCTCGACCCGGCCGGGATGCGCGATATGCGGACGCTGATCAAGCGCCTGGCCGGCGACGGCATCACTGTGCTGCTCTCGAGCCACCAGCTGCCCGAGGTCCAGGAGCTGTGCGACCGCGTCGCGATCGTCGACGCCGGTCGCGTCGTCTACGAGGGCGCGCTCGCCGACCTGCGCCGGCAGGGCGGCGCCGGCTACCGGCTGCGCACCGCCGATGACGCTCGCGCGCTGGAGCTCGCCCGCGCCCAGCCCGGCGTGGAGGATGTCGCGGCCGGCGAGCACGGAATCGGCTTCCAGGCCGACGAGCAGCACGTCGCCGAGCTCTCCTTGGCGCTGGGCCGCGCCGGCGTCGGGATCCTCGCCCTTACTCCCGAGCTGGCGACGCTCGAGGACCTGTTCTTCAGGCTGACCGACGGCCGCGCCGGAACCCCGGCAGACGCCGAGCCCCCGGCGGCTGCGACGCGCGGCGAGCTCGTGGAGGCATCGTGAGCAGCGTCGCCGCCGCCCCCGCCGCCGGCGTCGTGGCACGGCAGCGCCGCCCCTCGACGCTGACGGTCTACCGCTGGGAGCTGCGCAAGCTCGTCTCGCAGAAGCGCACCTACCTCGGCCTCGGGCTCGGCGTGCTGCTGCCGTTGATCTTCGTCGTCAGCCAGCTGATCCGCGGCAACCCGCCGCGCAACGCCGACTCGATCTTCGCGTCGGAGATCTTCCAATCCGGCCTGGCGACGCCGGTTCTGATGCTGACCTTCCTCGCGCCGTTCTTCCTGCCGCTGATCGCCGCGCTCGTCTCCGGCGACATCGTCGCAACCGAGGACGGCAACGGCACGCTGAAGACGATCCTCACGCGGTCGGTCGACCGTGGCCAGGTGTTCGCGGCCAAGGCCGCGGCGGCCGCCACCTACGCGGCGCTCGCCGTCTATCTGTCCGCCGCGGTCGCCACCGTCGCGGGCGTCGGCGCGTGGGGCTTTCACAGCGTCAGGACGCTCTCGGACACGATCGTCACCGCGCCGAAGGCGCTGCTGCTCGTGTTCGCCGCCTACACGTTCTTCCTGATCCCGCTGCTCGCCGTCGCCTGCATCGGCGTGCTGCTCTCGACCATCACCCGCAACAGCGCGGCCGCGATCGTGGGCGCGCTCGGCGTCACGCTCGTGCTGGCGATCGTCTCGCAGATCCCCGGCCTTGAAGGCCTCCATCCCTACCTCCTCACGCAGCAGTACTTCGCCTGGCAGGGGCTGCTGCGCACGCCCACCGACTGGGCGCCGATCCTGCATTCGGCCTGGGTCTGCGCGCTTTATGCCGTCCCGGCGCTCATCGCCGGCTACCTCGTGTTCCTGCGCCGCGACGTCGCCGGCGGCTGAGCGGGCGTCTAGCTGACCTCGGCCTCGGCCGGCAGCTCGACGAGCGAGATCTCCACATCGCCCATCAGGCGCCGCGCCTCGCGCGGGTCGAGCACGCCGGCCCCGAAGCGCCCGGCCGACTCGGCTCCGCACGCCACGCCGAAGCGCACGCACTGGTCGGGCGGGCGGCCTTCGTAGCGGGCAGCCAGATAGCCGGCCAGGAACGCGTCGCCGGAGCCGCGTTTGGCGACCGGCTCGCGCGGCTCGATCCGCACCCGCTTCAGTCGCGGCTGTCCGTCCACGACCATCTGTGCGAGGCAGCCGTCCGGCAGGGTCATGATCACTTCGCGCGGTCCCAGCGCGGCGATCTCCGCCATCGCGAGCGAGCGCTCCTCCTCACTCGAGAACTCGTGGCCGACCAGCTCCTCGGCCTCGAGCACGTTCGGCGAGACGAGGTCGGGCTCGACGCGGACGGCCTGCCGCAGCGGCTCGCCGTCCGTGTCGACGACGGTCGTCACGTCCGAGCGCTCGAGGTCCCTGATCAGCGACCCGTACAGGTCGGGCTCGACCCCGCGCGGGAGCGAGCCGGCGAACACGACGATCGCCGCGCCGCGGGCGAGGTAGAGCAGCTTGTCGCGGAACAGCTCGACCTCGCGCGCCGTGACGGCCGGGCCGCGTTCGTTGATCTCGGTCTGGACCCCGCTCGTCGGGTCGAGTACCGAGGTGTTCGTCCGCGACTCCTCGCGGATGCGGACGAAGTCGTTGAGGATCGACTCCTCGGTCAGCTGCTCGACGATGTGCGTGCCGGTCGCGCCGCCGGCGAAGCCGGTCGCGATCACCGGCTGGCCGAGCGCCTTCAGCGTGCGCGCGATGTTGACGCCCTTGCCGCCCGCCATCGTGCGCTGTTCGACAGTGCGATGGCGCCGTCCGAGCCTGAAGTTCGGCACTGCAAGGGACTTGTCGATCGCGGCGTTGAGGGTGACCGTGATGATCATCGTCGCGTCGCACCCCGGGCGAGGTGCGCCCCAACGACCGACGGTCCCCTGCGATCCACGCCACACAGGCTAGCGAACGGCCCAACCCCCCTCGGCGGGTCCCGCGGGCGGGCGCCCGGGGATCCGCAGGGCCGCCTCAGCCCGGGCTCGCGGCGCCGCCCGAGAGCTCCCAGGCGAGCTCGCGCAGACGCTGCGCCTCGGCCCGCGCGGCCTCTTCGGGCGAGCCGCCGGCGCTCGAGAGATGCGCTCCCGCGATGCTCCGGGAGGCCGAGACGAGCCCTCCCGCGGCGCCGGCGGCGAACGCCGCCCTGACGTCCTCGACGCGGCCGCCCTGGGCGCCGATGCCAGGCAGCAGGAAGATCGCTTTCGGCATCAGCTCGCGGGCGCGCTGCAGGTGGGCGGGCGCGGTCGCGCCGATCACGGCGCCCACGTCATCGAGGCCCGCCTCGCCGGCCGCCCCCAGCTCGTCGACGAGCTCGGCGAGGCGCTCCCAGAGTGCGCCGCCGCCGGCCAGCTGGAGCTCCTCGACGTCCGCCGCGCCCGGGTTCGACGTCCTGACGAGCAAGAGCACGCCCGCGCCCCGCTCGCGCGCCGCGCCCACGAACGGCGCGATCGCATCCCGGCCCATCAGCGGGTTGACCGTGACGAGGTCTGCTTCCAGGCCCGCGACGTGACCGAAGGGGGTCTCCAGACCGCCGAGCAGCGAGTTCGCGTAGGCCTCGGCGGTGACGTCGATGTCGCCGCGCTTGCCGTCGGCGATCACCAGCAACCCTGCGGTACGCGCGTGCTCGACGACGGCCCCGAGCGCCTCCCGACCGGGCGCACCGAGCGCCTCGAAGCGGGCGAGCTGGGGCTTGACGGCGACGCAGGCCTCAGCTGTTGCGTCGATCAGCGCGCGGCAATGCGCGAGCACCGCGGCGGCCGCCGCCGCGGCGGGATCGGCGCCGCGTGGCACGCCCGCCGTGCTCTCTGCTGCCCCCGCGGCGGTAGGCCACAGCGCCGAGGGATCGGGATCGATGCCGAGGACGAGCTGCGAACGGCGCTCGGCGACCCTCGCCGCCAGCCTGTCGCCGAGCAGCAGCGCTGCCTCAGCGCCCCTTCACGGCGCTCTTCAGGCCGCTGCCGGCAGTGAACCGCGGCACGCGGGAGGCCGCGATCTCGATCCGCTCGCCGGTCCTGGGGTTGACCCCCATGCGGGCGCCGCGCTCGCTGACGTGGAACTTGCCGAAGCCGGACACGGAGACCTCGCTGCCGCGGCGCAGCGCGTCCTCGACGGTGGCGATCACGGCATCCACGGCCCGCGATGCGTCCTGCTTCGTCAGCTGGGCCCGGTCGGCGACCTGGTCGACCAGCTCGGACTTCGTCACTTGACCCTCCTCGGTAGTTCAGCCTTGGTTTTCGACGCTAACACCGCATTCGGACAGGCGCCTGCGTAAGAATCGGGCCGTGGCCGTCGAGCGTATCGCCTGGATCGTGACCGTGCTGGTCGCGCTCATCACTGCCCTGCTGCTGCTCCTGTCCGGCTACACGGGCTACGCCGGACTCGGCCTTGCGGTTGCGATCTCGGCCGCCGTCAACCTGCTCTGAGCCACGCCAGCAGCTCGCGGGCCGCACGGCCCCGATGGCTGATCTCGTCCTTCTGCGCGTCGCTCAGCTCCGCCATCGTCATCCCCGGCGGCCCGTCGTCCGGTAGGAACGCCGGGTCATAGCCGAAGCCATGCTCGCCGCGCGGGCGCTCGGCGAGACGACCGCTGCAGCGCCCCTCGAACAGGCGCTCGACGCCGGCGCCGGGATCCACGTAGGCGATCACGCAGACGTACTCGAGGCCGCTGCCCGCCGGCGCCTCGGCGAGCAGCTTCGCGAGGTTCTCCGCGTCGCTGGCGTGCTCGCCCGCGTAGCGCGCGGAGCGGACCCCGGGAGCCCCGCCGAGCGCCTTCGCGGTGATCCCGGAGTCGTCGGCGATGGTCGCGCGGTCCAGCTGGGCCGCGGCCGAGCGCGCCTTGCCCAGCGCGTTCTCGGCGAACGTCTCGCCGTCCTCCGGGGGCAGCTCGACGCCCGGCTCGAGCGCGTCGAGGGCAACCGCCTCGCCGGGGGCCGCGAGAAGTCGCTCGAACTCGCGCCGCTTGTGCTCGTTGTGCGTGGCCAGCAGCAGCCGCACGGCCTAGCCGGCGGTCGGCGGCGCGGTCGGGCTTGGGGCCGGGTCCTTGCCTGGCGCGTCGGTCTGCTGCACCGCGCCGGCGGCGATCGCCCGCTGCTCGAGCTCGCGCAGCTCGGCGATCCCGCCCTCGGCGAGCACGAGCAGCTCGTCGAGGTGGGCCCGCGAGAGCGGTGTGCGCTCTCCCGTCGTCTGCAGCTCGACGAGCCCGCCCTCGCCGGTCATCACGACATTCGCATCGACCTCCGCCCGCGAGTCCTCGCTGTAGTCGAGGTCGAGCAGTGGGACGCCGTCGATGACGCCGCAGGAGACTGCCGCGACGGAGCCGGTCAACGGGCTGCGCTCGAGCCGCCCTTCGCGCTGCAACCGCGCGCAGGCGAGCGACAGGGCGACGTAGGCGCCCGTGATCGACGCGCAACGGGTGCCGCCGTCCGCCTGCAGCACGTCGCAATCGAGGTAGACCGTCCGTTCGCCGAGCGCCTGGAAGTCGACGACGACCCGCAGCGAGCGCCCGATCAGGCGCTGGATCTCGACGGTGCGGCCGTCGGGACGGCCGCGGCTGACGTCGCGCTGCTTGCGATCGCCGGTGGACGCGGGCAGCATCCCGTACTCCGCGGTCACCCAGCCGCGTCCTTTCCCGGTCATCCAGCGCGGCACGCCCTCCTGCGCGGAGGCGGTGCAGATCACGCGCGTCTCGCCGATCGAGATCAGCGCCGAGCCGGTGGCTGTGCGCATGAAGCCCGGCTCGATCGTCCCCGGGCGCAGCCCGTCGGCGGCACGTCCGTAGCTGCGTTCGGGAGCGGTCTGGCCCTGCACGCGCGCCATCATTCCAGAGCGCTACGGTCGGAGGATCGTGCGGGCGCTCGTGGTCTCCAACATGCGGCCCGACCGCGCCCATCCCGAGCGTGGCAGCTTCGTGCGCGACCAGGTCGCCGCGCTGCGTGCGCTCGACGACCTCGAGGTCGAGCTGCACGAGTTCCCGCCGGGACCGCGGGCGCTCGCGGCCGCCGCCTTCGAGCTGCGCCGCCGCTACGGCCGCCGCGCCGGAGGCGCCGGCGGCTTCGACGTCGTGCACGCGCATTTCGGTCTGACGGCCTGGCCGGCGCTCGTCGTGCCGGCCGGGATCCGGGCGCTGACGATGCACGGCACCGACCTGACCGACCCGCGTACGCGGCTGGCCACGCGAGCAGTGCTCGGCCTGATCGACCTGCCCGCGGCGGTCTCGCGAGCCGCTCCTGCGCCCGCATCCCGGGTCGCGCGGCGGCGCGCGCGGAGGTGCTGCCGTGCGGCGTCGACACCGATCGGTTCCGCCCGCTCGACCGTCGCGAGGCGCGCACGGAGCTCGGGATCGACCCCTCCGCGCCGTTCCTGCTCTTCCCATCCGACCCCGCGCGTCCGGAGAAGCGTCACGACCGCGCCGCCGAGCTGGCGGTGGCGGCCGGCGTGGAGCTCCGATCGCTCGGCTCCGTGGAGCCCGCACGGGTGCCGCTGTGGGTGAACGCGGCCAGCGCGGTCGTGGTGCCCTCCGCACGGGAGGGCTTCGGGCTGGCGGTGCTCGAGGCGCTGGCCTGCGACGTCCCCGTGCTGGCGACGCCCGTCGGGATCCACCCGCAGGCGCTCGCCGGCATCGAGGGGGTCCTCTGCGAGCCCTTCGACCTCGTCCGCTGGCGAGCCGCGCTGACGCAAGTGCTCGGCGACGGCGAGCGGCGGATCGACGGCCGCGCCGCCGCCGAGCGCTACTCCGCGGGCACGATGGCCGAGGCCGTGAGGAGCGCCTGGCGCCGCGCTCTCGCCCGGTCCGGCTGAGCGCCGGTGGCGCCCCGGCGGGTGCGGCCCTCGGCGGCCCGGCCGCCAAGGGCCCGGTCCGAGTCGGCGGCGGGTAGTGTTAAACGGGCGTGGACGAGACATCCGGCACGAATCCCACCGACGCGTCAGCGGAGCGGGGTCCGGACGAAGGCCAGTCCGCCGAATCGCGTTCCGTCGAGCAGCCCGGCTTCCGCTCCCGCGGGCAAGCCCGGAGGCGCGCCCGCTTCCTGCGTCGCGCCCGCGAGCTCGCCTACCGCGACCTCGGAGGGCTTGTCTACAACCTGCACCGCTTCGGTCAGCGCAACGACCCGCTGGTCCTCTCCAAGCTGGCCACCCTCAGCATGATCGACGGCGAGTTGCGGACGATCGAGGCGGCGCTCAAAGAACGGCGGCCGATCACGGTCCTGCGCGAGGCGGGCATCACCGCATGCCCGCGCTGCGCGGCGATCCACGGCAGCGAGGACCGCTTCTGCCCGAACTGCGGGCTGCCGATGTCCCGCCACGCGGACCTCCCGATCGCCGGAGCCCCAGCCGCAGGCGCCGCTGGCGGCGACGGGACCGGCGGCTCACAGACCGGCCCAAGCGCTCCCCAACCCGCCGCGGCGGCAGCGCCGGCGCAGGCGCCCGCGACGTTCGCGAGCGCCGCTCCGCCGGCCGCTCCGAGCGCCGCCGCGAACGTGGGTGCCCCCCCAGCGGCCGGTGCCCCCGCGGCGCCGTCCAGGCCCGCGGAGCCGGCCACGGCGCAGCACGGCGCCACGGCGCCCCCGAGCGTTCCGGCGGGCGTCTCGGGACGCTCGCCAAGCCCCCCGGCGCGAGCGGGCGCACACGGCGAGCCGCCGGCAGAGGGCGGTCGCGGCCAAGGCGCCGAGGAACCCACCGAGATCATCCGCCCGCCGGCACCGGGCTCGTGAGCGCCCCGGCGCAGGCCAGCCATCAGCCGGCGGCTCCGTCGCTGCCGGCGCCGGCGCCAGCGCCGGTGACCGAAGCCTGCCCGCTCTGCGGCGCGCCGCTCGCGCCGGACCAGGAGTGGTGCCTGCGCTGCGGCGCCGCCGCGCGCACCCGGCTGGCGGCGACCCCCAACTGGCGCGCTCCGATCGCGGCGCTCGCCGCGATCGCGGCCGTGGCGCTCGGGGTGCTGGCGGCTGCGCTCGTGAAGCTCGCGGGCGACTCGGGTCCCGCTCCGGCGCCGATCACGCGCACCGTCACCACAGCCGCCCCGGCGGCCGCGGCGCCGCCCGCGACGACGCCCGGAGCAACGACGCCGGGCACCACCACACCGGGCGCGACGACGCCGGGCGCGAGCACCGTCCCGGGCGCGGGCACGAGCACGACGCCGCCGGCGAGCGGGCAGTCGAGCAGCGGCGGCACCACCTCGACGGGCACCGGCACGACCGGGACCCCGACCACCAAGTTCGGCAAAGGCGTTCTGCGCTCGCTGAACTCGAACCGCTAGAGGGCGGCGCGCGAGCGGCGGCCTCGGCGGGGGCCATGGGGCACGAGCACGAACCGGGCCTGCGCGTGGCGCGGCGGATACGGTTCCCGTGATGACCGTCACCCCCACGGCGCGCACGCACGACGCCGACGTGGCGGTCATCGGCGCGGGCGCGGCGGGGCTCTATGCCGCGCTCTGCGCGGCGCGCGAAGGTGCGAGCGTGGTGCTGGTCTCCGCGACGCCGCTCGCCCGGACGGCGAGCTATTGGGCGCAGGGCGGCCTGGCGGCGGCGCTCGCGGCCGACGACAGCTTCGAGCTGCACCTGCGCGACACGGAGCGTGCCGGGCGGGGGCTGGTGCGCCGCTCGGCCGCCGAGGTGCTCGTCCGCGAGGCGCCGGACCGGGTCGCCGACCTGCAGGCGCTCGGCGTGCGCTTCGACGCCGACCGCTTCGGGCAGCTCGCGCTGGGCCTCGAGGGCGGCCATTCCGTCCGCCGCGTCGTTCATGCCGGGGGCAGCGCGACCGGCCGCCGCGTGGTCAGGCAGCTCTCCGCGCTGGCGGCCGCGGACCCGCGCATCCTCGTGCTGGAGGGCGCGCGGGCGCGCGCGCTGTGGGTGTCGGACGGCCGCTGCCGGGGCCTGGTCTGCGACGGGCAGCTCGTGCTGGCGAGGCGTGCCGTGCTGCTCGGCACCGGGGGCGCGGCCGCGCTCTGGGAGCGAACCACGAACCCTCCGGGCTCGCAGGGCGTCGGGCTGCTGCTCGCGCACGCGGCCGGGGCGGCGCTGGCGGACCTCGAGCTGCTCCAGTTCCACCCCACCGCCGTGATCGGCGTGCGCGGACGCGAGGGCTTCCTCGTCACCGAGGCGATCCGCGGCGAGGGCGCGACGCTGCACGACGCCGGCGGCGAGCGCTTCGTCGACGAGCTCGCTCCGCGCGACGAGGTCGCGCGAGCGATCCAGGAGCTGCTCGAACGCACGGGCGCCCGCTCGGTCGGCCTCGACATGCGCGCGATCGACCCCGCGCACTTTCCCAACGTGTTCTCGGCGCTACGCGAGGCGGGCGTCGACCCGGCCCGCGAGCTCGTTCCCGTCGCGCCCGCCGCTCACTACATGATGGGCGGCATCGTCGCCGACCTCGACTCGGCTTCGACCGTCCCGGGCCTCTACGCGGTCGGGGAGGTGTCCTGCACCGGGCTGCACGGCGCCAACAGGCTCGCGTCGAACTCGTTGAGCGAGTGCTTCGTGTTCGCCCGCCGCGCCGTCGCGGCCGCGCTGTCGGCTCCCGCGACCGCGGCCGCGCGCCCGAGTGCGTCTGAGGAGGAGGCCCTCGCCGGCGCGCCTGCACCGGCGGACGCCGTCCCGCGAGACGCGGGCGGCGCTGTGGCGGGAGGCCGGCATCTTCCGCACCAGGGAGAACCTCGAGCGGCTTGCGGGCGACCCCCACCCGCTGGCGCGGCTGATCGCGCGCTGCGCGCTGGCGCGCACCGAGAGCCGGGGCGCACACCTGCGCGCCGACCATCCGCAGACCGATCCCGCGTTCGACGCGCGGCACGCGGTCATCTCGGGCGACGACGAGTTGGACTGGCAGACCTGGCGCTGAGAGGCTGAGGAGACGGCCCGCCGCCGCCTCAGCACGGCCTCACCGCGCGGCGGGAGGCTCCCGATCGTCAGTTGCGCTTGAGGTCCGAGCGCGAACTTAAAACCTCGGCCGTTCGGGCTTTATCTCGATCCTTTTCGCCGGTGATCGTGTTGGCGGACGTTGGAAGGAGTTTCAGACGGTCGGAGTCTAGTGAGGAACGGCGGGCGTGCTCCACGAGGACATTTCGATCGACAGAGAGGGTCAGGAGCAGTAGCCATGTATCAATTCAGTCGGGCCATTTACCGGGAGCTCGCGCCCCAGATTGTGGCGCCGGCGCCGGGAGCCCCCGCCGCCAGCAACTATTCCGCCGTGCTTCGCGCTTGCGAGGCGGTGATCACACGCATGGCGATCGACAGGCACTACTTCGCCCGTCCCGAGCGCACCCTCTTCTACGACATTCGCGGCTACTTCCCGATGTCGGCGCAGGCGCGGGTCCACATGGTGGTCGCACGCTACGTCGACCTCGCGCAGCAGTTCCTCGACGCACACCCCCACGAGGGCTACACCGCCGTCAGCGGGGCGCCGCCGAGGTGTCGTGCGACGACGCGGAAAGGCTCAGCCTGCCAGCGCACGCCGCTGGCCCGCAACGGCTACTGCCCCTCCCACCAGCACCTCGCAGACACCGAGGACCGCGAGCTGGCCGCGGCGTAGCCGGCGGCACCGCCGCCGCGGACGGCACAACCGTTAGCCGCTGTCCGCCGCGCCGCGGGCAGCCCGCACACCGCCCGTCGCGCCCGGCCTGCGTGCTCTCGTAGGCTGCGCGCATGCTCCTCGGCGTCGACGTCGGCGGCACGTTCACCGACGCGGTGCTGCTCACCGAGGACGGGGCGCTGCACACCGCGAAGGTGCCTTCGACCCCGGCCCGGGAGGAGATCGGGGTGCTGCATGCGGTCGCAGAGGTGCTCGAGCGAGCGGGCGCGCGACCCGAGCAGGTGCGGCGCTTCGCACACGGCATGACCGTCGCGACGAACGCGCTGCTTCAGGGGCGGACCGCGCGCACGGCGCTGGTGGCGACCGAGGGCTTCACCGACGTGATCGAGCTCGGCCGCCAGAATCGCCCGCACCTCTACAGGCTCTGCGAGTCCGCGCCGGCGCCGCTGGTCGACGCCGAACTGCGCTTCGCCGCGCCTGAGCGGGTCGGGCCGGAGGGCACGCTGCGCGCGCTGGCGGACGGTGCTGCGGACGCGCTCGCCGACGGCGTCGCAGCGGCGGCGCCCGAGGCGGTGGCGGTGTCGCTCCTTCACTCCTACCGCGATCCGGCTCACGAGCGGATGGTGGGAGCGGCGCTCGCCGCGCGCGCCCCGGGTGTCTCGGTTTCGCTGTCGAGCGAGCTCGTCGGGACCTTCAGAGAGTTCGAGCGCACGGCGACGACCGCGCTGGACGCCGCGCTCTCGCCGCCGCTCGGGGCGTACCTGAGAAGCCTGCTCGCCGCGGCGAGCGCCCGCGGGCTCGCCGAGCCCCGGATCATGCAGTCGAACGGCGGGCTCACGGACGCCGAGCGAGCCGGAGCGCACGCGGCGCTGACGGTGCTCTCAGGGCCGGCGGGCGGCGTCGCGGGCGCAATGCTCGCCGCGGCCGCGGCCGGCGAGCAGGACGTCGCCTGCTTCGACATGGGCGGGACCTCCTGCGACGTGTGCCTGATCGAGGGTGGCCGTGTGCCCGAGACGGCCGAGCGTGTGATCGCCGGCAGGCCGGTCGCGCTGCCCGCGCTCGACATCCACACGGTCGGCGCCGGCGGCGGGTCGATCGGCTGGCGCGACGCCGGAGGCGCGCTGCGGGTCGGCCCGGCGTCGGCGGGGGCCGTTCCCGGACCGGCGTGCTACGGCCGCGGCGGCGAAGAGCCGACCGTCACCGACGCCAACCTGCTGCTCGGACGGCTGCTGGCGGATTCGCCGCTTGCAGGCGGCGTGCGGCTCGACGCCGCCGCCGCTGAGCGAGCGATCGCGCGCCTGGCCCGCCGGCTCGGCCTGGAGACGCTCGCGTGCGCCGAGGGGATCGTGCGGGTGGCCGAGGCGGAGATGCTCGGCGCGCTGCGGGTCGTGACCGTCGAGCGCGGGATCGACCCGCGTTCGTTCGCGCTGATGCCCTTCGGCGGCGCGGGCGGGCTGCATGCGGCGGCGCTGGCCGACGGGCTCGGGATCTCGCGCGTGATCTGCCCGCGCGCGTCGGGGGTGCTCTCGGCGCTCGGACTCGCCGCTTCGCCGCCTCGCCGCGACACCGCGCGGACGGTGATGTTGGGCGGCGAGGGGCTCGACGGGCCGGAGCTCGAACGCGAGCGCGAGAGGCTCCTCGCCGAAGCGCGCTCGGCGCTCGGGGAGGAGCCGGTGCGCGCGCGGGTGCGCCACGAGCTGCGCTACCGCGGCCAGTCCTTCGAGCTGCCGGTCGACGAAGATCGCGGGTCGGGCGCGGCGATGCAGGCGAGCGCGCTGCGCTCGGCGTTCGAGTCCGTGCACGAAACGCGCTACGGCTACCGCGACGAGCAGGCCGAGATCGAGCTCGTCAACCTGCGCGCGTCGGTGTGGGGGCAGGCGCCGCGCCTGCGGGCGGGCGCGGTCGGCGGCGCGCACACGCCGCGAAGCGAGCGCGCGGAGATCGTGCTCGGCGGCGAGCACGTCACGGCGGCGGTGCTGCGCGGCGAGCCCTCGCCGGGTACGCAGCTCGCGGGCCCGGCGCTGTTCGCCCTGCCCGAGTCGACGCTGCTGCTCCCGACGGACTGGTCGGCGAGCGTCGACGATCTGGGCACGATCTCGCTGCGAAGAGGCGCGCGATGAGCCTCGACCCGATCGAGCTGCAGGTGCTGACGGGCGGGCTCAGGGCGGCGTGCGAGGAGATGGGCGTCGTGCTGATCCACTCGGCGCACTCGTCGAACATCAAGGAGCGCCGCGACGCCTCGACCGGGCTGTTCGACGCCGACGGTCAGATGGTGATGCAGGCGGAGCACATCCCGGTCCACCTCGGCGCGATGCCAGCGTCGGTGCGGGCTGTGCTCGGCGAGCGCCACGAGCCGGGCGTCTCGTGGATCCTCAACGACCCGGCCGCCGGCGGCACGCACCTCCCCGACATCACCGTCATCACGCCGGTCTTCCACGGCGCCCGGCCGGAGCTGATCGGGTTCGCCGCCAGCCGCGCCCATCACGCCGACGTCGGCGCACGGCGGCCGGGATCGATGCCCGCCGACAGCCGGACGCTCGAGGAGGAGGGCGTGGTGATCTCGCCGCGGCCTTTGACGCGACCTGGCGCTGCATGAGCTGACCGCGGCGATGCGCCAGCCCCGTGAGCGGCGCGCCGACCTGCTCGCCCAATTGGCGGCAAACCGCGTCGGCGCAGAGCGGCTGTCCGGCTGGGCGCACCAGCTCGGGCCCGAGCGCCTGCGAGCGGGCACCGACGAGGTGCTCGACTACTGCGAGCGCCGCACCCGGGCCTGCCTGGCGGACCTCGGCGACGGCGTCCGGGAGGCGCGCGACGTGCTGGAGGCACCGGAGGGCGACCTCGAGCTGCGACTGCGAGCCGAGCTGCGCGGCGAGCGGCTGCTGATCGACTTCACCGGCAGCGCCGCCCAGCACGGCGGCAACCTCAACTGCCCGCTCGCCGTGACCGCCTCGGCGTGCCTCTTCGCAGTGCGGGTGCTGACCGATCCGGACATCCCACCTACGGCCGGCGCCTACCGGCCCGTCGAGGTGCGCGCGCCGGCCGGCAGCCTGCTGAACGCGGCGCCGGGAGCGGCCGTTGCGGCGGGGAACGTCGAGACCTCCTCGCGCGTCGCCGACATGGTGCTGAGCGCGTTCGGGCGCGCGCAGGGGCAGGGCACCATGAACAACCTCAGCCTCGGCGACGAACGCTTCTCCTACTACGAGACGCTGGGCGGCGGGCAGGGAGCCTGCGCCGACGCCGACGGTCCGAGCGGCGTCCACGTCGCGATGAGCAACACGCTCAACACGCCGATCGAGGCGCTCGAGCGCGAGTTCCCGCTGCGCGTGCTCGAGTACTCGCTGCGGCGCGGGTCCGGCGGGGGCGGGCGCCACCGCGGCGGCGACGGCGTCGTGCGCGAACTGGAGGCGCTACGCGAGATGAGCTTCTCGCTGATCGCCGAGCGTCGGCGGCACGGGCCGCGCGGCGCGGACGGCGGCGAGGACGGCCGGCCCGGGCGCGACCTGCTCGACGGCCGGGCGCTGCCGGGCAAGGCGGCCGGCACGCTCGCTGCCGGCTCGCGACTTCGCATCGAGACGCCCGGTGGGGGAGGATTCGGGGATCGTGGGCGCGAGCGCTGAGCGGATCGGCTTCATGGGCCTCGGCATCATGGGCTCGCGGATGGCCGCAAACCTCGCGCGCGCGGGCTACGAGCTGTCGGTCTGGACCCACACGCCGGGCAAGGCGCAGGCGTGGGCCGCCGAGCACGGCGCGACGGCATATGAGACCCCCGCGGAGGTCGCGGCGACGAGCGACATCGTGATCAGCATGGTCGTCGACGGCGAACAGGTCGCCTCCGTGCTGCTCGGCGAGGGCGGCGTGATCGGGGCGGCCAGGCCCGGGCTGCTGTGCGTCGACTGCTCGACGATCGCCCCCGGCGACTCGCGGCGGATCGGCGCGGCGCTGGCCGAGCGCGGCGCGAGCATGCTCGACGCGCCCGTCACGGGCTCCTCGCCGCGCGCTGAGGACGCCACGCTGACGATCATGGTCGGCGGCTCCGAGCAGGACTTCGAGCGCGCTCGGCCGGTGCTCGCGGTGATGGGCAAGCTGATCGTGCACGTCGGCGGCCTCGGCCAGGGCGAGATGCTGAAGCTGATCAACAACTCGCTCGGGGCCGCCAACGCGGCCGCTGTCGCGGAGGCGCTGCTGCTCGCGCAGGCCACCGGCATCGACCTCGACGCGCTGACGGAGGTCGTCTCGGCGGGCTCGGGGGCCTCGGTCCAGCTCGATCTGAAGGCGCCCGCGATGCGCGCCCACGACTACACGACGCTGTTCAAGACCTCCCACATGCTCAAGGACGTGCGGCTGTGCCTGGAGGAGGCACAGCGGGCCGGGGTGCCGTTCCCGGCCGCGTCCCATGCCCGCGACCTGTTGAGCGCGGCCGAGGGACGCGGCCACGGCGAGGAGGACTACGCGGCGATGATCGAGCCCGTCGAGGGGCTCGCGGGAAGGCGCCTGGAGGGCTAGGACCGAGAGGTGCGTGTGTGCGGCGCGGCACATGCAATCGTCCGCGGTTGACTGGCCAGTCAGCTAGGAAGCCATGAAAAAGGGCCTAATTTGCAGGGGATTTGGGATTTTCGCTCAGGTTTCGTATCTTTAACGCCGCACGCGAACGTCGCTGATAGCGGCCGTGTCGCGATTCAAAGCACGTCGTCCCTCAGGAGTGCCGTAGTTTCATGCCAATTGCTTTCAAAGAATGGGCCGTCACGGTCCGCGCCTTGGCGGAAGGCGAGCAACTCCTGACGATTCGCAAGGGAGCGGCACCGCAGCCGGGCGGGCGCCCGTTCAGGCTGGCGCACGAGCGCTTCTTCCTGTACCCGACGTTCGATCACCAGGCCGGCGACCTCGTGCGCGAGTCCCACCAGCCGGAGCTGCGCCGGGCGCTCGAGGAGGGTGTCTGGAGCGACGGCGAGCCGCCGCTGCACACGTTCGTCTCCGGAGCGCCGCTGCAGCAGCCCGACCGTGTTCGGATCCGCGCCTGGGCGGAAGTCACGGACCACTTCACGATCGCCGACCCGCGCTGCGTCGACGCGCTCTCGCCGTTCTACGTGTGGACACCCGACTACGCCCAAAAGCGCCTCGGCTGGCGGGCGCGCCAGCCGCTGCACGTACTGCTGCTGCGCACCTACCGCATTCCGCGGCCGGTGACCGTGAAGGTCAGGGACGACTACATGGGCCCACACGCCTGGGTGGAACTCCAGCGCGAACTGCCCTTCGAGGGCACTCCGGTGCTGTCCGACGCCGAGTTCGACCGTGCCTCCGAGGAGATCAGGTCGATCACCTCCGAAGCGCGCGCGGTCACCTCGGAAGCCGGCCAGCCCGTGCTCGTCTAGCCCTCTCCCTCGGGAGGCGGCGCGAGCGCTTCCCGCGCGGCTTGGGCCGCGGACTCCGGCACGAGGATGTCGCGCGGTCCTGCGGCAAGGAAGTCCGGCACGTCCGCGCCGCCGGCGCGGCGCTGCAGGCTCGGGATCCCCTCTTCGAGCAGCAGCCCCTCGATCAACTCGGCCTCGGGCTGATTGGCGGCCCGCGCGACTTTGACGAGCGCCCCCTCGGTGTACTGGGGCTTGACCTTGCGCGCGCGCTGCTGGCGCTCGCTGGCTTCTCGCTCGCTGCCGGGCATGAAGACCAGCAGCATGCCGCAATCGCGGCAGAAGCGCTCGCGGCGTCCATGCGTTCGCCCGCAGCCGGGGCAGACGAGGGGCTTCTCGCTCACGCCTCGGCGGCCGCGATCGGAACCTCCTCGATCGCGCCGCCGTCGATCAAGTAGGAGCGGACCTCGGGCTCAGCGCCGCCCGAGAGCCCGACGATGATCCACTCGACGCTCGGCCAGCTGGCGGCGAAGTTGACGTCGGTCTGCGAGGGATACGGCGGGCTGCGGACGTGCGAGTGGTAGATCGCGCCGAGCTCGTTTCCCCGGTCCTCGATCTCGTTGTACAGCGCGAGCAGTTCCTTGGGGTCGATCTCGAACTTCATCGGGCTGGCGTGGACGTTGCGCGCCCGGTAGACGCGCGTCGCCGTGCGCGCGCCGTCCACCGAGACCGCAACCAGCCCGCAGACCTCGTTGCCGGGGTCCTCGAGCGCGTGCGCGACCACCTCATCAAGCAGCTCCGCGGAGATCCTCACCGGCATGGCTCCTGCGCCCGCTCGCCGCGCGCGCGACGCCCGCCGCCTACCACCAGACGGTTGACTCGAGGTTCTCGATCTCCTCGACCGGCAGCGTGTAGATGCCGCTCGACAGGTACTTCCAGCCGTCATCGGCAACGACGAAGACCACGTTGCCCTCGTCGAGCTCACCCGCGATGCGCACCGCGATGCTGGCGATCGCCCCCGTCGAGACGCCGGCGAAGATCGCCTCGTCGTCGAGCAGCTTGCGCGTCCAGACGATCGCGTCGGTGTTCGTGACGAAGATCTTGCGGTCCAGCAGCGACAGGTCGATGATCGGCGGGATGAAGCCGTCGTCGAGCGAGCGCAGCCCCTGCACGGGCTCGCCCTGCATCGGCTCGGCGGCGACGATCTTGACGGCGTCGCCGAACGTCTCCTTCAGCCGCCGCCCGTTGCCCATCAGCGTGCCGCCCGTGCCGAGCCCGGCGACGAAGGCGGCGACCTCGTCGAGCTCTTCGAGGATCTCGACGGCCGTGCCGTTGTAGTGCGCGCCGGGATTGGCCTCGTTGCCGTACTGGTAGGGCATGTAGTAGGAGGGGTCGTCGGCGGCCATTCCGAGCGCCATCGCGACGGCGCCGTTGGAGCCCTGGTCGCCCGGCGAGTAGACGATCTCCGCGCCGTACATCTTGAGCAGCTGGGTGCGCTCGGGGGTCACGTTCTCCGGCATCACGACCTTCAGCGCATAACCCCTGCGCGAGCAGATCATCGCCAGCGAGATGCCGGTGTTGCCGGATGTCGGTTCGAGGATCGTCTGGCCGGGGCCGATCGCCCCTTTTGCCTCGGCGTCCTCGATCAGTGCCCGAGCGACGCGGTCCTTGACTGAGCCGGTCGGGTTGTGCGACTCGAGCTTGGCCCAGATCCGCACGCCGGGCTTCGGCGAGAGACTCGGCAGCTCGACGAGCGGCGTGTTGCCGATCGACTGCACGACATCGCCATAGCGTCCCCCGCACGGCCGGTTTCTCAGCCTGTCCACCGCCATTACTTCACGGAATATAGCGGGCCTGTCGCCCTATGGCGGTCGGTGGCGACTAGTCCGTAACGACGGGCATTTCAGGGCTACTCGCCCTTCGCCTGTGTCGTGCCGTGGCGGCCCGTCCGGCGAGGTTCGCTGACATTGCGTTGACAGGGCCGCGGCCTGGGCACCTAGTCGCCCTTGAATGGGTCGAGCTCGCCGCGGGCGGATCGCTTGCACTGCCTCGTCGGGGCTAAGGCCACTGGTGCGGACCGCTTCAAGATCATCCGGCGGTGGGATCACCCCATCCGGCACGCCATTGCCGTTCGCCGGCTTCACAGCCGCTTTCCTATGGCCCCTAGGCGGCATCAAGCCCCCCCTCCCGGAAAACTCCACACCAATGGAGGGATTTTTTTGACGGGCAGCGGGTCTCGCCAGGCCCTGAGCTTCTCGACCCGGCGCGGGGGTCTACAGGGCTCGCCCCGTGACGGGATACTGGGTGGGCGATGTCGGAGCGAGTTCCCGCGTACGAGAAGATGCGGTTCGTCGTCGAGACGCTCGCTACTGGCCCGAACTCGATTCGTGCACGGATGTTGGCGGCCGCGCGCCATTTCCCCGAGCGGAGCGAAATGAGGACCGACGCCGAAGACCAGCTTTGGCTGCGCATCGGAGCGGCCCTCGTCGAAGGGGGGCCGGAAGGTTATGAAGGCGAAGAGGACGACGATGAGCGGCACGTCGCCGAATCGGTCGCGGCTCTCGATGAGCGTCGGTTGGTCGAAATTTCGGGCGAAATGCTGCGCCTGTACGAGTACACCGCCGGTGTCCGTACAGACGAGGCCTGGCCGGAGCTGGAGGAGTAGGCGATGTCGCAGGAGAACGTGGAGATCGTTCGCTCGATGGTCGAAGCCTTCTTCGCTGACGACACGGGCCAGGCTTGGGCCTACTTCGATCCCGGCGCCGAGTACGCCACGACCTTCGTTGAGGGCAAAACGTATGCTGGACTTGACGGCCTGTTGGAGTACAAAGCCACCCTCGATGAGGTCTGGGTGGACTGGCACCCGGAGGACAGTCGCTTCGTGGCCGTCGGGGAGGACCGCGTCGCGTGGTTGTATCGGATCGTCGGCTACGGGAAGGGAAGCGGCGTTCCGATCGATCAGCCAGTCGCGATTGTCTGGACGCTTCGTCACGGGCTGATTTGGCGAGGTCAGGGCTACATCGACCACCACGAAGCCCTCAAAGCCGTGGGGCTGGAGGAGTAGGCGATGTCGCAGGAGAACGTGGAGACCGTGCGCTCGATCTATGGCCGGTGGGCCGCTGGTGAGATCGAAGAGGGAATGGCGGCTTACATCGCACCGACGATCGAGGTCTTTCCCGATCCACGCTCCGCCTGGCCCGGGATCGAGGCCGTGTATCACGGCCACGATGGGATCGCTCGATACCTCGCCTCGATCTACGACGCCTTCATCGATTACCGCGCGGAACCGGAGAGGCTGCTGGACGCCAAAGACCGCGTGGTGGTACTCGCCATCGAGCGAGGACGTGGACGATACAGCGACGCGTTCGCAGAAATTCGGCACACGGCGCACATCTGGACGCTTGAGAACGGCAAGGCAATTCGGTTGGACGTGAACTGGGACCGCTCGGCCGCCCTCGAAGCGGTGGGCCTGGCGGAGTAGGCGATGTCCGAGGAGTCGATGACCCGCGACCTGGTGGAGAGCACGCTCCAGTTGCATCGCCTCTTAAACAGCCGCGACCTGGACGCTGTGACGGACCTGTTCGCTCCGGGTTCCATCTGGGACGCCTCGCGCTGGGGCCTGGGGTCCCACGAGGCTCCGGACTCGCTGCGGCGATTCCTTCAGGACTGGATCGGCAGCTTTGATGTCTATGAGCTGACGGTTCAGGAGATCAAGGACCTGGGGAACGGCATCGTCTTCGCGGTGTTCTTCCATGGAGCTGATCCGCGAGGCGGCGGGAGTGCCCTGGCGGTGCGGTCCTCGGCGGTCCTGGACTGGGGAGCAGGGCAACTCGTAGGGCTTACGTCCTATCGGGACATGGACGAGGCCCGTGCTGCCGCCGAACGCCTCGCGCAGGAACGGGGGTAGGTAATGTCGGAGAACCTCGACCTCGTGCAACTGCATGCCATCGTTGACCGGGCGCGGCGGACCTTCAGAGCGCAGGCGTGCTCGATTCTGGTGCACGAGCCCGGAAGCCGCTCGCTCGTGTTCGCTGCGATGTCCGGTGAGGGGTCCGAGTCGATCGGGGGGACCGAGTCGCTCGTCGGCGTGAAGATCCCCGATAGCGCAGGGGTCGCAGGCTGGGTGCTCGCAACCCGCGAGCCGCTGTTTCTCGAGGACGTAGCCAACGACCGGCGGTTCGCCGACGACATCGCCGAAACCATCGGCTACGTTCCGAGACGACTGATGGCCATGCCCCTGCTGCTCGAAGACCGAGCGCTCGGTGTGCTCGAGGTCCTCGATTGTCCCGAGCAGGCGAAGTTCAGTGAGACAAACAAGCTCGGTGACTTCGCTGACGAGGCTGTGCTCGCGCTCGCCGACCTCGGCCTGGAGGAGTAGACGATGTCGTAGGAGAACGTGGCGGTGGTCCGCGATACGACCGTGCGGCATGACACAGACGCGGTGCTGCGTGGGTGCGATGCTCGATCGCGACTTGACCACACCAAGAAGGGGGTAGCCGAAATGCGTCAGTTCAGGAACATCATGCGAAGCCGCGCGGTGCCCATCCTCACCGGAGCGGTCGTGGCCATCCTCGTCCTGCCGGCGGCGGCGCTTGCCGGCGGGTTCTCCGCGCCAAATGGCCGTTACCACGGAACCGGAACGGGCTCTGGGGGCTCGGCTGGCCTCGTGATTCTCCTCGCGGTAATCGCCGTAGGCGTCCTGTCCGTCGTGATCCTTTCGTGGGCCGCCGAGCGCAAGAGCGCCCAGCGCCCGGCGAAGAGCATCCAGCGCAGCAAGCCGGCCAGTATCGCTTCCTAACAAGAAGGGTCGATCGGCACGCGGACATCGTGGTTGGCGCGCGGCGGGTGAATGGCACCGCGCGCCACAGTCCGCGCCCGACCTCGGGTGCAGGGCTTTCGGTTTGGCGGGCTGGCTCATCGTTCAGTCCACATCCGTGAGCTCGGAGAACTCAGGGCCAAGCGGCACGCTCGGTCGCGAGTCTGATTTCGTTTTCACGGGTTTGGGTCCGCCGCCTGGGATTTTCGGTGCGCCTTTGTGAACATGGCGCCACAGCCGAGACAACGTCGAGGCGTTCGCTTGCTCGCCCGCAGCTGGCGCCTGTACGCGCGTTCGTCGTTCATGCGGCGATCAGCTCGTCCAGGCGAAGCTGGCGAGGGTCGTGCGGTTTCAGTCGCGTCGGCGCGTTCGCCCTCGTGACGGCGCCGGGGTCCTCTATGGGGCTCGCCCATGGCGGGATACTGGGCGGGCGATGTCTGAGGAGTCCACCACCCCCGACCTGGTGGCGATGACGCGGCTGGCCTTCGGGGCCCTCGACAGAGGCGACTTTGACGCAGTGATGAGCTTCTACGCCGCGGACGCTGTGGCGGACGCATCGGTCAATGCGCTTGAGGTCTTCGAAGGCAAGGACGCGATCCGACGCTTCCTGGAGGACTGGGCGGGAAGCTTCGACGATTACGCGATCACGGTGGAGGAGATTCTCGATCTCGGCAATGGCGTCGTGCTGGCCGCCTACAACATGAGCGGTCGCCCGGCTGGCAGCGAAGCCTTCGTCAAGGAAGGACGTTGTTGGATCGCCGTGTTCGTCGATGGGTTGGTCTCGGCTATGACCTTCTACCAGCACATCGACGAAGCCCGCGCTGCCGGCGAACGCCTCGCCGGGGAACGGCGGTAGGCGATGTCGCACCGACTTTCGTGACGGCCGGATCTCGCGCCTGCGCTCGTATTTCGATCACGGAGAGGCGTTGCGGTCCGTGGGGCTGGAGGAGTAGGCGATGTCGCCTAGAGGGGCCGCGGTCGGCGAGCGTCGAGGCCCGCCGACCACCAAGACCTAGGCCGTCTGGAGGTTGTGGACCTCGAACTCCTTGACGTCCGGCGGATTCGGGAAGCCGCGGTCGCCGAGGCTCTGCAGGCGGGGCATGAGCCGCTCCTGCACGAAGCTGTCGAACGCCTCTCGGGACTCCCAGAAGTCGATGATGCCCCAGCCGCCGTCGACCGGGCCGGCCGAATGGACCAGCATCCCGCTAGGAGGATTTGTGTCCACTTCCATGATCGCGTGGGCCGCGTCGTAGTTCGCCTGCGTGCCACCGCTGAACTTCTGTCTGATTCCAACCGCCATTGCGGTTCCTTTCCTTTGGTATGTCCGACGACACTACTCTCTGCCGGAGGCCGCCACGTCGGCGCCGCAAGCACACATCGGCGCGCCGGTGCGCCCCCGCTCTGGCCACGCGGCCAAACACCAACTAGACTTCCTCGCGCCCGGAGGAGGGGCGTGACGCGATGTCCTCGGCAGAGCAGCGGTACGACTACGACTGGCTGGTGATCGGCTCCGGCTTCGGCGGCAGCGTCTCGGCGCTGCGCCTGGCCGAGAAGGGCTACTCGGTGGGCGTGCTCGAGTGCGGGCGGCGCTTCGCGGACAACGAGTTCCCGAAGAACACCGGCGATGTGAGGCGCTACTTCTGGAGCCCGAAGCTGGGCATGAAGGGCATCTTCCGCCTGACGCCCTTCAAGGACGTCTCGGTCGTCTCGGGCTGCGGCGTCGGCGGCGGGAGCCTCGGCTACGCGTGCACGCTGTACGTGCCGCCGAAGCAGTTCTTCGAGGACCGGCAGTGGGCTCAGATGCGCGACTGGGAGACGGAGCTGGCGCCGCACTTCGCGGAGGCGCAGCGGATGCTCGGGGTGGTCGAAAACCCGCACGAGGACCCGGCCGACCAGCTGCTGCGCGAGCTCGGCGAGGAGCTCGGCGTCGCCGAGACCTACAAACACACACCGGTCGGCATCTACTTCGGGACGCCCGGCAAGACCGTCCCGGATCCTTTGTTCGGCGGCGAGGGACCCGACCGCACCGGCTGTCTCATGTGCGGCCGCTGCATGGTCGGCTGCGAGCACGGCGCCAAGAACACCCTCGTCAAGAACTACCTCTGGTTCGCCGAGCGCCTCGGCGCGCTCGTGATGCCCGAACGGACCGTGATCGACGTGCGCCCGCTCGGGGCGGGCGACGGCAGCGAGGGCTACGAAGTCGAATCGGAGCGCTCCGGCGCCTGGCTGCGAAAGCAGCGCCGCGTGCAGACGGCGCGCGGGGTCGTCCTCGCCGCCGGCCCGCTCGGGACGAACAAGCTGCTGCAGCGCTGCCGACTCGGCGGCTCCCTGCCCGCCGTCTCCTCGCGCCTCGGCGAGCTCGTGCGCACGAACTCGGAGTCGATCCTGACCGTGACGGTGCCCGAGGACTACCCGGACGACCTGATCAAGCGCGTCGCGATCACCTCCTCGATCTACCCCGACCCCAACACGCACATCGAGACGGTCACCTACGGCGACGACGGCGACTCGATGCGCCTGCTCTACACGCTGCTGACCGGCGACGGCACGCGCGTGACGCGGCCGCTGAAGCTGCTCGGGCAGATCCTCCGCCACCCCGGCCGGCTCGCGAAGGTGCTGTTCGCGAAGCGCTGGTCGCGGCGCACGATCATCATCCTCGTGATGCAGACGCTGGACAACGCGATCGCGCTGCGCCCCCGCAAAGGGCCCTTCGGCTCCTTCTGGCTGCAGACCGAACAGGACCCCGAGAAGCCGAACCCGACGTTCATCCCGGTCGCCAACGACGCCGCGGAATGGTTCGCCAAGCGAACCGGCGGCATCGCCCAGAGCTCGTTCATGGAGGCGATGTTCAACATCCCCTCGACCGCCCACATCCTCGGCGGCGCGGTGATCGCCACCGACCCGAGCGAAGGCGTCATCGATGCCGACCAGCGGGTCTTCGGCTACGAGAACCTGCTGGTCTGCGACGGCTCGGCGATCCCGGCCAACGTCGGGGTCAACCCCTCGCTGACGATCACGGCGCTGGCCGAGCACGCGATGAGCGCCGTGCCGCCGGCGGCGACCGTCGGCCATGAACGGCCACGGCGAGGCCGTGCCACGCGGCGCCGCCGAGGCGCGCGCCGCCTGAGCACGGCCGCAGCGGCCGCGCGGCGAGCGCCGGACCGCTCCGCGCCGGCGAGCAGCCGTCAGGCGCGGTAGCGCACGAGCACGACGTGCCTGCAGCCGACGAGCCGGAAGTGGCGGTTCTGCGGCAGGTAGCGCACGACCAGCGTCTTCACGCCGGGACCGTCGCAATGGACGGTGCCGTGACCGTAGACGAGCGCGACGTGGTCGTTGCCCGCGCCGGTCCAGATGTCGTTCAGCCCGTGGCTGGCATACAGCCAGTCAGGGCCGGGACCGCCGTGCAGCCAGTCGTGCTGGCTTTCCGGCTGACCGCCCGGATGGGAGTCGCCCCAGATCACGTCGCCGCGGCCCCCCGCGAAGATCCTGTCGTTTCCGTCGCCGCCGAGCAGCATGTTGTGCACGCCGTTCAGCCCGCGCATCGTGCCGCTTTCGTTATGGGGATGGCCGACGTGATGGCCGATCCGCGGCCAGCCCTCGTGGCTTGCCGTGCCGAGGGCGCTGGGCGCGCACAGCGCGAGCGCCGCCACCAGCGCCAGCACCGCGCCCGGCGCCAATCGGCTTCCACGCAGGCTCATGCCCTCCACCCTTACCCGATCGGCAGCCCTGGGCGCCGTGGAGAGCCGCCGCAGTGGACGATCGGACGAGTGTCGCCTCAGCGCGACGGCTGCGCGCCGGTGCTCAGCGCCCGCCGGCCATCGCCGGCAGGATCTGCAGGGTGTCGGCGTCGCCGACGGCCGTGTCGAGGCCGTCGAGCACCCTCACGTCCTCGTCGTTGAGGTAGACGTTCACGTAGCGGTTCAGCGCGCCGTCCGCGGCGAACAACTGGCTCTCCGTGGCCGGATGACTCGAAGCGAGATCGCGCAGCACCTCGCCGACGCTCGCGCCGGAGGCGTCGACCTCCCGCTCGCCGCCGACCGAGGCACGCAACACCGGTGGGATCTTGATCCTCGCCATGACTCGCGGCACCTTAGCGCGCAGACACGCCCGTTAGCGGTTCGCCGGTCAAGTCAGGCAAGGACGCACTGAGCGAAGTGTGCGAACAGCACACGAGCGAGGGAGGACGCAGCATGACGCAGGCTGGCGGACCGCTAACCCGCTGCGGCGCAGAACGCGTCGTAGTCGGGAAACACGCCCATCTCCTCGTCGGCGATCTCGCTGGGGTCGCGGGAGCAGATCGGGCACTCGGGGTCGCGATGGACCTTGACCTCGGTGAGCGTCGCGCCGAGCGCGTCGTAGAGCAGCAGTCGCCCGATCGCCGGGTCGCCGACGCCGAGGATCAGCTTCACGACCTCGGTCGCCTGGAGCAGCCCCATCGTTCCGGGCAGCACGCCGAGGACGCCGTTGGCGCCGCAGGACGGGGCCAGCTCGGCCGGGGGCGGCTCGCGGAACAGGCAGCGGTAGCACGGGCCCTCGTAGGGCTTGAAGACCGACAGCTGGCCGTCGAAGCCGAGGATCGAGGCCGAGACGACCGGGATCTCCAGCCGCACGCTGGCGTCGTTCAGCAGGTAGCGCGTGGGGAAGTTGTCGACCCCGTCGACGATCACGTCGTAGCCCTCGATGATCTCCATGATGTTCGAGGCGTCGATCCGCGTCTTGTACTTGACGACGTTCACGTCGGGGTTGAGGGCCTGGATCGTCTGCTCGGCGGAGTCGACCTTGGGCACGCCGACGCGGTCGGTCGAGTGGATCACCTGGCGCTGCAGATTGGAGAGGTCGACCTCGTCGTCGTCGACGATCCCGAGGGTTCCCACGCCCGCGGCAGCGAGATACAGCGCGGTCGGCGAGCCGAGCCCGCCGGCGCCGAGCAGCAGCACCTTCGCGTCGAGCAGCTTCTGCTGGCCCTCGATGCCGATCTCGGGGATCAGCAGGTGGCGGGAGTAGCGGTCGCGCTGCTCCGCGCTGAGCGCGCGCGGGACCTCGACTTCATAGCCGCGGTCCTTCCAGAGCGTGATGCCGCCGGTCATCGAGCGCACGTGCTCGTAGCCCATGTCCTCGCTGAGCGTGCGCGCGGCGTAGGCCGAGCGCTGGCCCGAGGCGCAGTACAGGATCACCTGCGACGAGCGGTCCGGGACGACGCCCTCGATCCGCGACTCGAGGTGCCCGCGCGGCACGCTCTTGGCGCCGGGCAGGTGGCCGGTCGCGAACTCGTCGCTTCCGCGCACATCGACGATCGTCACGCCCTCGTCGACGAGCTCCTTGACCTCTGCGGGATCGACCTCCTCGATCTGGCTCTTGATGCGGCGCAGCAGCTCAGATCCAGACGTGCTCATCGTAAAACTCCTAAACCAGGGTCGGGATTCATCAACTTCAGAAAGTATAGCGCTGCGAAGGTGGCTTCCGGCACCCCCGGCCTGCCCTACGCTGCCCGGGATGAACAGGCGCCGCCGACTGATCCTGCCGGTGACGATGAGCCTGCTGGCGCTGGCTGCGCTGGTGTTCGCGATCGTCGCGACCCGCGAATCGAGAGGCGGCGGCTCAGCCGCCACGAGCAGCACCCCGCCGGCGACGCAGAGCGCGCCCGCCCAGGCTCCGGCGGCGCAGGGCGGCTTCGAAGGCGCGGAGATACCGGGAGCCCCGCCGGCGCCGCCGATCGCGCTCTCCGACCAGTACGGACGCGCGGCATCGCTCAGCGCGCTCCGCGGGCAGCCGGTGGTGCTCGGGTTCCTCTACACCCGCTGCGGCGGTCCGTGCGAGGTGATCGCTCAGCAGATCCGCGGCGCGCTCGACGAACTGCACCGGCCGGTGCCGGTGCTGCTGGTCAGCGTCGACCCCGCGGGCGACACGCCGCCAGCGGTCCGGCGCTTCCTCGCGAAGGTGTCGCTGAGCGGGCGCGTCTACTACCTGACCGGCTCGCCGGCGGTGCTCGCCGGGGTCTGGCGCGACTACAAGGTCAGGCCGCCGAGCGCCGGCGCTGCCGCCTTCGCGCGCCACGCCAATGTGCTCCTGATCGACGGCGCGGGCCGCGAGCGTGTGGTGTTCGGCACCGAACAGCTCACGCCCGAAGCGCTCGCGCACGACATCGGGAAGCTGCAGGCCGGTTGATACCCTAGCCCGCAGGTAGGAAATAGGCGCATGATGTTCTCAACCAAGGCCGAGTACGGCGTACGCGTGATGGTCGAGCTTGCCCGGCGAGGCGGCGACGACGACGAGGCGCTGGGCAGAAATCCGGTTCCCCTGGCCGAGATCGCAGCCGGCGACGGCCTGCCGCTGGCCTACCTCGAGCACCTCGTGGCGCGGCTGCGCAAGGCCGGGCTGGTCGACTCCCGCCGCGGCTCGCGCGGCGGCTACATGCTCGCCCGCCCCGCCTCCCAGATCACGATGGCCGAGGTCGTCGAGGCGCTCGAGGGCTCGATCGCCCCGATCGAGTGCATCTCCCAGACGGCCGACGGCTCGATCGTGTGCGCGCGCGAGTCCGAGCGCGACCACGTCTGCCCGACGAAGCTTCTGTGGACGCGCGTGCGGCTCTCGATCATCGGCACGCTGCGCGAGACGACGCTCGCCGACCTGTTGATCACCCCGCCGCTCGCCGCCGGGACCCAGCCCGGCCCGGGCCTGCAAATCGAACCGCTCACGACCTGAAGCCGACAAGGAGAACATGGCCGATCTAGAGATCAGAGACCTGCACGTGCGCACCGAGGAGCGCGAGATCCTCCGCGGCGTCGACCTGGACATCAGCCGGGGCGAGATCCACGCCCTGATGGGCCCGAACGGATCGGGCAAGTCGACGCTCGCCAACACCCTGCTCGGCCACCCCTCCTACGAGATCACCGAGGGCACGATCACCTTCAAGGGCGAGGACATCACCGAGGCCGAGCCGCACGAGCGCGCGAAAGCGGGGCTGTTCCTGGCGTTCCAGTACCCGGTCTCGATCCCGGGCGTCTCGGTCGCGAACTTCCTGCGCATGGCGATCAACGCCAAACGCGAGGAGCCGATCCAGGTCAAGGAGTTCCGCACCCAGCTGCAGCACGCGATCGACCTGCTCGACGTCGACCGCTCGTTCACCTCGCGCCACCTCAACGACGGCTTCTCGGGCGGCGAGAAGAAGCGCGCCGAGATCCTGCAGATGGCGATGCTCCAGCCCGACATCGCGATCCTCGACGAGACAGACTCGGGGCTCGACATCGACGCTCTGCGGACGGTCGCCGAGGGCGTCCAGCGCCTGCACGACGAGCAGGGCCTCGGCGCCCTGATCATCACCCACTACCAGCGCATCCTTCATTACGTCGAGCCGCAGTTCGTGCACATCCTGATGGACGGCCGGATCGTGCTCGAGGGCGGCGTCGAGCTGGTCGAGCGGCTCGAGCGCGAGGGGTATGACCAGATCCGCCAGGAGGTCGGCGCCGGCGTCGGCCCGGGTGGCGAGGATGTCTGATCCCGCCGGCGTGGCGGGCAGCGGGGGGGCGGGCACCCGATCATCGGCAGGTGGCGCGGAGCCGGTCAAGGTCAAGGCCGGCCGCCACCGCGAGGCGACGCTCTACACCGCGCTCGACGGGGCCGGGGCGGGCGAGGGCCATTCGCTGACGGAGCTGCGCGAGCTCGCCCTGAAAGCGTTCGAGGTCGCCGAGCTGCCGGTGTGGCGGCGGTCGGGCTTCTGGACCACGAGCCTGCAGGACCTCGAGCTCGACGCGCTCGAGAACAGCCTCGCGGAGCGCGAGGTGCCCGACGTTGTCACGCGCACGATCCCGGAGCGCCCGCGCGCCGGGCGCATCGTGCAGAGCGCCGGCGCCGTCGTCGACGTCGAGCTCGACCCGGCGCTCGCCGAGCGCGGCGTGATCCTCTGCTCGCTGGAGCAGGCGTTCGAACGCCACCGCGAGCTCGCGGAGCCGTGGTACTCGAAGCGGCTGCTGATCGACCGCAACAAGCTCGAGGCGGCGAACGCCGCCTTCTGGACCGGCGGCGCCTTCCTATACGTGCCGGAGGGGCTCGTGGTCGAGGACCCGTTCGAGATCGTCTACGCGATCGAGCGCCCCGGGATCGCCCAGTACGGACGCACGCTGATCGTCGGCGCGCCGATGAGCGACTTCAAGGTGCACGAGTACGACCTCGCCGAGAACTTCGGCGCGGACGCGGACGCGGACGCAGGCGAGCGCCAGGCGCTTCACGCAGGCGCCTTCGAGCTCTACCTGCAGGACGGCGCCCGCTGCCGCCTCGCGCAGCTCCAGGACTGGGGCGCGGGCAACGAGGTCTACGACGTCTCGACGCGCTTCGTGCAGGTCGGGCGCGACGCCTACTGCTACTGGCTGCCGGCGCTGCTCGGCGGGCACCTCGTGCGGCCCCACTTCGAGCTCGCGGTGTCCGAGCCCGGCGGCGACATGGCCTTCCGCGGCGTGTTCTTCGCCGAGGAGCAGGAGCATCTCGATGCCTTCGCCGTCGACCTGCACGAGACCGGGCCATCCGGCGGCGACGTGCATTGGCGCGGCGCGGCGAGCGGCGCGGCGCGGGCGAGCTTCGAGGGGCTGATCAAAATCGACCCCGGCGCCCAGCAGACGCACACCTACCTGCAGATCCACACGATGATGCTCTCGCCGAAGGCGCGCGTCGACGCGATCCCGTCGGTGCTCGTCTCCTCCGACGACGTCTCGGCCTCGCACGGCGGGACCGTCGGCGAGCTCGACGAGGCCGCGATCTTCTACATGCAGAGCCGCGGACTCGACCGCGCGGCGGCCGTGCGGATCATCGTCGAAGGGTTCTTCGAGCCGCTGATCGCCGAGCTCGGCGACGAGCCGCTCCAGGAGCTCATGCGCGAAAAGATCGCGGCCAAGCTGGCGGCGGCGCGGGAGGACATCGAGACGTATGCCACCAGTCGCTGAGAGCCGGCTCTCGGTACGCGCCGACTTCCCGATCTTCGCGCGCTGGGTGGGCGGGGATCCCGACAGACGCCCGCTCGTCTACCTCGACTCCGGGGCGAGCTCGCAGAAGCCGCAGGTCGTGATCGACGCGCTCGCCGAGCATCTCGCGGCGCACAACGCCAACGTGCACCGCGGCGTCTACCCGCTCGCACAGGAGGCGGACGCGGCGTTCGAATCGGCGCGCGCTCGGATCGCCGCCTTCACCGGGGCCGAGCCGAAGACGACGATCTTCACCAAGAACGCGACCGAGGCGATCAACCTGGTCGCGCGTGCCTGGGGCGCCGCCCACCTCGGGCCCGGCGACGCCGTCCTGATCACGCAGATGGAGCACCACGCGAACCTCGTGCCGTGGCAGCAGATCTGCCGCGAGCGCGGCGCGGAGCTGCGCTATCTCGAGGTCGACGAGCTCGGGGAGCTGTCGCTCGCCCAGCTCGACGCCGAGCTCGCGACCGGCGACGTGCGGATCGTCGCCTTCGCGCACGTCTCCAACGTGCTCGGCACGATCAACCCGGTCGCCGAGATCGCCGAGCGGGCCCGCGCGGCCGGCGCCGTGACGCTCGTGGACGGCGCGCAGGCGGTGCCGCAGATGCCCGTCGACGTGGCAGCGCTCGGCGCCGACTTCTACGCGTGGACCGGCCACAAGGCGGTCGGCCCGACCGGAATCGGCGTGCTGCACGGCCGGCGCGAGCTGCTCGAGGCGATGGACCCGTTCCTGACGGGCGGCGACATGATCGCCTCGGTGGGCTTGCAGGAGACCACGTGGAACGAGCTGCCGTTCAAGTTCGAAGCGGGCACGCCGCCGATCGCCGAGGCCGTCGGCCTGGCCGCCGCCGCCGACTACCTCCGCGGACTGGGCATGGCGCGCGTGCGAGAGCACGAGCGCGAGCTGACCGAGCTGATGCTGGCGCGCCTCGCGGAGGTGCCGGGGGTGCGCGCGGTCGGCCCGCCGCTGGGGCGCGAGCGCGGCGCGCTGGTCTCGTTCACCGTCGAGGGCATCCACCCCCACGACGTCGCGGAGCTGCTCGGCCGCGAGGGCGTGTGCGTGCGCGCCGGGCACCACTGCGCCCAGCCGCTGATGCGCTGCCTCGGCGTGGCGGCGACCGCGCGGGCGAGCCTCGGCGTCTACAACGAGGAGTCGGACATCGAGGCCTTGATCGCCGCGCTGCGCAAGGGCCGGGAGGTGTTCGGCCTCGCGAGCTGATCAGAGATGGACGACCTCTACCGCGACTACATCCTCGAGCACTACAAGCGCCCTCGCAACTTCGGAGAGCTCGAGCCGCACGACCTCGAGGCCCTCGAGCACAACCCGCTCTGCGGCGACGAGATCGGCGTCCACATCCGCGTGAGCGGCGACCGCATCGAGGACCTCCGCTTCCACGGCCACGGCTGCGCGATCTCCCAGGCCGCCGCGTCGATCGCATCCGAAGAGCTGAAGGGGATGCCGCTATCGGAGGTCGGCGAGCTCGACGCCGATTGGATGATCGATCTGCTCGGCATCCCCGTGTCGGCGACGCGGCGCAAGTGCGCGCTGCTCAACCTGAAGGTCGTCCGCGGCGCCGTGACGGGCGACAACGGCTGGCCGACCTAGCCGAACGCGTTCAGGCCCTGGTCCGCTTTCCCGCCGCCGGGCGGCGGGTGCCCTTGGCTGGGGCCGAACGGCCGGCGCCACCGCGCGCGCCGTTCGCGTGCCCCGCATCGGGGACGCCTCCGGGCCCGCCGCCGGCCGACGGCGGGAGCTGATCGCCGCCGGAGGAGCCGTTCGCGGAGTCCTCCTCCATCTCGCCGTCGAGCACAAGCCCCTCGAGCTCGTGCTCGTCGACGGGCGCGTCGAGGTCGTGGCGGCGCGGGCCGCCGGACTCGGCGGGGAGCACGCCGATCGACACGCGGTCGCGGCCGGCGAGCTTGGCCGCGTAGAGGCCTTCGTCGGCCACGCGGAAAAGCAGCGAGGCGCTCTGCGCCTGCTGGGTATCGCTCACACCGAAGCTGACCGTGAAGCGCGGCGTTTCGCCCGGGTGGGCGCGCCCGAGCGCCGAGCGCATCCTTTCGAGCACCTCGACAGCGCCGAACCGGTCGAGGTCGGGCAGGAGCACGACGAACTCCTCGCCGCCCCAGCGCGCGATCGTGTCGAGGTCGCGGATCGAGCGGCGCGCGGTGTCGGCGAACAGCCGCAGAGCCCGGTCGCCGGCCTCGTGGCCATGCGTGTCGTTGAGCTGCTTGAAGTGGTCGAGGTCGCCGAGCGCCAGGGCGAACGGGCGCCTGCTGCGCAGCAGGGAGCGCATCTGCTCCTCGGCGCTGCGGCGGTTGATGAGACCGGTCAGCGAGTCGGTCGAGGCCTGCAGCTGGGTCTTCTGGAAGGCGCGCACCGTGCCGATGCGGGCGCCGGCCTGGGCGGCGAGCGTGCGCAGGCGCTCGACCCGCTCGGCGCCCGGCGCCTCGCCGTCGGCGCCGGTCGTGTGCAGGACGCCGAGCGAGCGGCCCATGAAGCTGACCGGGACGCAGACCGCCGAGCACGGGCCGCTGGGCCGCCCGCGCAGGTGCGGGCACGCGTTCAGGTGCCCGCTGGACTCGAATGTGACGGCGCTGCCGCGGCGGACGGCCACGCAGGAGAACGGCGAGCGGACGGGACAGCCGGGCGGGTCGATGCCGTCGTTGGAGGCAACGCGGCGCAGGCTCGCGCGGCTCGAGTCCGACAGCAGGAGCTCCATCGGCGTCGCCTCGGAGAGCGTCCCCATCGCCTCCTCGACGACGTTGCAGACGTCGGCTTCCTCGTCGGCCATCTCGAGCGCCTCGGCCAGCTGCGTCGCGAAGCCGTCGCGGCTGGCCTTCTCCCGGAGCTCCGCCTCGAGCCGGACGCGCTCGGTGGTGTCGCGGGCGTTGAGGACGACGCCGCGCAGGTGGCGCTCGGAGCGCAGGTCGGTGACGTGCGCCTCCAGCGTGCGCGCCTCCCCTGCGGCATTGGTGAGGATGAAGCTGAAGCTCGACGGCAAGCCCGTGCGCGCGACCCTGCCCAGCAGGTCGCGGTCCTTCTCCGGGACGAGCGCGAGCAGCCCGTCGCCCAGCAGCTGCGGCGCGGGCCTCCCCGCCTTCGCGGCCAGCGAGTCGCTGACGTAGCGACAGCCGTGCTCGTCGAGCACCGCGACGAGATCGGTCGAAGATTTCGCGAGCGCCCGGAAGTGAGCGGTCTGGCGGCTGAGGGTCAAGATCAACAGGCCCGCGAGCAGCAGCGAGACGAAGAGGCCGCCGATCGACAGCGCGATCTCGGCGTCGAGCAGGCGCTGCACGCTGTTGTCAGCCTGTTCGGCGATCGTGCGGGCGGCGTTCAGCGCGACGGCCGAGGTCAGGGCGGCGAGCACGCGCGCCCGTGTCACCGGGTCCCGTTGGGGCAGTTCCTCGCCGGCGCTCGGCGCCGGCGGCGCGGTGCCGCTGAGCAGCGCCTGACCCGAGCCCCGCAGGTCGCCGATCAGCTTGATCTGCTCGTCGAGCTGGCGGCGGAGCGATTCGCCGTTCGCCGGCGGGACCGCCGTCTCGTCGTCGTCTCCGTCGATGGCGGGAGCCGTGCCGCCTTCCAGCAGGGCGTGGGCGCTTTCGTTCAACTTGGCGCCGATCGTCTGCGGGTCGGCGCGCCCGCCCGCCCTCACGATCATCAGTTCGCTCAGGTAGCGCTGGGCGAGCATGCGCTGCCGCGCCGCTACCTGGACGACAGCCGAGCGGTCCTTGGCCCGCGCCGAGAGCGTCAGCGTCACCACGATCCCGACGGCCGCGGTCACGAGGAAGGTGAGCGGGATCGCGGCCAGCAGCCAGCGCCCGCGCGTATGGAAGGGCCTGAGGATGCCGTGGCCGACGTCCATCAGTCGACCACCACTTCGGCGTGCATGCCCGCCATGAAGTGCCCCTCCATGTTGCAGAAGAACACGTAGCGGCCCGGCTTCAGCTGGACGGTCAGATCGCGCACGGAGCCCGGCTCGTCCGGCTCCAGGGCGCCCGCCTCGGAGGCTTCGAGGGCCTCCTCGTCCACGGTCAGGCCGTCATCGCGCAGGGGCAGCGCGGCGCGCGTGCCGGGGACCACGATCAGCTCGTGGTGGTCGGGGCCTTCGTTTCGCACGCGCAGCGTCACCGTGCCGTGATGCAGCGTCGCGGGGGCGCGGATCTTGAAGTCGCGCTCATCGACGGTGACGGCGTGCTCCGGGGTCGCGCTCGCGCTCGAGGAGCCGCAGCCGGACAGCGCCAGCGCGGCAGGCGGCGCCAGCGCCGCAAGAGCGACGAGCGCTGCAACCCCCTGCAGCCGCCCGCGTCCGGGCAGCCGATACGTCCTGAACGGCACGAACATCCATCGGACCACCCGCCGGTCGGCTTTAGGGCGGCCCGGGTCGGGCGGGCGGCGACGATACAATTCCTACCTCAGAGCACAGGATTCTGCACGCCCCCCACCACGCGAGGATGCATATGGCAACTGTTGACCGCATCGCAAAGCCCAGCCCGATCGTCGAGGACGACCAGGGTCAGCTGATCGCGCGTAGGGGCATCTCCCGCGAGGTGGTCGAAGAGCTCTCGAAGATCAAGGGCGAGCCCGACTGGATGGCCGAGAAACGCCTCAAGTCGCTGGAGATCTTCGAACGCAAGCCGATGCCGACCTGGGGCCCCGACCTGAGCGGGCTGAACCTCGACGACCTGGTGCTCTACTCGCCACCGACCGCCGGCCGCTACAACAGCTGGGACGACGTCCCCGAGGAGATGAAGCAGACCTACGAGGACCTCGGCATCCCGCAGGCCGAGCGCGAGCACCTCGCGGGCGTCATCGGCGTCTGGCGCCAGGAGCCCGTCTACGAGGGCCTCAAGGAGGAGTACGCGAAGCTCGGGATCCTGTTCTGCTCGATGGACACGGCGATCAGCGAGTACCCGGAGCTCGTCCAGAAGTACTTCATGAACAAGTGCGTGCCGCCGCAGGACAACAAGTTCTCGGCCCTGCACGGCGCCGTGTGGTCCGGCGGCTCGTTCCTCTACGTCCCCAAGGGCGTCAAGGTCGACCTGCCGCTGCAGGCCTACTTCCGCATGGAGGGCGCCGGCGAGGGCACCTTCGAGCACACGCTGATCGTCGCCGACGAAGGCTCCGAGGTGAACTACATCGAGGGCTGCACCGCGCAGACCTACAGCGTCAACTCGATGCACTCGGCGGTCGTCGAGATCTTCGTCCACGATGGCGCGAAGGCCCGCTACACGACCGTCCAGAACTGGTCCAAGGACGTCTACAACCTCAACACCAAGCGCGCCGTGGTCGACGCCGAGGGCACAGTCGAGTGGGTCGGCGGCTCGATGGGCGCCAAGTACGTGATGCTCTACCCGGGCTCGTTCCTGATGGGCGAGGGCGCGCGTGCCGACCACCTGAACGTCGGCGTCGCCGGCAAAGGCGTCCACAAGGACACCGGCGCGAAGGTCGTGCACCTGGCGCCGAACACCACGTCGAACATCCTCGCCAAGTCGATCTCCAAGGACGGCGGCATCATGGGCTACCGCGGTCTCGTCAAGATGGGGCACAACTCGGCCGGCTCGAAAGCGCGCGTCCAGTGCGACGGCCTGATGATGGACGGCGAATCGCGCTCTGACACCTGGCCGGACATCCAGATCCAGAACCCGCACGTGACGGTCGCCCACGAGGCGACGGTCGGGCGCATCTCCGACGACCAGCTCTTCTACATGGGCTCGCGCGGCTTCACCGAGGACGAGGCCGCCGCGATGATCGTCAACGGCTTCATCGAGCCGGTGACGAAGGAGCTGCCGATGGAGTACGCGGTCGAGCTGAACCGGCTGATTCAGCTTGAGATGGTCGGCAGCATCGGCTGATTTGGTCGCCGATAGCCGGCGGCTGGCGGCGTCCTCCCTCACTCGTGTGCTAGCGCACACCACGTTCGGTGCGTCCTTGCCAGCCTTGGCTCTCGACGCCCAAATCCCGCTCCGTCTATCGCGAGCGACATGGGGCCCGCGATAGCGGGCCAGGGCTGGCGCATGCGCCAGCCCTCGGTGGGGCGCATGCGCCCCACCGGCGAGCCGCACATGTGCGGCTCGCTTGGGGGTCGCGCATGCGCGACCCCCTCCCCGGCCCGAGCTCGAGTCCCTTGAGATGCGCGCCCCCGTCGACACGATCGCCGCTCCCCTGTTCCCCCGTGGCCTGGCGTGGGCGAACCTCCCCGGGGGCGAGCAGGTCAGCATCCTCCAGCGCGGGCGGCCCCTGCTCGTCGAGTTCTGGGACTTCTGCCGGCCCAACTCGCTGCGGACGCTGCCCTACCTGAGGGCCTGGCACGAGCGCTACGCGGACGCGGGCCTGCGGATCGTCGGGGTGCACAGCCCCGGGTTCGCGCCCTCGCGTGAGGAGGACGCCGTGCGGGCGGCCGTGCGCCGCCTCGGCATCGACTACCCCGTCCTGATCGACACGGAGTTCCTGCTCTGGCAGGACTATGAGAACGAGGGCTGGCCGGCGCGCTACCTGTTCGACGGCCGCGCGCGTCTCTTCGAGTACCACTTCGGCGAGGGCGCCTACGCCGAGAGCGAGCTCGCGATCCAGGAGCTGCTCGGCGTCGAGCGCGAGCCGCTCCAGCCGGTCCGCCCCGAGGACGAGCCGGGGGCGCTGCTCGCGCGCCCGACGGAGGACCGGGAGGGCGCCTACAGCGGCCCCTACGAGGCGGGCGGCGTATGGGTGGTCGCCGAGGGCTCCGGGTCCGTGAGGGCCTCTGACGGCCGGGAGACCGTGACGGTCGAGCTCGACGCCGCCGGCGCCTATCCGCTCTTCGAGCACGGGGCGCACACCGACGGAGAGCTGCGCATCGATCCGGGCCCGGGGGTGCGCGTCCTCGCGACCTGCTTCACGCCGGGCGTGATCGCGCGCTGAGGGCTGCGCCGACGCGCGCGGCCGTCGGCTACCGTCGTCGGATGCGTTACCGCGCCGGCAGGGATCGCCGCGGCCGCGGCGGGCGAGGCGCTCTGGTTGCGGCTGCCCTGGCCCTCGCCTGCGCCGCCCTCTGCGGGCCGCTCAGCACCGCCGCGCCGGCCGCCGGACCCTTCCCGGGCGGCCCCTGGCTCGGCCTGAACGGGAACAGCACCGGCTACCTCGGCGGCCTCGAAGAGTTCGTCGAACATCGCATCGTCTATGACCGCGGCGGCAGCATCGAGCTGCAGGCGGGCGAGACGCTCGCGGATGCGGCGCCGCCGCTGGAAGCATCGATCAAGGCGGGGATGATCCCCGTGGTCCTGATCGAGTTCGACGGCTACTCGAACTGCACTTTCGGCAAAGCGTGCCTGCCGACCGACCCGAAGGCGCTCAGCGCCTACGCGCGCGGCTTCATCTCGACCGCCGAAGAAATCCTCGACAAATGGCCCGCAGCCGGGATCACGTTCGAGGCGATCAACGAGCCCTGGGGATACGGCACACCCGACCAGTACGCCGCCTTTCTCGCACTCCTGCTGCCGCTCGTCGCCAACTCGCACATCCCGCCCGGCGACGTCTACGTCGGCGCCACCGGCGAAGGCTGGATCCAGGGCCTCTACCAGGCCCAGCCGCAGCTGCGCACCGAAATCCAGGGCTGGTACCTGCACCCGTACGCGAAGGAGCGCAAACCGGGCCAGGGGATGGCTGAAGTGCCCGGGATCCGCGCCGAAATGGAATCGGGGCGGGACAACGTGACGGTCTCGGAGATCGGCTTCTGCGCCGTCAGCGTCGGGGGCGGGCAGTGCGCGACCTCCGCGGCACCGGCGGTCGACCCCTCCGACGCGGCGCGGGCGCTAGAGAAAGAGCTCGAAATCGCGCGGGCCGACCACCGCGCGGGCTGGCTGCGCGCCGTGCTCGTCTACTCGCGCACCGATGGCGGCTGGGCGATGCAGCAGCGGGGCGGCCTGACCGAACCGGGCGGGATGCTCGAGGCGTTCGGCGCCCGCTACGGCTGAGGCGCCGGCGGCGCGAGCTGCTCGCGCGCGCGGTCGTCGAGCAGGCGCTCGGCGCGCGGCGGACCGTCGTCCTCCACCAGCACCGCGCCGCCCGGCCAGTAGGGGTTCGACGGTCCTGCCGAGTCGAGGAAGATCGTCGCGTAGACCCAGCTCCCGCAGTTCACGAGCCGCGCCCCGCCGCGCCCGTGCCACTCGTGCTCCTCGTCGCCGTCCAGCGGCCCGGTGCGATGGGTGTGACCGAAGACCACGTAGGAGTCACCGAGCCCGAGCCGCGCAGCGACCTCCCCCATCGCCGTCAGTCCCGCGCGCCGCAGCTCTGTCCCGGAGATGTCCGCGTGAAGCGGCCCCATGCCGGCTCGGTTGAGCGCCGCGACGGCGAGTGGGAAGCCCGCCACGAGCGCCCGCCGGCGCAGAACCCCGATCAATCGCGCCCGCGGGTCGTGCCGCCGCGCGGAGACCTCCGCGGCGTCCGCGTCGGAGCTGCCGCCCCCGAGCGCACGCCACGCGGCGACGGTTGCCATCCCGTTCAGTGCCGCGCCGGTGTGAGCGTCGCGGGCGACCGCATCGCGCCAGGCGAAGACCGGGGCGCCCATCGCCTCGTAGTCCTCGACGCTCTCGAAACCCGAGGCCTGGCGACCCAGCAGCCGGCTCATCGCGGCGACCGTCAGGCGCTCGAGCGTCGGCACCGTGAGGTGGCAGTCCAGGTAGTGGCCGTGGGTCGCGTAGACGTCCTCTCGCACCCACAGCCCCGGGTAGGCGATCCGCGTCCGCGCCGGGGCCGCCCACCCGGCGATCCGCGCGAGCGCCGGCGACGCCTCGGCCGGCTCGATCAGCTGCTCGAGGCCGAGTGGCCCCGGGTCCGCGTCCGCGCCGCGCGCGGCGAGCCACGGTTCGACGAGCGCGTGGTCGTGGTTCCCGGCCGTGATCACGAGCTCGCGGCCCGCCAGCGCCCGCCCGAGGTCCTCGAAGAACGGTCGCGCCGCCGCCATCGCCTCGCGCACCGGGCCATGGCGGAGCTCGAGAACGTCGCCGAGCAGCACGAGCCGATCGACGTCGGCGAGCCGTTCGATCAGGGCGGCGCGCACCGGCGCTCGCCGTAAGAGGTCGATCTCGGAGTGGCTGCCGAGGTGCAGGTCGGAGACGATCAGCGTTCGCATGCCTGGCCTCTCGGGCTCACGCGCCCGGCCGCGGTTCCGCCTCCGCCGCGGCGGGGGGAACGGAGATCAGCCCGCTCCGAGTGCGCCCTCGGCCGCGGCCACCCGGATCTGCTTCGGGAGCATGAAGCGGACGTCCTCCTTGACGACGTCGAACTCCGAGATGTCGCTGACGCCGCGCGAGCGGAACAGCTCAACGAGCTCCTGGACGAGGTTCTCCGGCGCGCTCGCACCGGAGGAGATGCCGACCACGCGCCGGCCCGCCAGCCACGCCTCCTTGATCTCACCGGCGTTGTCGATCAGATGGCCCTCGGTGCCGCAGTCGCGCGCCACCTCGACGAGCCGTTTCGAGTTCGAGGAGTTCTTCGAGCCGATCACCAGCATCAGGTCGCATTCGGGGGCCATCTGCCTGACGGCCGCCTGGCGGTTCGTCGTCGCGTAACAGATGTCGTCGGTCCGCGGCCCGACGATCTTCGGGAAACGCTCGCGCAGCCGCTTGAGGATCGCCGTGGTTTCGTCGACGGCGAGCGTCGTCTGAGTGATGTAGGCGATCCGCTCGGGGTCCTCGACCTCGAGCTCCTCGGCGTCCTGCTCGTTCTGGACGAGCACGATCCTCTCCGGGGCCTCGCCCATCGTCCCTTCGACCTCCTCGTGGCCGGCGTGGCCGACGAGGACGATCGTGTAGCCGTCCTGAGCGAACTTGACGGCCTCGCGGTGCACCTTGGTGACGAGCGGGCAGGTCGCGTCGATCGTCTGCAGCCGGCGCTCCTCGGAGCCCTCCCGCACGCTCGGCGCGACGCCGTGCGCCGAGAACACGCAGACGGCCCCCTCGGGCACTTCGGTGTGCTCCTCGACGAAGATCGCACCGCGCTCAGAGAGCTCCTCGACGACGTGCTTGTTGTGGACGATCTCCTTGCGCACGTAGACGGGCTCGCCATGCAGCAGCAGGGCCTGTTCGACCGTCTGCACGGCACGGTCGACGCCCGCGCAATAGCCGCGAGGCGCCGCCAGGATCAGCTTCTCGACGGTGTTCGCCACGGCCGTCATTGTATTCGCACCGTCTCGTGCCCACCCGCCCCGGACCGATACCCTAATCCGTCATGGCCCAGCGCCACCTCGACCGCCTCACTCCCGTCGATGCGTCGTTCCTGCACCAGGAGGGCCAGAGCTCGCACATGCACATCGGCGGCCTCACCCTCGTCGAGGGCCCGCCGCCGAACATGGAGGAGTTCCTCGAACAGATCCGCCGGCGGCTGCACCTCGTCCCCCGCTACCGCCACAAGCTCGCCTACACCGCGATCGACAGCGGCCGGCCGGTCTGGGTCGACGACCCGAGCTTCAACCTCGAGTACCACGTCCGCCACACCGCCCTGCCGGCGCCGGGCACCTGGGAGCAGCTGCAGGAGCTCACCGCCCGGATCTTCTCGCAGCAGCTCGACCGCTCCAAGCCGCTGTGGGAGATGTGGCTGATCGAGGGGCTCGAGGACGACCGGTTCGCGCTGATCACGAAGACCCACCACTCGCTGATCGACGGGATCGCCGGCGTCGACCTGGCCACGGTGCTGTTCGACATCTCCCCCAACCCGCCGCAGATCCCGAATTCGGGCCGGGCCTGGAAGCCGCACCAGGAGCCCGGCACTGCCCAGCTGATCACCGCGGGCGTCACCGGCGCCGCGCGCGCCGGCATCGCGCTCGTCGAGGGCGCGCTCGACGCGATCTCGCACCCCGAGCGCGCGATGGCGCGGGCCCGCGAGGTGGCCGAGGGACTCGGCGAGATCCTCTGGGCAGGCCTGAACCCGGCACCGGATACGCCGCTGAACGTCCCGATCGGGCCGCACCGGCGCTTCGTCGCCGTCACGGCCGGCCTCGAGGACTTCAAGACCGTCAAGAACGCGTTCGGCGGCACCGTCAACGATGTCGTGCTGGCGGTCGTGGCGGGGGCGCTGCGCGACTTCCTGATCGCGCGCGGGCGGCGCACCGAGGGCGTCGAGATGCGCGCGCTCGTGCCCGTGTCGGTCCGCACCGAGGACGACGCGGGCACCGCCGGCAATCGCATCGTGGTGATGCGCGGGCCGCTCCCGGTCTACATCGCGGACCCGGTCAAGCGCCTGCGCTTCGTCTCGCAGGCGATGGACGGCCTGAAGGAGTCCAAGCAGGCGCTCGGCGCCGAGGTGATCTCGGGAGCGCAGAACTTCGCGCCGCCGACGATCCTGGCACAGGCCTCGCGGCTGAACTTCTCGACGCGGCTGTTCAACCTGATCGTCACGAACGTGCCGGGACCGCAGTTCCCGCTGTACGTGCTCGGCCGCGAGATGGTGACCGCGATCCCCGTCGCGTTCCTGCCGGAAAACCACGCGCTCGCGATCGCGATCATGTCCTACAACGGGCAGATGAACTTCGGGCTGCTCGGCGACTTCGACGCCCTGCACGACATCGACCGGATCGGCGAGGACATCCGCGAGGAACTCGCCGCGCTCGTCGCGATGGCGCGCGAACAGGTCGCGACGCCGGCCTGAGTCGCCGCCGCGCCGTGACCGCGACGGAGGTCTGCCGCGCGGCGCCGGAGGACCTCGAAGAGGTCACCGAGACGCTCTGGCTCGCGTTCGGCGCGGACCCTCTCTGGCGCTGGGCCTTCCCGGACCATGCGCAGCTGCGTCCGCTGTGGCGGCTGTATGTCGCATCTGCCCTGAAGCACGAGTGGGTCTGGACGATCGGCGACGGCGCGGCAGCGGCGGTCTGGATCCCGCCCGGGCGGACCGAGCTGACCCCCGAGGCGGAGGCGGGGCTGCCTGCTCTGGTGCGGGAACTCGCCGGCGAGCGCGCCGGCGCGGTGCTCGAGCTGTTCGAGCGCTTCGACGGCTGCCATCCCGACGGGCCGCCTCACTACTACCTGAGCCTGCTCGGCACGCACCCAGAGCGCCGCGGCGAGGGACTGGGGATGCGCCTGCTGGCGGAGAACCTTCGGCTGATCGACGCCGAGGGCGCGCCCGCCTACCTCGAGTCGAGCAACCCGGCCAACGAGCAGCGCTACGAATCGGTCGGCTTCAGGCGCACGGGGTCGTTCACCACGCCCGACGGGGCGCGCGAGGTTGCGACGATGTGGCGCGAGCCCGGCGATGGCTCACCGTGATCGAGGGGGGCGAGGGCGCACCGGGAGCACGACCCGCGCGCCTGAACGCGCGGCGGTCAGCGCCCAAGGATCAGGCCGGACGCCAGCCGGCCAGCACCGCGAAGTGAAGCTGCTTGAAGAAGCAGTCGCAGTCCTCGAGCCCGGCGTCACGCATCCAGCCGAGCTGGGTCGCGACGTCCGTGGATCTGTCCATCCTCATGCGATCCTCGGCTGCCGTGATCTCATCCTCACCGGCCCCGGCGGCCCGGCAGGCCTCGCGCCAGAACCGCCTGTAGGTGCCCTCGAGCCACGGCGTCGGGCCTGCAACGTGCTCCGCATTCACGTACGCGCCGCCCGGGCGCAGAACCCCTGCGACGCGACGCAGCAGCTCCCGATTGTCCTCGTGCTCGAGATGGTGGATCGCGAGCGCCGACACCACCGCGTCAAAGGGCCCCGCCGGCAGGGCCTCCCGCAGGTTCGCGACAACGAACCTAGCGCGGGCGCCCGCCAGCTGTTCGCGCGAACGATCGATCATCTCAGGTGCCCCGTCCACCAGCACGAGTTCCGCATCGGGGTAGCGCGCCAGCACGGCACGGCTCATCAGCCCCGTACCTGCTCCCAGGTCGAGCACGCGCCCGACGGGGCCGCCCCGACTCCGGAGCAGATCGACCGCTGTGCCGTAAAACGCGTCGAAGCAGGGAACGATCCGGCGTCGCTGCTCGTGGTAGTCATGAGCGTGCTCGGCGAACACGCTGACGGAATCGCTCACGCGCTCACCCTAGGCGTCACCCGCGTACTAGTAGCCCAGCGCGAACTTCGCGTCTTCGCTCATCATCTCCGGCGACCACGGCGGCATGAAGACCATCTCCGATTCGACCGTCTTGACGCCGTCCAGTTCCCCGACGAACTCTTCGATCTGTTCGTTGACCTGCGGCCCGATCGGGCACCCCGGCGTCGTCAGCGTGAACGTCACCTTCACGTTGCCCTGGTCGACCGCGACGGCGTAGATCAGACCGAGTTCGACGAAGTCGAGCCCCAGCTCGGGGTCGATGACGTTGGACAGCGCGTCCATGACGTCGTCCTCGGTAGGCACGGCTTCGAGCTCGGACATGGGATAAGTCTAGCCCCGGGGCGCTCATGCCACCCCGGCGCAGCTACTACGTAGGCCAGCCGCCGAGGCCGGAGGCAGGCCGCCAGAGGGCACATATATTCCCGGGTAGTCTTGCCGGTATGGGACCTTTTGAGGATCGAACCCGGGCCGTGACGGGAGTCGGCCATGCCGCGCCGTCAACGGACCGGCTGGAAGGTCCGGTGCATAGCATCGAGACAGAGGCTGAGATACAGAGGCTTGAGACCACGGTTGCCGGCCTGGTCCGGGCGGTGGTCGCGTTGCAGACCGCCACCATCGAGATCGCCGTCGAGATAGATCGGATCAACGATGCCTCCCGTTGAGCGCGATAACCCCGCGAGCCGCCGAGGACGCCGGCAGGCGCAGCTAGTTAGCTAGTTGCCCGCCCAGAGGGGGCGGGCAACTAGGGCGTCGAGGAGCAAGTCAGGCAAGGACGCAGGCTGCGTGGCGTGCTCGGCACGCGAGCAGCCGAGGACGCCGCCTGACGCCGCTCATCGGCGTCCTAGTTGTCCGACCCGAGGCGGTCCCACATGTACAGCTGTATGCACTCGTTAGCGAGTTCCACCGCCCGCTCGTGCGAGAGCCGCGGCAGCACCGTGTCGAGCGCCTGGTCCTCGGCGACCCCCGCCTGGAAGGCCTCCTCGCCCCTGAAGCCGGCCGCGATCTTCAGCGCCTCGCGGCGGTTCTCGCCCAGGCTCGGGAAGACGCCGACGAGGAACTCGGTGTTGGGGATCGGCTGGCCGACCTCCAGCGAGGCGTGCCAGGCCGCAAGCAGGTGCAGGTCGTCCTCGTCGAGGTCGGCGATCGCCTTCGCGTAGTGCACGGACAGTTCCTGGTCGGGGATGTCGTCGACCCACGCCCGCACGACCTCGCCGACGAGCTGGCGGCGCGCCTCGCGGCCGAGTGAGTCGGCGATCACGCGGATCGCGTCCTGTGGCTGGATGAAGCAGAGCGGCATCGCGCCTCCGGGTGACGGGTGGAACTCTCTGCTGGACTGTAGGTGGCCGTGTGGACGGCAAATCGCGCACGCGGGAGGGCCGGGCGGGCCCCCTCGCAACCGCCCGCGGGCCCTGCCTTCAGACGCCCAGGGCTTCCGCGGCGGCGGCGCCCTCAGCCTCGCCGCCGGGCCTGAATCCGAGGGTCGCGCGCTGGGGCGCGGACCAGTTGAAGAGCGCCAGGTCGAGCGCTTCGAGGGGGACCCGGGCGGCCTCGGCGAGCTCACCGGCGCGCCGGTCGAGCAGCAGCGGGTCCCCGATCCCGAACACGCGCTTGGCGGCCAGCGCCGTCTCGTCCTCGTCGGCACCGGGCCCCCGGCCCGTGCCGAGCTGCAGCGAGTCCGCCCGCAGGTCGTGGATGCCGAGCCGCCCGAGCGTGACGAGCAACTCGTACCGGGCCGCGCGGCTCAGCCCCGGGAGCGCGAGCCGTTCGAACAGCCGCGCGAAGCGGCGCTCGGGCGACCAGCCCGCGTCGCCCGTGAAGGCAGCCTCCTGGCCACCGCCGCGCTCGGCCCACTGAGCGTAGGCCTGGAGCGTCCGCGCTCCGCTGCCGGGCCGGTGCGAGCTGCGCGGCCCGCGTGGCACGGTGTCCAGCAGCTCGCCGAGCTCGGAGGTCGCGGCACCGGGTTCGGGCGCCGCCGCCAGCACCGCCTCGATCCCCGCGAACGGGCTCTCCCCCTCGGACGGAGAGAGGTATGCGGCGATGAAGCACTCCCAGCTGGCCCGCGCCAGATCGCCTGCCGCGGCCGCGTCGACGGCGAGGCCGTACGCGCCGGGCGCCTCGATCGCCAGCGCCGCCAGCCGGGCGCTCGAGAACGCCATCTCGTCGGCGAGCCGACGCGCGTCGGCGGACGCGCGCAGGCCCGGCACGAGCGGTGATGCGTAGCCGTCCTCGGTCTCCCGCCCCTCGCGTCGCACGCGCAGCCCGTCGGCCCTCTGCCCCCTGCCGGGGCGATGGGCGCTCCGCGGCCGCGAGCCGGCGCCGGCGGCCGTCGAGGCTCGCCGCGGGGAGGGCGTCGACGGCTCGTTCCCCGGCAGCGTCTGGCTGCAGATCGGGCAGCGCTCGATGAAGCGGTTGTGACGGCAGAAGGTCGGCATCGGGGGCGGCCGCCGCGGCGCGCGGCGGGCCCCGCCAGCCTAGCTATCCGGCGGGAACGCCCGGGTGAACGTGCTGTGGCGGGCCCTCCGGGCCCTCGTCGGCGTCGGCGTGCCCCGCGAGGCCCTGATCGCGGCTGCTGTCGCGGCTCGGCGCCGAGTCGAGCCGGGCGAGGTAGCGGTCGACCATGCGGGCGCACTGGCGTCCCTCGTTGATCGCCCAAACGATCAGCGACTGGCCCCGGCGCGCGTCGCCGGCGGCGAAGACCCCGTCGACCGAGGTGGTGTAGGGGCTGACCGCCTTGACGTTGCCGCGCGGGTCGCGCTCCACGGCGAGCTGCTCGAGCAGCCCCTGCTCGGGATGCAGGAAGCCCATCGCGAGCAGCACGAGCTGGGCCGGCAGGCGGCGCTCCGTCCCGGGCACGGGGGCGAACGGCGGCGCCGGGGCGGCCTCGGTGACGGTCAGGGCCTCCACCCGCCCGTCGCTGCCGCTGAACGCGGTCGTGGCGACGGAGTAGTCCTGCTCGCCGAGCCGCAGATCCTGGGCCTCCTCCATCGCGTAGCTGAGCCGGTACTTCAGCGGCCACTCGGGCCACGGTGTGCGGTCGTCGGGCCGGCGCGGCGGCGGCTCGGAGAGCAACTCGAGCTGCACGATCGAACGGGCGCCCTCGCGCAGCGCGTTGCCGACGCAGTCGGCCCCGGTGTCGCCGCCGCCGATCACGACGACGTCCTTGCCGGCCGCCGTTATCGGGTGCTCGGGCACCGCCGGCGCCGGCGCGGTCGGCACCGGGCCGAACTCGCGGGCGGCCCAGCGGTTGCGCCCGTAGAGGTAGTCCATCGCGAAGCCGACCCCGTCCAGCTCGCGCCCCGGCACGTCGAGGTCGCGCGGCACCCGCGAGCCGGTCGCCAGCACGACCGCGTCGAAGCCGGCGAGGAGCTCCTGCGCGGGGGCGTCCCTGCCCACGTCGACGCCGCAGCGCAGCTCCACACCCTCGGCCCGCAGCTGCTCGACGCGGCGCTCGACGACCATCTTCTCGATCTTGAAGTCGGGGACGCCGAAGCGGACGAGCCCGCCGATCGCCTCGTCGCGCTCGAACAGCGTCACCGCATGGCCCGCGCGGCGCAGCTGCTGCGCGGCGGCCATCCCGGCCGGCCCGGACCCGACGACCGCCACCGAGCGCCCGCTCTCGCGGCGCGGCGGATGCGGCACCACCCAGCCCTCATCCCACGCGCGGTTGATGATCGCGTTCTCGATCTGTTTGATCGTGACCGCGTCGCCCTCCCTGATCTCCAGCACACACGAGGCCTCGCACGGCGCCGGGCACAGACGGCCGGTGAACTCGGGGAAGTTGTTGGTCGCGTGCAGCTGCGCGAGCGCGTCCTTGAAGCGGTCGCGGTAGACGAGGTCGTTCCAGTCCGGGATCAGGTTGCCGAGCGGGCAGCCGTTGTGGCAGAACGGCACGCCGCAGTCCATGCACCGCGCGCCCTGCTCGCGCAGCTCGGGCACCGGGCGCTGCAGCAGGAACTCGCGGTAGTCGTGGGCCCGTTCGGCGCTGTCCCGGTAGGGCACGCCGCGGCGCTCGATCTTCAGGAACCCCCCGAGCTCGCCCATCAGCCGCCCCCCTCGCTGGCCGGTTCGGGGATGCGAGCGGAGCGAGTGTCTCCCGGTCCGGCGGAGCGACTGTCTCCCGGTTCGGTCGCGTCCAGCGGCAGCGCGCCGGCCAGGCCCTCCTGCTGCTCCCCGCTCACCGCGGGCTCTCCTCCGGTGCCGATCGCGGCGGCCTCTTCCTCGGCCCGCTCGCGCAGCACGCGCTTGTAGTCGTGCGGCATGACCTTCACGAACGCGTTGGCCGCGAGCAGCTGCTCCCAGCGCTCCAGCGCGCCGGCCGCGACCGGGCTGGCGGTCCGCGCGGCGTGCTCTTCGATCATCGCGCGCAGCTCGATCGCGTCGGCCTCGGAGAGCTCTTCGAAACCCACCATGCCCATGTTGCAGCGAGCCGGGAACTCTCCCTTCTCATCCAAGACATAAGCCAGACCCCCGCTCATCCCGGCGGCAAAGTTGCGCCCGGTCGGCCCAAGCACCACCACGCGACCGCCGGTCATGTACTCGCATCCGTGGTCGCCGACGCCCTCGACGACGGCCCACGCGCCCGAGTTGCGCACGGCGAAGCGCTCGCCCGCGAGACCGCGGAAGAACGCGCGCCCGCCCGTCGCCCCGTAGAGGACCGTGTTGCCGACGACAACGTTCTCCTCGGCGCGGAAGTGCTCGCCCATGCCTTCGCGCGGGCGGATCGCGAACACGCCCCCCGACAGCCCCTTGCCGGCGTAGTCCTGCGCGTCGCCGTACAACGTGAACGTGAGGCCGGGCGCGAGCCAGCCGGCGAAGCTCTGCCCGGCCGAGCCCACCAGCTCGACCTCGATCGTCCCCTCGGGCAGCCCTTCGGCGCCGTGGCCGGAGGCGACGTGGCTGGAGAGGATCCCGCCGACGCAGCGGTTGCGGTTGCGCACGGGCAGCTCCACCCGCACGCGCTCGCCGCGCTCGAGTGCCGGCGCGGCGGCCCGCACGAGCTCCCAGTCCAGCGCGTCGTCGAGCACCGGCGGCGGCGGTTCGACGCGGTGGCGGGGCAGGCCCTCGGCGAGCTCGATGTGCGTGAGCAGGTGCGTGAGGTCCACGCCGCGCGCCTTCCAGTGGTCGACGGCCGCCCCGACACCGAGCAGGTCCACGCGCCCGATCGCTTCATCCAGCGTGCGCAGCCCGAGCGAGGCGAGGATCTCGCGTACTTCCTCGGCGATGAAGAAGAAGAAGTTGACGACGTGCTCGGGGGTGCCCTTGAAGCGCTTGCGCAGCTCGGGATCCTGCGTCGCGATCCCGACCGGGCACGTGTTCAGGTGACAGGCGCGCATCATGATGCAGCCGGTCGCGATCAGCGGGGCGGTCGAGAAGCCCATCTCGTCGGCCCCGAGCATCGCGGCGACCACGACGTCCCGGCCGGTCTTCAGCTGACCGTCGGTCTGCACGACGATCCGCGAGCGCAGGTCGTTGAGCAGCAGCGTCTGCTGGGTCTCGGCCAGGCCGATCTCCCAGGGCACGCCGGCGGCCTGGATCGAAGACAGCGGCGAGGCCCCGGTGCCGCCGTCGTGGCCCGCGATCAGGACGCGGTCGGCGTTCGCCTTGGAGACTCCGGCGGCGACCGTGCCGACGCCGACCTCGGCGACCAGCTTGACCGACACCTGCGCCTTCGGGTTGCCGCAGCGCAGGTCGTAGATCAGCTGCTTGAGGTCCTCGATCGAGTAGATGTCGTGGTGCGGCGGCGGCGAGATCAGGCCGACGCCGGGCGTCGTGTGGCGGATCGAGCCGATGTACTCGTCGACCTTGTGGCCGGGCAGCTGGCCGCCCTCGCCGGGCTTGGCGCCCTGCGCCATCTTGATCTGCAGCTCGTCGGCGTTCACCAGGTAGTGGATCGTCACGCCGAAGCGGCCCGAGGCGACCTGCTTGATCGCCGAGCGGCGGCGGTCGCCGTTGGGGTCGGGCGCGAAGCGGACGGGGTCCTCGCCGCCCTCGCCCGTGTTCGAGCGCCCGCCGAGGCGGTTCATGGCGATCGCCAGCGTCTCGTGCGCCTCCCGCGAGATCGAGCCGAGGCTCATCGCGCCGGTGCAGAAGCGGCGCACGATCTCCTTCGCCGGCTCGACCTGGTCCAGCGGAACCGGGTCGGGCCGCGGGCCTGGGCCGGCGCCGACCTCGAGCAGCCCGCGGAGCGTCGCCTTGCGGGCCGCGTCGTCGTTGACCGCCCGCGCGTACTCGCGGTACTTCTCCATCGCCGGGCTCTCCCGGACGACGCCGAGCGCCTGCTCGTCTCCGCCGAGCGCCGCGTTCACGTCCCCGCCGGAAAGGGAGACACTCGCTGCGCCGGACCGGGAGACACTCGCTCCGCTCGCGTCCCCGAACCGGCCAGCATCCCCGTTCTGGCCAGCCTCACGTACCGCATGCTGGAGAAGCGCGATCGTCTCCGGGTTCCACATGTGGTGCTCGCCGTCGCGCCGCCACGCGTACACGCCGCCGACCGGCAGCAGGTCGTCGCGGCTGACCGGATATGCGCGCGCGTGGCGCTCGAGCGCCTCTTCGGCCAGCACCTGCAGCCCCACGCCGCCGATGCGCGACGCGGTGCCGGTGAAGTACGTGTCGATCAGCTCGCGCTCGAGGCCCACCGCCTCGAAGATCTGCGCGCTGCGGTAGGACTGGATCGTCGAGATGCCCATCTTCGAGATCGTCTTGAGCAGGCCTTTGCCGATCGCCTTGACGAGGTTCTGGGCGGCGTCCTTGGCGCCGATCTCGATCGGCTCGCCGTCCTTGCCGCGGCGCACGATCCGGCCTTCGATCACGAGCTCGTCGAGCGTCTCCAGCAGCAGGTAGGGGTTGATCGCGCTCGCGCCGTAGCCGATCAGCGTCGCGAAGTGGTGCACCTCGCGCGGCTCACCGGACTCGACGATGATGCCGGCGCGCAGCCGCGTGCCCTCGAGAACGAGGTGATGGTGCACGGCGGCGACGGCGAGCAGCGACGGGATCGGCACCCGCCGCGGCCCGAGCAGGCGATCGTTGAGGATCAGGATGTTGGCGCCTTCCTCGATCGCCTCGGTGGCGGTGCGGCACAGCCGCTCGAGCGCCTCGACCATCCCGCCGGGACCCTTCTGGACCAGCCAGGTGGCGTCGATCGTGCGCGCTTTGTAGACCTCGTGGTCGACGTGGCGCAGCGTCTCGAGCTCGCGGTTGAGCAGGATCGGCTGGTCGAGCAGCAGCTTGTGGGCGTGCTCGGGCGTCTCGTCGAAGAGGTTGCGCTCGTTGCCCAGCGAGGTCGCGAGGCTCATCACGATCTCCTCGCGGATCGGGTCGATCGGCGGGTTCGTCACCTGCGCGAACAGCTGCTTGAAATAAGAGAACAGCGGCGGCGCCTGGTCGGAGAGGACCGCCAGGGAGAGGTCGTTGCCCATCGAGCCGACCGGCTCCTGGGCCTCGATCGCCATCGGGGCGAGCAGCACGCGCAGGTCCTCCTGCGTGTAGCCGAAGGCGCGCTGGCGAAGGCGCAGCGGCTGGTCTGAGAGCGTCACTTCGCTGGAGGGCGGCAGATCCTTGAAGGGCACCGCGTTGCGCTCGTACCACTCGCCGTAGGGCTTCGCGGTCGCGACCTCGCGCTTGACCTCCTCGTCCTCGACGATCCTGCCGCGCTCGAGGTCGACGAGGAACAGCTTGCCTGGCTGCAGCCGGCCGAGGCGGCGGACCTGCTCGGGCGGGATGTCGAGCAGACCCGACTCGGACCCGAGCACGACGTAGCCGTCGGTCGTCTCGACCCAGCGCCCGGGGCGCAGCCCGTTGCGGTCGAGTGTCGCGCCGACCACGCGCCCATCCGTGAACGCGACCGATGCGGGACCGTCCCACGGCTCCATGAGGCAGGAGTGATAGCCGTAGAAGCCCTTCAGGTAGTCGGGCAGGTCCTCGCGGTTCCGGTAGGCCTCGGGGATCATCATCATCGCGGCGTGCGGCAGCGAGCGGCCGGCCAGCATCAGCAGCTCGAGCACGTTGTCGAAGGTCGCGGAGTCCGAGTTGCCGGCGCGCACGACCGGAAGGATCTTCTGGAGGTCCTCGCCGAACAGCTCGCTGCGGAGCTCGCTCTCGCGCGCCCGCATCCAGTTGACGTTGCCCATCACCGTGTTGATCTCGCCGTTGTGGCAGATGACCCGGTAGGGGTGGGCGAGCTCCCAGCTCGGGAATGTGTTCGTCGAGAACCGCGAGTGCACGAGCGCCATCGCGCTCTTGCAACGCTCGTCGCGAAGGTCGCTGTAGAAGGCCGCGAGCTGGAAGCTGATCAGCATGCCCTTGTAGTTGACCGTTCGCGAGGAGCTCGAGGCGACGTACAGGCTGGACGGGGCAATCTCCTGCGCCTGCAGCTCGCACACGCGGCGGATCACGTACAGCTTGCGCTCGAAGGCGTCGCGGTCATCGCGGAGCCCCTCGGCGGCGCCGACGAACAGCTGGCGGATCACCGGCCGGCAGGCGCCCGCCACCCGGCCCGTGTGCTCCGGCTCCACCGGGACCTCGCGCCAGCCGAGCAGGTCCTGGCCCTCGGCCGCCACGGTCCGCTCGAGCAGCGCTTCGAGCTCGGCGCGCCGCACCGGATCGGTGGGCAGGAAGCACATCAGCACTCCGTAGGAGCCGAGCGGGGGCAGCTCGAACCCGCAGGCTCCCCGCAGCAGCTCGTCGGGCATCTGCATCAGGATCCCGGCGCCGTCGCCGGTCGTCGGATCGGCTCCGGAGGCACCGCGATGCTCGAGGTTCTCGAGCGCGGTGATCGCCCTGGTGATGACCTCGTGCGTCGGCACGTTGTCCAGGCGCGCCACCATTCCGACGCCGCACGCGTCGTGCTCGAAGCGAGGGTCGTAGAGGCCGACGGCCCCTGGCGGCTTTGGGGTGCTGTGCATGGACATGTGAGTGCTCGGGGGTCGGTGCTTCCCGCACGTCATGCCTGGGACGGCGCGTGCGGGCTGGCGGGCACCTGAGGCGGAGCAGAAAGGGTATCAGCGCTGGCGGGCCCGAAATAGGCGCCGTGGCCCAATTTTTCGACGTCCCGTTCCGCTTCAGGACGGGCTTTTGGGCGCCCCGGAGGCCTCCTCGCGCATCGTCTCCTCCTCGCCCCAGGAGCACATGCCGCCGCGGCCGGGACAGGTGAGGCAAAGGCCGCGATGGGGATTGGGCGAGACGGTGAAGGGGTCGCGCCAGTCGGCGCTCAGGCGCTCCGCCAGCTCGGCCTCGAGCGCCGCGCGCTCGGCCACCGTGTAGCGCGCCACGGCCGGCTCCAGCGGGCGTTCGAGGAACCAGTGCGACACCTCGACGACCAGCGCGCCCTCGCGCAGCATGGCGAGGGCGTAGAGCAGGCGCTGCACGGCGTAGTCGCGCTCCACGAGCTCGCCGGGCGCGGCGGAGGGCTCGAGCCGGTCGCTCTTGTAGTCGACGACGAGCGAGGTCCCGTCGGCCTCCTCGCACAGCGCGTCGATCACGCCCGTGACAAGTGGGGCGTGAGGACCGATCCCGAAGGCGAACGGATGCTCGCGACGCATCCGCCGCGCGGCGGCGATCCGTGCGGCCAGCGGGCTCGCGAGCGCGCCGGCCAGGAGCGCCGCGACCTCCTCGATGTCCTCGGCACTCGCTCGCAGGCCGAGTTCGCCGGCGACCGTCGCGACCCGCTCTGCGCCGGGCGGCGCGGGCGCGCCGAAGTCGAAGGTCTCGAGCACGCGGTGCGCGAGCGTTCCACGCTCCCGGGCCGGGAGACCGCCGGCCGGCGGCGCGGCCTCCGCCCGCCGCTCCTCGGGCATCCGCAGCACACGTTCCAGGTAGTAGCGGTAGCCACAGCGCTCGAGCAGGCTGAGGGACGTGTAGCTGAGCGTCGGCGGCAGCTGCTCCCGCCGGACCGGCTCGCCTCGTTCGAGCGGAGGCTGCGGCCGATCCTGCCCGTCCACCCGAACGCCGCGGGCTGCGCCGGGAGACGTCGCCGCTGCCGGCGGCGGCCGCAGGATCCGCCCGTAGGCCTCGGGCGTGCTCAGCGTCAGCCGCAGCTCGGGAGCGCCCCCCTGTCCCGGGACGCTGAGAACGCCGGAGGAGGACCTCGCGAGCTCGGGCAACCCCGGGCACAGCGCGGGCCCGAGCCAGTTGACCGGCGGCGTGCCGCGTTTCTCCTCCGGCCAGTTCGCGAAGTCCACGACGCCGCTGAGCAGCAGGCGCTCGCGGGCGCGGGTCAGCCCCACGTAGAAGACCCGGTCCTCCTCCTCGCGTTCGCGTTCCTGCTGCTCGGCCCGCAGCTCCTCGTAGTCGAGCGTCTTCTCGCTCTCGCCCTCGCCCGGGCGGCGCAGCCGCAGCCCGACCCGCTCGCCGTCGACGAACAGCCGATCGGCGGGGTTGGGCGGTCTCCGGCCGAGGTCCGCCACGCACACCACGGGGAACTCGAGTCCCTTCGCGGTGTGGATCGTCATCAGCTGCACCGTGTCGGGCTCGACGCCTTCGACCGGCGCCTCGGGCTCGCTGGCCCCGCGGTCTTTGAGGTCGGCGACGAGGTCCACGAAGGCGCGCAGGTCGCGGCCCTCCTGTTCCTCGAAGCGCCGGGCGAGGCGCAGCAGCTTGTGGACGTTGGCGAGCCGCCGCTCCGCCCAGTCGAGCCCGAGCACGTAGTCCTCGTAGCCGCGCTGCGCGATCGCGCGCTCGAGCAGCTCCGCGATGCCGCGCCCTCCTGCCTGGGAGCGCTCGGCCTCGAACCACGGGAGGAAATCCGCGAGCAGGGCACCGTCGCGCTCTCCGAGCATCCCGGTGCCGCCCTCGCCCAGCGACTGCAGCGTCTCCCACAGCGTCGCGGCGCCGTCGCGCCCGGCCGCCGCGATCAGCGCCAACCCGTCGCGCGAGCAGCCGGCGAGCGGTGAGGCCAGGGATGCGTACAGCGCCTCCTCGTCGCGCGGGTTGGCGAGCGCGCGCAGGTAGCTGTGGAGATCCTCGATCTGCTGCCGGCTCCAGAAGGTCCCGACGCTCGCGAGCGTCCGGAGCCCCTGCAGCTGCAGCGCGCGCTCGAAGGTCTCGATGTCCCCCGTCGCCCGGAGCAGGACCGCGATTTCATCGGGGCGCGCCTCGCCGTCGTCCACGAGCTCGCGGACACGCTGGGCGAGCAGCCGCGCCTCGGCCTGGCGCCCGAGCGGGGCATACGGGAGCCCGGCGGAGATCGCCTCGGCCGCCTCGTGCGGCTTCCACTGCTCGCTGGGGCTCGTGAGGAGCATCTCGACGAACGGTCCCTGCGCGCGCCGGCCGCGGTCCTCCTCGCGGCCGTGCACGAGCGGGGTGAACTCCGCGAAGCGCCCGGCGAACACCGTGTTGACCGCCGCGATCACCTCGGGGCGGCTGCGGAAGTTGCTGCGCAGCGCGAGCGCGCGGCCGGCCGGGGCGAGCTGCTCGCGCCGCTCGCGGAACAGGCGCACGTCGGCGTGGCGGAAGCCGTAGATCGCCTGCAGCTCGTCGCCCACTGTGAACAGGTTCCCGCGGTCGAGCGCGCGCAGGATCGCGAGCTGGCGCGGGTTCGTGTCCTGGAACTCGTCGACCATCAGCAGCTGGAAACGCTCCGCCCACGAGGCGCGCAGCTCGTCGTTCTCGCCGAGCAGGGCTCCGGCGAGCAGCTCGAGGTCGTCGAAGTCGACCGCCGCGTGCTGGTGCTTCAGCCGCTCGTAGCCCTCCCCGAAGCGCGTCAGCAGATCGTCGTAGAGCGCCACCGTCCGCAGCGCCTCGGCCTCCTCTGGCACCGATGGCTCGCGCACCGGCAGCCGCGGCCGCAGCTGGCCGCGGCTTCGCAGCTGCGCGTAGATCGCCTCGATCGTGGCGCGCACGAGATCGACGCCGTAGGCGGCGAGCAGGTCCACGGCCGCCGCTCCGCCGGCGGCGAATCCGGTGAGAGTCGACTCGAAGGCGCTGCGGCGCAGGCGCGCGGAGGCGGTCGCGTCGAGGACGCGGAAGTCGGGGTCCAGCCCGGCCGGCAGCGGATGCGAGCGCAGGACCCGACCGCAGAAGGCGTGGAAGGTGCCGACGGACGCGGCCTCTGTGTCACGGGCCGCGCCGCGCTCGCCGGACTCCAGCAGGCGCGCCCGCACGCGCTCGCGGAGCTCGCCGGCGGCGCGGTCGGTGAAGGTGATCGCCAGCACGGCGGCCGGCGACAGACCGTCCTCGCACACGGCGGCGACGAAGCGCTCGACGAGCACGGAGGTCTTCCCGCTGCCCGCCGCCGCGGACAGCAGGATCGGCTCGCCGCGGCGCGCCACGGCCTCTCGCTGCTCGTCGGTGAGCCGCAGGCCCGGCGCCTCGGCGGGCGGGCGCTGCTCGTATTCGAGCGTGAGCTGCTCCACGACCTCAGCGCTCACAGCGGCAGATCGTCGGGAACTGGCAACCGCCTCCGTAGGCGCACGTGGCGGGTCGCGCCTCGAGGGCGCCGCCCGCCGCCTCCGCCGCGGCCGCGCGTGCGGCGTCGAGGGCCGCCGCGAGCAGCTCCGCAAGATCCTCTTCCTCGTAGCGATCGGTTCTCACGCAGTCCTCCGCGAGCTGGTGCCCCGCGAGCACCGCTCCGCGCGCCTTGATGTCTTCGCCGCGCAACGGCTGATAGAGGCCGCCGACCACGCGCGCGCCGAGCAGCTGTTCGGCGGCCTGCATGTAGAGCGCCATCTGCAGCTTGCCGTCGGCGAGCCAGCGATCTCCCCGCGGGGCGCTCGCGCCCTTGTAGTCGATCACCACGACCTCGCCCGCCGCGCCCACGTCGATTCGGTCGATGCGCCCGCGCAGCTCGAAGCCGCCGCCCAGCTCGAACGCGGGCAGGGTGCTGGGCTCGCCGTGCTGCTCGTCCTCCTCGAAGGGGCCGAACGCGAGCTCGAAGTCGCGCGGCTCCAGCGAGCAGCTCAGCGCAGCCGCATGCTCGAGATAGCGCTCGAGGTCTGCGCCCAGCGCGCGGTAGATCGCGGCCGCGCGCTCGGGGGAGGTCGAGAGCACGTAGCGCGGCGCCGCCGTGGCCAGCGCCCCGCGGAGCAGCGAGCGGGCGCGCTCGAGCGTCGCGGGCGTAACGCGCGTGCTCCCGGTCTCGGCGCCCAGCGCGGCGAAGGTGTTGTTGAGCGCCTCGTGCGCGAGGCTGCCCCGCGCGAACGGCTCCGGGTCCGGGTCCAGGCGGCCGGGAGCGAGCAGCCGCTCGACGAACCAGGCGACCGGGCAGCCGACCCAGCGCTCGAGCGCCGTCGCTGACCAGACGCGCCCGCGCAGGCCGGCGAGCACGCGCTCGTCGCGCAGCTCGCGTGCGGGCGGCACCGGCGCGTGCGCGGTTGCGCGCCCGGCGCCCGGGTCGAGGGCGCCGAGGGCGCGGCGGGCGCGGCCCTCGGACAGGCTCTCGTCGAACAGGTCGCACACGTCGTCGACGAACAGGGAGCGGGAGGACGGTCCGGCGTCGTCGTCGGTCTCGTGCCAGCTCAGCACGAGCAGCTCCTCCGGGCGCGACAGCAACGCGTAGAGCAGGTAGCGCTCGGCGGCGAGGACCTCCGAGTGCTCGCCGAGCAGCAGGCCCGCGCCCTCGGCCAGGCGCGCGCGCTGTGAGTCGGCGAGCAGCGGGTGGGGCCTCGCGCGCAGCGGGAACACGCCCTCCTGCATCCCGGCGAGGAACAGCGCGCGCACGCGCCGGGCCCGCAGCTGCAGCGGATCGATCACCGAGACGAGCCCCGGCCCCGGCAACTCGCCGCTGTTGACCTCGACGCGCGCCAGCACCGTCCGCCAGCTCCCCGGCCGAGCCGGGCGCGGCGTCGGCGGCGACGCGCGCCAGCTCGCGCAGCTCCGAGAGGGCGCTGCGCCCCCCGGCGAGCGCGCGGGCCTCGTCCATCTCCCCGGCGTCGAGGAGCGCCGCCTTGCCGCGGCGGGGCGCCGTGAACAGCCGCAGCAGCTCCCGTGTCGCCTGATCGGCGAGTGCGGCCGGCCCGCGCCGCTGGGCCTCGGCGAGCCGGTCGATCGCGTCGAGCGCGAACAGCCGCTCCTCCCACTGCGCCCGCGCCTGCTCGACCCGCGTCAGCCCCAGCCTGCGCACGTCCTGCTCGAGCGAGTCGGCGAGCTCCGGGCGCGTGAGCCGTCCCGGCGCGCGCAGCCATGCGAGCAGGTCCGCCGGCGTGCCGGGCGCGATGCCGTCCGGACCCGGCACACAGCGCAGCAGGCCGACCAGCGCGCGGCCGACGCTGGTGTCGGCGAAGGGCCGCTTGACCGGCATCGCGATCGGCACCCCGGCCGCGGCGAACACCTCCGCCGCCAGCCCGGAGGAGCGGCTCGGGTTGCGCATCACGACCGCGATCTGCTCGGCGTCCCAGCCTTCGCGCAGCAGGGCCGCGGCGCGCGCCGCGATCAGCTCGAGCTCCGCGCGCTCGCCCCCGCCCTGGAACAGCCCGACGGCCGTGCCGGGAGGGACACGGCCGGCCCCCGTCTCGAACAGCGAGCGCTCGAGATGCGCGAGCGCCGTCCGGGAGTGGGCCGCATAGTGGTCCTCGCGCGGCGGCATCGTGCGGTGCTCCTGGGCCAGCGGCGAGAGCGTCTGGAACGTGTCCGCGCGCCCGGCGAAGGCGATGCGCCCCGCCTCGTAGGCGAGCGACACCGTCACCGGCGCGTCGACGACGCGCCCAAGCGTCTCGATGGCGTCGAGCTGCAGCCGGGTGAGGTCGTCGAACCCGTAGAAGAGCACCGGCACCGAACCCCACAGCGCCGGCCGTTCGCGCAGTGCGTCGAGCGTCCGCATCGCACGCTGCTGCTCGTCGATCGTGCCGATTCGCTCCAGCCGCCGGTGGTAGCCGGCGTAGGCGCCGGCGAGGTCGAAGCCGAGAGCCGCGGCGCCGTCGCCGAACGAGGCCTCGAGCGCGGCTGAGAGCCGCGCCGGCGTGACGCGGGCGAGAACCAGTTCGGAGAACAGCTCGCCGAGCGCCCGGACGAAGCCCGGCTGGGCGCCGGCCGGCTCGCCGGCGACGGCGCCGAGCAGCCGCTCGCGAGCGAGAGGGCCGAGCACCGGCGCGCGAACGCCGGCGCGCCGCACCATCTCGTCGAGCAGGCTCGAGAAGCGCGCAACGCGGACACCCGTCGCCGCCTGCGCGCCGGCCAGCTCCCGCAGGTAGTACTCGACGTCGGTGGCGGTCGGCACGACCAGGAGCGGCTCGGCGCCATGGGCCAGGTGGCGACGGACGGCGTCCATCACCACCTCTGCCTTGCCCGAGTTCGCGGGCCCCGTGACGAGCGTGATGCTCACTCAGCCATCCTGGCGCACCGGCCCGACGCGCCTGCAGTCCGCGGTCAGGCGGCGCTGCGAGCCACGGGCGCACCCTGCTCGGCGGCCTCGGCCCCGCTGGCCGCGGCCGCGTCGGCCTCGGCCTCGGGGGGCTTGGCCCCCTCGCGCGCCCACGGCTCGTCGAACTCGACGCGCCATTTCCCCTCGTCGTTCTGCTGGAGCGCGAGGCGGGCACGGAAGCCGCGGCCGCTGCGGCCGCGGAAGCCGGTCACGGGCTGGGCCGTGTAGCCGCGGCGGATCAGTTCGCGGGCGATCGCCACGGGCAGCTGCTTCCCGGCTTTCGACTTCCAGATCACGAAGCCGCAGCCGGGGTCGTCGCGCGACCAGCACGAGTAGCCCTTGCGGTTCTCGACGATCTCGTGGCCGCAGACCGGGCACGGGCCGAGCCGCGCGCGCGGGATCCGCACGTCTTTGAGCGTCTCGTCGAGCGTCTTGACGGTCTCGGTCGCAAAGCCGGCGATGTCGCTCATGAACTTCTTGCGCGAGTCCTCGCCGCGCTCGATCTTCCCGAGCCGCTGCTCCCAGCTCCCCGTCAGCCCAGGCGAGGTCAGCGCGTGCTCGCCGAGCAGGCGGATCACGTTGAGCCCCTTCTCCGTCGCCACGAGCGCGCGTCCGTCGCGCTCGAGATAGCCGACCGTGATGAGCCGCTCGATGATCGCCGCCCGGGTCGCCGGCGTGCCGATCCCGGACTCCTTCATCGCCTCGCGCAGCTCGTCGTCGTCGACGAGCTTGCCGGCGGTCTCCATGGCGCCGAGCAGCGAGGCGTCGCTGTAGCGGCGCGGCGGTTTGGTTTCCTTGCGCGTGCTCTCCACGGACACCGTCTGCACCTGCTCGTCCGCCTCCAGGCGGGGCAGCTGCTGGTCGTCTGCCTCCTCGTCGTCCTGAGCGCTGCCCGCATCGGCGGCGACCTCGTCGTAGACGCCGCGCCAGCCGGCGACGAGCAGCACCTTGCCGCGCGTGCGGAACACGTTGCGCTCGCCGTCGGCCTCGACCGTCGTCTCCACGCGCGTGTTCTCGAAGACGGCCTCCGGGTGGAAGACCGCGAGGAAGCGCCGCACGGCGAGGTCGTAGATGCGACGGTCGTCGTCGTTCATCTTCTCGACCGGATGCTCCGAGCGCGTGGGAATGATGGCGTGGTGATCGGTGACCTTCTCGTCGTTGACGACGCGCGCCAGCGGCAGCGCGTCGAGGCCGACCACGTATTCCGCCGCTTTGCGGTACTCACCGCGGGCCCCGACCAGCTCGGCGATCGGCTTGATCTCCTCGATCAGGTCGGTCGGCAGGTAGCGGGAGCTGGTGCGCGGATAGGTGAGGGCCTTGTGCTCCTCGTAGAGGCGCTGCGCTGCCCCCAGGGTGCGTTTGGCGGAGAAGCCGAAGCGCGTGTTGGCCTCACGCTGCAGCGTCGTGAGGTCGTAGAGCATCGGCGCTTTCTCGCGCTGCTCTTTCTTCTCGAGCTTCGTGATCGTGCCGACGCGCCCCCGGACGGCGGCCACGACCGCCTCGGCCTCCGCCTCGGTCGCCAGGCGCGGACCTCTCGTAGCGCCGGGGCTGCCCTGCGGAGCCTGATAGTGGCCCAGGTAGCGTCGCTCCCCCCCATCCATCGGCGGCGCCGCGAACGTCGCGTCGACGAGCCAGTAGGGCTCGGGCACGAACGATTTGATCTCCTCCTCACGGCGGGCGACGATCGCGAGCGTCGGCGTCTGCACGCGTCCGAGCGAGACGGCCCCGTCGAACGAGCTTCGCAGGCGGATCGTCGCCGCGCGCGTGGAGTTCATGCCGACGATCCAGTCGGCCTCGGAGCGCGAGCGCGCCGCTTCCTCGAGGTGCGCGAACTCGTCGGCCGGGCGCAGCGCCGCCAGCGCCGCCCTCATCGCGGCGCTCGTCATCGAGTTCAGCCACAGCCGTTTGACGGACTTCTTGCCTTTCGCCTTCTCGTAGAGGTAGGCGAAGATCAGCTCCCCCTCGCGCCCGGCGTCGCAGGCGTTGACGACCTCCTCCACGTCCTCGCGGCCGAGCTGTTTGGAGACGACCGACATCTGCTTGCGCGAGCGCTCGTCGCGGACGACGAGCTTGAAGCGGTCGGGCACGATCGGCAGGTCTGCCATGCGCCAGCTCTTGTACTTGGCGTCGTAGGCTTCCGGCTCCGCGAGCTGCACGAGATGGCCGACCGCCCACGTGATCACGTGCTCGGGCCCCTCCAGGAAGCCTTCGCTCTTCTTGAACGGCCCCGGCAGCACGCGCGCGAGGTCTTGACCGACGGAGGGCTTCTCGGCGACCAGGAGCGTCTTGGACATGGCGGTCAGCGTAGCGAGAGGTGGGGGCGGCGATGCTCTCGCGGGCTCATCCCGCCGTGCACGGCCCCGTGCCCACCTCCGCGCCCCCGCCGCCGCCCACGTGTCTCAGCACTGCGGCGACGGTGTCGTTGGCGACCCCGTAGCCGCCGTGGCCGGTGGCGCCCACGGTCTCGGCGAACACCGTCGTCAGCACGCGGCGCGAGCCGTCCACCACAGGGCCGCCGGAGTTCCCGGGCCGGACGAGCCCGCGCAGCGGCGTCAGCAGCCGCGTGACCGGGCCCTGCCCGTAGGCGTTCTGGGTTTCCACCTCCTGGGTGCGGCCGACTCGCGCCGGCTCGGCGTCGAAGGACCCGTTCTCGGGGTAGCCGAGGATCGCGCCGCTGTCGCCCGAGCGGACCGAGGAGGCGAGAGCCAGCGCCGGGAGCCCGAGGCCGCGCACGCGCAGGATCGCGAGGTCGTCTTCGGGGTCGTACAGGATCGGTTCCGCGTCGAGCGCCGTGCCCTCGCCCCCGGGCTCGACCGAGGTGTCGTGCTCGCCGGCGACGACGTGGGCGTTGGTGACGACGAGATCCGGCGCCGCCACCCAGCCGGAGCCCTCGATCGCGAGCCCGCAGGCCGTGCCGAGCACCCGCACGACACTGCGGGACGCCACCCGGACCCCCGGCAGCCGCGCAGCACCGGGCGCAGGCGGCGACACGCCGGGCGAGGGGCCGGCGATCGACGGCAGCGGGTCGAGCCGCGCGAGCGCGTCCAGGATCGGCCCGGACGGCGGCAGCACCGCGTTCAGCTCGCGAAGGATCGCCGAGCGCTGGATGTCGGAGCGCAGCTGATGGGCTCCCGGGGTCTGCGCGGCGACGGCCGCCGCGATCCAGACGATGCCGAGCGCCATCCCGGCGCCCAAGAGCGCCCCCAGCGCTCCGTCGGCGACTCCGAGTCCCGGGAGGATCAGCGTCCGCCGCAGGCGGAAGCCGACCCCCTCGAGGCCGCTTGCGAGGATCGCGCCGCCCACCAGCGCGCCGATCAGACCGAAGGCCGGCGCGTACGGTGAGGCCGACCCTTTCGGCAGCACCAGCGGCGCGAGCCGGGTGCCAAGGAAGGCCCCGGCGAGGAAGCCGGCGAACGACAATGCACCGACGATGAAGCCCTGACGAAAGCCGAAGACGGCGAGGATCGCCGCGAACGCGACAATTAGCCAGTCCAGCCGGGTCACCTCCCATGTTCTACAAGCTCCTTGCCCGATAGCCGCAACCAGCGCCTGCGCCGGGCGGCGCCCGTCCTCGCCCTCGCCGCAGTCGCGTTCCTCACCGGAGCGATCGTCGGTGCCCACCGCGGCTCGTCGGCCTCGCTGACGCTCGCCGACGACTACGTGCGCGCCTGGAGCCACGGCGACTACGCGCAGATGTACGGAGACATCAGCTCCGCGTCGAAGCGTACGACCTCGCCGGGCGCCTTCGCCGCCGCACACCGGCAGGCGATGCGCACCGCGACTGCCGTCTCGCTCGCGCCCGCCGGCCACGCCCGCTCGCTCGGCGCGGGGCGCGTCGAAGTACCGGTGCGCGTGCGAACCAGGCTGTGGGGGATGCTCGAGCTGCCGCTCGTGCTCGACACGGTCGCGACCGAAGGTTCGCCGCGCGTCGAATGGTCGCGCTCGCAGGCCTTTCCCGGCGTCGCCGATGGCGCGAGGCTCAATCGCCGCATGACGCTGCCGCGCCGCGCGACGCTGCTCGCGCGGGACGGCAAGGTGCTCGCTGAGAGCCCGCCCGAGGGACAGGAAGGGGGTCGGAGCGACCCGCTCGGGGAACAGGCGAGCGCCGTCGTCGGCGAAGTCGGCCCGATCCCGGCCGCCCGCCGCAGGGCGCTCGAAGCCGAAGGGGTGCCGCCCGACGCCGACGTCGGCACCAGCGGCCTCGAGCTCGCGCTCGACTCCCATCTTCGCGGCCGCCCGGGCGGGGAGCTCCTGGCCGGCGAGAAGCTGCTCGCCTCCACGACGCCTCGGGCCGCGCACACGGTGCGCACGTCGATCTCGCCGGCGGTGCAGGAATCAGCCGTGACGGCGCTCGGCGGCCAGCTCGGCGGCGTCGTCGCGATGAAGCCGTCCACCGGCGAGATCCTCGCCGTCGCCGGGATCGGGCTCGACGGGCTGCAGCCCCCCGGTTCGACGTTCAAGATCGTCACGGTCGCGGGCGCGCTCGGCGCGCACATCGCGACGCCGCACACCGTCTACCCCTACGCGACGCACGCGACGCTCGACGGGGTCACGCTCAACAACGCAGGGGGCGAGGAATGCGGCGGCTCGCTGGAACTCGCGTTCGCGGTCTCCTGCAACTCGGTCTTCACCCCGCTCGGCGTCAAGCTCGGCGCGCCCCGCCTGGTCGCGACGGCCGAACGGTTCGGGTTCAACCAGGACCCGGGTGTCCCTGGCGCGGCCCGCAGCAGCCTGCCGGCCGCCGACGCGATCCAGGGCGAACTGGCGGTCGGCTCCACCGCGATCGGCCAGGGCGAGGTGCTCGCGACACCGCTGCAGATGGCGACCGTCGCCGCGGCGATCGGCGACAACGGCCACCGCCCGGCGCCGACCTTCCTCGCCGGGGCGCCCCGCGCCGGCGCCCAGGCCGTGAGCCCTCAGGTGGCACACACGGTCCGCCACCTGATGACGGAGGTCGTCAGGCAGGGCACAGGCACCTCGGCTGCGATCCCGGGCGTCGTCGTGGCTGGCAAGACCGGCACGGCCGAACTCAAGTCCTCGTGCACCCCGACGCCCGCCGAACGCGAAGGCGCCGAAGCCGCGTCAGAAGCAGAACCGGAAGCCGAAAGCTGCACCGGCACTGAGAGCAACCCGGAAAACACGGATGCCTGGTTCGCAGCCTTCGCCCCCGCGATCCACCCCCGGATCGTCGTGTGCGTGATGCTCGTCAAAAACGGTGCCGGCGGGGACACGGCGGCGCCGGTCGCGCGCGAGGTGCTCGAAGCCGGCCTGCACGGGAGCTGAGAAACCGCGACAGCGGCTTGGCCGCCCGGGCGAGCCGGGCGCGGCGCGGCCCTTAGACGTCGAGCTCGGCGTTGGCCGATTCCGTCGCCTTTTCAGGGTTCGTGATCCTGACCTCGAGCGGCCTGTTGTCGAGCGAGGAGACCTTGATCTTGAAAAGCAGCAACGTGCCCTGGGTGGGGCCGAACTGGGCGGTCGTATCCGGCGGCGGCAGCAGGTTTTTCGCCGGGACGATCCCGCCCCGGTAGACGTAGTGGTTGGTGGGCAGGACGGCCACCGGCCTGTAGACGTTGCCCTGGGTGTCGCTGATCGTGATCGATTCGGCCGCCCTGTGGCTGTGTCCGGTGTTGTTGTAGACCTGGACGAAGACGCCGAACCACTCCTCGCCGGGCAGCAGCCTGCCTTCGGAATAGGGCACGCCCTGCAGGTAGCCGGAGTCCTCGCTGTTGGTCGGGTTCAGCTGGCGCGAGAGCTGCACCTGGTAGACCAGCGGCCCGACGTTCAGGTATGGCGCGCTTTTGCCCGACTCTCCGGCGTAGGTCCCGGTCGTGACCTTCGTGTGGGAGTCGCCGCAGGCGCCCAGCAAGAGCGCGGCGAGCAGAGCTCCGACGAGCACGGGAAGCTTGCGCAGGCGGCGATTCATGCGCGCGGCAGTTTATCCACCGGCGACGGTCACGCGTGCCCCCCGCTTGGCCGCGCGGGCCCCGTCCTGCTCGAGGATCGCCCGCAGCCGCCGCAGCACCCGCTGCTGCTTGCGGCGCATCCAGGAGCGCGCCCCGAAGCTCTCCAGCAGCCGGTCCGACAGCGTGGCCGGCCATGTCTGCAGCGTGAAGCTGAGGCGGGTGGCACCCGCCGGTGCCGGGTCGAGCTGCCAGACCCCGACGGTGCGGATGCGGTTGCTCTTCCCGGTCCGGCCCAGCTCCACGATGCGATGTGGGGGCTCGACCTCCGCGAACGTCACCTCGGCCCAGCTGAAGCGGGTCAGCGGCGCGTCGACGCGGAAGCGGGCGCCGGCGCCGCGGCCGACGGAGTCGACACGGGTGAGATGCCAGTCGACGAGGAAATGGTCGGTGAACTCGGCGTGGTTCGCGATGTCCTGCAGGTAGTCGAAGACCGCCTCGCGCGGCGCCGAGATCACTATCGAGACGGTGAGCGGATCCACACCGCGGGCAAGTCTATTGCCCGGCTGGCCGCCGGGCCGCTCAGGCGGCGCGCGCCGTCAGCCGCACGGTCTGACCGCGGCAGGCGCTGTGGACCGTGTCGCGGCCCACCGGAGCCTCGCGCCGGAGCTGGCTGCAGAGCTCGCACACGACCTTCGGGGGCCGGCCGGGCCGGTCCTCGTAGAAGTTCACCTGCTCGCCGGTCAGCGGTGTGCGCCCGCAGTCTGCGCAGCAGCTACGGCCCGCCTCGAGGGCGCCGAGGCCGCGCATCATCAGCTCGCGCTCGAGCTGCTCGACGTCGTCCTGGATCGTTCCCATGCCGATCCCTTTCGGCGCCGAGGCGCCCGGTCCTGCCCACTGGGCGCGATGCTGGTCCGAACGATGACCGTTCACGGCCGCGCTCTGCGCCGAGACGTCCGAAACGGTTTTGGCCCGTACGCCGCGGGGGTAAACGACCGCCATTGGGCTCCGGCGCCGCCGGAGCCCTTCGGAGGAGGAGAGTCGGATATGCGGAATGCAGGCGAGGCCCGGGGAGTCTTGTTATGATCGCCACGAGATATCCCCCGGCGAGGGAGCGCCCCCTTGGCAGTATCTCTAGAGAGGGAGGAGCATTCCGTGGAGTCACTCAGCGCAGGCACCTTCGTGGGCTCCGGCTCTTTCCGCTGCCAGCGTTGTGGCTACGCCCTCACGCTCGAGGGCTCAGACGTCCTCACGGCCTGCCCCAGCTGCGGCGGCGAGCAGTTCCTGCGCGCCTCGCTGTTCAGCACCCAGCGGATCACGAGGGAGGGCGAGACGACTGAGACGACTGAGGCGACGCTGGTGCAGCCGGCGATGCCGGACCTAGCCGAGCGTCTCGAGCAGGCGCGCGGGGGGCTCGAGCAGCCGGGCGAGTACCTGGTCTACGAGGAGGGCGATGACCTGCGCACGGTCGCGCTCTCGCGCGAGTGGACGCGGATCGGTCGCAGCCTGGCGGCCGACCTTCGCTTCGACGACCCGACGGTCTCACGCCGCCACGCCCTGATCGTGCGCCACCCCGACGGCGTGCGGCTGCTCGACGACCGCAGCCTCAACGGCGTATTCGTCAACGGCGCCCGCATCGACGGCCGCCTGCTGCAGGACGGGGACGAGATCATCGTCGGCCGCTACAGGCTCAGCTTCCTGCGCGTCGGCTCCGAGGCCCCGGTCTCGCCTCCGGCCGGCTCCGGCCCGGTCTCCTCGCACGGCTGAGCCGGCGGGCGCGGCCGGCGTCGCTCGCGCCATCGAGAGCGCGTCGCGGCGTTAGTATCGGCGGCCATGGCACAGACGATCGCCGTGCTCTCGCAGAAGGGCGGGACGGGAAAGACGACCGCGGTGCGGACGCTGACCGACGTGCTGCGGCGCGCCGGGCTTCGCACGCTGGCCGTCGACCTCGATCCCCAGGGCAACCTCTCCGACTACTTCGACCTGCCGCCCGACGCCGAGCCGACGATCGCCGACGTGCTGTCCGGGCGTTCGCCGATCGACGAGGCGATCCTCGACGACATCGTCCCGGCCAACCTCTCGCTGGCGGAGGCCGAGCTGATGCTGGGCGGCAGGATGGGACGCGAGCTGACGTTGCGCAAGGCGCTGGCCAACGCCGGCGAGGAGTACGAGCTGATCCTGATCGACTGCCCGCCCTCGCTCGGGCTCCTGACCGTCAACGCGCTCGTCGCCTCTGACCACGCGCTGATCACGGCCGAGGCGCAGTACTTCGCGCTCCAAGGGGTCGAGCAGGCGATGGAGGTCGTCGAGCTCGCGCGCGAGAGCCTGAACCCGGAGCTGTCGCTGCTGGGCGTGCTGCTGAACCTCGCCGACATGCGCACCGTCCACTCGCGCGAGGCGCTGGCCTCGCTGCAGGAGCGTTTCGGCGATCAGGTCTTCCAGACCGTGATCCGCTCGTCGATCGCGTATGCCGAGTCGGCCGAGCGGGCAACCTCGATCCTCGACCACCGGCCGGACCTCGGGGTCGACTACATGGCGCTCGCGCAGGAGCTGGTCCAGCGGCTCGGCGGGCTGAACGGCGCCGGCGAGCGTCTGCGGGCGATCGCTCAGAGCTCCTCGACGTAGGCGCCCTGGGGCTCGAACGGCGCGCGCAACACCCGCGCCCAGCCCTCGACCTCACGGGTGAGCGCCTCGGCGACCGTGCCGGTCTGCTCGTAGAAGCACCACACGAGCACGGTCGGCCCGGCGCCGGAGATCGTCGCGCCGAGCGCGCCCAGCTCGCGCGCTCTGCCGGCCAGCTCGAACGAGCGCGGGTACAGGTGCGCGCGCCGCTGCTGGTGCAGCCGGTCCTGAAGGCCGCGCGCGAGCAGGTCCCAGTCGCCGCGGGCGAGTCCGAGCGTCAGCAATGCCCCGTGGGCGACGTTGAACACGGCATCCTCGAGCGGCACCTCGCCGGGGAGCGCGGCGCGGGCGGCGCGGGTGCGCACGGCCTCGCCGGGGACCACGGCAAGCGCCTCGAGCCCCGTCGGCGGCTCGAAGCGGGTGGAGTCGCCGTCGGCACAGATCACGAACCCGCCCCGCAGCGACGCGGCGACGTTGTCGGGGTGCCCCTCGAGCTCGCACGCGAGCTCGAGCAGGTCGGCATCGAGCTCGAAGATGTGATCGGCGGCCATCACGCCGGCCACGATCGCCGCGGCGCTCGAGCCGAGACCTCCCGAAAGCGGGATCTCGGACGCGATCCTGAACGTGAAGCCGTCCGCAGGATGCAGCCGCTCGAAGGCCCGCACGCAGAGGTTCTCGCGCCCCCTGGCGATCGGCAGGCTCGACTCGACGCGGAACTCCCCCGTCTCCTCGACCTCGAGCTGGAGCGTCAGCGAGATCGCGGCGGCCATGCAGTCGAAGCCGGGCCCCAGGTTCGCCGAGGACGCCGGCGCCCGCACGACCCGCCTACGGATCACCCAGCACCGCTTCCTCGATCGCTCCGATCTCGACGGGCGCCGTGATCATGCGCCCGTCGTTGTTGGCGATCGCGGTCTCCGGATCCTTCAGCCCCCGACCCGTGAGGACGCACACGACCTGCTCGGCGCCTTCGGCGCCGTACTTCAAAAGGCCCGCGACCGAAGCCGCCGAGGCCGGCTCGCAGAACATCCCTTCGCGGTAGGCGAGCAGCCGGTAGGCCTCGAGGATCTCCTCGTCGGTGACGACCCGGATCGAGCCGCGCGAGTCCGTCGCGGCCGCCATCGCGTCCTCCCAGCGCACCGGGTTGCCGATCCGGATCGCGCTCGCGATCGTTTCCGGGTGCTCGATCGGGTGGCCCTCGACGAGCGGTGCGGCGCCGGCCGCCTGGAAGCCGAGCATCCGGGGCGCGGCGCCGAGCTCCCGGAAGCCGCGCCAGTAGGCGGTGATGTTGCCGGCGTTGCCGACCGGGATGCAGAGCGCGTCGCACGCGCCGTCGAGCGCCTCATGGATCTCGAACGCAGCGGTCTTCTGCCCTTCGATGCGGTATTCGCTGACGGAGTTGACGAGCACGATCGGGTTCGTCGCGGTCAGCTCGCGCACGAGTTCGAGCGCCTGGTCGAAGTTGCCGCGCAGGGAGATCACGCGGGCGCCGTGGACCAGCGTCTGGGCCATCTTGCCCTGCGCGATCTTGCCCTCGGGCACGATCACGGCGCAGGTGATGCCCGCGCGCGCCGCGTAGGCGGCGGAGCTGGCGGCCGTGTTGCCGGTCGAGGCGCAGATCACCGCCTTCGCGCCTTCGCGGACGGCGGCCGAGAGCGCGCACGTCATGCCGCGATCCTTGAAGGACCCCGTCGGGTTGCCGCCCTCGAGCTTCAGCCGCACGGTCGCGCCGACCATCGCCGAGACGACCGGGGCCTGCAGCAACGGCGTCGAGCCCTCCTGCAGCGAGACCAGCTTGTCGCCGGCCTCGAAGGGCAGCCGGTCCAGGTAGCGCTCGATCAGCGGCACGTGAGCGCCGGTCGGGACCCCGCTCTGGATGCGGGGCAGCGGGACGGGGGCGTAGTTCAGGCTCACAGGAATTCCTCTTCGATCACCCGGATGGTCCGAGGCACCGAGCGTACGAAGTCGAACGCCGCGAGCCGCTCGACGGCGGCGCGCAGCCCCGACTCGAGCACCGGATGGGTGACCATCACCAGCCTCGCATGCTCGCCCAACCCGCGCTGTACGACCGACTTGATCGATACGAGCTGCTCGCCGAGCACCTGCGTGACGGTGGCCAGCACGCCCGGGCGGTCGGCGACATCGAGGTGCAGGTAGAAGGCGCTTTCCACGTCCTCGATCAGCGGCAGCGCCAGCGGCGGCGCCGGCGGGCGCGCTCCGCCGGTCATCACGCTCACGACGTCGCCCAGCACCGCGCTCGCGGTCTGGCGCCCTCCGGCGCCGGGCCCGGAGAGCGTGATCTCGGTGATCGTGTCGGACTCGACCGTGACGGCGTTGAAGGACCCCGAGATCGACGCGAGCGGATGGCCCGAGTAGAGGAACGTCGGATAGACGCAGACCGACAGCCCGCCCTGGCGCCGCTCGGCCGTGCCGATGAGCTTCAGCCCCAGGTCCAGCTCGCGGGCGTAGGCGAGATCGTCGGAGTGCAGGTTCTCGATCCCCTCGCAGCGGACCTCGTCGAGATGCACGGGCGTGCCGAAGGCCAGCCGCGCCAGGATCGCCATCTTGGCGGCGGCGTCGCGGCCGGAGACGTCGTCGCTCGGGTCGGCCTCTGCGTAGCCGTTGCGCTGCGCCTCGGCGAGCGCCTCCGCGTAGCTCGCGCCGCGGCTCATCTCCGTGAGGATGTAGTTGGTCGTGCCGTTGACGATCCCGTGGATGCGCTCGATCGGCGTCGCCGCGAGCGATTCCTCGAGCGTGCGCACGACGGGCACGACGCCGCCGACGGCGGCCTCGAAGCGCAGCCGGACGTCGCGCTCGCGGGCCGTCTCGTAGAGCTCCTCGCCGTGCTGGGAGAGCAGCTGCTTGTTCGCCGTCACGACGTGACGCCCGGAGCGCATCGCCCGCAGCAGGTATTCGCGCGCCGGTTCCAGGCCGCCGATCACCTCGACGATCAGATCCGAGCGCTCGAGGATCTCCTCGAAATCGCCCTGCGAGCGCGTGAGCACGCCCGAGAGGACCGGCCGGCGCCCGTTGAAGCGCTCGATCTCGTCGGCGCGCTCGTCGAGCAGCGCCGCAAACGCCGCGCCGACGTTGCCGTGGCCGAGCAGCCCGACGTTGAACTCGTCGGCCGCCATCTCAGCCGATCTGGCCCCGTCCGCCCCCCGCGGCGGCGCGTGCCTGGCCCACGTCGCGCGCCGTGAGGTCCTCGAAGCTCTCGCGCCGCACCACCACGCGCGCCTCGCCGCCCGCGCAGAAGATCACCGGCGGCCGCGGCACGCCGTTGTAGTTGTTGGCCATCGAGTAACCGTAGGCGCCGGTCGCCGGCGTCACGACCACGTCGCCGGGGCGCGGGTCGTCGAGCAATGCGCCGCGGACGATCACGTCCCCGGACTCGCAGTGCTTGCCCGCCAGCACGCACTCCAGCTCCCCGCCGAAGCGGTCCGCCACGTGCGCCTCGTAGCGGGCTCCGTAGAGCATCGGGCGCAGGTTGTCGGACATCCCGCCGTCGACGGCCACCCAGCGCGAGACGTTCTGCTTGACGCTCTCGACCGTGTACAGGGTGACGGCGGCGTTGGCGGTCAGCGACCGGCCGGGCTCGACGAGCAACCGCCCGCCGCGCCCGCCCAGCGCGTCGATGATCAGCCCCAGGTACTCCTCGATCGTCGGCGGCGGCGGCTGGTCTGGCAGGTACTGCACGCCGAGCCCGCCCCCCACGTCGAGGACGGGGAGCCCGCCCGCCCCGTCACCCAGGGCAGCCAGCTCGGCGCAGGCGCGCCGGAAGGGCTCGAGGTCGAGCAGCTGCGAGCCGATGTGCGCGTGCAGCCCCTGCATCGCGAGCCCGGGCGTGGCCTGCGCCCGCTCGATCGCGGCTGGGGCCTCGACGGCGGAGAACCCGAACTTGGAGTCGGCCTGGCCGGTCGAGATCTTCTCGTGCGTCTCGCCGCGCACGTCGGGAGTCACTCGCACGAGCACGGGCTGGCCGCCCTCGCGGTCGCCGAGGGCGCCCTCGGCGACGAGCGCCGCGAGCCGGTCGATCTCGTCGAAGTTGTCGAGGACGAGGAGGCCGACGCGGTGGCGCAGGGCCATCCGCAGCTCGGCCTCCGACTTGGCGTTGCCGTGCATCACGATCCGCTCGGGGGCGAAGCCCGCGTTCAGCGCCAGGTGCAGCTCGCCGCCGGAGGCCACGTCGCACCACAGGCCCTCGGCGGCGAACAGCGACAGCACGGCCGTGCACGGGAACGCCTTGGAGGCGAACACGATGTGCATGTCCGGGTGCAGCTCCCGCGCCGCCCCCACGAAGGCGCGGGCGCGGGCGCGCAGGTCGTCTTCCGCGACCACGTACGCCGGGGTTCCGAACTCGCGCGCGAGCTCGAGCACATCGCAGCCGCCGACCTCGAGGACGCCGCGCTCGTCGAGGCGGCTGCCCAGGGGGAAGACCGGGGAAAGGCTGGTTCCTGTTGCCATGTCGGCGGTGATTATCGCCTGCCGGCCGCTCAGGCGGGCGCCGGCCGGGCAGCCCGCCGCGCGGGCGGCGCGGCATCCGCGCGCAGCGCGGCGAGCCCGCCGCGCCGCACGAGCAGCCCCAGCCACACCAGGCCGGCGATCATCAGCGCGAGGCTCTCGAGCTGCGGCGCGGTCAGCCCGAGCGCGACCTCGTTGTTGCGACGGATGAACTCGATCAGGAAGCGCTCGAGCCCGCTGAAGAGCAGGTACAGCGCGAACACGACGCCGGGCCGCACGCGGTCGCGGAGCTGCCACAGGGCCCACGCGAGCAGGCACATCGCGACCGTCTCGTAGATCGGCGTGGGCAGCACGGTCACGCCGGGAGGGGTCGGCACGGTCCCGTGCGGGTAGCCCATCGAGGTCGGAAGCGTCGAGCGGATGCCGTAGTCGCCGTCGCCTGAGACCTGGCAGCCGATGCGGCCGATCGCATAACCGAGCGCGAGCGCCGTCGCGCACATGTCGAGCATCCGCAGTTCGAGCACCCCGCGCCAGCGCATCCAGGCGATCACGCCGATCGCGCCCCCGATCGCGCCGCCGTACCAGACCAGCCCCGATCCCGAGAAGACGTTCCCGACGACGCTGCCATGCAGTGTCGAGGCGTTCTGGATCAGGTAGTAGGCACGGGCTCCGACGACGCCCCCGATCAGCGCCGCGAACGTGATCTCGTATGCCCAGTCGACCGGGCGGCCGAGCTCGCGCAGGCGGCGGGCGATGAGCACGCCGCAGGCCAGGAAGCCGGCGGCGAACGCAACGCCGAACGTCTTGATCGAGATGCCCAGGAGCTGGATTTCGGGCTTCATCTGCGACCGCGGCGCGACATAGGTGGCGGGCAAGACTTTAGGGGACGCAAAGCAGGTCTGCGAGAATCAACCCGATGGCGACGAGGACCCGCACGAGCTTTGGCCGGGACACCGGGCTGCAGGCCCGGATGCTGCTGACGATCTTCCTGCTCGGCCTGCTGTACGTCGTGTTCATCGGCGTCCTGTTCGCGGCCGGCGCCGGCGCCGGCGTGATCGTGGTCATCGCGGTCGTTCTCCTTCTCGTCCAGTTGTTCGCATCGGACAAACTCGCGATGGCAACCCTGGGCGTCAAGGAGGTCTCGCCGGCCGAGGAGCCCGAGCTGCACGGCATCGTCGAGCGCCTGTGCGTGCAGGCCGACCTGCCGAAGCCGCGCGTCTGCGTGATGGAGACGCCGATGCCGAACGCTTTCGCGATGGGCCGCTCGAAGAAGACGACAACGGTCTGCGCGACACGCGGCATCCTCGAGATGCTCGACTCCGCCGAGCTGGAAGGCGTGATGGCCCACGAGCTCACGCACGTGATCAACCGCGACGTGATGGTGATGACGCTGGCCGGCTTCTTCGCCTCGCTGGCGGCGTTGATCCTGCAGTTCGCGTTCTTCTTCGGCGGCGGCTACGGCGACGAAGAAGAGGAGCGCGACATCATGGTCGTGATCCTCGCGTCCGCGCTCGTCTACGCGATCTCGTTCCTGCTCCTGCGCGCGCTCTCGCGCTACCGCGAGTTCGCCGCCGATCGCGGCTCGGCGGTGCTGACGGGCCGGCCGAGCGCGCTGGCGTCGGCGCTGATCAAGATCTCCGGCACGATCGAACGCGAGCCGAAGCAGGACCTGCGCAACGCCGAAGGGCTGAGCGCCTTCTTCATCATCCCGCCGAAGGCGAAGAAATCGCTGCTGAGCCTGTTCAGCGACCACCCGCCGCTCGAGCAGCGCCTCGCCGCGCTGGAGCGGCTGGAGGGCCAGCTGCAGCAGGGCACCGCCGTCAGCTAGCCGTGGGCCTGCGCGACGTCCTCTGGGGCCGCCACCAGGTCAAGGGCCCCGCGCCGGACCGGCTGTTCGCCATCACGACCGCCTGGGTGGGACTGGAGAGCGAGCACTCGATCTCACCGGCCGGCCGCGCCGCGATCGTCTTCCAGGCACTCGCCACCGGCGAATTCGAAGCGATCATCAAGGACATGGAAGAGGTCGTGCGGGCGACGGGCGGCGAGAGCGGCACGACGGTCGCCACGCAGGACGACAGCTACGGCTACCGCTGGATGGTCCTGAGCAACCCGGAGGGCAAGCCGAGCGTCGAAGACCTCGCTGTCGGCATCAACGCCGTCGCCGGCTCGATCGAGACGGCGGGCTACGGCGAGCGGCTGCTGTGCGCCGTCTTCGCCTTCGCCGATGCCAAGGGCGGCCCGATCTACTTCATCTACAACTACAAGCGCGGCTACTGGTACCCGTTCGTGCCGAAGCCCGGCGATGCGCAGGAGCGCAACACCGAGCGCGAGCTGCAGATCAAGGCCCAGATCTCCGAGGAACTGCCGATCGAGCCTGAGATCGAGCGCTGGTTCCCCCTCTGGGGGATCCCGATCTAGCGGACCCGAGGGGCCCGGCCTCAGTCCGGGATCAGTCCCTCGCCGGTGAAGTCCGCAGCGGCCTCCTGCAGCGAGATGTCGGCGGGCGGCAGGATCACGTCCGAGCCCTCGAGCTCGTCGTCGGGGACCTCACGCCCGGTCGCCCGCACGTAGTCGAGCAGCTCGGTGAAGGCGCGGGTGTAGCCGTCCTCCTCGCCGGCGTCGACGGCCGCGATCACCGCGCTCTCGAGCTCGTTCAGCCGCGCGGACTCGCTGTCGGCGAGGTCGAACTGACCCTCGCCCGAGATCCGGACGATCATGCCTCGCTGCTCTCGCCTGCCGGTGCGCCCTCGCCAGAGGAGATCTGGGCGGCGGTGGCGCCCTCGCCTTGGCCGAGCTCGGCCTTCATCTTCGAGAGCTCGTCGTCGACGGCGCCCTGGCTCGAGAGCTCCTTGAGCTGTTTGTCGATGTCGTCTTCGCCGGAGCCGAGCTGGGTGACGTCGTCGAAGGTGCCTGCCGCTTCGAGCTCCTGCACGGCGTCGGCGCGGGCGCGCATGTTCTCGGTCTTGTCGACCGCGCGCTGCATCGCCAGCCCGACATCGGCCATCTGCTCGCCGACGCCGGTGGCGGCCTCGGAGATCCTGACCTGCGCCTCGGCGGCCGAGTACTGCGCCTTGATGACCTCCTTCTTGGTCCGGAAGGCTTCGATCTTCGCGCGCAGTTTTTTCTCGGAGTCGGTCAGCTTCTCCTGCTGGCCTTCCAGTTCGGTGACCTGCGTGTCGAGCGACTGGAGCTCGGTCTGGGCCACGTTCTTGCGCTCGAGCGCCGCGCGCGCCAGCTCCTCGTTGCCCTGCGAGAGCGCCTGGCGCGCCTGCGTGTCGAGCTTGACGAGGCTCTGCTGAAGGCTGCTCTCCTGCATCTGCAGGCGCTTCTTGGCCGTGACGACGTCGGCGATCCCCTTCTTGACGTTCTGCAGCTGTTCGACCTGCCGCTGATAGCTGTAGTCGAGGGTCTCGGCGGGGTCTTCGGCCCGGTCGAGCAGCTTCGAAACCTTCGCCTTGACGACTGTGGACATGCGCCCGGTCAAGCCGGCCATCCGATCCTCCTATGGGTCTTGGCTCGCGCGGCCGGCGCGGCCTGGCCCCGCACTGGGGCCCGCGCCGGCCAACTCCCTTTCAGCCTAGCCGACGCGGGACGCCTATAGGCCCAGCGGGTGCCGGACGCGATAGCCGGCGTTGCTGCGCCGCAGCGGACGCCAGCGCGGCCCCTGCTGGGAGGACGGATCGTCCGCCGCGCTCGTGTCCAGGCGCAAGCCGGCGACCGTCATGTACGCGTGGCCGGGGTTCGAGAAGACCGCGATCCAGCGCCCGATGCCGTGCGAGCCGTAGCGTTCGAATTCCGAGGAGTCCTCCGGCAACGTCAGGAGGCTCGCACCGTGCAGCGCGAAGGAGACGGTCCCCGAGCAGTCGTAGCCGTGGGCGGTGAACGAAGCGTGGCCGCCGCCGTAGATGTAGGGCAGCCCGATCAGCTCGTTGCCCGCCCAGATGATCTGCTGGATCGCGGGGGGTGCCGACATCGGCGCGGCGGCAAGTCCGGCGACGTAGCGTGCGGTCGTGCCCGGCACGAGCAGCTGCGGGCGGGCCGTCGGCCCGGTCGTCGAGCCGATCCCGCTCGGCGGCGCCGCGACGGGCTGCGTGCCCGTGCCGGCGGCGGGCGCGCTGCCGCCGGTCGCGCTGGCGGCGGTGCCGGTCGTCGTCGTCGTCGCCGTCGGGCTGTACGGGATCACCTGGCCGCCCGGCGTCCTGACGTAGACGGGGCCCTTGTAGGCGATATCCGAGGAGCGGGCGGTGACGGGGAACAGGTGGAGCGTCGATTTGGTCGGCGCCGCGGCTTTGGTGGGGGCGGTGGTGCCCGCCGGTGCGCCTCCGGTGTTGGCCGCGTGGGCTGCGTCGGCGCCCGTGCCGAGAAGCGTCAGGCTGCAGACCAGCGCGGTCAGGGTGCGTACCTGCAAGTCGAAAACCTCTTTCGTCGGCCTGCGGGGTTAGCTGACGGGCTAGCGCTGAAAGAGCCTGCGCTTCCTGCGGATGCACCGCGGGATTCGCCCCAACAACCTGGGTCCCCCGTTCCCTGACACCCGGCCAGGGACTCGGCGTTCGGCGGCACGCTAGCAAAGTGCAACGACGCTTGCACCGGCGCCGCCCTGGAAACCAGCTTCCACGGCAGTTGCGGCCCTTCTCCGACCTCCCCGGTAGTGTGCGCGACGGATGAGCTTCCGGCCTGCTTCGACGCGAGCGGCGCGATTCCTGCCCGTCCTCGCCCCGCTCCTCGTCCTGGCGCTGGCCGGCTGCGGCAAGGGCAGCTCCTCGACGCAGCAGAGCGCCGGCGGGCCGGTGCCGAGCGTCGCGCCGGTCGCCGAAGAGGGCGCCGTGACGGTCACGACCCGCAACACGACGCGTGTCGGCGGCGCCGATCCGGTGCTCGACGCGGCGTCGATCGCGCGCGTCGCCTACCCGGGGCTGACGCCGGGCACGCGCCCGCAGGCGGTGGTCGTCGTGGATCGCGCCGAATGGCCCTCGGCGCTCGCCGCCTCGGTGCTCTCGAGCGCGCCGTTGAACGCACCGATCCTCTACGCGGAAGGCAATTCGCTGCCGCAGGTCAGCCGCGAAGCGCTCGAAGCGATGCACCCGCTCGGCGTGAAGGCGCTGGGCGGCGCGCAGGTGATCCGGATCGGCACCGAAGCGTCGATGCCCGCCGGGCTGACGGTGCACTCGCTGCCGCGGACGGACGCGGCGGGGACGGCCAGCGAGATCGAGCATGTACTGGCTTCGGTCTCCGGGTCGAGCCCGCGCGAGGTGGTGGTGGTCGGCGCGGAAGGCCCGCGCGCGATGCAGATGCCGGCGGCCGGGCTGTCCGCCGAGAGCGGGGCGCCGCTGCTGCCGGTCGCCGGGGCGGAACTGCCGAAGGCCACGGAAACGCTGCTGCGCTCGCTGCACCATCCCGCGATCTACGTCATCAACACGGCGCACCTCAGCCGCAACGCGCTGGGCGCGCTCGCGAAGCTCGGGCGCGTCACGCGCATCCCCGAAAGCGAAGGCGGCGAAGCGGCGACGGCGACGAACGCCTCGATCGCGGCCGCCCGCTTCACCGACGGCACCTTCGGCTGGGGGGTCAAAGAGCCCGGCCACGGCCTCGTCTTCGCCCGCTCGTCCCGCCCGTTCGACGCGCCGGCTGCGGCCCTGCTCTCGGCCACCGGCGATTACGGCCCGCTGCTGCTGCTGGAAGCTCCCCAGGGCATCCCGCCGCAGATGGCGAGCTACCTCGCCGACATCCAGCCCGCGTACAGCGCCGCGCCCGAATTCCGCCCCGTGCGCGGCGTCTACAATCACGGCTGGCTGATCGGCGACGAAGCTGCGATCTCGCTGACCACGCAGGCGCAGCTCGACTCGTTGCTCGAGATCGCGCCGAGCAAGCAGGGCGCGGCCGAAGAAGCGACCGTGCTGCAGGCCGAATAGTCCGAGAGCCCTCCGAGGAGACCCGCGTGAGCGAAGCCGAAGACCCCCGCCGACTGCTCCGCAAGGAGCGTGCCAGCGAGGTGAGCATCGAGGACGTGCGCCAGCTGATGGGCGCCTCCACGCCCCATTTCGCGCTGCAGCTGCGCAACCGCATCGCCAAGCTGATCGACGGGCTGCCCCCCGAGCACCCGGCGCGCCTGGAAGGCGAGCGGGAGATCGCGCGCCTGGAGGCCCTCGGCCTGACGGGCGAGGTCCGCGGCGAGGGGCCGGCCGAGGGCGAGCGCCCGCTGCCGTCGGTGGCGCTCGAGCCCGAGGAGCGGCTGGCGCCCGAGCCGCGTTAGCGGCGGCGCAGCGCGAAGACGCGCTCGCGGCGGGCGTCGTCGAAGCGCGCCTTCAGAAGCCGGTAGAGGAACCAGAACAGCGGCACGTCGACCAGCACCGGCGCGATCACGAGCACGCCGCCGCGGGCGCCGGCCGCATACAGGCCGAGCGCGATGCCGCCGTGCGCGAGCGCCGTCGGGACCGCAGCGAGCAGCGCCGCATGCGAGCGGTATCCGGTGCGGTGCTCGCGGATCGTGAACTCGAGCGTGCCGAGCAGCACCGCGCCGAGGCTCGCGAACAGCGCCGCGGGCTTCCCTGCGCCGAAGCCGACGAGCGTTCCGATCGCCCCGACGAAGATCAGGAGCTCGGAGAACGGCCACGGGTGCCACGGCGCCTGCGGGCGCTCGCCGACCCCGCCCGGGTCCCGGCGCGAGCGGTCGAGGGTCGCCGCCGCGCCTGGGTCTCGGGCCCCGCGCCCGCCCTGTCCGGCGCGAGCGCGCCCCGAGGGGCTCGGTGCAGCGAGCTCCCCTGCTGCTCCGGGCGCCGCCGGCGTCGCCTGATCGGCTGCCCCGCCGCCCGCCGGGCCGGCCGAGCGGCGCTTGCGCGGACGCCCGCGCCTGCCTGCGTTGCGCTTGGACACGCTCAGCCGGGTGGCGGGATCAAGCGGCGCGGCATGGCCGTCGATCGTAGCGCCTATGCTGGCGACGATGTCCCTGCAAACAGGCCCCGAGAGCACGCGCGCCGCGGGCATCCCGGAAAGCCCGCTGCCGGGTCCGTTCCCCGTCGGGCGCTACGCCGCGAAGCTCCGCGAGCAGCTGCGTTCGTTCACGCGCGTGCAGCTGCTCGGAGAGCTGGTCAACCTCCGCGTCGCGCGCAGCCGCGTGTACTTCGAACTGCGGGACGCTGGCGGGGCGATCCCCTGCGCGGCCTGGCTGACCGACTGGGAGACGATGCTCGCCGCGAGCGGGCAGGCGCCCGCGGAGGGCATGCAGGTCGTGGTCGCGGGCGGCTGCGACTACTACCCGGGCAGCGCGGCATCCTCGCCGGCGTTCTCGTTCAACGTCACCGACCTGCGGATCGCCGGCGAGGGCGACCTGCTCGCGCAGATCGACAGGCTGCGCAAGCAGCTCGACGCCGAGGGCCTGCTCGAGCGCCAGCGGCGCCTCGAGCTGCCGGCGCTGCCGGCGACGATCGGCGTCGTGACAGGCGAGAGCGGCAAGGCACGCGACGACCTGCTCGCCGCGCTGCGCCGCCGCGGCTGGGCGGGACGGCTCGTGTGGGCCTTCGCGCCCGTCCAGGACCGCCATGCGGCGCCGGCGATCACCCGCGCGCTCGGGGACCTCGCCGCGCTGGAGGAGGTCGAGGTCGTGATCGTGGCGCGCGGCGGCGGCTCGCTGGCCGACCTGCTGTGCTTCTGCGACGAGACGCTGTGCCGGACCGTCGCGCTGCTGGCCGTGCCGGTGATCGCCTCGGTCGGCCACCACACCGACCGCACGCTGCTCGATGACGTCGCGGCCGTCAGCTGCTCGACGCCGACGCATGCAGCCGAGGCGGCCGTCGCGATCGACTGCGCTGCGGCGCGCCGCCAGCAGCAGGCGCTGGGCGAGCGGCTGCGCGAGCACGGGCGCCGCGTGCTCGTCGAGCGCGAGCGGCGCCTGGATTCCGCGCGGCGCCTGCACGACCACGGGCGCCGCGCCGTGCTGGAGCGCGCGCGGCGGCTCGCGCTGCTCTCGCGCGCCCCGGGGACGCACGTCGACAGGGAGCGCGAGCAGCTGCGCCAGAAGCTGCGCGAGATCCGGGCGGGCTCGCGGCGACGGCTGCGCGCCGAGCTCGAGCGGACGGGCAAGCGCGCGCTGGTGATCTCGCGCAAGTCGGGATCGACGCTCGCCGACTGCCGCGGGCGCCGCGCCCGCGAGCTCGACCGGCTCGCGCTCGCGCTCACCGGCCATGATCCGCAGCGGACACTCGAACGCGGCTACGCGCTCGCCCGGGCCGGCGACGGCAGCCCGGTGTCCTCGGCTCGATCTGCGCGGGAGAAGGGCACGCTCACGCTGCGCTTCGCCGATGGCGAGGTCGGTGCGGAGGTCACGGAGCGGTGAGCGCGGCGGCCGATGCGGGCACCGGCGAGCCCGAGCGGCTCTCCTACGAGGCCGCGACGGCGCGCGTCGAGGAGATCATCAGGCGCCTTGACTCCGGCGACGCGAGCCTGGACGAGACGCTCGCGCTGGTCAGCGAGGGCAAGCGGCTGATCGAGCAGTGCGCGGGCGAGCTGGCCGCCGTCGGAGCCGCCCTCGAGGAGCTGAAGCTCGACGAGCTCGTGGCGCGTCTGGAACGCGAGGCGGCGGGATGAGCGCCAGCTGGGAGCGCGTGGCGGAGCTGCCCGTCGAGATCGAGGATTACGCACTGGAGGGGCTTGAGCAGGCGGTCTCCAGCGACTTCCTGCGCAAGTCGACGCTGATCAGGCTGCGCGGCGGCGGCGAGGAAGGGGTCGGCGAGGACGTCACCTACGACGCCGAGGACCACGACATCCTGCAGAGCGCCGGCCCGTCGCTGCCGCTCGCCGGCCGCTTCACGCTGGCTGCCTTCAGCGAGCACCTGGCGGGCCTGTCGCTGTTCCCCGAGCCGCCGCAGCGCGAGGTCTCGCAGCGCTACCGCACGTGGGCGTACGAGTCGGCGGCGCTCGACCTCGCGCTGTCCCAGGCGGGCACGACGTTTCACGAGGCGCTCGGACGCGAGCCCCAGCCGGTCCGCTTCGTTGTCTCGCTGCGACTCGGCGAGCCGCCGACCCTCGAGCCGATCAGGCGCCGCCTGGAGGTCTGCCCCGACCTGAACTTCAAGCTCGACCCGACGAGCTCCTGGGATGAGCCGCTGATCGCCGAGCTGGTGCGGACGCGCGCCGTCGACTCGGTCGACTTCAAGGGCTACTACAAGGGCACCGTCGTCGACCAGCCGCCCGACCCGGTGCTCTACGAGCGGGTGGCCGCCGCGTTCCCCGAGGCCTGGATCGAGGATCCGGCGCTGACCCCCGAGACCGACGCCGTGCTCGCAGGCGCCCGCGAGCGCTTCTCGTGGGATGCGCCGATCCACTCGATCGCGGACATCGAGGACCTGCCCTATCCGCCGCGGATGGTCAACATCAAGCCCTCGCGGCTCGGCGGCCTGCGCAGCCTGCTCGACGCCTACGACTACTGCGCCGAGCGCGGCATCGGCAACTACGGCGGTGGCCAGTTCGAGCTCGGCGTGGGCCGCGGCCAGAACCAGTACCTGGCCTCGATCTTCCACGCCGATGCGCCCAACGACGTCGCTCCGAGCGGCTTCAACCTCCCGCGGCCGGCCGCCGGGCTGCCGTGCAGCCCGCTGGCGCCCGCGCCCGCGCCCAGCGGCTTCCGCTGGCTCTAGGGCGCAACTTCCGTCGCGTGGCGGCGTTCTGAGCCGCAGAGCCTGTAACTTCGGTTCGATCCCTCGGCAGCAGCGGCCACCCGCGACACTGCCGGGGCCGGTCTAACGGCACGAAAGGGACTCGTGGTCTCGGCGAGCGCAGGGGCGACAGAACGACTCTTCGCGCCGGCGGTCACGCTCTGGGCGGTCGCGCTGGCCATGTTGTGCTGCCCGCTCGGCGCGGACGCCGCCAACGTCGGCGGCACCGCCCCGGCCTCCTCGCCGTCCGCGTCGAAGGCCCCGGGGAAGCCGGCGGCGACCGGCACGGGCGCGCATGTGAAGAGCGTGCGCATCACGAGCGTCGCCTGCACCCCCTCGGCGCACTGCAGCGCGAACCCGCGCCAGGTGGCCACGCACGGCATCGTGCTCGTGAAGGGGGTCGGCCTGAAGTCCGGGATGGTGCTCGGCTTTCCGAAGACCCCGGGCGCGGGCGTCACGGTGCGCTCGCCGGCGGCGCGGCTGCGGAGCACCACCTCGGGGATGCTCGCGACGGTCCCGAAGGCTGCCCGCTCCGGGCGCGTGAAGATCCTGCTCAGCCGCGGGCGCTACACGAGCTCCTATGGCCCGCTCGTCGTCTCCAAACGGCCCCTGCACCCGCCGATCGCAAAACCGACCTCGCCGGTGAAGGTCGGCGCCGTCGGCGCGGGCGCATTCGAAGGCCAGGGCATGTGGATCTGGTACGTGAGCAGGTCCAGCGGCGGCTCGGTCCCCGCGATCATCGCGCAGGCGCGAGCGGCCGGAGTGACCACCGTGTTCATCAAGAGCTCGGACGGCTCCGGCAACTACTGGAGCCAGTTCTCCTCGTCCCTCGTCGCGGCGCTGCATGCCGGCGGGCTGAAGGTCTGCGCGTGGCAGTACGTGTACGGCTCCAACCCGGCCGGCGAGGCCGCGCTCGGCGCGCAGGCCGTCGCCAGCGGCGCCGACTGCCTCGTGATCGACGCCGAGGCAGAGTACGAAGGCAAGTACGCCGCGGCACAGACCTACATCCAGACGCTGCGCTCGAAGGTCGGCCCCTCCTACCCGATCGGGCTGTCCTCCTTCCCCTACGTCTCCTACCACCCCTCCTTCCCCTACTCGGTGTTCCTCGGCGCGGGCGCGGCACAGTTCAACCTGCCGCAGATGTACTGGAAGACGATCGGCGTCTCGGTCGACACGATCTACGCCAACACCTACATCTGGAACCGCGTCTACCAGCGCGCGATCTTCCCGCTCGGGCAGACCTACGACGGGGTCTCGAACTCGGACCTCGTGCGCTTCCGCGAGGAGGCCGTCGACTACGGGGCGGCCGGCTGGTCCTTCTGGGACTGGCAGGAGACGAGCGCCGCCGGGTGGTCGGCGCTCGCGGCGCCGATGAGCCCGCTGACCTCGGTGACGCCCAACACGAGCTACCCCGAACTCGCCAAAGGCAACAAGGGCGACCCGGTCCTGTGGCTGCAGGAGCATCTCGCGACCGCCATCCCCACCCAGGAAACGACCGGCAACTTCGGCGCGCAGACGACGAGCAACGTGCAGCAGTTCCAGGCGGCCCACGGGATCCCCGTGACGGGCACCGCGACCGCCGCGACGTGGGCCGCGCTGCTCTCGCTGGAACCGGTCGCGGTCGACTGGACCGGGAAATAGCGGCGGGCGCAAGCGCCGCGAGCGCTGCGACCTGGCGCTTGGTCGCTGGTGGAAGGCCGGGCCGCATGCGGCCCGGCCCGGAGCCGCACATGTGCGGCTCCGCCGGCCGGCACATGTGCCGGCCGGAACTGCAATCAGATGATTCCGATGAGCTTTAGACCCGCTGGATCAGCGTCCCGGTCCCGAGCCCGCCGCCACAGCACATCGTCACGAAGCCGATCTCCTTGTCGGAGCGCTCGAGCTCGTGCAGCAGCGTCGTGATCAGCCTCGCGCCGGTCGAGCCGAGCGGGTGGCCGAGCGCCATCGCGCCGCCGTTGACGTTGACGCGGTCCATGTCCGGGTCGAGCTCGCGCCGCCAGGCCGCCACGACCGGTGCGAACGCCTCGTTGATCTCGATCAGGTCGATGTCGCCGATCTGCATCCCGTTTCGCTCGAGAATCTTGCGCGTCGCGGGGATCGGCCCCTCGAGCATTTTCACGGGGTCGCAGCCGACGGTCGTCTGGTCGACGATGCGGGCGCGCGGCGTGAGGCCGAGGGCCTTCGCCTTCTCGCCGGACATCAGCAGCACGGCCGCCGCGCCGTCTGAGATCTGGGAGGCGTTGCCGGCAGTGATCTTGCCGTCGGGCTTGAAGGCGGGCTTCAGCTGCGAGAGCGCCTCGAGACTGGTTTCGGGCCGGATCCCCTGGTCGGTCACGAGCGACTGCCCGTCGACGTCCATCGGCACCATCTCCCTCTCGAAGCGTCCCTCCTCGGTCGCCTGGTGGGCGAGCTTGTGCGAGCGGACGGCGAGCTCGTCGAGCTCGGAGCGGGAGATCTCCCACTGGTCGGCGATCATCTCGGCGCCGAGCCCCTGGCCGACGATGTTGTGCTTGGCCATCAGCTCCGGCGTGAAGGCGTAGCCGAAGTCCTCCTGCGTTTTCATGCCCGCGGCGAAGGGCAGGTGCCCCATGTGCTCGACGCCCGAGCCGATCATCGCGTCGTGCACCCCGGCAGCGATCAGCGCGGCCGAGAAGTTGACCGCCTGCTGCGCCGAGCCGCACTGGCGGTCGACGGTCGTGCCGGGGGTCTCGATCGGCAGGCCCGCTTCCAGCCAGGCGTTGCGGGCGATGTTGAAGCCCTGCTCGCCGAACTGCTGCACGCAGCCCGCGATCACGTCCTCGACCTCGGAGGCGTCGACGCCCGAGCGCTCGATGACCTCCGTGTACGTCTTGGCCAGCAGCTTGTTCGGGTGGGTGTCCTTGTAGTAGCCCTTCTCCTTGTGCCCGCGCCCGATCGGCGTGCGCACGGCCTCGACGATCACGACTTCGCGGCCCTCTGGCTGCCTCATCTGCTGCCTCCTGTCAAGTCGGTTTTCTCGGGGCGCCATGGGCGCCGGAGCCGGATCGCTGCAAGGCGACGGGGCCCCTGGCAAGATGCCCGGACCCGGCAGCGCGTACTCTACCGCCTGCCCCGAGCCCGACTGGCCGCCCGGCCAGGGCACGGCCGCCGGCCGTGCGGGGCGAACCGATACGAAGGAGCGACGTGAGCACATCTCTGGCGGTGGCGGGAAGCGGCGCGATCGCGTGCGGCCTCGCAGCGACCGCGGCCCACCATGGGCCCGTGCTGCTGCTCGCCCGCTCGGAGGAGTCGGCCGACCGCGCCCGGGCGACGGTCGAGAAGACGCTCGAGCGGCTCGGCGCCGAGGTCGATCCCGACCACGTACAGATCGTCACCGACCCCGAGGCGCTGGCCGATGCGACGTTCGTCGTCGAGGCGGTGGTCGAGGACCACGACATCAAGGCGCGGCTCCTCGGCGAGATCGACCGGATCGTGGGAGCCGATGCGATCCTCGCGAGCACCACCTCCTCTCTATCCGTCCAGGAGCTCGCCGCCGCGAGCGGGCGCCCCGAGCGCTTCGTCGGGCTGCACGTCTTCAACCCCGTGACCAAGATGCGCCTCGTCGAGCTCGTCTTCCCGACCGAGGCCAGCGAGGACACTCGCCGGCGCGCGCTCGAGCTGTGCGAGACGTTCGAGAAGACGCCCGTGGAAGTGCCCGACATCCCCGGCTTCGTCGTCAACCGGCTGCTCTTTCCCTACCTGTTCAGCGCCGTCCGCCTGATGGAAGAGACCGGGCTCGAGCCCGCCGACATCGACACCTGCATGAAGCTCGGCGCCGGGTACCCGATGGGCCCGCTGGCGCTGCTCGACCTGGTCGGGCTCGACGTCGCAGCCGCGATCGGCGAGACGATCGGCGAGCCCGTCCCGGAGCGGGTCACGCAGCTCGCTGCCGAAGGTGCGCTCGGCCGCAAGAGCGGGCGCGGCCTGCTCGCCTACTAGCTCTCGCGCCGCGCGCCCGCCGGCGCGCCCGGGGGGCTCGCGCGACGTCCCCGAATATTCAGCGCCCGCTAATCCGACTTTTAGGTCGCGTTCATCAATGTGGCGATACTTGTCCATGCGACGTCAACCGTCGCAACGCACACCCGCCTCCTCCCAGTGCACACGATCCGGTCCGCTCCCCCCGCGGGCCGGACGTGTTTAACGGCCCTTGCGGCGACTAGCCGGCCTCGCGCTCGCGCTCGGCACCGCGCTGGACGGGCCGGCGTTCACGGATCCGGACCGACTCGATGCGGTTGTCGCGGACCGACTCGACGCGGATCGAGTAGCCGTCCGCGGTGACGGTGTCCCCGCGCCTGGGCAGACGGCCAAGTTCGGCGAAGACGAAGCCCCCGATCGAGTTGTAGGCGTCGGTATCGACCGGGAGGTGCAGGCCATAGTCAGCGAGGTCGGTGATCGCGACATGCCCGCGCACGAACCAGTCGCCGTCGGCGAGCCGGCGGATCTCCCCCGCGGCCGGGTCGGTCTCGTCCGCGATCTCGCCGACGACCTCCTCGATGATGTCCTCGACGCTGATCACGCCCACCACGCGCCCGTACTCGTCGACGACGACCGCGAGCGAGGTGCGGCTGCGCTGGAGGTCGGCGAGCAGGTCGTCGAGCGGCTTGGTCTCGGGCACGATCAGCGCGTCGTGGACCACGGGCTCGATCGGTGCCTGCGGGCCATCGGACATCAGCAGGCCGGCCAGCTCCGAGACATGTGCGATCCCCTTCACGCGGTCTCGGTCTTCGTTCTCGGTGATCACGAGACGGGTGTGGCCGCTGGAGACGCACAGCCGCAGCGCCGTTTCGACGTCGGCCGAGACGTCGAGCGTCACGACGGCGGGGATCGGGGTCATCACCTGGCGAGCCTCCTGCTCGTGCAGGTGGAAGACGCCGGTAAGCATGCCCGCCTCGCCCGGATCGATGTGCCCGCCGGCGTAGGACTCGGCGATCACCCGCTTGAGCTCGTCGGGGGTCCCTCCTTCCCCCTGCTTGGTCATGTCGACCCCGAACAGGCGCAGGATGCGGTTGGAGATCGCGGTCACGGCCGCGATCACCGGTTGGAAGAGGACCCTGAAGGCGCGCAGCGGGCGCGCGACCCGTCGCGCGACGGACTCGGCGCGGTTGATCGCGTAGAACTTCGGCACGATCTCGCCGCCGATCAGCTGCACGATCGAGATCACCCCGAAGGCGAAGATCGCGACGATCGCCGCCGCGAACCCGTGGCTCCACGCGTCGGGCAGGACGCCCTTGAGAAGGTCGGCGAGCGCGGGCTCGGCGAGCGCGCCGATCGCGATCGAGGTCATCGTGACCCCGATCTGCACGGCGGAGATGTAGTCGTTGACGTGCGCGAGCTGGTCGAGCGCCAGAGCGGCGCCCTTCTCGTTCTCGTCGCGCATCACTTCCAGGCGCGCGCGGCGGGAGCGCACGAGCGCGTACTCGGCGATCACGAAGAACGCGTTGACCGCGACCAGGACGGCCGCGAGGATCAGCTTCAGGCCGTTCACGCGCGCGCGGCGATCCTCAGAGGACGCCCGGAAGCTGCATCGCTGCCCCCGCTTCGCCCGGCACGCACGTGGTGCCGGCGGCCCGCCGGGGCCACGCTACTTCGAGGAAGTTCTTCGTCGTCGATCATCAAGTGGTCGGCCGCTCAACGGTAGCAAGGGGGGCCGGCGGAAGCGAGGGGCCCGCACGGCCGCTCAGACGAGCTCCGAGACGCGCGCGGCCTGCGCGAAGTCGGCCTCGGTGAGGCCTCCGGCGGAGTGCGTCGAGTACGTCAGGCGCACCTTGTTCCAGCCGTGGAGCAGGATGTCGGGATGGTGGTTGGCGTCCTCGGCGGCCTCGCCGACCCGCTGCACGAAGGCCATCGCGGCGGCGAAGTCGGGGAACTCGAAATCGCGCGCGATGCTGTCGTGCGCCCCCGCCTCGCGCCGCCAGCCTTCGAGTCCGGCCAGCCCGCTCTCGATCTCGGCGTCGCTGAGAAGCGCCATCGGAAGTGAGCTTACCCCCGATCAGGCCTTACATTCTCTCGATGCGGATCGTGAGCCTCGTGCCACACGCGACCGAGCTCCTGTTCGCGCTCGGGCTCGACGAGGAGATCGTCGGTGTGACCCACGAGTGCGACTTCCCGCCGGCCGCGCGCGAGCTGCCGAGGGTCACCCGCGACGCGCTCCCGGCCGGGCTCAGCGCCGGTGAGATCGACGCGGCGGTCCGCGCGCGCACGCTGGCGGGCGAGTCGATCTACGAACTCGACACCGCCGAGCTGGCGGAGCTCGCGCCGGACCTGATCGTGACGCAGGCGCTTTGCCCGGTGTGCGCCGTCTCCTACGAGGACGTCGCCGCGATCGCCGGCGAGCTGCCGTCGCAGCCGCAGGTGATCCCCCTCGACCCGAAGACGCTCGGCGAAACGCTCGGCGACGTTCGCACGCTGGCCGATGCGACCGGCCGCAGGCGCGAGGGCGTCGAGTTGGTCGCGCGGACGGGCGGGCGCATCGACCGCGTCAAGCGCGCTGTCCGCGGCGCGGAGCGCCCGCGGGTGGCCGCCGTCGAGTGGCTCGACCCTGTTTTCATCGCCGGCCACTGGACGCCACAGCTCATCGAGCTCGCCGGCGGCGAGGACGTGCTCGGCATGCCCGGCGAACCGTCGGAGACGACCACCTGGGAGGCGCTCGCCGCGGCCGCGCCGGAGGTCGTCGTCGTGATGCCGTGCGGCTACGATGCCGCCCGCGCCCACGAGGAGGCGCTGGCCTATGCCGGTCAGCTTCGCGGGCTCGGCGCGGCGCGGATCTTCGCCGTCGACGCCTCCGCCTACTTCTCGCGACCCGGCCCGCGGCTCGTCGACGGGCTGGAGCTGCTCGGGCGTCTTCTCCATCCGCGGCTGCTGCCCGACATCACGATCGAGGACCGCGCGGTCGAGCTCGAGCTCTTGCGGACCTAGAAGCCGTAGCTGCGCACCGGCTTCTCAGGCGAAGCCGGTGCCGCTCGCTTTGGAGACGGCGACCGAGGCCGCGACCGCGATCGCGCTGATCAGCAGGCACGCCAGGAAGCCGAGCGCGGGCGCCCTGCGACCGTCCGCGGTGCGGATCGCGAGCGCGGCCAGCGCGCCGCCGATCAGGCCGCCGACGTGCGCACCGACAGAGATGTTGGCGAGGCTGAAGCTGAGCACGAGGTTCAGGATGATGAGCCCGCCGATGCCCGACTGCATGACGCTGAAGCCCCGCGCACGCAGGTCGACGGCGGCGGCGCCCATCAGCCCGAAGACGGCGCCGGAGGCGCCGAGGCTCGGGGCGGGCGTCGCGAGCAGCGCCCCGAAGGAGCCCGCGAGGAGCGAGGTGACGTAGATCGCAGCGAAACGGGCGCTGCCGATCGTCGGCTCCAGCCTGACCCCGAGGATGTACAGCAGGTACATGTTGAATCCGATGTGCAGCAGGTTCTCGTGCAGGAAGCCGGCGGAGACCAACCGGTAGTAGTCGTGGCCTACGGCGATCGCTTCGCGGTAGAGCACCCCTTCGGCGATCACCGTGCCGTGGATGCCCGTGCCGAACAGCGTCAGCTGCCCCTGCTCGGTCAGGAAGACGATCACGTTCATCGCGATCAGCGCGTACGTGACCCGCGGGACCGTCGCGATGTCCCGCATGCTCTTGACCTTCGTGCGCTGGCGCGAGCACTCGGGGCACCGCATCCCGACCGGCGTGGTCGTCATGCAGTCGGGACAGATCGGGCGCCCGCAGTTCGAGCACGAGACGCCGGTCTCGCGGTTGGGGTGGCGGTAACAGGTGGCCATTTCTGGGGAGGGAGAGCCTAGCTGGGGCCGGGGCCCCTGCCGGTCGCTTCAGCGGGCGCTCCTCAGCGGACCTGACCGGGGCCAGGGGCCCTTGCCGTCGCCCGGCGGGCGCGTCTCAGTGTTCGCCGAGCAGCTTGCGGGTCTCGCGCTCGATGTCTTCGAGCGTGCGTCCCGCGGCCTTGCGCATGCCGGCGACGCTCCGCGGCGGCGTCGCCTGGGCGCGGCGCCGAGCCCGCAGCACGACGAGCGCGGTGCCCGCGGCGGTGCCGGCGACCAGCGCGGCGGCCGGGCGCGCCCAGTTGCGGGGGTCGCGCATCGCGCCCAGCTCCCACGCCTCGAGCTCGTCGGCGGCCATCTCGGTGATGCTCAGGAGCGCGCCCTCGAGCCGCTCGGCGAGTTCGGCCGGCGGCTCCACCGGAGCCAGGGCTTCGCGCAGCAGGCCCTCGAACTTGGTGGCAGCCTCAGTCATCGCCCGCCTCTCCCGGGTCGGCCCGCCCGCGTCCGGAGCGCGAGCGCCCCCCGCGCCCTTCGCGTCCCCGCCGTCGCCGGCCTCCCCGACGATCTCCTCGAGCTGCCGGATCGCGCGGTGGATGAGCACCTTCGTGGCGCCGTCCGAGCGTCCGAGCGCGCGGGCGATCTCCCGGTTGTCCATGCCCAGCGCGAAGCGCATGATCAGCGCCTCGCGCCGGTCGTCGGGCAGCATCGCGACGCCGTCGAGGATCCGGCTCAGCTCGTCGCGCCCCTCGACCAGCTGCTCGGTGGTGTGCGGTGCCGTGATCGTCGTCGTCTCGTCGATCGGCGACGCCGGCTTGCGCGCGCGGTCGCGGTAGAGGTTCGCGGCCAGGTTGTGGGCGATCCTGATGAGCCAGGGACGCAGCGGCCGGCCGTTTGATTCGCGCTGCGCTCGCTCGAAGTGACGGTAGGCCTGCAGGAAGGTCTGCTCGGTCAGGTCCTCGGCGTCGTGGTGGTTTCCCACCCGGTAATAGGAGTAGGAGTAGACGTCGCGCAGGTGCGCCCGGTAGAGCTCTGAGAACTCCTCGTCGAGCTGCGCCTTGGACTTCTGGCTTGCCTGCGCGACCACCCATGCACCCTACCTCCGAGCCCGCGCCATCAGGGCTCACGCGGCGCGCGAGACCTCGCGCCGTTCGTCGGGCTGGACGGCCGGCCCCTCGCGCGGCGGGCGCTCGCCGCCGAGCCAGTCCCATTGCAGGCTCACGCACGCCCAGATCCGCTCTGTCACGGCGCCGGCCAGGTTCGGCGAGCAGCGCTCTACGGTCGGGTAGGTCAGCGGGCGGCCCACCCGCAGGCGGACCTTGCGCGGGCGGATCCGCCATCCGCGGCGGACGTCTTCGGTGCCGATCACCGCGACCGGGGCGACCGGGGCTCCCGTCTCGAGCGCGAGCCGGCCGACGCCGCGCCGGGGCTTGCCGAGCGGGCCGGGCCGCGTACGCGTCCCCTCCGGGAAGACGACGACGCAGTCGCCGCGTTCGAGGATCGCCCGCGCCGTGGCCATCGCGTCGCCGTCGCCGGCGCCGCGGTCGACCGGGAACGCGCCGAGCGCGTTCAGGATCCACGCCTGCCAGGGCTTTTCGAACAGCTCGCGCTTTGCCATGTAGTAGACCGGCCGGCGCACCAGCGTCCCGATCACGAACGGGTCGAGGAAGCTCCGGTGGTTGGCGGCCAGCAGCAGCGGGCCGGTGCGGGGAAGGTGCTCGCGCCCGATCCGCTGCATCCGGAAGTAGATCAGGAAGAACGGCACCAGCAGCGCGCGCAGCATCCAGTAGACGACCGGGTTGACGCCGCGCTGCAGAGAGCGCTGCCTGAAGCCGCCGAGGTCGACCGAGCGCGTCTGCGCCGCCTGATCGGCCTGCTGCGGAACCGAGCTCGACGGCCGCCTGCGGGGAGGCCTTGAAATGGGGATCGCCACGCCCTGAGTACACCGAGCGCGCTGCGGGCGTTACATCCGCCGGAGGGCGCGCAAGAACACGTGCCGCGCGGTCTGCTTCACGTGCTGCGGGCACGGAAGAACGCCGGCGGCGCGGGGGCGCTCAGGGGCTGCTCAGGGCCGTCAGCCGCGCGACGTCGGAGAGCTCCCCCGGCGGCTCCCCGCTGAGGACCCAGCCGGAGTCCGTGGAGCGGACCAGACCGCGTCTGGACAGCCCGGTCAGCGCGCTCGTCACCGTCGGGCGCCGCGCGGCCGCCAGTTCGGCAAGGACGGCGTGGGTGAGGCGCAGCGGGACGGTCACCCCGCCGCTGCCGACCCTCCCCCACCGCGACGCGAGATGCCAGAAGAGCATGTGCAGGCGCACGTCCACCCTGGCCTGGTGCACGATCGCCATGTTGACGGCGATGTTGCGTGATCTGCCGACTGCGCGCCCCACCAGGCGCCCGCCGAGCTCCGGGTAGTCGGCGAGGTGCGCCATGAACCTTTCGTCCAGCACCGCCAGCCGTGCACCTTCGAGCACTCGCCAGGCGGTCGTCATCGGCAGCGTCGGCAGTTCGTCCTCGCCCTCCCAGGGGCGCAGCAGATCGCCCTCGCCGAGCAGCTCGGCCCCGAAACGGCCCTCGACGCCGACGCGCCTGACGACAAGGCCATCGAGCACCAGCAGCCCGATCCCGCCGCGGCCGTTGACGGCCGGCGCGTTGCGCCAGCGCCCCGTCGGCAGCGAGATGACGCTTGCCACGCACTCCGCAGCCGCGCGGTCGCGCAGGTGCGCCGGTATCGCCTCGGCGAGGCCGGGGTCGACCTCGAGCACCCTGCACAGCTCGGCTTCGGTGGTTGTCGGTCCTTGGCTTACGAGCATCGTCTGAAGGCGCGCGGCTCCGCGGGACGCGGCATGCGGCATGCCTGTCACGTCCCTTACCCGAAACGGGCCTCACTCAACGGCCCGGACGATCGCGTGCGCCCGCCGGCGGACGAAAAGGCCCTATTCGTCGGCGCCCTGCAGGGGCAGGACCTCGATCAGGCCGGTGACCTCGAGCATCTTGCGCTGCCCGTGCCCGGCGATCACCGACAGCTCCGAGCCGTGCTCGGTGCACATGTCCCGGGCGGTCAGCAGAGAGCGCATTCCCATCGAGTCCATGAACGTGACCCCGCGCAGATCGAGCTCGATCTGGCCTCCAACCCCGGCGCACAGCCGGCTGAGGGCGGTCTCGAGGTCGTAGGCCGCGGCGAGATCGAGCTCCCCGTTCAGCGCCAACCGGTGTCCCGCGCCCCGGCGCTCCTCAACGATGCTGAATCCGGTGCTCATCGACCCTCTCTCTGACGCCGCACCCTGTCCCTTGACCCTAGCGAATGCACAACGGCGATCCGGCCAATAGGGCCCGACGTCCGGGCGCCGCACGGACGTGACGCATGCAGGGCGTCGCCGCGGTGCCAGGAGTCGCGGGCTCACAACAGATCTCGCCGGGCGAAGGTGAGCTTCACGAGCGGCCGGCAGGCGACGGGGTCATAGCCCTGTTCGCCGAGCATCGTGACGAGGCTTCGCGCTTCGGCGACGGAGCCGTTGTAGTGGAGCTGGATCGTGAAGACCTTGACGCCGAGCGCCGGGAGATCGAGCGTCGGGAGCAGGGCGTACTCACCGCCCTCCACGTCGAGCTTCAGCAGGTCGATGCGCGTGTCGCCCAGTTCCGCCATCAGCGACTCCAGCGTGCGCCCCGGCAGCTCGAGGAAGCTGCCGGACTCGTAGAGCCCGGCGCTCGCGGGGGACACGGACGCACTGCCCGGATGGGCTGTGAGCTGCATCCGCAGCGGGCCGTCGGCGATCGCGATCGCGGCGCGGTGCGCGCTCAGGCGCGGCTCGCCGCGTGCGTGCTCGATCGCCAGCGCCACGTACTTCTCGACCGGATCTATCGACCGGACCCGGGTGCCATAGCGCGCGATCAGCTCCATGTCGAAGCTGGTCTCGCCCCCGGCTCCGACGGAGTAGCAGAGCCAATCGGGCTCGATCAGGTCCCCGGGCACGATCCAGCCGCCCACGGGGTTTCCGAGCATGACGAGCCCGTCGACTCGTCGCAGCGGCGTTCGTTCCATCTGGCGCTCGAACCAGCGCCTGCGCAGCCCGGCGCGGACCCTGGCGGGGTGCAGGCGGCCGCGTGCGTGGCGGCGTTCCACCGCCCCGGTCTGCCCGGCGCTCGGGGCCTCTGGATCTGTCGGCATTTCGTTCCTCGTTTCAGACGTGAGTGGGCACCCGCGGCGGCGGGCGCGACGAACCGGCGGCGACCTGCGTCGCCGGCTCTTCTCAACGTCTGAGGACGAGCGGCGGGGAGGGTCCTGCCCGCGCCGCGAAGCGCATCCGCGGTCGGTGCTCGATCGAGCGGGGCAGGCGAAAGCGGGGGATCGGGGGCAGCAGCTCGGCGCGCCCGGCGCGCACGCTCATCGACCAGGCCGCGACCGCAATCGTTGCGAGCGCGAGCGAGGCGACACAGACGGTCTCGGTGCCGTGCTCGTGATGGTGCTCGGGAAGGTCGGCGTGCGCGTCGAGGAGGACGACGCCGAGCACGAGCATCGCCCCGAGGACGGCGATCAGGCGGCGGCGTCGCCGGCCGGCTTCGGCCTCGGGGCACCATCGACGAGAACATCCACGCCGAATCGTAAGAGCTACGGAGGCGCCTCGGCCGGCGCCCAGAGCAGTCGCCTCGATCCGGCTCCCGGATCGCCGACGCCCCGGCGGCGGCCGAGCGATCTGGCATCGGGGAAGCGCGTCGAAGCGGCAAGTACACTCGCCCGACCGGCCGGAGTAGCTCAGCTGGTAGAGCGCCTGTCTTGTAAACAGGGGGTCACGGGTTCGAGTCCCGTCTCCGGCTTCGGGCGTTTTCGGCTTAGGGATGCGGAATCTCATGCGACGGCTCCCTTCCTCAGAGCGTCGCGGTTGACGGTGAGGGGCGCTCGGTTGCCCGTTGTAACCCGCTCGCCCACGAGCGCGGCGAGCTTCTCGGCCTCATCCGGGCCGCGGCGCATTGCCTTCGCGTAGATCGAGAGCGCGAGGTCCGGCGACTCGTGCCCCATCTGCTCCATGACGGCCGGAGGGGCCTCTCCGAGCGCATAGAGCAGGCTCGCAAATGTCCGGCGCAACGAGTGGGGCGTGAGGTGCGGCAGCGGCTCTACGCCCCGCTTGATGAGGCGCTCGTTGGCCCGCTCGACGGCCGGGGCCAGCACGCGGCGACGCAGGTTGTTCTCGCTCTGGCGGTGCCTTGGGCGTCGCACTCCGGCCGAGCGCGCGACCGCTGAAGGGCGTGTCAGGCCGCTCGGGGCTGGTCGTCGTCGGCGTGCCCGTCCACGCTCGCGAAGCGGCGCGGGAACCTGCGGCGGTCTGGTACGCTGCCCGCCTCGCGGACTGGGGGCTGACCGTCCGCGACAGATCGAGCAGGGGGGATTCCAGTGAGGCGCAGCAGAGTTCTTGGCGTATTGGTGGCCGTCGTTGGCGATCCGAATCGAATCCGTTCGATGACGCGGCGGCGCTGGCTCGCACGGACGGGCGGTTTGGCGGTCGCGGTCCTGTTGGCGGCGGCGACAAGCGCATCAGCGGAGACCGCGACCTTCAGTTTCCCGGCCGACACTGCGGCGCAGCCGTTTTACCGCTGGACGGTTCCCGCGGGGGTCTGCAGCGCGACGTTCGACCTCTACGGCGCGGAGGGTTCAGGCACCGCGGGAGGCGCTGAGGTCATCACCAGGCTCACCGTCGCGCCGGGCACCGCGTACGACATCTACGTCGGCGGCGAGGGCTTCGTCGGGAAGGGCGGCTACAACGGTGGCGGTCCCGCTACGGGCGGGGGAGTCGGCGGCGGTGGCGCGACCGATGTCAGGACCGGCCCCGGCCTGAGCAGTCGCATTCTCGTCGCCGGCGGCGGCGGAGGCAACGGCGGCGCCGGCAACGAAACGTCCCAGGGCATGGCCGGTGTCGGCGGCCTGCTCGGTCAGGACGGTACCCAGAGCTCACGCGGCTACTACTCGGGCGGCGGCGGCAAGGGCGGCACCGCGTCCTCCGGCGGCGCGGGCGGCTTCCCCGGACCTCCCGTTCCGCCGACCCCCTGGAGCGGGACAGCCGGATCGGCCGGCGTCGGCGGAACCGGAGGCGTCGACGGCACGAACGAGGGCGGCGGCGGCGGTGGCGGTGGCGGTGGCTATTACGGCGGCGGCGCCGGCGGCGCCGGCGGCAGCGGATATCCCGGCGGTGGCGGCGGCGGCGGATCGAGTCTCACAGCAGGCGGCACGGTGAGTCCCACGCCTCATTCCGGCAACGGGAAGGCGATCATCACCTACACGGGCTCCTCCTGTGGCGACAACAGCAACGGCGGCAGCTCGACGGGCAACACCGGCACGAGTGTCGACACGACGAAGCCTGTGCTCGGCGGAATCTCGCTCTCCAGCACGAGCTTCAAGGCCGCGAAGTCCGGGGCGTCGATCGCGGCGACGGGGACCGGGACCAACGTCTCGTTCAGCTTGTCCGAGACCAGCTCGGTCAAGTTCACCATCCAACGCAAGACCACCGGCCGCAAGGCGGGCGGTAGATGCAAGACCGCCGCTCGCTCCAACCGCCGCGGCAAGGCGTGCACCCTCTGGAAGACCCTCAGCGGCTCGTTCACCATCGCCGGCAAGGCGGGAAGAAACAGCTTCACCTTCCGCGGACGCATCGGCGGTCAGTCCCTGAGCCGCGGCAGCTACCGGCTGTACGCCCAGGCGAAGGACCCGGCCAAGAACACCTCGCTGCTTCGGTACAGCAGCTTCCGCATCGTCGGCTAGGCGCGCGTTCGACTAGACCTAGCGTCGACGCGGGCACGTTCCGCGACGGAAAGGTGTTGCGCATCGACCGGTTCGCCGACCGCAACCAGGCCCTCAAAGCCGTGGGGCGGCGGAGTGAGCCTCTCAGCAATCGCCCTGCTCCTGCCGGTGGCGGGCGGCGTCGAAGGACACCGGCCGTGCGGGCGATGTTCAGCCCGAGCTTCGAGCGCGCCATCGGACTAATGCCGAGCGAGTCGAGCGACCGGTGAAGCTGATTCTCGGCCGTCACCTGGTAGCGCGCGGCCGGCGTACTTCACCCTTCTCGTCGAGGCGCCCGTGAAGGTCGCACCATGCCGAAACGTGGCGCCACCACTTCAGCGAACGCGCCGCCTCCTCGACCGCCACGACGTCGACAAGCCGGAGCGAGCCGTCGGCTTCGCGGACGGGCGCACCTTCGGCGAGCGTATTCATCAACTCGCGTACCTCGGCCTCGACGTCCCTGACGAGTGCGTCGGAGCGGAAGCCGTGCCTGAGGTTCCGCTGAATGCCGACCGGTGCGGGCGGTGGCGGCTTGAAGTTCGCCAGCCGGTTCGGGTGCCCTACCGCCTCCCCTCGCGCCGGGCCGCGTTTGCGCTTGCGAGCCACGAGCACCTCCGAGCGGGTAACGGTTCGCCGCAACCCGAGCGAATCGCCGCAAATCGAGGCTAATCGGAGTCGCAGCGGATCGGGCGCCGAAGAGCCGCGATCCCGCATGGCGACTGCGATTTCGGCTAGTCAGGCGGGTGCGGCTGCGACGCCTTGTAAACAGGGGGTCAGCGGTTCGAGTCCGCTCTCCGGCTCCTACAGAAGGCCTGCATTGGTGCGGCTTTTCGCCTTTCTGGATATCGCGGCGAGCATCGAAACAGCCGTGGTGCTAACGGAAGTGCAAACAACACCCCTCTGCTTTGGCCCCTTAGGGCCTGGAGAGCGCCCCGCATCAGGGCCACGTCCGGAGGGGGCCGAAGCACTAGACAGCGCCCTCGCGTGCGAGAGTTTGAGCCAAGGCTGCCCGCGCCCTGAGATCGGCGATCGCATGCCTGACGCGGGCAGGGGGTGCGTGCGAAACGGGTCGATCGGGCGTTCCGTCGAGGACACTTCTCTGGGATTTGAGGAGCCTCGCGGGGTTTACTCCACCGAAGGAGGTGTCCGCTGAGCTGGGCGCCGATCCGCCCGTATTCGTCGGCTGCGACAGCGGAGGGGAGGCCGGTCGCCCGCGCTTAGCCGTCGAGCGACGGTCGGGGATACTGAACCGATGTCCGAGGAGTCCACGACCCCCGACCTGCCTGGTTGAGCTTGCGGGCAGGCAGCTTGAAGCTGCGAATCGCCACGACCTCGACGCGTTCATGAGCGTGTTCTCTCCCGACGCCGTGTACGACGCGTCGCGCGAGGGGCTTGGCGTGTACGAGGGACCGGCAGCGATCCGTGGACTCATCGGCGGTTGGTGGGATGCCTTCGATGATCTGCGGTTGACGCCGGAGGAGATTCTGGACCTCGGCAATGGGGTGCTGTTTGCCGCCATCCACCACGACGCCCGTCCGGTAGGAAGCGCCGCTCACATCGACACACAGCAAGCGTACGTCTTCGTATTTGTCGAGGGCTTGGTCGCGCGGACGACGGTCTATCGGGACATGGACGAGGCCCGTGCTGCTGCCGAACGCCTCGCCGAGGAACGCGGGTAGGCGATGTCACAGGAGAACGTGGAGATGATGCGCCGCGTCAACGAGCTCATACATCACGTGAGAGGCCCTAGCATCGCCTCCTAAGCCGTTCCGCCAGCAGACGCGACCGAGAACCACAAGTGCGAACTTGGTCAAAACTCAAGCAGCGATATTCGGACGGTTAGTCTCGGCCGGTCTCGGGCAAGACAAGAACCAGCGGAACGCAAACAAGCTGACCGTCAGACGTGCCGGCTCGTCCCTTGCGAGTTGGCACGTCGTGTTTCTGGGGATCCTGGGGGTGATCGAGAATCGCCTCGCCTTTCAGGCGATGTGTGGTATTCGGGGCGGTAGTCTCGATCGGAGGCTGTCGCCTGGCGGCCTGGACCACAAGCGGCCGAGCAAGGACGCCGGAAGGTTTCGCGTTTGCGGGCTAGATGGGCTTTCCGGTCGTTCGGCCAACGATCCCGATTGCGACTGGATATGACGCGCTTCGACGGGATTGTGGCACCGGGACGGGCGCTGGTGCCGTTTCCCGGGGGACTCCCCTCGAAACCCGCCGGCCCCGGGATGCTTACCCACACCGAGAGGGCGTTGCTCGACAGGATGTCGTCCCCCCGAGCCACCGGTCGCCTACTCCGCCAGTTCCACGGTTTGAGGGCGTCGCTCCTCGAAGAGAAGACTCGATCGCGGACGATCTTGCCGATCTGCGTCCCGAGTGAGCCACGCAGATCTTGCGTCTGCCGTGGACGGTGAGTGGGCCTCCGCGCGACCCACTCACCATTCGCCGGTATACGTTCCCGGGGTGCGTCGCTACTCGTTGCTACTCGTCGCTCACGGGTCTTTCGCCGTGATTTTGCCCGGAGGCGCTTTGAGTTTGTCTTTGCCTGACACGGTCATCGGATTCAACGAGCCGTCGAACAACGTACCTCCGCCGGGCCCGCCGAAGAGGAGGACGCCATTGCCCACTTCCGGCGTGAGCGTTCCTTCAAATTCGTCGCCGGCGCTAGCGGAGTTGCATTTGAGGACCAGTCTCACCTTTTCGATTTCGTCGCGAATCACCGAGCCAGGCGGAGGCGTAGTGACCAGATGCGATGGCCACCCCAGACCATTTGCCGTGACTTCGGCCGCGCCTTTCGGGCAGATGGGTGAGGCTTCTTTAATTTTGCAGCCTGAGAGCGTGAACGTGGTGACAAGATCTTGGCCGGCTCCACCACCCGCCGGGTTCCAAATTTCCTCCGTGTCGCTCACTTTGCATTTGATATTCGTTCCGAGCGCGCTGAACGTGAGCGACCCGGAAGTCGCGACAGTTACAGGCAATGGCCCAACCAAGACATTTTTTTTGTACCAATGCGGTTCAGCCTGGGCTACCGCTGGCATGACCGCAAACGCCGTGATCGCCAGTAGTGGTACGACGCCGGCAAAGAACTTCCTGTTCATCGGGTCCTCCCTGTCCTCGGTGAGGGCCTAGCGTGGTCATTCAAGCGTCCGGGAGTCCCCCGCAGTGCCCGACCGCACCACTCGCACGGCGAGCACACTAGCCGCGATTGCCATGAAATGTCAAGGCTTTGTAACGCGTCGGAAGGGCCGTGCAGTCACGCCGAGAACCGAACCTTCGTGATGCACGACGGCCCACGAAATCATGGACTCTCTTCTCCGCAGAATACGAAGCTGTCATCTGCCCCAAGCGGGGACCCTCAAGGCTGGATCCCCGACTGGCCGCCATGGTGTTGCGCGGGATACTGGGCGGGAGATGCGCGACGGAGATATCCCAGTAGACGGTCGAACCGCACACAGTGGCGACGACGAGCGCAGGACCGGCATCGGCCCCGCGCTCGTCGTCGTTGCTAGGCCGCGAGCGTAACTGGTTCTCCGAACAGGATTTTGTCTTCCGAGCGGAAGCCCGCTTTTTCGAACGGGCCGTTAAACGACACTTCCAGCGTGTCCGTCGGTTCGCCTTCGAGGTTCGGCACTTTCTGTATGCCTCCCAGCTGCCTGAAGTTCAACGTGAAGGTTTCCGACGGGGTCACCAGTTTGTTCACGGGTGTGATTTTCCCGATCACCGAGCCGATCAGCAGCACGCGTGTGCCGGGGTTGCAGGTGAACAGCAGGAACGGGCCTCCGGACGGTTCCGAGAGGTCTACCCCCACGACTTTTTTCGCTTTGCTGATGTAGCCGACGTTCATGGCGAGCGCGGGCGTCACGATTTCCCCCGGCGCCGATCCTGGCGTGTTGCACGGGACTTTTTTCAGGGCGCATCCGGTCAGCGTGATCGTCACCGAACCGGTTTTCGGTCCGGTGATTTCGCCGACGTCGTTGGTGGCGGCACAGAGAACCCGTTTTCCGCCGACGGCCCGGAACCGGCTTGGCCCGCTCGTCGACGTGAACGTTTTCCCGAACGGCGCGCTGAATTCCGGCAGCGCCGCGTAAGACGACGACGCGGACGATGCGCCGAGCGCCAAGACGGCCACCGCGCACAGCGCGCCGATACGGATCCGCTTCATTCCGATCCCCCTCCAGCAAGCCCGGATCTTCTGATCGAACCGGGGTCTGGGGAAACCGTACTCGACGCCGGGGTCCGCCGTCCGCGCACCGCCGCTCCAGTGTGCGCCCCTGCGCACCTCATTACACACTCCTAGAGAAGGCTCGAGACCAATGGATCAGACCGAATAGAAGATCTGGCTGTGGCACGAGGCAAGCGGCGTCGCCTCCAAGCGTCCGCTCCGAGACGGGCGCGGATCGACCGTGCAGACCACATCACCGCTCTGCTCGACGCGGCCTCAGCCTCAAGGGCGACAGCTACCGCCTCAAGGACCACAACCTCGCTATCCAACCCGCCGAAACCGGCTGACCCCCCTTGCGCCCGACGGCGCCCGCAGGGGCGGCGCGGTCCTCACTCGATAGCCGGGGCCCCGCGTGCTGCGTCGCGTCTCAGCCGAGGATCATCGGCATGCTGCTCGAGGCTCCCTCGCCCGCTGCATGAAAAAAACCCGCCCCTCGCCAACCTCGCGCGGGCACGTCGCGTTCTGATCGCTAGGGGCTCTCCGCCCCGAAAGCTCTCGCAGCCCCTCTGCGAGGAATGGGGGGGCCTCGCCTCACCGGCGGGGCCCCTTCAATTCTTGGAGGGACTGCTCGGGCCCCGCGCCGGCGCCCCGAGCGACTAGTCCCTGTCGCCTGCTCGCAGCGCGGTGCGGCGGCCCCGGCGTGCGCGCCGGTTCAACACGGCCACGCCCCTAGGCAAAAGCCTTGCTGGCTGTCCAAAGGGTTGACACGAGAACTACGTCGTGTTAGACCTCCGTCCGAGAGGGGCCGGGCGACCTCGCCCGGGAGGGCGGTTGAAGTCGGCGCCCGGCAGGCTCACCGATGAGCCGGGAGGACCTGCCAAGATCGGCCTGGCCGGTCACCAACCGGGAAAGGAAACCGAGAGAGATGCAGAGAGCTTCGAGTCGTCGGCGCTCGCGCCTGGTCGCTCATGCGCGGCTGCTGCTCGCCGCCGCGGCGTTGCTGTGCCTGGCCGCCTTCGCGGCGCCGCAGGCGCAGGCGGCGAACCAACAGCTGAAGGAAGAATTCGCCAAGTTCCTCGACTGCCCCACGGCTACGGCCGGCGTGTGCGCGGTCGCCCACACGACCTCCGGCGAATTCAAGATGGGCCTGAAGGACGTGCCGATCGAAAACCCGATCACCCTCCAGGGAGGCCTGCCGATCAACTCCCTGCAGGATCAGCAACTGATCCCTGCGCGAGACGGCAATACGCTGATCAGCCCGCCGCAGAAGGTGCCGGGGGGCCTGCTCGGCGTCCCGCCGCTCGAAGGCATCGGCGGAGAAGTCACGGCGACCGCGACGCTCGCCGGACCCGCCTCGGACATCGTCCTCAACCAGTTCTTCCTCGCCGAAGGCGGCGAAGGCGTGGCCGTCGTGCTGCCGCTGCAGATCAAACTCGACAACCCGCTGCTCGGCGACAGCTGCATGATCGGCTCCGAAGCCGAACCAGTGATGCTTCACCTGCATACCGCCAAAGTCGGAACGCTCACGACGCCGGCGAAAAAAAAGATCGTGCAGGTCTCCGGCGTCACGCTCGAAGACAACACGTTCGCCGTCCCGGCCGCAAAAAACTGCGGCCTGAGCACGGTGCTCGTGAACCTGCTCGCGGGGCTGCCCTCGGGCGCGGGCAAAAACAAGGCCGTGATGAGCGGCGACTTCGAGCAGACGGCCGTGAAGTGGGCGCTGAAATACGCCAAGCCGCCCAAGGAAAAAAGGAAAAAATAGGCAGAGCGCAGCGATCGAAGGGGCGGCGAGCACCTCTGGCGCCGCCCCTTCCCGCTGTCTCGGACGAGGCCCTCTCGACCCGCCCTTGCCGCTAGGCGCTCGCTACGCCGCCGTCACCGTCCAGGTGCCCGCGTCGAAGGCTTCTTTCAAGAGAACGTCCCACTGGAGGCTGAAGCCGGAGCGACCGGTCCCTTCGACGAATTCGCGGCTCTCGAAGTTGAAGACTTCCGGCTCGACCAAGCCTTCCTGTTCGCCGCTGTACAGGCACAGGAACCCGCGAGCGGCCCGGCCGACGCCGGGGCAGTTGGGAACCGTGAGCGCCGACAGGCAGGTACTGGATGTGAGCGACATCGATCGGCGCCGCGAGCGGAATCGAGAACGACTGGGACTCGGTGAGCTGTACAACGGTTGCGTTGCCGGTCTCGACACTGTACACGCCGCTCTCCGAAGCTCCGGAGGGGAGCGTGGACAGCGCTGAGAAGCCGTTTGCGCCGGCCGCGCCGGCCGCGCCCGTCGCCCCGGCCGCCCCGGTCGCGCCTTTCGCGCCGGCTGGCCCCTGCTGGTTCCACGAGATCGTTTTCTTGCCCTTGCCGCACGGTCTGCGACCCGTTTTCAGAACGACGATGTGGCTTTCGCCGACACAGGCCTTGTACTGCGGCGTCGACGCCTTCAGCGCGCCGCTCGCGGCATAGCTCGCGCCGCCCAGCGCTAGGAACAGGGCCAGCAACGCGATCGCGTTGTTGGTCGCAAATCGAGATGCACGTTTCAGCACTCTTCCGCCCCCCCTAGGGTTGTAGGAGGCGCGACCGTACCACGGCCCCTACGCACGGGGGATCCCCGACGGCGGCGCTCCTGTCAGGAGACTGACGGGACGCTCAGCGGGCGTACATCGACTCGATCGCCGCCTCGTACTTCTCGGCGATCGGCTTGCGCTTCAGCTTCATCGTCGGCGTCAGCTCGTCCCCGCCCGGCAGCCAGTCGCCGGCGACGAGCGTGAACTTCTTGATCTGTTCGACTTTCGCCAGCTTCTGGTTGGCCGCCTCCAGGGCCTCGTCGACGGCCGCGCGCACGCGCTCCTCGCCCGCGAGCGCCTCCAGCGAGGTGTCCTCGATCCCCTGCTGTGCCGCCCACGCCGGGGCGAAGTCCGCGTCGAGCACGATCAGGGCGGTGTTGTAGGCGCGGCGGTCGCCGATGCAGCAGGCCTGCCCGATCAGCGGCGAGGCGGACTTCAGCGTCGCCTCGATGTTCGCCGGCGACATGTTCTTGCCGGCGGCGCTGATGATCAGCTCCTTCTTGCGATCGACGATCTTCAGGTAGCCCTTCTCGTCGAACTCGCCGATGTCGCCCGTGCGCAGGAAGCCGTCCTCGGTGAAGGCCTCGGCGGTCTTCTCGGGGAGGTTGCGATAGCCCTTCATGACCACGTCGGAGCGGATCAGCACCTCGCCGTCGGTGTCGAGCTTGATCTCGACGCCGGGAGCGGGAGGCCCGACGGTGCCGATGCGGATCTTGTCGACGGGGTTGACGGTGCCGGCGCCGCAGGTCTCGCTCATGCCCCACAGCTCGGCGAGCGGCAGGCCGATCGCGTGGAAGAACTCGAGCACCTCGACCGGCGTGGGGGCTGCCCCGACGTTGATCGCCTCGACCTGGTCGAGGCCGAGCATCGTCCGCAGCCCGGCGAAGATCTCCTCGTCGGCGCGCTGCACCTGCTCGACGAGCTCGGCGGGCACCTCTTCGCCGGCCTGTTCCATGCGCACCTTTCGCAGCGACGCGGAGAGCGCCTCCTCGACCTTCGCCCGCTGCTCCTCGGGCTGTGAGGCGAGCATCGTCTCGAGCCCCGCCTTCAGCTTCTCCCAGATCCGCGGTACCGCGAAGAACCAGCTCGGCCGGACTTCCGGCAGGTAGGAGAGCACCTCGCGCGGGTCCTCGCAGCAGGTGATCTGCAGGCCGTAGATGATCGGCAGGTAGTGGTGGGCGTTGCGCTCGGCGACGTGGGCGCTCGGCAGCCAGGAGATCACGCGCCCATCGCGCGGGAATTCGATCAGCTCCTCGAGTCCCTCGCAGGCCGCCATCAGATTGCGGTGGACGAGCTGGACCCCCTTGGGCGGCCCGGTCGTCCCCGAGGTGTAGATCAACGTCAGCACGTCGCTGGACTCGAGCGACGCGACGGAGGCCTCGACGTCGAACTCGGCGTCGGAGCCCTCGACGTCGGCAAGCGCGAGCGTCCCGCCGGGGGCATCGCCGTCGATGACGATCACGTGCTCGAGCGCCGGAAGCGACTTGCGGGCCTCGAGCACCCGCTCGAGGTACTGCTGCTCGCAGATCAGGATGTGGGCGTCCGCATCGCCGACCAGGTAGGTGATCTGCTCCGCCGTGTAGGTGCTGTAGATCGAGAACGGCGCCGCGCCGACCATCATCCCCGCGAGGTCGCACAGATGGAACTCGGGGCGGTTGCCGATCAGCAGCGCGAGGGTGTCGCCGCGGCGGAGACCGAGGGCGTGCAGTCCCGCGGCGAGCGCATCGACGCGCGCGCGCAGATCGCCCCACGTGATCGTGTACGCATCTTCCTTCGTTCGGATCGCGACCTCGCCGGCGCGTTCGGCGGCCGTGATGCGGAACGCCTCGGCGATCGTCGCGGCGCCCACCGCGGGAGAGCCCTCCTGGGCTGCCGGTCCTGACACTGCCGCCTCCATAGCTTCCTCCCTCTCTGCACCCCGCCCTTCCCGGCGGCCGGGCCCGATCATAACCCTGTCCGGCGGCCACGACTAGGCTCGCAAAATGCGAGTTGGCGCACTCGGGTTCTGGTGGCGGGATATCGGAGGCCCGCCGGCCGCCCGTCCGCCCCTGCCGGGGCCGATGCAGGCGGACGTGGCGATCGTCGGCGCCGGCTTCACGGGCCTGTGGACGGCCTACTACGTCAAGCGCGCCGAACCTTCGCTGCGCGTGATCGTGCTCGAGGCCGAGCACGCGGGCTTCGGCGCCTCCGCGCGCAACGGCGGATGGCTCTCGGGTTTCTTCTCCGGGCCCGCCCGGGTCTATGAGCGACGGCGCCCCGCCGGCAGCTACCTGGCCCTCCAGCGGGCGATGTTCGACACCGTGGGCGAGGTCGCCGCCGTGCTCGACCGGCATGGCATCGACGCCGAGCTGATCATGGGCGGGGTGCTGACGGCGGCCCTCGACCGCGCGCAGCTCACGCGCCTGCGCGAAGGGCTCGCAGCAGCGCGTGCGCTCGGGATCGGCGAGCGCGACCTGCGCGAGTTGGGCGCGCCGGAGCTCTCCGAGCGGCTCCGGATCGATGGCGCACTCGGCGCGAGCTTCTCTCCCCACGCCGCGCGCGTGCATCCGGCGAAGCTGCTCGTGGGGCTGGCCGGTGCGGCGGAGGCGCTCGGCGTCGAGATCTACGAGCACACCCCGGTCACGGCGATCGCGCCGCATCGCGCGGACACGGCGCGCGGAAGCGTCGAGGCCCGCTGGGTCGTGCGGGCGATCGAGGGCTACACCGCGAGCCTACGCGGGGAGCGCCGCGCGTTGGTCCCGATGAACAGCTCGATGATCGTCACGGAGCCGCTCGGGAGCGATGCCTGGCGGCAGATCGGCTGGGAGGGGCGCGAGGTGCTGGGCGACGACGCCCACGTCTATGCCTATCTGCAGCGGACCGCCGACGGGCGCATCGCGATCGGCGGCCGCGGCGTGCCCTATCGCTTTGGCTCGCGCACCGACGGGCGCGGCGCGACGGCCCCTCGGACGATCGCGCAGCTGCGCGCGAAGCTCGCGGCGATGTTCCCGGCGGCCACCGGAGCGGAGATCGACCACGCCTGGTCGGGGGTGCTGGGCGTGCCGCGCGACTGGTGCCCGTCGGTCGGCGCCGACTCCCGCACCGGCCTCGCGCACGCGGGCGGCTATGTCGGCGAGGGTCTCGCCGCGTCCAACCTCGCCGCGCGGACGCTGCGGGACCTGCTCCTCGGCGAGCACACGGAGCTCACGGCTCTGCCGTGGGTCGGCCGCCGGACGCGGCGCTGGGAGCCCGAGCCGCTGCGCTGGGCCGAGATCCATGCCGTCTACCGGCTGTACCGCCGCGCCGACGCCGCCGAGCGGCGCACGGGCCGGCCCTCACGCCTCGGCGCACTGGTCGACGCGCTGTCCGGGCGCGAGTGAGGGGTAGCATCGCCGCCGTCCATCCGAGGAGGCCTCCAGATGTCGTATGAGACGGTGCTCTACGAGACCGGTGACGCGATCGCGACGATCACGCTGAACCGGCCCGAGCGGCTCAACACCATCGTCCCCCCGATGCCCGACGAGCTGCAGGATGCTGTCAACCGCGCCTCGCTCGACGACGCCGTCAAGGTGATCGTGCTGCGCGGCGCGGGCCGCTCGTTCTGCGCCGGCTTCGACTTCGCCGGCGGGTTCCACCACTGGGATGAGGGGATGACGACGGGCGGGCGCTGGGATCCGGGGAAGGACTTCGCGATGGCGACCTCCCCCGCGTCCGGCCCGATCCCGAAGTTCATGAGCATCTGGCGCACGCCGAAGCCGGTGATCGCCCAGGTGCACGGTTGGTGCGTGGGCGGCGGCAGCGACATGGCGCTGTGCGCCGACCTCGTGATCGCCAGCGAGGACGCGCGCATCGGCACGCCGTACTCACGCATGTGGGGCTGCTACCTGACCGGTATGTGGCTGTACCGGCTCGGGCTGACCAAGGCAAAGGAATACGCCCTCACGGGCCGCCCGCTGTCCGGCGCCGAAGCGGCCGAGGCAGGGCTCATCAACAGGGCGGTGCCGTTCGCCGAGCTCGAGGCGACGGTCAGCGACGAGGCGCGCCGCCTGACCGGGATCCCGCTCTCGCAGCTGAGCGCGATGAAGCTGATCGTCAACCAGGCCTACGAGAACATGGGTCTCGCCTCGACGCAGGCGCTCGGGCCGATCCTCGATGGGCTGATGCGCAACACGCCCGACGCGGCGGAGTTCATCGAGCTCGCCGAGCGCGAGGGCGTCGGCGCCGCCGTCGCGCGGCGCGACGGCCCCTTCGGCGACTACAGCCAGGCCCCGCCCGGCGAGCAGCCCGACCCGGGGCATGTGATCGAGCCCTGAGCGCTACCCGGCGCGCTCCGGCTTCACCGCCCCGTATCTCCCCCAGTGTCGCTCGGGGATGTCGTCCGGATCCTTGTACCAGTGCCAGGTGCACGGGTCCTTCGCGTAGTCCTGCGGCGGCTCGGAGGGGTAGAGCGGGTAGCCGGACCACTGGATCGGCAGCGACTCGTTCATGAACGAGCAATGCGTGCAGTACAGCGGCAGGCCCTTGCGGTGAAAGGACCAGTCGTGGGCCTCCTGCGTCACGCCCCCGCCGGGCAGCCCCTCATATGCGCCGTTGAGGACCAGACGCTGGCCGGAGCCGCACGGGTTCATGCAGAACGTCACCTTCTCCTCGTCCTCGGTGATCGTGAACGAGCCCGGGTTCGGGCCGACGCCCGAGCAGGAGTGCGCGCGCCAGGTCGCGGCGAGGAGCTCGACCAGATCGCGGCGCTCGAGCGCGACGATCGCGTCGTGGTGTCGGCGCCAGCCGCGGTTCATCGACTCGCTCCACGCTTCGGCGACGCCCTCCTCCCCGAGCCGCTGCTGGATGAAGGAGACGAGGTCTAGTACCCCGGCGGCCATCAGGTCGTGGAGCATCTGCCACTCGTGCTTCATCTCGGCGCACAGCCGCCGCGCCTCCTCGACGTCCCCCGCATCGATCGCCTCGATCGCGCGGTCCATCGTCGGCCGCGAAAGCTGCTCGAGCTGCTCATCGGTGAACCACCGGTCTGTCATCGTTGCCTCCTTCGATGATCGTCTGCGGGCAATTGTGACCGAGGTGGCCAGGGCGCTGGTGACGGGGGCCGCGCGCGGGATCGGGGCGGCGATCGCGGGCCGGCTGGCGGCCGACGGGATGGAGGTCGTGACGCTCGATCGCAGCACCGGCTGCGACATCGCGCTGGACGTCGCTCACGACGAGTTCCCGCCGCTCGATGACATCGACGTGTGCGTCGCCAACGCGGGCGTCACGACGACGATCGCACCCGGTCACCGCATGACCGCTGAGCAGTGGCAGCTCGACGTCGACGTCAACCTCACCGGCGCGTTCCGGACGATCCAGGCGTGCCTCGGCGGCATGCGTGAGCGCAGGCGCGGGCGCATCGTCGTGATCTCCAGCGTCGCCGCGCTGGGCGGGCTGCCCGGGCAGGTCGCATACGCGGCCTCGAAGGCGGGCCAGCTGGGGATGGTGCGCACGCTCGCCGTCGAGAACGCGGGCCGCGGGATCACTGTCAACGCGGTCCTGCCGGGCCTCGTCGGCACCGAGCAGGTGCTGGCGATGCCGGAGGAGGTGCGATCGCGCGCGCTCGCCGCAGCGCCCGCCGGCCGGCTCGTCGAGCCGGAGGAGATCGCCGCCGCGGTCTCCTTCCTGGCGGGCCCCGAGGCGGCGCAGGTCAACGGGCAGACGATCGCCGTCGACGGCGGCGCCTCGCTCACGCAGCTCACGCTCGGCAGCGGACGGTAGGCGCGCGGGCGCGAGCCCCAAGCCTCGGCCGCCCGCCCGCTACACCTCGGAGAGCGCCGTCGCCTCCTCGGCGATCGCGTGGCCGCGCATGCGCAGCCCCAGCGCCGGGAAGAACAGCGTCGAGAGCACGGCCGCTCCGACCAGCGCGGCGGCGGTGGACGCCCGCATGTGGAGGTCTTCGACGGCCAACGTGGTGATCGCGAGCACGAGCGGCAGCGGGGTAGAGGACAGCAGCGCGAGCGCCACCCGGTCGCGGTGGTCGAGCACCCGCCTGTAGAGCTCCGGCGCGCCTTCGTGAGCCCTCCCGGTGCCCCCACCAGACGTCGAGCCTACAACGTCGCGGGGCCGGCGAGCAGCGCCCGCGGGCGCCATCTTGCAGGGCCTGGACGAACGTTGGCTGGCACCGCATCAAAAGCTCGGCGAGAGGGTTACGGGCTTCGGAGGAGGGAACCCAACGTCCCCGACAAGGAGAAGGCACTGATGCGTTCACTGAAGCTGACGTCGGCGTTTGCGGCCGCGCTGATGGCGCTGGCCGTTCCCGCGGCGGCGGCCGCACGCGCCCACCACCACGGCGCGGCACGGCACGGCGCCAAGGCCGGCCAGTGCCGGCTGACGCTGAACGTGGCACCGCGTCTCGTGACCACCGGCGAAACCGCGCTCGCCTACGGCCAGGGCTCATGCCCCCCCGCAGGCACCGAAGCAGGGCAGACGGTGACCCTGTACCAGCATTCCGCGACCACCCCCGGCTACAGCGTGGCGGGCACGACGACGACCGACTCGCACGGCCTCTACCAGCTGGCGACGCCGGCGCTCAGCCAGAACTCGGTCTTCTACGCGACGCTCGCCAGCGGCAGGAGCCCTCAGCGCACGGTCAAAGTGATCGCCCAGGTGGCGCTCGTCGGCCCGCCGGAAGACAAACAGCTTTTCTCCGGTATCCGCACCGGCCGGCGCAACGCCGTGACCTTCACCGGCACGGTCAGCCCCACGGACGCGGGGGCGACGGTCGTCCTTCAGCGCCAGAATGAAGTCCGCGGGCGGGGCTGGGTCCGGATCGGCCGCACGATCGTCAACTCGAGCGGTGGCTTCGCGATCACGCACGTCTTCCGGGTTCCCGGGGCGTCGGAGATCCGCGTGATGGTGCGCTCCAACAGGCGCAACATCGCCAGCGCGTCCAACACGCTCAGCTACGACATCTCGCAGGCGCAGAACCCGTCGCTGACAATCTTCAGCTCGGGCGACCCGATCCCCTTCGGCGGCTCCGCCGTGATCAGCGGCGCCGTGGCCGGAGCGCCGCACGCGGCGGTGACGCTGCTCGGCCGCACAGCGCACAGCAAATTCAAACCGCTCGCGACCTCGAGTACCGACGGCGAAGGCAAGTACGCGTTCCCCGCCCAGCCGGGCCTGGCAAGCACCTTCTACAGGGTGCAGGGCGCGGGCCGCAGCTCGGCCGTGCTCTACGAGGGCGTCAAATACGTGCTGAACGTGGCGCCGGCCCCGACCAGCGTCCAGTCCGGCCAGCCGCTGACGGTCAGCGGCACGGTCTCACCGGCTCGCGCCGGCCACGAGATCCACCTGCAGCGTCAGAACCTCAGCGGCACCGGCTTCCACGTCGCCGCGGTGGGCACTGTCAACGCTGACGGCACCTACACGATCACCCGCGTTTTCTACGCCCCCGGCACGGACGTGCTGCGGGTCAAGATCCCGGGCGATCCGGAAAACGGCGGCACGGCCACACCGCCGTTCAGCGTGACGATCACGCCGGTGCCGACGGCCAATCTCAAGCCCGAGCCTCCGGGCAACTCGACCCAGCCCTCGGTGGGCCAGCTCTAACGGGCGCGAAGACCCGAGCGCGAGCGCCGCGGCGGCCACCGGCCACCGCGGCGCTTCGCGGTTGACGGCCGCTAGGCGCTCGCCGTCGCCGGGTCCGGCCTCACGACGACCGTGTCGGCGACAGCGATGATCTCGTCTGCCGGCAGGTCTGCCCGCTGAGCGTGCTCGCGGATCGCCTCGGGGCTGCTGGCCTGGTAGATGCAGACGGTCCCGACCCGTCCGCCCCCCTCGTCGAGGACGTAGCTGCGGATCCAGCGGATGTCCTCGGACATCTCCTCGTCGCCGACCGCTTTCGAGCGTTCGGCGGCGACGCCCAGCTCGTCACCGGAGCCCCAGCCGCCGCGTCTCAAGATCACGTACGTGTCCATCCTGTGCGTCCCCCTTCGGTTTGAAAAGTGAACCCCTCCGGCCTTGCGGCTGGCGCCGTGCGGCCCACGCGAATCCTATGCCCGGCCGGCGGGGCCGGTGTGTGAGGAGACGCACTCCGGGCCGCGCCTTCCCGCCGCGCCCCGCGGGGCCCTATGCTTGCAGGCGCCCGGACGTGCGGAGGAGGCACACCCCGTGACACCCATCCTGATCGTCATCTTGCCGCTCGTCGTGGTTCTGGGCGCGTTGATCGTCCGCATCAACACCGGCGCCCACTACGCTCCGCAGGCCTATTACCGGCGCAAGCGCGGTGGCGCCCCCGTCGCGTTCTCCTTCGACTCGCTCGGCCCGCGCCCGCGCAGGGTCCCGCCCGGGTACACCGCCGACGGCAGGCGGCTCACGCGCGACGAGGAGCGCTGACGTTCAGGCGGCGACCGCTCGCGAGTCCAGGTGCGCGCCGACCTTGCGCTTGACCCGCTGCAGCGCGTTGTCGACCGTCTTCGTGTCGCAGCTCAGGCGCTCGCCGACCTGCTCGTAGGAGTAGCCGTCCAGGTACAGCGACAGCACGCGGCTCTCGAGCTCGGAGAGCGCAGTCGAGAGGCACCCCACGAGCGAGCGCAGCTCCTCGGAGGAGATCACCTGGTTGACGGGATCGTGGACGCTGGGGCCGGGCAACATCTGGTCGAGCGTCGGGACTTCGTCGCCGCTGCCCGCGGGGGTCGAGGAGAACGACACGTACTGGTTCAGGGGCGTGTGCTTGTTGCGGGTCGCCGTCTTGACTGCCGTGATGATCTGGCGCGTGATGCAGAGCTCGGCGAAGTTGCGGAAGCTCGACTCGCGATCGGTCCGGAAGTCGCGGATCGCCTTGTAGAGGCCGACGAGGCCCTCCTGGATCAGATCGTCGGCGTCTCCGCCGGCGAGGAAGTACGACGAGGCCTTCAGCCGCACGAAGCCGTGGTAGCGGCGAACGAGGCGGTCGTACGCGTTGCGGTCCCCCTGCTTCGCCAAGGCGATGAGGAAGATATCCTCAACCTTAGGTTCAGAGTTAGGGTTATGGGAGATACGTGCCACGAGCAGCCCATCCTTTCTCGGTCCGCCTCCCTGGCGGCCCTGGATTTTTGCTCAGTGGCGCACTCCTCCCCTGGCGCCAAAGCTATTCAATTCCCGAGGTTTCTAAACCTCAGGTCAAGCGTTATGCGCGGCAGCCTGACACAGTTATGAAGAGCTGTCAACTCTGCGTTGCAAGATCTCGTACAGAATCGCACTAGCTGCGGCGGCAACGTTCAGCGAGCCGATCCGTCCCCGCACCGGAAGGGCGATCAGCTCGTCGCACGCGCCCGCCACGCGCGGCCTCAGCCCGCTGCCCTCGCTGCCCAGCACCAGCACCACCCCCGCGCCGGAGTAGTCCGGCCGCTCGTAGGGCACCGGCCGGCGCCCCTGCAGCTCGAGGGCGCTCGCGCCGTAGTTCCAGCAGCCGGCGTCCCGGGCTTCGATCAGGAAGTCGGCGAGGTTGCGAACACGTGCGAGAGGCAGGTGCTCGACCGCCCCCGCCGAGGCCTTGCAGACAGCCGGCGTGACCTCCGCGGCACGGCGCTCGGGGATCACGAGCCCGCCTGCGCCCGCGCACTCGGCGGTGCGACAGACCGAGCCGAGGTTCTGGGGGTCCTGGACCTGGTCGAGCGCGACGAGCAGTGGTTCCGGGCCGCCGAGCAGCTCCGCGGCTGCTGCGTAGGGATAGGGGCCGGCCTCGGCGCAGATCCCCTGGTGCGCCGGCGAGCCGCAGCGGGCCTCGATCTCGGCGGCCGATGCCGGCCTGATGGGGCGGCCCTGCAGCCAATCCTCGCGCGCGGCCCCCTCCGTCGCCCACACCTCGCCGACGGTCTCGCTGCGCCGCCCCCGCAGCGCCTCGCGCACGGGGTTGCGCCCGTAGAGGATCACAACGGCAGCAGCTCGAAGCCCTCGGCGCCGTCGCGGACCTCCCAGCCGAGCGCCCCGATCCGCTCCCGCAGCTCGTCGGCGGCGGCGAAGTCGCGGCGCGAGCGCGCCATCTCGCGCTGCTCGGCCAGACCGACGACCTCCTGCGGTGCCTGCGCGGCCGCCGCCAGCAGGCTCTCGAGGCCCAGGACCGCGAGCATCTCGCGCAGGTCCGAGTCACCGCTCGGCCCGTTTTCGGTGCCCTCCCGCCCCGCCTCGCGCAGCCACTCGTTGAGCGCCGCCAGCGCCTCAGGCGTGTTGAAGTCGCGCCGCAGCGCCTCGAAGAACCGCTCCCGCAGCGGCGCCAGCTCGGCCGGCGAGGACTCGCCGGCGGCGAGGCGGCGCCCCGCCTCGCGGATCCGCCTGACGTTGGCCGCGGCCTGCTCGAGCGCCTCTTCCGAGAACGCCAGCGGCTGCCGGTAGTGGCCGGAGATCAGGTACATCACGACCGCCTCGGCTCCGTAGCGCTCGAGCACCTCGTGCAGGGGCGCGATGTTGCCTACCGACTTCGCCATCTTCTCGCCGGTCGACTGGATCATGCCGTTGTGCATCCAGATCCGTGTCAGCTCGTGCCCGCGGGCGGCGCGCGTCTGCGCCGCCTCGTTCTCATGATGGGGGAAGACGAGATCCGAGCCGCCGCCGTGGATGTCGACACCGCCGGGGAGGCCCTCCTCGGCCATCGCCGAGCACTCGATATGCCACCCGGGCCTGCCCTCGCCCCACGGCGCCGCCCAGTGCGTGTCCTCGCCCTCCTTGCTCGCCTTCCAGAGAGCGAAGTCGAGCGGGTCCCGCTTCAGATCGGCCCCCTCGATCCCCTCGCCCTGGTCCATGCTGTCGACGTCGCGGTGAGAGAGGCTGCCGTACCGAGGATCCGAGCGCACGCGGAAGTAGACGTCGCCGTCGACGGCGTAGGCGTGACCCCCGTCGATCAGCGTCTGGATGAAGTCCTCGATCGGCCCGATCGTCTCGGAGGCGAGCGGCTCTGCGTCGGGGCGGCCGAGGCCGAGCGCGGCGGTGTCGGCGAGATAGGCGGCTGTCATCTCGCGCGCGAGCTGCTCGCTCGGGACGCCCTGCGCGCGGGCGGCGTCGTAGATCTTGTCGTTGACGTCGGTGACGTTGATCACCAGCGTCACCTCATAGCCCTCGCGACGCAAGAAACGCGAGAGCACGCTGAAGATCACGAACGGCCGGGCGTTGCCGATGTGGATGCGGCTGTACACGGTCGGCCCGCAGGCATAGATCCCGAGCGCCGGTTTGACGCTCGGCGGGGCCAGCGCCAGCAGCTCCCCGGAGGCCGTGTCGTGCAGCTCGATCTCGCTCATCGCCGCGCAACCCTAGCTGCTGCGGGGCGGGCCGATCCAGCCCTCCGCGCCTATGCGGCGGGCGCGTCCGCGATCGCCGCGATCGCCACCGCCGCCGCGCCCTCGCCGCGCCCGACGAAGCCGATCCGCTCCCCGGTGCTCGCCTTGACGTTGACCTGCGTCTCCTGGACCCGCATCGCGGCGGCGAGCCGCGCGCGGATCGCCTCGCGATGGGGCGCGAGCTTCGGAGCCTCGAGCACGACGGTGCAGTCGACGTTGACGATCGAGTGGCCGCGCGCGGCGAGCAGGGCGACGACCGCTTCGAGCAGGACGATCGAGTCCGCCCCCCGCCAGCGCTCGTCGGTGTCGGGGAAGTGCTCGCCGATGTCGCCGAGGCCCGCGGCGCCGAGCAGCGCGTCGATGACGGCGTGCGCGAGCACGTCGGCGTCTGAGTGGCCTTCCAGGCCCCGCTCGCTCTCGATCCGCACACCGCCGAGGATCAGCGGCTTGCCCTCGACGAGCCGGTGGGAGTCGTACCCGATCCCCGCGCGGCTCACGACGCCTCCTCGTGCGCTCCCGCGGGCCCGATCGGGGCCATGTGCCGCTGGCGGCCCTCGAAGACCGACAGCTCGCGCACCCCGAGCTCGTCGAGCAGCTCGAGCGCCTGCTCGTACCCGGCGCCGACGTCGGCCGGCCTGTGGGCGTCGCTGGAGAGCGCGAGCGCCAGTCCCGCTTCAAGGCACATCTCGAGGAACGGCCTCGCCGGGTAGATCTCGCCGGCCGGCTTGCGCAGCCCGGCCGTCGAGACCTCGACGGCCACGTCGGCCTCGGCGAACGCTTCCACGGCGGGCTCGTAGTAGAAACGTAGATCGCGCTGTGGAACCCGCTCCGGGTGGGCGGGACCCCAGAACTTCACGAGGTCGGGGTGGGCGATGATGTCGAAGAGCCCGCTGCGCGCGCTCTCGGCGACGGTCTCGAAGTACCGTTTCCAGACGGTGTCCGGGCTCAGCTCGGGGCGCCTTGGATCCCACACCCCGAAGTCGTCCATGTCGACTGCGCCGTCGCGGATGAAGTGCACGGAGCCGACGACGTAGTCGAAGTCGCGCGCCTGAAGCAGGCTCGCCGTGCGGTCCTCCGCGCCGGCGATGAAGTCCGCCTCGATGCCGAGCCGCAGATCGGTCTCCTGCCGGATGAAGCCGCAGTAGTCGTCGATGTCGTCGACCGCGTAACGCTCCCAGAAGGGGTGGCGCCAGAGCTCTAGCGCCTGGCGGAAGCGGTAGATGTGTTCGGAGACGCCGAGCTCGACGATCCCCTGCTCCGATGCGCTGAGGCGGTAGCGCTCTACGTTCGCGGCCGTGTAGAAGCGCTCGGCGCTCGCGTCATAGTCGTCTGGGCGCAGGTGCAGGTGGTAGTCCGTGAGCATCGAGTGAGCGCGATTCAAGCAGGATCGTCCGCGCCGCCCGCGCTCTGCCTCTCGCGCGCGGCGAGCAACAGCTCCGCCAGCTGCAGGTCGACCGGCGTGGTGACCTTGATGTTCTCGGCCGGGCTCGGCACGACGATCACCCGCCCGCCGCCCCGCTCGATCAGCGACGCGTCGTCGGTCGCGCGCGCGAGCTCCTCGGCAGGCGCCTCCAGCGCGGCGGCGAGCGCATCGCGGCGGAAGACCTGCGGCGTCTGCACCGACCACAGCTCGCCGCGGTCCAGCGTCTCGAGCACGCTCCCCCCTCCGCGCCCGGCACGCTTGATCGTGTCGCTGACCGGGGCGGCTGCGATCGCCGCGGTGGCGCCGGCGTCGGCCTGCAGCGCCGCGATCACGGCCTCGGCCAGGCCGGGGGTCAGCAGTGGGCGGGCGGCGTCGTGGACGAGCACCAGGTCGGCCGGGGCCGCTGCCCGCAGAGCCCGCAGCACCGACTCCGAGCGAGAAGCGCCGCCGGCGACGCCTTCGGTTCCGCGCGGCGGCGGCTCGCCGGGCGGCATCGCGACGACGATCTGCTCGATCCCCGGGGTGGCCGCGAGCGCGTCGACGCTCCAGGCCACCAGCGGCCGGCCGCCGAGCTCGACGAGCGCCTTCGGGCGCCCGGCGCCGAGGCGCTCCCCGCTGCCGGCGGCGACTATCAGGGCGACGGCCATCGGCGGAGGGGCTGCCGCGCACGCGCCATGCCCCAGGCTGGCGCGTGCGCGAGAGCCTCGCTACTTGCCGGCGGCCGCCAGCTGGCTGTTGGCCGAGTCGGCGAGCAGCTCGTCGAGGTAGCTCTCGGCCTCTTCCTCGTCCTTGTCGAGCGCGTACATCAGCTCGGAGGCGAGGATCTTCTTGGTGCGCGTGAACATCTGCTTCTCGCCGGTCGAAAGGCCCTTCTCGCTCTCACGCAGGGAGAGGTTGCGGACGACCTCGGCCAGCTCGTAGATGTCGCCGGTCTTGATCTTGTCGCGGTTGTGCTTGAACCGGCGGTTCCAGTTCTTGGGCATCTCCGAGACCTCGTCGCGAAGCACGTCGAGAACCTTGTTCACGGTTTCCTCGTCGATCACACGACGAAGGCCCGCCAGGGCGGCGTTCTCGGTCGGCACGCGGACGGTCATGTCGTTGTGGAGGATCTTGATGGTGAGGTACTCGCGGCGTTCGCCGAGGATCTCCATCTCCTCCTTCTTGAGGACCTTGCCGGCGCCGTGGTGGGGGTACACGACGTGGTCGCCGAGCTCGAACTCGATGTATTCGACCTCGCGGGTAACCTCGAGATCCTCACTCAGTGTTCCTTCTTCAGGTGCTTGTGCCGAAATGGTGTCCTCCTTCGTATTCGGCCGGCGGGGGCCGGCCCTTGTCAAGTCTGTAGGTAACGGTCCACGAGGTTGAGCTCCTGCAGCCTGCGCAGGCCCTCGCGGATGTCCTTCGCGCGGATCTCTCCGACGCCCTCGACCGCCTCCAGCTCCGAGTCGCTCGCCGCAAGCAGCTCGTCCAGACCGCCGAACTCGACGACGATCTGGGAGACGACCAGCTTGGGAAGGCGCGGGATCCGCCCCAGCACGCGGTAACCGCGCGAGGAGACGGGGTAGTCGAGCGTGTTGAGCTTGCGGTCATAGCCGAGCAGCTCGGCGAGGCGGCCGAAGTCGAGCAGGTCCTGGTGGGTGAGCCGGCCGATCTCCTCGAGCGCGGCCGCGAAGCCCTCGTCGGAGTAGCTGGACAGGTAGTCGCGCACCAGCGCCGCCTTCTCGGCGGCGGCGCCGACCATCGTCTCCTCGAGCTGCATCTCGATCAGGCGACCCTCGCTGCCCAGCTCGACGATGTAGCGCTCGATCTCGACCGCCATGCGGGTCACGAGCTCCGAGCGCTGCAGGACGGTCAGCACGTCGTGCAGCGTCGTCGCGCCCTCGAACTCGAGCGCCGTCAGGCGCGTCGAGACCTGGTCGAGGCGGGTGCGGTACTTCTCGAGCGTCGCCAGTGCCTGGTTCGCCTTGGCGAGCACGACCGGTATGTCGGCGAGGATGTACTTGCCGCCGTCGACGTACACGGAGACGACCTCGCGGCGCTGCGAGATCGCGATCACGAGCGCTTCGGTCTGCTTGGAGACGCGCTCGGCCGTACGGTGGCGGGTGCCGGTCTCGTGGGAGAGGATCGTCGGGTCCGGCATCAGCTGGACGTTGGCCATCGCGATCTTCGTAGCGTTCGCGTTGAGGATGATCGCCCCGTCCATCTTCGCCACCTGGTAGAGGAATGCCGGCGTGTAGTCGATCTCGAGCTTGATGCCGCCGGAGTTCAAGAAGCTGAGATCCTCTGGCTCGCCGATCACGATCAGACCGCCCGTTCGCGCGTGCAGGATGCTCTCGATGCCCTCCCGCAACGCGGTGCCCGGAGCGATCATCTCCAGAGCCCTCATGAGTCCCGGATCCGGCCGAACTGCATTGTCTACATCTTCGCCGGACCGTGGTGCCACAACACCCAATTCTAGGGCATTTAGCGAATTTTCAGCTCGCCCCTGAGGGGCCCGGAATCGGCTACAGAGCGCCGACTACGGGCCCGTGGGAATCCTCTACAGGCCCGGCGCCCGAGCCTCTGGAGGCCGCGATCCGGCCGCCTCGGGGCGCCGGCAGCGCCAGCGTCAGCGCCTCTCGCAGGTTCGCCGCCGGCCGCGCCCTGCGATCGCTGTCGGGTGGCGCGATCACGGCCTCGAGCCCGTGCCGCGCGGCCTCGTCGACACGGCGCTCGGGATGGCCGACCCACCGAAGCTCGCCGGTCAGCCCGAGCTCGCCGAAGCAGGCCCATGGGCTCGCCTGTGCGCCCGCCCCCACGTTCGCCGAGGCCGGAGCTTCCCCACCGGCTGCTGCGAGCGCCTGCCCGCGCGCCGCGCTTGCAACGGCCAGCGCAACCGCCAGGTCGCAGCCCGGCTCGTCCACCCGGACGCCGCCGACGACGTTGACGAAGACGTCCGAGCCGCCGGTGCCGACGCCGCCGTGGCGGGCGAGGATCGCGAGCACGAGCGCCAGCCGGTTGCGGTCGAGGCCCGAGACCACGCGGCGCGGCTGCTCGAGCTCCGATCGGGCGACGAGCGCCTGGACCTCGACCAGCAGTGGCCGCGAGCCCTCCATCGTCGCGAGGACGACGCTGCCGGGGGCCCGTGTGGCCTCGGCGACGAATCGCGCAGACGCGTCGAGGACCTCCACCAGGCCGCCCTGGCGCATCTCGAACAGCCCCGCCTCGTTGGTCGAGCCGAACCGGTTCTTCAGCGCGCGCAGCTCACGGTAGGGACGCTCGCGCTCGCCCTCGAACTGCAGGACGCAGTCGACGAGGTGCTCCAGCACGCGCGGGCCGGCCAGCGCTCCGTCCTTGGTGACATGGCCGACGAGGATGACCGCAGTGCCCTGGGCCTTGGCGAGCTCCATCACCTGGGCGGCGACCTCGCGCACCTGGCCGACCGAGCCGGGGGCGCCGGAGAGCTCGCTGGAGCGAAGCGTCTGCACGGAGTCGATCACGCACACCTCCGGACGCTCGGCGGCGAGCGTGTCGAGCACCGCCTCGAGTTCCGTCTCGGCCACGATCGGCACGTCGAGCGCGGGCGCGGCCCGCGGCCTGCCGCCGCCCGGCGCGGGGTCCGCTCCCGCGAGCCGCTCCGCGCGCAGCCTGACCTGCTCTGGCGACTCCTCGCCGCTCACATACAGCGTGCTGTGCCCGCAGCCGGCGAGGTGGCCGAGGACCATGTTGGTGAGCGTCGACTTGCCGATTCCGGGCGATCCGCCGAGCAGCGTCAACGAGCCGGGGACGAGCCCCCCTCCGAGCACCCTGTCGAGCTCGCCGATGCCGGTGGAAAGGCGCTCCACGGGCGCCGCGCCGACCTCGCGCAGCGGCCGCGGGGCGCTCCGCTCGCCTGCGCCACGCGCTCCGCGCCCGCTCCCGCCGGCGCGCCCGCGCCCGCCGCGCAGCGGCCTGGGGAACAGCCTCCTCGACGAGGGTGTTCCAGGCGCCGCAGGTCGGGCACTGCCCGTGCCACTTCGCCTCCTGAGCGCCGCAGTCGGAGCAGACGTGGACGGTCGTGCGCGGCATCCCCCGGAGGCTACGCGCCGCCGGGGACGGCTCTCGGTCGGGACTCTCAGCGGTGCGTCGGCCAAGCCAGGCAAGGACGCAGGGAGCGAAATGTGCTCAGCACATGAGCGACCGAGGACGCAGCCTGGCGCAGCGCCGACGCGCCGCTAAGACTCGGCGGGGGGCGCGTCCGGAGTAGGCGCCTCGGGCTCGGGCGCCTCCTCCTCCTCGCCAGACCCTTCGGCGCCGACGCCGACCGGCGTCTTCTGCTTCTTGGGCTGAACGATCGACAGCCGCACCTCGTCCTCGCCGTCGCCCTCGCCCGGGTTCACGACCACGGTCGCTCCCGGCGTCAGCTCCTCGCGCAGGACAAAGTCCGCCAGCGGATCCTCGATGTAGCGCTGGATCGCGCGGCGCAGCGGGCGTGCGCCCATCGCCGGGTCCCAGCCCTTGTCGACCAGCAGGTCCTTGGCGGGCTCGGTCAGCTCGAGCTGCAGCTCGCGCTCGGCCATCGACTCGCGGATCCTCAGCAGCAGCAGCTCGACGATCTGCTTGATCTCGTCCTTCTGCAGCTTGTGGAAGACGATCACGTCATCGATGCGGTTGAGGAACTCGGGCCGGAAGACTTTCTTCAGCTCGCCCATGATGCGGTTCTTCATGTCCTCGTAGGTGATCCCGGTCTCGTCGTCGGAGACGGCGAAGCCGAGCGGCGTGTTGCGGGCGATCTCCGCCGCGCCGATGTTCGAGGTCATGATCACGATCGCGTGGCGGAAGTCGACCGTGCGCCCCTGGGCGTCGGTCAGCCTGCCGTCCTCGAGGATCTGCAGCAGGATGTTGAAGACGTCGGGGTGAGCCTTCTCGATCTCGTCGAGCAGGAGGACGCTGTAGGGCTTGCGCCGCACCGCCTCGGTCAGCTGCCCGCCCTCGTCGTAGCCGATGTAGCCCGGAGGCGAGCCGACGAGCCGCGAGACCGCGTGCTTCTCCATGTACTCGGACATGTCGATCCGGATCAGCGCGTCGTCGTCGCCGAACAGGAACTCGGCGAGCGTCCGCGCGAGCTCGGTCTTGCCGACGCCGGACGGGCCGAGGAAGATGAACGAGCCGGTCGGGCGCTTCGGGTCCTTCAGGCCGGCGCGCGAGCGCCTGATCGCCTTCGAGATCACCTCGATCGCCGGGTGCTGGCCGATCACGCGCTTGTGGAGTTCGTCCTCCATGCGCATCAGCTTCTGCGTCTCGGCCTCGGTCAGCTTGAACACGGGGATCCCGGTCCACATCGAGACGATGTCGGCGATCTCCTCCTCGCCGATCGACGGCCGCTCGCCGGACTCGCCGGATTCCCAGGCCTGCTCGAGCTCGCGTTTTTTGTTCGTCAGCTTGCGCTCCTTGTCGCGCAGCGACGCCGCCTTCTCGAACTCCTGCGCCTCGATCGCGGCCTCCTTCTCGCGCCGCGTCTTCTCGACTTCGTCCTCGAGCTCGCGGTTGGCGGGCGGCGAGGTCATCGACTTGATGCGCATGCGCGACGCGGCCTCGTCGATCAGGTCGATCGCCTTGTCGGGCAGGAAGCGGTCAGAGATGTAGCGCGAGGCCAGTTCGCCGGCGGCCTGCAGCGCCTCGTCGGTGATCTGCACCTTGTGGTGCTGCTCGTAGCGGTCGCGCAGTCCGGTCAGGATCTCGACGGTCTGGTCGATCGTCGGCTCGTCGACCCGGATCTGCTGGAAGCGACGCTCCAGCGCGGAGTCGCGCTCGAGGTACTTGCGGTACTCGTCGAGCGTCGTCGCGCCGATCGTCTGCAGCTCGCCGCGCGCGAGCGCCGGCTTGAGGATCGAAGCAGCGTCGATCGCGCCCTCGGCGGCGCCTGCGCCCACGAGGTTGTGGAGCTCGTCGATGAACAGGATGATGTCGCCGCGCTGGGTGATCTCCTTCATCACCTTCTTCAGGCGCTCCTCGAACTCGCCGCGGTACTTCGAGCCTGCGACCAGGGCGGCCAGGTCGAGCGTGTAGATCTGCTTGTTCTTCAGCAGCTCGGGGACCTCGGAGCTCGTGATGCGCTGGGCCAGGCCCTCGACGACGGCCGTCTTGCCGACGCCGGGCTCACCGACCAGCACCGGGTTGTTCTTGGTGCGCCGCGAGAGGATCTGCATGATCCGCTCGATCTCGGTCTCGCGCCCCACGCACGGGTCGAGCTTGCCCTCGGCGGCGAGCTTCGTCAGGTTGCGACCGAACTGGTCGAGCAGCTTCGAGGACTTCTTGCCCTCGCCCGCGGGCGAGCCGGCTCCGGAGCCGGAGCCGCTCGATGAGCCCTGGCGGCGCCCGCCCGGGCCCGAGAGCATGCGGATGACCTCGTTGCGGATCTTCTCCGAGTCGGCGTCGAAGTCGAGCAGGATGCGCGCGGCGACGCCCTCGTTCTCGCGCACGAGGCCGAGCAGGATGTGCTCGGTGCCGATGTAGTTGTGGCCGAGGCTCAGCGCCTCGCGCAGCGCCAGCTCGAGCACCTTCTTGGCGCGCGGCGTGAACGGGATCTGCCCGGAGGTGACCTCCTCACCGGAGCCGACGATGCGGACGACCTGCGCCCGCACGCGCTCGACGGTGATGTCGAGGCTCTCCAGCACCCGTGCCGCGAGACCCTCCTCCTCGCGCAGCAGCCCCAGCAGGATGTGCTCGGTGCCGATGTAGTTGTGCTTGAGCGTCCGCGCCTCCTCCTGCGCGAGGACGACCACCTGTCTAGCCCTTTCTGTGAACCGCTCGAACATTTTGTGATTCCTTCCGCCGGGGCGGTGCCCCAAATAGGGTCTTCTGGTGGTCCTTATGACGCCTAGAGGAGCAGTCTACCAACCGGTCGGGCCGCTCCTACGGGGTCCATCGGCACTCCGAACGCGTGCCTTGATCAAAGAAACGTCGAGTCGGTCTCATACGTTCGTCCAGCTCCGGGGCGGCAGCCTAAAGTGGCCTGCGGCGTCCTCATCGGAGAGCCTGGAGGGGCGTCTGGCACCGACCTGACCAGGGTAGCGCGGGCCGGGTCGAGAACCCGCTGGCGCGCCGCCCGGCGCCGCCGTGCTCAGTCGCGCATCGCGGGGAAGAGCACGACCTCGCGGATCGAGTCGCGGCCGGTCAGCAGCATCACGAGGCGGTCGACGCCGAGGCCGACGCCGGCCGTGGGCGGCATGCCCTGCTCCAGGGCCTGCACGAAGGCCTCGTCGTAGGGCATCGTCTCGGCCTCGCCGGCGGCGAGCCTGTCGACCCGCTGCTGCGCCGCGAACCGCTCCCGCTGCTCGTCGGCGTCGATCAGCTCGCTGAACCCGTTCGCGATCTCCATCCCGCCCGCGAACGCCTCGAAGCGCTCGACGACGCCGGGGTCGTCGGAGCGTTCGCGGGCGAGCGGCGAGATCTCCTTCGGGTAGTCGACCACGAACGTCGGCCTGCCGAGCGCAGGCTCGACGTACTTGGACAGCAGGTCATCGGCCATCTCGAACCAGACCCCGCCAGTCTTGATGTCGAGCCCGGCGGCGCGGATCTGCTCCGCCAGCGCCTCCGCGGTGCCGTGCTCGGCCACGTCGATCCCGGTCGCCTCGCGGATCGCCGCGGCGAAGCCGACGCGCGGCCACGGGCCGGAGAGATCCAGGTCGCCCGCGTAGCCGACGGCGGCCGCGGCGTCCCTCACGATCGCTTCGGTGCGTGCCATCGCGCCCTCGTAGTCCGCATAGGCCTCGTACCACTCGACCATCGTGAACTCGGGGTTGTGCTTGTGCGAGATGCCCTCGTTGCGGAAGTCCTTGCCGAGCTCGTAGACGCGCTCGAGCCCCCCGACGATCAGCCGCTTGAGGTACAGCTCGGTCGCGATCCGCAGGTAGAGATCGCGGTCGAGCGCGTTGTGGTGGGTCGTGAAGGGCCTCGCCATCGCGCCGCCGTAGAGCGGCTGGAGCACCGGCGTCTCAACCTCGATGAAGCCGTCCGCGTCGAGCGCGCCGCGGACGGCGGAGATGATCCGCGCGCGGTCCATGAAGAGCTGGCGGCTCTCGGCGCTCGAGATCAGGTCCAGCTCGCGGTGGCGGTAGCGGGTCTCGACATCGCTCAGGCCGTGGTGCTTGTCGGGCGGCGGTCGCAGAGCCTTCCCGAGGATCTGGAAGTCCTCCACCCTCAGCGACACCTCTCCGTGACGGCTGCGCATCGCGCTGCCGTCAACCCCGAGCAGGTCCCCGAGATCCAGTGAGGTCAGCTGCGCGTAGCGCTGCTCGCCCAGAACGTCCTGGCGCGCGTGCAGCTGGATCTTCCCGGTCCGGTCGACGAGGTCGATGAACGCCGCCTTGCCCGAGCCGCGCCGCGCCGCGACCCGTCCCGCGACGCGGTGGCGCTCGTCCGTTTCCTCCCCGTCCTTCAGGTGCTCGTAGGCGGCGAGCACCTCCTGGACCGGCTCGGCGTCCGGAAAGGAGTGCGGGAACGCGCCCGGATCCTGCTCGAGCGTCTCCCGCTTTGCGCGGCGCTCGGCGATCAGCTCCTGCAGGCCGTGCCTGCCGGAGGCGTCTGCCTGGCCCTCGGCGTCCGCGCTCATCGCGCCGACCCTACTCGACCCGCTCGCCTACTCGAGGCCGACGTCGATCTTCGTGATCTTGAGCTTCCGGGCGGGGCCGCGCGGGACCTTCACAGCGACCGTCTCGTTGCGTTTGCGGCCGAGCAGCGCGCGTCCGACCGGCGACTCGTTGGAGAGCTTGTGCTCGAGCGGCTTGGCCTCGGCGGAGCCGACGATCGTGTACTTGACGGACTTGCCGGTCTTTTCGTCCTTGACGTGGACGACCGAGCCGACCTGGACCACGTCGGTGGACAGGTCCTTGGCCTCGATCACCGTCGCCATCCGCAGCTTCTCCTGGAGCTGGGCGATCCGGGCCTCGACCATCGCCTGCTCGTTCTTGGCGTCGTCGTACTCGGAGTTCTCGGATATGTCCCCGAACTCCCGTGCCTCCTTGATGCGCTCGGCGACCTCGCGACGCTTCTCGGTCGACAGCAGCTCCAGCTCGTCCTTGAGCTTCTGGAGTCCTTCTGGAGTGAGGATTACGTCCTTCGGCATGACACCCTCGATAGTGGTTCTGTCCCCCCCCTGCGCCGGAGACGCAAAACCCCGCTGCAAGCGGGGAACCTTGGGGACCTGCGGCTTTTCAGAGCGCAGCAGTATAGCGAGGCGCCCCCGAGGCGAAAGGGGTGGGCGCACCCCGGAAAAGAGGGCTAGGAGGCGAGCGCCGCGGGCCGCGGCTCGAGCGCCAGCAACCGCCTCGCCTGCTCGACGCTCTCGGCTGTCTGGAGCGCTTCCTGCAGCTCGCGCACGCGCTCCTTCTCGAGCCCCAGCCGCGGCAGGTACCAGGGATAGAACTTGCGCAGGTAGCGGCACGCGCGCTGATCGCCGAGGTGCTCGACGGCGCGGTCGATCGTCCAGGAGAGCTCCGCGCGGACCTCCTCGGCCGTCGGCTCGGAGCCCCGGTGCCCGAGCAGGCGCGAGAACAGCCACGGGTTGCCGAGCGCCCCCCTGGCCAGCATCACGGCCGCGGCGCCGGTCGCGTCGAACGCCTCGCGCACGCTGTCGGCGTCGTCGAGCCCGCCGGTCAGGATCACCGGCGCCGGCAGTGTCGCCACCAGCTCGGCGGCCAGCTCGTAGTCGGGATGGCCCTTGTGGTGCACCGCGGCCGAGCGCGGGTGAAAGCCGATCGCGGCGACCCCCGCCTCGAGGACGAGCCGGTGGGCGAGCTCGTAGCCGCTGCTCTCGCCCGCGCGCAGGCCCGAGCGCAGCTTGACGGTGATGGGTATCCCGCCCGCCCCCCCAGCCGCTCCGCGCTTGGCTTCGGCCTCGGCGGCGCCCTCGACGGCCGCACGTGCCAGCGCGACCGCGCGGTCGGGGTCCGAGAGCAGCTCGGCCCCGGCGCCGGTCTTGCGCACCTTCGGCACCGGGCAACCCATGTTGATGTCGATCGCATCGGCCCCGGCGAGCGCGACGAAGGCGGCCGCCGAGCGCATCGTGTCGGGGTCTTCGCCGAACAGCTGGATCGCGACCGGCCCGCCCTCGCGCTCGCGCGGGTCGATCCGCAGCATCTCGCCGCAGGTGCGCGCGTTGCGATGGTGGATCGCGTGCGAGGAGACCATCTCCGAGACGGCCATACCGGCGCCGTAGCGCTTGGCCTGCAGGCGCACGAACCAGTTGCCGATCCCGGCCAGGGGCGCGAGCAGCACGCGGTTGGGCACGCGCAGCGACCCGAGCGTCCAGGGATCGGCGAGGCTGCGCGCGGGCATCCGCCCATTAAAGATGTTCGAGAGGGGCGCCTCCGGCGCCGTGGGTGACACGCGTCGTTTGCTGCCGCGCCACGCGGGGCCGACGGCCGATCCGCGCGGTCGGGCCGTCTGCGGTCTGGCGGCTACGCGTTGCGCTCGTAGAGCAGGCGCAGACCGGTCAGCGTCAGCAGCTCGTCGACGTGCTGGATCTCCTCGGTGTAGGGCACGACGAGCCCGGCCAGTCCGCCGGTCGCAACCACGTCCGCGCGCTCGCCGAGCTCGTCGTAGATCCGTCTGAGGATCGCGTCGATCGCGCCGGCATACCCGAACACGACACCCGAGCGGATCGCGTCGATCGTGTTCTTGCCGATCACGCTGCGGGGCGGTGCGAGGTCGACCTTGGGCAGCCGCGCGCCCCGTTCGGAGAGCGCTTCGAGCGAGATCTCGATACCGGTCATCAGCGAGCCCCCGAGGTACTCGCCCTCGCGCGAGACGACGTCGAAGGTGGTCGCGGTGCCGAAGTCCACGCAGACTGCCAGCCCCTCGAAGCGGTCCCGCAGCGCCACCGCGTTGACGAGCCGGTCGGCGCCGATCTCGCGCGGGTTGTCGTAGCGGATCGCCATCCCCGTCTTCGTGCCCGGGCCGACGGCGAGCATCTCGTGACCGAGGTAGCGCCGGGCCATATCGGTCCACTCCGGCTCGAGCTGCGGCACCGTCGAGGAGACGATCGAGCCGTCGAGCTGCTCGAAGCTGCAGCCCCGCAGCTCGAGCAGGTTGCGCAGCGCCGCGCCGAGCTCGTCCGCGGTCGACGTGCGGACGGTCGCGAAGCGCCAGTGCTCCAGCAGGCGATCGCCGTCGTAGGCGCCGAAGTGCGTCTGGGTGTTCCCGACGTCGACGGCGAGCAGCATCGCCGACCATTATGCTCGGACCCCTAGATGGCGGCGAGCGTCCCCAAGCTGTACGTCCTGCCCGGCTCGCATCCGTGCGCTGCCGTCGAAGCGGCGCTCGCGCTGAAGCACATCGAGTACCGCCGCGTCGACCTGCTGCCGATCGTGCCCGTGCTCGCGGGCCCGCTCATCTACGGGGGCACGACCGTGCCGGGCATGCGCATCGGGCGCGAGCGGCTGCTCGGCTCGCGCCCGATCATGCGCCGGCTCGACGAGCTCGCCGCGGAGCCGCCGCTGCTGCCGGCGACCGGAGATCCGGCGCGAGAGCGCGTGCTCGAGGCCGAGCGCTGGGGCGATGAGGTGCTTCAGGTCGTGCCGCGGCGGCTGATCGACGCCGCCTTCCTGCGCGACCCCGCGTCGATCGAGAGCTACGCCGAGGACGCGAAGCTGCCCCTGCCGCGCTCGCTGCTGCGACCGGCGCTGCCGCTGACGGCCCGCGCCATGGCTCTCAAGAACCGGGCGAAGGACCCGGCCGCCCGCGCCGACCTGCTGGCGCTGCCGGGCCTGCTCGAGCGGGTCGACGGCTGGGTCGGCGAGGAGCTGCTCGGCGGTGCGCAGCCGAACGCCGCGGACCTGCAGATCGGCAGCTCGATCCGGCTCCTGCAGAGCATCGGCGACCTCGCGCCGCTGATCGAAGGCCATGCCTGCGAGCGCCTCACGCGCTACTTCCCGCCCATGACCGGGAACGTGCCGGCCGGCGCGCTGCCACCCGAGTGGCTCGCGACGGCCGCCGCGGCTCCCCGGCAGGCAGGCGGCGCGCCCGCGGCAGCCTGAGGAGCGCCGCGCTCAGCGGTGCAGGGTCAGCCGCCGGCTGACCGAGCTCGCCCCGCCTGCACCCGGCGCGAGCTTCACGATCATCGTCACCTTCAGGCTCCCGCGCCGGCGCAGCGTGCGCAGGCCGCGGCCTGCGGGCGCGATCGAGAAGCGCAGCGGACCCGCGACGAGCCCGCGCCGCACGAGCTGCCCCACGCGCACCGCCTTCGGCCCGCCCGCGACGAGCGCCGAGCGCGCCGCCAGCAGATCGATCTCCAGGCGCCCGCCGGCGTCGGCGGGCGGGATCTTCAGCGACCCGCGCACCGTCGCGCCGTGGCGCGGGACGGTGAGCCGCAGCGCCGCGAGCGCGGCCGAGGCGCTTGGCACCGAGCCGCCGGGCTGCCCGCCGCCGCCCTGAACGCCGCCGGAGCCGCTGCCGGGGGGCGGCGCGCCCGGTGTCGTGCCGGTCGTGCCGGTGGGAGTCGTTTCCGCCGGCGGTTCTTTTCCGCCGGGCCCCGTGACCGTGATCGTGCCGCTCATCACTGAGCCGTGGACGGTGCAGTAGAACGTGTAGGTCCCGGCGACGGCGAATTTGCAGTCGCCGCTCCAGCTCGTCGCGGAGCTTCCCACCGTCGTGCCGACCGGGACGGACGAGTCGCAGGCCGGCGTCGCGGGCGTCGAGATCCAGTGGATGCCGTGCGGGACGGTCGTGCTGCTGTTCTTGAAGGTCACGGCGCCGCCGGCTTCGATCGTCGCGGCGGGCGGCTTCCAGTGGTGCACGGGATCTTCGTTTTCGATCGTCGGCGTGCCTTCCGAGGCGGCCGCGGCGGGGAGCACGACGACGGCGGCTCCGAGCGCCGCAGCGGCGGTCAGTCGAATCGATCGGGGGATCCTCATTGCCTGCGCCTCCTTCGTTGCACCGGCGGCGTCCCCACGGGTCCCGAGCGGCGCCGCGAGCGGTCGCTCCCAACAGCCGAGGACTCCCCCGCGACACAAATCTTCCCGGGCCGGCCGCGGCGCGCACAGCCGCCCTTTGCGGCGCTACAGTCGGCGGAGAAGGGGCACGGTCGTGCGCGCTCGCGCACGCCGCATCCGCACTATCCAAATGCGCACGCTCGATCCCGAGTCGCTCCCCCAGCACGTCGACCGCCTGTACCGGGCGGCGTGGGCCCTGTGCGGGTCGCGCGAGGACGCCGAGGACCTGGTCCAGGAGACCTTCACGCGCGTGCTCTCGCGCCCCCGCACGCTGCACGGTGACGACGACGCGTACTACCTGATGCGCGTGCTGCGCAACACCTTCCTGACGAGCCTGCGGACGGCCTCGCGGCGGCCGGTGACCGTGGCCGCCCTCGAGGACGTCGTGGCGGCCGACCCCCGGCCGACGGCGCGGCCCGACCAGGCGCTCGAGGTGCAGGAGATCTACTCGACGATCGCGGAGCTGCCCGAGGACTTCAGGCTCGCGCTGGTGGCCGTCGATGTGCTCGGACTGTCCTATCGTGAAGCGGCGCGGGCGCTGAAGGTCCGCGAGGCGACGCTCACGACGCGACTGTTCCGTGCGCGCAAGCAGGTCGCCAACCGGCTGGCCGTCGAGGATCCGGACGGAAAGAAAACTCCACGCGCGGAGTCCTCTCCAGTGGGAAGAGCCCATGACAGATAATCCATCACACAGGCCCCGCTCCGAATCCGAGCTCGTCGAGACGATCCGCGCGATCGACGAGCGCGCGCCCGATCGCCTGCACGCGCGCGTGCAGGCGATGGCGGCCGAGCAGGGCCGGACCCACACCACGCTCCGCGGAGCGCTCGGCGGCATGCGCCTGCGACTCGGCGCGCTGGCGGCGACCGGCGCCGCGCTCGGCGCGGCGCTGGCGCTCGCGCTCGGCGGGGCGGGCAGCGCCGGGCTCAGCCTCGGCGAGGCGGCGGCGTTGACGCTGCAGCCGGCCACGCTTCCGGCTCCCTCCGAGAACCACCACGCGCGCGCAGAGCTGACCGCGTCCGTCGACGGCATCCCCTTCCCCTACTGGGAGGACCACTTCGGATGGCGCTCATCGGGTTCGCGGGAGGACACGGTCGACGGGCACCACGTGCGGACGGTCTTCTACACCGACGGCAAGGGGCGGCGGGTCGGCTACGCGATCGTCGCCGGACACCCGGCGCCGCACCTCGGATCCGGCACCGTCCACTGGCACGAAGGCACGCCCTACCACCTCGCCTACGTCGGCGGCAAGCCTGTCGTGACCTGGTACCGGGACGGCCACCTGTGCGTGGTCTCGGGCAACGGCATGGACGGCAAGACGCTGCTGACGCTCGCCGGCTGGGACGAGAACGGCGACTGATGCGCCCCGCCGGCTCACGGCGGGAAGCGACGGCCGGACACGGGGAAGGTTCGCGGCAGTCCGGCGTCCTAGCAGTCACGGACGGCTCGCCCGCAGGCGATGGTCCCCGAGAGAACCGCGATGAGAGGAGTGCGCGAATGACGACGAGACGACCGATCGCGATCGCGGCGCTTGCGCTGGCGAGCGCGGCGCTGCTCCCGGCTGTCGCGCTGGGTGGCGGACACGCGGCCAGCGGGCACACCGTCGTGCTGAAAGAAGTGCGGTTCCACCCGGGATCGCTGACGATCAACCGCGGCGACACCGTCACCTGGTCCTGGCGCGATGGAGGCGAAAAGCACAACGTCACGTCCCACAGCTTTCACTCCCGCACGATGGGCAGAGGCTCCTACACCGTCCGCTTCGTGAGCAAGGGCACCTACAACTACCGCTGCACGATCCACGAATCGGAAGGGATGCGCGGCAAGATCGTCGTCCACTGAGGCTCCGGATCCTCCAGCCGGCGCCTCAACCGCTAGGGGCGAGGCGCTGGGCAGGCCAGGGGTGGCCCTGCCCAGCGCACGCCCTCCTCGACGCCGAGTGCCGCCAGCGCGTCGGATAGCCGCTGCCCGCCACCCGTGCGCAGCTCGAAATCGAGCTCGAGCGCCGGGATCAGCACGAAGCGCCGGCTGAGCAGCTGCGGGTGCGGCAGCGTCATCCGCTCCTCGTGGAGCTCCAGCTCGCCGAGCATCAGCACGTCGATGTCGATCGCCCGCGGGCCGTGGCGCACGCCGCCGGCCTCGCGCCCGAGCCGGGCCTCCAGCGCCTTGACCGCGTCGAGCAGCGCGAGCGGCTCGAGCTCGGTCTCCACGAGCAGGCACGCGTTCAAGAAGCTCGGCTGATCGAGCACCTCGCCGACGGGGTCGGTGTCATAGGTGCTCGAGCTCGCGAGCACCCGCACGCCCACGCCGGGCAGCGCGTCGACGGCGGCCTGCAGGTTCGCCCGCCGGCCATCGCCCGCGGCGGCGGGGTCCCCGAGGTTCGAGCCGAGGCCCAAGAGGCCCTTGCGCGAGCGCGGGGCGGGCGAGTCGGGGGGGTCCGGTGGGACGGGCGGGGCGGACGGGGCCGGCGGGGCGGGCGGGGCGGGCGGGGCGGGCGGGCCCTCAAACACGCTCACGCGCGGGTCGTCGAAAGCCCCGCCGCCTGGACCTTCTCGCCCATCGCCTGGGCGAACGGCAGCAGCCCCGAGATCGGGCGCAGCATCACCGTGAAGTCAGCGATCAGCCCCTGCTCGTCGAGGCGCAGCAGGTCGAGGCCCTCGATCTCGCGCCCGTCGATCGCGGCCCGGAAGATCAGCGCGTGCAGCCCGCCCGGAGCCTCGAGCTCGTCGGTGTAGCGGAACTCCTCGAACGTGGCCGCGACGATCTCGAGCAGCCTCCCGACGGTCTCGCGCCCGAGAAACGGGTGGAAGGTGGCGGGGCTGTGGAAGGAGATGTCCTCCGCGAGCAGCTCGCGGGCGGCCGCGATGTCGCCGCTCTCGACGGCGACTCGGAAGGCGCTGGCGGCGTTCATGGAAGTGAGCCTACCCGTCGGCTTCGCGCCACACCTCGACCGAGACCTCGTCGACGCTGAGCGCGATCGGCGGCTCGGGCTTTGCGGCCTTGACCCACACGCCCTCCAGCTCGTAGTCGGCCAGCAGCCGCTCGGCGATCGTCGAGCAAAGCCGCTCGAGCGTGCGGTGCGAGCGCTGCTGGGCGATCAGCGCCACGAGCTGGCAGACCTCGGCGTAGTCGACCGTGTCCTCGATCGAGTCCGTCACGGTCGCGTCGGTCTCGCCGACGTCCAGCCGCAGGTCCAGCACCAGGCGTTGGCCGACCTCACGCTCTGCCTCGCTCACGCCGTGGTGGGTGTAGAGGGAGAGCCCGGAGATCTCGATCGTTACCGACTCGGCGCCCTGCTCGCCGTCGTCCTCGACGTCCTCGGAGTCGTCGTCGTCGAGCTCTTCGCCGTCGTCTCCGCGCTGCTCGGGGTCCATCGCCCGCCCAAGGTAGCAGCCGCCACCGCCAGCGCATCGCGCACCGGCGCGACGTCGTGCACGCGGAAAACGCGGGCGCCGCGCTCCAACGCCATCACGTTGGTCGCGATCGTGCCCGGCAGCCTCTCCTCGGGGCCCGGCGAGCCGGGCGCGAGCCGGCCGAGGAAGCCCTTGCGCGAGGTGCCGATCACCAGCGGGCGCCCGAGGTCGAGCAGCTCGGGCAGGCGCCGAAGCAGCTCGAGGTTGTGCCGCGCGGTCTTGCCGAACCCGATGCCGGGGTCGAGCAGGACGCGCTCCTCGGCGATCCCCTCTGCGAGCGCGAACTCGAGCCGCTCGGCGAGGAACGCCTTCACCTCGGCGACGACGTCCTCATAGCGCGGTTCGCTCTGCATCGTGCGGGGCTCCCCGAGCATGTGCACGAGGCAGCAGTCCGCGCCGCGCTCCGCTACCAGGCCCGCGAGCGCCGGCTCCGCGCGGAAGGCGGTGACGTCGTTGACGAGGCTCGCCCCATCGCGCAGCGCGACCTCGGCGACGGCGACCTTCGAGGTGTCGATCGAGATCTGCGCGCCGGCGCCCGCCAGCCCGGCGATGACCGGCTGCACGCGCGCGCTCTCCTCCTCGGCGCCGACCGGCTCGGCGCCGGGCCGCGTCGATTCGCCGCCGACGTCGAGGATGTCCGCCCCCTGCGCGATCAGCTCGCGCCCGTGCGCGACGGCGGCCTCGCCCGTCAGGAAGCGCCCGCCTTCCGAGAACGAGTCTGGCGTCACGTTGAGGATGCCCATCAGGCGATACGCCGGGGTTCGCGGCTGGATCGGGTCCGTGGCGGGGCGATCGTCGTGCATCGTCCTCAACCTAGATATAGAGGCGCACGGCCGAGGCGCCCTGCCGGCGGGTGCTGAGCTCGGAGCCGGGCTGCCGTCAGCTGACGCCCGGCCCGGACGGGCCGTCGTCCCCGCGCATCTCGGCGGTGCCGCCGGCCAGGCCGGGGCGCGGGATCGTGCGCGGCACTTCGCGCTCGGGGCGCTCAGGGGCGACAGGCGGAGCAGGCAGCTCGGGCTTGGCTCCGTCGGGCAGCCCGAAGACGTCGTGCTCGCTCTTGCCGTCCAGCAGCGCGAGGAACTCCTCCTTCTCGATCGTCTCGCGGCGAACGAGGATCTCGGAGATCTTGCTCAGGTCACTCTGGTGCTCGGTGAGGATGCCGCGGGCACGCTGGTGCGCGGCTTCGATGATGCGGCGGACCTCGTCGTCGATCTCGCGGGCGATCTCGTCCGAGTAGTCGGGCTCGGTGCTGAACTCGCGGCCGAGGAACGGCTGCCCATGGTCGTGGCCGTAGACCCGCGGGCCGAGCTTGTCGCTCATGCCGAAGCGCATCACCATCTGCTTGGCGGTCTGGGTGACCTTCTCGATGTCGTTCGAGGCGCCGGTCGTGATCTCGCCGAAGACCAGCTCCTCGGCGGCGCGGCCGCCGAGGGTCATCGCCATCGTGTCCTCGAGCTCGGCGCGCGTGGTCAGGAAGCGGTCCTCCTGGGGCATCGAGATCGTGTAGCCGAGCGCCTGGCCGCGCGAGATCACCGAGATCTTGTGGACCGGGTCCGAGTGCTCGAGGAAGTGGCCGACGAGCGCGTGGCCCATCTCGTGGTAGGCGGTCACGAGCCGCTCTTTCTCGCTCATCACGCGCGTCTTCTTCTCGGGGCCGGCGATCACGCGCATGATCCCCTCCTCGAGCTCATCCTGGCCGATCTCGCGCTTGCCCGTGCGGGCCGACAGCAGGGCGGCCTCGTTGATCAGGTTCGACAGGTCGGCGCCCGTGAAGCCCGGCGTCTGGCCGGCGAGCGCGTCGATGTCGATCACCTTCGCGAGCGGCTTGCCGCGCGTGTGGACCTCGAGGATTTTGGCGCGGCCCTTGCGGTCGGGCCGGTCGACGGCGATCTGACGGTCGAAGCGCCCGGGCCGCAGCAGCGCCGGGTCGAGGATGTCGGGGCGGTTGGTCGCCGCGATCATGATGATGTTGTCCTTCGCCTCGAAGCCGTCCATCTCGACGAGCAGCTGGTTGAGCGTCTGCTCGCGCTCGTCGTGGCCGCCGCCGAGGCCCGCGCCGCGGTGGCGGCCGACGGCGTCGATCTCGTCCATGAAGATGATGCAGGGGCTGTTCTGCTTGGCCTGCTCGAAGAGGTCGCGCACGCGCGAGGCGCCGACGCCGACGAACATCTCGACGAAGTCGGAGCCGGAGATCGAGAAGAACGGCACGCCGGCCTCGCCCGCGACCGCGCGGGCGAGCAGCGTCTTGCCCGTTCCGGGCGGCCCGTAGAGCAGCACGCCGGTTGGGATCCGCGCCCCGAGCGCCTGGAACTTCTTGGGGTTCTCGAGGAATTCCTTGATCTCGTGGAGCTCCTCGACGGCCTCGTCGACGCCGGCGACGTCACGGAAGGTGATCTTCGGCGAGTCGGCCGACATGCGCTTGGCACGCGACTTGCCGAACGACATCACTTTCGAGCCGCCGCCCTGGACCTGATTCATCAGGAAGATCCAGAAGCCGAAGAACAGGACGAACGGGATGATGTACATCAGCAGCCCGAGCAGGGCGCTGCTCTTTTCGGATTCGATGTTGTAGCTGACCCCGGACTGCTTGAGTTCGTGCATCAGTTCCGGGGCGGCCTGATCGATGAAGCCGACTTCGTACTGTTCCTTGTTTTTCAGCTTGACTTCCAGCGCCTTGTTCTTGTTCTTGAACTCGACCGATTCGACTTCGCCTTTCGGGAGCTCGGAACCGACCAGCGTCTGGTAGCTGTGCTTGCGGTGGTTCTGGGTGTTGTTGTTGACCAGTTTGACCGCGAGGAACGCGAGCACCACGACGATCAAAATCGGGAAGGCGGCGCTCTTGAAGAAACGGCTCATGGTCTGGTCCTGAGTCTGTTGGCGCCGTCTGAAATCGTGGACACCAGGTCCCTAGCCTACCATGGGACTCCCCGCCGCCAGGCGGGTTTGGCCCCGTGGTCAGCGGGCGGACGGGAGCCTGCGAGCGCCCTCGGCTAGCCCTCGAGGACGGCGACGAACGGCAGGTTGCGGTGCCGCTGGTCGTAGTCGAGCCCGTAGCCGACGACGAAGCGGTTCGGGATCTCGAAGCCGACGTAGCGGGTCGGCAGGTCGACCTTGCGGCGCTCCGGCTTGGTCAACAGGGCGCAGACCTCGAGGCTGCGCGGGTTGCGCGAGCCGAGGTTGCGCAACAGGTACTGAAGGGTGAGGCCGGAGTCGACGATGTCCTCGACGATCAGCACGTCACGGCCTTCGATCGCGGCGTCGAGGTCCTTGAGGATCCGCACCACGCCCGAGGAGTCGGTCGCCGAGCCATAGGAGGCGACGGCCATGAAGTCGAGCTCGACGGGCACCTCGATGTAGCGCATCAGGTCGCTCAGGAAGAACACGGCGCCCTTCAGGACGCCGACCAGCAGCAGCGGCCGCGACCCCTCATCGCCGTAGTCGAGGCTGATCTCGCGGCCCAGTTCGGCCACGCGGCGCTGCAGGTCCTCGGCCGTCACGAGCACCTCCCCCAGCCCAGGCTCGTTCGACGCGCGCGCGGGTGTCGCCACGCCAGGGAGTCTAGTCGCCGTCCGGCGGCTCGCCCTCGTTCGCGATTCGATCCGCGCCGTGGGCGGGCGGGCCGCGGGCGGGCGGGCCTCGATTCAACGCGCGCGCGGCGGCAGGCGGACCATCCGCAGCACTCCGTCCTCGAGCACGGCGCCGGCCCGCCCCCCGACGTGGAGTTCGGCGCGCCCGCCGCGGCGCGCCAGCTCGAGCAGCTCGGCGACGCGCTCCCCGGCCTGCGGGACGTATGTCCCGGCCGCCTGCTCGGCGAGCCGCACCACGACCATCCGCGCGAGCGCCGGCGGCATCTCCTTCAGCCGCGCCAGCTCGACGGCGTCGCGGGCGGGCGGGCCCTCCAGCTCCGCCTCGACGAGGCCCTCGAGCAGCTCGGTCTCCTCGCGCAGCAGCAGGGCGGTGCGCAGCACGTTGGACTCGGCCGCCGGATGCACCTCGCGCAGAGCCGGCACGAGGCGGTGGCGCACCCGCGCGCGGGCGAAGCGCAGGTCCTCGTTGGAGGCGTCGTCGTTGAAGGCCAGCCCGCGCGCCCTGCAGTAGGCGGCCGTCTGCTCTCGGCTGAGCGCGAGCAGCGGGCGCACGAGCCGGCCCTCGGCGGCGGGCATGCCGAGCAGGGCACGGCGCCCGGGCGAGGCGGCGAGCCGATAGAGGATCGTCTCGACCTGGTCGGAGGCCGTGTGGCCGGTGGCGATCAGCGCGTCGCGCTCCTGCGCGATCCGCTCCGCCTCGCCGTAGCGGAGCTCGCGCGCCCAGGCCTGGAGGTTCACCCCCTCCCCCGGCGACGGCGGCGCCTTCAGCACCTGCAGCTCCACGCCGAGCTCCCCGCAGAGCTCGCGGCAGCGCGCCTCATCCGCGCCGGCGCCCTCGCGCAGGCCGTAGTTGACGTGCAGGGCGGCGACCGCGCCCGCGCCGAGCAGCGCCACGGCGACGTCGAGCAGGCAGGTCGAGTCGCGCCCGGCGGAGATCATCGCCAGCGCCGGCCGGTCGCGGGCGAACAGCCGCGACTCGCGCACTGCCTCGCGGACCTGCGCGGGGTCCACGGGCCCTAGTCCTCGCGGGCGACGACGGTGAACAGCTCGGTGGGCTCTGAGAAGCCCTTCAGGCTCACCTCGCCGATCAGCGTGAACTCCAGCCCGTCGACGCCGTCGGCGAGCTCCACGACCGGGCGCGTGACGAGCACCTCGCCGCCGCCGGCGCGCGCGACGACGCGCGCCGCCTGGTTGACCTCGCGTCCGAAGTAGTCGCCGTCGCGGTAGAGCGCCTCGCCGTAGTGCAGGCCGATCCGCGGCGCCGGCTGGCCGTCCTCGACCGACGTTTGCAGGTCGACGGCCCAGGAGGCAAGCGCGGCGGCGTCGGGTCCGACGACCATCACCTCGTCGCCCAGCGTCTTGATCACGCGGGCGTCGGCGGGCAGGCTCTGCCCGACCGCGCCGAGGAAGCGCTCGACTGCGCTCACCGCCACCTCGTCGCCCTGCTCGACGGTCAGCCGCGCGTACCCGGCGAGGTCGGCGAAGGCGATCGCGACGCGCAGCCTGCCCTCCTCGAGCTCCTCCTCGCCGAGCTCTGCCTCGAGGTGCCCGATCATGTCCTGCTCGACGAAGTGCGAGAGCAGCCGGCCGTGCAGGTAGCTGATGAACGGCGAGGCGAGCGGCAGCACTTCGCGCGTCATCGCCTCCATCTCCTCGGCGATCTCGACGTTCGGCACGCCGGCGCGCATCAGCGGCTTGTGGACGTAGAGGTGCATCAGGCGCACCTCGGCGTCGGCGATCTGCGCCATCACCTGCCCGTAGACACGCAGCAGCTGCAGATAGGCGGGCAGCGGGAAGCCGGCGGCGAGGACGGCGGCCGCGTAGCGCATCATCTCGAGGTCGATGTCCGAGAGGCCCTCGGGGGGCAGCGGCCCGAGCCCCATCGTGGCGTAGATCCGCCTGATCAGCTCGGGCGCAAGGCCGCTCTCGCGCGCGACATTCCGCAGCGAGTGGCGGCCGCCAGTGGGGCTCAGCAGGTCCTCGATCGGGCCGATCGCGAGCTGGCCCTCGTCGCTGGCACGCTTGATCCGCTCCAGCGAGTGCCCGCGCGCGCGCAGCCTGGCGACCACGCGCACGTAGGCGACCGCCGACGGCGTCCAGCGGCCGTCGAAGCCGGGCACGAGGCCTTTCGAGACCCAGCGCCTCACGGTCCCGGGCGAGACGCCGACCTTGGCGGCGACCTGCGCGAGCGTCAGCTCGGCGGGCTCGGGGAGGGGGTCCTCGTCGCCGGCCGCCACTCAGCCGGCTCGCGGGACGCGCGGGGGGACGGTCGCCTGCATGACCCTGAGTCTAAAGTCGCGGCGGTGTCCGAGCCCGAGACCCACCCTCACCTGCACCCGACCGCGCCGCTGGCCGAGCGCGTCCTGCTGCCGGGCGATCCGGGACGCGCGCTGGCACTCGCGCAGACGCTGCTCGCAGAGCCGCGCATGTTCAACCACCACCGCGGCCTGTGGGGCTACACGGGCGCGGCAGCCGACGGTCTCCCGCTCACGATCCAGGCGACCGGGATGGGCGGACCCTCGGCGGCGATCGTCCTGACCGAGCTGATCGCGCTCGGCGCCAGGCGGGCGATCCGCGTCGGCACGTGCGGCGCGCTCGACCCCGCGCTGAGCCTCGGGGAGCTGGTCGTGGCGTGCGAGGCGATCAGCGCCGACGGGACCTCCAGGGCGCTCGGAGCGGACGGACGGGTCCCGGCCGACACGGCGCTGACGCGCTCCCTTCAGGCTGCGGCGCCCGCCGCTCACAGCGGCGCCGTAGTCAGCGTCGACCTGTTCTATGAGCGCGGCCCGGCCGGAGGCGGCCACGAGGCGCTCGCCGTCGAGATGGAGGCCGCGACCCTGTTCGCGCTCGGCCGGGCCGAAGGCGTCCCGGTGGGCTGCCTGCTGGCCGTCTCGGACACGTTCGGCGCCGGCGGCGCCCGCAACCGGATCGGCGACCGCGACCTGCTCGAGGCGGCCGAGCGGATGGGCCGCGCGGCGATCGCCGCCCTCTCGGCCTGACCCGCCCGCCCGACGGCGGGGGGCGCCGCCTCCGTGTGCTCAGGCTTTGCCGGCGGCGGGACGATTGGCGCGCGAGCGCGCGCCGGGATTGCCCGCCGCGCGCGCGGAGCGGGTCGCTTTGGCCGCCCGCGGCGCCTTGGCTTCGCCGGTGTTGGCGTCTTTCGCCCTCTGGGCCGCTCTGGCGGCCCCGACCTGTTTGTCGGTCTGCGCGGTGCGCGCGCCGGCGCCGGCGCCCTTCGCCCGCGTCCGCCCGCCCGCGCGCGGGAGGCGAGGAGGCGCTAGCTGCGGTGGCACCCAACGCATGGTCGAGCTTCTCCGAGAGCTGTCCGATCTGGGCTTCGATCGCGGCGAGCCGCGCCTCGACGCCGCTCGGGGCGAGCGCGCGGTCGAGCCGGTCGACGCCGTCCTCGATGCCCTCCAGCCGGTGCGAGACGGCGCGCAGCCGCCGCGTCAGGCGTTCGACGTCGGCAGCCGACGGGAGGTTGAGCGCGCCCATCGCGACCTCCTGCGCCTGCGCGGCCTTCTCGCGGGCGTCGAAGGCGCGGCCGATCGCGCCCGTCAGGACCGGGTTTTCGAGCAGTTCGGAGAGGGCCTTCCCGAGCCGGTCGTCGGCCCCCAGCCGCTCGCGCAGGCTCTTGGCGACGTTGCCGCTGTCCGACATGCTCGACTCCCGAATCCGGCGGGCGCGCCCCGCCTATTGGCTTTGCTTGCCGCCTGGGCCTCGACGGCCCAAGCCGTGGAGGTAAGGATACGGTGAAGCGATGCCCCTGCAGCTGTTCGTGTTCTTGCAGCTCGAGTTCCCGTGGGCGCTCGGACCGGCAGACGGGCGCTACCTCCTGCGCGACGGCCCGGGCGGCGAGCCCGAGCGGGTCGTGGTGGTCGAGACGCTGAGGGCCGGCCGGGCGGAGCCGGTGGGCGAGGAGCTGCGCGGCGGCTGGCCGTTCGGGGCCCAGCGGCGCCGCGCCCGTGAGCGCGACGTGGCCCCCGAGCCGGCCCCGGTGGAAGCGCAGACGACGCGCGTGACGGTGATCGACCCGGTGCCGCTGTCGGCCGAGGGCCAGGCGCGCGCCTGGCTCGAGGAGCTCGACCGCGAACGCGACGTCCAGGCGGCGGTCGAGGTGCTCAACCGCGTCGTGCACCTGCACCGGATCGCGGCCGCCGACCCCTATGTGCGCGAGGTCGCAGCGGCGCAAGCGCTCGTGATCCGCGCCGGCTGGGGCGAGGGCGAGCAGGTCGCCTACGGGCGGTGGCGGCACGCGCGCGAGCTGCCGGCTCGTCCCCGGCGGCGCCGCGGCTCCAGGCGCCGCGACCGCACGTGGGCACTGCGTCCGCAGGAGCGGCTCGCCGCGCTGCTCGGCGGGCGGGGCACGACGCTGCTGTGCGAGGAGCTCGTGCTCCGCGCGCGCCTGGACCTCGACCAGAACCGCCCGGCACACGCGGCCGTCGGCCTCGACCGCGCGCTCGCCGCGGCCGTCGGCGAGCTGACCGCTGAGGGGCGCCAGGACCTGGCAGTGCGCATCGCCGAGCTCGACCAGCTGCGCGCGCCGGTCGGCGCCCAGGCGCAGGCGGCGCTGGCCGCGGCGGACGCCGCCGCGGGCGGCGACGGCGGCGCCGCGCTCGACGAAGAGCTGCTCGGGCATGCGCTCGGCAGGCTCGAGGCGGCGCTGCGGGCCCGCACCGCCGCCGGGGTTTAGGCTGCCTGCTGATGGACCCGACGAGGACCGCGATCGGCACCTGGAGCGGCGGGCGCTTCATGCACTTCGGCGAGCCGCTCGAGGACGAGCGGCTGAACGCGCTGCTCACGCCGGGCGGCGGGATCGACACCGTGATCACGGCCGACGCGTACGGGGCCGGCGAGGCCGACAGCGCGCTCGGCCGGGCCCTCGCCGGCGTGCCGCGCGAGAGCTACTGCCTCGTGGGCGCGATCGGGCACGACTTCTATGACGGCGCCCGCGACGGGGCGAAGGGCTTCCCGCGCTTCACCGACCCCTCGCTGCGCGGCGAGGAGGCCTACGGGGACTACATCCGGATGGCCACCGAGCGCAGCCTGGAGCGCTGCGGCGTCGAGAGCTTCGACGTGCTGATGCTCCACAACCCCGACCGCACGGGCTATCGCAGCGAGGCCGTCTGGGAGGGGATGCGCGCGGTGCGCGACGCCGGCCTGGCGCGCGCGCTCGGCGTGGCGCCCGGCCCGGCGAACGGCTTCACGCTCGATCTGATCGGCTGCCTGGAGAGCTTCGGCGAGGCGATCGACTGGGCGATGATCATCCTCGGCCCGATGGAGCCGTGGCCCGGCGAGCTCGTGCTGGCGGCCGCCGAGCAGGCGGACACGCGCGTGATCACGCGGGTCGTCGACTACGGCGGCCTGTTCCACGACGACCTGCTCCCGGGGCACGAGTTCGCCGAGCGCGACCACCGCCGCTTCCGGCCCGAGGGCTGGGTGCTTGCCGGGCGCGAGAAGCTCGAGGCGATGCGCCCCGTCGCCGAGCGCCACGGGCTGACGATGCTGCAGCTGGCCTGCCTTTGGAACCTCGCGCAGCCGGCGGTGCGCTGCGTCGCACCGACCCTGATCCAGGAGCGCGGCGCGGGCGCTCGCCCGGCCCGGCCGATCGAGGAGAAGCGAGCGGAGCTGGCAGCGGTCGCCGGGCTCGGGGAGGTTCTGAGCGCGGCCGAGGTGGCGGAACTGCGCGCGATCGGCGACAACACGGGCTCGATGGCGCTGAAGGGAGCAAGCGCCGAATACGACGGGCCGGCGTCATCGGACCGCTGGCCGCTGGACGAGCAGAGCGCGGCGGTGGCCGGTCGCTGGCGGATCGACCCGCGCGGCGAGGAGGGCCGGGCCGCGCTGGCGCGCGCATGACGATCAAGAGACCAGATTGGGGACAGCGATGAGCATCGACGTGAGCGGCATCAAGGAAGGCCAGAAGGCGATGTGGACGGCGGGCGACTATCCGGAGGTCGCCCGCAGGATCGAGTCGGTCGGGCGCTACGTGGTCGAGTGCGCCGGCGCGGCACCGGGCGTCGAGCTGCTCGACGTGGCCACGGGCGCGGGCAACGTCTCGCTCCCGGCGGCGATCGCCGGCGCGAAGGTGACGGGCCTCGACCTGACCCCGAAGCTGCTCGAGGTCGCGCGGGCGCGGGCCGCCGAGGCCGGCGTGGAGATCGAGCTGATCGAGGGCGACGCCGAGCAGCTGCCGTTCGCCGAGAACTCCTTCGATCGCGTGACGTCGTGCTTCGGTGTCATGTTCGCGCCGCGCCACGACGTCGCCGCCGGCGAGCTCGCGCGCGTGGCGCGCCCGGGCGCGAGGATCGTCGTCACCGCGTGGACCCCGCAGGGCTTCGTCGGCAGCAACTTCCGGACGGCCGCCTCCTACATGCCGCCGCCGCCCCCCGAGCTGATGCCGCCGGTGATGTGGGGCGAGGAGGAGCACGTGCGCGAGATCTTCGACGGCAGCGGCGCCGAGCTGTCCTTCGAGCGCCGGACCGTGCCGTTCGAAGGCGCCTCGGTCGAGCAGTTCATGGCCGACGACGAGCGGATGCTCGGCCCCGCCGTGATGGCGAAAGCGGCGCTCGAGCCGCAGGGGCGCTACGAGGACCTGCGCCGCGACATGGTCGCGATGTACGAGGACTGCAACGAAGCCGACGACGGCAGCTTCAGGGTCGAGTCCGAGTACCTCGTGACCGTCGCCCAGATGCCGGGGTAAGCGGACCGCGGACGGCCGTCGCGAGTGCCTCAGGCTCCGTCGAGGCCGAGCTCGGCGAGCAGCGCCCGGAGCTCCTCGACGACGTCGCCGTGGAGCCGCACCGCGGCGATCTCCTCGAGCGGCGTCGGCCCCTCTGTGAGGATCGCGACCGAGCCGCCGGCGGCCGCGGTCAGCAGCGGCAGCCCGGCGACCGGGTGGACCTCGAGCGAGGAGCCGATGCAGAGCAGGACGTCCGCGCGCTCGCAGAGCTCGCGGGCGCGATCGAGGGCGATCGGGTCGAGCAGCTCGCCGAACAGCACCACGTCCGGCTTCAGCGGCTCGCCACAGCCCGCGCAGCGGGGGACGCCGTCGGCGGCCGCCGCGATGCGCTCGCGGGCCTCGTCCAGCGGCACGCTGCCGGGACACGACAGGCACGAGCAGCCGGCGATGCTGCCGTGCACCTCGACGAGCTCGCTGCTGCCCGCGCGGCGGTGGAGCATGTCGACGTTCTGCGTGATCACGGCGTCGAGCAGCCCGGCGCGCTCGAGCGCGGCGAGCGCGCGGTGCGCGCCGTTGGGCTGCTTCTCGCGCAGCGAAGCGAAGCGCGCGCCATAGAAGCTCCAGAAGCGCACGGGATCGGCCCGGAAGGCGTCGATGTGTGCGACTTCCATCGGGTCGACGTTCTCCCACAGGCCGGTGCCGGGCGAGCGGAAGTCGGGGATCCCCGAGGGCACCGAGACGCCGGCGCCGGTCAGCGCGACGACGGAGCCCGCACCGTGGATCAACCCGGCGAGGCGCGTGACGCCCGCCATCGCCGCGGTCGAGGAGGAGGCCGGCAACGGGCTCAGCGGCCCTTGAACTGCGGCGCGCGTTTGCCGAGGAAGGCGGAGATGCCCTCCCGGCCGTCCTCGCTGGCGAAGGCGGTCGCAAAGCCCTGCTTCTCGGCCTCGACGCCGTCGTCGATGTCGCCCTTGGCCGAGACGCGCTTGATCTGCTCGACGGCGAGCGGCGCCTGGCCGGCGAGCCGCCGCGCCCACATCAGCGCCGTGTCGAGCAGTTCGTGGTCCTCGACGACGCGGTTGACGAGCCCCAGCTCGAAGGCTTCCTCGGCGAGGACCGGGTCGCCGACGAGGTTCATCTCGAGCGCCTTGTTGACGCCGACGAGCCGCGGCAGCCGCTGGGTGCCGCCGAAGCCGGGGATGATGCCCAGCTTGATCTCCGGCTGCCCGAACAGCGCGGTGCGGGCGGCGATCCGCACGTCGCAGGCCATCGCGAGCTCGCAGCCGCCGCCGAAGGCGAGGCCGTTGACGGCGGCGATCGTGGCGATGGCCGAGGTCTCGAACTCGCGCAGCAGGGCGTGCATCTCCTCGAGCAGCTTGCGCCCGCCGGCCTCGTCCATCGTCGTGAAGGCCTTGATGTCGGCGCCCGCGCTGTAGAGCATCGGGTTCGCGGAGGCGATCACGAGCGCCCGCACGCCGCGCTCCTTCGCAGCGCCCCAGACCTTCTGCAGGTCCTCGACGACCTGCGGCGCGATCGAGTTCATCTGGCCGTTGGCCAGCCAGGCGATCGCGACGCCGTCCTCGCGCGTCTCGAGCTTGATGACCTCGGCCGGCTGCTCGGCGTCGGGCTGCGGGTAGGCGTAGAAGCCCTGGCCGGCCTTCTGCCCGAGCCGTCCCTGCGCGACGAGGCGGCGCAGCACGGTCGGCGGGGCGAAGCGCTCGCCGTGGCGCTCCTGCGCAGTCTCCATCCGCTCGAGGATCGCGTCGAGTCCTTCGGCGTCCGCCTTCATGAACGGCGGCATCAGGCCGCGCCGCGGGTCGAGGCCGGCGCCGGCCATCATCCCGAAGTCGATGTCGCGGTGGGTCGCGACGCCCTCCTCGAGGACCAGGCAGGCCTCGAGCAGCGTCTTGAGCGAGAGCAGCTCGACGAGCTCCTCCACGTCGGGCTCGGCGTCGCCACTGATGTTCGGCTCGCCTGAGGGGTCGTAGAAGCCGTCGCCGCCGGTCTTGGCGCCGAGTTTGCCGTCGGCGACGAGCTTCTGCATGCCCTTGGGTACGTAGAAGCGTTCCTCGCCGTAGGACTCGACGAGGTGCTCGGCGACATGCAGGACGGTGTCAAGGCCGAGCAGGTTGACGAGGTAGTAGGGCCCGACGGGCACGACGCCCGCGGCGCCGACGCCCTCGTCGATCTTCTTGATCGAGAGCCCCTTCTCCTCCTGCTCGCGCCAGACCTCGGCGATCCCGGAGTTGAGGATCCGGTTGACCACGAAGCCCGGTACCTCCGCGCATGTGATCGGCTGCTTGCGGATCGCCTGCGCGAACGTGACCGCCGCGGTGACGGTTTCCTCGGAGGTGTCCTCGCCCTCGACGATCTCGATCAGCGGCATGATCGAGGCGGGATAGAAGTAGTGGAAGCCGACGACCTTCTCGGGGCGCAGCGTCGCTTCGCCGATCTCGGTGATCGACAAAGACGAGGTGTTGGAGGCGAGGATCGCGTGTCCCGGCGTGGCGGCGTCGAGCTCCGCGAAGACGCTCTGCTTGATGTCCATCCGCTCGGGGACCGCCTCGACGACGAAGTCGACGTCGCCGAAGCCCTCGTAGGAGGTCGTGCCGTGGATGCGGCCGAGGATCTCCGCCGCCTGGGCATCGGCCTCGTCGGCAGAGATCTTGCCCCTCTCGGCGAGTTTCCCGACCTGTCCCTTGGTCACGGTCGCGGCCTCGTCGAGACCAGCCTGCACGAGCGCCTCGTCGATGTCCTTCAGCACGACGGGAATCCCCGCGGCTGCGATCGTCTGGGCGATCTGGCCGCCCATCGTCCCGGCGCCGACGACGGCGGCTTTGAACACGAACATGCTTACAGTCTCCTTTTTATTTGGGACCCACCCGCCCCATCCACCCGACCCACCGCGGCCGAGAGCCTAGCGGCGGGCGGCTGCGGCCGCACCTCTGGCGGTTCTCGCGGGTTGACCATGGCGGGGGTGCGGAATCTGCAAAACGGGTAAGGAGACGGACATGAAGGGATTAGGCGGGGGATTCGTGGCAGCGCTTGCACTGGCGCTGGCGCTACCGGGGGCGGCGCTGGCGGCCGCGCCGAAAGCGACGACCGGTGGCACACACAACGTCACCTACGGATCGGCGAGCGTCAACGGGACCGTCAATCCGGGCGGGAGCGCGACCTCCTACTACTTCCAGTACGGCCCCACGCACGCCTACGGCGGCCAGAGCGCGATCGGCTCGGCCGGCGCCGTCGACAAAGGCGTCGCGGTCTCCGTCGGCCTCTCGGGGCTGCAGCCGCTGACCGTCTACCACTACCGGCTCGTGGCCGTGAACGCCTCCGGCACCTCCATCGGCAAAGACCACACCTTCCAGACGACGAAGGTGCCCCTCTCGCTGTCGATCCTGGCATCGCCGAACCCTGTCTCCTACGGCGCCCCCGTCACGGTTCAGGGCACGCTGTCGGGGACCGGCAACGCCGGGCGCCAGGTGATCCTGCAGGGCCGGCCCTTCCCGTTCACGGCGCCCTTCGCGCCGATCGGCAACCCCGAGCTGACGACAGCCGTGGGCGGCTTCAGCTTCACGCTGCTCGGCGCCGCGAGCAGCATGCAGTTGCAGGTCATCACGACGACCAAACCAGTCGTCGCGAGCCTAGTCGCCACCGCGAACGTCGCCGTGCGCGTCTCGAGCCACGTGTCGCGAACCCACCGCCGCGGCTACGCCCGCGTCCACGGCACCGTGACCCCCGCCGAGGACGGCGCTCAGGTCGGGATCATGCGGATCATCCACGGCCACGGCGTGCTCGCCGGCGGCACGGTGCTGCGCCACCACAGCGCGGCCAGCTCGAGCTTCAGCCGCGTCGTGCGCGTCCACAAGGGCATCTACCGCGTGCTGATCCGGGTGGTCGGCGCGGGTCAGGTCTCGAACTACGGCCAGCCGCTGCTGATCAAGTAGGCGACGGTTGACGGGCGCTCATCCGCCGGGCGGTCAGATCGCTCGGATCGAGCCCCCGTCGACCGGGATCATGGCTCCGGTCACGTAGGAGGCAGCGGGAGAGAGAAGGAACGCGGCGACGCGGCCGAACTCGTTGGGCTCGCCGTACCTGCGCAGCGGGATCTGGAGAGACTTGCGGGCGCGGACCTCGTCGGGATCCCCGCTGAGGGAGTCGATTTCTCGCACCCGCTCGGTTGCGATCCTGACGGGCAGGAGCCCGTTGATCCGCGTGCCGGCCGGCCCCAGTTCGTCGGCGAGCATCTTGACGACGCCTGCGAGGCCGGGGAACAGCCCGTTCGAGATCGCCAGTTCCGCGAGCGGCACCCGCACCGAGGAGGCCAGCACGAAGATGATCGAGCTGTCGCCACCCCCGTGAGAGTCGCTTCCGAGGTAGGCCCCGAGGGTGCGAGCGAGCCGCACGCCGCCGAGGAACACGCTCTCGAATGCGCTGCGCCAGTCGTCGTCCGCCGTCGTTGCCACGGTCCCCGGCTGTGTCCCGCCGGCGCTCAGCAGGGCACCGTCCAAACGACCGAAATGCGTCGCAGCAGCTGCCATCAGGCGATCGGGCGTGTCGGCGTCCGAGTTGTCGGCGACGAGCGCCGCGACCTGATCCTCCCCCGCCCCAGCTCGCCGCAGGCGCTCGAGCGCCGCGCTCGTGGAGGCCTCGTGCGGCCCACTGACGAGCACGCGAGACCGCTCGGCGATCAGCGCCTCGGCGGCGGCATAGCCGAGGCCGCGAGCGCCGCCCGTGATCAGGTACGCCCTGTCGCGCAGGCGAAGGTCGATCTGGGCAGCATATGCCGACTCCGAACGGAGCCCGGGCTCTACGCCGGGACGGCCGTCGGTTCGGAGACCTGGCGCGGCAGCAGCGTTTCGCGGGCGATGACCAGGCGCTGGATCTGCGAGGTGCCCTCGTAGAGCTGCATGATCTTCGCGTCGCGGAACAGCTTCTCGACCGGGTACTCCTTGATGAAGCCGTAGCCGCCGTAGACCTGCACTGCGTCGGTCGCGACTTTCATCGCGGCGTCGGCGGCGAAGCGCTTGGCGTGCGAGGAGACGAGCGTGTTGCGTTCGCCGTTGTCGAGCATCGCGGCCGACTTCCAGGTCAGCAGGCGCGCGGCTTCGATGTCGGTCGCCATGTCGGCGATGATGAACTGGATCGCCTGGTGCATCGCGATCGGCACGCCGAACTGAACCCTCTCCTTGGCGTAGTCGACGGCGAACTCCATCGCCGCGCGCGCGATCCCCGTGGCCATCGCGGCGACGCCGGGGCGAGTGCGGTCGAGGGTCATCATCGCGAGCTTGAAGCCCTTGTTCTCCTCGCCCAGCAGGTTCTCGGCGGGTACCTCGACGTCGTTGAAGGAGATCGTCGCCGTGTTCGAGGCGCGCTGCCCGAGCTTGTCCTCCTTCTTGTCGACGACGACGCCCCACTCCCGCTCGACGACGAACGCCGAGATGCCGCGGTGGCCGGCGTCCTTGTCGGTCTTCGCGTAGACCGTGTAGTAGTCGGCGTGGCCGCCGTTTGTGATGAAGCACTTGGTCCCGTTGAGGAGGTATTTGTCGCCCTTCTTGACGGCGGTCGTGCGCATCCCGGAGACGTCCGAGCCGGCGTCGGGCTCGGTCAGGCAGAAGGAGGCGAGCAGCGGGGCTTCGGTCAGCGCCCCGAGGTACTTCTTCTTGATCTCCTCGGAGCCGCCGAGCGCGATCGGCGCGGTCGCGAGGCCGTTGCAGCCGAGCGAGGTCTGGATGCCGGAGCAGCCCCAGGAGAGCTCCTCCTCGATCAGGCAGCCGTCGAGATAGGAGGCGCCGGCGCCGCCGTACTCCTCCTCGATGTGGCTGTTCATCAAGCCGACGTCCCAGGCCTTCTGGATGATGTCCGCGGGCCAGGTCCCGTCTTTGTCGTACTCCCAGGCGACCGGGCGGATCTCTTTGACGGCGAAGTCGTGCGCCATCTCGCGCAGGGCCTTCTGCTCGTTCGTGAGCGTGAATTCGACCATTCTCTCTGGCCCCTCCTAACGGGCTTGCACGATTATAGATTGACTGGTCAGTCAATCGGGCAGCACGAGGGTAGCGGAGCGAGGCGCGATCGGCAAGAATCGGTCGGGTGCATGGCTCCCCCGGCACGGTGGTGCTCGGTTTCGCGGGGAACGGCCTGACGTTCGTCGTCGTCGGCACCGTGGCGTTTTCGCTCGTGATCTCCGTGCTGTTCCTCGTGACGCGCGGCAGCGACAGCATGTACGACCAGATCGGCCAGGGCGGGCTCTCCAAGGAAAGCGAGTACGAGGCCCACGGCGGCGGGCGGGCGCTCGGCTCGGCGGCGGCGGGGGCGGAGCAGGAGCAGGAGATCCGCCAGATGCTGCTCGCCCGCAGCGAGCGGCGCGTCTCGCGGGGCGAGTCGGCGCTCGACATCGACGCCGAGGTCGCGCGGCTGCTCGGCGACGCGCAGCGGGCAGGCGAGCACGACCCGGCGCTCGTCGCCGAGGTCCGCCAGCTCGTCGAGGCCCGCAACGAACGGCGCCTGCGCCAGGGGAAGGAGGCGCTCGACGTCGAAGCCGAGATCGCGCGCACGCTCGAGGAGCTGGGAGGGTGAGGATGAGCGCCCTGGAACGGCCCTCGCAACCGACGCCGCGCCTTGCGATCGCCGCCGCCGCCGCGGCCCGCGCGCGCCCCGAGGGTGGGGTATAAACGCGCGATGCGCAACGTCCGCCGCTTCCAGCTGGATGAGCTGATCCTGCGACCCGGCACCTACTTCAACCCCCAGACCGAGATCATGATCGTCGTCGACGACTCCCCCGAGGTCGACAACGAGATCTTCGAAGCCGCCGAGGTCGACGCCTCCGACTGGGTCCAGCTCTCCGACGAGGCCCCGCTCGACGAGCACAAGCGCGACGATCTGATCGAGCGCTTCCAGCAGACCCACCAGGCGGGCGGCGAGCTCGGCGACGACGATCCGGTCGATGACGACGACGAGGACCTCGACGAGGACGACGTCGACGACGATCTCGACGAGGAAGAGGACGACCTCGACGGCGTCGACGACCTCGAGTTCGAACGCGAGTAAGCGCAGGTGCGGCGACGGCCGCGGCGCACCTCCCGGGCGGACACCGTGTTAGACGGGGGGTGAACACGCTTTGCGACCGCCGCCGTCGTGCAACGGCGCCTGCGCCGGCCTTCGGCGCCCGGCCTAGGATCGGGCCCGTGCGCCTGCTCCGGCCCACCCCCCGTTACGCGCGCGCCGCCTTGCTCGCGGTGCTCGCCGTTGTCTCACTGCTCTGTGCGAGCGCTGCACCCGCCGCGGCGACCCCGCGCGGCGCGACGGCGGCGACCGAACTCGGGCCGCTCGGCGCGCCGGTCAGCGCCGCGCCCGCCCGCCGAGCGCCAGGGCGCGGCCCGCGTGCCCGGGCGGCTGCCGGGCCGAGCGTCACCCGGGCACTCTCCTCGCTGCTGAGCGCCGGCCAGATCAGCGAAGCGACCTACCGCAACGACTACGCGATCTACACGGCCGCCAAACGCTCGCTCGGGCAGCTGTCGGGGACGCGGCGCGCAGAACTCGGCGCGGTGCTCGCCAACACGCAGGCGATCGCCGCCGCCGGGCAGCTCACGGCTTCGCGCCAGGCAATCGTGTTCCTGACGCTCGAAAAGAACCGCTACTGGTGGACGACCAAGCCGCTGCTCTCGGGGACGGTGCGGGTCAGCTTTCCGCCGAGCAAGATCGTCTGGCAGCGCTATCCGGGCCAGGGCATCCAGATCCAGTGGCTGGGCACGTTCGGCGCCGGCAACGGCTTCTACTCCTCGGGCCACGAAAACTCGAACCTGCGCCAGCTCGTCGATGAAGTGATCCCGCTGGCGACCAAACGCGCCGGCGGCCTGGCCTGGGAGTACATGTTCCGCTTCGACGGCGGCGCGCCGCCCTGGACGAGCGGCCTCTCACAGGGGACGGGGCTGCAGATGCTCGCGCGCGCCGGCCAGCGGTTCAAAGAACCGGCCTACACCGCGGCCGCAAAAGAAGCGCTGGGGATCTTCCAGCAGCCGCCCCCGAACGGCGTTCGCGTGCCGACCAAGGCCGGCGCCTGGTACGCGCAGTACACCTACGCGCCGTCCGACCGGATCATCAACGGCTTCATCCAGTCCCTCGTAGGCCTCTACGACTACGCGGCGATCACCAAGGACCCGCTCGGCCTGAAGCTGTTCGAAGCCGGCGACGCCGAGGCGCGACTGGCCGCCCCGCGCTTCGACACCGGGGCATGGTCGCTGTACGACCAGTACGGCGAATCGGACCTCAGCTACCACGAACTGCTGACCGAATTCCTCCAGCACCTGTGCGAACGGACGCGCAAAGGGCTGCCCACGACCCCCGCCGCGCCGCCGCCCGTGCCGCCGCCGACGACCACAACGCCGCCCGCGACGACCACGCCCGTGACGCCCGGCGGCGGCACCTCGGCGAGCGCCTCCGCGCGCGCTGCGGCGACCCAGATCGCGGGCGACGACGTCTACTGCGCGACGGCCAAGCGCTTCACTGCATACGAGACGACACCGCCCACCGTCGCGCTCTTGACGCGAAGCCTGCGCGGCGGCACGCGCGCGGGCGTCCAGGTCTCGCTGTCGAAGATCTCGACCGTCACGATCAAGGTGCTCAAGGGCTCGAGGCTCGTCTGGAGCAACAGCGCGACCGTGCGAGCGGGCAAGCCGCGGCTGCTGTGGGCGACGCCGAGCGCGGGCGGAACCTTCACCGTCAGCGTCGCCGCCCGCGACCTGGCCGGCAACTTCTCGACGACGAGCGGGATGGTCGCGGTCAGCCGGCATTAGCCCGCCCATTGCACGCCTAGACTTGGCGGCGATGGGGATCCTCCAAGCACGGCCACGGCGGCGGCCGGTGACGCGATGACACGGCTGACTGACGCCTGGGCGGCGCTCGACCGCGAGCGGCGGATCGCCGCGATCGCCGCGATCGCGCTGCTCGTCACGATGTTCCTGCCCTGGTACGGCCTGCAGAGCCTGAACCGCAAGACCGGCGTCATCCACTCCCACAACATCAACGCGTTCGGCGATGTCTCGTTCGTCGAGGCAGCGATCTTCCTCGTGGCGGTCGGCGTCCTCGGGCTGCTGCTGGCCCGCGCCGAGGGCCGCAACTTCAACATGCCCGGCGGCGACGGCACGATCGTCGCGCTGGCCGGCGGCTGGGCCGCGGTGCTGATCTTCTACCGCGTCTTCGACCGGCCGGGGGGCAACGGCTACCCGGTCGGGGTCCAATGGGGCTTCTTCCTGGCGTTCGTGGCCGCCGGCAGCCTCGCCTACGCGGGGTGGCGCATGCGCGCCGGCGAACGCCCGGCGGCCCCTGTCCGCCGGCGCCGCCCGCCGGGCGAGCCCGGCTCCGAGCGCTTCGAGGCGCCCTCCGGTCCGCCCGGCCCCGAGGGGGAGGCCGAGACGGATCAGACCCCGCTGGTCCCCGTCGGCGGCTCGCCCCGCGCGGATGCCCCCGGTTCGCCGGCGGCGTCGCCCGCGCCGCGGCCGTCCGCCCCGGCCCGGTCGCCGGCCGGCGACCGCAGCGCCGAGCAGCCGTCGGCGCGGCGGCGCCCGCGCTACCCGCCGGCGCCGGGCGAGCCGGAGCAGCTCTCCTTCGAGGATGCGCCGCCGGGCGAGGAGCACTGACCGCCGGTTCGGGCTCGCGGGGGTCGCGGTCGCGCGCCGCATATCATTGGCCGGGCGATGCAAGCCGCCGCAACCCCTGAGCCAACGTCCGTCGAGGAGGTCGCCGCGGGGCTGCGCGAGGTCGGCTACCTGCCCGGCGAGTCGACCGCGCTGGTCTCATTCCTGGCGACCAAGCTCGGCAAGCCCGTGCTCGTCGAGGGGCCGGCCGGCGTCGGCAAGACCGAGCTGGCGAAGGCGCTCGCCTCGCTGCTCGGGCGCGAGCTCGTGCGCCTGCAGTGCTACGAGGGGCTCGACGAGGCGAAGGCGCTCTACGAGTGGAACTACCGCAAGCAGCTGCTGCGGATCCAGGCCGAGGCGGCCGGCACCGGCTGGGATGCGGTCCAGGACGACATCTTCGGGGAGGAGTTCCTGCTGGCGCGGCCGCTGATGACGGCGATCTCCTCCGAGCAGCCCGTCGTGCTGCTGATCGACGAGATCGACAAGACCGACCAGGAGTTCGAGGCGATGCTGCTGGAGGTGCTCTCGGACTTCCAGATCTCGATCCCCGAGCTCGGCCGCGTGCAGTCGCGCACGCACCCGGTCGTGCTGCTGACCTCGAACAACTCGCGCGAGCTGACCGAGGCGCTCAAGCGCCGCTGCCTATACCTGTGGCTCGACTACCCGGAGCTCGAGCACGAGCTCGCGATCGTCAGGCTGCACGCGCCCGAGCTCTCTGAGACGGTCGCGCGGCGGCTCGTCGAGGTGATCGGGATGGTGCGCGACCTCGACCTCAAGAAGCCGCCGTCGATCGCCGAGTCGATCGACTGGGCGCGGGCGCTGCTGCTGCTCGGCGTCAGCGAGATCGACAGCGAGACGTTCGCCGAGACGATGTCCGTGATCGTCAAGCACCGCACCGACATGGACGTGGTGGCGGAGCGCGTCGGCCTGAAGCTCGGCACGCCTGCCGATGTCGCCTGAGGCGCCGACTGCCCCCGAGGGGCTGCCCGCCCGGATCCTCGAGTTCGGCGAAGAGCTGCGCCGGGAAGGCGTCGCGATCGGCACCTCGGAGATCCTCGACGCGTTCGCCGTGCTCGGCGAGGTCGACTGGACATCCCAGCAGGACTTCCGCGAGGCCCTCGCCGCGACGCTCGCCAAGAGCCAGGAGGACCGGCGCGTCTTCGAGCTCGTCTTCGAGCGTTTCTTCTTCCGCGCCGTCGAGCTCGCCGCCGCGCGCGAGGGCGTCACCGAGCAGACCCTCGCCGAGCTCGGCGAGCTGACCGACGCCGAGCTCGATGCGCTGCGCGAGCAGATCGCGGCGGCGCTGCGCGACCAGGACGAGGGCGCGATGCGCGACCTCGCGCGGATGGCGATCGCGGCCTTCGCGCGGCGCCAGGAGGGCTCGGGGGTGATCGGGGTCGACGTGCAGCGGATCCGCCGCGCGCTCGGCCTGCGCGCCGAGCCGCAGCCCGACCTGCCGCCCGAGGACCCGCGCCACGAGGGCCTGCCGCGCGAGGCGCTGCGGCGCTTCGAGGCGCTGCTGCGCCGGGAGCTCGAGCGCGCACAGATCGAGCGCACGGGCAAGCTGCCGCCTGCGCGCCCGCTCGGGGAGCTCGACCGCGCGCTGCCGTCGGGCCCGCTCGCCGACCTCGCGGCCGTGCACAGGGTCGTGGCCCAGCTGCGCCGGCGGCTGGCCACGCAGGGGCTGCAGATGCGCGGTCACCGCAAGCACGCGCAGGTCGACGTGCGGCGGACGATGCGGGCCTCGCTGCAGACCGGCGGCGTCCCGGTCGAACTGCGCTTTCGGCCCAAGCGCCCGAAACGGCCCGAGATCTACGTCCTCTGCGACGTCTCGACGAGCGTCACCTCGGCTTCGGTCTTCTTCCTGTCGGTGCTGCACGCGCTGCACGACACGTTCCGCAAGATGCGCTCGTTCGTCTTCATCGAGCGGATCTCCGAGGTCACCGACATCTTCGAGCACGAGCGCAACTTCAAGGCCGTCAGCGAACGGATCTCGAGCGACGCCGGCGTCGCCGACATCTCCGGCTACACCGACTACGGGCGCGTCTGGTCGGAGTTCCTGGTGCAGGTCGAGGACGATCTGCACCCGCGCGCGACGGTGATCGTGCTGGGCGACGCCCGGACCAACGGGCGCGACCCGCGCGCCGACGTGTTCGCCCAGATCGCCGCGCGGGCCGGGCGCACGTTCTGGCTGAACCCGGAGCCGCGGCTCTACTGGAACTACGGCGACTCCGTGATCGCCGCCTACGAGCAGTACTGCACGGCCTTCGAGTGCTGGACGACGTCGCAGCTCGAGGATTTCGTGCGCGCGCTGACGCGGCCGGTGATCGCCGCGAGCTAGCGGCGGTGCTTGCGGGGGGGCGCGAGCGTCAGCCTGCGGCCGAGGCGCCGGGCGCGGCGCGAACGGGCCTTGCGCCGTCGCGCTAGCATCGGCGCCAACGTGACATCAGGGGTGCTGGCGGGTAGGCCGGCTGAGATCGCGCCCGGGAGGCGACTCCCCCGGCGCAGACCCTTTGAACCTGTGGGGTAATGCCCGCGAAGGGAGCGACGTGTCAATCCAAGTCCAGCCCCGCCGACAGTCCGCGCGAGCGGAGCCGGCGCCGGGCAAGGCCGTGCGGCTGCGAGACGTCTCGCACAGCTATCGCGACGGCCGCGGGCGATCGCTCCAGGCCCTCGCCGGCGTGTCCCTCGACGTCGACACCGGAGCGCTGCTCGCCGTCGTCGGGCCGTCCGGGTGCGGCAAGACGACGCTGCTGGAGCTGATCTGCGGCCTGCAGGCCGCAGACGGCGGCGCGGTGGAGGCGGCGCCGGCGGTGCTGATGCCCCAGCGCGACCTGCTGCTGCCGTGGCTCGACGCCCTCGACAACGCGGCGCTCGCGCTGCGTATCGCCGGCGCCTCACGGTCGCAGGCGCGGCTGCGGGCGCAGGCGATGTTCGCCGAGCTCGGCCTCGAGGGCTTCGAGACCGCGGCCCCCGGCGAGCTCTCCGGCGGGATGCGCCAGCGCGTCGCCTTCCTGCGCACGCTGCTCTCGGGCAAGCCCGTGCTGTGCCTCGACGAGCCGTTCGGCGCGCTCGACGCGATCACCCGCGCGGAGATGCAGGAGTGGCTGGCCGGCGCCCTGCTGCGCGAGCCGCGGACCGTCGTGCTGGTCACCCACGACGTCGAGGAGGCGGCGCTGCTGGCCGACGCAGTCGTGGTGCTCTCGCCGCGCCCCGGCCGCGTCTGCGCGCGCCTGGAGATCAGCCGGCCGCGCCCGCGGCACCGATCCGACGAGGAGGTCGTCGCGCTGCGCACGCGCGCGCTCGAGGTGCTCAGCGCCGGGAGCCGCCGGTGAGCGCGACCGCGCGAGCGGGAAGCGGGGAGCACGCGGCCGCCGCCGCCACCGGCGCGCGAGCGGCGCGGCGCGGGCCGGCGGTCAAGGCGCGGCTGTCGCGGCTCGGACCGCCACTCGTCCTCGTGCTGATGCTGCTCGGCGCGTGGGAGCTCTACGCCGAGGTCTCAGGCGTGCAGCCCGAGCTGCTGCCGGCGCCGCACGAAGTCGCCTCGGCGATCTGGCACGGCGGGGCCGTGCTGTGGCGCAACTTCGCCGTGACAGCGGAGGAGGTCGTGCTGGGCGTCGGCCTGGCGCTGGCCGGCGGCTTCGCCCTCGGTGTGGCGATGCATCTCTGGCCGCCGCTGCGCCGAGCCGCCTATCCGCTGGCCGTCGGCTCGCAGGCCGTGCCGATCCCCGTGATCGGCGTGCTGCTCGTGTTCTGGTTGGGCTTCGGGATCTTCCCGAAGCTCGTCGTGATCGCGCTGATCTGCTTCTTCCCCGTGCTCGTCACGACCGTCGACGCGCTGGCCGCCGTCGACCGGGATCAGCTGAAGCTGATGCGCACGCTCGACGCCTCGCGCTGGCAGGCCTTCCGCCTGGCCGAGCTGCCCGCGGCGCTGCCGGCAGCTCTCAGCGGCGCCCGCGTCGCGCTCGCGGTCGGCGTGATCGGAGCCTTCATCGCCGAGGTCGCCACGCCGACGACCGGCACCTATCCCGGTCTCGGCCGCCAGATCATGAGCGACGTCAACCTCCAGGCCGCGCGGGCCTATGCCGGCACGGTCGTGCTGGTCGTGTTCGCGCTGGTCTGCTTCCACTCCCTCGCCCTGGCCGAGCGCCGACTCGCGCCATGGCGGGGCCGACCGACAGGAGACAGCCAGTGACAGCCGGCCCCTCCCCCGCCCGCCGACATGCGCGCGAGGTTCGCCGCCCGCCGCGGGGCCGGGCGCTCCGCCGCGCCGGCGCCGGGCTGGCGGCCGCCCTCTTCGCGGCGCTGGCGCTGTCCGCCTGCGGCTCCAAGGAGGACACGGTGACGGCCGGCTCGACCAAGCGCTTCACGGTGATGCTCGACTTCTTCCCGAACGCCGACCATGCGCCGCTGTACTCGGCGATCTCACACGGCGACTTCCGCGCGGTCGGCCTCGACGTCGTGCCGGTCACACCCGCGGACCCGTCGGAACCGCTCAAGCTCCTTGCCGCGGGACGCGTGGACATGGCGATCTCGTACGAGCCCGAGCTGCTGCTGGCCCGCGACCGCGGGCTGAACGTCGTCTCGATCGGCGCGCTCGTCCAGCGCCCGCTGACCTCGATCATCGCGCTGCCCTCCAAGCACGTCAAGAACGTCGCCTCGCTGGCAGGCAAGAAGGTCGGCACGGCCGGCATCCCCTACCAGGCCGCCGAGCTTCACACGGCGGTGGAACACGCCGGCGTGAAGCCTTCGTCCGTGCACGAAGTCAACGTCGGCTTCAACCTCGTCCCGGCGATGATCTCCGGGCGGGTCGACGCGACCCTCGGCGGCTTCTGGAACTACGAGGGCATCCAGCTTCGCCTCGAACACCGCCGCCCGCTCGTGACGCCGATCGACCGGGCCGGCGTGCCGAGCTACGACGAGCTCGTGCTGGCGGTCCGCGCCGAGCAGGCGCGCGAGAGCGGCCAGGACCTGCGGGCGTTCATGCAGGCGCTGACGCAGGGCCAGCGCGAGGTGCGCGAAGACCCCGCGGCAGCCGCCAAGGCCGTGATCGCCGCCAACCCATCGCTCCCGCGCAAGCTGCAGCTCGAATCGATCAAGCAGACGCTCCCCGCCACCCAGCCGACCGAGGCCGGCAAGCCGTACGGCTGGCAGAGCCCCCAGGCCTGGGCGACCTTCGGCAGCTGGATGTTCTCGCACAAGCTGCTCGCGCACGACCCCAACACGACCGGCTTCCCGCCGTTCACGAACGAGTTCCTGCCGGGGCAGGGAATCTAGGCGGGGCCGGACGCCACCGATCGCCCGGCGTCCTACGCGCCGACGGGCCACCACCGCCCATAGCACTCCACCGCCCGCTCGAGAAGCGGGTCGCCCGTCGGCGGACCGCCTGCGCCGGCGGTCTCCCCCTCCCCCGCGAGCACCGGCAACAGCGAACAGACGCATTCGGCCAGCACCGCCGGCTCGTACCCGCCCTCCTGCACGAGCCCGAGCCCGACCCCCAATTCCCCCGCCAGCTGCCGCATGCGAGCGGCCATCGCCGCGAACGTCTCCGTCTCCAGCATGCAGTGCGCGAGCGGGTCGGCGCGATGTGCGTCGAACCCCGAGGAGACGAGGATCAGCTGCGGCTCGAAGGCTCGCGCGGCCGGCATCACCACGCGCTCGAACAGCTCCATCCAGAGCTCCGGGCCGGTACCGGGCGGCACCGGCAGGTTGATCGTGTAGCCCTCGCCGGCACCGCTGCCGGTGTCGTCGAGCGGGCCCGTCCCCGGGTAGAGCGGCCACTGGTGCATGCTCGCGAACAGGACGTCGTCGCGCGCCCTGAAGATCTCGGCCGTGCCGTTGCCGTGGTGGACGTCCCAGTCGAACACGAACACCCGCGCCAGGCCGAGATCTGAGATCGCGGCCGCGGCGGCGACGGCGACGTTGTCGAACACGCAGAAGCCCATCGCGCGGTCGCGTTCGGCGTGGTGGCCGGAGGGCCGGATCGCGCAGTAGGCGACCGGCGCGTCGCCGGCGATGAGCGCCCGCGCCATCTCGACCGCGCCGCCGGCGGCGTGCAGGGAGGCCGGCCAGGACTCGGGCACGACGGCCGTGTCGGGGTCGATGTTGCCGCCGCCGGAGGCGCACAGCTCGCGGACCGCTCGCACGTACTCGGGCGAGTGCACGAGCGCGAGCTGCTCCTCCACGACGGCGGGCGCCGTGCGCCGCTCCCAGCCCAGCCAGTCGCGCTCGGACAGTGCCTGCTCGAGCACGATCAGCCGCTCGGGGGTGTCGGGATGCCGCGGCATGAACGGCCGCGGGTCGTGATCGATGCTCGAGGGATGGCTGAAGTACAGCCCTCCGCTCACCGACCCTCCCGACCGCCGCGTCGCATCGCCGTCAATATGACGGAATGGCGGCTGCGCGCACGATGCGGGCGATGCTCTTCGAGGCTACGCACGAGCCGCTGCGAGAAGCCGAGGTCCCCGTGCCGGAGCCGGCTCCCGGGCAGCTGCTGATCCGCGTGCACGCCTGCGCGGTCTGCCGCACCGACCTGCACCTGCTCGACGGCGAGGTCGAGATCGCGGACCCGCCTCGGATCCTCGGCCACCAGATCGTCGGCACCGTGGAGGCGCGTGGGGACACAGACGGCGACGGTCCGGCCGCCGCCGGCGCGGCCCTGCGGGTCGGCGACCGCGTCGGCGTTCCCTGGCTGGGCTGGACCGACGGCACCTGCGAGTACTGCACGAGCGGCCGCGAGAACCTGTGCCCGAACGCCCGCTTCACCGGGCGCGACATCGACGGGGGCTACGCGGAGTACACGGTCGCGGACGAGCGCTTCTGCTTCCCGATCCCGGCGTCCTACTCCGACGAGGAGGCATCGCCGCTGCTGTGCGCAGGGCTGATCGGGTATCGCGCGCTGCGGATGACGGGCGACGCCCGCCGCGTCGGCTTCTACGGCTTCGGCGATTCCGCCCACATCCTCGTGCAGATCTGCCGCTGGCAGGGCCGCGAGGTCTATGCCTTCACCCGCCCCGGCGACACCGACGCGCAGGATTTCGCGCTCGAGCTCGGCGCCGTGTGGGCGGGCTCATCCGAGGAAGCGCCACCCGAGACGCTCGAAGCGGCGATCATCTTCGCGCCCGTCGGGGCGCTCGTCCCGGCGGCCCTGCGCGCACTCGCGCCCGGCGGCACCGTCGTCTGCGGCGGCATCCACATGAGCGACATCCCGTCCTTCCCCTACGAGATCCTCTGGCTCGAGCGGGCGGTGCGCTCGGTCGCCAACCTCACGCGCGCCGACGGCGAGGAGCTGCTCGCGCTGGCTCCCCAGGTACCGGTGGCGACCCACGTGCGGACCTACGCGCTCGAGGTGGCGAACGACGCGCTCGCCGACCTGCGCGCCGGCGCTTTCACTGGCGCGGCCGTGATCCTCCCGTAGTCAGAAACACGAGCGCGCCCATTCTGCCCTGCGCGCGGTGGGCTCAGAGCCCGATCGCATGGGCGGCCGCGAGGCCGGCCCACTCGCCATAGGGAGCGAACAGCTCGCGGACCTGCTCTTCCTCCGCGAACGCCTGCGGGTCCCCGCCCGAGAGCACCCGCCCCGCGAACCGCAGCAGGCCCAGATCGCCCGCCGGCAGCTGGTCGTGGCGCCCCTGCCCGTGCAGCGCCGTCATCTCGACCGTCCACGGCCCGATGCCCGGGATCGCGCGCAGGCGCCGCCAGCCATGCTCGTGGCGCTCGTCGTGGAGGTCGATGCGGCCACGCGCCACCTCGCGCGCGGCCTTGACGAGCGTGATGGCGCGGCAGCCGGCGAGGTCGAACGACTCGAACAGCGCCGGCGGCGTCGCGGCGAGGCGCTCCGGCGACGGCATGTCGGCGAGCGTGCTGTGGCCGCCGTCCCAGCCCACCCAGCGACGGCCGAGGGCGGCGACGACGCGCCGCTCGATCGCGGCCGCGCGCTCGTACTCGATCAGCTGCTCGCAGATCGCGAGCACGAGCGCCTCGAAGGGATCGGGGCGGCGGCGCACGCGCAGCCACGGCCGCCTCAGGAGGGAGCGCCCGATCAGCGGGTCGCGGGCGAAGCGCCGCAGGAACGGGCGGGGATCCTCATCGACCCCGAGCGCGAAGCGCATCCGCTCGATGCCGTGACTCGCGGCCTGCCGGCTCTCTGCGCGGGCGCCGAGCAGCAGCCGGTCGGGCGCGGTCTGCGCGACCCGCACCAGCACGGGCTGCTCGCCGTCGTGGAGAAGCCGCTCGAGCACGCCGCGGCGGCGGCGCGTCATGCGGTCCATCCCGTTGCCTCGCGGCAGCCGGAACGGCCCGCGCGGCGTCACCTCGACGCGCAGCTCCAGCGGTGCCGGCAACGGCCCGGCGCTAGCGGCCCGCGTCCGAGCCGCCGAGCAGGTGCACGTCGAGCAGCAGAGAGCGGCTGCCGACGATCTGCAGGCGGTCCATCGCGCCGGCGTTGCGGGCCGAGCCACGGCGCCCGAGCCCGCGAGCCCGGCGCCCCGCATCGAGCGCGGCCCGGCGGCGATGGCGACCGACGAGCCCGACGACCGCGGCCCCTGCCACGAACCCGCCGGCGGCTGCCGCCGCGGCCTGCACGGCGGGCAGCGCGGCCGCCCGGCGGCCATGATCGAGCGCGCTGGTGGTGGGGCGCGGCTCGACCAGCTCGCCCTGTACGGGCGCGACCGGCAGCATCTCGCTCTGCGAGTCCTCGCTCACCCGCGGGAGTGTAGAGGTCGGCTCAGATCCCTATGCCGGGAGCGCGTCAGCCGGCGGCGCCGGGCCCCGCCCCGGCGTCGCTCTGAGCGTCGGCGGCCGGGCCGAGCAGGCGCTCGTAGACGCGGTAGCGCTTGACGACCCGTCCGCCCATCGCTTCCATGCCGCGGTTCATCGCCGTGTTCGTCTCGAGGATCCAGCCCATCTCGCCGCCGCTCTGTGGCGTTCGTTCGGCCGCGTTGAAGTGCTCTTCGTAGAGCTTGGCGGCCACGCCCGTGTGCTGATACTCGGGCTTGACGCCGAGGAAGCCGACGCGAACGCGGTCGATCCGCCGCCCCTTGGTGAGGAACTTCCACCACCCGAGCGGCAGCAGCCGTCCGTGCATCTGCGCGAGCACCTGGTTGAGGTCCGGCACCGTGAGCGCCATGCCGACCACCTCACCGGTGTCTTCTTTCTCGGCGATCATGAACCAGTTCTTGTCGAAGGCGAGCTGGAGCTCCTGCGCGTACGCATCGAGGTCCTTCTTCGAGTAGGGGACGAAGTCCCAGTTCTCAGACCAGGCGGCGTTGTAGACCTCTGCGAACGCGTCCATGTCCTTGCGGAGCTGGCGCCGGCGCATCGGGCGCACCCGGATCCCGTGCTCGCTCTGCACCTTCTCGGCGAGCTCCCAGATCACGGGCAGCACCCGCCCGCGCTCCTCGACCTCGAGGTTCCACATCAAGAGATCCATCGCCTTCGTCATGCCCGCGTCTTCCAAGAGCTCGGCGTAGTAGGGCGGGTTCCAGGGCTGCAGGATCATCGGGCGAAGCTCGTGACCCTCGACCACGATCCCGCTCTCGTCGTTCATCGCGAAGCTGGCCGGGCCGACCATCCGCTCCTGGCCGCGCTCACGCAGCCAGTCCGAGGCCGCGTCGAGCAGCGCTTGGAGCACCTCCGGATCGCGCTCGAACTCGAGGAAGCCGAACCATCCCCAACGCACGTCCCTGTACTCGTTGAAGGCGTGGTTGACGTGGGCGCTGATGCGTCCGACCACCGTGCCGTCGCGGACGGCGATGAAGTACTCGGCTTCGCCGTGGCTGAAGAACGCGTTCATGCGGCGGCTGAGGAACAGCCGGCGCTCGAGCTTCAGCGGCGGGACCCAGAGGGGGTGGTTAGCATGAAGCCGGAACGGCAGGTCGATGAAGGCCGTCAGCTCCCGCCTGCCGGAGACGGTTTTCAGCTCGACGCTCACCGCGCCCGCACCCTACATGCCCACCTCAACCGACGTCTTTCAAAAGGTACGGGGCCACGAGCGCGAGGAGCTGCTGCGCGCGGCGCGCGAGGCCGACGTCCTCCCCTACTTCCACGTGCTCGAGTCGCCGGCGATGCCCATCGTCGAGATGGAGGGCGCCGAGCGGATCATGCTCGGCTCGAACAACTACCTCGGCCTGACCGGCGACGAGCGCGTGGTGCAGGGAGCCGAGCAGGCGCTGCACCGCTATGGCACCGGGCTGACGGGCTCGCGGCTGCTGAACGGCACGATCCCGCTACACCTCGAGCTGGAGCGCGAGATCGCCGAATGGATGGGGACCGAAGCGGCCCTCGTCTTCAGCACCGGACATCAGGCCAACCTCGGCACGCTCGGGACGCTGCTCGGACCGGGCGACACGGTGATCGTCGACTCCGGCGACCATGCGTCGATCCTGGACGGGTGCCTGCTCTCGCGCGCCAAGCTGCGGCCGTTCCGCCACAACCGCCTGGAGAAGCTCGAGAAGATGCTCGAGCGCGCGCAGAGCGACGGCGGCGGCGTGCTCGTCGTCGTCGACGGCGTCTTCTCGATGGAGGGCGACCTCGCGCCGCTGCAGGAGATCTGCGAGCTGTGCGAGCGCTACGGCGCGCGGCTGATGGTCGACGAGGCACACGGCGCCGGCGTGCTCGGGGCCGCCGGGGCGGGCGCGTGCGAACTGCTCGGGGTGGCCGACCGGGTCGACCTGCGGATGGGGACGTTCTCGAAGTCACTGGCGTCGTGCGGCGGCTTCGTCGCCGGCAGCGAGGAGGTGATCGAGTACCTGCGGATCTCCTCGCGGGCGTTCCTGTTCACGGCCTCGGCCGTGCCGGCCGCCGTCGGCGCGGCGCTGGCAGCCCTGCGCGTGGTGCGCTCCGCGGACGGACCGCCGCTGCTCGCGAGCGTGCTCGAGAACGCGGCGCGCCTGCGCGACGGGCTGGAAGCGCTCGGCTTCGCCGTCGTGAAGCCCCAAACGCTGCCGGCCGAGGACGGCGTGCAGACGCACGCCCCGGGCGTGCGCTCCTCGGGCACGGGCGGGCTCTCGATCGTGACCCCGGTGGTGCCGATCCTGGTCGGCGACGACTGGCAGGCGGCGCTGCTGTGGAAGGCGCTCTACGACGCCGGGGTGTTCGTCAACACGGCGCTCCACCCCGCCGTCCCGCCCGGAGGCGCGCTGCTGAGGACGAGCGTGATGGCGACCCACGACGCGGCGACCATCGACCGCGCGCTCGAGGTGTTCGCTCGGGTGAAGGCCGGCTTCGAGCGCGAGCACGGCCCGCTGCCGGCACCGCCCGCCGTCTGAGCCCGCGCCGCACGGGCCTGTCGACCGCGCTCGACTTGTCCATTTCTTCACAAGTTTCCGCGCGCACAAAAAGCCCGCTTCTAGCGCACGATCCGCAAGGCGGGATGTTGACCGGGGCGGCGCTCCTCGCGTAGCTTCCACATGCGCTCTGCATGACCGTTCGGGGACACGCCCCGAAGCACAGATTGAAGTTCGGAGGGGTGATCCGCCGGGACAGCCGCGCCCGGTTGCGGATCTCTCTGGGCGGTCATAGAGGGCGCGACCACACGTCCAATTCGAGCAAAAGCATGTTGCCGCCGCTGAGCTTCGCGACGGCAACGGGGAGATGCCAAGACATGAACGCGACAGCGACGATTGCCCCTGCCGGTCCCCAGTACATGCGCGCCCTGGAACGCGCCAACCAGGTTCGCCTCGCCCGTGCCGAGCTGAAGCGTCGCGTGGCGGTGAACGAGGTCGGCGTCGCCGACGTGATCATGGACTGCCCGTGGGAGGCTGACAGCATGGCCATCGGCGACCTGCTGATGAGCCAGCGTCGCTGGGGTCAGACGCGCTGCCGCAAGTTCCTCGCGCAGGTGCCGATGTCGGAGAAGAAGACGATCGGCTCGATGACCGAGCGTCAGCGCCGCACGCTCGCGGCGATGCTCGCCTCCCCGGGCCGGGGCCGCGGTTGCGAGACGGGGACGGCCGGGCTGGCGTACGCGATGGGCAGCCTGACGACCGTGTGAGGTGAGCCCGGGGTCGCGCCGCGCGGCGCGACCCTGGCCTGTGAGTAGAGCCGGGGTCGCGCCGTGAGCGCGACCCCTTGGCCTGTGAGTAGAGCCCGGGGTCGCGCCGTGAGGCGCGACCCCTTGGCTAATGGACAGCCGGACGAGAGTGTGAGCTGCCACCAGCCGGCCAGCATGCCGATCAGGCCGTGCCGGGGGCGCACTTCGTAGACGCCGCAGCCCGTCTGTCCAAGGTCGCGGACGGGCACGCGGTAATACTTGTAGCGCCCCGGTTCCAAGCGCATGCGCTCGAGCAGCTCGCGCGCGTTCCGTTCGTGCTCGGTGCGGCGTGCCGCGCGAGCGCGCAGCTCCTGCAGCCGGGCGGCGAGTCCGTCGCGCGTGCGCTCGAGCTCACCCAGACCGGGCAGGCGAGGGCCGGCGGCGGCCGGCGCCGCGGTGGCCGAGGCGAGCCCGCCGGGCGCCGCCACGAACGGGAAGCGATCGGCCAGCAAGGAGGAGAGCTCGTGCTCGAGCTTGGCGATCTGCGCCCGCAGCGTCGCCCGGGCGGCGCGCTCGGCGTCGCCGGGAGCGGTGACACGATCGACTACGAATTGGCTTCTCTGGATCACAGAGCTCCTCTCCTCCGAGGGGGCCTCAGATGCTACCAGCGGCGGGGTGCGCGCAAACCCACTCAAGGGACGAGCAGGGCGCTCGCGGTCGACCACAAGGCCTCCTCCGCATAGAGGGCGGGGACGCCGGGGACCTGGATCGCGAAAAGCAGCAGGCGAGCCGTCCCTGCACGGGGCTCGTGACCCCGCGCGAGCTCGCCGAACAGCACCGCCACCGGCCCGTCGGCGTCGGCGACCACGAGCCTTCCCTCGGGGAGTGGCGCCGGGTCATCCGAGCGGCCGAGCGGCTCGCCTTCGCGGCTCGCACGGATCCCCAGCGGGGCCTCGACGCATGCGGCGTCGAGCGCCCACACGGGCACGCCGGTGTCGAGCAGCGCGAGCATCAGGATGTCCTCGAGCATGCCCCCGGTGAGGAACCCGCCGCGCAGCATCCGCTCGACGACCGCGGCCTCGATCGGCGTCCGCTGCAGATCGGGGTCGATCCCGACCTGGCGGAAGAAGACGCGGTACGCGGCCGGGATCGGCTCGCGACGGATGCCGATCGCCCGAGCGCCGCGGACGCGGTTGGAGAGCTCGCGCATCCGCGCCTCGATGTCCGGTGGCGAGGTGCCCGTGAGCGCCCGCCGGCGCACGACGCCGACCTCGCTGAACAGCAGTCGCAGTCCCGGCAGCTCCTCTTCGACCTCGGGCGCCTGCCAGCCGACGGACGGCTCCGGAGGAGCCGGCTCGCTCACCCGCCGCCCCCGCTCGCGGCCGGCGCCGCGCCTCTGTCCGAGGCGCCGCTCGCGCCAGGCGCCCCCTGCGCGCGCGATTCGGCGAGAAGCTCCTCGACGCGGGCGCGGAGCGCAGCTCGGGAAGGAGCGTTCAGCATCGCCTGGCCCTGGGCGGTCCCACCGCGCTCGGAGAAGGTGAGCTGCGGGCAGGAGGCGACTTTGTAGAGCGCGGCCAGCGCGCCATCGGGGTCCAACCCGACCGGGAAGGTCAGGCCGCGCTCGTGGATCAGCTTGCGCACGCCCGACCTTTCTCCCTTGATCGCGACGGCCGCGAAAGAGACCTGCGGGTAGCGGGCGGCGAGCGCCTGCATGTCGGAGAGCACGTCCGGGCACGACCCACCGTCGACGAACAGCGCGAGCACGACCGGGCCCCGCTCGTAGAGCTGGCAGATGTTCAGCACCTGCGGACCGCGCACGCTGCATGCCGGGACGCGGCCCGCCGAGCCCTGGTTGGGGCCGGTCGCGATGTTGGCTTGGCCCTTCAGGTTGCCGAGCGCGAGCGGCACGGCGAACGGCGGCAGCTTCCCGCCGGGGCCGACGCCGGCGCTGCCGTTCGGTTTCGTCGTGATCGTGTTGACCGTGATCAGCACCAGCACGACGATCGCGAGCAGCGCGACATAGCGGCCGTAGCGCGGCGGCTGGGGCTGAATGCCGGGCGCGGCGGGCCCGCCGTCGTCCGGGAGGTTCGCGCCGGCGCCGGGCGGACCCTCAGGCGCGTCCATGGCCGGACCCCGCACGTCGCGCCGCGACTCGCCGCCGCGCACGCAACCGCGGCAGCGCACGACGCGAGCCCAGGCGGCTTCGCTCGGCCAGCACGATCACCGCGGGCAGCGCGGCCAGCACGCCGACCAGCGACACGGTCAGGTCGACCAGCGTGACGAGGCCGAAGTCGCGCAGCATCCTGATGTCCGACAGCGCCAGCACGCCGAAGCCGAAGATCGCCGTCGCTCCGGAGGCAGCGACCGCCGCGCCCGTCCGCCGGTAGCTGCGCCGCAGCGCCTCGATCGTGTCGTGCCCGGCGAGCAGCTCCTGGCGGTGGCGCTCGGAGAGCAGCACGCTGAACTCGGTCGAGATCGCGATCACGAGCGCGCCGAGCGTGACCGACATCGGGTTCAGCGGGATCCGCAGCACGAACAGCACGAGCGCCGACCAGCCGGTCGCAAGGACGATCGGCACGAGCGGCACGAGCGCGCGGCGTGCGTCGCCGCGGAAGGCGCTCAGCAGCACGAGTGCGACCGCGGCGAGGCCCGCGAGCAGCGTCACGAGCCGCCTCCACGGGTCCGCCACGGCGGTGCCGGAGCGCGCCGCGAGCACGGGCAGCCCGACGAGTTCGGCCCGCACTCCGGGCGGCGGGTGAAGGCTCGAGCGCATGCGGTCGATCACGCGCTCCTGGGCGTCGAGGCCCATCAGGCGGATGCCGAAGGACAGCGTCGCGAAACGGCGATTCGAGGTGATCACGTCCTGGGAGAAGTACGGCGGGATCGCGGCCAGCAGCCCGCCGACAGCCGCTGCGGTCAGCTTCGGGGCCTGCCCGCCGGCGGCCGGCTGGGAGCCGAACAGGTCAGGCAGCGAGAAGGCCGGGCACAGCCGGGCATGCCCGCACCCTCGCGCCTCGCTGTAGCCGAACGCGGCGAGCACCCGGTGCTGGTAGGCGGTCATCCATTCGATCGTCGCCGGATCGGCGAGGTTGCGTCCGGAGACCAGCACGGCGACTTCGCCGCCGACCCCGGTTTCGTGCTCGAGCGTGTCGAGCGCCTGCAGCGAGCTCATGTTCTGGGGGACGAGCTTGGTGATGTCGGTCTCGACCTTGGTCTGCGTGTCGAGGCCCCAGCCGAGGGCGGCCAATGCGAGCCCCGCGCACAGCACCCGCTCGGGGCGGCGCAGCGCGGTCCCGAGCGCGAACCCGGACACGGCTCGCGTCAGCGGGTTCTCGCGGAGCAGCTCACCTGCCCCGCGCCAGGCGGATGCCACCGTCTTGAAAGCCGCCGGGGCGGCGTGGTCGCGTGGTGAGGAACCCGCCGTCGCCCGTCGCGGCAGCAGCGCGAGCGCCGCGGCGCCGGCGGTCAGCGCGCAGAGCAGGGCGATCGCGACGCCCGCGACGAGGAGCACGCCGAAGCCGCGCACCATCGGCACGGGCGAGAGCAGCAGCACCAGCATCGCGGCGGCGCTCGCGGCTGCCGCCGTGGCGATCGTCGGCCCCCCGGCACGCGCGGCGCGCTCGATCGCCGCGTCGCGCTCGGCTCCCGGCGGCGGCCCGCCCGCGTCCTGAAGGGACTCGCCGACGCGTGACTGGAACTGGATCGAGTAGTCGACGGCGAGGCCGATCAGCACCGGGAGCACGGCGATCGAGGCGACCGTGAGCGAGGCGCCGGCGGCCGACAGCGCGCCGAACGTCAGCGCCGCGGCGAGCAGCGCGAGCGCCAGCGGCAGCAGGCGGGGCCGCCCCGAGAACACCAGCCCGAGCGTGCCGGCCATCACGAGCAGCACCGCGATCAGAAGGACCGCGATCGCGCTCGAGATCGACTTCGCGAGATCGGCGACGATCACGGGCTCTCCCGTCACCAGATATGCGGCGCCAGGCGTCTGGAGACGCCACTGGGACATCCGCACGGCGGCCCGTATGTCGCTGATCGTGCGATCGCGCTCCTGCTGGGAGAGCCCTGGGCGAAGGCGCACGGAGATGAGCGCGCTGTCACGGCTCGGGAACAGGTAGGCGAAGCGCTGCTTCGGCGTGCCCGCAGGCTTGGAGGAGTCGAATACGACGTCGGAGATGAATTCCTTGTTCTGCAGGCTCGGCGGCGAGGTGAGCCCATAGGTGAGCGCGAGCGAGACCAGCTGCGAGCGGTAGCCCGCGGCCGTCACCTCGCGGGCTTCCCGCGCCAGCCGCTGCGCCTGTTCGCGACTCATGCCCCGCGCGAGCGCCGCGCGTTCGACGCTCCGCGCCGCGCGCTTGCCGCTGGCGGCGGCGTGGCTGTTCAGGCCGGTCAGCTTGTCCTGGATCTGTGCGGCGGCCTCGTTGAGGAACGTGCCGGGGCCGAAGACGACCTTGACGCTGTGCGCCCGCGCGAGCCGGCCGCACGGCCCGTTGACGCCTCCCTCGTTGGCCAGCGCGGCGCGGGGGACCCTGCCCGAGAGGCAGCCCTCCAGGCCGAGCAGGCGACCGACGTCCGAGCCGAGCACGAGCCGCTGCAGATCCCCTCTGACGAGCACCTCGACGGGCTCTTCGCCGAAATGCCGGTAGAAGGTCTGCGTGCTCCTGTAGGGCGCGCTCGAGGAGGAGACGAAGCTGCTGGTCGCCGCGCTCGGCTGCAGCTGCAGCGCGAGCACCGCGCCGCCGAGCCCGAGCACGGCGGCCAGCGCCAGCACGAGGGCCGGTCGCCGGGCCGCGCCGCGGGCGAGCGACGCGAGCAGCCGCGACGTTCTCATCTGCTCGCCGGCACGTTCGCCCCCATGGGGCTACTCCATGCCAAGGGGGCCGGCCGAGGCGCCGGAGAGGAACTGCTGCACGAACGGGTTTTCCGAGGCGAACAGCTCCTCGGCGGGGCCGGACTCGACGATCTTGCCTTTCCACAGCACCGAGATGTGCTCGGCGACCCGGCGCGCGCTCATGATGTCGTGGGTGATCACGACATAGCAGCCGCCGTTCTCGGCGTGGACTTCCTTGATCAGCTCGCACAGCAGCGCGGTGCGCACGGGATCCAACCCGGAATCCGGCTCGTCGAAGAGCACGATGTCCGGTTCCATCACGAGCGCGCGCGCGAACCCAGCGCGCTTGCGCATGCCGCCCGAGAGCTCGTTCGGCATCTTCTCGTTGGCGTCGCCGAGCCCGACCTCCTTCAGGCGCCGGTTGACGATCTCGGCGATCTCTTCGTCGCCCTTCTCGGTGTGCTGGCGCAGCGGGAAGGCGACGTTGTCATAGAGGTTCATCGAGCCGAACAGGGCGCCGTCCTGGAACAGCACGCCGAACTTCTTGCGCAACTCGAAGAGGTCGGCATCGGGAAGACTCGGGATCGAGTACCCGTGGACGATCACATCCCCCTGGTCGGGATACAGCAACCCCACGATGTGCTTGATGCAAACCGACTTGCCCGTCCCCGACGGCCCCAGGATCATCGAGATCTTGTCCTCGGGCAGGGACATGTTGAGCCCGCGCAGAACCTGGTTGCGCCCGAACGCCTTGTGGACCTCGACGAACTCGATCGCGTCGGGCTCGTTGGCCGGACGGATCCTGCCGCTGTGGTAGCGGAACTCCTCCTGCGCCCTCCGGCGAAGGCTCGCTCGTCACGCGCGCATGGGCAGAGGCTTCGGCCGGCGATTCCGCCTGGGCGTAGGCCTCCTCGCCCACCTCCTGCGCGGAGGCGAACCCCGGTTCGCCTCCGGGCTCCTGCTCGGGGAAGCGGTCGATCGTGTGGTAGGTGGGGTGCGAATGCTCGGAGGCGTCGTGTTCCTGCACGCGCTCGAAGGTGGCTTCCGGCGCGGCCGGCTGTGCGCCGTCCGAGCCCGGGGACCCGGGGGCGTCCGTCTCGTTCGGCGCTTCGCCCGCGGGCGCCTCGTCCGCGCGCGTACCGCGACGGCCCCACGGGATCCCGCGGCGTCCGCCCTCTCCGGCCATCAGCTCACCCGCCGATCGGCGCTCGCGGATTCGCGCCCCAGAAGATCTGGGTTCCGAGCATGCCTATCACGTGCACGAGCACCAAGTTCAGCACCATCGACTTCGCAGTCGCCTTGCCGACCCCGACGGGGCCGCCACTGGCGTTGTATCCGTAGTAACACGCTACGAGCACGATAGCCGTGGCCATGAACATTGCCTTAATTAGGCTGTATAAGAAGTCGGGCGGGTTCTGGAACTGCCAGAAGATCAGGAAGTACCCGCCGGAGGACACGTAGCCGATCTGCTGCACGACGGCGATGTAGGAGGCGAGGAAGGCGGCCCCGATCCCCGCCATGTACATGAACGGCAGCACCAGCCAGGAGGCGAGCAGCCGGGTCGCGCAGAGGAAGGTCATGGAGTTGATCCCCATCACCTCGAGCGCGTCGATCTCGTCGGAGATCCGCATCGCGCCGAGCTCGGCGACGATCCCGGTGCCGACCTTCGCCGACATCATGTACCCGAACGCGTAGGGCGTGATCTCGCGCAGGTCGCACCACGCCGTGAACACGCCCGAGTAGGCGGGCGCGCCCTGGGCGGCGGTGAAGTAGGCGCCCTCGATGCCGCACTGCAGCCCGAGGATGAACATCAGCGTCCAGATGATCGTGGTCGAGCCGACGATCAGGATCCCGCACTGGCGAAGCGACTCGCCGAAGAAGCGGAAGACGCGCAGGCTGTAGACGTCGCGGACGATGCTGCCCGTGAAGCGGCCGATCTCGCCGCTCGCGCCGAGCCATTCGCGCGGTATCGCGAGCCATTCGTTCACTTGATCACCAGGATCTGCGGGTGCGTGGCGAGCAGCGTCTGCGTGAAGACGTAGTCGAAGGAGAAGATCGCGGTGAAGGCGAGCACGACCGCCTCGTTGACGGCGCGGCCGACGCCCTCGGCGCCGCCGGAGGCGGCCATGCCCTTGTAGCAGCAGACGATCGCGATGATCGCGCCGTAGATCGTGGTCTTCAGGACCGATCCCCAGAGGTCGGTCGTCGAGGCGTTCGCGAACAGCGTCGCCCAGAACGGGCCGAGCGCCTGGCCGTTGACGAGCTCGGCGATGATGCCGCCGAAGATCCCGAACAGCAGCGCGTAGATGTCGAACAGCCCCGTGACGAGCATCAGCGCCAGGAAGCGGGGCACGACCAGGTTCTTGACCGGGTCCACGCCGAGCACCTGCAGGGCGTCGAGCTCCTCGCGGACCTTGCGCGCGCCGAGGTCCGCGGTGATCGCAGTGCCTGCCACGCCGGCGACGACGATCGCCGTCACGCTCGGGCCGATCTCGCGCACCGCGCCGAGGACGAAGAAGCCGCCGAGCCGGTCGAGCGCGCCGAAGATCGTCAGGAAGTTGGCCGCCTGCAGGCCCGGCGCGGCGTAGCAGATGCAGACGGTCGAGACGAGCAGCGGGAACCAGCACAGCCGCAGCGCGAAGAGGAACTGGGAGACGAACTCGCCGCCGTACGGATAGGGCGGGCGCAGGGCAGACCAGATGGTCTTGCCCGTGAGGATCATCATGTCCCCGAATTCCTCGAGCAAGTGCCTAGCGGGTACAAACGCCCGCTCAGCGACGCTGCGAACCATCTCTGCCGGGCCCTCCCTCGGGTCGCAATCGGTGGTCGCGGTAACTCTACGCCATGCTCAGCGGCCGCGCCACATCGAACCGTCGTGCTTGCAGGGGATCCGTCTCCCGCCCCGAGCGCCGCTGGTATCGTGGCGCGATCGTGCGGGGGAGGTCGAGAGGACTCTTGCCGGGCGCGGGTGGCGCCCCGAGCGTCGCGCGCCGCGGGCGGCGCCTGCCCGCGATCGCCGCAGCCGTGTCCTGCGCGGCAGCGCTCGCGGCCGCCGCGAGCGGTTGCGGCGGCTCGCCGGCGACCGCGGGCGAACCGTCGCAGACGTTCGACCTGGAAGTCGTGCGCACGAGCTTCCCGGCGAGGCAGGCGGTCGCGAAGGACGCGCGGCTGCTGATGACGGTGCGCAACCGCAGCAGCGAGACGATCCCGAACCTCACCGCCACCGTCGACTCCTTCCTCTACACCTCTCACTTCCCAGGGCTGGCGGCCGACAAAAGGCCGGTCTGGGTCGTGGAACGAGGCCCCGGCAAGGCGGCGAAACCGCCGGTCGAAACTCAGGAAGTGAGCATCCCCGGCGGCGCGCAGACGTCCTACGTCAGCACCTGGGCGCTCGGCCCGCTGCCCGCGGGGGACACCGAGACCTTCGTGTGGCGGGTCGTGCCGGTCAGGGCCGGGGCGTACAAGGTGCACTACGCGTTCGCGGCCGGCCTCGCGGGCAACGCCAAGGCGCGGCTCGCCTCGGGCGGCCCGGCGGCGGGCAGCTTCGGGGTGCTGATCGCGCCCGCGCCGCCGGCCAGGCACGTCGATCCGAAGACCGGGCAGGTGGTCCCCGGCGCCTACCCGCCGCCGGCGTCGACGCCCTGAGCGCCGAGGCCGTTTGGCCGCCTGTCGAAAGGCGCGCGGCGCGGTTTGGCCAGTCGGTGATCCAGTTCGCAGCGCCTGCGATTACGATTGACCGTGGCGCCGTCTCGACGTCGCGCGCTCTCGCCACCGTTCATTGATCAGGAGGGATTGGATCACCCCATGCCCAGGACCCGGCAGCAGAACGTAACCGCGGCGCAGTGGAGCGCCAACGGAGCCGCGCTCGGCGCGCTCGACCTGACGATCTCCGACAACCAGGTCTTCGGGGCCAACGTCTTCTCGCCCGCCGTGCAGCGCGAACGGCTGCCCAAGCACGTCTACAAGGCGCTCCAGCGCACGCTCGATCGCGGCGAGGCGCTCGACACGACGCTCGCCGACTCGGTCGCCCAGGCGATGAAGGAATGGGCGATGGAGAAAGGCGCCACGCACTACACGCACTGGTTCCAGCCGCTGACCGGCTCGACCGCGGAGAAGCACGACTCGTTCTACATGCCCGTCGGTGACGGCACCGCGATCGCCGAGTTCTCCGGCAAGGAGCTGATCCAGGGCGAGCCAGACGCTTCCTCGTTCCCGACCGGCGGCATCCGCGCCACGTTCGAGGCGCGCGGCTACACGGCCTGGGACCCGACGAGCCCGGCGTTCATCCTCGAGAACCCCAATGGCGCGCTGCTCTGCATCCCGACCGCCTTCACCTCATGGACGGGCGAGGCGCTCGACAACAAGATCCCGCTGCTGCGCTCGATGGACGCGCTCTCGCGCGCGGCGCTCTCGGCCCTCGAGCTGCTCGGCGTCGAGGCGCGGCGCGTGTTCACGACCGTCGGCCCCGAGCAGGAGTACTTCCTGATCGACGAGCAGTACTACTTCGAACGGCCCGACCTCGTGACGACCGGGCGCACGCTGTTCGGCGCCAAGCCGCCCAAGGGTCACGAGCTCGACGACCACTACTTCGGCTCGATGCCGGAGCGGATCCTCGCCTGCATGCTCGAGACCGAGCAGGAGCTCGCGAAGCTCGGCGTGCCGATCAAGACGCGCCACAACGAGGTCGCGCCCAACCAGTACGAGGTCGCGCCGATCTTCGAGAACTCGAACGTCGGCTCCGACCATCAGCAGCTGACGATGCAGGTGATGCAGAACGTCGCGCGCCGCTACGGGCTCGTCTGCCTGCTGCACGAGAAGCCGTTCGCCGGCGTCAACGGCTCGGGCAAGCACAACAACTGGTCGATGAGCACCGACACTCAGATCAACCTGCTCGAGCCGGGCGACACGCCCTCAGAGAACATGCAGTTCCTGTTCTTCTGCACCGCCGTGATCCAAGCGGTCAACGAGTACCAGGCGCTGCTGCGCGCCTCGATCGCCTCGCCCGGCCAGGACCACCGCCTCGGCGCCAACGAGGCGCCGCCGGCGATCATCTCGATCTTCCTCGGCGCCGAGCTGGCCAAGGTGTTCGAGGCGATCGAGTCGGGCAAAGCGCAGAAATCGAAACCGGGCTCGTTCCTCGGTCTCGGCACGCCGGTGCTGCCGCCCCTTCCGCTTCACGGCGGCGACCGCAACCGCACGAGCCCGTTCGCCTTCACGGGCAACAAGTTCGAGTTCCGCGCGCTCGGCTCCTCGATGTCGCTCGCGCTGCCCAACACGGTGCTGAACACGATCGTCGCCGAAGCGATCGACGACCTCGCGGCCAAGCTCAAGACCGCGATGAAAGGCAACAGCGCGAACCTCGAACGGGCGCTGACGAAAGTCGTCAAGGACAGCTGGAAGGCGAACAAGAAGATCATCTTCGAAGGCGACAACTACGCCGAGGAGTGGCACACGGAGGCCGAGAAACGCGGGCTCTACAACCTGCGCTCGACCCCCGAAGCGCTGCCCTGGCTCGTCGATAAAAGCACCGTCGCCCTGTTCAAGAAGCACGGCGTGCTCTCAAAACGCGAGCTCGAGTCCCGCTACGAGGTGTTCCTCGAGCAGTACGCGGTCGTGATCAACATCGAGGCCGAGACGGCTGCCTCTATCGCGCGCACGCAGATCCTGCCAGCGGCGGTCCGCAACCTCGCCGAACTGCAGGCGGTGGGGCTGGACGAACTCGCCGGGGAGCTCGAACCTGTGATCAAGGAGCTGCACTTCGCGCTGCGCGCCCTCGAGGACGCCAACCTGGAGGAGAACGCGGACGACGCGACGCCGCTGAAATGGGCGCGCTACGTGCACGACCGGGTGATCCCGGCGATGGAAGACGTGCGCGAGGTCGCCGACCGCCTCGAGAAGCTCGTCGCCGACGACCTCTGGCCGCTGCCGAAGTACTCGGAGATGCTGTTCATCAAGTAGCGAGGCCGCCGCGCACCGCTCCTGCGAGAGGCCCCGCGCACGGGCCTCTCGTCGTTAACGCGGTTCTGACCATCCGGCCCGGTTCGCAAGGCCTCGGACCGCCCGTCGCCTAGCATTGTCGGATGGCCCGCGACTACCTGGACGCGATCAAGAGCCGCGTCGTCGTCTACGACGGCGGCATGGGCGCGACGCTCGAGCAGTTCGAGCTCACGAGCGAGGACTACGGCGGCCTGCAGGGCAAGTGCCACGAGGCGCTGGTCCTGAACCGCCCGGACGTGATCGAGGGCGTCCACGCCTCGATGCTCGAGGCCGGCGCCGAAGTCGTCGAGACCGACACCTTCCAGGGCTCGCGGCTGAAGCTCGAGGAGTGGGGCCTCGGCGAGCACACGGTCGAGATCAACACCAGGGCCGCCGAGATCGCGCGCAGGGCCGCGGGCGAGAGCCGCTACGTCGCGGGCTCGATCGGGCCGACGGGCTTCCTGCCGGCATCCGAGGAGGCCGCGCTGGGACAGATCCGCTTCGGCGAGCTGGTCGAGGTCTTCACCGAGCAGGCGGCGGGCCTGATCGACGGCGGCGTCGACCTGATCATCATCGAGACGGCGCAGGACATCCTCGAGGTCAAGGCCGCGGTCTTCGGCGCCCGTGCCGCCTTCAAGAGCACCGGCCGGGCGGTGCCGATCCACACCTCCGTCTCGCTGCTGCCCAACGGCGGCAAGATGCTGCTCGGCACCGACATCTCCTCGGTGCTTGCGACGCTCGAGCGCGCTGAACGTGGATGTGATCGGGCTCAACTGCTCGACCGGCCCCGAGGACATGCGTGACGCGATCCGCTTCCTCGGCGAGCTCTGCCCCGTGCCGGTCGCCTGCATCCCGAACGCGGGGCTGCCGCTGCAGGGACCCGACGGCGAGACGATCTTCCCCGAGCAGCCCGAGCCGCTCGCCGAGGCGCTGAAGGAGTTCGTCGAGCGCTACGGCGTCGGCATCGTCGGCGGCTGCTGCGGCACCACCCCCGCCCATATCGCCGCGATCGTCGAGCGGGTCGGCGGGAGGGACTCGGGGCCTCGTCCCGCGCCGCGGCCCGCGCACCTCTCCTCGATGATCGCCGCCACGCCGCTCGTGCAGGAGCCGCGCGCCGACGATGGTCGGCGAGCGCGTCAACTCGCAGGGCTCGCGCAAGGCCAAGGAGCTGCTGCTGGCCGACGACTACGACGGCCTCGTGCAGATCGCCGAGGACCAGGTCGAGGGCGGCGCGCACGTGCTCGACCTGTGCGTCGCGCTGACCGAGCGAGCCGACGAGGACGAACAGATGCGGATCCTCGCCAAGAAGGTCTCGCTGACGCAGCCGGCGCCGATCCAGATCGACTCGACCGAGCCCGAGGTGATCGAGCGCGCGCTCGAGCAGATCCCGGGCCGGGCGATCGTCAACTCGGTCAACCTCGAGGCGGGTCGCGACAAGCTCGACCGTGTCGTGCCGATGGCGCTCGCCCACGGCGCCGCGCTGATCGCGCTGACGATCGACGAGACCGGCATGGCCAAGACGGCCGACCGCAAGGTCGAGATCGCGAAGCGGATCCGCGATCTGTGCTGCTCCGAGCACGGCCTGGATCCCGAGCTGCTGATCTTCGACTGCCTGACCTTCACGCTGACGACCGGCGACGAGGAGTGGCGCCCGTCGGCGATCGAGACGATCGAGGGCATCCGCCGCGTCAAGGCCGAGATCCCGCAGGTGAAGACGTCGCTGGGCGTCTCGAACGTCTCCTTCGGCGTCTCGCCGGGCGCGCGCGCGGTGCTCAACTCGGCGTTCCTGCACCACTGCGTGCAGGCCGGCCTGGACCTCGCGATGGTGAACCCGAACCACATCACGCCCTACGGCGAGATCCCCGAGTCCGAGCGCGAGCTGGCCGACGACCTCGTCTTCGACCGCCGCGAGGACGCGCTCGAGCGCTTCATCGCCCACTTCGAGTCCAAAGGCGAGGAGGACTCCGCTCAGAGCGCCGCCGACCCGACCGAGGGCATGGAGCCCGAGGAGGCGCTGCACTTCCACATCCTTCGCCGCCGCAAGGAGGGTGTCGAGATCTGGATCGACCGCAGCGTCGAGAAGAAAGGCGCGGTGCCGACGCTCAACGAAGTGCTGCTGCCGGCGATGAAAGAGGTCGGCGACAAATTCGGCGCCGGCGAGCTGATCCTGCCGTTCGTGCTCCAGTCGGCGGAGGTGATGAAGCGGGCGGTCGCACAGCTCGAGAAATACCTCGACAAGATCGAGGGCTACACGAAGGGCACGGTCGTGCTGGCGACGGTGTTCGGCGACGTCCACGACATCGGCAAGTCGCTCGTCAACACGATCCTCACCAACAACGGCTACACGGTCGTCGACCTCGGCAAGCAGGTGCCGATCCAGACGATCCTCGACGCCGCCCAGGAGCACGAGGCGACGGCGATCGGCCTCTCCGCCCTGCTCGTCTCGACCTCCAAGCAGATGCCGGCGTGCATCCAGGAGCTGCACGCCAAGGGCCTGTCCTACCCCGTCCTGATCGGCGGGGCCGCGATCAACCGCGCCTTCGGCTACCGCGCGCTGTACCCGGGCGGCAAGGAGTCCGAGGAGATGTACGAGCCCGGGGTCTTCTACTGCAAGGACGCCTTCGAGGGCCTCGCCGTGATGGACCAGATCATCGACGCCGACGCGCGGGCCGCGCTCGGCGAGAAGCTGCGCGCCGGCGCCACGGCCTTCCGCGCGAAGGGCGAGGAGCCCGTTGAGGAGCTGAACTTCGCCGACGACTCGGTGCGCTCGCCCGCGCGCACCGATGCGCCGGTCCCCGAGCCGCCCTTCTGGGGCGCGCAGGAGATCCCGGTCGAGATGGACGAGGTCTACCGCCACCTCGACACCCACGTGCTGTTCAAGCTGCACTGGGGCGGGCGCGGCGTCAAAGGGGAGGCCTGGCAGAAGCTGCTCGAGGAGGAATTCCGCCCGCGCCTCGAGCGGATGTGGACGGAGCAGTCCTATCTGCATCCCCGCGCGCTGCTCGGCTTCTTCCCCTGTTATGCGCTCGGCAACGAGATCGTCGTGCTCGATCCCGAGGACCGCACGACCGAGCTGACGCGCTTCGTCTGCCCGCGCCAGCCCAAGGGCGACCGGATCTGCCTGGCGGACTTCTACCGCCCGGCCGTCGACGGCAAGCCGCCCGAGGAGCTCGACGTGATCGCCCTGCAGGCCGTGACGGTCGGCGGCGAGGTCACGGAGCTGATGGCGCGCCTGGAGGCCGAAGGCGAGTTCGCCGAGCAGCTGTTCGTGCACGGTCTCGGCGTGCAGACCGCCGAGGGCCTGGCCGAGTGGCTGCACTGGCGGGTCCGGGAGATGCTCGGCATCGATCCCGCCCAGGGGCGGCGCTACTCCTGGGGCTACCCCGCGGTGCCCGAGCAGTCCGAGCATCTGAAGGTCGACGAGCTGCTCGGGCTCGAGCAGATCGGGTTGCGCCTGACCGACGGCTTCGCCCCGGACCCGGAGCAGTCGACGCTCGCGCTGATCGCACACCACCCGCAGGCGATCTACTTCGGCACCAGACAGGGACGGCTGCTGCCGGATGGAAGCCCCGATGATCTGATCCGCGGCTCGGCGCGCGACCCTTCGCTGTTCGGCGAGCTCGACGACGCCGAGCCGGACGAGGGCGGCGTCGAAGGCGAGGATGAGCCCGCGATGGCGGGCGAGAGCGGCTAGCGGGCTGGTCGTCTTCGAACCCGCCCCGGCCGGCCGAAACGCGACGAGCGGTTTCTGCCGCGCTGACGCGGCGCAGAGCGCTCAGGCGCCGCGGGCGGGAATCACCGACACGTCATAGGCCGACAGTCTCGCGTCTGCCGTCATCAGCGTCAGCCCCTCCAGACGCGCTTGGGCGACGAGCATCCGATCGAACGGGTCGCGGTGGTGCAGTGGCAGGCGGCCCGCTTCGCGCGCGTGGGCGAAGGCGATGGCCAGCGGGTCGTAGCCTTCTTCCAGCGCACGCTCGCCGACGTCGGCTGGCGCCTGGAGACTCCCAGCCGCCCGCTTGATCTCGATCTCCCAGACACTGACCGCGCTCACCAGGACGACGTCGCTGTTCTGGATGCGCTCGCGCGCCTCAGGGTTCAGCGTGTTCGCCGCGGCCCAGAGCAGGACATGGGTGTCGAGGAGCAGCCTCAGTCGCCTCGGCCTTCGAAGTACTTCTGGATGTCCTCGGGCAGGTCGTCGAAGTCCTCGCGGATCTTGATCTGCCCGGCCGCCCAGCCGAGTCGTCTCTCCTTGCGTGGCGGCATCGCGACGAGCCTCGCAAGCGGCTCGCCGTTGCGCGCGATCACGATCTCCTCGCCTTGGGCGGCGCGCTGGGCCAGCCGGGACAGCTGCGTCTTGGCGTCGTGCATGTTGTACGTGGCCATCCCGCTAAGTCTAGCTTAGCTAGCATGTCTCCGCCAAGGCCTGCCCTCTCTACCGGCCGGCCGCCGCGAGCGTGGAGCCTGCTCCCTGGCCGCCGGGTTCGGCGGGGGCGCTCTCACCCCGGGCTCCTTACCGCACGCCTGCGACCGGCGCCCCGGGCGCGAGCTAGCGCTCCAGCCGCCCGGTGGGAGCCTGCGCCTGCGAGCCGTCGGCCGCCGCGCCGCGCGCAGCACGGCCCGCGTTCGCGACGCGCTGCTGGGTTGCCATCTCGAGCACCTCATCGGCCGCGAGCGGGCGCGCGAAGTGGAAGCCCTGGCCGAACTCGCAGTGCATCCCTTGCAGGCGCAAGAGCTGCTCGGGGTTTTCGACTCCCTCGGCGACGGCTTTGAGGTTGAAGATCCGTGCCAGCTCCACGATCGAGGCGGTCATCTGCTCGACCTGCGGGTTGCTGTCGGCGAGGAAGGAGCGGTCGATCTTGAGGATGTCGACGGGCAGCTCGCGAACGTAGTTCAGCGACGAGTAGCCGGTGCCGAAGTCGTCGATCGCCAGTTTGACGCCGAGGTTGCGCAGCGATTCCAGGCGCAGCAGGCTGACCTCCATGTCCTGCATCATCACGCTCTCGGTCAGCTCCAGCGTGAGGCTCGACGGGACGATGGCGGTCTCCTCGAGCGCATCCGCGACCTCGTGGATGAACTCCGGGCGCTGCAGCTGGCGCGCCGAGACGTTGACGGCCATCGACAGCGGCGGCTGGCGCGGGCACTCCTGCTGCATCCGCGCCGCCCACGTGCAGGCTTCGTGCAGGATGTGACGTCCGACCTGGACGATCAGGCCCGTTTCCTCGAGCAGCGGCACGAACTCGGCCGGAGCGAGGGTGCCCCGCTCGGGATGCTCCCAGCGCGCCAGCGCCTCCATGCCGGCCATGTCGCCGCGCTCGAGGTCCATGATCGGCTGGTAGCGCAGCGTGAACTCGCCGGCGTCGAGCGCGCGCTGCAGTTCGGCCTTCAGTTCCATCCGCGCCATCGCGCGGGCGTGGATCTCGGGGTTGAACAGCTGGTAGTTGTCCTTGCCGTGCTCCTTGGCCATGTACATGGCAGCGTCGGCGTTGCGCAGCAGCTCGTCGGCGTCCGCGGAGGAGACCATGTGCTGGTCCGAGAAGGCGATCCCGACGCTGACGGCGAGCGTCACGTCGCGCCCCGTGAGCGCGATCGGCGCCTTGACGGCGGCCATCACGCGGCTCGCCACCTCGATCGAATGCAGCTCGGAATCGGTGTCGCGCAGCAGGATCGCGAACTCGTCGCCGCCCAGCCGGGCGGCGGTGTCGATCGGGCGCATGCAGTCGGAGAGCCGCCTTGCGACCTCCTGCAGGACCTCGTCGCCGGCCGCGTGGCCGAGGCTGTCGTTGACGTACTTGAAGTCGTCGAGGTCGAGGAACAGCACGGCGACCGGCCGCTGGTCGCGGCGGCGGCCGACGAGGGCGTGCTCGACGCGGTTGCGGAACAGCGCGCGGTTCGGCAGCCCGGTCAGCGTGTCGTGGAAGGCCTGGTGCTCGAGCTCGTCCTGGAATGCCTTGCGCTCGCTGATGTCGCGGATGTTGAGCACGATGCCCTCGACGGCCTCGTCTGCGAGCAGGTTGCAGGCAGCCGCCTCGACGTCGCGCCAACGGCCCTCCTCCACGCGCCGCATGCGGAACTCGACCAGCGAGGGCTGCCCGGCCGGCTGCGAGGCCAGCGCCGCGATCAGCGCGCGAAGCCGCGGCACGTCCTCCGGGTGCACGACCGAGAGCAGATCCTCGTCTGTCAGCGCCGCCGGCTCGAGGGCGAGCGCGTCCGCCGCGGAGTCGCTGACGTAGCGCACGCGGCCGTCGGCGCCGAGGATGCATACGACGTCGGAGGAGTTCTTGATCAGCGAGGCAAGCCGCTCCTCCGAGCGCCGGTGCATGCTCTGTTCGGCGAGCTCGATCCGCAGCGCCGCCTCGCGTCGGGTCAGCACCTCGTGCCGGCGCACGATCCCGGCCATCCGCAGCAGCACGAGCGCGAACATCGCGCCGGCGGCCCCGACCAGGACATAGAGGTCGACGTGCTCGCCGAGCGCGCGACGCACGACGATCACGGCCGGCACCGTGAAGCTCGCGCACGCCAGCAGCGCCAGCCGTGGCCGCGTCAGCGTCGGATCCGCCTCCGGCCCGGGTTCTGAGAGGCGGCGCATCGAGGGGTGCATGGCCGCGGTGCCGAGCAGCGTGTAGAACGCGGCCCAGCCGGCGGAGGTGAACGCGCCCGGCGCGAAGTGGCCTTCGAGCAGGCGCCAGCCGTAGACCGCGTCGCTGAGGAGCAGGACGCCGATCGCGCACAGCATGAAGTTGAAGGCCGGCTCGCGGCGGTGGCTGCCGGCGGCCAGGCGCGCGAGCACGCCCACGACGAGGATGTCCATGGCCGGGTAGCCGATCGACGCGAGGCGCTTGAAGTCCGACATCGAGTGGTCGTTGGCGTACGGCGAGATCAGATAGACCCACAGCAGCGTCGCCAGCGCCACGGTGACGATCAGCGCGTCGATCAGCGCGCTGCGGTCACGATCCTCTTCGCGTTCGTGGATCAGCAGCAGCAGGCCGCCGACGAGGAAGGGGTAGAAGGCGAGGTGGAAGGAGTCGGCGACCGACGGGAACGGCAGCGTGCCGCCGAACAGGCGCTCGTAGTTGGAGGCCAGCACGCCGCTCGTCACGAACATCGCCAGACCGATCGCGAGCAGGAACCAGGGCAGCCGCCGCCGCGGCGCATACAGGTTGGCCCCGACGATCAGGCCGACGACGGACAGGCCGCCGATCAGGTTGAAGACCAGGCCGCTGTGCAGCCAGTCCGGCCCCCACAGGCCCGCCAGCACGTAGCCCGCCGTGGCCAGCGCCATCACCGCGAGATACGGCGCCCAGATCCCCTGCGGCGCGGCGTGCGGCTCGCTCACGGTCGGCGTGGTGCCGTCAGAGGGAGCGCCCGTCATCGCTTGTCCTCTGCAAGCGAGCGAGTCGCGCTCGGCCGAGCCCGACGGGGACGGAGCCTGCCGGCGGCATGCGAAGCCGCATCAGCTCGGCGCGCACCAGGCGCGGGTCGAGCAGTCCTGGCAGTGGCTGCGTATCGCCGGCTTGCGTGCCGCTCCCGCCCGTACGGGGGCGGGCCCCGATCCGAGGCAGGGGCGCATCGTCCGGCTCGGCGACCGCGGCTCCGGAGTCGTGCATGACTCGTCTATCGGGGCCAGTTACAGCGCGGGTTGAGCGATGAGAGCGCTCGTGCGCACAGGTTCGAGGAGGCGATTGCGGCGCGCGCGGGCCCTGCGGCGCCTCGACCGGCGCGGCGCGCCGGCCCGCATCGCCCCGCCGCTAGTCGTCGTCGCGCGGCGGCGGGCGGAACAGGATCCGCTTGACCTCCGCGGCCGAGCCCCCGCCCAGCCGCAGCGCCGTCTGGATGCCCTCGTTGCCGAGCTCGCCGGCGTCGAGCGCGCGGCGCAGCTCGTTCAGCGGCGCCAGCTCGTCCTCGGCGACGTTCTCGCGCGCCGTCTCGAGCAGGATCAGGTGGCGCGGCCGGCGCTGGGCCGCGGCGACCCGCAGGAAGGGCTCGCGCTCCTCGGGGGTGAAGCCGGCGGTCGCGAGCACGACCGTCTGGCGGCCCTCGAGGCGTTTCTGGACCGCCGACGCCAGCAGCTCGCCGGCCCGCTCGTCCAGCTCCTGCTCGCCGACGCGTCCCGCGAGCAGCGCCTTGACCTTGCGCAGCGAGAACACGGCGGAGCGGTCATCGATCAGCCGCTCGAGGAACGCGTCGAGCTCGCCGACGGAGGCGCCGGAGACGATCAGCAGGCTGCCCGGCGAGTAGCGCAGCCGGTCGGCCGGGCGCAGCACCCGGCAGTGCACGGTCAGATCAGCGGGGCGCGGCGGGGCGCCGTCGCGGCGCGGGCGATCGGAGGACCAGCCGCCGCGCTCGTCGTCGGAGATCTTCACGCTGCGCCCTGTGGGTCTGCTCGCCATACCTCCATGATGGCGCAACATCGGCGCGGGAGCGGGTCCGGAGCTGCCGCCCCGGCGCGACGGGCGCCCGTGCCGCCGATCGCGACGGCGCGAGCCCTCAGCCCGGGGCCGTGGTGCCTGCGATCAGCGCCAGCTTCGCGGCGCGATCGAGGCGCTTGATCCTGGCCTCCTCGCGCATCGCCGCGCCGCGGTCCTCCATCGCGCGGGCCATCACCAGCTCGACCGGCAGCCGCGAGGCCGTGTAGCGGCTCGCGCGGCCGGCCCGGTGGCTCGCCAGGCGCCGCTGCACGTCGGTGCTCCAGCCCGTGTACAGCGAGCCGTCGCGGCAGCGCAGCATGTAGACCCAGGCCTCGGCCATCGCCGCGGCGCGCTCCGTTCTACTCGGCGCTCGCGGCGGCGCGCCCCGCGTAGGCGCGAACGCCGCCCGCGCGGCCGGGCTCCAGGCGCGGCAGGCGGACGGGCGTGGCGTGCATGGTGCGCAGCCGCACCTCGCGCCAGGACAGGCCCTCGTTGAGCAGCGCCGGCAGGCCCATGATCAGCGCGGTCGCGACCTCGACGGCCTGCAGGACGATCCCGTAGGCGATCGCGTCGGGCGTCGAGACGTGGTAGGCGCCGCTCAGCACCGCCACGCAGGCGGCTTGGAAGACGCCGACGTTGGCGGGCGTGGCCGGGATCACGGCGGTCACGTTGACGGCGAACAGCACGGCGGCCGCTGCGCCTGCGCCGGCGCGCCCGTCGAGCCCGAGCGCCATCAGCAGCAGCCAGCAGGACAGCCACTGCAGCGCCCACGCGCCGAGCTGGGCGAGCGTCGCGCGGGAGGCGGCGCGCGGGTCGCGGAACACCGACAACCCGCGCCGCAGCCGCAAGAGCATCCGCCGCAGCCCCACGAGCGCGACCTGCAGGCGGCGAAAGCGCGAGACGGCCGCGGGCGGCACCAGCAGCGGGGCGGCGAGCACGACGAGCAGGGCGAGGAGCGGCGTGAGCGCGAGCGCCATCAGGTTGCGATCGTGCCCCTCCAGCACGCTGACCCGCGAGAGCGTGACGATGCCGAGCACGCTCAGCGCCAGCACGTTCAGCAACGTCTGCGAGACCATCGTCCCGAGCACGACCGGAAGCGTCTCGCGCGTACGTCCCAGGCGCCGCGCCACGACCAGGGCCCGGGAGGGCTCGCCAAGACGGGCCGGCAGCGTCGATGACATCAGCACGCCGATGAACGTGCCCTGCATCGCGTCGCGCCGTTTCGCCCTGCGCCAGGTCGGCGCCGCGGCGAGGATCGCGTGCCAGCTGAGCGCCCGCGCGAACATCGCGGCGCACATCAGCGCGAGGCCCGCGGCCACGAGCCCCGGCTTGGAGGCGAGAAGCGATGCCGCGACACGCGTCACGCCGACGTGCTCCAGCGCCAGCGCGGCCAGGCCGACGCCGGCCAGCGAGCTCGCGGCGAGGCCGGCGCGGCGCAGCGTCCGCAGCCGGCGGGCCGAGGCGCTCATCGGCTGCTTCGGGCGCGCCGGCTGCAGGCTCGGCAGGCGCTGCGCGGGCTCGGGCACCAGCAGATCGCGCGGGGCCAGCCCGTAGCGCCGCGCGGTGCGCACCAGCGTCCCGCCGCCGTCCTGCGCCCGCTGCGCCGTCGCGATCGCCTGCTCGTAGCTGTCGAGCGCTTCGGAGGCGACGTGCGGCCACGCGAAGCGCTCCGCACGCTCGCGGGCCGAGCGCGCCATCCGCTCGCGTCCCGCGACGTCGAGCGCCATCGCGCGCAGGCGCTCGGCGAGCGCGAGCGGGTCCCCCGGCGGCGTCAGCACCCCGTCCTGGCCGTCGCGGACGACGTCGCGGTAGCCCGGGATGTCGGACGCGATCACCGGCGTGGCGGCGGCGAACGCCTCGGTCAGCACCATGCCGAAGCTCTCGCCGTTCAACGACGGGGCGCAGAGCACGTCGGCTTCGCGCAGCCGCCGGAGCTTCTCCTCCTCGGAGACCTTGCCGAGGGCCTCGATGCCGGACTCCTCGAGCGTCATGTGCGCGACCTCGTCGCGGCTCGCACCGACCAAGGTCAGCGTCGCCGGCACGTGTTCGCGCAGCGCCTCGAACGCCGCCAGGAGCACCGGCAGGCCCTTGCGCTGCACGGCCTGGCCGATGAACAGGATGCGCAGCTCGCCGCCGTCCGAGGACCAGCGCTCCGGCGGCGGCTGCAGGTGCACGCCGTTGGGGATGATGCGGTAGTTGCCGCCGAAGAACCGCCGCGCCGTCCAGGCGGCGGCTTCGGAGACGGCGATCCGCGCATGCAGGCGGTTCATGCGCCGCCGGCCGCCGAGCGGCACCGCCGCGACGCCGTTCGAGAGCGCGTTCTCGGAATAGGTGTGGAAGGTGCCGACGAGCGGCAGCTCGCCGGCCGAGCAGAGCGCGTCCCACGAGATCACCGGCACGACCGGCTCGTGGATGTGGGCCACGTCGTAGCCGCCCGTGCGCAGCTCGCGGCGCAGCGTGGCGATCGCGTGCGGCGTCACCGAGATGTTGGAGACCGCTCCGTTGGCCGGGAGCCCGACCGTGCGGCCGAGCGAGACGAAGCCGTCGGGCGCGGGGTGGCGCTGCGGGCGCGCGCCCTTGTGAAGCCGCGCCGAGAGACGGTCGTCCGGATCGAACGGCGCGATGATGCGCGGCTCGTGACCATCCGCCGCGAGCGCGCCCGCGAGCGCCTCGATGTGCCGAGTGACACCGCCGGGATAGGTCCAGGAGTACGGCGAGACGAGCGCGATCCGCACGGAGACGAACTGTACCCGCAGGCGAGGCCGATCGCCGCCCGGGCGGTGCGATAATCGCCGGAATGAGCAGCCGCCACTTCGTCAAGTACACGTTCTTGAAGACCGACCCGGCATGGCGGCGACTGCCCGGCGAGCAGCGCGAGCGCGACAAGCGCGAGTTCATGGCGGCCTGCGAGAACTTCGCCGACGGCCACCTGCTGCAGGCCTTCTCGCTCGTCGGCACCCGCGGCGACGCCGAGCTGCTGCTGATCGCCGAGGCCGAGAACCTCGAGCGGATCCACGAGTTCCACGTCGTGCTCGCGCAGAGCGGGCTGATGAAGTGGTGCGAGACCGCGCACTCGTTCCTCGGGATGCGCAAGAGCTCGGAATACTCCGAGGACGAGCGCACGGCGCCGCGCGCCTTCCGGGGCAAGTACGTGTTCGTCTACCCGTTCGTGAAGTCGCGGCAGTGGTACGCGCTGCCCGCGGAGCAGCGCTGGCGGATCATGCAGGGCCACATCCAGGTCGGGCGCGAATACCCCGGCGTCGACAACCACACGACGTACTCGTTCGGCCTCGACGACCAGGAGTTCGTCGTCGCCTTCGACACCGACGACGTCGGCACGTTCCTCGACCTCGTGCAGCGGCTGCGCACGACCGAGGCCTCCGCCTACACGGTCCGCGACACGCCCAGCTTCACCTGCATCTCGATGTCGCTCGAGCGCGCGCTGAACGCGCTCGACGGCGAGCCGATCGGCGCCGAGGCACTGCCCGCTGTCTAGGCCGCGCGGGCTCGCCCACCTGAAGCGCGCCGACCCGGTGCTGGCCGCGCTGATCGCGTCCGTCGGACCGCTCGGCGACGCGCGCGCGGGGCGGCCGGACCGCGGACGACCACTACGGCGCGCTCGTGCGTGCGATCGTCGGCCAGCAGCTCTCGGTGCAGGCCGCGCGCGCGATCTACGGCCGCCTGACCGACCGCTTCGGCGGACGCCCGCCGACCCCGCAGGAGATCCTCGCCGACGATCCCGAGGAGCTGCGCGCCGCCGCCGGCCTCTCGCACGCGAAGGTCTCCTTCCTGCGCTCGCTCGCCGAGCACGTCCTGAGCGGCGAACTCGAGCTGGAGCGGCTCGGCGAGCTGGGCGACGAGGAGGTGACCGCCGAGCTGACGGCCGTCAAGGGGATCGGGCCGTGGAGCGCGGACATGTTCCTGATGTTCCACCTCGACCGGCCCGACGTGCTGCCGGTCGGCGACCTCGGCATCCGCCGCGCATTCGAGCGCGCCTACGGGCTGCCCGGGCTGCCCGAGGCGGGCGAGATGGAGCGCATCGCTGAGCCCTGGCGTCCGTACCGGACGCTGGCCTGCCGCTATCTGTGGCGCTCGCTGCAGAACGAGCCGGGGTAGGGAAGCGACAGAGGCGGCTGCGGGCCGCCGCTCCCCGCCGCTATTTGAGCTTCAGCGCGTAGGTCTTGCGGGCTTTCGCCACGCAGCTGTTCATCTTCTTCGTGTGGCCCTTGTTCTTCTTCTTGCAGGTGGCGACCGCTTTGACCTGCTTGCGCGCGGTCGCTTCGCACGTCACGCGCTTCGAGTGCTTTTTCAGTTTCTTGCACTTCTTCAGGAGCTTCTGGAGTTCGGTTTCGCGTCTTCTTCCCGTGTTTTTCGCCGCAGACGTCGCTTCCGCCTTTGCCGATCGCTGTGACGAGCTTGGCCTTCGTCGTCAGCGAGATGAAGGCGCCGTTCTGCCCGACCATTTCGGTCGGCAGGTTCTGCGTTTTTTCGCAGAGGTTGCCGAAGCCGCTGAAGGCCGAGTGCGGGCCGTGCGGGAGTTTGACTTCGAAGGTTTCGACCGGAGCGTCGGGCACCGTTTCGAACGTCGAGCTGGTGATGCCTTTTTTGATGTCCGTCTTGCCGTCGAGCACCAGCTTGATGCCTTCGCCCTGGAGCACGAACTCGGCGTCGGGGAAGGAGGCGCTGGCGTGCGAGACGAGGTAGGCCGGCCCGGTGAGCGGCGATTTGAGCACCGGCGTGTGGGCGATCGCGGTGCCGATCACGGACCCTTCGGGGCAGTTGGCCGGGTTGACGTTGAAGATTTTGTCGTCGCAGGCTTTCTGGATCGTCGTCAGGCGCGACGGCAGCGAGGTCGGGAAGACGAGCTTGGTCTTTTTGATGTTCGCGTCGCCCTTGGCGGCCGTGACCACCACCCGCACGCCGAGACCTTCGGTCCTCGAGAATTTCGACTCGACTTCGACGGAGAGTTTGGGTTTGAACGGCAGCGCGCCGCAACCCGAGGCCTGGAACGGGACGGGCGTGGAGGACGTGCCGCCTTCATAGCCGCTGGATTCGATGCCGATCGTTTTCGGGTCGCAGTTCGTCGGGTTGAAGGTGAAGCCTTCGCGGTCCACCGAGATCACGAGCTTTTTGATCTGCGACGGGACGCCGGTGCTCGTCCCCGGTTGGCCCGGCTTCGGCGCGAACAGCGGCAGCGGATTGCTCGTGATCGTCGCCGCGGCGGTGATCGGGTCGACGTTGATGGTCGAGAGCACCGGGATCCTGCCGAGGTTGAACGGGCCGACGTTTTCGGCGTTCGTGACCGCCAGCAGGCCGAACGGCGCGCCGTGGTAGGGCCCCGTCAGGAAGACTTCGCCGGGGATCGCGACCGGTTCGCCGCCGAGGCCCGCCCACGCCGTCGAGACGCCGATCCTGCTGCTCGCCGGGCAGTTGGGCTGGGCCGTTTCGGCGACCGCCGTCGGGCACGGCGTGACCGAGGACAGCATCGCCGCCGCCCCCGGGGGCTCGTGGACCGTGATCGATTTCAGGGCCTGGTTGCCGTCGGGGCGTTCGAGCGTGACGACGAACGGGGAGAAGGCCCCGCCTTTGGTGTCCGGCACGCCGGCTTTGACAGGCGTCGAGAACGGCAGGACGGCGCCGGGGCAGGGTCCGCCGTTCGGGCCCGATGTGATCGCGAATTCGGGCGAGCTCGTGACCGTCACCGGGTGCGCGGCCGTCGTAGAGGACGCCAGGAACGACGCGCTGGCCTGGTAGGTGCCGCAGTGGTCGGGCGTCGACTGCGACGCGCGGCCGCCGTCGAACAGGTGCAGTTCCAGTTCGGAGAACGGCAGCGGCGGCGCGCCGGAGAAGGTCGAGGTGAGCTGGCCGGTCGCGGGATCGATGTCGATCTTGCCGGCGAGCTTCACGATGACGCCGGATTCCGGCTCCTCGGCCGTGAGGTAGAGCACGAGCGGCGAGCTGAACGGCTGGGTGTCGACGCGCGCGAGGTAGACCGAGCCGGTCAGTTCCTTTTCGAGCAGCGGCGTGTTGATCCGGACCGTCCCGAGCTTCGCCTCTTTCGGGCAGCGCGGCAGGGTCGCCCGTGAACAGGTTGTTCCTGAGCTGGAGTTCGAGGTCTTCGCCCGGCTGCGTGAAGCCCAGCTGCCCCGCGGTGCACGAGACGAGGTTGTTGGCGGCGCCGCCGCTGGCCATCATCCCGGCGGGCAGCGTCAGCGTCGTGTCGCGGATGTCGGCCTCGGCGAGTTCCGTCGGCGACAGCGTCGAGGACTGCGGGATCTTGATCTTGACGTTGATGCCGGTCGGGGTGCTGGCCGAGCTCTGATCCGGATGGACTTCGATCGTCGGTTCGAACGGGAGCGCGTCACAGCCATGGAACGGCGCGCTGAAGGATTCGGTGTACGAGAACGGGTTGTTCACCAGTTCGCCGCTTTCGTTTTTGATCGGCCACGATTCGCCGGTGACGGTCGTGGTCGGCGCTTCGTTGGTGCAGACGGTCGGCATGCTCAGGAACGCCTGCGGATCTTCCTGTTCCTGCAGTACGCACGGCGGTTCGTGTTCGAGGCCGTTGACCCAGTACTTGTCCTCGAAGCAGGCCCAGCCGCGCTCGTGGTCGTGGCGCGGGTCTCCGGGCACGCCCCAGAAGACCACCTGGCTGTTGAGCACCGCCGCCGACTCGGGGGCGTAGTGGACGCTGACTTCCACGCCGTAGTCGCTGCCGGCTTTGACGTGCGTGCTCAGCACCACGGGCACGCCGTCGATCTCGAAGCCGAAGCGGGCGGGTTCCCCCGGGTCGGGGTTGAGGTTGAAGACCGGCACGCTCGCGGTGTAGTCACCCGTCGAGGTGCCCGGCAGGAGCACCGTCACCTGGGCGAAGCCGATCGCGGTGTCCGCCTTGCAAAGGTTGGCGTCGCCTTTGAGCAGCGCGTTGAAGTCTGCGCCTTCGCACTTGGGCGTGTTGGCGACGTTCCCGATCAGCCCGGGCGGCAGCGTGAAGTGGAGGTTCTTCGTGAGCGCGGGGCTGCCGTACAGGAAGACCTTCGTGCTGCCGCCGGCGGCGGCTTCTTCGAACAGCGTCTTGGTCGTGTCGAAGACCGTCGAGAGCTGGAAGGGATGCGAACCCGCCTGCGTGTCGAGCGTCCCGTCTTCGTTTTCGGGCCGCAGTTTGTACGCTTCGACGCCGTACGGGGCCGGGGTTTCGCTGACTTCGGTTTCGCGCTTGTTTTCTTCCGATGCCGGGACGTTTTCTGCGCCCGTTTTGCCCCCGGTCACTTTGACCGTGTTGGTGAGCTTGGTGCCGACGGGGGCGTTGACTTTGACGCGCATCCGCAGCCTGATGCTTTCGCCCGGGCGCAGGATGTATTCGTTGTTGACTTCTTTTTTGCCTTTGCCTTCTTTCGTGTTCACGAGCGGGCAGCTGGTGGTCTGCGCGACGCTCGTGCACGTGAGCTGGATCTTCGGATGCCCTTCTTTCGGGAGGGACTGGCCGGCCAGGCCCTGCGGGGACGGTTCGAGCGGTTTCGCGCCGAGCAGTTCCATGCCTTCGGGAAGGGTGTCGCTGATCGTGATCGCCGTCGCCGCGCTGATCGGTTCGTAGCCGACGTTGACCGCGGTCGCGTAGACGATCGCTTCGCTGCCGGGCTTCGGCTTGGTCGGTGCGATCGTCTGGTCGACGAGCCACCAGCCGCCGGCGGCGGCGGATGCGGAGGCGGAGGCGGCTGCGAACGCCAGCGCCATCATGGCAAGCGTCGCGAGCAGCTTGAGGAGCCTCTTGTTGCTCGAGCCCATCAGCGCCCCCTCCGCGTCGACTTGTGCGCCGGCTTGTGGGATGCCTTCTTGGCCCCGTATTTCTTACGCGCCTGGACTTCACAGGCGTGGCGCTTTGACTGCTTTTTGAGCTTCTTGCATGCCGCCAGCGCTTTTTTGAGCTTCTGGGCGCGCGTCAGCACTTTCGGCTTCGGCTTCGGCTTCGGCGCTTCTTCGGATTTGCTTCCGAGCACTTCGTGCTGGGGGCTGACGTTGTTGCCCGAGGAGGCGCCTTCGCTGTTCATCCCCTGGGAAGGCGGCGGACCGGTCGCACCGCCGCGGCACTTGACTTCGGCTTCGTCGCAGGGCGGTTCGGATGCAGCCGGCGGCGGCAGGCACGTCGGCCGCCCGGCGATGTTGCAGATGCTGGCGTCGTAGACGTCGTAGCTCGTGTCGATGTCCTGCGGCACGATCTTCTGCGGCGAGGCGAAGAACGCATCGTCGCCGTTGGCACCGGCGTCGAGGAACGCGGATTCCTTTTCGGCGGTCCCCGAGGAGATCAAGGAGACGCAGCCGGCGACCTTCGAGACGTAGGTCTCGCTCGCGGTCGTGCAGCCTCCGGCCGGGATGCCGCCCGGCTCGTACTGGTAGACGTCCGACTTGCCGTTCGTGTCCTGGGTAACGAGCCCTTCGGTGCTGTTGAAGAACAGCCGGCCTTCGTCGCTCAGGAATTTCGGCTGGTACAGCGCGAGGTTGCTGGAGATCCTGACGTACGTCGGGATGTTGGCGGCGAGCCGCCGGCTCGTCCACTGCAGGTCCTTGTCGATGAGCGGCCCGATGCCTTCAGGGGAGTCTTCCCGGTCGAGCAGCGCGTCCGGTCGCGCACCCGTCGGGTTGCACGAGCCGCACACCGTCTTTTCCGTCGAGGCGTTGTAGAGGTAGACCTCCTCGGCGCGATGCCCGCTGTTGATGTCGGTGGTGTTGTAGCCCGTCAGGTTCTTGTCGGACATGAACGCGAGCCATTCGCCGTTCGGCGAGACGCGCGAGACGATGCTTGCGAGCGACCCCGGCTTCGTCCCCCAGTCCCATTCGTCTTCGCCGGACAGTCGGTGCACGAACCGAGGGGTCGACCACGTGCCGGCTTCGCGGGTCTGCACGTAGAGGTTGCATTCCGACACGATCGGCTGCGCTTCCGGGCCTTCGGTGAAGCCTTCTTTGTTCCGGACGATCTGTTCCTTGACGCAGTTGCCCGTGGGAGCCCCCCCGAGCGCGCCGTTGGCCACGTAGTAGACGCGCAGCGGGTTCGTACCCGGTTCTTCGGTGGCCCCGATCACGGTGCCCTGGACGTTCCCGGCTTCGCCCGGTTTCCCGACGGACAGATCCTTGAGCGCGCAGCCCGTCAGTTCGCCGCCCGCTTCCTGCACTTCGCAGGCGTAGAGGTCCGGTTTTTCGATCGTGGCCCCCGCGTCTTTCGTGAGACGCGCTTCGTCGGTGAAGAAGATCGTCGAGTCGTCCTTGGTCGCGTACTGGAAGACGGGATGCGCGCACTTTTCGATCGGCGTGCAGAGCGGCGTCTGCGTGACCCCGCCTTCGGGCACGTCCAGCCGGATGCTCCTCGCCTGATCGAGTGCGCGCGCGTACAGGGCGCTCGGGTTGCCCCCCTTCTGGAGCGTCCAGACGTAGCGAGAACCGTCGGCGGAGACCGCATGGCGCGCGTTGTACAGGACGCCGTTTTTGAAGCCCAGGTCTGGTTCCGGGTTAGAGAATTCGGGGGGTATCGGTTCGCCTTCGGGGAGGACGTTGATCAGCTTGAGGGACGGCGGCGAGCCCAATTCGGCCCCGTACAGGTTCGCCCGCGGGAACAGGCCTGCTTCGTTCGTGAGATGCGGGGTGGCCTTCAGCACGACGTGGTCGAGGGATTCGTTGCCCTGAAGCAGTTCCACGATCCGGCCGTATTTCGTTCCTTCCGGCACGTTGAGGGGGGTGACGAGGGGCTGGAAGCAGTTCGCCGGTTCGGCCGCACAGGTGTCGTTGCGCCTGACGTACGGAGTCGCTTCGCCGGTTTCGCTCGACAGCGGCGGCGATTCGAACTGCTCGCTGGAGCTTCCGAACGGCACGAGCGCGGCGAGGCTCAGATCGCTCGAGAACTGCTGGTAGGCCTGCTTGCCGCCCGGGGCGACACCGTCGTTTTTTTCGTGCTTGGTGTCGATGTCGACGGTCGACCAGCTCGATGGGCCACGCGTCGAGACGAGCTGCGTGACTTCCGGCGCGCGGTTCCCTTCCGGTTCGGATTCGGCTCCGACCGCGCCCTCGGTCACGTAGGTGACGCGGCTGCCGTCTTCGGAGGCCTGGCTGAGGCCGCCTTCGGACGGCATCACCTGGAGCGCCGCGCCTCCCTTCTTCGGGGGCGAGACGAGCTGCCACTGGCGGGCGTCGGGGAGCACTTCGGTCGGGTTCGCGCGCTGCGTCTGGAAGGAGAGTTCGCCGGGTTCGAGGCCTTCGCCCTGCGCGCTCGATTCGAAGAACTGTCCCCCGCTTTCAGCGAACACGCGGTAGTGGTAGACCGTCAACGGAGCGAGGCCGGTGAGGGGAGCCGTCACGAGCTGGTGGCCGAAGACCGTCGGCAGCGTCGCCGGCGCGGCGGGCACCTGCACGCATTCGCCCGTGCACGGTTCGCCGCCCTTGGGCACCGTGCCGGTGCTGTAGCGGAAGGCGTATTTGACATTGGCGGTGCCATGCGGGTCGATGAGCGCTTCCAGCGTCGCTTCGGTGGGGGTGATGCCGCTGTTCGAGAGTTCGTCGACGGTCGGCGGGGCCGGCGCTTCGAGCGCGAAGATCTCGACGCGGTTGGCGCCGGTGTCGGCGGCCAGCACCTGCTGGCCGGCGCCGTCGGCAGCCAGCTGCGAGGCTTTTCGTGATCGCGCCCTGCCCGAACGTCTGAATCGCTTCGCCTTCTTTGTCGAAGGCGGCGATCGAGGCCCCGTGGCCGACATACGCATTGCCGGTGACGGGATCGGAGGCGACGCCGGTCGCGCCGAGCGGGTCCAGCTCTTCGTTCGTCGGCAGCGCGATCACTTCCTTTTCTTTCGTGCCGACGATCGTTTCTTCGGTCAGGAGGTCTTTGCTGACGACGGCGGTTTCGCCGCCCGGCAGCGTGTGGGCGGCGAGGAACCCGCCGGCGCTCGACGCCTTGAAGTCGAACGCGAAGCCGGGGACGCCGCTCCCTTCGGCTTCGTTGCCGGCTTCGTCGAGCGCTTTGGTTTCAACCGCGTTGCTGAAGCGGTAGAAGTTCTCTTCGTTGTAGACCCAGAAATCGCCGTCCTCCCCGACCGCGATCCCGTTGAGTTCTTCTTCGAAGTTTTCGGATTTGAATTTCTTGATTTCGTCGAGCACTTCCCCGTCTTCGGAGAACTTCGTGATGATCGCTTTTTCGAATTCTTTGCCGTTTTCGACGTAGGGCAGGACCGTTTCGACGTAGACCGCCCCGCCGGAGGGATCTTCCGTGCTTTTCGGGTTGCTGTCGACGGCGACCCACCGCGCGCTGTGGAGCTGGCCGGCGCCGTGCCCGGCTGCGCCCCGCGAACATGGCGCGGGCGCCGTGCAGACTTCGTATTTCGGACTCGCTTTGGCGCCTTCTTCGCCCACGCCCCAGCCCCACGCGGCGACGAATTCGTGTTTCGAGTTGAAGCGCTCGACCCGGTTGTTGCCGCTGTCGACGACGTAGATGTCGCCGGTGCGTTCGTTGACGGCGACGCCGGTGGGCCCGACGAACTGGCCGTTGCCGAACCCGGTCCCGGCGCCGATCGTTTCGCTTTTGAACTCGTGACCGCGCTGGCTGCAGCGCGGAGGCCGGGGAGCTCGCGACGAGCAGGAGCGCCGAGGTCGCGGCGAGGACGCACCCGAGCACGCGGGCGTAGCCGCGAGCGGCATACCACATGCCCTGCGACCTCTTGGTCCCGTCAGCCCTCATTCTCAATCCCTCTCCCGTCCTGCCAATCCGTCGGTTCCCAAGTCTATTGAGCGGACTTTGCTTGTCAAGGAGCAACCGTCGGCTCCCTTCCTATCTACCCCGACATCGCACGGGTCAGGCTCCTGACAAGCCAATGTTCTAGTCGACCCGAAGCGAAGGCCGCATCGTACGGCGGCGGGATCCGGCGTCGAAGCAGCTCCGCGGCGTGCTCGCAGGCATGCGCGGCGCAGGCGGCGTCGCGAGCCGGGCAGAAGCGTGCGCCGTTCGCCCGGAAGGGCGCGACGGAGGCGCGTCGTGCCCAAACGACGCGCGGGGCCCGAGGGCCCCGCGCGCTACTGCCAACTTCTGTCTGACCGCTCACATCGTGAGCGTGGCGGTGAAACCTAGTTGACGCCCAGGTTTTCGCCCTTGTTGGTGGCTTTAGCTTCCTGACCGGACGGCAGGCCGCCAGCAGGCGCCCATTCGTTACCGGTTTCTTCACCGTTGAGTTCGGTCAGCAGGACGCCAACCGGTTCCGCGCCTTCTTCGAAGGCGGGCGGGTTCGTCAGCGGTTTGTAGCCCGGAGCGGGTTCGCCCAGGAATTCGCCGACCGCGAACGTCGAGATCGATTCCTTGGTGACGACGCCGAACGGCGTCATGGTGCCGATGACCGCGCCGTGGACGCGGACTTTGGCGAGACCTTCGCATTCGAATTCGGCAAGGAAGCCCGAACCCGGTTCGGCTTCGCTGGTCAGAGACTCACCAACGGACGTGTGGCCTTTGTCCATGTAGCCGAGCGAGCCGGCGAGCGATTTGGTCGTGATGACTTCTTTTTTGCCGCCTTCGGTTTTGCAAGGCGCGCCGAGTGATTTGCACTTCTTGAATTCAGAAGTCACTTTGGTAACGCCGGAAGGCGCGACAACCGAGCCCTTTGTCCTTGAAGGACGCGCAGGTGACTTTGATGTCGCCTTTGCCCGGGATCACGTTGTGCAGGGAGGCTTCGCCGCCCTTGCCCTTGAAACCCTTGCCTTTGCCGATGCCGGCGACGAGTTCGTACTTGCTTGTGCCCACCGGGCCGTTGATCGAACAATTCTTGTCGGTGAAGTTACCGGTGTTTTTCGGTTCGGTCTTGATACAGGCTTTCCACTGCGGTTTCGCAGAAGCCGCACCGGCGGTGATCGCGACGAGCGCGAACACAGCGACCAGGGCAAGCCCCAGGATCCTCATGCGTTTCATCAGTGAACTGCTCCTTTTCCCTCTTGATTAGTTGACCGGCTTTGGAACGGCCTCAAAAAGACGAGACTGCCCCCAAGCCCGTCGTGGCCGCGTCGCTGTTCCTCAGCTTCGCGGTGCTGCTCCCGACCTTGGCAGAAAACATCTCATGCGTCAAGGTCAAGCCCTGTGGGTGGTGGCGGGCAACGTAACGAGCCGCCCCTTCACGGGCAACACGCGCGTTGCCGCGCGCCTGGGTATCCCTCCCCATCTCCACCCTCGACCTCATGTCGCGGCGACCGTAGCACACCCTTCGACCGGGCGTCAACCGCCTACGTTCCCTGCAAAGGCTTGACATTTACTGGCTGGCGGGCCAGACAAAGGGCGGGGCGCGGACCCGGGAATTCTCGTTTTATAGGCGGTCCGCCGGGCTTCTCGCCGCGCCCCTGGCCGTTCCGGCGCCGCCGATCGCCGCCTTTTGCTCTGGACCGATGCCGCCGTAGCCAGGCGTACCTCACCCTCTACTACAGGTCCAGGTCTGTCAGCGCGCGGGCGGCGCGGGGGCGGATGCCGGGAGCGAGCCCCGCGCGAGGGCCATCCACAGCCCGTAGGTGGGGTACACACTCGTGAGCGAGGGGTCGGTCAGGCCGACCGGATAGGCCGGGTCATCGCGGAACGTGTACTGGAAGATCGCCGCCACCCTCTCGTCAGCCGACCAGCGCCGCAACTGCGCCAGCAGCGCCGCATAGCCGGCTTGCTGGTCCGTCGCCGCGCCCCGGGCGCGCCCGGGCCGTTCCGCCCCGGCTCCCGCCTCGGTGACCCATACACGGGCACCGGCCGCGCATCCCCCACGCGCGTCGAGCGCGCGCTCGAGGGCCGCGACCGGGTCTTCGCCGGTCTGCCGACGTCGCGGCCCGTAGGCGGCGTAGGCGTGGACAGACCAGTTACGGCTCAGGCAGAGCACGTCCTCGGGGAGCGCCTGTACGAACTCCTCGACGCCGATCCGGTGCGGCGAGCCGCTGAGGTAGCCGCCGAGCTCGCCGAGGAGCAGCCGGGCGCCGCTGCCCGAGGCCTTCAGCTCCGCGCCCATCGCGCGCGCGAGCTGCGCGTAGGCGTCCGGGGCAAGCGGCGCGCCCGAGGCGCTGCAGCTCGCGCGTTGCGGGCTCAGGAAGCGAGGGTCGTTGGGCTCGTTCCAGGGCGCCCACCACGGCAGCGCCACGCCTTCGCGGCGCGCGAGCGCGAGCACGTCCGCGATCAGCGTGCGGTAGGCGCCGAGCGCCTCGGGGCGAAGCGTTCCCGCCGTCGCAGGCGTGCCGGCGGCTTCGCAGCCGTGCGGCGGGAGCGCGGCCCACGCCGGGGTGCCGAGCAGGTCCAGCACGACCTGCGGCGCGGCTTCTCTGCGGGCGCGGGCGGCGCGCTGCTGGGAGGCGATCGCGGCGAGCTCGCCGGCGAGACCCGGGTATGGGCCGCAGGGCGGCACGCCCCGCGCGCAGCCGTCGACCGGCGCGCTGAGCGACGGGGGCTGATCCGGCGAGGGTTGAAGGGCCGCCCAGTTGACGAGCAGGCGCACGTAGCGCGGGTGCAGTGCGCTCAGCCGGCGGCGCGCCTGCAGGAACGCCGCGGCCTGGGGCGGAGCCTGCGCGCCGGGTGCCCACAGCAGGTCGGCGTTGTCCTCGGTGATGCCGAAGGCCGGCGCGCCGGCGGCGGATCGCGGGGGGCCGGCCGTCGACGCCGATGGGGCCGTCTTCGCGCCTCCGCCGCAGCCCGCCGCCAGGAGCGCCGCCGCAGCCGCGAAGGCGGTGGCCGCGAACCGCCCGCGGCGCGGCCGGCGTGTGAGGCGTCGATCGAGGTTCCTCGCGCGCAAGCGGCGCCCGCGCGCCGCCGGGCGGGCCGGCGTCAGACGGCGGAGACCTGCTCCTCCTCGGCTACCCGGAAGGAGGAGCCGCAGCCGCAAGCGGCGACGACGTTGGGGTTGTTGACCTTGAAGCCGGCGCCCTGCAGGCTCTCCTCGTAGTCGATCGTGGAGCCGCTGACGAACTGCAGGCTCTCGCGGTCGACCAGCAGCTTCAGGCCGTGGCTTTCGAACACGACATCGCTGTCGCGCTGCTCGTCGAAGGCGAGCTGGTACTGAAAGCCGGAGCAGCCGCCGCCGCGGACGCCGACGCGCAGCCCCGCAAGGCTGACGTCCGCCTGCTGGGCGGTCAGAAACTCGTGCACCTTCTCGGCACCCTTGTCGGTGATCTCGATCATCGGCTGGCTCCCGTGGATGGCTCCAAGACTTTCCAAAGTATAGCGGTGCCGGGGCCGGCGGCGAGCGCGCCGCGGACCGGCGTCGGGCGATCTTCTACGCTAGGAGCGAAGTGCCCTCCCCAGAGGAAATCAAGCAGCGCATCGAGGCAGCGCTCCCGGGCTCGCAGGCGGAGGTCGAGGACACCACCGGGACCGCCGACCACTTCCGTGCGACCGTGACCGCGACGGCCTTCGAGGGGCTGAGCCGCATCGAGCAGCACAAGCTCGTCTACGGCGCCCTCGGATCGGACGTCGGCGGCGCGATCCATGCCTTGGCGCTGAAGACCGTCGCCCCCTCCAAGATCCAGACCCCCTGACAGCCAGGAGCCTTCAGATGTCAAGCAGCCAGTTCGACCCCGTTCCGATGGCGCCGCAGGGCGCCCCGCGCACCGCCCGCGCCCGACGCCGAGACCAGCCCGATCCGCGAGGCGATCGCAGAGGCGATCGCCGAGCACGACGTGATCCTGTTCATGAAGGGGACGCCGGAGGCGCCGGCGTGCGGGTTCTCGGCGCGCACCGTCGCGATCCTGCAGTCGCTCGAGGTGCCGTTCGCGGCCGTCGACATCCTGCCCGATCCCCGCATCCGCCAGGAGCTCTCGGCGATCTCGGAGTGGCCGACGATCCCGCAGCTGTTCAAGGGCGGCGAGCTGCTCGGCGGCTGTGACATCGTCACGGAGATGTACGAATCGGGCGAGCTCGAGGAGGCGCTGGCCTAGCCGCCGGGACCGTGCGCTAGCGTCTCGCGCCGCATGGCTTCAGTCGCGGTCGCCTCCGACAGCACCCATTACCTGCCACGGGCCCTCGCCGACGAGCGCGGCGTCCACCAGGTCAGCCTCTACGTCGGCTGGGCCGGCCAGCCCGAGCGCGAGCTCGACATGCAGGGCTTCGAGGCGTTCTACGAGCGCCTGCGCACCGACCCGGAACTGCCGAGCACCTCGCAGCCGTCGATCGGCGACTTCCTCGCCGTCTGGGAGCCGCTGATCGACGAAGGACGCGACGTCGTCTCGATCCACCTCGCGGGCGGGATCTCGGGCACGGCCGAGGCGGCGCGCCAAGCGCACGCGCTGCTGGCCGAGCGCGGACTCGGCGAGCGCGTCGAGGTGATCGACGGCGAAACCGGCTGCGGCGGGCTCGGCATGCTCGTGCTGGCCGCCTGCGCGGCGGCCGACGCGGGCGGCGGACAAGGCGGCGGTCGCCGCCCGCGTGCGCGAGGCGCGCAAGGCGCTTCGGATCTGGTTCTGCCTGGACACGCTCGAGTACCTGCGCCGCGGCGGGCGCATCGGCAAGGCGCAGGCATGGCTCGGCGGCACGCTGCGGATCAAGCCGATCCTCTCCCTCGAGTTCGAGATCACGCCCGTCGAGCGCGTGCGCACGGCCGGCCGCGCCTTCGAGCGCATGGTCCGCTACGCCGAGGAACTGCGCGACGCGGGCTCGGACGGCTGGGTCGTCCAGCACATCCAGGCGCCCGAGCAGGCCGAACGGCTGATCGAGCGCTGCCGCGCGATCTTCGACTCCGAACCGGTGTTCACGTCCGAGGTCGGGCCCGTGATCGGCACCTATACCGGGCCCGGGCTGATCGGGGTCGGGGGCGTGCCGCGGGCGCTGCTGGGCTGAGGAGGAGCGGCCGGGGACGCACCTCTTGCCGTCCCCGGCCGTGGTTCACCTGCATGAAATCCTTGGCCGAAACGGATACACGCTCGGCTGCCGTGACGCCGAACGGGACCCCGCTCGTTCCGGGATCTTCCGGTGCGCGACCCGGCGCCGGCGTTCAGTGCGGTTCGCGCGGGACGGCTAGTCGCGCCGGCGCCGGCGCAGCAGTTTGACGCCGACGATCAGGCCGACGACGGCCGCCCCGGCCATGATTTCCGGGCGGTGGCGCTCGACGTGGCCGCGCCAGTCGGTGATCCGGGTGACCTCGCCGCGCAGGCGTTCGACCGAGAGGCCGAGCTCGCGGCGGTTGTCCTCGATCGAGCTGCGGATCTCCGCGGCAGAGCGCTGGGCAGGTCGGGGCGTGGCCATCAGCCCTCGCCTCCGTCCGCTCCGGCGCGGCGGCGCGGCGGGCGCGGGTGCCGGGACGCCGTCGCCCGACGCCGGCGTGCTCGGCACCGGCGGCACCGCCGCCGGCCCGGCCGTGACGGTCTCCTTGATCCGCTGCGCCTCCTCGATCGCCATCGTCGGCACCGGCGGCGAGCCCCGTTTCAGCGCCCGCGCGGCGATCAGCCCGGCGCCGACCCCGAGCGCGACGAGGATCAGGCCCATCGCGAAGAAGCCCCAGAAGAACGCGAACTGGGCGCCCGGCAGGTAGTAGTAGAGGAGCCAGGCGAAGCCGAACAGCACCATCACGAGCGCGAAGAAGAAGAAGATCCCGGCGACGACGCCGACCACGGCCCCCCTGGCCAGCTTGGTGACCTTCTCGGTGACCTCGGCCTTGGCGAGCTCGATCTCCTCGCGGACGAGCGTGGTGGCGCGCTCGGAGACGTCGGCGATCGCGGCCGCGATGTTCTGGGGCGGCTCGCCGCCGGGCGGCTGCGCGCTCACTCGGGCGGCTCCTCGTCGAAGATCCGCCGCCAGGCGACGACGGCGATGCGGTTGGCGAGGATGCTGGCGAGCGCGCCCGCGGCAGCGAGCATCCCGGACCAGATCAGCCTCTTGACCATCTCGTTCTCCATGCCGCGCCAGTCTATTGCCCGTGGCTGTCGCGACTCAAAACCGCGACGCAGGACACCGGCGCGGGCGGTCGCGGCGAGGGCCCGGCGCCGTGCGCTCAGCGAACGCCGGCCTGGTCACCGGCGCCGTTCTGCAGGCCGCCGCAGACCGTCTCCACGACCAGCCACTTGGCGCGCTCGAAGTCCTCCGGGCCCTGCGGCAGCAGCCCGAAGATCCAGCCCGTCAGCAGCTGCTCGATCGCGCCGTAGAAGGCCATCGCGGCGAAGCGCGAGTCGATCTCGGCCTTGAACTGGCCGCTCTCCTGCGCCGGAGGCGATCATCCCGCCGATCAGGTCGTAGGCTTCGCGGATCGTGCCGATGTGGGTGTTGCCGAAGGAGTTCGCGGCGCGCGTGACCTCGACGATGATCACCTTCATCAGGTCGGGGTCGTGCTGGTAGGAGTCGACGATGAACGAGGCGATCGCTTCGAGCTTGCCGCGCACCGGCAGCTCCTCGCCGTCGACGCGCCGGATCACCTCGAGCATCACGTTCCAGCGCTCGAGGAACAGCGTGTCGAGCACCTCGTCCTTGGAGCCGAAGTAGTGATACACGAGGCCGTAGGCGACGCCGGCCTCGTCGGCGATGTCGGCGACGCGGCAGGCGTGGAAGCCCTGGCGGGCGAAGACGCGCACCGCCGCGTCGAGGATCAGGCGACGCTTGTCCGCCGCCCGATCGGCGGCGGGCTTGGAGCGCGCGGCCGGCATGCGCCCCGAGGAGCTCACGGTCTGACCTCCGCGTGCGCCGCCAGCTCGTCCTGCGCCGGCGCGCCCTCCTCGGGCCAGTCGTAGGCGCCCGGCCGGCGGTTGGCCAGCGAGGGCAGCTTGGCGCGGATCTGCTCCTGGCGCTCGAGGTCGAGCTCGGCGAGGATCGCGGCCTCGGTGTCCGGGGCCTGCGCGAGCACGATCCCCCACGGGTCGACGATCATCGAGCGCCCGCCGGAGTGCTGGCCGCCGGGATGCTCGCCGACCTGGTTGGCGGCGATCACGAACGCCTGGTCCTCGATCGCCCGCGCCCGCACGAGCGTCTCCCAGTGGTCGCGCGTCGTCGCCAGCGTGAAGGCGGCCGGGATCGTGATGATCCGCGCACCCCTGACGGCGAGGATCCGGTAGAGCTCCGGGAAGCGCAGGTCGTAGCAGATCGACAGTCCGAGCCCGCACGCCGCCGGCCGTCTGCGAGAGCACGATCTCCTCGCCGGGCTGCTCGAGCTCGGACTCGCGGTAGACGCGCCCGCCGACCTCGACGTCGAACATGTGCACCTTGCGGTAGACGGCGCGGATCTCCCCCGTGGAGTCGACGTGCACCGAGGTGTTCGCGAGCTTCTCCCGCCCGCTCAGCGCGCTCGAGGATCGAGCCGGCGACGATCTCGACGCCCAGCTCGCGCGCGGTCTCGCGCGCCCAGGTCGACGGCGGGACCGTCGAGTGGTTCGGCCGCTTCGCGCAGCTGCTGCTCGGTGCCCATCGCGGTCCACTTCTCGGGGAGTACGATCAGCTGAGCGCCCTCGGCGGCCGCCGCGCGCGTGAGCCTGTCGGCGGCGGCGAGGTTGGCCGCCCGATCGGCGCCTGAGTTGAGCTGAACAGCTGCGACCTTCAAACGAACTCTCCCCCGGGGTCCTGCGGCCTCGCCGCGGGAATAGATTGACTGGTCAGTCAATGACGGGAAGCATAACCCCCCTCGAGCCATCCGGCTGCCTGACCGCCGAGCAGTTCATCGCGGGGCGCGGGATGTTCGATCGCGGCCGCCCGCTGAAGCGCTGGCGTTGGGTGGGGGTTTTCGATGAGGAGTTGATGGCGTGCGCAGCGCAGGTACGGATCGGTCCCGCCCGCCAGAGCTTCTGGGCGCTGTACACGCCGGCGACCGGGGCGCTGCGTGAGCGCACCCGGCTGGTTCCGCGCGGCGGCGAGGTGGAGCTCGTGCACGGCTCGCTCGGCGACGGCACGGTCGCCGACGGGACCGGCGAGGACCCGACGCAGCTCCCCGGGGTGTTGCGGATCGCCGACCGCGGCGTGAGGCTCGAGATGATGTTCGAGGAAGAGCGAGGGTTCGTGGCCCGCTGCCCGAACGGGCGCTCGGAGTCCTGGACGCGCAAGCAGGCCGGCGTGCGCGCGCACGGGACGATCAGCCTCGACGGCGCGCCCGCCGCGGCCGGTGCAGGCGCGCGCGGTGATCGACGACTCGGCGGGATACCACGCGCGCGTCACCGAGTGGCGCTGGAGCGCGGGGGTCGGCGTCGCGCCCGACGGGACCCCGCTCGCCTGGAACCTCGTCGCCGGCATCAACGACCCCCCGGCAGGCAGCGAGCGCGCCGTGTGGGTCGGGGGCGACCCACGCGAGGTCGGTCCGGTCGAGTTCGACGCCGCCCTGCGCACGATCCGCGGCGAGGACGGCTCCGAGCTTCGCTTCACGGCTGAGGCCGAGCGCAGCCGGCGCGAGAACCTGCTGCTCGTCAGCTCCGACTACCGGGCGCCGTTCGGCACCTTCGCGGGGACGCTGCCCGGCGGGATCGAGCTCGCTCAGGGCCGGGGCGTGATGGAGCACCACCGCGCGCGGTGGTAGGCGATCAGGACAGCGGAAGCACTACCACTCGAACCTCGCGGAGCGTCTTCGCCGCCCGCATCAACGAGCTGTCCTTCGTCGCAAGCGGCTCGCGGAGCTTCTCGGCCAGAGCCACAAACAGCGCGTCCGCCACGGTCAGGTTCTCGCGCAGCTGCCACGCTCTGGAGCGGAGGGGCAGGCTGGGGAACAGCCGAACTGGCAGCGCGGCCATGTCCTCGACCGCCGCCGACGCACGAGAATCGGACAGCGTCCCCTTCAGCGTCGCGCGGCGTATCACGGACAGCGTCTCGAAGACGAGCACGTCTGGCGCAGCCAGCTCCCGCTCGCTCGCCAGCAGATCGGCCACCGCCGCCGATGCCGCGCCTCCCGTCAGGAGGTCCACAACGGCGGAGGTGTCGAGAACGGTCACTCGAGAGCGTCGCGCAGGCGCCTGATTGTTACCTCGGACGGCTCACCCAGCTCAGCCGGGCCCCGGGCCCGCACGCGGGCTATGAACTCCTCGGGAGTGGGTCGTCCGGCAACGCGGGCGAGTTCCCCGCGAACGTACTCCGAGAGCGACACGCCAGCGAGAGCGGCGCGCGACTTGAGGACCGCGTGCACATCCTCTGGCACGTCTTTGATCTGTATCAGCGTTCCCATTCTAGTCCGTATAGTACCATACGAACTTCATACTCACAGTCGGATTCCTGACTCCTACTTCGCCTGCTGCCCTCCCCGGTGACGCCGCAGCTCGGCGAGCAGCAGCTTCGAGTGCACGGCGCCGATCAGCTCGCGAAGCGGCTCGTTGCCGGCGGCGACGATCTCCATCGCGCGCTCGACGTCGACCTCGCCCGCCAGGCGCTCGAGCAGCGCCCGCACCTCCTCCTTGACCAGCGGCTCGAGCGCGCGGCGGTAGCGCAGCGTGTCGTAGACGGTGAAGCCGAGCGCCTCCTCGTAGCCGCCCGCGCGGAAGCTCGCGATCGCCTCGATGATCGCGATGTCGTCGCGGTCGTAGCCGCGCCCGTTCGGCGTCAGCACGTCGATGTCGGCGAGGCGGTCGAGCACGTTGCGCGGCACCCCGTAGCGCTCGGTCGCGGCCTTGCGCGAGACACGGCCCTGGTCCTCGGCGCTCGCCAGCGCGCGCTCGATGATGCGGTCCTCGAGCTCGACCAGCGCCCGCACGCGGTCCGGGTCCTCGCGCAGCGCGCCGCGGATCACCCGCAGCGGCATGAAGCGCTCCTCCTGCAGCCGCTTGATCAGCGCGATCCGCTCGGCGTAGTCCGGCGGGTAGTAGGCCATGTTGCGGCTCGTGCGCACGATGTCGCCGCCGTCGCCGAGCAGCCCTTCGCGCAGGTAGTAGCGGATCGTGCCGGGGCTCACGCCGGAGCGCTCGGCCAGCTCGCTCATCTTCAGGAGGCTGCCGTCGGCGCGGGCGGCGTTCCGCGCGGGCGCCGTGCGGGTGGCGCTCATCGGAGCGGCCTCACGCCCTCAGCGTCGTGCCGTGCTGCGTCTCCGCAGGACCCGCCGCCGCGCCACCGGCGAGCAGCTCGGCGATCTCCGGCTCGGAGTAGCCCGCCTCGGCGAGCACCTGCTCGGTGTGCTCTCCGAGCGCCGGGCCGGGCAGCCGGTCGTGCTCGCCGGGCGTGCGGTCGAGCTTGACGGGAAGGCCGAGCTGGCGCACGGGGCGCTCGGCGCCCGGCTGGTCGAGCTCGACGACCATCTGCCGCGCGCGGACGAGCTCGGAGTCGAGCGCCTCGTCGAGCTCCAGGACGGGCTCGAGGCAGCAGTCGTGCTCGCGCGCGAACGCCTCCCACTGCTCGCGCGTGCGGCCCTTGAAGATCTCCTGGACCTGCCCGTGGGCGGCCGAGCCCGGCGCCTCGAACTGCGAGCCGATCAGGTCCTCGCGTCCCACGCCCCGGCACCAGGCCTGCCAGAACTTCGGCTCGAGCGCGCCGAGCGAGACCCAGCCGTCGGCGCACTCGTAGGGCCGGTAGCAGACCAGCGAGCCGGCGAGCGGGAGGTCGCCGCGGTGGGGGACGTTGCCGTCGGCGAAGTACGTCGCGGCGACCATCGCAAGCCAGGAGAGCGCGCCGTCGGCCATCGAGACGTCCACGAGCTGGCCTTCGCCCGAGCCGTGGCTCCCGGCGCACGCGGCGCGCCCGGGCGCAGCTGGCTGCGGCGAGGCGCCGTCGCGCTCGCGCAGCGCGGCGAGGATGCCGAACGCGGCCATCAGCGCGCCGCCGCCGAGGTCGGCGATCTGCCCGGCCGACTGGACGGGCGCCCCTCCGCGCTCGCCGGTCAGCCCGAGCAGCCCGATCAGCCCCAGGTAGTTCATGTCGTGGCCGGAGGCGTCGCGTTTCGGCCCGTCCTGGCCGTAGCCGCTGATCGCGCAGTAGACGATCCCCGGGTTCGTCTCCTTCATGCGCTGGTAGCCGACGCCCAGCCGTTCGAGCACGCCCGGTCGAAACGACTCCAGCACGACGTCGTATTCGCCCACCAGCCGCAGCAGCGCCTCGCGGCCGCGCTCGTTCTTGAGGTCGAGGCGGATCGAGCGCTTGTTGCGGTTCAGCGAGAGGAAGAGCGCCGAGCGCGCGCTGTCGTGCGCGCCGTCGTAGAACGGCGGCGACCAGCGGATGTAGTCGCCCATCCCGGTGTCCTCCACCTTCAGCACCTCGGCGCCGAAGTCGGCCAGCAGCAGCGAGCAGAATCCTCCCGGCAGCAGGCGCGAGAGGTCGAGGACGCGGATGCCCGCCAGCGGCAGGCTCATGCCGGGCTCCCGACGGACGGCCTGGCCGGCACGTTCAGCATGCTCCGCGCCTCGGCGACGGTCGCGGGCCGCCGTCCGATCTCTTCGGCCATCCCCCGGGCCTTGGCGATCAGCTCGCCGTTGGAGCCCGCCATGCGCCCGTCGGGGAGGTACAGGTTGTCCTCGAGCCCGACGCGGATCGAGCCGCCGAGGGTGAGAGCGGCCGCGACGAGCATCCACTGGTCGCGCGAGATCCCGATCACGCCCCAGTGGGAGCCCCGTCGGGGATGTTGTCGGCCATCGCCGCGAGGTTGCGCGCGCTCGGCGGGATCCCCGCCGACCACGCCCATCACGCAGTCGACGTGCAGCGGCGTGTGCAGCACGCCCATGTCGATCAGCGGCGCGAGCGAGCCGACGTGGCCGATGTCGAAGCACTCGTGCTCGGGTTTGATGCCGAGCTCGTTCATCGCTTCGAGCAGCTCGACGATCTCCGTGAACGGGTTCGCGAAGACCGTGTCGAACACGAACGCCTTGCGCGACTTCGAGTACTTGGCGTAGTTCATCGAGCCCATGTTCAGCGCGGCGACCTCGGGCCGGCACTCGCGCAGGTAGGCGATCCGCTTCTCGACCGGGACGCCGATCGTGCCCGTCGAGTAGTTGACGATCACCTCGTCGCCGACCTCGTCGCGGATCGCCTGGGTGATCGCGGCGAAGTCCTCGATCTCGTAGCTCGGCGTGCCGTCCGGTTTGCGCGCGTGGATGTGGATCATCACGCCGCCCTCGTCGACGATCCGGCGCGCCTCGGCGGCGTACTCCTCGGGCGTGTAGGGGATCGCCGGGCACTGCTCGCGATTGGCGATCGCGCCCGAGATCGAGCAGGTGATGACGACGGGGTCGTCGAGGCTCATGCTGGGGTCACCTCCAGGTAGGCGCTCGGGGTGCGGGCTCCGATCACTCCCTCATACAGCCGCCGGCCGAGGCCATAGCTCGAACGCAGGACGGCCTCGGCGCGTCCGCCCTCGTCCGGCTCGAGTACGCGCCCTTCGCCGGCGGCGAGCGGGCCGAGCGGCTTGCCGCGCGCGTCGCACGGGCCGACCAGCGCACGCGGGTCCGCCTTCAGGCGCTTGCACTTGGCGGCCGCGGCGTCGGTGCGCACGTACAGGCGATCATCGGCGTCGAGCCCGAACCAGACTGGCGTCGGCACCGGCTCGCCCGAGCGGCGGTAGGTGACGAGCAGGGCGTACTTGTGGCCGTGCAGCGCCGCGAAGCCGTCCGTGCCGGCTCCGGCGCGCGCCGCGGTGGCGCTCGCAGGATTGCGGATGCGGTCGTAGACGCTCGTCATACGGGCACGACCCCCTGGCGCTTCCACGGCCGCTCGATCTTCTTGCTCGCGGCCATCTCCAGTCCGCGGCAGATCGTCGCCCGGGTCTCGCGGGGGTCGATCACGTCGTCGATCATGTCGTTGCCCGCCGCGATGTAGACGTCGATGATCTTGCGGTAGGCCTCGACCAGCTCGGCCTTCTTGGCGGCCGGGTCCTCGGCTTCCTCGACCTGCCTGCGCATCACGATCTCGACGGCGCCCTCCGCGCCCATCACCGAGATCTCGGCACTCGGCCAGGCGACGATCAGGTCGGGCTCATACGCGCGGCCGTTCATCACGTAGTAGCCGGCGCCGTAGGCCTTGCGCGTGATCACCGTGATCTTCGGGACCGTGGCGTTGGCGACGGCGTAGAGCATCTTCGCGCCGTGGCGGATGATTCCGTCGGCCTCGACCTTGGTCCCGACCATGAACCCAGGCACGTCCATCAGGAACACCAGCGGGATCGAGAAGGCGTTGCAGAGGTTGACGAAGCGGGCAGCCTTGTCGGCCGAGTCGTTGTCGAGGATCCCGCCGAGCTGCTTCGGCTGGTTGGCGACGATCCCCACGGGGCGGCCGCCGAAGCGGGCGAAGCACGTGATGATCGTCTTCGCCCACTGGCCCTTCATGTCGAAGTACTCGCCGTCGTCGACGACGCGCCGGATCACCTCGTACATGTCATACGGCTTGCGGTTGGACTCCGGGAGCACGTCGAGCAGCTCCTCGTCGCCGCGGTCGATCGGGTCGCCGACCGGCCTGACCGGGACCGGCGCCTCGCAGTTCTGCGGCATGAAGGAGAGGTATTGCTTGATGCGTTCGATGCACTCCTCGTCGGAGGCCACCTCCATGTCGCCGACGCCGGACTTGCGGCAGTGCACGCGCGAGCCGCCGAGCTCCTCCTGGGTGACGTCCTCGCCGATCGCCGCGCGCACAAGGTGCGGCCCCGCGAGCGCCATCGAGCCCCGGCCCTTGACCATCGGCACGAAGTCGGCGAGGCCGGGGATGTAGGCGGTGCCCGCCGCGCAGGGCCCCATCAGGGCCGCGACCTGCGGGATCACACCGCTCATCACGACCTCCTCGCGGAACAGGTGCCCGGAGCCGGCGAACAGCGAGCCGACGGCCTCCTGGATGCGGGCGCCCGCGGAGTCGAGCAGCCAGATGAACGGGATCCGCTTGGTCAGCGCCAGCTCGCGCAGGCGCGTGACCTTCAGCTCGCCGGTCATGCCCATCGAGCCGGCCATCACCGTGAAGTCGTACGCGCAGACCGCGACCAGCCGGCCGTCGACCTTGCCGTAGCCCGTGATCACGCCGTCGGCCGGGGCATCGACGCCGTCCATCGCGCGCTGGGAGGAGTGCGGCCGGCCGTGGATGCCGAGCTCGACGAACGTGCCCTCGTCGATCAGCAGCGCGAGCCGCTCGCGGGCCGTGAGCTTTTCCCGCTCGTGCTGGCGCGCGATCTTCTCCTCGCCGCCGCCCTTCGCGATCTCGGCGCGGCGCGCGTGCAGGTCCTCGACGAGCGGTCTGAGCAGCGACGGCGCGGTGGTGTCAGCCATTCATCTCCCTTTCCAGACGGGCTCGCGCTTCTCGAAGAAGGCCCCGACGCCCTCGACGATGTCCTCCGTCGACTGCGCGAGCGTGAGCTGCGCGCGCAGGTAGTCGAGCGCGTCGTCGAGCGGCATGTCCAGCTGGCGGCGCATCGCTTCCTTGCCGAGGCGCATGATCACCGGGGACTTGCCGGCGAGCTTGCCCGCCCAGTCCTCGACGGTCGGCTGGAGCTCGGCGTCCGGCACGACGCGATTGACGATCCCCGCTTCGAGCGCCTGCTGGGCGCTCCAGCGCTCGCCGAGCAGGAGCAGCTCGTTGGCCTTCTTACGCGGCACGTTGCGGTAGATCAGCGCCATGATCATGAACGGGAAGGCGCCGACGTTGATCTCGGGCGTGCCGAAGCTCGCGGTCTCGCCGGCGACGATCAGATCGCATGCGAGCGCGATCCCGAGCGCGCCGGCCAGCACGTGGCCGCGCGCCGCGCAGATCGTCGGCTTGCCGAGCTCGCCGATCAGCTTGAACAGCGAGACGAAGCGCTCGCCGGCGAAGTGCTTGTGGACGAGCTCCATCTCGGCCGCGAAGCCGCCGAGGTTGGCGCCGGAGGAGAAGGTGCGCTCGTGCGAGGAGGCGAGCACGACGCAGCGCGCCCCGTCTTCGGAGCGAGCCCGGGAGAAGCTCTCGATCAGCCCCTCGAGCAGCTCGGCCGACAGCGCGTTGCGCGTCTCCGGGTCGTTGAGCGTGATCGTCGCGACGCCGCGTCCGTCAAGCGTGTAGAGGACCTTCTCGGTGGCCACCGGCGCATCCTAGCCCGGAACGGGCCAGGTGGGAAGTGCGCAGCGCTACTGCTTACTTTCAACCGCGCCGTGGATCGCGACGGTCCGCGAGCGCAGTTGCGTCGGGGGTTCGACCTGCGGAACAGTGGCGAGGGCCGGTGCCGCGGGGCGCCCGGGCAGCCGCACGCACAGCACCCCGCCCGCGAGCAGGCACAGTCCGGCGAAGGTCCACGCGTGCCGGAAGGCGTCGAGTGCGCCCGGGCCGCGCGCGTCGCCCAGGATCGCCACGAGCGCCGCGACCCCGAGCGCGGCGCCGATCTGCCGCGACACGGCGTTCAATGCGCTGGCGAGCGCGAACCGCTCGCCGGGCACCGCCATGACCGCCGCGCCGCTGACGGCGGGGAACGTGAGACCGGCCCCGATCCCGGACAGCACGATCACGGGGAGCAGCGTGCCGAGGAAATCCGCCTGGGTACCCGCGGCACTCACGAGGTAGGCGGAGCCGGACGCCCAGATCACCGCGCCGGGGATGATCACGCTGCGGTGGCCGAAGCGCTCGATCGGCCGGCTGGCGACCGCGGCGACGGCCATCGCGATGACGGGGCCCGGCATCAGCGCGAGGCCGGCCTGCAGGACCGAGTAGTGCCACACACCCGTCAGGAACAGGACGTTGCAGAGCGTGTAGCCGTAGAAGCCGACGGCGAGCACGGTGGTCGCCCCGTTGGCGACGTCGAAGGAGCGCAGCTTCAGCAGCGCAGGGTCGATCGTCCGCCCCGGGTCGCGCCTGCAGCGGGCGAGGAAGGCGGCGCCCAGCAGGCACGCGGCGCCCAGCGTCCAGAGCGTCCTCACGCCCAGCCAGCCCCATTCTTCGCCCTTGACGATCACCAGCACGAGCGCCGCGACGGCCAGCGAGAGCGCCGCTTCCCCGAGCAGGTCGGGGAGCCGCCGCTTGCCCGGTCGCCGGCTCTCCGGCACGATCGCACGCGCGAGCGCGAGCGTGAGCAGGCCGACGGGGATGTTGATGAGGAACACGAGCCGCCAGCCCGAGGCGGTCACGAGCAGGCCGCCGAGCGGCGGCCCGATGCCGGCCGCGGCCGCGGCCGCCGCGGCCCAGAGCGTGATCGCGCGGACCCTGCGCTCCCGCGGATAGGCGTCGAGGACGATCGCGAGCGAGCTGGGGATCAGCAGCGCGGCGCCGGCCGCCTGCAGCACGCGCGCGAGCACCAGCACGGTGAGCGTGGGCGCGAGCGCGCACAGCGCCGAGGCGCCCGTGAAGACGAAGAGGGCGATCGAGAAGACGCGCCGGCGGCCGAAGGTGTCGGCGAGCTGCCCGCCTCCGATCAGGAACGCGGCGAACACGATGTTGTAGGCGTTGAGCACCCAGGAGACGCTCGAGAGCGGTTCGGTGGGGAACTGCGCGACGATGCTCGGCACGGCGATGTTGACGACGGTGGCGTCGACGAACGCCATCGCGCTGCCGAGGACCGCCACCGCCATCACCAGCCCGGCGGGCTTGCGCATCGAGCGTCTGGATCCCGCCCGCGCGCTCGCGCCGCCCGCGAGCGCGGACCGCACGTACATGCCAGCTCCTTTCTCTCTCGCGCGGCAAACCCCCCACGAGCCACACCGGTCGTGACGTCCGCGCGTATCGGTCAAGAACTCCGCGGGCTGCGGTTTCTTCCCGCGCGCATGTGTGCGAAGCGTCCAACACCGGCGGCGTCCGTTGTGCCGGGCGACGAGCCGCGCTGGCCGGCGGAGCAGCCCGCCGCTGCCCGAAGTAGCGAGTTCTACTGTTTACTTTTGACGGGCGCTGCGTTAGCGTCCCGCGCGAGCGCCGGCGCCCCTGCCGCGTCGTCCGCACGAAGCCCGACCAAGGAGAGAACGCCAGCCATGGCCACCGCCGAGAGCGTGCTGAAGCCCGACTTCAAGTCACAGCGCAAGCACTTCATCTTCACCGACGAGCACGAACAGCTCCGCGAGTCGATCCGCAACTTCGCGATCAAAGAGCTCGCCCCCCACGCCGAGGAATGGGAGGAGACGACCTTCCCCGACTCCGTCTTCCCGCGCATGGGCGAACTGGGCTTCCTCGGGCTCGACAAGCCCGAGCAATACGGCGGCCAGGGCGGCGACTACTACACGAGCCTCGTGCTCGCCGAGGAGATCGGCAACGCCAACTCCGGCGGCCTCGCGATGGGCATCGCCGTCCACACCGACATGGCGATGCCGCCGATCCTGGCGTTCGGCACCGAGGAGCAGAAGCAGGAGTGGGTGGTGCCGGCGATCAAGGGCGAGAAGATCCTCTGCCTCGGCATCACCGAGCCCGACGCCGGCTCGGACGTCTCGGGGATCAAGACCCGGGCCGTGAAGGACGGCGAGGACTACGTCATCAACGGCTCGAAGACCTACATCACCAACGGCCACCGCGCCGACGCGATCGTGCTCGTGACGAAGACCGACCCGGACGCCGGCTACGACGGCTTCACGCTGTTCCTCGTGCCGATGGACAGTCCTGGGGTCATCCGGGAGAAGCGCCTGGAGAAGCTCGGCATGCACGCCTCCGACACCGCGCTGCTGGCCTTCCAGGATGTCCGCGTTCCCTCGACGGCGGTGCTCGGCCAGGTCGGCAAGGGCTTCTACCACATCATGTGGGAGCTCCAGGGCGAGCGGCTGATCGGCGCCGCCGGCTGCGTCGCCGGCGCCCAGAAATGCTTCGAGCGGACCCTGCAGTACGCGAACGAGCGCAAGGCGTTCGGGCGCTCGATCGGCCACTTCCAGGTGATCCGCCACAAGTTCGCCGAGATGGCGACGAAGATCGAGTCGGCCCGCCAGATGGTCTACGTCACCGCCTGGCGCTTCAACAACGGCGAGTACCCCGTGCGGGAGATCTCGATGGCCAAGCTGCACGCGTCGCGGATCGCATGCGAAGTCGCAGACGAGTGCATCCAGATCCACGGCGGCGCCGGCTACATGCGCGAGTACGGCGTCGAGCGCGTCTGGCGCGACATGCGCCTGAACCGGATCGGCGCCGGCACCGACGAGATCATGCTCGACGTGATCGGCCGCTCCTACGGGCTCTAGGGGCGAGTGCGTCGGCGGCCGCGAGCGTGCGCAGGGTGCGGCACCGCGCCCCGCGCTCGCTACCGGTCCGGCGCCCGGACGAACGGCGTCGTCTTGGCGAGCTCGATGAAGCCGAGCCGCAGCAGGATCGGCCGGCTCGCGGCGGAGGCGTCGACGTGCAGCCAGCGGTAGCCGCGCTCGGCGGCGAGCGCGGCGCGACGTGCGACGAGCGCGCGGAACAGGCCGCGCCCGCGCCAGCTCGGAATCGTGGAGCCGCCCCACAGCCCGGCGAACTGAGAGGCGGCGGCGAACTCGACGCGACCGCCGGCGACGGGGACGCCTTCGGCCACCGCCATCACGGCGGCGGCCCTGGGCGGGCGCTCGGCGAGGGCGGCGATGAGCGCCTGCTCGATCCCGGAGCGGCTGCGGCCGAACACCTGGTCCTGCATCGCGACCAGCGCGCGGGCGTCGGCCTCGTCCTCCACGGCGACGAGCTCGGCGCCATCGGGCACCTCGACGCGGGTGTCCGCGAGGGCGGCGACCTCGGCGACGAGCAGCGACTCCTCCGGCTCGGGGCGAAGGCCCGCGGCGCGCAGCCGGCTCGGCAGGTCCGCGGGGCGGTCGTAGGAGTAGAGCTTCCACTCCCACCGGCCCCCGCGCCGGGCGAAGCGCTCGACCTGGGCGGCGATCGCTGCATCGGCGCTCTGCTCGTCGAGCTCGCTCCAGGTGACGGCGGCCCACTCGTCGCGGACCTCGCGCACGACGGGCCCGTCGCGCTCGAGGCCGTAGCCGGGGGAGCCGGCGCGCGCGCCCCGGCGCACCTGCTCGTCGTAGGCGGCGAGGACCTCGGCGGGGTCCATGCGCTAGGCGCGCACCTCGACAGTGGGGGCGAGGCGGCGGCGCAGGCGGCGGTTGAGCAGGGCGACGGCCACCGACACGCCCATCGCGCGCATCAGGTCGGGCCCGTAGACGCTCACCCTGTGGCGCTCGTAGAGCGCGTGGCGCTCGGCGGCGAGCTCCGGCGAATCGACCGCGTGGCGCTCCTGGATGGCGCGCAGCTCGGGAAGGAAGCTCTCCCGCGCCTGCTCGGCCTCGGCGGCGGGCTCGAGCCTGAGCCGGGCCGTGAGCCGCCGGCCGGCGATGCCTGCGCCGAGCAGCAGGCCGCTCCGCCACAGCTCGGTCCGGCGACCGGTTCGCCGGTCGACGGTCCGCACGCCGAGCAGCCGCTGCCCAGGGCTCGCGACCTGCTCGCGGGCGAACTCGCCTGCGGAGCCGAGCACCGCCAGCGCACGGCTGGCCGCGGGGCCTCGAACACGGCCGCGGAACGCCCATGCGACGCCCGCGAGCAGCGCGGCGTCGAGGAGGCCCGCAAGCAGTGTTCGCCAGCGCGGCGCAGGAGTGTAGGGGCGCTCGATCATCGAATCGATTCTCTCCTAATTAAGGGGTCCGCACATGTGCGGACCCCGGGGCGGGCGCATGTGCCCGCCCCCGATCGGTGCATGCGCCGATCGGCACAGCCACAGCAAAGGAATAGAAAGAGGACGTGACTCCGGACCCCCCCTTCACCCCCGAGCACGAGGAGCTGCGCGAATCGGTGCGCGGCTTCATCGACCGCGAGCTGGCCCCGCACGCCCAGCAGTGGGAGGAGGAGCGCTGGTTCCCCAACGACGTGTTTCCGAAGATGGCCGCCCAGGGACTGCTCGGCCTGAAGTACGAGGAGGAGTACGGCGGGCAGGGCGGGGACTACCTGCACGAGGCGGTGCTCTGCGAGGAGATGGCCCGCACCGGCTCGGGCGGCACCGCTGCCGGGATCGGCGCCCACATCAACATCGCCACGCCCCCGATCTGGAAGTTCGGCACCGACGCGCAGAAGCAGCGCTACCTGGTCCCCTCGATCGCCGGCGAGCTGATCGGCGCCCTCGGCATCACCGAGCCGGGCGCGGGCTCGGACGTCGCCGCGCTCTCGACCCGCGCCGAGCGCGTCGACGGCGGCTTCCTCGTCAACGGCGAGAAGACCTACATCACCAACGGCGTGCGCGCCGACTTCATCGTCACGGCCGTCAAGACCACCCCCGAGGGCGGCCACGGCGGCATCTCGTTCCTGATCGTCGACCGCGGCGAGGGGGTCACCTCGTCCAAGCTCGAGAAGCTCGGCTGGCACGCCTCGGACACCGCCACGATCGCGTACGAGGACGTGTTCGTGGCCGAGGAGAACCTGCTCGGCGAGCTACACGGCGGCTTCAAGCTGATCATGGCCAACTTCCAGTGGGAGCGGCTCGCGATGGCGCTCGGCGCCGTCGGCGCGATGCGACTCGCGTGGGAGCGCACCGCCGAGTTCGCGCGCGAGCGCCACGCCTTCGGGCGACCGCTCTCCGGCCACCAGGCGATCCGCCACAGGCTCGCCGACATGGCCACCTCCGTCTACACCTGCCGCTGCGTCACCTACGACGCGCTGCGCCGCTTCATCGCCGGCGAGGAGCCCCTGAAGGAGGTCACGATGGCCAAGCTGCTCACGCAGCGCGCCTCCTTCGAGCTGATGGACGAGTGCCTGCAGATCCACGGCGGCGCCGGATACATGCGCGAGTACTGGGTCGAGCGGGCCGCTCGCGACGCCCGCCTCGGGCCGATCGGCGGCGGCAGCGACGAGATCATGCGCGAGATCCTCGGGCGCGTGCTCGGGCTCTAGGGGCCCCACGGGCGGCTCAGGCGCGCGTCGGGAATCCGTAGCGATCGCCACGTTTGAACAGGGTTCTCGCAACCTGTCCAAACCGACGCCTAACCACTCAAGTCTGAGCGGACGGCGGCCGATAGGCCCGCATGGCTCGATACGGCCTCGCCTCGGCGTGCGTCCTGGCCTGCGCGGCGGCCGCGTTCGGCCCGGCGCCCGCGCTCGCCGCCACCTACAGCGGCGGCGGAGCCTGCAAAGCCTCCCACCACTCCTCCTTCCACAAAGCGAAGTGCCCGAAGGGCGGCAAACGCCGTCACGGCATGCCGGCCCACCTCCTCTACTACGCCCCGAAGAACGGTTACTGCCGCGATGCCACGCTGGCCCCCAGCCACTTCAACCTCGCGCGCGTGCGCGCCGCGACGCTGTGCCTCGTCAACCGCGAACGCGCCGGCCGCGGCGAGCGCCCGCTGCACTGGAACGTCCACCTGGTCAGCGCCGCCCAGGCCCACACCGAGAGCATGGCCTTCGGCGACTACTTCGAACACATCGGGCCGCGCGGCGACACGCCGCTGATGCGGATGCGCCGCACCGGCTACATCTTCAGCTCGCGGCTCGGCTTCGAAATCGCGGAGAACATCGGCTGGGGCAGCCTGTGGCTCGGCACGCCGAAGTCGATCGTCTCCACCTGGATGGGGTCGGCCGGGCACCGCGCGAACATCCTCGACCCGCACTTCCGCGACACCGGCGTCGGCGTCTCGCCGCACACCAACGGCCTCGCCCACGGGCAGCGCGGCGGCATCTACACGCAGGACTTCGGCGTCATCGTCTCCTAGCCGCCCGGGTGGGGCCCGCCCTTCTCCTGCGCGGCCACGGCTCCGAGCGCCTCGTCGCGGTCGGCGTAGCCGACCATGCTGTGGACCTTCCCGCCCGCGACGGTCCAGACGTACGCCCACGTTCGCGTCACCTCGACGCCGCTCAGCCTGCCTGTCCCGACGAGCCGGGCGACCACCACCACCTGTCCGTCGCCTGCGTCGATGAACTCCTGGGGCTCGAAGCGAACCCCGTCCCAGTGCCTGTCGAAGCTCTCCATGTAGCGTCGCACGGCGTCGATCCCGTAGGCGGACGCCGCGCCCGGAAGCGTCGCCGACTCAACCATCGAGATCTCAGGGTCGAAGAGCTCCAGGCCGGCCTCGCCGCGAAGCCATCCGTCGTAGAGCCCCCGCACCACCTCCACGTCCTCCTGCGACATCGCCCGCTCCTCCCGCTCGCCACACAACGCCTCCATCGCGCGGCGCCGGATAACCTCTCCGGTCCGCAATCTGGAGACAAGGAGACGCTACAGCCATGGGAGTACTCGACGGGAAGTCGGCGATCGTCACCGGTTCGGCGCGAGGGATCGGCCGCGCGACCGCTGAGCTGCTCGTCGCCGAGGGAGCGCAGGTCCTGATCAACGACCTCGACGGCGACGTCGCCGAGCAGGCCTCCGGCGAGATCAACGGCGAGACCGCCGTCTACGCCGGCGACCTGACGAAGCCCGGCGCGGCCGACGAGCTCGTCAAGACCGCGATCGACTCGTTCGGCAAGATCGACATCATCGTCAACAACGCCGGCTACACGATCGACGAACCCGTCCACAAGATGACCGACGAGCACTTCCAGGCGATGCTCGACATCCACACGATCGTCCCCTTCCGCGTGATCCGTGCCGCCGCGCCGCACCTGCGCGAGCCGGCGAAGAAGGAGCGCGAGGAAGGCAGGGAGGTGTTCCGCAAGATCGTCAACGTCTCCTCGACCTCGGGCACCTTCGGCAACCCGGGCCAGGCCAACTACTCCTCGGGGAAGGCCGCCGTCGTCGGCCTCACGAAAACGGTCGCCAAGGAGTGGGGCCAGTTCAAAGTGAACGTGAACGCGGTCGCCTTCGGCTTCATCGACACCCGCCTGACCCAGGCGAAGGTCGACGAGAACGCGATGGAGATCGGCGGCGAGAAGGTGCAGCTCGGAATCCCCGAGCAGATGCGCGCGATGGCCTCGGCGATCATCCCGCTCGGACGTCCCGCCTCACCCGAAGAGGCCGCCGGCGGCATCTTCTTCCTGTGCTCCCCGTGGTCGAACTACGTACACGGGCAGACGCTCCACGTGACCGGCGGGATCTTCGGGGGGATGACGGGCTAGGCGCGGCGCCCGGCGTCTAGCCGGTGTAGGTGAACTGATCGCCGGGCGGGCTCTTCTTGCTGGTCTTGCCGCCCGCCTTTGCGCGCACGTCGACCGTGCCCGGTTTCGTCGCGGCCGGTGTGAGCAGGGTGCATTCGGTCGAGGACGCGCAGCTGACGCTGCTCGCCACCGCCTTGCCGAAGCTGAAGGTCGTGCCCGCCCCCACAGCGAAGCCGCTGCCCGTCACAGTCAGGGGCGACCCACCCGCGTCGGTCCCTATTGCCGGGCTCAGGCCGGTCACCGTCGGGAGTTCGTAGGTGTAGCGGGCCTTGGCCGTCGCGGCGCTCGCGCCGTTCTGCGTGTCCACGACCACTTCGACCCTGCCCGTCGTGCCCGGCGGCGAGGTCGCGGTGATCGACGTCGTCGAGTTGACGATCACCGACGCGGCCGCGCCAGACCCGAACCGCACAGTGCTTGCGCCGGTGAAGTTCGTCCCGCTGATCGTCACGGACGTCCCGCCTGCGGCGGGACCCCTCTTCGCCGACAGGTGCGTCACCGCCGGCGGCGGGCCTTCGGCTTCGAGAAGTTCGGCGAACGATTCGCCGGAGCCCGCGGCGTAGAGCCTGAACGGCCCGGCCGCAGGGTCTTCGAAGCTCGCCGCGCTCGCTTTTGCGAACTTCCAGATTTCGCCGAGCTTCGGGGTGAACGGGGCGATCGGCCGCACATCGACGGTGCCGGCGAAGGAGTCTCCCGCGACGCTGCCACCTTCGAGGAAGTCGATTTCGTTCGGCCCGGCGACATCGAGCGTGAGCGTCCCGCCTGCCGTCTGCGTGAAGCCGCGCAGGAAGAAGAGACCGCCCACGTTCCCGGCGCCCCCCGGCTCGACGTCCCCGCCTTCGTTGATGAACGGGATGACGAACTGCCCTCCGCCGGCGAGGGTGCCGGAGGCAAGGCGGGCCGAAGCCGTCCCGTTCGGAGGTTCGGCAACGACATCGGCACCGCCGAGCTGGGTGTCGCCGCTGAAGATCAGCCAGCTTCCGGCGGTGGCCAGCTTGCCGTGGATCTTGGCGTCGACGAAATAGCTGGCGTCCGGCGCGCCGGGGGTGGCATCAGCCAGTTTGAGCTGACCGGCGAGTTCGATGAACAGCGGCGATTCAGCTCTCACGCGGTTCGCTTCGGCTTTGAACAGGTAGGGGACTTCGACCGTCCCGTGTCCTGCCGGGATGCAGACGTTCTGGGCGCTGGTCGGCAGTTCGCCGCCCTGCCAGTTGCTCGCTTCAGACCATTTCCCGCCGGTTGCCGTGTAGCTGACGTCGCATTCGGCCGCTTCGGCCGCGGCAGCCCCGGCGGTCATGGCGCCGAGCATCCCCACAACGACGAGCACCATCGCCAAGCGCTTGACGGTCACTGCCCAACCCTCCCCTTCGGCGATACGCGCTGCCCGGCCGGCAACGTGCGAACGAGTCTAGTGGGCCGGGCAGGTCACCAGGTCACGGGCCGGTCTCGCAACTGTCAGTCAGGCGCCGCGCAGGTCGAGCAGGCAGCCCGAGAAGTAGGCGCCCGCCGGCGAGGCCAGGTAGCCGACGATCTCCGCTACCTCCTCGGGAGCCGTCCTGTCCCCGGGGGCGAGAGCGACGGCGCGCGTGGCAAAGCGCGCCCACTCGATCGACAGCGTCCGGGCAAGGTTCTCGAGACCTGCCCGGGCCGCCTCGGCGTGCTCGCCCGCACCCGGCGCCGGCGCGATCGCGACGACCAACCCACCGTCCTGCTCGAGCATCGCCTCGCTCGCCACCGCGCGGATCACGTCCCAGCTCGCCTGCATGCACGCGAGCAGCGCCTGCTCTCCGGCCGCCGCGCCGTAGAGCGCCGAGCCGTCCACCACCAGCAGGTCGGCTCCGCCCGAAGCGGCGAGTGCGTCCGCGACCAGCGCCTGCAGCTGCTCCTCCCCGGCCGGGTCCGCGGACGGCGTCACCGCACAGCGCGCGACGGCGGCGCCGAGCCCGGCGAGGCGCCGTTCGCTCGCGGCCGCGAGGGGCGCGTGCTCGGCCCCCGCACCGGCGGCCGTCGCGAGCACTGCGCGGACGCCGTCGAGGAGCCCGTCCCGGAGCAGCATCGCGCCGTCCGGTGCCGTCGAGGAGGCCGTCACGGGCTCAGGAGCCGCCGAAGGGGTCCGGCGCGGCCGACTCGGGGGCTCCGGCGGGGACGGCCGCGACCCGCTCGCCGCGCAGCCGCATCAGTTCGAAGTAGAGGACGGCAGCTGCGAGCGCGGACAGCGGCGCCGTCAGCACGCCGAGCACGACCCTGACGACGATGCCGACGCCGGTGCTGGCCGATTCGGCCGCGATCTCGATCGCGCCGACGACGATCGCGACTGCGACGCCGAGCACGAAGATCACGCCGAAGGTCGGCCAGCCGTTGCCGGCGACGAGCTCGCGGCTGCGACGCATCGCCTTCAGCCCGGGCGGGCGCTCGAGCACCACGACGGGCGCCGCCACCGACCACACGGTCAGGGCGATCAGGCCCGGGACGATCAGGAGCACGAAGCCGAGCACCGTCAGGATCCCGACGGCGAGCGCGACAAAGATCAGCGAGCCGATCACCGGCGCGGCGGACCGCAGCAGCTGCCCCGGGGTCGCGTCGCGGCGCCCGTCCTGCACGTCGGCGACGAGCTCGACGACCATGCCGGTGAACAGCGTCGTCGCGATCAGTCCGATCAAGGTCGCCACCAGCGCGAGGCCGGAGCTCGCGCGCAGCAGGACCGTGGAGACGATGCCGGTGAAGACGAACACGACGGCCGCCGCCGGCATCAGCACCGGCGCCTGGTCGACGTAGATCGACCACACCTTGCGGATCACGCCGCCGACGTCGAGCCGGCTCTCCATCACGCGACGGCGGCGCCCTCGGGCCTGCGGCCCTGCCTGCGCTGCTCGCGCAGCCGCCGCAGGATCCCGCGGCGCCCGTGCTCCTCCAGCCCGCCGTAGAGGCGGCGAATCTCTTCAAGGACCTGGTCGGCGACCGCCTGCTGCTGCTCGCGGGTCGAGCCCTCGACGGGCTCCCACCGCATCGCCTCGCCGTACTGGATCGTCACCTTCGGGAACTGCAGCCGCTTCCAGTTGCGCACCTTCGAGGAGCCGTGGATCGCGATCGGCACGATCGGCGCCCCCGTATCGAGCGCGAGGCGCCCGATCCCCGGCTTGGCCTTCTCCGAGAGTTTGCCCGTGCGCGAGCGCCCCCCCTCGCAGTACATCGTGATCGCGCCGCCGCGCTCGAGGATCGCGCGGGCCGTGATGAACGCCTCGTCGTCGCGGGCGCCGCGCCGCACCGGGAACACGCCGCCGTGTGTGTAGATCCACTCCATCGGCGGTTTGAACAGCTGCGACTTGGCCATGAACCGCACCTTGCGCCGGATGTAGCACCCCATCAGGAAGTGGTCCATGAACGAGAAGTGGTTCGGCGCGAGGATCACGGGGCCGGCGCCCGGCACGTTCTCGACCGCGATCGCCCGTGCACGCAGGAGCGTGTAGGCGTAGAGCGAGGTGACGACGCGGACGAACTCGTAGACCGAGTCCGGTTCTCGCGTCCGCGCGCGCTCGTGGAAGCGGTCGAAGTGCTCCTTCGGACGCGGGTCCGTGTAGACCTGCTCGCGCATCGGGGCGAGTTCACTCATCTGATCGCTCTACCTCGCGCGGCGCGCGAGGTTACGCGCCGGTCCTGAGAACTCGCCACCCATTCGACCTCACACTATCTCCGTCGCGCGTACGCGCGCGCGAAGTCGAGCAGCTGCCTGCCCCGGTGCGCGAAGCCGGCGGCCGTGCGCCCGGTCGCCCGGTGCGAGAGGTCGAGCTCGATCTCGGCCACGCGCGCGCCGGCGCGGACCGCGTCGATCGTCATCCCGACCTCCATCCCGAAGCCGTCGGCGAGCGGCAGCACGCGCTCGAGCGTCGCGCGGTCGAGGGCGCGCTGACCGGAGATCGGCGAGTCGGTCAGAAGGCCGCAACGTCGCCTGATCGCCCAGCGGGCGAAGCCCACCGCGATCCCGAAGCCGCCGCCGAGGCGCCGCGCGAAGGAGGCCACCGCCAGCTCGCAGCGGCCCTCGCCGACCGCCGTCGCGAGCGGGACGAGCTCTGCCGCCGAGGCCCCCAGGTCGCCGTCGCAGAGCACGAACACGTCTCGCCCGCGCCGCGGCGCCTCGGCCAGCGCGCGCTCGGCCGCCGCGGTCATCGCCTGTCCCTTGCCCCGCGGCCGCCCGGTGCTGAGGACACGTGCGCCCGCCCCGCGCGCCAGCGCCGCGGTCGTGTCGCGAGAGCCGTCGTCTGCGACCCACAGGACGGCCTCGGGGAACGCGGAGGACAGCGCACGCAGCGTCACCTCGATGCGCTCGCCCTCGTCACGGGCCGCGACGATCACCGCAGCCGGCGCCGCTTCGCCGTCGTTGGGGCGCTCTATTGTCCCCGTCGAGGCGACCGCGAACTCCCCCCCGACGGAGGACACATGACCGACATCGAGGCTCATATCACCGGCACCGTATGGAAAATCGAGTGCGCCGTCGGCGACACGATCGAGGAGGGCGACACGGTCGCGATCCTCGAGTCGATGAAGATGGAGATGCCTGTGGAAGCCGAAGACGCGGGCACTGTCACCGAGATCGTCTGCGAGGAGGGCCAGGCGGTCAACGAGGGCGACACGCTGGTCGTGCTCGACTAGCGCGCATGCGAGCTCTCGGTGCCGCTGCCTGCCGGTAGCCTGTCCGCCCGATGGCAAGCGCACCGCCCGCCGAGGAGCTCGCCGACGGCAAGCTCCTGATCGACCGCCCCGCGCAGGACGTCGTGCGCCTGACGATCTCCAACCCGGAGAAGCGCAACGCGCTCGACCATCCGATCCTCGACGCGATCACCGCGACCCTCGAGCGGCTGTCCGCGAAGGACGCGGGCACCCGCTGCGTGATCGTCACGGGCGCCCACGGCATGTTCTCCGCCGGCTACGACATCGGCGAGATCCCGGACGAGCAGTTCGAGCAGCGCGCCGAGGCGCTCGTCGCGCATCCGTTCACGGAAGCGATCGACGCGCTCGAGGCCTTCCCCTACCCGACGCTGGCATCGCTGCCCGGCCACACGATCGGCGGCGGGCTCGAGCTGGCGCTGGCCTGCGACCTGCGCGTCGCCCAGGAGGAGATCAAGCTCGGGATGCCGCCGGCCAAGCTCGGGCTCGTCTACTCCCACACGGGCCTGCGCCGGTTCCTTGACGCGATCGGCGCAGCCCGGACGCGCGAGCTGTTCCTGCTCGGCAGCTACATCGACGCCGCCACCGCGCTGCAGTGGGGGCTCGTCACGCGCGTCGCGCCCGCGGAGGCGCTGGAGCAGACGACGCTCGAGCTGGCAAGCGAGCTCGCCGCCAACGCCCCGCTCTCGCAGACCGGCAACAAGCGCGTCATCGCGGCACTGCTCTCCGCCGAGGGCGAGCTGCCGCAGGAGGTCGAGGACGAGCTGATCGAGCTGCGGCGCGCGTCGTTCGCCTCGCAGGACATGCGCGAGGGGATGCGGGCGTTCGCCGAGCGCCGACCGGCGCGCTGGCAGGGTAGGTAGGGGAGGCCCGCCCGCCCCCCGTCCGCGCCGGGATGCGGCGCAGGGCGGGCGTCGGCGGGCAGGGCTGCTCTCGTTCGCAGGCGGCCGGGCTAGAGCCGCTCGCCGATCTGCAGCCCGAAGCGCTCAAGCAGCTCCGGGACGCTCTCCGGCTGCATGTCGAGGCCGTGGCGTGCGTTCAGCGCGGCGAGCGCCTCCGGGTCGGCGTTCAGCGCGCCGCCGAGCGCGTCGAGCTCCCGGAAGAACAGCTCGAAGCCGCCCGGCGAGATGATCTCGAGGATCCTGCAGGGCTCGTCGCCCGCGTTCCAGAACGTGTGCCACTGGTTGCGCGGCTTGAAAACCAGATCGCCCGGACCGGCTTCGACCACTTCCTCGCCGAGCAGCGCCCCCATGCGGCCCTCCAGGACGTAGCTGTACTCGTCCTCGCGCGTGTGCCTGTGCAGCGGAGCCGCGAGCGCGCGCGCCGACATCGGGTGTTCGACGAGCGAAAAGCGCTGCTGCGGGTGATCGCCGTCGATCATCCAGCGGACGCCGATGCTCCCCAGGAAGCCGAGGTCCCCGTCCGCGGGGCCGACGATCCTGGCCTTCGTGCTGTCTGTCGCGGTGCTCATGTTCGATCCCCCAAGTTTTCGTAGGACGGTGGTGTCCCGCGAAAACTAGCACAGAGCCGCGCGATCTGTCAATATTGAGTGGACAGCTATGACCGATAAAACCCGCAGATACCAGATGACCGCCCGCGCGGAGTCCCAACAGGAAACCCGACGGCGCATCACCGAAAGCGCCGTCGAGCTGCATGGGACCGTCGGCCCCGCGCACACGACGATGAGCGCCGTCGCCGAGCACGCGGGCGTCCGCCGCTCCACGCTCTACCGCCACTTCCCGGACGAGGCGGCGCTGTTCGACGCCTGCTCGGCGCACTGGAACGCGGCCAACCCGCCGCCCGAGCTCGCGCGCTGGGCCGCGATCGCCGACCCCGACGAGCGGCTGGGCGTCGCGCTCGGCGAGCTCTACGGCTTCTACGCCCGCACCTCCCAGATGATGGAGAACCTGCTGCGCGACGAGCCCACCAGCGAGCTCCTCCGTGAACGCTTCGGCGCGTTCCGGGCCTACCTCGACGCCGCGCGCGAGACGCTGCTGCGCGGTCGCGGGCTGCGCGGCGGTGCGCGGCGCAGGACCGCCGCCGCGATCGGCCATGCGCTCGCCTTCTCGACCTGGCGCTCGCTCGTCGCAGAGCAGGGTCTGAGCGGCGACGCCGCGGTCGAGCTGATCTCGGCGCTGGTCGATTCCGCCGCCCGGTCCTAGCGGCCGCGGCGCCGGCGGCTCGGAGCCCATCCCTCCCCGGCGCGGGCCGAAGCGCGCGCGCCTGCGCGCCCGCAGCGGCGGGCCGACCCGTCCGCCGCTCCCCCTACGGTTTCGCCATGCCCCCGCTGATCAGCCGCGAGGAGGCCCTGCGCCTGGGTGAGATCGAGGATCACGCCCAGATCGAAGCCCTGATCGAGCGCGCCTGGCGGGCGCGCGTCGAGCGCTTCGCCGACTCGACCGACATGTGCTCGCTCGTCAACGCCAAGTCCGGAGGCTGCGCCGAGGACTGCGGGTTCTGCGCACAGTCGCGCTTCGCCGAAGCCGACACGCCCATGCACGCGATGATGGAGCCCGAGCAGATCCTCGAACACGCGCGAGCCGCGGAGGCCGCGGGCGCGCATCGCTTCTGCATGGTCACGCAGGGACAGGGTCTCTCCAAGCGCGACTTCGAGAAGTACCTGAACGGCGTCCGGCTGGTCTCCGAGCACACGAACCTCAAGCGCTGCGCGTCCGTCGGCCACATCTCGGCCGAGCGCGCGAGGGCGCTGCGCGAGGCCGGGATCCAGCGGGTGCACCACAACGTCGAGACCGCCTACAGCTACTACGACGAGGTCACCACCACCGTCCGCTACGAGGGCCGGCTGCGGACGATCACGGCGGTGCGGGAGGCCGGCCTCGAGACCTGCGTCGGCGGCATCCTGAACCTCGGCGAGAGCCGCGAGCAGCGGGTGGAGATGGCCTTCGAGCTGGCCGAGATCGACCCCACGAGCGTCCCGATCAACATGCTCAACCCGCGCCCGGGCACGAAGTTCGGCGACCGCGAGTTCATGGAGCCGTGGGAGGCCGTGAAGTGGATCGCGATCTTCCGGCTGATCCTGCCGGAGGCGCTGTTCCGGCTCTGTGGCGGCCGCGTCGAGAACCTCGGCGAGCTGCAGCGGCTGGCCGTCAAGGCCGGGATCAACGGGGTGATGATGGGCAACTTCCTCACCACGCTCGGCAACGAACCCGAGGCCGATCGCGAGATGTTCGAGGAGCTCGGGCTGAACGTCGCCCGCCAGCCCGACAACGCCGCCAACCCCCGTCCCGACAACCGGTCGGGCTGGATGGAGGGCGAGACCCCCGACGTGATCGAGGAGCTGATCTCCGAGCCGCCGGCCGCCGCGCTGCCGATCCGGCTCTGGGACCCCTCGACCCAGCTGCGCTTCAAGGCCAAGCGCGGTGCTCCCCCGCGCCCTGAGCCGGGCGAGGGGCGACCCGGGCGTTCGGGCGACCGCGCCTCCGACACGGTCCGGGCGGCCTAGCGGCGATGAGCGAGATCGCCGAGCGGCTTTCCGAACTGGAGCGTCTCGGCCTCTCGCGCCGGCTGCGCATGATCTCGGGCCCCCAGGGACCGACGGTGCTGCTCGACGGCAGGCCGGTGCTGCTGCTGTGCTCGAACAACTACCTCGGCCTGGCCGACCACCCCCGTGTCCGCGAGGCCGCCGCCGACGCCGCCCGGCGATGGGGCGTGGGCGCGGGCGCCTCGCGGCTGGTGTCGGGGTCGATGACGATCCACCGGCGCCTGGAGGAGCGTCTGGCAGAGTTCAAGGGCACGCAGTCATGCGTGCTCTTCGGCTCCGGCTACCTCGCGAACCTCGGCGTGATCGGCGCCCTGACCGGCCCGAAGGGCGTGATCTTCTCCGACGAGCTCAACCATGCTTCGATCGTGGACGGCTGCCGGCTCTCGCGCGCGGAGGTCGTCGTCTACCGCCACCGCGACGTCGAGCACCTCGACTGGTGCCTGCGCCGCCACGGCGAGCCGCGGACCGGCCGGCTGATCGTGACCGACTCGGTGTTCTCGATGGACGGGGACATCGCCCCGCTCGCCCACATCGTCGAGCTCGCGCAGATCTACGGCGCGCGGCTTGTCGTCGACGAGGCCCACGCGACCGGGAACGTCGGGCCGGGAGGCCGAGGCGCGGTCGCCGCTGCCGGCCTGGAGGGCGAGGTGGACGTGATCGTCGGCACGCTCGGCAAGGCCCTCGGCTCCTACGGCGCCTACGTCTGCGCGAGCGCCGAGATCGTCGAGTACCTGATCAACACGGCGCGCACGCTGATCTTCTCGACGGCGCCGGCGCCGCCGCAGGTCGCGGGCGCGCTGGCGGCGCTCGAGCTCCTGGCCGAACGCCCGCACCGCGTCGGCCGGCTGCGCTCCAACGCCCGAGCGCTGCGCGGCGCCCTCGGCGAGCAGGGCTTCCCGGTCGCCGACTCGGAGATGCACATCGTGCCTCTGATCGCCGGCGACGAGCGCGCCGCGATGCGCTTCTGCCAGGAGGGGCTCGAGCGCGGTGTCTTCGCTCAGGCGATCCGGCCGCCGACCGTGCCGGCCGGCACCTCGCGGCTCCGCCTGACCGCGATGGCCTCACACACCCCGGCGGAGCTGCGGGAGGCCGCGGCGGCGCTCGGCGCGGCTGCACGGAGCGCCGGGCTGGAGCCCCGGCAGCTGCCGGCTCCGGCGCCCGAGCCGCTGGAAGAGGTGATCGAGATCGAGACCGCGCTCGTGCGCGCCGAACGTCTCTCGGCGCCCGGGCCGTTCGACTTCGAGCGCGACCCCGGTCGTGCCGCCGTCGGGCCGGGCGACGGTGCCGGCGCGCCATTCGACGACTTCGGTGGCGCCCCCCGCGAACCGCTTGCGCAGGACGCGCCCGGCCCGGGACCGGAGGGCGACGTCGAGATGGCAGCGCAGCCGGCCTCGGTCGACACGCCGACCGAGCTGTTCGACTTCGAGCGCGACGCCGCGCGCGCCGCCTGAGGGCTCCCCGCGCGGCCCTTGCGCGGCCTGTTCGTCACAGGAACCGACACCGCGGCGGGCAAGACCGTGGTGAGCGCCTGCCTGCTTGCGGCGATGCACGCGGACGGCGAGCGAGCGCGCGCCTGCAAGCCCGTGCTGACCGGGCTGGATACCCCACAAGGGGGCACGGGCGAGCCGCCGCCGGCCGGATGGCCCGCCGACGACGAGTTGCTCGCGGCGGTCACGGGGGTCGAGCGGCACGAGGTCTCCCCGCTGCGCTTCGGCGCCCCCGCCTCCCCCCACCTGGCCGCCGAGCTCGCCGGTGAGACGATCGATCCACGGGATCTGCTCTCCCGGACGCGGGCGGCCGTCGCCGGGGCGAGCGTCGCAGTCGTCGAGGGCGTCGGCGGGCTGCTCGTGCCGCTCTCGGAGGGCTACCTGGTGCGCGATCTCGCCGTCGAGCTCGGCCTGCCGCTGCTCGTCGCCGCGAGACCTGGGCTCGGCACGATCAACCACACGCTGCTGACGATCGAGGCGGCCCGCGCCTCCGGCCTCGAGATCCGGGCCGTCGTTCTGACCCCGTGGCCGTCGGAACCGGGAGCGATCGAACGCTCGAACCGCGAGACGATCGCCCGCCTCGGCGCCGTGGAGGTGGCGACGCTCGAGGCGCTCGGCGGATCGGGGGCGCAGGAGCTCGCCCGCGCCGGGGCGACGCTGCCATGGCGGCAGTGGGTGGCGCAGGCGCCGGCGGGGCAGTCAGGCGACTGACAGGCGCCGCGGCTTGCGAACGCGCGGCGTTGCAGTAGCCTGACCGCCGACGTTGGAAGGGGCGATTTTGAACTTCTCATCGAGGGGCACCGGCATGCTGCGCAAGACGATCCAGCGCCGGCGCGCGCTGGCCGCGGTGCTCGGCTGCGCATCCGCGCTCGCCCTCGGCACCGGGACGGCGGCCGGCGGACCGGCGACGAGTGGGCCGCAGTCGGAAATAACCGCCCGCGTCTACCTCCCGTCGGCGATCACGGTTGCCGCCGGCCAGACGATCACCTGGCACAACGAAACGCTCGGCCCGCACACCGTCACCTCGACGACCGAACTGTTCAACTCGGGCCGCCTGGACCCCCGCACGAGCTACTCGCTCAAATTCGACAACCCCGGCAGCTTCGACTACTACTGCACCGTTCATCCGACGATGAAAGGCGTCGTGACCGTGCTCGCGATCCCCCCCGAACGGATCGTGCTGCACGTCCACGCGCATGGCTCCGGGGCGATCGTCCGGGTCGAGGTCGCCCGCTCGGGAGTGCGGGCGCTGCTGCAGGCGACCCCGCCCGGCGGCCGGGGCTTCAAGACGCTCGCGCGGGCGCCGCTGAGCCCGCAGGGCACGGCGAGCTTCTCGGTCGGCGGCGGCGGTGCGCGGCGCATCCGGGTGCTCGTCCCGGCCGCCGACGGCCAGCCGCGGCTGGTCAGCCGCAGCGTCCCGCTCTCCTAGGCGCGGCGCCGGCGCGAGCCCTTCGGCGCGCACCAGAAGTCCGGCGCCGCGCCGAGCGAAGGTGCCGGCGTGACTCCGTAGCGCGATGAGCTGATCGCGAGGCCTGGGCGCCGAACGACGGAGCTGGTGCTCGCGGCCGTCGACGGTTCGCGCGCGACTTCGATCGTTGCCATCATGCCGCGGTCCTCGTGGAAGGTGACGTGGCAGTGGAACACGAACCTGCCCGTGAAATCGCTCGCCTGGACCAGCACGACCGTCTTCGAACCGGGCGGCAGCGCGACGTTGTCCGCGTCCTCGACGTAGGGGACCGCGACGCCGTTCTGGCTCACGACCTGGAAGTCGTCGATGTGCATGTGGAACGTGTGCCATTCCCGGGTCGTGTTGACGAGCGTCCAGCGCTCGAGCGAACCGAGCTTCATCGTCACATCGGTGCGGTTCGGGTCGAACGTCATGCCGTTGAGCTGGAACCGCGAGACGCCGGACGGTTCGACCATTTCGCTGAACTGGATCGTGCGTTCGCGCGCGACGGGCTTGCCGCGCAGGTCGACCGGGCTGGACAGCGCGCCGCGCGGCGCCGCCATGTGCATGGGCTTGCCCGAGGAGCGCAGCGTCAGCAGCGTCTGGTTGGGCACCGGTCCGCCGTTCGACGCCTTCTCGCCGCCGGGGAACTGCGCGAAGGGAATCGCCTTCAGCGCGTAGCTGCCGCGCGGCCCGCCCCGTACGAGCACGTCGCGGCGCGAGCTGGGCGCGATCATCAGGGTTCGCGTGCTGCGCGCCCGCGCCAGCGTGTGGCCGTCTTCGGCGAGCACGCGGAACGGCCCGCCGCCCTTGGCCATCCGCAGCACGAGCACGCGGTCCGCGCTCGTGTTGAAGATCCGCCAGCGCTGCAGCTGCCCTGGCCTGATCTTCGCCGTCGGGTCGAGCACACCGTTGACGTAGACGCGGTCGCCGGGTTCGGTCGATTCGTCGACGCCGAGGATGCGGCCGTGGCTGACCTCGGTGTTATCGAGCACGATCCAGCGCTGCGGGATGTGGCGCAGCGCGGGCAGCGTGTCGAGGCCTCCCTCCTGCACGATCGCGCCTGCCATGCCACGGAAGATCTGATCCTCGACGTGCATGTGCACGTGCGGGTGGTACCAGTAGGAACCCGCCGGCATGTCGGGCGGGATGTCGTATTCGTAGGTGAACTGCTGGTGCGGTTCGACGCGCACGAAGATGTTGTCGCTGTTGCCTTCGGGCGATACGTGGAAGCCGTGCGTGTGCAGGTTGGTGGCTTCCGGCAGCTCGTTGTCGAGGTGCACGGTCACGTGGTCGCCGGCGCAGATCACCAACGTCGGCCCGGGCACGCTGCCGTCGTAGCTCCAGGCCATCACGCGCCGCTTGCCCATCCGAGCGGGGCCCACCGCGGCCCGCAGGGTCGCGTCGAGTCGCCCGCCGTGGCTGTAGAGCAGCGGCGGCTCGGGGAAGCCGTCGTGCAGCAGCGCCGGCACACCCATATGGCAGTCCGCGACGGCGGACCGCGCCGGCCGCGCGCCGGCCGTCGCTCCCGTCAGCAGGCCAGCGAGAAGCCCCGCGACGGCGATCGCCGCCGCGGTCGCGACGACGATCGACGCACGAACCCCTCCAGGCACGCGCGGATCCTATTCGAGCGCCGCCGGCGCCGGCGCAGGTCGCTGTCAGCCCGCGGACACAGGCCCCGGGGGCCGATCAAGCCTCGGCTTTCTCCGGCAGGCGCTGGAGCAGCCCGCCCGGGTGGCAGGTGACGCCGTAGAGCTCGAGATCGCGCCGGCTCCGGAAGGAGCGGCCGGCGGGGCCGCCGAGCCACTCGCGCACGGCGGGCAGCACACCGCGAGGCCACTCAGGTTGCAATCGCATCGGCTCGAGGTCCACACAGCCGTCCTCGACCATCATGAAGCCGCCGGGTTGGATCAGATCGGCGAAACCGCTCAACGCGGCGAGCGTCGTCTCGTACTCGTGGGCGCTGTCCTCGACCACGAAGCACTCCGTCCGCGGGGGCACCAGATCCCGGATCCGCTCGCACGCCGCCGCGTCGCGGACATCGCCCTCCATCAGCGTGACCTCGCGGCGCCATTCGGGATCCGCAGACTGAAGGTTCGAGCGCGCGGCCGCGGTGTCGATGTCGAGCGCGATCACCCGTGGCCGCGAGATCAGGCCGTACCCGGCGAGGGCGCGCAGACGATCTCGGAACCAGAGCGCGCTCGCCCCGTGCTGGCAGCCGATCTCCACGACCACCTCTGGCGCGCGCGCCCAGAGCAGATGCTCGTAGACGCGAAGGTCCTCCGGGAACTTCGACATCGGGATCCCCGCGTAGGTGTCACGCGTGTGGAAGGCGACGCGCTCGCGCCAGTAGTCGAGCATGCGCCCGTCGAGCCTCGACTCGATCGGGTCGCCGGCAGACCCAGCCAGCCGCTCGAGCTCGGCCTCCCTGCCTGCCCGCGTGATGTTCGCCGGTGCCACCGCGGACGAAACTACCCCACCGCCTCCGCGGCCGCGACCATCCCAGCCGCGACCCTCTCCAGATCGCCCCCGCCGATCACGTACGGGGGCATCGCATAGATCAGCTCGCGGAACGGCCGCAGCCACACGCCGAGCTCGACGGCCGCCGCAGTCGCCGTCGCGACGTCCACCGGCTCGCCGAGCTCGATCACGCCGATCGCCCCCAGCACGCGCACGTCGCGCACGCCGGGCAGGTCGCGAGCCGGCTCGAGCCCCGCTCGCAGGCCGTCCTCGATCGACGCGACGCGCGAGCGCCAGTCGTCCGCGGCGAGCAGATCGAGCGAGGCCAGCGCGACCGCGCACGCGAGCGGGTTGGCCATGAACGTGGGGCCGTGCATCAGCCCCCCGCCCTCGCCGCCGGAGACGGCCTCGGCGACCGCCGGCGAGCAGAGCATCGCGGCGAGCGTCATGTAGCCGCCCGTCAGCGCCTTGCCGACGCACATCACATCGGGCGAGACGCCGGCATGCTCACAGGCGAAGAACGCTCCCGAGCGCCCGAACCCGGTGGCGATCTCGTCGAGGATCAGCAGCATGCCGTGCTCGTCGCAGACCTCGCGCAGCAGTTTCACGCACTCGGGCGAGTGAAAGCGCATGCCGCCCGCTCCCTGCACCACGGGCTCGGCGATCACGGCCGCCAGCTGGTCCTCGTGCTCGGCCGCGAGCGCCCGGACGGAGCTCGCCCACGCGGGGTCCGGGCCGGAAGCGAAGCCGTCGGGGGGACGCTCGGCGAACACGTGCGAGGGCAGCACGCCGGCGAACATCGCGTGCATCCCCCCGACCGGGTCGCAGACGGCCATCGCGCCCGTGGTGTCGCCGTGGTAGCCGCCCTTGACTGTCAGCAGCCGCGTTCGACGCGGCCGACCCTGCGCCCGCTGGAACTGCAGCGCCACCTTGATCGCCACCTCGACAGCGACAGAGCCCGAATCGGCGAAGAACACGCGCTCGAGCCCGGATGGCGCGAGCTCCGTGAGCCGTGCCGCGAGCCGCACCGCGGGCTCGTGCGTCAGCCCGCCGAACATCACGTGGGCCATCTGCCCGAGCTGCTCGCGCACCGCCTCGTCGAGGGCCGCGTGGCGGTAGCCGTGGATCGCGCACCACCACGAGGCCATGCCGTCGATCAGCTCGCGGCCGTCGGCCAGCCGCAGCCGCACCCCCTCGGCGGAGACGACCGGCAGCGAGGGCATCGCGGCCGGCAGCGCGCCGTAGGGATGCCACACCCGCTCCGCGTCGAGCGCCAGAAGCGCCGGCCAGTCCGCCGCCTCGTCCGCCGCAGCGGAGCCGGTCAACGGCTTCCTAGTCCTCGTAGCGGGTGAAGTCGCGCTTGCGCGCTCCGCACACCGGGCAGAACCAGGTGTCCGGGATCTCCTCGAAGGGCGTGCCGGGCGGGATGCCGCCGTCGGGATCGCCCTCCTCGGGGTCATAGATGAAGCCGCAGGACTCGCAGATCCAGCGCTGAAGGGTCTCGGTGGTGCTCACCGGCCAATCGTACCGGTTGCTCCCCGCTCGCCGGCCCGGCCCGCCGTGGTGCGGCAGCGCGCGGCGAGCGCGGAAAACGCGCGGGACGCCGGTTCTCGCCGCGAGGTAGGGTCAGCCGATGAGCGCCCCGCGCAGAGAGGAGCGGCCCGGGCCCGGGGAGGAGCTGAGCACCGGTCCTCCTGCCGAGCCGCGGCAGGCGGCGAGCGTGATCCTGCTGCGCGGCGGCGGCAGCGCGCTCGAGCTGCTGCTGGTGCGGCGCACGCCGCAGGCGCGCTTCATGGGCGGCGTCTGGGTGTTCCCCGGAGGCGCGGTGGACGCGCAGGAGGGTGACGGCGACGCGGCGCATCGGCTGGCGGCGATCCGGGAGCTGCACGAGGAGGCATCGATCGAGCTCGGCGACCCCGGCGCGCTGGTCAAGTTCTCGCGATGGATCACGCCCGCGGTCGTCAAGATCCGTTTCGACACCCACTTCTTCCTGGCCACCCTCCCTGACGGCCAGGAGCCGGCAATCGACGGCCAGGAGTGCGTCGACCTCGGCTGGTTCACCCCCGACGCCGCCCTCGCGGCCTACGCCGAGGAGCGCATCCAGCTCGTCTTCCCGACGATCAAGCACCTGGAGCAGCTGCGCGAGTTCGGGACCGTGGACGAGCTGCTGGCGTACGCCGGGGGACGCGAGGTGCTGCCGGTCGAGCCGCGCGTCGTGGTGGAGGGCGAGGTCGCGCGGATCCTGCTGCCTGGCGAGGCGGGCTACTAGCTGCGCTGCTGGTCGGCGATCACGTGGGTGACCGCGTTGATCAGCGCGAGGTGCGTGAAGGCCTGCGGGTAGTTGCCGAGCTGACGCCCCGATGAGGCCTCCAGCTCCTCGGCGTAGAGGCCCAGGGGCGAGGCGTAGGAGAGCAGCCGCTCGCAGAGGTGCTCGGCCTCGCGCGCCTCGCCGATCTCCGACAGGGCCGAGACGAGCCAGAAGGAGCAGATCAGGAACGTCCCCTCCTCCCCCTGCAGCCCGTCGTCGGTCGACTCGGTCCGGTAGCGGAGCACGAGGCCCTGGTCGGTCAGCTCATCTTTGATCGCCCTCACGGTCGCGCAGACACGTTCGTCGTCAGGCGGCAGGAACCGGAACAGCGGCACGAGCAGCGTCGAGGCGTCGAGCGCGTCCGTTTCGTAGTGCTGGCGAAACACTCCTCGCTCCGAGACTCCGTTCCCGAGGATGTCCTGTTTGATCTCCTCGGCGAGAGACTGCCAAGGACCGACGAGGTCCTCTTGGCCCCGCCGTTCGGCGAGCCGGGCGCCGCGGTCCAGCGCGACCCAGCACATCAGCTTGGAGGAGAAGTAGTGGCGCGGCTCTCCGCGGGTCTCCCAGATCCCCTGGTCCGGCTCGCGCCAGACTCTCGCGGCGCATTCGACCTGCTCCTGCAGCACGGGCCACAGCCGCTCGGGAATGTGGTCGCGGTTCTTCGAGTGCAGGTACACCGAGTCGAGGACGGCGCCGTAGACGTCGTTCTGGCGCTGTGCGAAGGCTCCGTTTCCGACTCGCACCGGGCGCGATCCCTCATATCCCTTGAGGTGCTCGAGCGTGCGCTCCTCGAGGTCTTTCTGGCCACGGATCCCGTACATGATCTGCAGAGAGCCGTCGTCGTTGCGCTCGAGGTCGGCGACGTACTGGACGAAGTCGTCGGCCTCCGAGTCCAGGCCGAGCGCGTGGAGCGCCCACAGTGTGAACGACGCGTCGCGCATCCAGCAGAAGCGGTAGTCCCAGTTGCGTTCGCCGCGGGGCGCCTCGGGCAGCGAGGTCGTCGGGGCGGCGACGAGCGCCCCCGTCGGCATGAACGTCAGTCCCTTCAGCGCGAGCGCCGAGCGCTGCAGGTAGAAGCGCCACGGGTGGTCCGGATAGCTGCCGTCGGCGAGCCATGCGCGCCAGAAGTGGGCGGTGCGGTTCAGGTGCTCCTCGGCCTGCTCGACGGTGTGCGGGCCGCCCAGCCCCTCGGTCCACGACAGCGCGCAGAAGCGCCGCTCTCCCTCGACCATCGTGTGGCGGCCGTGCACGCGGTTGCCCTCGATGCCGAGGCGGACGTCGCTGAACAGGCGGAACGCGACGCCGTCCTGGCGGCCGCCGTCCTGCGGCGGGGCACCGGCGCCGTCGGCGCCGTACTCGCGCGCCGCGTCCGTCCCGTGCGCGTCGATCGCGCAGACGCCCTCCTCGCCGGTCTGCACCATCGACCACGTCGCCGGCGTCAGGCCGTAGTCGAGCATCGGCTCGCACACGATCTCGACCTGGACCATCCCCTGGATGCATTCGACCACGCGCACCAGCAGGTGGTCGGCGTCGTGATCGGTCGGCGGGCGCGTGTGGCTCGAACCGTGGGCGTTGTCGTGCCACTCCCCCATCGTGAGTGCGTCGACCACCCTCACCCAACCCTGGGGCGTCATCCACGTCGTCTCGATCACGTTCGTGCCGGGGATGTAGCGCCGCCCCGCGGGCACGAAGATCCCGTACGGGCCGACGCGCCAGCTGCCGGCGCCGCGGTCGAGCATCGCGCCGAAGATCGACGGCGAGTCGAAGTAAGGCAGGCAGGCCCACTCGATCGAGCCGTCGTAGGCGACCAGCGCGCCGGTGTGGCAGTCCGAGAGGAAGCCGTAGGCTCCGATCGGCGGGAACGGCGAGTCGAGCCGCGAGCTCCACGCCAGCTCCGGTTGCGGCATCGACCGCCGGCTGATCACCACTCGGTCCTCTCGAAGCGCGGGCGCTCGACTCCGAGCGGCAGCGCCTGGTCTTCCTCGAGCTTGTCGAGGTGCGCGGCAAGCGTCGCCTCGGCGGCGGGGCGCAACTGTGCCGGCACGTCCCACCACACCGCGTCGAGGAGTTCCTTCACCGTCAGGCGCCCTTCACCGAGCGCCGTGATCAGGTGGTTCTCGCGGTCGATTCGGTGCGCCGCGTACTGTTCGAGCCTGCCCCGGGCATCCCACACGGGCGGCCCGTGCCCAGGGCAGAGCACGTTGAAGTCCTCCCGCAGCCGCAGCCGCGTCAGCCCGTGCAGGTAGCCCGCCATCGCGCCACGGTAGGGGCTGATGAAGACACTGCCCGTGCCCAGCACTGCGTCGCCCGTGAAGCAGGCGCCGTCGGCGATCAGCGCGTAGTGATCGGCGGCGTGGCCCGGCGTGGCGACCGCGGTGAACGGGCCGACGCGCGCTCCTTCGGAGAGCGCGATGTCGACCGCGCCGCGGCCGGCGGCCAGCGGCGCCCGGTAGCGGGCTGTCAGCGTGCGCGCGGCCTGGGAGTGGTCCTGGTGGTCGTGCGTGAGGACCGCGCCGCCGAGGCCGCCCCGCTGGTCGATCGCCTCATACAGCGCCTGCAGGTGCTCCGCGATCGCCGGTCCTGGATCGACGACCCACGCCGGCTGGCGTCCCACGACCCAGCTGTTCGTCCCGCTCAGCGTCAAGGGCCCCGGGTTCGGCGCGCGCACGAGCAGGACGCCGTAGTGCTCGAGCAGATCGGCCCGCGACTCCTCCTCGCTCGGCTCACTCGGCTCGACGAAATCCCCGTTGCGCTTGACCATGCGCGCGACGTTAGCTCAGGCGCCGCGGCGACGGAACCCGCTCAGGCCTCCCGGGCTTTGGCCGCTATGCGCTGCGAATGAGCTTCTTGTTGACGAACTCGTCGGCGCCGTAGCGGCCGAGCTCGCGCCCGAAGCCGGAGCGCTTGAACCCGCCGAACGGCAGCTCGGGGCTGTCTGCCCCAACGATGTTGACGTACACCATCCCGGCCTCGATCCGGTCCGCGACCCGCGCCGCCTGGGCAGGGTCGTTCGTCATCAGATATGACCCGAGTCCGAACTGCGTGTCGTTCGCGAGCTCGACCGCCTCCTCCTCGGATGAGACCTTGTAGACCTGGGCCACCGGGCCGAAGAACTCTTCCTGGGAGGCTTCGTCGCCGGGCTTGATGCCGGTCAGGATCGTGGGCTCGTAGAAGTTGCCCTCCCGCTTGCCGCCGATCAAGACCTGCGCGCCGGCCTCCACCGCTCGTTTGACCTGATCGTCGAGCCGGTCCGCGGCGGTCTTCGACGACAGCGGCCCCATCGCCGTCTCCGCAGAGGTCGGATCGCTTGGCTTCGCCGCGCTCAGCTGCTCGGTGAACTTGTCGAGGAACTCGTCATAGAGGCTGTCGAGGACGATGAAGCGCTTGGCCGCGTTGCACGACTGGCCGGCGTTATCGAGCCGCGCTTCGGCGGCCTGCTCGGCGGCCGCCCCGACGTCGTCGGTACCAAGCAGGATGAAGGGATCTGAGCCGCCGAGCTCGAGCACGACCTTCTTGAGGTTGCGCCCGGCGATCTCCGCGACCGCCGCTCCTGCGCGCTCCGAGCCGGTGACCGAGACGCCGTGCACGCGCCGGTCAGCGATCACGCGCTCGATCTGCTCGTTACTCGCGTAGATGTTCTCGTAGGTCCCCGCGGGGAACCCTGCCTCCGTGAAGATCTGCGCAATCGCCTCCGCCGATTCCGGGCATTGCGGAGCGTGTTTCAGCAGGATCGTGTTGCCGATCACGTGGTTGGGACCGGCGAACCGCGCCACCTGGTAGTAGGGGAAGTTCCACGGCATGATCCCGAGCAGCACCCCGAATGCGCTACGGCGGACGAGCGCAGTTCCCTCGCCGCCTAGCAGCTCGATCGGTTCGTCGGCCATGAGGCTCTCGGCGTTCTCGGCGTAGAACTCGTAGATCGCGCCCGCGAAGTCGACCTCCATCACCGCCTGCTCGATCGGCTTGCCCATCTCGCGCACGATGATCTCGCCGAGCGCCTGGCTGCGCTCGGTGTGGAGCTGACCCACCTTGCGAACCAGCGCGGCGCGTTCCGCGACCGTCGAGCCGGCGCTCCAAGCGCGGTATGCCTTGTCGGCGCGGTCGATCGCGGCCTCGAGCTCGGCGTCGGAGATTTGGGGGTACTCCTTGACGACCTCGTCGGTAGCCGGGTTGATCACTGCGTAGCTGCTCATGTCTCTCCCTCGCGTCGGATCGGGGCGGTTGTACTGCGGGGCATTCGCGGCCGGTGGATCACGCGCCGACCGGCATCCCCAGCGCCTCGGCGACCGCCGGGTGCATGATCTCGCCTTCGCTCACGTTGAGCCCCTTGCGCAGCCCTGCGTTCTCGAGCAGCGCCTCCTCGACGCCGCGCTCGGCGAGCTCGATCACGTAGGGCAGCGTCGCGTTCGTGAGCGCGTAGGTCGAGGTGATCGGCACGGCGCCAGGCATGTTCGTCACGCAGTAGTGGGTGATGCCGTCGACCTCGTAGGTCGGGTCCGAGTGGGTGGTCGGACGCGATGTCTCGAAGCATCCGCCCTGGTCGATCGAGACGTCGACGAGCACGGCGTTGCGCTTCATCACCTTCAACTGCCGGCGCGTGATCACGTGCGGAGCGCGGCCGCCGTGGATCAGCACCGCGCCGATCACGAGGTCGGCGGCTGGCAGCATCTGTTCGATCGCGAGCGTCGAGGAGTAGACGGTCGAGGCGCGCCCCGCGAACGCGATGTCGAGCTCGCGCAGCCGGTCGATCGAACGGTCGAAGACGAACACGTCGGCTTCCATGCCGATCGCGATGAACGCCGCGTTCATCCCGACGACGCCGCCGCCGATCACGAGCACCGTCGCCGCGGCCACGCCGGGCACACCGCCGAGCAGGATGCCGCGCCCGCCGAGCGGCTTCTCGAGCATGAACGCGCCGGCCTGCGTAGCGATCTTCCCTGCCACCTCGCTCATCGGCGCGAGCAGCGGCAGCCGCCCCGCCGCGTCCTCCACCGTCTCGTAGGCGATGCAGGTCGCACCCGAGGCCATCAGCCCGCGCGCGAGATCCGGCTCGGCCGCGAGGTGCAGGTAGGTGAACAACGTGTGCTCTGGCCGCAGCAGCGCGACCTCCTCGGGCTGCGGCTCCTTGACCCCTAGGAGGAGCTCGGACCCCTCGAAGACCGCCTCGGCGCCTGCGACGATCGTCGCGCCCTGCGCGAGGAACTCCTCGTCGCTCATCGCGCTGCCGTCGCCTGCCCCGGCTTGGATCAGCACGTCGTGACCGCGCGAGCTCAGCTCGCGCACGCCGGCGGGCGTGATCGCGACGCGGTACTCGTCGCTCTTGATCTCGGTGGGGACGCCGATCCTCACCGGGCCAGCTCCCTGCCGCGCAGCGCCAGCCAGAACTCGATCCTGTCGCGGGCGCTCGAGAAGCTGCGGCCGGTCAGCTGTTCGATGCGGCGGATGCGGTAGCGCAGCGTGTGACGGTGGCAGTACAGCTCGGCCGCCGCCTTCTCCCAGTGCCCGTTGTGCTCGATGAACACGTCGAGCGACCGAACCAGCTCGTCTCCATAGTCGCCCTCGCCCTGCTCGATCGGCCCCAGGACGCTGCGGCAATAGGAGCTCAGGGCCTCCTCGTCCTGCAGCGAGAGCAGCAGCTGGAAGGCCCCGAGGTCCTCGTAGGTCGCGACCTCCGGCGCGGTGCCGTTGCGCAGCCGCACCGCCTCGAGCGCGCAGCGCGCCTCGTGGAAGCTCATCCGCAGCGAGTGGGTCGGCCCGGGGCGGCTGGCGGCAGCGCGAACCTCCCCGTAGCGCGCCGCCAGCGCAACACGGATCCGCCCCGCGAGCGCGACCGGGTCGAGCTCCCCTCCGTCTTCCTCGCCGGCATCGACGACCGCGCACAACAGTCCGGCGCGGATCGCGACGAGCTTGCCGATGCGCTCGCTGTCGAGCAGCCGCTCGACAGCGGCGGCGGCGGCGCTCGCGTCATCAAGCGCGAAGGCGAGCACGGCGATGCGCTCGCCGATGCCGAACGGGCGCAGGCGCGCCTGCAGGTCCTCGGGGTAGAGATGGCCGCTCAGCGCCTCCGCGAGCAGGTCGCCGACCATGTTGCGCTGCAACAGCTCGTAGCGTTCGTCGAGCAGCCGGGCGAAGGCACGCTCGGTGATCGCGATGAAGGGCAGCTCGTAGGGCACCTCGAAGAGCGGAAAGCCGCGCTCGCGTGCCGCCTTCACGAGCGCGGCCGGCACCTTGCGGTGGCGGAAGCCCGTGCCGAAGCCGAGCGCCGCGATGTCGTGGTCGACGAGTCGGTCGAGGTATTCGCGCTGCACCTTCGGGCCCTCGAGCTGCAGGCCGGTGGTGAGGAGCATCTCGCCGCCTTTGAGCCACGGCGTCGGGTCTGCAAGCTCGCTGCTGTGCACCCAACGCACGTGGGTGTGCGCGGACTCCTCGCCGCTGATGAGCTCGAGTCCGAGCTCGCCGATCAGGCTCTCGACAGTGAGCTCCATGATTCCATTCGCTCCGAGGCCTCGCTGAGCACGGGCCTGAGCACCGAGACGATCTCCTCGAACTGCTCGCGGCCGGCGATCAAGGGCGGCGAGAGCTGGACGATCGGGTCGCCGCGGTCGTCGGTGCGGCAGATCAGCCCGCGCCGGTACAGCTCGCCGGAGAGGAAGCCGCGCAGCAGCTTCTCCGATTCGGCGTCGTCGAAGGTCTCCTTGGTCACTTTGTCCTTGACCAGCTCAATCGCGTGGAAGTAGCCGGCGCCGCGCACGTCGCCGACGATCGGCAGGTCGCGCAGCCCGTCGAGCATCTCCCGGAACAGGCCCTCGTTCTCGCGCACGCGGCCAGGGAGGTCCTCGGCCTCGAGCACGTCGATGTTCGCAAGGCCGACAGCGCAGGCGACCGGGTGCCCGCCGAACGTGAAGCCGTGTGCGAACGAGGCCGTGCCGTGCAGGAACGGCTCGGCGATGTGGTCGCCGGCGATCACGGCGCCGAGCGGCGCGTAAGCCGAGCTGAGCCCCTTGGCGGTCGTGATCATGTCCGGCTGGTAGCCGTAGCGTTCGCAGCCGAACCAGTAGCCCAGCCGGCCCCACGAGCAGATCACCTCGTCTGAGATCAGCAGCACGCCGTGGCGATCGCAGATCTCGCGCACGCGCTGGAAGTAGCCCTCCTGCGGCGTGAAGCAGCCGCCGCCGTTCTGCACCGGCTCGAGGATCACGGCCGCGACAGTGTCGGCGCCCTCGAATTCGATCGCCTCCTCGATCGCGTCGGCGGCCCACAGGGGGTCCCGCTCCTCGCTCCAGCGGTAGGAGTTCGTGTTCGGCACATGCACGCCGCCTGGCGTCAGGGGCTCGAACGGCTCGCGCAGCGCCTGCAGCCCGGTCGCCGTGAGAGCGCCCATCGAGACGCCGTGGTAGGCGAGATTGCGGGAGACGAGCTTGTGGCGGTTCATGTTCCCGCGTTCGCGGTGATAGGCCTTCGCAAGCTTCCATGCGGACTCGACCGCCTCCGAGCCGCCGGAGGTGAAGAAGACGCGGTTGAGGTTGCCCGGCGCGAGTTCCGCGACGCGCGCGGCGAGTTCGATCGCCGGCGGGTGCGCGTAGCTCCAGTTCGTGTAGAAGCCCAGTTGCTCGGCCTGCACGGCCGCCGCCCGCGCGATCTCGGCGCGCCCGTGGCCGACGTTGACGCAATAGAGCGCCGAGAGGCCGTCGAGGTAGCGCTTGCCGTGCTCGTCGTAGACGTAGCAACCATCGCCCCTGACGATCACCGGAACGGCGTGGTGCTCGTCGTAGGAGCCCATGCGAGTGAAGTGCATCCAGAGGTTGCGACGCGCGAGCTTCTGCAGCCGGTCGGGGTCTTCCACGAGAGCCGGGGCGTCCGGTCCCGGCGCCCAGCTGGTGCCGGTGCCCACTCCGCCGCCGCCGGCTGAAGCCGTCTGGTTCACCTCGCTGCCAGCCATCGCATCGCTCCTTCCGCGTTCGACCGTGTCCCGAGCCCGGGATCTCGCCGAGCTGCCCGGCTAGACACTCAGGACAACCATATCCTTGTCCCCTTTGCCACTCAAGGGGCGGCGTGGGCCAACCGCCGCGTTGAGGGTTGTACGAGACGTACACACGGCCGATGTCCTTTTGGGACAGTTGCCACTTGAACGTCCGCCGCCTTAGGGCGTAGCTTTCAGCACAAAGGCAGCGTGCCGCGATCCAGACGGCCGCCTGCCGCATCTGACTCTTGGAGAGGAGTGTCGATGGCAACCGAGGTCGCCGCTGTAGGGGTAGCAGGAGCGCCCGCAACGGGGCAGGTCGAGAGCAAGGGCCTCAAGAAAAACGCGATCGGCTACGTCTCCAACATCGTCATCGGCGTCGCCTCGACGGCGCCCGCGTACTCGATCGCCGCGACGCTCGGCTTCATCGTGGCCGACCCCGGCGTGGGCACGCACGCCCCGGGCATCCTGCTGGCGTCCTTCGTCCCGATGCTGTTGGTGTCCCTGGCCTACCGCTACCTGAACAAGGCCGATCCCGACGCCGGCACCACGTTCGCGTGGAGCACGCGCGCGTTCGGCCCCACCACCGGCTGGCTCAACGGCTGGGCGATCTTCCTGGCCGACCTGCTGGTGATGGCCTCGCTCGGCTACGTCGCCGCGATCTACACGTTCAAACTCTTCGAATGGCACTGGGCCGAAGTGCACAAGGGCGCTGGGCTGGTGGGCTGCGTGCTGTGGATCTGGCTGATGACCTGGATCTGCCACCGAGGCATCGAGCTCTCGGCGCGCATCCAGCAGGTGCTGCTCAGCTTCGAGGTCGCGATGCTCATGATCTTCTCCGTCGTCGCGCTGGTCGACGTGTACAGCGGCAACGCAGCCGCGCACTCGATCGAACCGCAGGCCTCCTGGTTCAACCCGTTCGCGATCCCGTTCCATGACCTGATCGTCGCGATGCTGCTCGGCATCTTCATCTACTGGGGCTGGGACTCTGGGGTGGCGGTGAACGAGGAGTCCGAAGACTCCAACGAGGGACCCGGTCGCGCGGCCGTGGTCTCGACCGTGCTCCTGGTCGCCATCTACCTGCTCGTCTCTGCGGGCGCGCAGTCCTACCACGGCACGAGCTTCATCGCCGACGAAGAAAACGCGGGCGACGTGCTCAACGCGCTCGGCCACGGCGTGCTCGGGTCCGTGGGCGTGCGCTTCCTGATCGTCGCCGTGCTGACCTCGGCCGCCGCCTCGACGCAGACGACGATCCTGCCGACCGCGCGAACGACGCTGTCGATGGCCAAGTGGGACGCGATCCCATCGGTCTTCGGCAGGGTCCACAAACGGTTCCTCACGCCGACCGCCTCCACGTGGGGCTTCGGGCTGGTCTCGATCCTCGTCGCGGTTCCGCTGATCCTGATCTCCGAAACGGTGCTCGAACTCGCCGTCGTCGCGCTCGGCGTCCCGGTCTGCTTCTACTACGGCACGACGGGCTTCGCCTGCGCCTGGTACTACCGGCGCGAACTGTTCGGCAGCGCCCGAAAGTTCTTCCTCGTGGGCCTGGCGCCCATCGTCGCGGGCCTGATGTTCTACGGCATCGGCGGCTACGCGATCTACTACTACGGCAAAGCCGCCAACTCCGAAGGGAAAATCTACCTCGGGCTGACCCTGCCGCTGTGGTTCGGGCTGATCGGGATGGTCATCGGCCTCGTTCTGGCGCTCGTCTCGCGCCCGTTCTTCAAGACGTTCTTCGCTCGCAAGACCGAAACCGCCCCGCCGGGCCTGCTCGACCAGAAGGTCGAGCGCGCGCCGGCGCACCTGATGGGTCGCGAACACGTGACCCACGGCGTGCATCTGCTGACGCCCGAGGCGGAGGACGAGGAGGAGAAGCCGCCGGCGCCACCCGGCGGCTGAGAACGCGGGCCCGCGGCGCCTCGGCGCTGCCGCGCCGCACTTCGTCGAGCCGTTGGCGGCGGGCTCGCCGCGAGCTTTGGTCCGGCCCGCCCTAGGGCTGCTTCTCGAGCACCCCGTGCGGCGCGCCGTACTCGCCGAGCAGCGCGAGGAACGGCGCCGCCGAGAAGGCCTCGGGCCCCAGGACGCCTGAGCCCTTCCACTCCCCTCGGTCGAGCAGCTCGAGGGCGACGACGGGGTTGATCGCGGTCTGCCAGACGACCGCCTGGCTGCCGTACTCGCGCATCGTCGTCGCGTTGTCGGCCAGGTGGTAGAGGTAGGTGGAGCGCGGGCGCCCGTCCTTGCCGGTGCCGGTCACCCAGGTGCCGGCGCAGGTCCGCCCGCTCATCCGCTCCCCCAGCGTCGCCGGGTCGGGCAGCACGGCCGCGACGACATCGCGCGGGGAGACCTCGGCGCCGCGCACGCTGACCGCTTCGGTGGAGTCGAGGCCGAGTTTGTGCAGCGTCGAGAGCACGTCGATGAACTCGCGCCCGAGCCCGTACTTGAACGTCACGCGCGCGCAGTCGACCCACCGCGGGATCAGCACGACCTCCTCGTGCTCGACGTTCACGCATTCGACCGGGCCGATGCCCTCGGGGAACTCGAAGATCTCGGGCTCGGAGAACGGCGCCGTCGTGTAGAAGCCGCGCCCCCGCTCCCAGATCAGGGGCGGGTTCAGGCACTCCTCGATCGTCGTCCAGATCGAGAAGGTCGGTGCGAACTCGTAGCCCTCGACGATCAGATCGGCCCCGTCGCGGACGCCGATCTCATCGATCGTCGAGAACAGCTCGTCGGCCGCGTGGCGAGCGAACACATCCGAGAGCCCGGGCTCGACGCCGATTCCCGCGAGCGCCAGCACGCCGGCCTCCCGCCATTCCTCGTCACGGCCGAGCTGGTAGGCCCCGAGCATGTCGCCGGGGACTTCGTGCGGCCGTTTCGGGTCGGGGCGCGACAGCGTCATCGCCATGTCCAAGTAGGTCGTGCGGGTCTCGAAGCAGGCGTCGAAGATCGGCTCGTTGAAGCGCGGGTCGCACGCGTTCAGGACCGCGTCGGGCTTCGTCCGGACGATCAGCTCGACGAGCTCCGGCCGGCTCGAGGCGTCGACCCGCTCGGCGTCGAAGCGGTCGGGCTCACCGAGCCGCTCGACCGCGGCCCGCGCGCGCTCCACGGCGACGTCCGCCAGCACGACATGCTCGAAGGCGGGCCGTCGCTGCGCGATCGCAGCGAACGCGGCGCCGACGCCGCCGGCGCCTACAACGAGAACCTTCATCGCTGCCAGTCTTAGCGCAAAGCCGCACCGCCCGGCGGGACAACGCTGAGACGCCCGACGCGCCGCAATGGCTCAGGTGGCTCCCGTATGCTGCGCCGATCCGCGTGCGCCCCGAAAACCGTCTCTCGTGAGCACCGGTCTGCCTACCCCAGCAAGCAGCCCCGCCGATCGCGCGGCGAGCCGCAACGGCGTGCCCGCCGACGGCTCCGTTCGCGACGGCCCGCCCGGCGCGACGACCGCTGCGAGGGAGCCCGCAAGCGAGCCGGCGTCCGGCCGCGCCCGCTGGGCGCCCTCACCGGCGCTCGGCGCCCGCGAGCTGGCCGTGGTCGCGCTCGCCGGCGTGTTGCTTGCGGTGCTCACCACGTGGCCGCTCGTGATCCACCTGCCGAGCCGGATCGCGCCCGATCTCGGCGATCCCGTGCGGACCGCATGGGAGGTCGCGTGGGTCGGGCACGCGATGCTCCACAGCCCGCTGCACATCTTCGACTCCAATGCCTTCTACCCCCACCCCCTGAGCCTCGCCTTCTCCGACTCGCTGCTCGGCTACGGCCCCGCCGCGTGGTTCGGGTCGGGAACGGTGGCGGCGTTGGTCCGCTACAACCTGCTGTTCCTGTTCGCCTACGCGCTGTGCCTGTTCGGCGCCTATCTGCTGGCCCGCGAGCTCGGGCTCGGCAAGCTCGGCGCGGCGGCCGCCGGGATCGCTTTCGCCTACGCCCCCTACCGCGTCACCGAGGCTGGGCACCTGCACGTGGTCTCCTCCGGCGGGATCCCGCTGGCGCTGTTCCTGCTGCTGCGCGGGTACCGGCGCGGCTCGGCCCGCCTGGTGCTGGCCGGCTGGCTGGTATCGGCGTGGCAGGTCAGCCTCGGCTTCACGCTGGGGCTGCAGTACTGCTACCTGCTGGCGGTGCTCGCGGTGCTGCTCGCGCTGGCCTGGTGGCGAGGCGCTCGTCCGCTGCGCCCGACGCGCAGTCTGCTCGCCGTGACCGCGGCAGGCGTGGCGCTGCTCGGTGTCGTCGCGATCTACCAGGCACGCCCGTACCTGAAGATCTCGCACGACTACCCGACCGCGAAGCGCACGATCAAGGAAGTCAAGAACTACTCCTCCGGCCCTGCCGCGCTTGTCTCGGCACCGGCCCCGAACCGCGTCTGGGGCGACGCGACCGCCGGCGCGCGCGCGCATGTCCACTCCAAGAACGAGGACGTCTTCTTCCCTGGCGGGCTGATCCTGCTGCTCGCCGTGCTGGGAGCGCTGGGCATCGGCGGCTCTGCGCTGACGCTTCGATTGCGGCTCGGGCTCCTGGCGGGGGTGGTCACCTGCTCGGTCCTTGCGATGGGGCTCGGCCTGACCGGGGCCGGCTACCCCTACCGCCTGCTGTTCGACTACGCGCCGGGCTGGAACGGGGTGCGCGTGCCGGGGCGCGTCTTCACGACGGGCACGCTGTTCTACGCGCTGCTCGCCGGCGCCGGGGCGCAGTGGCTGATCGAACGGCTGCGGAAGCTCTTCGCGAGGCTTGGAGCACGCACACGCGACGGCGGCCGAGCCCCCCGCCCGCGGCTCGCCGCCGCCCTGCCCGCGGTCGCAGGCGGAGTGCTGCTGATCGGCCTGCTCGGCGAAGGCGCCGGCCATCTCGGCCATCCCGTCGTCCCGCAGCCCTCGAGCGCCGAAGTCGGGCTCCCGGGCCCGCGCCTGGACCTGCCGACCGATGGCGCCCACGACCGCATCTGGCAGTACTTCTCCACCGACGGCTTCCCGAAGATCCCGATCGGCAACAGCACCTTCGACATCCCGGCCGTCGATGACATTCGCGGCGGCGTGCACAACTTCCCCGACAAGGCGAGCGTCGAGAAGCTGCGCTTCTACGGCATCAAGACCGTGGTGCTGCACCTCGCCGCGATCAAGGACCTGCCGCCGACGCATGGCTGGGTGAAGCCCGAGCCGCGCGACCCGGTCGCGGCCGCGCGAAAGCCGATCGCCGGCCTCGGGGTCACGCGCCGAGTCGCCGGCTCGAGCGTGATCTACGAGATCGGGCCCGGGCCGAAGGCGCTCCACGGCTCGGACTGATGAGCGAGCCGGACGAGCACGCGGGCGGGGCCGGGCCCGGCCGCCCCGAGGAACCGAGCACGCGCGAGCGCGGACGCCTGCGCGTGCTGCCGCGGGGACGCACGCAGCGACTTGCGCTCGCCGCGATCTTGCTCGCGACCCTCGCCTCGGGGCTGATGCTGCAGAACTGGTCGGATAACCAGAGCTCGCACTACGACCTGATCCGCGCGCTCGACGCCGGGCGCACGACGATCGACCAGGGTCCGTACCCGACCAAAGACAAGGCCTTCTACCACGGCCACTTTTACTCGGCGCGCGCCCCGGGGTTGGCGCTGTACTCGCTGCCGTTCTACGAGACGTTGACGGCCCTGCAGGGGCCGCGCATCGCGCGCTCCTCCCCGGCGCTGCGCGGCGAAGACGAGATGATCGACTTCGTCGGCTGGTGGGGGAGCGTCCTGCCCGCCTTCGTTCTGATGCTGCTCGTATGGCGCGTCGCCGACCGCTTCGAGCCGCGCTACGGCGCCGCCACCGCGGTCGTGTTCGGCCTCGGCACGATGATGCTGCCGTTCTCGACGCTGCTGTTCTCGCACGTGTTCTCGGCGATGCTCGGCTTCGCCGCCTTCGCGCTGCTCCTGCGCGAGCGCGACGGACCGCCCCGTCCGTGGCTGCTCGCCGCCGCCGGGCTGGCGATCGGCTACGCGATCACCTCGGAGTACCCGCTCGCCTTCGCGGCGGTCGTGCTCGGGCTGTACGCGCTCTCGCGGCGCGATTCGCTGCGCCCCGGGCCGATCGCGCTGCGCGCCGGCGCCTACGGGCTCGGGGCCGCCGTCGGGATCGTGCCGCTGCTGCTCTACAACCATGCCGCCTTCCACTCCTGGACGCACCTCGCCTACGCGGACATCCCTCAGCAGCACCGCGGCTTCTTCGGGATCTCGGCGCCGAGCCCGCGCGTGCTGGTCACGCTGCTGCTCGACTCCCGCGGGCTGCTGACGCTCTCCCCGGTGCTGGCGATGGGCGCGGCGGGAACGGTGCTGCTGTTCCGGCGCGGGCGCCGCGCCGAGGCCCTGACGATCGCCGGTGTGTGCGCCTGCTACCTGATCTACAACGCGGGCTACTACCTGCCCTTCGGAGGGGGCGCCCCGGGGCCGCGGTTCATGATCACGATCCTGCCGTTCCTGGCCTGCCCGCTGGGCCTCGCGCTGAGACGCTGGCCGGGGCCGACCGTCGCGCTCGCCGGCGCCTCGATCGCGGCCTGGACGATCGTGACGGTGACCCACCCGCTCGTCGGCTTCGAGAACGAGACCGTGATCTGGACGCGCCTGCTCAGCAAGGGCGAATTCCAGCCGACGATCGCGACCGCGCTCGGCGCCGGGCGCGGCTGGGGCGGGATCTGGCCGATCCTGCTTGTCCTTGCCGGCGCCGTCGCGCTCGCCGCGGCCGCGACCCCGCGCCTGCGCCTGACACCGGCGCAGCTCGCCGCAGGCCTGGCAGCAGTCGGGGCCTGGGCGCTCTACGCCGCGCTTGCGCCGACCGTGCTCGGCATCGACCACCAGGGCCTGCTGAGCATCGTCAAAGCGGGAGATCCGACGGCGCTCGACCTCCCCCTGCACAACGGCACCCGCTACCCGCTGAACCGGCTCACGCTCTACTGCGGCTTGGCCGGAGCGCTGGCGCTCGCCTTGATGTGGGCCCTGAGGCGCCGGCGGGGCCGCGATGACCGCGACGGCGAGGAACAGCGTGCCGCGACGCGTGCGCCGGCGGCGCTCGGCGCGGCCTAGGAAAAACGGTCAGCGGAACTCGCCCGGCCCGCGTATCCTGGCGGGTGTGCTGTTGAGGCTGTGGATCCTCAAGTTGCTTCCTTTCGCGCACCGTTGGTTCGATGCCACCCCGGCGGCCTGTTGCGGGATCTGCGGGCCGTGCGTGACCGCGGCTGTGAGCGGCTTGACGATCGAGGCCGTCGGCGGCCGCTCAGGCGGCAGCGGCGTGAGCTCGGCGCCGGGCGAGCGTTGCGTAGATCGGTAGCCGGGACCGCCGCCGCCCTCGACGCCACTCGCGGACGGCCGAGGTAGGACGGCTCAGTTCCTGGCCGTCTTGACCGAGCATTTCGCGGCCCGGAGCGCTTTGCAGACCACCACGTAGCCGGGACGGGGCTGGTTGTGCGCGTTCATCAGCCCGGCGTCGAAGCGCGTGCGGGTGTTGCCGCCGATCCAGTTGTAGATGTAGAGGCGCTTGATGCGCGGGTTCGAGGCGGCGACGTTGAACATGTATTTGAGGACCTTGGAGGCACGCGAGAGGCCGGAGCCGTTCTTGTTCGTGAAGGACGGCTTGAACTGCACGATCCCTCCGGTCTCGGTCAGCCACACCTGCCCGCCCATCGCCTTGCTGATTTCGCGTGTGCGCCAGCTCTGCAGACGGTTGAGGTCGGAGTAGTTGTGCAGCCCCCAGATCGAGGGCATGACGGTGCGCAGATGTTTCACTTCGCTCTTGAACGCTGCGACGTAGCGCAGCGTGCCGTTGATCGTGTTGGCGTCGAGCACGTCCAGGCCGATTACCGTGCAGCCGCTGCAGACGCGCTTCAGCGCCTGGTAGTAGCGGGCCGAGGCGCCGGCGGAGGGGCTGGAGAACGAGCCCTTTAGATTGCCGCGGTTGGCCTCGTTCCAGGACTGGTACTGGCGCACCTTCGGGAACGCCTTGACGAATTTGGCGACCGCTTTCTGGTAGCTGGAGACGCTCGGGAGCTTCGTCGGCGTGTGCTCGGAGTGGTAGAAGGCGACCAGGACCTGCTGGTGGCTGGCTTCGGCCTGGGCGATCCAGTTTCGGGCGCGCCCCATGTCGTCGGCGTGGTTGGCGGCGTCGTACGGCGCGATGTAGCGCACGATTTTGCTGTGCAGCTGCTGCCAGAGCGGGCTCGAGAACATCGCCGCCTGCTCATCGCCGACGCCGGTCAGGTAGGAGGCGGAGGCATGCGCGCGGGGCGCCTTCGCGGCGCCGCCGAGGGCGCTCGGCGCCGCCAGCAGCGCGGCGGCCAGCGCGAGCGCGAGCAGGAGCGCCAGCCTGTTGAGAATTGTTTGGGTGCTCTTCATATCGAGGTCTGGAACAGGGTCGGGGGTCGGGGGTTGCGCGATGTTAGAGATCTTTATCCGCGCCTCATGCCGGTTGTCGGGAAACCGACACCCGGATCAGCCGCTCCGATCTCTGGCTTCGCCGCCCTCGGCGGCGACTCCTTCCTGTTTGAGGAGGTCTTTATTCGGGGGCGCGCCCCGCCGCAGCGAGGGATCGGCGACGATCCGCACGTCGACGCCGGGCAACCCCTCGAGCAGGCGCGTGAGCAGCGACTCTCCGCCCGGGTGCAGGCGAGCCAGCCCTCGCCGCCGGTGCGGAGCGCCGATCAGGACGTAGGTCGCGCCGATCTGGCGGGCGAACTCGACGGCGATCGCGGCGACATCCTCGCCCTCCTCGACGCGCAGGCGCGCACCGAGCATCGACGTCAGGCGCCGCAGCGCCTCCAACCGGTCGCGGTCCTCCGCGCACGGCTCGCGGCCGGGTGGTCGCACCACCAGCACGTCCAGCTCGCCGTCCAGGCGCTGCGCCGAGCGCCAGGCCCGGCGCACGACGTGCTCGGACTCGCGCTCGAGCGTCGCGAGCGCAAGCAGGTGCTCAGAGATCGTCTGCGGCTGGGGCTCCTCGACCGCGGCCACGCCCTCCTCGTCGCGTCGCACCGGCGCGGGCGTCTCGCGCACCAGGCGCTTGACCTCCACGTCCTCCGCGACCTGACGCAGGGCGGTCTCGCGCAGCGCCGCCAGGTTCTCGATCTTGAAGAAGTTGTTGAGCGCGGCGGGCACGAGCTCGGAGCGGTAGACCTTGCCGGCGCGCAGGCGGGCGATCAGGGCCTCGGGGGTGAGGTCGATCAACACCACCTCGTCGGCTTCGGAGAGGATCTCGTCGGGGATCGTCTCCCGCACGGTCGCCCCGGTCAGCCGCGCGACCTGGTCGTTGAGGCTCTCGAGGTGCTGCACGTTGATCGTCGAGAACACGTCGATGCCGGCCGCCAGAACGTCGTGGACATCTTCGTAGCGCTTCTCGTGCTCGAGGCCGGGCGCGTTGGTGTGGGCCAGCTCGTCGATCAGGCACAGCTCGGGTGCCCGCTCGAGCAGCGCCGGCAGATCCATCTCTTCCAGAGTCGTGCCGCGGTAGGTCACGGTGCGCCGGGGCACGACCTCTAGGCCCTCGGCCTGGTCGACCGTCTCCTTGCGCCCGTGCGGCTCGAGATAGCCGATCACCGTGTCGCGCCCGCTTTCCAGTTCGGCGCGCCCCTCCTCGAGCATCCGGTAGGTCTTGCCGACGCCGGGCGCCATGCCGATGAAGACCTTCAGGTGACCATGGCCGTCTGCCATCTGCGATGAGTGTGGAACCTACTCGACGTGACCTCCTCCGGACCGTCGCGGCAGGGTTCGGCGGCCGCGGGTGCTCGATCCGGCCGCCCCGACGAAGTCGCGACTAGACTTCCGCCCGGTGAGCCGGGAAGCCTGGTCGGCATGCCCCACTGGGGGATCGACCACGTGACCACTGGCACAGCACTCCATTCGGCAGCGCGCACCGGGAGCGGGGAAGCCCGCGACTGGCGTCTGGGCACCGAGGGATGCCGTGTCTGATCCGGCCCTCGGGGCGATCTTCGTCGCGGGCGCCGTCGCGAGCCTGTTCACGAGCTGGCGGCTGGTGGCCTCGCTCGAGCGCGTCGGCGCCAGGCTTGGGCTCTCGGAGGCGCTGCTCGGCATGCTCGCAGCGCTCGCCGCCGACGCTCCGGAGATCACGGCGGCCGTCACCGCGCTCGTCGGGCACGAGGACCGCATCGGCGCAGGCGTCGTCCTGGGTCCAACGTCTTCAACATCGCCGCACTGATCGGCCTGGCGGGGATCGTCGCCGGACACATTGCCCTGCACCGCCGAGTGGTCGAGCTGGGCGGGACCGTGGGGCTGTGGATCGCGGGCGTTTCTCTGATGCTCGTGCTTGGCGTCGTGTCCCCGTTTGCGGCGCTACTGCTCGCGCTGGGCGTTTTCGCTCCATACCTGCTCGTCCTGGGACTGAGACCTGGCCGCGTCGCGCGCCTGCCGTTGCCTGGCACGTGGACGCGATGGCTGGTCGCTGCGATCAGCGAGGAGGAGCAGGAGCTCGAGGCCGCGATCCACCCGCGGCGCGGCGGCACAAGAGACGTCCTCGTGGCGATTGCCGCCGTGACGATCGTCATCGGTGCCAGCATCGCGATGGAGCGTTCGGGGTCCAAGCTCGGCGAACATCACGGCGTGCCTCAGATCGTCATCGGAGGCCTCTTGCTGGCGGTCGTCACGAGCCTGCCCAACGCGGTGGCAGGCGTCTACCTCGCGCAGCGCGGCCGAGCGTCGGCCGTGCTCAGCACGGCGCTCAACAGCAACGCGATCAACGTGCTCGCCGGGCTGCTGATACCGACCACGTTCGTCGGCATCGCATCGCCATCGGGAGAGACGACGTTCGTGGCGGCCTCCGCGCTGGCGATCACCGCGCTGGCGCTCGGCTTCTGCTTCAGCCGCCAGGGGCTCGCGCGCGCCGAGGGCGTCGCGCTCGCCCTCGTCTACCTGCTGTTTGCCGGCGTGCTCATCGCCACCGCGAGCTGACGCCGCCTCGGGCTCGGGTGGGGCGTGCGGCGTCCGATGTCAGGCGGCGAGAGCGTCGGCGGGGCGATCTGCGCCGAGCGCGTCGATCGCCTCGCGAGCCGCTGCGGTCACGGTCTGCTCGGAGCTGCGGTTGAACAGCGGGCTGAGCCCGTCGCTCGCCAGCATTCTCGCAATTGCGACTCCCCGCGGGTTGACCCAGGCCGCCGACTCGAGGCGCGCCGCCAGCTCTTGGATCGCTCCGCTGCCGAGCCGCGCCGCCGCGGACTCGATCACCGCTGAGCGGATCAGGCCGCGTGAGCGAACGTGGTCTGCATAGTCGATCGCGTCTCGAAGGGCCGATGCAACGGCTCGCCGCGTGTGCGGACTGCCGAGCTGCTTTGCACGCAGCGCGTGCTCCGTGCTCGCCTCGAGATCATGGCCGGCGGCGATCTCCCGGTCGAGCCTCCAGCGGCTGAGGTAGACCTTGAGCCGCAGGCCAAGCGGGGCGTCCGCGGGGCGGGATCGGCCGTCGTGGGCGAACCCGAGCGTATCCTCGCCGGCACCCTCGGTCGAGGTCGCCGACAGGGCCAGGATGCTTCTCGACGTTCTCATGCAGCACCTCCGAGTCAGACCTTGGGATGAGAACGATTCGAGTGTTCCAAGGCGCTGGTTACGTCGGTGTGACAAAGCAGCCCGCTGCCATAAAGATTCTGTGAAGGCCCGTCGAACAGGCACCGATGTCCGCCGGATCCAAAGCCGCGCGCCGCGCACGACCGGGCGATCTTCACGAGATCGTTATGTCCAAGCACCCGATCTTGACGTCATCGTGACGTGACCGAGATCACCATTGGAGGTGAGGGTCGATGTCCACGCTCACCTCGGCTACAACGCGCCTCGCCGCCGGCCGGCGCCGGCCGCGACCGATCGCGGCCCTGCTGCTGCGACTGCGGGTGCTCGCGCACCGCGAGCGCCTGGACAACGAGCTGATCCACGGGACCGACCCGGTGCGTGCCCCCGAGCTCACGCTCAGGGCGTTCGAGCTCACACACATCGCGAGCAGGCGCCGGCTGGCCGACAGCCTCGACGACGCGGTCGCGGCCGCCGAGGCTCGCCCGCGGCGCCACGCCGTCTCCCCGCCGCTCGCCCGGCGTGCGATACGCGCTGCGCGGGCGACGCTCTTCGAGCTCTCGCGGTCGCTGCGCGAGGAGCCCGTGGTCGCCGCGCGCGGCGTGGCCCTGACACGACGGCTGCTGACCGACGGCGCCGGCCCGCTCTATGTCGCAACGCCGCAGGGCACGCTTGACGCGGCCGCCCTGAGGGCGCTTGAAGCCCTTCACGAGCGGGTCTGAGCGCCCAGGTCTAGGCCGGCCGCGCCTCTGGGTCGCGGGTGATATCGGTCGCGCCGCAGCGCGCGCAGACCCAGGCGTAGCGCTGCGAATCGACCTTGGCTCTGGCGGGACGTCGCCAGTCGTGCGGCGGACACGCGTGCGATCCCGCCGAGCTCCCTCGGCTGTGCCCTTCCAAGAAGCGTTCTCGAACGCTCATCGCTTCTGGAAGCTGTGGAGGTTGATGTGTTCCATGGCCCGCCTGGCGCTGTGGCTGACAGCCCCACATCGCGCGCAGGTCCAGGTCCGCTCTCGGGAGCCGGGCGCGGCGAGGAGCGAGGAGCCCGGCTCGGACTGTGGCGCCGCGTCCTCACGAGGCTGCTCGTGTGAGCGCAGCGGCGCCGTCTCTGTGTCGCTGACGGCCGTGCGACGGCGATGTAGAAGGATCATCGGTACTCCCTAGCTCACAGTGCTCAAGGCGCGAACCCCGCAACTCAACTGTCGCTCGCGCGACATCACGACCAGGTGACGGCGATGGTCCGAGGCACAACGATTTCTTACGAGGACGCCTCAGGCGGCGAAGAACACGACGCCGATCACGGCGTACAGGGCGAGCAGCTGGACGCCCTCGAACCACGTGGACTCCCCGTCGGAGAGCAACGTCGTCGTCGCCAGCCCGGCAGCCAGCAGCGCCGCCAGCTCGTAGCCGTTGAACACCATCGCCATCGGCGCGGGGCCGATGACGAACGACAGCAGCACGAGCACGGGAGCAACGAACAGCCCGATCTGCGCACCGGACCCGACGGCGATGTTGACCGCCAGGTCCATCTTGTTCTTTGCGGCGGCGACCACCGCGACGAAGTGCTCAGCGGCATTGCCGACGATCGCCACGACGAACGCTCCCATGAAGAACTGCGACAGCCCGAGGCTCTGCGAAGCATGCTCGATGGAGCCCACGAGGATGTCGCTGAGGACCGCGACCAGGACGCCCGCACCGGCGAGCATCGCGACCGAGCGGCGCACCGGCCAGGCGCCACCCGGCTCCTCCTCGCCGGGGTTGAACAGGTCGCGGTGGGTCTTCAGCGAGAAGAACAGACCCGCGATGTAGGTGACGATCAGGACGATGGCGACGGCGACGGAGACCTGCTCGATGTCGTGTCCGAACGAAGTGCGCGTGCTGCCCACGGCGGGCAGGCTCGTGTGCCGCGCGAGGACCAGCGTCGCAGGGAGCGCCAGCGCAAGGACGGTCAGCATCAGCATCCCGGCCTGTGTCTGCGCGGCGGTTCGGTCGAAGGTCTGCCGCGTCCGCCTCCAGCCGCCCGCGAGCATCGCCGCGCCGAGCACCAGCAGCGCGTTGCCGACGATCGACCCGACAACCGACGCCTTTACGACCTCGTGCAAGCCGTCGCCGAGTGCGAACAGCGCGATGATCAGCTCCGGCGCGTTGCCGAACGTGACGTTTACGAGGCCGCCGACTCCCGGTCCAGACCGGGCGGCGAGGTGCTCGGTGGCCTCGCTCATCACCCCCGCCACCGGCACGATCGCGAGGGCGGAGGCGCCGAACACGAGCGTTTCCGAGGCGCCGGCGAGCTCCAGCACGATCGCGACCGGGACGAACGGGCCGAGGTAGCGGACGATGCGCATGCCGACAGGCTAGGGATCGTCGCGGAGGCCCCGCGAGAGGTGGGGATCCGGCCCCGGCACCTGAACAGCCCAGCAGCGCAACGCCCCTCGCCTCGGGCTCTGGCACGGAGACGCTGCGCTCAGAAATGCCCCCCGACCGCGGTCGCCGAGATCTGGCGCTCGTCCTCCGGAGCGGGCCGGAGGATGAGGATCTCTGCGGGCACCCGCTCCAGCAGCCATCTCAGGTCCTCGTAGGTGAGCCCTCGGCGCGGATCTTCATCGGCGGACACGATGATCCTGTCGAAGTCCTCCTCTTCGAGCAGCCCGCGCAGGGCGTCGCGTGCGGAGCGTCCGCGCCCGACCCTCGCGTCGACGGGGATCCCCTGCCAGGCGGCGCGCTGTTCGATCGCCTCCAGCAGCGGCATCCCGCCTGAGCACTGCACCGGAAGGGCGGAGCTCGCCGGCAGGTTCATGGGGACGACGGCGAGGAAGGCCGGCATGATCGTCGCCCCCTCGGCCTTCGCGAGCCGGACGGCGGCCTCGAATGAGCGTTTCGAGATCGCCTGGCCGGTGAACGGCAACAGGATGCGCCGTACCGGGCGCGGCTTCTCGCGGTGGGCGAGCCGGCCGTGGGGCGGCAGCCAGTAGCCCGCCGCGATCCCGGCCAGCGCGGCGGCGGCGGCGATCGCGATGACCGCGAAGGCGCTCACGGCGAGTCCGCTCGCGGCGGCGTGGAGCGGGCGGCGACGATCCGTACATCCACTCCGGGAAGCAGCTCCATCAGGCGTTGGGGCAGCGGCATCCGCAGCCTGGCGAGCCCGCGGGCCGGCCGCGAGCTGCCGATCAGGATGTAGGTCGTCCCTCGGCGCTCGGCGACCTCGGCGATCGCCGCGGCGAGATCGTCCGATTCCTCCTGGAGCAGCCTCGCACCGAGCACCGAGGCGAGCTGGCCGAGCGCGGCCAGCGACTGCTCCTGCTCCTCATCGAGTGCCGCTCCCGGCAGCCGGACCCAGAGCAGGTCCAGCTCGGCACCCAGGCGCTGAGCGGAGCGCCAGGCCCGCCGCACCAGCCGCTGCGCCCCGGGATAGGGCTCGACGAGGGCCATCAGGCGCTCCCCGACGGCCCTCGGAGCCTCGGCGGCGAGGCTCTCATCCCGCGAACCCACAACCTCGGCCGTCAGGCGCTTGGCCCCGACCTCCTCGGCGACCTGACGTAGCGCGACCTCACGGAGCGCGGCGAGGTTCTCGATCCGGAAGAAGTTGTTGAGCGCGGCCTCGATCCGCTCGGGCGGATACACCTTGCCGGCGCGCAGGCGCTCCAGCAGCGCCTCGGGAGTGAGGTCGATCAGCACGACCTCGTCCGCCCGGCCCAGGATCGCATCCGGGATCGTCTCACGTACCCGCACGCCGCTCAGCTCGGTGATGTGATCGTTGAGCGACTCGAGGTGCTGGACGTTCAGCGTCGAGAGGACGTCGATCCCCGCGTCGAGCACCTGCTCGACGTCTTCGTAGCGCTTGGCGTGCTCGGTGCCCGGGACGTTGGTGTGGGCCAGCTCGTCGATCAAGCAGAGCTCGGGCGCGCGGGTCAGGATCGCACCCAGGTCCATCTCCTCCATGAGGGCGTCCCTGTAGGTCACCTCTCGGCGCGGCACGAGCTCGAGGCCCTCGGCGAGCAGGGCCGTATCGGAGCGGCCATGGGTCTCCAGCAGGCCGATCGAGACGTCGCGCCCGGCCTGCTTCCCAACGTGGCCCTCCTGGAGCATCCGGAAGGTCTTCCCGACACCTGCGGCCATGCCGATGTATACCTTCAGGCGGCCGCGACGGGGGCTCTCGGAGGCGACCATCGCGGGCGTTGAGTCGCCGGGCGGGCCGGCGCGGCTCACCCTCCGAGCAGGTTGTGCACGATCAGGTCGATCAGCTTGATGCCGATGAACGGCGCGATGATCCCGCCGAGCCCGAAGATCAGCAGGTTGCGCCGCAGAAGCGCGCTGGCGCCGACAGGCCTGTAGCGCACGCCGCGCAGCGAGAGCGGGATCAGCAGCGGGATCACGATCGCGTTGAAGATGATCGCGGAGACGATCGCCGAGCGGGGGCTGCCGAGGTTCATCACGTTCAGCACCGACAGCGGCCCTTCCTTTTCGCCGGCGGCAGCCCAGGTCGTGATGAAGATCGCCGGCAGGATCGCGAAGTACTTGGCGACATCGTTGGCGATCGAGAAGGTCGTCAGCGCGCCACGCGTGATCAGCAGCTGCTTGCCGACCTCGACGATCTCGATCAGCTTCGTCGGGTTGGAGTCGAGGTCGACCATGTTGCCGGCCTCTCGCGCCGCCTGCGTGCCCGTGTTCATCGCGACGCCGACGTCGGCCTGCGCGAGCGCCGGGGCGTCGTTGGTGCCGTCTCCGGTCATCGCGACGAGGCGCCCCTCGGATTGCTGCTCGCGGATCAGCGCGAGCTTGCGCTCCGGGGTGGCTTCGGCGAGGAAGTCGTCCACGCCCGACTCTTCGGCGATCTTGGCTGCGGTCAGGCGGTTGTCGCCGGTCACCATCACGGTCTTGATCCCCATCGCGCGGAGCTGGTCGAAGCGCACCGCCATCCCCTCCTTGATCGTGTCCTTGAGGTAGATCACGCCCAGGATCTGGCTGTCGCGCGAGACGGCCAGCGGCGTCCCGCCCTCGCGGCCGATGCGGTCGAGTTCCTGCTGCAGCTCGGGCGGCGGCGAGCCGCCCTCGCGGACCACCATCTCGATGATCGCGTCGCCGGCCCCCTTGCGCAGCTGGTGGCCGTCGTAGTCGACCCCGCTCATGCGCGTCTGTGCGGTGAAGGGCACGAACTCGGCGTGCATCGAGGCCATGTCGTGCTCGCGAATGCCGTACTGCTTGGCCAGCACGACGATCGAACGCCCCTCGGGAGTCTCATCGGCGAGCGACGCCATCTGTGCGACTTCGGCCAGCTCCGACTCGGGCACGCCGGGCATCGGCACGAACTCCGAGGCGAGCCGGTTGCCGATCGTGATCGTGCCGGTCTTGTCGAGCAGCAGCACGTCGACGTCGCCCGACGCCTCGACGGCCCGCCCGGAGAGCGCGAGCACGTTGCGCCGCACCAGCCGGTCCATGCCCGCGATCCCGATCGCGCTCAGCAGCGCGCCGATCGTGGTCGGTATCAGCGCGACCAGCAGCGCGATCAGCGTCGTCTCGGAGATCGAGGTTCCGGCGAAGATTCCGAAGGGGCGCAGGGTCGCGACCACGATGATGAAGATCAGCGTCAGCGCCGCGAGCAGGATGTTGAGCGCGATCTCGTTCGGCGTCTTGCGCCGCTCGGCGCCCTCGACGAGCGCGATCATGCGGTCGAGGAACGACTGGCCCGGCTCCTGGGTGATTTCGATCACGATCTTGTCTGAGGTGACGCGCGTGCCGCCCGTGACGGCGCTGCGGTCGCCGCCCGACTCGCGGATCACCGGCGCTGACTCGCCCGTGATGGCGGACTCATCGACGGTCGCGATGCCCTCGATGACGGTCCCGTCGCCGGGGATCAGCTCGCCCGCCGAGACGACGACGACGTCGCCGCGGGTCAGCTCGGAGGCAGGCTTGGCGGTGCCGTCGCGCAGCCGCGCGACGGTCTCCTTGCGCATCGTGCGCAGGGTCTCGGCTTGCGCTCGTCCGCGGCCCTCGGCGAAGGCCTCCGCCATGTTGGCGAAGATCACCGTCAGCCACAGCCAGAACGAGATCACGAACGTGTACCACGCCGGCTCGTTGCCGCCGCCCAGCGGCTTGCCGCCGAACACCTGGATCAACCACGTCACCGTGGTGATCACGGAACCGATCTCGACGACGAACATCACCGGGTTGCGGATCTGCACGCGCGGGTCGAGCTTCTTGAGGCTGTCGATCAGCGCGCCTTTGACGATGTCGCGCTGGAACAGCGACACTGCCTCGCGTTCGTGCGTTGCGGGGACGGGAGCGGACATCAGCGCGTTCCTCCGGCGAGACGGTCGAGGGCGAGGTTGAGCTCGAGCACGTTCACTCCCGGCTCGCCGGAGAAGCCGAGGCCTCGAGAGTCGGTGTACTTCGCGACCAGGTTCTGGACCACGGGCAGCGAGAGGCGGCGCGCGGCAGCCACGCGATGGGCCTGGATGCGTGCGTTGGCCGGCGAGATTTCCGGGTCGAGGTTCGAGGCGGACGTGTTGACAGCGTCGACCGGGACCTGAGCCCTGGTCAGGCCGCGGTCGTAGGGCCTGTTCATTTCGAGGTATTCCTTGAGGTTGGCTTCGTCTTCTTCGGCCGTCACCTTGTCGTTCGGTCCGCGGTTGGAGAAGGTGCTGAATGCGGCGTTGTATTCGCCGCCTTCGGTCGCCGAGGGCCGCGACTGGAAGTAGCGCGGATCGGCTTCGGTGACGACTTCTTCTTCTTCTTCCTTGGGCTTCCCGTTCTTTTCGAGCACCGGCCGCCTGAAGCTCTGGCCGATGATCCTCGAGCCGACCAGCCTGCCGTTCGACATAGACCTTCTGGCCGTTGGCGTTGCCGGGGAAGGCGACCTGGCTGATGCCCGTGATCACCAGCGGGTACACGAGTCCGAGCAGGACCGTGAGGACGATGATCGCGAGGGCGCCTGTGATGATGTCGCGGCGCATGTCAGTAGAGGTGTCCGGTCAGGCCCTGCACGATCGGGCCGAGCAGCAGGGCGGGGAAGAAGGTGAGCGCGCCGACCAGCACCACGACACCGATCAGCAGCACCGCGAACGTCACGTTGTCGGTGCGCATCGTGCCGAGGCCGGCCGGCGTCACACGCTTGCCGGCGAGCGCGCCGGCGACGGCGAGCGTGAGGACGATCGGCCCGAAGCGCGCAAACAGCATCACCAGGCCGCCGAGCACGTCGGCGAAGGTGACGCCGTGGGAGCCGACGTTGCCCGCGTTGGGCTGGACGTAGCCCGTGTAGCCGGCGAACGCGGAGCCGTTGTTGTTGACCTGGGAGAGGTAGGCGTAGAGGCTCTCGGAGAAGCCCTGCGGCCCCTTGCCGAGTTCGAGATGGAGGCGCGGCCGGCGCGTGTCGCGACGGCGAGGGCGGTCGCGAACAGCGCGGCCAACGGCGTGACCAGGATCGCGAGCCCCGACGAGCTTGATCTCCCGCGCCTCGAGCTTCTTGCCGAGCCACTCGGGCGTGCGCCCGACCATCAGCCCGCCGATGAACACGGCGAGCAGCACGTACAGCAGCATCGAGTACAGACCCGTGCCGACGCCGCCGAAGATCACCTCGCTCGCCGACAGGTTTGCGAACGGCACGGCGCCGCCGATGCCTGTGAAGGACTCGAGCGCGCTGTTGACCGCTCCGCAAGAGGTCACGGTCGTGACCACGTCGAACAGCGCCGAGCCCGCGATGCCGAAGCGCTGCTCCTTGCCTTCCAGGTTGCCGCCGGCCGAGCCGGCGATCGCGTGCGTGTGAATGCCCGCCGCGTGCTGCGCGGGCGAGCCGTGCGCCTCGGCGATGTAGGCGACGATCGCGGCGCCGAGGAACATGAACATCATCACGCCGAAGATCGCGTAGCCCTGGCGGCGGTTGCCGGTCATGCGCCCGTACATGAAGATAAGCGCGGCGGGGATGATCAGCACGAGCAGCATCTCGAAGAAGTTGGTGAACGCCGTCGGGTTCTCGAACGGATGCGCGGAGTTGACATTGAAGAAGCCGCCGCCGTTCGTGCCGAGCTCCTTGATGACCTCCTGCGAGGCAACGGGCCCCATCGCGATCGTCTGCAGCCCGCCGGTGACCGTATGGGCCGTCAGGTAGCTCGAGAAGTTCTGGATCACCCCTTGCGAGATCAGCACGAGCGCGCCGATGACGCTGATCGGCGCGAGCACGTACAGGATCGTCCGCACGAGGTCCTGCCAGAAGTTGCCGAGGCTCTTGCCGCTGCGGCCCGATGATGCCTCGCACGAGCGCTACCGCCACGATGATGCCCACCCCCGCCGAGAGCCAGTTCTGCACCGTCAGGCCGACCATCTGGCTGAAGTAGCTGAGCGTGGTCTCGCCGCCGTAGTACTGCCAGTTGGTGTTCGTGAGGAACGACGAGGTCGTGTTGAAGGTGAGGTTCCAGGTGCCGGATTTGTAGCCCTGCGGATTGAGCCCGTGAAATCCCACAACGTCTGCGTGCGCAGGATCACGTACAGCAGCAGCCAGCCGGCGAGCGAGAAGAGCAGCAGGCTCTTCGCGTACTTCTTCCAGTCCTGACGCGTCTCCGGGTCGACACGCAGGAGGCGGTAGATGAAGCGCTCGGGGCCCGCGAAGATCGGCGAGAGGAAAACGCGCTGGCCCGTGTAGACCCGGGCCATGTAGTGGCCCAGCGGCAGGGCGAGCGCGCTCAGGATCAGTGCAAACAGCACGATCGTGGCCCAGCCGGAGAAGGTCATCTCAGAGGTTCTCCCCCCGGATCAGCGCGTAGAAGAGGTACACGATGACGAGCACCGCGACGACGAGGCCGAAGACGTCGGCCCCGCTCACGTGCGCTCTCCGATGGCGCTCGGGCGCGCGGCGCTCATACGCGGTCGATTCCCTCGACGAGGAAGATCAGCGCGACGAACACCAGGATCCCGAGTGCGATGGCGAGAATGTCCATGGCGCAACTATGTGAGCCGCCGCGTCACGCCGTCGTAACGAATCCCGTCGCCGCCATAACGATTTCGTTACCGTCGCGCCCGTCCTGCCGCCCGGCGGGGTCTGGGCTACTCGGCGAAGCGGTAGCCGACGCCGGGCTCGGTGAGGATGAAGCGGTAGGCGCCGGCCCCCGCATGGGCGTCGGGCTCGACCTTCGCGCGCAGCCGGGCGATGTGGGTGCGCAGCGGCTGAATGTCATCGACGTACTCGGGCCCCCAGACGTCGCCGAGCAGCTTGCGGTGGGTCATCAGGCGTCCGCGGTTGCGCGCGAGGGCACGGAGCAGTTCGAACTCGATCGGTGTGAGGTGAACCGGCTCGCCGTCGCGCCGCACGATCCTCGCCGCGAGGTCGATCTCCAATCCGTCGAGGGCGATCGTCGGTTCCTCATCGGCGCGTCCGGCGCGGCGCAGTGCCGCGTGCAGGCGGGCGATCAGCTCGCGCGTCCCGAACGGCTTGGTGACGTAATCGTCGGCGCCGGCCTCGAGCGCCCGCACCTTCTGGCTCTCCTCGCCGACCGCCGAGAGCACGAGGATCGGCATCTCGCTCCACTCGCGCAGCCGGCGGGTCAGCTCGATGCCGTCGCCGTCCGGGAGCACGAGATCGACGATCGCCGCTTGGGGTGGGCGCACTGAGGCGGCGTCAAGCGCCTCCGCGGCGCTTTCGGCGGCCGACGTGTCGAAGCCGGCCTCGCGCAGCACCACTTTCAGCGCGCGCACGATCTGCGGCTCGTCGTCGACGACGAGGATCCTGGGCCGCGGCCCCTGCTCCGTTGCCATCCCGCCTACCGGCCGGCACCGGCGCGGCACCGGCGGGCGGGCGCTCCGCCGCGACGGAGTCATCGCCGGCGGAGCCGGCGGCCCGCGTCTCGTCGGTGATCGGCAGCTCGAAGACGAACGTCGCCCCCTGGCCGGGCAGCGACTCGACGTGAAGAGCGCCGCCGTTGGCCTCGGTGAAGCCGCGGGCGATCGCCAGCCCGAGGCCGGAGCCGCGGTGCTCCCCGCCGGGCGTGCCGGCGCGGTAGAACGGTTCGAAGACGCGCTCGAGCTGGGCCGGGGGGATCCCGGGGCCGCGATCGACGATGCGCACGATCACACGATCGCCGCGGGCGCGCGCGGGATCCGACGCCGATCCCCCGTCACCGGCGGCGTCCACCCTGGGATCCGGCGCCGGGCGCCGCGCCGAGCCGAGGCTTCGCACCGCCCGCGCACGCACGGACACCGGATGCCCGCCGGAGTGGCGGCGCGCGTTCTCCATCACGTTCACGAAGGCGCGCTCCATCTGCACCGCGTCGAGGCGCATCAGGGGCAGGTCGGGGTCGATCGACAGCGAGAACCCCTCGGCGCCGGCTCCGAGCTCTGCGACCGACGCCCTGATCAGCTCGTCGATCGAGACCCACTCGAGGCTCGGCTCGGCGGCGCCCGCTTCAAGCCGAGAGAGATCGAGCAGGTTGTCGACGAGCCTCGACAGCCGGTAGGTCTCCTGCTGGATCACCGAGGCCATGTCGACCCGCTCGGCATCGGAGAGCGTGGCTGATCCGAGCGCATCGCCGGCCGCCGAGATCGCCGTGAGCGGGGAGCGAAGGTCATGGGACACCGCGCGCAGGAGTGCAGTCTTGACGGTGTCGGCGCGGCGCAGCGCGGCCGTCTCGACGACGCCGCCGAGCAGCCGGTCGCGCTCGAGCGCCGCGCTCAGCAGCGCCTCGAGTGCGGGCACGACCCGCTCTTGCAGGCGCCGCAGGTTCGCCTCGGAGGTGTCGGCGCCGACGAGCAGCGTGCCGATCCGCGCGCTGCCTTCACGCAGCGGGAAGGCGATCGTGCGATCGTCGCCGTCGCGCGCCTCCATCTCGATCGCAACGGAGCTCAGCTCCAGCGCCTGCGCGAGCCGCGCGGCGGCCGTCGGCAGCGCCTGGGCGAGGCTGTTGCCGCGCAGCAGAAGGCGCGCCATCTCGGCCGCAAGGTCGGCCTCGCGGCGACGCTCCTGGGCGTCGCGTGTGCGGGCGCGCGCGATCTCGGCGACCGAGCTGGCGAGCACGGCGACGACGAGGAACGTGACCAGCGAGACCCAGTTGCGCGAGTCGTGGATCGTGAAGCGCCCGGTCGGAGGCAGGTGGAAGTAGTTGAACGCGGCGGCGCTCAGCACCGCGGTGAGCAGCCCCAGCCCGCCGCCCCAGATGATCGAGACGATGAGCACCGCCGGCAGGTAGACGACGCTGAGCGAGGCGATCGGCGCGACGTGGCCGAGCGGGTCGATGATCAGCGTGCAAAGCGCCACCGACACCACGGCCACGGCCACGCCCACCCGCCGCGGCGGCGGCTCCGGAGCGAGCAGGAAGCCCAATCGCGACATCTCTCACCAAGCGTAGTGGCGGACGGGACGGGAAGGCCGCTCCCGCCCCGCCCGCTGCGCTCTGCAGGCGCGGCGCGGCGACGCTCCCTCAAAGGGGCTAGCGGTGCGCCGCGCTCGCCCGCTGCCCAACGGCGCCGCCGTCCGAGCATGATCTTCCCCGCCGCCCGGCCCGCGCGTCGTAAATCGTCAGTGACCAAGCTGTGACGATCCCGTGACTCGGGCCACGCCGGCAAAGCCCCGCCGCACGCGTCCACCGTGGCCGTGCCGCCCTCAAGCAGCCGGCGCGCGCTGCCGAGCAATCTTGTGAAGATCCGCGGAGAATGCGCTCGTCCCTGCTCAAGATCCCCCCGCTTCTGACGCTCGCGCTGCTCGGCGCGGCGCTGCCGGCGAGTGCCGGCGCGGCCGAAACGGAAGCCGTCGCGCCGCTGCCGCCCTCGAACTACGCGGTGCGCCCGGCCTGCAGCGAAGCGCGAGCCGGGTTCGCGAGCTGCCTTGCGCTGCAGCTCGTGGCGGTGAGCGCCGAGGCGCAGCGGCACACGCATCCGATCGGCATGGTCCGCCGCGCGGCGCGCGCCCGTCCGGCGGTCCCGTCCCCGAAAACCGGCGAACTGGGGCTGCGCCCGCAGGACCTGCACTCCGCCTACTCGCTGCCGACCAGCGCGCCCAGCGAACAGACGATCGCGATCGTCGACGCGTACAACGATCCGCGCGCGGAAGCTGACCTGAAGACCTACAGCGAAGAATTCGGGCTGCCGCTGTGCACGGCCGAAAACGGCTGCTTCAGCAAGGTCTCCCAGGAAGCCGGCGAACCGCTGCCGTTCCCGAAAACGGTCAAAGAACTCGAAGAAGCGAAAGCGTCGCCGAGCGAAGAAACGAAAGAAGAAGCCGAAGAAGCCGCCGGCTGGGCGGTCGAGATCTCGCTCGACATCGAGTCGGCGCACGCCACCTGCCAGAGCTGCCGGATCTTGCTCGTCGAGGCCGACACCCCGGCCAACGAAGACCTGGTCGCGGCCGAGCTGCGGGCCGAGGCGCTCGGCGCAACCGTGATCTCGAACTCGTGGGGCACCGCCGAGCAGGCGATCGAAGCCGCCAGCGACGAACATCCGCCGTTCGACGATCCCGGGATCGTGATCACTGCGTCGGCGGGCGACGACGGCTACCGCAACTGGGCGGCCGAACACGCCTTCGAACGCAACATCACCCAGTACCCGGCGGCCTCTCCGCACGTCGTCTCGGTCGGCGGCACGCGGCTGGCGCCGCTCGGCCTCAGCGGGACCTGGCAGGGCGAGACGGTCTGGAACGGGCTGGGGGCAGGAGGGGGCGGTTGCAGCGTGCGCTTCACGGCCGCCGCCTGGCAGCAGCAGGCCGCCGACTGGAGCTCGCTCGGATGCGGGACCAAACGCGCCGTGGCCGACGTATCGGCCGACGCCGACCCCTACACCGGCCTGGCGATCTACGACTCCGACGCGCCCGGTGAACTCTGCGAAACGCGCTACCTCGAAGGGAAAACCGAAAAATCGCTGCCGCACTGGTGCACCTACGGCGGCACCAGCCTGGCCTCCCCGATCGTCGCCTCCGTGTTCGCGCTCGCGGGCGGCGCGGGCGGCGTCGCGCAGCCGGCGGAAACGCTCTACGCGAACCTCCACGAAAGCCCTGGCCGCTTCCACGACGTGACGGTCGGATCGAACGGCAAATGCGCCTCCTACAACGTCGAAACCGGGTTCTCGAACTGCACGCCAGCCGAAGAGGCGGGCGCCAGCTGCGCCTCGACACTCGCGTGCCTTGCAGCGCCCGGCTACGACGGGCCCTCGGGCGTCGGCACGCCGAACGGCGTCACCGGCTTCGTCCCGGTCCCCCCCGTGGCCACGCCGGGGAGCGAATCCTCGCCGGCCGTCAGCGGCGGCGGGAGCGAACGGGCCGCGCCCGCCGCGGCGTCCACCCCCTCGGCCGCTCCGCCGACGCCCACGGTCAGCGTCCAGCTCAGCGCCCTCGGCCTGACGGCGCCGGCCCTGCTCGCGCTCAGCCGCCACCGGCCCGCCGCCGGCCGGATCGCCTTCTCCTTCGTCCTGAACGTACCGGCGCGCCTGCGCGTGACGCTGTCGCGGCGCGTGCGCTCGCATCGACGGGTTCGCTGGGTCTCGGCGGCGCCCGCCGCCACGGTGCCTGCCCAGGCAGGACGCAGCGTCAAGCGTCTCTCCGGCGTCCGCCGGCTCGCCGCGGGCACCTACCGGCTGACGGTCACGCCCAGCGGCGGCAAGCCGCGCTCGATCCAGTTCCGGATCCGCTAGGCGCTCTGCGAACGCCGGCCGGCACGTAGCTGCGCGGCGCGCGACAGCGCCATCCGCCGCTTCGCTAGGCGGCCGGCGGTAGCTCGGCCGGCGCGCCGAAGGGCTGCAGGCACGCCGGCAGCGCGACGCTGCCGTCCTCGCGCTGGCCGTTCTCGAGCAGCGCGACGATCGTGCGTCCGACCGCGACGGCGGTGCCGTTGAGCGTGTGCAGGATCCGCGTGCGTTTGTCGCCGCGCATGCGGATGTTCAGGCGCCGCGCCTGGTAGTCGGTCGTGTTCGAGCACGACGTCAGCTCGCGGTACCGGGCCTGGCTCGGGATCCAGACCTCGCAGTCGTACTTCTTGGTCGCGGAGTTGCCCAGGTCGTTCACGGCGATGTTGACCACCCTGTAGGCGAGTCCGAGCTCGCCCAGGATCTCCTCCTCAAGCGCCAGGATCCGCTCGTGCTCGTCCCCCGAGCGCTCCGGCTCGATGAAGCTGAACATCTCGACCTTGTCGAACTGGTGCACGCGGAAGATCCCGCGCGTGTCGCGCCCGGCGGCGCCGGCCTCGCGCCGGAAGCACGGCGAGAAGCCGGCGTAGCGGCGCGGGAGGTGCTCGGCATCGAGGATCTCGTCGTCGTGCAGCGAGGCGAGCGCGACCTCCGAGGTGCCGATCAGGAACAGCTCCTCCTCGCCGAGCGCGTAGATCTGCTGCTCGGTGTCGGGCAGGAACCCGGTGCCGTAGAGTGCGCGTTCACGCACCAGAACCGGCGGGATCACGGGCTCGAAGCCGCGTCCCTGGAGCTTCTCGAGCACCCAGCGGACGAGCGCCAGCTCGACCATCACGAGCGCGCCGCGCAGATAGGCGAAGCGCGATCCCGACAGCCGGGCGGCGCGCTCGGTGTCGATCATCCCGCCGGCCAGCTCGAGGTGGTCGCGCGGCTCGAAGGCCATCACGGGGATCTCGCCGACCTCCCTGACGAGCTCGTCCTCGGGCCCGGGCGCGGCGGTCGGGTCGGGCAGGTTGGGAAGCGGCGCGAGCGCCGCCTGCAGCTCCGCTTCGACCTCGGCGAGCTCGGCCTCGAGCTCCTTGACCCGGCCGCTGACGGCCCGCATCGCCTCGATCTCCGACTTGCGCGCGTCCTCGTCGGGAGCGGAGCGTATGCGCTCGTTGGCGGCGTTCTGCTCGGCCCGCAGGCCCTCGAGCTCGGGCAGCAGATCGCGCCGGCGGCGGTCGAGATCGATCACCTTGTCCAGTCCCTCAGCCGCCTGCTCGCCGCGGCGGCCGAGCGCCGCGCGAACCCCCTCGGGGTCCTCGCGAATCTGCCTCAGGTCGAGCACCCGGCGCCGCCTCGGCGGCCTATTTGGCTGGCGTTGCGGCGCCGGTGCCGGTGCCGCCGTTGCCCGTGGCGGCCGGCTGGCCGTTCGGTTCTTCTTTGGCCGCTTCGCCGCCCGAGCCGCTCTTGCCGGTTTCACTCGCGCCGAGTTCGGACGGCGTGATGTTCACCGAGGGAACGTTCTGGCTCTGCTTGCCGGAGTACGCGGCGAGGAACTGCGCGACTTCTTCGGCTTCTTTGCCGACGACGATGTTCTGGGGCATGATCGCACCGGAGAAACCGCCGTTGCGGAGCGCGAACAGCACCTGCTTGGGGTTCTCCTTGCGGATGTTGAAGTTCGGGCCGTTGGTCGGAACACGGTTGGCGATGCTCGTCGCCGACCCCTGCGCACCGACGACGCTCAGCGTGTGGCAGCCCGAGCAATGGTCGCGGAACAGGACGGCGCCGCGGTGGTAGGGGCTGGTCGTGGCGACGTCGACGCCCTGCGAGCCGCACGCGCCGAAGATCGCGGCGCAGGCGAGCAGAGCCAGCAGCGTGGCGGCAACCTTCATGCGGGGGGAATATATAGAGGAGCTCAGAACCCGTGGGCCCCGAGGCCGGCATGGAGCGCCGGCCGGCTCATGGGTTCCTCAGAACCCGTGAGCCCCGAGGCCGGCGTGGATCGCCGGCCGACGCCGCGGGTTCCTCAGAACCCGTGAGCCGTACTGGCAGCGCGCAGCGCGAGGAACACGACGACCAGCGCCGAGGCCGCCATCACGCCGGTCTCGCGTCGCAGGATCGAGGCCACCAGCTCGTGCTGGTCGCGCTCGGGCAGCGCCGCGACCGCCTGCGAGTTCTCGAGCCCGCGGTGGTCGAGGAGCATCTGGGCCGAGGCCGCGCGCAGCTGCTCGGCGAAGAAGCCGACGGCCAGCGGCAGCAGCGCGTAGAGGTAGAAGAGGTCGTCGTCCGGATAGTGGCCCGCGGCGGCGAGCGACCCGACCGCGATCGCGAGCGTCAGCGCGGCTCCCTGGCCGACGCGGAGGAGCACCCAGAAGGAGCGCGACAGCAGGCCGGAGGTGTCGCCCAGATAGAAGGCCGCGAGGCCGAGCAGACCGGGTACGAGGTTGAGCGCGGCGACCGCTATGCAGCCGGCGACGACCGCCTCATTCATGCGGCGATTTCGAGCCGATTGCCACTATGTAACACTCTGCCACAAGGGTGATATAACAGCGCACGGTGCTGCGAACCTATCTCCCCGCGATCGTCTTTCTGGTGCTCGGCGGGGCCGTAGGCGGAGCGTTCGCCGCGCTCAACTCCGTCATCGGTCCGCGCCGGGTGACGCCGCAGAAGCGCGACCCCTACGAGTGCGGTCTGCCGTCTGAGATCAAGCGAGGGATGCGCTTCGGGATCAGCTTCTACCTGATCGCGATGCTGTTCATCCTGTTCGACATCGAGGTCGTGTTCCTGTACCCGATCGCGGTCGAGCTGCGCGCCTACGGCACCTACGCCCTCGCGGAGACGATCGTGTTCATCGTGCTGCTGTTCGTCGCCTTCGTCTACGTGTGGCGCCGGGGGGCACTGGAGTGGAGGTGAAACGGGTCCGGCGCGGCGCCAAGGTCGACCCCGACCTGCTGCGTGTGCGCGACCTGAACGCCCACCAGCTGCTGCGCGGCGCGGAGCTCGAAGGTCCGAACAAGCCGGCGCACCTCGAGGGCGAGGAGCTCGAGCGTAACGTCGAAGAGCGCGTGCTGACGACGACGCTGGACTCGGCCGTCGCCTGGGCGCGGGGCAACTCGTTCTTCCCGCTCTCGTTCGGACTCGCCTGCTGCGCGATGGAGCAGTTCCACACGGCCGGCCCGCGGATGGACATCGCGCGCTTCGGCTTCGAGGCCTTCCGCGCCTCGCCGCGCCAGGCTGACCTGATCATCCTGGCCGGCCGCGTCTCGATCAAGATGGCGCCGATCATCCGCCGGCTGTACGACCAGATGCTCGAGCCGAAGTGGGCGATCTCGATGGGTGCGTGCTGCAGCTCGATGGGGGTCTTCAACAACTACGCGCTCGTGCCGGCCGACAAGTTCATGCCGATCGACGTGCACGTACCCGGCTGCCCCCCGCGCCCCGAGGCGCTGATGCACGGTGTGCTGAAGCTCCGCGACCTGGTGCAGGCCAACCCGCCCGAGGGCTGGCGGCAGCGCTACGACGCGGTGGGCACCGAGGAGGCGCCGTAGATGCCAGACGCCACCGGCCTTGAGCTGCTCGCCCAGGAGCTCGGGGATCGCGTCCAAGAGACCGTCTACTTCCGGGACCGCGCAACCCTCGTCATCGATCCGAGCTCGGTGCGGACGGTGCTCGGAGATCTGCGAGAGAAGGGGTACAGCTTCCTGGCCAGCGTGCACGGCGTCGACTATCACCCTTCCGAGCCGCGGCTCGGTGTTCACTACGAGCTGCTCGACATGGCGCGCGTGGACCGGGTCACCGTCAAGCTGCGCGTCGGCACCGAGGACCCTGAGGTCGACTCCGTGACGCCTGAATGGCCGACCGCCGACCATCAGGAGCGCGAGATCTACGACATGTTCGGCGTCGTCTTCCGCGGGCACCCCAACCTGCGGCGAATCCTGATGCCCGAGGACTACGAGGGGCACCCGCAGCGGCGGGACTTCCCGATCGGCGGCGAACCGGTGATCTTCACCCGGGACGAGCGCAAATGGCTGGAGGCGCGCGAGTGAGCGATGGAGATCCCACCCACCCGACGGACGTCTCGGGCTACCGCAGGCGCGAGCAGAGCGTGACCCTCGAGCAGTTGGAGGAGCCGCTCTCGATACCCGGAGTCGAACCGACCGAGGAGATCCTGACGCTCAACTTCGGGCCGCACCATCCGGCGACACACGGCGTGCTGCGACTGCTCGTGACGCTGCAGAGCGAGATCGTGCTCGACATCAAACCGGTGATCGGCTACGTCCACACCGGCATCGAGAAGACCGCCGAGGACAAGTCCTACTGGAAGGTGATCCCGGTCGTCGAGCGGATGGACTACCTCGCGTACTACTTCAACGCGATGGCCTACGTGGGCGCCGTCGAGGCGCTGCTGGAAGTCGAGGTTCCCAAGCGCGCGCAGTATCTGCGCGTGATCCACCTCGAGCTGAACAGGATCGCCTCCCATCTGATCTGGCTCGGCACCAGCGCGCTCGATCTCGGAGCGGTCTCGATCTTCCTGTACTGCCTGCGCGAGCGCGAGATGATCCTCGACCTGTTCGAGATGTCCTCGGGGCAGCGCATGCACACCCGCTACTTCCAGGTCGGCGGGGTGGCGGAGGACATACCGGGCGGCTTCGAGGGCAAGGTGCGCGAGTTCCTGAAGGTCATGCCCGCGAGGGCAGACGAGTACGGCGCGATCCTGAACGCGAACGAGATCGTCTTGAAACGGCTGCGCGGGACCTGCCCCCTGGACGCAGAGACCCTGCTGGGGCTCGGCGTGACAGGCCCTTTGCTGCGCGCCGCCGGCAACCCGTGGGACATGCGCAAGGCGGCGCCCTACAGCTCCTACGAGGACTTCGACTTCAAGATCCCGGTCGGCACCGTCGGGGACAACTACGACCGCTACGCCGTTCGTCTGGCCGAGATCTACGAGTCGGTCAAGATCATCGGGCAGGCGCTCGACGGGCTGCCCGAAGGTCCGCACATCACCGAGGACCGCAAGGTCGCGTTGCCGCCCCGCCACGAGCTCGCGACCTCGATGGAGGCGCTGATCCATCACTTCAAGCTGGTCACCGAGGGGTTCCGCGTCCCGCCGGGCGAGGTCTACTACCCGATCGAGTCGCCCCGCGGCGAGCTCGCGTGCTTCGTTCGCTCCGACGGCTCCTCCAAGCCCGCGCGCGTACACATGCGCGACCCGTCGTTCGTGAACCTGCAGGCGCTCTCGCACATGGTCAGGGGCAGCTACATCGCAGACATGATCGCGACCGTCGCGATGCTCGACCCGATCCTCGGAGGAATCGACAGGTGAGCGGCCCCGACGGAGCGAAGCGCCTGATCGAGGAGCTCGAACTCGCGAGCGCGTACGGCCAGCCTCCGCGCGTGCCCCGATTCGAGCACGGCTCACGTGTGCCCGGCTGGGACCGCGCCGCCGACCTCGAGAAGGACCCGGCCGAGGTCCCGGCGCCCGACAGCGTCGATGTGCCGGACGAGCTGCGGGAAGAGATCGAGGCGCATATGGCCCACTACCCCGACCGCCGCTCGGCAGCGCTGCCGGCGCTGGCGGCCGCCCAGCGGGTGCACGGCTGGTGCTCGCCGGAGGCGATCGAGCAGGTCGCGTGCGTGATGCAGGTCACGCCCGCCTACCTCGAGTCTCTCGCGGGCTTCTACGACATGCTCGAGACCAGCCCCGTCGGGCGGCACAAGGTGTACGTCTGCACGAACATCTCCTGCTCGCTGCTCGGCGCCGACGCGCTGTACGAGGCGGTGGCGCAGGCGGTCGCGGGCGAGGAGGACGTCAGCGTGCGCGCCTTCGAGTGCCTCGGCGCCTGCGACATCGCGCCGATGGCCTCGGTCGACGGCGTGTACGTGGGACCGCTCGTCCCCGAGGACGTCCCGGCGATGCTCGAGGACATCCGTGCCGGGCGCGACGTGCTGCCCGAGAAGCAGCTCGCGCGCCGGCTCGTCGCCGATCCCGCCGCCAACAGCCAAGAGTTCCCCGAGCACCCGGTGCATCGCCTGACGCTGCCGCCGAACGACCCCGAGATCCCGCCGGAGCGCGCGGCGTTCGGCGCGGTCGGCGACGAGGAGGAAGGCGACGCCGAGGCGCCCATCGAGCGCCACCCGGACCGCGGCGAGGAGGACGCGCGCTGATGGCCGCGCCCGCCGAGCCGCAGGCCCCCCTTCTGCTCGCCGACATCGACGAGCCTGGGCTCAAGACGCTTGAGGTCTACGAGCGCCGCGGCGGCTATCAGTCCCTGCGCAAGGCGCTCGCGATGGACCCCGGGCAGGTCCTCGGCGAGCTCGAAGCCTCCGCGCTGCGCGGGCGCGGCGGGGCGGGCTTCGCGATGGGCAAGAAGGTCTCGTTCCTGCCAAAGGGCTCGATGGACAAGTACCTGGTCTGCAACGCCGACGAGTCCGAGCCGGGGACCTTCAAGGACCGCGAACTGATGCAGAAGACGCCGCACACGCTGATCGAGGGGCTGATCATCGCCTCCTACGCGGCAGGCGCCAACCGCTCGTTCATATACATAAGGGGCGAGTACGCCCTCCAGGCCGACGTCCTGGACGCTGCGTTGCAGGAAGCCCGCGACGCCGGCTACATCGGCGAGGACATCCTCGGCTCCGGCCACACGCTCTCGCTCGTCGTGCACCGGGGCGCCGGCGCCTACATCTGCGGCGAGGAGACCGGGCTGCTCGATTCGCTGGAAGGCAAGCGAGGAAACCCTCGCCTGAAGCCCCCGTTCCCGGCCAACCAGGGCCTCTACCAGGGGCCGACGCTGATCAACAACGTCGAGACCCTCTCGACCGTGCCGACGATCATCCGCATCGGCGGCGAGGAGTACGCGAAGCTCGGCGTCGAGACCTCGACCGGGACGAAGCTGGTCTCGGTCTCCGGGCACGTGCAGCGCCCCGGCAACTACGAGATCGAACTGGGGATCCCCTCACGCGAGCTCATCTACGGCCTCGCGGGCGGCCCGCCCGAAGGCCGCGCCGTGAAGTGCTGGTTCCCGGGCGGCTCCTCCTCCCCGGTGCTCACCGCCGACGACCTCGATGTTCCCTACGACTTCGACTCGATGGCCAAAGCCGGCTCGATGCTCGGCTCCGGGGCGATCATCGTCGTCGACGACTCGACGCCGATCCTCGACGTCGCCCTGAAGACGGCGAAGTTCTACCGCCACGAGTCCTGCGGCAAGTGCACGCCGTGCCGCGAGGGGACGAACTGGACGGTGAACATGCTCGAGCGCATCGAGGCCGGGCTGGCCACGCCGATCGACCTCGAGATCATGGCCTCCGTCCAGGAGCACATCATCGGCAACTGCTTGTGCGTGCTGGGCGACGCGATGGCGATGCCGATCGGCTCGATGATCGCGAAGTTTCGCGAGGAGTTCGAAGCCCACATGGAGCGGGCGAGGATCGAGCGCGGGATCGGCGGGGCGGCCGACGACACGCTGGCGCTCGCAGCGCAGGGCGCGCTCGGCGACCTTCCCGACGGTGCGCTCGCGCTCAGCGGCGAAGGCGACGGGCCGGCGGCGCACCGCGGGGAAGCGGGCACCCAGAAAGGCGGCGGCTGACGGATGCCGCGCCCTGAGCACCGCACGATCACCTTCTCGATCGACGGCGTCGAGGTCCAGGCGCCGGAGAACACGATGCTCGTCGACGCAGCAAAGCTCGGCGACGTCGAGATCCCGGTGTTCTGCTACGAGCCGAAGCTCGGCCAGCCGGTGGGCGCCTGCAGGATGTGCCTGGTCGAGATCGAGGGCATACCGAAGCTGCAGACCGGCTGCTCGACGCCGGTCAAGGACGGGATGGTCGTCTACACGCAGACCGATCGGGTGAAGACCGCGCAGCGGTCGGTCGTCGAGTTCCTGCTGATCAACCACCCGCTCGACTGCCCCGTCTGCGACAAGGGCGGCGAGTGCCCGCTGCAGGACATCACGTTCGGCTGGGGCGGCGGGATCTCCCGCTACATCGAGCCCAAGCGGCATTTCGTCAAGCCGCTCGAGCTCTCGCCCCTGATCGCCATCGACCGAGAGCGGTGCATCCTCTGCTACCGCTGCGTGCGCTTCTCGCAGGAGGTCGCCGAGGACTACCAGCTGGTGCTGCTCGAGCGTGGCGTCCACTCCTACGTCGCGACCTTCGACGGCCATCCCTACGTTGCCCCTTTCAGCGGCAACATCGTCGAACTGTGCCCCGTCGGAGCGCTGACCTCGCGGCCGTACCGATTTCGCGCGCGGCCGTGGGACATCGAGGGGGCGGGGTCGGTGTGCACGCTGTGCCCGGCCCAGTGCAACGTCACGCTGACCGTCCGCGACGAGCTCGCGCTGCGCGTGCTGGCGCGGGACAACGTCGAGGTCGACGACGGCTGGCTTTGCGACAAGGGCCGCTTCGCCTACCAGTCCTTCCACGTCGACGAGCGGGTCACAGAGCCCCTCGTGCGCGACGGCGGCACGCTGCGCCCGGTCAGCTGGGAGCGCGCGTTGAAAGAGGCGGCGGCGGGGCTCGCCCGGGCCGGCGCCGGCACGGGCGCGATCGTCGGCGGGCAGGCGACCGGCGAGGAGGGCCTGCTGCTGAGCCGCCTGGCGCGCGAGGCGCTCGGCTCGCCGCACGTCGACTCGCGCCGCGGCGGCAGCCTGCAGCTCGAGCTGCACCGCGCGCTCGGCGACCCTCGCCTGCAGGCGAGGGTCAGCGACCTCGAGTTCGCGCACGCCGTGCTGGTGCTGGCCGCCGACCCCGTCAACGACGCGCCGATCCTCGACCTGCGCCTGCGCAAGGGCGTGCGCCGCCACAAGCTCGACCTCGCCGTTGCGATGCCGGCCGAGAGCTCGCTCGACCGCTCGGCGGCGCTCTCGCTGCGCTTCGGCCCCGGGCGCGGACCGGCCTTTGCTGTCGCGCTCGCCGCAGCGCTGCGGGAGGATGCCGAGGAGCAGGAGCTGACGCGACTGGCCTCGCTCGCCGGCACCGAGCCCGCGGCCGTGTCCGAGCTGGCAGCGCTGCTGCGCGGCCCGGCCGAGGAGGGGTCCGAGCAGGGGCGCGAGGTCGTGATCGTGTTCGGCGAGCGGCTGACCTCGGGCCCGGACGGCGCCGCGGGCGCCGAGGCGCTGCTCCAGATCGCCTCCCGGCTCGGCCTCGCCGAGGTCTCCGGCGGCGGCCTGTTCGAGATCCCTGCGTTCACCAACGGCCGCGGGCTGCGCGAGGCGGGCGTGCTGCCGAACGCGGGGCCCGGCCTCTCCGAGCCGGCGCTCGGTGGCGGGCGCGACGCCCACGCGATCGCCGAAGGCCTCGCGAGCGGGGAGCTTCAGGCCCTCTATCTCCTTCAGTCAGAGCCCCAGCTCGACCTCCCCGACGCCGAGCTGTGGCGCCGGGCGCTGTCCGCCGCTTCGACCGTCGTCGCGCACGCCTCGTTCCTCACCGAGTCGATCGCGGAGTACGCCGACGTCGTCTTCCCGGCGGAGGCATACGCCGAGAAGGAGGGGACGATCGTGCACCCCGACGGGCGGCTGCAGCGGCTGCGGCCGGCGATCGCCCGGCCGGGAGACGTGCGCGCCGGATGGCAGGTGATCTCCGAGCTCGCGATGCGCCTCGGAGTCGACCTCGACGTGCTGAGCGGCGCAATGGCCTCAGAGCGCCTGCTCGAGTCCGTGCCTTTCTACGCGGGATTGACGCTCGAGGAGATCGGCGGGCGCGGCGTGCGATGGCAGGAACGCGACGCCGCCGCGGCTTTCCCGGCCGGGAGCGAGCCGAGCGAGGACGCCCCGGCCGTCTCCGCGGTCGGGGCGGATCCCGAGTGGCTGCTGCGGGAACGTGACCTGGCCGGGTTCCGCTCCGTGTGGGATGCGGTCGAGGTTCGCCACTCGCCGTCGCTGGCGTTCCTGCACCCGCACGGGGAGCTGGTGGCCGGATGATCGCCGTCGTCGGCTACTACGAGCCCTGGTGGATCCAGATCCTCAAGGCGATCGTGATCTTCGCCGTCGGGCTGCAGCTCGTGCCGATCGTGCTGCTCGCAGAGCGTAAGCTGCTGGGCCGCTTCCAGAGCCGCTACGGCCCGAACCGGGTTGGGCCCTACGGCGCGTTTCAGCCGCTCGCCGACATCCTGAAGCTGCTCACCAAGGAGCAGTTCCGCCCGTCCACGTCGATCGGCTTCCTGTTCGCGATCGCGCCGATCATCTCGATCGTGACCGCCGTCGCGGCCCTCGCGATCATCCCGTTCGGCGACGTGCAGGACATCTTCGGGACGAAGGTCGGGCTCTACGGGATCGACGTCTCGATCGGCCCTCTGTACCTGTTCGCGATGAGCGGGATCGCCTTCTACGGGATCATGCTCGGCGGCTGGTCCTCGGGCTCGAAGTACTCGTTCCTCGGCGCCATGCGCGGCGCGGCGCAGCTGATCTCCTACGAGGTCTCCCAGGCGCTCGCGCTCGTCGGTGTGATCATCACCGCGCAGACGCTCTCACTGACAGGCATCGTGACCGCGCAGAAAGGCATGTGGTACGTCGTCCCGCAGTTCCTCGCCTTTCTCATCTTCCTCGCTGCGAGCTTCGCCGAGACCAACCGTGCCCCGTTCGATCTCACCGAGGCCGACGCCGAGCTGGTCGGCGGCTACAACACCGAGTTCGGCGGCGGGCCCTTCGCCTCGTACTACTTCGCCGAGTACCTCAACGTGGTCGTCGTCTCGGGGATCGTGACCACGGTGTTCCTCGGCGGCTGGCTGCTGCCGTTCGGGATCCACCCTCCCGGCTGGGTCGATCCCTTCGTCGTCCTCGGGAAGATGGCCCTGATCACGTTCCTGTTCATCTGGGTGCGTGCCACGCTGCCGCGCCTGCGATACGACCAGCTGATGGCCTTCGGATGGAAGGTGCTCCTGCCGCTCGCCACGCTCAACGCGCTCGTGACCGCGATCCTGGTGACGGCGACCCACTGATGTCGGCCCCCGCGCTGAAAGTCGAGGGCTGGAATCCGGGCGATGACGTGATCGAGGTCACGCGAACGCCACCGCCGGGCCCGGCGCGCTCGGCCTGGCGCACGGTCGTTGAGACGCTGCGGGGGCTCGGGACGACATTCGGTCGCTTCCGCGAAACGCCCACCACACTCCAGTACCCCGAGCAGAAGACGCCCGTGTACCCGCGCTTTCGCGGGCGCCACAAGCTCCACCGCTTCGAGGACGACGGGTCACACGCAGGCCTCGAGAAGTGCGTCGGCTGCTCGCTGTGCGCGGCCGCGTGCCCGGCCGACTGCATCCGCGTCGTGGCGGCGGAGAACACGCCGGAGAACCGGATCTCGGCCGGCGAGCGCTACGCGGCGGTCTATGAGATCAACCTCTCGCGCTGCATCTTCTGCGGCTACTGCGAGATCGCATGTCCGTTCGACGCGATCACGATGGGTCACGACTACGAGCTCTCCGACTACGACCGCACCGACCTGATCTTCACGAAGGAGATGCTCCTGGCCGAGTCGCTCGAGCGGGCGCCGCTCAGAACCGAGGGCGAGTGAGGACCGAGGGTCCGACAAAGCCGGCCAGGAGGGCCGGCGACAGTGTCAGCAGCGCCGCCCGGAGGCCGGCAAGTTGAGCTCCGTCCTGTTCTTCATCGCCGCCATCGGCGTGATCAGCGGGGCAATCGGCGTCGTGCTGCTGCGCAATCCCTTCTACAACGTGCTCGCGCTGGTCGTCCACCTCGTCGCGCTCGCGGTGCTGTTCCTGCTGCTGCGCTCGGAGTTCGTCGCGGCCGTGCAGGTCGTCGTCTACGCGGGCGCCGTGATGGTCCTATACGTGTTCGTGGTCGCCTACGTCGGGGATGAGGGCGAAGGCATCGGCGCGCGGCTGCGCGCCGGCCCCGGCGCCGGCGCGGCCAACGGCGACTCGGCGGGAGCGCTGCGGCTCGGCGGCGTGCTGCTGGCGGGCGTGCTCCTCATCGAGCTGCTGATCGCGCTGCTGGGCACCGGCCTCGAGGCGGTCGGCTCGCACGGCGCCGGCTACGTGCCCGGCCCCGAGGCCTACGGCACGCCGGCGTACATCGGAAAACTGCTGCTGACCCGCTTCCTGCTGGTGTTCGAGATCGCCTCCTTCCTGCTGCTGGTCGCTGCGGTCGGCGCCGTCGTCCTCGCGCGCCGCCGCGGAGGCCTCGAGGGAGGGGACGACCGCGCGCCGGTCACGCCACTCGACCTGGTGGCGCCGCCCGGCACCGGCACGACGGCCGAGGGCGTCGGGAGAATGCAGTGACGATCGCCTGGTACCTCGCGGTCTCGGCGATCGTGTTCGCGCTCGGCGCCGTCGGGGTGATGACCCGCCGCAACCCGCTCGTCGTGCTGCTCTGCCTGGAGCTGATGCTCAACGGCGGCAACCTGGCGCTGATCGCGTTCTCGCGGATGTGGGGCAACGGCGACGGCCAGATCCTGGCGCTGATCGTGATGACCGTGGCCGCGTGCGAGGTCTGCATCGGGCTCGGCATGATCGTTGCGATCTACCGGCGGCGGCTGCCGATCGACGTGGACGAGCTCCGGGAGCTCCAGGGGTGAGCACGGCACCGCATGCCGGCGCTGGCCGGCGTCCTCGCTCGCTCGCGTGCGGAGCACGCCACGCTCGCTGCGTCCTTGGCCAGCTTGACCTGCGGCACCGTGGCGGGCCCAGGGAGGACACCACGTGAGTACGACCACGTGGGCATGGCTCGTGCTCGCCTTCCCGCTCGCGGGCATGCTCGTGAGCGCGTTCGGCTACAGGCGGCTGAAGGGGAACGCCGCCGGGTGGATCGGCACGGCGGCGGTCGGGCTCTCGTTCGCGGCAGCGATCGGGACGCTGATCTCGCTACAGGGACATACGCCCGAGCACCGCCAGCTCGTGTCCTCGCTCTACGACTACGCCTCGACGGTCGGCGTCGACGGCAAGGTGTCGATCCTCGTCGACCCGCTGTCGGTCTACATGATCCTCGCCGTCAGCGGCGTCTCGACCTTGATCCACCTCTACTCGATCTCCTACATGGAAGAGGACCGCGGTTTCAACCGCTACTTCGCCTACCTGAACTTCTTCGTCTTCTCCATGCTGCTGCTCGTCCTGGCGGGGAACTTCCTGCTGCTGATCGTCGGCTGGGCGTTCGTCGGCGCCGCGTCGTATCTGCTGATCTCGTTCTGGTACAGGCGGCGGACGGCGACGAAGGCCGGGCTGAAGGCGTTCGTGATCAACGTCGTCGGCGACGTCGGCCTCGTGCTCGGGACCTATTTCATCTTCAAGCACACCGGCACGCTCGACATGCTCGGCACGTTCAACGCGACCGCGCACGGCGCGTTCGGGGCGCACGGGGACGCCGACCTCACGGCCGGCTGCATCCTGCTGCTCGTCGGCGCGTTCGCGAAGTCCGCGCAGATCCCGCTCCACACCTGGCTCCCCGACGCGATGGAGGGGCCGACGCCCGTCAGCTCGCTGATCCACGCGGCGACGATGGTGACGGCGGGCGTGTACCTGATCGCGCGCATGCATCCGCTGTTCGAACTCTCCGTCCCCGCGCAGGACGTCGGCGCGATCGCCGGCTGCGCGACGCTGTTCATCGCGGGCACGATCGGGCTCGCGCAGAGCGACATCAAGCGCGTGATCGCCTACTCGACGATGTCGCAGATCGGCTACATGATCATGGGCGTCTCCGTCGGCGCTTACGCCGCGGGGATGTTCCACATGATGACGCACGCCTTTTTCAAGGCGCTGCTGTTCATGGGCGCAGGCTCGCTGATCGGCGCGATGGCCGGCGAGCAGTCGCTGAACCGGATGGGCGGCTTCCGCAAGGCGCTCCCGTTCACCTTCGGCTGCTTCATGATCGGCGGGCTCGCGCTCTCGGGCATCCCCCCCTTCTCCGGCTTCTTCTCAAAGGACGAGATCCTGCTCGTCACCGGCGAGCTCGGCGGCTGGCACTGGGCGCTGTACGTCATCGGGTACATCGGCGCATTCCTCACCGCGATCTACACGTTCAGGATGATCTTCCGCGCCTTCTACGGCGAGCCGGTCCCGGAGGCGCGCGAGGTCGATCTGAAGTCCCACCCGCCCCACCTGCACCATGCCGAGCATCCGACGAACCCGGCGAGCGGCGAAGTCGAGGACGTGGACGTCGGGTTCCCGGGCCCGCACCACACCGTCGCGGAGGTCGCGCTGCCGATGAAGGTCTCGATGTCGCTGCTCGCCATCGGGTCGGTGGGCGCCGGGCTGCTCCAGATCCCGAAGACCGACTTCGTCATCGACGACTTCCTCAGGCCGACGTTCGCGAACTCGACCGTCTACGACACCCACACAAAGGACGGCCTGCTGTGGAGCGGGCTCGTCCTCGGCACGGTGATCGGCCTCGCCGGCATCGCGATCGCCTACCGCGTCTGGGTGCAGAGGCCGGGAACCTCCGAGCGTGTGCGCGCGAGGTTCCACGCCGTGTACACGCTGCTCGTGAACAAGTGGTACTTCGACGAGCTGATCGACGCCGTCGTCGTGCGGCCGACGCTGCGGGTCGCCTACTTCGCACGCGACGTGTTCGAGCCGCGGGTCGTCGACGAGACGCTCATCGGCGGGACAACGGGGATCGTGCGCGCCTCCTCGGCGGCCGTGCGCGCGATCCAGAACGGCTTCGTGCGCTACTACGCGGCGCTGCTCGTGCTGGGCGTGGCGGGCGTCGGCTTCTACTTCCTGCTCCAGAGCTGACCTGACGATGCCTCCCCTCTCGGTACTCCTCTGGCTTCCCCTCGCGTTCGGTCTGCTCGGCGCCCTCCTGCCGCCGGGGCGCGCGGGCCGAACCGCGACGCCCGCGACCGCTCCGGGCGGCGAGGTACGCCGCCCGCTCTCGGCGCCCGGGATCGCGGCGCTGGCGGGCACAGTCGCAGCGCTGGGCCTCGCGATCGCATATCTCGCCGACTACAAACCCGGTGGCGGCTCGCAGCACGTCACCGACACGATGTGGATCTCCTCGCTGGGGATCCATTACAAGCTCGCGGTGACGGGGCTGAACGTCGCGCTGATCGCGATGACCACGCTGCTGTTCGCCGCCGCGGTGCTCGCGAGCAACCTGCGCCCGTCGGGCCCGCCGGAGCGCGCGCGGATGTTCTACTTCCAGCTGATGCTCGCCGAGTCGGCCGTGCTCGGCGCGTTCCTCGCGCAGGACCTGATCCTGTTCGTCGCGTTCTTCGACCTGATGCTGATCCCGTTCTACTTCCTGATCGGCGGCTGGGGGCGCGACCCGGAGGGCTCGACGCGCGTGCGCGCCACGACCAAGCTCGTCATCTACACGCTCGTCGGCTCGCTGCTGATGCTCGCGGGTGCCGTCGCGACCGGCGTGCTGGCCGCCCAGCAGAACGGCGGCAGCGTCGACTTCGCGTTCACGGCCCTCCAGCACGCTCCGCTCGCGGCGGGATCGCAGGACTGGATCTTCCTGCTGTTCGCCGCCGCCTTCCTCGTGAAGATGCCCGCGTTCCCGCTGCACGGCTGGATGCCGGACGGCTACCGCGCGATGCCCGTCGAGGTGCTGATGGTGTTCTCCGGCGTGCTCTCGAAGGTCGGCGCCTACGGCTTCCTGGCGATCGTCCTGACTCTGTTCCCCCGCGCCTCGGTGCATTTTCAGACGCTGATGCTGCTGATCGGGCTCGCCTCGATCATCTACGGCTCGATGCAGGCCTTCACACAGACCGACGTGCGCCTGATCGCCGGGTACTCGTCCGTCGCCCAGCTCGGCTTCATCACGCTCGGGATCTTCGCGCTGAACTCGCAGGGCGCGCAGGGCGCCCTGCTGCAGATGGTCAATCACGCCCTCGTCGTCGCGCCGCTGCTGTTCATCGCCGCGCTGCTCGCCCGGCGCGCCGGCGGCTCGGAAGACATCCGCGAGATGGGCGGGATCGCGTTCCGCGCGCCCGTGTTCGCCAGCATCTTCCTCATCGTCGCGCTCGCAACGCTGGCGATGCCCGGCTCCTCGAACTTCGCCGCCGAGTTCCTCATCCTGCTCGGCGTCTTCAAAGCCAAGCTCGCGATCGCGATCATCGCCTTCACCGGGGTCGTGATGGCGAGCGTCTACGCCCTGCGGCTGTTCATCGGGACGATGCAGAACCGCGTCGGCAAGCGCGTGGACTCGCGCGAGATCACGGTGCGCGACGGCGCAGTGCTCGTGCCGATCGTGGCGGTGATCCTGTTCCTGGCGGTGTATCCGCAGCTCGCGCTGCACCGGAGCGAAGCGTCCGTACAGGGCGCGGTCATCGACGCGTCGTTGGCGGCGAAGGCTGGGGGGTTCGAATGCCCGCCGCGCGCCGAGCGGCCGCCCGACGTGCTCGGGTGTCTGAGTCTGACGAGCAGCTCCAAGGCGAGCGTCGGCTCCAGCGCGACTCCGGTCCTGGGAGACCGGGTGGAAACCGAATGACCGCCCTCCTCGCAACAACCCACCTGAAAGGCCCGCACATCGACTGGGCGGGGCTCTCGCCGCTCGTCGCGCTGCTCGCCGGCGCCGCGATCGTGCTGCTCGTCGGCCTGATCGGGACGCGCTGGGTGCGGGCGCAGGTGGTGCCCGCGCTGACGCTGGGGGCGCTGGGCGCGACGCTGGGGCTCACGATCTGGCAGTGGGGCGAACGCGAGTCGCTGATCTCCGGCGCGCTTCGGATCGACCCGCTGACCCAGGTCCTGACGCTCGTGCTGGTCGCGGGCGGCGCCTGCGCGGTGCTGCTCGCCTGGCGATCGCGTGCCGTCGACGAAGCCGCCCACGGCGAGTTCCACGCGCTGCTGCTGAGCTCGCTGGCCGGGATGGTGTTGCTCGTGGCAGCGCAGAACACGGTCGCGCTGTTCACCGGGCTGGAGCTCCTGTCGATCCCGCTGTACGTCCTCTGCGCCGTGGAGATGAAACGCGAGCACTCGCTCGAGGCGGGGCTGAAGTACCTGATCGTCGGCTCGGTCGGCTCGGCCACGCTGCTCTACGGCCTCGCGCTGCTCTACGGGGCGACGGGCACGACCGACTACTCGGGCATCGCGGCCAAGCTGGCGACCGGGGGACTCTCAACCGACGTGCTGACGCTGACGGGGATCGCCCTGTGCGTCGCAGGGCTCGCCTTCAAGGCCTCGATCGCGCCGTTCCACCAGTGGACGCCCGACGTCTACGAGGGCGCCCCGACGCCGGTGACCGCGTTCATGGCGGTGACGACGAAGGTCGCGGCGTTCGGCGCCTTCCTGCGCTTCTTCGACGTCGCCCTGATCGAAGCGCAGTCGAGCTGGGGACCGGCGCTGGCGGCGCTCGCGACGATCACGATCGTGGTCGGCAACGTCGGCGCGCTCGGCCAGTCGTCCTTGAAGCGGATGCTCGCCTACTCATCCGTGGGCCAGGCCGGCTACATGCTCACGGGCGTGGTCGTCGCGACGAAGCTCGGGGTGCAGGCGACGGTGCTCTACCTGATCGTCTACCTGGTGATGAACATGGCCGCGTTCGCGCCGATCGTGGCCCGCGAGCGCGAAACCGGCCTCGGCGACTCGATCGGGGCCGTGACCGGGCTCGGCCGCGAGCGGCCGCTGCTCGCCTGGCCGCTGACGCTGTCGATGCTCGGTCTGGCCGGGCTGCCGGCGACGGCCGGCCTGATCGGCAAGGTGTATCTGATCGAGGCGGCGGTCGAAGGCGGCTACGCCTGGCTCGGCATCGTGATCGTGATCGGATCGATGATCTCGCTCGCCTACTACCTGCCGGTGATCGCCGCGGTGTGGATGCGCGACGCGCCGGGGCCGGCGCCGTTGACGGCGCCGCGGCCCGAAGGCCCGGGCGGGCTGCCTGCCCTCGCCGGCGGCTCGAGCGAGCTCGACGACGCCGAGGGCTTCGCCCCGGCGCGCGGCCCCCAGTTCGAGGTCCTCCTGGTCGCGCTGCTCGCGGGCGCGGCGACGGTCGTCTTCGGGATCGTGCCGCAGCCGCTTTTCGAGCTCGTGCGAAACACGGGGTCGGCGCTGGGGCTGCTGTAGCCCCCCGCCCTGGCTCGGTGGCCGCAGTGCTTGCGGCTTCCCGCTACAGCCGCCCGGACTGCTCCGCAGCCTCCTCGGCTTGGGCGAGCTGGCGCTCGACCAGGTCCAGGCCGGCCTCCCAGAAGCCGGGGTCCGTGAGATCGATGCCGACGATCGCCGCGACCTCCTCGGGGCTTTTCGAGCCGCCGGCGGCGAGCATCTCGAGGTAGCTCGGGACGAGCTCGGAACCGACCTGCTCGTAGCGCTCGTACACCGAGAGCGCGAGCAGCTGCCCGTAGGCGTAGGCGTAGACGTAGCCGGGGCTGCCGATGAAGTGCGGGATGTAGGACCACCAGCTGCGGTAGCCATCGGTCACCTCGACCGAGTCGCCGAGGAGCTCTTCCTGGCTGTCCGCCCACAGCTCGCCGAAGCGCTCGACCGACAGCTCGCCCCGCTCGCGACGCTCGGTGTGCACGAGGTCCTCGAAGCGGTTCATCGCGACCTGGCGGAAGACCGTCGCGATCGTGTCCTCGAGGTTCTCGGCAAGAAGCGCGAGCCGGGAGGCCGGTGAGGTGTCCTCCTCGAGCAGTTTCCCGAACACGATCGTCTCGCCGAACACCGAAGCGGTCTCCGCGAGCGTGAGCGGCGTGTGCTGCTGGAAGATCCCCTGCTTGGCCGCGAGGGCGAAGTGCACGCCGTGACCGAGCTCGTGCGCGAGTGTCAGCACGTCGCGGCGCTTGGCGGTGTAGTTGAGAAGGACGTAGGGGAACTCGGACGGCACCGTCCCCGCGCAGAAGGCGCCGCCGCGCTTCGCCGGTCGCACCGGCGCATCGATCCGCCGCTCGTCGAAGAAGCGCTTCACCAGGGAGCCGAGGTCGGGCGAGAAGCTGGAGTAGCAGTCGAGCACGATCTCCCGCGCCTGCGCGTAGGGGAAGGAGACCTCGTCGGCGCTGACCGAGGCCATGCGGTCGTAGTCGGCCAGCCGGTCCAGGCCGAGCAGCCGCGCCTTGAGCCTGTACCAGCGGCGCGGGATCTCATAGCGCCCGCGAACGGCCGCGATCAGCGCCTGCACGGACTCGTCGCTGGCCTCGTTCGAGAGGTTGCGTGCGGCGAGCCAGTTCGGGTAGCGGCGCAGCCGGTCTTCGGTCGCCTTGTCGGCCAGCAGCGTGTTGAAGAGATAGGCGCGCGTGCGCAGCCCCGGCGCCAGCGCGGCTGTCACGCCCTCGGCGCTGATCCGGCGAACCTCGCGGTCGGCAGCCTGCAGGCGGCTCAGGGCGATTTCCAGCGGCACTCGCACCGCCCCCTGCCCGCCGCCGGCACCGGCGCCATCGGAGGCGTCCTCCGGAAGCTCGACCTCGATCACGGCCGTGAGCTCCTCGAACAGGCGCGTCCAGGCGCTCGCGCCCGTCAGCGACTTCTCGGTCACGATCCGCTCCTCGGGCTCGGAGAGCAGGTGGTCGCGGTAGCGGCGGACGTTGCGCAGATGGTGGCGGGCGAAGTCGAGACCCGCGCCGGCGAGCATCGCCTCCGCCCGATCGTCGTCGAGCGCCGCCCACTCCAGCTCGAAGAACAGCAGCGTCGTCTGGATCGCCGTCTCCTGCTCCTGCACCCACTGCATGAGCGCCCCGTTGCTGGGGTCGGCGGTGTCGGTCGAGAAGCGGAGCGCCGCGTAGTAGCCGGCGCGGCCGACGAGCTCCTGGATCTCGGCAAGCTCGCTCATCGCGGTCGCGAGGCCGGCCGGGTCGAGCTCCCCGAGCTTGCCCGCATAAGCCTGCGCGAAGGCCTTCGAGCGCTCCAGGGCCTCGCCCATCCGCCGCCGTACGCCCTCCTCTCCCTCGCCGGCGACCAGAGGCTCGAGGTCCCAGCTCGCCTCCTGCAGCTCGGGATCGGTCTCGGTGGGGGCCGGTGTGGACATCGCGCGCAGCTTAGCGTCGGCGGGCCCGCCGCCTGGCGCCGCCGCGGCTACTCGCTGGTGATCGCCCGCAGCATGTCCACGCGGGCTGCCCGACGCGCCGGGAGCGCCGCCGCCAGCACTCCGGCGAGGGCCGCCACGACCAGCAGCACGATGAGCGTGCCGATCGGCCAGGCCTGGACATAGCCTTCGCCTGAAAGCGCGATCGAGGTGGCGACGGCGCCGATGATGCCGATCACGAGCCCGAGGACGCCGCCGATCAACGCGGTGATGACGGACTCGTAGCGGATCATCTGGCGGATCTGCCGCTGACTCGTGCCGATTGCGCGCATCATCCCGAGCTCGCGCGTGCGCTCGTAGATCGAGAGGATCAGAGTGTTCACGATTCCGAACAGCGAGACGATCACCGAGAGGGCGAGCAGCACGTAGATCAACGTCAGCAGGCTGTTGATCTGCCCGGCCAGGTCCTGCTCGAACTGCGCGGCGGTGCGCGAGCGCACCTGCGGATAGCTGACGGCGAGCACCCTGTCGACCCTCGGCTGCACCTGCGCATCGGTCGCTCCGGGGCCGTAGGTGACGAAGTCGACGCCGTCTTCGCGCTGGCCGAAGGCCGTGGCTCCGAGCGCTCGGTCGATCGTGATGCTGCCGAGGAGTTCGGCGTTTTCCTTGATGATGCCGATCGTCGTGAGGGTCACCGGACGCCCGGTGGGGGTCTGCAGCGCGAACCTCGAACCGGGGCGGAGGTGTCGTTTCTTGGCGAAGCTCTCGGTCACGATCGCGCGCGTGCCCGTCAGGGCGCGAAGCGTCGCGTCCGAGCCCTGCTTCCATTCGAGCTTGTAGGCCTTGCCGAACGAGACCGGTTCGACTGCTGTGACCGTTTCGTTGTCCTTGGTTCCCGCCGGACGCCCGAGGGTGAACGCGAGCGCCGTCACTTCCCTGACCCCCCGAACCTCGCGCAGCGCCCCTGCGACGCCGGTCGGAATGCCCTGTTCTTCGCTGGCCTGAGAGTTCTCGACGATCAGGTTGCCCGCGAAGGAACGGTCGACGGCATGGTTGATCGTCGCCTTGAAGCTGGCGGCGAGGATGGCGACGAAGGCGACCAGGGCGAGGCCGACCGTCAGCGCGGCGGCCGTCACGAGCGTGCGGCCGGGCTGGCGCACGGAGTTCTCCTCGGCCAGGCGCCCGGTGATGCCGCGCCAGCGGACAAGGCGGCCGATCGCGTGGCCGAGCGCCGGAACGACGCGGTAGCGGCGCTGCGGGCGCTCTTCGCCGCGCCGAAGCCGCACCATCAGGCGCACGCCGCGCAGGATCCAGACGACGATCAGAACGACGCCGATCCCGGCGGCGCCGACGGAGATCAGCACGGCGAGCGCGATCAGGCCGAGTACGAAGCGAATGATCAGCGCTTTGCGCGTGGGCAGTGGGCGCGGCGGGATCTGCACGCCCTCCCGCATCGCCGCGAGCGGCGGCACGCGAGTCGCGCGCAGCGCGGGCGGCAGGCCCGCGAGCACTGTCACGATGACACCGACGAGCAGCGAGACGACGATCGTGCGCGTCTCGATCACGGTGCCGTTGTCCGGCAGCGAGGCGCCGAACGCTTTGAAGAGCGCGTCGAGCAGCGGCGCCACGCCAATGCCGACGAGGAGCCCGAGCCCGCCACCGAGGATGCCGAGGAGCAGTCCTTCGTAGACCACCGAGCTGAGGATCTGGCGCCGTGATGCGCCGAGCGTGCGCAGCAGCCCGAACTCGCGGGCGCGCTGGGCGACGGTGATCGAGAACGTGTTGAAGATGATGAAGGCGCCGACGACGAGGGCCACGTAGGCGAAGATCAGGAGGAACGTGCGCAGCCCGCCCAGGTTGTGTTCGAGGTTGCTCGTGTCGTGCTTGGCCTGTTCGTCGCCGGTCCGGACGTCCACCGTGGCGGGCAGCTCGGCGCGGATCTTGGCGCGCAGTTGCCCCGGTGCGACGCCGGGCGCGGCCGCCACGTCGATCTGGTCGAAGCGCCCGGGCTGGCCGAGCAGCCGCTGCGCCTCGCCCGGCAGCAGCAGTGCGGCGCCGGCGCCGCCGAACGATTCGCCCCCGCCGAAGCGCAGGATGCCGACGATCGTGTACCGGCCGGTCGTGGCTGGGCCGGCGACGATCATCTGGCGCCCGAGCCCCAGTCCCGAACGGTCGGAGGTCGCTTCGTCGATCGCGACCTCGCGCGAGGTGCCGGGGAAGCGCCCTTTCACCGGCTTGAACGACTCGAAGCGCGCGGGGACCGTCGAGGCTATGAACGCGGGCGCGAAGCCGCTCGTGAGCCGTTTGCGCCGAGTGTCGAGGAACGTGCCCTGGGAGAAGATCGAGCCGGCGGCTTCCGCCACGCCCGGCGTGTGGCGAACCTCTTCGACCATCTGCTGTGTGACCGGCGAGGTCTGGGAGCGGACTTCGCGCCCAAGGGTTTCGGCCGGCGACACGACGACGTCGTGGCCTTCGCTCGCGGTCTGGAAGATCGCCGCGAAGGAGTTGTTGATCGTGTCCGTGAGGATGTACGTGCCGGCCATCAGCGCGACGCCGAGCACGATCGAGATCGCGGTCAGCGCGACGCGCAGCTTGCGCTGGGCGAACCCGCGCAGGACCAGCCTCAGCATCAGCCCAGGGCCTTCATCAGGTCGAGCGTCTGCTCGGTGCTGACCGCCTCCCCGTCGTGGACGATGCGCCCGTCGGCCAGCGCGAGCAGCCGGTCGGCGAACGAGGCCGCGTGAGGATCGTGGGTGACCATCACGACCGTCTGCTCGAACTCGTCGACGGCCTGGCGCAGCAGCCGAAGGACGTCGTCGGTCGCCTTCGAGTCGAGGTTGCCCGAGGGCTCGTCGGCGAACACGACGGACGGGCGTGAGACGAGCGCGCGGGCGACCGCGACGCGCTGCTGCTGTCCGCCGGAGAGCTCGGCCGGACGGTGCTTCAGACGGTCGGCGATGCCGACGGTCTGAACGAGCGTGTGGAACCACTCTCGGTCGACGTCGCGCCCGGCGATCGACAGCGGCAAGAGGATGTTCTCTTCGGCGTCGAGCACCGGCAGCAGGTTGAACGTCTGGAAGATGAAGCCGATCCGGTCGCGGCGCAGTTGCGTGAGGTCGCGGTCGTCGAGCTCGGTCAGCTCGACCCCGGCCACGCGCACGCTTCCGGACGTCGGGCGGTCGAGTCCTGCCAAGAGGTGCATCAACGTCGACTTGCCCGAGCCCGACGGACCCATGATCGCCGCGAAGCGCTGCTCGGGAAAGGAGACGGTGACGCCGGCGAGCGCGTCCACCGCGGCCTCGCCCTCGCCGTAGCGGCGGCGCAGGTCCTCGGCCGCGACGATCTCGCGAAGGTGGTCGGTTCCGCTCATCGGTCCCGAGAGTACCGAGGGAGCGCTGTCAGACCGTTGACATGCCGTGAGCCTGCACGCGATCTCCCAGGATGACAGCCGTCCAGTGCCTCCGCGGGCAAACCTATGATGGGCGCATGGCGACGAGCGCCAGCGCCGAGGGACGCGAGCCGCGCACGCGCGATGCCGGCGCGCAGGCCCGGGCCGGCTGGCGGCCGTCGGCTCTCCAGGTGGTGGCCGCGCTGACGCTAGCCGGCGCGGCGCTGCGTTTCGGCACGCTCGACGTGCAGTCGATCTGGGGCGATGAGGCGATCACGATCGCGCTCGTCCACCGCACGTTCGGCTCGATGCTCTCGCACTTGTCCTCGAGCGAGTCCTCGCCGCCGCTCTACTACGCCCTGGCCTGGATCTGGACCAAGGTCTTCGGGACCGGGCCGCTTGCGTTCCGCACGCTCTCGGCGCTCGCGGGGACGATCACGATCCCGATCGTATGGGCGTGCGGCCGGGAGGTCTCCGACCGGGTCGCCGCCTGGGCCGGGGCACTGGCCGTCGTGAGCCCGGCGATGTACTACTACTCGCAGGAGGCCCGCGCCTACGCGCTGTTGGTCATGTTCTGCGCGGCCGCCTTCCTGTTCTTTCTGCGCGCGCTCTCGCGGGGGGACGGTCGCAGCCTGGCGTGGTGGGGCGGCTTCTCGGCGCTGGCACTCCTTACCCACTACTTCGCCGCCTTCCTGTTCCTACCCGAGGCGGTGATCCTCGCCCGTCGCCTCGGCTGGCGCCGGGCGGCGCCGCCGGTCGGCGTCGTGGCCGTCGTCGGGATCGCGCTGCTGCCGCTGGCGATCGACCAGCGCAACTCCGGCAAAGCGAAGTGGATCGAAGAATCCTCGCTCGTCAGCCGCGTCGGCGAGACGGGCAAGCAGTTCCTCGTCGGGCTCTACGGACCCGGTCAGATCGGCACGGCTGCCCTCAGCGGGCTGCTGGCGCTCGGCGCGATCTGGCTCGTCGTGACGCGGGCGCGGGACGCAGAGCGCGACCATGCCCGCAGCGCGGCGATCGTCGCCGCGACGGGTGTGGCGCTGCCGCTGCTGCTGGCCGCCGCGCACCTGATCGACGTCTTCGACGGGCGCAACGTGATCGCCGCGTGGGTGCCCTTCGCGGTGCTGATCGCGATCGGCCTCGGGTGCCTGCGCGCGGGACGCGCCGGGCCCCTGATCGGATCCGCGCTCTGCGCCGTCGGCCTGGCGGTGATCGTGGCCACGAACCTGCTGCCGGGATACCAGCGCGATGACTGGCGCGGCGCCGCGAGGGCGCTGCCCGCCACCCCGCTCCTGCCGCGTGTGATCGTCGCCGAACGCTTTGCCGGCTCACCCATGTCGATCTACCTCGGCCCGCTCCACGAGGCGCGCGCGAGGACGGTCCTCGCGCGCGAAGTCGACTTCCCGACGCTTCGCACCCGGCACACCACCGGCTCGCCGTATGCGCCCTACCTCCAGCTGACTCCGCCGCGCGGGTTCCGCCTCGCGTCGGTCGCCAAAAACGAAGCGTATGCCGTGACCCGGTTCGTGGCCAGGCGCCCGACCCCAGTCCCGGCGCGCGAACTGGTGCGCCTGAGCGGCAGCCCGAGCAGCGAACTCCTGCTCGGGCGCTAGCGCGGCGCCCGCCGCCACTTGGGCTGCGGGCGCCGGCTCGCATGAGGCCGTTCGGGGAGCTAGAGCGCCAGCAGTTCCTGCGCGGCCGTCGTGTAGGCGCCCTTCGGCTGGTCTTCGTGCTGCAGCAGGCCGAAGTACGCCTCGCGATCGTTGGTCGCGCCTGAGCTCTGCTGGTCGCGGATCTGGTAGACGAGGAACAGGCGCAGCCGTTTGCCGGCCCACGATTTGATTTCGGCGACGCTGCGCTTGAGCTGTTCGGCCGCTTCGCCGTAGCTCATGCACGGGTTGAAGCCGTAGTTTTCGTACACGCAGTGCCCGGCGTCGGTCGAGATGCCCCACTCGGTGATGTCGATCGGGATGCTCGCCGGAGCGCCGTGGGCGGCGGTCTGGGAGAGCACGCCCATGAGCTTGCCTTTGCCGGAGGTGCCGTAGGGGTGGGTGACCCACCCCGAGACGTAGTTGCCGAGGTTGGGCACGGCCTGGAACATGCCGTTCATCCAGTTCCCCGACGGGTCGTCGGCGACGGCGAGCAGCCCGACCTTGATCCCGGTCGCGCCGATCGCTTCAGCGGCTTCCTTCAGACGCACCGCGTAGGACTGGGCGCGCGCCTGGTAGGACGGCGTCCCGGCGTTGTCGCCGTACTGGTAGCCGTAGGAGGTCTCGTTGCCGAACTCGATCGTCTGGAACGCGAGGTTGCCGTCGCTGCGTTTGGCCCAGAACGTGCCGCCCGGGCCGAACTCCTTCGCCCACGAAGCCAGGTTCTGAGCTTCGGCCGCCGACGGGACGCGCCCGTAGAAGGAGGCCAGCGGCGCGATCCGCACGCCGATCGCGGCGTACTTGGAGACGGTCGATTCCCAGGCCGAGGCCGGCGCGCCGATCGCCATCGAGATGCGCACGATCTTCGCACCGAGGATCGTCGTGCCGGTGTAGTCCTGGGGGTTGGTGCCCGAGTTGATGCCGGGCTGGAAGCCTTCCGTGCCGGTGACCGAGAAGTTCGGTTCTTTGCTCGGCGGCGGCGTCGGTTCTTTGCTCGGCGGCGTCGGCGGGTAGGTGATCGTCACGTTCGGCGCCCAGGCGCTGCCGTCGACGGCGGTGCGGACGCTGTAGGAGACGGTCTTGCCGGGCACCGCGGGCGGCGTCGTCGAGGTGCCGCTGACGGCGGTGAAGGCTTCGGGCTGTCCCGGCACCTTCGTCATCAGGATGTAGGCGTTGACTTTCGCGACCAGGTTCCATGTCAGCGTCTGGCCTGAGACGTGCAGCGCCGGGGCCGCGCGCAGGTTCAGTTCTTCGGCCGGCGGCCCGGCGGGCGGCGTCGGCGTCGGCGCCGGCGGCGCCTGCGGGTAGCTGATGGTCACGGGGTTCGACCACCGCGAGGAGCGCACGGCCGAGCGCACCATGTAGGTCACCGTCACGCCCGGTACCGGCGGCGGCGTGGCCGAGGTCGAGCGGACGAACGAGTACCGGTTGCCCTGGCCGGGGACCTCGCTGACGAGCACGTAGCCGCCGGCGTTGGTCGAGTTCCAGCTCAGCTTGTAGCCGCTTGCGTGGAGCGTCGGCGGGCGCCAGACGCCCGAGCTGACGGCGCTGTGGCGCCCGCCGGAGTGGCGCACGCGCAGGGCGAGGCGGCGCTGCGCGGCCGTGAACGAGCGGCCGGCGCGCTGGACCTTCTTGCTCAGGCGCTTGCAGCTCGAGCCGGAGCGCAGGCAGGCGCGCAGGGCGCGGGCCTCGGCGACCAGACGGCGGTCGGCGCGGTTCGAGCGCCGTGCGGCGGCGCGGATCGAGGCGGTGACGGAGACCGCGTGGCGCGGATGCGCATGGCGGCTGTGGTGGCGGGCGGCCGATGCGGCCGCGGGGATCAGCGCCAGCAGCGCGAAAACGCAGAGGGCGAGCGCGATCCGTCGGGCCGGAGCCCGGCTGGGACGGGAGTGCATGTCGATCTCCTTCGGTAGCTGGGCCGTCTCGCTGGGAGACCCCTGGCTTTGCGACCTCGCCTCGCGGCGAGAGTGCCTTTATCGGGAGCACGCGGGGAAGCGCTTCTGTCTCCGCCCCCTCCGTGGGCTCGTTTTAGTACGAGCTTGCTATGCGCTGTATCGCGTAGGAATGAGCGCGACTTTAGTTGTGCAGCGTTTTATGCATGGACGGCCGAACGACGCCCCGGCGGGCCGGGCGGTCAGCTTTCCTGCGCCTGCAGCTCCTTGACCTTGCCCTCGAGCTGCTCCATTACGCCCGGATCCCGAAGCGTCGTGACGTCGCCCAGCGCCCGGCCCTCGGCGATGTCGCGCAGCAGGCGCCGCATGATCTTGCCGGAGCGCGTCTTGGGCAGGTCGTCGGCCCAGATGATCCGCTTGGGGCGGGCGAACTTGCCGATCCGGTCGGCGACGGTCTCGCGGATCCCCTCGACGGTCCCCTCGTCGCCGACGAGCTCGCCCTGGAGCGTGACGAACGCGACGATCGCCTGGCCGGTGGTCTCGTCGTGCTGGCCGATCACTGCCGCCTCCGCGACGTCGGCGTGGGCGACGATCGCCGACTCGACCTCCGCCGTCGAGAGCCGGTGGCCGGACACGTTGACGACATCGTCGATCCGCCCGATCACCCAGCAGTAGCCCTCGGAGTCGCGCCGGGCCGCGTCGCCGACGAGGTAGGTCTCAGGCCCGTACCTGCTGAAGTACGTCTCGACGAAGCGCTCCTCCTCGCGGTAGAGCGTGCGCAGCATCGACGGCCACGGGCGGGTCAGGACGAGCAGGCCCTGGCCTTCCTCGATCGGCTCGCCGGTGCTCTCGTCACGGACCTCCGCGGCCACGCCCGGGAACGGAAGCGTCGCCGAGCCCGGCTTTGTCTCGGTGATCCCCGGCAGCGGCGTGATCATGATCGCGCCCGTCTCCGTCTGCCACCAGGTGTCGACGATCGGGCAGCGTTCGCCGCCGATCACCTTGTGGTACCAGAGCCAGGCCTTGGGATTGATCGGCTCGCCGACCGAGCCGAGCAGCCGCAGGCTTTTCAGATCGTGTTTCTGCGGCCACTCGGCGCCCCACTTGATGCATGCGCGGATCGCGGTCGGGGCGCAGTAGAGGATCGTGACGCCGTAGCGCTCGACGATCTCCCACCAGATGCCCTTGTGCGGGTAATCCGGCGCGCCCTCCCACATCACCGAGGTGGCGCCGTTGCAGAGCGGGCCGTAGACGATGTAGGAGTGGCCGGTGACCCAGCCCACGTCGGCCGCGCACCAGTAGACGTCCTGGTCGGGCCTGAGGTCGAACACGTAGCGGTGCGTGGCCGAGACGCCCGTCAGGTAGCCCCCGGTCGTGTGCAGGATGCCCTTCGGCTTGGCGGTAGAGCCGGACGTGTAGAGGATGTAGAGGGGGTGCTCGGCGTCGAGCGGCTCGGCCGGGCACTCCGGGTCGGCCGCCGCGAGGATCTCGTCGTACCAGACGTCCCGGCCCTCGCGCATCTCGCACTCCACGTCCTTGCTGCGCACGACGATGATCCGCTCGAGCGTCTGGAGGTCTCCCATGACCTCGTCAACGCGCCGCTTGACCGGCGCCGTCGTGCCCTTGCGGGCGGCGCCGTCGACGGTGATCAGCGCCTTCGCTTCTGAGAACTCCATGCGCTCCCGCACGGCCTCCGCCGAGAAGCCGCCGAAGACGACGTTGTGCGGCGCCCCGATTCGCGCACAGGCGAGCATCGCGACGACGACCTCGGGGATCATCGGCAGGTAGATGCCGACGACGTCGCCCTTGCCGACGCCCTGGTCCTTCAACGCGCTCGCGAAGCGCTTGACCTCGGCGAGCAGCGTCGCGTAGGTGATGTCGCGCTCCGAGCCGCCCTCGCCGCGCCAGTGGAAGGCGATGCGCTCGCCGCGGCCCGCCTCCACGTGGCGGTCGAGGCAGTTGTAGGAGACGTTCAGCGTTCCGCCGGTGAACCACTTGTAGAACGGCGGATTGGAGTCGTCGAGCACCTGCTCCCACGGGCTGAACCAGTGCAACTGGTGCGCCTGCTCGACCCACCAGCCCTGCGGGTCGGCGGCGGCGCGGTCGTACACCGCGCCGTCTTTGAGCAGGGCGCGCTCGCGGAACGCCTCCGGAGGCGGGAAGCGTTCCACCTCGAGCAGGCCGGCGAGCTCCCGATCGAGATCCTCTCCGGTCTCCCGGCCCTCGACGCTCATCGCTCGGACTCTACCCCGCCGCCACCGCGCGGCCCTCAGCCGCGCCCGCCGCGCTTTCGCCGGCGCTTTCGCGAGGAGCCGGTGGGCTGGCGCGGCGCCGGCGCGACGTCGCCGTTGCCGCCGCCGGCTGTCGCGGCCGCCGGCGCCGGCTTGCGCCCGGCGCGCTCTGCCTGCATCTCGGCGCGGCTCGGCCACGGTCGGGCCTCGCCGGCCTCCCAGGCCGGCGGGTCGCCGCCCGGCCAGCGCCCGCCGAGCAGCAACCCCATCATCACCAGCCAGAAGGCGGGTACCAGCTGGAGCGTGGCGCCGATGTTGGGGAGCAGGATCAGCAGCGCGCTGAACATGCCGAGGAACGCCATCCAGCGAGGAAGCAGCCCGGTGCGCAGCGAGTTGAGCAGCACCACGACCATCCCCACGACCAGCGCGAGCCCGGCGAGGAGCGAGAGATAGGCGACGATCTGGTTCCCCGCGCTTTTGGTGAGCGCCTGTTCGACGGCATGGCGTGAGAAGTCATGTCCGGTGGCGAACTGGTGCGTCTCGATCGCGTAGACGAGCTGGTGGGCGAGGCTCGCGACGGCGACGGAGATGCCGCCGACGAGCACGAGGATCCGGGCCGGGCGCCAGGCCGCCGGGCGCCGGAAGGCACTGGCTTCGAACAGCAGCAGCAGGATCGCCGTGAGGAAGAGGATCGCGATCGCGGCGAGCGCGCTGCCGGCGATCAGCGGGAGGGCGTGGTGCGAGATGTATTTGACCTCGGCGGCACGCGGGCTGACGGCGGGTTCCGAGACGCCTGCGAGCGCCGGCCCGAGACCCTGCAGCGGCCCGACCGTCGGCAGTCCGCTCAGCGTCGAGGTGATGATGATCGAGCTGAGCAGGTACAGGAAGCCGCCCGCGAAGGCGGGCACCGCGAGACGGGTCCGCCGGTGCAGCTCGCGCGCGGTCTGCTCGCGGATCTCGGCTGCGCTGGGCATCGAGCAGGGCAGTCTATGATCTGAGCATGGAGAGCGGTGGTCTCGGAGACATGTTCGGCGACCCCGACGAGATCCAGCGGCGCCTGGCCGAGTTCGCCGAACAGATGCAGGGCAGCCAGCGGCTGGCCTGGGCTGACAACGCGATCAAGCTCGCCGTCGACATGACCGTCGCGGCAGTCGGACGGGTGAACATCCAGGGCAATGCCGAGGCTCAGGCCGAGCAGATCCGGACCGTGATCGCGCGCGTGTTCCCAGAGGCGGTGGCGCTCGTCCGCGAGGCGCGCGAGGGGCTTCAGTAGTAGCGCGCCCGCGGCCGCCGCGGGCTCTCGGCGATCGGCTCGTGTGACACGGGCGGCTCCTCCGGGGCCAGCCCCCCGTCCCGCTCGGCCTCCTTCTCGGCCGCCTGCGAGGCGCGACCGGCCGAGATCACCTCTTTGAACGAGCGGAATTTGAAGATGAAGATCACGGCCGCCAGTCCGGCGATCGCCGTGAAGGCCGCGATCGCGATCTGCTGGCCGACCGAGTAGGCGGCAACGACCGTGGCGCCCGCCTTGGTCGAGAACACCTTGACGAGCAGAGCCTGCTGGACGCCCGCGCCGCCCGGTGTGAACGGCACCGCGCCGGCGACCTGGTTGACGGCGAATACGAGCAGCACGTTCTGCACCGAGCCGCCGACCCGGAAGGCCTCGAGCAGGAACCAGAAGGCGGCGAAGCGGCACAGCCACGCCACCGCCTGCAGCGCGGCCACTTCGCGCAGATAGCGGTTTTTGTCGGTCAGGATCGTCAGCCCCTGGCGGACGCGCAGCCAGAAGGCGCGGGCGCGCACGGAAAGCAGCGCGTACGCGACCAGCCCGGCGATCGCGAGCAGCGTGATGAGGAACAGCGTGAAGCTGAAGTGGACGGCGAAGAACGAGATGTCGAAAGAGCTCAGCTTCGCGAAGTCGGGCGGCTTCGGGAAGATGCCCTGGGTGAACGCGTAGATCAGGACGAACACCCCGACGGTCGCGTCGAAGATCGACTCGACGAAGAAGGCGCTCGCCACGGTCGGATAGCGCGACCCGGGGATCGAGGACTTGGTCAGGAACAGCTTGATCACGTCGCCGCCGCGCGCGGGCACCACGTTGTTGAAGCCGACCGCGGCGACGTAGGCGCCCCAGATCCGCCGCCACTCGAAGCTGACCGAGGGATAGGCGGCCCGCAGGCTGTTGAAGAAGGCGCGCGAGCGGATCGTGAGGTTGGCCGCGAAGAACAGCAACCCGATCAGCAGCGCCGGCCAGTGGACGGCCGCGAGGTCGGAGAGGAACTGCCCGACGGCGTCGAAGAAGGAGCTGAGGCTCTGCCCGATCGATGTGGCCAGCAGCTGCGAGGACACAGCTCAAATGTACGGGAGGCCGCCGGTGCCGCCCGAACCCGGCCCTCGGCGGAGCGCCGCTGAGGCCCTCGGCACCCCCGGAAGATGCCGATGCGATAGAAACGGTCGATGCCCCCCGCGCCGAGAGCCCGACGCCCCCGGCCGATGACGGTCGCGGTGACGGGACCGACCGGCGAGATCGGCCAGGCGGTCGTCGCGGCGCTCGAGCGCTCCCGCGAGGTCGGCGAGATCCTCGGCATGGCCAGGCGCCCGTTCGACCCCGGCGAGAAGGGCTGGAAGAAGGTCGTCTACCGCCGCGGAGATGTGCTCGACCGTCGCAAGGTCACACGCCTGGTCGAAGAGGCCGACGTCGTGATCCACCTCGCCTTCATGATCATGGGCAGCGCCAAGGCGAGCCGCCGGGTCAACCTCGACGGCTCGCGCAACGTCTTCGAAGCAGCTGCCGCCGCCGGCGTCAAGCGGCTGATCTACGCATCCTCGGTCGCGGCCTACGGCTTCCACAAGGACAATCCGCAGCCGTTGACCGAGGACGTCCCGGCCCGCGGAAGCACGGCCCACTACTACTCCGCGCAGAAGGCCGAGGCGGAGTCGCTGCTGGCGGACGCCCTGTACGGCTCACGCACCAAGGCGTACGTCTTCCGCCCGTGCATCGTCGCCGGGCCGCGCGCGCCGCTGCTGATCGACAGCCTGCCCTACACGCAGGTCTCCGAGCGGCTGCCGGGCCCCGTGCTGAGCCTGCTCGAGGGCGTGCCGATCCTTCGCCCGGTGCTGCCCGACCCTGGCGTGCCGTTTCAGCTCGTGCACCACGACGACGTCGCGACGGCGATGCGGGCCGCGACGACCGGCCGCGGCAAGCCGGGCGTCTACAACCTCGCCGGGCCAGGCGAGCTGAGCGTGAGCAAGCTCGCCGAGGAGCTCGGCTGGTACTCGATCCCCGTCCCCGAGCTGGCCGTCGACGCCGTCGCGCAGATGGTCTCGCGGCTCGGCTTCCTGCCGGCGCAGGCGCAGTGGATCGCGGCTCTCCGCGAGCCCGTGATCATGAGCACGGCACGGGCGCGCAAGGAGCTCGGCTGGCGACCCCGGCACACCGCGCTGGAGACGCTTCGCGAGACGATCAAGGCGACCCGCATGGAGTCGCTGATCCGCTGAGCGCGCCGGCGCCGCGGAGCCCCGTCCGCCGAGCTCGAGCGTCCGACCCGCCCCGCGCATCCCGCCGGAGCGGGAGCGCGAGGCGCCCGGACGTTTGGCTCAGAGAGCTACTTGACGATGTGGAAGGCGCGCTCCATCCCGAGTGCGGTGTGGACGCGGCCATCCTCGGTTTCCATGAAGCAGGCCTGGACGTACCACCCCGGCTTGGCGGTGATCGTCATCTGCTGGAAGGCGCCCGAGGACAGCGGGCCGTAGAAGGAGAACGGCTGGCCGGAGACCAGCTTGAAGACCTTCTTTTCTTTGCCTTCCTTCAGGAAACGGGCCGCTTCGAAGGCGGCACGCTTGCTCTTGACCGGGAAGGCGACGTTCATGTGAACGAGGAAGCCTTCGTTTTCGAGCCGGACGACCTCGCCGACTTTCAGCGTCGTCGGGCCGCGGAAGCCGAACTCGATCGTCTTCTCGACGGCCTGGGCCGCCGGCAGCGCGGCAGGCGCCGGAGCCGGCGTGACGGTGACCGTCGTGTGCGGCGCGTTGCTCGGGTTTTCGCCTTCGGCGTTGAGCACGACGTACGTGCCGGGCTGCAGCACCGTCTGCGCTTCGGTCGTTCCACCCGGCTTGCCTTCGGCGTCGAAGACGATCGAGCCGAGCTTGGTGGCGTTGTTGGGGTCTGCGAACTTCTTCGACTTGGCGAACGCTTCGAATTCGGCGGCGGTGACGCCGGGCTTCAGCAGGAACATGACCGCGGCCGGTTCCTTCAGGCCTTTGGCCGCGGTCGTGACGACGTTGACGGCACCCGAGACGGTCGCGCCCGAGACGGCAACGGTCGTCTTGGTCACCGAGATGTTCAGCGTCGGCAGGGTCGCCGCGCCTGACGCCGCGGGGGCGGCGCCGATCGCGAGCAGCGAGCCGGCCGTCAATGCTGCCACGGCGAGCCGCGGCGGTGAAAGACGCTTCATTTTGATCCTTTCGTAGGCGGGCAGCCAGCGCGCCCGCGCGAGAGCTTCAGACGAACTTCCGCCCGGACCGGCGACCCTCCAGTCGACCCCCTTCCCGGACACCCACGGCTCCGCCGCGGCCGGCGAACCCTAACAAATCGTCAACGCCTCGACCTCAACTCGAATGCAGTATTCGGAATCTGGGTCAGGTAATTGACACCAATCTCGTACGTTCGTACGAGGCCCCGTCCGTGCGATCCGCGCGCTCAGGCGACGGGTGGCGCGGCCTCGCGCAGCGCGGCGAGAACGCGTTCGTCGTGCTCGCCCGGCTTGACCTTGCGCAGAACGCTCGCGACGACGCCGTCGGGGCCGATCACGAACGTGGTGCGCTCGTTGCCGAAGTACGTTTTGCCGTACATCGACTTCTCCACCCAGACGCCGTAGGCATCGGCGACGCGGTGGCCCTCGTCGGCCAGCAGAGAGAAGTTGAGCCCCTGCTTGTCGTGGAAGCGCTTCACCGCCTTGACGGGGTCCGGGGAGACGCCGAGCACGGCCGCGCCGGCATCGGAGTAGTCGCCGACGTGATCGCGCACGCCGCAGGCCTGGGTGGTACAGCCGGGCGTGTCCGCCTTGGGATAGAAGTAGAGGACGAGCATCTGGCCGGCGAAGTCGCCGAGCTTCACCGCGCGGCCGTCCTGGTCGGGGAGCTCGAAGTCGGGGGCCTTGTCGCCGGGTTCGATCATGGGGGCGGATGCTAGCGTCGCCGGCAGGCTGGCCGGGTCAGGGCTGGAGCCACTCCGCCGGGTCGACGTCGGCGAGCGTCTCGGAGAAGATCCACCGGTGCCCAAAGGGGTCTTCGGCGGCATACTGACGCTCGCCGTACTCGAAGTCGGTCGGCTCCATCAGAATGCGCGCGCCGTGCATCGCGTGAGCGCGCGAAGTGTGCCCGCGCGTCCCTCACGCGAACGAGCACCGAGTGCGACGCCGCCCCGGACGTCGGCACGCGCGTGTCCGGTCGCACCTCGGCGAGGATCACGGCACCTCCATCCGGGACCTCGAGCTGGGAGCGATGTCCCTCGCCGATCCGCAGCCGCTCGGTGAAGCCGAACGCCTGCGTGAGCCACGCGACGGCTGCCCGGACATCGGCCACGGTGAGGACCGGGACGGTTGTGGCGGCCGGGATCGAGCGGTTGCTCTTCATGCAGGAGGGTCCTGAGGCACGGTTCGAAAGCCTAGAACGCACACCGCGGAACTGGGCCATCGTCGTATTGCGGATGCTGCCCTACGTGTCGGCCTCCGGATAGAAGTAGAGGACGAGCATCTGGCCGGCGAAGTCGCCGAGCTTCACCGCGCGGCCGTCCTGGTCGGGGAGCTCGAAGTCGGGGGCCGCGTCGCCGGGTTCGATCACGGAGCGATCTTAGCCTCGTGGGCCGCGGCGCCCGCCTGAGGCGGGCCTTCAGTCGCTGCGGCCGCCGGCGCCATTGGTGATCGCCTGCAGCGCGCGGACGTGACCTTCGAACGCTCGGCGGCCGTCGCCGGTGAGGCGCACGTGCACGCGGCGCCCGCGGCCGCTCGTGGGCCGCTCGAGGCCGACATAGCCGACCTCCTCGAGCGTCGAGAGCTGCTTCGACAGGGCCGAGTCCGAAAGGCCAAGCTCGTCCCTCACGAAGCCGAACTCGACCCAGTCCGCACCCGCGAGGAGCGCGACGATCGAGAGCCGCGTGCTCGGGTGGATCAGCTCGTCGAAGCCTGCGACCGTCAAGCGGAAGCGACCCTCCGCGCGGCGCCGAGGCGCACGTGCGCGAGCAACCGCGGCCCGCCGAGGAGGATCAGCGCAGCGACGAAGACGCTCGCGACCGTGACCGGGTGACGCGCCCCGTCGGCCGAGACGAGCACGGCAGCGACGATCGTCACTCCGGCCAGCGCAAGCAGACCGGCGATCACGAGCGCCGGCGTCCTCGCCCCGGCGAGATCTCGCCGCACGCTCAGGCTGCTCGTGCGGCGCCGGCCTCCCAACACGCGCGAGGCGACCGCCGAGTGGATCGCGCCGAAGAGGAGCGTCGCGACGGCGGTGAGCCACGCGTGTTTGAGGTCGGTGAGGTAGCCGAGGCCGATCCATCCCAGCGCGAGCCCCCACCAGTACCAGCGCGGCAGGTCGATCTCCTCCACCACGCGCAGCTGCTCGCGCTCGACGGCGGCGAGCGCCACGCGCGCTTCGCTCGGGCTCATCTCTTGGGGCATCACGATCCTTTCCATATTGGAAAGTTATCATAGCTTTCCAAGTCGGAAAGTCAAGCGGCAGCAACGGGGTGCGACGAGTTGCTACTTCCGACCCCGGCGCGTCGGCCTTGGGGCGATGGCCGCAGGCGTGTCAGCCGCCCGCGCGCAACGGCGCGGGGGCCGCCAGTGCGACACGGCGGATCCGGTGGATCAGCGCGGCCGCGGCAAGCGCGCCAAGCGCGATCGAAGCTGCGGCGAGGACAAGTGTGGTGATCGACCCGGAGCCGAGGCCCCCGCCGAGCACGGCGTACGGGACGGTGCGCAGGACGGCGCCGATCGCCATCGCGGCCGCGAACGCGCGTGCGCGGACAGGCGAGACGCCGGCGGCGTAGTGGAGGCCTGAAGCCGGGACGCCGGGCATGAGTCGTGCGGCGAGGACGGCGGCGAACCCGGAGCGCTCGAGCAGCGCATCGATCCGGGCGAGCCTCGGGCTTCGCGCCACCAGTTGCCGGACCGGAGCGCGCGCGCCGCCACGGGCGAGCGCAAACGCAGCGAGGCCGCCGGCGACGGCGCCCCCCACGGCCAATGCCGCGCCGCCGAGCGCCCCGAACGCCAGGCCGCCGGCCGCGGCCAGGAGCGTGCCGGGGAACAGTGCCGGCGTGAGCACGACCCAGGCGGCAAGGGCGATCGCCGGTGCCGCCGGACCGAGGCTCAGCAGCAGCTCCCGCAGCCCCGAGGGAGAATGAGGGAGCAGGATGACCGCGGCGACGAAGGCGGCTGCCGCGACCGCGAGGACGCCGATCAGGCGGAATGGCGGCATGCCCTGTCAGCGTAGCGAGTCGGCCCGGAGCCGCTGTGGCGCGGCGCGGCGACGAGAAAACCTCGCACCCGGCGGGCGGCTGCGCCCCTCCCTACGCAGCCGCCCGCCGATGCAACCCACCCCTTACTGGATCTTGGACGTACCTTCGACTTCGTTGGGCGTATCGATGACCGTGCCCGTGTTGCCCTTGACCGTCAGGTTGCCGGCGATGGCGTTGCCCGTGACCGTCGTCCCCCCGCCATTGCTCATCACCTTCAGCCCCGACGCGAGGGCGTTGTCGATGACGAGCACCCCGCCGGAGTTACTGCTGAGCGTCACCGCGCCGTGCAGGTCGTTGGACGGACAGGATTCTGTGCCTTCGCCCACGACCACCGAGCCCGTCGTTTTGGCGGCCTTGACCGGTCCGTTGATCGTCGCGCCGCAGATCCGCAGGAGCGCCGCGCCGTTGGCTTTCAAGGAGCCGGCGAGCGTCGCGCCCTCGATGTCCAGCGCTCCGCCCGACTTGACCATCACGGCGCCTCCGACTTTGGCGCTCGAGGCCAGCTTGATCGCCTGTCCGGCCTTGACCGTCAGCTTGCCTTTGACGCTGCCGGTGATCACCTGGGTGTAGCCGACGAGCGTCGAGCACGACGCGGTCGTTTCGTGCCCGACGTTGTCCACCGCGGTGACTTCGACCGTCTTCACCCCGGCCGTGCTCGTGTCGATCGCGTAGCTGCCGCTGGGATCTTTCGCGAGACCCGATTGACCGTCGAACGCGGTGACCGTCGCTTTCACGCCTTTGGCCCCGATCGAGACGGGCGCCGGGCAGTTCGCTTCGGCGCTCGGGGCGCTCGCGTCCACCTGCACGCCCAGCATGCCGGGGGCCGAGACGTTCCCGGCTTTGTCGGCGACCGTGCCCGAGGCGACGTAGGCCCCATCCGTGTTGAACGTCTGCGCCGCCGGGATCGACGTCGGGTCCACCCCGCTTCCCGGGCTGCCGTCGCTCAGCAGCGGGTCGCCGTTGTCGGTGAAGGACACCGTCACGGTGTCGCCGTACCAGCCGCCGCCTCCGGCGTAGTCAGGAGCCCGGTCGGCCGAGGCCGTCGGGGCGTTCGGGCCGGTCTGATCGACCACGATGTTGCTCAGGGTGTTCGACCAGGGCGTGATCACGGTCTGTTCCGGTTCGATCTTGTAGGCGGGAACCACGGTCTTGCTGCGGACCCTGTAGCTCCACGTGCCTTCTTGCTCGTTCGCGAACGGGTAGCTCGGCGTGCTGAGTTCGCTTGCGACGGTGGTCCATTCCCCGCCGGCGTTGCTGTGCTGCAGTTCGAACGTCGGTTCGGTTTTGACGGTGTTGGCCACCTGCGCCATTTCATGCGAGGGAACCGCGCCTCGCCAGCCCAGCTGGAAGTTGCCGGTGCTCGGAGACGCGCCGGTGAGGACAGGTTCGGTCGGGCGAAGCCCGGGGAACTCTTCCGCGCTCTGGACGATCCGCGTCACGTCTTCGGGCAGAAGGAAGCCTTCGGACCGTTTCGCTTCGGCGGACGCTTTGACTTTCGCGATGTAGTCGCCGTAGTCGGTGTACAGGCTGCTCAGCGTTTCCTGGCTGAACGGTTTGTACTGCCCCAAGAGCGTGCAGAACGCTGACGCGTTGTACGGGTTGGGGGGAGGCGCGGCCGTGTTGTCGCCGCGATTGACGCCGGTCGCGTCTTCCATGTCGGGCAGCCGGACGCCGCCGAGTGCGTTCCCGTTTGCGTCGCGCTTGAGCGTCGTCGGGTTGACGTATTCACCGCGAGGCGCCGAGGGGCGGCGCAGACCCGCCTTCGGACCATTCGTCGAGCTCCTTGGTGCCCACGTTCACGAGATACGGCCACTGCACGCGCGACAGCGGCGGGCTCGTGCACAGAGCGGTTTTCGTGCCGGTGTCGCGATCGACCACAGCGCTCCAGTTCGCGTTCGCGAGGAACGGGACGTGAGAGCCGCCGGCCGCCTCCCAGTGGCGGAGGCTGGGGTTGCTCGGAGCCTCGGCCTCTGTCTGCTGCGCTTTGTTTTCGAACTCGGTGATGATCCGCAGGACCTTTTCGGGGCGGTCCGCGCGGATCGCGCCCGTGCAGACCGTCAGCAGGAAGTTGTCGGCGATGCCCTGCAGCGGAGCGACCTTGTTGTAGTAGGTGACGAGCCGGCCGCAGGACTGCGACTCGCCGGAGGCGGTGACTTTTTCGACCTGCGGCGTCAGGCTGCCGAGCGGCGTCGGGCCGTTGCCGAGTCCGCGGACCGCCTTGATCGCCGCGGCGTAGATGTCATAGGACAGCGCCGTCGCCGGCCGGGCCCACTTCGAGACCGGCGTAGCGAGTGGGGTTGAACGTGTTCTTCAGGTAGTTGGTGCCGACGGCCTGCGCGGAGACGCCGACCCAGGCGTACCCGTTTTTGAGCAGGTAGTACGGGTCGCCGAACCAGTTTGCTTCGAGGTCGTAGCCGGCAGTGACGTTGTTCCACTCGACGACCACTTTGCCGTTGAAGTTCGCGGGATTGCTCGGCCGGCGGACGACGATCCGGGTCTTGAACGGGAAGGTGCCGTCGGAGTTGGGGCCGCCGGTGACGATCTTGCTCCCGGTGACGTTGACCGCCCCCGACGTGTTGTACGTGTAACCGAGGCCGGTGATGAAGTACTCGTCTTCCTGGTAGCCGTAGCTGGCGAGCGGGATGTCCGTCGCGAGGAACGGGTAAGACGTCCCGGTGACCGGAATCGGTCCTTCCACGGTCGGAGTGGGCACGTTTTCATAGGCGGCCGATGCCGGCCTCGCCAGCCAGACGAGCGCGCTCGCAACCACGAGCAATGCCACCAGCAGCCTTCCGAGTGTGCGCGGCGCCCCGCCCGCGACGATTCCCGACGTCCCCATTCTCATCCCCCCACAGTTGTGCCGACACAGTCGAGACGGCGTTTCCCGGCCTATTCAGCTGGCTGGAACCCGCCGCCCGTCCGCTAAAGTAGAATCGAAATCCGTTTCGCATTCCTACCATGGTCGCAGGCGCTCGTCAACCCCATATGCGCACCGAGCCGCGGCAGCAGCGGAGCCGTGATCACCTCGACCGCATCCTCGGCGCCGCGGACGCCGTCCTCGCCGAAGCCGGCTACGACGCGTTCACGACGAGCGCCGTCGCCACGCGCGCCGGGGCCTCCGCCTCGAGCATCTACCGGTGGTTCGCCGACAAGGACGAGCTCGCGACCGCGCTCCTGATGCGCCACCTCGACCGCCTGGACGAGCGCATGAGGACCGCCCTCGTGATGCTCGGGGACGCGTCGATCGGGGAGGTCGTCCGTGCCGTCTACGAGGTGTACGTCGACTACTACCGGGCCTACCCGAGCCACGTGATCCTCTGGTTCGACGGGCGCGTCGGGCGAAGCACGGTGCAGGAGGTCCATCGCCACACCGGGCGCGTCGCCGCGGAGATGCGCGAGTTCGCCCTTCAGCGCGGCCTCGTCCCGGACTCCGTCACGGTCGCGGACATCAGGCTGATGGCCGAGGCGATCGACCGGATCCACGAGTACGCGTTCCGCGAGGACCGCAATGGGGACCCCGACATACTCGACAGCGGCCTGGCACTCGCTCAGGCCTACTACGAGCGGCTCGGCGCTCCCCGCGCAGCAACCCACTGAACGGGCGCTGCTCCCCGCCTAGGGGTACGAGCGAATCGCTTCCGCGCATCGGGCTCGCGCGCCTTACGATTGACGGCGTGCCGCCCGCTGCGTCGGACCAGGTCGCTGCGAGAGCAGCCGGAGCGCTCGACGGGGGTCCCAGCTCGACCCTCCCGCTCCGTGCGACCCTGCAGCCAGGAGAGTCCGCCGAGCTCGGACGCGACGCGCGGCGCAAGGCGCCGCGCTCTGCGCATGGCGAATGGGCGCCGGACGCGGGCCGGCCGGACCCGGTCGCGGTGCTGGCCGGGCAGGCGGCCTCGCGCGTCCAGGAGCTGGTCCCGATCCGCTACGGCCGGATGCTGGCCTCGCCATTCACCTTCTACCGCGGCGCGGCCGCTGTGATGGCAGCCGATCTGGCTGTAACGCCCGACTCGGGCATCGTCGTGCAGTCCTGCGGCGATGCGCACATCGCCAACTTCGGCGCCTTCGCCGCGCCCGATCGCCGGCTGGTCTTCAGCCCGAACGACTTCGACGAGACCCTGCCCGGGCCTTGGGAGTGGGACGTGAAGCGGCTGGCGACGAGCGTCGAGATCGCGGCACGGGAACTCGGGCTCAAGGCGGATCGTAGGCGGCGCCTCGTCACGAGCTGCGTCGGCGAGTACCGCGAGGCGATCCGGGGCTTCGCGAACGACAGCCATCTGGAGGTCTGGTACCTGCGCCTGACGGCGAGCGAGCTCGTCGCGAACTTCGGCGGGCGGCTTCGCAGCAGGGACCGGATCGAGTTCGCCAGGCCGTTCGCGAGGGCGCGACGCAAGACGAGCGTGAGGGCGGTCAAGAAGCTCACCGAGCGTGTCGACGGAGAGCTGCGGTTTCGCCACGTGCCGCCGCTGCTGGTCCCCGTCCGCGAGCTGTTCGACGACGCGCACCGCGACCAGGCCGAGTACGTGCGAGAGCTGTTGGACGAGTACGCGGCGAGCCTGCCGGCGGATCGCCGGCACCTGTTCGAAACGTACAAGTTCGTCGACATGGCTCGCAAGGTCGTCGGGATCGGCAGCGTCGGCACCCGCGCGTGGGTGTTCCTGCTCGTTGGGCGGGACGGTAAGGATCCGCTCGTGCTCCAGTCCAAGCAGGCGCAGGCATCGGTGCTCGAGCCCCACCTCGGCGTCAGCGAGTTCGAGAACCACGGCGAGAGGGTGGTGCGCGGACAGCGGATCTCGCAGGCGGCGAACGACATCTTCCTGAGCTGGCAGCGCAGCGAAGGCCTCGACGGCAAGGAGTACGACTTCTACGTGCGACAGCTGTGGGACTGGAAGGCTTCAGCCGACCTCGCCACGCTCACGGAGTCCGGCCTCGGCGCGTATGCACGAGCATGCGGGTGGTCGCTTGCCCGCACGCATGCCCGCTCGGGGGACAGGCTTGCGATCGGCGCGTATCTCGGCGCCGGGCGCGGCTTCGACCGGGCGATCGGTGGGTTCGCAGCTGCCTACGCGGACCAGAACGAGCGCGATCACGCGCGGCTCGCCGCGGCCGTCGCGGCGGGCGACGTGCCGGCGATACCCGGGGTCTGAGACCGACCGCCGCGACGGGCTCGGGCTGCCGGCTGTAGGCCCGAATGGCCAACGGCGCTCGGGCAGCTTGGACTACGGTTTTATCCACGCTCTAGGTCGCGTTTAACCGTACGGATGAGAGACCCCTCAGCATTGGCTGCATGGAATCTGAGAGCTGGCCATCGGAGCCGGTGGCCGCGGCCGCCCTCGTGGCACGGCTGATCGAAGAGATCAACGCGAGCAGCGAACAGCAGCGTCGCGACCTCTTGGAAATCTTCCTGTCCGCGGCATGGGGTTGCCGCACGGCGCTGGACCACTGAGGCGCCGGGTGCTCAGTGCCCGAAGATGGGCGCTTTCTCATGCCAACCTCTCGCGCCGGGCGCCGTTCTAACAGGTGATAAGGGGTGAACGGCAAGAGAGGGGATGCTGCCGCCCGAATCGGTTCCAAGGCGCCCCCTTTCGCGCCCCACAGGAGGAAGCATGAGATTTGCCAGGATTGGCGCCGTGGTTGCGGCGATCGGCGCGCTCGCGCTCGTCGGCACCGCCTCCGCGAGCGCCGACAGCACGTCTTGCCAGACGGCGGGCTCGATCAAGCTCTCGCCGGGCCTCACGACCACCCCGCAGGTGCAGAACGTGACGCTCAAGGGCACGCTCAGTGAATGCGCGAGCACCGAAAGCGAAGTGACGAGCGGCAAGTACGTCGCGCACTTCAAGACCGCTGAAGCGATCAGCTGCACGAACCTCGGCGCCGGCGGCGTCGGCGCGGCGCCCGAAGAAAGCAAGGTCGTCCTGAAGCTCAAGCCGAAGGCGATGGGCGGCGGCAACCCGAGCGGTCCGATCAGCGTCGACATCCAGGAAGGCTCGCCTCAGCCCCTGACCGGCTCGATCACGAGCGAAGGCGCCTTCTTCGAAGACCTGATCTCAGGTTCGATCACCCAGACGTACACCGGTGGCGAAACCTGCGGCATCCCGCCGGAAGGCAAGAAAAACGCGAAGAAGGTCAACAAGGGCACCTACTCCGGGACCCTGTCGATCTCCTAGCCGCACTCCCCTCTCCCGGGGAGATGGTGGTGGCCCCGGCCAATCGGTCGGGGCCACCTGATTCTCACTTCAACAGCCGCGAGAGCCGCCGGTCCTTGAGCACGCGCCCCTCGGTCTGATCGCGCGGGCAGTACGCCACGATGTAGTCCTCGAAGTGGACGGCCTTCAGCGTCTCGCCGCAGCGCGGGCACGGCTCGCCCTCGTGGCGATGGACCTTCAGCGGCATCGGCAGCTTGTCGGGGATCGGCAGCTCCACGACCCGCTCGTAGTGGTCGAGCGCGGCGCCGAGCGTGGTGACGATCGCCTCGCGCAGCCTCGTGGCCTCCTGCGCGTCGAGGTCGGCGCCGCGCTTGTATGGCGACAGCCGCGCCTCCCACAGGATCTCATCGACCCACGAGCGCCCGATGCCGGCGATCGTGCGCTGGTCGCGCAGCAGCGTATGCAGCGGGCGGGGCGCGTCGAGCAGCTCTTTGAGCTCCTCTGGGCTGCCCGGGTCCGGCCACGCCTCGGGGCCGAGCTTCGCGAGCGCCTCGTCCTGGTCGAGCTCCTGGGCTGCCAGCAGCTTCACCCACGCCGCCTGCTTGGAGCCGAACTCGCGCAACCGCAGCTCGAGCTGGCCGGGATCGCTGTCGGCCGGCTCGATCCGGACGAGCAGCCGCGAGGTGCGGTCGCGGGGGCCGGCGAGCTTGTCGAACAGCTGCAGGCGCCCGGCGGACATCAGGTGGATGAGCAGGGCCAGGTCACCTTCGATATCGATGATCAGGTTCTTGCCGCGCCGGCGCACGGCCTCGATCGAGCGTCCTTCCAGGGCCGAGAGCGGCGGGTCGTATGTCTTCAGCGCGTTGATCCCGGGCGCGAGCGCCGAGGCGATCTCGCGCCCGGCAAGCGCGCGGTCGAGCAGGCGCGCGGTGATCTCGACCTCGGGCAGCTCCGGCATGGAGCCATCGTAGGGCCGCCCGGGTCGCTCGCGGGCACCGCCGTGGGCAGCCCCCACCCCGCGAAGCGCCCCGCGCGAGGGGGCCGAACGGCGGCGCCTTCTAGTAGGCGTGGACCGGCGGGCCTTCGTAGGCGCGGCCCTGCGGGCTCTTCCAGCGGACGCGCCAGAGCTCGCCGGCCGTGCTCGAGCTGAGCGCCCAGTAGCCGCGGCTGTTCGTCGTGAGGGTCTTCAGGACGCGGTAGGAGCGCGAGCCCTTGCGGCGGACGAGCACCGTGACCTTGGTCGAGCCGGCCGCCGGCCGGACGAGTCCCCAAAGCGAGTAGCGCCCGTGGCCGCGGCTGACGGTCAGGGGCATCGGCCATCCGGCGTAGAGCGGCTTGGGCTTGCCGTTGACGAACTCGAGGCCGGTCTGGAAGCCGACGGCCCCGCCCGCGACGCTCGAGCCGGGTTTGCCGCCGACCGGGTCGTCCTTGAGCAGGTACTGCGAGAAGGCGGCGACGCGCGAGTTCGACCACGCGATGTGCTCGCCGATCGCGTCGTACTCGGCCTGCTTGGAGGCCGAGACGCCCAGCTGGCTCGGCAAGCTCTGCACGCCGTACTCGGTCACGTAGATCGGCAGGCGGGAGGGGATCGCCCCGGCGCGAGCGGCACGATCGAGCGCGGCGGACAGCCGCGAGAGCGAGCCGATCGTGACGTCGTCGCGTTTCGCGCTGACCCAATGCGGGTTGACGGCCTTGGTGTAGGCGTGGTGGGCGTAGCCGCTCATCGGCAGCCTCCCGCAGGAGCCGGCGCGCTTGTAACGGGCGTTCAGGCAGAGCGCTTCGCGCAGGAAGGCGAGCGGGGCGACGTCGTGGAGCAGCGCCCGCGAGCCTTCGCGCTTGCGGTTGACGGTGTCGAAGCCGGTCGGCGCCGTCTCGCCGAACAGCACCTTGGGTTTGGCGAGCCCGGCGGCCTGGAGCCCCGCATATCCGGCCTGATAGAGGCCGCGGTAGACACGCGGAGAGGCCGGCGTGCCGTTCGCGTTCCACTGCGGCATCAGGAAGGCGGGATGGTTGGGCTCGTTCCAGATCGAGTAGACCGCGACCTGAGAGCCGAACTCGCGGCCGACCGCGGTCATGAATTCCTGGAAGTCGCGCGGGCCGGGGCGGGTGACGTAGGGGGCTTTTTTGTTCGACGTGGCCCACCGCGGCACCGGGGAGGTGACGGTCAGCAGGACGGGCCAGCCGAGCGCCTTGGCCCGCGCCAGCACGGGCGCGTAGAGCGCCCAGTTGTACGAGGCCGGGTTGGTGGCGTCGAAGGCCGGCTTCGTCGCGCTGCCCGCCGACGGGACGACGGACGCCCAGGAGAGCTCGACCCGGAGCGCTTTGACGCCGAGCGACTGCATCTGGCCGAAGACCTTCGCCTGGTCGCGGGTTTCGAGCAGCGTCGACCCGGCCTCGAAGAAGGTGGTCTGGCTCTGGGAAGCGCCCGCTGCGGCGGGCAGCGCAAGGGCGGCCGCGGCCGCGATGACGGCGCACAGACGGGCGAGTTGGGCGGTCCTCATGGGGCGGAATCTGGGCATGGTCGATTGAGACACCTCAGTGCAGAGAAGGTTGCGGTCGCTATAGGTTCCCGTCCGTGAGCGCACCGGTCGCGCCAGACGACATCGTCCGCACGTCGGCGGAGGGGCAGGCTAACAGCCGCGTCCCACTGCTCGTGCTCGACCCCCTCGAGGCCTTCCTCGACCAGCACGGGCTCGGCTCCGGGGCCGTGGTGGCGAGCCCGATCGGCGAGGGGCACTCGAATGTGACCTATCTCATCGAGCGCAGCGGCGAGGAGTTCGTGCTGCGCCGCCCGCCGCGTCCGCCGCTGCCGCCGAGCGCCCACGACGTGCTGCGCGAGGCGCGGCTGCTGCGCGCGCTGCGCGACACGCCCGCGCGCGTGCCCGACGTGCTCGCCGTGGGCGCGGACGAGCAGATCATCGGCGCCCCGTTCTACGTGATGGAGCGCGTCGAGGGCGATGTGATCGTCACGAGCATGCCCCCCGCTCTCGACAACCCCGAGCAGCGGCTGGCGACGGCGCACGAGCTGATCGAGGCGCTCGTCGAGATCCACGCCGTGGACTGGCAGGCGGTCGGCCTCGAGGGCTTCGGCAAGCCGACGGGCTATCTCGAACGCCAGCTGCGCCGCTTCCTCGGGCTGTGGGAGATCAACAAGACGCGCGAGATCCCCGCCGTCGAGTCCGTCGCGGCATGGCTCGGCGAGAACATGCCCGAGTCCGGACCGGCGACGATCGTGCACGGCGACTTCAGGCTCGGCAACACGATGTTCGCCCCGGGGAACACGGCCCGGCTCGCGGCGGTGCTCGACTGGGAGATGGCGACGATCGGCGACCCGCTCGCCGACCTCGGCTACCTCTGCATGATGTGGACGGAGGCCGATGACCCGCGTGGCGGGATGCGTGACAGCCTCGGCGCGGTCACGCGTGGCGAGGGATTCCCGACGCGGGCCGAGATGATCGCCCGCTACGAGGAGCGCTCGGGGCGCTCGATGAAAGACATCCGCTGGTACATGACGCTCGCCCTGTGGAAGAGCATCGTGTTCATGGAGGGCAACTACAAGCGCGCGGTGGCCGGCACGACCGACGACCCGTACCTGAAGGCGTTCGGAGAGGGCGTGCTGGAGCTGGCGCGCCAGGCCGAGGCGGTTGCCCATGGCTGAGCGCTCCGCGCTGCTGATCGACTGGGGAGGCGTGCTGACGACGAACCTGTTCGCGTCCTTCCGCGACTACTGCGTCAAAGCCGAGATCGACCCGAAGCTGCTGATGGGCCGCTTCCGCACCGACCCGGAGGCCCGGAAGCTGCTGATCGCGCTCGAGACGGGAACGCTCGACGAGGCCAGCTTCGAGCGCAGTTTCGCCGAGCTGCTGGAGGTCGAGCCCGACGGGCTGATCGACGGCATGTTCGCCGGCGTCGAGCCCGACGCCGCGATGGTCGGCGCGGTGCGCCTCGCGCACGACGCCGGCATCCGGACGGCGCTCGTGTCGAACTCATGGGGCGTCCACCGGTATCCCCACGACCTCTTCGACGAGCTCTTCCACGGCGTCGTGATCTCCGCGGAAGAGGGGATCCGCAAGCCGGCCCTCCGCATGTACGAACTCGGCGCCGAGCGCGCGGGGGCGCGCCCGGAGGACTGCGTCTACGTGGACGACCTCCCCTTCAACCTGACGCCGGCCGAGGAGCTCGGCATGGCGACGATCCACCACACGAGCGCCGAGACGACGATCCCGCCGCTCGAAGCGCTGCTGGGTGTGCGCCTGCGCGCGGCCGACGCGGCCTGAGCGCCGCCCGCAGAGCTGGTCGGTCCGGCGTAAGCGCGATCATCGCTGGCACCAGAAGGGGGTGGCATGACCGACGACTCGCCGCATGAGAAGGCGCTCGAGCTGAAGCTCGAGGACCTGCAGCGCGAGAACCAGCGCCTACGGAATGCGCGGGGCACGATCACCTCGCAGCTCGGACCGCTGCCGATCTCGGCGGCGATCGTCGCGGGTCTCGTCAGCGGATTCTCGAGCACCGGAAGCGCGCACCTGAATCACGACCTGGTTACTGCGGCGCTGTGGGTGTTCGGCGTGATGGTGCTGGTGAGCGCCTTGTTCAGCGGCCTCGCGCCGTACCGCAAGCTCCGCGACCGCGCCGAAACGAAGAAGAACCTCAGGCCATCTCAGACCGACGACCCGGTCAAGTGGCGCGAGCAGATGATCGAGATCGAAGAGACGGTCCAGGGCAAGACGCCCTCACGACTCGTCGCGACGCTGCTGATGCTCATCCCCGTGCCGCGGCCGGCGATCACTCTGAAGGACGCATGCGACCAGGAGTGGAAAGGCCTGTTCTTGACGAAGGGTCTCTTCGTCGCGGTGATCGTGCTGCTGATCCTCGCGCGCCTGGATTAGCGCGCAGCCGCGTCAGTCGCGCTTCCCCCGCCCGTACATGAACTTGAAGAACCGCGCGAGCATCTTCGTCGTGCGCGACTTGTACGGGTACATGAAGACTTCCTTCTTCATGGCCAGTTTCGGCGTCACGACGATCGCCTGCTGGGAGCAGTACTTGCGGATCCCGCCGGGGCCGTGGCGCGTGCCGAGACCGGACTCCTTGGCGCCGCCCATCGGCAGCTCGAGCACCGTGTAGTTGATCATCGCGTCGTTGACGTTGGCCGCGCCCGCGTGGATCCGGCGGGCTACCTGCTCGCCCTTCTCGGTGTCGCGCGAGAACACCGAGGCGCCGAGGCCGTAGGGGGAGTCGTTGGACAGCCGCACGGCCTCGTCGGCGTCGCGGACCTTCATGATCGGAAGCGTCGGGCCGAAGGTCTCCTCGGTCATGCACTTCATCGTGTGGTCGACGTCCACGAGCACGGTCGGCTCGAAGAAGCGACCGGCGCCGGGGACCTCGCTGCCGCCCGTCAGCACCCGCGCGCCCTTCTGCACCGCGTCGGCGACGTGGTCCTTGATCGTCTCGAGCTGCGGCGGGAAGGTGATCGCGCCGACCTCGACGGAGCCGGGCCCTTCGGGCTTGCCGACGCGCAGCTCGCGCACTTTCTCGGAGACTTTTGCGACGAACTCGTCGTAGAGGGGCTCCTCGACGTAGACGCGCTCGATCGAGATGCAGGTCTGGCCGGCGTTCTGCATCGAGTAGTAGGTGGCGAAGTTGGCGGCGCGCTCGACGTCGGCGTCGGAGAGCACGATCATCGGGTCCTTGCCGCCGAGCTCCAGCGAGGCCGGGATCAGGCGCCGGGCGGCGCCTTCGGCGACCTTGCGGCCGGTCCTGGTCGAGCCGGTGAACATGATCATGTCGACCTGCTCGACCAGCGCCGCGCCCGTCGCGCCGCGGCCGGTCGCGATCTGCAGGACGTTCTCGGGCAGGCCCGACTCGCGCATGCCCTCCGCGAGCAGCATCGAGGTCAGCGGGGTGACCTCCGACGGCTTGAGGATCACGCTGTTGCCCGCCAGCAGCGCGGGGATGCAGTCGCCGAAGGAGTTCGTCAGCGGGTAGTTCCACGGCCCGATCACGCCGATCAGCCCGAGCGGCCGGTAGCGGTTGATCAGCTTCTTGCCCTTCACGAGCACCTGGCTGGACTTGATGTGTTCGTCCTCGAGGTACTTCGGGCCGTACTTCGCCCAGAACCCGAAGGCGTTGCCGGCGTAGCCGATCTCGGCGAGCTGGGCGTCCTCGTAGGTCTTGCCGGTCTCGGAGACGATCGTCTCGACGATCCGCTCGGCGTTGTCCATCACCCACTTCTGCGCGCGGCGCAGCACGCGCGCGCGGCCTTCGAAGCCGTAGGCGTCCCACTCGGGCTGGGCGGCACGCCCGCGGGCCGCCATCTCGGCGACCTGCTCGGCCGTCATGTCGGGGACGCTCGCGATCGTCTGACCCGTCGCCGGGTTCTCGACTGCGATCTCACCGGTCAGCGACGCTGCTCCGTTCGGTGCGCCGTTCTCAGTCTGCGTCACCTGCTGCTCGACAGTGGCCATCTGGCCCTCCCCTGCGCTCGTTAGACCCTTGACACGAAGGTTACTCCGACACAGCTGCATAGGCTTGGTGTGTGCCGAGCACCTCGATGCGCCACGGCTGTCGCGGCCGCTGCGTGACGCGGTGGCGCCCGCCGGGCATCACCGCAGCAGCCACTCGTCCCTTCAAGGGATTTGAACGGGTTACTCCGCCAGCTCGATCGAGCTGATCCCGATCGGGTCCTGCGGGCGATCGCCGCCGTCCGTCGCGACGCCCTCCAAGCGGTCGACGACGTCCATGCCATCGGTCACCTGGCCGAAGACCGTGTGTTTGCCGTCGAGCCACGGGCAGGCGTCTGCGGTGACGATGAAGAACTGCGAGCCGTTGGTGTCGGGGCCGGCGTTGGCCATCGCCAGCGCGCCGCGGACGATCTTGTGCGGGTTGATCTCGTCCTCGAAGGTGTAGCCGGGGCCGCCCGTGCCGGTGCCCTCCGGGCATCCGCCCTGGATCATGAAGTCCTTGATCACGCGGTGGAAGGTGAGCCCGTCGTAGAAGCCGTCGGAGGCGAGCTTGCGGAAGTTCTCGACCGTCTTCGGGGCCTCCGCGTCGAACAGCTCGAAGACGATCGGCCCTTCGGTGGTCTGCATCGTTACGGTGGACATGGCGCCTACTGTACCCGGACCCGCTCGAGGCCCAGTTGGTGGCCGTTCACCGGCTTGCCGTCGAGCGCCTCGACCACGCGGTCTGCCTCGCCCTCCGGCACCGACAGGAACGAGAAGCGGTCGAGCACTGTCACGTCGCGCACGGCCTCGCCGTCGAGCTCCGTCGAGGAGGTCACCGCGGCGACGATGTCGGCGACCTTCAGGCCCGAGGAGCGACCGCCGCTGAGCACGAGCTTGACGTAGGGCTCGGCATCATCGCGCCTCGAGATCATCGGCTTGGAGTGCCGGCGCGGGCGCTCCTTGACCGGCGTGGGGCTCGCCTGCGCGCCCTGCTCCCAGCGCGCGATGCTCGTGCCGATGTGGCGTTCGATCGCCGCCATCTCGCGCTTCTGGCGGTCCTCAACGAAGGTGATCGCGCGGCCGGTGCGCCCCACGCGGCCGGTGCGCCCGATCCGGTGCACGTACGTGTCGGGGCTCGTCGGCACGTCGTAGTTGATGACGTGGGTGACCGTCGAGATGTCCAGGCCCCGCGCCGCCACGTCGGTCGCGACGAGGATCGGCACGCGCCCGCCCTTGAACGCCAGCATCACCCCGTCGCGAGAGCCCTGGGTCATGTCGCCGTGCAGCGCCCGAACGTTCAAGCCCCGGTCCCGCAGCGTGCGGTAGAGCTGGTCGCAGCGCACCTTGGTGCGAACGAACACGATCGCCTGGTCTGGCTTCTCGGCGCGCAGCACCTCGACCAGCATCTCCGGCTTGTGCTTCGTCTCGACCGGGAGCTGGAACTGCGCCACGGTGTCGATCGTCAGCGTCGCCGCCTCCACCTGGATGATCTGCGGCTCGTACATGTAGCGGTCGGCGAGCTGGCGGATCGGCGGCGGGATCGTCGCGCTGAACAGCGCCGTCTGGCGGCTCGAGGGCGTCAGCGAGAGGATTTTCTCGACGTCCTCGAGGAAGCCCAGGTCGAGCATCTCGTCGGCCTCGTCGAGCACCACGAAGCGCGTGTCGGTCAGCATCAGCGAGTGGCGCGAGATCAGGTCGAGCACGCGTCCGACGGTGCCGACGACGACGTGGCCGCCGGCCCGCAGCTGCGCCTGCTGGGTGCGGATCGGCGCGCCGCCGAAGACCGCGACGACGTCGACGCCCTTGCGCGCCCCGTAGGCGCGCAGCGCCTGGGTCACCTGGATGCAGAGCTCCCGCGTGGGCGTCAGCACGAGCGCCTGCACCGCCTGCTCGGAGGGGTCGACGTATTCCATGATCGGCAGCCCGAACGCCGCCGTCTTGCCCGTCCCTGTCTGCGCCTGGCCGATCACGTCGCGCCCCTGCAGCAACGCCGGGATCGCCTGCTCCTGGATCGGGCTGGGCGACTCGTAGCCGACGTCGCGCAGCGCCTGCAGCGTCGCCTCGGACAGTCCGAGCTCAGCAAAGGTCGCGGTCATCTCAGATCGTGGTGTCCAGCAGCAGCTTGCCGGTCGTGCGCCGCGCGCGCAGGTCGGTCTGCGCCTGCGGCGCCTGCTCGAGCGGGTAGGTCTCGCCGACGATCGGTCGCAGCTCCCCCGCCAGCGCCCGGTCGAAGAGGTCGGCAAGCGCCTCGCCGAACATCCCGGGCGCGCCGACGCCGTGGGGCGCCGGCAGCGTGTGGAACAGGTAGAACCCCACGACGGCGCGCGAGTGACGCAGCAGCGAGCCGGTCCTGACGACGTTCGGCTCCCCCGTCGCGATCCCGTTGACGACGATCCGCCCGAACGGCGCGAGCGCCTTGTAGGAGGCGTCGAAGACCTCGCCGCCGGCGGAGTCGATCACGATGTCGACCCCACCCCCGCCGGCCTCCAGCAGCCTTTCGGTCAGCCCGTCGGGGTCCGGGTCGAGCGCCACGTCGGCGCCGAGCGCGAGCGCGAGCTCGCGCTTCTCGCCGCTCGAGGCCGTCGCGATCACGCGGCCGGCCTCGAAGGCCCGCGCAAGCTGCGTTGCCAGGGAGCCGACGCCGCCGGCCGCCGAGTGCACGACGACGCTCTCGCCGCGGCGCATGCGCGCCGCCGTGCGCAGCAGGTGCCAGGCCGTCGTCCCCTGCAGCAGCAGCGCCAGAGCGGCGCCGTCGTCGAGGCCGTCCGGGATCGCGAAGATCAGCTCACGCGGCGCCACCGCCTCCTCGGCGTAGCCGCCGGTCCCGACGAGCGCCACCACCCGCTCCCCGCTGTCGGCCAGCACGCCCGCCACCTCGGCGCCGGGCACGAGCGGCAGCGTCGCCTTGCGGACGTAGGAGTTGGTGCGCGTGTGCGTGTCCGCGAAGTTCAGCCCGGCGCGCGTCACGCGGATCGCAGCCTCGCCGGGACCCGGCTCGGGGCTGGGCAGCTCCGTCAGCCGCAGCACCTCCGGCCCTCCGAACTCGCTCATCTGGATCGCGCGCATGCCCCGAGGCTATCGCCTGCCCGGTCCACTAAGGTGCGCGCCGATGTCCATCACAGTGGTCGGGTCGATCGCCTACGACACCGTCAAGACGCCGTTCGGCGAACGCGAGCGGATGCTCGGCGGCGCCGCCGTCCATTTCGCCCTCGCGGCCTCGTTCTTCGACGACGTGTGTGTCGTCGGGCCCGTCGGCGAGGACTTCGGTGAGGAGCAGGTCGCGGTCATGGCCCGCCGCGGGGTCGACGTCGACGGGATCGAGCGGATCGCAGGCGGGCGCACGTTCTTCTGGCAGGGCGAGTACGGCTGGGACCTCAACTCCCGGGAGACGATCGACACCCAGCTCGGCGTCTTCGAGGGCTTCGAGCCGAAGCTCACGCCGGCTGCCCTGGCCAGCGACGTCCTGTTCCTGGCCAACATCCAGCCCGACCTCCAGCGCCAGGTCCGCGCGCAGCTCCCCGACGCCCGATTCGTCGCGCTGGACTCGATGAACCTGTGGATCGACATCGCCCGAGACTCGCTCGTCGCCGCGATCGCCGAGGTCGACTGCGTGATCCTCAACGACGCGGAGCTGCGCCAGCTGACCGGCAAGCCCAACCTCGTCACGGCCGCCCGGGAGATCCTGTCGTGGAGCCCGCACGCCCCCTCCGGCGGCGGCGAGGGCACGGCGAGGGGGCCGAGCGTGATCGTCGCCAAGCAGGGCGAGTACGGCGCGGCGCTGATCACCAGCGAGAGCTTCTTCGCGCTGCCCGCCTACCCACTGGAGACCGTGATCGACCCCACGGGGGCGGGCGACACGTTTGCTGGCGGGCTCGTCGGCTACATCGCCGCCCACCCGGGCGAGCCGCTGTCCGGCGAGCTGCTGCGGCGGGCGATGGCTCACGCCACCGTCCTCGCCTCCTTCAACGTCGAGGAGTTCGGCACCGAGCGCATCGAGCGCCTGGAGGGGGAGGAGATCGCCGCCCGCATCAAGGAGCTGCACGCGATGACGCAGTTCAGCGGCGCGCCGCTGGCGCTGCGCGCCTGAAGCCCCCGCAAGCAGCCGCCGAAGTCGGCGCGGAAGGACCGGTGGATGCAGCGCCCGCCGGCGCGCATCCGTGGTTCCCCCGCCCGCTGATCCGTGGTTTTCCCGGGTATATGATGCGTCACGGTGGACGTCTGGACCTTCCTCTGGCTGATGCTGTTCTTGAAGATCCCGATCGTCGCGCTGTTCCTGATCGTGCGGTGGGCGGTCAAGCAGACGCCTGAGAGCGAGCTGGGGGGCGACGGCGGGATCGGCCCGCGGCCGCGTCCCCGCCACCCCCACCGCCCGCGCCGGCGTCCCCCGCGCCCGCCGCGCAGAGGCCCGCACGGCGATCCTGCGCCGCTCGCCCCGCCGCGCGTCCGCGTCGCGCCCGCGATGCGGCACGGGCGGCGTGTGTGAGGCCGCGGCCGGCCGCCGCCTGCCGGCTCCGGGACGAGCGTCCCGCATACCCCATAATCGGTTTCACGGCACCTGAACAGAGGAGAGTCAGATGAGCACCGAGACCCAGGCGGGGACGACAGACGCGCCGACCAATGGCCGCCAGGGTGGCGAGGACGTGCTCAAGGTGACCGACGGCCGCACGGGTCAGACCTATGAGCTGCCGATCGAGGACGGCACCGTGCGCGCCACCGAACTGCGCCAGATCAAGGTCGACCCCGACGAATTCGGGCTGATGGCATACGACCCGGCGTTCATGAACACGGCCTCGTGCCGCAGCGCGATCACCTACATCGACGGCGAGGCCGGGATCCTGCAGCACCGCGGCTACCCGATCGAGCAGCTCTGCGAGCACTCGAGCTACCTCGAGGTCGCCTACCTGCTGATCAACGGCAAGCTGCCGACGGCCTCCGAGCTCGAACACTGGGTCCACGAGATCACGATCCACACGTTCGTGCACGAGAACATCAAGGACTTCATGCAGGGCTTCCGCTACGACGCCAACCCGATGGGCATGCTCGTCGCCTCCGTCGGGGCGCTCTCGACGTTCTACCCGGACGCCAACCGGATCCACGACGAGGAGCTGCGCCGGATCCAGATCATCCGGCTGCTGGCCAAGATGCCGACGCTGGCCGCCTTTGCCTTCCGCCACAACATGGGCCAGCCCTACGTCTATCCCGACAACGACCTCAACTACGCCGGCAACTTCCTCTCGATGATGTACAAGATGACCGAGCTCTCCTACGAGCCCGATCCGCGCCTGGAACGCGCCCTCGACGTGCTCTTCATCCTGCACGCCGACCACGAACAGAACGCCTCGACGAGCGCCGTGCGCTCGGTCGGCTCGACGCAGGTCGATCCCTACACCGCCGTCGCCGCGGGCGTCGCGGCGCTGTACGGGCCGCTGCACGGCGGCGCCAACGAGGCCGCCCTGCGGATGCTGGAACGGATCGAGCGGGTCGAGAACATCCCCGATTTCCTCGAGGGGGTGAAGGCCGGCAACGAGCGCCTGATGGGCTTCGGCCACCGCGTCTACAAGAACTACGACCCGCGCGCGAGGATCATCCGCAAATATCTCGACGACGTCTTCGAGGTACGCGGCAAGAGCCCGCTGCTGGACGTCGCCACGGAGCTCGAGAAGCGTGCCCTCGACGACGACTACTTCACCTCGCGAAAGCTGTACCCGAACGTCGACTTCTACTCGGGCCTGATCTACGAGGCGCTCGGGCTGCCGGTCGCGATGTTCCCCGTGATGTTCGCGATCGGCCGCACGAGCGGCTGGATCGCGCAGTGGCTCGAGATGGTCGAGGATCCCGAGCAGAAGATCGCAAGGCCGCGCCAGATCTACACGGGCGATCGCGATCTCGACTACGTGCCGATCGAGCAGCGCTGAGGGCGGGCGCCGCGCCGGGCGCCGGCGACCCGCTGTCGCTCGCGCTCGCCGGCTCCGCGGGCAGCACCTGCTGTTCGACCGGGTCGGATTGCGAGCCTTCGAAAGGCTGGAATTCCCTTTGGTTCGCGCTGCGCGAAACCAGTTCCATCCATGGATGGGCGCCTCTGGCAGCCGGGGCAGAGCCCCGGCCGGGGCGGCTAGACTCCGCGCCCGATGTCCGGCACAGCGTCGATCTTCCCCACCCAGAGCCAGCTCGAAGAGCTGCGCTCGCTGCCGGCCGAGGAGCCGGTCGTGATGCTGAACCTGCTGCGCTTCAAGGCGCAGGCCGACGGGGTCGACGAGGGCATCAGCGGCCGTGAGGCCTACGCGCGCTACGCCGCCGCGACCGGGCACTTCCTCGAGAAAGTGGGCGGCCGGGTCTTGAACGCCGTCGACGCCCGGGACGTGGTGATCGGACCCGCCGAGCCGGAGTGGGAGATGGCGCTGCTGGTCGAATACCCGACGCCCGCGCGCTTCCTGGAGATGGCCGGCGACCCCGACTACCTGAAGGCCCACGCCCACCGCGAGGCCGCGCTCGCGGACTCGCGGCTGATCGCCTGCCGCAAGCTCGGACCCGAGCTCTTCTAGGCGCGCCGCCGGACCGCGGGCGCTAGATCACGAGCTTCGCGCCGTTCGCGCTCAGCCACGCCCGCTCCTCGCGCCAGGTCGGCCAGTGGCGGCCGAGCAGCGCCCAGAAGCGCGGCGAGTGGTCGAGCACGGCCAGGTGGCAGACCTCGTGCCAGACGACGTATTCGAGCACGCGCTCGGGAGCGAGCAGCAGGCGCCAGTTGAAGCTCATGCGCCCGCGCGCGGAGCACGACGCCCAGCGCGTGCGCTGCCCCCGGATGTCGAGGCCGGTGTAGCGCAGCCCCGCCGCCGCGCTCGCCCGGTCGAGCCGCGGCGCGATCTCGTCTCGCGCCGAGCGCCGGTAGAAGCGCTCGATCGCCGGCGCCGCGTCGGCGTCCGGGACGAGCAGGTTCCCGCCCCGCCGGTGGGCGCGGCGGCGGCCTGGCTCGGGGACCAGCTCGAGCGTCGCGTCCAGGTAGGGGAGCGTGCGGCCACGGTCGGCGAGATGCGCCAGCACCTCGCGCGCCTCGGCCAGCCGGCGCTCGATCCAGGGCCGCAGCTCGACGATCGCCGCCGCCGCCTCGCGCTCCGGAGCCCGTGCGGGAAGCACGACCTCAACGCCCGTGTGGGCGTGGACGTTGACCCGCACACGCCGGGCCCGCGAGGAGCGCCTGACCGTGTAGTCGATCTCGCTCGGAGCGCCGGCGGCCGCGGCGGCGGCCCGTGCTCGCGCGTCGAGGGCAGTTGCTTCCATGCCCGCGCAGGGTACGCCGCACGGCGGCGTCGCGCCCTAGGCTGCAGCGCTATGGCTCCGGACAGCGGCCGTCCCAAACGGCGCAAACCCACACTCGACGAGGAGCTGCTGCTGTGGCTGGACGGCGAGGCGCCCGAGGTCAGGGCGGCGGACGCGGACCGGGTGCGGGACATCGCCGCCGAGTTCGCGGCCGGTTTCCGGGCGCTCTCGCAGGTCGAGCGCGCCGTGACGGTCTTCGGCTCGGCGCGCACGCCGCCCGGTGACCCCCACTACGAACTGGCCCGTCGACTCGGCGCGGCGCTCGGGCGCGACGGCTTTGCGGTCATCACAGGCGGCGGCCCGGGGCTGATGGAAGCGGCGAACCGCGGCGCGCGCGAAGCCGGCGCCCTGTCGATCGGCTGCAACATCGAGCTGCCGCACGAGCAGGCGCTGAACCCCTACATCGACATCGGCCTGCGCTTCGAGCACTTCTTCGCCCGCAAGGTGATGTTCGTGCGCTACGCCAGCGCGTTCGTCATCTGCCCCGGCGGCTACGGGACGCTCGACGAGCTCTTCGAGGTGCTGACCTTGATCCAGACGCGGACGATCCGTCACGTGCCTGCGATCCTGCTCGGCGACGGCGAGTGGGAGGGGCTGCTCGACTGGCTGCGCGAAGGGCCGCTCGCCTACCGCTACATCGACGAGCACGACCTTGCGCTGATGCACATCGTCGAGACGCCCGAGGAGGCGTGCGAGATGATCCGCGCGGCCCACGTGCGCGCGCTCGAGGAAGGGCCGGAGATCGTCCGCCGCACGGCTCCGCCGAGCCGCGGGCGGGCGCAATAATCGGGGCCGATGAACAGTTCGCGAGTCAGGCTGCCGCGCGACGTCCGCGGGCCGTACGAGGTCTATCTGAACGGCGTCCGCCAGGAGCCCGGCATCGACTACAGCGTGCGCGAAGGCGCGCTCGTGTTCGAGCGCGAGCTGCGCAAGGACCGGATCAGCGGCTGGCGCTGGCTGCTCGGCGCCTGGGGCGTCGGGACCTACCGCCAGGACGACTCGGTCGACGTTCGCTACGAGGCCGCCGACGGCTCGCCGCGCGTAGCCGAGGCGCTCGAGATCGAGCCCGGGTAAACCGCCTTCTCCCACGGCCGCGCCAGCCGTAGCGCGCTCAGGATCGCCCGGGTCGCCGGCGAACGGTTGAGCGTGTAGAAGTGGATCCCCGGGGCGCCCGCCGCGAGCAGCTCCGAGCACTGCAGCGTGGCGTAGGCGACGCCGAAGTCCCGCACCGCCTCGGCGTCGTCCTCGCGCGCGTGCAGCTCCCGCCGCAGCTGCTCAGGGATCGCCGAACCGCACATCGCGGCCATTCTCTCGACCTGCCCCACGCGCGTGATCGGCATGATCCCCGGGATGATCGGCGCGCTGATGCCCGCCGCGCGGGCGCGCGCCACGAAGTCGAAGTAGTAGCTGTTGTCGAAGAACACCTGGGTGATCAGGAAGTCGACGCCGGCATTCACCTTCTCGCCGAGGTAGCGCAGGTCGTCCTCAGGGCCGGTGGCGTGGATGTGCGTCTCCGGGAAGCACGCCGCGCCGATCGCGAACGGGTAGTCAGCCGAGATCAGCTCGACGAGCTCGCGCGAGTACTCGAGGCCGCCGTCGGTCTTGGTCCACTCGCTCTGCCCGGCCGGCGGGTCGCCGCGCAGCGCCAACACGTTGTCGATGCCCGCGTCGCGCATCTCGTCGAGCGTTGCTCGCAGCTCGGGCACGGTCGCGCCGACGCACGTGAAGTGCGCCATCGCCTCGAGGCCCCACTCCTCCCTCAGGCGCTTGACGATCTCGATCGTCTTCTCGCGCGTGGAGCCGCCGGCGCCGTAGGTGACCGAGACGAAGGCGGGCTCGAGCGGTCGCAGGTCGGCGAGCGCCGCGTACAGGTTCTTCTCGCCCTCGGCGGTCTTCGGCGGGAAGAACTCAAACGAGAAGACCGGTCCGTCCCGGCGCAGGATCTCGTCGATGCGCATCAGACGATTATGCCGTCCAGCGCTCTGGATCTCCGGGGATGCGACGGGCCGCCCCGGTCTTCTCGAGATGTGTCAGATACCCGAGCGTCTGCGAGAGCAGCCACTGGCCGTTCTGCTGCGAGAGCGAGTCGCCGTAGACGGCGCCGACCACGTCGAAGGCCGTCAGCTCCTGGCCGCCGAGCGCCTGTACCACCTTGTAGAGGTGCTCCTCGACCAGCGCGCGGTTGCCGTGGATGTGGGCGTGCACGTCGGTGAAGGTGCGCCCGTGTCCGGCCAGGCACAGGCGCGCGCCGAGCCGCTCGACGACGCCAAGCGAGTTCAGGAACTCGCCGACCGGGTCCTCGGAGTAGCCGTACTCGAAGTACAGGGAGATGCGCCCGAGCAGGTGATCGCCGCTGATCAGAAGGCGCCGCTCGGGCTGGAACAGGCACACGTGCGAGGGCGCATGGCCAGGCGTCTCATATGTCACCCACTCGCCGAGGTCGGTCAGAACGGTGACGCCGTCCAGCAGGTCGCGGTCGGCGCGCAGCGGCCCGACGATCAAGGGCTCCGACCGCCCCCGCTCGGCAGCGTAACGGCGCAGCGGCTCCTCGGGTACGCCGCTCTGGCGCGCGACCTCAAGGCGCCGCGCCAGCACCGCTTCCGGGTCTTCGACGAGCCTGTTCATCAGCTCGTGGCTCGGGTGCATCCAGAGCTCGCAGCCGGCGCGCTCGGCGATCGGCACGGCCTGACCGCAATGGTCGGAATGGGCGTGGGTGCAGACCACGAGCTTCGCGTCCTCGAGGCGCAGGGAGCACATCTCGAGCGCGCGTTCGAGGTGGGCCATCGAGTGCTCGTCGTGGACTCCCGTGTCCACGAGCACGAACCCGTCGCCGGCGGACAGCGCCCAGGCGTTGCAGTGGGGGACGCCGGGCCAGGGCAGCGGCAGGCGCAGGCGGTAGACCCCCGGCAGCACCCGTTCGCCCCTCCCGACCTCACGCCGGCTGCTCACGTCTGGCACGCGGCGGAGACTAGACTACGCCCCTTCGGCGGCATAAAGGAGACGGGATGGCCGAGCAGGACAAGGCGAGCGAGGCGAGCACGAAGGTTCAGGAGGTTGCCGCGAACATGCAGCAGGCGGCGGCGACCCGGAAACGGATCTCGGGCAGCAAGGCCGAGGGGGTCGCGCGGCGGTACTTCGAAGCGATCGACCGGCACGACCTCGACGAGGCGGTGTCGCTGTGGGAGCCGGGCGGACGCGACAACGTGCGCGGCCGTGCCGACGTGACCGCGCCGGAGGGCGTGCGGGCATTCCTCGGCGAGCTGATGGAGGCGGTGCCGGATCTGCACATGGAGATCGTCTCGACGACCACCGAGGGCGAACGCTGCGGCGTGCAGTGGCGGCTGCGTGGGACCTTCGCCGGACCGGGATCGCTCGGCGGCGTCGCGCCGACCGGCAGCCCGATCGACACCGAAGGCTTCGACCTCGTCACGGTACGCGGCGGGTTGATCCACCACAACGACGCGTTCACGGACAACATGACGATCGCGCGCCAGATGGGCATGCTCCCGCCGCAGGACTCGGCCGCCGAACAGGGCATGACCCGCGCGTTCAACGCCAAGACGAGGCTCACCTCGGGGCTCGCCGGCGGGGATGCCGAGCTGGTCGCGGAGGGCGTCTGGGTCGTGCAGGGCCAGCCGGCGCGCTGCAACGTCTATTTGATCGAGGATGAGGATGGCGTGACGCTGTTCGACGCCGGAGCGCGGACGATGACGCGCGCCGTGGCCCGCGCGGGCGCCAGGCGCGGCGGGATCGAGCGGATCGTCCTCGGTCACGGCCACACCGACCACCGCGGCACCGCGCCGGCGCTCGGCGCGCCCGTCCTGTGCCACCCCGACGAGGTGATCGACGCCGAAGGCAGCGGCGGCTTCCGCTACTGGCCGGAAGGGCTGAGGGGGATACCGACTCCTCACCGCCAGTTCCAGCGGCTGATGCACCGCTACGCCTGGGACGGCGGCCCGGTACAGATCTCGGGGACGCTGCGGGAGGGCGACGACGTCGCCGGCTTCAGGGTGATCGAGCTGCCGGGCCACGCGCCCGGCCAGATCGGGTTGTTCCGAGACTCCGACCGACTCGCGCTCGTCAGCGACTGCTTCTACACGCTCGACATCTGGGGCCGCGACTCCGAGCCGCACGTGCCGTTCCCGGTCTACAACTACGACACCGAGCAGGCCCGCGCGAGCATGCGCAAGCTCGCCGAGCTCGAACCCGCCGCCGCCTGGCCGGGGCACGCGAAGCCCCTCACCGGCGACGTCCGCGGGAAGCTGCTGCGCGCCGCCGAGGCGCCCGCCTGAGGTGGGGCGGCGTTCACGCCGCCGGGCGGGTGAGGCGAAGGCGCCGCGGGCGCCCGAGACCGATTACGAGGACGGCGAGGGCGGCGTGCTGCGGCTGCGCGGTGCGCTGAGCGTGGGCTCGCGCCGCGAGCTCGAGGCGGCGCGCGGCGGCGGCGTCTCGCGCGAGGACGCAGAGCAGCGCGAGTTCGAGCTCCTGTTCGAGCGGCTGGCCGTGCGCTGGACCGTCGCAGGCGTGCAGACGGAGGACCAGCGCGAGCTCCTGGGACGCCTTCGGATGACGGGCCCGGCCGAGCGCCAATGGGTGCGCGAGACGCTGCGGGAGCACTGCGCCGAGTGGTTCCCCGACGTGCAGGTGCCCTGAGGAGCCGAGGCACATGCGGGCGCCGCCGTGCCCGGCCTCAGCCGTCGTCGAGCAGTTCGAGCCGCTCGCCCTGGGGGCTGCCGGCGGCGAGGAAGCGGGCGGTCGCCGGGTTGAGCACGAACTCCCGCGTCGCGCCGCTTTCGTCGCGCACATCCAGGATCCGCCCGCCGTCGCGGACGGCGACGACCGTGCCGAGCTCGCGGGCGCCACCGAAGTGGGCGATGCGGGCGAGCGACCCCGGGCGCGGCATCGGTCTCGTCGGCCTCGGCACGAACCGATGCTAGCCCCTGGTTCCGGCGCGACGCTCGATACCGTCCTGGCATGCGCCGGACAAAGATCGTCGCGACCATCGGACCCGCCTCACGCGACGTGGAGACGCTCGTGCGGCTCGTCGAGGCCGGCATGGACGTAGCGCGGATCAACTACTCGCACGGCACGCTTGACGAGCACGCCGAGACCGTGCGGCGCGTGCGTGACGCCGCTGGGCGCGCGGGGCGGCCGGTCGCGATCCTTCAGGACCTCCCGGGTCCGAAGCTGCGGATCGGCCCGCTCGCCGAGGGCGTCGTCGAGCTGACCGCCGGCGAGACGCTGACGATCCTCTGCGGCGACGGCGAGATCCCCGGCGACTCGCGGCGGATGGGCGTGGCGTGGGGGGGGCTGGTCCGGGCCGTCGAGCCGGACTCGGTGCTCTACCTGGCAGACGGCTCGGTGCGCCTGCGGGTCACCGACGTCCGCACCGCCGAGTGCGAGATCGACACCGAGATCGAGGTCGGCGGCGCGGTCGCCTCGCGCCAGGGGCTGAACATCCCCGGCCCGCTCAACGAGCTGCCGGCGGTTCCCGAGGAGGACCTGAAGCTCCTTGCCCACGGCGAGTCGATCGGCGTGGACATGGTGGCGCTGTCGTTCGTGCGCTCGCCCAGCGACGTCCACATGGTGCGAGAGCACACGCGCCTGCCCCTGATCGCCAAGATCGAGAAGCCGCAGGCGGTCGAACGGGCCGAGGAGATCATCGGCGCAGCCGACTGCGTGATGGTCGCGCGCGGCGATCTCGGCATCGAGCTGCCGATCGCGCAGGTGCCGCTGGTCCAGAAGCAGCTGATCGAGCTCGCAGGGAAGGCAGCCCGGCCCTCGATCACCGCGACGCAGATGCTCGAATCGATGGTGAGCTCCTCACGACCGACCCGTGCCGAGGTCACCGACGTCGCGAACGCGATCCTCGACGGAACCGACGCCGTGATGCTCTCGCAGGAGACGGCGATCGGCGCCTACCCGGTCGAGGCCGTCGCGATGATGGCCGCCGTCGCCGAGCAGGCCGAGTCGATCGCACCGTATGAGCGCTGGAACCTCTCGCGCGTGCGCCGGACCGCTTCCGATCCCGCGTACACGATCGCCCACAACCTGTGCGACGCGGCGCGCGAGCTGGGCCTCGACGCACTGATCGTCCCCACCCTCTCCGGACGCTCCGCGCGGCTGGTCTCCGCACACCGGCCGACCGTCCCGATCTACGCCCTCTCGCCGGGGCGGGAGACCGTGCGCCGCTGCGGGCTGATGTGGGGCGTGCAGGCGGCGTCGATGCGGCGCCACGAGACAACCGAGGCGCTGATCGCCGACGCGGCGCGGCGCGTCGTCGAGCTCGGCTGGTGCACGCCCGGCCAGCGCGTCGGCATCACGGCGGGCCTGCCCTCCGGGCGCCCGGGGACCACGAGCCTGTTCCAGATCCAGCTGGTCTAGCGCTCGAGCTCGAACCAGACGGTCGTGCCGCGGTCGCTGTCCACGCCCCAGGCGCTGGCGGCTTTCTCCACCAGGTACAGGCCGTAGCCCTCGCCCAGACGCTCCGGGTCCCGCGGTCGCGGCGTGAACCCGGCCCCGCCGTCGGTGACGGCGACCCGCACGGCTCGCGGGGTCACCATCGCGTCGAGCGAGATCGCCGCGGCGGTCGGCCCGTTCGAGTGCCGGACGGCATTCGAGACGACCTCCGAGACGAGGAGCACGACCGTCTGGCGGAAGGAGCCGTCGACGCCGAGTGCGAGCAGCTGTTCGGCGACCGCCGAGCGGGCGATCGCGGGGGCGCTGACGTCGCGCTGCAGCTCCAGCCGCAGCGACTCACCCCCCGACCCGGCTCCGTCGGGGCCGGTCACTCGCCTGTCCCCGCCGGAGGCTCGTCGACGAACGGCAGGTTCTCCTCGGCGCGGGTGATCTGGAAGATCGACAGCACCGCCCCGGCCGGCCGCACGAGAACGAGACGCCAACCCTCCGCCTCGGCGCGGTCGGCCAGCACGATGAACTGGCGCAGGCCCGAGGAGTCGAGGAAGCCGAGCGGCCGCAGGTCGACGATCAGCTCGCGCACCGAGCCTGCAAGCACGGTCTCGACGGCCTCCTGCAGTCGTGGCGCGGTGGCGATGTCGAGCTCGCCGACCAGCGTCAGGCGCGCACGGTCGCCTTCGAGCTCGGTTTCGATCTGGAGCGGTCTCGCGATCGCCATCGTCCCCCCTAGGCTCTGACCGCCGCCTCGCGCGGAGCTCCGGAGGGCGCCGGCGGCTCGCCGGCGGTGCGCCGCATCGCGACAAGCGCCGTGTCGTCGGCCTGCGCGCCGACCTGGAAGCGCTCGAGCTCGGCGATCAGCCGTTCGCGGATGCCCGCCGGCGATTGCTTGCGCAGCTCGCCCAGCAGCCCGCGCAGACGCGCGGAGCCGAAGCGTTCGTCGCCGGGCCCGAGTGTGTCGGTGACGCCATCGGTGATCGCGACGAGCGACTCTCCGCTCTCGATCGCGTAGCTCTCTTCGGGCCACTGCGCGTTGGCGAATGCCCCGAGCAGCGTGCCGTGCGACCCGATCTCGCGCACGTCCTGGTCGCCGAGCCGCCAGGGCAGCGGGTGCCCGCCGGAGGCGACGGTCACACGCGCGCCCGAGATCCGCACGCACAGCGCGGTGCAGACCGAGAGCGATGGCCGGCGCCGGAGCGCCGCGTTGACCCTTTCCAGCAGGTGCGCAGGCCGGGTGTCGAATTCCGAGGCCGTCCAGGCGGTGTGGCGCAGGAGCGAGGTCACGGCGGCCGCCGGCACGCCCTTGCCGGTGACGTCGCCGATCATCATCAGCCAGGAGCCGTCGATCTCCCACAGGTCATAGAAGTCGCCGCCCACCTCGCCCTCCGCCGCGGCGGGACGGTACATGGCCGCGACCTCCCAGCCGGGCAGCTCGGGCAGCGCTTCGGGCAGCAGGCTCGCCTGAAGGGTGCGGGCGATGCTGGCCCGTTCGCTGTACAGGCGCGCGTTCTCGACCGCCAGCGCGGCCCGCTCGGCGATCTGTCCCGCGAACTCCACGTCTCCGGGGCTGAACGTCCGCCCCGATTCGGCGCTGACGAGCGAGATCGTGCCGATCGTGCGCCCGCGGATCTTCATCGGAACGAGCAGCACTGCCCGCATGCCGACCTCGCGCAGCAGCTCGAGGTGCTGCTCGTCGGCAGCGGCCGCTTCGAGCAGCTCGAGCGGGATCTCGTTGTAGAGCGCCGCTTCGCCGGTCGCGATCACCCGGCCGATGCCGCGGTCGGGCTGCATGTGCTCGGGCTCGTATTCCCGCAGCCGCGCGGCGAGCTCGGCGCGCGAAGGGTCGACGTGGGCGACGGCGACCGGCTCGCGGCGCCCGTCCTCGTCGACGAGGTCGACGCCGCACCAGTCGGCGAGCTGGGGGACAGCGAGCCCGGCGACGTTCTGGAGCGTCTGCTGGTAGTCCAGCGACGAGGCCAGTAGCGTCGCCGCGCGGGCCAGGAACTCGCTGCGCAGTTGCAGCTGCTTGCTGATCGTCACGTCCTCGATGATCGTCACCGCCGCCTCGATGCGCCCCTCGATGTCGCGCACGGGCGCCGCCTTCAGCAGCACCCACGACTCCGTGCCGCTGCGCGGGTCGACCGTCCTCATCAGCAGCGGCTCGGGGTCCTCGCCTCGCAGCAGGCGCACAGAGGGCAGGTCGTCCATGTCGATCGGCCTCCCGCGCTCGTCGAAGCTCAGGTAGCTGCCCATCAGCGCGCGCGGGTCGGCCGCCGCGAGCTCGTCGATCGAGCCCATCCCGAGCCGTGCCAGTGCCGCCCGGTTGGCGTAGACGATGCGGTTGTCCTGGCCTCGGATCGTGATCGCCTCGGCGAGCGAGTCGACGATCGCCTGCAGCCGCTGCTCGCTTCCCGCGAGCGCGCGCTCGAGCTCGTCGAGCAGCCGCTGTCGCTCGGCATCCTGGGCCTTGCGTTCGGAGATGTCGGTGAGGAAGCCGTGGAATGAATACGTCTCGCCCTCGGGCAGGGCCGAGACGATCACTTCGACGGGAAACTCGCTGCCGTCGGCGCGCACCGCGAGCTGCTCCGTGCGGCGCTCCACGAGCCGCGTGTCGCCTCCTGCTTTGAACCGTCTGAAGCCGCCTCGCAGCGCGTCGCGGTAGCGCTCGGGCACGATCAACTCGATCACGTTCTGCCCGACGGCCTGCTCCCGCGTCCAGCCGAAGGTCTCTTCGGCGCGGATGTTCCAGTAGGTGACGCGCCCCTCATCGTCCATCGAGATGAAGGCACTGTCGGCGACATTGAGGATCTTGCGCGCGCGCTCCAGATCCATGCGCGGGATTATCCCGATCGCGGCAGCGGAGTTCAGCCCGCGGCGGCCGAGCTCGCGCGTCCGCCGCGCCGGTAGAAGTCAGTCTCCTGGCGCCCGAGCTCGGTGACGGGCTCATCGCCGTACATCCACTCCCGGGCGATCCGGTGCCAGTTCGCACCCGCGCGCAGCTGCGAGAGCACGGCCAGCGTGAGCATCTCCATGCGCCTGCCGAACAGGTGCTCGGGGCGCATGTCCTGGTGGCGCATCTCGCGGAAGTGGCTCGAACGGGGGTCCGAGCTCTCGATCATCACCTTGGTGGCGATCTGCGGCGTCAGTTGGACCGTACGGTCGGCGGTCGTGTACCACCAGATCGCGTCGCGGATGAACTCCAGCAGGCTCTCCGCGTCGACGCGGTCGGGGTCGGGCAGGAAACCCGACTCGGCGAGCAGCCGGTGAAGCGTCGCGGGATCCTGCTCCACGACCGCTCGCTGGCAGGCGAGCTCGAGCTCGACGGCCGCAGCGTCCATGCGCTTGAACAGGCCGAAGTCCAGGAAGGCCACGCGGCCGTCCTCGAGCAGCAGGAAGTTGCCGGGGTGCGGGTCGCCTGAGAACTGATGGTGGCGGTAGAGGCAGCCGAGGAAGAAGCGGAACACGATCTCACCGAGGCGGTCGCGTTCGGCCTGTGATCCCTCCTTGAGCTCCTCGAAGCCGACGCCGCTGACGTAGTCGCTCACCAGCACCCGCTCTCGGGACAGCGAGCTGACCACTTCCGGCACGACGATGAAGGGATGGCCGGCGTAGATCCGCGCCAGCGCGCGCTGGTTCTGCGCCTCGAGCTCGTAGTCGAGCTCCTCCTCGATCCGCTCCCGGATCTCCCGGGTCACCGCCTTCACGTCGAGCCCCGGCGCCATCCGCTTGAGCAGGCGCATGATCATGTCCAGGTTCTGCATGTCCGCGCGCACGGCACTGGCGACGCCCGGGTACTGGACCTTGACGGCAACCTCGCGGCCGTCGCGCGCCAGCCGCGCGCGGTAGACCTGGCCGATCGAGGCGGCGGCGATCGGCTCGGGATCGAACTCGCTGAACACCTCATCGAGCGGCTCTTCGAGGTCATCCTCGATCACCTTGCTCATCTGCTTGAAGGAGACCGTCGGCGCCGCGTCGCGCAGCTTCGCGAGCTCCCGCTGGAACTCCTCGCGGTGCTCCTCGGGAACGAGGCCGACGTCGAGGAACGACATCACCTGTCCGAGCTTCATCGCGGCGCCCTTCATCGTCCCGAGCACGGCGACGATCTGCTTGGCCGTCTCGAGCTGGCGGCGGGACATCGCCTCCTCGGCTGCGTCCTCGTCCCGCGTGACGTTCGCCGCCCGCGTTCCGAACTGCTTGACGGCCTCGCTCGCCGCGAGCGTCGCGACGGTCGCCGTGCGCCGCACGCGCGAGGTGGGGATCTTCTCGTTCTCGCGCGCCATCGCTTCAATCCTAGGGCTCGCGCGAGAACCCGCCGCTGCCCCGCCCGCACGCCGGGTCACCGCCGCCACCGACCGAGGGCGGCGCGGCGTTCCTCAGCCGCGCTCCACTTTCGAGCCGGGCACGATGTCGTCGGAGCCGTCGGGCCAGCGGACCCACGCCTTCGTGCCGCCGTCGTAGTCCGCGCCGAGAAGGATCAGCGTGGCGGGCTCGCCGAGCGCCGTGCAGGGCTCGGAGCCCTCTGGGTCCAGGCCGCGCCAGATGCGGATGAACGCGTTCCGGTCCCACTCGCGGGCGACGGTCGTATCGTCGGCGTGGCCCGGGTGGATCACGGTGTCGGGCGGCAGTTCCATCAGCGTGCCCATGATCGAGTCGCGCAGATCGGCGTACGTCGTGTGCCCGGGAGCTTTGACGCCTCCGACGGAGTCCTTGAACAGCGTGTCGCCTGTGAACACCGCGCCCGGCCCGTCGCCGTCGGTCACGAGCAGCGACAGCATCCCCCCGGTGTGACCCGGGGTATGCAGCGGGCGCACCGTCAGCGCGCCGAACTCCAGGGTGTCGCCGGCCTCGATCGTCCCGTAGGACTCCGCCGCGTCACCCAACAGCTCGCCCTCACGCGCGCTGATCAGCACCTCGAGGCCGGGCCAGCGCTCTCGCAGCTTCTCGACCTCGCAGACGTGGTCGTAGTGGTGGTGGGTGAGCAGCACGTGCGTCGGCTCCAGGCCGAGCCGATCGGCGGCTTCGATCAACGGCTCGACGGGGCCGCCCGCATCGACGAAGAAGGCGGGGCCGCCCTGGCCGTCGGCGACGAGGAACGTGTTGGAGACGAACTGCGGGTTGAGAGAGCGCTCGACGATCATCTCGCCATCCTAGGCGCGGGCCGTGGCGCCCGCAGCGACGAGCTCGCCCAAACGCTCCAGGTAAGCGCCGTCGCCGACGTCCCGGCGCCACTCGAGCACGGGCACGTTCTCGGCCCAGCCGGCGACGCGGCTGCGCGCCTGCTCGAGCGTCGGTGCGGTAGCGGCGAGCGCGACCGCTCGGGAGGTGCCGACGGTGGCGTAGCGGCCGTCGCCGAGCGCGACCGCGGAGGAGAAGAACACGCGGCCCCCCTGCGCCTCGATCGCCTCCTCGTCGAGCGTGAACTCGTACCGGCCGCCTTTGCGTAGGGCGTAGTCGGGCGAGACCAGGTACAGGACGACCGACGCCTCCTCCCGGAGCGGCACGTCGCGCTCGCTCAGCGTGCCCGCGGCGATGCTGCACATCGCATCGGTCCACGAGCCGTCGAGCAGGCTCATGATGTTCATGCACTCCGGGTCGCCGAAGCGGGCGTTGAACTCGATCACCTTGACGCCGTCGGCGGTCGCGAAGAAACCCGAGTTCATCACGCCGTTGAAGCGACGGCCGAGCGCCCCGAGGCGCTCGATCACACGCTGGATGATCGAGCATGCCTGCTCGTAGTGCGCGGCCGTCATGAACGGCAGCGTCGCGCTTGGCAGCGAGAGCGAGCCCATGCCGCCGGTGCCCGGCCCCTCGTCGCCGTCGAAGCGGTACGGGTAGTCGTAGGTCGAGTTCGGAAAGAGGACGGTGCGGCCGTCGCTGATCGCCTGGATCGTGAACTCGGCGCCCTCGATGCGCTCCTCGACGAGCACCGAACGGCCCGCGCCGCCCCCGGCGAGCAGCTCCAGCGCGTAGTCGCGCGCGGCGGCATGGTCGGCGAGGTGCGGCCCCATCACCTTGACGCCCTTTCCACCGGTCAGGCCGGCGGGCTTGACCGCCACGGGCGTCGCGCCGAACGCGGCGATCGCCTCGATCGCCTGCTCGGGCGTGTGGGCGACGCGCAGCGCGGGCAGCGCCTCGGGCGCGAGCTCCGCCAGCAGCTCCCGCGCGAAGACCTTGTTCCACTCGATCTCGGCGCCGTCGCGCGTCGGCCCGACAGCGGTCGTGCCCTGCGCGAGCAGCGTGTCCACGACGCCCGCCGCGAGCGGCTCGTCCGAGCTGACCATCGCGAGCTCGACGTCGTGATCGCGCGCGAAGGCCGCGACGGCGGCCGGGTCGCAGATGTCGCCGATCGCGTGCGTGCCGCCCGAGCGCGCGCAGGCCGCGACGATCGACGGGTTCTCGTGACCGACGACGGCGTACAGCTCGCTGTCCTCAGCCATGCGCGCGGCCAGTGCGCTCTCCCGCCCCCCGTGGCCGACGATCATCGTTCGCACGCGCAGCAGTCTAGAGCCGGGACTGGCAAACCTCGCGGCGTGACGCGAGGGCGCCGGCGGCTGGCGCGCGCGCCTAGACTCACGCCGTGCCCGACGAGCGACTGACCGATCACGCAGCGCTCAACCGCCGCGTCTGGGACGAGCAGTCAGACGACTACCAGGCCCAGCACGGCGATCAGCTCGAGGGCTCGGGCGGAACCGCCTGGGGCGTCTGGCAGATTCCGGAGTCCGAGCTGCAGGTGCTCGGCGAGGTGGCGGGCCTCGACGTGCTGGAGCTCGGCTGCGGGGCGGCGCAATGGTCGATCGCGTTGGCGCACCGCGGCGCGCGCGTCACCGGCCTCGACAACTCCGCGCGCCAGCTCGAGCACGCGCGCGAGCTGATGGCTGCGGCCGGAGTCGAGTTCCCGCTCGTCCATGCGAGCGCGGAGGCGACGGGTCTGCCGGAGGCGAGCTTCGACGTCGTGTTCTGCGACTTCGGCGCGATGACCTTCACGGACCCGCATCTCAGCGTGCCCGAGGCGGCGCGGCTGCTGCGTCCGGGCGGGCTGTTCGCCTTCTCGGCCCTGACGCCGATCGTCGACCTCGTGTGGCCGCCCGGGGCCGACCATCCCGGCGATCAGCTCGTCGTCGACTACTGGGAGGGCATCAGGCGCTTCGAGGAACCCGGCGAGCCGATCGCCTTCCAACTGCCCTACGGCGAGTGGATCTCGCTGTTCCGGCGCAGCGGCTTTCAGATCGAAGACCTGTTCGAGCTGCGCCCCGCAGCCGACGCCGAGAGCAGCTACCGCTCGCGCGAGGACCGCGAATGGGCCCGGCGCTGGCCGATGGAGCAGATCTGGCGGCTGCGCCGCCGCGAGCACTGACCGGCCGCGCGTCTCCTCGCGCGATCCGCCCACGACCGGCCCCGCGACGCTCTTCGGATCGCCATCCCGCCGCGCGCGGAGCCTTCCGGGCGCCGGTGGCGAAGTGTCCAGGAGCCGCCAAAGGCTTCAGCGCCCGGGGGCCACGTCCGATGGATGACAGACACCGGAAGTCAGGACGGAGAGCCAATCGATGCACACCGAGCCGCAGGCCCAGCCGAGCGATGCCGGAACACCCGCCCCAGGGCGACCCCAGGGCGAGCCGGATGAGCTTCGCGGCGGGGTCTTCGACGCGGCCGCTGACGCCCACGCCGACGCGGACTCGCTCGAGCAAGGCCTCGGCTCGCTGCTGAGGGTCTACCCCCGGGCGCCGGTCGGCGCGATGACCTCCGCCGGCATCTACGTGCCGATGCCGGACTCGATCGCGCTCGGCGAACACCAGGTGCTGGAAGGCCGCTCGGGCCTCGACCTGATCAGCGACGAGGACCGGCAAGCCGTGCTCGCGAACTGGGACCGGGCGCTGAAGCTCGGCGCCGGCCGCTGCACGATCCACCCGGAAGGCTACGAGGAGGTGATCCTCTACGCGCTCGACCTGCGCGAGCGTCACGGCATCATCTTCACGCTGCTGGCCTCCTCGAACCCGCTCGCGGCGGCCGAGCCCGTCGACGGCGACCCGCCGGCGCAGCGCCCCCGCTTCGCGACGATCCACAAGGACGAGCTGAGCTTCCTGGTGCACGTCGACGAGGGGATCCAGCAGATCCTCGGCTGGGAGGCCGAGGAGATGCAGGGCCGCCGCTCGCTGGAGTTCGTGCACCCCGACGACCACGCGCTGGCGATCGACAACTGGATGCAGATGCTCGCGCGGCCGGGTCCGGCCCGCCGCGTGCGCCAGCGGCTGCAGACGAAGGACGGCGGGTGGATCTGGTTCGAGGTCACCAACCACAACCTCCTCGGCGACCCCGACCATGGAGTGGTCGTCTGCGAGATGGTCGACATCACGGACGAGATGGCCGCACACGAGGATCTGCGCGCTCGCGAGCAGCTGCTCGATCGGCTCGCCGAAACGGTGCCGGTCGGCCTGATGCAGGTCGATGCGGAGATGCAGATCGTCTATACGAACGACCGCCTCCACGAGATCCTCGGGACGGCGCGGACGGAAACCGTCCCGCAGCAGCTGGCAAACCTCGAGCCGGCCGACCGGACGCGCATCGAGGAGGCGCTGGCGGCGCTGCTGCACGACGGCTCGGATGCGGAAGTCGAGGTGGCCGTGACCGGCCGCCAGGACGGCGGCGAGCGGCACTGCCAGGTCAGCCTGAGAGCGCTCACCCACGAGGGCGGCGAGGCCAGCGGGGCGATCGCATGCGTGGCCGACATCAGCGACAGCATCGCGATGCGCGAGGAGCTGCGCCGGCGCGCGACCCACGACGACCTGACGGGGTGCCTGAACCGGGCGGCGATCACCCGCGCGCTCGAGCAGAACATCGCTGACGGAGGGGCCGAGGAGCACCGCGCGGTGCTGTTCATCGACCTCGACGGCTTCAAGCAGGTCAACGACCGCCACGGCCACGCCGCCGGCGACGAGTTGCTGCGCGCGGTCGCCGGTCATCTGCGCGCGAGCGTCCGGGCGGACGATCTGGTCGGCCGCCTCGGCGGGGACGAGTTCATGGTGCTGTGCCCGGGCATGGAGGAGGAAAGCGCCCGGCGACTCGCCGACCGGCTGACCGTCTCGGCGTCCGCAGGAGCAGTTGCCAGCGCGGCCGACGTGCAGGCGAGCATCGGCGTGGCGTGGTCGCAGGGCGTGGAGACAGGCGCCGAGGCGCTCCTCGCGCGAGCCGACCGCGCGATGTACGACGCGAAGGGCTCGCGCCGGCGCGAGACCGCCGGGCGCGCCTGAGTCAGAGCCTCGAGGGCACCGGCTCGCTGCCGGGCTTCCCGGATCGCGCGCGGGCGCACGCGCCCGGCGTAGACTCCGCGCCATGGCGCTCATACACACCTGCTACCGCATCACCGATGTCGACCGCTCGGTCGCGTTCTACGAGGCTCTCGGCTTCCAGGAGGTCGGCCGGATCCCGATCCGAGACGAGGCGATCAACGTGTTCATGAACCAGCCCGGCGACGGCGACATGCCGCGCCTGGAGCTGACGTTCAACTTCGGAGTCGACTCCTATGAGCTCGGCACCGCCTACGGGCACATCGCGATCACCTCAGATGACCTCGACGGGACCCTCGCCAAGCTCTCTGCGCAGGGCATCGAGCCCGAGAAGCCGCCGTACTCGATCCGCGAGGGCGGGTCGCGGCTGTGCTTCGTCAAAGATCCCGACGGTTACCGCGTCGAGATCATCGAGCAGTCGTAGCGCGTGGGTGGCGTCCCGGCTCCACCGGGGCTGAGATGCGGACCTACTGTCGTTCCACCAGCGCTCTGACGTTGTGTAGAGCTTCTTCGAGGCTCTTGGCATTCATGCGCTTGACGAGGAGCGCGTCAGCGATCTTTCCCAACACGCCGCCCGGCAGCGCGTAGTCGAACGTCGTCGTCAGTCGTGTTCCGCCACCGTCCTGGGTGACCTCCCAGCGAGCGCGTCCCGACAGCATGCCTTCCATTTGAAAAAGCTGGAGCTTGTCCGGGTCGTACTCGAGAACGGTCTCGGTGATCGACATGGACAGGCCCGCCGACTTCACCTTGAAGTTGACCTTGCCCCCGTTTTCGGGAAAGGGAGCGGCGATGTCGATCTCCGTCATGCCGGGATACCAGTCCGGCCAGCGACTGGCATCGCTCAAGAGGGCCATCGTCTCCTTGGGCGACGCCTTGATCTGGACATTGCGCTGCACAATCGCCATGGGAATGTCTCCGTTCTATTGCGCACGAGGTCGCGCGGTGACTCGGACTCTACGTAGCTGCTGCGTCGGTGCTTTGCGAGGACGTGATCGCGCAGCAGCAGCGGCTTGAAGTTCGGCCCGCCGTGGGTAGAGGAAACGGGCGGCGGCGAGTTGCAAACCGTCCGGTACCTCGACGGTTACAGAGTCGAGATTTTGGAGATGGGCGGTTAGCGCTCGACCTGGCGCGGGTGCGCGACACTCGCTCCAGGTCACGCTCCCTGGCACGGTCCGCCACAAGGCGAGCCGCGCGATGCTGAAGCTGACCGACCTAGTCGCCGAAGACTTCCTCGTCGTATGACGTCACGGCAGCCAGCCGCCGACGCGGAGCGCGCATCACCCTTCCGACGCGCGGTCGCCCGCGGCGCTGGCGGTCGCTGTGGCCGAGCCGCCGCTCGGCGTCCTCGATGCCCCAGGCGAGCCGCTCGAGGAGCTGGCCGGCGCCCTCGGGTGTCTCGACGTGGCTGAGGTCGACGTGGCGTTCATCGACGAGCGTCCTCTTACCGTCGTCGCTCGTTACCAAAATGCGAGCCATGATCGGCTCCTCCCTGATGGATGGCCGGCTCTCCCCCCGGTAGATGGCCGATGGATCCCTGATTGGCGGCGTGTGAGGCCGCGTACCCAAGTGTGGCCCCTCCGAACCCCCGATCGACACTTCTGCGAACTGAAACCGCAATTTGCGTCATAAATCTGTCCGAACAGGCGCGCGGCGCCACCACGGCGCGTGGCTAGGTGCCGGCCCACGCCCCGGACCAAAGGGTCGGGTAGGCTCGGACTCCGGCCGTTCGAGCAAGGGGGGATAAATGGGTGAGCAGAACGTCGAATTCGTCCAGGACGTGTACGACGCCTTCGCGCGGGGAGATGTGCCCGCCGTGCTGGGAGCATTCGCTGACGACATCGAATGGGACGAGGCCGAGGGCATGCCGTACGGAGGGGTGTACCGCGGCCCCGACGCCGTCGCGCAGAACGTCTTTGGCCCGATCACCGAGGACATCGACGGCTTCGCGTTGGTGACCGGGGAGTTCGTCGCATCCGGCGGCACCGTCGCGGCGGTCGTCCGCTACACGGGGACAGGCAAAGCGACAGGGAAGGCACTGGACGTCCCCGCCGTCCACGTCTGGGACATTCGGGACGGCAAGCTTGTGCGCTTCCGGCAGTTCATCGACACGGTGAAGTACGCCGAAGTGGTCCCGGAGGTCTGAGTTGCAAACCGTCCGCGAAACCGCCCACTACCGGGCGGAGATGATCGAGCTGCCGCGGATCTAGTGTGCGTCAGCCGGAGCTCGGAGAGCGCCAGACGTACAAGCCGGCCTGCTGTTCGCCGTCAAGACCGAGATCGGCGACCGCCTGTCTCACCCCGGGGTAGTCCGGGTGGTGATAGTCGTGGAAGACGACGACGGCGCCAGGTATTTGGTTGATGAGAGCCAAGTCGGCGGCTGCGCGATACTCCGCGTCGATGCCCCAAGACAAATTGGAGGCTGCCAGGCGAGCGGTTGACACGTACAACCGCCGTGATGTTGACGGCTTTTTCGCCGAGCTCGGGACCACCGACTTCGAGTGGCACCCGGCAATCGCCAGGGCTTTCGATGGCGGCGTCTACAGCGGGCGCGAGGGCGTCGAGCGGTTCACAGCCGACACCAGCGAGAACTGGGACGAGCTCCAAACCACCGTCGCGGAATTTCGGGATCTAGGCGATCGGGTGCTCGTGCTGGGGAGGCTCCAGGGGCGCGGCAAGGGAAGCGGCGTCCCTGTCGATCAGCCGTACGTCGGCATCTTCGACTTTCGCGGCGAGAGGATCTGGCGCTACCGGGTCTACCTCGACCACGCTGAAGGACTCTCGGCCGCGGGACTTTCGGAGTAGGCCGCTACGCCCCTGCGCGCGTATGCTCGCGCGCCCAGTTCACGATCTCGCCGGAGCCTGTGACCACCGAGCCGTCGTCGAGCACGAGGATCGGCACGCCGCGCTGCCCGCTGATCCGCTCGATCTCAGCTCGGTCCTTCTCCCGCGAGGGCCAGGTCCAGAACTTCAGCGTGCCGCCCTTGACCTTCCGCCACTCGTAGCTGTAGCCCGCCTTGTCCAGCGCTACGGCGGCTCGGCCGCAGGGGTGCGCGATCGGCCCCGGCAGCTCGCCGAACGACTTCCCGTCGGTGCACGTGTAGAGCACCACGGGCGCGATCGTACATCCTCGCCCCCGCGTGCGCAGCGCGACGGGAGTGCCGCCGGGTTCCCGTTCGCAGGCCGGGAGCGCCTTCGGTGCGGAGCGATGGGGAGGGCGGGTACGCTGTTCATGGAGCGATGGCTGACACCGGCAAGATCGCCAAGAACCTCGAGCGCTTCGCGATGGCGATCGCCGCTCACGACCGCGAGAACCCGACGCACACCGCCTACGGCATCGGCCTCTCGCACTTCGACATGGAGCGGCTCGGCTTCGAGGAGGGCGAGGAGGTGCTGGCCGGCATCACGATCCAATGCGACGGGGGCGTCAGCGGCAACTTCCGCGTGCTCTGCGACGCCGAGCACGACGAGGAGCTGAGCGAGGCCGAGGAGCAGGCGGTCGAGGCGATCGCGACCCGCTCGGTGCCGAGCATCGCGCCCGACGGCGGGCAGCAGACGCGCGAATTCTGAGAACCGCCGGCGCGAAGGCCGGCCGGAGTGGCGCGCTGTCAGATCGCCGGCGGATCGATCCCGGCGCGGGCGGCGATGATCGCGACGAGCCGCTCGATCGTCGGGCATGCGATCCCATGACGCGCCCCGGCGCGGAGCACCGACCCGGGGATCGCGTCGAGCTCGGGCTCGCGGCCGGCGGCGATGTCGCGCTGCATCGAGCTGCCGAGCGTCGCGTGCGCGCGCTCGAGATCGGCCATCGCGCTGGCCGCGTCCACGTCCGCGCCCTCGGCGCGACCGGCCGCCGCCGCCTCCTCCATCGCACCGACGAGGTCCGCGCGCAGCTCGGGCGTCGAGCGGATCTCGCCGAGCAGCTTGTCGTAAGCGCTGGTCGTGCAGGCGAGCGCGTTGAGGCGGACGAGCTTCGCCCACATCACGTCCGCCTCGGAGTCGAGCACCTCGGCGGGCACGCCGGCGGCGTCCAGCGCGCCGGCGAGCTGGGCCATCGGGGCAGCCATCGACGGCGCCGCGCTGGCCATCGTGACGAGCAGGAACGGGCTCGTATGCACGACGACGCCGGGCTGGGGGCGGTCGGCCTCGACGCGGATCGCCCCGGCCAGCACCGTGTCGGCGGCGAAGCGCCTGCGCAGCACGGCGATGTGGTCGAGCCCGTTCAGCAGCGGCAGCACGACGGCTGGCTCCGCCTCCACGCGCTCGAGGGCAGCGTCCAGGGCCGCCGCCTTGGTCGCGACCACCAGCGCGTCGACCGGCTCGAGGAGCCGCTCGAGGGCGCGCGGCCGAGCGACGAAGTCCCCGAGCGTGACGCTGCTCACGCGGATGCCGTCCTGCGCGATCGTCGCCGCGGTGCTGTCCCTCGCCACGACCGTGACCTCGTGGCCGGCGCGGTCGAGGGCACCGGCGATCAGTCCGCCGACACCCCCCGGCCCGAGCACTGCGACGTTCACGACGAGGCCTCGAGAAGCACCCCCGGGTTCATCACTCCCGCCGGGTCCACGGCGGCCTTGGCCCCCCGCAGCGCGGCCGCGAACGGGTCGGGCCGCTGGCGTTCGTACCACGGGCGGTGATCGCGCCCGACCGCGTGGTGGTGCGTGATCGTGGCGCCCTGCTCGATCAGGACGTTCGACACGGCCGCCTTGATCGCGCTCCACTGGTCGATCTCCTCACCACGCCGGCCGGGCGCGAGGACGGTGAAGTACGGCGCCGGGCCGTCGGGATAGATGTGCGTGAAGCGGCAGAACACGCGGCCGGTGCCGCAGACCTCGCGCAGCGCCTCGCGCGCGGTCTGCATCACGGTCTCCTGGAAGCCCGGGAACCGCTCCCACGTGATCGCCGTCTCAAAGGTCTCGCTGATCACGCCGAGCGACACGAGCAGGTCGCGCACGTAGGGCGCGCCGAGGAAGGCGCTTCGCCACGAGCCGACGGCGTCGCCGCCTGCGCGACCGCCGCCCTCCCCCGCCGCGCCGCCGTGCTCGGCGCACAGCTCGAGAGCGCGCTCCATCGCGCCCTCGACAGGATGGTCGGTCGACTCGAAGCCGAGCACGAGCAGCGCGTGGCTGCCGTCGCCGGCCATCGTCAGCTCGGCCTCGCCGGGATCGAGCAGGCGGCAGTTCGATGGGTAGAGGCCGGCCTGTGAGATCGCGCGCACGCATTCGGCGCCGGCGGCGAAGTCCGCGAAGCGCACACCCGACGAGGCGCGGTGGACGGGGCGCGGCTGCACCCGCACCCAGGCGCTCGTGATCACGCCGAGGATTCCCTCCGAGCCGGCCAGCAGCCGGTCGGGGCTCGGACCCGCGCCCGAGCCCGGCAGGCGCCGCGACTCCCACACCCCCGCCGGGGTGATCGCGCGGGCGGACTCGAGGAAGTCCTCGATGTGCGTCCAGACGCTCGCGAAGTGGCCGGCGGCGCGCGTCGCGATCCAGCCGCCGAGCGTCGAGTACTCGAAAGACTGCGGGAAGTGACGCAGCGTTAGCCCGTGCTCCCCGAGCGCCGCCTCGAGCGCCGGCCCGCTCGCGCCGGCGCCGATCCTCGCCGAGCGCGAGACCGGGTCGAGCTCGAGCAGGCCGTCGAGCGCACACAGGTCGATCGAGACCGCCCCGTTCTGCCCCGGCCCGACCTCGGGCGTGACCCCGCCGACCACCGACGTGCCGCCGCCAAAGGGGATCGCGGCCACGTTCTGGGCCGAGCACCATTCGAGCAGGCGCTCGACGTCCGCCTCGTCGCGAGGGTGGGCCACGAAGTCCGGGGAGCTCTCGAAGCGGCCGCGGAAGCCGCGGACGATGTCCATGTAGGACTTGCCGAGCGCATGGGAGGCGCGATCGTGGTCTCCGGCCGAACAGATCGGGGCGAGCGCGGCGGGGATCTCGACGCGCGGCGCCGGCAGCCGCACGTCGGCCAGCGCGACGGGCTGCTCGGGCTCGCCGAGCTCGATGCCGAGACGCTCCGCGAGTGCCGGCACCGCCGCGCGTGCCTGCTCGGCGCTCGGCTGCTGGTCCTCGCGACCCCATCCCCAGTGCTTGCGCCGGCCGCTGCTCACGCGGGCGAGTCTATGTTCACCGGGCGCGGTGCCGCTTTGAATAGCCTTTCCGGACGTGACCGAGACCGCCGAGTCGAGCAGCCAGGCGCCGGAGATCCTCGCCAGAGGGCCATGGGCGATGGAGCAGATCAGGGCGCGCTGGCTGCAGGAGGCCTATGAGCCCTCGCCCGCCAAGACCGAGGCGGCCGACGACGCGATCCGCGACCTGAAGGACCGCGGCTCGCCGAGCCACGACGGGCTCGCGGCGCGGCTCGTCGACTACCGGCAGGACGCCGACGGGATCTCGATCGACCTGCAGCCGCTGCGGTGGGCGCTGCGGCTGGTCCCCGGGGACGCCTCGCACAGCCTCGCGGCCCTGTGCGTGACCCGCTCTGCCGACGGCCGGTGGCTGGCAGGGCGGCGAGCGCCATGGGTCTCCTCATGGGCCGGGCGTTGGGCGCTGGGCGCCGGCGGGGCCGTCGATCTCGGCGAGAGCCCCGCCGACACGCTGGTGCGAGAGCTCGAGGAGGAGTGGGCGGTCGCCCCGGAACGCGTGCAGGGCGAGGCGCTGCTGCGCCTGCCCCACAAGCTCGTGATGTTCGTGGGACAGGCGTGGCTGGCCGAGGGCACCGATGAGCGCGTGCGCCCGGACGACGAGCACGACGCCTTCGCGTGGTGGCCGGCTGAGATCGACGACTGGCCGGCCGAGGCCGGCGAGGTGCTGCCGCGCATGGCCCGGTGGCTGTCGATGTGAGCGAGCGCCGCGCGGGCGTTGGGCCGCTCACCTTCTCCCGCCTGAGGGCCCTGTCGTTCACGCACTCGTGCGTCTACACGGCGTTGCTGATCTGCGCGTTCGCCGCCGGAGGGCCGCAGCCGGCGACATTCATCCTCGGACTCACCCACGGACTGATGTGGATCGGCATGTCGCTCGCCTGCCTGGCGGCCGCGAGGCTGCGGGTCGTGTCCCTTCGCCTGGCCGTGTCGGTCGTCGTCCTCGGCGGCATCGGGCCGTTCTTCGGGAGCTACGAGTTCATCAGGGAGGGTCGGCGCAACGAGCCGTCGACGAGCCCGACCGCGGAGCGCTGAGAGACCGCCGGGGAGGCCGCCCGGGCCCCTGAAATCGCCTGCAATTGCTGGCGCTCCGCGCCGTCACACAGGACGCTAGAGTTGTAACTCGATGGCCACTGACACGACGACCCAGCAGACCGTGGACGTCGTGACCCCCGCGGCGGGAGAGTCGGTCACCGAGGGAACGATCCTCGAATGGCACGCCAAGGTCGGCGATCCGATCAAGGCCAACGAGACGATCGTCGAGATCTCCACCGACAAGGTCGACGTCGAACTGCCGTCTCCCGCCACCGGCACCGTCACCGAGATCCTCGTCGCGGAGGGCGACACCGTCACGGTCGGCCAGGTGATCGCGCGGATCGTCGTCGGCGGCGGCGCGGTCGTGCCCGCCGCGGAGACGCCCGCAAAGCAGCCTGAGGAGAACGAGAACGGCGCCTCGCAGCGCCGAGCGCCCCGCGCCGGCGCCCACCGGCGACGGCAACGGCGCGGGCGCGGCGCCGCCGCCCGGCGAGGCGCCGCCCGCCGTGCCGCCGGAGGAAGCACCCGGGATCGTGGACGTCGTCACCCCGGCCGCCGGCGAGTCGGTGAGCGAGGGGACGATCCTCGAATGGCATGCGAAGGTCGGCGAGCCGATCAAGGCCAACGACACGATCGTCGAGATCTCCACCGACAAGGTCGACCTCGAGCTTCCCTCCCCGGCGAGCGGCACGGTCAGCGAGATCCTCGTCGCCGAGGGGGACACGGTGACGGTCGGCCAGGTGATCGCGCGGATCGCGCTCAGCGACGGGGCCGCGCCGCAGACGACCGCGCCCGCGGACCAGGCGCAGGGCACCGAGCGTGCCGCGCCGCCACCCGACGATGCCCCCGACGGCACGCGCGTCTCCCCAGTGGCAGCGCGCGCAGCCGCAGCGGAGGGCGTCGACCTCGGGTCCGTCTCGGGCACGGGGCGCGAAGGGCGGATCACGAAGTCCGACGTCCTCGACGCAGCCGGCGGCAACGGCGCGACCGCGACCGCTGAGCGGGCCGCCGGAGAGGCCCAGCCGATGCGCGGCGGCGCAGCGGCGCTCGCGCGCTACATGGAGCAGTCGCGCTCGATCCCCACCGCGACGAGCTTCCGGACGATCACCGTCACGGCTCTGGACGGGCGCCGCCAGCAGCTGAAGGCCGGTCCCCGCAAGGTCTCCTTCACGCACCTGATCGCCTACGCGATCGCCCGCGCAGCGGACCAGATGCCCGTCATGACCAACCACTTCGAGGAGATCGACGGCAAACCCCACCGCATCGTCGACGGGCAGGTGAACCTCGGCCTCGCCGTCGACGTCGAGAAGAAGGACGGCTCGCGCACGCTGATGGTCCCCGTGATCGCCGACGCCGGCAGGCTCGGGTTCGAGGCCTTCCTCGACGCCTACGACGCCCTCGTGGAGAAGGCGCGGACGAACACGCTGACCGCCGATGACCTCGTCGGGGCCAACATCACCCTGACCAATCCGGGCGGCATCGGCACGATCGCTTCCGTGCCGCGGCTGATGACCGGCGGCGGCACGATCGTCGCGACGGGCTCGATCGCCTACCCGCCGGGCCTCGCCACGATCGGCCAGACGATCGGGGCCGAGAAGGTCATGACGATGACCTCCACCTACGACCACCGGGTCATCCAGGGCGCAGAGTCGGGGCGCTTCCTCGCGCTCGTCGAGGAGCACCTGCAGGGCGAGCACGGCTTCTACGAGCTGCTCTTCGAGGACCTGGGCGTGGAGCTCGGCGCGGCCCCCGCCACGCCGGCGCCGGCCACCGCGGCGGCGGCCCCGGAGACAGCGGCAGCGCCGGCGAGCGAGGAAATGCTTCAGGCGGTGCAGGCGGCGACCACCTACGTCGGGCGCGTGCGCGGGCACGGGCACCTCGCCGCGCGCCTGGATCCGCTCGGCTCCGAGCCCGAGGGCGACCCGGGGCTCGACCCCGAAGCGCTCGGCCTCACGCCGGAGCTACAGGCGCGGATCCCGGCGCACCTGTTCCAGATGTACGTCCCCGGGGCGACGCTGGCGGACGCGCTGCCGCACCTGCGCGAGACCTACTGCGGCACGATCGCCTACGAGATCGAGCACATCGCCTCGCACCGCCAGCGCGTGTGGCTGCGCGAGCACGTCGAGTCCGGAACGTTCCGCCACGAGCTGACGAACGACGAGCGGCGCTGGCTGCTCAAGCGGCTGGTGGAGGTCGACGCGCTCGAGCGCTTCATGCACAAGGCCTACCTCGGCCAGCACCAGTTCTCGATCGAGGGACTCGACATGACGGTCCCGATGCTGGACGAGCTGATCCAGCTGTCGGCCGCGCACGGCGGTCAGGAGGTCGTGGTGGGGATGGCCCACCGTGGCCGGCTGAACGTGCTCGCGCACAACCTCGGGCGCGCCTACGACACGATCTTCGCCGAGTTCGAGGGCGCCTCGACGCTGGAGGTCGTGACGACGATCCCGCAGGGCGGCACCGGTGACGTGAAGTACCACCATGGGACGCAGGGCAGCTACGAGCTGCCCGAAGGCGGCAGCATCCGCGTCAACCTGGAGTCGAACCCCAGTCACCTCGAGTTCGTCTCAGCCGTCGTCGAGGGGGCGACGCGCGCCGCTCAGACGTCGCGGCGCGGACCTCACGCCCACCAGGACACGAACGCGGCGGTCCCGATCGTGATCCACGGCGACGCCTCGTTCCCCGCTCAGGGCGTCGTGCCCGAGACCCTCAACCTGCAGGCCCTGGACGGCTACAAGGTCGGCGGCACCGTCCACCTGATCATGAACAACCAGGTCGGGTTCACGACCGACCCCGACGACGCACGCTCGACGCGCTGGGCCTCCGACCTCGCAAAGGGCTTCGACGTGCCGATCATCCACGTCAACGCCGACGACGTGCCGGCCTGCATCAGCGCGGTGCGCCTGGCGTTCGCGTTCCGCCAGGAGTTCGGCCACGACGTGTTGATCGACCTGATCGGCTACCGCCGCTTCGGGCACAACGAGTCCGACGAGCCCGCCTACACGCAGCCTGAGATCTACGCGAAGATCAAGAACAAGAAGCGCGTCGCCGAGATCTGGGGCGAGCGGCTGATCACCGAAGGCGTCGTCACGCAGGAGGAGGTCGACAACCAGGACCAGGAGGTCTGGGACAACCTCACCCTCCTGCACCAGCGGCTGAAGTCGAAGATCGCCGACGTCGCCGAGCACGGCGGCAAGCACCCGACCGGCGAGTACCAGCTCGACCGCTCGCCGAGCCCGGACGTCGAGACGGCGGTGCCGGCGGCGCGCCTGCGCGAGCTCGGCGAGGAGCTGCTCCGGGTGCCGGAGGGCTTCACCGTGCATCCGAAGCTGGTCAAACAGCTCGACCGCCGCCGCGAGGCGCTTGCGGCGGACCCGACCGCGCACGAGATCGACTGGGCGCACGCCGAGGCGCTCGCGTTCGCGTCACTGCTGACGGAGGGCACCCCGCTGCGGCTGACCGGCCAGGACACCGAGCGCGGGACCTTCAGCCAGCGCCACATGGTGCTGCACGACGCGAAGACCGGCCAGACCGTCTGCCCGATTCAGAGCCTGCCGGACGCATCGGCGCCGCTCGAGCTGCACAACAGCCCGCTCTCGGAGCTTGCCTGCATGGGCTTCGAGTACGGCTACAGCCAGGAGGCGCCGGAGACGCTCGTGCTCTGGGAGGCGCAGTTCGGCGACTTCGTCAACGCCGCACAGGTGATCATCGACCAGTTCATCGTCTCGGGCCTCGCCAAGTGGGGACAGACCTCACGCCTGACGCTGCTGCTGCCGCACGGCTACGAGGGCTCGGGCCCCGAGCACAGCTCGGCGCGCCTGGAGCGCTTTCTGACGCTCGCCGCCGAGGGCAACATCCGGGTCGCCAGCCCGACGACGCCCGCGCAGTACTTCCACCTGCTGCGCCGCCAGGCCAGGATCGCCAAGCAGCGTCCGCTGATCGTGATGACGCCGAAGTCGCTGCTCCGCCTGCCGCAGGCCGCCAGCGCGATCGCCGAGATGGCGGAGGGCACCCGCTTCGAGCCGGTGCTCGCCGAGCCGGGCATCGAGGACGCGCAGGTCACGCGGCTCGTGCTCTGCACCGGCAAGATCTACTACGACCTCGTCGGCCATCCCGAACGCGCCTCGCACACGGGACTGGCCGTCGCGCGCATCGAGCTGCTCTACCCGTTCCCCGAAGGACAGCTCCTGACGCTGATGGCTCGCTACCCGAACCTGCGCGAGATGCTGTGGGTCCAGGAGGAGCCGCGCAACATGGGCGCCCGTGCCCACATGTTCCCGCGCCTGATGCAGATCATGCCGCCGGAGATCCACTTCGGCTACGTCGGCCGGCCCGAGCGCGCAAGCCCGGGCGAGGGCTACCCCGCCGCCCACGCGGCCGAACAGAGCCGCATCGTCAAGACCGCGATCGACCTGCGCCAGCCGATCTCGCAGTATCCGCGCAAGACGCCGGGTGAGCGCTGATGGGCGCGCTGTGGCGGCGGCTCAAATTGATCCTCGCGCAGCGGCGGCGCAAGAAGCGCACGCGCGGCTGATCGCTACACGACCGGCAGCTCGAGCACTCGCTCGACGAGCGACGTGTCGCAGTACTCCAAGACGTCGACCAGGCGGCCGTCGCGGACCGTGAACACGTAGCAGTACGCCTGGGGGTAGTCCTCCCCGCCCACGGTCCTCGCTTCCGCGCTGGCACGAACGACGACGCGATCCCCCTCGGCGATCAGCTCCTCGGCCCACGCCCGGTAATCGCTGAACTGCGCCATCAGCGGTCCGAGCAGGCGCCTGAGCGTCTCGTCCCGGCCACGCCCCCAATCGATCGCCCACGACCAGCGCCCGGCGAAGCGCCAGCTGAAGTCGTCTGTCATCGCGGCCACGAACGGGCGCGAGTCGCCCGCCGCAAGGGCGTCGAAGATCGACCCCAACAGCTTCCGGTTCTCCTCGGCGGCGTCGACCACTAGCGCCCTTTCCAAACCGGCTCGCGCTTCTCCTTGAAGGCGCTCGCTCCCTCCCTCGCGTCCTCGGAGGTCATCACGGGGCCGGCGATCTCGCCCTGCCTGGCCCACATCTCCTCGCTGGACCAGTCGAACTGCTCCTGCAGGATCCGCTTGGCGGCGACCAGCGCGAGCGGACCGTTCTTGGCGAGCTCGCCGGCGAGCGCGAGCGCCTCCTCGACGGCCGTGCCGGGGTCGGCGAGACGGTTGACGAGCCCGTACTCGTGAAAGCGCTCGGCGGGAAAGAAGTCGCCGGTCAGCGCGAGCTCCATCACGACGTGGTAGGGCATCCGCCGCGGCAGTCGCAGCAGCGCGCCGGCGGCGGCGACGAGCGAGCGCTTGACCTCGGGGATGCCCATTTTCGCGCCCTTCGCAGCGACGATCAAATCGCACGAGAGCGCGATCTCCAGGCCGCCGGCGAGCGCGAAGCCCTCGATCGCGGCGATCAGCGGCTTCTCGGCCGATCGCTGCGTGATGCCGGCGAAGCCGCGGTCGCCGAAGTAGGGGGACTCGCCCTTGACGAACGCGCCGAGGTCCATTCCGGCGGAGAAGAAGCCGCCGGCGCCCGTCAGGACGCCGACCGACAGACCGTCGTCGCTGTCGAGCTCGTCCAGCGCGCCGGCCACCCCCTCTGCCAGCGCCGCGTTGACGGCGTTGCGGACGTCGGGGCGGTTGAGCGTGATCAGCATCACGTTGCCGCGGCGCTCGGTGAGGACGGCGGTCTGCTCGGCGGTCTGCTGCTCGGCGGTCATCGCGGCTCCTTGGTCTCGTTGCCGCGCGGAGCCTATCTGGGCACAGATGCCGCGCGACAGCCCGGCCCGCGACAGCAGCGCCGTCTGCTCCCGGCGGCGGAGCTCAGGCGGCGAACAGCGTGAGGTCGGGCTCGCGTTCGCCGCGCAGCAGGCCGATGTCGACCTCGACGCAGTCGATGCCCCGCGACGCGGCCAGCACTGCCGCCTGCGGCTTGATCGTCTGTGCCGCGAGCACGCCTCGGCAGCTGCCCATCGCGGGGTCCAGCCGGATCCGCTCCAGGTAGCGGGTCACCTGCTCGACGGCGTCGATCGTGCCGACGCGCTTGATCTCGACGGCGATCCACTCATCGGCGCCGTCACGGCACATCAGGTCCACCGGCCCGATGTCCGTCGGCCACTCGCGGCGCACCAGGCGCAACCCCTCGCCGCACCAGGCCGGCGCCTCCGCGAGCAGCTCCTGCAGTTCGCGCTCGATCCCCTCCTTCTCGAGACCGAGCTGGGCGTCGAGCTCGTGCTCGACGTCCGAGAGCACCTCGGAGATCGCGATCTCGACCCGGTCCTCGCCGCGACGGCGCCGCACCACGAGCCGCCCGAGCCGCCCGGACTCGTCGAGCTCCTCCTCGAAGACGGTGGGGGGCGTCATCCAGTTCAGGGGTTTGACGCCACCGCCGTCGGCCCACACCATGAAGGTGCCGTCGGGCCCGATCATCAGCAGCCGAACGGCCTCCGGCAGGACGGTCGAGAGCCGCCCGGCGTAGGAGACCCGGCAGCGTGCCACGATCAGGCGCATCGGGCGAACCTAGCGCCCGCGCCGGACTGCAGCGCCGGCCGCTCAGCCGTCGTCCGGCGCCGCTTCGCCCGGCGGCTGGGCCGCCTGTCCCGGCGCGGGCAGCTGTCCCTGTGCCGCTGTGGAGGCGGCGGGGGGCGGCTGGGCACCGTTGCTCGAGACGGCGCTCTCGTCCTCTTCCCCGGCGCTCATCGCGTCGCGGAACTCCCTGACGCCCTTGCCGAGCGCTTTGGCGAGCTCGGGCAGCCGGCGCGGTCCGAGGACGACCAGCGCGACCGCGGCGATGAACAGCAGGTGGACGGGGTTCTCCAGACCCATCGAGGATCAGGCTAGCGCTCCGGCGGCCGGCGAGCGAGTGCCGAGCGGCGAACGTCAAGGCACCGCGCGGAGCCCTCCGACCCGCCGCCTACGCTCTGGCCGTGGCTTCAGAAGCGCCCCCGCCGCCCCCGATCGCGCAGGGAAAACGCCCCTATCCCCCGCCGCGCTCACCGGAGCCGTTCTGGCCCGCCCAGCTGATGATCCTCGCCGCGATCGTGCTTCAGCTCTCGCTGCCCGACCGCCTCACGATCGGCCCCTCCTGGCTCGTGCCCGCACTGGAGGGCGCGCTGCTCCTCGGCATGTTCTTCGCGACGCCGAAGGTACTCGAGTACGAGCACCCCCGGCGCCGCCGCGTGGCGCTCGCGCTGATCGCGTTCGTCAGCGCGGCCAACATCTACTCGCTCATCGCGTTGAGCAAATTCCTGCTGCACAATCACGTCACCGGAGGCCACGAGCTGCTGATCGCCGGCATCGTGATCTGGCTGACGAACTTCGTGATCTTCGGCCTGTGGTACTGGGAGCTCGACCGCGGCGGCCCTGGGAAGCGCGCCGCCGGACACGACCAGCCGCCCGACTTCCTGTTCCCGCAGATGAGCGACGACACGATCATGCCGCGCGACTGGCGGCCGAAATTCATCGACTACGTGTATGTCTCGCTGACGAACTCCACCGCCTTCTCCCCGACCGACGCGATGCCGTTGACGCCGATCGCCAAGACCGTGATGGGCATCCAGGCCGTCGTCTCGCTCTCGACGATCGGGTTGATCGTCTCGCGGGCCGTCAACATCCTCAAATAAAAATCTCGCTCAAGCGCTCTGCGACAGCGGGCGCGGCTCGAGCGCGAGCGCCTGGGCGACCAGGCTCTGCACCTCGCCGCCCGCCCCGAGCTTGCTCGCGCGCCGAAGCGCGTCGAGCGCCCCCTCGCGGTCGAGCAGCGCGAGCCGCAGCCGCCCGAGCCGCTCCCACGCCCCGGCGTCGGTGGGGCCGCGCTGGGCAGCGCGGGCGGCCGCCTCCTCGGCGAGGTCGACGGCGCCCATGTCTTCGTAGATCCGCGCCGCGAAGCGGTGCGCAGCGGGCCGCGAGCCGTCAGCCCGGGCCCAGTCGCGGACCGCGCGGGCGGCGGGCTCGAGCTTGCCGGCCTGCCAGAAGGCGAGCGTCAGCAGCCGCAGCACGGCGACGTTGCGGGGCTCGGCGTCGCGCGCGTAGATCAGGCGCTGGGCCGCGAGCTCGTAGTCGCCCTCGGCCATCGCGCGCTGGGCGGCGATCAGGAATCGTTCGACCCGCTCCTCCGCCGGGTCGGGCTTCGAGAAGTCGACGAATTTGAGGCTTCCTGCGGGCACCGTGCGGATGCCGTGCGCGAATTTGACGCGGGCCCACTGCTGGACCTCGTCGCCGCTGCTGTCATCGCTGGAGAAGTAGATCCCGGCGACCGTCCCGACACCCCACTCGGGGTAGGAGACGCAGCGCGCGTAGCGGTGCACGACCGAGTGGTCGGGCACGCGCGCACCGAACGGATCGTGTTCGGCTTTGTCCTTGGCCGCGGCACGGGCGCGCTGCTCGGCTTCATACGCGCGGCGGCCCGCCTCCTCGCGCTCGCGGCGTGCCGCGGCGGCGCTGGCGCGGACCGCGTTTTTCGAGATGCGGCCGCTACGTGAGCCCTCCGCCAGACGCTCCAGCTGGTCTGCGGCCTCGTTGATGGCCTTCAAGTGGCGCTCGTGCTCGAACTGCCGGCCCGCGGGGGCCACGTCCGGGTGCCAGCGCTTGGCCATCCGGCGCCTGGCGAGCTGAACATCACGCTTGTCGAACGGCGCCTCGAGCTCCAGCAGGAGCAAGTGCTGCTCGATGTCCAGGACCGTCGTGGGCATGACCCGTCAACGTTAGCGGCCGGCGCGACGTCCTATCCTGCGTGCGAATGTCATCTCAGTACATCTTCACGATGCACCGCCTGTCGAAGGTCCACCCGCCCGACAAGACGGTGCTCGAGAACATCACGCTGGCCTTCTACCCCGGCGCAAAGATCGGCGTCCTGGGCTACAACGGCGCCGGCAAGTCGACGCTTCTGCGGATCATGGCGGGGGTCGACCAGGAGTACCGCGGCGAGGCCGCGCTGGCGCCCGGAGCGAGCGTCGGGATGCTCGAGCAGGAGCCGACGCTCGACGAGAGCAAGGACGTTCGCGGCAACGTCGAGGAGGCCGTCGCCGAGACCAAGGCGCTGCTCGACCGCTTCAACGAACTGGCGGCGGACTACTCGGAGGAGAACGCGGAGGAGTTCGGGCGCATCCAGGCCCAGATCGAAGCCGCCGACGCCTGGAACCTCGACACCCAGCTCGATTACGCGATGGATGCGCTGCGCCTCCCGCCGGGGGACGCCGACGTCTCCAAGCTCTCGGGCGGCGAGCGCCGGCGCGTGGCGCTGTGCAGGCTGCTGCTGAGCGCGCCGGACCTGCTGCTGCTCGACGAGCCCACGAACCACCTGGATGCCGAGTCCGTCGCCTGGCTGGAGCAGCATCTCGCCGAGTACAAGGGCACGATCGTCGCGGTCACCCACGACCGCTACTTCCTCGACAACGTCGCCGGGTGGATCCTCGAGCTGGACCGCGGCCGGGGCATCCCCTACGAGGGCAACTACTCGAGCTGGCTCGAGCAGAAGCAGACGCGCATGGCCCAGGAAGAGCGCACGGAGAAGGCACGCCAGCGCACGATCGCCGCCGAGCTCGAGTGGGTGCGGACCAACCCGAAGGGGCGGCGCACGAAGTCCAAGGCTCGCCTGACTCGCTACGAGGAGCTGGTCGCAGAGGAGCGCAACGTGAAGCTCGAGGACGTGCAGATCCACATCCCGCCAGGGCCGCGTCTCGGCGAGAAGGTCCTGACCGCGACGGATCTGGCCAAGGGCTTCGGCGAGCGGCTGCTGATCGAGTCGCTGTCCTTCGACCTGCCGCGCGCCGGGATCGTCGGCGTGATCGGCGCCAACGGCGCCGGCAAGACGACGCTGTTCCGCATGATCACCGGTGAGGAAGCTCCCGACGCGGGGACGATCGAGCTCGGCGAGACCGTTGAGCTCGCGTACGTCGACCAGTCGCGCGATGCGCTCGACGCGGAGAAGACCGTCTGGGAGGAGATCTCCGGCGGCTTCGAGCACATCAAGGTCGGCGACCGCGAGGTCAACTCGCGCCAGTACACGGCCGGCTTCAACTTCCGGGGCTCGGACCAGCAGGCCAGGATCGGCAAGCTGTCGGGCGGCGAGCGTAACCGCGTGCACCTCGCGAAGCTCCTTCGCAGCGGGGGCAACCTGCTGTTGCTCGACGAGCCCACGAACGACCTCGACGTCGACACGCTGCGCGCGCTCGAGAACGCCCTGCTGGAATTCCCGGGCTGCGCGGTGGTGATCTCGCACGACCGCTGGTTCCTCGACCGCATCGCCACGCACGTGCTCGCGTTCGAGGGCGACTCGCAGGTGAGCTGGTTCGAGGGCAACTTCGAGGCCTACGAGGAGCACAGGCGCGAGCTCCTCGGAGACGCCGCCGACCGGCCCCACCGCCTCACCTACAAGCGCCTCGTTCGTGGCTGAGCCGGCCGAGGCCGGCGAGGCTGCCCCCGCCGGCCCCTTCGAGCGCGACACCGCCGTCTCGTGCGTCGAGCGCGACGCCCAGGCCGCGGTGTTCGACGCGGCGGTGGCCGACGGCTGGCGCGCGGGGCGCGGTCCCCACGGCGGCTATCTCGCCGCGATGCTGCTCCGTGCCCTGATCGAGACCGTCGATGACGGGCGGCGCTCGCCGCGCTCGCTGACGATCCACTACGCGCGCGCGCCGGAGCCGGGGCCGGTCGTGATCCGCACGGCGATCGAGCGCGCCGGGCGCTCGCTGAGCACGCTCTCGGCGCGCCTGGAGCAGGACGGGCGCCTGATGGCGCTGGTTCTGGCGCCTTCTCGGTGCCCTGGCAGGCGCCGGAGGTCGACGACCTGCCGCTGCCCGACGTGGAGGGCCCGGACCCCGACCGCCAGGCCGGCACCGCCGTGCGCTTCGGCGCGCCGCCCTTCACCAGGCACCTGATCCTGCAGCCGCGCTTCCGGGGCGCGCCGCTGAGCGGTGAGCGGCGCCCGATGGAGCTGGGGGCCTGGGTGGGCCTCGCCGAGCCGAGGCCGCTGGACGCGCTCGAGGTCGCCTTCTTCACCGACGCCCTGATCCCCTCGCCGTTCTTCGCGACCGGCGAGCCGGCCGCCGCGCCGACGATCGACCTCACGATCCACTTCCGCGTGCCGCTGCCGCGGCGCGCACGGGAGGGAGGTCCCTCCGAGGCGCGCCAGCTCTGCTACGCCCAGATGTCCTCGAGGCTCCTGCACGAAGGCTTCTTCGAGGAGGACGGGGTGATCTGGGCGGCCGACGGGACGGTGCTCGCGCAGTCGCGGCAGCTGGCACTGCTGATGCCTGTCGGTTAGGGTGGCGTCATGGCTGACTACACGGCGAAGCAACTCAGTGACATGCAGGCGGGCTTCGGCGGCGGGTTCGTGAAGGTCCGCGCCGAGCTCGGGGTGACGGCGTTCGGTATGCAGGTGATCCAGCTGCCTCCGGACTACGCGGACTATCCGGAACACGATCACTCCGACAGCGGCCAGGAGGAGGTCCTCATAGCCCTGGCAGGCTCCGGCTGGCTCGACATCGAAGGCGAGCGGGTCGAGCTCGACGGCGAGACGGCCATCCGCGTCGGGCCGAACACCAAACGCAAGGTCCATGCGGGCCCACAGGGGCTGCGCATGATCGTCGTCGGCGGTTGCCCCGGCGCCGCCTACAAGATCGCCGAAGGCACCGAGCTCGAAGCCGCCTGAGGGCGGCTCCCGGGCGCCGAAGGCGTCAGCTTCCGGCGCCGGCTCGCCGGCGCCGTGATCGGACGGCGTCGAGCCCACGCTGCTTGAGCAGCCAGAGGTCGTCGCGGGCCCTGCGTCCGCGGCCTGTCCCCTCGACGTTGAAGCGACGCATCGCGGATGGAGGGTCCTCGAGATCGCGGCGGAAGCGCTCTCCTCGCCCGGCCGCGAGCTCGCGCGCGGCACGCCTGAAGCCGAGGCCCTTCTCGCTCGGCAGGTGCCAGATCGCCAGCGCGCCTGAATCCTCCGGCGGCGGCGCGCCGTGGCGCGGTCCGGTCCAGATGCGGCTCATCACGTGGCCGACGCTCTCCAGGCGGACCCGCCCGAGCGCGTTCGCAAGCGTCAGCAGCTCCTCCTCCGTTCCGAGCTCGATCTCGCGCGAGGCGAGCTCGGCCTCGAGAGACTCGCATTCAGCGACGAGCTCGAGCAGATCGCAGGCGCGGCCGGCGAGCAGCTCACCGCCCACCCACGGCGGCGGGGGGCCCGGTGGCGCCCCGAGGCGTTCCGCGAGCCGGCCGATCGTCCGCCGGTTGCGGCCCGCTTGCCAGTCGGGTGGGTAGGGGATCTCGACGCAGCCGATCGCCGGCGCCTCGGGCATGGAAGCGAAGGCGCGCTCTGGAGAGATCCACACGCAGTCCACGTCGAGGAGCCAGAGCGGGCGCTCGGGCTCCTGCGTGCGGGCGGCCGCCCTGATCGCATCGAAGACGTATCGCGAGGCGGCGAACCATCCTTCGGGCGTGTCGGGGGCGTGCTCGTACTCGGCGAGCAGCAGCGACACCCCGAGCCTCTCCATCTGCGCCAGCAGCACGGCGCCGGCCCTGCCCAGCCGCTCGTGGTCGGCGATGTTGGTGACGAGCGCGAGCTCGCAGTCCGCGCCGCCCAGGCGCAGCGACGCCGCCTGCACCAGCGCGCACTCCAGGTAGCGGACTGCCAGCCGCTCGGGACTGCCGCTGCCCTCGCGGCTGCTCGGGTACCTGAACGAGTCCCCGGGGTCGTGGACGTAGAGGTACTGGACCACGAGCGGCGACAGCGATCCCGCCTGCGCGTCGCGATGGTCCCGGGGGGCGGCCGATATGCCAGGACGTACCACGGTCGCTGCAACATAACCCGCGGCGCCATGGCGTGCGGGCTCGTGCGCCCCTCGTCGTTACCGTTCTGACAGATCTGGCTACCCGAGCTCAGCGCGCGAAGCTGGTGCGCGCGTCGAGCCGTTTGGCGAACGCCGCGAGCAGCTGCGCGCAGGCCCGGACGTCGGCCAGCTCGACGACTTCGACCGGCGAATGCATGTAACGCACCGGGACGCTGACGAGCGCGGTCGGCACGCCCCCGCGGCTCAGGTGCACGGCGTCGGCGTCGGTGCCGGTGGTCCGCCCCGTGGCCTCGATCGTGAACGGGATCCGCTGCGCCTCGGCGGTGTCGTGGAGCAGCTCGAACATCGCGGGGTTCAGGAACGAGCCGCGCGAGATCGCCGCGCCCGAGCCGAGCGCGTGCTCCCCGGCGCGCTTGACCTCGATGCCCGGGGCGTCGGTCGCGTGGGTGACGTCGAGCACCACCGCCGCGTCGGGGGCGAGCGAGAACGCGCTCGTGCGCGAGCCGCCGAACGTCGTCTCCTCCTGGGCGGCGGCGACGGCCACCACCTCCCACGCGCAGCCGCCGTCCTCGGCGATGAGCCGCGCCGCCTCGAGCGCGACGTATGAGCCGATGCGGTTGTCGAGCGCGCGCGAGGTCAGCCGTTCGTTCGGCAGCTCGACGGGATCGGCGTCGATCACGGCGACGTCTCCGACGCGGACGAGCTCGCGCGCCTGCTCGCCGTCGCGCGCGCCGACGTCGATGTGCAGGTCTCGGATCTCGGCGACCTTCTTCGCTTCCTCGCCTCGCATCAGGTGGACCGGCTTCTTGCCGACCACGCCGCGGAGCGGGCCGTTGCGGGTGTCGAGCACCACGCGCTGGCCGACGAGGATCTGGGGGTCCCAGCCGCCGACTTCGCCGAACCAGAGGTAGCCGTCGCCGTCGATGTGGGTGACGATCAGACCGATCTCGTCGATGTGTCCCATGAAGATCAGGCGGCGTTCCGCGCCGCGCGCCCCTTTGCGCCGGGCGACGCGGGCGATCGGTGTGCCGACGGGGTCGGTCTCCACCTCGGCGAAGCGCCCGGCCGCCGCGAGCCAGGCGGAAGCCGCCGCCTGCTCGTACCCGGAGGGGCCGCGTACCGCCAGCAGCTCGCGCAGCAGCGGCGGAACCCCCTTCGCCGCTCCGCGAGAGCCCGGCGGGCGGCTGCTGCGTCGCCGGGACTGAGGACTCATGCAGCGAGCAACCCGCGCAGCACGTACTGGAGGATCCCGCCGTGACGGAAATAGTCGGCCTCGCGGGGCGTGTCGATCCGCACGCGCGCCGAGAACGTGACCGGCTCTGCGCCCTCGCGCTGGGCACGGACGGTCACCTCGCGCGGCGGCGGCCCGCCCGCGGCCATCGCCTCCGCGAGGCCCGATATCGAGATCGTCTCCTCGCCGGTCAGGCCCAGCTCGCCCGCGCCCTGCCCGTCGGGGAACTGCAGCGGCAGCACGCCCATCCCGACGAGGTTCGAGCGGTGGATGCGCTCGTAGCTCTTCGCGATCACGGCCCTGACGCCGAGCAGGCGCGTTCCCTTGGCGGCCCAGTCGCGCGAAGAACCCGAGCCGTACTCCTTCCCGGCCAGCACGACGAGGTCGGTGCCGGCGGCGAGATATCTCATCGCGGCGTCGTAGATCGCCATCTGCTCGGCGGAGCCATCGTCGAAGTGGCGCGTGTACCCGCCTTCGGGCAGCGTCTCGCCGCCGCCGATCAGGTTGCGCAGCCGAATGTTCGCGAACGTGCCGCGCATCATCACTTCGTGGTTGCCGCGGCGCGAGCCGTAGGAGTTGAAGTCACGGGGCTCGACGCCCTGTTCCTGCAGGTAATGCCCGGCGGGGCTGTCGCGCTTGATCGCTCCGGCCGGAGAGATGTGATCGGTCGTCACGCTGTCGCCGAGCACCGCCAGCACGCGCGCGCCGTCGACGTCGAGAACCGGCTCGGGCTCGGCCGGCATGCCCTGGAAGTAGGGCGGCAGCCGCACGTAGGTCGAGCGCTCGTCCCATGCGAAGCGCTCACCGCCGGGAACCGGCAGGCCGTTCCAGCGCTCGTCGCCGGCGAACACCTCGCTGTAACTGCGCCTGAACATGTCGGCCTGCACCGCATACGCGATCGTCTCGGCCACCTCCTTCTCCGACGGCCAGATGTCGCGCAGGTAGACGTCGCTGCCGTCGCGGTCGACGCCGATCGGGTCGTGGACGATGTCGATGTCCATCGTGCCTGCGAGCGCGTAGGCCACACACAGCGGCGGCGAGGCCAGGTAGTTCATCTTCACGTCGGGGTTGATCCGGCCCTCGAAGTTGCGGTTGCCGGACAGCACCGAGACGACCGCCAGGTCGCCGTCGGAGACGGCCTGCGAGATCTCCTCGGGCAGCGGGCCGGAGTTGCCGATGCAGGTCGTGCAGCCATAGCCGACGAGGTTGAAGCCGAGCTGTTCCAGCGGCTCCGTCAGCCCTGCGCGATCGAGGTATTCGGTGACGACCTTCGAGCCGGGGGCCAGCGAGGTCTTCACCCAGGGCTGGGAGGAGAGGCCGCGTACGACGGCGTTGCGCGCGAGGATGCCGGCGCCGACCATCACGGAGGGGTTCGATGTGTTCGTGCAGCTCGTGATCGCGGCGATCACGACGTGGCCGTGATCGACATCGAAGCTCTCCCCGTCGAGCTCGACGGCTTGCGCGGTGCCGTTGCGCGGCAGCGTCGACACCGTGCCGGGCGGCCGCAGCTGGGGCGGCGTGACCCCCAGCGAGGGCTTGTGTCCCGGCGCGCTCGCGGCCGGCGGGTCCGACGCCGGGTATGACTCGGCGACCGCCTCGTCCTCGGGGTCCGCGAGCTCCCCGTCGTCGGGCATGTAGTCCTCCAGCGCGCTGCGAAACGCCTGCTGGGCCCCGCTCAGCGAGACGCGGTCCTGCGGGCGCTTGGGCCCCGCGAGGCTCGGCTGAACGCTCGCGAGGTCGAGCTGGAGCGTGTCGCTGAAGGTCGGCTCCTCGGCGTTCTCGTCGTGCCATAGACCTTGCTCGCGAGCGTAGGCCTCGACGAGCTCGATCTGCTCCGCCGGCCGGCCGGTCAGCTCGAGATACCGCAGCGTCTCAGCGTCGATCGGGAAGATCGCGCAGGTCGACCCGAACTCCGGCGACATGTTGCCGATCGTCGCCCGGTCGGCGATCGGCAGCGCGCCGACCCCCGGGCCGTAGAACTCGACGAACATCCCGACGACCCCCCGTTCGCGCAGCATCTGCGTGACGGTAAGGACGAGGTCCGTCGCGGTCGCCCCCTCGGGCAGCTCGCCGTGGAGCTGGACCCCGAGCACCTGCGGGATCAGCATCGACATCGGCTGGCCGAGCATCGCCGCCTCCGCCTCGATCCCGCCGACCCCCCAGCCGAGGACGCCGAGCCCGTTGACCATCGTCGTATGGGAATCGGTTCCGACGAGCGTGTCGGGATAAGCCTGGGTTGGCGCCGAGCCGTCGGTCTCACGAGTGAAGACGACCCGTGCCAGGTACTCGATGTTCACCTGGTGGACGATCCCGGTATCGGGCGGAACGACTGAGAAGTCGCCGAAGGCGCCCTGCCCCCAGCGCAAGAACGCGTAGCGCTCCTGGTTTCGTTCGAACTCGCGCTCGGCGTTTACGCGGAAGGCGTCGCGCGTGCCGAAGGCATCGACCTGGACCGAATGGTCGATGACGAGCTCGGCCGGCGCCAGAGGGTTGATCTTCGCGGGGTCTCCGCCCATGTCCGCCATCGCGTCGCGCATCGCGGCGAGGTCGACGACCGCGGGCACGCCGGTGAAGTCCTGCATCAGCACGCGGGCGGGCGTGAACGCGATCTCCTTGCTCGGCTCGGCCTTGGCGTCCCAGCTCGCCAGCGCCTCGATGTCGGCCGCGGTGACCGAGCCGTTGCCCTCGGTGCGCAGCAGGTTCTCGAGCAGCACCTTCAGTGAGAACGGCAGGCGGGCGACGTCGAAGCGCTCCTGGAGGGCGTCGAGGCGGAAGATCTCGTACTGGCGGTCGCCGACCGACAGCGAGTCCTTGGCGCCAAACGTGTTCTGCGGCATCTCGACTCCCGACGTCGCGTAGTTGAAACAGGAACGGCTCGCAGTCTCGCAGAGTCGCCGCCGCGAGCCTGGCGAGGACGGGGTCAGCTCGAGGAACTGGTCGCGCGCGAGACGCGGCCCTTGCCCTGACGCTTGGAGCGCAGCAGGGCGGCGTCGCAGGCGGCGAGCAGCTCGTCGGTGCTCATCGGCGGCTGCCATTGCGCCACGCCGATCGACGCGGAGACGCCTTCGCCCCCGGCGAACGAGGGCACTCCGCGGAGCCGCTCGATCGCCCGGTTGGCCGCCGCCGCAGCGCTGTCGAGGTCGGCGTTCGGCAGGATCACCACGAACTCGTCGCCGCCGTATCGGGCGACGCGGTCGAAGGCCCTGAACTCGCCCACGAGCGCGCGGACGACCTCGCGGAGCATCGCGTCGCCGGCGGGGTGCCCGTGCTCGTCGTTGACGAGCTTGAAGTCGTCAAGGTCGATCAGCAGACAGGACAGCGGGCCGCCGGTGCGCATCGCGCGTCCGATCTCCTCGTCAAGGCGCCGGCGCATCGCGCGGTGGTTCATGCAGCCCGTGACCGCATCGGTCCCGGCCTCCGAGCGGGCGCGCACGAGCGCCAGCGCGGTCGCCCCCTGCTCTACCAGCGTCCTCGCCAGGTCGACCGCGCTGGGCTCGTAGACCGCCGCCAACCGGCGAACGAGCATCACCACCGCCTCGACCTCGGCTCGCTCCACGATCGGCAGCAGCAGCACGCAGCTCATCTCGCCCGTGGCGGTCAGCCGCGGCACGCTGGCCGCGAATTCCTCCGCGTCGGCGGCCAGGAAGCTGCGCCGCGTGCGTGCCACCCAGCTGACACCGGGCGGGCGCTCCGGGCGCGGCGAGAGGTAGCTCAGCCTTCCCTCAGCCTCGAACAGATAGACGTCGACGAGGTCCTCAGGCGCGCCGTCGCGGGCCAGATGGTGGACGTGCACCTCTTCGGCGCCGGGCACCTCGAGCAGCTCGCGGGCGAGCGCGCGAAAGATCGTGTCGGTGTCGGCGACGCCGTCCGCGAGCGCCGTCAGCCGGCGGATCCCGGACAGAACCCGCTGCATACCCCCGGACGCCGAGGTATCCGTACCTGACACGACATCCATGCCTCCAATTTACGGCATCGAAGGGCGGCTGTGACGCGGCCGAGGCGGTTTATTTCGGTCCCCCGGGCTCGGCGGAGCCGCCGCCGGGGCCTGGTCATCTCCCGGGCGCCCCGCATGGCCGGCCGCCCGGGACGGGTACGGGGGGCGCGAGCCCGAAGGCCCGCGCCCCCTGCCCGCTCAGCCGAAGTGGACCTTGGCGTGGGCCGCCGAGCTCTTGCCCTTCTTCGGCTGGAAGCCGACGCGGACCGTGACGGTCAGCGGCTTTTTGCTGCGCCCGCCGCTGTTCAGCGGGATCTTCAGCGTGAGCTTCTGGTGGGCTTTCTTCGCTTTTTTCTGGGTCGTCACCAGGTGCGGCCCGCTGCCGGTGACGCGACCGGCCGCCGGCACCCGCACCGTCACGTAGACGGCGTTGCCGACGACCTTGCGGCCGATGATCTGGACCGGGCAGCCGCCGACGTTGATGATCGTGTTCTGTTTGAACGTCTTCCCGTTCTGGGCGGTCATCGTCGTCGGCATCACGAGCTGCTTGGCGCAGATGTTCCCGAACGCCGCCAGCGCGCTGTGCGAGCCGATCGGCAGTTCGACCCTGACGCTCGAGACCGGGACGTCGGGCGTCGAGGCGAACGTCGTCGTGGTGATGTTGTTTTTGATGTTGGTGTTCCCGACCAGGATCACCCGCAGGTGGTTCGGGTCTTCGACCACGAGGTCGATGTCGGGGAACGCCGCACCCGCGTGCGAGACCAGGATCGCCGGGCCTCTCAGCGGCTGAGGCAGGGTCGGCGTGTGCACGATCGCGCCACCCACGAACGCACCGCTCGGGCACCGCAGCGGGTTGGCCGCGAAGACCTGTTCGGTGCACGCTTTCTGCAGCGTCGTCAGCCTCGAGGGCAGCTGCTTCGGCAGCTGGACCTTGACGGATTTGATGTTCGCCTGGCCCGCGGCCTGGGTGACTTCCGTGACCAACGACGCGCCGTTGGCGCGCGAGGTCTTCGAGCTGGAGGTCGCTTTGAACTTCGGCGCGAACTTCAGCGCGCTGCAGTTCGCGACCTGGAACGGCGACTTCGCGATCGCGCTGCCGGTCGCTCCGCCCGGTTCGAGCGTCGTGAAGCTGCCGACCGTCGACACCGTCTGGAAGGCGCTGCAGTTGGTCGGGTTGATCATGAACCCGGGCTTGTTGACCGCCACGCTGATGTTGCGGATGCGCAGCGGGACGCCGCCTCGGATCCTCGGCAACGTGCTTTCGACCACCACCTGCGAGGTGAGCGGTTCGACGTTGATCCCGGCGCGGGTCACGACCGTGCCGAAGTTGAAGGGCCCGGCGACCGCCGGAACCTTGATCGACAGGCCGTACGGGTTGCCGAGATACGGAGCGGTCAGGTAGACCGGCCCGCTGAACGAGAACGGCTGGCTACCCGAGCCCGCGAGCACGGTCGCCGTGCCGATCTGGCTGGTGGCCGGGCACGCGATGCTCTCGCTGGACGCCGCCGGTTCCTGGCAGCGTTCCGCGATCGCGATCTTGCCGACGAGGCCCGGAGGCAGCACCGTCTTGACGGAGCTGACGTACTGTTCGCCGTCGTTGCGGGCGAGGTTGAACGTGAAGTTCGTGGTCGCACCCGCGTTGCCGTTGCTGTTCGCGGTCGTCTGCGTCGGATTGAACGGCGGCGGGCTGGAGTTGCAGCCGGTCACCGTCTGACCGAAGACATCGGTTTTCAGGCGGCCCGGCGCCGAGGTCGGTTCGAACGAGGCCACGCCTTTCGGTTCGCCGCAGAGCAGCGGGTTCGCGACCGGCGCGAGCACGTTGCGTTCGAAGTGGACCTTCGAGTTGCTGAACGGCTGTTCAGGCGGACTGCTGAACACGTCGTGACACGTCCGGTCGCTTCGTCCGCGAATCACGTGCGCGACGAGTCGCACGGAGACGTTGAAGCCTTCGTTGTTGGCCACCACGTACATCGTGAACGGCGGTCCTGTGATCGGGCCCCCCTCGGGGCCGCCGAGGTACGCCGACACCGACGAGTCGAGCCGTTGCAGCGTCGGCACGTTCGAGCGTACACGGTGCCGATTTTCGACCCGGCCGGACACGCGACGCCGAAAGCTTCGGTGAAGCGTTCGGTGCCTTCGACTTCGTGCGCCTGGCTGGGTTTGCAGGCTTCCAGCCCATTCGCCGCGGACGGGTTGAGCGTCATGCCCGCCGGCAGGACGAATGTGGCCGATCTTGACCTGCGAGCCGTCGATCTGTTCTTCGGGTTCGTGTTCCTCGGTTGCTTCGGCCGTGAATTCGTTCGGCTGATCGGTCGTCGTCGTCGCCGGGTGGAAGCCGAAGCTGACCGGGAATTCGAGCAGGTTGCAGCCGGTGAGGCCGATCGGCGGTCGTGAAGCTGGTCCTCGCACTCCGACCGTTGCTTCGGCGCACGAGCTCGGTGCCTTCGCGCGTCGTCGTGGTGAGGTGTTCCGGGTTCGTCAGCTCGTCGCGTTCGTGATGAAGTCGCCTTCGCCTTTGCCATGGCCCTTCGTCGTTAACGTGCCGAAGAAGCGAGCGCAGCGACCAGGGGAAGCGATTCGGGCTGCTTCGATTTCGAAGTAGTCGTGGTAGTCGCCCTTGTTGGTGCCGCGTGCCTCTTTGCCCCATTCGACGTTGCCTTTGATCAGGGAGTGCGAGCACCACTGTTTTTCGATCAGAGCTTTGTCCGATGCTTCTTTTTCGGCTTTGCCGCCGGGGCTCTTCGGGAATCGGTTCTGCTTCGAAGTGCGCTTTCAGCTCGCCTTCCGTCAGGAATTTCGGCAGTTTCACCGCGACGCCGTACAGCGAGGCGAGGTGCTGGCCGTTCCTCATGTGTTCGCTTTCGCTCGGCACGAGGTCGTAGACCAGGCCTTCGACCGGGACGTCCCCGGCACCGCCTTCTCCGATTTTCCCGGTATAGATCGTGGCTTCCTGGAACCCGATTTCGCTTTCTTCGCATTCTGGGCCGGGTTCTTCGAAGAGACCGGCAGCGACAAGCGGCCCGCCGCCGAATTCCGCGAGCGAGCAGCGTTCGGGACCGCGAACGGGTTGGTCGCAAGACCGGGAGCGACGTCGGTTCGGATGTGTCCGGTGCCGGCCGTCGGGATCTTTTCGGGGTAGCTGCCGACGCTGGCGACCTGGAAGTCGGTGATGCCGAACGGGACGCGGCCGCCGGCCTGCGTGAAGCCTTCTTCTTCGGCTTCTTCGACCGAGATTTCTTTCTTCGGCTCAGAGAACGTGAATTTGAACGGCCCGGAGTTGGTCGCGACCACTTCCTCGCCGCATTCTTCTTCTTCGCAGTTGGTCGCGACGAGCTTTTCGATCCCGATCGCCTGCGCCGAAGCAGGCAGCGCCACGATGAGCATCAGGCCACAGAACAGCGTCAACATCCATCCCCGAGCGTGCGACCTCATGCGAACCTCCCTATCGAAACCGGTCAAGCGAAAACCCTCTACCCCAATGACTCCGTAGCGACCGCAAAAGTTGCGGGCATCGACGGCCGTATTAGACGAGGACCGGAAATGTCCTTCCGTGGGCCCGGCGCCCCCTCAGTGCATCCAGGCGTCGCCAGACGCTAATCGCGCCCCCGGACGCGATCCCTCGGCTCACCCAGTCATAGCTCAGACGGGCCCTCCGCGCGTACTCCGCTTCGGGCGATCAGGAGGCGTGTTCGAGCGCGGCCGCGTGGCCCTGGCAGTCATAGAGCGTCCCTGACGCCGTGCCGAGGGTTCCGGACGTTGCTTCGCCGCCCCCCAGGCTGACGCGGGTGCATGAGGAAGCCGCCGCCGCGATCGCCTTGCGCGAGCCGGCGCGCGTGTCGCCGCGCCCGGCGCCGAATGGCAGCGTCCCGCCGCCCGAGCCGAACGCGGAGCCGAGCGCGCCCGCGCCGGCGCCGCCCGTCGCGGTCGTCCCGGCGCGTTCTTCGTCGAGCACCCAGCGGATCTTGCCCTCGCGCACCTGCTCGGCCAGCCAGCTCACGGACACCGAGCTCTCGCGGCCGGAGAAGCCGCCGATCCCGGCCACGGCGGCATCTTTGGCGATGATCGCGCCGGCGGCGCTCGACTGGCTGGACACGGCGATCGTGCCGCCGCCGTGCGCCTTGACGTAGGCCAGGACCTTCGAGCTGACCGAGCGGCCGAATGCCCCAGGACCGCCGGCCCCGCCGGGCGCGCCGCCCGGCACTGTCCGGCCGCCCGGCCCGGTCCCGCCGCCGAACGCACCCGCGCCCGCGAACCCCGGCGGCGCGGGCCGCGACATCCCGGAGCCCGCCGCAAGCCCGGCCGGCGGCACGGCGCCCGCGCGGGCCGCGCCGGGCGGCCCGCCGAAGCCGCCGAAGCCCGCGCGCGCGCCGAGCCGGCCGGGTCCGCCGGCCGCGAGCACGGACGACGGGCCGCCTTCCGGGAAGGTGCCGGTCACCGAGTGCCCGAGCGTGTCGAACGCCCACACGGCGGGCGCGATCATCAGCGTGCCGGTCGCCACGGCCACGGCCAATATCCGCCCCCGTCGGGAAGGGCCGGCGGCGAGCGCGACCGCCGCGAGGCCGCCGAACACGATCAACACCGGCACGAACCAGCGGAGCTGCCCCGCATAGTCGCCGAGCACGACCAGCTCGCACGCGACGCCGGCGGCGATCGCGAGCGGGCCGAACACGCGTGCGCCGTCGCGGCCCGAGATCAGGTGCCCGGCGCCCGCGCCGACGAGGGCGGCGGTGAACGGCGCGAGCAGGGAGACGTAGTAGGGGTGAAAGATCCCGCTCGCGAAGCTGAACAGCGCCGCGGTCGTGAGAAAGCCGCCGCCGACGGCGATCAGCCAGCCGGTGCGCGCGTCCGAGCGCCGCAGCCGCGTCGCGACGAGCAGCGCGAACGCGCTCACGAGGGCGAACCCCAGCAGCCACCCGCCCTGGCCGCCGAGCGCCGCGTTCAGCAGCCGCACCGGGCCCGCGCTGCCGCCGAACTGGTTGCCTGCGATGCCGCCCGGACCGCCGGTCTGGCCGTCCACGCGGCCGACGCCGTTGTATTCGAAGATCAGCGACAGCACGCGGTTGTCGCTCGTGCCGGAGATCCAGGGACGGTCCGCCGCGGGCGTGAGTTCGACGAGCAGGGGCCAGGCCCCGCCGACGAGCGTCATCGCCGCGCCGCCGGCCAAGAGCTGGCGCGCGGCGCGCAGGCGTCCTCCTGCCTGCAGGGCGCGGGCGCCCGGCGCCGTCCACAGCCACGCCGCGACGATGCCCGGAACCACGACGAGCGCGACGAGCATCTTCGTCTCGAAGCCGAGGCCCACGCACACGCCGGCCGCGACCAGCCACCGGGTGCGGCCGTCCTCCAGGCCCCGGATCGTGAACCAGAGCGCCGCGATCGTGCAAAGCACGAGCAGCGCGTCCGGCTGGTTGTAGCGGAAGATCGCGACGGCGATCGGCGTGAGCGCCAGCGCGAGACCGCCCGTGAAGCCGGCGAGACGGCCGAAGCGGCGTCGCACGAGGTCGTACGTGAGCCAGACGGCCGCGATTCCCATGAGCGCCTGCGGGACGAGGATCGCGAGCGGGTGGTAGCCGAACGCGCGCACGGACAGCGCCTGCACCCACAGCGAGAGCGGCGGCTTGTCGACCGTCATCACGCCGCTCGGATCGAGCGAGGCGAACAGGAAGTTGTGCCAGCTCGTGCTCATCGAGCGTACGGCGGCGCTGTAGTAGTCGTTCGCCCAGCCGTTGCGGCTGAGCGCCCAGAGGTAGAGGACGCCTGCGAGCACGAGCAGGCCGACGAGCTCCGGGCGCGGCGCGCGCAGGGCTCGCCGGCGCGTGCCCGCGCCGACGAGGAGCGGCGCGGGCACTGCGGCGGCGGATGGACGGGAGCTCATGGCCGTGCAGCGTCACGCGCTCCGGTGTGAGGCGGCTGGGCCGAAGCTCAGGGGTTGCTGAGTCGGCCGGTCAGTCGATCAGCCGCCGGCCGAGCTGGGAGATCGCGAGCCGCCACATCAGCAGCGCGAAGGCGATCAGCACGGCCGCGTGGCCGAGGTCGCCCCAATGCAGGAGGCCGAAGCAGGCGTCGCGGACGAGCTGCACGCAGTGGTAGAGCGGGTTGATGTAGGCGATCACGCGAATGCCACCCGGCAGCCTGTCGATCGGGAAGAAGGTGCCCGCGACGAGGAACATCGGCGTGAGCACGGCGCTCGTGACGTAGTTGAAGTTGTCGATCGTTTTCGCGACCGCGGCGATCGCGACGCCGAACGAGCAGAAGCCGAAGCCGGTCACGAAGCCGATCAGCGGCACGAGCAGCATGCCCCACGCCGGTTCCAGCCCGAAGAAGAAGCCCACGAACAGCGGCGCCAGCCCGTATACGCCCGCGCGGATCGAGACCCAGAGCACCTCGGCCGTGATCAGCTCTTCGACGTCGACCGGCGCCGCCAGCATCGCGTCGTAGGTGCGCTGGAACTGCCACCGCACGAACGTGTTGAACATGCCCGGGAATGCCGAGGAGAAAAGGATCGCGGTCGCCACGACGCCGGTCGCGACGTAGGCCACATAGCTCTCGTGGGCGATCTGCGGGATGAACGTGCGGATGCCGAGCCCGAACGCGAGCAGGTAGATGGTCGGCTGCACAATCGACGCGAAGGTCGTCGCCTTCCAGTAGCGGCCGAAGATCGAGATGTCGCGGCTCATCACGCCGGCGAGCGCCGCCGGTTCCAGCCGCCCAACGCGCGCCTGCGCCCGCCCAGCCTCCGCTTGCGCCGCGCTCATTCGATCTGCTCCCCGGTCAGCTCGACGAAGGCGTCCTCGAGGTTGGCGGGGCGCACCAGGCCCTCAGGCGCTTCGCCGTCGAGCGACTCGGCACGCAGGATCGCCACCGCCGGACCGCTGCGCCGGCTCGACCAGCCGCGCGCGCCGGCCAACTCGCTGACCTCGGCCAGCCGCCCCGGCGGGCCGTAGACTTCGAGCACCTCGCGCCCGGCGTGGTCGGCTACGAGTTCGGCTGGAGTTCCCTGGGCGATGATCTTCCCGGCCGACATCACGGCCACCGTGTCCGCCAGGCGCTCGGCCTCCTCGATGTAATGCGTGCTCATCAGCAAGGTCACCCCTTCCGCCCGCAGGCTGTCGATCAGCGACCACAGCTCCTGGCGGATCTGCGGGTCGAGCCCGACCGTCGGCTCGTCCAGGAGGACCAGGCGCGGCTCGTGGATCAGCCCCCGCGCGACGAGCAGCCGGCGGCGCATGCCGCCCGAGAGCTCGCGGACGATCGTGTCCGCGCGCTGGCGCAGGTTGGCGATGTGCAGGGCGCGGTCGACAGCCGCCTCGCGTTCGGCGCGCGGCACGCGGTACAGGCGCGCGAACACCGTCAGGATCTGCCGGCAGGTGAGCTCGACGTCGAGGTTGTCGAGCTGGGGAACGACGCCCATCTCCAGGCGCGCCTGCTTGGACTCCCGCGGCAGCGTGTAGCCGAGCACCTCGATCGCGCCCTCGTCCGCGAGCGCCTGCGCGGTCAGCATGCGCATCGTCGTGGACTTCCCGGCGCCGTTCGGGCCGAGCAGGCCGAAGCAGACGCCGGTGGGCACCTCGAGGTCGAGACCGTCGACGGCGACGATCTCGCCGAAGCGCTTGTGGACCCCGCGCAGCGAGATCGCGTCCCCCGGCGCGCCCGCTGCGGGCGCCGGCGCCGGATGCTCTGCCGCGGCCTCGCTCACTCCCGCGAACTCTAGGCGCCCCGCGGCCCCCGCCGAAGTCCCCCGCATGGTCGGCTGTCGGATCGCGGCCCGCAAATCTCAGACTCAGGTCCATGTCCCCCGACAGCCGGCGACGCCAGGCTTGCCGTACGGCAACTGGAACGATCGGAGCGCGAAGCGATGCCATCCAAGGCTCCCCAGATCGTCGCCCTGGGCGGCGGCGGCTTCTCGATGGAGAGAGAAGGCTCGCTGCTCGACGACTACATCCTGTCGCTGATCGAGGCGCCGCGCCCGCGCGTCTGCTTCCTGCCGACCGCCTCCGGTGACGCCGACCACTACGTCGTGCGCTTCTACCGGCGCTTCTCGCCGGGCTGCGAGGCCAGCCACGTGTCGCTGTTCCGTCGCGACCAGGGCACGGGAGGGGTCGAGGACGACCTCGCCGCGCACCTGCTCTCGCAGGATCTGATCTATGTCGGCGGCGGCAACATGCTCAGCATGCTCGGCGCGTGGCGCGCGCACGGGCTCGATTCGATCCTCAGGCGGGCATGGAGGAGAGGGATATTGATGTGTGGCCCGTCGGCGGGATCGCTGTGCTGGTTCGAGCAGGCTCTCAGCGCCTTCCATGGCGCGCCGCGCCCGGTCCGCGGGCTCGGCCTGCTGCCCTATTCGAACTGCGTCCACTACGACGCCGAGCCGGCGCGCCGGGAGGAGTACCACCGCGCGGTGGCCGATGGCATGACAGCCGGCTTCGCCGTCGAGGACGGCGTCGGCCTGCACTTCCGCGGCACGCAGCTGGAGCGCGTCGTCAGCTCGCGGCCGGGCGGCCGCGCCTTCCTCGTCGAGCGTCGGCGCGCCCGCGTGCGCGAGGCGCCCCTGGAGGCGGAGTACCTCGGCGCACGCCAGACCGTCCCCACCCGCGCGAGCCGCGCGGCGCGAAAGCGCCCGCCGGAGCGGCCGATCGCTGCGGTGCGCGCTGAAGGGCACCCCTCATCGCGGGGCGCAGGCAGGCAGGCGGCGAAGGTGGCCGCATGAGCGAGACGGAGGAGACGGCCGCGCCCGCTCCTGAGGCCGTGCCGCCGCAGGAGCGCACGATCTTCGCGATGGGCGGCGGCGGCTTCACGATGGAGCCGTCGAACCCGCTTCTCGACGACTACGTCCTCTCGCTCGCGCGCAAGCGCGAACCGAAGATCCTGTTCCTGCCCACGGCCTCGGGCGACACGACGCCGCACATCAACGCGTTCAAAGGCCGCTTCCATGGCCGCACGTGCGTCGCCGAACACCTGCCCCTGTTCCGCCTGCACGAGCTGCGACAGCCGCTCGGCGAGCTGCTCGCCGAGCAGGACATCCTCTACGTGGGCGGCGGCTCGATGCGCAACCTGCTGGCGATCTGGCGTGCGCACGAGCTCGACATGCTGCTGATCGAGGCCTGGGAACGCGGGACCGTGCTCGCCGGCCTGAGCGCGGGCGCGATGTGCTGGTTCCAGTGGGGGCTGACGCGCTCGAGCGGCCCGCCCGAGCCGATCGAGGGGCTGGGCCTGCTCGACGGCTCGCTGACGGTGCACGCCGACGGCGAGCCGGAGCGCCTCCCGGTCTGGCTCGCGCACCTGCGCGACGGCACGCTGCCCGGCGGGTGGGCGCTCGACGACGGCGTCGGGCTGCTGTTCCGCGGTCACATGCTCGACCGCATCGTCAGCTCGCGCCCCGGCGCGGAAGCCCAGCGCGTCGACGCGATCGCCGGCGAGCTCGTCCGCCGGCGGATCCAGCCCGAGCTGCTCGGCAGCCGCGCCAGCGACCCGCTCGGCGGCTACGACGAGGCCGTCGAGGAGCTGCGCCGGGTGCACCGGCTGCGGAAGGGCACCGGCGGCAGGAGAGCATGAGGCCCGCGCCCCCGCCGCGGGCGGGGCCTGATCTAGGCTCTGGCGATGCTACGGCCGCCATCCGGTGAGCAGTTCGAGATCTCGCTCGGCGAACAGCACGCGACGATCGTCGAAGTGGGCGGCGGGATCCGGTCCTACTCGCAGGGCGATCGGGACGTGCTCGAGCCCTATCCGGTGGACCAGATCTGCGACGGCGCGCACGGCGCCGTGCTCGTCCCGTGGCCGAACCGCATCGGCGACGGCAGCTACAAGTTCGAAGGCCGCCACCACCAGCTCGAGCTGAGCGAGCCCGACAAGCGCACCGCGATCCACGGCCTGCTGCGGTGGGTGCCCTGGCGGGCGCTCGAGCACGAGCCCGAGCGGGTGCTCGTCGGCGCGCGCCTGCACCCGCGCCCCGGCTACCCGTTCGACCTTGTTCTGGGCGTCGAGTACGCACTCGCCGCGGAGGGCCTGACGGTCACGATCACCGCCCGCAACGTCGGCGCCTCGGCCGCGCCGTACGGAGCCGGGCAGCACCCCTACCTCTCGCCGGGCGCCGGCACGATCGACGCGTGCACGCTGGAGCTGCCCGCGAGGACGCTGGTCCTGACCGATCCGGAGCGGGCGCTGCCGTGCGGCCGGGAGGATCTCGACGGCGGGCCCTTCGACTTCCGCGAGGCCCGCCCGGTCGGGAGCTCCGAGATCGACGCCCCCTTCGCAGACCTGAACCGTGACCCGCGGGGCCGTGCCACCGCCCGCCTCACCGGCGCCGACGGCGCGACGGTCGAGCTCTGGGTCGACGAGGGCTACCGGCTGCTCGAGGTGTTCACCGGCGACACACTCGCCCACGCCCGGCGGCGCACCGGCCTGGCCGTGGAGCCGATGACCTGCCCGCCCGACGCGTTTCGCAGCGGCGAGGAGCTGATCCGCCTCGGGCCGGGCGAGAGCTCCGTGGCGAGCTGGGGCGTGCGCCTTGACGGCTGACGGCGGCGCCGTGGTAGAAGTCGGCACGTGAGCGCGGGGTCCGATGAGCAGCTGCAGGCGCGCCGCGAGGCGATCGTTCGCGAGCACATGGAGTCGGAGAACGTCCACGACTTCGACACCACGATCGGGACGTTCTCGCACCCCCGCTACGAGATCGTGCCGACCGGCGACGTCTACGACGGCGAGGCGGCCGTCCGCGCCTACTTCGCCGAGACCCGCCGCGCCTTCCCCGACCAGCGCAACGAGCTGGTCTCGCTGCGACACGCGGACGACGCGGTGATCGTCGAGTTCGACCTGCTCGGCACTCAGCGCGGCCCGCTTCGATCGCTCCCGCCGACCGGACGTTCGTTCCGCGCCCGCATGACGGCCTTCTTCATCTTCGAGGGCGATCGCATCGTCTGCGAGCGCGTCTACTTCGACCAGGCGACGATCCTGCGCCAGCTCGGCGTCGCCCGCGACCCGACCTCGCTGGCGGGCCGCATCACGACGGCTCTCAGCCACCCGGTGACGATCGGCGGCGCGCTGGTGAAAGGCGTCGCCTCGCGCGCGCGCCGCTGACCCGCCTCTCCTCGCACCCGCGCGGACACAGAACTGCAACATTGATGCGCCGAAGTTTCTTACGATGGCTATAGCCAGCGGCGGCGGCTGCCGAAGCTGCGCGCATGCCTTTCCCCCCCACCGACCAAAGAGCAGGACGTCCGCTGATGCAACCCCCCCGCCTCACCATCAAGCAGACGGCGACCGGCTACTGGACCGTGCAGCGAGGCAGCGTGCAGCTCGCCGGCGCGATGACCCGCACGGCCGCCGAACGCGAGCGCGACCTGCTGCGGCGCCTCAGCCTCAGCAGCGACCGCCGCGCCGGCACTCGCACCGCCGTCAAGGCCTGACCCCAGCACCCGAGCGCTCCCGACGGCCCCCCGGGCCGCGGCGCGGCGAGCCGCCGCGGCGATAGGCACCGACAAGGTTGGCCGGGCCCCGATCCGCGGTGCCGTGGTGCGGCGACGCCCACCCGAGCGCTTCCCCCTCGCGCGCGGCACAACCCCTCTCTAAAAAGACTCGTGCCCGCGGGCGATGTCCAACAGCCGTCCAAGAATCGGGCCGTTGCTGTCCAGGAAGTGGGCTGTCGGCCGAAAAGGACGACATGAGCTGCCCGAAAAGGGCAGCCGAGATGCCCGCAAAGGACGACACGAGTTCCCTCGCACACAACGGCGATTTCAAGGACCATCTGATGCACGACACCCACCCACACGGATCGAGAACGCGCCCGACGCGCCACCTCGAGCGTCATGGTGTCGTGATCGAGATGAACACGCTGTCGCGGCTGCGCGCCGAGCGCGAGGACCGGCCGCTGCGGTGCGTGTCCTCGGGCTACTTGTCCGGCGGCTGCTCGTGCCGCGCCGTCGTGCCGGCGGCCGTCGTAGGCGCCGTCTGGGCGCGCGAGCTCGAGCTCACGGCGGTACCCGCGGACTGCTTCTTCCGATTCGTTTGGCGCGGCGAGCACTGGCTGGCCTTCGGGCTGGCCGATGGTCGCATCCGGGGCGTCTACTGCCCCACCCACCGCGCCGAGCGCGACGCCCGCTCGGCCGGCTGCACGGCCCGTCACCCCGAGCAGCCGGCCCGGGTCGCCGCCGCCTGAGAGCTCGCGCCGATCGTCCGCGCCGGCTTCCCCCCTCCAGCCGGCGCGGCGAGGCGCGCGCCCGCAGCCAGTCGCCGGCCCGTGGCCAGTCGCCGGAGCGTCTCGGGCCGAGCGCTTCGCGCGTGCCTCAGAGGCTGTCGATGCGCACGCCGGCTCAGTGCCCGCCGACGTGAACGCCGGGCGTCGCCGGGAGCTGGACGGTCACGCTCGGCACCGTCACGCCGGGGACTGTGACCGGCCCGACGCTGACCGGCGGGGTCGTCACCGGAGGCGTCGTCACGGGGGGCACTTTGACCGGCGGGACGCTGACCGGCGGCACTCCCACCGGCGGCGGGGTCGGCACGACGGGCGGCACGGGCGCTTCGGGCACCTGGATCGAGCCACCGGGGCTCGGGGGGCCGCTCGGCGATGTCGTGACCGTGGAGCCGGCAACGGGTTCCTGGCTCGCCGCTCCGCGCGTCGGGGTCCCGGGCAGGGTCGCGCGGGGCGTGCGGCGCGGGGCGCCCGGAGAGCGGACCCTCAGCGGGCCGACGCCCGCCTTGAGGTGAGCGGCGCCGGTCGGGCCGCCCCCGCCGGCTGAGCCCGGCGCGCCTTCGAGCGCTCCCGGAAACTCGGCCTGGAGCGCGCCCTGGCCGGACCCGGCCGCGACGGCGGCGCGTTCGTAGCGCGCGTCGGGTGCGACGGCGAGCAGGCCGGCCGCGCCGACCGCCGGCAGCACGCCGGCCAGAGAGGCGCCGCCTATCAGCCCGCTCGGGAGCAGCTGCAGGGCCGTCGCGAGCCGTGCCGAGACGGCGGTCGAGAGCGACCACGAGGCGATCGAGCGCCGCGGCGAGTAGCTGCGCACGAACGCGTCGACCGCGCCGGGGTCGAGCAGCCTGCCGGACTCGGCGCACAGCACGGCGAGCGCCTCGTGCTGGCTGCGGGCGCGGCGGTAGGGGCGGTGCGAGGTGATCGCGTCGAAGGTGTCGGCGACCGCGATGATCCGGGCGCCCAGCGGGATCTGATCGCCGTGCAGGCCGTCCGGGTATCCGGTGCCGTCGATGCGCTCGTGGTGATGGCGGACGATCGACGCGAGCTGCGGATCGCGGACCGGCGCCAGCATGTCCGCGCCGTCGACGCTGTGGCGCTTGACGACCTCGAACTCGTCGTCGTCGAGCGGGCCTTCCTTGTACAGGATCGCCGTGGGCGTGTAGACCTTGCCGACGTCGTGGATCAGCGCGGCCGTCCTGATCTCGGCCACCTCGGCTGGGCCCAGCCGCATCGCGCGGGCGATCCGTTCGGCGTGCCTGGCGACGCGGCGGCAGTGTCCGTAGGTGTAGGGGTTGCGGATCTCGAGCAGGTGGCTGAGGCCTTCGAGCAACTCGACACGCACGAGGCAGTTCTCCCCGACGGCGGCGCGGTAGGCGGCGCCGGCCCGCTTCAGGCGCCGCTCCGCCCACATGCGCCGCGCGAACGTCCACAGCATCAGGTCGCCGAACACGAGTCCTCGCGGCCCGTGGATCCGCCTCCAGATCAGGGCCTCGGCGGCGGCAAGCGACAGCGACAGCGCCATCGCGCAGGCCACCGCGGCGACGTGGCCGGGGAGGCCGTGTACCGGCACGATCCAGTCCGCGAGCAGCGCCGGCAGCGCCGTGACGCTCAGCGTCGCGAGCACCGACAGCGGCAGGTAACGCAGCAGGCCCGGCCCGTGCTCGTGCCACGGGGCCCGGTGCGCGGGTGCGGCTTTGCGCCCCCCCGTCCGCGCCGGGCCCCGGGTACGGGATCCACCGTGTCGCGAGTCGGGCCCCGCCGGCCGGCTGCCTGCCGGCCGCCGTGGGCGCTGCTCGCTCTCACGCCGCAGGAGGGATTGCGACGAGATCGACATGGCCAACCGATGCTACGGACCCGGAGGGGCCGCAACGAGCGGCCGGACGTTTGTTCTAAGCCGGCCCGTAGCCGAGCAGCACGAGGCTCTCGAGCGCCCTGTCGACGCCGTCCTCGGCGCCTGCGATCTGCGAGCGCGCGCCGTCGTAGGCGGAGACGCTCTGCGCTTCGGCGGCGGACGCGAGTTCGTCGTAGGCCTTCCCGGCCGTCGTCAGCGCCCGCGCCAGCGTCGCCTGCGCCAGCGTCGCGACGCCCGGCGCTTCGAGCGCCGTGACCGACGAGGCCGAGCGCGTGAAGCTTCCTGCGAGGCCGCGCGAAGGCGCGACGACCGAGGAGGCCGAGGAGCTCTGGGCCAGCTGGCGCCGGGCACGCGCGCGTTCACGGTCGAGCGCGCTGATCACGGGCGCGAGCGCACCCGCGTACGCGGCCACGGGCGTCAGCGTGACGGCCGCCGTGCCGGTGAGCGTGACGTTGGCGACGATGCGCTCGCATTCCTGCCCGGCGGTCGTCAGGCGCTTGGGCGCGAAGCAGGCCATCAGCCGCATCCCGGTGCCGGAGGCCGGGATCACGTAGAGGTCGAACACGCGTGCGTAGCCCGGAAGGCTCAGGTTGCTGTACCGGTATGCCTGCGTCGAGACCAGCGAGACGACTTCCGCGTGCGGCGTGGCGCTCAGCCGGGTGAGGAACGCCGCCGGCAGCGGGCCCGGTTCGCCGCCCGCCAGCATCCCGCCGAGGAGCCCGGAGCCGGCGGCGCCGCGTGGCCTGAGCGTGACCGCTTCCTTCAGCGTGAGCCCGGGGATCGACTCGTTCGAGCTGGCCTGTTCCCACCCGGTGGGGTATTCGAGCAGCAGCCCGGCCGTCGTCGCGACGCGGCTCGGTCCGAGCGCCGCGCTCTGTGCGCCACCGCCGGAGACGCGGTGGCCGCCGAGCAGGTAGCCGCAGACCGCGGCCAGCACGAGCGCGATCGCGATCAGGGGGTGGACTACGCGTGCCGGTGCGTCCATGCTCAGCCCGAGCTTTCGAAGGACGTTCCGGACCCGGAGCCGCCGCCCCCGCCCGAGGATTTCGGCGCCGGCGGCGAGGAGTGGGTGGGCGCCGGAGTGATCGGGGCCGGGGTCGGCGCCGGGGTCGGGGTGGGCGTCGGCGTGACCGCGGGAGTCGACGCCGCCGGCGTCGTCACGACCGGGGTGACGGGCGCGACCGGCGCGATCGAGCTCTTCGCCGGTTTGCTCGCTTTCGGCGGCGGGGGTTTTTCGACCGCCACCTTGATCGCCGGGACGGAGGCGAGCGTGCTGCTGACCGGGGTGGCGACGACCGGCAGCCGCGGCGGCGTGCGTTCGACCACGTCATTGGTCTGGCGATGGATATGGCCGAGCCCGAACGCGATCGCGAACACGCCGATCAACACGCCGATCATGGCCATGAAGCGGCGCAGATCGACCCGCCGCCCGATGGGCCTGATCCGGCGGCGGTCGATCTGGTGAGTGCTCATGATGCTGGGCAGGGTATCGGTCTGCCCCCACTGCTCAGGCACAGGTCCTTGCGGAGCGGGAGCCGGCCGCGGCGCGGGATGAAGCGCGTGAGCTTGCCGATCTGGCCGGCTTTCGTGACGCGGATTTCGAGCGTCGTCCCGGCGGCCAGCGACCGCGCGAAGCGCGGGAAGGACATCAGCATCGTGCCGCCTGACCCGGCGCGCTTGCCAACGGTCGCAACGCGGCTCTCGGAGGTCGAATGGACGCCGACGCCTTTGATCCGGACCGTGACCCGCGCGGAGATCGGCGCCGCCACGGTCAGCAGCGTGAGCTTGACGCCCTTCCTGGTCTCCCGTCCCGCGATCCTCACGATCGGAAATGGTTGCATCAGGGTTACCGCCTGGTGGCGAACGTTGATCGTCTGCCTAGCGGTGCTCGAGCGCCCGGCGGCATCGGTCACCTGCAGGCGCACGACGTGCGGTCCCGGGGTGGTGAAGGTCGTCGTGGTCGTGGAGCGTCCGGTGTGGAACGGATCGGTCGCGCTCAGGCCCCATGCGAACGAGGTGATCGGAGAGCTCGCGTCGGTCGAGCTCGAAACGAGCGTGACCGTTTCGCCGACGCGCGGGAGTTCGGGGAACCAGGTGAAGGAGGCGGTGGGCGGCGGCGGAGGCGGAGGAGCAAGGAGCGTGATCGGCACGGCGGCGCTCGTGCCGACGTTGCCGGCGGTGTCCGTCTGCTGCGCCAGCAGCGTGTAGCCGCCGGGGGCCAGTCCCGCGAGCGTCCCCGACCAGACGCCTTCGTGCGACTGCGCTTCGATCGCCTCGACGGGCGTTCCCGCCGCTTCGCCGCCGGCGAACACCTGGACGGTGACCGCCGGGAGATCGCCCTGGGCGGTGCCTGCGAAGCCGCTCACGGCCAGCGAGCTGCCGACGAGCGTGGCGCCGGGCGAGGGAGCAGCCAGCGCCGGCGACGGGGCGGCCGTGTCGACGGTGAAGGTGACCGGCTGGCTGGACAGTTCTTCTTTCTTCAGCGCTTCTTCGCCTTCTTCGCCTTCAAGCCACCAGCGCCGGCCGCTCGCCTGGGCCGTGTATGTGCCGGGTTCGAGCGCGGCGGCAGGCGCCGTCACCCAACTGCATTCGCCTTCTGCGGTCTGGTCAAGCGTCTGCGCCGGGGTCGTTTCGGTCGTCGTGCCGGCGTACAGCGTCACGGTGGTTTCGCACCAGTTGAAGACTTCAAGGGGACCGATTTCGCCCGAGAACACAGGCACCGTGTTGTTGGTCGCGGAACCGGCCGCGGGGCCGGTTATCACGAGTTGCGGCGCCGCCTCCGCCCCCGCGGGTGCGGCGCCCAGCGCCAGGAGCGCCGTCGCCAGCGCCACGGCGGCCACGGGCCGACGGTGCCCTCTCCGGCGGGGGGCCGAGCTCACGATACGCATGGCACCGGCTTGGGTTCTTTGCCGTTCAGACATGCGTCGGAGCGAAGCGGGAGTTTGCCTTTCCTGATCGCGAACCGCGTGAACTTGCCGACCTGGCCGGCGGCGGTGATCCTGACTTCGAGCGCGACCCCCGCAGGCAGCACCCGCTGGAAGCGGGCGAAGGAGATCGCCGGCACGGCGGCGGATTTCGCTTTCGGGCGCGGCACGACCTTGGAGAGCGAGCGCAGCGGGCAACGCTTTCCCGTGCAGCTCGACGGTGACGGTCGCGCCTGTGGGCGCCACGACGCTGAGCAGCTTCAGCCGGATCCGCCCCGCCGCGCGCGTCGTCACGATGCGGACGACCGGGAACGGGCGCATCAGGGGGAAGCTGACCGGGATCTGCTGTGTGGCGAGGGCGGACAGCCCGGCGCCATCGGTCACGCGCAGCGCGACCGCGTGGCTCCCCGGCGTGGTGAAGCTGGTGGTCTGCTTCAGGGCGCCGGCGTCGAAGACCGAGCCCCGGAGATTCCAGGCGTACCCCGTGATCGGACTCGCGCTGTCGGTCGACGTGGAGACCAACGTGACGGTTTCACCGACGTGCGGATGGCTCGGGAACCAGTTGAACGCGGCCGTCGGCCCCGTCGCGGGGATCCCGGGCGCGGCATCGGTGAACGAGCGCCCGCTCGTGCCGACGTTGCCGGCTTCGTCCGGCTGGCTCGCCCGCACCGTGTAGGCACCCGGGGTCAGCCCGCCGAACGACGCCGACCAGGCGCCGCCGCTGATGCCGACTTTGACCGCCTGCGCGGGGGACTGACCCGGAGCGATCGCGGCGCCCTGGAACAACTCGATGGTCACTTCCTTTCCGTCGTGCGCGGTCGTCCCCGCCGTCCCCTGCGCTGTGACGGACCCGCCGATGACGGTGGCGCCCTGCGCCGGCGCGGCGATGCTGACCACGGGCGCCACCGTGTCGAGAGTGAACGGCTCGGCCGCGGTCGCGCCGAGCGCGTTCGTGACGCTTCGCTCCGAGGCGATCGCCTGGTACTGGCCGTCGGGAAGCGGCGTCGTCAGCGTCGCGCTCCACGCGCCGCCGGTGGCCGATTTGGCCGTCCATTCCCCCTGCTCAGCGGCGCACGGCGTGGTGATCTTGCAGATCGCGACCGTCACCGGCGTGGCGCCGGCCGTGCCGGTGAACGTCGGCATCGGCGTGTTGATCTGCGCTTTGACGGGCGCCATGAACACGCTCGGCGCGGTCGGGTCGACGACGAACCGGATCGGTTTGCTTTTGCCCGTGGGATTGCCGATCGAGCTCGCCTGGCTGGCGGTGGCAACGTATTCGGCTTTCGCCGAGGCGAGCGTGACGGGGCCGGTGCTCCATTTGCCTTCGGCCACCGTCGCCGTCGCTTTGACCGGAGCTTTCCCGCCGACGATTTCGACGGTCACCGGGCCGGTTTCGGTCGCCGTGCCGGTGAACGTGGGGGCGTTGTTGTTCGACGGGGTCGCGACTTCTTCGAGCGTCACCGTCGGCGGTTTGGTGTCGACCGTGAACGCGATCTTCGCGCTTTTGCCTTCGCCGTTGCCGAGGCTGCTCGGCTCCGAGGCAACCGCCGTGTATTCGTTCGCACCTTCGGCGAGCGCCTGGCTGAGAGCTTTGGTCGTCCATTTCCCGGCCGAGGGGGTCGCCGTCGCGCTCGCCACTTCGTGTTCGGCCGAGTCGAACACGTGGACCGTCACGGTTTCGGCTTTCGCCTCTTTGCCGGAGACCGTGCCGCTGAACGTCGGCGTGCGGTTGTTCGAGCGCGCCGGCAGCAGCGGTTCGAGCGTCACCCCCGGAGGTTCGGTGTTGACTTCGAAGGGCCGGGTTTCGCTGACGCCTTCCGGGTTGCCGATGCTGCTCGGCTGCCGCGCCACGGCGACGTAGTTGCCGGTCGGCAGCGCCGGCGTGGCCGCCGAGGTCGTGAACGCCCCCGCGCTCACCGATCCGGTCGCTGTCGCCGCCGTCGACCCGCTCGGGACGGAGCCTTTGTAGATGCTCACCGTGACCGGTTCGGAGGGGTCGCTGGCGGTGCCGTTGAACGTCGGCGTCGCGTTTTTGGACAGCGATGGCGTCAGTGCTTCGAGTTTGACTTTCGGCGCGCTCGTGTCGATCACGAACGTCCACGCTTCGCTGAGGCCTTCGGGGTTGCCGATCGAGCTTTTCTGCGCTGCCCTGGCCGTATAGGTGCCTGGGGCGAGCGCTTTCGAGACCGCCGCCGACGTCCAGGCGCCGCCGGTCCCGGTCGCGGTGACGCTCGCGACCGGCGTGCCGGAGGCCGACGTGCCCGAGAAGACGCTGACGGTCACCGGTTCGGTTTCGCTCGCCGTGCCGCTGAACGAGGGGGTCGTGTCGTTCGACGGCGTCGGGACAACGTTCAGCGTCACCGCGGGCGCCCGCGTGTCGACTTCGAACGTGCGCGGTTCGCTCACGCCGTCGGGGTTGCCCAGCGAGCTTTTCTGCACGGCCCTGGCCGTGTACGTGCCTGTTACGAGCGCTGCCGAGACGGTGCCCGAGCTCCACGCCCCGCCGGTGCCGGCCGCCGTGGCCGTCGCGACCGGGGTGCCGCTCGCCGAGGTGCCTTTGTACACGCTGATCGTCACCGTCGTCGTGTCACTCGCAAGGCCGCCGAACGAAGGCGTGGTGTTGCTCGAGCGCGCGGCCGGTGCGTTCAGCGTCACGTGCGGAGGTTCGACGTTGACCGTGAAGTTGACGTTGGCGCTCTGACCCGGGGGGTTCCCGAGCGAGCTGCTCTGGACGGCGACGGCCGTGTAGCTGCCGTTCGTCAATTCTTTGGAGAGAGCGCCGGATTTCCAGCTGCCGCCCGAGGGAGAGCCGCTCGCGCTCGCCACTTCTTTGTTGCCGCCGTCGAAGACGTGAACGACGACCTGGGTGCTGTCGGTCGCCGTGCCGCTGAAGGTGGGCGTCGTGTCGTTCGAGGGCGTCGGGACCGCGTTCAGCGTCACGGTCGGCGAGCGCGTGTCGACGACGAAGTGGACTTCGTTGCTTTTGCCGGACGGGTTGCCGAGGGAGCTGTTCTGTTCGGCGATCGCCGTGTATTCGTGGACGCCTTCGGCCAGCGCCGGGCTGGCGTGCCCGGAGGTCCAGCCGCCGCCGGTGCCGGTCGCCCCCGCGCTCGAGACAGGCGAGCCTTCGGCTTTCGAGCCGGGATAGATCAGGATCGTGACCGGTGTCGTGTCAGTCCCGGTGCCGGCGAACGTCGGCGTCGTGTTGCCGGACGGCGAGGCGACCGAGCCCAGCGTCACTTTCGGCGGGGCCGTGATGACCGTGAAATGGATCGCTTCGCTGACGCCTTCGCCGCTTCCGTGCCCGCTGGTCTGCACCGCGATCGCCGTGTAGCTGCCTTCTGCCAGCACTTGCGAAACGGTGCCGGAGCTCCAGGCGCCGCCGGTGCCGCTCGCGAACACCTCCGCGACGGGGCTGCCGCTGACCGAAGTGCCTTTGTAGACGCGGACTTCGACCGTCGTCGTGTCGCTCGCGAAGCCCGTGAAGGAGGGGGTCGTGTCGTTGCTCGGGCTGTCGATCGTGTTGAGCGACACCGACGGCGGTTTCGTGTCGACCGTGAACGTCTGCGGTGAGCTGAACCCTGGGCCGTTGCCGAACGAGCTTTCCTGTTCGGCGACCGCGACGTAGTTGCCGTCGGCGAGCGTCGAACTCGTGCCGCCCGAGGTCCAGCTCCCGCCCGTGCCGCTCGCCGTCGCGCTCGCGACCGGGCTGCCACTCGGCGTGCTGCCTTTGTAGATCAGGACGGTGACCGTCGTTTTTTCGCTCGCCGTGCCGCTGAACGACGGTTTGTTGTTCGCGGTCGGGGACGAGACGGCGTTCAACGTCACAGCCGGTTTGGCCGTGTGGACGGTGAAGTTCCGTTCCAGGCTGAAGCCCGGGCCGTTGCCGAACGAGCTTTCCTGTTCGGCGATCGCGGTGTAGTTGCCGTCCGGGAGCGCCGGGCTCGCCGCACCCGAGGACCAGCTGCCGCCCGTGCCCGTCGCGTGCGCTTCGGCGCGCACCGTGCCGCCCACGTCGCCGGCCGTGAACACGTACACCGTCACGCCGGTTTTTTCGCTCGCCGTGCCGCCGAACGACGGCGTCGAATCATTCGTCGGCGAAGACACCGTGTTCAACGTCACGACCGGTTTGGCCGTGTGGACCGTGAACGTCCGTTCTTCGCTGAACCCGGTCCCGTTGCCGAACGAGCTTTCCTGTTCGGCCACCGCCGTGTAGGTCCCGTCCGCCAGCGCCGGGCTCGCGCCACCCGAGCTCCAACCGGCGCCGGTGCCGCTCGCCGTCGCTTCGGCCACCGGGCTGCCGCTCGCCGTGGCGCCTTTGAAGATCTGCACGGTCACGGTCGTGGTTTCGCTCGCCGTACCGCCGAACGAGGGCGTCGAATCATTCGTCGGCGAGGAGACCGTGTTCAAGGTCACGACCGGTTTGGCCGTGTGCACCGTGAACGTCCGTTCCTGGCTGAACCCGGGTTCCGTCCCGAAGCCGCTTTCCTGTTCGGCCACCGCCGTGTAGGTGCCGTCCGCCAGCGCCGGGCTCGCCGCCCCCGAGGACCAGCTGCCGCCCGTACCCGTCGCATGCGCTTCGGCGCGCACCGTGCCACCCACGTTGCCGGCCGTGAACACGTACACCGTCACGCCGGTTTTTTCGCTCGCCGTCCCGCCGAACGACGGCGTCGCATCATTCGTCGGCGAAGACACCGCGTTCAAAGTCACGACCGGCGTGGCGGCATGGACCGTGAACGTCCGTTCCTGGCTGAACCCCGGTTCGGTCCCGAACGAGCTTTCCTGTTCGGCGACCGCCGTGTAGGTGCCATCGGGCAGCGCGGGGCTCGCCGCACCCGAGGACCAGGCGCCTCCGGTTCCCGTCGCGTGCGCTTCGGCGCGCACCGTGCCACCCACGTCTCCGGCCGTGAACACGTACACCGTCACGCCGGTTTTTTCGCTCGCCGTTCCGCTGAACGACGGCGTCGAATCGTTCGGCGGCGAGGACACCGCGTTCAGCGTCACGACCGGTTTTGCGGCATGGACCGTGAACGTCCGTTCCTGGCTGAAACCGGGTTCCGTCCCGAAGCCGCTTTCCTGTTCGGCCACGGCCGTGTAGGTCCCGTCGGCCAGCGCGGGGCTCGCGGCGCCCGAGGACCAGGCGCCGCCAGTTCCCGTCGCGTGGGCTTCGGCGCGCACCGTTCCGCCCACGTCGCCGGCCGTGAACACGTACACCGTCACGCCGGTTTTTTCGCTTGCCGTCCCGCTGAACGACGGCGTCGAATCGCTGGGCGGCGAGGACACCGCGTCCAAAGTCACGACCGGCGTGGCGGTATGGACCGTGAACGTCCGTTCCTGGCTGAACCCCGCGGGGTTGCCGAGCGAGCTTTCCTGTTCGGCGATCGCGGTGTATTTGCCGTCCGGCAACGCGGGGCTCGCGCCGCCCGAGGACCAGTTGCCTCCGGTCCCTGTCGCGGTGGCTTCCGCCACCACGGGCCCGCCTGCGGAGTTGCCTTCGTGCACATAGACCGTGACCTGCGTCGTGTCGCTGGCGCTCCCTTTGAACGACGGCGTCGAGTCGCTCGTCGGCGAGGAGACCGCGTTCAACGTGACTTTGGGGGGCTGCGTGTCGACCGTGAATTTGACCGTGCCGCTGACCCCGGTTTCGCCCGTCAGCGTTTCCGTCTGTTCGGCGACCGCGGCGTATTTGCCGTCTTCGAGGTCTTCAGGAAGCTGCACCGACCATTCGCCCGCGAGGTTCGGAACGGCTTGCGCGTTCTCGACGAACGACCCGCCCGAGGAGATTTCGACGACGACCGTGTCGAGCGAGATCGCGTCCGTCGTCATCCCCGAGAACACGGGTCGCGTCTGGTTCGTCACGGTGCCCGAGCCCGGCGATTCGATCGCGACGGTCGGCGCCGCGAGGGCAGGCGACACCTGGACCGCGAGGGCCGCGGTCAGTGTCAGCATCCCTGCCAGAAGGGCGCGTTGGATCATTCTCCTAGGCCTCAATGGAGACCCGCCTTCCCACCATTCGTCGTTGAACCGGGTCCCCGGCCGGCCGTGACACCCCTCCAGGTGCCCCTATGAGCCTCCAGCGGAATCTCTTTCCGCCGGAACAAATGATAAGCGCCGGAGGCCGCTCCCGCAAAGGGATTAGATCGGTCTGGAAAATCCCCGCCCCGGCCCGTGCCGCGGGCGCGGAGGCGGTGCCCGGACGAGGCTCTGCGACGGAGGGGGAGCGATTCGAACGCTCGTCAGAGGTTTAGACCCCTGAAACGGTTTTCGAGGCGTGGCAGGGGCCGAGGCGAGGCGCAGAACGAGCGCACCAAAAGGTGCGGCTATTACGCACCAACTGGTACTATGTTTATGCCCTATGAGCAGTCCTTTCATCTACGAGGAGCCACTGAAACCGCCCGACCAGCTGGCCGACCGCGTCGCCGAGCTTGCCCTGCTGCGAGAGCGAGCAGGCGAGACGCGCAACAGCCGCTTGGAGGGTCCGAGGCGCTACGGCAAGACGTCGCTCCTCAAGGCCGCGCTGGACGCGGCGGACAAAGACGGGTTCGTACCGATCTACGTGAACTTCCTCGGAGTGCTCAGCACCACCGACGTCACCGACCGAATCGAGCGCGCCTACCGAGAGCAACTCGACGGGCCGCTCAAGCAGTGGTTCGCCGGGATCGTCTCAACGCTGCGCCCGCGCCTGAAGGCCGCACCTGGAGGAGTCGGCGTCGAGATCAGCCCCGCGACGCAGACGCCGGCCTTGCTCGACCGGCTGAGCCTCCCGCGACGCCTGCAGGAGCGCCACGGCCGCCAGTGCGCGATCGCGTTCGATGAGTTTCAAGATGTGGTGCGCGTGAGCGACGCGCTCGTCGGAACGATGCGATCCGAGCTCGAGCAGCACGGAAGCGCCGCCGGCTACATCTTCTCGGGCTCGCACCCCGGACTGATGCGAGACCTCTTCTCGGACCGTCGTCATGCCTTCTTCGCACAGGCGAAACCCATCCCCCTGCCACGCCTCGGATCGGAGGATCTCGCGGACTACATAGGAGCGCGCTTCCAAGACGGCGGCCGAGACGCCGGCGAAGCGCTCGAGTTGCTCCTGAGGACCGCAGACGGCCATCCGCAACGAGCGATGCTGCTCGCCCATCACCTGTACGAGCACACCAAGCCGCGAAGCCCAGCTTCGACCGAAGAGTGGGTCGAGGCGTACGCGGCGGCCGCACTCGACGCCACTCCCGAGGTCCAAGCGGCGTGGGACTCGTGGAACAACAGCGAGCGCCGCATCATGGCCGTGGTCGCGACACGCACTACTCCGCTGCAGGGCCGAGTTGCCCAAGACGAGTTCGGCATCAGCAAGACAGGGGGAAACCAGTCAACGATCTCTCGTCTCGAGCGCGAGGGGCAACTCGTCGCCGAGGACACGACGAGAACCGGGTGGCGGGTCGTCGACCCGCTACTCGAGCAGTGGCTGGCGAACGGCCGCGCCTGGCCCGGGCCGCACTAGGCCGTCAGGTGCTGACGCGGTAGTGGAGATGGACCACGCCGCCTTGGAACCGGCGCTCATCCAAGAGTTCGAGGTTCGCCCGGACGTTCGGCGGTAGTGCGCGCTTGCCGCCACCTATCAGCTTCGGCACGAGGAGCAGGTGACACTCGTCGACCAGTCCAGACGCAATCGCCTGGCCGGCGAGATCGGGGCCGCCGACGCTCAGGTCCGCCTCCGAGGTCTGCTTGAGTCGCCTAACTGCGCCGGGGTCGAAACTGGGCTCGACTCGCGTCTTGGCGCTGGACGGCGCCTGAAGCGTCCGCGAGTACACGACCTTCTCGGCAGAGCGCCAGATCGAGGCGAAGTCCCTCGCCACAGGATCCGAATCGTCGTCGGTCTCCCAGTAGACCATTGTCTCGTACATGCGCCGGCCGTACAGATACGTGCCGATCGGTCGCTCGAGGTCGTTCACAAAGGCGTGCACCTCGTGATCTGGTGCCGCCCAACCGAACCCGCCTTGCTCGTCCTCGACGAACCCGTCAAGGGATGCGATAGCCGAATAGATCAGCTTTGCCATGCGATCAGCTTTCCCATGCCCCCATTGTGCGCTCAACCCATGGTCGTGTCGCGGCCGACCGCACGAAGGCGACCCGCAGCCCGCGCTCAACGAGGCATTCTCAGCCGCCGGCGTGCGCGTCATCTAGAGCGAGAGCGCCCTCGGACAATTCGTGCGCTGAGGCGACTCAAGACGCCAGCGCCAGCTGCGTCTCGTCTGCCTTCGTGAGGCCGGCGTATTCGCGCCATCGAGGCTTTGCCAGGTGCGTCTGCACGACGCCGATCCGCCGCTCGACAAAGCCAGCCTCGCAGTAGGCAAGGTACATCCGCCAGAGCCGTCGAAAGCGCTCGTCGTAGCCCAGATCTTCCAGCCGCGTGCTGGCGGCCTCAAAGTTGGCGCGCCAGCGCCGCAGCGTCTCGGCGTAATGTGGTGTGAGGTCCTTGAGTCCGACCGTACGCAGGTCCGTGTGCCGGGCGACGCAGCGTGCGATCACCTCGAGCGAGGGCAGGCAGCCGTTGGGAAATATGTGGGTTCGAATGAAGCTCCGCGAGGCCTTCTCCACCGCGTAGGCACGGTCATCGATGACGATTGTCTGCAGCAGCATGCTCCCGTCCTGCGCGAGGAGGCTCGAGCAGCGCTCGAAGAACGTGTCGAAGTCGCGCCACCCGACCGCCTCGATCATCTCGATCGAGGCGAGCTTGTCGTAGCTCCCGCGCAGATCGCGATAGTCCTCGCATAGCACCGTGACTCGATCGGCGACCCCGGCCGCACACACCCGCGCTTGGGCATACTCGTGCTGCTCGCGAGAGATCGTTGTGGTTGTGACCTGACAGCCCCGCGTTCTCGCGGCGTGCACGGCAAAGCCGCCCCACCCCGTGCCGATCTCCAGGACGTGGTCGTCGGACTGAACGTCAAGTTGCTGACAAACCAGCTCCAGCTTGGCTCTGGAAGCCTCCGCGAGCGTCATCCCCCGGCGCCGGAAGTACGCGGAGGAGTACATCATCGTCTCGTCGAGCATCAACGCGAAGAACTCGTTCCCGAGATCGTAGTGGGCCGCGATGCTGCGACGACTGCGCACGCGCGTGTTGCGTGCTCGGATGCCGCGCACCGTCTGGAGCGGTATCCGCGCCGCCGCTAGCCGCCGGCGCCACTCGTCCAGGCATGTGATGTTGCGTGCGGCCACCCGCACGACTGCGGTCAGGTCCGGCGCGGCCCACAGTCCCTCCATGTAGGCCTCGGCCATCCCGCGACTTCCGTATAGCAGCAGCGGCCAGACCCGTGGCGAGCGAACCTCCACCGTCGCCTGCGGGCTGCCGTGACCCAGCCTAAGCCGCTGCTGGCCCTCGACGATGGTCAGCTGGCCTTCGCGGAGATGTGCCAGCAGTCCCAGCACGATGCGGCGCGCCACGCGCTGCCGAGCGGTCATCCGGCCGCCTGTGGTCGGGGGTGGAGTGGCACGCCCTTGAGCTTTAGCGCAAGCGCATGGCCATAGATGAGCGCCAGCACACGCAACGTTGCGGCCGGGTAGCGCGCGGTGACACTGACGAGACGGCGGCGCGTGAACGGGGCACGACGCAGCGCCAGCGTCGCGTCGAAGGCGGGGCGCTCGCGCTCGTGGCTCTCGATGTGAATCGACAGCGTCGGGCCGGGGGCGGCTACACACCATACGTAGCGCTGCTCCATCGCCATGAACGGGGACACGTGCAGCTTCTTCTCAAAGCTCCCTCTGAGAACGGGGGCTTCATCGGTTCTCGCAAGTACGTAGGCGTGGCGCTCTCCCCACGGCGTGCTGGTCACCTCTGCCACGACCGCCTCGAGTTGGTCCTGGGGCGTGAAGCAGTAGTAGAAGCTGACGGGGTTGAAGCAGTGCCCGAACGTGCGCAGCTGCGTGAGCACGCGGATAGGCCCCGTCGGCAGCCAGCCCGTCCGTCGCTCCACCTGCATCCGCACCGCATCTGCGAGCCCAACGGCGCGATCGCCGAGGTAGTCGCATCGGCGGAAGCGAACGAGGCCCGGGCGGTCAGCGACAAGCCGTCCGCCGAGCAGGGCGTCGAGCTCCTCCAGGTCGAGGTACGCCAGCGCCAGGCGGTGGCTGAACTCGTGGTGTTGCACGGCAAAGCGCCGGTGGCGGATCGTGCCCTCGTAGATTGCGCTGGCTTTCACGCCCCCACCGCCTCCATTCGCCGGGCGCCGATCTCGCGCACGACCCGGACCGCGCTCTTTGCGCCGTCCTCGTGGAAGCCCCATCCCCAGTAGGCGCCGCAGTAGTGCGTCCGATTCCGTCCGCTGATCTCGTGGTGGCGTGCCTGCGCCGCGACGCCAGCGGGCGTGTAGACAGGGTGCGCGTACTGGATCGTGCGGATGATCCGCTCTGGGTCGATGGCGGCGGTGCGGTTGAGGGTTACGCAGAACTCGCGGTCGGCCCGCAGTGACTGCAGGCGGTTCATGTGGTAGGTCACCGTGCAGCGTCCCGCCACGCCTGCGTCGAGGTGGTAGTTCCAGCTCGCCCACGCGCGCCGGCGCCGCGGCAGCAGCGAACGATCGGTGTGCAGCACCGCCTCGTTGCTCTGGTAGGGAATCGCTCCGAGCAGCTCGCGCTCGCGCTGACTGGGGTCGCCCAGCAGCGCGAGCGCCTGGTCGGAGTGCGTCGCGATCACGATCGCGTCGAAGCGCTCCGACTCACATTCGCGGGATGACACAGCGACGTGGTCCGGATGGCGAGTGATCTCGGTCACCTGTGTCGAGAGCCTGAGACGGTCGCGCAAGGGCCGCGTGAGCGCCTCGACATATGTGCGCGACCCGCCGGTGATCGTTCGCCAACGCGGACGATCACGGAATCCGAGCATTCCGTGGTTGTCGAAGAACTCGACCAGGAAGCGCGCGGGAAACGACCACATCTGCGCCGGATCTGCGGACCACACCGCCGCCGCCTGGGGCACTATCAGCCGTTCCACGAAGGCACGCGAATACCCCCCGACAGCCAGCCACTCGCGCAGCGACGGATCCTTCTCGGAGGCGAGCAGCTCGCGGGCGTCGCGGTTGAAGCGGACGAGATCCGCGATCATCCGGTGAAATGAGGGCCTGACCATCTGGCCGCGACTCGCGAACAGCCCGCTCGGGGATGCCCCGTTGTACTCGAAGTCGCCGCCGTCGCTCACGCCGAAGCTCATCAGCGAGGCTTGCGTCTCCACGTCCAGCTCGTCCAGCAGCCGTTCGAAGTTCGGGTAGTTGCGGCTGTTGAAGACGATGAAGCCGGTGTCGAGGTCATAGACCCCGGCCTCGGTCTCGACGCGCACCGTGTTGGCGTGTCCGCCGGCCTGATCGCTCGCCTCGAACAGAACGACATCGTGCTCGGATTGCAGTCGGTGCGCGCATACGAGCCCGGAGACTCCCGCGCCGATGATCGCGACCCTCATGCCCAACCTATACGCGTCGCAGCGCACCGACGATCAGCGGCTACGAACAGAGCCCGGCGCCGGGCGCGCGCAACCTGTCGTGGCCCGACTCCCTTGATGGTTTTCAGCGTCATCCGGGATGAGTGTACAGCTTTTGTAGAGATTTCGTACAAGTTCGGTATACTCCAGTCGTGACCGACGATCCACGACTGCGCATCGGCGAGCTCAGCAGACGTGTTGGTGTGAGCCCCGAACTGCTGCGCGCCTGGGAGACGCGTTACGGGCTCCTGCGCCCTGAGCGCACCGCAGGTGGGCTGCGTCTCTTCTCCGAGGAAGACGAGCGGCGCGTGCATCTGATGCGTAAGCACATCGCCGCCGGGCTGTCCGCCTCGGAGGCCGCACGTCTCGCCAGGTCGGGCGAGGAATCGGCCCCGCACGGGGGTTCGGCGAGCTTCGCCGAGATCCAGGCGGCGCTCGCGCGCGGCATCGACGCGCTCGACGAGCCGATGGCCCAGTCGGCGCTCGACCAGCTGTTCAGAGCTTTCGCGCTCTCATATGCGCTGTCGGAGGTGATCCTGCCGTTTCTGCATCAGCTCGGTGAGCGTTGGGCGGCAGCGGAAACGAGCATCGCCCACGAGCACTTTGCGAGCAACGTGCTCGGCGGGCGGCTACGCGCGCTGACCCGGGGCTGGGGGAACGGCGTGGGCCCGCGCGCGGTGCTCGCGTGTCCGCCCGGTGAGCGACACGAGTTTGGACTGCTGTGCTTCGGGCTCGCCCTGAGGGAGCACGGGTGGCGGATCAGCTACCTCGGCGCAGAGACGCCTCTGCGCGAGATCACCGACGCCCTTGGCGAACTCTTGCCGAGCGTAGTCGTGCTCTCCGCGATCAACGAGCAGAGCTTCCTTAACGCCAGCGAGGAACTCACGGTCCTGGCCAGTCGAGTGCGCGTGGGCATCGGCGGGGCAGGCGCCACCTCGGCGCTTGCCCACAGGATCGGTGTTGAGTTGCTCGGCGGAGACGCCGTTTCCGAGGCCGCTGGCCTCGCAGCGTGAGCAGTCCCCTTGTGGTCGAGAGCCCCCAATTTGTCAGGTGACACCCTTATCTTGCGCGAGCGCCTGGCGCAACGTGACCGCGAATGGAGCGGGCTCGATGTCGAAGAGCGTGCGAGCGGAGTTCTCGGTCACGACCGTTTCGGTGCTGAGACCCTCGATCAGCGGTCGCGCGACGCCCGCGTCGACCGGTGTCACGAGACCGATCCAGAGGGAGGACAGCCACGGTGTCAGGAACGGCACCGGGATCTTCGGGCGCGGACGTTTGCCGAGGGCAAGCGCCATCACGTCGAGCATTTCGCCATAGGTGAGAACGTCCGGGCCTCCGATCTGCAGCTCACGGCCAGTCGAGGCCTCGACCTCAGGCGCCTGGGAGAGGTAACTCAGGACGTCATCGATTCCGATCGGCTGGGTCCTGATGCTGAGCCAGGCGGGAGCGATCATCGCGGGCAGGCGCTCGACCAGGTAGCGGAGCGTGCGGTAGGACTCGCTTTCGCTGCCGACGACCATCCCGGCGCGGAAGTAGGTCAGCGGCGGGCCGTGTGCCTCGAGTTGTCTGGCGGTCTCCTGGCGGCTGCGCAGGTGCTCCGAGCCGGGGTTATCGCCGAGACCGCCAAGGTAGACGACACGGCCAATGCCCTCCTGCTTTGCCATGCGCCCGAATCCCTCCGCCGCCCGTCGCTCGCGCTCTGCGAAGCTCCGAGCCGTCGCCGCCCCGGCCCATCGAGTGCACCAGGTAGTAGGCGACATCTACGCCGCGGCCGGCGCCCGAGAGCGAATCTGGACGAAGAACGTCGCCCACGTGCACCTCAAAGCCCTCGTCGAGCAGCGCGCGGGTGCGAACAGCGTCGCGGTCGCGGACCAGACAGCGCACCTCATCGCCGCGTTCGCGCAGGCGGCGGGCGAGGCGCCCGCCGATGAAGCCGCTGGCGCCGGTGACGAGGGCATGCACGTGAACTCAAACCTAGCCGACGCGAGCAGCCCGACACGGCGGGCGCATGCGTCAAGCTCGCCGCCCGAGCGGCTTGAGCGCGCAGGACGAACAGCGTGATCAACGCGCTGCTTGACACGATCCTCGACCGCACCGTCGTTGCGGGCTACACGAGCGCCGGCTATCGCATCCGCAGGCGCACTTGGAACGCTGCCGACCTGCAGCCCATGGACGGAAAGCTCGTGCTCGTCACCGGCGCCACCTCCGGGCTCGGCCTCGCCGCCGCCGAGGGCTTCGCGCGTCTCGGTGCCTCCGTCCGGCTGCTCGCCCGCAACGAGGAGCGCGGCGAGCGTGCGCGCGAGGAGCTCATCGCAAGGTCCGGTGACAGCGATGTTGAGGTCGAGCTTTGCGACCTCAGTGACCTCAAGGCCGTGCGGCGCTTTGCCGACCGCTTCGATGAGCAGGCGTCGCGCCTGGATGTGCTCGTCAACAACGCCGGCGCGCTGCTTGGCGAGCGGACAGTCTCGCCCGACGGCATCGAGCTGACTTTCGCGACCAACGTCCTCGGACCGTTCCTGCTGACGAACCTGCTGACCCCGCTGCTCAAGGAGAGCGCGCCAGCTCGCATCGTCAACGTGTCGTCAGGTGGCATGTACACGCAGCGGGTCCACGTTGAGGACCTGCAGAGTGCCGATGAGGAGTTCGACGGCCCCACCGCCTACGCGCGCACCAAGCGCGCCCAGGTGATCCTGACTGAGCAGTGGGCCGAGCGGCTGAAGGGCACCGGCGTCGTAGTTCACGCGATGCATCCCGGCTGGGCAGACACTCCGGGCCTCCAGTCTTCGCTGCCGCGTTTCTACGGCGCGACAAGGAGGCTGCTGCGCACGCCGCAGGAGGGTGCCGACACGATCGTCTGGCTTGGTGCTGCTCCTGAGCCGGCGCGCAGCTCGGGCGGCTTCTGGCACGACCGCCGAGAACGCCCGACTCACCGTGTGCCCTGGACCGGGGAAAGCGTCGAGGACCGCGAGCGACTCTGGGCCGAGTGCGAGCGACTCAGCGGCTGGCACGAGATTCCGACCAAAACCAACTCAAACACGAAGCCGATCGTGGACCATGCCGACGCTAGGCGGCGGGCGCTCGAGCGCTACAGGGTCGGCACGTAACGGAGGGGGAGGGATTCGAACCCTCGATGGAGGATAAACCCCCGATAACGGTTTTCGAGACCGCCGCATTCAACCGCTCTGCCACCCCTCCAGGGGGACGGGCCCCAAGGCTAGATGATCGGCGAGCGGCTGCGATGGGTGCTCTCAGCGACGGGGTCGGGGCGCCTTGTGGGCAGCTGCGCGCTTCGCCGCCGCCCGCGCCTTGGCGTCCGCGACCGCCGTCTTGTACGCGGACATGAGGTTCGACAGGACCTCGTGCGAGGTCGCGCCGACCCCGGGCATGTCGACCGGCCCCGACGCGTCGCTCGCGAACATGCCGATCTCGAGGTGGGGCGCATCGGAGATCCCGACCGATCCACAGCCGACGTCGGCGATCGGCTGGCCCGCGCTGACCTTCGCGCCGACCGGCACGAGCGCTGGCGCGGCGTGTCCGTAGTAGACATAACGGCCTTCGTCGGGCCCGCTTTCCACGCGCAGCACGGGCGCGTAGCGGCCGAAGCCGTCGAGGCCCTCGTGCACCACGGTGCCCGACGCAACCGCCAGCTCGACGAGCCGCGAGCCGCATTGGTTGGCGGTGCCGCCGAGGTCTACGCCCTGGTCCAGCGACCACCAGCTGTGCGGCGCGACGCGGGGCAGCGGATACAGCGGAAACACCCACCCTTTAGGGCTCATCGGGTATGGGCTGCCGCTGAAGACCGGCGCGGTGGGCAGCGCTTGCGCCCTCGGCGAGCTGCCGCCGGTCGCCGCTGGCTTGACGGGCCCCGAGGGCGGCGAGCTGATGGCCCCCGCGCCGGGAGCCGCCGTGCCGCCGACCGTCGCCGCGCCCGCGCTCTGGGCGTCCGGGAGCGATGCGGCAACCGCCAGTAGCGCCGCTGCCAGGATCAGCTCGGGAATGACGGTGAGCACCCAGGGGCGCCGCAGTCTCCGCAATCTGCCTCTCTTCATAGGCCGGCGGGGTTAGCTGACGGGCTAGCGAGACTTCGCCTCCCGCGGATTACCGCGGAACTCGCCCCAACTACTCGGGTCCCCCGCTCCCGGGCACAGCCCGGGATTAGGCGTGCGCAACCCTAGCGCACCGTGCGGCCGGGTGGGCTCACCGTCGCGAGGCGAAGAACGTGCTGAGCAGCGCGCCGCACTCGTCGGCCAGCAGTCCGCCGGCTACAACGGGGCGGTGGTTCAGCCGCGGCTCGCCGGTCACGTCGAGCGCGCTCCCGCAGGCTCCCGCCTTCGGGTCGCGGGCGCCGTAGACGACCCGCGGCAGACGCGCCAGCACGAGCGCGCCCGCGCACATCGCGCACGGCTCGAGCGTCACGTAGAGCACCGCATCGAGCACCCGCCAGGTGCCGTCGTGGCGGGCCGCCTCGCGCAGCGCGAGCACCTCGGCATGCGCTGTCGGGTCCTGGCGCAGCTCGCGCTCGTTGTGGGCGGCCGCCAGCACCTCTCCGTCGCGGACGACGACCGCGCCGATCGGCACGTCTTCGTGTTCAAGAGCTAGCTCCGCCTCTCGCAGCGCCAGGCGCATGAAGTAGTCCTCGCGTGGGAAGAAACGGTCGCTCATCTTCGGCGCGTGCGCGGCCGATTCACCTGCAGGCTCGCCGACGGGCCACGCACCATCATCATTACCGCAACCGAATGAACCTCTCCCCCCTTCAACGCCGCCGGCCCCGCGTGCCGGTGCTCGCCGCGGCGGTCTGCCTGATGCTCGCCGGCGGCCTCGCCCTGCTCGCGGCGGGGAAGGCCGCGGCGAGCCCGTTCGCGGCCGATCGTGTGGTCGTCCGCTTCGGCGCGCGCGAGCGCTCGCCGGCCGCCGTCGCGACGGCCCGGGCGGCGCGCGCCGGCGCCCCGGGCGAACGCACCGCGGTGCTGAAACTGCGCCGCGGCGAAGGGGTGCAGCAGGCGATCCAGCGGCTGCGGCGACGCAGTGACGTCGTGTGGGCCGTGCCCGACTACGTGGCGCACGCCTCCGGCTCGTTCGTTCCGGACGACCTCGGTGGCGGCACGGCTCCCGGCGGCTGGCAGGAATGGCAGTGGAACCTCGCGGGCCCGTTCGGGATCAGGGCGCCCGAAGCGTGGGGCAACCTGCTCGCCGCGGGACAGCCCGGCGGTCGTGGCGTGACGGTGGCGGTCCTCGACACCGGTGTCGCGTACGCGAACCGGGGTCGCTTCCGCCGCTCGCCGGACTTCGGGCGCTTCCAGTTCGTCCGCGGCTACGACTTCGTCGGCCATGACCCCTACCCCAACGATCGCAACGGCCACGGCACCTTCGTCGCGGGGACGATCGCCGAGGAGACGAACAACCGGTACGGCCTCGCCGGGATCGCCTACGGCGCGAAGATCATGCCGGTGCGGGTGCTCGACACGGAGGGCGAAGGCGAAGCCTCGACGATCGCGCAGGGCGTCCGCTTCGCGGTCCGCCACGGCGCGCAGGTGATCAACCTCAGCCTCGAGTTCTCCCCCGGGGTGACGGCCTCGGACATCCCCGAGCTGATCGACGCGCTGCGATACGCCCACCGCCGGCGGGTGCTGGTGGTCGCGGCCGCCGGCAACGAGGGCCACGCCGCGATCGCCTATCCGGCCCGCGCCCCCGACGTGATCTCGGTTGGCGCGACGACCGTCCACGGCTGTCTGGCGGCCTACTCCAACGACGGCTCCGGCTTGACGCTCGTGGCTCCCGGCGGCGGCCCCGACGCCGACCTACCCGGGGACCCCAACTGCAACCCCGAAGCCGCCGGCCGGGACATCTTCCAGGTCACGTTCACCGGCGGCTCGGTCAAGCGCTTCGGGATCCCCGGCGGCTACGAAGGCACCTCGATGGCCACCCCGCACGTCGCAGCCGTCGCGGCGCTGGTGATCGCGAGCGGGGTCCTCGGGCGCCGTCCGACGCCGGCGCAGATCAGCGCCCGGCTGCGCGCGACGGCCCGCAAGCTCGGCGCCGGCGGCGACGAACGGCTCTACGGAGCGGGCCTGGTGGACGCCGCGGCGGCGACCGCGCCCGCCGCCGCGGGCCCTAAAGCCGGCTAGGCGAGGATGCCGATCACACAGGCGATGAGCTCCGAGGCCGCCGAGCGCTGCGACATCGCCGTGGTCGGCGGCGGCATCCTCGGGCTCGCGGTCGCCCGCGAGCTGATCGCCCGCCGCCCGCAGGCGTCCGTGTGCGTGCTCGAGCGCGAGCACGAGCTGGGCACCCACCAGACGGGGCACAACTCGGGCGTGATCCACGCCGGCGTCTATTACGTGCCGGGGTCGCTGAAGGCGCAACTCTGCGTGGCCGGGGCGCGCGAGATGTACGAGTACTGCGAGCGCAGGGGGATCGCGAGCGAGCGCTGCGGCAAGGTGATCGTCGCGACCGACCGCACCGAGCTCGACCGCCTCGACGAGCTCGAGCGCCGCGGGCGCGCGAACGGGGTTCCGGGTCTGCGCCGAATCGACGCCGACGCGATCGCCGAGCTCGAGCCGCACGCACGCGGGATCGACGGGCTGCACTCGCCGGGCACCGGGATCGCCGACTTCTCCGCGGTCGCACGCGCGTACGCCGGCGACGTCGCGGAGGCCGGCGGCACGATCGCGACCGGCTGTGAGGTGCTCGGGGTCAACTTGAACGGCCGGGCGCTGCGGCTCAGCCACTCGCACGGCGTCACCGAGGCCCGCAACGCCGTGTTCTGCGCCGGTGCTTGGGCCGACCGCCTGGCCGTCGCGGCCGGAGCCGGTCCCGACCCGCGGATCGTCCCCTTCCGCGGCGCCTACCTGCGGCTGCGCCCCGAGCGCCGCCACCTCGTGCGCTCGCTCATCTACCCGGTCCCCGACCCGGCCCTGCCGTTTCTCGGCGTCCATCTCACGAAGCACATCGACGGCGAGGTGCTCGTCGGGCCGACGGCGCTGATGGCCGGCGCGCGCGATGCATACCGGCTGGGACGCGTGCGCCGCCGCGACCTCGCCGAGACGCTCGCCTGGCCGGGGACGTGGCGGATGCTCGCCCGCTGGTGGCGGACCGGGATCACCGAGCTCTCCCACGCCGCCCTGCGCTCCGCCTTCGTACGGGCCGCCGCCCGGTACGTGCCCGAGCTCCAGGCGGGGGACGTCGAGCCGTCCTTCGCCGGCATCCGCGCGCAGGCGCTCGCGCGCGACGGCAAGCTCGTCGACGACTTCGTCTTCTCCCACACCGACCGCGCGCTGCACGTCCGAAACGCCCCCTCGCCCGCCGCCACCTCCTCGCTGGCGATCGCCCGCTACGTCGCCGACGAGGCCGAGCGCGCTTTCGGCTAGGAAGCCGCCGAGACCGCGACCAGCCGCGCGACCGCGTCCGGGACGCCCTCGCGCGCTGTCGGGAAGCGGGGCCGCCAGCCGAGCTCCCGCTTGATGCGCTCGTTCGAGGAGCGCGCCGAGCGGACGACCGCGTCGACCGCGTTGCGGCCTGCGATCAGCCGCGCGAGCGCGACCGGCACCCTGCGCGGCTTTCCGACGCCGAGCTCCGAGGCGGTCAGGGCCATGAACTCGTAGAAGCTGATCGGCTCGTCGTCGACCACGTGGTAGATGCGTCCGGCGGCCTCGTCGGAGCCGACGGCGAGCAGCACTGCCGTCGCGACGTCCTCGACGTGCACGACATCCCACAGGTTCTCGCCGCTGCCGATCACCGCAAGGCGCCCCGGCTGGCGCAGACGCGCGACCAGCTCCTGCGCGTACCAGCCGCCGGGACCGTAGACGTGCGACGGGCGGATCACGACCGCCGGCAGGCCCGACTCGAGCACGATCCGCTCGCCCTCCTGCTTTGAGCGGCCGTACGGCGTCTGGACCGGCAGCGGGTGCTCCTCCTCGAGCAGGACGCCATGGGCGTCGCCCGTCACAACCGTCGAGGAGAAGACGATCTGTGGCCCGGGTGCCCCGCCGTTGCCTGCCGCCGCGCCTCCGTCCCCGAGGCGTCGGCACGCGTCGAGCAGCTTCCTCGTGCCCTCCACGTTGACCTCCCGGAGCTTCCCCGCCCGGCGCTGGGAGGCGATCTCCGCGGCGAGATGCACGACGCAGTCGGGCCGCGCCTGCTCGACCGCCGCGACGAGCCGGTCCGTGTCGGCCAGGTCGGCGAGTGCGGCCTCGGTGCCCGGCGGGTGCGCGCCCTCGCGGCGGACCAGCGCGATGACCTCGTCGCCCCGCTCGCACAGACGCCGGCAGACGACCCCTCCGATGAAGCCGCTCGCGCCGGTGACCAGGACCCGCATCGGGCGCAGACTAACCAGATGACGCGCGCGCGATGACCGACGCCAGCTGCTCGCGGAAGCGCCCGCGCCCGAAGCGCGCCGCGTTCTCGCGCGCCGCCCGCTCGTCGAGCCGCATGCTCTCGAACCGCTCGATCGCCGCCGCCAGCCCCGTCTCGCTCTGCTCATCGAACAGCGCCCCGGTGACCCCGTCGCCGACGGTCTCGACAGCGCCGCCGACGCCGTAGGCGACCACCGGCGCGCCCGCGGCCTGGGCCTCGACGGGCACGATGCCGAAATCCTCCTCGCCCGGGAACAGCAACGCCCGCGCGCTGCCGAGCAGCGCATCGCGCTCGTCCTCGGACACCTTGCCGAGCAGCTCGATGCAGTCCGCGCCGGCGGCCCGCGCCCGCACGGCGTCCAGGGCCCGCCCGTCCCCGGCGACCTTCAGCCGCCGTCCCAGGCGCGCACAGGCCGCCACGGCCAGGTCGACCCGCTTGTAGGGAACGACGCGACCGAAGGCGAGGTAGAAGTCCTGGGGGCTGCGCTGCAGGCCGAGGTAGTGCTCGACGTGCACCGGCGGATGCACGATCTGGGCGTCGCGCCCGTAGTAGCGGCGGATCCGATCGGCGACGTGGCCGGAGTTCGCCACGAACACGTCGACGCCTCCGGCACCGGCGAGATCCTGGCGGCGCAGCCATGCGAGCACCGGCGGCAGCAGGGCGCGGAGCGGGCGCGCGAGGTTCTCCCCCGCGAGGAACTCCTGATCCCAGGCGTAGCGCATCGGTGTGTGGCAGTAGCAGACGTGCAGCGCGCCGGGCGGCGTGCGGACGTTCTTCGCGCACGCGTGGCTGCTGGAGAGGACGAGATCGAAGTTGCTCAGATCGAACGAGCGGAAGGCGCGGTTCATCAGCGGCAGCAGCTTCGGGTAGTGCCGGCGCGCCCCGGGCAGCCGGTTCAGGAACGAGGCGTGGACCGGACGGTCGGTGATCTGCGCCGGCCATGGCTCGGGGTCGTAGATCGAGGTGAACAGCTCGGCCGCCGGGAACATCTCGAGCAGCTCGAGCACGACCTGCTCGGAGCCGCCCGGGACCGTCAGCCAGTCGTGGACGACCGCGACGCGCGGGAAGCGCTCGCGCAGCTGCTCGAGCACCGAGGCTTCGCCCGAGTCACCCGCTGGCTGCACCGCTCCGAGACTACAACGCTCGGCGACGCGCCCCGGCGCCTGGGATCATGGCGGGCGAATGGAGCTGCCGGCGGCCCTGCAGGGGCGCGACATCGTGTGCGTCGGGTTCGCCGACTGGGAAACCGAGCTGTGGACCAACCAGCACCACCTGATGTCGCGCCTCGCGGCCGCCAACCGGGTGCTGTTCGTCGAGTCGCTGGGCCTGCGCCGCCCCCAGCTCGCCGGCCGTGACCTGCGGCGCATCGCGCGGCGGCTGCGCACCGGGTTGCAGGGGCCGCGCATTCGCGACGGGGTCCACGTGCTCTCGCCGCTCGTGCTGCCGCTGCACGGCAGCGCCCCGGCGGAAGCGATCAACCGCCGCCTGCTCCCCGCCCTCGTCTCGCGGGCCGCGCGGCGGCTCGGCATGCGGGATCCGTGGCTCTGGTCCTACGTACCCCAGGCCGAGGTGCTGCTCGACGCGCTCGAGCCCTCGCTCGTCGTCTACCACTGCGTCGATGACATCTCGGCGCACGAGCGCATCGACACCGCGAGCTTCCGCGCCGCCGAGGAGCGCTTCGCGCGCCGCGCCGACCTCGTCCTGGCGAGCGCCCCCGAGCTGGTGCGGCGCATGCGAGCGCTCTCCGAGCACGTCCTCGAGGCGCCGAACGTCGCGGACACCGGGCTGTTCGCCGCGGCGCTCCAGCCCGGCGCCACGGACCCAGCGATCGCGGCGCTGCCGTCGCCGCGGGTGGTCTTCACGGGCGCGATCTCCGCTGTGAAGCTCGACATCGCGCTGCTCGCCGAGCTCGCCCGCGCGCGGCGGGACTGGTCCTTCGCGCTCGTGGGGCCGGTCGGGCTCGGCGACCCCACCACAGACGTCTCGGCGCTCGCCGCCGAGCCGAATGTCCACCTGCTCGGGCCGCGACCCTACGAGCGCCTGCCGGAGGTCCTGCGCGGCGCCGACGCCGGCCTGATCCCCTATGTGCGAAGCGCGCTGACCGACAGCATCTTCCCGATGAAGGTGTACGAGTACCTCGCTGCCGGGCTTCCCGTGATCGCAACCGAGCTGCCGGCGCTGGCGGGGGTCGAGCAGGTCACGAGGGCCGCCGACGCGGGCGGCTTCCAGGCCGCCCTCGAGCGTGAGCTGGCGGCGGACAGCCCGCAGCGGCGGGAGGCGCGCTCGGCCGCCGCCGGCGCGCACTCGTGGGACGAGCGCCTGCGCGAGATCGCGCGCGCGATCGAGGCGCTCCCCCAGCGGAGACCGCCGGGCGGCGCGGGCACGGCGTGAGAGACCTCCTGGTCACGACCCACACCCCCGTGCTGCGTTCCGGGCAGACGATGCGCACGTACGGGATCGCCCGCGCGCTCGCCGCGGCGGGCGACGGCGTGACCTTGCTCTACGCCCGCTTCGAGGGCGATCAGCCCGACGAGGCCTTCGGCTCGATACCGGGAATCGAGCTCGAGGAGGTCCTCCCCTCTCGCGGCGCCCGCCGCGCCGGCGCCTACGCCCTCGCGCGGCTGCGCGGGACGCCCGCCGGCTTCGCCCGCGGCGCCTCGCCGGAGCTGGCGGACGCCACTGACCGGCTGGCCGCGGCGCCGGGGCGCGGACGCGTGATCGCCGACGGCCCGATCGCCGCGGCGGCGCTGCGAGGGCTCTCGCGCCGCAGGGCCGTCGTCTACAACGCCCACAACCTCGAGTCCGGCTTCCGGGGCGATCTGCGCGAGGGCGGCGGCTCGCTGCGGGCGTTGCGACGCTTCGAGCGCGGGGTGCTGGCGCGGGCCAGCGAGTCGTGGATGGTCAGCGAGGCCGAGCTGGCCGCAGCCGCCGAGCTCTGCCCGCGCGCGCGGCTGCGCTACGTGCCGAACGTCGTGGACGTCGCGGCGATCTCCCCCGTGACGGAGCTCGCCGATGAGCAGCGCGCCCTGTTCGTGGCGAACTTCGCGTACGAGCCGAACCGCAACGGCCTGCGGTTCCTGCTCGAGCGTGTGATGCCGCTCGCATGGGAGCGTCTCCCGGAGGCCCGCCTGATGCTGGTCGGCCCCGGCCTCGACGCCCCGCCCTCGCGCGACCCGCGGATCGAGGCGGTCGGGTTCGTCGACGAGCTCGCCGACGCCTATCGCCGTTCGCGCTGCGCGCTCGTGCCGCTGCTGCAGGGCGGCGGCACGCCGCTGAAGTTCGTCGAGGCGCTCGCCTACGGCGTGCCCGTGCTGGCGACGCCGCGGGCGGCGGCCGGGCTCGGCGTGACGGACGGCAGGGACTGCGTACTCGCCGAAGGGGAGCGCGATTTCGCGGACGCTTTGGTGGCCCTGCTCGAGAGCGGAGGGCAGCAGATCGGCGCCCGCGGACGCGCGCTCGCGGCCGACCGCTACTCGATCGAGGCGCTCACGGGCCTGCTCGCGGCCGAGTAGCCCGCGGGGCAGTCGCCGCGTCGGCGGGCGCGGTAGCCGCCGCTATGCGACCGCTCGAACGGGGCTCGCCGCGGCGGCTTCAGGAGCCTCCTCGGTCTCCCTCTCCGCCCGCGGCAGCCCGGCGATCAACGCGAGCAGCCCGATCTGCGCCGCGAAGACGATCGTGAAGCGAAGTTCGGCTGCCGTGAAGGTGGCGGTCGTCTCGGCGACCAGGAGCCCGGCCACGGCGCACAGCGACCCCAGCCCGAACGCTCTGAAGATCGGCTCCGGGCGCTCGCGCCACACGCGCCAGGAGAGGCGCGCGGTCGCGATCAGCAGCGCGAGGTATGCCAGCAGCCCGAGGATGCCCATCTTCATCCACCACCACAGCGCTGCGAAGTGGACGTACTCCCGCGCCTCTTCGTGTTCGACCGGCAGCGGGCGGGCCGTCGCTTCCCACGGCACGAGAATGCCGAGCCCCGTGATCGGTTTTTTCTTGAGCGCGGCGACGACGTTGGCCCGCTCGTCGATCCGGTAGCGGTCTTCGACGTTCGAGCTGAGGCTGTTCGGCGCGAGTGATGCAGCGCGCTTGACGATCGGCGAATGCGACGATTGGAAGTTGATCGACCCGAGGAGCCAGATCCCGGCGGCGACGATCAGCGCCGTCGGCACGAGCAGCCGCCGCCCGACCGGCGAGAGCGCCAGCAGCACGACGAGCACTACCCCGAGCACGGCCGCGATCCAGAACGACCGCCTGTAGGACAGCACCAGCGAGGCGATCAGCAGCGGCGTGCTGAGCACCATCCACAGCGGAGGGCGCAGCCGCGCGACGATGGCGGCGAGGATCGACAGCAGCGCCACCATGATCACCCAGTTCGCGGTCGGTTCGTAGTAGGTGAGGTTGGCCGCCCCCTCGATCGAGACGCCCTTGTGGGCGCCGATCTCGGCCAGCCCGATCAGCGCCTTGAGGACGGCGAGCGCGAACGCTCCGCCGAGCAGCACCTGCAGCCGCCGCGAGCCGACGTTCAGGTTCGCGATCGCGACCGGCAGGATCAGCAGGTAGGCGAGGAGGTTCTCGGCCAGCAGCAGCGACTTCAGGCCGGACCCGCCGGTTTTGCCCATCGCGATCCCGCAGAGCATCCCGAGCGCCAGCAGCATCTGCGGGAAGCGCAGCTCGCGCGGGTATCGCAGCGGGCGTCTGTCGCGGAGTATGTCCAGCGCCACCGAGGCGACCGCGATCAGCACGAGCACGTCGACTGGCGTGATGCGCTTGTAGAAGGGGTCGTAGACGTGCTGCAGGGTCGTGAACAGCCCGAAGCTCGCGCCCTCGAACAAGATCGGCACGACGATCGCAATGCTGACCGCCAGCAGCGGGCGCATCAGCACGATCACCAGCACCGCCAGCGCGAGCGGTACGAGGAGCGCCTGCGTGGCCCCGAGCTTGCGGTGCGCAGCGAGGATGAGCAGCGCCGTAAAGGCGCTCGCGAGCACGGCCGTCAGCAGCTCACGGCCGTCGAGCGCGCGAAGGTGCGGACGCCAGACGCTGATGCCGGCCTGCCTCTCTAGAGGGGGACGCGGTTTTTCGCGGAGCGGCGGCTGCGCTCCTGCAGGCGCTCGGCGTTGACCTCGACCGTGCCCGCGTTCTCGCCGTACGACGAGTAGGAGTACCGGCCGCCGTCGCGCATACCCGAGATCACCAGGCCGACCGGCTCGACCATGTGACGGTCGAGGATCCCGCGAGCACGACGCACCTCATCGCGCGTCGTTTTGTTGAGCCGCGCGACCAGCAGGGTCGCCTGGATCGCGGAGCTGTTGAGCAGGATCTGGGCGTCCGCGACCGGGTTCAGCGGCGGCGCGTCGACGATCACCATCGTCTCGCCGCCGTTGCCGAGTTCGGTGATGATCTCGCCGATCACGGGGCTCGCCAGCAGCTCGGCCGGGTTGTGCGGCAGCGGACCCGACGGCAGCACGCTGAGATTCGGGAGCTCCGGCAGCGGCTCGACAAGCAGGTCGGCGGGAGCCTCGCCGCGCAGCAGCGCGGTGGTCAGGCCGCGGCGCGGGTCCATGCCGAAGTGGCGCGCGAAGGTCGGCATCCGCAGGTCGAGCTCGAGCAGCACGACGCGGCGTTTCGTCAGCGCGATCACCTGGGCCAGGTCGACCGACACCGTCGTCTTGCCCTCACCGGGAACGGCGCTGGTCACGAGCAGTGTGTCCATCGCGCGGGTGACGGCGGCGAATTCGAGCGCGCTGCGGAGGATCCTGTAGGGCTCGAGCAGCTCGCCGCGTTCGTCGGCCCGCACGGGGCCCATCGAGGACTGCGGCACGACCGTCAGCGCCGAGAGGCGGTACTCGCGTTCGAACTCGTCGACCGTCTTGATGCGGCGGTCGAGCGACTCCATCAGGAACAGCAGCGTGAACGCGAGCGCGAGGCCGATCAGGAACCCGATGATCAGCGCCGTGCGGAGGGTCATCCCGGAGGGCGCTCCCGGGGGCGTCGCGCGGCCGATGATGTCGGCGCCGCCACCGACGACGGCGCGCGCCTGCGCGAGGCGCTGGATCTGCTGTTCGATCGAGGCAGCCTCAGTCGAGTTCGGCGGGGCCGCCGCGAGCTGTTCCTGCAGCTGGTGTTTGGCGGCGTCGATCGAGCTCAGCTGGGAGTTGGTGCGGAACGTTATGTACTGGTTGGCGAAGGCGTTGGCGATCCGCGCCGCGTTTCGGGGGTCCCCGGCGGTGCCGGTGATGTTGAGGACGTTCGCATTCGGCGCCGCTTCGACGCTGACCATGCCGAGCAGTTCGTCGACGCCGAGCGCGCCCCCGAGTTGCGAGCGCACTGCCTGGGCGACTTCGGCCGACTGGGCGATCGTGACCTGTGTGTCGGCGTCGCGCTGCGGTTCGCCCGTGCTCGAGGAGCCGACGCCGAGGGCGTTTTCGGTGATCGTCGAGTTCTGGAAGGCGACGTTGGCCGTCGCCTTGTAGGTGGGCGTGGCGCGCTTCTGCTGGACCGCGGAGAGGACCGTGCAGACCAGCACGATGCCCAGCGCCACCGGCCAGCGCCGCCGCAGCACCTCGAGCGCGGCGGAGACGGAGTTTCCCTCGCCCAGCGGCTCGAATCGATTTTCGGCTCTCATAGGAGGCGCAGTCCGCTAGGGGCCACAGTTCTCACGACACCACTCCTATCGTCGCGCGCCAGACTCGGCTTGAGAGCGCCGCCGCGCGGGGTGCTCGGCTTGCGCCGCTGGATCGGTGAAACGGATGGTATCTACCCGAACCCCTGTAGGAGCACCCCGGCTCGCTCCCCCTTCCGCGATCACGCCGCGGTAGGAGGTCCGCGGCCGTCGACACCCGCGAGCGCCTCCCGGGCGTCGAGCGCGAAGCGTTCCTGCTCGTCGAGATACGGACCGATGCGGAACTCCTCGGCGCGGGCCCGGGCGCGCTCGACGCGCGCGGCGGTCTCCCCGTTCTCGGCGAGCACGCGCACCAGCGCGGCCGCCGCCCCCCGGCGTCGCCGCGGTCGAACAGCAGCGCGTGCTCCTCGTCGTGCATGCCCTCGCCGATCCCGCCGACGTCGGCGGCAACGAGCGGCACGTGCGCGAGTGCGCCCTCGATCGTCACCAGCGGGAAGGGCTCGTCCCAGACCGAGGGCACGATCAGCGCATGCGCGCGCGCCAGGATCGCGGCTGACTGCTCGGGGGTGCGCTGACCTTCCCAGCTGACCGCGCCGGCGACGCCGAGGCGCTCCGCGAGGCCGCGCATCTTCGCGCCGTAGTCGGGATCCTCCGGCCCGATCACGACCAGCCGTGCATCGGGATGGGCGCCGTCGCGAAGCAGTGCGAGCGCCTCGATCGCGACGCCGAGGCCCTTGTACGGCGTCACGCGGCCGAGGAACGCGATCTCCGGAACCGGCGCGGGAGCCCGCTCGACGGCCGCGTACACGTCCCCGTACCTCGGCACCGAGTGACCCACGCGCTCGAGCACGGGCTGCACGAACGCCGGCGTCGTCACCATGCGCTCCAGCGCGACCGCGTTCCAGGAGATCGCCGCCCGCACCGGCGCCAGCGGCTCGAGGCGCAGCGCCGGCAGCCGGTTCAACGCGCGACATGCTCCCGCCCAGGCGCGCCGCCCGGGGTCCCGCTCGCCGGGAAGCAGCTCCCGCAGGTACTGATCGTTCGTGAACAGCCCGCCGAACCAGTGCTCGCAGACCCGGAACGCGAGCGGCACCCCGCTGTCGGCGAGCACGCGCACGGCGGCCTGCGGTATCGACGAGCAGTTCCAGGCGTAGATCAGATCGGGCCGCCAGGCGAGCGCGCGGCGGGCGGCGCCGACCGCGGCGAGCGCGGCTGCCGGCGCGCGGAGCGCGCCGCGTGCGTCGGCGCTCAGCAGCGTCAGCTCGCGGCGCACGCCGGGCTCCCGGCCGGCCTGGTCGCGGCGCGCGGAGCTCGTGAGCACGCTGACTTCGTGGCGCTCGCCGAGGCGCTCCGCGACGCCCGCGCACTCGACCTCGTAGCCGCCCAGGGCCACGGGCGGGTAGAAGGTCGACACGAACAGGATCCGCACGGGGCCTGTACGCTAGCCGCCGTAGCGGGTCTTCCGGAGCAGCACGCGTCCGGCGTCGCCCGGGGGGGCCGGCCGGGAGGCGGACACGCCGATGGGAACGATCGTGGCGGATGAGCGACTTGCTGGGCTACCTGAGGGCGTGGAGTTCGTGCCCAAGGGGAAGATGCCGCCGGCACCCCTTCGGATCCGGCTGAAGACCTCGACGGTGCTGCGCCGTGCGGTGCCGACGCGTCTGGTCCTCGCGCGCGCCGAACGCAAGGCGCACCGGCTCTGGCGCGCCCACCAGCCGACGCGCGAGCACGCGCTCGACGTCGTGCGTGCGATCGTCGCCGGGACCGCCCGCGAGGGCGATCTCGAGGAGCTCGCAGAGCGGCACGTCGTCGAGCGGCAGGCGTGGGAGGCGCTGTTCTGGCAACCCTGGCGCCGGCCGAAGGTAGAAGGCGAGTCGCTGCGGCGGCTGCGCGAGGCACAATCCGAAGACCGCGGCCTGATCCTCAGCGGCGCGCACCTCGGCCCGTTCTTCGCGGTCAGCTTCGGCCTCGACGGGGTCGGCGTCCACCATTTCCTCGTGATGGGCAACTGGTACTACGAAGAGCCGAGCCACGACGTCTGGGGCCGCCGCACCGCACGGTGGCGGATCGGGCTGCCCGCGCTGCCCGTGGTGCGTCCCCGCGGCAGCTACGGGGTGCTCGCGGAGCTGCTTCGCCTCGGGCTGACCGCGACCGTGTACTTCGATCTCCCGGGGGGCCACGAGACGCGGTTCCTGGGCAAGCCCGTGATGCTGGTCGACGGCACCGCCCGGCTGGCCTGCGAGACCGACGCGCTCGTGCTGCCCCAGCGCATCAGCCGCCACGGCACCGTGAGCCGCATCGAGTACTTCGAGGCGCTCGACCCGCGCACCTTCTCGGGGCCGGACGAGCTGCACGACGCTCTCGCCGCCGTGCACGAGGGCTTGATCCTCGAGGAACCCGCCGCGCTGCAGGACCCGACGGACACGGGGTGGGAGGACTGCGCGCGCCCCGAGCGCTGGAGCCGCCCGCCGCGCGGGCCACGCGCGGCGGGAGCGTCACGCTGAGCACGGCACCGAAGCTCACGGCTGGGCGCCCGCTGCGGGTCCTGTTCTTCAACGAGGGCAACCTCGGCAGCCACATCCTCGGCCAGAGCCAGCTGGAGGCGGCATTTCGCGCCGGGTCGGCGGCGAGCGCGGCGGTCGAGGCGAGCTTCTCGCAGCTCGGAGAGATGGGGCGTTGGAGCCAGGCGCTCGCGTCCTGGTCGGTCCCGGTGCTCGCCGAGCGGGGCCTTGACATGCGCGCGCTGCGCTGGCATCTCGTCCAGTCCCTGCGCGCGCGCCGGCGCATCACCGAGGAGCTGCGCCGCTGCGATCCGGACGTGCTTCACGTGCACAGCCAGTCGATCGCGCTGTTCGCGCGCGGGACGATGCGACGCGTGCCGGTCGTCCTGTCGGTCGACGCGACCGTCCGCGACTGGTCGACGATGCCGGCCTGGCGCGACTCGCGCGGCGCGGCGCACCAGCTCGGCCCGAGCACGGCGCTCGAGCGTCGAGCGCTGCGCGGCGCGGCCCTCGTGATGGCCTGGACGGACTGGGCGCGACGCGGCGTGCTCGCCTCCGAGCCGCGGGCGAACGTGATCGCGCACCATCCGGGACTGGATCTCGAGCGCTGGACGCCGGCGCAGCGCGAGCCGCGGGAGCGCCCGCGACTGCTGTTCGTCGGCGGGCGCTTCAAGGAGAAGGGGGGCGTCGACCTCCTCCAGGCACTGGACGGGCTGCTCGGGCGCGAGCTCGAGCTCGACGTCGTCACCCCGGCCGCGGTGCCGCCCGTGGAGGGCATGACCGTGCACCGTCTCGAGCCCTCCTCGCCGGAGCTTTTGCGGCTCTACCAGCAGGCCGACCTGCTGTGCCTGCCCACGCACGGCGATACGAACCCCTGGGTGCTGCTCGAGGCGATGGCGTGCGGTACGCCCGCCGTCTCGACCGCGGTCGGCGCGATCCCCGAGCTGCTCGACGAGGGCCGCGCCGGCACGATCGTGGCACGGGGGGATCCGCGCGCTCTGCGCGACGCGCTGAACGCGCTGCTCGCGGATGCCCCCCGCCGCGCGCAGCTCGCACGGGCGGCGCGGGAGCGCTGCGAGCAGCGTTACGACGCGCGTCGCCAGTTCGCGCTGCTGGCCGAGCGGATGGCGTCGCTGGCCGGCGGGCTCTAGACGAGAGCGCCCTCGCTGCGAAGGGCGCGCAGGTCCTCGAGGCTGACGGCCTTCAGCGCGAACAGCAGCGCCGGGTAGAGCACGCAGGCCGTCGCGATGATGACACCGAGCGGCGCGTCGGCGAGGCGCTCCCCCCCGAGCACGAGCCCGAGCAGGACCGCGGCGATCGCGGTGCGCGCGACGCGTCCGAATCCGAACTCGGTCGTCCCGAGCCGCGCGACGAGCAGCCTCGTCGTCTGCACGAGCACGACCGCCTCGGTGGCCAGCGTCATCCAGGCCGCGCCCATGAACCCGAACAGCGGGATCGTGATCGCGTTCCCGATCAGGTTGATCACCAGTGCGATCAGGCTGATCCGCAGCAGACGGTTCTGAAGGTTCAGGACCAGCATCAGGTTGCCGTTCAAATAGCCGTAACAGATCAGCACGAACGCGCCGCCGAGCACCGGCAGCGCGGGCGCGGCGTCGGCGAATTCGGCTCCGAAGACGAGCTTCACGAGCGGTTCGGAGGCGACGATCGCGACGGCGAGCCCGCCGAAGGAGACGAGCGACAGCAGCTCGACGATCCTGCGCGAGGTGCGCAGCAGCCGCTGGGGGTCCGCGGGCCAGGAGGCGGCGAGCACCGGGGCAAGCGTCGTGAGGATCGAGATCGGGACGAAGTGCGACTGGTCGAGGACGTTGTAGACGGCGTTGTACAGACCGGCTTCGTGGGCACCGCCGATCGCGTAGACGAGCACGCCGTCGATGCGGGCGTAGGCGATCACGAGCAGGCCCGAGAGCCCGATCGGCAGCGCGACCTTTCCGAGCTGGCGCAGGTGCTTGCGGTTCGGTCGCGGCCAGCGCGGCGCCAGTTTCAGGGCGAACACGATGTTGACCGCGGAGCCGATCAGGTTCGTGATCACGAGGCCGGCGGCGAACGCCACGATCCCGCCGCCGTTTTTGTGGATCAGCACGACGGCCGCGGTCCAGAGGAGGCTTCGCAGCGTCATCACCAACATCGGCACGCGGTTGTCGACGCGCAGCTGGAACAGCAGCCCCAGCGCCCCCATCCCCCCGAACGGCATTGCGACGATCAGGATCGCGCCCGCGATCAGCATGTCTTCGGTGTGAGGCAGGAGCAGCAGCACGATGGCGCAGGCCGACATCACGGGGACGAGCAGCAGCAGCCGCATCAGGATCACCGCGCCGATCCACTCGTGCTCGGCGTCCGGGTCTTTGGCGGCTTCGCGCAGCGCGACGCCTTCGAAGCCGAAGTTGGTGAAGTACGCGACCAGCCCCAGGACGAGCAGCGTCGTCCCCCATTCGCCGTATTCGGTCGTGCCGAGCGACCGGACCAGCAGCGCGGTCACGAACACGCCGAGCGCGAGGTTCGCCACCCGGACGGTGACCTGCATCGCGATGTCCGACGCCGCGCGCTGACGGGTGGCGTGGCGGGCTAGGGTCGGCATCGGGGAGTGGTCATTGCTTCGACGGGTTCACGCACGATAGCTTCCCATCGGCGCCGCCTCGCCGCGTCTGCAGCCACGCGGGGGGCGCGCCTCTCAGCCCGGGCCGGCTCGCCCACCGGCCGTGTCAAGGCGCCCTTGGGCGTTGCCGATAGCGCCTATACCATTGCGAGGCTCGGCCCCGCGGAGGGCGACGTGCCGCGCTCCCCGCCGGCCGCGGCGCGCAGCAGACCCGGCACGGCGAAACGACACGAGAGGAAGCACAAGTGGGCAAGACCTTGATCACCGGCGGCAGCGGCTACATCGGATCGCTGCTCGCGAACGAGCTGCGCGAGCACGGCCGTGAGGTCAGGGTGCTCGACTCGCTGTTGCACGGGCAGGAGGACATCGCCGCCGAGCAGGAGCAGGCCGGCATCGAGGTGATCCGCGGCGACGTCCGCGACGGCGACGCCCGCGCGCGGGCCCTCGAGGGCGCGGATGCGGTCGTCCACCTGGCGGCGATCGTCGGCGACCCGGCATGCGCCCGCGACCCGCAGGAGTCCGACGCGGTCAACGTCCAGGCCACGGAGGCGCTGGTCGCGGACGCCAAGGCGGCAGGTGTCCAGCGGCTCGTGTTCGCCTCCACGTGCTCGAACTACGGCCGCATGGCCGACCCGACCGTGCCGATCACCGAGGAGGGCGAGCTGCGCCCGGTTTCCCTCTACGCCGAGCAGAAGGTCGGCATGGAGAGGCTGATCCTGGGCGGCGGAGCCGGCAACGGGATGGCGGCGACGAGCCTGCGCTTCGCCACCGTCTACGGCGTCGGGCGGCGGATGCGCTTCGACCTGACCGTCAACGAGTTCACGCGCGAACTGTGGGCCGACCGCGAGCTGGAAGTCTTCGGCGAGCAGTTCTGGCGCCCCTACATCCACGTCCGTGACGCAGGGCGCGCGGTGCGCACGGCGCTCGATGCGCCGGTCGAGAAGGTCGGCGGCAACGTCTTCAACGCGGGCCGCTCCGGGGAGAACTACCGCAAGCTCGACATCGTCGAGGAGATCGGCAGGCAGACCGACAAGGGCACCGTCACCTACGTCAAGAAGGACGAGGACCCGCGCGACTACAAGGTCAGCTTCGACAAGATCCGGGCCGAGCTCGGCTTCGAGACGCTGATGACGGTCCCGGACGGGATCGCCGAGATCATCACGGCGCTCGACGAGGGCCGCTTCGGCGATCCGTACGACCCGCGCTACAAGAACATCCCGTAGAGATGATCGATTCCACGACGGCCGGCTGAGCGCACCTTGCCCGCCGAGACCTTCCCCGAGCTCCCGCTCTTCGACCTGAAGCTGCAGCCGCAGGACCTGGAGGCGGTCGCCGAGACGCTGCGCTCGGGGTGGCTCACGCTCGGCCCGCGCACGGCCGAGTTCGAGCACGTCTTCGCGGAGCACCTCGGTGCCGAGCACGCGGTCGCCGTCTCGAGCTGCACCGCGGCGCTGCACCTCGCCTACCTGGCCGCCGGCGTCGGGCCGGGCGACGAGGTGATCGTGCCCTCGTTCACGTTCGCCGCGACCGCTGCCGCGGTGCTCTACTGCGGCGCCGACCCGGTGTTCGCCGAGATCGTCTCGCGCGAGGTCCCGAGCCTCGACCCCGACGACGTGGAGCGGCGCATCACGCCTCGCACGAAGGCGGTCTGCATCGTCCACTACGCCGGCTACGCGGCCGCGGCAGACCGCATGAAGGAGCTCTGCGACCGGCACGGCCTCGCGCTGATCGAGGACGTCGCGCACGCGCCCAGTGCGACGCTCGGCGAGCGCAAACTCGGCACCTGGGGCCTGGCCGGCGCGTTCAGCTTCTTCTCCAACAAGGTGCTCTCGGTCGGCGAGGGCGGCCTGCTGTGCACGGACAGCGACGAGGTCGCCGCGCTCGCGCGCTCGAAGCGCTCGCACTGCATGACGAGCGGGACCTGGGACCGCCACCACCAGCGCACGGACACCTACGACGTCGTCGGCCTCGGCTTCAACTACCGGCTCGACGAGCCGCGCTCGGCACTGCTGCTCTCGCGGATGGGGCGCCTCGAGCAGGAAATCGAGCGTCGCCGCGAGCTGGCGCTTCGCTACCGCTCGCTGCTCGCGGGGGTGCAGGACGTGATCGTGCCGTTCAAAGACGAGGAGATCCAGACCTCCTCCTGCTACGTGATGCCGATCGTGCTCGAGCAGGACGGCCGGCAGGCAGAGGTCAGCGCCAAGCTGCGCGAGCGCGGCATCCAGACCAGCATCTTCTACCCCTCGATCCACCGCTTCACGGCCTATCGCGAGCGCTACCCCGGCGTCTCGCTGCCGATCACCGAGCTGGCCTCCCGGACCCAGCTGACGCTGCCGTTCTACCCGGAATTGAGCCACGACGACCAGGATCGAGTCGTGACGGCGCTCGCCGAGGTGGTCGAAGGATGAGCGACTGGCGCGTCCCGCTCACCGACGTCGTCGTGCCCGAGGAGGACGTGCAGGCCGTGCTCGAGTGCCTGGAGTCCGGCTGGCTGACGATGGGACCGCGCGCGGGCGCGTTCGAGCAGGGGCTGTCGGAGTTCGTCGGCACCCCCCACGCGGTCACGGTCTCGAGCGGCACCGCCGCGCTCCACCTCGCCTGCCTGGCGGCGGGGCTCGGCCCGGGCGACGAGGTGATCGTGCCGGCCTTCACGTTCGTGGCGAGCGTGGCCGCGCCGCGGTACGTCGGGGCCACGCCTGTGCTCTGCGACGTCTCATCCCCTCATGAGTTCACGCTCGACCCGGCCGACGTGGCGCGGCGGATCACGCCGCGCACGAAGGCCGTGATCGCCGTCCACTTCTGCGGCTACCCGGCGGCCGCGCTGGAGCTTCGCGCGCTGTGCGACGAGCACGGGCTGTTGCTGATCGAGGACTGCGCGCAGGCGATCGGCGCGACAGTGGGCGACGACGGCCGTCAGGTCGGCACGGTCGGCGACCTGGGCACGTTCAGCTTCTTCTCCAAGAAGCAGCTCTGTGTCGGCGAGGGTGGGATGGTCACGAGCGCCGACGAGGACCGCGCCCAGCGTGTGCGGCTGCTGCGCTCGCACGCCATGACGAGCACCACCTGGGACCGTCACCGCGGCCACGATCCGGCATATGACGTCGTCGACATCGGCTTCAACTACCGCCTCGACGAGCCCCGGGCCGCGCTGGGGCTGAGCCGCCTGCAGCGCCTGCCGGACAACCTCATCGCACGCCGCGCGACGGTCCGCGCATACCGCGAGGCGCTGGCCGGGGTCGAGGGGCTCGAGCTGTGCTTCGACGAGCAGGCCGTCGAGCGCTCCTCGCACTTCGCCTTTCCCGTCCTGCTAGCCGACCGCGAGCGCCGCGATCGCTTCCGCGACCGGCTCAAGGACGCCGGGATCCAGACGACCTGGTACCCGGCGGTGCACTGCTTCACCGAGTACGCCTCCTTCGCTCCGGCCGACGGCCTTCCGGCGGCGAGCGAGGTCGCCGGGCGGCACTGCGCGCTGCCGCTCAGCTCCTCGACGACGAGCGAGGATCTCGAGGTCGTGGTCGACGCCGTCCGCGCGGCGCTGGCCGTTTGAGGAGCCCCACCCGCCCCTAGCCCTCCGGCAGCAGCCGGTGGCGCACCGAGGCGAACTCTTCCTGCGCCTGCTCGTAGTCATCGTGGCGCCCGATGTCCAGCCAGTAGTCGTCGCTCATCCAGGAGCGGACGATCTCGCCGGCCGAGATCAGGCGCAGGACCAGGTCCGGGAAGTCGAGCCGCTCGCCGGGCACGATCTGTTTGAGCGCGCGCGGCGCGAAGCAGTAGACCCCCATACTCGCCACGTAGTCGATCTCCGGCTTCTCGTCGTAGCCGGTCAGCCGGTGGGGGTCGGCGCCGTCGCCGAAGCGCAGCACGCCGAGCGAGACCTGGATGTGCCGCTTCTTGGTCGCGATCGTCGCAGCGGCGTCGCTCGCGGCGTGGCGGTCGAGCAGCGCGCCGTAGTCGATGTCGGTCAGCACGTCGCCGTTCATCACCAGCACGTCCTGGTCCGCCGCGCCGTCGATCAGGGCCAGCGCCCCGACGGTGCCGAGCGGTTCGCGCTCCCGGAAGTAGTCGATCGCGATCCCGTAGCTCTCGCCGTCGCGGAAGAAGGCCTCGATCAGCTCGGCCAGGTAGCCGGTGGCGATCGTGATGCGCTCGAAGCCGTGGGCCTTGAGCTGGCGCACGACGATGTCCAGCACCGGCCGATCGCCGATCGGCATCAGCGGCTTCGGCAGGACGGTCGTGTAGGGACGCAGGCGCGTGCCCTCGCCGCCCGCCAGGATCACGGCGCGCTTCATGATTCGCCGGATGAGGGGCCGTTTCCCGCAGCGCGACGCATCGTTCTGAGAATACGGCGCGCCTGCGCGAGCTCCTGCATCTCGGGTCCGCGCTGGGCGCTCATCGCATCACCTGCTCATAGACCGCGGCGGTGCGGCGCGCGATCGCAGGCCAGGCGAAGCGCTCGTCCGCCAGCGCGCGGCCCCGCTCGCCGCGGCGCAGCGGCCTCCGCGGGCCCGGCGGCGGCGGCGGCGCTCAGCGCATCGGCCAGCGCGGCGACCGTGGGCTCGGTGCACACCCACCCGGTCTCGCCGTCGATCACGGCCTCGACCATGCCACCCGAGGGGTAGATGACCACCGGGCGCGAGAAGCCGTAGGCGAGCAACAGGACACCGCTCTGGCTGGCCTCGCGATACGGCAGCGCGACGGTGTCGGTTGCCGCGAACAGCTCGGCGACGGTGTCCATGTCGAGGAAGCCCTCGCGCACGACCGCCCGTTCGCCGAGAGCGCCGAGCTGCGAGCGCACGGCCGCGAGCCCGCCGAGATCCTCGCCGCCGATGAGCAGGTACACGTCGGGGACTCGCGCGAGCGCCGCGACGAGGTCGTCCAGGCCCTTGTCGGGCCGCAGCTGGCCGAACATCAGCGTCACCGGAGCCTGCCCGGGCAGGCCGAGCGCCACCCGCGCCTGCTCGCGGCCGGCGCTGCGCCCGCGGGTCGCGAGCCCGCCGTACTCGCCGTGCGGGATCACGACGGCGCGGCCGGCGAAGGCATCGGGGAGCCGTTCGAGGTCGGCCTGCGTGTGGACGATCGTGCGTGCGGTGAGCCGCGCCGTCAGCCGCCGCGCAGCGTGCCGCGCGCCGCGGGAGGTCGTGGCGCGGTCGAACATGCCGTGGGTGGTCTGGACGACGGGGCGCCCCGTGGCCCGCAGCGTGATCAGGGCCGGCACCCCGATCTGGGGCGTCTCCCAGCCCTGGGTGTGGACGACATCGGCGCGCGCCGCGAGCAGTGCCAGCCCGGGCAGCGCCGCGAGGAAGCGCAGCCCGTTGGCGGCACGGCCGAGCCCGCGGTCGCGCACAGCGCGCCCCAGCCGCGAGTCGCCGCGCGTGTAGTGGAACACGCCGCGCACGCTCACCCCCGGGATCTCCCCGTAGCGATGATCGGCCGCCGTCGCCAGCGTCACCTGCCACCCCTCGGCGGCGAGCGCGGCGACCAGTTCGCCGGTGTAGTCGGCGACCCCGCCGCGGCCGCCCTGCTCGATCATCAGCAGGCGCCGGCCGCTCCGGGAGCTCATCCGCGGGGCGGGCTCCCGCGCCCGCGATCGCCGCCGCGAGTAGCCGCTCGATCCGCTCGGCGACCACCGGCGCGGCGTACGTGCGCTCGGCATAGGCGCGCGCCGCCGCGCCCTCGCGGGCGACCCGCTCCGGGTCGTCGAGGTAGCGGGCGATCAGGGGCCGCAGCGAGTCCGGATCGTTCTCGGGCGAGGCGATGCCGCCGAACTCGGGCCGGATCATGTCGGCGACGCCCTCGGCGCCGGTCGACAGGCAGGGCCGCGAGGCGAGCATCCCGAGGATCACCGCGCGCGGCGCGCCCTCGGTCGGGCTCGGGCAGAAGACCGAGACGTCGAAGGCGGAGAGCACCTCGGCCACGTCGGCGCCGGGGGTGGGGATGATGTGGGCGCGCTCGCCCAGGGGCGCCGCCAGCTCGCGCAGCTCGGGCTCGGTGTCGCCGGTGCCCGCGAGGATCAGGTGCACGCGCTCGTCCTCTAGCTCGCGCACGGCGCGCACCACCACGTCGTTGCGCTTCTTGAAGTGAAACCGCGAGATGCAGCCGACGACGAAGGCCTCGGCCGGGATCCCCAGCTCCGAGCGCACCCGCGCACGGCCCTGCTCGCGTGAAGCGGATCTCATCGGCGCGCATCACGTTCGGCACGACGACGATCTTGCGCTCGGGCACGCCGACATCGGCGACCGAGCGCAACGTGCCCGGCGAGATCGCCATCACCAGCGACGCGCCCTCGGCCGCGCGCAGGTAGCGGCGCCGCGGCAGGCCCTTGCGCAGCGGGAACGGCACGGGGCCCCACTCGGCCCAGACGACCGTCCTGCGCAGCTCCGCCGGCAGGCTTCCCGCGAGCAGCTGCTCCTTCTTGTAGTGGACCATCAGCACGTCGTAGGGCGCCTGCTCGCGCAGGGCCTCGCGCAGCCTGCGCGCGAGCAGCGGCCAGCGCACCGCGAGGCCGGGCCAGCTGCCGGTCGAGAGCTTCGGGCCGATCGAGATCGGCGCCACCCGCACGCCCGTGTCGCGCGCCATCGAGGACATGTCGCTCAGCATCACCGTGTCGTGGCCGCGCTGGCGCAGGGCCTCGAGCATCTCCACGGCCGCGAACTCGGCGCCGCCGGGAGAGTCGGTCGTCATGACGCTCACGATCTTCACGCCTTGATTATCTCGGCGACGCGGGATGCTGACTTGAACCCGCCGCGGAGCGCGGCGAAGTCGGGGCGGGGAGTCCGGTGAAATCGCGCTGGGGAGCCCCGTGAAATCGGGCTTTCGCGCCCCGGAACGGGCTCCTGTCACACTGGTCCGCTGCCGATGCTCTACAGGTGGCTGCCATGCGCGCGCTGATCGTCGACCAGGCACGCGACCGTGCCTCGCTGGCCGCGGCGCGGATGCTGCACGCCGACGGCTGGGAGGTGGGCACCGGCGCCTTCGAGCGGAGCACCGTCTCGCGCTCGGCGGCGACTGGCATGCACCACCGCGTCGAGGAGGCCGAGGTCGACGAGGACCGCTTCATCGCCGACATCGCCGCGGCGGTGCGCGTCGGCGGCTACGAGGTCATCTTCTGCTCCTACGACGTCGGGCTGCTGGTGCTCTCGCGCCGCCGGGAGGAGATGGCCCCGGCGATCGTCCCCTACGCGCCCCACGAGGTCGTCGAGCGCTCCTTCGACAAGCTCGCCTTCACCCGTGCGGCGCAGGCGGCCGGGCTTGGCGTGCCGCGGACCCTCGAGGCCACCGAGGAGGCGCTCGCGCAGTGGCAGGGCCCGGTGGTCGTCAAGGCTCGGATCCACGTGCCGACGCGCCATGAAACCCGGCGCTTCGCCGACGCTGCCCAGGCGCGAGGATTCGTCCAGCAGCTGCGCGCCGAAGGCGGCGAGCCGCTCCTGCAGGAGCTCGTGGGCGGCCAGCTCGGCGCGGTGGTCGTCGTCGTGGACCGCGAGGGCAACGTGGTCGCCGAGGTCCAGCAGCGCTGCGAGCGCTTCTGGCCGGCGGAGGCGGGCGTCACAGCGCGCGCCCGCACGATCGAGCCCGACGCGGAGATCTCGAGGCGGGTCGGCGAGCTGGTGCGGTCGATCGGCTGGTTCGGGCTGGCAGAGGTCGAGTACCTGCTCGACGAGCGCGGCGAGCCCCGGTTCACCGAGCTCAACGGCCGCTTCTACGGCGGCATCGCCCTGGCCGCGCGCGCCGGCGTCAACGTCGCGGCCGCCTGGGCGCGGCTCGCGACCGGCCGGCCGCTGCCGCCGATCGGACCGCAGAAGGTCGGCGCCCGCTTTCAATGGCTGAACCGTGACATCGCCGCCTCGCGTCACGCGGAGGGGGTCAGGGGGATGGCGACCGCGCTCGCGCTGGCGCCCGTCAGCGCGCACAGCATGGTCGCCCGCGGCGACCTGGGGCCGCTGGTCCGCGTCTACCTGCCCGAGCTCGCCCGCCGCGCAGCCTCGCGAGTCGGCATCGGGCGGCGCGGTGGGTGAGCAAGCGGACCTCGAGCGCAACCTGAGGCTCCACCTCGGCGACGCCGCCGGCGGGGAGCTGCCGCCCGAGGCGCGCCGCGTCCTGGCGCCGCGCCCGGTCCCGCCGGCGCCGCTGCGCGCCGCGCAGCGCATCGCCGTCAAGCTCGGGCGGCTGGACTGGGAGCGTGCCTGGCTGCGCCCTCTGATGGCCGCGCGGCGAGCCGCCCTCGGCGAGCGCGCAGCCGGGCCGCCGCGGTTCCTGGTGCGGGTCGACGAGTACCCCTACTCCACGTCCTTCGATCGGCCGCAGGACCTCGAGATGTCGGCCCGCTTCCACGACACGATGGCGGCCGCCGGCCTCGTGCACCTGATGGCGGTCGTGCCGCAGCTGACCCACGACCCGCTCACCCCCGGCTCGACCGGCGGCCGCGACCTCGGCGCGACGGAGATCGCGCAGCTCGAGCGGATGCGCGCCGACGGGGTGACCTTCGCGCAGCACGGCACGACGCACCGCACCCGCTACTCCAGCCCGCGGCGGCGCTCGGAGCTCTGCGGCCTGGACGCCGAGGCCACCCGGGCGTTGCTCGAGGACGGGCGCCGGCGGCTGGTGGCGGCGGGGGTCGCACGGACGCGTGTCTTCGTGCCGCCCTTCAACCGCTTCGACGCCGGCCAGTACGCGCAGCTGGCCGAGCGCTTCGCGGTCGTCTGCGGCGGCCCGGAGAGCATCGCCCTGCTGGGCTTCCACGGCGGGCCGCTGTGGCGCGATGGCGCGGTCTACCTGCCGTGCTACGCGCCCCTGTACGCCGATGCCCGCACGATCCTGCCCGTGGCCGAGCGGTTGATCGACCTCGCGCCCGGCACGTGGGTGCCGATCGTGCTGCACACGTCCTGGGAGCAGGACGACGACTTCGGCTCGCTGAGGCGCCTCGCGGACCGGATCGCGCCGTTCGCTGCGAGCTGGGAGCACCTGCTCGCCGATGTCGACCGCAGCGCCGTGGGCTGATTTTTTTGGAGATTGAGGTTGTTGACACGCTGGACGGCGCCCAGGCGCTCAGCGGCCGTTGGGACGGGCTGGCAGTGGCCGCCGGGCTGCCGCTCTGCGCGCCGGGCTGGATGCTGAGCTGGTGGCGCCACATGGCGCCGTCGCAGAGCGAGCTGCGGCTGCTGGCGGTGCGCGAGGGCGACGCGCTGGTGGCGCTCGCGCCGTGGTTCTCCCACCGGGGCGAAGGCGGCCGGCTCGACCTGCGCTTCCTCGGCGCAGAGATGTCAGACCGCGTCGACGTGCTGTGCGCGCCAGGGCGCGAGCAGGACGTCGACGCCGCCCTGCGTGACGGGGTCTTCTCGCTGCGCCCGCGCCCGGACCTGGTCGCGTTCGAGGCGGTGCCCGAGCGCTCGCGCTGGATGCGCGCGCTCGCCGGGGGCGCCGGCCGGATGCGGTTGGCACGCTACGAGAACTCGGTGATCGTGGCGCCGACCGTCGCGCTGCCTCAGGACGACGGCGGATTCGACGGCTGGATGTCGTCGCGGTCGAGCAACTTCCGCAGCCAGATGCGCCGCATGCGGCGGCGCCTTGCCGAGCGGGGCGGCAGCGTGCGCCAGATCGTCGACCCGCAGGAGAGGGGCGCTGCGCTCGATGCGCTGCTGCGCCTGCACGTCGCCCGCTGGGAGGGCCGTGCGCCGTCGAGGCTGACCCAGCCTGGCGTGCGCGAGTGGCTCGGCGAGGCGGCGGCCGCGATGGGCCCCGACCGGTTGCGGCTGTGGGCCGCCGAGGTCGAGGGCGAGCTGATCTCCGTGCAGCTCTTCCAGGCCGCCGGAGGCGAGGTCAAGTACTGGAACGGCGGCTGGCTCGAGGAGCACGCCGACGTCAAGCCGACGATGCTGACGATCCTCGCCGCGATCGAGGACGCGATCGCGCGGGGCGAGCGCCGGCTCGACCTCGGCGCCGGCACCCACGACTACAAGCTGCGCTTCGCCGACGGCGAGGACCCGCTCGCGTGGGGCGGGCTGATCGTGCGCAACCGGCGCTGGCCGCGCACCCGCGCCGAGCTGGCCCCCCGCGTGCTGCGCTTTCGCGCCAAGCAAGTGGTGCGCTCGCTGCCCGAGCCGCTCACGCGCCGCGTCGAAGACGCCGCCCGCGGCCGCCGCGAAGCCTGAGGGCGTGTCGTCCAACCGTACGACGAGTACTGCTAAGCTGCGTTCAGATGGCGCCGACACGATCCATAGTCCAATGGGACCGATCGTCGTCCAGTACCTGTATGTGCACCAGCCCGAAGAGGGCTTCTGGTACCCGTCGGCGCGCGCCGGGCACTCGGCCGCCGAGGTCGCGCAGCGCTACCTCGAGTGCGCGCTGACGCAGGCCGCGACCCTCGCCTACCGCGACATCGACTGCGAGCTACTGTTCGCCACCAACGTCACCGACCGCACGGTGCTCGGAAAGCGCGGCGAGGCGCTGCTCGCGAACCTCGAGGAGCTCGGCGCCCGCATCGTGCCGACCCCCTACACGCACCGCCCGAAGGCCGGCACCGAACGCTACGTGTCCTCGCGCTACGTGCTCGACGCGGTCCTCTCTTGCAGCGAGGGCCTGGACGAGCGGCGCGAACTGTGGCTGACCGACGTGGATTGCGTCTGGGCCGACCCCGCGCGCGTGTTCGCGGCCGCCCCTCCCCCCGGGCAGGTCGGATGCGTGTACATCGACTACCCGCCCGACTGGGACACGGTCGGCTTCGAGACCTACGGACGCAGCCGAAACGCAATCGGCGAGCTGGCCGGCGCGATGGGCTTCCCGCCCGAGACGCCGCCCTGGGTCGGCGGCGAGCTGCTGTGCGGAACCGTCACCGCGCTCAAGGGGATGGTCGAGGCCTGCGAGCAGCTCGACGCCCAGCTGCGCGGCGAAGACAAGACGCTGCCCAACGAGGAGCAGATCCTCTCCCTCGCGGGCGCCGTCGGCCAGGTCACCTTCACCGACCTCTCCGCTGTCGCCCGCCGCATCACGACGGGCCCGCGCAGCCTCGCGCTGCCGGTCGACGACGCGGGGCAGATCGGCCTCTGGCACCTGCCGGCGGAGAAGGGCCTGAGCCTGCGGCGCACCGCCCAGCAGCTCCTGCGTGGCCGCACGCGCGGCGTGGTCCGCGATCTGCGCGACCCCGCTCGCACGGCGCGCCGCTTCAACGTCGCCGCGACGGGGCCGCTACGGCGTCTGCGCGACGACGGCTGGATCGCCGCCCAGCGCCTGCGCAACCTCGCGCCGGCGCACCGCCTGAGCCTCGCGCTCAGGTCGTTCGGATGATCAGCACCGAGCAGGGCGCGTGGTGCGAGACCTTGTTCGGCACCGAGCCGAGCAGGAACCGCTTGGCGCCGGTCATGCCCTTGTTGCCGACGACGATCAGGTCGGCCTCCTGCTCCTCGGCGACGTCGAGGATCGCGTCCGCCGGATCGCCCTGCCGCGCGTAGATGTTGACCTCGACGCCGGCGTCCCGCGCACGTGGCGGCCGCCTGCTCGAGCGTCGAGTCGACGTCCTCGCGCGGGTTGATCGTCCACTGCAGGTCCTCCGGCGCCTCCCGCCGCTCCCCGCTGAGGCGCTGCGGAGGAGACGGGCTCGTAGGCGCTCACCAGCTCGATCTTCGCGCCGACGTCGCGAGCGAGGTCGACGGCCTGGCGCACCGCCTGTGTGGCCGTGTCCGAGCCGTCGGTCCCGACGACGATCGATTTGAACATGCGTGACCTCCTCGCGCGCTCGCCTGGTCGGCCCCCGTTCAGACCGCGGCGCGATCATATCCGCGCCCGCGCCGCGCGGGAGGCCGCTCACGCCTCAGCGGCGGCTAATGTGACCGCGATGATCGACCTGCACTGCCACGTGCTGCCGGGGCATCGACGACGGCCCGCGCGACGCTCGACGGCTCGGAGACGATGCTGGCGGCGGCGGCGAGCCGCCGGGATCGAGACGATCGTCGCCACCCCCCATGTGAGCTCGCGCTACCGCAACGACGCGAGCACGATCGCGACGCCGCCGCCGGCGGCAGCGTCCGCGGCTGCCGAGAGGCGCCGGTCGAGGTGCTGCTCGGCGCCGAGGTCGCCGCCACGCGCATCGCCGAGCTCGACCGCGAGCAGCTTGGCGGCGCTGTGTCTGGGCGACGGGCCCTGGATGCTGCTCGAGCCCCCGTTCGCCTCGGTGCTCACCGGCGTCGACGCAGACGATCGACGAGCTGCATGCGCTCGGCTACCGCGTGCTGCTGGCCCATCCCGAGCGCTGCCAGGCCTTCCGCCGCGAGCCCGCGCTGCTCGAAGCGCTGATCGACCGCGGCGCGCTCGGGTCGCTCACATCCGGCTCGCTCGTCGGGCGCTTCGGCGGCGAGGCGCGGCGCATGGCGCTCGCGCTGCTCGACGCCGGGCTGGCCCACAACGTGGCCTCCGACGCGCACGACCCCGTGCCAGCGGCCGCCGTCGATCGCCGCCGAGCTCGAGGCGAGCGGCTGCGGCGAGCTGCAGGAGTGGCTCACCTACGACGTGCCGGCGGCGATCCTCGCCGGCGAGGAGATCCCGCCGGCGCGCCGCAGGTGACGGTGCAGAAGGCGCCTGCCGTGGGCGCGTCGTGACCGTGGCGGCGCGGCCGACGCGCCTCAGGCCAGCTTCGTGATCGCGATGATCATCCCGATCACGACGAACACGACGATCGCGACCTGCATCCAGATCCAGTGCGAGGCATGCCGACAGCAGCCTAGCTGGACGCCTGACCGGCGCGGCTCTGCGCCTGCGCAGAGCCGTCGGGACCTTCGCCTCGCCGTTAGGGCGCCTCTATCGTGTCGGGTATGCATCGAGCTTCCCGCAGGCTCGCCGCGCTGCTCGCGGTCGCAGCGCTGGCGATCGCCCGCGGCCAGCGCGCAGGCCGCGACCGGGCCGCTCGGCGGCGTCAACATCCCCGGTCTCGGCCACCTCTGCACTCGCCGGCCGACATCGACCACGTGATCGAGACCGCCGCGCAGATGCACGCGCGCGTCGTGCGCGTCGACTTCGCGTGGTCGCTGTTCGAGCCGAACGGCCCGACGCTCGACCCCCAGGCGCTCGCGCGCGCCGACCGGCTGGTCGAAGATGCCTCGCGCGCCGGCATCAAGATCGTCGCCACCGTCGCCAGCACGCCCTGCTGGGCCTCCTCCGCGCCGGCGGCGATCCTGGGGCGCGCTTCGGGCCGCCCGCAGCGGCGCCGCGCGCACTGGCCGCCGCGCGACCCGGCGACCTACGGCGCCTTCCTGGGCGCGCTGGTTCAGCGCTACGGCACGAAGCTCACCGCGATCGAGGTCTGGAACGAGCCCGACCAGTCCAACGAAGCGTATTTCGCCGGCCCCGACAAGGCCCAGAACTACGCTCGCCTGCTGCGCGCCGCCTACCCGCGCGGTGAAGGCGGCCAACCCGGGCGTGCTCGTGCTCGGCGGGCTCGCTCGTCGGCTCCAACGGCGTCTTCCTGCGCGCCCTCTACGCCGCCGGCATCAAGGGCTACTACGACGGCCTCTCGGTCCACTACTACCACCTCACGCTCGCCTCGCTGCGCTCGATCCGCGAAGTCCAGAGTCGCCAACGGCGACAGCAAGCCGCTGTGGCTCGACGAGTTCGGCTGGACGAGCTGCTGGCCGCACCGCAAGATCGAGCAGGAACAGGCCTGCGTGACGCCCGCGACGCAGGCGACGAACCTGCGCAACTCGATCCGCGAGATGGCGCGCGTTCCCTACGTCGCAGCGGCGATGGTCTACAAGCTCCAGGACTCGCGCGGCGAAGACTTCGGCGCGGTCACCACGACGAACGCCGCGCAAGCCGTCGTTCCGGGCGCTCAGCGAAGCGTTCGACCGACCCGTTCGGTCTCGTACAGCGCCGTCGACGCTGCGGCCTGCGCCGCCAGGGCCGGCACCTCGATGCCAGCGGCAGCGGGCCGGTCGGCGACTACATGCAGCTCGAAGCCTTCCGCGGCGGACGGCTGCGCTACCGCGCGCTGTTCACGCAGGACCGCTTCAACCGCTATCTCGATCCCGCTGCCGGCGGCTACTCGGCACCAGCGGTCTGCGGGTGCGTGTGTTCCAGTACTGGACGGGCGCCTCCGCGCGCGAGCCAGCCGGCGGATCTGACGCTACTCCGCGTTGCGGAACAGCGCGACGACCGTCAGCGCGAGGATCTTCAGGTCCAGACCCGAGCGACCAGTGGGCGATGTAGTAGTTGTCCCACTCGACCCGCTCTGCCAGCGAGGTCTGGCCGCGCAGCCCGTGCACCTGCGCCCAGCCGGTGATGCCGGACCTCACGCGGTGGCGGTCGCCGTAGCGGATGATGTCGTTGCGGAACAGTTCGACGAACTCCGGGCGCTCCGGGCGCGGACCGACGAGGCTCATGTCGCCGCGCAGCACGTTGAACAGCTGCGGCAGCTCGTCCAGCGACGTGCTGCGCAGGAACCTGCCGACGGGGGTGCGCCGGTCCTCGCCCTCGACGCCGCCCGGCGCGATGTCGCCGGCGAGCAGGAAGTCGAGCGCGCTGCTGTCCTCGGGCCCCTCGTCGCCTGACGGACGCTCCTGCTGGCGCATCGAACGGAACTTGTAGAAGTCGAACACCCGCCCGTCGCGGCCCACGCGGCGCTGCTTGAACAGCGCGGGCCCGGGGCTCGAGAGCTTGACGGCGAGCGCGGCCAGCGCGATCACGGGCGAGAACAGGATCAGCAGCACGCCGGCCAGCACGCGGTCGAGCGCGTGCTTGATCGCGAACTGCGTCCCCTTCGGGTTGACCGCCGTGAACGACAGCAGCGGCAGGCCGCCGACCGTGTCGTAGCCGACGCGGTCGTTGATCAGGTCGAACATCCGTGGCACGACCGAGACGTCGACACCGAGCTCCTGGCAACGCGGGATCAGCCGGCTGACGCGGGCATCGGCGACCGACGAGAAGGCCACGATCAGGTTCTTCACGCCGGTACGCGCGACCGCTTCCTCGAGGTCGTCGGTCGTCCCGAGCACAGGCACCTCGCGGCCGCCGACCTCGGCGACCGAACGCGGGTCCTCGTCGAGGAAGCCGACCGGCGCGAGGCCGTACTCCGGGTGGTTCTCGAGGCGGCGCGCGACCTGGGCGCCGACCACGCCGGCGCCGACGATCAGCACGGGCTTGCCGATCAGCCGCCGGGAGCGCGCCCAGCGCTGGGCGAGGGCGAGCCCCGTGCGCCCGAGGCCGACGCCGAGCAGCGCGTAGAACCAGGCGCGGGCCCACATGCCCTGTTCGGGCACCTGGTGGTTGAGCGCCAGGCCGAGCACGGCGACGGCCATCGCGGCGACCGAGACGCCGCTGATCACCGGCACGATGCCGTCGAGAACCTGCGTGCGCAGCTTGGTCTCATAGAGGCCGCGCAGGTAGAAGAGCAGCACGACGAGAAACGGGAACACCAGCAGCGGTGCCCGCAGCGTGGTCGGTGTGAACGACGCTCCCGAAGCCGCCGAGCGCGATCACCAGCGCCAGCCAGACCATGACGAAGTCGACGATCGGGCGCACGATCGCCCCAGCCGGCGCCCTCGAGCGCCCATTGCAGGGGCCCGTGGAAGCTGCCGCGGCTCAGCGTCCGCGGCGTCGGGGCGTCGTGCGCCAGCTCGCTTCTCAGCGAGATCGTGCTCGATGTGGTCTGTTGGGTTACTCGTGCGCGGTCCATTGGCTGCCCGGGACTTGCGTCTAATGACTACTCGGGTCCTGGATCCCTTCCCTTTAGTTGCTACCTATCGCTCTCCGGCGGGCCGCTCTGCGCCGGCGCGGCGCATCAGCACGAAGCTCGAAAGGGCCGTGAGAGCCAAAACCAGGAACCCCAGCACGACGTAGGCGAGATCGCCGCCGCTGAGGCCGAGAGCGGGCGCATCGACGCGCGCGGCTGCAAGCGCGGCGGGGACGTGCCCGGCGCCGGCGGATCCCGCGCTCTGCGCGCCCTGCGAGGCCGAGGAGCCGGTGCGAGGGGAGCCTCCGGCGCCGCTTGCGCCACCTGCGCCCGAGGAGCCGCCGCGTCCTTCTTCGAGTTCGAGTGACGGCGGCCGTCCCGGGCGGTGCCCCGGTTCCGCTGCTCCCGCCGCCCGAGCCTCCGGCGCTGCCGCCGCCGATCAGGGTCGTGCCGAGGATCGCCTGGTTTCCCTGGCCGGGCCCGCCGTAGCCGCTCAGGAGGGTGCTCGACGCCATGGCGCCCGGCGCCAGCGCGCAGGCCAGAGCCAGCGCCAGCAGCACGACGATCGTAGTCAAGCGATACCTAGCCATCTCCCTACCGTGGGTTCCCTTCCTTGGCGGGAGCGAAAGCGCCCCCATTCCATGCCACTCGCCCGGACTCGACGTGTCTTGGGCTGGCAGTCAAACGGGCCCCCCGGCCCGAGCGCGGCGAATCGACGAGATCCTCATAAGCTACCGAAGCGTGTTCGGCCTGTCGAGTCCGAACACGGACGTTCAAGAGGGCGTTCGGCGTCCCGTCTCACCGCCAGTTGCCGGGCCTGCAGCAGGATCACCTGGTTGAGCTTCCGCACGTCGACGCGGCGGCCGTGGCGGGCCAGCTCGAGCGCCTGCCCCGTGAGCGGATCGCGGGGGTTCAGCGCCGCCGCGCGTCCCAGCAGCGCGAGCGCGCGCCGACGTTCGCCGCGGGTCGAGGCGATCGCCCCGCGCTCGAGCGTCGCGTAGGCGTCATCCGGCGAGCGATCGAGGGCGCGGGCGAATTCGCGGTCGCCCCTCACGAGTTCGCCGCGCCGCAGCGCGATCGAGCCCGCGATGAGGTAGGGCTGGGGGCTCACCGGGTCCAGACCTGCGGCGTCTTCGAGCCGCGAGTAGGCCGTCCCCGGCGCGTGCGGCCAGATCCGCGCCGCCTGCTCGACCTCGAGCCCGCTGAGCCACGGCCCTGTGAAGGCCAGCGCCGCCGCCACCGCGATCACGGCCGCGCCCGCCCAGAGCGCGATCGCGAGCGGCCTGGACGCGGTCCACCCGGCGCGCCGAGTCCGCGGAGCCGGGTCCACAGCCGGGTCGGGCTCCGCGCCCGGCGGGGGCGCCGCCGGGTCGCCCTCGTCGCGCGGTGAAGGCACCGCCGGGTCGCCCTCCGCGCCAGCGGGAGGCGCTGCCGGGTCGCGCTCGTCGCGCGGTGGAGGCGCTGCCGGGTCGGGCTCCGCGCGCGGCGCGAGCGCGCAGGCGAGCCCGAGCATCGCGAACGCCGGCGCTCCGAGTCCCGCGAACTCCCAGAACCAGTCGACCGAGCCGTGCACGATCCAGTAGCCGAAGCCGGCCAGCGCCGCGGCGGCGACGCCGGCGCCGAGCCTCTCGCGCGAGCGTGCGGCCCGCATCGCGGCCAGCAGGGCGGCGCCCAAGCCGACGAGCGCCAGCAGCGCACCGATGACGCCCGTCTGCGCGAGCGTCCGCAGCTCGACGCTGTGCGGGTAGCGCGGCGTCTCGCTGCTGCGGCCGCGACGCAGGTACTGCTGCTGGAAGTTGTCCGCGCCGATCCCGGCGACCGGATGGGCCCGGAATTCATCGAGCGAGACCCGGTAGAAGTCGTACCGGTTGCTCCCCAGGCCGCTCAGCAGCCTGTTGCCGCCGCCGAGCCCGTAACCGCCCTTGAAGCTGTGCCAGCCGTCTTCGATGCGATGGACGGGGTTGCCGGCGGCGATCAGCCCGCCGGCGAGCGACCGCGACGAGGGCGACGAGGGCCGCGGCGGCCGTCACGCGATGTCCGAGCCCGGCGCGGGCTCCGGATCGCCCGCCGGCGCGGGCCTCGGCGAAGCTGCCGGCGGCGACGACCAGGGCAACGACGAGCGCGGCGAGCAGGGTCGCGACGACGGCGCTGTGCACGTTCGATGCCACCACTTCGCCCCGATGCAGGCGATCCCCGACGTGGAGAACCGCCGGCGCCGCCGCCGCGACACCGGCGGCGACAGGGACGAGCAGCGCGAAGGTGCGCGTCCGCGCGGGCAGCAGCGCGAACACGAGCACGGCCGTGATCGGCATCGCGTACAGCGACCCGCGGCTCTGGCTGAGCAGAGCGACCTCGGCGAGCACGACGGCGGCCCCCGCCAGCAGGCCGCGCAGCGCCCAGGGCAGCTCGCGCCCGCGTGCGAGCAGCAACGCGGGCCAGAAGGCCATCAGCCACTCGGCCGCGTTCGAGTTCGGGTAGCCGGTCGGGAAGTCCAGGCGCCCGCCGGGGATCATCTCGGCGAGGCCGGCCCGGGAGGCGCCGTCGAGGTGCGCGAGCACGTACACGGCCAGCCCCGCCAGCGAGAGCGTCCAGATGATCAGCACCGCGGCCGCGGTCGCCCCGCGCTGCGGCCAGCACGCGAAAAGGGCGAAAACCAGCAGATACAGGAGCGTGCGGTCGGCGCCTTCGAGCGCGGACCCGGAGTCCGCCGCCCAGGCGATCGACAGGTAGCTGAGGGCGGTGTAGGCGGCCAGCGCCCCGAGCGCGACGCGGACCGAGACCGGCAGCGGCGGGCGCGGCGCCCGCAGGACGACCACCGCGATCGCGAGCAGCCCGAGCACGATCAGGCCGCCGGGCGCCCAGTGCGTGACGGGATAGCCGGCCTGGTCCGTCGCCCAGACGATCATCAGCGCGATCGCGCCCAGACAGGCGACCGTCGCCGGCGCGCGCCGCAGCGACGCCGTGAGCTTGGCGCTCATCGCGCCAACGATAATCACCGCGGTGGAGGACTCCGAGACCCTCGTCGACTTCTACGAGCGCTCCTACTCCGTCGGCGGCGAGCGCGGCCAGCTCTACGCGCGGTGGCGGGCGCTCGGCGCCGTCGGCAAGGCCGACCACGTCCTCGCGCTGTGCCGGCGCGCGGGGCTCGCGCCGGCGAGCACGCTCGACGTCGGCTGCGGCGACGGCGCGCTGCTGCGCGAGCTCGGCTCCCGAGGGTTCGGCGGGCGCCTCGGCGGGGCGGAGATCAGCGCGCCGGCGGCCGCGATCGCGCGGGGCGCGGACGTCGCGGACGCGATCGAGCTGTTCGACGGCCGCGTGCTGCCGTTCGAAGATCGCAGCTACGAGCTCGGGATCCTCTCGCACGTGCTCGAGCACGTGCCCGATCCGCCGGCGCTGCTAGCCGAGGCCGCCCGCGTCTGCGCGGCCGTGGTCGTCGAGGTGCCGCTCGAGGCGAACTGGTCGGCGCGCCGGCGCTCGAAGCGCGCCCATTCCGAGGAGATCGGTCACCTGCAGCGCCTCGACCGCCGCGCCGCGCGCGCGATCGTGGTCGCGGCGGGGCTGCGCGTCGCCGGGGAGCTCCAGGACCCCCTGCCGCTCGCGGCTCACCGCTTCTTCGCGCGCACCCCCGCCGCGCGGGCGGCCGCGAGCGCGAAGTGGGGAATGCGGGCCGGGACCGACGCCCTCGCGCCGGCGCTGGCCAGGCGCGCCTTCACCGTGCACTGGGCGTGCCTGGCCGTGAAGCCGGGCGCGTGACCGCGGCGAGCAGCAGCCCGAGCACGTCGCCCATCAGCTCGTCGGGGACCGCGTCCGGGTCGGCCAGCTTCTGACGGGCGATGCCGTCGGCCAGCGCGTCGATCGCGATTGCGAGCTGCTCGGCCGGGATCGTCAGCTCGAGGTCGAAATCGCGCACGCCGTCGGCGATCAGGCCCGTCAGGACGCGGCGCATCTGCGCGAAGCGCGCGGCCACCTTCGGCCGCATCTGGGCATCGCGCACGCCGTAGGCCCAGAACTCCATGAACAGCAGCAGCGCCTCGGGCTCGCGCTCGATCAGCGTCATCCACTGCCTCGCGCCGCCCGCCGCGCGATCGGAGATCGACGCCTGGGCGCGGACGGCGCTTGCGATCTCCTGCGCGTGCTCGTCGATCTCGCGCTCCATCAGGGCCACGAACAGGTCCTCCTTGCCCTCGAAGTTCGAGTACAGGGCGCCGGTCGAGTAGCCGGCCTCGGAGGCGATCTCCTCCACGGAGGCGCCGTGGAAGCCACTGCGGGCGAACACGCTGCGGGCCGCCGCCAGCAGCCGCTCGCGGGTGTTCGCACGGCTCTGCTCGCGGGTCAGGCGGGTGCTGGGCGATGCCATCGGACCAATCGTACTTGACAGAGCAAGTGCTATTCCGATAACGTTCATTATCCAAGACTGATCGGAGAGAGATGGCCAGCGCGACTGCCCCCAGCCCCGCCCTCGGCTCGCTGCCGACGGACGCGGTCTCCTACGAGGACCTGTACGCGCGCTGGGAGCGCGGCAACTGGAAGGCGACCGAGCTCGACTTCACCGAGGACGCGCGCCAGTGGCGCGAGGACTTCACGGACTTCGAGCGACAGGCCGCCGTATGGAACTACTGCCTGTTCTTCTGGGGCGAGGACGCCGTCGCCGACAACCTCTCCCCCTACATCGACGCCGCCCCGCGCGAGGAGCAGAAGTACTTCCTGACGACCCAGCAGGTCGACGAGGCGCGCCACGCGGTCTTCTTCAAGCGCTTCATGCAGGAGGTCTGCGGGATCGGCGACGGCTCCGTCGCGAGCGGGCTGCAGGCGATCCGTCCGCAGCTCAGCCCCGGCTTCCGCAAGATCTTCGACCGCCTCGACACGATGGCCGACGAGCTGCGCAAGGACCGCTCGCCCGCGAAGCTGGCCGCGGCCGTCACGCTCTACCACGTGGTGATCGAGGCCTCGCTCGCACAGCCCGGGCAGCACTTCATCTGCAGCTACCTCGAAGAGCGCGAGCAGCTGCCCGCCTTCCGCCAGGGCATGCAGAACATCGCGGCCGACGAGCAGCGCCACATCGGCTTCGGCGTCAAGCTGCTGAGCGACCTCAATCGCGAAGACCCCGTGGGCGTGCCCCGGGCCGTGGCTGCGCTGCTGCGCGACGTGACGCGCTACACCGCGCAGGTCCTGATGCCGCCCGGCTGGGACGAACGCTACATCACGGTCTTCGGCTCGAGCTACGACGAGGTCGGCGTCGAGGGCGTGACCTCGATGACGACCAAGCTGCGCTCCGCCGGGATCCCCGTCGAGAGCCTGCCGGGCCCGCCGCTGCTGCCGCCCGGGCTGAGCCCGCTCGAACTGTCCCAGCGCGGGCGCGCGCTGGCCAAAGCCAACGTGCTCGGCGTGAGGCAGGGCCCGAGCAAGCGGGACCCCGAGACCGTCGCGCTGGTGTTCGACACCGTGCGCCGCCAGGTCAACCCGGAGCACGGGCTGCGCCGGCGCGACGACCTTCCAGTGGGAGTTCACGGACCCCGACATCGCCACCTGGCACCTCCAGGTCGAGAACGGCTCGAGCAGCGTGGCCGAGGGCGAGGCGGGCGACCCCGACCTGCGCCTGCGCATCGCCTGGCAGGACTGGGCCGACATCGTCGGCCAGCGCCTGAACCCGCTCCACGCGATGGCCACCGGCAAGCTGCGCCCGCGCGGCAACCCGCTCGCGCTGCACAAGCTCACGAAGGTCTTCCCGCAGAGCTAGCAGCCGGCGCGCTATCCGGGCGCGAACTCGCGTTCGGCGGCGCCTCCGCCGGCAGGACCATTCGGCGGTGGCGCGGCGTGCGGGACGGAGCGGATGCTCGCTGCCCGCGCGGCGCCCGGCGGCGCCGCGGAGCGCGACTGCTCGGGTCCGAACTCGCGCGCAGCGCCGGCTTCCGCGCCCGAGGTGGTCGCGGCGCGTGCGAAACCGCGACCCGCTGCGTGAGCGGCCGCCGCGCGGCCGCGAACCGGGTGTTCTGCAGCGGCCGCGACCGGTTCAGCGGCGGGACGCCGAGATGACGCTCGAGGCGCGCGGTGCACAGTCCCGCGGCCGTGCTCGGCGAGCGTGACGCAGCCGGCGCCGACGCCGAGCGCGAGCAGGCAGCCCGCCGCGAGCTTCGCGGCCAGTCCGCCGCCGAGCGCCCAGCCGCCGCCGGCCGCCCCGCCCCCCGCCGCGGCCGAGGCTCCGAGGGGAGCGCCCAACGGCGCGCCGGGAGCCGCCGAGGTCGCGCCCGTCGCCGTCGCGAAGCCGGCGCCGCCGCCGTGCGCGCTGCCCGCCGCGAGCGCGGCCAGGGCAGCTTTGCCGGCGCCGGGCAGGGTGAGCACCGGCGGAAGCGCCGCGGCCAGGCCGCGGAGCGCGGCGACGTGGCGGCGGCAGGCCGGGCAGTCACGCAGGTGCGCGAGCGCGATGCGGTGGCGCTCGCCCTCCGGGTCGAGCACGCCGAAGGCGAAGGCGCGCATCAGCGAATCCTGCTGGGCGCAGAACTCGCCCGCGGTGATCGCCCGCGCGAGCACGGCGACCTTGGCGGCAACGCCCGCCTGCCCGGCGCCGCGGCCCTCCATCAGCTTGCGCATGCGCGTCTCGCTGATGCCCATGCGGCGCGCGGCCTGCGCGCGCGAGTAGCCGTGCAGGTAGCAGAGCGCGGCGGCTTCGCGCTCGCGCAGGTCGAGCCGGCAGCGCATCCCCTCGAGCAGCCTGCGCAGCCGCGCGCGGTCGTCGAGCTCGGCGTCGAGGTCGCGCTCGACGGTGGCCTGGACGGGAGCTTCGGCGTCGCTGTCGTGACGCGCGCGCAGCTCCTCGATCGCCCGGCGGTAGGTGACGAGCGCGAGCCACGCGGCCGGGTTGGCAACCTGCTCGCCGCGGACGATCGCCCCGTAGAGCCCCTGCCACGCCGCCGCGTAGGAGGCCTCGAGATCGACGGTGTCGAGCGAGGCGCCGCCGGCTCGAAGCCGCCCGCGCACGATGCCGAGCACGCGCCCGCGCAGCGCGTGGAAGTCGCGCTCCAGCAGCCGTTCGGCGCGGTAGACACGAAGCGCTGCGGGGCTCATGGCTCGGAGGCTACGCGCGTGCCGCAGCGCCGCCAGCCGCCCGGCCGCCTGCGCCGCCGATCGCCCGCCCGTGCAGGGGAAACGCCGCGACAGGATCGTCGCGGCTGTCTCCGACTCGATCGATCAGCCGTCCAGCGCGGCTGCGAACGCGTCGATCTGCTCGATGCTGCACGCGCGCATGTCCTCGCCGGCGCGCTCGCGCCGGTGCCATTCGACGGTCCGGGCGAGCGCCTCCTCCAGTCCCCACGAAGGGCGCCAGCCCAGCTCGCGCTCGGCGGCCGTCGAGTCGAGGAGCAGATGCTGCGCCTCGGGCGGCTGCGGCGAGGAGTCGGGGATCCACTCGAGCTCTCCCTGCCAGAGCTCCGCCAGCCGCGCCGCGATCCAGCCGACGGGGCGCGATTCCTGCACCGGCGGACCGAAGTTCCAAGGGCGGGCCGCCTGCGGCGAGTGCCACAGCCGTTCGGCCAGCATCAGGTACCCCGAGAGCGGACCGAGCACGTGCTGCCAGGGCCGCACGGCGCCGGGGTTGCGGACGAGCAGCGGGCCGCCCGACTCGACCGCGCGGAGCGCGTCGGGAAGCAGGCGGTCCTCGCAGCGATCGCCGCCGCCGATGACGTTGCCGGCGCGGGCGCTCGCGATGCGTGCGCCCGCGCCCTCCTGATCGGCGAACGAGCGCCGGTAAGCGGTGACGACGAGCTCGGCGCATGCCTTCGAACTGGAATACGGGTCGCTGCCGCCCAGCGGATCGTCCTCGGTGAACGGGCGGCGCCGCTGGGCCGGATTCTCGTAGCACTTGTCCGATGTGACGACGACGACGGAGGTGACGGGCGCGCCGCGGGCGCGGACCGCCTCGAGCAGGTTGACGGTCCCCATCACGTTGACCTCATAGGTGGCCACCGGTTCGCGCAGCGAGCGGCGCACGAGCGGCTGAGCGGCCAGATGCACGACGACCTCCGGCTCGGCCTCCTCCACCGCCTGCGCGAGCGCCCGCCCGTCCCGCACGTCCACGGCCCGTTCGCTCACGCCCTCCCCCGCCCGGGCCCGCTCGTACAGCCAGCCGGGCGGCTCTCCCTCAGGCGCGAGCCCTGTCACCTCGGCGCCGAGCGAGCTCAGCCAGAGCGTCAGCCACGACCCCTTGAACCCGGTGTGGCCGGTCAGCAGCACGCGCCGGCCGCGCCAGAAGTCGGGGTCGATCGCCACTGAGCGAGGTATGTTCACAGAATGCCGCCGGACGGCGTCCCGACACCAGCGAGCGCCGCTGCGCCGGCACTGCCCGAGCGCGCCGACGTGCTCGGCGTGCCGCTTGCCGTCAGCGACTACGAGCAGGTCGTCGCCTGGATGGAGGGCATGATCGAGGCAGACGCGCGGGGCTATCTGACGGCGGCGGCCGTGAACCTCGTGATGAGTGCTCGCGAGCAGCCGGAGACGGCTGCCGCGGTCCGCGACGCCACGCTGGCCGTGCCCGACGGGCAGCCGCTGGTGTGGGCGCTCAAGGCGCTCGGACACGGCGACGCGACCCGCATCTACGGGCCCGACCTGATGGCGGCCTTCTGCGCGCGCGCGGCGCAGCGCGGCATTCCCGTCTACCTCTACGGCGGGCGCACGCCGGAGGCGCTCGCGATGCTGCAGGCGCGGCTACGCGAGCGCTTTCCGGGGCTGCCCATCGCCGGCTCCTTCTCGCCGCCGTTCAGGCCGCTGAGCGAGCGCGAGCAGGTCGAGCTCGCCGAGCGCATCGACTCCTCTGGGGCCGCCGTCGTGTGGGTCGGGATCGGCCAGCCCAAGCAGGAGCGCTGGATGCAGGAGATGCGCCCGCGACTGTCAGCCCCGCTGCTGGTCGGCGTCGGTGCCGCGTTCGACTTCCACGCCGGCCTCGTCTCGCAGGCACCGGCGTGGATGCAGCGCGCAGGGCTCGAGTGGGTCTACCGGCTCTCGCGCGAGCCGCGGCGCCTGTGGCGGCGCTACGCCCGTTACAACCCCCGTTTCATCGCCGCCTTCGCCGCGCAGTACGCGCGGCACGTGCGCGAGCGGCGCTGAGCTTCAGCGCAGCCGCCCGGCAGCGGCTTTGACCCGCTCGGCCCACGGCTCCGGCATCTGCTCGAGACGCTCGCGCACGCACCGTCGCGCCAGCGCCGGTGTGAGTTGCGCATAGGCCAGTGGCAGCCGCGGCCCGGGCGCGAGGACCGTCGTCCACGCCGCGGGCTCGTCGGCGTTGGCGAAGCGAAGCTTGTTCTCGGGGGTGCCCTGCCCGAGCCCGAGCCACTCGCAGCCCTTCTCATACGCGGCGCCGACGACCCGAACCAGCGACAGCTTCGCCGGCCCGAGCTTCGCGCGGCGCTGGTCCCAGCCGACGTTGATGCCCTCGGCGCGACGTCCCGCTCTGAGATGGAGATCGACGCAGATCGCCTCGCCGTCGATCTCCAGCACGCCGAGACCGAAGCGGTCCTGGTCGATCAGCGGCCTTCCGAGCTCCTCGAGCCAGTCGGGCAGCCCGGAGCCGAGGTCGGCCAGCCGCGACCAGCCGCGCCCCTCCCAGCGGCCGGCGTGCAGCCGCGCGAAGGACTCGGCGTCGGCTCGCAGGGTGCCCGCGTCGCTCCAGCGAAAGACGCCGCCCGCCGCCTCGAACGCGCGCTGACCGCGGCGCAACTCGCGGCGCAGTTTCGCGCTCAGAGTCTGAAACCAATCGTCGAAGGACGGCTCGCGCAGCTCGATCGCAGGCGCCCCCTGCGTGCGCAGGCGGCAGACAAGGGGCCGTGGGCGGCCCGGCCATGTCTCGCGCAGCGCGCCGGCCCACGGCGAGGAGAGCGCCATCGGCCCGAAGGCGAACGACCCGGCCGGCGGGTCCGCCTGTGTGAGCCGCCTGGAGACCTCGGCGGCGAGCTCGCGCTCGCGTCCGGGCAGCGCGAGCGGTTCTGCGGGCATCCCGAAGTCGCCCCCCATCAGGCGGTGCTCGGCGCCGGCGGCTCCCCGCTCGGCGACGTAGAACGGCGCGATGCCGATCAGCCGCCCGCCCTCGCGCGCGGTCACGACGCGCAGTTCGGTGCCCGGGCCCGCGACATGCCTCAACCAGGCCAGCACCCAGGCGGCGGTCATGATCGCGTTCGATGCCTCGACGGCGAGGCGTTCCCACTCGCTCGCCAGCGCCTCGACTCCCGCGCGCTCGGTGATCAGCTCGCCTTCGATCATCTCGCGCCCACCGTGGCCCCGAACACCTCGACGCGCTGTTTGGGCTTGTCGGGCCGCGGCCAGCGGCTGCTGCGCACCCGTTCGAAGCGGCCGGTCGCGAGCAGCTCCGCGCTGCATTCCGGGTTCGCGTAGACCAGCGTCAGCGGCCGCGGCCGGCGGTCGAGCGACTCGATCAGCCGCGACACGACGGCGGCGAAGATCTCGCCTTTGAACGGGTTGAACATGTACACAACGGTGACATCATCGGGGACCGGCCAGCTCGTGGCATCGACTTCGAGCACTTCCACAGCCGCCGCGCGCACGCGACCGGCGGCCGCGGCCGCCGCGAGGTTCCTGCGGGCGAATGCACAGTCCTCCGGGTCCAGCTCGATGCCGATCACGCGGGCGAAAGGGCGCCGGGACGCGTGCAGCAGGACGCGCCCCTTGCCCGAGCCGTAGTCGACGAAGACGTCGCGGGGGCCGACGCGGGTGCCGCGCAGGCCGCGATGCAGATACAGGTGCCCGGAGGAGATGTCGATGCTCTCTGTGCTCTCCAGCCCGCGCTCGAAGGCGAGGTGGGCGAGGCGCCGCTGCGAGCGCCGGTAGAGCCCGCCGAGGCCGCGCTTGAGCGCGCCGGCGGATGCGCGGAGGCGGCTCATCGCATCGATCTCCCGAGTTCGCTCGCGTGTTCCTCGATGCGTGAGGACCATATCCGCGTCCACGGCGCCGCTAACCTCAAGGCTCGGATGAGCGTCCAGCAGAGCAGCGCCGAGGTGGCGGTCGTCGGGCTGGGCCGGGTCGGGCTGCCGCTGGCCCTGTCGTTCGCCGGCCGCGGCCTGCGCGTGATCGGCGTCGACAACGACCCGCGACGCCTGGAGGCGGTGCGCGAGGGGCGGATGCCCTTCGAGGAGACGGGCGCCCAGGAGCTGCTCGACCTGGTGCACGCGGGGGACAGGCTGTCCCTCACCGACTCCGTTGCCGGGGCGGCCCACGCGCGCCAGATCGTCATCACGCTGGGCACCCCCTCCTTCTCACATATCGAGATCGACATGCGCGACATCCGTTCCGCGCTCGACGACCTCTTGCCGGTGCTCCAGGAGGGGCACTCGGTGATCCTGCGCTCGACGATCGCGCCCGGCACGACGGACTTCGTGGCCGGCTACCTGCGCAAGCACCGCGGCTTTCAGATCGGCGAGGAGGTGTTCGTCTCGCATGCCCCCGAGCGGATCGCGGCCGGTCGGTTCCTGGCCGAGATCGAGACGCTGCCGTGCATCATCGGCGGCGTCGGACCGCGCTCGGGCGAGGTCGCCGCCGAGCTGTTCGGGACCTTCGACGCGCCGATCGTCCAGACGACGCCCGTGCAGGCCGAGCTGGCGAAGATCTGGACGAACATCCTGCGCTACACGAACTTCGCGTTGCCGAACCTGCTGATGATGGACTGCGAGCGATACAGCGCGAACGTCTTCGAGGTCATCGACCTGATCAACCGCGACTATCCCCGCGGCGGGATCGCGCAGCCGGGGCTGACCGCCGGCACCTGCCTGCGCAAGGACTTCACGTTCTCCGAGGAGCGCTCGGCCGCGCCGGGGATGCTGCTCGCCGTCTCGCGCGTCAACGAGTCCGTGCCGCTGTTCCTCGTCGAAGGCATCAAGCGCCGGCTCGGCTCGCTGGCCGACCGTCGCGTCGCCGTGCTCGGGCTCGCCTTCAAGGCCGACACCGACGACGAGCGCGACTCGCTCTCGCACAAGCTGATCAGGCTGCTCGAGCGCGAGCTCGCCGACGTCGCCGTGCACGACCCGCGCGTGCCGACCCCGACCGCCTCGCTCGAGGAGGCGCTCGCCGGCGCCGATGCCGTGATCGTGGCCGCCAACCACTCCGAGTTCCGCGATCCCGCGACGCTCGCCGCGATCGCCGAGCGCGGCGCGCCGAACTGCCTCGTCGTCGACCCCTGGGACTGCTGGGGCGCCGCCCAGGTGTTCGGCTACGCATCCGAGCTGGCGCAGCTGGCCGGAGCGGTCGGCCGGCCCGCCGCAGGCAGGGCGCCCGTCGCCGAGGAGCCGGCGGGGTGAGCCGCGTGCTCGTGACCGGCGGCGCCGGGACGATCGGCGCCGCGGTCGTCCGGCGCCTGCTCGCGGGACCCCGCCTACGAGGTGCGCGTCTCCGACCAGCGGCTCGCGCCGCAGTGGATGCGCGAGGGCTGCGAGGTCCACACGGGCGACCTGCGGGTGCTCGAGGAGGCGCGGACGGCGACGCACGGCTGCTCGCATGTGATCCACCTCGCGGCGATCGTCGGCGGGATCGCCAACTTCCACAAGCTGCCCTACACGCTCACCGAGGTCAACAACGCGCTCTACAACGCCGTGGTGCGAGCCGCGCTGGACGAGCGAGGTCGAGCGCTTCGTCTACGTCTCCTCCTCGATGGTCTTCGAGCGGGCCGAGGAGTACCCGACGACGGAGGCCTACCTGCCCCGCTGCCCGGTGCCGCTCTCGGCCTACGGCTTCTCGAAGCTGACCGGCGAGGTCTACTGCCGCGCCGCCCACGACGAGCACGGGCTGCCCTACACGATCTGCCGCCCCTTCAACGCGTACGGCCCCGGCGAGATGCCCGACGCCGAGCCGGGGATCGCCCACGCCGTCCCGGACCTGATCGAGAAGGTGCTCTCCGGCCAGCGCCCGCTGCAGATCTTCGGCTCGGGCGAGCAGACGCGCACGCTCACGCACGTCGAGGACATCGCCGACGGGATCGTCACCGCGATGGGCTCGCCGGCCGGCCTCAACGAGGACTTCAACATCTCTGCCTCGCGCGAGATGACGGTCGAAGAGATCGCCCGGGTGATCTGGGAGGCCTGCGGCGAGGACCCGGAGCAGTTCGAGCTCGAGCACCTGCCGACGTTCGCCGTCGACGTCCAGCGCCGCTGGCCATCGGTCGAGAAGGCGCGCGAGCTGCTCGGCTGGGAGGCCCGGATCCCCGTCGAGGACGGCATCGCCGACACGGTGCGCTGGCTGCGCCAGCTGCGCGCCGGCCAGGCGGCGGTGGCGCGGGCGCGCGGGCGCGGCCGGGCCCGGGGACGCCGCCCCAAGGCCCGCGGCGCAGGCGCTGCCGGCGCCGCGCCGGGCGCCGGCGCCGGCGAGCGGGCGGTCGGCGACGGCCGATAAGCTCCCGCCGCCATGCCCGCTCGAAAAGCCCTCATCACCGGCGTCACCGGCCAGGACGGCTCCTATCTCGCCGAGCTTCTGCTCGAGAAGGGCTACGACGTGCACGCGATGGTGCGGCGCGCCTCGACCGAGAAGTTCGAGCGCATCGAGCACCTCCGCGACCGGCTCACGCTGCACCAGGGCGACCTGCTCGACCAGCGCTCGCTGGTCGACGCGCTGCGCGCCAGCCGAGCCGGATGAGATCTACAACCTCGCCGCGATGTCGTTCGTCGCCGTCTCCTGGATCCAGCCGACGCTGACCGCCGAGTTCACCGGCGTCGGCGTCACGCGGATGCTCGAGGCGATGCGCGAAGTCTGCCCCGAGGCGCGCTTCTACCAGGCCTCATCGAGCGAGATGTTCGGCAAGGTGCTCGAGGTCCCGCAGACCGAGAAGACGCCCTTCTACCCGCGCTCGCCGTACGGCGTCGCGAAGGCCTACGGGCACTTCATCACGGTCAACTACCGCGAGTCCTACGAGCTCCATGCGACGTCGCGGGATCTTGTTCAACCACGAGAGCCCGCGCCGCGGCCTGGAGTTCGTCACCCGCAAGATCACCTGGCACGCGGCCGCGATCAAGCACGGGCTGCGCGAAGGAGCTGCGCCTCGGCAACCTCGACGCCGAACGCGACTGGGGCTACGCGAAGGACTACGTCGAGGCGATGTGGCTGATGCTCCAGCGCGACGACCCGCAGGACTACGTGATCGCCACCGGCGAGGCGCACTCGGTCCGCGAGTGCTGTCGAGATCGCCTTCGACGAGGCCGGCCTCGGCGACTTCGAGCAGTACGTGACGATCGATCCCGCGTTCGTGCGCCCGGCCGAGGTCGACCACCTGATCGGCGACGCGTCGAAGGCCGAGCGCGAGCTCGGCTGGAAGCCGCAGACGAGCTTCGAGGAGCTGATCCGCCTGATGACGCGGTCCGACCTCGAGCTGCTGTCGGGCTAGCCTCGCGCTCGAACTCGTGGCCGTCCCGCTGTTCGACACCTCCCGCCCGCTCGAGCCGCTGCGCGAGGAGCTCCGCGCGGCCGTCGCGCGCGTGCTCGACTCCGAGCGCTACATCCTCGGTCCGGAGGTCAAGGCCTTCGAGAGCGAGTTCGCCGACTACTGCGGCGCCTCGCACGCGATCGGCGTCGCCAACGGCACCGAGGCGATCACGATCGCGCTGCGGGCGATGGGCGTCGGCCCCGGCGACGAGGTCGTCGTGCCCTCCTTCACGTTCTACGCCTCGGCCGAGGCGATCCCCGCGACCGGCGCGACGCCCGTCTTCTGCGACATCGACCCGGACACCTACTGCGTCACGGCCGACACCGTCCGCGCGGCTCTGACGCCGCAGACCAAGGTCGTCATCGCCGTTCACCTGTTCGGCAACGTCGCCCCCGTCGCGGAGATCGAGGCGCTCGGCGTACCCGTGCTCGAGGACGCCGCCCAGGCGGCGGGCTCCGTCTCGGACCGCGGACGCCCGGGCGCGCTGGGCACCGCGGCCACCTTCTCGTTCTTCCCCTCGAAGAACCTCGGCGCGTTCGGCGACGGCGGGATGATCACGACGTCCTACCCCGACCTCGCCGAGCGGGTGCGCGTGCTGCGCTTTCACGGCTCCCGCGACAAGGTCACCTACGAGGCCATCGGCTACAACTCGCGCCTCGACGAGATCCAGGCGGCGGTCCTGCGCGTCCAGCTCCCCCACCTCGACGGCTTCGCCGACGGCCGCCGCGAGGCCGCCCGCCACTACGACGAGGCCGGCCTCGGCGAGCTCGTCAAACTGCCCGCTGCCGTCGACGGCGCCTCGCCGGCCTGGCACCTGTACGTGATCGGTGACACCCAGGCCGAGCGGGCCGAAGCGTCCCTGCGCGCCGCCGGCGTGGAGTGCAAGCCCTACTACCGCACGCCCGTGCACCGCCAGGAGGCGATGCGGCAATGGGGCGAGGGCGTGGACCTGCCGGCGACCGAGCACGCGGCACGGTGCCACCTCGCGATCCCGATGAGCCCGCTGCTGACGCGCGAGCAGGCCGACGAGGTGGTCGCGGCGCTGCGGGCGGGCTAGCCCGGCACGTCCGCCGCCAGCCGCTCCGCGCGCTCCTTGATCCCGCGCAGCATCTTGCGCTCCATCACGAGCGACGCCGCCTCCATCGGCACCATCCCGAGCTTCTCCTTCAGTCAGGGAGCCGGCCGCCAGCGCTCGAGCAGATCCTCCTCCGGCACCTCCCGCACGACCCGTGCCGGCACGCCCATCACGACGGCCCTCGCCGGCACGTCCTTCGTGACGACGGCGCCCGCGGCGACGAAGGCCTCCTCGCCGATCTCGACCCCCGGCGTCAGGACCGCCCCGGCGCCGACCCGGCACGCGCGTCGCAGCACCGCGCCCGACGGCGCGAGCCCGGGCGCGTGGCGCCCCATCGTGTCGTCGTTGCTCGTCAGGGCCCCCGGCCCCAGGAACACGTCGTCCTCCACGACGCTCCCGGCGGACAGGTAGACGTTCGTCTGGATCCGCGCCCGGGCGCCGACGCGGACGTCGTTCTCGACGACGCTGCCCCGGCCGACGACCGATCCGGCGCCGATCAGCGCCCGCTCGCGCACGAAGCTCTGGTCGCCGACGATGGCACCCGCGCCGATCCGCGCGCCGGCCAGCAGGACCGCGTGCGCCCCGACCGTCGCTCCGGGCTCGAGCTCGAGCGCCTCCAGCGCCCCGTGCGCGGCGGAATGCGGCGCGAGCGTGGGCGGGCGCCCGAGCACGGTGTGGTCGCCGATCGAGCATTCGGCGCCGATCACCGTGTCGCCATGGACGACGACGTGAGCGCCGAACTGCACGCCCTCGCCGACGCTCACTCCCGGCGCGAGCAGCGGGACGTGGATCTCGCCGATGGCGCGCGGGCCGCCGCTCGCGCTCACAGCTTCACGACGTTCGCCTGAGCGCCCGCCGCGCGCGTCACGCCGCGCAGATCGACCACGAGCCGCGCGCGGCGGGCGATCTCGTCGTGGTCGACGCCCGGGTGGGCGGTGACGATCACCACCAGGTCGGCGTCGGCGATCGCCTGCTCGAACGGCAGGCTCGACAGGCCCAGCTCGGGCAGCTCGGGCACGTGCGGGTCGTGGTAGCCGACCTCGGCCCCGAGCTCGCGCAGCAGCGCGATCATCTTCAGCGCGGGCGATTCGCGCACGTCGCCGACGCCGGGCTTGTAGCTCACCCCGATGATCGCGATCCGCGCGCCTTTCACCGCCAGGCCGCGCTCGTTGAGCGCGCGCTGCGCCTTGGCGACGCAGTGATAGGGCATCTGCTGGTTGATCTTCCCCGCCAGCTCGACGAACTCGGTCGCCATGTCGAACTCGCGCGCCCGCCAGCTCAGGTAGAACGGATCGACCGGCAGGCAATGGCCGCCCATCCCCGGGCCGGGCTCGAAGCGCATGAAGCCGTACGGCTTCGTCCCGGCCGCGTCGACCACCTCCCACACGTCGATCCCCATGCGGTCGGTCAGCATCGCCAGCTCGTTGACGAGCGCGATGTTCACCGAGCGGAACACGTTCTCCAGCAGCTTCGAGAGCTCGGCCGCCTCGGGGCTCGACACCGTGACGATCTCATCGCAGACGAGCCCGTAGAGCTCGGCGGCACGCTCCGCGCACGCGTCGGTGAGGCCGCCGACGACCTTCGGCGTGTTGCGCATCGTGAAGTCGGTGCGGCCGGGGTCGACGCGCTCGGGCGAGAACGCGAGGTGGAAGTCGCGACCCGCCGACAGGCCGGACTCCTCGAGCAGCGGGAGCAGCCGCTCACGCGTCGTGCCCGGATAGGTGGTCGACTCGAGCACGACCAGCTGGCCGGCCTTCAGAACCCCGGCCAGCGCCCGCCCGGCCTCCACGAGCGGCCCCAGGTCGGGCTCACGATTGCGGCTCAGGGGCGTGGGCACGCAGATCAGCACCGCCTCGGCCTCCGCCAGCGGCGCGTACCGGGTGCCGACCGCGATCCGCTCGCCGGCCTCGGCCAGCTCCTCGGAGCTCACGTCCTCGATGTAGCTGCGCCCGCCCTCGATCGCCGCGACCTTGCGCGCGTCGACGTCGACGCCGATCACCTCGCAACCCTCGCGGGCGAACGCCACGGCTAGCGGCAGGCCGACGTAGCCCAGGCCGATGACACCGATCTTGCGCAACAGAGGGCCAGTGTAGGAGGTACGCGGGACGCTCAGCGGCCGCTGGCGATGGCTTCCAGCGAGCGCAGGTCGGCGCGCACCATCCGTTCGATCAGCGCTTCGAACGGCACCTCCGCGCGCCAGCCGAGCTCGCGGCGGGCCTTCGCCGGGTCGCCGATGTTCGGCGTGCGCTCGGGCTCGCGCACGAGCGCCTCGTCGACCCTGATGTGCTGTTCGGCATCGAGGTCGACGCACGCGAACGCGACCTGCGCCAGTTCGGCGACCGTGTGCCCGACCCCGCTCGCCAGCACGTAGTCGCCGCCCTGCGGCTGCTGCAGCATCATCCAGGCGCCGCGCACGATGTCGCCCGCGAACGACCAGTCGCGCACCGCCTCGAGCGAGCCCAGCGTCAGCTCGCTCTCCAGGCCGAGCGAGATCGCGGCCGCCGCGCGCGTGATCCGCCGCGTGACGAACCGCTCCGGGCGCCGCTCGGACTCGTGGTTGTAGACGATTCCCGAGCTCGCGTGCAGGCCGTCGTGTTCGCGCATCGCCCCCACGAGCTGGTGCGCGGCGAGCTTGGCGATCCCGTAGGGGTTGCGCGGGCGGGGCGGCGTGAGCTCGTTCTGCGGGCACTCGGGGGCATCGCCGAAGATCCCCCCGGAGGCCGCCACGAACACCCGGATCGAGGGGTCGAGCTCGCGCACGCTCTGGAGCACCGTCGCGGTCGCGCCGGCGATCGCCTCCACCGCTCGCACCGGCTCCTCCCATGAGGCCGGAATGTAGGACAGGCCCGCCAGGTGGTAGATCTCCTCCGGGCGCGCGGTCTCGATCGCCGCGCGCAGCGAAGCCGGCTCGAGGAGCTCGCCGTCGAGAACCGCGATGCTGCCGCTCAGGTGCTCGCTCGCCCCGAGCGAGGAGGAACCGGCGTGCTGCATGCCGGTCACCTCATAGCCCTTCTCCAGCAGCAGCTCGGCCAGGAACGATCCGTCCTGGCCGGCGATGCCCGTGATCAACGCGCGGCGGCCGTCCGGCATGCGCGCAGCTTAGGCCGGATCGCCGGCCCCGGCCTGCTCGTAGACGGAGGCGAGGCCGCGGGCGACCGTCTCCGGCGAGCACAGCTCCCGGACGCGCCGGCGGCCGCGCTCGCCCGCCTCCCGGTCCCCGGCCAGGCGGCCGATCGCCTCCGCGAGCGCGGCCGCGTCGGCGGGCGTGACCAGCGACTCGTCGTCGAGCAGCTCCGGCAGCGCGCCGATGCGGCTCGCCGCGACCGGCAGGCCCGCGGCCATCGACTCCGCCGCGGCGATCCCGAACGTCTCCGCCGAGCGCGACGGCACGAGCGCGATCGCCGCGCTCGCCCGCAGCTCGGCGAGGCGCGCCTCCTCGACGCGGCCGAGGAAGCTCACGTCGGCCCCCTCGGCCAGGACGCGCAGCCGGCCGAGCTCCGGCCCATCGCCCGCGACCACCAGCGGCGTCCCCGCGATCCGGCACGCCTGGATCGCCACGTCGACGCCCTTCTCCGGGGCCAGGCGCGAGACCACGAGCGCGTGCCCGCCCGCGCCGCCGGCGCCCTGACCGGCCCGCCCTGGCGCGCCCCGCTCGATCGTCCCCTCGGCATCGGGCCCCTCGCCTTCAGCACTCGCGACGGCGACGGGCGGCGCGAGCACCCGCACCCGCCCCGCCGCGAGCGGCGCGCCGAGCTCGCCCAGGCGCCGCTCGGCGAAGCGGCTCGGCACCACGATCACGTCGGCCAGCGAGGCCATGCGCCGCTGCCACAGCGCCAGCGAGGCGGCGTAGGCGAGCGCCTCGCGCCGGTTGCCCCGGCAGTTGTGCCTGACGCCGGGCAGCGTGTCGCGCCCGTGGCAGCGCGTGCAGTCCTCGCCCTCGGTGAAGCAGACGCCGACGGCGCAGACCAGCCGGTACTGGTGCAGGTGAAGCACGACCCGCGCGCCCGCCGCCCTGGCGGCCGCGAGCGCGCGCCAGCCGAAACCCGGGAGCAGGTTGTGCGCGTGCACGACGCGCGCGCCGCTGCGGCGCACGGCGGCCGCCACCTCGCGCTCCCCGAGGCCGCCGCGCAGCAGCCCGACCGCCGCCCGGCCGCCGCCGAGCCCGGACGAGTCGCGCGCAAGCAGCTCGGCCGGCTCGCCGAGGCGCTCCCGGACGAGCGCCAGCAGGTCCTCGACGACCCGCTCCTCGCCCCCCGTCGTGCGGTAGCGGTTGTGCAGGAAGAGGACCATGGACCGCTCAAACCTAGACTCTCTGCCTGTCATGGACGCCGCCGTCTCAGTCGTGATCCCCACTCGCGACCGCCTGCCCTACCTCGAGGTCGCGCTGGCCTCGCTGCGCGCGGAAGCCGAGCGCGAGGGCGCCGACGTGCTGGTCGTCGACGACGCCGGCCCATCCGAGCGCGTCCGGCTGGTCGCGGAGCGCCACGGCGCCAGGTATGCAGCCGTCGAGGGCGTCCACGGCCTGAACGCGGCGCGCAACACCGGCATCGATCACACCGCGGGCGAGCTGGTCGCGTTCCTCGACGACGACGTGCGGGTCCGCGACGGCTGGCTCGCCGCGCTGCTCCGGGCCGCCGCCGAGCACCCCGAGATCGACGTCTTCGCCGGCCGCATCACGGCGAGGCTCGAAGGACCCGCCGCACGCAGCTGCGGTCGCGAGCAGCCGCCGATCACGACGCTCGACCTCGGCGAGGAGGACCGGCCGGCGCCGTTCGCGTGGGGGGCGAACATCGCCATCCGGCGCTCGGCGTTCGCCCGCGTCGGCCGTTTCGACGTCACGTTCGGCGTCGGGGGCGACGAGCAGGAGTGGCAGGAACGCGCCGGGACGGGCGCGCTGTACGTCGCGGGCGCCTGGGTCGAGCACCGCCGCGCCGGTGACGACGCGCGCCTTCGCGCGCTCTGCCGCGCTTCCTACGCGCGAGGGCGGGCCGCACGGCGCTTCGACGTCCGCACCGGTCGCCGGCCCTCCGCCGCGCGCGAGCTCTGGACCCTGGGCGGCTGCCTCGGCCACGTGCTGCGCCACCGCTGCCCGGCCGGGCTGACGATGGTCGCCCACAGCGCGGGCAGGCTGCGCGAGACGCTCAGGCCGGTGCACGGGCGCGAGGACGCAGCCGCACCGCGCGCCCCGGGCGCGAGCTCCGCACGGGGCGGCGGCACCGCCCCAGCGAGCCCCTCGCCCACCTTTCTCTCGGGCGCGAGCGGCACCGTCGGCGGGCTCGACGGCCTGCGCCGCAGGGGCCATGACGAGCTGGCCGTCGCGGGCGAGCTGCTCTCGGGTCGCTCGCTGCGCCTCGCGCGCGCCGCGCGCAGCTCGCCGCCGCGTCGGCGCGTGCTCGCGCTGATGGTGCAGCGCCCCGAGCGGGCACGGCTCGCAGGCGCGATCGCCGGCGAGCTCGCGCGCTCGCGCCACGAGGTCGAGCTGCACACGATCGACCCGGGCGCGGGCGGCAAGTTCGAGAACCTGAACCGCCTGCTCGCAGCGCACCCGGCCGAGGGGCACGACTGGCTGCTCGCGATCGACGACGACGTCGAGCTGCCGCGTGGCTTCGTGGACAGCTTCGTGTTCCTCAGCGAGCGCTTCGGGCTGACGCTCGCCCAGCCCGCGCACCGCATGCACTCCCATGCCGCGTGGGAGGTAACGCGCCGGCGTCCCGGCAGCGTCGCGCGCGAGACCGGCTTCGTCGAGATCGGACCCGTGACCGGCTTCGCGGCGGCGAGCTTCGGGCTGCTGCTCCCGTTCCCCGAGCTGCGGATGGGCTGGGGCCTTGACATGCACTGGGCGGCGCTCGCGCGCGAGCAGGGCTGGCGTTGCGGGGTGCTCGACGCGGTTGCGATCCGCCACCGCCAGGCGCCCGCCGGCGCCGCCTATCCGCGTGAGGAGGCGATCGCCGAGGGCGCATCGTTCCTCGCCGCCCGCCCCCACATCACCGCCGCCGAGGCGCAGCGGACGCTGGCGACGCACAGACGCTGGTGAGCAACAGGGCCGACATCCCGGTGCGCGTCGCGGTCGTCGCCGAGTTCTACCCGAGCGAGCGCGACCCGGTGCTCGGCGTCTGGGCTCACAGGCAGGCGCTCGCGGCGCGCGCCGCGGGCGCCGAGGTGCGCGTGATCGTCCTTCACCGGCTCGTGCCGCCGCGCGCGACGCTCGCCGAGGGACCCGCGGCAGCCGCGCGAGCGCTGCGTGCCCGGGCGACCGAGCCGCGCCGCCAGATCCACGACGGGCTGACGGTCGAATACGTGCCCTACGTCTCGCCCCCGCGCGAGCGCGGCTACCCAGGCTGGAGCGCGTGGGCCGCTCCGGCGCTGGCACTCGCCCTGCGGCGGCTGAGGCGCACGTTCCCCTACGAGCTGATCCACGCGCACAACGCGGTGCCGGCAGGCGACGCCGTGCGAAGGACGCGCCCCCGCGTGCCGCTCGTCGTCTCCGTCCACGGCGGTGATGTCCTCTACACCGCCGGGCGCGGCCGCGGCGGCGCCGCTGCGGTCGCCCGCGGCCTCGGCGCAGCGCGGCTCGTGCTCGCCAACAGCCACGGGATCGCCGAGCTGTGCGAGCGGCACGGCGCCCACGAGGCGCGCGTCGTGCACCTCGGCACCGACCTGCCTGCACAGATGCCGCGGCGGGACGCCGGTGACGAGGCGAGCCTCGTCACCGTCGCGCACCTGATCGCGCGCAAGCGTCACGGCGACGTGCTGCGCGCGCTGGCGGTGCTCGGGCCGCGCTATCCGCGCCTGCGCTACCGGGTGATCGGCGACGGTCCGGAGCACACGGCCCTCGAAGGGCTGGCGGCCCGGCTGGAGATCTCCAACCGAGTCGAGTTCCTCGGCCAGCTGCCGCCGCAGGAGGCGGTCGAGCTCGCCCGGCGCAGCACGCTGTTCGTGATGCCCTCGACCGAGGAGGCCTTCGGCGTCGCCTACGTCGAGGCGATGGCGGGCGGCGTGCCCGCGATCGGCTGCCGCGGGGAGCCGGGACCCGAGGAGATCGCGGCGGCCGGCGACGGGATGGTGCTGGTGCCGCCGGGCGACATCGAGCGGCTCACGCAGCGAATCGAGGAGCTGCTCTCCGACGGCCACCGCCTTCGCGAGGCCGGCCAGCGCGCGCGGGCGACGGTCGCGGGCAGCTTCACCTGGGAGCGCTGCGGGGAGCAGACGCTCGCCGCCTACCGGCAAGCCCTCGCTTGAAGCCGCTCCTGTTCATCACCGGCAACGTTCCGGCCTATCGCGCCGGCGCTCTGCGCGAGCTGCACGAGCGGGAGGACATCGAGGTCGCCCTATTCGGCGGGCGCTCGCTGCACGGCGGCGCCGCCCAGCCCGCCGCGCTGCCCTTCCCCTCGCGCCGCGCCGGGCCACGCGAGCTGTGGGCGCTCGCGAGCAGCGGACGCCACCGCGCGGTGGTCTGCTCGACGGGTGGCCGCGCGTCGCTGCTGGCCGGATGGGCGGGCGCGCGCCGCGCTCGGCTGCCGGTGATCCTCTGGGCCTCGCTGTGGGCCCACCCCCGCAGCGCCGCGCATGCGCTCAGCTACCTGCCCCTGCGCCGCCTCTACGCCTCGGCGGATGCCGTTGTCACCTACGGCCCGCACGTCAGCGCCTACGTGCGTGCTCGCGGCGCCCGCAACGTCCATGAGGCGCCGCAGTCGGTCGACAACGATTTCTGGCGCGCCGATCCCTCCGGGGCGCCGCCGCCCGCCGGCTGGCCGGTCGGCGCCGCCACCCGGTTCCTGTTCGTCGGGCGCGACGCGCCCGAGAAGGGGCTCGACGTGCTCGCGGGGGCCTGGCGGCAGGCGGCCGCCGTCCGCGGCGACATCGCGCTAGTGCTCGCCGGAGAAGCCGGCGCGGTCGCCGGCGCGCTGTCCCTCGGCCCCCTCGACCCCGGGCGCCTGCGCGACGTCTACGCCGGCTGCGAGGTGCTCGTCGTGCCGTCGATCGCGACTTCGACGTTTCGGGAGCCCTGGGGCCTGGTAGTGAACGAGGCTATGAACCGGCGAATGGCGGTCATCGCCTCCGACGCCGTCGGCGCGGCCGCCGGAGGCCTCGTCCGAGACGGCGCGAACGGCCTGGTCGTCCCGGCCGGCGACGCAGGCATGCTTGCGGCTGCGATCGGCCGCATGGCCGGCGATCCGCAGCTTCGCGAGCAGATGGGTGTTAAGGGCGCGGAGGACGTCCTCGCGTACACGCACAAGGCGTGGGCGCAGGGCTTCTCGGCGGCTCTGGCGACGCTCGGGCTCGCCCGGAACCGCTGATAGCGTCCCGAAGATCGAGCTATGAGAATCGCCCGCCCGCACAGACGCCTCGCGCCGGCCGCGGGCATCCTGCTCGCGACGCTGCTGATCGCCGCCCCGCCCGCCCAGGGCCAGGATGTCGGGCAGAAGATCATCCGGCTGTGCGCCGAAGGGAAGTCGCTGGCCGGCTACCCGCCGAGCGCCTACGCGAAGGCGCTGAAAGAGATCAGCGCGACGACCGAAGAGTATTCCGAATGCGGGCAGCTGATCCGCCAGGCGCAGGGCGCAGCAGCGGCCGGCCACGGCGGCGGGGCGGGTGCCGGCTCGGGTCTGACCGCGGCGATCGTGGCCACGCCGGCCGAGCAGAAGGCGATCGCCGACGCCGCCCGCGCAGGGTCGGCGCCGGTCGCGGTCGGCGGCGAGCAGATCCACCCCGGCGTCGTCCACGCCAACGTCTCCTCGGCGCTGAGCACGCTGCCGACACCGGTGCTCGCGCTGCTCGCCTTCCTGCTCGCCTGCGCGGTGGCCTTCGGCGGCGGCTTCGCCCGCAAGCGGTTCCGCGGTGGCCGCGCCGACTGAGAGCGCGCCGCCTGCGGGCGGCACTCCCGCGCTCGGCGTCGCGCCGCCGCTGACGCCGGCGCGCCCGCCGGCGCGGACGCGCACGCCGGCCGGGGCCGGCCGGATCGTCGGCCAGGGGATGTGGATCGGCACGCTGATCGTGGCCGGGCTGCTGTGCCTGCTCGCGTTCTATACGCGCGGCGGGCTGAACCTGGAGACGCTGACGAACACGGAGCTCGGGCTGACGCTGGCCGCGTCCGTCGTGATCGCCGCCGCGGTGCTCGTGGTGCGGCGGCCGCCGCCCGTCTACGGCGCATGGCCGTCGCTGCTGCTGCTGGGCTTCGCGGTGCTGAGCGTGATCTCGATCGTGTGGTCGGTGCAGCCCGACGGCAGCTGGCGCGACGCCGCGCGCCTGCTCTGCTACACGGCGGTGTTCGCGGCGGCGGTCCTGCTCGCACGGGTGATGCCGCGGCGCTGGCCGGCGCTGCTCGGCGGGATCACGCTGGCCGCCGTTGTGATCTGCGGCTGGGCGCTGTTGACCAAGAGCTACCCGAACCACTTCGGCGAAGCCAACCGCTACGCGCGGATCTACGAACCGTATGGCTACTGGAACGCCCTCGGCCTGACGGCGGCGCTCGGCGCGATGGGCTGCATGTGGCTCGGCGCTCGCCGCGCCGGACACGCGCTTTTGAGCGCGCTCGCCTATCCGGCGATGGGGGTGCTGCTGCTGACGCTGCTGCTGGCCTACTCGCGCGGCGCGCTGCTGGCGCTGGTGCTCGCGCTCGCGCTGTGGTTCTGCCTCGTCCCCGTGCGGCTGCGCGGCGCCGCGGTGCTGCTCTCGGGCGCGCTCACGGCGGGGGCGATCGCCGCCTGGGACTTCTCGAACCACGCGCTCAGCTCCGAAAACGTGCCGATCGCCCAAGCGGCTTCGGCCGGCCACGAGCTGGGCGCACTCGTGATCGCGATGGTGCTGGTGTTGACGGCGGTCGGCGTCGGCGTCACGTTCGCGACGGGCCGGCGCGCGCCCTCGCCGCGGCTGCGCAGGCGTGCGGGCCTGGCGATCGCCTGCCTTGGGGGGGTGCTGGTGCTGGCCTTCGCCGGCGCGCTGGCGGCCAGCCACAGGGGCTTCACCGGCACGATCTCCCATGCGTACCACTCGCTGACCGACACGCACGCGAAGGTGCCGAACACCCCGGGGCGCCTGACGGCGATCGCCAGCGTGCGGGCGCAGTACTGGGATGAGGCGCTGAAGGTCTTCTCGGCGCACCCGGCGCTCGGCGCCGGCGCGCAGGGCTACGAAGTCGCGCGGCTGCGCTACCGCACGGGGCCGCTGCCGGTCAAACACGCCCACGGCTTCGTCGTGCAGACGCTGGCCGACCTCGGAATCGTCGGCCTCGTGCTGGCGCTGGCGCTGCTCGGAACCTGGATGGCGGCGGCCGGGCGGGCGACCCACCCGTTCAACCGCCGCTGGCGCGGCTGGTCGGAGGTGCGCCGGGGGGCACGCCCGGCGTGGGTGGCGCTCGAGCCGGGAAGGCCCCGCCGCTACGGCCCTGAGCGGGTGGGGATGCTGACGATGCTCTGCCTCGTCGTCCTGTTCGGGATCCATTCGACGATCGATTGGACCTGGTACGTCCCGGGCTGCGCGATCGCCGCGCTGGCCTGCGCGGGCTGGCTCGCCGGGCGGGGGCCGCTCGCGGGCATCGCTGCGACGCCGGCCCGCGGCGAGGATCGGGCCGCCGCCAACGGCCGCGCCCCGCTCTCACGGGAGAGCTTGCGGGATGCGCTCGGGCGCCCGGGGCCCGCGAGGATCGCCGTCGCGGCCGCGGTCGCTTGTCGGCGGGCTGCTGATCGCGTGGACGCAGTGGCAGCCGCAGCGCGCCGAAGAAGCGCGCGACAGCGCGCTGACGCAACTCGCCTCGAACCCCCGCGCAGCCACGGCGGCGGCGCAGAGCGCGGTCTCACGGGATCCGCTGTCGGCCGAAGCGCTGTTCGCGCTCGCCGACGTGCAGGCCGCCACGGGACATCCGGCGCAGGCGCGCGCGACGCTGCAGCGGGCCGTGCAGGCTGCAGCCGTCGAACCCGCAGACATGGGTCACGCTCGGCCGCTTCGACCTCGCCAGCAACCCGAAGGCGGCGGTCCAGGAGCTGCGCGCAGGCATCTACCTCGACCCGGCGTCGATCTCGCCCGAAGCGCTCTCGGCCGGGCACCTCGAAGCGATCCAGACCTACAACGCCTACGTGCAGGCGCTGCGCGCCGGCGCCCAGGCAGAAGCGGCGGTCAAAACCGCGCACGCACAGCGACGGCGAGCAGCAGCTCGCGCGCGCCGGGCAGTCCGGCGGCGGGCCGCACGTCGATCCGCTCGAAGCCGAAATCAGCGATGAGCCCGCGGAGCGTCGCGCGGCTGTAGTGGCGCAGGTGATCGCTTCGCGGCTCGAATCGCGAGGCGAAGGCTTGCTCCGAGAGGCCCGCGACGAGCAGCTGCGAGCGGCCGAGCTGCGGCGTGCTGAGCCGCAGCCCGCCACCGGGGCGCAGCACGCGCCGCAGCTCCGAGAGCCAGCGGGCCGTGTCGGCGACGTGCTCGATCACCTCGCCGGCCCAGACGAGATCGAAGCTCGCGTCGTCCAGCGCCCAGTCGCCTTCGCCGTCGATCAGCTGCAGGCTCAGCCCGGGGTGAGCGGCGCGCGCACGCCGCAGCGGCTCCTCGGCGACGTCGACCGCCAGCACCTCGGCGCCGGCCCGCGCCAGCTCGGCCGCGAACGAGCCCTCGCCGCAGCCGAGGTCGAGGACGCGCATGCCGGCCGTCACGCCCTCGAGCAGAAAGCGCCGGCGCAGCTCGAAGTGGGCCGGCTCGAGCCCCGGCGGCAGCGCCAGCCAGAGCGCTTCGTGGTAGTCCCGCGAGGGCATCGCGGCAGGAGAGCCTAGAGTCCGCTCGCGACACCCGGCGGCGTCCGGGTGGCGAGATAAACGTTTGGAGGAAGCGGGATGGCGGGAAGCCTCATGGCTGCAGAGAAGCTGTCAAAGCTATCTACACCGGTTCACAGCGACTATGTTGGCGCTGTGAGGGTCGGGGAGCACGTGCCGGGCACGGGAAGGTCCCGCAGGGGCCGATGAAGGTCGCGTTGGACAGCCGCCCCGCCGCCGATTGCGACGGCGTCGGCCGTTACGCGCGCTGCCTGGCGCGGGCGCTGCGCGACACGGCCGCGGGCGGCGACGAGGTGCTCGAGACCAAGCGGCCCTCGAAGGTGCTGCGCGGTCGGGGGGCGGACGTGTTCCACACGCCGTGGATCGACGGCGCGATGCTGCACAGCCCCTGCCCGATGGTGGTGACGGTCCACGACCTGAACATGCAGAAGCGCCGCAGCGAGCACCTGCGGACGAGCCTGCGATTGCGGCTGCGCCCGCTGGCGGTGCAGCGGGCGGCCTGCGTGATCGTCCCGACCGAGGCCGTCGCCGCCGACGCCGTCGACCACCTGCGCCTCGAGCCGCGGAAGGTGGCGGTGATCCCGGAGGCAGCCGACGGCGCGATGTACCCGCGCGCGGCCGGCGAGGTCGCGGCGGCGCGAGCACGCCACGGGCTGCCCGAGCGGTACCTGGTGTGGGTCGGCAGCCTCCAGCACCCCGACCCGAGCAGCCACGTCTCCGAACTCGCGGCGGCGCCGCGGGAGCTTCCGCTCGTGCTCGTCGGGCCGACGCGCCCGTGGGCGCACGAGCTGCCAGGGGTGATCCTGACCGGCGAGGTCGACGACGACGAGCTCGCGGCGCTCTACAGCGGCGCCCACGCCCTGATCGTCTCCTGTGAGCAGGCCGGCTTCGGGCTCCCGGCCGTCGAGGCCCTCGCCTGCGGCACCCCCGTCGCCGCCGCCGACGGCGCCGCGCTGCGGGAGGTGCTCGGCGAGCGGGCGACGTTCGTCGCCGCCGGCGAGATGGCCGCGCTCGTCGACGCCGCCCAGCGAGCCACGAGGCCTGCCCCGGCTCCGCCGCGCTGGAGCTGGGAGGACGCCGCGCGCGCCACCTGGCGGGTCTACGCCCGCGCCGCGGCCGACGCCGCGCGCGAGCTCCCGGCAGCGCGGCGCGGGCTGGGCCCCCGGCCCGCCGGCGGCCTCGAGCTGCCCTGACGCCCGGCGCCCTCGCTCAGTAGGCGCCCCGGCGCGAGATCACGGCGGGGATCGTCTTCAGAAGGATCGTGAGGTCGAGCGCCAGCGACCAGTGCTCGAGGTACAGGAAGTCGAGGTGGACGAGGTCGTCGAAGTCGAGCTCCGAGCGGCCGGAGACCTGCCACAGACCGGTGATGCCCGGGAGCACGAGATAGCGCTTGCGATGCCAGTCCTCGAGCATCGTGTAGTCGCGTTCGGGCAGCGGCCGGGGGCCGACGAGCGACATCTCGCCGCGCAGGACGTTGATCAGCTGCGGAAGCTCATCGAGCGAGAAGCGCCGCAGGAAGCGCCCGACCGGGGTAAGGCGCGGGTCGTCGCGGATCTTGAAGAGCGCGCCTGAGGCCTCGTTGAACTCTTCGAGGTCCGCCTGGCGCTCCTCGGCGTTGGTGTGCATGGTGCGGAACTTCAGGCAGGCGAACGGGCGCTGGCCGATGCCGCGGCGCATCGAGTGGAACAGGATCGGCCCGCGGGAGCTGACGGCGACGGCGAGCGTCAACGCGATCAGCAGCGGGCTCAGCACGATCAGCAGCAGCGTCGCGCCGAGGATGTCGAAGGTCCGCTTGAGCGCGAAGTCGATCCCCTCGAAGGCGGGCGGGCCGAGCTCGAACAGCGGCACCGACTGGCCGGGGACGAACTCGGCGCGGTGGATCAGGATCTCCATCGTCGACGGCGCCAGCCGCACCCGGATGCCGCGCCGGTGGCACTGGTCGACGAGCTCGACCGCGGCCTCCTGGGGGAAGTCGGGATCCGCGATGATGACCTCGTCGATGCGCGAGGAGCCGATCACCGACTCGAGGTCATCGAGCGTGCCGAGCGACCGCAGGCCGTTGTCGGGCAGGGGCGTCGGCGAGAGGAAGCCCACGACCTCGATCGACGCGTGCGGAGCATCGGCGAGCGCGTGGGCGACGTCGGCGATCTGTTTGCCGCGCCCGACGAGCACGGCACGGCGCTGGAAGCCGGCGGCGCGCAGCATCAGCAGCGTCGCGCGGTCGTAGATCGCGCGGAAGGCCGAGACGTAGAAGATCGCGAACACGAGCGAGCCGTAGAAGAGGTAGTAGCTCGAGAAGTGTTCGCCGTTGACCAGCGCGAAGATCAGGGCGACGAGCGCGACCTCGAACAGCGAGCCGACGATCCGCGTCATGCCCGGGCGCAGCGCGCGCTCGGCGTAGAGCCCGGCGTTCGCGAACAGCAGCACGGTCAGCAGGTAGCAGAAGGGCAGGAACTGTTCGGTGCCGTGCACGTCGTGGCGCGACGTCGACGCTCCCGTGCACCGCTTCCTTGAGCAGCAGCGCCGTGAAGATCGCGAGCGAGACGCCCGCGAAGTCGAGCGCGAGCAGCGTCGCGACGCGGCCGGCGCGGCGCAGCGTGGAGATCCGCACCAGGAAGCTGAGCGCGGTCGGGCGCTTGGCGCGCACGTCGCGCGGCGGCGGCGGCGTCGGCGGCGCGGGTGGCCGGGCGATGGTCGGAGCACCCGGCGGCGGCTTGGCGGATGGCTGGCTTCGCGGCGGCGCGGCGGGGCTCTGGACGCGCTGCGCGGTGGGACTCGACGTTCCCGACAAACGTGTGCCCATCTCCCCCCTCACAACACCCCTTTTAGGCCGAAGGAGCGGTTGAGTGGGGCGGTCTGGACGGATGCGCGGGGGGAGCCGCGGGGGATCAGCGAGAGCCTCCAACGAGCAGCTCGACACCGGAATCCTCGATCGTGCGCCTCAGCCCCTCGCGCAGCGGCACCTCGGGCGACCACTCGAGCAGCTTCTGGGCGAGCGCGATGTTCGGGCGCCGCTGCTTGGGATCGTCGACGGGCAGCGCCTCGAAGACGATCTCCGAGTTCGAGTCGGTGAGCTCCCGCACGGCCTCCGCCAGTTCCAGCAGCGTGAACTCATCCGGATTCCCGATGTTCACGGGATCATGGTAACCGGACTCGGCGAGCGCGATGATGCCCCGGATCAGGTCGCTGACGTAGCAGAAGGAGCGCGTCTGGCTGCCGTCACCGAAGACGGTCAGCGGGCGGTTGGCGAGCGCCTGGCGCAGGAACGTGGGGATCGCGCGTCCGTCGTGCGGGCGCATCCGCGAGCCGTACGTGTTGAAGATCCGCACGATCGAGGTGTCGACCCCCTGCTGGCGGTGGTAGGCCATCGTCAGCGCCTCGGCGTAGCGCTTGGCCTCGTCGTAGACGCCGCGCGGGCCGATCGGGTTGACGTGTCCCCAGTACTCCTCGGACTGCGGGTGCTCGAGCGGGTCCCCGTAGACCTCGCTCGTGGAGGCGATCAGGAAGCGCGCGCGCTTGGCCTTCGCGAGCCCGAGCGTGTTGTGCGTGCCGTAGGAGCCGACCTTCAGCGTGTGCAGCGGCAGCCGCAGGTAGTCGATCGGCGAGGCGGGCGAGGCGAGGTGGTAGACGAAGTCGACCGGCTCATCGACGAAGTACGAGTCGATGATGTCGACGTTCAGGTGAATGAAGCGCTCGGGGTCGCGGATGTGCTCGATGTTGGCCAGCGACCCCGTCTCGAGGTTGTCGACGCAGATCACGCGGTTGCCCCGCGCGAGCAGCTCGTCGCAGAGGTGGGATCCGAGGAACCCGGCCCCCCCGGTGACCAGACAGGTCGGCATTCCCGGCAGGATACCCGGGTGCCCCGCGCAGGAACCTGGCGGTTAGCGCTATTGCAGCGCCCGGCACCGGCGCCCAGGGCCCGGCTGTCCATATCATCACTGCCATGGCGACCGAACCTGTGACCCCGCCGCGCGACGACGACGATCCGGGCGACGAGGACTCCGTCGCGCCGATCGTGGGCCCGGAGGACCCGCGCCGCTTCACGGACTCGGGGATCGAGATCTCAGAGCTCTACACGGAGGGCGATCTGCCGGCAGAGCTCGACCTCGGCGACCCCGGCGCATTCCCCTACACGCGCGGCGTGCACCGCGAGATGTACCGCAAGCAGACGTGGACGATGCGCCAGTACGCGGGCTACGCCTCGGCGAAGGAGTCAAACGAGCGCTACCGCTACCTGATCTCGAAGGGCTCGACGGGGCTGTCGATGGCCTTCGACCTGCCGACGCAGCTCGGCCTCGACTCGGACAACCCGCGCTGCCTCGGCGAGGTCGGCCGCACGGGCGTGGCGATCGACACGATCGACGACATGCGCACCGCCTTCGACGGGATCCCGCTCGACCAGGTCTCGACCTCGATGACGATCAACGCTCCCGCGGCCTGCCTGCTGCTGCTCTACGAGCTGGTCGGCGAGGAGCAGGGCGTGCCCTCCGAGCAGCTCCGGGGGACGACCCAGAACGACGTCCTGAAGGAGTACATCGCGCGCGGCAACTACATCTACCCGCCCGAGGCGACGATGCGGCTGACGACCGATCTGTTCCAGTACTGCAACGAACGGGTGCCGAAGTGGAACACGATCTCGATCTCCGGCTATCACTTCCGCGAGAAGGGCTGCTCGGCCGTCCAGGAGGTCGCCTTCACGCTCTCCTCCGGCATCGCCTACGTGCAGGCGGCGATCGACAAGGGCCTGGACGTCGACGACTTCGCCCCCCGGCTGGCGTTCTTCTTCAACGGCCACAACAACGTCTTCCAGGAGGTCGCGAAGTTCCGCGCGGCCCGCCGGATGTGGGCGCACATCATGACCGAGCGCTTCGGCGCGAAGAACCCGAAGTCGACGATGCTGCGCTTCCACACGCAGACCGGCGGCGTGACGCTGACCGCCCAGCAGCCGGAGAACAACATCGTGCGCGTCGCCCTGCAGGGCTTCGCGGCGGTCTGCGGCGGCACCCAGTCGCTGCACACGAACGGCTTCGACGAGGCGCTCGCGCTGCCCACCGAGCGCGCCGCCAAAATCGCCCTGCGCACGCAGCAGATCCTGGCCCACGAGTCCGGCGCCGCCGACACCGTCGACCCGTTCGCCGGCTCGTACTTCATCGAGGCGCTGACCGACGAGATCGAAGCGCGCGCGCAGAAGCTGATCGCGAAGGTCGACGAGCTCGGCGGCTCGGTCAACGCGATCCAGTTCATCACCGGCGAGATCGACGAGTCCGCCTGGGGCTACCAGGAGCGCTACCGCATCGGCCAGGACATCGTCGTCGGCGTGAACAAGTACGAGGAGGAGGACATCGAGGTGCCCGATCTGCTGCGCGTGGACCCGGAGTCCGAGCGCGAGCAGGTCGACCGCCTGAAGGCCTTCAAGGCGGACCGCGACCAGGCGCTGGTCGAGACGCGCCTGGAGGAGCTGCGCGCGGCCGCGCGCGGCGCGGAGAACCTGCTGCCTGCGATCCGCCGGGCCCTGGGCGACCGCTGCTCGCTGGGCGAGGTCTGCGGCGCGATGCAGGACGTGTTCGGGTCCTACGCGCCGACGTTCTAGGGACGACACCGCCCGGGCGGCAGGATTACGCCGGGTAGCCGCGTAGATTGCTGGCATGGTCCCGGCCGTCGTCTTCTACGAAGTCGTGCTCGCGGCGCACATCGCCTCGATCGTGATCGCCTTCGGGGTCACCTTCGCGTACCCGGTCATGTACGCGGTCGGCCTGAAAAACGAGCCGCGATCGATGCCCGGCTTCCACCGCATCCAGGACTACGTCGGCAGGTTCGTGATCTCGCCGTTCCTGGTGCTCGCGCTGCTGTGCGGGATCTACCTGGCGAGCAAGCTCAAAGTCTGGAGCGACTTCTACGTGCAGTGGGGCCTGGCCGTGATCATCGTGATCGGCGGCCTCGGCGGCGCGTTCTTCGCGCCGCGTGAGCGCAAACTCGCGGAGCTGGCCGACCGCGACATCGCGGCGGCCGGCGACGGCGAGGTGAAGTTCAGCGCCGAGTACATGGCTCTCCGCCGGCAGATCGCAATCGTCGGCTACATCGCGAACGTGCTCGTGCTGGCGACGATCTACTTCATGACCGTCAAAACCCGCTAGCGCCGCGGTCAGACGGAGAGCCGGAAGCCGCGCATCGCCAGCTCCAGCTCGGCCTGGTCGGTCGCCTCGCGGCGGCGCTCGAGGAAGCGCGAGGCGAGCGCCGGCGAGAGCACCGTGATCGCCGCCTTGGCGCGCGTAGCGCGGTCGTAGCCAGGGCCGGTCAGCAGCGGCAGCGAGCGCCCGCGGGCGCCACCCTCCCCGGTCTCGACGGCGTCGCGGGCGAGCTCGCGGGCGAGCCCGCGCTGGCGCGCCTGCAGCAGCGCGTCGGCCAGCCCGGTCTCCTCGGCGTCGAGCCAGCCTTCGTCCAGCGCCTTCTCGGTCAGGCGCACCTGGTCCTCGAAGTGCGCGACGCGGCTGATCGACGAGCGGCTGCCCGGCGTCAGGCGCCAGCGATAGAGCGGCTCGCGGATGTAGGCGACGACCGCGCCGGAGAGCACCAGTCGCAGCCAGCAGTCCCAGTCCTCGATCGCCTTCAGGCTCTCATCCAGGCCGCCGGCGTCGAGCAGCGTCGAGCGCCGCACGCACGGCCACAGGAACGTGCACGTGCGGAGCATCGCCACGCGGTGCCCGCTGCGCGGGTAGGGGTTGACCCGGTCCATCGTCGTCACGGTCTCGCCGTCGCGCTCGATCAGCGCGTCGGTCGCGACGATGTCGACGTCGGGCCGAGCCGTCAGCACGGCCGAGATCGCCTCGAGCCTGCGCGGCTCGAAGACGTCGTCGACGTCGAGCGGCAGCACGTAGTCGCCGCTCGCCGCCCGCGCGGCGGCGTTCAGCGCCGAGCCTGTGCCCCCGTTCGGCTTGCGCAGCAGCTGCACCTGGCCGCGCAGCTCCCCGAGCCCGGCATCGACGTCGTCGGGCGAGCCGTCGTCGCAGACGATGATCTCGTGCGGCGCGACCGTCTGCGCGAGCAGCGAGCGCACCGCCTCGGCGACGGTGTCTTCGCCGCCGTAGTAGGCGATCAGCACGCTCAGGCGCGGCGCGGCGGCCGGGGCCAGCGGCGCAGCCGGCGGCGGAACGTCAACCGGCCAGCCGTCGATCTCGAGCTCCTTACTCATCCCATCGCCTCCATGCGAATCCTCCCAGGCGTCGCCCCCATGCAACACACGACCTCCCAGAGTACCGGAGGAAAGCCCCGCTGGCGAGTTGTACTCTGACGGCATGAGCGACGGCTACCGGGTGGCAGTGGTGGGCGCGACCGGCCAGGTCGGCACCTTGATGCTGCGGCTGCTCGGCGAGCGTGGCTTCCCGGCCATGGAGGTGGTCCCGTTCGCCTCCGAGCGCTCGGTCGGCAGGACCGTGACCGGCCCGGGCGGCGAGCTGGTGGTGCGGGGCCTCGACGACGAGTCGATCCAGGGCTTCGACATCGCGCTGTTCTCCGCGGGCGGCTCCACCTCGGGCGAGTGGGCGCCGCGCTTCGCGGCGGCCGGGGCCGTCGTGATCGACAACTCCTCCCGCTGGCGCATGCAGGACGGCGTCCCGCTGGTCGTGAGCGAGGTCAACCCAGGGGCGGTCGACGGCCACTCCGGCATCATCGCCAACCCGAACTGCTCGACCATGCAGATGGTCGTCGCGCTCAAGCCGATCTACGACGCCGCGGGAATCGAGCGGCTCGTGATCAGCACCTACCAGGCCGTCTCCGGCACCGGCAGGGCCGCCGTGGAGGAGCTGCTCGGCCAGTCCCACGCGATCCTGCACGAGCAGGACATCGACGCTCCGAGCGCCTACGCCCACCAGATCGCCTTCAACGCGCTGCCCCACGCCGGCAGCTTCTCGCCGGGGGACGACCACACCGACGAGGAGCGCAAGCTGATGAACGAGACGCGCAAGATCCTCGACGCCCCGGAGATCGCGATCAGCGCGACCTGCGTGCGGGTGCCGGTCGCGACCGGCCACTCCGAGGCGGTCAACGTCCAGACCGCCCGGGCGCTCTCGCCCGAGGATGCGCGCGAGCTGCTCCGCGGCGCGCCGGGCGTGGCCGTGCTCGACGACCCCGGACAGGCGGTGTACCCGATGCCGATCCATGCCGCCGAACGCGACGAGGTGTTCGTCGGCCGGATCCGGCGCGACCCCGGCAACGAGCGCGCGCTCGACCTCTGGATCGTCGCCGACAACCTGCGCAAGGGCGCCGCCACGAACGCCGTGCAGATCGCCGAGCTGCTGCACGAGCGCGGCCTGCTGCGGGCCTCGGCGCCCGCCGTCTAGCACGGGGCCGGGCCCTCCGCACCCGCCAGGGCGCCTGCATCCTGCGCCCCCGTGGCAGGAACAGGCACGGATCGCTCGAAATGGGGGGCGATGATCAGCTCAGAGGTGCAGCGCACCCTCGTCAAGTCCCCGCCCGAGCTCTGGAGCGAGCTCAGCGACCCCCAGTCCCTGGCCCGCCACCTCGGCGAGCTCGGGGAGATCGAGATCACGCGGGTGGAGCCGGAGAACCTCGTCGAATGGGAGGCGGAGGGCACCACCGGCACCGTCCAGATCAAGCCCTCGGGCTGGGGAACGCGTGTGACGTTGACGGTCTCACGCGAGCTTCCCGCCGGCGAGAGCGCGGCGCCGCTCGCGGAGGAGGCGCCCGCGCCCGGCGAGGCCGAGGCAGGGAGCCCCGCGGACGCTTCGCCGACCGAGGCCGGCTCTGAGCCACCCGCCGAGGCCGGCCCCGAGCCCTCGCTCGAGCTCGAGACCCCGGCAGACGCCCAGGAGGAGCCCGAGACGCAGGCCCACACGCCTAGCGAGGCCGAGGCGGGTGATCCGCCGCTGGGCAGCGAATCCGCGGCCGAAGACGCGCCGCACCGAAAGCCGGCGCCGGCGACCGAGGCGGCGCGACGCGCGGCGGGCTGGCCGAGCAGCGAGCTCGAGCCCGCCCCGGCGATCGAGAGCGAGCCGCACGCCGCCGAAGCCTTCGACCCCCCCGCCGAGCCGGACGGGCTGCAGGCGTGGGCCGTGCAGGCGGCGATCGAGCCGCCGGAGCCCGTCGAGCACGACGAGCTGTCCCCGGCACCGGAGCCGGCGCCCGCAGCCGAGCCTCGGCGCGGCTTCCTGGCCCGGCTGTTCGTCCGGCGCCGCAAGCCGACCGCGCCCGCGGACGCCGCGCCGGTCGCGTCGTTCCTCCTCAAGGCGGAGGACGCGGAGCCGGCGGATCAGGACCTAGAGCTGCTCGACCCCCTCGATGAGCCGGTGGCAGACGCAGCGGAGACGACGGATGAGCTCCTCGACCCGCTCGACGGGCCGATCGCAGATGCCGCAGAGGCCAAGGAGGAGCCGGATCTCGCGGCCGAGGAGAAGGCCGAGCCGGTCGGCGCCCCCGCGCCGGAGCCCGACGCACCCCCCTCGTCGCCGGCCAGCACGCGGACATCGACGCGGCGGCCCAGCCCGCGGGGAACAGCCCCTGGATGCTCCGACGACGGCCGAGCCGGCCGACGAGGCGCACTCCCTGGCCGAGGTCGCGGATGAAGATGCGCCTGCCGCCGACCTCTCCGCCGAGCTGCGGGCGGCCGAGGAGGTCGCAGCGGAGCACGTCGAGGCGGTGCTGACGGCGGTGCTGGACCGTCTGGGCTCAGCGCACCACCGGCCGTTCTCGCGATCCTAGCTCCGCGAGGACGAGCATGCTGGCCGCGCTGCGCCGTGCCCTGAGGCGAAACTCGCTAACGCTCGCCGTCGTCGAGTCTGCGCCGGCACGGCTTGCCGCCCAGAGCGTCCGCGCATCGATGGCGGTGGAGCGGCCCGGGAGGTTCCTGGCCTGCGAGCTGCTCCGGCGGCGCGGCGTCACGGCTCACCGCCTGCGGTCCTCCGGGCTGATCGTCGGCGTGCGCCACGGCAGCCGGGACGTCGCAGTGTTCCGGGAGATCTTCGGCGTGAACCCGTGGCCCAACGTCTACGAGCCGCCCGCCGCGGTCGAGGCGATCCTGCGGGGCATGCCGGCGCTGCGGATCGTCGATCTCGGCGGGAACATCGGGCTGTTCGGCCTCTTCGCGCTGAACCGCTGGCCCGGCTCGACGGTGGAGAGCTTCGAGCCGGACCCGAGCAACCTGCCGCTGCTGCGCGGAGCAGTCGCCGCGAACGGGCTCGAGTCGAGCTGGTCCGTGCATCCGGTGGCGGTCTCCGATACCTCCGGCGAGTCGGGGTTCGTCGCGGGCCTCCACGCCGAGTCCCAGCTGGCTGGCCTCGGCGACCCCGCGGCGCGCCTCCCGGATGCCCGACCGCTGTCCGAGGGCGAGGAGATCTCCGTCCCCGTCGTCGACCTGTTCAGCGCCGTAGAAGGCCACGTCGCGCTGCTGAAGGTGGACATCGAGGGAGCCGAGTGGGCGATCCTCCAAGACCCGCGGCTGGCTCACCTCGACGCCGACGCGATCGTGCTCGAGTGGCACGCGATGGGCAGCCCCGACCCCGACCCCCGCGGCGCGGCCCGGCGCCTGCTGGCGAGCGCCGGCTACGAGCACATGGAGGAGGTCCAGACGGCCCCCCAGGCAGGCGTGCTGTGGGCGTGGAGGGCCTAGCGGCCCAAGGCGTCTCCGGCGCCCCGCTCGCGCCCCGGCTCATCGGCTGCGCGCCGCGCGAGCGCCCACACCGAGACCGGCAGCTGGGGCTCGTTGCGAAGGCTCTGCCCGGCGAGGCGCGGCACCCAGTGGTCGAAGTTCGCGAGCGCGACCTCGCGGTTGCCCCAGCTGCGCACCCACAGCGGCTCGAGCCCCTGGGAGCGCAGTAGGAGCGCCAACCCGTCGGGGGTGAAGCGCCAGTAGTCGCCGGGCCAGTCGTGCAGGCGCACCAGAAACGGCGTCGAGACGTAGACGTGGCCGTCCGGCCGGCACAGGCGGCGCAGCGTCCGCACCGCCGTGAGGGGATCGGGTACGTGCTCGAGCACCTGCTCGCAGATCACGAGGTCGAACGGACCCGGCAGCGGCTCCGGCGGGCGGCAGAGGTCGAAGCCGGGGAAGCCGACCTGCGTGTGGCTGGCCCACGGCACGTCCGTCCAGAGCTCGCCGCTCACCTCGACGACGTGCAGCGAGGGCGGGTCGAGCCCCTCGAACGCCGCTCGGGTGTCGGGCAGCATCACGGCGCGCAGCCACTGCCCCTCGGCGGTGTCGGGGTCCCCCTTGACGAGCAAACGCCGCAGGCGCGGGGGAAGATGGGGCGAGAGCCGCGCCGGGAGCCATACCGAAAGCCACCACCGCAGGCGGCTGCGAAGCCGCCAGCGCAGCGGCCGGGCGCGGCTTGCGGGCTCGGGACGGACCATCGGCCCCACCGTACCCGGCGGCGGTCTCCTCTCGCGGGGCGAGCGGGTCCGAGCCCTCGCGAGGGATAACATCTCGCGCCGAATGGCTAGCAGACCGCATGAACGCACGGCCGACGCCGCCCGGCTGGCGAGCTCACGCGGCGGGCAGCGCAAGCCCTCGCGCCAGAAGGCGCCCGAGACCTACGAGGAGAAGCTCGCCCAGCTCCAGGAGCTGCGCGAAGCCGCGCTGCACTCCGCGCCAGAGGCCGAGGAGAAGCAGCACGAGCGCGGCAAGTACACGGCCCGTGAGCGGGTCGAGAAGCTGCTCGACCCCGGCTCCTTCCAGGAGCTCGACACGTTCGTGCGCCACCGCACCTACGACTTCGACATGCAGAAGAACCGGCCCTGGGGGGACGCCGTGGTGACCGGGCACGGCACGATCGACGGCCGCACCGTCTGCGTGTTCAGCCAGGACTTCACAGTCTTCGGGGGCTCGCTCGGCGAGGTGATGGGCGAGAAGATGGTCAAGATCATGGACCTGGCGGCCAAGATCGGCTGCCCGGTGATCGGCATCAACGACTCGGGCGGCGCGCGCATCCAGGAGGGCGTCGTCTCGCTCGGCGCCTACGGCGACGTGTTCGTGCGCAACGTCCGCTGCTCCGGAGTGATCCCGCAGATCAGCCTGATCATGGGCCCCTGCGCCGGCGGCGCCGTCTACTCGCCCGCGATCACCGACTTCATCTTCATGGTCAAGGAGACCTCGCACATGTTCATCACCGGCCCCGACGTGATCAAGACGGTCACGGGCGAGGAGGTCGGCTTCGAGGAGCTCGGCGGGGCGATGTCGCACAACACCAAGTCCGGCGTCGCGCATTTCGCCTCGGAGGACGAGGACGCCTGCCTGGAGGACTGCCGCTACCTGATCAGCTTCCTGCCCCAGAACAACATGCAGACGGTCCCGCGCGTGGCGCCCGACCGACGACCCGCAGCGGATGGACCCCGAGCTCGACCAGGTCGTCCCCGACAACCCGAACAAGCCGTATGACATGCGCGACGTCGTCCGCCACATCGTCGACGACGGCGAGTTCTTCGAGGTCCACGAACACCACGCCAAGAACATCATCTGCGGCTTCTCGCGCCTCGACGGCTTCGCGATCGGCGTCGTCGGCAACCAGCCCAACCAGCTCGCGGGCGTGCTCGACATCGACGCCTCGGCGAAGGCCGCCCGCTTCGTGCGCACCTGCGATGCCTTCAACATCCCGCTGCTCACGTTCGTCGACGTGCCCGGCTTCCTCCCCGGCACGAGCCAGGAGTGGGGCGGCATCATCCGCCACGGAGCCAAGCTGCTCTACGCCTTCACCGAGGCCACGGTCCCCAAGCTGACGGTCATCACGCGCAAGGCCTACGGCGGCGCCTACGACGTCATGGCCTCCAAGCACATGCTCGCGGACTTCAACTTCGCCTGGCCGACCTCGGAGGTCGCGGTCATGGGGCCCGAGGGCGCGGTCAACATCATCTACCGGCGCGACATCGCCGGCAGCCCGACGCCCGAGGAGCGCCGCCGCAAGCTGATGGCGGACTACAAGGCCCGCTTCGCCAACCCCTACACCGCGGCCGAGCGCGGCTACATCGACGACGTGATCGTCCCCCACGAGACGCGCCCGAAGCTGATCACCGCGCTGCACACCCTGCAGACCAAGCGCGAAGCCGGGCCGAAGCGCAAGCACGGCAACATCCCGCTGTGGAGTTCGGCCGGCGCACGGGCGTCAGATCGCGCCAACCGCCGCCCGCATGCCAACCGCCGCCCAGCTCAGCTGATCGCGCCCTCCGCCTCGCCGGAGGAGGCGGCGGCCGTGGTGGCGGCGCTGGAGCGCTTCATGCGGGCCACCGCGCCCGTGCCCGCGGCCGCGGCGGCGCAGCTCGACGGCTGGCGCCGCGCGGCCCTGATCGAGGGGGTTTCCAGGGAGTCCGAGACGGAGCTCCCAGACCCCTGGATAAATACCTGAAAGCCGCTAGGCTTTAGCCCCTAAAGTCTCGTCCGCCGTCTCGAAGCCAAATGAGCCCCGGGCTGCCCCGCCCGGACCGGGAGGTCGCAAACCGATGGAGCCAGTGTCTGTCCCCGCCGCACGTGGAACGCTCGAGGATCCGGAGATCCTCCAGAACGTCCCCGGGCACGTGATCCCGATCCTGCAGCGGGAGTACGACGACTTCAAGACGGAGGCGACGAAATTCCTCGCGGGCGAAACCGAGGAAGACGAGTTCATCAAGTTCCGCCTCAAGCAGGGCGTCTATGGGCAGCGGCAGGCCGACGTCCAGATGATCCGCGTCAAGCTCCCGTTCGGCGGCGTGACGCCGGAGCAGATGGAGTCCTTCGCGAGCGTGATCGAGAAGTACGTCCCCCTCCGCAAGGGCCACATCACGACGCGCCAGAACATCCAGATGCACCACGTCCCGCTGCCGGAAGCCGAGAAGCTGATCCGCGAGATCGGCGAGTCCGGCCTTTCGAGCCGCGAGGGCTGCGGCAACACGATGCGCAACGTGACCGGCGACCCCTGGGCGGGCGTCGCCGCGGACGAGCTGTTCGACCTCACCCCCTACGTGGGCGCCTACGTCCGCTACTTCGTGCGTCACCCGACGACCCAGGCGATGCCGCGCAAGGTCAAGACCTCTTTCGACGGCAGCCCCCGCGACCGCGCGATCAGCGGCATCCACGACGTCGCGTTCCGCGCCCGCATTCGCGAGATCGACGGCCGCGAGGTGCGGGGCGTCGAGATGCTCGTCGGCGGCGGCACCTCGATCATGCCGCGCAAGGCGCAGGTTCTCTACGACTTCCTGGAGCTCGACAACGGCGAGTACCTGAAGGTCACAGAGGCCGTGATGCGGATCTTCGACCGCCAGGAGTGGCTGCGGGTCAACCGCGCCCGCGCGCGCATCAAGGTGTTCGTCGACAAGTACGGCATCGACGAGCTGCGCAAGCAGGCCGAGGAGGAGCTCAAGGGCGACTGGGTGGGCGAACGCGACTTCTCGATCGGGCAGCGGCTGTTCGTCGACGACGAGCGCGAGGCGGCGCCGGCGGCGCCGGCCAGCTACGGCGCTCCCAACGGCGACCTCTCCGAGTTCGAACGCTTCCGCTCGACGAACGTGCGGCCCCAGAAGCAGGAGGGCTACACGACGGTCGAGGTCAAAGTGACGCGCGGGGACCTGACCCCCGAGCAGTTCCGGGGGCTGGCCGACGTCATGCGCCGCTTCTCCGGCGGCTACGCCCGCACGACCGTTCAGCAGAACTTCGTGCTTCGGTGGGTGCGCGAGGAGTCCGTCTACGACGCCTGGCGTGCGCTCTCGGACCTGGGGCTCGGCGAGCCCGGCTCGCGGGAGGTCGTGGACGTCGTCTCGTGCCCGGGCACGGACTCGTGCAAGCTCGGCATCACCAGCTCGATGGGGCTCAACCAGGCCGTCCAGGAGCGGATCGAGCAGATGCAGATCGAGGACGAGCTGACGCGGCAGATCAACGTCAAGATCAGCGGCTGCCCGAACGGCTGCGGCCAGCACCATGTCGCGAGCATCGGCTTCACCGGAGCGTCGATCAAAGTCGGCGATCACACGATCCCGGCGTACATCCCGCTCATCGGGGGTGTGTTCGAAGGCGGCGAGATCGAGTTCGGCACGCGCCTGAAGCTGCGCCTTCCCTCCAAGCGGGTACCGGAGGCGATCGAGCGCTGGATCCGTCACTATGAGGCGGACCGTGAGGAGGGAGAGATGTGGGGCGCGTACGCCCAGCGCGTCGGGACCGGCGTGCTCGAGGAACAGGTCAAGGAGCTGTCGTTGCCGGTCGACTTCTCCCTCGAAACGATGAACACGTTCATCGACTGGAACCGCGACGTGCCGTTCGAAGTGATCCGCGGCGAGGGCGAGTGCGCGGTCTAGCCGGGATGCGATGACGGGCCCACCAAACGACGAGAGGCCGGAGCCGATGCCCCCAGTTCAAAGCACACCACACAGCGACGTGACGCTCGACCCCGCGCTGAGCCTCACGCACACGCTTCGCGAGGCCGCCCGCCACGGCAGCGGCGCGGTGCTGCTGTGCTCCTTCCAGAAGGAGGAGTCGGTGCTGATCGACGAGCTGATGCAGCTCGACCAGGGCACCGGGTCGGCCGTTCGCATCGTCACGATCGACACCGGCGTGCTCTTCGAGGAGACGCTTCAGACCTGGCGCGCATTCGAGCAGCGCTTCGGCGTCGAGATCGAGGTCTTCGACGCCAGCAGCCCGGATGTGCCGTGGAGCGGCCCCGAGCACTGCTGCTCGGTCGCCAAGGTCGCGGCCCTGGAGCAGGCGCTCGACGGTGCCGGCGCATGGATCACCGGTATCCGCCGTGAGCAGGGCCCCACGCGGGCGGACAGCCTGCCGATCGAACGCGACGAGAAGCGCGGGCTGTGGAAGTACAACCCGCTCGCGCACTGGACCGACAAGGACCTCTGGCGGCGGATCAGCGAGCGCGACCTGCCCTACAACCCGCTGCACGACCAGGGCTACGAGTCGATCGGCTGCGCTCCGTGCACGCAGGCCGGCAGCGGCCGCGAGGGCCGCTGGGCGGGCACCGACAAGACGGAGTGCGGGCTGCACATCGAGGTCGTCGAGCCCTAAGGGCCCAAGAAGGCGATGCTCGGGATCGACCCCCTGATCGTGCTGTTCGGCCTCGGCGTGGGCATCCTCATCGGCCTCACGGGGATCGGCGGCGGGTCGCTGATGACGCCCCTGCTGATCATCGTGCTGGGCGTCCAGCCCGTGGTGGCGGTGGGGAGCGACCTCGCCTACGGCGCGATCACCAAGACGATGGGCGGCTGGCGGCACCTGCGCAAAGGGACTGTCGACATGACCGTGTCGAAGTGGCTCGGGTTCGGCAGCGTCCCGGGCGCGCTGCTCGGGGTGCTGCTGATCGACCGCCTCCACGCGGCCTACGGGGAGGAATTCGACGAAGTGCTGCTGGGCTGCGTGGCGGGGGCGCTGGTGCTCGTCGCACTGGTCGTGCTCGTGCGCACCTTCCTGCTCAGCCACCTCGCGGCGGGCGAGCGCGAGACCTTCGAGTTCACGACCCGCACGCGGATCGGCGCGGTCGCGATGGGCTTCGTGCTCGGCACGATCCTCGGGCTGACTTCGGTCGGCAGCGGGGCGCTCATCGGCGTCGCGCTGATCGTGCTCTTCCGCCTCACGCCAAAGCGGGTGGTCGGCACCGACGTGTTCCACGCCGCCGTGCTCTTGTGGGTCGCGGGCAGCGCGAACATCGTGAGCGGGAACGTCGACTTCGGCCTGGTGGGGAACATCCTGATCGGCTCGATTCCGGGCGTCTGCCTCGGCACGCACCTGATCGACCACGTGCCCGCGTGGCGGCTGCGGGTGCTGCTCGGCGCCGTCCTGCTGGGCTCGGCGCTCGCGATGATCAAAAACGCCGGCGGCAACATCCCGGTCCAGGTGATCTTCGGGGTGCCGGTCGCCGTGATCATCGCGGGCTTCTTCATGCTGCGCCCGTCGGGGGACAGCCCGCAGCTTCCGGTCATCACCACGAGCACGAACGTCCTCGGCACGACCCCCCCGCCCGCCGGCACCGCGGAGGGAGCATGAGCGTCGCCGCCCGCCCCCAGCTCAGTCACCTGAAAGCGCTCGAGTCCGAGGCGATCCACGTGATGCGAGAGGTCGCCGCCGAATTCGAGCGACCGGTGCTGCTGTTCAGCGGCGGCAAGGACTCGATCGTGCTGCTGCGGCTTGCCGAGAAGGCCTTCCGCCCGGCGCCCTTCCCGTTCCCACTGATGCACGTCGACACCGGCCACAACTTCCCCGAGGTGATCGACTTCCGGGACCGCCGCGTCGCCGAGCTCGGGGAGCGGCTGATCGTGGCGAGCGTCCAGGAGTCGATCGACAACGGCCGGGTCGTCGAGGAGACCGGCCCCCGGGCCTCGCGCAACCGGCTGCAGACGGTGACGCTGCTCGACGCGATCTCCGAACACGGCTTCGACGCGGCCTTCGGCGGGGCGCGGCGCGACGAGGAGCGGGCCCGCGCGAAGGAGCGGATCATGTCCTTCCGCGACAGCTTCGGCCAGTGGGACCCCAAGGACCAGCGCCCGGAGCTCTGGAACCTCTACAACGGGCGTATCCACAAGGGCGAGCACGTGCGCGTGTTCCCGCTCTCGAACTGGACCGAGCTCGACGTCTGGGAGTACATCGACGCCGAGCAGCTGGAGATCCCCTCGATCTACTACGCGCACCGGCGCGAGGTCTTCGAGCGCGACGGGATGCTCTACGCCATGAGCCAGTTCGCGGAGCTGATCGAGGGCGAGGAGGTCTTCGAGGAGACCGTGCGCTACCGCACGGTCGGCGACATGAGCTGCACCGGCGGCGTGCGCTCGACGGCTTCGACGCTCGAGGAGGTCGTGCTGGAGATCGCGGCGACGACCGTCACCGAGCGCGGCGAGACGCGTGCCGATGACCGCGTCTCCGAGGCCGCGATGGAGGATCGCAAGAAGGCGGGGTACTTCTAGTGGCGAGCAGGGTCTCGAAGACGGGCGCGCACCGCGCGCCCGGCGGCGAACGCGCGCATCGACAGCTGCGGCGATGACGCTCGACCTGCTGCGCTTCACGACGGCCGGATCGGTCGACGACGGCAAGAGCACCCTGATCGGGCGCCTGCTGTACGACTCCAAGCAGGTCTTCGAAGACCAGCTGGCGCAGGTCGCCCAGGCGAGCGAGCGCCGCGGCGGTCTCGGCACGTTCGACCTGGCGCTGCTCACCGACGGGCTGCGGGCCGAGCGCGAGCAGGGCATCACGATCGACGTCGCATACCGCTACTTCGCGACCGCAAGGCGCCGCTTCATCATCGCCGACTGCCCGGGGCACCAGCAGTACACGCGCAACATGGTCACGGGCGCCTCGACGGCGGACGTGTCCGTGGTGCTGCTCGACGCCCGCCGCGGCGTGCTCGAGCAGTCCAAGCGCCACGCGTTCATCAGCGCGCTGCTCGGGATCCCGGAGATGGTCGTCGCGATCAACAAGATGGACCTCGTCGAGCACTCCCAGCAGCGTTACGAGGAGCTCGTCGCGGAGTTCGAGGGGTACGCCGAGAAGCTGCCCGGCGTCGGCGCGGTGACCTACATCCCGCTCTCGGCGCTGAACGGCGACAACGTCGTGGAGCGCTCGGAGGCGATGTCCTGGTACGAGGGGCCCGTGCTGCTGGAGCACCTGGAGCAGGTGGAGGTCGCATACGACCACCCGGGCGCCAAGCCGGCACGCTTTCCCGTGCAGTGGGTGGTCCGGCCCGCGAACGGCAACGGCTCGGACTACCGCGGTTACGCGGGGCAGCTCGCGAGCGGCGCGCTGCGCCGCGGCGACGAGGTGGCGATCGTCGGGAGTCATTCCCCACCCCCCCGCACGCGGATCGCGGCGATCGACACCTACGAGGGCGAGCTCGACGAGGCGACGGCCCCGATGTCGCTGACCCTGCGCCTCGAGGACGAGCTGGACATCTCGCGCGGCGAGCTCATCTGCCACCCCGACGAGGCGCCGGTCGTGGCGCAACAGCTCGAGGCTGACATCTGCTGGATGCACGCCGAGCTGATGCGCCCGGGCAGCCGCTACCTGCTCAAGCACACCTCGAAGACCGTGACGGCGATCGTCGACGGGATCGACGACATGCTCGACACGCACACGCTCGAGCGCATCGACGCGCCCACGGAGCTAGGACTGAACGACATCGCGCGCGTACGGCTGCGCACCAGCGCGCCGGTCGCCTTCGACCCGTACAGCCGCAACCGCCGCACCGGCAGCTTCATCCTGATCGACGAGGCCAGCAACGCGACCGTCGCCGCCGGCATGATCGCCGAGCCCCCCTCGCCGACTCGCGCTGAATAAGCTTCCTCGCCCGATGTTCGAGAAGGTACTGATCGCCAACCGCGGCGAGATCGCGATCCGGATCGCCCGCGCGCTCGACGAGATGGGGATCGCAAGCGTGGCCGTCTATTCGGAGCTCGACCGCGATGCCCCGCACGTGCAGCGCGCCGGCGAGGCCTACAACCTCGGCGAGGGCCCGGCCGCCGAGAACTACCTGAACGTCGAGAAGATCCTCGACGCCGCCAAGCGCTCGGGCGCGCAGGCGATCCACCCCGGCTACGGCTTCCTGGCCGAGAACGCACCGTTCGCGCAGGCCTGCGAGGAGGCCGGGGTCGTGTTCATCGGGCCCGCCGGCCAGCGCGATCGAGGCGATGGGCTCGAAGACCCGGGCGCGCGAGCTGATGAAGGCCGCCGGCGTGCCGATCGTGCCGGGCACGACCGAGGCGGTCGCGACCGTGGCCGACGCGCTGCGCATCGCCAAGGACGAGATCGGCTTCCCGGTCGCGGTCAAGGCCGCGGGCGGCGGGGGCGGCAAGGGCTTCCGCGTGGCGCTGAGCGAGGACGAGCTCGAGGGCGCGTTCGAGGGCTCGAGCCGCGAAGGCGAGAAGTTCTTCTCCGACCCGACTGTCTATCTGGAGCGCTACCTGCACGATCCTCGCCACGTCGAGGTGCAGGTGCTGGCCGACCGGCACGGCAACGTGATCCACCTCGGCGAGCGTGACTGCTCGATCCAGCGCCGCCACCAGAAGGTGATCGAGGAGTCGCCGGCGCCCGAGTGGGTCGTCACGCCCGAGATCCGCGAGCGCATCGGCAAGATCGGCGTCGACGCGGCCAAAGCCGTCGACTACGTCGGCGCGGGCACGATCGAGGGCCTGTTCGCTACGGGCACGGAGGGCTCGGAGCCGGAGTACTTCTTCCTGGAGATGAACACGCGCGTCCAGGTCGAGCACTGCGTGACCGAGATGACGACCGGCATCGACATCGTCAAGGAGGGAATCCGCGCCGCGGCGGGCGAGGAGCTCTCCTACGAGCAGAAGGACGTGCAGCTGCGCGGCCACGCGATCGAGTGCCGCATCAACGCCGAGGACGCCTCCAAGAACTTCGCGCCGGCGCCGGGCAAGATCGGCCGCTACCGGGAGCCGGCCGGGCCCGGCGTGCGCGTCGACTCGGGCGTGCGCGAAGGCGGGGAGGTCTCGCCGATGTACGACCCGATGGTGGCAAAGCTGATCGTCTGGGATGCCGATCGCGAGCAGGCCACCCAGCGCATGCTGCGTGCGCTCTCCGAATACGAGATCGAGGGCCTCCGCACGCTGATCCCCTTCCACCGGGCGCTGCTCGCGACCGAGGACTGGAAACGCGGCAGCACGTGCCGGGAGCTGCTCGAGGACAAGGCGTGGCTGAAGACGCTGGCGTTTCCGAAGACCGACTCGCCGGCCGGCGAGGAGGCTGAGACGGTCGAGCAGACCTACGAGGTCGAGGTGTCGGGCAAGCGCTTCGACGTGCGCGTGGTGGGCCCGCCCACCCCGCCGTTCGCGGGCGGTGCCTTCGCCGCGAGCAACGGCGCCGCGCCGGCCGCGGCCGAAGGCGCCGCGCCGCGGCGATCGCAAGGCCGCCGGCGGGGGCGGGCCGGACACGCTCGAGGCGCCGCTGCAGGGGAACATGTGGAAGGTGCTCGTCAAGCAGGGGGACGTCGTCGCGGAGGGCCAGCTGCTCTGCATCATCGAGGCGATGAAGATGGAGAACGAGATCACCGCCCACAAGGCGGGCAAGATCGTCGAGCTGCCGATCGAGGAGGGCGCCCCGATCCAGGCCGGCGCCCCGATCGCGACGATCGTCAGCGAGGACTGAGCCCCGCGCGAAGGGGCTGCTCTCCGACGAGATCACGGCCATGGCCGGCGCCGTCATCGGCGCCGAGATCCGCTAGCCGGCCGCCACCTTGAGGGCGTTGCGCTCGTGCACGCGCAGCATCTCCTGCGAGCGGCGTCCCTCCGGCAGCACGGCATCGGAGCCGCGCTCCCCCAGGTCCTGCAGGTAGGTCGCGTCCTGCTCGAGGATCGCCGCGGCCTCCTTGGACTCGAGCGGCGGCCCGTGACCGGGGACGACGTGGCGCGCGGCGGCCACCAGCGGGCGCAGGCGCTCCAGGGTCTCGAGGTACTCACCCGCGTCCCCGCCCTCGTTCAGCATCGGGATCTCGACCGGCGAGAGATAGTCCCCCGCGACCAGCACACCCGCCCAGGACACGACGATCGCCATCCCGTCTTGCGTGTGCCCGCCGGTCGGGTGCAGATCGAGCTGCGCCTCCCCGATCTCGCATCTGCCAGGCACCGGCAGCGGCTGCAGGGCGCCGAGCTGCAGCGGTCGTTGCCGCTCCAGGTAGAGCTCTTCGTCGAACGAGCGCAGCTCCCGCTGGGCCGCACCCGGTTCGGCGGCGAGCCGGCGCGCGCTGCTCTCGGCCAGCCCGAGCGGCGCCTGCGGGAACGCGAGCGGTCCGAGCACGTGATCCCAGTCGGCGTGCGTGGCGAGCAGCCCGCTCGGCGCCGGGAACCCGGCCTGGTCGAGCACCGAGGGCAGCAGCTCGAGCTCTTCGGGCAGGATCGGAGAGTCGATTACGAACGCCTCGGCGCCGGGCTCCCCGGGCGCCGCCTCCACCACGTTCAGCGGACCGCCCTGCGCCTGCCCCTGCGGGCCCCCGGGATCGCGCACGACCACGCAGTTGACCTGCAGCAGAGAGCTCGTGACGGCGATGACGTCGGGGTGCAGGGCGCGCGCCCGCACGCCCTAGGTGACGCCGAGCAGCTTGGCGGCCTCTTTGAGGTTCGGCACCTCGGCGGTCGGCTTTTTCGCCGAGGGCTCAAGCGTCTCTTTGTTGCGGTTGACCCAGATCACGGGAACACGCTGTTTGATGCACGGGAGGACGTCGTGGTAGTAGCTCGCCGCAACGTGCACCCAGCCGCGCTTGCCGCCGATCCGGCGCGCGCACTCGGTGAAGTGCGGGGGCTCGGGCTTGTAGGAACGGACCTGCTGCGCGGTCACGACGAGGTCGAAGTCGATCGGGATGTGGCGCCGGGTCTGTCCGAGCAGCTTGTCGTCGACGTTCGAGAGCAGGCCGAGGTGGTACTTCTTGGCGAGCTTCTGCAGCTGCGTATTGGTCTCCTTGAACGGTTTCCAGCGCTGCACAGAGTCGGGCAGGAAGCCCGACCGCGACGGCTCCAGCGGCCACTCCATGCGTTTTGCGATCTCCAGGGCGGTACGCCGCAGCACCTCGGCATAGAGCTCGTAGGAGCCGCTCTCGATTTCGCGCTCGATCTCGTTGAACATCGGGATCAGCGTCGCGCGGTCGATCTCGATGCCGTCCCTGGCCCCCTCGGCCGCGAACGCGTCGTAGATGCCGGCCTCCCAGTCGATCAGCGTGCCGTACACGTCGAAGGTGACAAATGTGACGTTCTTCGGAATCGGCGGCATCGCGCGGGCATTATGCCGCGCCGGCGCCTAGGGGCGCGGCCAGCCGACGGCGCCGGGCGCGATCTTGCGTTAGAGTCCCGCGCCGCAAATGGACCTGCTGGAGTACCAAGGCAAGGAGCTGTTCGCCCGGCACGGACTGCGGGTCTCCTCCGGAAAGGCCGTCGAGTCGGTGCAGGCCGCGGAGGCCGCTGCCGCCGAGGTGGGCTACCCGGTGGTCGTCAAGGCTCAGGTGCTGATCGGCGGCCGCGGCAAGGCCGGCGGCGTCAAGCTCGCGGCCGACGAGGCCGAGCTGCGCGAGCACGCCGGCAACATCCTCGGGATGGACATCAAGGGCCACACGGTGCACACCGTCTGGATCGAGCACGCCTCGGACATCGCGGCCGAGTACTACGCCTCGGTGCTTCTCGACCGCTCCGCCAAGAAGCCGCTCGTGATGTTCAGCGTCGAGGGGGGCGTCGACATCGAAGAGGTGGCTGAGAGAACCCCGGAGAAGCTGATCCGCGCCCACGTGGACCCGCTGGACGGGCTCTCGCGCGAGCAGGCCCTGCAGATCGCCCGCGACGGCGGGGCCGACGCCGACGTCGTCGAGGGAGTCGCCGACGCGCTCGTGGCGCTGTACGAGGTGTGGCTCTCCGAGGACGCGACGCTGACGGAGATAAACCCCCTGATCGTCACCCCGGGCACCGCCGGCGAAGCCGGTGGTCGCGAGGTGCGCGCGCTGGATTCGAAGGTCTCGCTCGACGACAACGCGCTGTTCCGCCATCCCGAGAACCAGTCGCTGTCGGACAGCGAGAACGAAGACCCCCTCGAGCGCCGCGCCAAGGAGGAGGGCGTCCAGTACGTCAAGCTCGATGGCGACATCGGCATTCTCGGCAACGGCGCCGGTCTTGTGATGTCGACGCTCGATGTGGTCGCCCAGGCCGGCGGGCAGCCCGCCAACTTCCTCGACGCGGGCGGCGGTTCGAACGCGGACAAGATCCGCGGCGCGGTCGAGCTGATCCTCGCCAACGACGCTGTCAAGGCCGTGCTGTTCAACATCTTCGGGGGCATCACCCGTGGCGACGAGGTCGCCGAAGGGCTGATCGCCGCTTTCGGCGAGCTCGACGAGCGCGGCAAATCGATCCCGTTCGTGGTGCGCCTCGACGGCACCAACGACGAGCAGGGCCGCAGGCTCCTGCGCGAGGCCGCCCTGCCGAACGTCTATCCGGCGGCGACGATGAACGAGGCCGCCGAGAAGGTCGTCGCGCTGGCCTCGGGCCGCGCCGTCGGCGCTGGGGCGCCGGCCTGATGTCGGTCCTGGTGGACGAGGGCACGCGGCTGTGCGTCGCGGGCATCACCGGCCGCGAGGGCAGCTTCCACACGCTCAACAACCGCCGTTACGGGACCAACGTCGTCGGCGGCGTCACGCCCGGCAAGGGTGGGCAGGACGTCGAGGGGATTCCCGTCTTCGACAGCTTCGAGCAGGCCGCCGCCGAGGTCCAGCCGAACACGGCGATGATCTTCGTCCCGCCGCGCTTCGCCGCCGACTCGATCCTCGAGGCGGCCGCCGCCGGCGTGGAGCTGGTGATAGCGATCACCGAGGGGATCCCCGCGCACGACGAGCTGCGCGTCTACAACACGCTGAAGCGCGACTATCCGAGCGCGCGGCTGGTCGGCCCCAACTGCCCCGGCATCCTCTCGCCCGGGAAGGCCAACGTCGGCATCATCCCCGCGTCGTTCTTCAAGCCCGGCAACGTCGGCGTGGTCTCCCGCTCGGGCACGCTGACCTACCAGATCGGCAACGAGATCGCCCAGGCCGGGTTCGGCTGCAGCTCGATCGTCGGGATCGGCGGCGACCCCGTGCCCGGGTCCTCGTTCGTCGACATCCTCGAGCTCTTCGAGAACGACGAGGAGACCGAGCTGGTCGTGCTCTCGGGAGAGATCGGAGGCTCGGCCGAGGAGGAGGCGGCGGACTACATCGCCGAGCAGATGAGCAAGCCCGTCGTCGCCTACATCGCCGGCTTCACAGCGCCCGCCGGGAAGCAGATGGGCCACGCCGGCGCGATCGTCTCGGGCTCCTCGGGCACCGCCACCGCGAAGGCTCAGGCGCTCGAAGCCAAGGGCGTGCGGGTCGGCCGCACCCCGACGGAAACCGCCGCCATCGCCGTCGAGGTGCTGGGCGGCGCCTCCGTGTCGGCGGCCTGAGCGTCACCGGCGCGCCCCCGCGCCGCCGTCAGGCAGCCGCCCGCCCGGCAGCCGGGCGCCGATGACGGCCGATACGCTTGACCGCATGGACGAGAGCGAGCTGGCACGAACGCTGAAGGAGCTCGAGCGAAAGCTCGGCGAGCTCGAGGGGGCGCTCCAGGAGATCACGGCCTCGCCGGCCGGCGGGGCCCCGCCGGAGCCGCAGTCCAGGGCCGAGTCCCAGTCCTCGGCCGAGCCGCGGTCCCGGCCCGAGCCGCAGTCCCCGAGCCGAGCCGAATCAGAGTCCCCGGCCAATTCGCTTCAGCCGGCCGACGGCGCGACCCCGGCCGCCGGCGAGGGCGCTCCGGCGGCCTCCCCCGCCGAGGCGGCGTCTCCGGACTTCGGGCGGATCGTCGACGAGTCGGTCGACCCGCCCTGGAAACCCGCGCGGCGACCCCAGGCCTCGTTCTCCCCTACCTCGCCGACCTCGCCCGCCGCGCCACGTCGAACTCGCCCAGGGCCGGCGCGCGAGGACCCCGCGCCCGCCGCGCCGAGCGCATCGCCTCATACCCGCGCGGCGCCGCCCCGCGAGCACCCTGGGGCCGCGGCGCCCGCCGCGCCTCCCGCGACCACGCCGCCGCCGGGACCCGCGCGGCTTGGCGTGCGCCGCGCCGGAGCGCCCAGCGCGCGCACACCGCCGCCGGCCGCGGGAGCTGGAGGACCGGAGGCCGGGGGGCGTCCCGGCGTGGCCGCCGCGGCCGCGCCGGCGCGGCCAGGCTCGGGCCCGGCCGAGCTGCTGCGCTTCCGCGAGCGCCTCGAGCGCGCGGCCCGCGAGCTGACCCACGAGTACGACGAGCTGCTCGGGCGCCTAAGCTACGCCGCTATGCCTACGACGGCGACGACATCGATCTCCTTCGCCCGCGGCGCGCCCTCGCTCGACATCGTCGACGTGGAGGGCCTGAAGGAGGCCGCCGCACGCGCCTTCGAGAGCGACCCCGCGGGCACGACCGCCTACGGAACCTCGGTCGGATACCAGCGGCTTCGCAGCTGGATCGCCGACCACCACGGCGTCGACCCCGACCGCGTGCTCGTCACGAACGGATCGATGCAGGCTGACGCTTTCCTGTTCGAGACGCTCGTGGGCGCGGGCGACGAGGTGATCGTCGAGCGTCCGACCTACGACCGCACGCTGCTCTCGCTGCGCAACCGCGGCGCGCAGTTGCACGCGGTGCGGCTCGAGCCGGACGGGATCGACACCTACGAGCTGGGCTCGCTGCTCGACGGCGGCTCGCGCCCGAAGCTCGCCCACATCATCCCCAACTTCCAGAACCCCGCCGGCTACACGCTGTCGCTGGAGAAGCGCAGCCGGCTGCTCGAGCTGGCGGCCGCGTACGGCTTCCTCGTCTTCGAGGACGACCCCTATGTCGCCCTGCGCTTCAGGGGCGAGTCGCTGCCGACGATGCTCTCGATGGACCCTGAGCGTGTCGTCTACGCCTCCTCGTTCTCGAAGACGGTGTGCCCGGGGATCCGGGTCGGCTATCTGGTCGGGCCGGCGGCGCTGATCGCGGACATCGCCAAGCTCGCGACGAACACGTACATCTCGCCGAACATGGTCTCCCAGTCGATCGTCTACGAGTTCTGCGCGTCGGGCGCGATCGAGCGCTCGATCGAGACGGTCAAGCAGGCGCTCGGGGAGCGGGCGCGGACGCTGGCCGAGTCGCTGCGCAGCGAGCTGCCCGAGGCCGAGTTCGTCGAACCGCAGGGCGGCTACTTCATGTGGGTCACGTTCCCGCAGGGCACCGACGTGCACCGGCTGTTCGAGGCGGCCGCCGAGCGCGGCGTCGCGTTCGTGAAGGGCACGGACTTCCTGCTCGAGGGCGGCGAGAACACGCTCCGGCTCGCCTACTCCGGGGTCACTCCCGAGCAGATCGAGACCGGGGTTTCGCGGCTGGCCGAGGCCTACCGCTCGCTCTAGCGCCCGTAGCGCTGCTCGGCGAGCACGAGCTGCTCGGGCAGCGCCGTGCGCGGGGGCGGCGAAGGATCGGCGATCACCGAGACGGTCTCGGCGACGCTGGGGGTCACGGCGCAGATCGCGCCGTCGGCGGTGCGGATCACGACCTTGACGGCGTCTCGCTCGACGAGCGTGCCCTTCAGCCCGGGCTCGAGGCCCGAGGCCTTCAGGTAGTGCAGCAGGTCCTCCGCCTCGTTCTCGAAGCGCAGGATCTGCACCTCGGCGCCGACCTCGACGTCGGCCAGCGGCACCCCGGCGAGCCGCGAGCCCGCGGCGATCGGATGCCCGTGAGGGCAGGTCTTGGCGTCGCCGATCGCGGCCAGCATGCGTTCCTCTAGCACCGGCGACATCGCGTGCTCGAGGCGCTCGGCCTCCTCGTGCACCTCGTCCCACGGAACGCCCAGGACGTCGGTCAAAAAGCGCTCGATCAGGCGATGGCGGCGGACCATGTCCTCGGCGTGGCGCTCGCCGCTGTCGGTGAACGCGATCGCGCGGTCGGACCCGCGCGTGATGTAGCCGTCGCGCTCGAGCCGGCCGATCATCTCGTGGACCGTCGGCGCGGAGAGCTGCATCGCGCGGGCGACGTTCGCGCCGGTCATCGGCAGCCCCGCCTCCTGAAGCCAGAAGAGGATCTGCAGGTACTCCTCCTCGGCGACGGTAGCGGTATCGGCGCTCATCCCCTGAGGTTACAGGTGCCCGGGTGAGGCCACGCGGCGTCCGGCCGGGGCGGGCCGCCCCGCCCTCACGAGAGCAGCTGCTCGTAGGTGCACTCGCGCGGCGGCTTGTCATCGCGCCAGCGGCGCAGCTTTGCGCCGTGGCGGATGCGCCCCGCAGAGACGTGATCGAAGTCGATCTCCACGACCAGCTCGGGGCGCAGGCCGACCCACTCGAGGTCGCGCCCGGCGCTCCAGCGGCTCTGCTCGCCCGAGCCCCGCTCGCCGGTCTCGTACGGTTTCAGGAACTCGACGAGCCGCTTCTTCTCGGCCGCGGTCAGCCCCGAGCAATGCCCCACGACCCGCAGCTCGCCGCCGTCGTAGAGCCCGAGGATCAAGGCGCCGACCGTCCCCTCGTGCTTGCCGGGGCGCCAGCCGACGACGACGGCGTCGATCGTGCGCACGCGCTTGACCTTCACCATGCCCTTGCGCTCCCCGGGACGGTAGGGCGCGGCGCGCTCCTTGGCGATCGCGCCCTCCGCCCCCTGCAGCCACGGCTCCGCCTCCGCGGCGCTGCCGACGGTCGGCATCAGCTCCACCGGCGCGTCGCCGAACCCATCGCCCTTGAAGAGCCCCTCCAGCGCTGCGCGGCGCTCGGTGAAGGGCAGCTCGAGCAGGCTGTCGTCGCCCGAGGCGAGCAGGTCGAACGCGACGTAGACCGCGGGGGTCTCCTTCGAGAGCCGCTCGATCCGCGATGCCGCCGGGTGGATCCGCTGTCCGAGCGCGTCGAAGTCCTCACGGCCCTCGGCGTCTCGGACCACGATCTCGCCGTCGAGCACGTAGCGTCCGGGCGGCAGGACGAGCTCGGGGAAGTAGCGTCCGAGGGGGCGAGCGTTTCGCGACTGCAGGTAGGACTCATCGCCGTCGACGAACGCCACGCAGCGGAAGCCGTCGAGCTTGACCTCGTAGCAGTACTCCTCCCCCTCCGGCAGCTGCTTGCGCGACAGCGCCAGCTGGGGCGCAAGCGGCGGCTTCAGCGGCAGGGTCACGCGCCTGCTCCGTCCGCAGTCCCGGCCTCTGGCTTCTTCGCGCGGCTCGGCTGCACGCGCTTCGGCTCGCCTTTCTGCTTGCGGAAGTGAGGAGGCCACGGAGCGTCACCGAGTCCCTCGCGCTCGTCGCGAGCCGCCAGATCGAGCAGCCCGTCGAGCTTGCCTGGGCGCTCGTCGATGCTCGCCGCCGGGTCACCTCGCTCGGCGAGCCGCGCCGGGACCGTGCGAAGAGTCAGCTCGGCCGGCTCCACGGCGGCGACCTCGTCCCAGTCGAGCGGGCAAGAGACGCGCGCGTCGGGGACGGCTCGCACCGAGTATGCGGAGGCCACGGTGCGGTCGCGCGCGTTCTGGTTGTAGTCGATGAAGACGCCCTCGCGTTCCTCCTTCCACCACTTGCTCGTCGCGCGCCCGGGCATCCGCCGCTCGACCTCGCGCGCCAGCGCGAGCGCGGCCCGGCGCACTTCTTCGAAGCTCTGCTCCGGGACCACCCGCACATAGATGTGGATACCCCGCGAGCCGGAGGTCTTCGGGAAGCCGAGCAGGCCGTGCGCCTCCAGCACCTCGCGTACCCCGAGCGCGACCTCGCGCACCTCCTCGAAGGGCACGCCCGGGCTCGGGTCGAGATCGACCCGCAGCTCGTCGGGCAGGTCGAGGTCGGACCGGCGCACCGGCCACGGATTCCAGTCGATCACGCCGAGGTTGACGCCCCACACGAGATGAGCGGCGTCGTTGGGCACGAGCTCCCGCGCATGCCGTCCGCTGGGGAACGTCACCGTCGCCGTCTCGAGCCATCCCGGCGCGCTGTCGGGGACCCGCTTCTGGAAGAACGGCTTGCCGTCGACGCCGTCGACCCAGCGCTTCATCACCGTCGGGCGCTCGCGCAGCCCCCGCACGACCGCCTGCTCGCACTCGACGTAGTAGTTCGCCAGCTCGAGCTTCGTGATCTTCACGGCCGGGAAGTACATCTTCCCCGGGTTGCTCAGCCGTACCTCCTGGCCGGCGACGTCAAGGATCTCGTGCTCGGTCTTGGCGGCCATCGGTGGAAGGATGCCCGATCGTGACCGCCGGCACCGCCGCGATTCCACGCCATGCGCTGCTCGCCTGCGAGCCGTTCTCGCCCCGCCTTGCCGCCGCCGGCGTCGCGGGCGCGCTGGCCGCCGGGTTGACGGCCGCGGGCGCACCCGCACCCGACGCGGTCGAGCTGCCCGCGGGCGCCGACGACCGCGCGACCGCCGCGCTGCTCGAGCACGAGGGCTTTCACAAGCGCATGCTCGCCGCGCGCGCCCTGGTCATCGCCGTGCCGTCACTCACGGAGCGCACGCTCGCCGGCAGCGCCGCGTTCGAGCTCGCCACGCTGGCGCGCCAGTCAGGCGTGCCCTGCTACGCGGTGGCCGCGAAGGTCGAGCTGAACGAGTTCGACCTCCGCATCATCGACCTCCAGCTAGTCCTGCGAGCCCGCGGCACCGGCACGCTGCGCCGAGCGGGCGAACGCCTGGCAGAAGTCATCTGAGGACTCGGCCGTCGCCGCATCCGCGCCTCGCTCCCTCGGGTCTGAGGGTCCTAGAGCCAAGCGAGGCAAGAGATAGGACCCACCCACCCGCGAAAGCGTGCGGAAGCACGTGAGCGACCGCGAAGTGCCCCGAACGGGGTAAGGACGCCGCCTCGCGCCTCGCTCCCTCGGGTCTGAGGGTCCTAGAGCCAAGCCAGGCAAGGACGCAGGGAGCGAAGCGTGCAAAAGCACGTGAGCGACCGAGGACGCCGCCTGGCGCCGGCTATAGGGCCCTCAGACCTGGCAGCCGGGGCACCAGAAGGTAATCCTGTTGTGCTCCCACTGCCCGCGTTGGCGGATCCGGCGCCCGCAGCGCGGGCACGGTCTCCCCGCCTGCCGGTAGACGGCGTGGGGCCGGGTGTACGTGCCGTCGTGCGCGGAGCGCGTCATTTCCTCGCGGGCGAACGCGACCGCCGCGAGCACCTGCTCGTCCTCGACGGCGGAGGTCTCCCGCCACGGGTCGAGCCGTGCGGCCCAGCAGCACTCGGCCTTCCACATGTTGCCGATGCCCGCGACCGTGCGTTGGTTCAGGAGGGCGTCGCCGACCGGGCGCGTCGGGTCGTCTTCGCGCAGCCGGGTGAGGAACATGCGCTCGTCGAAGCCCTCCCCGATCACATCCGGCCCGAGCCCGGCGAGGCGGGGGTCCGTGCGGGCGCGCGCGTCGCTCATCAGCTCGAGGACCGGCCCGTCGTACTCGATCGCCTCCCAGCCGCCACCGCCGAGCACCAGCCAGGCGTGGCGCATCGAGCGGCGTGACGCCGCGCCCTCCTCACGCACCGCCCAGCTGCCGGTCAGCCGCAGGTGGGAGTGGAGCGTGAGGCCGCCCTCGAAGCGCAGGAACAGGTGCTTGCCGTGCGCGTCGACCGAGCTCAGCGTACGGCCGGCGAGCTTCTTCGGCCAGCGGTCGAGGCGATGGCGCGGCTGGGGCGTGAGGATCCGCTCCGGCGCACGCCCCTCGAACGCCTTCCGGATGCGGTCCGCCGCGCGGTGGATCGTGTCGCCCTCGGGCACACTCCTACGATGACAAAGCGGCGTCGCGCGGCCCGGCCGCCCGCCCGCCGGAGGAGTCGCCGCGCGCCCTCGCGGCCAGCTCCCCGATCACCGTGTGCGTCAATCGCGTCGCGTCGGCGACGGTCCCGTAATCGAGGTTCTCGGGAACGTCGGTGAGCAGGTGGTAGTTGGCCGGGGCGCGCCAGTCGGTGATCGAGACCAGCGTCGCCGTCGGATAGCCGGCGCGGCTCGGGATCACCGAGTCGGTCGACGAGCGCGCCGTGAAGCCCCGCTCGAGCGGGATGCCGAGTCGCTCCGCCGCGTCAGCGAGCAGGTCGCGCAGCCAAGCCCCCGGATAGCGCTCCATCCAGAACGGCCCCTCGCCCTCGAGCATGATCAGGTGCGGCGAGCCGAGCGTCTCGAGGTTGATGAAGGTGGTCCGCTCGGGAGGAAGGCGATCGCCGTGGCGGGCCATGAAGGCGCGGATCCCGTCCTGCAGCGTCTCCTCGGCGCCGCAGGAGACGAGGAGCACGCGCAGGCCTGCCGGCCGCTCAGCCGCGATCAGCTCGGCGAGGGCGACAAGCCCGGCCGCGCCGGAGAGGTTGTCGTTGGCGCCCGGCACCGTCGGGCTGCGCCACATGTCGGCCGCGAACGCGGTGCCGAGCGCGCCGATCAGCACGCCGGCACGGGCGGGCACACGGCGGCCGCTGACGGCGGTGAGCAGCGCGGTGAGCGGCGCCGCCAGGCCGACCCACCACTGCGGCAGGGAGCGTTTCGCGCGCCCGAGACGCTCCGGGTAGCGTTCCCATGCGGCTCGCAGCAGCGACTGGTCGAAGATCAGCCCTGTCTGTGGCGCGTCGTGATGGGCGAACACCACGACCGTCTCGATCGCCTCACGATCGCCGGCGTGCGCGACGACGTTGACCGTGCTGCGCCGCCGGCGGATCAGCCGGCGCAGGACGCGCGGGCCGTTCTGGGCCTCGTCGACCAGGCCGGCCATGCACCCGCAGGCCAAGAGGGCGGCCGTCAGCCGGCGGCCACGCAACGCGGCGGCCGCCGCGGCGACGCCGACCAGCCCGAGCAGCGTCGCCGTCGGCTGGAACGTCCCCCACGAGGGCTCGTCCTCCAGCGCGACCGAGACGCCGCCGATCCTCCCGAGGCGCGCGGCGAGCCACTCGGCCGCCTCGCGCTCGCCCGGTGAGCAGGGCGTGCGATCCAGCGGAGCCAGGGTCTCGACGACCTCGCGAAGCACCGCCTCGATCTGATCGGGTTCCCTCACAGGAAGCATTGTGCCTCCCCGCGGTAGGTGGGCACCTGCTCGACGACCTGCTCGCCCTCCAGCAGGTGCAGGCTCGCGAAGCGCTCGCAGAGCTCGCCGGCCTTGGCGTGGCGCAAGTAGACGCGCGCGCCGAGCGCGAGAGCGTCCGCCGCGTCGCCGAGCAGCGGCGTCTGAACCTCGCCGGCCCCCTCCTGACGGTCGAGCCGCAGGCCTGCGGGCAGGTGCGGTCGCGGCAGCCGCGCGGCGTCGCCGGGCCCGGAGGCGAGGTAGCCGCCGCCGAGCGCCGTCACGACTCCGGGGCCGGGGCGGCGCACGACCGGCAGCGCGAACATCGCGGCCGGGCGGGGGTTGAAGGCCCTGTAGGCGTCGAACAGGGTCGGGCCGTACAGCCCGGAGCCCCCGGCCAGCTCGGTGACCGCCGCCTCGGCACCGGTGCCCTCCAGGCTGCCCGTTCCGCCGCCGTTGACGAAGCGCAGCGGCGGCGCGCCGGCGCGGGCCAGGGTCTCGGAGACGGCGGCCACGATCGCCGCGCGACGGCCGGAGAGCTCGCCGGCCGAGCGCGCCTGCATCGCGCGGATCGCCCTCGCCCGCAGCGGGTTGCCGGGCGGGTCGTCGCCGACGCCGGCGATCTGGGCCTCATAGGCCATGATCCCGACCAGCGCGAGCCGCTCTCGTGCGAGCACGTCTCGCGCGAGCGCCGCCGCCTGCTCGGGCGTGCGCACCGGCGAGCGCCTGGCCCCGACCCGCAACAGCCCGCGCGCCGCCCGCCAGGCGGCGTCGACGTCCAGACAGACGCCGATCCGCGCGTCGCGCTCGCCGTCGAGAGCCCGGTCGATCAGCTCGAGCCCCTCGAGCGCGTCGACCATCACGGTCACGTCCGCGTCGCTCGCCGCCAGCTCGCGCAGAGCGGCGCGATCGGCCGTCGGGTAGGCGACGAGGATGTCGTCGGTGCCGTGCTCCGCGAGCCACAGGGCCTCGGGCAGCGTGTACGCCATCGTGCCGCGGAATCCGGGCCGCCCGAGCACGCGCTCCTGGAGCGCGCGGCAGCGCACCGACTTGCTGGCGAGCCGGATCGGCTTGCCGGCGGCACGCCGTTCCATGTCGCGGGCGTTGGCCTCGAACGCGTCGAGGTCCACGAGCGCGAACGGCGCCGTCAGCTCAGCGGTCGCGCGCTCGAGCCGCGCGTACGCCTGCTCCGGGCTCGCGGGCGGCTCCGACGGCGCCCGCTCGTGCCCGGCGACGCGCTGGGCGCTCACCGATCTGCCCCCTGCAGTGGCGGCTGCCCCGTGATGGGGTATGGCCCTGCGCCGGGCCCGGGGCCAGGGGCGGCGCCGGCCGCGGCCGCGGCCTCGCCGGCGGAACCCGCGCCGACCGGGCCGAGCACGCGCTCGGTCCACTCGTTGGCGAACACGCCGCCGGGGTCAAGGCGCGCGCGCACGCCCTGGAAGGCATCCCACTCCGGGTAGCGCGGGCGCAGCGTCGTGGCGGTCTGGAAGTGGCGCTTGCCCCAGTGCGGGCGCCCTTCGAAGCGATCCATGACGGCCTCCACGGCCCTGAAGTACGGCTCCCACTCCATCCCCTCGAACATGTGCACCGCGACGAAGCCGCTGTCGCGCTCCGCCGCCGTGCTCAGCATCGCCTCGTCGGCGGCGACGGTCCGGACCTCGATCGGGAACGGCACCTTGAAGCCTTCGCGCGGGATCAGCTCCAGTACCGCCGCCACCGCCTCCGGTGTGCGCTCGCGCGGCAGCGCGTACTCCATCTCGGTGAATCGCACGAGCCGCGGGCTTGCGAAGATCGACGCCGAGCGCTCGACCCGCACGGAGCTGCCGGCCAGCTTCGTGACGAGCCTGTTGATCTGCGGGATCCGGTCAGGGAAGCGCCGGCCGATGCGGCACAGCGCGCCCAGCGCGTGGTTGGTGAGCAGGATGTCGTTCGCCCAGGCGTTCAGCCGCCCGCGCGGCCGGCGCGGCTCGTCGGTGCGGTTGTTCGTCCGCGTCAGCGCCACGTCGGCGTGCGGGAACACGAAGAACTCGAAGTGGTCGTTCTCGAGCGCGAGCTGCTCGAACCCGGCGAGCACCTCGGCGAGCGGCGCCGGCGCGTCCACGCCGCGCAGCGTGAAGGCGGGGACGCAGCGGAGCGTCACCTCGGCGATCGCCCCGAGCGAGCCCAGCCCCACGCGGGCGGCGCGGAACACCTCGGGCTCGATCTGCTGGGAGCACTCGAGCGTCGATCCGTCGGCCAGCACGAGCGTCAGCCCGGCGACCTGCGAGGAGATGTTGCGCAGGCGCGCTCCGGTGCCGTGTGTGGCGGTGGAGATCGCCCCGGCGATGCTCTGGACGTCGATGTCGCCGAGGTTCTCCATCGCGAGACCGAGGCGGTCGAGCTCGGCGCCGAGCTCTCCGATCGTGATGCCGGCCTGCACCTTGACGAGGCCGGACGCGCGATCGGCGTCCAGCACGCGGTTCATCCGCTCCATCCCGACCATCAGGCCATCGGTCAGTGCGATGTCGCTGAACGAGTGGCCCGCCCCGACGACCCGGACCCGTAGGCCGGCCTCGCGGGCGCCCGACACGCCCCCAGCGAGCTCCTCGACGCTCGCCGGAGCGGCGCGCCGGGCAGGCCTCGCTACCTGGTCGCCGGCCCAGTTACACCAGGCTGCATCCCGATCTGGGGTGGGTCCGGGCGCGATGTGGGGATCAGTAGGCTCGGGCATCAGATGGACGAGCCCGAGCCTACTGCCAGCCCGTCCGCTCGGCCACCCGGAGCGCTTCGCGGCCGCCCGGGGGTGCGCCGCGCGACGGTCGTCGGGGCCGGATCGTTCGGCACCGCGCTGGCCGTGCTGCTGGCGCGCGGCGGGCTGCGGACGACGCTGCAGACCCGGACCGCCGAGCAGGCCGCCGCGCTCGAGGGCGCGCGCGAGAACGCCGCCTACCTGCCGGGGGTCCAGCTCCCCGTCGAGCTGCGCGTCGAGCCGGCCTCGGCGGGCGCCGTGCGCGCCGACTACGTGTTCCTGGCCGTGCCGTCGCAGACGTTCACCGAGGCGACCGACACGCTCGTCGCGGCCGGGCTCGGCGCGCGCACCGCCGTCGTCTCGGTCGCGAAGGGGCTCGTGCCGCCCACCGGGGCGCTGCCGACGACGGTCCTGGCCGGCCGCTTCGGCGCCGACCGGATCGCCTGCCTCGGCGGGCCGGCTCACGCGCAGGAGATGGTGCGAGAGGGCGCCGCGCTCGTCGCCGCGGCCACCGACGAGGGGCTCGCTCGCTCGCTCGCTCAGATCTTCACCCGTGCGGGCGTCGTCTGCGAGCAGTCGAACGACCCAGTCGGCGTCGAGCTCGCCGGCGCCGCGAAGAACGCCGCGGCGCTCGCCGCCGGTGCCACGGAGGCGCAGGGCCTGAACGCGGCCGGCGCCGCCGCCGGGCACATCTTCGCCGAGGTGTGGCGCTTTGCCGAGGGCCTTGGCGCGCGCCCCGAGTCGATGATCGGTCTGGCCGGCGCGGGCGACCTCGTCGCGACGGCGCTCGCGCGCGAGAGCCGCAACCGCCGCGCCGGCGAGCTGCTCGCCGGCGGCGTGCCGGCCGTGGAGATCCCCGCGCAGATCGGGCAGGCGGTCGAGGCGCTCGAGTCGGTGCCGCTGCTCGCGCGCGCGCTCGAGCAGGCCGGTGTCGGCGCGCCCGTCACAAGCGCGCTCGGCCGCCTGATCGCGGGCGAGCTGCCGCTGCAGGAGTGGGTGGCGCTCGTCCGGACCACGGTGCCGCCGCCGGCACTGTGGCGGCGCCGGCCGCGGCCGGGCTTCTGGCGGCGCGTGTGGCACCGCGTGAGCGGGCGCTAGGAAGGCCTCGCCCTCCGGGCTACTCCATCAGCGCGCTGATCACCGCTTCGTAGACCCCCGGCCCGTTGCCCGCCTCGGCGACCCGCACGTTGGGCGTGCCCGCGATCGCCGCGCGGATCGACGGGTCGCGCTCGACCGCGTTGGCCACCAGCCAGAAGCTCCCGACGTGCTCCGCGCAGGCGAGATCCTCGCGCGAGTCGCCGACGGCGAACGTCTCCTCGCGTGCGTAGCCGCGGATGCGCCTGTGCAGCGCGACGGCGGCAGCCTTGGAGGCGCCCTTCGGCACGAGGTGGTAGCCGCGCACGTGCGGCAGCGCGGCGAGGTCCGGCGAGCGCCGCGTGACGACGCCGTTGTCGACCAAGCGCAGCGAGCCGTGGCCGTGCTCGGCGAGCAGCTCGTCGGCCTCGAAGGCGTCGATCAGCCCGCGGAACAGGTGCGAGACCTCGCGGTTCAGGTGCCACGGCTCGTGGTACTCGAGGCGTCCGGGGTAGCGCTCGAGCAGCAGCGCCGGCGCCCCCGTGCTCTCGATCTGCTCGGCGATCGTCAGCTCGCCGGGCACCATCTCGCCGGTCAGCCAGTGTTCCTCGCCGTCGAGCACCAGGCAGGCGCCAGCCTCGTAGATGTAGGCGCCCTGGCCGAACAGCCGCGCGTCCTCTTTGACCTGCGCCTGGCGGCGGCCGGACATCAGCACGATCTCCACGCCGGCCCGCAGGCAGGCCTGGATCGCGCGCGCGCCCTCGATCGTGACGTTGCCTTCGCCGTCGTGCAGCAGCGAGGCGCCCCGGCCGAGCAGCGTGCCGTCGAGGTCCAGGTACAGGCAGCGGACGGGCGCGCCGCCTGCGTCGCTGATCACTTGTGCCCCGCCATGGGGTACGTACGCCCCGCGATCGGGTCCGCGACCTGGGCGAGCGAGGCCAGCGCCGGCCGTTCGACGGGCGCCTCCGACACGTCCCGCAGGCGCCCTTCGGCGGCCAGGCGCGCGGCGACCGTGGCGAGCACGGTGCGCGCCATCGGCTCGAGCGCGGACAGCGGCTTGTGCGGGTTGCGGTGCTCGTCGAGGTCGACCTGCGCCATGGCGCCGAGCCCGACCGCGCGCCAGGCGTCGATCAGCATCGCGATCTCGACGCCGTAGCCGGTCGCGAACGGCAGCCGTTCGAGCAGCTCCCGCGTCGCCGCGACCTCGCCCGCGAGCGGCTGACGGACGGCAGCGAGCGGCGGGTAGAACAGCTCGAGCGCGGGGCGCGCCATCAGGTGGTTCACGCGCCCACCGCCCTCGCCCGCGGGCTCGCCCGGCGCGTCCAGCGGGCGCCGGTAGAAGGCCTTGGCGAACTGCACGCCCGGCTCGCAGACGAGCGCGCCCACGAGCCCGCAGGCGAAATGCGGGGAGAAGCCCTCCGTGTCCGCGTCGAGGAAGCAGATCAGCTCGCCCTGGCAGGCGCCCAGCGCCCTCCACATCGCGTCTCCCTTGCCCAGCACCGGCCCGTAGGAGGGCATCAGCTCCGCCTCCTGTACGACCCGCGCGCCGGCCTCGGCCGCGATCTCCGCGGTCCCGTCGCGCGAGGCGGCGTCCACGACGAGGATCTCGTCGAGCACGCCCTGCCCGCGCTGGGCAGCGAGCGCCGAGACGATCTCGCCGACGGTGCCGGCGCACTCGCGTGCGGGCAGGCAGGCGGTCACGGTGCGCCGCCGCTCGGCCGCGATCCTCTTCGGCGGATAGCCGGAATGGTGCAAGCTGCGGAGTTCTCCCGGGTCCGGCGAAGGCGCGCTCGGCATCGCCTCTACTATCTCAAGTCCTTGCCGGTCGACCTGCGAAAAGAGCCCTGGAGCGCACTGCTCGATGCGGGGCGCGAGGACGGGCGGCTGGTGCGCGAGGCCCGCGAGGGGCCGGGGCGGGCGCGCCACGCCGATGCCCCCGGCGAGCTGCACCCAGAGCTGCTCGCGGCGCTCGCCGGGGTGGGCATCGAGCGGCTCTACGAGCACCAGGCGGAGGCGGTCCGGCGGGCCTGGGAGGGGTCGACGATCGTCACGACGGGCACGGCCTCGGGAAAGTCGATGTGCTTCAACCTGCCGACGCTCGACGTGCTCCTGCGCGACCCGCGCGCACGGGCGATCTACCTCTACCCGACGAAGGCGCTCGCGCAGGACCAGGCGCGCGCGATCGCCGCCTTCGGGCTCGGGCGGGCGGTGCGCCCGTCGATCTACGACGGCGACACGCCGCGCGAGGCGCGGGCGGAGATCAGGCGGCGGTCGAACATCGTGCTGACGAACCCCGACATGCTGCACGTCGGCATCCTCCCCAACCACGGCGCCTGGGCCGACCTGTTCGCGAACCTGGCCGTCGTCGTCGTCGACGAGGCGCACGTCTACCGCGGCGTGTTCGGATCGCACGTCGCCAATGTGCTGCGCCGCCTGCGCCGGATCGCGGGCGCCTACGGCACGACACCGCGGGTGATGCTCGCCTCGGCGACGATCGCCAACCCGGTCGAGCTGGCCGAGCGGCTCACGGGCCTCGAGGACTTCGCGCTGATCGACCGCGACGGCTCGCCCGCGCCGCAGCGCAAGATCGCGATCTGGAACCCGCCGCTGACCGATCAGGCAACCGGCCAGCGCCGCTCGGCGCTCGGCGAGGCCGCCGAGCTGCTGGCCGGGCTGGTCCGCGAGGGCGCGCGCATGATCTGCTTCATGAAGTCGCGTAAGGGCGTCGAGGTGCTGAGCAGGCTGGTGCGCGACGACCTCGCGGCTGAGGACCCCGAGCTCGCCGAGCTGGTCGCCCCCTACCGCGCCGGCTACACCGCCCAGCAGCGCCGCGAGCTCGAGCAGCGGCTGATGCGGGGCGAGCTGCGCGCGGTCGTCACGACGGACGCGCTCGAGCTCGGGATCGACATCGGCGAGCTGGACGGCGCGCTCGTGGTCACGTTCCCCGGAACCGTGGCCTCGCTGCGCCAGATGTGGGGCCGGGCAGGCCGCAGGGGACGCGGCCTGGCCGTGTTCCTGGCCGGCGAGGACGCGCTCGACCAGTTCTTCTGCCGACACCCCGACGAGTTCCTGGACCGCCCGGTCGAGGCCGCGATCCTCGATCACTCCTCGCCGCTGATCTACCGGCAGCACCTGCTGTGCGCGGCGCACGAGGGCCCGCTCTCGAAGACCGACGCCGAGCTCCTCGGCCCCCTCTGGGAGGCGGCCGCGGAACAGCTCGAGAGCGCCGGCGAGCTCCGCCGGCGCACCGGCGTGACGGGCACGAGCTACGTGCTCCGCCGCCCCGGCTCCTACCCGGCGGCCGAGGTCTCGCTGCGCTCGGCCTCCCCGGAGAGCTTCGCGATCGTCGACGTCTCCTCGGGCGAGCTGCTCGGCACGACCGAGGCCGCCCGCGCCCACTCGACGATCCACGAGGGCGCCGTCTACATGCATCTCGGGCGCTCCTACGAGGTCCGCGAGCTCGACCTGGAGCGCAGGCGCGCGCTCGTCTCGCCCTTCACCGGCGACTGGTACACCCAGCCCAAGCGCGCGACCGACACCGAGATCGTGGGCCTGCTCGACCGCCGCGAGGCGCTCGGCGTGCGTCTCTCCTTCGGCGAGGTCAGCGTCACGGAGACGGTGCTCGCCTACCAGCGCCGGCGCCTGGCCGACCACTCCCAGCTCGACCTGTTCGCGCTGGAGCTGCCCCCGACGAGCTTCCAGACCCAGGCGCTGTGGTTCGAGCTCGATGCGGCGGAGCTCGCCGAGCTGGTCTCGATGGAGCAGCTGCTCGGCTCGCTGCACGCGACCGAGCACGCGCAGATCGCGGTCCTGCCGCTGATCGCGATGTGCGACCGCTGGGACATCGGCGGGCTCTCGACGAACGTCCATCCGCAGACCGGCGTGCCGACGATCTTCCTCTACGACGGGCACCCCGGCGGGATCGGGATCGCGCGGACCGCCTTCGCCCGCTTCGAGGAGCTCTGCGAGGACGCGCGGCGCCTGATCGCGGGCTGCGCGTGCGCCGGCGGCTGCCCGTCGTGCGTGCAGTCGCCGAAGTGCGGGAACCTCAACGAGCCGCTGTCGAAGGCGGGCGCGCTGCTGGTGCTCGAGCGTCTGCTCGACGGGGCCGGCGAGGCACAGGACGCGAGCGCGCACGCAGCCCCCGATCTCGGCGGGCGGGCGGCGGCGCTCTGATCGCCTCTTGCGGCTGTTAGTGCAGGAGAAGCGCACGGGGCGGCAGAACCCCACGCCCGTGGCCGGCTTCCGAGACACCGTGTTCGCCCATCTCGCAAAGCCGGCACTCGCCACCCTGATCGCCTCCGCGGCCCTGGCCGTCGCGGCCGCCGCCGCCGCCGACGCCCCGCCCAGGCAGTCGCTGATCTTCGAAGGGGCCGGCGGGCGCACGCCGCTCACGCAATGGGTCCTGCGCCGGGACGGCACGAACGCCGGGCTGCGCCTCGGCTGGGCGCGCGGCGGCTTCTCCGGCAAGACGGTCGAAATACCGAACGTCGTGAACCCGACCTACAAGGGCAAGGCCGGAGGGCGCAACTACCTGGGTTCGGTCGCGTGGTACCGGACGAGCTTCCAGGCGCCGGCCGCGGGCCGCTACGAGCTCGCGTTCCGGTCGGCCAACTACAGAGCCGAAGTGTTCGTCGACGGCCGGCTGCTCGGCACGCACCGCGGCTCCTATCTGCCGTTCTCGATCCAGGGCACGGTCGCCGCGGGCGCGCACACGGTCGTCGTGCGGGTCGACTGGCGCCACCCCCAGCGGCAGGCCGAAGAAGGCTTCCACCGCACCTGGTTCAACTGGGGCGGGCTCGACGGCGAGGTCGACGTGCGCCAGCTCGGCGCGAGCGATCTGCAGGCGCCGACGATCGCGACGACGCTCGCGGGCGGCGGGGCGGCCACCGTCAAGGTCGGCGTCCAGGTCCGCAACTACGGCGCGGCGCGCACGGTCACGCCGGAAGGCTCGCTCGTGCACGGCACCCAGGCGATCCCCCTGTCGTTCGGGCCCGTCGCGCTCGCCGCCGGCAAGGCCGCGACCGTGACGGCGACCGCGACGGTGCCCCAGGCGGCGCTGTGGTCGCCGGCGGCCCCCAACCTCTACGAGCTGGCGCTGGCGGTGCCGGGCGAGAGCACCTACTCGGCGCGCGTCGGGCTGCGACAGATCACGTGGCGGGGGCAGGAAGTGATGCTCAACGGCCAGCGCCTGCGCCTTCACGGGGCGACGCTCCAGGAGGACGTGCCGGGCCACGGCGACGCGCTCACGCCGGCGGACCAGGACGGGCTCGTCGCGAACCTGAAGTCGATCGGCGCCAACGCGGTCCGCGCACAGCACCCGCTCGACCCCGCGCTGCTCGAACGCCTCGACGCGGCGGGGCTGCTGGTCTGGCAGGGCGTCGGGACCCGTCGAAGGCGCCGGCATGTGGTACTCGAACACGCCGCGCCTGGAGGCGGAAGCCGAGCAGCAGGTGCGCACGACCGCCACCGACGCCGCCCTGCACCCGTCGATCTTCGCGTGGAACCTCGTCGACGAGGTCGCGGGCAACGGCCGCAACTCGTGGGAGGTGGGGTACGTGCGGGGCTCCGCGCGATGGCTGCACGCCAACGACCCCGGCCGGATGGTCGCCGTCGACATCTGGGGACGCCACCCGCCGGCGCGCGCCGGGACGCTCTACTCCGAAGTCGACGCCGTCGCCGAGACCGACTACACGGGCTGGTACGAACACCCCTACGACAGCCCCGCGAAGTTGGCGGCGCGCATGCGCGCGCGCCTTCAGAGCATGGCGCGGACGTTCCCGGACAAGGTGCTCGTGATCAGCGAGTTCGGCGCCGAATCGAACACGCTCAACAAGCCGGGCGCGCCGGGAAGCTATTCCTTCCAGGCGGCGCTCCTGAAGAACCACATCCAGGTCTATGCCGCCGAGCCGCGTCTGTCGGCGATGTTCGTGTGGGTGCTGCGGGACTACCCGCTGACCCCGACCTTCAGTGGCGGCTCGATCCACCGCGTGATCAAGCACCTGCGGCTGATCGAAGGGCTGAACCAGAAGGGGCTCTACACGTACTCCGGGAAGCCGAAGCCGGCAGCCGTGACAGTGGCCGCGCTGTACAAGGCGATGCCTGCGAATTGACGACCTAGTGTCGTTCGGATCGGTGCATGCACCGATCCGGGGGTCGGCGCATGCGCCGACCCCAAGGGGGCCGCACATGTGCGGCCCCCGGGCCGGCCGCATGCGGCCGGCCCCTCAGGCTCATCATCTTTGAGATCAGGCTTTGTTCCCGGCAGCGATCTTGCGCAGATCGATGACCTCGTCATAGACCTTCGCGTCGACGCCCTCCTCGAGCGCGACCTCGCGCAGCGGGCGCCCGCTCGCCGTCGCCTTCTGCACGATCCGCGCGCCCTTGTCGTAGCCGATCGCCCCGTTCAGGGCCGTGGCGACGGCAAGGGTCGCGCCCGCCGAGGCGTCGGTTCCGGCGCGGTTCGGCTCGATGCCGTCGACGCACTTCTCGGCGAACACGACGCAGGTCGAGCTCAGCAGGCGCAGCGACTGCAGCAGGTTGCGGGCGATCAACGGGATCCGAACGTTGAGCTCGAACTGCCCCTGCAGGCCGCCGACGGTGATCGCGGTGTCGTTGCCGATCACCTGGGCGGAGACCTGCAGCACGACCTCGGGGATCACGGGGTTGACCTTGCCGGGCATGATCGAGGAGCCCTTCTGGAGCTCGGGCAGGAGCAGCTCGCCGATGCCGGCGCGCGGGCCCGAGCCCATCAGCGCGAGGTCGCCGGCGATCTTGGTCAGCGAGACCGCGATCACCTTCAGCGCGCCCGAGAGCTCCACCAGCGCGTCGCGGTTCGCCTGCGCCTCGAAGGGGTCGAGCGGCGGCGCGATCTGCTTCAGCCCCGATTCCCTCCTCAGGCGCGCCCGGACGCGCTCGGCGAAGCGCGCGTGCGTGTTCAGCCCGGTGCCCGTGGCGGTGCCGCCCAGCGGTATCTGACCGACGTGGACGAGCGCCGACTGCACGCGCTCGATGCCCAGCGCGATCTGGGCCGCGTAGCCGCCGAACTCCTGCCCCAAGGTGACCGGAACCGCGTCCATCAGGTGCGTGCGACCCGACTTGACGACGTTGCGGAAGCTCCGCGCCTTGCGGGCGAAGGAACGTTCGAGCTGCTTCAGCGCTGGCAGCAGTTCGTTCTGGGCGACGTCGAGCGCGGCGAGGTGGACGGCCGAGGGGAAGACGTCGTTGGAGGATTGCCCGTAGTTGACGTGGTCGTTGGCGTGGGCGCCGTCGCCGGCGAGGTTCGCGATCACCTCGTTGGCGTTCATGTTGGTCGAGGTCCCCGAGCCGGTCTGGAAGACGTCGATCGGAAATTGGCCATCGTGCTTGCCGGCCGCAACCTCGGTCGAGGCGCGCTCGATCGACCGCGCCTTGCGCTTCGGCAGCAGGCCGAGTTCGCCGTTGACAGCCGCGGCCGCGCCCTTCAGCCGGGCCAGCCAGTGGATCACCTCGACAGGGACGGTCTCCCCGGAGATCGGGAAGTTCTCGACGGCCTTGCTCGTCTCGCCGCCCCACAGCTGCTTTTCGGTAGGCATCTTCTCTCCTGATCGATTGGCCCGCCGGGCTAAATCTATCCCCCGAGGCGCTCAGCCGCAGAAGGCCGTCAGCTCCCGAGCCAGGCCGACGGGGTCGTCATAGGCCATCAGGAAGCCGGTGCTGGGCAGCACCCGCAGCTGCCCGTCGCCCAGCAGCTCGAGCGCCTCTTCGGCCCCCGCCAGCGGATGCATGCGGTCGCAGTCGGCCCACAGCAGCAGCACCGGCATGCGCAGCCGCGGGTAGAGGTCGAGCAGCTGGCGCTGGGCTCCGCGCGGCCAGCTGCGCGCGGCACGCGACCACGAGCGCGCGAGGCTCGAGTTGCCGGGGACGTCGGCGAAGGCCTGCCGGAAGAGGTCGGCCGCGGCGGGGTTGCCGCGCGCGCTGAGCGCGATCCCGCGCTGGGGGCGGAAGGCGGCGGCGGCCGCGTAGGAGAGCATCACGTCGAGCCCGGGCACGGCGGCCGCCCGGGCGGTGATCTGGATCGCCGCGCGCAGCCCGCCGCGGGCCGGCGGCACGTGCAGGCGGTTGGGCATCAGCACCAGCCGCGCCGGCGCGAGCAGGCCGAGCTCGATCCCCCGCAGCAGGATCTCGGCGCCGGCGTCATGGCCCGCCACCAAGGGGCGCGGCCCCAGCACCTCGGCCGCGAAGCCGGCCATCACCTCGGCGAACCAGTCGATCGTGTACGGGTGGCGGGGACGCTGCTCGGAGTCGCCGTGGAGGGGCAGGTCCGGCAGGACGACGCGGAAGCGGTCGGCGAGGCCCTCGACGGCCGGTTCCCACTCCTTGTGCGAGAGCAGCCCCGAGTGGAGCAGCGCCAGAGCGGGACCGGCGCCGGCCTCGCGGTAGGCGACGCGGGCCCCGTCTCGGTGGTGATAGAGCCGCAGCCGCATCGCCAGATCGTAGGTGCCAGATGCCGCGGCCACCTGTAGTTGCGACGATCAGACGATGAGCGTCCCGCCGCCGGCCCGCCGCGGTCGCGTCCTCCGGATGCTGGCTGCGCTCGCCGCGCTCGGCATCGCCGCCGCAGCGGCGGGCTGCGGGAACACGACGGCGGGGCGCCCTCTGGGCGTCGGCCCGGCCTCGGGCCTGCCGGTGTCGACGCGCTCGCACGTCGTGATCGTCGTGATCGAGAACGCCGAGTACCCAGAAGTGATCGGCAGCCCGTCGGCCCCCTACATCAACTCGCTGGCCGGCCGCTACGGCCTTGCGACGCACAGCTACGCGGTCACCCATCCCTCGCTGCCGAACTACCTGGCGCTGACGAGCGGCTCGACGCACGGGATCGACAGCGACTGCACCTCGTGCAGCGTCTCCGCGGCGAACATCGTCGACCAGCTCGAAGCGGCCGGGCTGACCTGGAAGGCCTACATGGAGGACCTCCCCCACCCGTGCTTCCTGGGTGCAAGTGCGGGCGGCTACGCCAAGAAGCACGACCCCTTCGCCTACTACGTCGACATCGCCTCCGATCGAGCCCGCTGCGAGCGCATCGTGCCGTTCTCCGCGCTCTCGGCGGATCTGCGCGACGGGACCCTGCCGGCCTACTCGTTCATCACGCCGAACCTCTGCGACGACGCCCACGACTGCCCGCTTCAGGAGGCCGACCGCTTCCTCGCGCGGACGTTGCCAGCGGTCCTTCGCGAGCTCGGCCCGCACGGCTTCCTGGTCCTGACCTGGGACGAGGGCACGCTCGACGTCGGGTGCTGCGGCCTCCCCGGCGCGGGCGGCGGGCGCATCGCCACGATCCTCGCGGGCCCCGACGTGCGGCGCGGCGCGCGGACCGACCGCCCGCTCGACCACTACGGCGTGCTCGCGACGATCGAGCGCGCGCTCGCCCTGCCCGCGCTCGGCGGCGCCGCCGACCCACGCTCCGGCAGCCTCGAGGAGCTGTTCGCCCGGCCGCCCTCGCTGCGCTGAGCGCCCGGCGCGCCGCCGCGGGGGGACGAGGCGCGCGGGGCCGTCAAAACTAGAATGGCGCCCCCGTGAGCGCTGAGCACCCGCTGATCCCCGAACGCGAGGTCGATCCCCGCCGCGAGCTGCCGGCGATGGAGGCCGAGGTGCTCGAGCGCTGGCGCGAGCGCGACGTGTTCGCGGCCTCGCTGCGGGCCCGCGAGGGTGCCGAGCGCTGGGGCTTTTATGAGGGCCCTCCCACCGCAAATGGTCCCCCGGGCTCGCACCATGTCCTCTCGCGCGTCTTCAAGGACATCTACCCGCGCTTTCAGACGATGCGCGGATACCGCGTCGAGCGCAGGGGCGGCTGGGACTGCCATGGGCTGCCGGTCGAGATCGCGGTCGAACGGCAGCTCGGGATCAAATCGAAGTCCGAGATCGAGGACTACGGGATCGAGCGGTTCAACGCCCGCTGCCGCGAGTCCGTGTTCATGTTCCTGTCCGAGTGGGACCGCCTGACCGAGCGGATCGGCTTCTGGATCGACCTCGAGAACGCCTACCGGACGCTGGATGAGACCTACATCGAGTCGGTCTGGTGGGCGCTGGCCGAGATCGACCGGCGCGGCCTGCTCTACGAGGGCAACAAGGTCGTCCCGTACTGCCCCCGCTGCGAGACCACGCTGTCCTCGCACGAGGTCGCGCTCGGCTACCGCGACGTCGTCGACCCGAGCGTGTACCTGAAGCTGCCGGTCGCCTCCGGCGAGGAGCGCCTGCTGGTCTGGACGACGACGCCGTGGACGCTGCCGGGCAACGTCGCCCTGGCCGTCGCGCCGGCGGCGGAGTACGTGACCGCGCTGCACGGCGGCGAGCGGCTCGTGCTGGCGGCGGCTCGCGTCGAGGAGGTGCTCGGCGAGCAGGCCGAGATCGCCGAGCGCTACACCGGCGCCGAGCTGGCGGAGCGCTTCGGCGCCTACCGGGGCCCGATCTTCGCGGCGAGCGACCGGCCCGGGGAGCAGGAGTTGCCGATCCTGCTCGACGACTTCGTGACGACCGACGACGGCACGGGCATCGTGCACCTGGCGCCGGCCTTCGGCGAGGAGGACTACAGGGTCGCGGCGGCGTCGCCGCGCGTCCCGTTCGAGCCGACGCGCTCGGAGACGCTCTACAACCCGGTGCGCCCGGACGGGACCTACGACGCCCGCACGCTCGATCGCAACGGCGTCTCCTACGAGGGCCGCTTCGTCAAGGACGAGCAGCTCACCGCGGAGCTGATCGAAGACCTCGGCGAGCGCGGCCTGCTGCTGAAGGTGGCCGACTACGAGCACTCCTACCCGCACTGCTGGCGGTCGGAAAACGCGCTCATCTACTACGCGAAACCGTCGTGGTACTTGGCGACCTCGAAGCTGCGCGAGCAGCTGCTCGGCGCGAACGAGACGGTGCAGTGGTACCCGCCCCACGTCAAGCACGGGCGCTTCGGGGACTGGCTGCGCAACAACGTCGACTGGGCGCTCTCGCGGGAGCGCTACTGGGGCACGCCGCTGCCGGTCTGGCAATGCCCGAGCGGCCACACGCACGTCGTCGGCTCCTTCGGAGAGCTGGCCGAGCGCGCGGGCGCGGGCGGTGAGCTGCCGGACCACCACCGGCCGTTCGTCGACGAGGTCGTCTTCGGATGCACCGAGCCGGGCTGCGAGGAGACCATGCGCCGTGTGCCCGAGGTGATCGACGTCTGGTTCGACTCGGGCTCGATGCCGTTCGCTCAGGAGCACTTCCCGTTCGAGAACGAGGCCGCGTTCGAGTCGAGCTACCCCGCCGACTTCATCTGCGAGGCGCAGGACCAGACACGCGGCTGGTTCTACTCGCTGCTGGCGGTTGCGACGCTGCTCGGCCGCCCGGCTCCGTACCGCAACGTCGTCTGCCTCGGGCTGATCCTCGACGAGCACGGGCAGAAGATGTCCAAGTCGCGCGGCAACGCCGTCGAGCCCTGGGACGTGCTGGACCGCTTCGGCGCCGATGCCTTCCGCTGGTACTTCTTCACCTCCAAGCAGCCCTGGGACGGCTACCGCTTCTCGGTCGAGACGATCGGCGAGGGCGTGCGGCTGTTCCTCAAGCAGCTGTGGTCGACCTACTACTTCTACGCGCTGTATTCGCGCGCGGCCGCCGAGCAGCTCGCGGCCGCGCCGGCGGCAGCGCCGCCGGAGGGGGAGCTGGATCGCTGGGCGCTCTCGCGCACGGCGGCGACGGCGGCTCTGGTCGCCGAGCGCCTGGACGCCTACGACGCGACGAGCGCCGGGCGGGCGATCGCGGAGCTCGTCGACGAGCTCTCCAACTGGTACGTGCGCCGCTCGCGGCGGCGCTTCTGGGAAGGCGAGCCCGCGGCGTTCGCGACGCTGCGCGCCTGCCTGTTGGCGGTGGCCCGCATGCTGGCCCCCTTCTGCCCGTTCATCGCCGATGAGATCTACGACAACCTCGACGGCGAGCTGGCCAGCGTGCACCTGTGTGACTTCCCGGAGCCGCACGAGCTCGGCGCCCGCGACGAGGAGCTCGAAGCGGCGATGGAGCTCGCGCGGGAGACCGTGCGGCTCGGCCTGGGCGCGCGGGGCAAGGCCAAGATCAAGGTCCGCCAGCCGCTCGGCGAGGCCGTCGTCGTCGCCGCGGGCCGCGAGCGGGAGGCGATCGAAGGCCTCGCGGAGGTGGTGCGCGAGGAGCTGAACGTCTCGAGGATCCGCTTCGTCGCGGCCGCCGACGAGCTCGGCAGCTACGAGATCAAGGCCAACTACCGCAGCCTGGGGCCGGTCTTCGGCTCCGAGATGCCGCTCGCCCGCGACGCGATCGCCGCCCTCGAGCCGGCCCGCGTCGCCGAAGCCCTGCGCGACGGAGAGCGGATCGGCATCTCGGTCGGCGGGCGCGACCACTCCCTGACCGCCGACGATCTGATCCTCACGATGCGCCCGCCCGAGGGCTACGCGGTCGAGCGCGAAGGGACGCACGCGGTCGCCCTCGACCTCGAGATCGACGAGGAGCTGCGCGAGGCCGGGCGCGGCCGCGAGGTCGTTCACGCCGTCCAGAACGCGCGCAAGAGCGCCGGCCTGGCGGTCGAGGACCGCATCGAGCTCGACCTCGACGGCGACCCGGTGCTGCTCGAGGCGGCGCGCGCCCAGCGCGACTTCCTGTCAGAAGAGACGCTCGCGCTCGCTGCCCGGATCGGGGACGAGGACGGCGGCGCACCGGCCGCGGCCGCCTACAGCGAGACGGCGACGATCGAGGGGATGGGCCTCGAGATCGGGCTGCGCCGGGTGGAGAGCGCCTGAACTACGCCGTTGCGAGCGCCGGCTCGAGCTCCTGCTCGAGGCGCTTCTTCGGGTAGGCGCCGATCACCGTCTTCACGGGCTGGCCGCCCTTGAAGAGGATCATCGTCGGGATCGAGAGCACCTGGAAGCGAGCTGCGGTCTGCGGGTTCTCATCGATGTCGAGCTTGACGATCTTCAGATCCTCGCGCTCTGACTGGATCTCCTCCAGGACCGGAGCGACGACGCGGCAGGGACCGCACCAGGGAGCCCAGAAGTCCACGAGCACGGGCTTGTCGGCCTCGAGCACCTCGGCGTCGAAGTTGTTGTCGGTGATCTGGGGAAGGTTGCCTGCCATCGCGTCTCCTCTTCGCTCGGTTGCTACCCACTATACAAAATGAAGGACGGTCTACCCCTTCGGTGGCAGCGAGCGCGCGTAGGCTGCCCCCACCGCCACCCAGCGATCGAGATCGCGCTTGCTCTCGACCCCCTCCGGCGCGATCCGCAGCCACCCGTCCATCTCCCTGCCGCGCATCTCAAAGCGCGCCGTGTGCGGCTTCGCCACGAGCGCGCCGGTCTCCGCGGGATCGCAGCGCAGCAGCAGCCCGCCCTGGCCGCTGGCGCTGACGGCCATGTTGCCGCCGATCAGGAAGGCGAGCCCCCCGAACATCTTCTTCTCGACGACGCCGTGCTCGCCGGCCAGCGCCTCGCGGATGCGGTTGGCGAGATCCTCGTCGTAGGCCATCGCCGCGATTATGCCGCGGCTCGCCGGCGCTGCGGAGCTCCGGTCCCGCTCAGCGCACCCTCACGAGCCAGCCGTCCCACTCGCGGACGATCGGCGGCGTGATGTGCGTCAGGGAAGCGAACAGGTGCGGGGATACGTAGACCTCGATGAAGGCGGCCGCGACGAGGATCGGGACCGCGATCATCACGGTCACGAGCGTCGCCGCCAGCAGCTGCTCCCATTGCCCGCGGCGGCTGGCGATGATCCAGGCGGCCAGCGGCAGGAACAGGGCGACGAGCTCCGGGATCGCGTGCGGCAGGACGCCGAGCAGGAGCAGCGCCGGCGAGACGCGCAGGAAGTTCGAGATGCCGGCCAGCGTGTGGCCGATCAGGTAGGCCTGCGCGCTCAGCGAGAAGGTCGTCGCGATGACGACGAAGCCGATCGCGATGCGCCCGCCGTGCTCGTGCAGCCAGCGCGAGACGCCGTGGTGATGCTCGGCCTGCAGCGGCAATGAGCTGCCGGCGATGAAGCCGGCGACGCACGCCATCGCGTGGAGCGCCAGCACCAGGAGGTTGCTGCGGAGCACGTGCAGGACGTCGGCGTCCCCGCCGACGGCGAACGGCGGCTGCAGCTGGATCACGCGCGTGTAGCCGTTGTCGACGGTCGCGATCAGCAAGACGGCGGCGAGCAGCCCGGCGGCCGCCAGGGCCGAGCCGGCGAACCATCCCCCGACAACGCGCCCCGGCCGCCGCTGCCAGCCTTCGAGCGTCGCGCGGGTGTGCTTGACCCCGTGGGCGAAGGCGTACGCAGATGAATCCATCTCTCATACCTGCATCGGATCGCGGCTCGCCGAACTGAAGCGCCGGCCGCCCGCACAGCGTCGGCCGCCCGCCGCGCGTCCCGCTCTCGCCTCCTGCCCGCGCGGACGCGCTAGCCGAACCGCAGCAGCGGCACCAGCCACATCGCCTCAGCGGCGATCCGCCACGACATCTTGCTCTGACCGTGCTCGCGATCGCGAAAGACGATCGGCACCTCGACGACCCTGAAGCCGCCCTGCACCGCCCGATAGGTCAGCTCCACCTGAAAGGCGTAGCCGCGCGAGCGAACCGTCTTGAAATCGATCGCTTCGAGCACCTCGCGGCGAAAGCACTTGAAGCCGCCGGTCAGGTCGCGGATCTTCAGGCCCAGCACGATCCGCGCGTAGGTCGACCCGCCCTCGCTGATCAGGCGCCGAAGCAGCCCCCAGTCGATGACGCCGCCACCCGGCACGTAGCGCGAGCCGAGCGCGAGGTCGGCGTCGCCGCGGGCGGCCGCCAGCAGGCGGGCGAGGTCGGCCGGGTCGTGTGAGAAATCGGAGTCCATCTCCATCACGTAGCCGGCGCCCTCCCCCAGCGCGTACTCGAAGCCCGCCAGGTACGCCGGGCCGATGCCGGCCTTCTCGCTGCGGTGCAGCACGCGCGCCCACTCGTGCCGCTCGGCCATCCCGTCGGCCAGCCGGCCCGTCCCGTCGGGCGAGCCGTCGTCGACGACCAGCACGCGGAAGCCCTCGGGGGCGGCCGCCGAGAGCACCTCGGCCGAGGCGTTCATGATCGCCTCGACGTTGTCGGCCTCGTTGTAGGTGGGGAGGATCAGCCAGGGGGGGCCGGGCATGGCTGCGCGTACCCTAGAGCGTCGGCACGACCGCCCGGTGAACGCTCTGACCGGCCCCGCCCACGGGGCCACGTAGGCTGGACGGATGGCCGACCGCGACCCGACGAACGCCGAGATCGCGGACGCGCTGTCCGAACTCGGCGACCTCTACGAGCTCGACGGGGCGATCGTCCATCGGGTGGCCGCCTACCGCACCGCCGCCAAGGCGATCCGCGAGTCGTCGGTGTCCGTCGCGGCGCTCGCCCGCCAGGGCCGCGCGACCGAGCTGACCGGCATCGGCAAGACGCTCCAGGAGAAGATCCTGGCGCTCGTCGAGACCGGCTCGATCCCGGCGGCCGAGAAGCTCCGCGCCAAGTTTCCCGCGGGCCTCGTCGCGCTCACGCGGCTCCCGGGCCTTGGTCCCAAGCGGGCGCGCCTGCTGCATTCCGAGCTCGGCGTCGACTCCCCCGAGGCGCTCCGGGAAGCCGCCGAGAGCCAGCGCCTGCGGACCGTCAAGGGGCTCGGGCCGAAGTTCGAGCAGAGCGTACTGAGCTCGCTGGAGCAGGCCGCGACGCAGCCGCCCGATCGCTCCGGGCGCGTGCTGCTGCCGCGCGCCCTCGAAGTCGGCGACGCGATCATCGCCGGATTGCTGGGAGATCCCACCGATCCCGGCGACGCGGCGGCCGGCGTCGAGGCGCAGCTCGCAGGCTCGATCCGGCGCTGCGCCGACTCGGTCAAGGACATCGACATCGTCGCCGTCACCCCCGATCCCAAGGCGCTGATCGAGCGCCTCGCCGGCCTCGAGCAGATCGAGAGCGTCAGCTCGTCGAGCGGCTCCGGGGCCCGCGCCCGCACGCACGCGGGCATCGGCGTCGACCTGCGGATCGGCGCCCCCGGCCAGCTCGGCAGCCTGCTGCAGCACTTCACCGGCTCCGGGCGCCACAACGCAGCGCTGCGCGAGGCCGCCGTCCGGCGGGGCCTGCACGTCTCCGAGTACGGGATCCTCGACGACGCGACCGCGGGCGGGCCGGAGCCCTATGCGACCGAGGAGGAGGTCTACGAGCGGCTCGGCCTGGCCTACATCGAGCCCGAGCTGCGTGAGGATCGCGGCGAGCTCGAGGCCGCGGCGCAGCGCGACGGGCTGCCACGCCTCGTCGAGCTCGGGGAGATCCGCGGCGACCTCCACAGCCACACGATCGCCTCGGACGGGCGCTACACGATCGAGGAGATGGGCCTCGCGGCGCGCGAGCGCGGCTACGAGTACCTGGCGATCACCGACCACTCGGCCAGCCACGGCTTCGGCGACGCCGTCTCCCCCGATCAGCTCGAACGCCAGATCGAGCTCGTCGCCCAGGCCGACGAGCGCGTCGAGGGCATCGAGCTGCTCGCGGGCAGCGAGGTCAACATCCTGCCCGACGGCTCGCTCGACTACGAGGACGACCTGCTCGCGCGGCTCGATTGGGTGATCGCGAGCGTGCACACGTCCTTCGGGATGAGCGAGCAGGCGATGACCGAGCGGATGATCGCCGCCGTCGAGCACCCGCTGGTGCGGGCGATCGGGCACCCCACCGGGCGCAAGATCGAGGCCCGCGCCCCGTACGCGGTCGACCTCGAGGCGGTCTTCGCGGCCGCCGCCCGGACCGACACGATGCTCGAGATCAACGGCAACCCCGACCGGCGCGACCTCCCCGACGTCCACGCCCGCGCGGCCGCGCGGGCCGGGGTGATGATCATCGTCGACTCCGACGCCCACCGCACCGGCACGCTGGAGAACATGCGCTGGGGCGTCGCGACCGCGCGCCGCGCCTGGCTGACGGCCGAGCAGGTCGCCAACACGCGCCCGTGGGCGCAGCTCCGGCGCGCGGGCTAGCGCGCGCCCTGGCTCCGGCCAGCCCCTGGAGATCCTGCTCGTACCCCGCGGTCATGCGGCGTCCTTGAGCGCCGGGTCGGGCGAGCGCAGCAGTTCACCGTCGACCGAGTCCGGCTGCGCCCGTGTTACCTCCTGCTCGGGCTCACCGCGCGTGTTGGTGGCACGGAGCCCCAGCACGGCGGCGGCGAGGAGGAGCGCGGCGCCGACCAGCAGCGCTCGTTGGAAGCCGCCCGTGAGCGCTTCCGAAACAGGAGTATGTTCGGCCAGCAGGTGGTCGGTACGGCTGGTCGCGATCGCTGTGAAGATCGCGAGCCCGAGTGCCCCCCCAACCTGCTGGGAGGCGTTCAGCAGGGAGGCGGCGAGTCCGGCCTTGTCGGCGGGGACGCCGGCATTCGCCGCTGTGGTGACGCCCACGAACACAGGCCCGATGCCGAATGAGAGAACGAGCATGCCGGGGAGCAGATCCGAAAGGAAGGATCCGTGAACGGGGATTCGCGAGAGCCAGTACATGCCGCCGGCGGCGATCAGCGCGCCGGTGACGATCAGCGGTCGCGTCCCGATCCGCGATATGAGCTGGGAGGAGATCCCGGCGGCGGTTCCGATCGCGAAGCAGAGCGGGAGGTATGCGGCGCCGGTCTGGATCGCCGAGTAGTGAAGAACGTTCTGCATGTACAGGGTGAGGTAGAAGAACATGGCGAGGGTCCCGGCGAACGCCACCAGCTGGGTGACGTTGGAGAAGCCCAGCCCGTTGATGCGGAAGATCGACAGCGGCGCGAGCGGGTTCTTGACGCGGAACTCGTTGATCACGAACGCCGCCAGCAACGCGAGCGCGCCGGCGAGCTCGGCGATCGTCCGGGCCGTGCCCCAGCCGACGGTTGGTGCCTTCACCAGCGCGAAGACGAGCAGCAGCATTCCACCCGTCGCCAAGACGGCGCCGAGCGCGTCGAAGTTGCTGAGCCGGGCGCGACGGCGGTCATCGGCGATCAGCTTGTAGATCCCCGCGAGCACCAGCAACACGGCGATCGGGTTGACGAACATCACCCAGCGCCAGCCGGGGCCCTCCGTCAACAGCCCGCCCAGCAGCACGCCGACCGCCGACGCGATTCCGGCGATCCCTCCCCATACTCCGATCGCGGTGTTGCGATCCTTGCCCTCCTTGAAGCTGGTGGTGAGGATCGATAGCGCAGCCGGGAGCGTGAACGCTGCGCCGAGTCCCTGCGCGAGCCGCGCGGCGATGAGCACGCCCGAGCTTTCGGCAAACCCGCCGATGAGCGACGAGACGCCGATCACCGCCACTCCGGCGACCAACACCCGCCGGCGTCCGAGCAGGTCTGCGGCGCGCCCGCCGAGCAGCATGAACCCTCCATAGGTGAGCAGATAGCCGCTCGGCACCCACACCAGGCTGTCGACGGAGAAATGCAGTGCGCGCCGGATCGAGGGCAGCGCGATGTTGACGATCGATGCGTCGACGAAGTCGAGGAACGCGATCCCGCACAGCAATGCCAGCGTGAGCTTGCCGCGGCGAGTCGCAAGGAAGGACGGTTGCGCGGGTGCAATCTGGGGGAGTTCCCCGCGCTCGCCGATCGTTGATGCCGCTGATCGAGCCATACCTGCGTCCTTTCACGTGAGGGGTTTACTCACTTGACAACAGGGCGGGCGATTTTGTGACATCGCCAGTCCAGGAGCAAGGCGAGGGCCGCTGCGTGGTCTCGGCAATGACGCCGAGTCAGCCCGCGCCGGCGCGTTCGCGGGTCACATGCACCCGCGGGAGCAGGGGCGCGTCGTTTATTCCGCCGCCCTCAGTAGCGATCCGAAGTCGCCGACCGGCCCGAGATGCGTCAGCTTCTCGGGGTTGACGACCGAGCGGATGCTCGTGATCTGGCCGCCGGCGATCTCGAGCGACCACACGCCGATCAGCCGCTGCTCTGCGTCGAGGAAGAGTGCTCCAGCGCCGCCGTTGACCTCGACAGGTCGGACCGAGAGGCCGGGGACGCGGGCGCGCACATGGGCCCAGTTGATCAGCGTGCGCGCCACGCGGCTGCGCCCGTGAAGTGAACGCGCAAGCGCCGGAACCTTGCCGCCGCCGTCGCCGGTCAGCTGCACGTCGGCAGCGAGCAGCGCCTCGAGCCCGGCGAGATCGCCTTGCTCGGCGGCGGCGAAAAACCGGGCGGCCAGCTCGTCGCGCTGCTCTCGCGTCGTTTGAAACCGGGGCCGGTGCTGCTCGACGTGGCGCCTGGCGCGGGTGGCGAGCTGGCGCACGTTGTCCTCGCTCTTGCCGACGATCGCAGCGACGTCGGGATACCCGTAGTCGAACACGTCGTGCAGCAGCAGCACGGCTCGCTGCTCGGGCGAGAGGCTCTCCAGCAGCACGAGCATCGCCAGCGACAGCGAATCGGCCGTCTCGGCGTGCTGTGCCGGATCATCGTCGCCGTCGGTGATGATCGGCTCGGGCAGCCATTCACCGACGTATCGCTCGCGGCGGGCGCGCGCGGAGCGCAGCTCGTTGATCGCCAGCCGGGTGGTCACGGTGGCGACGAACGCGCGCGGCGATGTGATCTCCTCGCCGCCGTCAAGCGCACGGTGGACACGCAGCAGCGCCTCCTGGACGATGTCCTCCGCCTCGGAGACGCTGCCGAGCATCCGATAGGCGATCGCGAAGGCGACCGGCCGCAGCTCCTCGAGCATTCGCTCGCGATCGGTCATGCCGCGATGAACCCCTGCCGCCAGCTCGGGTGTGCCGGCCGCCATGACAGGTCGCGCTTGGCCTTGGCATTCGAGGCGCCGCGGATCTCCGTCATCATCACAACGCCGTACTCACCGGCGAACAGTCGCCCGATGAGTCGCGGCACGCGCATGGGCTTCTTGGCCCCGAGCTCCGCGGCCAGCGCCGGCAGCCACTCGGCCACCGAGGCCGGGTCGTCGTCAACCACGTTGTAGACACCACGGCTGCCATGCTCGACCGCCGCCACCGTCGCCTCCGCCGCGTCGGCGACGTGGATGAAGGACCATACGCCGCCGCCGTCGCCGACCAGCGGGAACTTGCGCCGGCGGACCAGCTCGACCTGCTCCGCGCCAGGCGCGATCGACGTGCCCGGCCCATAGAACGCGCCGTATCGCAGCACGATCCCCTCGACCCGGTCGGCGCCGAGGACCGCCTCCTCGAGGTGACGGATCGCAGCCCAGCTCTCTCGCATCTCGCGCGCCGGCGCCGGGTCGAGCGGGTCGTCCTCCGTCTTCACGGGCCCGCCGGTGCGCGCGTATGGGAACGCGCCGTTGCTCTGCGCTACGAACCGCCGCACCCCGACCGCCTGCCCGGCTGACAGGAGGTGATCTGTCCCCTCCGTCCGCAGCCGGTTGGTCAGCGCGAAATCGCGATTGACGTGACGCAGGTCCAGCTTCGCTGGAATCGCGGTCAGCTGGTGGACGATCACGTCCGGCCTCGCCCGGCCGACGGCCTCCGCGACCTGGTCGGCATCCAGCGCGTCCGCGACCACCGGCACGGCGCCCAGCTCATCGAGCATCGCCTGCTTTGACTCGCTGCGCGTCATCCCGTGCACCTCGTGGCCGGCGGCAACCAGACGCGGCACCAACTGCCTGCCGATCGCTCCCGTCGCTCCTGCAACAAAGACTCTCATCATCAACTCCTTTCCGAGGACTACCCGTACCCGATACGACAAGACAGAGGCCCTGGCTGTGACAGCTGCGAGCAGGCCTCGGCCGATACGCGGCGGGTCTGCCGGTCAGAACCCGACGACGGCTCGGATGAGGACGACGTGGATGCGGCCGGGATCCTCTTCGTGGATCTCGAGGATCTTGCCGACGCGGCTGTTCTTCCCGTAGACCTCGAGGGTCCGGGCATCCTCGAGCCTGAAACTGTGCTGGTAGATCCGTTTGCGCGCCGCATCGAGGTCCGGGACGAGCTTCTGGGCGCCGACGACGAAAATGACGCTGGCCGCGCCGAAAGCGTAGGAGGCGAGCTGGCTGCCCAAGGCGGAAGCTATGACGAGGGTTCCGTCGCGCGTGATCGCGTGGACGCTGCCGAGGGCGAAGTCGGGCTGGCCCATGATCGCCTTGATCTCCTGGAGCTGCGTCGCCCGGTCGAGCGCGAGCCCCCTGTTACGCGCCGAGTCGTAGCGCTCGCCGTCGTCGACCACCCGCGCGATGCCCGTCGCCTCCAAGGTGACCGATGGGTTGGTCATCACAGAAGAACCGTCAGGAATACGCGCGAGCACCACTTCGCGTGCCGCGTCGAGGTCGCCGACCAGCTCGACGCCGATCCCGCGCTCTTCGAGCGCCGCGACGGTTTCCGCCAGCGTCTGCTCGTCGGGCATTGCAGTGAATCTGTCTGCCGTCTGCGTCCTGGTGCTCATCGGGCTTGGCTCCTCGTGCTCGGTTGAAATGGGCTGACGCGCAGCCGATCGCTACATGCACCCCACAAGACAAAACAAGAGGCCGGGATGTGACACCCGACGCGCAGTAGGCGGCGCCGACCGGCGCCCTATCCGGCCCGGTGGCCGAGCAGCCGCGGCAGCAGCTCCTGCGCGATGAGGCGCTGGACGGCCGCCGCGCGCATCGGCTCGAGCTCGCGCAAGGCGCTCGCCGCATAGTCCGCCGGATCGGGGAGCGCGAGGGCGCCGCCCAGCGCGACCGCCAGGTCGTCGTCGACGAGCTGGGGGTCGAGGCGCTGTGCGATCGGCAGCGCCACGTAGGGCCCCGGAGCCGGTGTCGTCGCGAGCAGGCAGCCGTCGGCGAGCGCCTCGAGCTGCGCCTGACCGTAGTCCTCGCGGCGCGGCGCGGTCACGAAGACGCGCGAGCGCCGCAGCAGCGCCCGGTACTCGTCGCGCGGCAGGCGGCCGACCGCGCGGACGCCGGGCTCGCGATCCAGCGCGATGCCGGCCGCTCGCAGCTGCTCGCTGCTCGCCCCCGCCACGACGAGCTCGTCGCCCGCCACGCCCCGTGCTTCGCGCGTCCTGCGCCACGCGTCCAGCACGCGGTCGAGGCCCTTCTTGCGTGGATTGCCGGCATAGGTGATCGCCGCGATGTCCCGCGCGGGCGCCGGCGGCGCCGACGGCTCGACCGGCAGCGGCACGACCAGGGTCCGCCGCTCCGCGCCCGCCGGCACGCGAGGCGCCTCGGCGAGCGCGCCCGCGCTCAACGGCAGCAGCAGCGGCGCCTCGGCCAGGCGCCGGCGCTCGAGCGGTCGCTGCCAGAGCCCGTGGCGCCCCGGCCGGTTGCCGGCCGAGAGCGCATCGAAGCGAACGGCGCCCGGCCGCGGCCACAGCAGGGCCGCGGTCGTCGTCGAGTAGATGACCGCCCGGGGCGCTTGCACGCTCAGCGCAGCGGCGGCTGCCGAGCGGGCCGCGCGGGCCCACGCGAGGTCGGTCAGCGCCATCGTTCGGACGGCCCGCGGCGGGCGCGCGCGGACCAGCCGGCAGCCCGCCCCCGCCTGCTCGAGCGAGGCGGCGAGCTCCTCGTCGGCCTCGCGCAGCCCCGTCGTGGAGCCCAGCGAGACGATCAGTACGTCGAGCGCGCCGGTGCTCAGGTGACGGCCCCGTTGACGGTTTCGACGCGGCTCGACTTGAATCCCGGCGTGCGCAGCAACGACATCGGTGTCAGCGGCGAGGTCCTGCGCACGTAGAAGCTGGCGCCGTCGCGCTCCTCGATCGCGGCGACCGCAGCGTCCTGGCGGCGCCAGGCCAGCGCCCAGATGATCGCGAAGCCGGCGGCGATCCCCGGGATCTGCGGCGCGAGGAAGGCGAGCCCGCCGGCCAGCAGCGTGAACACGAGCAGCGGCCAGAGCCTGTTGAGCAGGATCGCGCTCGGGTGCAGCTCGGGCAGCGAGGTGCTCGTCCGTGCGGTCGCGAGCAGCCTGGCGATCGGCGGGCTGGTCGCGGCGCGCCGGCCGAGCCTGAGGCCGATGACGCTCGCGACCAGCCACCAGCCGGCCGCGACCAGCACAAGCGTTTGATCGGAGGACGAGGCCCCGGCGAGCACCGTGACGATCGCGAGCGCCGTCGCCGCCCCGGCGCTCAGCAGCACGGTCGTCCTGAGAAAGTCGACGAACCGCACGGCGCTACAGCAGCGCCTCGAGCAGCCCCCGGACGCCTCCCGGCCCGTCCACCGTCAGGTCGGCCTCACGCGCCAGATCGGGGGGCGCTTCGTCCGAGCCGACCGCCACGCACAGGGCAGTCTCGAGGTCCCCGGACTCGGCCAGCCGCCGCAGCCCGCGGAACGCGTCCAGATCGGTGGTGTCGTCGCCGACGTAGACGGCCGCATCGACGTCCTCCCCGCGCACCAACGCGGCGATGCCCAGCCCCTTGTCGAACTCGACCGGCGGGCGGACCTCGAGCACCTTGCGCCCCCAGTGCACCGCGAAGCCCTCCCCTTCGGCCTGCTCGGCGATTTCGCGCACCGCGCGCTCCGCAGCCTCCTCGTCGGGCGCCCCGCGCCAGTGGAAGGCGGCGATCGCGCCCTTGTCCTCGAAGCGCACTCGCAGCCGCTGGCGCTCGGCGGTCTCGGCGCGCGCCGCGAAGTCCGCGACGCGACCCGTCCACGCCTCGAGCTCGGGGTCGACCTCCGGGCGGGTGGCGCCGGGGCGCAGCAGCTCGCCGCCGTGGTTGCCGATGTAGGCGATCGTGCCGATCGCGACGATCTGGCGCGCGGTCGCGGCGCGCCGCCCGCTGACGCAGCCGACGACGCGGTAGCGGCGCGAGACCTCGATCAGGACGGTGCGCGTGGCCTCCGGGACATGGGCATCGCCCGCGTGCCTGACGATCGGCGCCAGCGTCCCGTCGATGTCGAGCAGGACCGCCGCGCGGTCGGGCTCGGAACGGATCGGCGCTAGCGCCTCCACGAGCGTTGCGGCTGGCGACACCGGTCTAGTATGCCGCGCATGGTGGCCGGGCCGTCCACTCGTGCAAGTGCCCGCCCACCCGGTCCGGGGCTCGACGCGCGCACGGTGCGGCTGGCCGTGATCGGCACCCTCGCGGGCCTGTTCAGTGGGCTCTTCGGCGTCGGGGGCGGCAGCGTGATCGTGCCGCTGCTGGTGCTCTGGCTGGGCTACGGGGAGCGGATGGCGACCGCCACGTCGCTGGCCGCGATCGCCCTGATCGCCGCGTTCGCGGCGGCCGTCCAGGGGCTGTACGGGAACGTCGAGGTCGACGATGCCGCGCTCGTCGGGATCCCGGCCGTCGCGGGCGTGCTGATCGGCACCTGGCTCGCGCAACGCGTGTCAGGCCGCGCGATCTCCCTGCTGTTCGCGGCGGTGCTCGTCGGGAGCGCCGTCGAGCTCGTGCTCAGATGATCGGCGCGATCGCGATCGGCCTCGCCGGCGGCGTCATCGCCGGCCTGCTCGGCGTCGGCGGCGGCGTGCTGTTCGTGCCCGGCCTGGTGTTCTTCATCGGGCTCGACCAGCACCACGCCGAGGCGACCTCGTTGCTCGCGATCGTGCCCGTGGCGATCGTCGGCACGCTGCGCCAGGACAGCTACGGCAATGTCTGCCGGCAGGACGCGCTCGTTCTCGGGCTGCTGTCGGTCGCGGGCGCCGCCGGCGGGGTCGCGCTCGCGAACCTGGTCTCAGGCCCCGTGCTGCGCGACTCGTTCGCGGCCCTGATGGTCCTCGTCGCCGTGCAGCTCGTGCGGCGCGCCGGCCGGCCGGGGGGCGCGAACGGCGAGCAAGTGCCTCCGGGTCTGGTGGCGAGTCCGGCGAGCGCGCCGAGCAGGCAGCCCTCGCCGCGTCGGGATCCTCCTCTCACTCCGCCCGCTCGCCCCGAGAATGACCTAGACTGATCTCGATGGGACTGGATAACCCACTTCACATCGCGTTCTTGGTCGTGATCCTGCTGCTGGTCTTCGGCGCCAAGCGCCTACCGGAGATCGGCCGCTCGCTGGGCTCGGGGATGAGGGAGTTCAAGGACTCCATCAGCGGCGAGTCCAAACAGCCGCCGACTCTCAACCAGGGCACGCCGGCCCAGCCGCCGGCTCAGCCGCAGCAGGCTCAGCAGGCCGCGCCGGCGCAGCCGCCCGCCCAGGCGCCCGCCGAGACGCCTCAGGCGTAGGCGCGAGCGCGCCGGCAGGACGCCGCGCCGGCGTCGTGCGGCTCGACGCCCAACGGGGCGTGGGCGCCCGATGGACCCGGTCGCACCGGACAGCGGGCGGCTAGTGGATGATGGGCCCGGTGTCGACCGCTTCGAACGCCGAGCCCGGCACCGTCTTGAGCGTGCCGAGGCTGGCTTCGTCCCAGCTCGGGGAAGGCGCACCGGTGATGAACCACGGGGAGCCGTTGTCGGCGACGATCAGGCCGTAGCGCTTGAGCGCCTGCAGGATCACGAGCGCCTGCCCGCTGAAGCCCGCGAGGCTGTAGCCGGCCTTCAGGCGCAGCCGCAGGCCCATGGGGGAAGCGAGGGATCCGAGCTGCTCGAGGCGAAGTGGGTCGCGGGATGGATGTAGCCGCGCTGGGTGCGCGGCACGGTGACGCGCAGGGCGTGTTCGATCGCGCCTTCCGCCACCTCCTGGTAGCGCGCGAGCAGCGGGAAGATCGGCAGCCCGGCCGCGTCGGCCGAAGTCCAGCCTTCCGGGCGCAGCGCGTTGCTGCGCAGGTTGAAGACCGCGCCCGAGGCGGCCTTCCAGCCTTCGCCCTTGCGTGCCGCTTTGTAGAGCTCGTAGAGCGTGCAGGAGCCTTCCTGGACGACCAGCACGTGCTTGTCGCCGTGCCCTTTCTTGCCGCCGCCCTCGATCGCGGCGTCAGGCGGGATCGGGTAGGGGCCGGGGTCAGATTCGCTGCGGTAGGCCGTGAACTTGATCGGCACCTTGGGCTGTGAGGACCCGACGACCTCGAACGGGATCCCGTAGCCCGGGTTGGTGCCGAAGTCGGGGTGCAGGTGGGCTTCCAGCCCGATGCTTTCGATGTAGGCCTGCGAGTTCGGGCTGACCGGGAGCGTTGCGACTTCCTGGTTGATCGGGTTGTCGGCCGGGAACACCGGGCAGCCGCCGGCGGCGGCTGTGCGCAGCGTGTGGCGGTGGTGCCTGTGCACCCTCGCGAGCGCCGGGGCGGCGAGGGCGAGCGAGGCGAACGCCGCGACTGCCGCCAGGAACGCCGGCCGCAGGGCCCGGCGCGCAGCGCGCCGTCGCGCGTCCACGGGCGCGGCGCCGCGTCCGGCCGCGGGGGCCGCGTTGCGCTGGAGCCCTCTCACCGGAGCAACTGTACCCCGGGGGCCCGGCGTGACGAGCCGGGGCTGGACGAACCTACTGCGCGTCGTGGAGGGCGGCCGGCCGCGCCTCCTCGAGCAGGGAGGCGCCGCAGTGCCAGCAGAACGCGGCGCCGCGGCTGTGGACGGCGCCGCACGAGCGGCACTGGCCGTGGATTCCGGCCTCGGCGCCCGCCAGCAGTCGCTGGACCTCGTCGAGCTCGGCGTCGGCCTGTTGCAGCTCGGCGGCTTTCCGCGCGAGCACGTCGAGACGGTAGTGGTCGCGGATCGCCATCTCGTAGGCGAGCCCGCCGAGGTCCCAGGTCAGCTCGGCGACGCGCTCGGCGAGCTCGCGGCGCCGGCGGCGTAGCTCCTGCATCGACCCGGTCGGGCCGGTCTGCTCGGCCCCGAGGCCGCCGACCGGAAGCAGGACGCCGGACGCCGCCCCGCGCGGCTGTGCCTGATCCGAGCCCTCGCGGTTGCCGTTCGGAGTCGCCACGCGCGCGAGATCCCTCAGCCCGTTTCGATCGGCGTGGTGCCGAGGGCGTTGATTTCTTCCTGGTGCTTTTTGCCGTGGCTCTTCGTGAGGTTGCTGATCTTGTCTTTGCTCACGGGTTTCGGCGCCGGCGGCGGAGCCTTTTCCTTCGCCGTTTCGTGCTTGCCGGTTTCTTCGTCCTTCTTGCTCTGTGCCGGCGAGGCTTTCGCGGCCGACGCGGCCGATTCGCCCGAGGCCGACGAGGCCCCGGTGCTCGTCCCGGCGGCGGCGCCGGCGGCGAGGCCGCCGAGGCCTTCGATTTTCACGGTCTGGTTGGCGGGCGTCTTGCTCTCGCTGACCCAGTGGCCGACGAGCAGCCCCGCCAGCAGGAACAGCCCCAGCACGGCCAGCAGGCCCAGCAGCCCGGCGTTGCGGCGCAGCCAGCCGGCCGCGCCCTGTTGCTGCACGGGGACGTAGCCCGAGGGGGTCAGCTCGAAGCCCCCGGAAGACCAGGCCGCCGGCATCGTGCCGGCCGGGCCGGGCGGCGGGGCCGCCGGTGCGAGCGCGTCCAGGAAGGCGAGCCGCACGGGCGAGACTGGCCGCCCGCAGCTCAGGCAGTAGCGCTGGTCGGCGAGCAGCGGCGCGTCGCAGTTCGCGCAGGTCGTCTCGGCCTGCTGCTGCTCGCTCGGAACGGGGACCAGGCTCATGACATCCTCGGCACGGCTCAACCGAAGACGCCGCTGACGTAGTCGCGCGTGCGTGTCGCGCGCGGCTCCTCGAAGACCTGCTCGGTGCTACCGAACTCGATCAGGTCGCCCAGATACATGAAGGCGACCTTGTCGGCGACGCGGCGCGCCTGTGCCAGGTTGTGGGTGACGACGACGACCGCGAGGTCGCGACGCAGCTCTCCGATCAGCTTCTCGATCGTGTTCGTGGAGATCGGGTCGAGCGCGCTGCACGGCTCATCCATCAGCAGCACCTCGGGGCGCGGCGCGATCGCGCGCGCGATGCACAGACGCTGCTGCTGCCCGCCGGACAGGCGCAGCGCGGGCGCGCCGAGGTTCTCGCGAACCTCGTCGTAGAGACCGGCGCGCTTCAGCGCGTCGATGACCAGCGGCTCGAGCTCGCGGCGCCGCGGGCGCTTGCGCGACTGTTCACGCAGCGCGAATGCGACGTTGTCGAAGATCGACATGGGGAACGGGTTGGGCTGCTGGAAGACCATCGCCACACGGGAGCGCAGCGTCGTGTCGGGCAGGTCGTGGATGTCCTCGCCGTCGAGCAGGATCCGCCCGGCGCGGGCGGCGCTCGGCGTCAGCTCCGTGAGCCGGTTCAGCGTGCGCAGCAGGGTCGTCTTGCCGCAGCCCGACGGCCCGATCAGCGCCAGTACCTCGCCCTGGTGGATCGACAACGAGACCGCCTTCACGGCCGGCTTCGAGCCGTAGTTGACGCTCAACTCCTCGAGTCGCAGGCGCTCGGGCCCCGAGGCCGAGACTGCGCGGATGCTCGCGCGCTCGTTCGGAGGCGGCGCCGGCACCGGCGCGCGGTCCAGCACGATCGTGCGCACCGGCGGGACAGCCGCGTTCGTTCCCGGCCCCTGCGGCGCCACGGGCTCGGCGGCGATCGACGCCTCGGGGCGCGCGGCGATCCTCGCCGTGGGCTGCTGCCTGCTGTCCTCGTCTTCGCGGTCCATCTCTACGCGCAGCGGGTCGAGCAGCATCTCCTCGGGGCTCATTCGCGCACCTTCTCCATCCTAACCATCATGTTCATCGGCTTACTGAGCTAGAGACGTTAGCGGTTGCCGTCGGGGATGTAAAGGCGAGGCGCGGGCGATCGCCGCAGGCTGCCTCAGACGGCCGCCCCGGCGACGGTGAGACCTGTCGAGTCGGCCTGCGAGCGGCCGATCCGGCCGACGAGCATGTTCAGCAACACCACGAAGATCAGCAGCACGAACGCGGCAGCGTATGCCTTCTGCGGAGCGCCGCTTTCTCCGGCAGGCGAGTTTTCGAAGATGTAGCTCGTGAGCGTCGAGCCTGTTCCGCGCAGCGCCCCGACGATCGGGACCGAGTTCTGCGCTTCGTTGCGAAGCGTGGCGCCCAGCAGGAAGATGATGATCGCCGTGTCGCCGATGATGCGGCTGATGCCAAGCGTCACTCCCGTCGCGACGTTCGAGCGCACGCTCGGCAGCAGCACGCGGCGGATCGTCGCGATGCGCGTCTTGCCGAGCGCGTAGGCGGCCTCGCGCATGTGGACGGGCACCCCCTGAAGCCCGTCGCGCGTTGCGGTGTAGATCGCCGGCAGTGCGATCAGCGACATCATGGCCCCGGCCGCGAGGAACGACCGCCCGTACACGCCTCCCCCTTCCGCGGTGAACGAGAACGGCGCGAACAGGCTGAGCTGGAAGATCGTCAAGCCGAACAGCGCGATCAGGATGTCGGGGGTCCCGGCGACGATCTCGATGCTCGTCTCGACGACGCGCGCGAGCCATGTCGGCCGCCCGTACTCGACCATCCAGAGCGCGGCGCAGACCGCGAGGGGAGTGGCGAGCACGACGCCGATCAGCGTGAGGATTGCCGTGCCGAGGATCGGATCGAGGAATCCGCCCGTGCCCGCCTGCGAGCTGCCGACCTGCGGACGGCTGAACAGCAGGCTCGGGCGCAGGAACTGAACGCCACGGACACAGAAGTAGACGACGATCGCGCCCGCGACCAGGCACAGCACGATCCCGGAGCCCCACGCCATCGCGAGCGCGAACCGATCGGTCCAGCGCCAGCTCAGCGGCGAGGAGCGCCTGCCGGGACCATGGAGCATCGGGCGGCGGGCCGAGGCCTCGTAGTGGTGCAGGGTGCTCACGCCCGCACCTGGTACTTGCGCAGCGGAAGCTTGATCAGGTACCCCGACACGGACAGCACCAGGCCCGAGAACAGCATCAGCAGCGCGAACGCGTAGAGCGCGGATTTCATCGCCGGCGCGCCGATACCGTCGTGGAAGTCGACGATCGTCGAGGCGAGCGTGCGAAACGGCTCGAAGAAGAACGTGGCGCCGTCGCTCGGCCGCGGCGCCCAGTCGGTGCCGCCTGACACCATCGACAGCATCACCGCCTCGCCGAGCGCCCGCGCCGTCGCGAGCACGGCCGCCGCGACGATCGCCGGCCGCGCCGCGCGCAGCGTCACGGCGAGCATCGCCCGCACAGGGTTGACGCCGAGCGCAACTGCGCCCTCACGCCAGGCGTTCGGGACGGAGACGAGCGCCTCGCAGGTCAGCGCGACCATGATCGGGGTGATCATCACGGTGAGAATCACGACCGCGACGCCGACTCCCGCGCCCGTCAGCTGCACGGTGTTGGCCAGAGATTCCTTTTCGGCCGGGCTGATGAGGTGGTTCAGGACGAAGGGCACCAGCACGAGGATCCCGATCAGGCCGTAGACGACCGACGGCACGGACGCCAGCAGGCGGATCACCGGGATGACGACCCGTCGCAACCGCGGGGGGGCGAGCTCGACGATGAAGATCGAGGAGGAGACGGCGATCACGAGGCCGAGCAGGATCGCCGGGATCGTGGTGATCAGCGTCCCCCAGATCAGCGGCCACGCACGGAGGTAGTACGCCGAGGCCGGCGGGTGAGGTCCCGCGTTCTGCATCGTTTCGGCCTGCTCCTTGAAGGGCCTGCCGGAGCCGAGCCAGGACAGGCCGTTGTGTTCGAAGATCGGCCACGCCTGTTTCGCGACGAACACGATCATCGCGACCACGATCACGCCGATGAACAGCGACACCGCGCCGAGCGTGAGCTCGGCGCGGTGGTCGCTCCAGGGTTTTCTCAGGCGCTCGAGCACCTTCGAGCTATGTGAGCGGGACCCACTGCGTGGCGATGATCTTCCGCGCGGCGGCCGATTTCTCGATCCAGCCGATGAACGCGGAGGCGGCCCCTGTGGCCTTGCCTTTGGTCACCTCGTAGAAGCGAGCCGTGCCCGTGTAACTGCCGGCTTTCACCGTCGAGGCGTTGCACGGCGTGCCGTTCAGGCCGACGGCGTTGACTGTTTTTTTGTCCGACTGGTAGTTCGAGACGAACCCGATCGAGTTCGGGTCGTTTTCGACCGTCTGGCGCATCAGTCCCTCGGAGGGCTGTTCCGAGGCCAGCGTGGAGACTTTTTTGCCTTCCAGCAGGATCGTCTGGAAGTTCGTCAGCACACCGGCGACGGACGTGCGGCTGATCAGGTCGATCGTGCCGGACGCGGTCGCGCCGGGGACGCCGCTCCACGCGCGCGTTTTACCCGTGAAGATCGCTATCGCCTGCGCCGTCGTCAGGTTCGACAGCGGGTTGGATTTGTTCGTGATCACGCAGATCCCGTACCGGGCGATCGGGTAGAAGACGAGGCCTTTCGGATCGGCCGAGACCGGGTCGCGCGAGACGTTCCCGATCGTGACCCGCCCGGCGGAGACGTCGTTGATCCCGATTTGGGCGCCACCCTGCGTGATCTTGAACTTCACTTTTTTCGGGTGGACTTTGTTGTACTTCGCCGCGAGCAGCGTGACGAGCGGGTACGAGGCCGTGGCGCCGCTCATCGTGATCGTGGTCAGCGCCGAAGCGGCCGCAGGCGCCGCGACCCCGACCACCGCGGCCACCAGCAAGGCGGCGGAGAGACGACGGATGCGATTCATCTGGCAGGAACTCCCTCTGATTCGGTCAGTTGACAAAGGCTTGTTGACAAAGGTTTGACAACGACGAGGGAGGAACATATCATAATCTCGATCAAATCGATCCGGTTACCCTGTTTTGTGGGGAACGAACTGATTTGGTCTCTGGAAACAACGGATTTGGCCCTGGACATGGAAGACGCGACCGACACCGAGCACCCGCTGGACGACCAGCCGCGCGAGCCCGCGCCGGCCGAGTCCGGACCTGTCCGCCTACCCCCGAGACGGTGGGCCGCGGCGCTGGCCGCGGCGATGCTCGGCATCGGGATCGCCCTCGGCGCGGCGATCGGCCCGGCGCCCGCACCCTCGCTCGCGGGGGGAGTGCCCGGGATCGCGCAGCGCCTGCCGCTGCTGATCGCGGCGCTCGGATCGCACCACCAGAGCGCTAAGCCCGCCGCGCCGGCGAGCACGTCCGCCCCAGTCAGCGAACCTGCGACGGCAGCCTCTGCGCCGGCGCCGGCCGACGAACCGGCCGTTCCCGCGAGCACCCCCGCAAGCGCGCCCGCGAGCGAAGAACCCGCGTCAGAAACGACGCCGAGCGGCGGGGTCAAACGCAAGCTTCCCGCGATCAGCAGCGTGTGGCTGATCGAGCTCGCCGGAGGCAGCTTCGAATCGCTCGCCGCTCAGCCTGCGGCGACGCCCTACATCACCGGCTCACTGCTGCCGGCTGCGACGTTGCTGAAGGGGTGGTCTTCGCTGGACGCGAGCGCCTTCGCGACCGAGACCGCGATCGTCGAACCGCCCGCCCCGGGCTCCCCGCCCCCGATCGTCCACTCGATCGTGCAGCCTCCGTGCCCGGAAGGGTCGGCCGGGGCCGGCTGCGCCCCCGAAACCCCGGGGCAGCTGACCGCCGCGGACGAATTCCTCAAGGCGACGCTGGCGACGATCACCGGCACGCCGACCTACAAGGAACACGGCCTCGTCGTCGTGACCTTCGCGACGGTCGGCATCGCGACGCAGTCCGAACTGCCGGCCGGCGCCTCGACCGCTCAGCTCACCTACCAGCCACCGGCCGGAGCCGCACTGCTCTCGCCCTTCGCGAAGGCGGGCGCGCGCTCGACGGTGGCCTTCAACCCGACTTCCCCCAGGCGGAGCGCCGAAGCGCTCCTGCACTGAGGACGAAGAGCCAGCACCAAACAAACGAACGGAGATCCCGTTGCACCCAACACAGACAGCCCACCGTATGTCACGCCTGTGGCTGCTCGCGATCGTGGGCTGCTTCGCCCTGCTGCTTGCGGTACCCGCGATCGGGCAAGCCGAAGAATCGAACCCCAACAACTACAACTGCATCGGCAGCCTCGCGAAGGGAGTGCCACAGGAAGGCAGCGAAGACCAGCAGGTCGCATACAGCTTGTACTGCAACGGACCGATCACCGGCTACCAGCTGCAGACGCAGGTGCAGATCACCAGCGCCCCCGAACCTCCGAACGTCAACGCGATCGAAACCGGGCTGAAACTCGGCGCGGCGCTGAAGGATGTGTTCTCGTGCGGCGGGGAACTCCCTGGCATCGCGGTCAACTGCGTCGGCGGGACGAAAGCGGGCTACGAGATGATCTCCGGCCAGTTCGGGATCGAAAAGAAGCTCTGCGCCGAGCCACGCGTCGACGCGTTGCTCACAGTCACCTACGCCTACGTCGAAAAAGGCGTCGTGACGCAGGCGATATCCGGGCCGTTCGACCTCGGCCGCCCGAAAGGCTGCCCGCCCGACGCGTACTCCGGTGGCACGCGGTTGAACCCGAAACCGCTCGTCGTCAAGCACAAGGGGAAGAAGTCGGGCAAGAAGCACAAGAAGGCGAGCGCCAAGAAAGCCGCTCACAGGGCGGCTCACCACCGCTAGCCGAGAGATGCCGCGTGACGCGCAGCCGCCGAGAGACCGGCCGGCTGCGCGTCGGCGGCGACCTGACCGCTCCAGCGGCTGCCTGACCGCTCCTGCGGCTGCCTGCGCGCCCGCGCCATGCGTGGGCTTACGCTGAAGCAGTGACCCCTCGCGCCAAGCGCCGGCCCGCCCTGCTTCGCAGTCCTCACGCGCGCATGCTGGCTGCGCTGCCCGGCTCCGTCTACGTGTTGCTGTGCTGCGCGGCGTGCGGCGCGACGGCGGGACCGGCAAGCCGCGCCGAGTCCGCCGCGAGCGCGACGGTGGCCGCGCCGGCTGCGGCCGTGCGGACCGCGGCCGTCACGGGCAAGGGCGCCGGTGCCCCCTGCCCGGACGCCTACGCGGCGACGCTCGGCGCGATCGCCGCGCGCATCTACCACCAGGCCGCGACCGGCCGCAACGTCGGGCAGGCGACCCATCGCGTGGTCAACTCGGCCGCGCTGATCGCGGCGGCACGCTCCGGCAACGCCGCCGCTGCGCGGGCCGCTCTGAACTCGCTCCTGCTGGGCCAGATCGTCCGCATCCAGGTGCTGCGTGGCGGGCACGTGCTCGCCAGCGCGGGGTCCGGGGCGGCGGTCGCGCCCGTCGGCGGGACGCTCCCGGGCACGGGCGGCGCCCGCTACCTGCTCTCGGTGCAGTCGGATCGGACCTACACGCAGGTGACGCGCCAGGTCACGGGTGCGGAGGTGCTGCTGCTTTCCGGCTCGCGCCTCCTCGCGGGGACGACGTCGCTGCCGGCGAGCGTGACGGTGCCGGCCGGCGGGCCGCTGTCGGCCGGCTCGCACACCTATCAGGTCACCTCGCTGCGCGGCAGCGCCTACCCCTCGGGCGCCCTGCGCATCGCGCTGCTCGTGCCGAGCAGCGACATCTCCTGCCCGGCGGGGGCAGGTCCCGCCGAGACGCGCACGGCGGTGCTGGGGCGGGTCGGAGAACGGATCTACGAAGCCGAGGAGCACAGCCCGATCGTCGCCACGACGGTGCGGCGGATGGAGGACACGGCCGCGTTCAAGTCGGCCGTCGCGCACCGCGATGCGGCCGCCACGCGCGCCGCGATCCTCGGTTTCTTCGCCGCCCACATCCACGTCGTGAGGGTGCGCGTGACGGTCGGGGGCAAGCTTCTCGTAGACGTTGGAGGGCCGTACGCGCTCGCGCCGGTGGCGGGGACGCTGCGAAAAGGCGGGCGCGTCGTCGGGAACTTCTTGACGGCGATCCAGGACGACGCCGGCTACATGAAGCTTGCGCGGCTGTTCACGGGGGCCGACGTGCTGATGCGCGTCGGCGGGAAGCAGGTGATGGGCACGCTCAGCCCGGGCCCCGCGCGCGTCCCCGATCGCGGCGCGGTCAGCTACCGCGGGCGCGACTACGAGGCGTACTCGTTCACCGCCACGGCGTTCCCCTCGGGGCCGTTGCGGATCTCGTTGTTGTTCTGAGACGACGCCGCCGGCGCCCGCTGCACGCTAGAGCAGGCTCGTGGTCATGCGTTCGACCTCGGCGATCGACGTCGAAGCTTCGCGCACCTTCTGGATGCCGTCGTCCCGAAGCCGCTTCATGCCCTCCTCGAGCGCCACCGCGACCATGTCGTCGACGGACGCATGCTCGAGGATCAGCGTGCGAATCCGTTCGCTGACCGTCATCACCTCGTACAGGCCGACGCGCCCGCGGTAGCCGCTGCCCGAGCAGCGCGAGCAGCCGACGGGCTCGTACGGTTCCGCGCCCGCCAACCCGTACTCCTCGAGCACGGAGTCCGGCACGTTCTGGGGCTGCTTGCAGTGCTGGCAGAGCGCGCGCACGAGCCGCTGGGCGACGATGCAGTCGACTGCGGAGGAGACGAGGAAGGGCTCGATGCCCATGTCGATCAGCCGTCCGAGGGCGCTCGGGGCGTCGCGCGTGTGCAGCGTCGAGAGCACGAGGTGGCCGGTGAGCGCGGCCTCGACGGCGATGTGGGCCGTCTCGCGGTCGCGGATCTCGCCGACCATGATCACGTCGGGGTCGGCGCGCAGCATCGAGCGGAGGCCGACATCGAAGGTCACGCCCGCCTTGGGCGCGATCTGCATCTGCTTGATGCCCCCGATGCGCTGCTCGACGGGATCCTCGATCGTCAGCACGCTGCGCTCGCCGTCGTTGACCACGTGGAGCGCCGCATAGAGCGTGGTCGACTTGCCGGAGCCGGTCGGGCCGGTGACGAGAACGGCGCCGTTCGGGCGCTGGACCGCCGAGCGGAAGCGCTCGAGCTCGGCCTCCTGCATGCCGAGCGACTCGAGGCCGTCGACGACCACGCTCTTGTCGAGGATCCTCAGGACGGCGCCCTCGCCGTAGACGAGCGGCAGCGTGACGACGCGGATGTCGACGCGGCGTCCATCGACGGTGAGCGCAAAACGGCCGTCCTGCGGCACGCGCCGCTCGGAGATGTCGAGGTCGGCGAGGATCTTGATGCGCGAGACGACGCCGGCGGCCATCTTGCGCTTGACGGTGGCGGCGGGGGCGAGCACGCCGTCGACGCGGAAAAGGACGCGCGTGTCGCCCTCCTCGGGGTTGACGTGGATGTCCGAGGCGCCCTGCTGGATCGCCTGCGCGACGATCGAGTGGACGAGCTTGATGATCGGGGCGTCGCTGTCGGCCTCGTCGACCAGCGTGCTGGCGGCGTCCTCGCCCTCCTCGATCTCCTCGTCGGCGAGGTCCTCGATCGACTCGTCCATGCGCGTGAGGCGCGCGAGCAGCAGGTTCAGGTCCTCGACCGAAGCGGCCGCCGGACGGATCCGCCGGCCGGTCATCATGCCGATGTCGTCGATCGTCAGGACGTTCGTCGGGTTGGCCATCGCCAGCACGAGCGCGCCGTCGTCGGAGTAGCCGACGGGGACCGCCTGGTAGCGCTTGGCCGCCTCCACGCTGACCAGGTTCACGGCCCCCATGTCGAGGTCGTAGATGGACAGGTCGACGAAGTCGAGCCCGAAGCGCTCGGCGACGACGCGCGCGAGCTGGTCGTGTCGCAGGATGCCGCGCTCGACGAGCACGAGCCCCGTCGGCCGGCCCTGGGCGCGCGCCGCGGTGACCGCGTCCTCGACGGTCTGGAGGTCCGCGAAGCCCAGGTCGACCGCGACCTCGCCGATCATGCGGGTGGAGCGGCCGGGGTTCCTCGGCGGGTAGAGACCGCCGTCGCGGCGGCCAGGCTGGCGCGGGGTCTTGCGGCGCTCCTCCTCGGGAGCGCGCGCATCGCCGTCGCCGGCAGGCCCGTCCTCGGGCTGCTCAAGCTGAGCGCGCTCGTCGAGCTGCCCCGGCTCGGCGCCGTGCTGCTCGGCCTGCTCGCCCTCGGTCTGCCCGGTGCCCTGGCCTTGCTGCGAGGCAATGGTTGGCATGGCGCTATCGCCCATCATTGAGCTGTATCGGCAGCGGCGAAGGCCCGCTTGACAGATGGACGATGTCAGTGGGGTGACTGCGCCAAGCCCTGCTCCACCGCTCCCTTGACCGCCGCATCGAGGGCGTTCAGCCGAAACAGCGCCACCGCCTCGGCCGAAGCGAAGCGCCCGCCGGGCGCCGCGTCGGCGCCGTGGTGGCATAGAACGCAGTGCTCGAGCTCGAGGCGACGCTCGGCGGCGAGCCCGCCGGGAGCGCGGGAGGCGATCAGCCGCAGGCCCAACTCGACGTGGCCGAGCAGCGCGCCCTCGCGGCTGCGGGCGATCTCCGCGCCGTACGTGAACTCACGCGTCTTGCCGAGGTCGTGCACGAGCGCCGCCGCGATCAAGAGATCGCGATCGAGCCGCGGGTGGAGCTGGCAGAGCTCGACGGCCATCGTGGCGACCGCCACCGTGTGCTCCAGCAGCCCGCCCAGATAGGGATGGTGGGCCATGCCGCCCGCGCGCCCGGCGGCGCCGGGACCGGCCGGCAGGCTGCAGGGCGCGAGCCGCAGCTGGCGGCGCAGCGCGGCGTCGCCGAGCAGCGCGTCGAGCAGCCCGCGCATCCCCGGGTCGTACACCTCGCGGCCAAGGTGCTCGAGGAATCCTTCGAGCTCGTCGAGATCCCGGTAGCTGCTCGGCAGGAAGCGCGACGGATCCGCCTCGGCGCCCTCGGCGCGGGCGATCGAGGCGAGCTCGATCTGCAGCTGCTCGCGGAAGCGCTCGACCCGGCCCGCGACACGGACGAGCTCGCCGCGCTCGAAGCGACCCGCGAGGAGGTCGGCGTCGCGGAACGCGCGCGCGAGGATCGAGCCGGTGCTGTCGCGCAGCTCGACCGTCAGGTAGGGGGTTCCGCCGCGGCTGATCTGGCGCTCCTTGCGGGTGCAGGCGAAGACGCCCTCGACCTGCTCGGAGGCGCGCAGCGTGGCGACCGTTTGCGCCCGCGCGGCATCGCTGGAGGTGGCGGCGGCCATCGGCGCATCATGTACGGTGATTCGGATGCAACCGCTGATCTGGGACCGGCGTCCCGACGGCCTCAGGGCGCCGGCGATGGTATGCGCGTTCACGGGCTGGAACGACGCCGGCGACGCCGCCTCGAGCGCGGTCTCGTTCCTCGCGGCTTCGCTGAGCGCGAAGCGATTTGCGCGCATCGACTCCGAGGACTTCTACGACTTCCAGGCCAACCGTCCGGAGATCAAGCTGGACGGGCGAGAGCGGCGCGAGATCACGTGGCCGAGCGTCGAGATCTTCGAGGCCAGCGCGCCCCGGGCGCCGCGCGATCTGGTGCTGGTGCAAGGGGTGGAGCCCTCGATGCGGTGGCGCTCCTTCAGCGCGCACCTGGTCGACCTGGCCGAGGCGCTCGGCGTGCAGGTCGTGGTCTCGCTGGGCGCGCTGCTCGGCGATGTGCCGCACAGCCGCCCGGTCGCAATGACCGGTCACGCATCGGACCCGGCGCTGCTCGACCGCCTTGGGATCTCGCCGTCGGTGTACGAGGGGCCGACCGGCATCGTCGGCGTGCTGCACGCGGCCTGCGCCGACGCCGGCCTGCCCGCGGCGAGCCTGTGGGCCGCCGTCCCGCACTACGTCGCAGCCGCCACCAACCCGAAGGCCGCGCTGGCGCTGCTGCGGCGCATGGAAGTGCTCGTCGGGGTCTCCGTCGACGTCTCCGAGCTCGAGTCGGCGGCCGGCGACTACGAGCGCCAGGTCGGCCTGGCAGTGCAGAGCGACCCCGACATCCAGGCGTTCGTCGAGCGCCTCGAGCAGGCGGCCGAGACCGACGAGCAGAGCTCGCCGGCGGACGTCCCATCAGGAGACGCGATCGCGCGGGAATTCCAGCGGTTCCTCCGCCAGCGCGGGCCCGAGCGGTAGGACCCGCGTCCCCGAACCGGCATGCGCCGGCCCGGACCGGTAGCCGAGCCCATCGGCTGTAGGGCGTCACGGGTCAAGCAGGCCAAGGACGCAGGGAGCGTGGCGTGCGCTAGCACGCGAGCGACCGAGGACGCAGGCATGCGCCGGCCCGTGACGTCCTACAGAGCCGCGGGGCAGACGATGCGGTAATCGCAGATCGAGCAGGCGGCCTGCGAGGGCGTCGGCTCGAAGTCCTGGGCGAGGATCCCCTCGCCCACCTCCATCACGATCTCCTCGACGGCGTCGGCATCCCGCTCCCCGCAGGGGACCGGCACGATCTCGTCGTCGAGCACGTAGTAGTAGGCCTGCCGCGAGGACTCCAGCGCCCAGTCCTCGCGCGCGGCGAGCGCGTAGAGCGAGAGCTGCACGTCGTCGCGGAGCTGCTCGGGCGTCTTCGGGCGCGAGGTCTTGTAGTCGATCAGCTCGTAGCCTCCGGCGTCCGAAGGCAGGCGGTCGACGCGATCGACGCGCCCGCGCAGATGGTGCGGGCCGATCCGGAAGGAGAACGGCCGCTCGAACCACACGGGCTCGCAGGCGTCCTCCTGCAACCGCTCGTGGTAGCGGACGAGCGACGTGCGCGCCTTCTCGAGCAGTTCCCCCTCCGTACCATCGCGATCGAGCCCGGCGCGCCGCCAGCCGGCATCGAGCAGCTCGAGCAGCCGGTGCAGCGTCGGTGCGCCGCCTGAGTGGTAGCGCTCCAGCACCTGGTGGACCACGATCCCGAACCGCTGGTGGATCGTCTGCTCGGTCGGGATCCGCAGCACCCGCGCGAACTTGTAACGCAGCGGGCACGAGCGGTAGGTCTGGATGTCGGACGCCGACAGCGCGAGCCCGCCGCCGCGGCGCGGCAGGAATGCGCGCAGCGAGAGCTCGTCGCGAAAGCGGAGCGGCGGTGTGGGCGAGGTGCCCGAGCGCTCGGCGGAGAGCAGGCTCTCATCGAGCGTCGAGGTCTCGAGGATCTCGCGCTGCAGGGGGGTCGCCGCGGCCAGCAGCCGCGCGTTGACGTCGGACAGCGCGTCGGCGAGCTCCTGCCCCGGCGGGCGCTGCATCAGCGCCGCGACCTTGAGCAGCTCCAGATAGCGCACGACCCCGTGTGAGATGTCGAGGTCGGTGTCGAACCGCAGCTCGCCGAGGCGCCCGCCGATCCGCTCGATCCCCTCGAGCAGCTCCTCGCGCAGCAGCGTCGCGACCTCGAGCACTCGCGCCTGCTCCTCCTCGACCGCGCTCAGGCCCGGGGCGGCCCCGCCGGGTTGCGCGTCCTCGACGCCGGCGCCCGCGCCGGCGCCCTCCTCCTCGTCCTCGGCGCGCGGCAGGACGGTAGCGAGGTGACGGGCCAGCTCGCGCGCTCCGGCCGGGCCTCCCGCGCCGGCCAGCTCGCCGGCCAACGCGACCAGCCGCCGCATGCTCTCGCGGCGCTCAGCGATCTCGTCGGGAGCGAGCAGCGACGCCGCGCTGCCCGCGGCGCCGAGCCGCTCGATCAGCCGCGCGAGGAACTCGTCGGCGGGGAGCGTCTCCAGCTCCGCGCTGGCCGCCCGGTGCAGCTCGACGAAGCGCTGGATGCGCTCTCGAGCCTCCGGGGGCACCTGTGGCGACTCGGTGGCAGCGGCGAGACCGAGGACGAGGTCGAGCTTGCGCCTGCGCGCGACCTGGATCACGCGCGCGAGGTCGACCTGGCGGAGGCCGATCGGCGGCCGTGCGAGGGCGCGGACGACCGCGGCGGCGTCCTGCGGGTCGACGAGCAGCCGCAGCCAGGCGAGCACGTCGCGGACCTCGGGCCGCTTCATCAGGCCGCCGACCCGCGCCGCCTCGCCGCCGAGGGGCCCGCTGGGTGGGGCGGCGGCGGTCTTCGAGGCAGGCACGTTCCAAGGATACGCGCGGGGCGCGGCCGCGCCCACCCCGGCGGCACCCGCGGCGGCCTTCCTTGCGGCGGGGGCCCCTCCGCCCCGCGGCTACGCTCTGTGGATGGACGCGATCGACTGGGGTACCGCGCAGCGTGTCGGCGAGCTGGTGGCCGGCGCCGGCGGCCGCGGGGTCGCCCACACCGGGGTGAGCGCCGCGACCGTCGAGCCGCGTGCGCACGACTTCGCGGCCCGCGTCTCGGCCTACAGCGGCCTGCCTCTCGAGGGCGAGCTGCCGCCGCTGGAGATCGTCGACCGCCCTTCGTGGATCGCCGCCAACCTGCAGACGATGCGTCCGATGCTCTCGCCGTTCAGCAATCGCCTCGCCGAGCAGCAGGGGCCGATGGCGGGGCCGCTGCGCTCGGTTTCCGGCCTGCTGCTGGGCGTTCAGGTCGGCGCGCTGACCGGGATGCTCTCGCAGCGCGTGCTCGGCCAGTACGACCTCGCGCTGCTCGACTCCGGCGTGCCGCCGCGTCTGCTGCTGCTCGCCCCCAACCTCGCACAGGCAGCGAGCAATCTCGAGGTGGACCGCGAGGAGCTGCTCTTGTGGGTGACGATCCACGAGATCACGCACGCGGTGCAGTTCAGCGGCGCGCCGTGGCTGCGGGGGCACATCGGCGCGATGCTCACCGAGCTGCTCGAGGGGCTCGAGGTCGCTCTCGGCGGCGGGGGCACGGGCGACGACGGCGATCGCGCCGGCAACGGCTCGGCGGGCGGCGCGGCGCGGGAGCGTCCCGGCGGCTGGGCGGCGCGCCTACCGGACCCGAACGAGATGCGCGAGATGCTCGAACGTGCGCGCCGCGGGGAGCTGCTGCGCTTGACGCTCGGCGAGGACCGCTGGCGGCTGGTCGAGCGGATGCAGGCGGCGATGTCGCTGATCGAGGGGCACGCGGAGCACACGATGGACGCCGTCGGCGCCGAGGTGCTGCCCTCGCTGCCCGAGCTGCGCGCCGCGATGACCCGCCGGCGCACCCAGCGCGGGCTGCCCTGGCGGGTCCTCGAGAAGCTGCTCGGCCTGGAGCTGAAGATGCGCCAGTACGAGACCGGGAGGCGGTTCTGCGACGCCGTCGTCGCAGCCGGCGGTCCGCAGGCGCTGGCGCGGGTCTGGTCAGGCCCGGAGGCGCTGCCGAGCCCGCGCGAGCTCGAACAGCCCGCGCTGTGGACGGCCAGGATGACGCCCGCAGCCGCCTGATCGCCCTCGCGTAAGGGCGAACGCACGTTCCACCTGTTACAAGCTCCCTCGCTGAGAAGCCCGATGGTTACAGGCTGTTCACGGGGTGGTAGGATCACGGTGTAACGATCTTTCCCAGACGGGTTACAAACAGGTGTTCGCCCGCCCAGCCAAACGGGTAGAGGCGAACAACAAGCCCCAAGACCCGTACCTCGCGCCCGGCGAGGAGGACATAGGAGATCGCACCACATATGCCCACCGCCCCGAATACTTCGAAACCCCGCACCAAAGCCCGCAAAGCGCCTGCGCGCAAACCGGCCAAAGCGGCCACGCGACGCAGCAGCGCCTCCAAAGCCTCGCGCGCCAAAGCCGGCCGCACGCGCGCCGTCGGCGAGTCGCAGGCTGCCCTGCGCGACAGCCAGAAAGCTGCCCGCGAAAGCGCCGGCGTCGTCGGCGACTACGCCGAGCGCGCCGTACTGATCCCGGTCGGTGCCGCGCTGATCGCCCGCGAACGCGTCGCCTCGTCCGTCAGCGGCACGATCTCGAGCTACTCGTCGCCGACGAAGGCCCAGGCACAGCTGCGCAAGTTCGAGCGCCGCGGCGCGACCGCCCGCAAACGGCTCGAGCGTGAGGTCCGCAAAACCCGCGTGCGCGTCGAGCGCGAACTGCGCCAGCGCCGCAAGAACGTGGAGCGCACGGTCAACGACGCCGTCCGCGACATCGAGAAGCGCCGCGACGCGATCACGAAGAACGGCAGCGAGATCACCGAGCGCGTGCCGGACCTCGCCAACCAGGTCCAGGACCGCATCCTCAACCTGGTCTAGGTAACCGCTTACCCCGCCCGGTCCGGAGAGGGACCGACGCGGGAGAGTCTGCCGGCCTCATATCCCGCCGGCAGTAGTAGCACCCTCTCCTCCCTCGACCCCCGGGCGGCCCCCACTGCCCGGGGGTCATCTTTTTCCCGTTCCGATCGCCGATACTCATCTTCGGATGAGCGAGAGCAACGTGGAGCTGATGCGGCGCGCCTATGAGCGCTTCAAAGCGCACGGGACGCCGAACCCCGAGCTGGCTGCCCCAGGGTTCGTCTGGGACATGACGAACATGGTCGGCTGGCCGGAGCAGCAGACCTACGAGGGCCAGGACGGCATGCTGCGGTTTCTGGCGCAGTGGACCGAGCCCTTCGACGACTGGGGGCTCGAGGTGGAGAGCCTGCACGAATCGGGAGACAAGGTCGTCGCGCTACTGCGCCAGCACGGCCGCTCGAAGATGACCGGGCTGGCGGTCGACATGTCCTTCGCGCAGGTGTGGACCTTCCGCGAGGGCAGGTACGCGCGGATGGACATGTACTCCGACACCGAGAAGGCGCTGGCCGACGCGGGCGTCGGCCCCTAGCGCACCACCCGCCCCGGGGAGCCTCCGCCTTTTTGGCAGAATGGCCTTTCGTGGTTGCCAAGGACGACATCCTCAAGGCGCTCGAGGTCGTGATCGACCCCGAGCTGCACCGCTCGATCGTCGAGCTCGACATGGTGCGCTCGATCGAGGCGAGCCCGAACGGGGTCGTCGACGTGACGGTCTCGCTGACGACGCCCGGCTGCCCGATCAAGGGCCACTTCCAGACCTCGGTCGCCGACGCGGTCGCCAAGCTCGACGGCGTCACGCACGTCAACGTCTTCTTCGACGTCCTGAGCGACGAGCAGAAGGCCACCCTGCAGCAGAAGCTCGGTCGCGGCTCGCTGCCTGCCGGCGCTCTCGCGCAGGTCGCCAACGTGATCTGCGTCGGGTCGGGCAAGGGCGGCGTCGGCAAGTCGACGCTTACGGCCAACCTCGCCGCCGCCCTGGCCGCCGAAGGTCGCCGCGTGGGCGTGCTCGACGCCGACGTGTGGGGGTACTCGATCCCACGCATGTACGGCCTCGGCTCCACCCGCCCCTCCGTCTCCGCGCAGCGCAAGATCATCCCGCTGCGGGCCCACGGCGTCAGCGTGATGTCGATCGGCTTCTTCGTCGAGGAGGACGCCGCCGTCGTGTGGCGCGGCCCGATGCTCCACAAGGCGCTCACGCAGTTCCTTCAGGACGTCGAATGGGGCGAGCTCGACTACCTGCTCGTCGACCTGCCGCCGGGCACCGGCGACGTCTCGATGACGCTCGCGCAGCTGCTTCCGCAGGCGCGCTTCCTGATCGTCACGACGCCTCAGCCGACCGCGCAGAAGGTCGCGCGCCGCGCCGCCCAGATGGCCGAGAAGGTCTCGCTCGAGATCGCGGGCGTGGTCGAGAACATGTCCGGCTTCACGACGCCCTCGGGCGAGCGCTTCCAGCTCTTCGGCGAGGGCGGCGGCCAGGAGCTGGCCGACGAACTCGACGTGCCGCTGCTCGGCAAGGTTCCGCTGACGATGCCGCTGCGCGAGCAGGCCGATGCGGGCACGCCGCTCACGATCGAGGACCCGGACGAGGCCGCCGCGCAGGCCATCCGCCAGCTGTCCCGCGGGCTCGTTGCGCTCGCGCCGCCGCATCTGCCCACGTTGCCGCTCGTCGAGGTCGCCGATGCGCCGGCCGAGAGCAGGAAACCCGTGGGCATGTCGCTGCCGATGGCCTGAGCTGCAGGCCGGCGCCGCAACGACATGCCCGTTCCGCCCGCCGGGCCGCCCGGCCCGTGCGGTCGCGCCCTTGCGAGCCGCCCGATGAAGGAGCACCCGGCCTCACAGGGGACAGGCAAGCACCGCGCGGGCGCCGCTTGACAATCACCCGCCAACTAAAGGATCGTCTTTTCGATGTCCACCCAGGAGCAACAGGAGACAGAGGAGCAACCGGAGCGCGATGACCCCGTGAAGGGGGACGGCGCCGCCGCGCCCGGCGAGCCAGACGGCGCGGCGCTCGCCGAATTCGACGAACGCCGCGCGAAGATGGAACGGCTGCGGGCCGAAGGGATCGACCCCTACCCGCCGGTCACGCTCTGGAACACCCGCACCCGCATCGCGGAGGTGCTCGGCGCCCACGACCCCGCCGCGCTCGAGCAGGGGGCCCACCCGGACCTCCGCTACACGATCGCCGGGCGGCTGGTCTCGCGCCGCGGCCACGGCAAGACGGCGTTCCTCGACGTGCGCGACCTGTCCGGCACGATCCAGGTGGTGCTGCGCGTCGACTCGCTCGGCCAGGAGACCTACGACCGCATCATCAACCTCGACATCGGCGACATCGTCTCCGTCGACGGCTGCGTCTACGTGACCCAGCGCGGCCAGCTCGCGCTCGAGGCGATCGAGGTCACGCTGCTCACGAAGGCACTGCGCCCGCCTCCGGACAAGCACCACGGGCTGGGCGACACCGGCACCCGCTACCGCTACAGGGAGCTCGACCTGCTGGCCAACGAGGACACGCGCGAGCTGTTCATCACGCGCAACAAGATCGTCCTCGCGATCCGCGAATGGCTCGCCGAACGCAACTTTGTCGAGGTCGAAACCCCGGCGCTGCAATCGCTGGCGGGCGGCGCCGGCTCACGCCCCTTCACCACCCACCACAACGCGCTCGACCGCGACCTCTACCTGCGCATCTCGGTCGAGCTGTTCCTGAACCGCTGCATTGTCGGCGGCATGGAGAACGTCTACGACATGGGCAAGGTGTTCCGCAACGAGGGCATCTCCCACAAGCACTCGCCCGAGTTCACGATCATCGAGTTCATGTGCGCCTACTCCGACTACAACGACGTCGCGACCGTGACGGAAGAAATGTTCCGCGACGTCGCGCAGAAGGCGCTCGGGCGCACGACGGTGAAACGGAACGGCGAAGCGATCGACCTCGCCAAGCCGTGGAAGCGGATCACCATGCGCGAGCTGATCCTCGAGCGCTTCGGGCTCGACATGATGGAGTCCACCCGCGAGCAGCTCGCCGAGGTACTCGACGAGCCGATGGACCCGGAGGCGACATGGGCCGAGGTCGTCGCGGACATCTACTCCGAGAAAATCGAGTCGACGATCAACCAGCCAACCCACGTCTTCGACTTCCCGCTCGAGCCGTTCCCGATCACCCGGGCCCACCCCGTCCACCCAGAGCTCGCCGAACACTTCGATGCCGTGATCGGCGGCATCGAGCTCGTCAGCGGCGACACCGAGCTGAACGACCCCGTCGACCAGTGGCAGCGGTTCGTCGACCAGCGCAAGCGGCGCATGATCGACGACGCCGACGTGCCGCACCCGAACGACGAGGAATACGCCCGGGCGATCGAGTACGGCTACTCGCCGACCGCGGGCGGCGGCATGGGCGTCGACCGGCTCGTGATGATCCTCACCGAACGCGACTCGCTGCGCGAGGTGATCCCGTTCCCGATCGTGAGGGACCTGAAGTGAGCACGGGGGCGGACGCGACCAACTCCAAGCTCGGCCTCGACCCCGGCGTGGTCGAAGCGTGCCGGCAGGCCGCACGGCGGATCGCCGACGACGTCGCCGAGCAGATCGCCGGCAGGACCACCGTCTCGGTCGAGCGCAGCGTGACCCGCCTGCTCGGCGTCGACGGCGCCGACGAGCTGGAGGTGCCGCTGCCGAACGTGCTCGTCGACCACGTCCACGAGCGCGGCGGCCTCGGTCACGGCATCGCGTGGTCCCTTGGGAACGCGATGGTCCAGACGGGTTCGACCCCGCAGCAGATCGCCGAGGCCGTGAGCGCGGGCGAGCTGGACCTCCAGGAGCTCGAGCGTGCCGAGGAGGAGGCGGTCCGGACGCGGGTCACCGAGGCGACCCGCTCGAACCTGCAGGAGATCGCTGCGCGCTTTGAGCAGCGGGCGGGGATGCGCGAGCGGCTCGGGGACCGCGAAGGCACGCTGCGCTATGTCCTGACGGCGACCGGCGACGTCTACGAGGACGTCGTGCACGCCAAGGCGGTCGCGCAGGCGGGCGGCGACATCGTCGCCGTGATCCGCTCCACCGCGCAGAGCCTGCTCGACTACGTGCCCTACGGCCCCACGACCGAGGGCTACGGCGGCACCTTCGCCACGCAGGCGAACTTCCGGATCATGCGCGAGGCGATGGACGAGTGGTCCGAGCAGCACGGCCGCTACATCCGCCTGTCGAGCTTCTGCTCGGGGCTGTGCATGTCGGAGATCGCGGCGATGGGCGCCCGGGAGGGCTTCGACAACATGGTCAACGACGCCCTCTACGGGATCCTCTACCGCGACATCAACATCGTGCGGGGGCTGATCGACCAGCGCGTCTCGCGGATGATCAACGGCTGGTTCGGGGTCACGATCAACACCGGCGAGGACAACTACCTGCGCACGGCGGATGGGATCGAGGCGGCGCCGTCGGTGACCGCCTCGCAGTTCATCAACTACCAGCTCGCGCGCCACTCGGGAGTCCCCGACGCGCAGATCGGCCTCGGCGACGCCTTCGAGATCGACGTGCCCGTGACGAACGGGCTCCTGTATGAGTGGGCGCAGGCGCAGCTGACGCGAGAGCTGTTCCCCGAGTGCCCGGTGAAGTACATGCCGCCGACCCGCCACATGGACGGGAACCTCTTCAGGACCCACGCCGCCGACACGCTGTTCAACCTCGTCACGATCGCGACCGGACAGGGCATCCAGACGATCGGCGTGCCGACCGAGGGCATCTTCACGCCCCACATCCACGACCGGGTGCTCGGGCTCCAGAACGTCGAGTACACGTTCAACACGGCGCGTGATCTCGGCGAGGAGATCGAGTTCAAGCCGGGCGGGATCATCCAGACCCGCGCCCGGGAGGTGCTCGCGGGGGCGCTCGAGCTGCTCGAGCGGATCGCCGACATCGGGCTGTTCGCCGCGATCGAGCAGGCGACCTTCGGCGACGTCAGCCGCCGGATCGACGAGGGCCGCGGAATCGAGGGCATCATCCCCACCGAGGCGGACTACCTGAACCCGGTCGTCGAGCTGATGAGCGAGGCGCCGCGACCTGGGGCTCAGGCCAGCTATGCCTAAGGAGGTCGACCTCCATTCCGTGCGCCCGTACGCCGACCGACTCGGCGACGGGCTCGTGCAGATGAGCTTCACGCTGCCCGTGCCCTACTCGCTGGCCGCGCGCAAGGCGGCGCTGGAACTCGCCGCGAAGCTCGGCTTCGAGGAGCCGGAGGTCGTCCACTACGAGGAGCTGACCGACGGCTACACGTACTTCGTGATGTACGGGCGTTGCGTTCAGAGCGTGGACTTCGCCTCCATGCAGGGCGAGGGCTTCGACATCGAGTACATGAGCGAGGACGAGGTCGACCGCTTCGCGGAGCGCCACCTCGGCAGGCGCATCGTGGTCGTCGGCGCCAGCACCGGCTCGGACACGCACAGCGTCGGCATCGACGCGATGCTCAACCTCAAGGGCTACCACGGCCACCACGGACTCGAGGGCTATCACGCGTTCGAGACCTACAACCTCGGCAGCCAGGTCCCGAACAGCGTGCTGCTGAGCAAGGCGATCGAGGTCGGCGCCGACGCGATCCTCGTCTCTCAGACCGTCACTCAGCAGAACCTCCACGTCCAGAACCTCACCGAGCTCGTCGAGATGGTCGAGGCGGAGGGACGCCGCAACCAGCTCATCCTCGCCTGCGGCGGCCCCCGCGTCTCCAACGAGCTCGCCAAGGAGCTCGGATACGACGCGGGCTTTTCGAAGGGCACCTACCCCCACCACCTCGCGACGTTCATCGTCCGCGAGCTGGCAGCCCGCATCGCCGGCGACCGCGTGCCGGCCGGCAGCTGACGCGCCCGTGACGCTCGCGCAGCTGACCGCTGCGGCTCCTCGCCTGGCGCTCGTCGGGCTCGCGAAGAACACGGGCAAGACGGTCACGCTGAACGCGCTGCTCGCCGAGCTCGCGGCAACGCGCGAGCCGGTCGGCGTCACCTCGGTGGGCCGCGACGGCGAGCAGCGCGACGTGATCGACTTCCGCATCGAGAAGCCGCTCGTGCGCCTCTCGGCGGGCGACCTCGTGGCGACGACCGACGGGCTGCTGAGCGCGAGCGGCCTCCCCCACGAGCTGCTCGAACGCACCGGCGTGCGGACCCCCTTGGGGGAGGTGCTGCTGGCGCGGTTGAAGGGCGCGGGGACCGTCGAGATCGCCGGCCCCTCCGCCGCGGCCGACACCCGCGCCGTCGCCGACTCGATGCTCGAGCAAGGCGCCGGACGGGTCGTGATCGACGGCGCGATCGACCGCCGCGCCGCCTCCTCGCCAGAGGTCTCCGACGGCCTTGTCATGTCGACCGGCGCGATCCTCAGCGACGACATGGAGGAGGTCGTGGCGCGCACCGCGGCGGCTGTCGCCCTGGTGCGCGTTGCGCCGCTCGGCACCGAGGGGGAGGATGCGCGCGTGCGCGAGCTGGCCGCCGCGCTGGAGCCCGGCCTCAGCGCGCTGGTGGACGACGGGTGGGCGGCCCACCCGCTGCCGGAGCGCTTCGTGCTCACGGCCGAGCCGGCCTCGATCGCGGAGCGCCTGCGGGCCGCCGGCACGCCCCGCGTGCTGATCGTTGGGGGCGCGCTGCCGCAGCGCTTCCTCGACGGGCTCGTCCCGAGCGTGCGGCGCTCGCGCGGGACGCTGACGGTGGTGGTCTCCGACGCTACGCGCCTGTTCCTCGGCGATCGCGACGTCGACCACTACGCCCGCGCGGGCGTCGAGCTCCGCGTCCTGCGGCCGATCGAGCTGCTCGCGCTCACGGTCAACCCCGTCGCGCCGCAGTCGCACAGCTTCGACTCGGGGGGGCTGCGGGCGCAGCTCGGGCAGGCGATCCCGGACGTCCCGATCTTCGACGTGCTGGACCCCTCCTACAAGGGCGCCGATGCGCCGGCGCAGGACGCGCGCGGCGCGACGGCCTAACGGCGCTGCCTCGCTGCGCCGTCCGGACGCCCGGAGACGCCTAGCAGCTCAGGCGTTCGGCCCGGCGGGCGTGGCGAACCCGTCCCCGCCAGGCGGCGACGCTCCTGGAGGCCGTTGCGCGAGCCGCGCGCAACCCGCGCGATCCCCGGGCGCCGCGAGTGCGCCCGCGCGATCCGGCGCCTCCGGCCCGGAGCTCGCGCTGGCGCTCCGCGGCCAGCTGCGATGTGAGGTGGTGGCTCATGTTCATATCTGCACCTTCGCCGTCTTGGACCGCCGCCCCAACGCATTTAGACTGGACTAAATGGTTGGCTCTTCCGCCGCCGCGCGCCGAGTATTTGAACCGGAGAGCAAGTGATCGAAGCTCGCTTTGACACCGAGGCCCTGACGCGACTCCGGTTCGCGATCTCGCCGATGTTCGAGATGACGCGGAGCGTCAAGGCGCTGCGCGACCCCGCGGGCGCGGCGCTGCACCTGCCGTGGGTCGAAGAGGCGCTGCCGCGCGTCGCCGACCTCGACCTGGCGCCGCTGTTCGCGCTGCAGAGCTCACCCGAGTACAACCCGGACTTCGTCAACCCGCCCCCCAGCAGCCCGCTGGTCGAGTTCGAGGACGAGCTCCAGACGATGCTCGACACCCCACCCGGGCAGATCGCGGCGGAGGTTCGCTACGCCTACGAGGGCGTGCGGCTGCCGGCGGTGCTGGAGCCCTTCCTGAGCGAACCGCAGAAGGCGGTCGGGGCGCTCGCGGAGCTGATGCGGGAGTACTGGGCGCGGTGTCATGCCGAGCACTGGCCGCGCATGCGCTCGCTGCTCGAGCACGACGTCCTGTATCGGTCGCATCAGATCGCCGACGGAGGCACGGCGCGCCTGTTCTGCGACCTCGACCCCGGCGTCGGCTGGAACGACGGCGTGCTGCGCATCGATTGTGGCGGCACGTGCGACGAGGATCTCGACCTCGACGAGCGCGGGCTGCTGCTCCTGCCGAGCGTGTTCGTCTGGCCGAAGGTCACGATGCTCTCGCTCGAGCCGTGGCAGCCCACGGTCGCCTATCCGGCGCGCGGTATCGGCATGTTGTGGAGCCCCGAGGAAGCGCCGAGCGCGCCCGAAGCGCTCGAGCGGCTCGTCGGGCGCACCCGCGCGACCCTGTTGAACGCGCTCGACTCGCCCCGCTCGACGTCGGAACTGGCACGCGAGCTCGGGCTGACGCCCGGCGGGGTCTCCCAGCACCTCACCGTGTTGCGCGATGCAGGGCTCGTCTGCGGGCGGCGCGTCGCGCGCTCGGTGCTCTACCTACGCTCGGCTCAGGGCGACTCGCTCGTCGACGCGTCCGACGCGACCGACGAGACCCCCAGCGCCCGCGTGGCCTAGCCTGCGGCTGCGGCGCCCCCGGCGGCGAAGTAGTCGGCGTTGACCTGCACGTACTTCTGCCACTCGTCCGGGAGCTGGTCCTCGGCGAAGCAGGCGTCGACCGGACAGGCCTCCACGCAGGCGTCGCAGTCGATGCACTCCTCGGGATCGATGTAGAGCATCTCGGCCGCGTCGTAGCCGGGCTCGTCTGGCGTCGGGTGGATGCAGTCGACGGGGCAGACCTCGACACAGGAGTTGTCCTTGGTGCCGATGCACGGCTCGGCGATTACGTAGGCCATTCGCTTCTTTCTGCTCGTTTGCGGGGGGCTTTTTGCGAGAGGGGCATATTGTACGAATCATGCTGCTGATGACCGGCGCGACCGGCCTGGTCGGCTCGACCTTGCTGCGCCGGCTGCTGGCCGAGGGCACTCAGGTGCGGTGCCTGGTGCGGGACCCGCGCCGGCTCGGCACCCAGCGCGTGCGCGTCCAGATCGCGCTCGGCGACCTGACCGACCCGCCGTCGTTCCGCAACGCGCTGCGCGGCGTCGACACCGTCGTGCACCTCGCCGCCGCGATCCGCGACCAACCCCAGGGCTCGATCGAGGAGCTCGACGGGATCGCCACCTGGCGTATGGTCGAGGCCGCCGAGCGCCAGGGGGTCGAGCGCTTCGTCTTCTTCTCGGCGCTCGGTGCCTCGACCCACAACCGCACGCGCATGCTCCGCGCCAAGGCGGTGGCCGAGCAGGCGGTCGTCGAGGCCGACCTGCACTCGATCGTGTTCGCACCCTCGATCGTGTATGCGCCGGGGGACCCGTGGCTCACGTTGCTCGAACGGCTGGCGCTGCTGCCGGTGATGCCGGTGTCGGGGCGCGGCGAGGCCCGCTTCCAGCCGATCTGGGCCGAGGACGTCGCCGAGTGCGTGCTCGCCGGCCTGCGCGACGGAGTCGAAGGACCGGCGCTCACCGCCGCCGGGACGAACGGCGACCGGCGTCACCGCCGCTATGAGCTCGCCGGGCCGGAGACGCTGAGCCACAGCGAGATCGTGCGCGCCGTGCTGGGCGCGCTGGGTCGCAGCCGGCCCCTGCTCCACGTCCCCACGCCGATCGTCTCGCGCGCGCTGCGCCTGCTCGAGGCCGCCACGGGCGAGCGGGCGTTTGCGACCTGGGACGAGGCCGAGCTGATGGAGGTCTCGATGGTCTCAGAGCGGGGAAGCTCAGACGTGCGGGCGCTGGGGGTGACCCCCCAGCGCCTCTCGGCGGTGCTGGACGCCGCCGCCTAGCGGCCCGCGCTCAGGAGACCCACTCGCCGACCGGCGCGCGGCGGTCGGCCCACGGGTGCGCGCCTTCGAGCTGGCCGGCGAGCGCCAGCAGGCGCTCCTCGCTCGCCGGGGCGCCGACGATCTGGACCGCGAGCGGCAGCCCGTCCTCGCCCTGGTAGAGCGGCAGCGAGATGCCCGGCTGGCCGGTGGCGTTGAAGACCGGCGTGTACGGCGTGAACAGCCCCGAGCGGGTGAACGTCTCCATCGGGTTCTCGGCGGCGGTGTCGAGGGTGCCGAGCGGCAGCGGCCGCTCCGCGAGCGCGGGCGTCAGCAGAGCGTCGTACTGAGCGAGCCAAGCGACGAGCCGGCGCGCGAACGCCTGCAGCCGCACGACGGCGCTCTGCTGTTCGAGGGTGCCGAGTTTCCGGATCATCGAGAAGATCGCCCAGCTCATCGGCTCCATGTCCTGCTCCGAGACGCCGTCCACGCCCTTCCCGGAGACGTTCGCGGAGTAGCCGATCGAGAGCGCGATCTGGGAGGAGAAGACCAGCCCGAACAGCTCCGAGAGCCCGTCCGCTCGCCACGGCGGATCGACCTCGACGACCTCGTGCCCCAGCGAGCGCAACAGCTCGGCGGCTTCCTCCGCGCCGCGGGCGCAGATCGGGTCGAGCTCCGCGGCGGGGCTCGGCGTCTGCTTGCTGAACGCGATCCGCATGCGGCCGGGGTCCCCGGCCGCGGCCTGCGCGAAGGGTCGCGCCGGGGGCGGCGCCCACGTCGCGTCGCCCGGCTCGTAGCCCGCGAGCACGTCGAGGATCGCGGCCGTGTCACGGACATCGCGCGTGAGCATCCCGTCGATGCCCAGCGAAGAGTCCCCGAGCTCGGGGGCGAGCGAGATGCGCCCGCGGCTGGGCTTCAGGCCGACGAGCCCGCAGCACGCGGCGGGAATCCGGATCGAGCCGCCGCCGTCGTTGCCGTGGGCGACGGGCACCATGCCGGCCGCAACGGCCGCGGCAGCGCCGCCGGAGGAGCCGCCGGGCGTGCGTTCGAGGTCCCACGGGTTGCGCGTCGGGCCGAAGATGCGCGCCTCGGAGACCGGCAAGATCCCGTACTCGGGCAGCGTCGTCGTACCGACGATCACGAAGCCCGCGGCGCGCAGCCGTCGGGTCACGTTGTGGTCGTAATCGCAGACGTAACCCTCCATCAGCCCGCAGCCATAGGTCAGGCGCAGGCCGGCGACCGGCCTGTTGTTCTTGACGGCGACGGGCACGCCCGCGAACGGCCGCTCGTCGCCGGGACCGATCTGCTCGGCGGTGGACAGCGCACGCTCGGCGTCGATCTCGACGAACGCGTTCAGGGCCGGGTTCAGCTCCTCGATCCTCTGCAGCGAGAGCTCCACGAGCTCTCGCGAGGAGACCTCGCCGGACCGGACCATCGCGGCGAGCTCGACCGCCCCGCGGAACATCAGATCGTCGTCGGACATCGTCCCTCCTCGCTGTCGACCCTCTTCCGAGGCCGGCCCACCGCTCGGCGGGGGCGCCTCGCCTCGCCCTGAGCCTACTCGCGCGGGCATTCCTGCGACGATAAGGCTCTGCCCACAAGGCAGCCTCCACGTCAAGCATCAAGCTCAGAAAGCGAGTGCCATGAGCGCGGTTCAGTCAGCACCCGAGGTCCAGTCGGGCCTTGAAGGCGTCGTCGCCTTCGCCACCGAGATCGCCGAGCCCGACAAAGAGGGCGGCGCGCTGCGCTACCGCGGCGTCGACATCGAGAACCTGGTCGGCAACGTGCCCTACGAGCAGGTCTGGGGACTGCTCGTGGACGGCCGTCTGAAGCCCGGGCTGCCTCCCGCAGAACCGCACCCGCTGACGGTCCGCTCCGGCGATCCGCGCGTCGACGTCCAGTCGGCGCTCGCGATGCTCGCTCCCGAGTGGGGCTTCGGGCAGCTGATCGACATCTCCGATGAGGAGGCGCGCGACAACCTCGCCCGCTCCTCGGTGATGGCGCTGTCGTTCGTCGCGCAGTCCGCGCGGGGGGCGGGCCAGCCGCCGGTGCCCCAAGAGGAGATCGACCAGGGCCGCACGATCCCGGAGCGCTTCCTGATCCGCTGGCGCGGCGAGGCCAACCCCGACCACGTCAAGGCGATCGACGCCTACTGGGTCTCCGCTGCCGAGCACGGCATGAACGCCTCCACGTTCACGGCCCGCGTGATCGCCTCCACCGGCGCCGACGTCGCCGCGGCCCTCTCGGGCGCCGTCGGCGCCCTCTCTGGGCCGCTGCACGGAGGCGCCCCTTCGCGGGTGCTGAAGATGCTCGAGGAAGTCGAAGCGATGGGCGACGCCGAGCGGTGGGTGAACGAAGCGCTCGACCGCGGTGACCGGCTGATGGGCTTCGGCCACCGCGTCTACCGTGCCGAAGACCCGCGCGCGCGGGTGCTGCGGCGGACGGCCTCCGAACTGGGCTCGCCCCGCTTCGCCGCCGCCGAGGCGCTCGAGAAAGCTGCGCTCGCCGAGCTGCAGGCACGGCGGCCCGACCGCGTGCTCGCGACGAACGTCGAGTTCTGGTCGGCGATCGTGCTCGACATGGCCGAAGTCCCGCCGGACCTGTTCACGTCCCTGTTCACCTGCGCGCGGGTGGCCGGCTGGTCGGCGCACATCCTCGAGCAGAAGCGCGAAGGCAAGCTGATCCGCCCGACGGCGAAGTACGTCGGCGCGGGGCCGCGCTCGGTGCAGGAGGTCGAAGCCTAGCCGCGGCTCAGTCCACGGGTGCCAGGAGCAGTTCGGGCCGCGCCGGCACGATCAGCTCCACCGTGTAGGTCCTGCCGCCCACGCGCAGGCGCGCGAGATGCCGCCCCCTCGCCTGTCATCGCGCGCCCCTTGCCGGTTTCAGCTTTTCGAACATTAGCCGACGGGGTGCCTTCTTAAAACAAGCGAGGGCCCGGCATCCAGCCGGGCCCTCGCACCATCATCGGCAGCCGGGCGCGCCCGGCTTAGCCCTGAACGGGCTACATCATGCCGGACATGTCCGGCATGCCTGCGCCGGCGCCTGCGCCTTCCTTCTCGGGCACCTCGGCGACGATCGCCTCGGTGGTGAGGATGTTCTTGGCGATCGAGGCCGCGTTCTGCAGCGCGGAGCGCGTCACCATCGCCGGGTCGATGATCCCTTCGGCGACGAGATCGACGATCTCGCCGGTCGAGGCGTTGAGGCCGTGGCCTTTCTTCGCCTTGCGGACATCGTTGACGACGACCGAGCCCTCCAGGCCGGCGTTCTCGGCCAGCTGCCGGAGCGGCTCCTCGAGCGCCCGGAGCACGATCCGCGCGCCGGTCCTCTCGTCGTCCGAACCGTCCGCCGTTGCACCGTTCTCGCTGACCGAGACAGCGGAGGACGCCTGCAGCAGCGCGACGCCGCCGCCAGGCACGATGCCCTCCTCGAGCGCGGCACGGGTCGCCTGCAGGGCGTCCTCGACGCGGTGCTTCTTCTCCTTCATCTCGGTCTCGGTCGCAGCGCCGACCTTCACGACCGCGACACCGCCGGAGAGCTTTGCGAGCCTTTCCTGCAGCTTTTCACGGTCGAAGTCCGAGTCGGTGTTCTCGACTTCGGATTTGATCTGGTTGATGCGGCCTTTGATCGCCTCCTGGTCGCCACCGCCGTCGACGATCGTCGTCGTGTCCTTGGCAACGACCACGCGGCGTGCGCGGCCGAGCTGGGAGATCTGGGTGTTCTCCAGCTTCAGCCCCATCTCCTCGGTGATCACCTCGCCGGCCGTGAGGATCGCGATGTCCTCGAGCATGCGCTTGCGGCGGTCGCCGAAGCCCGGCGCCTTGACCGCTACACCGGTGAAGGTGCCGCGCAGCTTGTTGACGACGAGCGTCGCGAGGGACTCGCCCTCGACGTCCTCGGCGATGATCAGGATCGGCTTGCCCGACTGGATCACCTGCTCGAGCACCGGCAGCACGTCGCGCACCGAGCCGATCTTCTGGTTTGCGATCAGGATGTAGGGGTCCTCCAGCACGGCCTCCATGCGGTCCTGGTCGGTGACCATGTACGGCGAGATGTAGCCCTTGTCGAACTGCATGCCCTCGGTGAACTCGAGATCCATGCCGAACGTCTGGCCCTCCTCGACGTTTACCACCCCGTCCTTGCCGACCTTCTCGATCGCGTCGGCGATCACGTCGCCGATCTCGTCGTCGCCGGCCGAGATCGTCGCCACGCGTGCGATCTGGTCCTTGCCCGAGACCTCCTTGGCCTGCGAGCGGATGTTGTCGACGACCTCGTCGACGGACCTCTCGATGCCGCGCTTGAGGGACAGCGGGTTGGCCCCCGCGGCCACGTTCTTCAGCCCCTGGCGGACGATCGCCTGGGCCAGCACGGTGGCCGTGGTGGTGCCATCGCCGGCGACATCGTTGGTCGCCGTGGCGACCTCGCGCACGAGCTGTGCGCCCTGGTTCTCGAAGACGTCCTCGACCTCGATCTCGCGGGCGATCGTGACGCCGTCGTTGGTGATCGTGGGGGCGCCGAACTTCTTGTCGAGCACCACGTAGCGGCCCTTCGGACCGAGCGTGACCTTGACTGCGTTGGCGACGGCGTCGACGCCTGCCTCCAGCGCTCGACGCGCATCGGCGTCGTACTTGAGCTCCTTGTGTGCCATTTCCTCTGGTTCTCCTTGTGCCTAGGCGACCTTGGCGAGGACGTCGGACTCGCGGAGCACGAGCAGTTCCTCACCGTCGACCTTGATCTCGGTCCCGCCGTACTTGCTGTAGAGGACCTCGTCGCCCTCCTTGACGTCCAGCGGGATGCGCTTGCCGTCCTCGTCGAGCTTGCCGTCGCCGGCTGCGAGGACCTTGCCCTTCTGCGGCTTCTCCTTGGCGGTGTCGGGGAGCACGAGGCCACTGGCAGTGGTCTCCTCCTCCTCGATCGCCCGCACGATCAGACGATCGCCCAGGGGCTTGAGCTTCATGTTCGAAAACCTCCGTCTAGAAGACTGCTTGTACCGGCCCGCCGCCCCGCCGGGAGGAGGGCCCCCGTTTTGGCACTCTCGGGGGGAGAGTGCCAACTCGTGCCTAAATATATAGAAGATCCGGGGGCAATCCCGGGCGTGCGCGACCAAAAAAGATCCGGGCGAACCCGCCCACGACCGTTACCGGCCGCTCCGGATCGCGCCAGGGCGGCCGGCGCCAGCTGCTAGTTCTGGGCGCCGCCGAAGCCCTTGATCGCCTCGGTCATCGCCGAGGGCGTATCGAGGATCTGGGAGAAACGCACCACCGTCACGACGTCTTCGGGCGAGACCGAACGGCCGTAGATCTGTTCGAGGAAGTTGATCAGTTCCTCGTGCCGGCGGAACTCCGGGTTGTCATGCTTGATGTCGCGCGGCGAGAGATCGGCCAGCTTCATCACCTCGACCTGGTCGATGACGGCGTCGAAGATCCGCTGGCGTGGCGAGTGCTGGTAGCCGATCGTGACCAGCACGAGCTGGTTCTTCCTGTACTTGCCCGACTTGTCGCCGAGGCGGATCGTCGCCGTCTTGCGGCCCCGCTTGAGCTCGTCGGCGAAGATCGTCGAGTAGAAGTTGAGGACCTGCATCCTCGCGGCAGGCTACCGTTCTTCGGCGAGGTAGGCCCTGGCGAGGTTGACCATTTCGCGCTCGGCCGCGTGGCTCAGCTCGCGCTCGGCCGCCTCGAGCGGAATCCAGCGCACCTCTTCGACCTCGTCATCGTGTTCGGAGATGTCTCCGCCGAGCGCTTCGAACAGGAAGAACTGGACTTCCTTGCCGATCGTGCGCCCGTCGCGCCGGTACCAGTAGCGCGTCTCGCCGAGCTCGCGCACCGGCTCGGCGAGCACTCCCGTCTCCTCGCGGACCTCGCGCTGCGCGGCCTGGACCGGCGTCTCGCCCGGGTCGACGTGCCCCTTCGGCAGCGCGAGCACGCGCGAGCCGTCGGCGGCGCGCCGGGTGGGGACGATCGCGACCATCTCCTCGCCGCGCACGACGACGCCGCCGGCCGAGAACTCCTTGGCCTGCGCGCGGGTCGGGCGTCCGCCCTCGCGCGGCTGCTTAGAAGACATACTGCTGCAACGCCTCGGGTTCGTGCACGATCAGGCGCCCGCGGCCCTGCGAGATCACCCCGGCGCGCTCGAGCACGGCGAGGAAGCGGCTGGCGGACTCGCGCGAGGAGCCCGCGAGCTGCGCGAGGTCGGCCTGGGTCGCGGTGACGAGCACGTCGCGGCCGGGGCGCCCCGCGGCGACGGCCTCCTCGACGAGCTGGCCGAGGACGACGGCGACGCGGCTTTGCACCGTCTGGAAGGACTGGCGCGAGAGGCGCTCGTTGGTCTCGCGAAGGCGCCTGCCGAGCGCCACGACGAGCTTCATGGCGATGTCGGGATGCTCGCCCATCAGGCGGCGCATGTCGGGCCCGAGCACGCCCACGACACTCATCTCGCCGACCGCCTCGACCGTCGCCGAGCGCCGCTCGTCCTCGAACATGGCGAGCTCCCCGAAGATGTCTCCCGGACCGAACGTCGCCAGCGTGATCGTGCGCCCGTCGCCGTGGCTTCGGATCGCCCGGGCGTTGCCCTCGCGGACGACGTAGCAGGTGTCGCTCGCGTCGCCCTCGCGGAACACGGCCTGGCCCGGCTCGAACGTCCGCGGCACCGACACCTGGGCGATGCGCTCGAGGTCGTCGCGCTCGAGGGTGGAGAACACGGGCACGCGCCCGAGTAGCTCGACGACATCGTCTGAGCGCGTGTCCACCGCCGCAGAGATACCACAACCGGCGAGCCGCGACTGGCGCCGGTTGTATGGTCAACCCATGCCCCTCGCCAAGCAGATGCGGGCCTACGCGGCGGCGCTCGCGGCGCTCGCCGCGCTGCCGGCGGCAGCCGGGGCGGCGCCCCCGCCGCCACGCCATTCGGGAGGCGAATCGGCCCTCATGCAGGCGCTGCTGCACTCGCGCGTGCTGTGGGCGACGATCGACGTCTGCAGCCCCGCCGACCAGCCCAACTACGTGGGCGTGCGCGGCTCGATGCCGGGCGACAAGCACCCCCGCGACAAGATGTACATGCGCTTTCGCCTGCAGTACATGGACACCGCCAAGAGCCGCTGGGTCGACCTCGCGAGCGCGCGCTCGCCCAACTTCGTGTACGTCGGCCCGGGCAGCACGGTGCGCCAGGGCGGACGCAGCTTCCAGCTCGTGCCGCGCCCCGGCCGGCCCGCCGTCAGCATGCGCGGCGTGGTCGAATATCAGTGGCGCCGCGGCAGGACGGTGATGCAGTCCACCAGCCGTCCTACCAGCGCCGGCCACAAGAGCATCGCCGGCGCCGACCCACCGGGCTTCAGCAGCGCGACCTGCCTCATCGGCTAGGGGGCTCGAACAGGCGCGGGTCGTTCGTGATGATCCCGTCGACCCCCATCGCCGTCAGACGCTCGATCTTGCGCGCGTCATCCACGGTCCACACGTAGAGCTCGCCGCCGCCTTCGCGCACCGCGCGCACGAGCGCCGGCGTGACCACGCGCCAGTGCGCCATGATCGCGTCGAAGCGGCCGTCGAGCAGTGCGGCGCGAGCTTTTCTGGGCAGCATCGCGCGGTAGCCGGTGAGGAACGCGAGCGCCGGGATCGCGGTCAGCATGTCGGTCGTGTAATCCCGGCGCACCCGCGGCACCGACCAGCCGAGCCGAAGACCGGGCTCCGCCGCCCGGATCTGGGATAGGCCGGCGGTGAACATCCCGCTGATGAGGGTGCGCTCGATCAGCCCGTGCTCGCGGAGCGCCTCGATCACGCGCATCTCGTAGCCGGGCAGCTTGATGTCGACGTCGAGTTCGATGCCGTCGAAATCGGGCCCCGCGAGGTGCGCGAGGGCCTCCTCGAAGGTGATCGGGCTGCGCCGGCTCATGTCCTCGTAGTCGTGGGCGACCAGCAGCCGCCCGGCGCCCGCCTCGTGCTCGCTGAGCACGTCGAGCTCAACCATGTCGACGCCGTGGCGCAGGGCCGCGTCGAAGCTCGCCAGCGTGTTCCCCGGCTCGATGTGGGCCGCGCCCTTGTGCCCCACGCGCCGCGGGCGCCGCTGCTCGGTATCGCTGCTCACCGCTTCACCTTCGCAGAGCGGGCGGACTCGGCACCGCGCCCGGAGTCGCCGGCGGCTTGCTCAGGCCGCTGCCGGGCGGCGCTGCCGGTCTGCGAGCGCCTCGCTGGCCGCGCGCGCGCCGACGTATGGAGCGAGCACGGCGAACGCAAGGTGGTCGACGAGCGAGGGCAGCCGCGAGAGGCGGCCATTCGACACGAACGTCGAGATCACCCCCCAAACCGCCCCGGTCACGGCCTCGCGCGCGATCTGCGGGCCCCGCAGCGGCGGCGGCGCCTGCTCGGTCAGCATCGCCGTGAAATCGCCGACCGGGTGCGTCACCCGGCTGATCGTCGCCGGGCCGGCTTCGAACAGGTGGACGAACGCGATCCGCAGCAGCGCCTGGTGGGCGATCAGGTGCGCCACGAACGCCTCCATCGAGCTGGACACCGCCCCCTCCCAGCTGTCGGCGCCTTCCATCGCCGCGCGCGCGCAGTCCAGCGCTTCGGCCGCGAATTCGTCGAGCACGGCCAGGAAGCACTCCTCCTTGTTGCGGAACTGACGGTGGAAGGCCTCGGTCGAGACGCCGGCGAACTGCGCGATCTGCGGATCGCTCAGCGCCGCATAGCCCTCGTCGAGGGTGAGGTGGACGACCGAGCCGAGCACCCGCGCACGCTTCCCGTCACGTGTCAGGAAGGCGGCGGGGACCGGGGGCAGGTGCGGAGGGGGCGCCAGCGCCAGGGTGGGCAGCCGGGCGCCCGGCGGCATCCGGTAGGACTCGATCCAGTCCAGCACTTCGTCGCTCAGGTCGGCGAGCTCATGGTGACGGCGCTCGAGCAGGCGGTTGAAGACGATCTGGCGCACGCCGGTCACGACAACGCGCGGGGTGAGCTGCGGATAGCACACCTCCTCCGGCGCCAGCGAGAAGGCGGTCGCGACGAGGCGCTCGAACACGATTCCCGCGAGCTGCATCCGTTCCCGCGATCGCGGCCCGATCCCGAGCGAGTCCACGAGCACCACGCGCGGGCCCTTCGGTGCCCTGGCAAGACCGCTGAGCAGGCTGCGGCACGAGGCGTGGATGCGGTTGGCCCACCCCTGCTCCGACAGCCACGCGTCGATCAGGTGCCTGCGTGCCTGCGAGACCATCATGTCGTAGGTGCCCAGCAAGCACTCTTCCTTGTTCGCGAACAGCTCGTAGAACGCGCGTCGCGATACGCCGGCGAGCGCGATCACGTGCGCGACCGTCGTGCGCTCGTAGCCGTTGCGCGAGACCGCCTCGATCATCGCGCCGTGCAGGCGACTGCGCTGGTTTCGTTCGACCTCCTCACGGGCCATCCCGCTCGGCCCGTGGGGGAGGCGGCGGTACATCGGCGCAGGCTGGTGTCGTGTTCCGGTCATCCCCATAATTCGAACATACCGGATTCATCTGGGGCTGCCAAATCCCCTCTTCGAAGGCCTGCTCGATCTCGAATCGAGGCACTCGCGCACGTGCTTCGACTCTTATCCAGACGCAGCTGAACGTCCGACAGACAACCCGCTGCGCGCGCCGGAAAGGGGCCCTGGATACCGGGGATCCGCGCGAGCGACCGCCCCGCGCGGCCGTCAGGCGCTCAGCGTCAGCCGCCTGGGCCCGGCCTGGAAGCCGAGCTCGCCGAGCGCTCGAACGTACGTCGATTCGATCGCGGCCTCGCCGTCGATGCGCTCGAGCGACAGCTTGCCCACGCGCCCGGTGCGCACCGCGTCGGCGAGGGCCGCCAGCGCCGTCTCCACAGCGTCGGCGCGCCCCGCGCCAGCGCCGTGGGCCGCCGACGCATCGACGAGCGTCAGCAGCCCGCGCCCGCCGCGCTCGACGTACAGCACGGGCTGCTGGTCGACCGAGACGACATAGGCGCCCGCGACGCGCGCCGGCCGGCGCTCGCCCCCCTCGCGCTTCGGCCACGGCAGCGAGGCGCCGAAGGGCTGCGCGGGGTCAGCCGCCGCGAGGACGAGGACGGCAGGCTTCTCGCCGTCCCGCAGCGGCGCCGCCCGCAGGCGCTCGACCGCTCCCGGGAGCGCGAACTGTGCGCCGCCCATTCCCTCGATGAAGTAGCCCCGCCGGCACACCCCGAGCGTCTCCAGTCGCGCGAAGGTGTCGTAGAGCATCGCGAATCCGCCCTTCACGCCCTCGGCGAGCACGGTCTCGCGCGTGACGATCCCGTAGCGCTCGAGCAGCAGCTCGGCGAGGGTCCGCCGGCGCTCGGCTGCGAGCGCCGGATCGCCCTGGTCGCCGAACACCGCAGCCGTCAGCGACCAGCGGCCCTGCACCTGCGACTGCGCCCCGCTGCTGCGTCGCGAGGCAAAGCGCGAGCGCCCGCGCCGCGGCGTGCTCGCCCCGGCCGATCCTTCGCCGCGCGCGAGTGCGAGCCGCGGCGCGCGCAGCGGAGCCCACGCGTCGTTGGTCACCTCGCCGGCCCACACCAGGTCCCAGAGCGCCTCGCGCAGCGCCTCGGGCGGCACGTCCAGCTCGGCCAGCAGGTCGGTGAAGAAGGCGGGCGCCCGCGCCAGCCGCGCACGGATCAGCTCGTGCTCGCTGTCCTGATGTTGGGGGGCCGTCGATCCCGAGCCGCGCACCGGCGGCGGGCCGATCGCCGCCGCATCGTCACGGAAATAGAGCGCCACCCGGCCACTTCGCCCGAGCGCGCCCGCCCCGACCCAGACCACCTCGCCGCCGGCGCACAGCGCGTCCAGCCAGGTCTGCGAGTACGCGCCGGTGCGGCGTGGCAGCACGTCGCGCTCCCACGTCTCCACCGGCAGCGCCAGTCCCTGAAGGGGGACGAGCACCTCGCGCAGCCGGTCGATTCCGGCGCCGGCCCGGGTATGCCGGTCCACGCCCTGCCAGGACGGCAGGAAGGCGGCGAGCCTGCCCTGGTCGGCGGGCTCGATCTCCTTGCGAAGCGCTGCCAGCGAGGCGCGGCGCAGGCGGCGCAGCACCTCGACGTCGCACCAGTCCCTTGAAGTTCCCCCGGGTCGTATCTCGCCGCGCACCACAGCGCCGTCGCGCTCGAGCTCGCGCAGGACCGCGCCCGCATCGACGCCGTATCGGCCCCGCACGTCCTCCGTCGAGAACGGGCCGTGCGTGGCGGCGTAGCGCGCGACGAGCTCGCGCAGCGCGTCGGGGACGTCGGCCAGGAAGGCCTCCGGCAGGCCGCCGGGCGGCGCCGCTCCGAGCGCGTCGCGGTAGAGCCCGGCCTCGTCGGCGGCGATCAGCCGTCGTTCGCCCGCGATCCGCAGCTCTGCAGCGCGGCGCTCGCGCAGCAGCATCTCGATCAGCGCCTCGGCATCGACGCCCGGGAAAACGCGCTGCTCGACCTCCGAGCGGGTCAGATCGCCGATCCGGCGCAGCACGTCGTGGAGACCGTCGCGGCCGGTCGCCCGGGTCATCTCCGAGCGGCACTGCAGGTCTTCCTCCAGGCGCTCGAGCGCACCCGGGTCGATCAGCTCGCGCAGCTCCTCCTGGCCGAGCAGCTCGCGCAGCAGGTCCCGGTCGAGCGACAGCGCGGCCGCGCGCCGCTCGGCGGCGGGCGCGTCGCCCTCGTACATGTACGTCGCGACGTAGTCGAACAGCAGCGAGGAGGCGAAGGGGGAAGCCGTCTGCGTCTCGACTTCGACGAGCGAGATCTCGCGCGTCTGTAAGGCGCGCAGGATCTCCTTCAGGCCAGGCAGGTCGAGCACGTCCCGCAGGCACTCGCGGTAGGTCTCGAGGACGATCGGGAAGTCCTCGTAGCGCCGCGCGACCTCGAGCAGGTTCTGTGCCTTCAGGCGCTGCTGCCAAAGCGGGGTGCGTCTGCCCGGGTAGGCGCGCGGGATCAGCAGCGCCCGCGCCGCGTTCTCCCTGAAGCGCGCGCCGAACAGCGCCGAGCCGCCGAGTTCGGAGACGATCGCCTGCTCGACCTCCTCGGGCTCGATCATCAGCAGCTCGGAGGCCGACGGCAGCGCCTCCGCCTCGTCGGCATCGAGGTCGGGCAGGTGCATGATGATGCCGTCGTCGGTCCAGATCGGATCGGCCTCGATGCCGAAGCGCTCGTGCATGCGCGCGGCCAGCGCGAGGCCCCACGCCGCGTGCACGCGCCCGCCGAACGGCGAGAGCAGGCACAGCCGCCAGTCGCCGATCTCATCGCGGAAGCGCTCCAGCACGAGCGTCTGCTCGCTCGGCAGCACGCGCGTGGCCGACTGCTGCTCGCGCAGGTAGGCGAGCAGGTTCTGCGCCGCCCGGCGATCGAGGTCGTACTCCTGCTCGAGCGTCTCCTCCTGCTGCTCCACGGCCCAGCGCGAGAACGCGCCGATCGCCGCGCCGAGCTCCTTCGGGCGACCCACCGAGTCGCCCTTCCAGAACGGGACCGCGCCGGGGGCACCGGGCGCCGGCGTGACCGTCACGCGATCGCGCGTGATCTCCTCGATGCGCCAGGTCGAGGCACCGAGCAGGAAGACCTGGCCCGGGCGCGCCTCATAGACCATCTCCTCGTCGAGCTCGCCGACCCGCCGGCCGTCGGGGAGGGTGACCGCGTAGAGGCCGCGGTCTGGGATCGTGCCGGCGTTCGCGATCGCCAGCTGGCGCGCGCCCTTGCGCGCCCTCACCACGCCGGCGAGCCGGTCCCACACGACGCGCGCGCGCAGCTCGCCGAACTCGCGCGAGGGGTAGCGGCCGTCGAGCATGTCGAGCACGTTCTCGAGCAGCTCGCGCGAGAGCTCGCTGTAGGAGTGGGTGCGCCTGACGAGCGCGTGCAGCTCCTCGACCTCGATCCCGTCGGGCTCGGCGGAGACGGCGATCGCGACGATCTGCTGGGCGAGCACGTCGAGGGCATTGCGCGGCACGACGGTCGGCTCGATCGCGCCCTCGCGCATGCGTCGCACGACGACCGCGCACTCGAGCAGATCGCCTCGGAACTTCGGGAAGATGCGCCCGCGGCTGACCTCGCCGACCCCGTGGCCGGCGCGGCCGATGCGCTGAAGCCCTCGCGCGACCGACTTCGGCGACTCGATCTGCAGGACGAGATCGACGGCGCCCATGTCGATTCCGAGCTCGAGCGAGGAGGTCGCGACGAGGCAGGGCAGCGCACCCGCCTTCAGGAGCTCCTCGACCTTCGTGCGCTCCTCGCGCGAGAGCGAGCCGTGGTGCGCGCGCGCGATGTCCGCGGTCCCGCTCGCGCCGCCGGCGAGAACGCCGGCCTGCTCGCGCTCCTCCTCGAGCTCCTTGCCGGCCAGCTCGTTCAACCGCAGCGCGACCCGCTCTGCGGAGCGGCGGTTGTTGACGAACACGATCGTGGAGGTGTGCTCGCGCACCAGCCGCAGCAGCTCGGGGTAGATCGCCGGCCAGATCGAGGCGCGGGTTGCCTCGCCGCCGGCGAGCGGCGCCGGGTCGGTCGCGCTCCCCTCGCCCGGGTCCAGCGGATCGGCATCGGCGCGCGCATGCCCCTCCGGGAGCGCCGGGGCGCCCGGCTCGGTCATCGACTCGACCGGGACCTCGATGCGCAGATCGAGCTCCTTGCGCGAGCCGGCGTCGACGATCGTCACATCCCTGCCGGGCCCGACGAGGTAGCGGCCGATCTCCTCGAGCGGGTTCTGGGTGGCGCTCAGGCCGATGCGCTGGAAGGCCGCCAGCTCGGCGGGCAGCTCGTCGCCGGCGCGAGCCCGCACCAGCGCCTCGAGCCGCTCGAGCGTCAGCGCGAGATGGGCGCCGCGCTTGGAGTGGGCGACGGCGTGGATCTCGTCGACGATCACCGTCCGCACGGCGCTCAGCATCTCGCGCGCCTGCGAGGTGAGGATCAGGTACAGCGACTCGGGTGTCGTGACCAGGATCTCGGGCGGCCTGCGGGCCATGGCGGCCCGCTCCCGCTGGGGGGTGTCGCCGGTGCGGATGCCGACCGTCACGTGCTCGGCGCCGATGCCGCGGAGCGGCGCGCGCAGGTTGCGCTCGATGTCGTAGGCGAGCGCCTTCAGCGGGCTTACGTACAGGACGCTCGTGCGCCGCTCGCCCGGGTCGGGCTCGGCGCTCAACCCGTCCAGCGCCGACAGGAACGCCGCCAGCGTCTTGCCCGAGCCTGTCGGGGCGGAGAGGAGCACGTGATCACCAGCGGCGATCGCCGGCCACGCCTGCCGCTGGGCGGGGGTGGGCTCCCCGAAGGCCGCCTCGAACCAGCGCGCGACGGCGGGAGTGAAGGGCAGCGCGCTCACGCTTCGAGCCTAGCGCCGCGCGGCGGGCCTCAGCTCTGCAGCGCCCGTCCGTACTGGCGCTCGTAGTAGGCGCGGTACTCGCCCGAGCGGATCGGGCCCCACCACCACTCGTTCTGCCGGTACCAGGAGACGGTGTCCGCCAGCCCTTGCTCGAATCGCACCCGCGGCTCCCAGCCGAGCGCCCGGACCTTCTCCGAGGAGAGCGAGTACCGGCGGTCGTGCCCCGGCCGGTCGGTCACGTGCTCGATCTGGGCGCGATCCGCGCCGGTCAGCTCGACGATCCGTTCGACGACGGCCATGTTCGCCTCCTCATCGGGGCCCCCCGCGTTGTAGACCTCGCCCTCGTGCCCGTGCTCGAGAACCTGGCCGATGGCGCCCGAGAAGTCCTCCGCGTGGATCCAGTTGCGCACCTGCATGCCGTCCCCGTACACGGGCAGCGCGTCGCCATGCAGCGCGTTGAGGATCATCAGCGGGATCAGCTTCTCGGGATGCTGGTAGGCCCCGTAGTTGTTCGATCCGCGGCAGACGGTCGCGGGCAGGCCGTAGGTGTGGAAGTAGCTCAGCACGAGCAGGTCTGCACCGGCCTTGGTCGCCGAGTAGGGGGAGGACGGCGCGAGCGGGCTCTGCTCGGTGAACGTCCCGGCGTTGATCGAGCCGTAGACCTCGTCGGTGGAGACCTGGACGTAGCGCAGCTCCCGCTCCCGCGCCGCCTCGAGCAGCACGTAGGTGCCGAGGGCATGCGTCCGCACGAACGCGTCGGGCTCGGCGATCGAGCGGTCGACGTGCGTCTCGGCGGCGAAGTTGACGATCGCCTCGGCGCCAGACTCCTCGAGGGCGGCGGCGACGGCGGCCGCATCCTCGATCGCTCCCCTCAGGAAGCGGAAGCCCGGCGAGGCGGCGATGTCGCGGAGGTTCTCCTCGCGCCCGGCGTAGGTGAGCTTGTCGAGCACCGTCACCTCGTCGCCGTGCCCGACCAGGCGCTGGCGCGCGAACGTCGAGCCGATGAAGCCCGCGCCGCCGCAGACGAGCAGTCTCACCGCGCGGCTGCTCTTCGTCTCATGCCCTGATCATCCCAGCCCGCGCCGCCAGGTATCCCGCGAGCCCGTCCTGCCAGGGCGGCAGCGGCAGGACGTCGTCACGCTCGGACTCGAGGACCGACCACGCCGGACGCGGAGCCGGCCGCGCCATCTCTGCGCTCGTCGCGGGCAGCACCTCGCAGTCGAGCTCGGCCTGGCGGAAGATCTCGCGCGCGAAGCCGTTCCACGTCACGGTGCCCGCGCCGGCGAGGTGGACGAGCCCGCGAACGCCGCGATCGATCAGGCCGAGCAGCGCGGGCGCGAGGTGTCCCGTCCACGTCGGGCAGCCGGTCTGATCGTCGACCACCTTGACCTGCTCGCGCTCGCGCGCGAGCGCGAGCATCGTGGCGGCGAAGTTGCGCCCGCCGAGGCCGAACAGCCAGGCGGTCCTTGCGACTGCGTGCCGCGACGAGGCCGCCAGCACCTCGCGCTCGCCTGCCAGCTTGCTGAGCCCGTAGGAGCTCCGGGGCCCGGTCGCGTCGGACTCGACGTAGGCACGCGGCCGTCCCTCCCGGTCGAGCGGCGTCTCACCGGAGAACACGTAGTCCGTCGAGACGTGCAGGAGCGGGAGCGACGCCGCGGCGGCTGCGCGCGCGACGTTGCCGGCGCCCGTGCCGTTCACGCTCAGCGCGCCTTGGGGGTCGCCCTCGGCGCCGTCGACGTCGGTCCAGGCGGCGCAGTTCAGCACCGCCCGTGGCTCGAACCGCTCGATCGCCGCGGCGACGCTCTCGGCGTCCGCGACGTCGAGTTCGGCCCGGGAGAGTCCGAGCACCTCGTGCCCGGCGCGCTCGCCGGCGCGGATCACCTCGCGGCCGAGCATCCCGCCGGCGCCTGTGAGGAGCAGCTTCACAGGATCGAGATGTCGGAGTTGTCACCGACCATGAAGCGGTACGCGCGCGGCTGGCGCTCGCCGCGCCGCACGGTGACGTTGCGGCCGAGCAGCGAGGACTCCATGCGCCCGTCGAGCTCGCTGACCGTGCAGCCCGACAGCAGGATCGAATGCTCGACCTCGGCTCGCGTGATCGTGCAGTTCTCGCCGATCGCCGTATATGGGCCGATGTAGCAGTCGCGCAACACGGTGCCGGCGCCGATCACGGCCGGCCCTCGCACACGCGTACGTTCCAGGCGCACGCCGGCCTCGACGACGACCCGCCCGTCGAGCGTCGAGTCGATCAGCTCGCCTTCGACGCGCGAGGCGAGGTTGTCGAGGACCAGCCGGTTCGCCTCGAGCATGTCCTCCAGCCGGCCCGTGTCCTTCCACCAGCCCCGCACGATGTGAGGCTCGACGCGCCTGCCCGCATCGACGAGGTGCTGGATCGCATCGGTGATCTCGAGCTCGCCGCGCGTCGAGGGGCGGATCGCGCGCGCGGCGTCGTGGACTCCGGGCGTGAACATGTAGACGCCGACGAGCGCCAGGTCGGTGGCCGGCTCGGCAGGCTTCTCGAGAAGCCTTCGCACCCGGCCCGGGTGGCCCCCGCGGGCGGTCTCGAGCTCGGCGACACCGTAGTTCTGGGGGTCGGGCACCGGCGTCAGGAGGATCAGCGCGTCCGGTTCGTGCTCGCGAAACGCCTCGACGAGATCCGTGATCCCGCCCTGCAGGAGGTTGTCGCCGAGGTACATGACGAAGGGGCTCGATCCCAGGAACGGCTCCGCCGTCAGCACCGCGTGTGCAAGGCCGAGTGGCTCCTCCTGAACGATGTAGGTGATCCGGACGCCGAACCGGGAGCCGTCTTCGACAGCGGCTTCGATCTCCGGGCCGGTCTCGGGGGCGATGATGATCGCGATGTCCTCGATGCCGGCCTCCGCGAGCGCCTCGATCCCGTAGAACAGCACGGGCTTGTTCGCCACCGGCACGAGCTGCTTGGCGCTCGTGTGGGTGATCGGGCGCAGGCGCGTGCCCCTCCCGCCCGACAGGATCAGACCCTTCAGCGCCTGCATCGCGCCAGAACCCTACCGATGCGCAGGGCGGGCGATCGAGGGGTCGCGAGTGAAGGCGAAGGCCGCTCTGTCCGGCCGGGCGTGCAGGTTCTTCGTCAGCGTTAACCCGATCAGCCGATATTTCCATCTATGATCCCTGACCCTCAACAAACCCTTCACACGTAGAGTTCAAGGGCCAGTCACCGGGAGCCGCCCCACATGCCGAGAACGAAAAGTCCAGCGAAAAGGAGCAGCGACCAGGAGCCCGCTTGGTCGATACCGAGCCTGCGCGAGCCCCGCTATTCGCAATCGCTCGAGCGCGGCCTCGCGATCCTGGGCTGCTTCACGCCCGCCCGTCCGGTGCTCGGCATCGCCGACATCGCCGACGAGCTCGGCATGAGCCGCTCGACGACGCACCGCTACGTGATCACGCTCGTCGCGCTCGGCTACCTGGAGCAGGGCGCCTCGCGCAAGTACCGGCTCGGATTGCGGGTCACCGACCTCGGCATGTCCGCGCTGAACTCGACCGGCCTTCGCGAGCACGCACGGCCGTACCTGGAGGAACTGCGTCAGCGAACCTCCTACACGGCGAGCCTCGGCGTCCTCGACGGCACCGACGTGCTCTACGTCGACCGCGCCCGCAGCTTCCGGCGGGGGCAGAATCAGACCGACCTCGGGCTGCAGGCCGGCTCGCGCGTGCCGGCTTACGCGACGGCGATGGGCAAGCTGCTGCTGGCCCACCTCCCGGACGGTCAGCTGCGGGACACGCTCGCCGAGATCAAGCCGACCAAACAGGGCCCGAAGACGATCACGGCCAAGAAGAAGCTGCGCGCGGAGCTCGATCAGATCCGTGGCGCGGCCTTCGCGGTCGACGACGAAGAGCTCGCCGCGGGGCTCTACGCGATCGCCGCCCCGGTCCGCAACGAGGGTCGCGACGTGGTCGCCGCGGTAAACCTCGCCGCGCCCTCGTCGATGATCGCCCTCGAGGAGCTCGTCGACGCACTCGGCCCGCACCTCGTCTCGACGGCCGACCGCATCTCCGCGCGGCTCGGCTACCGTCGCGACGACGAGCGCAACCATTAGCCTTCGCGGCCATGCGCCGCCTGCTTGCTCTCGCCTGCCTGCCTCCCCTCGCCCTCGCGGCGTGCGGCACCACGACCTCCACCTCGGGCTTCCACGGCACCCAGCATGAAGTCGCGCAGACTGTCGCGGACCTGCAGTCGGATGTGACCAGCAGCGACCGCAAGAAGGTCTGCGAACGCGACCTGGCGGCTCCCGTCGTAACGAAGCTCGGCGGCGTGAAGGCGTGCGAAGCCGCGATCAAAAACCGTATCGCCGAGATCGACAACACGGAACTCAAAGTCGAATCGGTCAAGGTTGCGGGCGCCACCGCAACCGCGCAGGTGAAGAGCGTCTACGGGGGCGACAAACGTGTGCGCACGGTCACCCTCGCCAAGGAAGGCTCGCGCTGGAAGATCACGGCCATCGGCTGAACGGCGGGACGGGCGGGACGCGCCCGCGGGGCGGTCGTCTCAGTACACGCCGCCCAGCTTGCGGTGATCCCAGCTGGCGCGCCGCCGCTCGACGAACTCGAGTGCCACGCGTTTGGCGGCCTGCCGGTCGATCATCTCCATGACCGCGTCCGGCAGCGTCTGAACCGGCTGCTGCCCTCGCGGGACCGCATAGCGCGCGAAGATCTCCTGCCCGAGCGCCCTCACTCCCACGGGCTCGCGGTGCGTCGTGACCTCGCACTCGATCATCACGCCCCGCAACTGCTCGTAGGACTCACCCGCCTCGATCTGCAGCGTCGCCCGCGGGTCGCGTTCGAGGTTGCGGACCTTCTGCGAGGACGCGTACGTCCATGCCCACAGCCGCGGGACGGCGGCTCCCCCACCGGGGTCGCGCAGCACGTACCAGAGCGGCATCAGATGCGGCCATCCGCGCGGCCCGATCGTCGCGCAGGTGAGGGTCCGCTCTTCGCTCAGGAACGCGGTGACCTCGCCGTCCTCCATCCGGATCTGCTCGCGCCGGCTCATCGCCCGACCGCTCGCGACGCCGAGCGCTAGACGCCGGCCAGCGAGGACGCGTCTGCGTCGAGAAGCCGCGCCACGGCCGCGCGGACGGCCTCGCGGGCGTCCTGGGGCTCGAGCACGGCGGCGTCGCCGGCTTCACGGAGGATCTCGCGGACGAGCCAGTCGACGCCGGCGAAGCTCAGCTCCACGATCACGGAGCCATCCGAGCGCTCCTCGACGACCCGCCGCGCCTCGCGCGCCCAGCGGGCGCGATCCGGCGAGACCCAGACGCGGGCGGTGCGCGAGGCCTCGACCTCGCCCGTCCGCAGCCAGCCGTCGACCTCGGCCGCCGGATCGACCTCGGGCCGCGGGCGGAAGCGCTCGTCGGTGACGGCCGCGCTCTTGACGCGGTCGAGGCGGAAGTGGCGCACGCCGTCGCGTTCGGGGTCGAAGCACGCGACGTACCAGCCCTCGCGGCCGTTGGTCAGCGCATAGGGCTCGACCCTGCGGGTCGAGATCTCGTCCTCGTTCTGCTTGTAGTACTCGAGCTCGATGAGCCGCCGACCCGTGATCGCCTTCGAGATCGTTCGTGCGACGTCGGAGTCATCGCCCGCGGGCGGAGCCACCTGCAGCCCCTGCTCCATCGGGTCCTCGCCGAGCGCCGCGACGATCTTCATCCGCGCCGAGGCCAGCGAGCCCTCTGGGATGTGCTCCCCGATCAGGTCGATCGCGGCGACCAGCGCCTTTGCCTCGACCGGCAGCAGCCTCGCGGGGCGGTCGAAGTTGTCGCTGTAGGGCTCCGGGTCGACCACGATCTCGCCGGCCTCCTCGTTGACCTCGGCGTAGAGGACGTAGGAGCCGCCGCCGAAGTTGACGACGTTGAGCACGCCCAGGTCCTCGCGCAGCTCCTCCTCGCTGATCTGCAGCCGCTCGCGGATCTCGGCGATCACCACGGGCTCGCCGCGTCGCCCGGCGGCGATCAGGAAGCTGGCGAGGGTCACCAGGCGCGCGAAGCGCTCAGGCCGGATCGCGACCTCCGAGCGGCCCTCCTCGCCCTCGCGCCTGGAGCGCTTGGCGGTACTCGCGGGCTCCTCTTGGCGGGCCGCGCGCTTTCGCCGCGCCTGCGGCGGCTCCTCGTCGTGCAGCTCGCGCAGCCGCGCGAGCCGGTCGCGCAGCTCGGCGGCGAGCTCGGCGGGACCGACCAGGCGGGCGTTGACGCCCAGGCCGAGCAGCCAGGAGACGAGGCTGCGCGGGCTCGCATAGCTCGTCGCGAAGAGCACGTCGCCGTCCTCGAACAGAGGCAGGCCCTCGGCCTGCTCACCCTCGAGCTCCGCCGGGTCCAGCACCGTGCCGTAGCGACCGAAGTGCCGTTCGATCTGCCAGGCGATCCGCTCGGAGATCAGGATCCTCGCCTCGCCGCGCTCCTCCCCGAGCTGCCAGTCGGCGCGGTTCGCATAGGCGCGGGGGTCGAAGTCCTCCGGGCGGTGGAAGTCGTGCTCGGCCTTGGTCGCGTAGGAGACCTTGCCGCGGATCCGCGAGAGCCGGAACACGCGGATCGCCTTGCGCTCGTGCGAGTAGCCGAGCAGGTAGAACTGGCCGCCCTGGAACAGCAGGTGATAGGGGTCGACCTTGCGGTTGGAGACCTCGTCGCGGCCCATCGTGTAGTAGTCGAAGACGATCGTCTTGTTGCGGAAGATCGCCGTCTCGACCTTCGCCAGGCGCGCCGAGAGCTCGTGCCCGCCCGCGGAGGCCGTGATGCCCAGGGCGACGCTGCGAGGCTCGGGCGCGCGCAGGGGGCTCGGGCGGCCCCATGTGATCTGCTGCAGGGCCAGCCGCAGCGGCTCGGCGTAGGCGAATTCGCCGTCGAGCAGGGTGAGCGCGGTCTGCAGCGCCGCCAGCTCCTTGTCGGTGAAGGCGATCGGGGGGAGGTGGAAGTTCTCGGGCCGCAGCGAGTAGTTCTCCTGCTCGGCGGCGCCGTCGGCCGGGCGCTCGACGGTCAGCTGGATGCGCAGCGACTCGAGCTCTGAGCGGTCGGCGTAGAAGCGCCTCGCGAAGGCGTCCTCGTTCATGCCGCTGTAGCCCTCGACGTCGCGCCGTATCTCCAGCGCCGTCACCGGCCGCCGCTCCGCCATCAGGTAGGAGATCAGCGACAGCTGCCGGATCAGCTTCTCGGTGTCCTTGGCCATCTGGCTGTGAAAGATAGAAGCCGACGGCGAGGGGAGCGCGCCGCGCCTAGCAGGCGGCCCCGCTATTTGCGGCCTTTCAGGCTGCTTCGCGGGGAGATGCCGGTTCGCGGGCCGGCCGATCCTCGCCGCCACGGCGCACGAAGAACGCTCCGGAGCCGATCGCGCGGTCGAAACGCGACCAGGTGCTCCCCGGCGCCAGCTCCTTCTCGAGGCGATCGAAACTGCCGAGCCGCCCGCCGAGGTTGTCGATCATGTGCACGAGCGTCGCCTCCCGCGTGCAGGGCACGACCGGGCTGCCGTGCTCGAGCGAGCCGTGGTGGGAGAGGATGATGTGCCCGAGCGACTGCGCGAGCTCGGCCGGGAAGCCATCGATGTCCTCGATCATGCGGCGGATCAGGTAGTAGCCGAGCGCGATCTCGCCGTGCAACCGCCCGGCGTCGCTGAGGTCGATCGCGTCCGGCTCGGACGTGTACGCCTCGAGCTTGCCGATGTCGTGCAGGAGCGCTCCGGTCACGGCGACGTCCCTGTCGATCCCGCCGAAGGTGGCGCTGATCGCGCTGACCGCCTGGGCGACTCCCAGGCAATGCTCGAGCAGTCCGTGCCGATATGCCTGGTGGTAGTGCTTGGCCGCCGGCGCATCGCGGTAGCGCGCCCACAGCGCCGAGCGCGGGTCGAGCACGCGCTCGAGCAGCTCGCGCAGGTGCGGCTGCTGAACGGTCGCGACGAGCTCCGCGATCTCGCTTTCGAGCTGCTGCGACCGGGCGTGCCGGACCATCGCACAGGGCGCGCGGGTCGTAGCTGCCGGGGGCCGCGGCGGCCAGCGCACGGAGGTTGATCTGCGGCCCGAATCGCGGGTGCACCGTGTAGCGGCCCGAGACCGCCACGGCGGCGCCGGCGCGCGCGATCTCGAGGATCTCGGCGAGCTGCTCCCAGACCATGCACGTGACCGAGCCCGTACGGTCGCCGAGCGTCAGGCGCAGGTAGTCGCCGCCGTCGCGCCGGCGTCGCAGCTCGGCCTCCTTGACCTGCAGCACCTGGTCGACCTCGACGCCGTCTGTCAGCTCGTGCAGGAGCATGAATTTGAAGTTAGAGACAGGGGCGGACGGCGCAGAGCGGCTCCGCACATGGGTCACGGCAGTACGATCACGCGATGGCATCGCTCCACGGACGCCGCGGTGTGCTGCTCGCAGTGATCGCGGCCGCCGTCGCGCTCGCGCTGCCGGCGGGCGCCGGCGCGTGGTGGCAGCCGCCCCCCCGCCCGAGCTTCTACTGGCAGCTGCAGGGCACGCTGCGCACGTCGGTTCCCGCGGCGGTCTACGACGTCGACGGCTTCGAAACGACCGCCGCCGAAGTCGCGTCGCTGCATGCGGCCGGCAAGCGCGTCGTCTGCTACGTCGACGTCGGCACCGCCGAGAACTTCCGCCCCGACTACTCCTCGTTCCCGAAGTCGGTCCTCGGCCGCTCCAACGGCTGGCCGGGCGAGCGCTGGCTGGACATCCGCCGAAGCGAAGTCGTCGAGCCGATCATGGCCGCCCGCTTCCGCATGTGCGCGGAAAAGGGCTTCGACGCCGTCGAGCCCGACAACATCGAAGCCTTCTCGAACAACAGCGGCTTTCCGATCACGGCAGCCGACCAGCTCTCGTTCAACCTGTGGGTGGCCGAAGCCGTCCACGGCCTGGGCATGGCGGTGCTGCAGAAGAACGACGGCGAACAGGCGGAAGCGATGGAGCCGAGCTTCGAGGGCGTGCTCACCGAGCAGTGCAACCAGTACTCCGAATGCGGCCTGTTCGCGCCATATCTGCTTGCCGGCAAGCCGGTGATCAATGCCGAGTACCGCTTGAAGAAGCAGCGCTTCTGCGCCGCCGACGAAGCAGCGGGGATCGTCGGCGCCCGCTTCAACCTCAAGCTCAACGGCAAGCGCTTCGAACCGTGCGGGTAGCTCGTTGACGGACCCGAGGGCGGCCCTCAGCCGCCCCGGGCTCGGCTGTCGGCGATGTGGATCTGGCGGCGCCCGGCCGTCAGGATCTAGACGCGTCTTCGTCTGCGAGCAGCGCCGCGAGACGCTCTGCGGCGAGCCTCAGCATCGCGCGGCGCGTCGTGGCGGTCGCCGAGCCGATGTGCGGCAGCAGCACGGCCCGCGGCGCGGCTAGCAGCTCAGGCGCGACTTCGGGCTCGTGGACGTAGACGTCGAGGCCGGCGGCGAGCAGCCTGCCCTCACGCAGCGCGGCCGCGAGCGCGAGTTCGTCGACGACGGCGCCGCGGGCCGTGTTGACGAGCACCCCGGCGGCGCCGATCAACTCGATGCGGCGAGCGTCGATCAGGCCGCGCGTCGAGTCGCTGAGCGGCACGTGGAGGCTGACGATGTCGCTCTCGGCCAGCAGCGAATCGAGCTCGGGCCGCCAACCGGGCTCCCCTGTATCGGTGCGTGTGTGGTGCAGCACGCTCGTCCCGAAGCCGTGCGCGCGGCGGGCGACGGCCCGGCCGATCGCGCCGTACCCGACGAGCCCGAGCGTCGCACCGGAGACGTCGCGCCCGAAGGTGTGGGCGAAGCCCCAGCCGTGCCAGCTCCCGCCCCGCAGCGCCTGCTCGGCTTCGCCGGTCAACCGCGAGGCCGAGAGGATCAGCGCAAAGGCCAGATCGGCCGTCGTCTCGACGAGCGCCTCGCCGGCGGTCAGGACCGCGATGCCGCGCTCACGCGCGGCCCCGAGGTCGACGGCGTCGGTGCCCGCGCCGGCGAGCGCGATCGCCCGCAGGGCGGGCATCGCGGCGATCGCCCGCCGGTCGACCGGCATCACGGGCGGACAGAGCAGCGCCTCGGCGGCGGGGTCGCTGCCGGGCGCCCCCTCGATCAGCTCGTGACCCGCGAGCGCGTCGAGACAGCCGTCCAGCGGTGGGATCGACACCAGGACGCGGGCCATCGGCCCTAAGGCGTGAGCCGGTGGGGCCCCCGGTAGAGGAAGGTGACCTCACGGACGTTGTCCTGGGCGAGCATCTGCATCAACAGCCTGGTCAGACCGAAGCCGAAGCCGCCGTGGGGCGGCGCGCCGAAGCGGAAGAAGTTGAGGTAGTACTGGATCGAGTCGGTCTCCACTCCCTTGTCCTCGGCCTGTTCGAGCAGCCGGTCGTAGCGATGCTCGCGCTGCGCCCCGGTCGTCAGCTCGATGCCACGCCAGAGCAGGTCGAAGCTCTTGGTCAAGTCCTGATCATCCTCGTGGCGCATGTGGTAGAAGGGCCGCACCGTCGTCGGGTAGTCGGTGACGAACGCGAACTCGCTGCCCTCGCGCTCGGCGATCAGCTCTGAGAGCTTGCGCTCGCTGGGCGGGTCGAGGTCGTGGCCGGCGCCCGGCGGCTCGTGGCCGGCCTCGCGCAGGAGCTCCTTGGCGTGCTCGAGGGTCACGCGCGGAAAGGGCAGCGCGGGCGCCGCCACCTCGGTGCCGAAGGTCTCGCGGATCCGCTCGCCATGGGTCTCGGCGACCGCGCCCAGCACGTGCGCCAGCCACCGCTCCTCGACGTCCATCACGTCCTCGTGCGAGTCGATCCACGAGAGCTCCATGTCGACGCTCGTGAACTCCGTGTCGTGGCGCGAGGTGAACGAGGGGTTGGCGCGGAAGACGGGGCCGATCTCGAACACCTTCCCGAACCCCGCCGCCATCGCCATCTGCTTGTAGAACTGCGGCGACTGGGCCAGGTACGCGTCCGTTTCGAAGTAGTCGACGTGGAACAGCTCGGCACCCGACTCGCTTGCCGAGCCCATCAGCTTGGGGCTGTGCAGCTCGACGAACCCCTCCTCGCGCCAGAACTCGCGCATCGCCTGCTCGACACGTGTCTGCACTTCGAAGATCAGTTTGCGGTCGGGGTGGCGCAGGTCCAGGTAGCGCCAGTCGATCCGCTTGTCCAGCGCGGAGTCCTCGGCGATCGGCAGCTCCGGCTCGGCGAGGGAGTCGACCTCGAGCGACTCGATGCGCAGCTCGAGGCCGCCGAGCTTGACGCGCTCGTCGCCAACGACCGTGCCCGTGACCGTGACGGCCGACTCGGCGCTCAGCGCCGAGATCGCGTCGTTGAGCTCGCTCGGCTCCTCCTCCTTGGGCAGCACGGCCTGCGCGAGACCCGTTTCGTCACGGAGGATCACGAACTGCACGCGCTTCTGGTCGCGCAGCGCGTTGACCCAGCCGCGCACCTTGACCTGCTGCCCGATTCGCTCGGGCAGCTGCTCGATCAGCGTCCGCTCCACGGCGTGACCCTATCCGTCCTGTGCAAGCTCGACGGCGACGGAGAACTCCGGCGCCTCGACCGTCTCGAGCGCCTCGACCGAGCCGGCCTGGCGCAGGTCGTCGGCGCCGAGCTCGAGCGCCTCCAGGCGCTCGGCGCTGTCGTGTACCACGAGGCGCGCGACGGGGGCGCGCATCGGGCGCTTGGCCTCCGACTTCGCCTTGCGGACTTCGCCCAGCACGTCCGCGGCCAGCTCCAGCGCCAGCTCCTCGAGCGCGAGCCGCTCTCCCCCTGCCTCCTCGGCCAACTCGGCGGCCTCGGGCCACGGCGCGCGGTGAATCGAGCCCTCCTGCCACCACGACCAGACCTCCTCGCACACGAACGGCAGGAACGGCGCGAACAGCCGCTGGTAGGCGGACAGCGAGATGCGCAGCGCGCGGCTGACGGCGGCGGCCAGGTCCGCCTGAGGCGAGTAGCGCCTGCCCTTGACCAGCTCGAGGTAGTAGTCGCAGTACCACCAGAACTGCTCCTCGGCGTGCTGCAGCGCGCGGGCATAGTCATAGGCCTCGAAGCTCTCGCCCGCCACGGCCACGAGCCGCGCCAGCCGCGCGATCATCGCCCGGTCCAGCGGCGCCGACAGCGCCGGAGCCGGCGCCGCGCAGGTCGGTGAGGGCGAACTTGGAGGCGTTCAGGAGCTTCACGGCCAGCTTGCGGCCGACCTTCATCTGCTGGGCCTCGAAGGCCGTGTCGGCGCCGGGGCGCCCGCTCGCGGCCCAGTAGCGGACGGCGTCGGCGCCGTGCTCGGAGAGCAGGTGCATCGGCGTCACGACGTTGCCCTTGGACTTCGACATCTTCTTGCGGTCGGGGTCGAGCACCCAGCCGGAGATCGCCGCATCGCTCCAGGGCAGCTTTCCCTCGTCGAGCTCGGAGCGCAGCACGGTCGTGAACAGCCAGGTGCGGATGATGTCGTGTGCCTGCGGGCGAACGTCCATCGGGAACACCAGCTCGAACAGCTCCGGGTCCTCACCCGCTCCCCCGGCGATCTGCGGGGTCAGCGACGAGGTCGCCCACGTGTCCATCACGTCGGGATCGCCGGCGAAGCCGCCGGGCTGCCCTCGTTGGTCGGCGGAGTAACCGGGCGGGACGTCGGTCGAGGGATCGACCGGCAGCTGCTCCTGGGCTGCGGCGATCGGGCTCTCGTGCACGACGTTGCCGTACTCGTCGAGCCGATACCAGATGGGGAACGGGACGCCGAAGAAGCGCTGCCGGCTGACGCACCAGTCGCCGTTGAGCCCGTTGACCCAGTCTTCGAAGCGCGCCCGCATGTAGGGCGGGTGCCAGCGCAGCTCGCGCCCCGCGTCGAGCAGCACCTGCTGGTGCTCGATCGTGCGGATGAACCACTGCCTGCTCGTCAGGATCTCGATCGGGCGGTCGCCCTTCTCGTAGAACTTGACGGCCCTCGTCACCGGCTGGGGCTCGCCCACCAGCTCCCCGGACTCCTCGAGCAGCTCGACGATCCGCCGCCGCGCCTGGTTGATGGTGCGGCCGGCCAGCTCGGAATAGCTCGCGCGCGCCCGCTCGACGTCCTCCGACTCCCAGCCCTCGGCGCCCCAGGGGACCTCGAGCAGCCGCCCGTCCGGACCGAGGATCGAGCGGACGGGCAGCCCCAGCTCGCGCCACCACGTCACATCGGTGAGATCGCCGAAGGTGCACACCATCACGAGGCCTGTGCCCTTGTCGCGCTCGACCAGCGGGTGGCTCAGCACCGGCACGCTGGTTCCGAACAGGGGCGTCGTCGCGCGGCCGCCGACGAGGGCCCTGTGGCGATCGTCATCGGGGTGCGCGAGCAGCGCCACACACGCAGCGATCAGCTCGGGACGGGTGGTGTCGACCAGCGCGCCGTCCGGGCCGGCGGTGCCGAAGCGGATGCGATACATCGCTCCGGGGCGCTCGCGGTCCTCGAGCTCGGCCTGCGCGACCGCAGTCTGGAAGTCGACATCCCACAACGTCGGCGCCTCGAGCTGGTAGGCCTCCCCGCGGGCGAGCAGCCCGAGGAACGAGCGCTGCGAGATCCGCTGCGCCCGCGGGCCGATCGTCGTGTAGGTCATCGACCAGTCGACTGACAGCCCGAGCGTGCGCCACAGGTCTTCGAAGGCGCGCTCGTCTTCTTCGGTGAGCCGCAGGCACAGCTCGACGAAGTTGGGGCGCGAAACCGCCACCGGCTCGCCCTCCGAAGGCTGCGCGGGCGCCTCGAAGCCGGGGTCGTAAGGGACAGAGGGGTCACAGCGCACCCCGTAGTGGTTCTGCACCCGGCGCTCGGTCGGCAGCCCGTTGTCGTCCCAGCCCATCGGGTAGAAGACCTCGCGCCCGCGCATGCGCCGGTAGCGGGCGACGGCGTCGGTGTGCGTATAGGAGAAGACGTGCCCGACGTGCAGCGAGCCGCTCACGGTGGGCGGCGGCGTGTCGATCGCGTAGATCCGATCGCGCGGCGCGGAGCGGTCGAAGGCATAGGTCCCCTCGCGCTCCCAGGCGGCGCTCCACTTCTGCTCCAGGCCCTCGAGCGTCGGCCGCTCGGGGACGCGGGGGGTCTCGGGGGGGCTCATCGAACGCAAGGGATGATCGTATCCGCGAGGCCCCCAGCAGGCGACTCGGATGACCCGCGGGCCTGTTCGTGAGCGCACGACACTCGAAAGAAGACTCCGCAGAATAAGAATTCTTTCATCCAAGGCATTGCGCACCTGGGTTCTCCGTGATTAGGATCGGTCCGTGGGTCAGCCTGGGGAGGCGATCGGGGTGTCCGGAAGGCCAATAGCTTGAACCGCACGGCCACGAAGCTGGTTGTCGTAATCGCCGCCGTGGGGGCTGTCGCCGTGCTGATCGGCCTCTATGTGGGCCTGTGGGCGACCAGCGTGCCCCAGACCGTCGCCGCCACGCCTGCGCCGGGGGCGGTCGCGCCGACGCGGAGCCTGACGCTGCAGACCGACGCCGCCGTCGGGCCGCAGGAGAGCCCGGCCCACCCCGACTGGGTGGGCTACCTGGTGCGCCGCGGCGGCCGGTGGGTGCGGAGCACGATCTACAAGGTCCCAGCGCACGCGCTCGTGCACGTGACGATCTACCAATTCGACGGCGAATCGGGCCTGCGCAACCCGTTCCTGGCCAAGGTCCAGGGCACCGGCGGCAGCATCGAGACGGTCGACGGCAAGCCGCTCACCCACATCGAAGCCGAAGCGGCCTCGCACACGTTCGTAATACCTCAGATGGGCGTCTTCGTGCCGCTCCCCGGCGTAGCCGAAGAAGCCAAGGACCAGTGCGAATACGGACCCTGCGACCCCGCGACGATGGCACACCGGACGATCGAATTCACGTTCCGGACGGGCAAGAAGGGCCGTTACCGCTGGCAGTGCTTCGTGCCCTGCGCGGCCGGCACGTACTTCGGCTTCGGCGGACCGATGCAGACCCTCGGCTACATGGACGGCTACATCGATGTCGTCTAGCGCACCGCCGAGCGAGGCACCGCGGGGCGCCCCCAACCACCTGCGCCGCTTCCTCACGATCTGGATCGTCGCCTCGCTGATCGCGACACCGCTCGTCGCGATCGTGCTGGGGCCCGACCTGCCGCCTGGCAACGGTAGCGACGCGGCCTCGGGGCAGGTCACCGACAACACGGTCCTGCTCGCGATGGCAACACCCGTGCTGCTGCTCGTCGTCCTCTACCTCATCTACGCGATCTTCGCCTTCCGTCAACAGCCCGGCGCCGCGCTGGAAGGCCCTCCGCTACGCGGGCACTCAGGACTGCAGACGTTCTGGATCGTCGCGTCGTCGGTCCTCGTCCTGACGCTTGCCGTCTACGGGACCGTCCGTCTCGAGCAGGGGTACGGCTCGGGGTCGGGCAGCGGGCCCACCCCGCTGACGAAGCCCTCCGGCGCGAAGCTGCCGGTGCAGGTGATCGCACAACAATGGGCTTTCACCTACCGCTACCCGACCTACGGTGGGGTCGAGACGACGCACCTCGAGTTGCCGGTGAACACGATGATCGAACTGCACGTCACCTCGATCGACGTGATCCATTCCTTCTGGGCCTACCAGCTCGGAGTCAAGGCGGACGCCAGCCCCGGCGTCGACAACATCGTCTTCGTCAAGCCGACCAAGATCCAGACCTTTGAAGTGCACTGCGCAGAGCTCTGCGGGATCTGGCACGGCGCGATGTTCGACCACGAGCACGTCGTCAGCCGTCCGGCCTTCGAACGCTGGATCGCCGAACAGCGGCGCTTCTTCGCGCCGGTGACCAAGCAGCTTCCGAAGTACTCGCGGACCTATGTCCCCGAACCGATCGAGAGAGGCGAATGAGCACCGCAACCGTCAGCAGCCCGCCCGAGCGGCCGGCCCGTCCCCTCTGGCGGCGCCTGATCGGGTTCAACCTCCTCTCCGCGGTCGTCCTCGGCGTCGGCGGCTACTACCTCGGCTGGTGGATCGGCCACCTGGTGACCGAAACGAAAAGCTTCGAATACACGGCGGCCATCGACGAGAACGACGTCGCGCTGCTGCTGGCATACCTGTTCGGCGTCATCGGCTTCCTGGTCGGCCTCGGCTTCGCCAACTACCCCGTCTCGCGCCTACTGGGCCGCCCGCCGTCGCTGCGTGAGAAGGAGGAGGAGGGGATCGGCCGCTACTTCGGGCTATGCACGGATCACAAGGTCGTAGGGATTCAGTACCTGTGCGGGATCGGGCTGTTCTTCTTCGTCGGCGGGCTCAACGCGATGCTGATCCGCACCGAGCTGCTGCACGCCCAGCCGACCTTCGCGGGCGCCAACCAATACCTGTCCCTCGTCGGCATGCACGGGGCGATGATGATGGGGATGATGACCTCGGGGATCCTGGGGCCGTTCGCGAACTACTTCGTGCCGATCATGATCGGCGCACGCCGGATGGCCTTCCCGCGGATCGAGGCGCTGACCTTCTGGCTGCTGATGGCCGCCGGCTTCATCCTCGTCTCGACCGTCTTCTTCGGCGGCTTCCCGACCGGCTGGACGGGCTACGAGCCGCTCAACGACCAGGCCGTGATGGGGATGGACTCCTACATCATCTTCTTCGCCCTCGTCGGCGTGTCGATGACGCTGCTCGGCCTGAACATGATGGCGACGATCATCACCATGCGGGCACCCGGGCTGACGTGGTCGCGGCTGCCGATCTTCGTGTGGGCGACGTTTTCCACCTCCATCCTGATGGTCCTCGCGGCGCCGATGCTGATCGCCACGCTGCTGATGGCCGCGCTCGACCGGACGATCGGGACGAGCTTCTTCATCCCGGGCGGGGGCGGCAGTTCCTACCTGTTCCAGAACCTGTTCTGGTTCTTCGGGCACCCCGAGGTCTACATCCTGGCGATACCCGGCTTCGGCGTGATCCTCGAGCTGCTCCCGGTCTTCACCCGCAAGCCGCTGTGGGGATACAGGCTCGCGATCGCCGGGATGCTCGGCGTCACCCTGCTGAGCTTCTTCGTCTGGCAGCACCACCTGTTCGTGAGCGGCATCAACGCGGACCTGCGCCCGTTCTACATGCTCTCGACGGAGCTCATCTCGCTGCCCACCGGGTTCATCTTCCTGTGCTTCATGGGCACGCTGTGGAGAGCCAGGATCTCTTTCACCGTGCCGATGCTCTTCGTCCTTGCCTGGGCGTTCAACTTCCTGATCGGCGGTTTGTCCGGCGTCTTCCTCTCGGACACTCCCAGCGACACGACGACACACGGCAGCTTCTTCGTAATGGCCCACTTCCACTACACGATCATGGGCGGGCTGATCTTCGCGTTCTTCGCGGCGATCTATTACTGGGTCCCGAAGATGCTCGGGCTCAACTTCAACGAGAAACTCGCGAAAGCGCACTTCTGGCTGATGTTCATCGCGTTCAACTCGACCTTCCTGCCGCTGTTCGTGCTGGGCATGGAGGGGATGCCGCGCCGCGTCAACTTCTACGAACCGAAGTTCCACACGCTCAACGTGTGGGTCTCGCTCTCGGCGTTCGTGCTCGGCTTCTCGATGCTCATCTTCCTGTTCAACGTCGTCTACTCGCTGATCTTTGTGCGCCAGAAGGCGGCCCAGAACCCGTGGCACTCCAAATCGATCGAGTGGCAGGTCCCGACGCCCGTGCCAGTCAACAACTTCGAGCAGATCCCCGTTTTCGACCACGACCCCTACGACTACGGAAGCCCGCCGTTGACCGTGGGGGGTCCGAGCGCGGCCGGGGCAGGGGCGGGGGGCTGAGCGATGGCGCTCCCGCACGAAGAGAAGCCCCTCGGCCTGCAGGTCCCGGCGGTCCCACACGGCGTCGAGATCCCGCCCGAGCCCGCGGACGTCGGCGCGCGCGCACTGTCGGTCGCCTCGCGGCTGCTCGCGGGCGCGAGCGTCTTCTTCTTCCTGGCGTTCGTGTTCGCGTACTTCTACCTGCGCTCGCTGAACGTGCACGGGATGTGGAAGCCCGCCCACGTCAAGCCCGACCAGGCGCTGGGCGCGGCGTTCGCTGCCTGCATCGTGCTGAGCGCGCTCGCGATGCTCACCGCCGGGAGGCAGTTCAAACGCGGCGAGCACTCGTGGACGACGGCGGCGACGGCAGGGCTCGGGCTGGGGCTCGCGGCGATCGCGCTGCAGTGCATCGAGTACACGGTCCAGGATTTCGGGCCGACGGACGGCGCGTTCGCAAGCGTGTTCTGCGCCTGGACGGCCTGCTATCTGCTCGCTGCCCTCGGCACGATGTACTGGCTGGAGACGAACATCGCCACCGAGCTGCGCGCGCGGCGTGAACCCGCCCACTCCGAGGGCGACATCAAGGATCCCGACCGCCTGATCGCGCCGGGCCTCGATGCCGCCGTCTTCTACTGGGGCTTCCTGGCGGCGATCGGGCTGCTGACGTACGTCGTCCTCTACCTCCTCTAGCCGTGGCCGGCGCGCTCGCAGCCCGGCCGTGGCTCGGCGAATGGTCGCTCGACCCGGCGGTCCTCACGACGGCGCTGCTCGCGGTCCTCTACGCGCTCGGCGCGAGCCGCACGGTCACGCCGGCGCGCGCCGTCCGCGTCCAGCGGCTGCGCGATGTGGCCTTCTACACCGCCGTCGCAGTCCTCGTGCTCGCGCTCTCCTCGCCCATCGACTCCTACAGCGACCGGCTGTTCTGGGTCCACATGGTCCAGCACATCCTCCTGATGCTCGTCGCGGCGCCGCTGTTCGTGCTGGCGCGGCCCTGGGTGCGGCTCTGGCGGGCCCTTCCCCTCGGCCTCCGGCGGCCGCTCGCCCGCGGCCTGATCCAGAGCAGGCCCGCCGCGCCTCTGCGTGCGTTCTCGCGGCTGGCCGGCAGTCCCGGTGGCGCGCTCGCCCTGTTCACCGTCGTTCTGCTCGGCTGGCACGTGCCGGTGCTGTTCGAGGCGACGCTTGAATCGGAAGCCGTCCATGTCCTCGAGCACCTGTTGTTCCTCGCCGTGGCTGTGGTCTTCTTCAAGCACCTGATCCCCTCGCCGCCATTGCGCGCGCCCCTCGGCGACGCCGGCCGCGCGCTCTTCGCCGTCGCCGGCATGACCGTCGGCTGGGTGCTCGCCGTCGTGTTGGCGGTGGCGCCGAGCCCGCTCTATCCCCACTATGCCCAGTTGGCCTCGCGGCCCGGCGGCATCAGCGCGCTCGCCGACCAGCAGCTCGCCGCGGGCGTCATGTGGGTGCCAGGATCGATCACGTTCCTGGTTCTGGTCCTGATCCACGTCCACCGCTGGCTCGCGGCGCCCGCACGCACGGAACCGCGGCTCGCGAGCGGCCACTAGGAGGTCTTACGATGACGGGCATCGGCACGATCCTCGCCTCCGGCTTCCAGACGGGAGCCGTCCTGACACTCGCGCTGCCACTCGGTGTGCTGATCGCGGTGATGATCTGGTACGGCGTGCTGTGGCGCCGCGGCATGGGCGAACGCTAGTCGCCGGCGTTCAAGACATGCTGACGTAGCCGCTCGCCCGTCGACATCCGGCCACCGCCTACTCGCCCAGGCCGCCTTCGGCGAGCTCGATCGCCTCGGAGAGCGAGATCGTCCGCAGCAGCGCGCCGTTGCGGGTATCGCGGAGCTCGATCTGCAGCGAACAGCCGTCGGCGCTCAGCGCGAAGCAGACTTCCCGGCCGCTGGCGTGCAGCCGCCTGTTGATCTCGTCGGCCCGGGCCATCTGCTCGATCAGCTCCGGCGGCGGTCCCCCGGAGGTGAGATCGATCGCGTCGGGCCGCTCGCCGGAGTGGCGCTCCGGCGCGGGCTGATCGGTGGGCGGGCGGACGGCGAGCTCATCATGCGTCTTCTCCCTGAAAACGGTTCGTGCGGCCCGCTCCCTGGGCCGCCTCGCGCTTGCGTTCTAAGCGTGCGATCGAGGCCGTCCACGAACACTTTAAGCCGATCCCCTTGTGGTCGCCGCATTGGCGTCAGCAATGGTCCCCTCCCCCGTGCCCCCGCGCCGTTGCGCGATGGTGGAGAGAACCTACCCGCGGCCAGCGGCCTTTACACCGTCGAGACACCCGGACAGGCCCTGCCGCCTCTTGCGTGCGTCTGCGCGAACGTGCGCGGAGGGGATCAGGCGAGGGGGCGAAATCAACTGCCGTTCGAGTTGACGGAGCTGGGTTTCGCCGGCGCCTGGGGCGCAGGATCGCCCGGCCAGGCCCCGGCGGGTGCTTCATAATCGGTGGTGTGCTGATCCTCACGCGCCGCCCCGGAGAACGCGTCGTCATCAACGAGGACATCCTGATCACGGTCATGGGCGTCAGCGGCCACACCGTACGGCTCGGGATCACGGCGCCCGAGGGCGTCTCGATCTATCGCGAGGAGATCTGGCTGGCCGTCAAGGAGGAGAACCGGGCCGCGGCGGCCGCCGACCCCGCGGCGCTTCCGACGGCATCGCCGGAGCGTCCCGAGGCGGGCGGCGCCCCGTCCGAGCAAGCCGCCGGGCAGGAAAAGGGCACAGCGGCCGAGGAGCCTCGCGGAAAGCGCGCCTGAGGGCCCTCGTACGGATTGATGAGAGTTCGTGCGGCGGTCTTGCCGACGCTCGCGCGCGACGAATACACTGCGCCTGCGCCGGATCGGAAAGCCGGCGCCTGCGGCAGTGCGCCTCGTCGGCGAGGCGGAGCGGGCTCGGAGCGTCGGAGACGCTGAAGGCGAGCCCGGTCACCTCCCCTGTGTGGACTACCGCGGTCCACACTGGAGGGAGGGGTCCAACCCATGAAGTCACGTAGTCATGTCCTTGCGGGTCGCGCGGCGGCAGCACGCTCGCGCGCCTCGCGGTGGCGGTGGTGCTGAGCCTTGTCGCGCTGTGCGCGCTGGCGAGCGGCGCCATGGCCAGAACGCCACAGATCGAGATCGTCAGCCAGTCCGGTCCGCCGCCCGGGCCGATCCCGGCGAACACCACCTACTTCACGACGATCCAGGCCGCGGTCAACGCGACGAGGAAGAACCGCGGCGACTGGGTGCTGGTCGAACCCGGCGTCTACCACGAAGAAGTGCTCGTCACGAAAGCCCACAGCGGGATCCACATCCGCGGCATGAACCGCAACACGGTGATCCTCGACGGGCAGCACGAACCGGCGCCCGACCGGCAGCAACGGGATCCTGGTCGAAAAAGCAAACTACGTCTACGTCGAAAACATGACGGCGCGCAACTACGACCGAAACGGATCCCGACGGTGAGAACGGCAACTCGTTCTGGTGGACAGGCGGCGACGACTCCGGGAAAATCGGCGCGCACGGCTGGTACGGCAACTACCTGACCGCTTACAACACCGGCCTCTACGGCGGCTACGGGATCTTCACCAACAACGAGACCGAAGGCGAGTGGGAACACATCTACGCGTCCGGCTTCAACGACTCGGGCATCTACATCGGCGCGTGCTGGGAATGCCGCGCGAAAGTCTCCGACGCCACGATCGAGTACAACGCGGTCGGCTACTCGGGCTCGAACTCGGGCGGCAACCTGGTGATCGAAAAATCGACGTTCCGCCAGAACTCGGCGGGGATCGTGCCCAACGGCGAAAACCCGGGCGACGGACCGCCGCCCGAGAACGGCATGTGCAACGCGAAAAAGCCGCAGCACGCCGTACCACCTGTTCACCTCGACGAACATCGCCCGCTGCGAGATCTTCAAGGAAAACCTCGTGACGGAAAACAACAACCTCACTGTGCCGGCGAACCCGTCGACCGAAAAGGCGCCGTGGGGCGTCGGGGTCGAGCTCCCGGGCGACATGGCGAACCTGGTCGAAAACAACACGATCACCAACAACGTCAACAACGGCGTGCTCGGCTTCGAGTATCCGAACCCGTACCCGCCGGAGGAATGCACGAAACAGCAGGAAGAAGAAGGCTGTGTGAAAACGATCTTCTTCCAGCTCTCGGGCAACAAGATCGCGAACAACACGTTCGAAGGCAACGGGACGAACGGGAAGGCGTTCAACAGTGACATCACGCTCGAGGCCGCGCTCTTCCCGCACGGCAAGTTCAAATCCGACAACAACTGCGTGAGCGGCAACTCGTTCACCAACACCACGTTCCCGAAAAACATCGAAGGGACGTGGGGCTGCCAGAACACGACGACGCCGCCACCGGCTCCGGGAGGGGGCGCGCTGTTCTACGTCGAAGAACTGTCCGAAGAATCCGCGCTGCTACGCACCCCGGTCGGGCAGCCGGAACCGCCGCCGCAGGAAACCATGCCGAACCCGTGCCAGGGGGTCCCGACGGACCCGCTGTGCCCGTAGGCAACTCGGCCTGAGCAGCGCCCGGCGCCGTCCTCCGAGGGGGGCGGCGCCGGCGCCTCAGCCCGCGTCGCGCGCGAGCGCGGCGAACTGCTCGCCGCGCTGCTCGAAGTCGCGGAAGCGGTCATAGCTGGGAGCAGCCGGCGAGAGCAGCACGATGGACCCCGGCTCCGCGCGGCCGCGCGCCAGGCGGACGGCCGCAGCGAGGTCCTCGGCGCCAAGCGCCCGCTCGGCCGGCACCCCCGCGGAGCGCGCGGCCTCCAGCAGGCGCGGACCGGTGCTCGGCATGCCGATCACGATCGCCTCGCGAAGCGCCAGCTCGCGGCCCAGCTCGGCGTAGTCCTGCCCGCGATCCTGGCCGCCGCCCAGCAGCACGAGCGAGCGGCCCGGAAAGCTCGCGAGCGCCGCGAGCGCCGACTCCGGGGTCGTCGAGATGCTGTCGTCGACCCACGTGACGGCCCCGTCCTCGAGGACCGTCTGGAGCCTGTGCGGAAGGCCCTCGAACCCACGCAGCGCCGCGGCCGGGTCCTCGAGCACGATGCCCGCGGCCCCCACGGCGGCGAGCGCGGCGCACACGTTGAGCGCGTTGTGGGCGCCGGGCAGCGGGAGCTCCTGCGCCGGGATACGCAGCACCCCGCGCTCGGCGATCCCGGCGGGCGTCGCGTCCCATCCATCGCCGAGTCCGAACAGCACGCGGCGGGCGGCCGTCGGCTCCTGCGCGAGCTCGGGCTGCGAGGCGGGCGCCACCACCGTGGAGACCCCCGGCAGCGAGAGGATGCGCAGCTTGTCCGCCCGGTAGGCGCGCTCTGAGCCGTGCCAGTCCGCATGCTCGGCGAACAGGTTCGTGATCACCGCCACCTCGGGCCCGGTCTCGAGGTCGGCGAGGTGGTAGCTCGACAGCTCGACGACGGCGAGCACCTCCGGGTCGACGTCGAGCAGGTCGAGCGCGGGACGCCCGATGTTGCCCGCCAGCTCGACCTCACGGCCGGCGGCGCGTGCGAGGTGGCAGGCGAGCGCGGCGGTCGTGCTCTTGCCCTTCGTCCCGGTCACGCCGATCACGCGCCGGCCCTTTCGCTCGGCCATCCAGAGCGAGGTCGCCGTCGTGACCGGAGTGCCCGCGGCGCGAAGCTCCTGCAGCTCGGGGCGGTGGATCGAGACGCCCGGCGAGCGCACGACGACGTCGCAGCCGGCCAGCGCGGCCGGCGCCTCGACGGCCGTGACCACGCGCACCTCGGGGGCGCGCAGCGCGCGGGCGACTTCCTCGCGGGGCGGATCGTCGAACGCCGCGACGGCGATCCGCGCCCCGGGCAGGCGCCGAGCCAGCTGCGCAGCGAACGACTCGATCTCGCGGCCGGCGCCCCACACGCCGACGCGCGCGCCGTCAAGCTCGGAGAACCGCACGCAGGTCGTCCAGCAGGCCCGGCGGCAGATCGTGATCGCCGCTCAGGGCGAGCACGGTCTCCGGGTCGCCCTCGGGCAGGGGGTGCGAGGGCAGCACCTCGGCTGCCAGACGCCTGACGACGGCATGCTCGCGCCAGCGCTCCTCGGCCGCGAGGAGGCGCATGGCGGCGAGGCTCTCTTGCTCCTCGCCGACGCACTCGAAGGGCTTGTGGCCCCCCGAGGCGGCCAGTAGCGCGAATCCCTCGAACTGCGACTCGTCGGCGAGCAGGTCCGCGCCGAACACCGCGGCGAGGTGCTCGGGTGAGCTGAACGGTGCCATCGCCAGGAACACGAAGCGGCACTTGGGGCACGCGCAGCACCAGGACGAAGCGCGCGCCGTGGGATCGATACGGAAGATTGCGTTGCAGCTCGTGAAGGCACCGTGATAGCGCTCCATGCCGGCGAACGCGCGGGCGATCGCGAGCTCGGAGGCCGGACGCAGCACGGACAGCTGCCTGACGTGGGCGCCGGTCTCCGCGACCGCGGCCGCGAGCAGCCGCTCCGCCGCGAGGCCCTTGCTGAACTGGTGGTTGATCTCGACGCCGTCCCAGCGCAGGTTTCCAGCCGAGGCCGAGCGCTCGTTGGCCATCGCGACCGTGTCGAAGCCGTTCAGGGCGGCGGTGAGAAGCGCGACGCAGGTGACGATCGCCGTCACGGGCACGTGGCCGTTGATCGCCCCGGCGGCGTTGCAGTCGAACAGCAGGGGGTCCAGCTCGCGCGTCGCGATCAGGCGCGGCAGCCCGGCGACTTCCGCGGTCCGCGCGATCGGCGGGGCGTCGCCGAGGGAGAACAGCACCGTCTCGGCGCCCGAGCGGCGCACCACCTCGATCGCGACGGCCGAGTCCTTGCCGCCCCCGACCGGGACGAGCGCACGGGCCGGCGGGTCCGGCGCAGGCGGAAGGCGCGGCGCCTCTCGCCGCGCCTGGACGTCGCCCGGCTCGCGGAAGCGCGGGCGCGGCAGCGAGGCGAGGCGGTTCGTGTAGGCGAGCTCGCCGAGCCCCTCGGAGTAGAGCGCTTCGAGCAGGGCGGCCGCGGCCGGGCCCGGCGCGCCGGCCGGGTCCCCGGCGAAGTCGATGCGGGGCGGCAGTGCCGTCTTGAAGTAGCTGATGCCGGCGACCCAGTGCAGCAGCGACAGGAGTCCCTGGGCACGATCGATCGCCTCGGCCGCGAGCGGGGCCGGGACGGGCAGGACCAGCCGCTCGGTGAACGCGAGCTCGTCATCGAGCGCGTAGGAGAGGCTGACCGCGCCGTCGGCGGCGAGCTCGCGCGCGAGGAACCGGAAGCTGCGAAACGAGGCCGGCTCGAACGCGACCGGCGGCTGCTTGGCGCCCGCTGCCATCGCCCTCAGCCTAGAAGCGTGCGCGACGGAGCGCCGGCGCAGAGGTGCAGCGCGGCGCTGCTAGTCGTTTGCCGTGACGGTCTCGAGCAGCTCGGCGAATCGCTCCCGTGCCTGCGCGCGCCGCGTCGGCAGATGCTCGGTGGGCACGCCGTCGGCCGGCGGCTCATAGCCTGCGAGGATCTTCCTTGCGACGGACTGGCGGTGGACCTCGTCGGGGCCGTCGTAGATCCGAGCGGCGCGCGCGAAGCGGTACATCTGCTCGAGCGGCAGGTCGGTTGAGTAGCCGAGCGAACCGTGCAGCTGCAGTGCGCGGTCGACGACGTCGTGCAGCACCCTGGCGCCGAAGAACTTGATCAGGGCCACCTGCATGCGCGCGGCGGACGCGCCCTGCGTGTCCATCGTCCACGCGGCGTGAAGCGTCATCAGCCGTGCGGCCTGCATCTCGGCCGCGCTGTCGGCGACCCAGTTCTGGACCGTCTGCTTGTCCGCCAGCACCGAGCCGTGAGCATGGCGGTAGGTGGCGCGCTCGCACATCATGTCGAAGGCCCGTCGGGCCACTCCGAGCCAGCGCATGCAGTGATGGATGCGTCCCGGAACGAGCCTGTGCTGGGCGAGGATGAAGCCCTCGCCCTCGCCCCCGAGCAGCGACTCCGCCGGAACCCGCACGGACTCGTAGGCGATTTCGGCGTGGCCGCCGTACGCGCCGAACTGCTCCCACGGGTGCTCCATCGTCGGCACGTCGCGGAGGATCTCGACGCCCGCCGTGTCGGTCGGGACGATGAACATCGACGCCCGCTGCGAGGGGCGGGCCTCCGGGTTGGTGACCGCCATCACGATCAGGAAGTCGGCGATCGAAGCGTTCGAGGAGAACCACTTGCGGCCGTCGATCACCCAGTCGTCGCCGTCGCGCGTGGCGCGCGTCGCGAGCTGTGTGGGGTCCGAGCCCGGGGTGTGCGGCTCGGTCATGCTGAAGGCGCTTCGCAGGTCGCCCGCGAGCAGCGGATGCAGCCAGCGGTCCTTCTGCTCGGGCGTTCCGGCGAGGGCCAGGATCTCCGAGTTGCCGGAGTCGGGCGCCGCGTTGCCGAAGGCCAGCGGAGCGATCGGGGAGCTGCCGAGGATCTCGTGCATCAGCCCGAGCCGCACCTGCCCCATGCCCTGCCCGCCGAGCTCGGGCGGTAGGTGCGTCGCCCACAGGCCCCGTTCCTTGACCTGCTCCTGGATCGGCTCGAGCGCGCGCGCGAGGCCGTCCATGCCCAACTCGTGCCAGATCGCCTCCAGCGGCCAGATCTCGCTGCGGACGAGCTCGCTCATCCAGTCCAGCTCCTGCTGGAAGTCCGAATCGGTCGAGAAGTCCCAGCTCATGCTCGCTTCCTTTCGGCTCGCCACCCTGGTCTGCAGGGGCAAGCCTACGTGCTATCAACCAAGGGCGCCCAGACAGTCAATATTTTTTTATAGGAAGAGGAGGAGCCGATGAACGCCACAGGGGAGCTCGTCGGAGGTGTCGATTTCGTCGGGATGCCGACGAAAGACCTGGAGGCCGCCGCGAGGTTCTACGGCGAGACGCTCGGCCTGCACCGCTCCGTGTGGATCCCGGAGCGCAACTACTCGGAGTTCGAGACCGGCAACCTCACGATCAGCCTCTACAACGCCGAAGCGATGGGCCTCGAGCACAACCGCAGCCCCAATCACCTCGCGCTGCACGTCGACGACGTCGCCGCCGCACGCACTGCGCTCGAAGAGCGCGGCGTCACATTCGACGCGGACACGCTCGACACCGGCGTCTGCCATATGGCGTTCTTCGCGGACCCCGACGGCAACGCGCTGATGCTCCACAGCCGCTACGCGCCCAGGGCCACGGACGGCTGAGCGTGGGGCCGGGCGGGCGGGCCTTGTCATTGGAGAGCGTCCTGCTCCCCGGCGCCCGCGAGCTGCTGGCCCGGCACGCGCGCGAGCTGCCCCAGCGCGACGATCTCTGCGGAGCCTTCTGCGGCGCGCTGGCGCTGAACGCGGCCGGGCTCGAGCGCGGCCCCGACGGCGAGCCGCTCGACCAGGACGCGGTGGCGCTCGCGGCGGGCAGCATCGTCTCGCTCGCGCGCGAGGAGTCGACGCTCCCGGCCGGCGAGACGGGGCGCCGCGACTACCGGCTGACGATCCCGACGATCGACGATCCCGACGTCTCGGGAACGACAGCGGCGGGCGTGGCCGAGGCGATCGGCGAGCTGTCCGGCGGCGCGCTCGCGGCGATCCCGTTCGCCGGGCCGTGGACGCCCGCGGCCCTGCACGGGATCTTCGAGGCGGCCGCCGGGCTCGGGGAGCCCGTCACGTTGGTAGCGAACCTCGCAACCCGTCACCTGTGGGGCGGGCACCCGACCGCTGCGCAGCTGCTCGACTACCTGTTCGACGGCGAGCTGGATGGCCCTCCGGCGGACTGGGACGTGGGGCACTTCGCATGCGTGGTCGCGCGGACGAGTGGCCCGGGGGGTCATCTCTACGCGCTCGCCGACACCTATCCCTCGCTCGGAGATCATGGCGTCCATCTGCAGCCCGAGCAGCTTCTGGCGGCCGCGATCGCGCGGCCTGAGAAGCCGGCCGGAGGCGTGATCGCCATCGCCGCTGCGCAGGACGCCGGCCGGCTGCGCGAGGCGGCGGCGGCCCTGGGGCTGCGGGAGGAACTGTGGGACAACGGCACGATCGCGGGGGCGCAGGCGGCATGAGCACGGCAGAGCTCGTCTCGCTGGTCATCTGCGACCTCGGCGCCGTCGTACGCGGACGGGCAGTGCTCGGCTCGGACCTCGAGGAGCCGCTGGCGGCCGGAATCGGCTGGGTGCCCGCCAACCACGCGCTGACGCCGCTCGGTCCGCTGGCCGAGCCGAGCCCGTTCGGCTCGACGGGCGACCTGCGCCTCCTGCCCGACCCGCAGACGAGGATCCGGGTCGGCGCCGAGCCCGGCGAGACCGCGCTCGAGTTGATTCTGTGCGACATCGTCGAGCTCGACGGCGCCCCGTGGGCGTGCTGCCCGCGCAGCTTCCTGGCGCGGATGCTGGCCACGCTGCGCGAGCATGCGGGCGCGGAGGTGCAGGCGAGCTTCGAGCACGAGTTCCAGCTGCTCACCGACCGGCCCGCCCAGCTGCCGTTCTCGCTGGCCGCGCTGCGTGGGGCCGAGCCGTTCGCGTCGAAGCTGATGGCGGCGCTGGTCGAGGCCGACGCCGAGCCAGAGCGCTTCTTCCCCGAGTACGCGAGCAACCAGTTCGAGGTTCCCGTCGCCCCGGCAGCCGGGATGCAGGCGGCGGACCGCGCGGTCGCGCTGCGCGAGGTCGTGCGCGAGATCGCCCGGCGCAACGGAACGCGCGCGACCTTCGTGCCGCTGCTCGACGCTGCGGAGGCCGGCAACGGCGTCCACGTCCACGTCAGCCTGCACGACGAGCGCGGACGCCCCCTGCTTCACGACGCGGCGCGGCCCGGGCAGCTGAGCGAGCTCGGCGGCAGCTTCGCGGCGGGCGTGCTCGCGCATGCGCCTGCGCTGAGCGCGATGACGGCGCCGAGCCCCGTGTCGGGCGAGCGCCTGCGCCCGCACCGGTGGAGCGCCGGCGCGGTCGCCCTCGGCGAGCGCAACCGCGAGACGCTGCTGCGGATCCCCCCGCTGCCGGTGCTCGGCGGAGCCCGCGCCGACAGCCAGATGCGCCTCGAGTACCGGGGCGCGGACGCCGCCGCCAACCCGCACCTGGCACTGGGCGCGATCCTCGCCGCGGGCATGGACGGCATCGCGAACGGCCTGCCGGCCCCCCCGATCCTCGACCGTGACCCGGCGACGCTCGACGAGGATCAGGCGCGGCAGTTCGGCGTCGACGCGCTGCCGGCGACGCTCGACGAAGCGCTCGGGGCGCTGAGCGATGACACTGTCCTGCGCGACGCGCTGGGTGAGCCTCTGTACGAGGCATACCTGTCGGTCAAGCGAGCGGAGGTGGCGCTCGTCGTAGAGCTCCCGACGGAGCAGCGCTGCCAGCGCTACGCGGAGGTGTACTAGCCGGGTGGAGGAGCTTCTGGACGAGCTGCTGCGGGCGCTCGAGGCGCAGCTCGAGGGCGCGGTCGAGCTGCGCCATCGCCTGCACGTCGATCCAGAGCTCGCTCACGCGGAGCACCGCACCTCCGCGGCGGTCGCCGCCGAGCTGGCCGTGCAGAGCGAGTCGGTCGCCGGCACCGGGCTGCTCGCGAGGATCGGCGGCGATCGCGGGGGCGGCGAGGCCCCGATCGCGATCCGCGCGGAGCTCGATGGGCTGCCGCTCGCGGAGCGCACGGGGGCCCCGTACAGCGCCACCGGCGAGACGATGCACGCCTGCGGCCACGACGTTCATCTCGCGGCGCTCGTCGCTCTGGTGCGGGCGGCGGCGGGGCTGGGCGAGCGTCTGCCGGTCCCCCTCGTCGCGATCTTCCAGCCCTCCGAGGAGGCCTATCCGTCCGGGGCCGAGCTGATCGCCGAGCAGGTGCTTCCAGCGCTCGCGCCGCGCGCGGTGCTGGGTGCGCACATCCATCCGGAGCTGCCCTGGGGCTCGGTTGCAATCGATGCCGGGGCGGTCAACGCGTCCTGCGACGCGATCGAGATCGTGATCGCGGGTGAGCCCTCGCACGGCGCCTACCCGCACCGCGGCCGCGACCCTGTGCTGGCGCTGTGCGAGGCCGTGCTGGCGCTGCAGGCGGCCGTCGGGCGCGGCGTCGATCCCCTGCACCCGGCGACGGTCACGATCGGGGTGCTGGAAGCGGGGAGCGCCGAGAACGTGATCCCGGCGCAGGCGCGCGCCCGTGGCGCGCTGCGCGCTCACCGCCACGAGGACCGGCTTCGCCTGCGCGAGCTCACCGCGCGGGTTGTCGCCGGCGTCGCGGCCGCCCACGGCTGCACGGGGGAGGTGGCGCTGACGCCCGGGGAGCCACCGCTCGCGAACGACCCCGCGATCGCCGCGCACGCCCGGGGCCTGCTCGCCCGCGCGGGCCTCTCCGTGGCGCCGCAGTGGCGCTCGTGCGGCTCGGACGATTTCTCGTTCTTCGGCGAGCACGCTCCACTGGCGATGGCCTTCGTCGGGCTCGACGGGGCCCCCGGCTTCGCCCCGCGCCCGCTGCATCATCCGGAGCTGTTGCCGCCGGATGAGGCGGTGGCCGCGGTCGCGCGAACGCTGGCCGTGCTCTACGCTGCCGCGAGCGCTCCTGCCGACGGCGGGGGCGCGGACGACCGGGACGCCGGTCTCCAGGACGGCCGGGACGCCGGCCGCGACGACGACGGGGGGTAGTACCGATGGCAAGGCGCGAGCCGGTCCAGAAACGCAGTCGCGAGCGGGTCGAGGCGATCCTGCAGGGCGCCACCGAGCTGATCGGCGTAGAAGGCGTCGAGGGCCTCAGCACGCGCTCGCTCGCCGCGCACACCGGCATCCCGGTGGCCACGATCTACCGCTACTTCGAGGACATGGACGCGATCATCGCGGCCTACCTAGACCAGGCGCTCGTGGAAATCGAAGATGCCGTCGAAGCCGCGGTGCTCCAGCTCGAGTGGGTCACGTTCCGCTCGATGATGGAAGCCGTGGCGCTCGCCCACCTGCGCCACCACCAGGCGAACCCCGAGGGCGTGCCGGCCTGGTTCGGGACGAGGCTGAACGCCGCCGTGCAGGATCGCGTGCGCCAACTCGACGCGCAGATGGCCGCCTCGCTGCACGCGGCGACCCTCGGGGCAGGGTTCATCGAAGAGGGTCCGCACTTCGGCGCGCGGCTGATCGTGCGCCTGTGGGACCGGACGTTCGAGCACATCTTCAGGATCGAGCGCAGCCACTCCGAACAGGAGGCGATCACCCTCGAGGTCGTGGACATGATCTCCAGTTACATGGAGCGCTACGCGACCCCGGCGGGACTCGACGGGATCTCGCCCGAGCAGTTCCTGTCCGTCTTCGGCCGCAGCATCGGCGAGCCCGGCCGGCTGCTCGAACCGCGCGGGGGCGTCGCCTAGCCGGCGGGCGCCCGCAGCGGCCGCACGCGCGTGTCACGAAGCGCGATCGCGGGCGGGATAGGATCGGGACGATGCCCGACCGCCTCTACTTCACGGACTCGGACGAGGCCAACACGCTGATCGCCGAGGATCCGATGGCGCTGTTGATCGGCTTCGCGCTCGACCAGCAGGTGACCGTGCCGAAGGCGTTCAGCGGGCCGCTGGCGATCAAGGAGCGCGTCGGCACACTCGACGCCGCGAAGCTCGCCACCGCGGACCTCGACCCGGTGTTCCGCGAGAAACCGGCGATCCACCGCTTCCCCGGCAAAATGGCCGAACGCGTGCACTCGCTGTCGGCGCACATCCGCGACGACTACGGCGGGGATGCCGCGCGCGTGTGGACGGACGCGAAGGACGGCGCCGAGCTGCGCGCGAACCTCGAAGGCCTGCCCGGCTTCGGCGAGATGAAGGTCAAGGCGCTCGGCTCCGTGCTGGCCAAGCGCTACGGCGTCAAGGCCGCGCAGGACCTCGTGCCGCAGCATCCGACGCTCGGTGATGTGGACTCACCGCAGGCGCTGCTCGACTACCAGGCCGCCAAGAAGGCGCACAAGGCGGAGTGGAGGGGCATGCGCTGAAGGGCTGGGAAGCTCGCGCCGCTGCGCAGTCGAGGCTCCCCCGTTATACAATCCAGCGACGGGGGAAATCGGAATATGAATCGGCCGCGGATCTTGCCGTGGGGCGGGCAGCCGCCAAGCAGGGCGAAGCGGACGATGACTCGATCGGCTATCGCCTTGACCGTGATCGTGTGGGCGATGTCGGTGCTCGGCGGCGCCTCGACGGCGTACGCCGTGACCGTCACCACCTCCTACTACACGATCAATGTCGCTGCGCCGACGCCGTCTTCATCTGGACTGTTCCTAGCCCCGCGAGACGGCTTCAGCGTCACCCTAACGCGATACATATCGGGCGACTTGAGCAGCCACTGGACGCCGAGGAACCCGGAGTACCCCTTCTCGAGCCCCGTCACCGGAACCAGCCCGCTCAATGAGTTTGGTTCGGCCATTCTCGGATGCATTCGCGAGGCGCTCGTTAAGCGCGAAGGTTGTCCGTTCCACGGTCACGCCGGGGGTCCACCGGTCAAGCTCGTCAACGAGGTGAGTGGCAAGTGCCTGACGACAGGCCATCCCTGGCGGGGGAACGGGACGAAGGTCCATCAGCTGCCGTGCGTGCCGGGCACCCGCCCTGGGTTTTCCGACCAGCTTTGGACCCTTGCGAGAGGCGCGGGAGGCAACGTCATCCCCGCCGGCGAAACCGCGATCGTACAGACGCAGGACAGCTTCTCGCGGTGCCTCGACGCCACCGACCGTCGGAATGTGATCGGCACGCCCATGCAGGCTTGGTCGTGCCAATCAACCAATCCCTGGAACCAGCGTTTCCGATTCCTCGGCGTGGAGCAGAACACCTGCCAAGTGGTCGTCCCCAACGAACCGTGCGGGCTGTTCGGGAAGCCTACTGGGAAGCCTAAGAAGTGAGGCCTTCCGGCCAGGTCTCGCCCGCGACATCGCCGCCTGAATCCCCCACCGGAATCGGCTCGAACAGGGTCAGCGGGTATTTGTGCGCCGCCAAGAAGGCGCACAAGGCGGAGTGGAGCAAGATGAAGAGCGGCGGCTACGTGTAGTTCCTAAGTAGGTTCGTCTGCGGCGAGGATCGAGCGCACGCGCATCAGGTTCTCCGTCGGTGCCCCGCCAAAAACCCGCCCCGGCTCAGGTGCAACTATGTCGATGTGGTGGCCCTCGAGCCGATTGCCCTGGAGCCCGTCGACGCGCTGACGATCACGACGCTGGTCGACAATCTCACCGACATCCTGCTGGTGGACGAGGGGCCCGCCGTGCGGCCGAAGATGGGCTCGGGTCCGCGGGTGCCGGCGCCCGCGCTCGAGGGCGGTGAGGCGTTCGACGCGCTGCGCGCGGAGCACGGCTTCGCGGCGCTCGTCACCTTCTCCCGGAGCGGGCGCGAGCACCGCGTCCTGTTCGACACCGGAATCTCGCCCGACGGCCTGGTCGAGAACATGCGCCGGCTCGAGCTGTCCCCGCACGACATTGAGGCGATCGTCCTCAGCCACGGCCACTTCGACCATGTGGGCGGGATGCAGGGGCTGATCCGGGTGCTCGGCACGAACGAGCTGCCCGTGTTCCTGCACCCGGAGGCCTGGAACCGGCGACGGATCGCACTCCCGGGCCGCGAGCCGGTGCTGATCGCGTCCCCGAGCCGGAGCGCGCTCGAAGGTGCCGGCTTCGAGATCGCCGAGCGGCGCGAGCCCTCGTTCCTGCTGGACGGCGCGCTGCTCGTGACCGGTGAGGTCGATCGGACCACCACGTTCGAGCAGGGCCTGGCGCCCAGCCACCAGGCGTGCCGCGACGGCGAGTGGCAGCCCGACCAGCTCGTCCTCGACGACCAGGCGCTTGTCGCGAACGTGCGCGGGAAGGGCCTGGTCGTGCTCACCGGCTGCGGTCATGCCGGGGTGGTCAACACGCTGCACTACGTAACGAAGGTTGCGGGCGGCGAACGCCTGCACGCCGTCGTCGGGGGCTTCCATCTCAGCGGGCCGCGGTTCGAGCCGCTGATCGGACCGACTTGCGACGCGTTCGCGGAGCTCTCGCCCGACTACCTCGTGCCCACCCACTGCACGGGCTGGAGGGCGACGCATGCGCTGGCGGCGCGCTTCCCCGACGCGTTCGTGCAGAACAGCGTCGGGACCCGCTTCGAGTTCGAGGGCACGACCGTCGGCACTGCCCCGGGGGCCTAAGAGCGAGAACGGCTGCCAGCGGCTCGTTCATCGAGCCCCTGACCGCAGGATGTCTCACGTCCCGCGCGGTTCAAGGGCTCCTGTCCCCCGGGAGGTCGGGTCGCTCGCCCGGATCGCCTCGGCGATCACCTCGGCGATCTCTCCCGGCACCTCGTTGGGCAGGAAGAACACCTTGCCCGGGATCGTCACGAGGTGCGTGTCCGGGCACGCCTCGAGCGTGCTGCGCTCCTCGTCGGTAAGCCCCCCGTCGCCCTCTTCTGCGTGGACGATCCAGGTCGGGGCGCCCGCTTGGCAGAGCTGCTCGGCGCGTCGCTCGCCCGCGTGCAGCCAGCGCAGGTATTCGCGCAGGCCCGGCCTGATGTGCCGCGGATCGTTCTTCCGGAAGTCCTCGCGGAGCTCGTCCTGGCGCTCAGGCGGGACCGGTGCACGCTTCACCATCGAGGCCGCACCTTTCGCCAGCACGGCTGACGGAAGGGTGCCGAACACGTCCCCGAGCCGGACGATCGCCCGGAAGAACGCCGGCTCGTCCTTCGGCGAGAGGCTGACGCCCGTCAGGACGGTTGGCCCCGTGAAGAGGCCCGAGACGAGCATCTCGACGGTGATGCACGCGCCCATGCTGAATCCGACCACGATGTCGGCGCCGACCTCGCGGACGAGCTCGGCGGTGAGCCGAGCGTAGTTCTCGACGCTGTAGTCGTCTGGGGGCGGCGCGCCGGCCTGGCCGGGCATCGTCGCGGCGACCAAGCGCGTCGACGCGAGGGCGGGCTCCGCCATCACCTCGTTCCATGAGCCGGCGGCGCACATGCCGCCGGGCAGGAGCAGCACGGTGTGATCCGCATCGAGCGGACCTGCCTCGCGCAACTCCCAGTCCAAAGCCACTCGGCCGGCTCCCCCATCGTCGCTCGCCACTTGCGTTCGGAGCGCTCTCAGGCTATCAGCGGCCTGGACAGTAGGCTCGCTCACTTGGCGCAGGACGGCTCCAGACACTCGAGCGGCTGGCGCGTCGTCTACGCCTACGCCGCCGTCTGCGCCTCGACGCAGGTGCTGTGGCTCACCTATGCGCCGATCACGACCGAGACGGCCAAGCACTACGGCGTCTCCAAAGCCGCGGTGGGATGGCTCGCGGAGATCTTCCCGCTGCTGTACGTCGTGCTCGCGCTGCCGGCGGGCGTGCTGCTGGACCGCTGGTTCCGCCCGGCGCTCGCCGCGGGCGGCGCGCTCACCGCCCTGGGCGGTCTCGTTCGCCTCGGCGGCCCGACGTACGCGTGGGCGTTCGCCGGCCAGACGCTCGTCGCGGTCGCGCAGCCGGTCGTGCTGAGCGCCGTCAGCAAGCTCGCCGGGCAGTACCTGCCGGTGGCCGAGCGCGCCAACGGCATCGCCGTCGGCGCCGGCGCCGGCTTCGTCGGCATGCTGCTCGCGCTGCTGCTGGGGCCGACCGTCGGCGGCGGCGGTCACATCGAGCGGCTGCTGGTCGTCCAGGCCGCGATCGCCGCGGTGAGCGGCCTCGCGCTCGTGCTCGCGCTGCGGGCGCGGGGCCACGCCGGAAGCGAGCACGCCGCGATCGAGGGCAGCGCGGCACGCGCGCTTTGGAGGATCCCCGCGATCCGGCTGCTCGGTGGCCTCGTGTTCATCGGGTTCGGGATCTTCGTCGCGCTCGCGACCTGGCTGCAATCGCTGCTCGAACCCCAGGGCGTCTCCGAAGCGGCCGCCGGCGGCCTGCTTGTCGGCATGGTCCTCGCCGGAACCATCGGCTGCGCGGTGATACCGCGGGCGGTCGAGCGCCGCCACGCGGAACGGAGGTTCATGCTGGCCGTCGTCGTAACTGCCGTCCTCGGCTGCGCCGCGCTCGCGGCGTTGAGGTGGCTGCCCGCTCAGGCGCTCGTGCTCGTCGTGATGGGCGCGGCGCTCTTGCCGGCGCTGCCGGTGGTGCTCACGGCGGTCGAGCGAATGGCCGGCGCGGCTGCGGGCAGCGCCGGCGCCATCATCTGGCTGGCCGGCAACCTGGGCGGTCTCGTGGTGGCGCTGCTCGTGCAGGCTCTGCTCGATCAGCCGACCGCCGCCTTCCTCTCGCTGGCTGCCGTCGCGCTGCTCGGGCTGCCGCTCGCCGCGCGGCTCGGCGGGCTGATGGCCGCCCCGGGGGAGGCGCCGCTCCCGTAGCCTCCCCCGCCCCATGGGCGTGCCTCCTCCGCCAGTTACCGAGCCGCCTCCGGTCCGCCGGCTGGGGCCGGTCAGCCTTCATCCGGACGTCGCTGCGCTGGTCGGGCTGTTCGTCAGCGCGCTGCTCGCGTTCGTCGCGATCGGCGCGACGCTGCCGGTACTGCCGACGTACGTGCGCGGCCCGCTCGGCGCCGGTGATGTGGCGGTCGGCATCGTGGTCGGGGCGTTCGCCGTCACGTCGGTCATCTGCCGGCCGCTGGCGGGTCGGGAGTCCGATCGGCGCGGCCGGCGGATCGTGCTCGTGGCCGGCTCGCTGGCGATGGCGCTCGGCGGCGTGCTCTACCTGGTCTCGGACAGCGTCCCCACGCTCGTGGCTGCGCGGCTCGTCGTCGGAGCCGGCGAGGGGTCCGTGTACACCGCCGGGGCGACCTGGGCGGTGGACCTGGCGCCAGAGGACCGGCGCGGACTCGCGCTCGGGCTGTTCGGGCTGGCGGTGTGGGGCGGGCTCTCGCTCGGGCCCGTCGCCGGAGAGCTGCTGCGCTCGAGCGCGGGCTACGACGCGGTCTTCGCCCTGACGGCCGCGCTGCCGGCGGTGGGCGCCCTGATCGTGCTGCGGCTCCCGGAGACGGTCGACCCCAAGAGGCTGTCGCTCCCGCACGGCACCTCGCTGTTCCCCCGCGCGGCGCGCCGGCCGGGCGCCGCGCTGGCGCTGGCCAACGTCGGCTACGCCGCGCTCGCCGGCTTCGTCGTTCTCGCCCTGAAAGCGCGCGGCGTGGGCGGCGGAGCGGCCGTGTTCACGGCCTTCGCGGTTGCGGTGTTCGCCAGCCGACTGGTCCTGAGCCATGTGCCCGACCGCGCCGGCGCGCGGCCCACGGCGACGGCCGCGGCGCTGTTGGAGGCGACCGGGCTGACGGTGATCGCAGCCGCCCACTCGCTCGAGCTCGCGCTGCTCGGCGCGCTGATCGTCGGGATCGGTTTTTCGATGTTGTTCCCGTCGCTCGCCCTGATGGTCGTCGGCGACGTCGGCGAGGACCGGCGCGGCTCGGCGCTGGGCGCGTTCACGGCCTTCTTCGACATCGGGGTCGGGCTGGGCGGCCCGATCGCCGGTGCGACCGCGGCGCTGGCCGGCTACTCGGCCGTGTTCTACCTCTCGGCGGTGGCGGCGCTGGGCAGCGCGGCGCTGGCGGCGAGCTACGGGCGCGCGCCGGCGGCGACCGCCGAAGCCTCGCCGTAGGCGCCCGGGGCCTAGGCGACCGGCGGCGGTTGGCCGTCGGCACTCCCGGCGAGCTGCTCGTCCCAGCTGCATACCGCGCAGGCGTGGCGGAAGACCGAGCGTGCGAAGTCCAGCGCGGCGGCGCGCGGGTCCGGGCTCGCGCAGACGTCGTCCCAGTCGAGCACATACTCGCCGAGCTGCTCCTCCCAGCGGCTGTCCGGGGGCGAGAGCTGCGCCCCGGCGAACCCCGGCTCGGCGGGATGCGCATAGGCGTAGAAGGCGGCACGTTCGTAGCGGTCATCGCCCGGCCACCACCCGACGGCGACCTCCTGTGCGTCCATCGAGTTGCGCATGATGAAGTCCTCCGAGGGCGGGTCGGCGGGTTCGCCGGAGAAGAGGTTGACGGCCAGATCGAAGGAGCCCCACCAGGCGTTGACGCGCGTCGAGCGGCCGCGGTAAGGCGCGCGGAACGCGGCCAGGACGAGCGCCGCCTGGGTGGCGGCGTGGAAGTAGCGCTCCACCTGCCGCGGGTCGTAGGTGCGGTGACGATCGTCGGCGTCGAGGGGCTCGCTCCACGGCACCTCCTGCGGCTTGGGGTCGATCTCGAACGATCCAGCGAGCCCGCGGGCGGCGTCGAGCAGGGCACGCGCGACATCGCCGACCGGCCGCCCGACGAGGCTCGTGCGCCAGGCGCGCCCGAAGCTGTGCTCGAGCACGGCCTCGTGGGCATGGAGGTCGAGGACCGCGACGAACGAGCCGGAGCCGTCGGGCGCGGGCAGCGGCCGCGTCTCCCAGCCGCGCGCGCTGAGCCGCAGCGCCGCGTGCTGGAGCTGTGGCTCGGGCGGCGCGAGCGCGACGCACAGCTTTCCGAGGACCTGCGTGTGAGCGTGCAGCGTGTCGCAGGTCTCGCGCCACTGCTCGAGGGGCAGAGTCGGCCACGCAGCCGCCATGCGGCCAGAGTACCCGGCGGCGCCCCCTCGGCGAAGGCTAGAAGAGTTTTTTCACCCCGCCCACGGCCGCGCTGCCGAGCACGATCTCCAGGATCACGCCCCCTGCCCCGACGATCAGGCCGGCGATCACGACGAGGATGTCCTCGAGCAGGACCCCGAGCGAGATCAGCACGACGCCGAGCGCAGGGAGCGTGTCGAGGCCGGTGAAGGGCGGCGCGAGGAAGGCCGCGATCGAGCCTGCGGCGACGAGCAGCCCGAAGACGGAGTTGCTGAGCCGGTGGTTGAAAAGGAAGCGGAAACGGGGTTTCGAGATCCGCTCGAGTTTGCGGATCAGCCTCATCAGTCCATTGAGGAATTTCTGCTGGCGCGGGCCCGCGAGCTCGAGCTCGCACCAGCGCCGCGGGACCCAGATCCGGCGCCGGCCGACGACCAGCTGCGCGGCCAGCAGCACCGCGAGGATCTCGAACACGTGCGTGACGCCGCCGGTCGGCAGCGGCAGCGCGGGCACGCCGAGCAGCAGCACGAAGAGCAGCGCGAAGCTCTTCTCTTCGAACAGCTCGATCAGGCCGCCGACCGTCTTGCGATGCTCGCCGTTGAGCCAGCCTTCGAGCTCGTCGCTGACCTTGGGCGGCCCCTCGTCGCTGACCTTGGGCGGCCCCTCCTCGCCGCCCGCGGCGCCCGCGGCGGGGGCAGCCGGCGTGCCGTCGCCCGGCTGCGGCTCTACGGAGGCCATTGCAGTCACGATAACCGCGCCCGGCGCTCGCCGACCCCGCGCCGCCGGTGCGATGATGGCGTGAGTGCACCGTCGCGGCACCTACTCGATCGTCGCCCGCGACCCCTCGAGCGGCGAGCTGGGGGTGGCGGTGCAGTCGCACTGGTTCTCCGTCGGGAGCGTCGTGTCCTGGGCGCGGCCGGGCGTCGGGGCCGTCGCGACGCAGTCGGTCGCCGAGGTCGCCCACGGGCCCGGCGCGCTGGAGGCGATGGCGGGCGGGATGGACGCGGCGGCGGCCGTCGAGGCGGTCCTGAGGAGCGACGCGCAGGCGCACTACCGCCAGCTCGGCGTCGTCGACGCGCGCGGAGGAGCCGCGGCGCACACCGGCGAGGGCTGCATCCCGTTCGCCGGCGACGTCGTCGGCGACGGCTTCTCCTGCCAGGCGAACATGATGGCCGCCGAGACGGTGCCGGCGGCGATGGCCCACGCCTACCGCGACGGCCAAGGCGATCTCGCCGAGCGCATGCTCGCCGCGCTCCTTGCCGCCGAGGGCGAGGGCGGCGACGTGCGCGGCCGCCAGTCGGCGGCGCTGCTCGTCGTGCCGGCCGAGGGCGAGCCGTGGCGGGCGCGGCTCGACATCCGCGTCGAGGACCACGCCGATCCGCTGGGCGAGCTCCAGCGGCTCGTGAGGCTGGCTCGCGCCTACGAGATGGCCGGCGAGGCCGACGAGCTGGCGGCCGCGGGCGAGCACGCACGCGCGACCGAGCTCTACATCGCGGCCGCGGAGCTCGCGCCGGAGGCCGACGAGCTCACGTTCTGGGCGGGGCTGGGGGCGGCGGGGGAGGATCTCGACCGCGGTGTGGCGCTCGTCCGCCGCGCCGCCGCGATCAAGCCGTCGTGGCTCGTGCTGCTCGAGCGCCTGCCGGACGAGCTCGCCCCGACCGCGGCGAGCGTGCGCGAGGCGATCGGCGGCTGAGCCGCCGGGGGCGGAGCGGTCCCGATCTCAGGCGACGGCCTGGAGGTGACGCGGCAGCGCCTGCCCGAGCAGGGCCGGGAGCACGACCTTGTAGTGGAAGACGCGCTCGGCGACGTCGCGCGCGGCGGCCGCGTGGCGTGGGAGCTCGCGGGCGACGAGCTCGACGGCGTCGACGGCGCCGTCGAGGTCCTCGAAGGTCAGCACGCCGGTCCCGGTCGGAAGCCAGCAGTCGAGGTCGGCGTCGGCGACGATCAGCGGCCGCCCGGCCGCCAGGAAGCAGGCGTCGTGCCCCGTGAACCAGACGCTGTCGGGGCCCGGCCGGCGGAAGCTGAGGCACGCCTGCGAGCCGATCAACCCCCCGCGGTGGGCGGACAGCGAACCATCCACGGCGGCCTCGGCCCTGACGCTCCAACCGGCCTCGGCGAGCTGAGCCGCCAGCTCGGAGCCGTCGTCGCGGAGCGCCGTCCAGGGGCGCGGGGTCAGGCGTGCCGGCAACGCCAGCAGCTCCTCACCCGCGATTCCCCCGCCCTGGTCGGGACCGAGGCCGCCCTCCTGAAAGCCGCGACCGACGAGCACCTTCAGCGGCAGCTCGGCGCGCGCCGGCGGTCCGTACCAGAGGCGCGGTACGACCGGCGGGATCGTCGGCAGCCACTCGGCGGCCAGCCGCTCGTCGGGATCGCGGCGGTTGGAGAAGTAGAGATCGTGGTCGGCCTGGCGCGTCCCGGCTTCGAGCTCGGCGGGGCCCTCGCCCGGGTCGACGTCGAGCAGCGCGCGGCGCTTCGGCAGTGCGCGCTCCTGCAGCCAGCAGTGCCCGCCGATGTCGAGCAGCAGGTCGGCGCCGCGCAGGCTCCTGCGCAGCTGCGGCCAGACCATGCCGCCGACGAGCCCGGCGTCGGAGTCGACCCACACGACCGGGATGTCGACGCGGCAGCGGCGCAGCAGGTCTCCCACCAGCACGAGGCCCGCCCGCGGCACGGGTGCCTCCTCGCTGTCGCTGCCGGGCGCCGGCAGCCCCCGCTCCTCGAGGTAGATGACCTCGTGCCCGAGCTTGCGCAGGCCGATCAGGTAGTGCAGGTGCGTCGCCAGATTGCTCCCGCTGGGACGCCGTAGGACGTCACCGGAGACCACGATCGAAGCCATGCGCTTAAAACGCCCCAGGGCGTCAAGAGTTGGGGCGGTGACGAATCAGGCGGTCAGCTCGGCGGCCATTTCGTCGAACACCCGCACGTAGGCGTCCACCGCCTCGTCGGTGTGGGTCACCGACAACGTCCACTCCTCCTCGCGTCCCGGCGTCATGAAGATGCCGCGGTTCATGTTGTAGAGCCAGGCGAGTTCGGTGACCTCGACGTCCTGGTTGGCCTTGAAGGTCTCGTAGTCGACGATCTTGCTCGGCGAGAACGTGACGCAGCCCTTGGCGCCGACCCCGACCGCGTAGCCGGACAGGCCGTAGCGCTCGATCACGCCCTCGCAGCCGGCGACGATGCGGTCGTTGAGCGCGTCCATGTGCGCGTAGGCCGGCGGCGTGAGCACCTCCTCGAGGCTGGCGCGGGCCGCCGCCATCGCGAGCGGGTTGCCGTTGTACGTGCCGACCTGGTAGACGGTCCCGTCCTCGACCACCCGCATGATCTCCTCGCTGCCGCCGACGGCCGCCGAGGGCAGCCCGCCGCCGAGCGTCTTGGCCAGGGTGACCATGTCGGGCTTCACGGCGAAGCGCTCGGTGGCGCCGCCGGCCGCGATCGCGAGACCCGTCTTGACCTCGTCGAAGATCAGCACGATGCCGTGGCGCTCGGTCAGGTCGCGGACGGCCTGCAGGTAGCCGTCCTCGGGCAGCACGACGCCGAGGTTCATCATCGCCGCCTCCATGATCACGCAGGCCGGCTTGCGGTCTTCGGCCTCCAGGCGCTCGATCCGGCGCTCCATCGCGCCCGCGTCGTTGAACGGCACGGCGATGGTCAGATCGGAGACGGCTTTCGGGATCCCGGCGCCGTAGGGCAGCGACTCGTAGTTCTCGCGGTCGCCGATGCGGTCGTACTCGACGCCGATCGAGACCATCACGGCGTCGTGGTGGCCGTGGTAGGAGCCGAAGATCTTGACGATGGTGTCCCGCCCGGTGTAGCCGCGGGCGATCCGGATCGCGTCCATCGTCGCCTCCGAGCCCGAGTTCAGAAAGCGCCAGCGGTCGATGCCCCAGCGGCGCTGCAGCTCCTCGGCCACGAGCACGCCGTCCTCAGTCGTCGCGGCGAAGTGCGTGCCCTCGGCGACCCGCTCGCGGACGGCCCGGACGATCGCGGGGTGCGCGTGACCCTGGACCATCGAGCCGAAGCCGTTGTGGAAATCCCACATGCGGTTGCCGTCGACGTCGAATACGACCGGCCCCTCGCCGGTCGTCAGGTAGATCGGCCACGGGTCGCGCGCCTGGTAGCTGGAGGCGACGCCGCCGGACAGCGACCGGCGGGCGCGCTCGTACATCGCGAGGCTTCCGGGTGTGCGCTCGTCGAGCTGCACGGCCTCGCGCTCGATCATGCCGCGCACGCGCTCGCGGTCGAGCTGCACGGTGGTCTCTGGTGCCATCTGGTCCTCCTGGTGGTCGCGGCGCGACCGAATCCGGCCGCGCCACTCAGGTTAGGGCCATCGGCAGTGGCGGCTCGCCGACCGCCTGGACAACCATCGCGGCGCCGTTGCGACGCAACGGCCGAATCGCGCTCGCAGGCCGAGTGGCGAGCTACGCCTGCGGGCGATAGCGAAGCCCGTCGAGCGCGACCCGCAGCACGCGTTCGACCTGACCGGGCTCGGTCGCGGGGATCTTCGTGATCCCGACGACCATCTGCAGGACGTCGGAGAACTCGACGTCCGCTCGGACGACGCCCGCCTCCTGGGCGCGATCGAGCAGTGGTTCACCGGCGGCATAGAGCGCGCCGCGGCATTCCTTGAACAGCGCGGCGTCCGGGTCGAGGTAGTTCGAGAGCTGCTCCGCGAGCGCCCGCTTCGTCGCCAGGTAATCGATCAGGCGCTCGAACCACAGGCGCAGCGCGTCCCACGGGTCGGCCGTGACCAGCTCCGCGGCGGAGCGGCACACTTCGTCGAGTTCCTTCACGTAGAGCGCCTCGAGCAACGCCTGCCTGCTGGGGAAGTGCCGGTAGAGCGTGCCGATGCCGACGCCGGCCCGGCGGGCGATCTCCTCGAGCGCCGTCTCCTCGCCGCCTTCGGCGAAGGCTTCGCGCGCTGCGTTGAGCACACGCTCGTAGTTGCGCCTGGCGTCCGCCCGCTTGGGGCCCGCCGGCGCTTGCTGTGTTGATGTCTTGATCGTGTTCACAATGATCCACTTGAAAACCGGAGGCTACCTCCGTATTATTCGGAGGGTACCTCCACTCTTTTCGGAGGGTCCCTCCATTTTAGCTCGCACGCCGACAGAACCAGGTTGAGCCCGATGACCCGAGTTTCGCCCCTCGCCACCAAGCACATCGACGACCGCACCCACGGAACGGGGGCTCGCCGATGAGACAGGGTCCTCTGGCCGGCCGCTACCCCGCGGCCGCGGCGATGGTGATCTTCGCGCTGGTCCCCTACCTGGGGCTATCCGCCGCGATTGAGCCGCTCACGGGGCGTATCAGCGAACAGCTCCACATGAGCGCCCAGACGATGAGCCTGGGGCTCGGCATGGCCAACGCCGGCTACGCCGTCGGCACCGTGCTCGCGGTCCAGTTCGCCCAGCTGCTGCCGCAGCGGCGGATGATGGTGCTCTACGCCGCCCTGCTCGTGCTCGGCTCGGTACTCGCCGCTTCCGCGACCAACTCCGCCATGTTCATCTCCGGGCACGTGCTGCAGGGCCTGTGCACCAGCCTGTTGCTGATCGCGGCGGTACCGCCGCTGGCGCTCGGCTTCGGCATCGAGAAGTTCCGCTGGACCGCGATGATCATGAACGTCTGCATCTTCGGCGCGGTCGCGCTCGGACCTGTGCTCGGTGGCATCCAGGCCAGCGCGCAGGGCTGGCGCCCGCTGTTCTGGGTCGTGGCCGCGATCTCGCTCGCCGCGCTGGCGCTCTCGGTGCTGACGTTCGATGACGCCCCGCCCGCCGACCTGTCCGCGCCGCGTGACGTTCGCGCGATCGGCCTCGCCGCCTCTGGGTGCGTGCTCGCCTTCTACGGCGCCTCCGAGCTGCTGACGCACAGCTTCGTCGGCCCCCAGACGCTGCTGCCGCTGCTCGTTGGCCTCGGCTTGATCGTGACGCTCGTCGTATACCAGTACCGGAGCAGCCGACCTCTGTTGACGGTTCGCACGATGCTCACGAGCACGATCCCGGTCGCGGGGATCGTCGTCGCCCTCGCCGCCGCCGCCGCGTCGGTGTCGGCGTCCGTCCTGGCAGGCGCGGAACTCGCTCAGATCTACTCGCCGCTGCACGTGGGGCTGCTCTACCTGCCCGAGCTGGGCGGCGCCCTGCTCACCGCGGTTGCGCTCGGCCTCCTGTTGAAAACACGCGAGCTTCACTACCTGCCGCTCGTCGGCATGGCATTCCTCGCCGCCGGGATCGGCGTCTTCCTGATCCACATCCCCGCGACGCAAGCGACGGCGCTGATCGGCTCGGGCCTGACAGGGATCGGCCTCGGCGCAGCCGTCGCCCCGGCCCTGTTCGTCGCCGGCTTCTCGCTCGCGGCTGCGAGCCTGCAGCGCGTGTTCGCGATCGTCGAGCTGTTCCGCGCTGTCGCCGCGTTCATGATCGCGCCGCTGTTCGTGCACCTCGCCGCCACCGTTGGCGGCAGCCCCCAAGAGGGGACGCGGCTGGCGCTGTGGATCGGGCTTGGGCTCGCCGTCGGCGGCGCCCTCTCTGCGGTCGCGCTGTATGCGCTCGGTGGGGCGCGCGCACAGAAGCCCGATCTCGAGCGGTTCATGGACGGCGAAGGCCCTGCCTGGTACTCACCGCCGCTGCTAGCCCGCGTGCGGCGGCGGGCGCACCGTCCGACGTTCGCTGAGGAGCCCGCACGATGAGCGGCCCGAGCCCCGCCTCCCCACAGCCGGGGCCGGTGGTCTTCGCCTACGACGGCTCGGGCCTCGCCAAGCTCGCGATCGAGGAGGCGTCCAGGCAGCTCGCCCCCGGACGCGACGCGCTCGTGCTCACTGTCTGGCAGCCGTTCGACGTGGGGTTCGTGCCGCCCGTCCAGCTCCAGATCAATGCCGCCGAGATCGCCGAAGTGCGGCGGGCGGCCGAGGAAACGGCCGCCGCCGGCGCGGCGCTGGCGCGGGACGCCGGCTTCAGCGCGCGCAGCGAGGCGGTCGACGCGGCGCCGACCTGGAAGGCCCTCGTCGAGTTCGCCGAGGAGCGTGACGCGAGCCTCATCGTGCTCGGCTCCCACGGGCGCAGCGGGCTCGGCGGCGTGCTGATCGGGAGCGTCGCCGAGGCGGTCGCGGCGCACTCGCGGCGTGCGGTGCTGATCGCCCACCGCCGCGACTAGCTCACCGCGCGGGAAATCGCGTCGGCGACGACGCCGGCACGCCTGACGAGGGCCGGTCGGGCGCGGTCGCTCAGCCCGGGCCGGCTGGAGAACTCCTCGCCGGTCTGGTGCGCACGATGGCAAGACGCTCATCCGATGTTCAGGCGCCGTTCAGGTGCCTGGCGGAAGCTGCGCGCATGGCGGGAGCAGGCCGCAGGCGTGCGGCCGCGCGGGGAGCTCAGATCGACGTGGCGGCGGCGGACTCCGCGCGTTCACCCGGTCGCGGCCGCGTTGCGCTCGCGGCCCTCTCGCTGCTCCTAGCGCTCACCTCGTGCGGATGCGGCTCATCGTCGCCGTCGCCGCACCTCGCGGCGGCGAACGAGAGCGCGTCGAGCCGCCGGCCGGCGGCGCCGGCCCCCCCTGCGCGGCTGCGCGTCGTGCAACGCGGCAGGCTCCCGATCGCCGTCCAGCGCCCGGCCATGGCCGCGCTCCCGGGGGACACGGTGCTCGCGATCGGCGGTCTCGACGCGAGCGACGCGTCGCTGGCCTCGGTGATCGCGCTGCGGCCGGGGGGAGCGTCGCCGGCCGGTCGCCTCCCGCAAGCCGTCCATGATGTGGGCGCCGCGGCGATCGGTCAGCGCGCGTATGCATTCGGAGGCGGCACCGCCGCGGGGCCGGTCGCGAGCATCACCGCGGTCGGAGCGGACGGGACAGTGCGACGGGCTGGGACTCTGCCGCAGGCGCTGTCGGACACGAGCGCCGCCACGATCGCCGGGACCGCGTTCGTCGTGGGCGGGTACACCGAGACGGCGCCGCAGCGGTCGGTGATCGCCTACCGCCCCGGAGTCCTTCCTCGGGTGGTCGCGACGCTGCCACGCCCGCTGCGGTACGCGGCGGTCGCAGCGGTCGGCAGCAAGCTGCTGGTGGCGGGCGGTACCGACGGCGTCGAAAGCCAGGCCGCTGTTCTGAGTGTCGATCCCGCCTCCGGCGCCGTGCGGGCGATCGGCGCCCTTCCCCGCGCGCTCTCCCACGCCGCCGGGGCTTCTCTCGGCGCCACGTTCTTCGTGATCGGCGGCCGTGATTCCGGCGGCCGGCCGAGCGCTTCGATCTGGGCGATCGATCCGTCTCACGGCACCGTCACCCTGGCGGGACGCCTGCCGAAGGCGCTGTCCGACCTCGGCGCCGCGGCGGTCGGCGAACACGTGGTGGTGGCCGGAGGGCGGGATGCCGCCGGGAGCGCGCAGGACGAGGCCTGGACGCTCGCGCGGTGACCGCGAAGCGGGTGTCTCCGGTGCGGCTGCTGGCTCTGCTGGCGAGCGGAGCCGCGCTGGCGCTCGGCGTGGGATGCGGCGGTGGGGGCGCCAGCCCGCCAACCTCGACCCCCGCGGCGGTCACGAGTCCTTCGACCGGCACCGTCGCGAGCGCGGCCGCGAGCGCCGGCCCCACCGCCGCTCTCGTGGCCGGGCGCGTCCCGCCTCTGCTCTCCACGCGGGACATCTACGCGGCGACGCGACCCGGGATGCTCGCGCCCCAGGTGCGCGGCGACCCGCCGCTCGTGTACGTGCCGAACAGCGGCTCGGACACGGTCGACGTGATCAGCCAGCGAACCGGCAGGATCGTCGAGCACTTCGCGACCGGCGCGCTGCCGCAGCACGTCACGCCCTCCTGGGACCTGCGCACGCTGTACGTGACGAACGATCTGGGCAACTCGCTGACGCCGATCGACCCCCGCACCGGACGGCCCGGCAAGCCGATCCCTGTGCGCGATCCCTACAACCTCTACTTCACCGCCGACGGCACCCGCGCGATCGTCGTCGCCGAGGCGCTGCACACCCTCGACTTCCGGGACGCGCGCACGATGCGCCTCGAGCACTCGCTGGCGCTGCCGCAGTGCGCTGGCCCGGACCACATGGATTTCACGGCCGATGGACGGCTGGCGCTCGTCTCGTGCGAGTTCGGCGGGCGGATGGTCGTCGTCGACCTCGCGAGCGAGCGCGCGATCAAGACGATCGCGCTGCGCGAAGGGGCGATGCCCCAGGACGTCAAGCTCTCTCCCGACGGCCGCACGTTCTACGTGGCTGACATGGCGGACGGCGGCGTGTGGCTGATCGACGCGGCGAGGATGAGCGTGATCCGGTTCCAGGCGACAGGGCGCGGCGCGCACGGCCTGTACCCGAGCCGCGACTCGCGCTTCCTCTACGTCAGCAATCGCGGTGAAGGCTCGATCAGCGTGATCTCGTTCACGACGCGGCGGCCGGTGAAGAAGTGGCGGCTGCCCGGCGGCGGCTCGCCGGACATGGGCGGCGTGTCCGCGGACGGCCGCGTCCTGTGGCTGAGCGGCCGCTACGACAACGTCGTCTACGCGATCTCGACACGAACCGGACGGCTGCTGCACAAGATCCCCGTCGGCTACGGCCCGCACGGCCTGTGTGTTTGGCCGCAGCCGGGCCGCTACTCGATCGGCCACACGGGCATCCTGCGCTGAGTTCCAGCCGAGACCTGGAAGCGACGCTCGAGCGCGGTCGCCACCGTCGTGACCGCTATGCCCCGTGACATCACCGTTAGACTTTCCTCACGAGGAGTCGGATCCGAGGCTGATCAGGAGGGGAACCGATGTGCCGGACTGAGCGGGTGGCCCGTTGGGTCGAGCAGATGGCCCGAAGGTGGCGGCGCCTCGGATCCGGGTGGCGGGCGCTGGGGTGGGTGCTCGCGTCGCTCCTTGTCGGCCCGCTTGCAGCCGGTCCGGCGCTCGCGGCGCCGCAGCGGGTCAGCCACTGGCCCAACTCGCCGCTGCGCCACCTCGTCGGCAGTCGGCCGGGGAACCAGCTCGCGTCGAACACGACGCCGACCTTCTCGGCGAACCTCCGCGGCGCCGTCGTGGCTAGCGGCAACACGCTGTTGACATGCCCGCAGAACCTGTCCGCGGCGCAACACCATCCCGCGGCGAAGGCGCCGAAGCGCCGCTCGCGAATCACCGAGCCGTGCCTGAAAGCGAACAACAACGACCGCGACATGGTTTACGTCAATGTCGATCCCAGCGGCGGTCACTTCGACTCGAGCTCTTCGACGGTGTCGATCCCCGGCAATGCGCGGGTGGTTCGTGCGTATCTGTATTGGGGCGCCGACCTCGCCCGTGGAGTCGGGGCCAACAACGATGGAACCGACGATGCTCCCGGCGGAGCCGATCCGAACACCAACAAACTCTGGAAGACCTCCCAGATGCGTGTGGGGACAGGCGCCTACACGACGGTCGACGCCACAAGCGCGACCCGCGAAGGCGCGTGGGCCGGCATCCCGAGCTGGTACAGCCAGCCGGGGAAAAACGTCGGCTTCGCGTATCAGGTGAGGGCTGACGTCACGGCCGAGCTCAACGCCTACCTCTCGGGTGTCGCTCCCGAAGCCAAAGGCAACAAGCAGGCGAAGGTGACTGTGGCAAACGTGCAGGCGGGACGGGGCTTCAACCGCCACGGCGGGTGGACCCTGGTCGTGGCGTGGGAGAGCCCCACCGCCGCGTTTCGCAACATCACGCTGTTCGACGGGTTCGACTTCGTTCAGGTCGAAGGCGGCCAGGAACTCGTTTTGGGTCCGCTCAACTTCCAGGGCTTCACGACGCCCTCCTCGGGCAACGTCGACGCGCAGGTCACCACGTGGACATACGAGGGAGATCGCGCCATTGAAGGCGACTACCTCGCGCTCGGGAAACTCAGCACGACCTGTAAAGGACTCGCGCACCAGAGTGACGCGCTGCACCCCGTTGACAACTTCTTCAACAGCACGATCTCCACCGGAGGCGTGGATCTCGGCGGCCGCGAACCGGACTACGGCAATCAGCTCGGGTTCGACCAGTCAACGCTCGATCCGCCCGAGGGAACGATCCCCCACAACGCCACCGGAGCCTCGGTGTGCCTCGGCACGGACGGGGACACGTACTTCTTCGGCGGGCTGGTGTTCGACACACTGATCCGGGCTCCCAACGTGCAGATCGACAAGGTCGCAGATCGCCCGCAGGCCTCGCCGGGCGAGTCGATCACGTACACGACGTCGGTCACGAACCCCGAACGGACGCCGGGCGATCCGCTCTACCCGACGCCGACCGTAGCGGCGACGAACCTCACGATCAACGATCCGCTGCCTTCGGGTCTCGACTTCGCCGGCTTCACGAGCAACCCCGGGAACGCGTGCAGCTACTCGGCGCCGACGAGAGCGATCACGTGCGCGGTCGGGACTGTCGCGCCCGGCGGGTCCTTCTCATACAAATTCCAGGCAACGGTTGGCGCGGCTGCAGCGGGACCGGGGCCGGGGCTGTTGACCAATACCGGCTGCTATCGGTCGAACTCGGCCGATCAGCCTGAAGTCCCGTTCAATGGCTGCAGCGCGGCAGCGGTTGTGGTCCCCCCATTGCCTCCGCAACCGCAACTCGTCGATCTCGGCGTGGTCAAGACCGTCTCGGCATCCGTGGTTGCCCCGGGTGCAACGCTGACCTGGAGCCTGCTCGCCACGAACCACGGACCCGGGACCTCGACTGGCTTCGTACTCGCCGACCAGCTTCCCGCCGGCGTGGTGTTCACGAGCCTGAGCGCTCCGCCCTCCCTGACCTGCTCGACGCCGCCCGTGGGCGCGGCGGGAGCGATCACGTGCACGGCATCAAGCGTGCCGCCGGCGCCCGCGGACGGCTCGTCGCTGGCGGTGACGATCACCGGCCGCGTGCTCGACAACACTCCGGACGGGGAACTGCTTGTGAACGTCGCGACCGTAGCCGGCGATCAGCCGGAGCCTCTGCCCGATCCGAATTCCAACCGCGACTCGACGGTGTCCCGCGTGGTGGTGCCGGAAAAGCCGATCCCCGCGCCCAAACCGCCGATACCGGAAGCCGAAGTCTTGCCCTCCGGCCCGCTCGAGCTCCCCGTCGCGGCCGAGAAACTGCCGGGCCCGCCGGGAATCTTGGATACGACGCTGGCGCTCCACAAGCAGGCCGCGCCATCCCATGTCGTCACCGGCGGTACGGTCGAATTCAAGCTGGTGGTGAGGAACACCGGCGAGAACACTGCGCTTGGCGTAAGAGTGTGTGACGCTCTTCCGAAGGGGCTCGTGCCCGCGTCGACGCGTGGATTCAGCGTTCGTGGTCGGGCCGTCTGCGCGACCTTGAGCAGATTGGCGCCCCTGGCTGCCCACACTCTGAGGTTCACCGCCCGCGTCCGCGCCGGCGCGCCCCGCACGATCCGTAACGTCGCGCACGCCCATGCCAGCAACGCGCGGGCGGTCCGCTCGAGGGCAGTCGTCCATCTCGTCACAGTTCCGCGCGGCCTCGGCTGACGCCGAGCCGGTTTGGCTCGCCGCCCCGGCTGATCAGCCGCGCGGATGGGCGACGGCCAACGGCACGATGGCGAGACCCGGATTCGAACCGGGGACACCACGATTTTCAGTCGTGTGCTCTACCAACTGAGCTATCTCGCCGCAGCGGTCGATGCTACCGAGTCGGGCATTGCCCCGAGCCCGGGCTATTCGGCTTTTTCCCAGGCTTCCAGGTAGGGCAGCGGGTCGATCGAATGGCCGCCCTTCGCCTGCCAGCCGCCGACCCAGATCTCGAAATGCAGGTGCGGCGCCGTCGCGTCGCCAGTCTCGCCGGCCTTGCATACCTGCTGGCCGGCGGCGACCGCCTCGCCTTCAGCGACCGTGAACGAGCCCGCCTCGCAGTGGGCGAACATGAAGTCGAAGCCGATCAGCGAGTGCTCGACCAGGTAGTAGCCGGCGCCCCCGGGCTGATTGGCGGTCGTGAGGATCGTGCCCGCGAGCGGGGCGGCGTCCGGGGTCCCTTCGGCGGTCAGCACGTCCTGGCCTTCGTGGAAGTGGCCGCTGCGCGGGGCTCCGAAGCGGTTTTCCGAGTCGCCGAAGTTGTGCGGCCCGCGCACCGGGAAGACGGCCCCGTCGGCGACGGTCTGCGCGGGCGTCGGCACGCCCGGTTCGGGGCTGCTCGCGGGCGGCGGGGGCGTGACGGGTACGGTCGGCGGCTTGACGGTCAGGGTCGCCTGGCCGGAGATGCGCGCGTTGCGAAGGATGTTGCCGTTGCGGCGGTCGTGCGCACTGACGGTGACGCGGTAGGTGCCGGCGCCTACCCGCGCGCCGCGGGGCCAGACCACCGCCAGCCGGTGGGAGGTGCGCACCCAGCCCATATCCGCGGTGACCGCGGTGCGCCGGGTGTGCAGGTCGATGATCAGCACCCGCAGGTAGACGCTTGGGGCGTGCGGCTCGACCAGTTCGAGCACGATCCGCGGCGGGCGCCCGGCGCCCGAGCTCGCGGGCACCCGCAGGTAGCTGAGCTGCGGCCGGGAGACGCCCGACGGAACGCCGAACTGGCTGCCGCCCGCCTGCGGCGAGGCAGGGGCGCCGGGGGCGGCGACGCCGCCCGGCTGATCGGCGATCGCGGCCGCGCCGGGGGCGCTCAGCAGCACTGTTGCGATCGTCAGGGCCGTCGCAGCGGCCCCGCGCATCGGGCTCATGCGATTGCTTCGGCGCTCCGAGGAGACGCCCGCAGGGCTGAGCTATCGCTTGCAGCCGCGCCCTCAGGCGCCGGCGAATTCCTCGGACAGCGCCCGGTAGGTGATCGCGAGCCCCTCCTGGAAGGCGACCTTCGGGCTCCAGCCGAGCTCGGCCCGGGCGCGGGTGATGTCCAGGCAGCTGTGCTGCAGCTCGCCGGGCCGCAGGTCCGCTAGCTCGGGCTCGAGCTCGACGCCGGCGATCTCGCACAGGCTTCGCCAGATCGCCGACACGTCCGTTTCGGTTTCGGTCGCGACGTTGTAGACGCCGGCCGTGCCCGTCGCCGTGAGCAGCGCGCTGACGATGTCAGCGACGTAGATGTAGTCGCGGGTCGGCTTGCCTTGGCCGTAGAGCTTCGGGGGCTTGCGCTCGTTGATCCGGCCGGTGAAGATCGCCACCACGCCAGCCTCGCCATGGGGGCTCTGGCGCGGCCCGTAGACGTTGCCGAGCCTGGCGACCGTGTGCTGAATCCCCGACAGCCGCGACCACGTCTGCACGTAGGCCTCAGCGGCCCACTTCGAGGAGCCGTATGGCGACAGCGGCGCCGGGATCCGGTCCTCGGGCGTCGGCCGCGGCGCCTCGTCGCCGTACAGCGCGCCACCGGTGGAGGTGAAGACGACCGGCGCGCCGTGCGCGCCGGCGGCCTCGAGCACATTGAGCGTGCCGCGGACGTTGACGTCGGCGTCGCGACCCGGGTCGGCGACCGAGGCGACGACGCTGGCCTGCGCGGCCAGGTGGTAGACGGCCTCAGGCTGGAAGGCGTCGAAGGCCTCGCGCAGGACGCGTTGCTCGACGATGTCGAGCTCGACCAGCTCGGCGCCGGAGGGCACGCGCTCGGCGACGCCGGAGGACAGGTCGTCGATGACCCTCACCTCGTAGCCGTCGGCCAGCAGGGCGTCTGCGACGTGCGAGCCGATGAAGCCCGCTCCCCCGGTCACGATCGCGCGCTTGCTCACTGGGGCGAAATCTATACGGCTCGGCGCCGGCCGGCTTCGGGCGACGCCCAGACGGACGACGCGGTGCTCAGGCAGCCGCTGCGGCGCCCGCGAGCAGCTCTTCGACCGCCTCGACCGACTGGTCGATGCGCTCGAGCACGCGCATGCCGCTCCGCTCGCGCGGCAGGCTGCCGCCGACGGCCGGGGCGCACAGCACGACCGGCACCCCGGGGTGGCTCCCGCGCAGCTGGCGCAGCGCGGCGTCGAGCTCCTCGCTCTCGCCGGCGTTGGTCGCCCCGATCACGACGAGGCCGGGCCGGCGGGACTCGACGAGCTCCAGCAGACGGGCGCCGTCGAGGTCGGTGTCGAAGTCGGTCTGGTAGCCGGCGGCGGCGAGCTGGTCGTGAACCATTTGCAGCCCGAGCGTGTGCTCGTCGCCCTTGATGGCCGCGAGCAGCACGAGCTCGCGCGTCGGCTCGGTCCCGCCCGTCATGTAGCGGTAGAGCGTCGCCAGCACGCGGCGCACGATCGTCGCGGCGCGGTGCTCGGTGTCGGCGGAGAGTTCGCCCGCTTCGGAGAGCACGTCGAGCCTGCGCAGCGCCGGGCCGATCACCTCGGCGTGCAGCGTGGTCGGCGAGATGCCGTCCTCGATCGCGGTCGCGATCGCGCCCTCGGCCATCTCCGCGTCGCCTCGTTCGAGCGCGGTCGCGAACGTCTCGAGCGTGGACTCGACGAGCGCCGCCGGATCGCTGCGCAGTTCCGCCCGTGCGTCGGGGCCGGAGCGTCCGAGCACTTCCATGAAGGCGTCGAGCAGCACGGGGTCGAAGTGGCGGCCGCGCTGTTCGCGCATCATCTGGATCGCATCGTCGACGGAGAAGGCCTTGCGGTAGACGCGGTCGCTGGTGAGCGCGTCGAACACGTCAGCGACGGCGACGATGCGACCCTCGATCGGGATCGCCTCGCCCTTCAGGCCGCGCGGGTAGCCGCTGCCGTCCCACTTCTCCTGGTGGCTCAGCGCGATCGTCGCGGCCATGTCGAGGATCGAGGAGGAGGAGCCGCGGACGAGCCGGTGGCCCTCCTCGGCGTGGGTCTCCACGATCGCCCGCTCCTCGGGCGTCAGGGGCCCGGGCTTGAGCAGGATTGCATCGGGGATCGCGACCTTGCCGACATCGTGCAGCGGCGCGGCGTGGCGCAGGCGCTCGCAGAACTCCGCGTCCATCCCGATGTGTTCGGCGAGCAGCACGGAGAAGCGCCCGATCCGCTCGATGTGGGCGCCGGTGTCCTCGTCGCGGAACTCGACCGCCATCGACAGGCGCTGAACGGTCTCGGCCTGGGCGATCTCGAGCTCCGAGAGGGCGCGTTTCAGCTCGCTTGTGCGCGTCTCGACCTCGTCTTCGAGCGCCGCCATGCCGCGCTCGCCGAAGCCCCAGCCGATCGCCAGCGCGGCGAGCGCGAGGACGGCGGCGCAGGCCGCAGCGGCGGCCGAGGCGCCGGCAAGGGCCAGCCCCACCACGGCGGCGATGGCGAGCGCGCAGCCGACGAGCATCGCGGGGAGCGCCCGGCGGCCGCCGTGGCCGCCGTCGGGGTTGCCCGCGGCGCCGCCGGAGGCCGGCCGGCGGGAGCTGCCGTCAGCCATGGCTCCCCCGTTGAGCAGGCGCCTGCGGGCGTCGAGCGGAGGAACAGCGTCGGGCCGTCCCTGGAGCCTCTGAAGAAGGCCCTCCTGCAAGACTCCATTCACCGAGAACTCCCGCATCCAATCCCCACTCCGCGTCGCGTGTCCTCGAACCGTTCGACGCGCGCGCGAGCAGCCTTGATCCGGTCTCAGCGCAGATAGACATACGGATGAATCGGCCGATCAGCCGCCATTCTGTAGCTTGCTGATGTCGATTGCGCCCGAGGGGGCGGTCAGCGTGACGGGCTGATCCCAGCGGTTGAAGACGACCTTGCCGCTTTCCTTGCCCTCCTTGGTGATCTGAAGCGGATAGGGCTTGCCGGTCGCGGCGACGTAGAGCGTGCCGCCCTTGGTGGTGCCTTTGAGCGGAACGGCCTCATGACCTTCGATCGTCGTCGTGTCGCCCTTCGTCAGCGTGCCGTGGTTGGCGAGCGCCGAGTCGATCAGCTTGCTGAGGTCGGTCAGCTCCGCCAGCGAGGCGAGTTCGCCGCTGTCGGCGGGAGCCTTCAGCCATTTGCCCTGCAAAAGCGCGGCCGCGGCCGAACCGGAGACGTGCTTGTAGAAGGCGGCGGTGCCGTTGATGTAGACGGCCCCTCCGGTCTGGATGATCTGGATCGTGAAGCCTTCCTGGGAGATCGTGCCCTTGCCGCCCTTGCCGGCAAGCAGTTCCATGTCGAGCGAGATCGGCTTGCCTTCGTTGACGATCGAGCCGACGATGTGAACGGAGGCCGCCTGGGAAGCGGCTTGTTTGGTCGCTTCGAGGATCTGCTCGGGGGATTTCGATTCGATCCCGTTCCCCGATGACGAGGAGCCGCCGCACCCCGCGAGCGCGAGCCCGAGGCCGAGCGCCAGCAGGCAGAGCGCGGCAGCGAGGGCCCGGGCGGGACGCATCGGCGAGACTGTAGCCGCCTTCGCAGTCGGCTCCTGAGGGCACCGCTACGCGCCGGAGCGCCCACGCCCGGCCGCGCCCCGTGGCACGATGGGGCGATGGAGCGCTTGCAGGTGCAGGCGGCCGACGGACGGCGGCTCGAGGTCCAGAGCGACGGCCCCGCGGACGGGCGGGCCGTTCTGTTCCTCCCCGGTACGCCGTCGGCCGGGATCCTCTACCCGCCGCTGGTCGAGCTCGGCGCGGAGCGCGGGCTGCGCCACATCACGTACTCGCGGCCCGGCTACGGCGGCTCCGAGCGCCACCCGGGGCGAACCGTCGCGGACGGCGCGGCCGACGTCGAGTCGATCGCGGACGCGCTCGGCATCGCGCGGTTCTTCACGGTCGGATGGTCGGGCGGTGGCCCCCACGCGCTCGCGTGTGCGGCGCTGCTCGGCGAACGGACGATCGCCGCGGCGACGCTCGCCGGCGTCGCCCCGCGCTCGGCCGACGGGCTTGACTGGCCGGACGGGATGGGCGAGGAGAACCTGGCGGAGTTCGCCGCCGCCGAGGCCGGAGAGCAGGCGCTCGAGCAGTTCCTGCGCGCCGCGCGCGATGAGATCCTGGCGGCCGGCGGAGACGAGATCCAGGCCTCGCTCGGCGAGCTGCTCTCGCCGGTCGACCGCGCGGCGGCCAGCGGCGAGTTCGCCGAGTACCTGGCGGCGCTGTTCCACGGCGCGTTGCGGGACGACGTCTGGGGCTGGTTCGACGACGACCTCGCGTTCGTCGCCGACTGGGGCTTCTCGCTGGAGGCCGTCGTCCGTCCGGTGGCGATCTGGCAGGGCTCGGAGGACCGCTTCGTCCCCTACGCCCACGGGCGCTGGCTCGCTGCCAACGTCTCCGGTGCCCAGGCGCGCCTGCTCGACGGCGAAGGCCATCTCTCGATCCTGCTCGGCGCCTACGGGCGGCTGCTGGATGATCTGCTGGCGCTCGGCTCCTGAGCCGCGCCGCGGCTCAGCGCTCCCTCGGGCGAGGATCGGGCGGGAGTCGCCTACTGGTTCTGGCCGCGGATGCTTCCCCAGGCGGCGCACAGCAGCGCGCACAGCAGCTCATCCTGCTCCTCCTCGGTGCTCCTGTCGATGTCATCGACGATGCGCACCACGGCGGAGGCGACTGCGACGGGGTCCTGCGGGGGGTTCTCGGCTTCCATCATCAGCTCTCTTAAGGTCGCGTTTATACGCTCGGTACAACGGCAGCAGATGCCGGGGGCGGGCTTGCCATTGACCTATCTAACAAGTCATTACGGGCAAAGCTGCGGTTCGGTTCACGATTTGCGCCGGCCAAACTGTTCCGCCCGCATTAGACGCTTTGTAGTACGGCTATCCGATGCTGCCCGCGGCCCCCGGGGCTCGTTGGAGCGGGGACTATTGACTTCTAGCGCGCTGCACGCTCGAAGCCGAGACGGCGCAGCACGCTTTCGAACTCGGGTACGCGCGCTCGGATGCGCTGAAAGTCTTGATCCGCGAGCGAGAGGAGCCGCATCGGCGTGCGCGCCACGACGCTGGCTGTCCGCTGTCCGGTCAAGAGCAGGGAGATCTCGCCGAATATGTCCCCCGGGCCCAGAGCCTGGACCACCTCGCCGCCGTCGGAGAGGACATCGGCCGCCCCCTGCTCGACAAGGTAGACGGAGGTCGTGTGGTCGTCGAGAGTTGTGACCTCACTACCTGCTTCGACCTCTCGCTCGCCCATCGCGCCCGCGAGCGCGTCGAGCTCGGGGGCGGGCAGATCGGTGAAGGCCGGAGCTGCTGCGATCCGACTCGGGTCCACTGCGCGATGATCCCACACGGAGGATCGGCGTGAGACTCGCGAGCTCCCTCACCGGCAAGATGCCCGGCCTGTCGGCCAACGGTGCGGGTAAGGGAGACAGCGGCGCTCCGGAACTCGTGCAACGGGCGCGCCTTGGCGTGGAACGCCAAGCGCGCGATTTCACGCTTCGTCTTGGACTACCTCTCGTACCAGCCCTCGAGGAAGGCGCGCCCAAGGGTGCCGCTAAACAGGTTGAACATCAGGAATGCTGGCGTCGCTTCCTTGTCGATCTCGATTCTCTCGGCGTCTACGGCGAGGACCGCGAAGATGTAGCGGTGCCTCCCATGGCCCTCGGGCGGCCCGGCGCCGACGTAGCACGCCATGCTGGCGTCGTTTTTGAGCTGAAAGGCGCCCAGCGGGAGCCCCGAGCCGGACTCGTCGCCGGCGCCGGTAGGCAGCTCGGTGACGTCGCCGGGAATGTTCACCAAAGTCCAATGCCAGAAGCCGCTGACCGTGGGCGCCTCCGGGTCGCACATAGTGACCACGAAGCTCTGCGTCTCCGCCGGGAAGCCGCTCCACGAGAGCTGCGGGGAAATGTCCTCGCCGCCGGCGCCGAATATGCGACTGACCTGCGGCATCGCCAGCTTCTCGCCCTCCCGCAGGTCGCTGCTGGTCAGCGAGAAAGAGGCCGCTGGGGGAAGGTTCTCGTATGGGTCCCAGCTCATTTGGAACGCTCCTGTTCTTGAAGCCGGGGGCGCTGGAGAGCCAAATATCACCGCCCCCACGATGCTCGAGGGGCCATTTTCACCCCTCCCCTTTACTATCCCTACAGCGCGATCGCCACGTACTTCGTCTCGAGGTACTCCTCAATCCCCTCAAAGCCGCCCTCGCGGCCGAAACCCGACTGCTTGACGCCGCCGAACGGCGCCGCCGGGTTGGAGACGACGCCCTGGTTGAGGCCGACCATGCCGGACTCCAGGCGCTCGCACACGCTGAGCGCGCGGGCCAGGTCGCGCGTGTAGACGTAGGCGACCAGCCCGTACTCGGTGCGGTTGGCCGCGTCGAGCGCCTGCTCGTCGGATTTGAACGTCGCCACGGGCGCGACCGGGCCGAAGATCTCCTCGCTCATCAGGCGGGCGTCCTCGGCGACCCCGGCCAGCACCGTCGGCTCGTAGAAGTAGCCGGGACCGGCGCCGGCGTGCCCGCCGCTCAGCACCTTCGCGCCCCGGTCGACGGCGTCGGTGACCAGCTCCTGCACCTTCGCCCGCTGCGTTTCGTCGATCAGCGGCCCCACGTCCACGCCCGGCTCGGTGCCGCGCCCCACCTTGAGCTTGCCCATCCGCTCGGCCAGCCGCTTCGAGAACTCGTCTGCGAGAGACTCGTGGACGTGGAAGCGGTTGGCCGCCGTGCACGCCTCGCCGACGTTGCGCATCTTCGCCAGGAGCGCGCCCTCGACCGCCGCGTCAAGGTCGGCGTCCTCGAACACGAGGAACGGCGCGTTGCCGCCGAGCTCCATCGACATGCGCAGGATCTGATCGGCCGACTGTTCGATCAGCGCGCGGCCGACCTCGGTCGAGCCGGTGAACGACAGCTTGCGCGTCCGGGGGTCCTTCAGCAGAGGTTCGATGACCGCGCCCGAGCGCTTGGCGGTGATCACGTTCAGGACCCCGTCGGGCATTCCCGACTCCTGCAGGATCCGCGCCAGCGCGAGCATCGACAGCGGCGTCTGCTGCGCCGGCTTGACGACCATCGTGCAGCCGGCAGCGACAGCGGGCGCGATCTTCCTCGTCCCCATCGCCGTCGGGAAGTTCCACGGCGTCACGAACACGCACGGCCCGACCGGCTGGCGCATCGTGAGGATGCGGCCTTTTCCGGTCGTGTTGACCATGTAGCGGCCGTGAATGCGGACGGCCTCCTCGGAGAACCAGCGGAAGAACTCCGCCGCATAGGAGATCTCAGCCTTCGACTCGGCGACGGACTTGCCCATCTCGAGCGTCATCAGCAGCGCCAGCTCGTCGGCCTGCGCGACGATCTTCTCGTAGGCCGCGCGGAGGATCTCCCCGCGGTCGCGCGGCGCGCTCTGCCCCCATTCAGGCTGCGCCTCGGCGGCCGCCGCGAGCGCGGCCTTGGCGTCCTCGGGCGACGCGTCGGCGACCTCGACCAGCTCGCGCCCGGTCGCCGGGTCCTCCACGCCGAGACGTGCGCCGCCCTCGGCGTCGCGCCACTGTCCGCCGACGAGAAGCTGCTTGGGGACCGAGTCCAGGACCGCGCGCTCGGTTGCCCGCCCCCCGCCATCGGGGGCGCCGCCTTGCGAGGTGCTGGTGGAGTCCCGCGTCGCGCTCACGCCGACAGCCATCCTGCATCCCTCAACGGCCACGTACACGGCGACGAGTGCAAGCTCATGGATCCTCCGGTCCTCGACCGCGATTGCCTGCCCACAACTGTGTTCTTCAGTGAGCAGATGTCACGCATGAGGTCAACCTATCACCGGCCATGCGGCGTCCCGGGCGCCGCTGGAAGGCGCCGGCGCACCGCCGCTTTCGCGTTCGCATCGTCCCTCGTGGCGATGCTGGCCGGGGCGCTCGTGGCCGTGCCGGGCGCCTCCGCGAGGCCGGCCGCTCGCGCGGCCGCCGCGCAGACGCTCGTGATCGAAGGCACGGGCAACGGCCACGGCGTCGGCATGAGCCAGGACGGCGCGCTCGGCTACGCGCGGCACGGCCTCGCCTACCAGCAGATCCTCGCGCACTACTACACCGGCACAACGCTTGGGACCGTCTCGCCCAAGACGGTCGTGAAGGTCCTGGTCGGCTCGAAGGTGAAGCGGATCGCAATCGAGCGCTACGTGCGCGGCGTCGTCGCCGCCGAGATGCCCTCGAGCTGGCCCGCGGCCGCGCTGCAGGCACAGGCCGTCGCCAGCCGCACCTACGCGCTGACTGCCCACGCCGGCGGGTCGCGATTCGACGTCTACGCCGACACGCGTTCGCAGGTGTTCCGCGGCGCCGCGGCCGAAACACCGGCAACGAACGCCGCCGCAGCGGCGACGGCCGGGCAGATCGTGCTCTACGGAGGCCGACCGGCGATCACCTACTTCTTCGCCTCCTCGGGCGGCATGACCGAGTCCGTCCAGTACGGCTTCCCGGGCGCCGCGCCGGCGCCCTGGCTGGTCGGCGTCACCGACGGCTACGAAGGCGGCTCGGCGCGCTGGCGCCTGGAAGTGTCCTTCCCGACGCTCGCCAGGCGCCTGCGCGGCCTCTACCGGGGCCGCTTCCACGGCGTCGAAGTCCTCAGGCGCGGCGCCTCGCCGCGGATCCTCACCGCGCGCGTGCTCGGCACCGCCGCCGCCTCGGTGATCAGCGGCCCGGCGCTCGCCGCCCGCCTCGGCCTGGACAGCACCTGGGAGTACCTGTACGTGCGCAGCGGCTCGACGCTCAAGCCAGAGCCCGACCACAGCGGCCGCCCGCGCCTCTTTGGGCCGCTCTCCCCCAGCTCGCCGGCGCCGCCGCCTCCGCCGAGCAACTCCGGCGGCGTGCCCCCGGCGCCCGCAGGCGGCTCGGCCTCCGCGCGCGGCACCGGCGGCGGCACCCCCGCCGGCGGCTGAAAACCCCGCAAACTGGGCCTCTTCACGCGGCCGCGTCGATCCGATCCGCTCAAAGCTGGGCAAACCTGAACTGGCGGGCGCAGGGAGGCAGCCGGCTCCCGTGCACGCTTCTCGCCGGCGGCGGACCGGGGGCACCGCCCGCCGCCGGCCTGCGCGCCGGCGAACGGCCTGCGCCCGTACCCTGAGCCGATGCCCGCGCCGCTGCTGCTCGCCGACACGCCCTGGCTGCTCTACCGGTCGTTCTTCGCGCTGCCGAAATCGATCGTCGACGGGGAGGGGCACCCCGTCAACGCGCTGCTCGGCACCGTCAACGCGATTCTCGCCCTGATCGAGCCGCCCACGCGCGGCGCCCGGACCGCGCTGCACGAGGCGGGCATCGGCGAGCCGCGCGCGGTCGTCGCCTGCACGGGCGCCGAGCAGGCCGACTACCGCGTCGAGCTGTATGCGCCCTACCACGCCCACCGCGATCCGATGCCGCCCGAGCTGGCCGAGCAGTGGCGCCGCGCGCCCGGGCTGCTCGCGGCGCTCGGGTGGAGCGTGAGCGGGAGCGAGACGCTCGAGGCTGACGATCTGATGTTCTCGTTCGCGCGCCAGGAGCAGGCGGCCGGCGGTCGTGCGTTGCTGCTGACGGGCGACCGCGACCTCTACGGCGCCGTCGGCGAGCGGGTCGCCGTCGTCGAGACCGGCAAGGGCGGCGCCGTCGGCCTGATCGGGCCGGCCCAGGTGATCGAGCGCTACGGCGTCCCGCCCGAGCTCGTGCCGGACTTCATCGCGCTGCGCGGCGACCCCTCGGACGGCCTGCCCGGCGCGCCCGGCATCGGAGCAAAGACGGCCGCCGAGCTGCTGCGCCGCTACGGCCCGCTCGAGCAGGTCCTGGACGCCGCCGAGCAGGCGGCCACGCGCGTGCGACGCGAGCAGGCCGACATGCGCCCGCGCACCGCCGCCAGCCTGCGCGAGAACGACGAGCTGCTGCGACGCTTCAAGGAGATCGCCACGCTCCAGCACGTCGATCTGCCATCGCCGCCGAGCACGCCGACCGACTTCCAGCGCGGCGCGGAGGTCGCGGGCGAGATGGGGATGCGCCGGCTGTCCGAGCGCCTGCGCGCGCTCGCCGCGGGGTGAGGGCGCGCCGCCCGGCTACGGCGTGAACTTGACGGTGATCACGTCCCCGTCAGCCACCGCGTAGTCGCGCCCCTCGATGCGCAGCGTGCCGCGGTCGCGGGCGCCCGCGTAGCCGCCGGCGTCGACGAGCTCCTGCCAGGAGATCACCTCGGCGCGCACGAAGCCCTTCTGGATGTCGGTGTGGATCTCGCCGGCGGCGTGCCACACCGACAGTCCCCGCGGCAGATGCCAGGACTGCGCCGGCTTGGCCTCCCCGGCCGTGAAGAAGACGAGCTCGTCCAGGAGCGCGAATGCCTCGCGAACGACACGCTCGAGCGGCGAGTCGCCGTCGGCACCTGCTGCGCTCAACTCGACGCGCATCGCCGCCGCCTCCTCGTCGTCGAGCTCGGAGAGCTCGGACTCGATCCGCGAGGAGACCGCGACGGCGCGCGCGCCTTGCGCCGCCGCGTGCGCGGCGATCTCGGCCGGGACCTCCTCGGAGCCCTCGTCGACGTTCGCGACGAAAAGCACCGGCTTGGCCGTCAGCGAACCCAGGTCGCGAGCGGCGTGGGGCGCCTCCTCGGGGACCGGCACCCCGCGGACCGGGCGGCCCGCCTGCAGCTCGGCGATCACCTCACGCAGCCAGACCTCCTCGGCGGCCGCGGCCTTGTCGCCGCCGCGCGCCTGTTTGGCGACGCGCTCGACGCGGCGCTCGGCCTGCTCGAGGTCGGCGAGCGCGAGCTCGGCCTCGATGGTCTCGATGTCGCGCAGCGGCTCGACGCTGCCCTCCGGGTGGATCACGTTCTCGTCGCCGTGGACGCGGACGACGTGCACGATCGCATCCGTCTCGCGGATGTTCGCGAGGAATCGGTTCCCGAGACCCTCGCCTTTGTGGGCGCCCGCGACGAGGCCCGCGATGTCGTGGAAGTCGACCGTGTCCCAGACGATCTCCGACGATCCCACGGTCGAGGCGACCCGCTCGAGGCGCGCGTCGCGCACGGGGACCACGGCGACGTTCGGCTCGATCGTCGTGAACGGGTAGTTGGCGGCCTCCGCGCCGGCTTTCGTGAGCGCGTTGAACAGCGAGGACTTGCCGGCATTCGGCATCCCGACGATCCCGATCCGGGTGCTCACCCGCCGGTGTCCTCGACGGTCCGTCGCCGCGGGGCGAGCTCGCCGGAGCCGTTGGCGAGCCCGGCGCCGTCGGCGAGGCCGGAGGCAGACGCGGCCCCTGTAGCGAGCGCCGCGATGGAGCTGCCGAGCAGCGCCCCGGCGAGGATGTCCGACGGGTAGTGGACGCCGAGATACACGCGCGAGGCGGCCATCGCGCCGGCGAGCCCGTAGAGGGGGCCGCCCGGCAGGCCGCAGCGGCGGTAGGCGAGCGCCGCCGCGAAGGAGGTCGCCGCATGCGCGCTCGGGAAGCTGAGGCCGGTCGTCGTGCCCATCAGGGGCGGCAGGCCGGGCAGCGCCGGACGCCGGCGGCGCACGCTGAACTTGATCGCCGTGTTCACCGCGTAGGTCAGCAGCACCGCGCGTCGCGCCCGCGCCCACTCGCGGCGGCGAGGGCGGTCGGCGAGCCCGCCCGCGAGGCCGATCGCCAGCCAGATGGCCGCGTGCTCGCCCAGCCGCGAGAACGCGACAACGGCACGCTCGGCCGCGGGCGTATGGGCGCGCGTGCGGGCCAGCAGGAGCAGGCGCTCCTCGAAGTTCAGATCGTGGCGGAACACTGCTCTTTGAGAAAACGCGCGCGGGTGGCGGGGTGCGCAGAGAGCGCGCAGCGCCTAGCCGAAGCCGACCCTCGGCTCGGCAACCTCGGAGCTTATGTAGACGACCTGGCCGAGGTCGAGGCGCACGGGGCCGTCCTCGCTCTGGATCTCGTGCCATCCCTGGGTGCCGAGGGCCTGCTCGAGCTCCTTGAGCTGCTCCTCGGAGAGACGCACGGCCAGGACCTGGCCGCCCTGGAAGCCGATGCTGAGGCGAGCGCTCGGTTGCATCAGTGAACCTCCGCTGGTTGGACGATCTCGGTCAGCACCCCGCCCGTCGAGCGCGGGTGAACGAACGCGACGCGCGAACCCCGGATGCCCGTACGCGGGTGCTCGTCGATCAACTGCATGCCCGCCGCCTCGAGCGCGCGGAGGGTCGCTTCGATATCGCCCACCTGGTAGGCGACGTGGTGCAGGCCGGGCCCCTGCCTGGCGAGGAACTTGCCGATGGGCGTGTCCTCGCTGAGCGGGGCGAGCAGCTCGACGTGGTTCTCCCCGACGTCCAGGAGCACGGCCTCGACGCCCTGGTCGGCGACCACCTCGCGGTGGACGAGATCGAGGGAGAGGGCATCGCGGTAGAGCTCGAGCGCCGGCTCGAGCTCCGCGACGGCGACGCCGATGTGGTCGATGCGGCTGAGCACCTGCGGCAGTCTATAGCCGCTCGGTGCCGCCCTCTGAGGAGACGTCGGGCACCACGATCGGCGCCGATCCCGAAGCCGGGGGGTGCCCCTCCGCGGCCGCGACGACCCGCAGCCCGACGCCCGGCCGGCGCTCCAGCCGCGGCACGCCGGCCATGATCCGCTCGATCGCCTCCCGCTCCAGGACCTCGTGCTCGAGCAGCTCCGCGGCGAGCGCGTCGAGCTGAGGGCGGTGCGAGAGCACGAGCCGCTGCGCGGCCCGCCGCGCTTCCTCGATCAGGTCCTGGCGCTCCTCGTCGCGGATCCGGAGGGTCGTCTCGGACAGGCGCACGTCGCCGTCGGGCGAGCGCCCGACCCCGGCGGTGCCCATCGCGTAGTCGTGGACCATCGAGTGGGCGATGTCGGCGACCCGCTTGAGATCGTCGGAGGCGCCGGTGGTGATCGCGCCGAAGACGATCTGCTCCGCGACCCGCCCGCCGACCAGCACCGTCATGTAGTCGAGCAGCTCCTCGCGGGTCTTCAGGTAGCGGTCCTCGGCGGGAAGGTTGAGCGTGTAGCCAAGCGCGCGGCCACGCGGGACGATCGAGATCCGGTGGACCTTGTCGACCGAAGGCAGCAGCTCGCCGCACAGCGCGTGGCCGGCCTCGTGGAAGGCGACGACGCGCTTCTCGTGGCTGTTCAGCACGCGCTTTGACTGCACGCCCGCGATCACGCGCTCGATCGCGGAATCGAAGTCGCGAGCGCCGATCTCCGTGGCCTTACGCCGGGCCGCGAAGATCGCCGCCTCGTTGCAGATGTTGGCGAGGTCGGCACCGGCCAGGCCGCTGGTCTGCTGTGCGACCAGCTCGAGGTCGACGTCCCCCATCGGCTTCGTGCGCGTGTGCACCTGCAGCACGCCCAGCCTTCCCTTGACGTCCGGGGGCACGACGAACACCTGCCGGTCGAAGCGCCCGGGCCGCAACAGCGCCGAGTCCAGCTTCTCGAGCAGGTTCGAGGCGGCGATCACGACGACACGGCCGTTCGAGTCGAAGCCGTCCATCTCGACGAGCAGCTGGTTGAGCGTCTGGTCCTTCTCGCCCGAGATGTCCGAGCCGCGGCGTCCGCCGACCGCATCGAGCTCGTCGATGAAGATGATCGCCGGTTCATGCTGGCGGGCGACAGCGAACAGGCGCCGGATCCGGGCGGCGCCGAGGCCGGCGAACATCTCGACGAACGAGGCGGCCGACTGGGCGAAGAATTCGGCTCCGGACTCGGCGGCGACCGCCTTCGCCAGCAGCGTCTTGCCGGTCCCCGGCGGGCCGTGCAGGAGGATCCCCTTCGGCACCGTCGCGCCGAGGCGATGGAACTCCTTCGGGTCGCGCAGGAACTCGACGATCTCCTCGAGCTCGGCCTTCGCCTCGTCCACGCCCGCGATGTCGTTGAACGAGACCTGCTGCTTGGAGGCCGGCTTGATGCGCTGGGGCTTGATCCGCGGCATCACCTTCAAGGTGCGCCACATCACGGCGATGATCGCCACGAAGAACAGGACGGTGAGGACCGGCTGCCAGTTGTAGGCGATGTTCTGGATTTCCTGCACCAGCGACGTCGCTGCGAGCTGCGTGCTCATGCTCCGCTCCCCTCCAGGTGACGCTCCATCCTCGGCATCGAGTTTCGATTATGCGGCTTTTCCCGGCCGCTGTCGAGGCCTTCGCCGCGGGCGTTCTGACGCCCGAACGAGGGTTGCGGAGGTTTGCGCAGGTTCGCGCGAAGCCGCCCTGGCGTCAGCCGAGCAGGCGCCGGGCCAGGTCCTCGAACATACGCGTCGCGAAGCCGAGGTCGCGCTCGTCGATCCGCTCGTCGGCGCCGTGCACGAGCGGCGCGCTGTCCACCAGCGACTGGTGACGGTGCGGGAAGAAGCCGTAGGCGACACACTCGGGGAACGCCAGCCGGAAGTGGCGCGAATCGGTGAAGCCCGGCAGCACGACGGGGACGCTCACCGCGCCCGGGTCGTGCTCGGCGACCCATCCGGCGATCGCGTCCATCAGCTCGCCGGCGACCGGCGAGCTGTTGCCGACGACACGCTCGGTGAACTCCAGGCGCCAGCCGTCTTCCGGGCCGAGGACCGCCGCCACGTCCTCGCGGACCTCGCGCTCGCCGAGCCCGGGCGGGACGCGGCAGTCGACCTTCAGCTCCGCCCGGCTCGGGATCACGTTGACCTTCTCAGAAGCGGAGATCTTCGTCGGCGTGAACGTCACGCCGAGCATCGGCTCGAAGAACACCGCCAGGCGCTCGTCGTGGGCGCGCAGGCGCGCGATCGAGGCCGCGGGATCCGCCGCGTCCTCGCCGATGCCCGCGAGGAACGCCAGCGGCTCGTCGGTCAGGCGATAGCCGGGGCGGCGGGCGGCGAAGCGCTCCAGCAGCGGCGCCATCTTCAGCAGCGCGTTCTCGCCCATCGCGGGCATCGAGGCGTGGCCGGCGACGCCGCTCGTGGTGATCGTGAAGCGGAACACGCCCTTCTCCGCGCAGCAGACGCCGTAGCAGCGCCTGCCGCCGTACTCGAAGAAGGCTCCCCCGCCCTCGTTGACCAGCAGGTCGCAGCGGACCCTGTCGGGGTGGGTCTCGGTCAGCCATTTCGCCCCCAGCTCGCCCCCGGTCTCCTCGTCGACGACGGCCGCGATCAAGAGCTCGCCGCGCGCCGGGCGCCAGCCCGAGCGCGCGAGCGCGATCGCGGCCGCGCACTCGGCGGCGACCTGCGACTTCATGTCGAGCGCGCCGCGGCCCCACACATAGCCGTCGGCGAGGTCGCCCGACCAGGGATCGTGCGTCCACTCGCCCGCGTCGGCCAGCACGGTGTCGACATGGCCGAGGTAGCAGAGCGTCGGGCCCGGCGGCGCTCCCTCCGGTGCCCGCAGCCGCGCCAGCAGGTTCGGACGCTCCGGCTCGGCGCCCAGCAGCTCGCACTCGAGGCCGGCGGCCGTGAGCTCTGCGGCCAGGTGCTCCTGCACCGCACGCTCGCGGCCGGGCGGGTTGACCGTGTCGAAGCGGAGCATGCTCTGCAGCAGCGCTGTCGCCTCGCCGTTCGGCGCCGCGGCCTCGCCCGCCGCCGCGGGGGTCGTGCGCTCGGCGCTCACTCGGCGGGCGCCGATTCGGGTCCGGACGGCAGGCCGATCTCGGCGATCTCCTCGCTGGTGAGCGGGAAGTGGCACGCGGTGAGCAGGCCGGTGGCGCCGGACGCCCCCAGCGACGGCTTTTCCTCGAGCGGCGGATCGACCTCCGAGCAGAGCTCCTGCGCCTTCGGGCAACGGGTGTGGAACCGGCATGCCGCCGGCGGGTCGGCGGGGCTCGGCACGTCGCCGGTGAGCAGCGCCCGCGCGCCGCCGTGGCGCGAGGGATCGGCGACCGGCACGGCCGAGAGCAGCGCGCCCGTGTACGGGTGGCGGGGCAAGTTGTAGAGCTCGTCGGCGTCGCCGATCTCCACGAACCGGCCGAGGTACATCACCGCGACGCGGTCGCACATGTGGCGCACGACCGAGAGGTCGTGGGCGATGAAGATCAGCGTCAGCCCGAACTCGCGCTGCAGTTCGCGCAGGAGGTTGAGCACCTGCGCCTGGATCGAGACGTCGAGCGCGGACACGGGCTCGTCGGCGATCAGCAGCTTCGGTTTCAGCGCCAGCGCGCGCGCGACGCCGATTCGCTGGCGCTGGCCGCCGGAGAACTCGTGCGGGTAGCGGTTGTAGTGCTCGGGGTTCAGGCCGACGGTCTCGAGCAGCTCCTGGACCGCTTTGCGGCGCTCGCCCTTGCCGGGCAGCAGGCCGTGGATCGCGAACGGCTCGGCGATGATCGAGCCGATCGTCTTGCGCGGGTTCAGCGAGGAGTAGGGGTCCTGGAAGATCATCTGCATGTCGCGGCGCACGGCCTTCAGCTTCGCGCCCTTGAGCCGCGTGATGTCCTGGCCGTCGAAGCGGATCTCGCCCGAGGTCGCATCGAGCAGTCGCATCACGACGCGCGCGGTCGTGCTCTTGCCCGAGCCCGTCTCCCCCACGATCCCGAGGGTCTCGCCGCGGCGGACGTCGAAGCTGACGTCGTCGACCGCCTGCACCGCGCCGACCTTCTTCTGCAGGAACACCCCGCTCGTGATCGGGAAGTGCTTGACGAGGTTGCGGACCTGCACGAGCGGTTCGCCGCCGTCGTCGCGACCGGCCCTCGCCGGCTCGTCCACTCCCCTCTCCTGCAGGTCGGCCTCGGCCATCACGAGCCCCCGTCGGCGAGCCCCACGTCGGCGACCGCCTCCTCGGGGACCCGCCCTTCCTGAAGCTCCTGCCACAGCCGGCGGCGCACCTCAGGCTCGAGCAGGCAGGCGACGTAGTGGCCCGGAGCGCTCGGGACGGGCTCCAACTTGGGGTCGATGCGCGAGTGGTCGGGCAGCGCGTAGGCGCACCGCGGGTGGAAGTGGCAGCCCGACGGCGGCGAGATCAGGCTCGGCGGGGTGCCGGGAATCGGGACCAGCATCTCCGAGCGGTCGGCCTCCAGTCGCGGGATCGACTTGAGCAGACCCCACGTGTACGGGTGCTCGGGTTTGGAGAAGACGGCGTCCGCCGAGGCCGTCTCGACGATCCGCCCGGCGTACATGACGGCGATGTCGTCGGCCAGCTCGGCCACGACGCCGAGGTCGTGGGTGATGATGATGATCGCCATCCCGAGTTCGCGCTGCAGGCGTTCCAGCAGCGCGAGGATCTGGGCCTGGACGGTGACGTCGAGGGCGGTCGTCGGCTCGTCGGCGATCAGAAGCTTGGGCTCGTTCGCGAGCGCCATCGCGATCATCGCGCGCTGGCGCATGCCACCCGAGTACTCGTGCGGGTAGGCGTCGACGCGCGTCCTTGGGTCGGGAATACCGACAAGACCCAACAACTCGATCGCGCGCTCCTTCGCGTTCTTCTTCGAGATGCTGCTGTGTGCCTGCATCGTCTCGATCAGCTGCTTGCCGACCGTGTAGAGCGGGTGCAGCGCCGAGAGCGGGTCCTGGAAGATCATCGCGATGTCGTTGCCGCGGATCGTGCGCAGCTCGCTGTCGGGCAGCGCGACGAGGTCGCGCCCCTCGAACAGGATCCGCCCGTGGACATCGGCGCCCTGCAGCTTGGTCAGCCCGAGCGTCGTCAGCGAGGAGACGGTCTTGCCCGAGCCCGACTCGCCTACGATCCCGAGCGTTTTGCCCGGGAACACCTGGTAGGTGATGCCGTCCACTGCATGGACGACGCCGTCTTCGCTCGGGAACTCGACGCGCAGGTTCTCGACCCGCAGAAGCGGCTCGCCGCTCGTGGGAGGCTCGGGGACGGTGGCCGGCTCGACGGCGCTCACGCGTACCTGACCCTCGGATCGAGGTACGCGTAGGCGATGTCCGCGACGATGTTGGCGATGATGATGAACATAGACGCCAGCAGCACGGTGCCTTGGATCACTTCGAAGTCGGAGTGGACGATCGCGTTGTAGGCCAGGCGGCCGACTCCCGGGATGTTGAAGACAGTTTCGACGAGGATGGCGCCGCCCAGCAGCACGCCGATTTCGAGCGCCAAGAGGGTGACGATCGGGTTGATCGCCGCGCGGACGCCTTGGCGCACCACGAGTCGTTCGGGGAGGCCCTTCGCCCGGGCGGTGCGGATGTAGTCCTCTTTCATCGTCTCGATCAGGCTGCCTCGCATCAGGCGCGCGAACACCGCCGCGCTGCCCGCGGCCAAGACGAACCAGGGCATGATCAGCGAGGTGAACCATCTCCACGGGTCCTGGCTGATCGGCACGTAGCTGCCGGCCCCGGGGAAGATCTTGAATTTGCCGATGTCTTCCGAGAAGAGGAGCAGTGCGACTAGGGCCAGCCAGAATTCGGGCGCCGAGATCAGCACCAGCGCCGTGCCCATCGCGGTGCGGTCCCAGAGGCTGCGAGGTTTGAGCGCGGAGATGATGCCCACCGTGAGGCCGGCCACGACCCAGATCACGCCCGCGCCGACCGCCAGCGAGATCGTGGCCGGCAGCCGTTCCTTGATGAGCGTGGTGACGGACTGCTGGGAGTAGTAGGAGAAGCCGAAGTTGAAGTGGAGGAAGACACCCTTGACGTAGTCCCAGAACTGGTTCGGGAGCGACTTGTCCAGCCCGAGCACCCGTTCGATTTCCTTGATCAGGTGAGGCTGGGGATCGCGGCCCGCGCGCAGCACCGCCGGGTTGCCGGTCGGCAGGACGCGGAAGAGGATGAACGTGAGCGCGCAGACGATGACCAGCAGGGCGATGCCCCAGAGGACGCGCCTGATCACGTAGGCGGTCATCGGCTCCTCTTGGCGGATTCGGTCGGGACGCTCATCGCGGGCTCGGTGGGTGTAGCAGCGGCTGAGGAGCGGCGGAGCGGCCGAGGCTCCGCCTCCCCCAAGGGAAGCGGAGCCCGGCTTCGCTCAGCCCAGCTGCATCGCGCCTACTTCAGCGACGTCCAGCTGTAGTCCCAGGAGCCGACGTTCCACAGCTGGCCGACGCCGTGGACGGTCTTGCCCTGGAGGTTCGCCTGCTTGTCCCAGTCGAACGGAACGCCGATCGCTTTTTCGACCAGTTTCCTGTCGATGTTGGCCCAAGCCTGCGCGCGAGCACCCTTCCCGTTCACGCTTTCGGCTTCGGTCATCGCCTTGTTCAGTTCGGGGTCGTTCGCCACGCTCCAGTTGGTGTTCCCCGTGGGCACGATCAGCTTGCCGTTGAACGTGATGTTGAGGATCGTCTGCGGGTCGGCGAAGTCCGCGATCCACCCGACGTTCGGGCAGATCGTGATCTTTTCTTTCGGCACGTTGCAGAACTTCGCGTACATCGTCGAGGTTTCGACGAGCGTGAACTTCGTGTTGAAGCCCAGACCCTTGAGCGTCGAGTTGACGATTTCCGCGTCCTGTTCGGCCGGCGGACCCTTGGCGCCGACGACAGTGACAGTTTCACCGCCGGTGTACTTGCCCGAGGAGTAACCCGCGAGCTTCATGTACTTGGCGGCGACCGTCGCGTTGCCTTCGGGGTGTTCGTTGAAGTCGAACTTCGGACCGGGGAGGCCGCCCGCTGCGTTGAAGCCGGTGACTTCGTTCCAGGTCGGGTCGTTCGACGGGTACAGCCAATGCGTCATCACGTTTGTGACGAGCGTGCCGCCGCGGGCCTTGTCCATAGCGGAGCGATCGAGCGCCGCCCACAGGGCCTTGCGGAGGTTTTCGTTCTTGAACGGTCCGAACTGCGTGTTCACGCCGATGTAGTGACTTCCGGCGCCCGGCGAGATCATCATCTGTTCCTTGTACTTTTCGGCTGCCAGACGGACGTTCGCCTGGGTCGGCGGTTCGCTCTGGACCAGGTTGTTGCCTTCGAGCACCTGACGCCCGATCACGGCGTTGTTACCGCCGATCTTGATCTGGATTTCGTTCAGGTAACCCGGCCGGATGTCCGTGCTCGCGTTCCAGTTCGGGTTGCGCACGAGCGTGAGGGACTTGCCCGGGAAGTAGCCGACGCTCAGGTTGTTGCCCGAGCTGTCGCTCTTGATCATGTACGGGCCGGTCGCGACCTGATGAGCCGAGTAGTCAGACGGCTTGTGTTCGTCGAACTTCTGGGCGTATTCCTTCGGCACCGCCGCCGAGATCGGCATCACGAGCGCCGCGGCCACGAACTGCGCCTTCGGTTCGGTGAGTTTGAAGACGATCGTGTGCTTGTTGGGCGTCGTGATGCCCTTGATCGGCTTCGTCCCGTCGGATTCGGGCTCGCCTTCGATTGATTTGAAGTACGCGCCGACGTACGGGTTCGCGACGTTAGGGTTCGTCGCCCGCTGGAACGCGTAGGCAACGTCTTCGGCGGTCACTTCGCGGTTCACCGGTGGGCTGAACTTCACGCCTTCGCGCAGGTGAACCGTGATCTGCTTGTTGTCAGAGGACAGTTCCGGCGGCCCCGAAGCCATATCCGGGCTCGCCGTCGACTGCGTGTTGGGCTTGTTCGAGTAGAGCGGGCGCTGCGTGGCGAACACGACCATGTAGTCGACCGAGTAGTAGGAGATCCCCGGGTCTAGATGTTCGAAGTCGCCTTCCTGCAGCACTTCGAGGGTACCCCCCTTCTTGCCGGACAGAGACTCCGTAGCCGGGCTTTGGAACCCGCTCGTTCCTACCCCTTCCGAGCCGCTGCCCGAGCTGCTGCTCGAACTGCTCGAGCCGCACGCCGACAGCAGTACTGCCAGCAGCGCTACGGCCGCCAGAGCTGCGGCGGTTCTGATCGACCTCATCGAGTCGCCTCCTGTTGTTGTGTGTCGGATGCCCTCATCGGGCCTCCCTCGGGTTCAGGGCGTCTCTGAGCCCGTCCCCCAGAAGATTGAAAGCCAGCACCGTGATCAGAAGCGCGAGGCCCGGGAAGACCATGTACCACCAGGCCGTGTTGAAGATCGGCGTCGCCGAGGCGATCATCTGGCCCCAGCTCGCCGTCGGCGGGCGGATCCCCACGCCGAGGAACGAGAGCGCCGCCTCGATCAGGATGTTCGTGGGGATCTGCAGGGTCGCGTAGACGATGATCGGCGCGGCGAGGTTCGGGAGGATCTCGCGCAGCATGATGCGCGCGTTGGACGCCCCGAGCCCTCGAGAGGCTTCGACGAACTCGCGCTCGCGCAGCGACAGCACGAGCCCGCGCACGATCCTCGCCATGTATGGCCAGGTGGCGAAGGCGATCAGGAAGATGATCACGCCGATCCCGGGCTGGAGCGTCCCGCCGAGGCAGCCCTTCACCGAGCAGGCCGCGCCGACGCCGATGCCGAGCAGCAGGATCGGGATCGAGAGCACGACGTCGACCGTGCGGGAGAGCAGCGTGTCCACCCAGCCGCGGAAGAACCCCGCCATTAGGCCCACGCTGACGCCGATGAAGGTGGAGATCGCCGTGCCGATGATCCCCACCTGGAGCGACACCCGCGTCCCGTAGATCACGCGCGAGGCGACGTCCTCACCCAGCTGGTCCACACCGAACGGATGCGCCGCGCTCGGCCCCAGCGGAGAGCCGAACGCATCGGTGAGGTTCAGGTTCTCGACGTTGGGGCCCGGCAGGCCCAGGATCGTCAGGAGGAGCGGCGCGGCGATCGCAATCACGATCAGCGTGATGACGACACCGCCCGCGACGACCGCGACGCGGTCCCGGCGGAAGCGGCGCCAGAACAGCTGGAGCGGCGAGCGCGCCGCGACGTCGCCGCCCGTATCGAGGAACTCGAGCGTCTCGGCCGCAGGCCTTGCCTGGCCGGTCGTGAAGCTCATCCCCGACGGGACTCCCCATTCGAGATGTAGGCGATCCTCACCTTCTCCTCAACTTCAGCACCGAATCTACACCTTCGACGGGGCACGAGCGCCACCTTCACGCGGTTGCTGGACGGCGGTCGAGGAGCATAGGGAACATACTCAGCCACGTGAATACCCTGTTCGGAGAAGACGCCAATCCGCGCACAGGGCAGAAGGTTCCCCCGGATGCGGTACCCAGCTCGCAGCCGCTCGCGGCGCGACTGCGGCCACACACGCTCGAGGAGTTCGTCGGCCAGTCGCATCTGCTCGGCGAGGACTCCGCGCTGCGGACCGCGATCGAGCAGGGCCGGCCGCACTCGATGGTCCTCTACGGGCCTCCGGGCTCGGGCAAGACGACGCTCGCGCGGATCGTCGCCGAGCGCTCGGGCGCCGCGTTCGAGGAGCTGAGCGCCGTCGCCGCCGGCAAGCCGGAGGTGCGCGCCGTTCTCGAGCGGGCCGCGCACCGGCGCGACACCGGCGGCGCGCCGACCGTCCTTTTCCTCGACGAGATCCACCGCTTCAACAAGGCCCAGCAGGACGCGCTGCTGCCGGCCGTCGAGGAGGGCCTCGTGACGCTGATCGGCGCGACGACCGAGAACCCGGCCTTCGAGATCAACGGCGCGCTGCTCTCGCGCCTGCGCGTCTACGCCCTGCAGCAGCTGAGCCCCGACGAGCTCGAGCAGGTGCTCGCTCGCGCCGCCGCCGACGGGCCTCCCGTCGAGGCCGGCGCACTGTCCTTCCTCGCGGTGCGCAGCGAAGGCGACGCGCGCACGGCGCTGAACGCGCTCGAGCTGGCGGGCGCCACGGCGGCCGAGCTCGGCGAGCGCGAGATAAGCCTCGCCCGCGTCGAGGACGCGCTTCAGCGGCGCGCGGTCCTCTACGACAAAGCCGGCGACCGCCACTACGACTACGCCTCGGCGTGGATCAAGGCGACGCGTGGCTCGGACCCCGATGCCTCGCTCTACTACCTGGCGGTGATGCTCGAGGGGGGAGAGGACCCGCGCTTCATCGCTCGGCGCATGGTGATCCTGGCCTCCGAGGACGTCGGCAACGCCGACCCGCAGGCGCTCGGCGTCGCGACGGCGGCGGCCGCGGCGGTCGAGCACGTCGGCCTCCCCGAGGCGCGCTACGCGCTCGCCCAGGCGGCCATCTATCTCTCCCTGGCGCCGAAGTCGGACGCTGCCGGGCGCGCGCTCTCCGCCGCGCAGGCACACGTGCGCGAGCACGGCGCGCAGCAGGTGCCGCCATGGCTTCGCTCTGGCCCCCGACCTGGCCAGGACCGCGGCGGCTACGAGAACCCGCACCGGCTGCCCGGTCATCTCGGCTCGCAGGAGCTCGCACCCGAGGGCGTCGCCGGCGCGCGCTTCTACCAGCCGGACGACGCCGAGGAAGAGCTCGCGCAGCGCCTGGAGCGGATTCGTCGAGAGCGCGAGCGCGAGCAGCGATAATCGATCATCGATGGCGAGCACCGGCGAGCAGACCCGCCCCAGCCTGACCGCGCGCAACCCCGCCACGGGCGCCGAGCTCGGAACCGTGGCCGTGACGCCGCCTCCTCGCGTCGAGGAGGTCGTCGCCGCCGCGGCAAAGGTGCAGCCGCTGTGGGCGCTGCTGCGGGTCTCCGACCGCGCCCGCTACATGCGGCGGATGGCGCAGGCGGTGATCGACGACTTCGACGAGCTCGCCGACCTGCTGGTCGCGGAGCAGGGTCGCCCGCGGGCGGAGGTCGCGGCGCTCGAGCTGCTCGCGGCGATCGACGCGCTCTCGTGGATCGCCGATCAGGGCGCGGCGGTGCTGGGCGGACGGCGGGTTGGCGTCAGCCGCTCGCTGTCGCTGGCCAAGCGCGCCCGCATCGCGTACGAGCCCTACGGCGTCGTCGGCGTGATCGGCGCCGGCAGCGCGCCGTTCGCCCAACCACTCGGCCAGATCGCGGGCGCGCTGCTGGCGGGCAACGGCGTCGTCTTCAAGCCCGCCGCCCGCGCATGCCTGGCCGGGGAGCGGATCCTGCGCGTGCTGACGCGCGCGGGGCTTCCGGAGGGCCTCGTGAGGATTGTCCACGGCGGGCCAGACACGGGCATCGCCGTGGCCGAGTCGAGCGCCGAGAAGATCCTCTTCACCGGCTCGCCGGGGGTCGGCCGAGCCGTCGCCCGCGCCTGCGTCTCGCGCGATAAGGAGGTCACCGTCGAGCTCGGCGGCAAGGACGCGATGCTGGTGCTCGCCGATGCGCACCTGCCGCGTGCCGTCGCGGGTGCGCTATGGGCCGGCTGCGCTGGAGCGGGGCAGGCGCGGGGCTCGCTCGAGCGGATCTATGTCGTGCGCGAGCGCTACGAGCCGTTCCTCGCCGGGCTCGTGCGCGCCGCTTCCCGGATGCGGGTCGGCGACCCCGCCGACGAGCGCACGCAGGTGGGCCCGCTGGCCTCTGAGGCCCGCCTGCGGCGGGTGCAGGAGCTGGTGGGCGAGGCGCTGGATGCGGGAGCGACGCTGCATTGCGGTGGCGCGGTCCAGTCGCCGGGCGCCTACTACGCCCCGGCGGTACTGAGCGGCGTCCCCGCCGGCACCCGGCTGGCTCGCGAACCGGTGGACGGCCCCGTCGTCGCCGTCTACGCGGTCGAGTCCGAGGACGAGGCGATCGCCCGCGCGAACGACAGCGACTACAGCCTCGGCGCCTCGGTGTGGACCGCCGACCGCTACCGCGGCGCGCGGATCGCCCGCGAGCTCCAGGCCGGCATGGTGTGGCTGAACGACCACCTGCCGGGGCCGACGGTCTCGCGCGGCCCGTGGGGGGCCGCCGCCGGCGGCGGCATCGGGCGCACGCTCGGCGAGGCCGGGCTGCGCGCCTGCGCGCAGGAGAAGCTGATCACGTGGGACCCGCCCCGCACGCGCGGCATCTGGTGGTCGCCCTATGACGCCACGACCGTGCGGGCGGCCGCCGCCGTCGCGCGCCTGCGCTCCCAGCGTGAGGCCGACCGCGAGCGCGCGTGGCGCGCCGGGCTGCTGCCGCTCGCGCGGCTGCTTGCGCGCGCGTTCGGGCGCGGACTGCCGCAGTAGCAGTACGCTCGGGACGTGGTCGAGCAACTCGGCGAAATGCTCCCCGGGACGATCGGCTTCCGCGCCACCGGGCGCGTCACCGCCGATGAGTACCGGGACGTGCTGCTGCCCGCAGTGGAAGCCGCGGTCGAGGCGGGCGAGGTGCGCATGCTGTTCGCCGTCGGGCCCGGCTTCGAGCGCTTCGAGCCAGGCGCGCTGGTCCAGGACTCGAAGATGGGCCTGACGCTCGGGATCCGCCACTGGAACACCTGGAAGCGCACGGCCGTCGTGACCGACGTGGACTGGATCGAGCACTCGGTGCGTATGTTCATGTGGCTCACGCCCGGCGACGTCAAGCTCTTCGGCCTGGACGGGCTCGACGAGGCCAAGGCCTGGGTCGCCGAGGGCTAGCCGCGGGCCCCCTCCTTTTCGGAGGGAGATTCACAGCACCACGGCTAACCTTCAGGGCATGCCCGCCCAGGCCTACGCCGGCAAGGAGTGTGTCTGCCAGCTCCGCAAGGGGATCTGCGACCAGAGCTGCGTGCAGGGGATGCTGGACACCCCCTTCTACATCGCCTGCCTGAAGCTCAGCGACCGCCGCTGCGTGGTCGTCGGCGGCGGCGAGATCGGGCTCGAGAAGGTCGAGGGGCTGCTGGCATGCGACGGCGAGGTGACGCTGATCGCGCCCGAGGCCGAGCCGGCGCTGCGGGAGTACGCCGCCGAGGGCTCGATCCGCTGGGAGCGACGTCCGTACGCCGGCCCCGCGGACCTCGAGGGCGTGTTCATGGTGATCGCGGCGACCGACGACACCGACGTGAACATCGCCGTCTACGACGACGCGGAGGCGCGGGCGATGCTCGTCAACGTCGTCGACGTGCCGCCGCTGTGCAACTTCATCCTGCCGGCGATCGTGCGCACGGGCCCGCTCGCGATCGCGATCTCGACGGCCGGCGCGTCGCCGGCGCTCGCCAAGCGCATGAAGCGCGAGATCGAAGCGCAGTACGGCGAGCCCTACGCGCGGCTGGCCGTGCTGCTGAACGAGGTTCGCGGGTGGGCCAAGGCGACGCTCCCCACCTACCAGGACCGCAAGGAGTTCTTCGAGGGGATCGTGAACGGCCGGCCCGACCCCATCGAGCTGCTGAAGGACGGCAACGAGGAGACGGTCCGCGAGCTGATCGCTACGGCGCGGCGGGCCGGCGAGGCGCAGCTCTCGCGCGCCTGAGGGCGAGCTCACGCCGTGACGGCGGCCGCGCTGGAGTTGAACGGGCTCGTCCGCCGCTACGGCGAGCGGGAGGCCCTGGGCGGTGTCGACCTCGTGCTCGGCGAGGGGAGCACGCTCGTCGTGTTCGGCCCCAACGGCGCCGGCAAGACGACGCTGCTGCGGGTGCTCGCGACGCTGCTGCGCCCGCACGCCGGCACCGTGCGCGTCCTCGGCAGCGCGATCCCCGAGGAGGGCTGGGCGGTGCGGGGAAGGGTCGGGTTCGTCGGCCACGAGCCGCTGCTCTACCGCGAGCTGACCGCGCGGGAGAACCTTCGCTTCCACGCCCGTCTGCACGCCGTCGCCGACGAGCGCGTGGAGGAGCTGCTCGACGCGCTCGCTCTCCTGCCGCGTGCCGCGGAGCCGCTGCGGACGCTCTCGCGGGGCATGGTCCAGCGGGTCGCCGTCGCCCGCGCCGTGCTGCACGAGCCGGAGCTGCTGCTGCTCGACGAGCCGTACGCCAACCTCGACCCGGCGGCGATCGAGCTGCTCGCGCCGCTGATCGGGCGAGCGTCGCGGCACACGCGCGTGATCTGCAGCCATGACCCCGGCGGCGGGCTCGCCGAGGCCGACCTGGTGCTGGGGCTGCGGGCGCGGGCGGCCCGCGCTGCTCGCCGAGGCCGACGCCGTCTCTGCGGCGGAGATCGCCGAGCTGTACCGATGAGCGTCGCGACCGGGACCGAACCGGCCCTCGCCGCCGAGCCGGCGGCGCCGGCTCGCGCCGGACCGCGGCTGTGGCCGACCGTCGGCGCGCTGCTTCGCAAGGAGCTGCTCGTCGAGCTGCGCCGGCTCGAGTCGGTGCCCGCGATGTCGCTGTTCGCGCTCAGCACGTTCGTCGTCTTCCACTTCGCCCTCAACCGCGGCAGCGTCGAAGGCGACCTGGCCGCCGGGATCCTGTGGGTGACGCTGCTGTTCGCCGCGATCCTCGGCGTCAACCGGCTGTTCGTCGCCGACGCGGAAGAGGGGGGCTTTGACGCCTTCCTGCTCGCGCCGGTCGACCGCAGCGCGCTGCTGATCGCAAAGGCGTCGACGCTGCTCGCCTATCTGGTGGTGCTCGAGCTGATCGCCGTGCCGGCCTTCTCGATCCTGCTGCTGGGACCGCCGATCGGGCCCGCGCTGCCGGGGCTGATCGCGACGCTGGCGCTCGCCGATCTCGGCATCGCGGTGATCGGGACGCTCGTCGCGGCGATCGCCGTGCAGACGCGTGCGCGGGACCTGCTCGGGCCGCTGCTCGCGCTGCCGTTGTTCGTGCCGATCGTGATCGGGGCCTCGCGCTGCACCGAGCCGCTCCTGGTCGCCGCAAACCGCGGCGCGCCCCCCGCCCGCTGGCTGGCGACGCTCGGCGTCTATGATCTGATCTTCGGGCTGATCGCCTACGCCCTGTTCGACTTCCTTCTCGAGGACTAGCCCCACGATGTACGGCAAAGGCCTGCGCGCGCTCAGCATCGCCACCGTCCTGGCGATGGCCACGGCGCTGTCGCTCGTGTTCTTCTATGCGCCGATCGAAGCCGAACAGGGCTTCCTGCAGAAGATCTTCTACGTCCACGTGCCGCTCGCGATCGTCTCGCTGTGCGGGTTCGTGCTCGGGGGGCTGCTGGCGGTCGCCCACCTGCGCACGCGCGACCCGCGCTGGGACATGCGCTCCTACGTCGCGATCCACATGAGCCTGATCTTCGGCCTGGCGGCGCTGATCACCGGCTCGATCTGGGCCAAGGGCTCGTGGGGGCACTGGTGGGTCTGGGACGAGCCGACGCTGGTCTCGTTCCTGATCGTGTTCCTGCTCTACGTCACCTACCAGCCGCTGCGCTTCGCGATCGAGGACCCCGAGCGCCAGGCTCGCTACGCCTCGGTGTTCGCCATCACGGCCGGCGCCTTCGTACCGCTGAACTTCATCGCCGTGCGGATGTCGACGGCGTTGGTGCACCCGCGCGTGCTGGGCAGCACCTCGAACCTGCCGGGTCCGATGGCGCTGACGTTCCTCGTCTCCCTGGCAGCGATGGCGCTGCTGTTCGCGACCCTCTGCAAGTACGAGCTGACGGCCAAGCACACGCGGGCGCAGCTGCGGGCGCTGCGCCGCCGCCTGGCCGGAGAGGAACCCGGCGCGCACGGCGGCAGAGCCGGGACGCGCAGCGCCGCGCCGTCCGCCGTGCCCGTTTCCAACCGCGCGCCGGGGGCGGCCGCGAGGACGGCCGGCTGATGTCGCTGCCCGCCGCCGTGCTGGCCGAGTCGCCCGCGCTGCCCCTGCACGAGGCGGGGAAGTACGTCGCCGCCGCCTACATCGTGCTGCTCGCGATGGTGCTCGTGTACGTCGCGATCATGGCCGTGCGCCTGAGCCGCATCGAGCGCGAGCTCGGCGAGCTGCTCGAGGCGGCCGACGCCGACGGGAAGCCGGGCGACGAGCGCGAGGCCGGGCAATGAGCGAGCTGCTCGCACTCGGCATCTCCCACAAGACCGCGCCGGTCTCGCTGCGCGAACGGCTGGCCTTCAGCGACAGCGACGCCGGCGAGTTCGCCCGCATCGCCGTCGCCACGCCGGAGGTGCGCGAGGCCGTCGTGATCTCCACCTGCAACCGCACCGAGGTCTACCTGGTCGTGGGCGGGGCGGGTGGGGACGTTGTAAAGGCCGAGGCCGACGTGCTCGGGCTGCTCGCCCGCCGCGCCGGCATCCGCCCGACGGAGCTCTCGCAGTCGATCTACTCGCCGCGCAACTGCGACGCCGCGCGCCAGCTCTACCGCGTGACGGCCGGGCTCGAGTCGATGATCGTCGGCGAGGCCGAGATCCAGGGCCAGGTGCGCCGCGCGCACGAGGTCGCGGTCAGGGCCGGGGCCAGCGGGCCGCTCACCAACCGCCTGTTCGCCGCGGCGCTGCGGGCGGGCAAGCGCGTGCGCTCGGAGACCGCGATCGGCGCGAGCCGCATCAGCGTGCCGTCGGTCGCCGTCGACCTCGCGCAGAGCGTGCTCGGCGACCTGGAGGCGCGCCACGCTGTGATCCTCGGCGCCGGCGAGACCAGCGAGCTGACGGCGCAGGCGCTCGCCGATCAGGGCGCCGGGACGATCTTCGTCGCCAACCGCCACGCCGACCGCGCGCTCAGCCTCGCCGAGCGCTTCGGCGGCACGGTCGTGGGGCTCGACAAACTGCCCGACCAGCTGCTCGCCGCCGACATCGTGCTCTCCTCGACCGCCTCGCCGCACCCGATCGTCGAGCGCGAGGAGCTCGAGCTGGTAATGGCCCAGCGCGCGCACCGCCCGCTGCTCCTGATCGACATCGCCGTCCCGCGCGACGTCGACCCGGCCTGCGCGGAGCTGGAGGGCATCACGCTGTACGACATCGACGACCTGCAGGCGGTCATCGCCCGCAACCTCAGCTCCCGCGCCGAGGAGGCGCCGCGGGCGCACGAGATCGTCGAGGAGGAGATCCGCCGCTTCGCCCGCTGGCTGGGGCAGCTCGACGCGCTGCCCACGATCACCGCGCTGCGGGAGCACGGCAACGCGATCGTCGAGCAGGTGCTGGCCGAGAACGCCGGCCGCTTCGAGGGCGCGACCCCCCGCGACCTCGTCCGGATCGAGGCGATCGCGCGCGCCGTCATGGCGCGGCTGCTGCACGAGCCGACGATCCGGCTGCGCGGTCTCGAGGACGAGCGCGGCGGCGCCGGCGGGCACGGCGCGCTGGAGCTCGTGCGCGAGCTGTTCGCCCTGCGCGAGGACGCGGCCGCCGAGCGGCCCGGCGACGAGCTCGCCGAGGTCCACGACCTGGAGCGCCGCCGGTCGGCGCCCGCCAGGCGCAAGTAGAGGGTCGATGTCACGGCCGTGACGTCGACGATCATCCGCTGATGCGGCTCGGGACCCGGCGCAGCGCGCTCGCGCTGGCGCAGGCCGAGCTGGTCGCCGGGATGCTCGGCGGCGCGGAGATCGTGCCGCTGGCCACAGGCGGCGACGAGGGCGCAGGCCCGGCCGACAAGTCGCGCTGGGTCGACGGGCTCGAGCGGGCGCTGCTCGAGGGAGAGATAGACCTCGCCGTCCACTCGGCCAAGGACCTGCCCGGCGAGCTCGCGAGCGGCCTCATGCTGCTCGGCGCCCCGGCCCGCGCGGGCGCTGAGGACGCGCTCTGCGGGGCCGGAGCGCTGGACTCGCTGGCGGCCGGCGCGCGCGTCGGCACGAGCAGCCTGCGCCGGATCGCCCAGCTGCGCAGCGCGCGCCCTGACATCGAGGTGCTGCCGATGCGCGGCAACGTCGACACGCGGCTGGCCAAGCTCGCCGCCGACGGCGAGCTCGACGCGATCGTGCTGGCCCGCGCCGGGCTTCAGCGCCTCGGCCGGGAGAGCGAGGCCGGAGCGCTGCTGGACGCCGCGCGTTTCGTGCCGGCGCCCGGGCAGGGCGCGCTGGCGCTCGAGGGCCGCGAGGGCGATGAGCCGGCCAGGGAGGCGGCCGCCGGCTTGAGCGACGCGCCGACGATGACCGCGCTGCTCGCCGAGCGGGCCCTCGCCCGCGAGCTCGGCGCCGACTGCAACACGCCGCTCGGCGCGCACGCCCGCCTCGGCGGCGAGGGCCGGCTCACCCTCCGGGCCTGGGTCGGTCTGCCCGACGGCTCTGCCTGGGCGGCCGATGAGCTCGCGGGCGCGGCAGAGCGGCCGGAGGCGCTGGGAAGCGAGGTCGCGGCGCGGCTGCGGGCCGTCGGCGCCGAGGCGCTCCTCGGTGGCGCGCGCGAGATGGCCGGCGATGCCGGCTGAGGATGGCGGCGGCCGCCGCGGACGCGTGTACCTCGTCGGCGCCGGGCCCGGCGATCCCGGGCTGCTGACCGCGCGGGCGCTGGAGCTGATCGCCCGCGCCGACGTGATCCTCTACGACCGGCTCATCGGACCCGCCGCGCTCGACGGCGCCCGCCCCGGCGCCGAGCTCGTCTTCGTGGGCAAGGAGGGCGGCGGCGCCTCGGTGCCCCAGGAGCAGACCGAGGAGCTGATGGTCCGCCACGCCCTGGCCGGGCGCACCGTGCTGCGCCTGAAGGGCGGCGATCCGTTCGTGTTCGGGCGCGGCGGCGAGGAGGCCCTGCGGCTGCGCGCGGAGGGGATCGCCTACGAGGTCGTCCCCGGCGTCACCGCGGGCCTGGCGGCGCCGGCCTACGCGGGCATCCCCGTCACCCACCGCGGGCTCGCGAGCGCGGTCGCGCTCGTCACCGGGCACACGCGTGCCGACACCGACGGTGACACCGACGGCGACGGCGCACACGCGGCGCTCGACTACCCGGCGCTGGCGGCCTTCCCGGGCACGCTCGTCTTCTACATGGGCGTCCGGGCGCTGCCGGAGATCGCGGCCGCGCTGGTGCAGGCGGGCAGGCCGGCCGACGAACCGGCGGCGGTCGTCGAAGCCGGGACGCTTCCGGGCCAGCGCACGATCACCGGGACGCTCGGGACGATCGCCGCAGCCGTCAGGGAGGCCGAGGTGAAGCCGCCGTCGGTGACGGTCGTCGGGCAGGTCGCCTCGCTCGCCGGCGAGCTGGGGTGGCTCTCGCCGCGGCCGTTGTCTGGCCTCAGCGTCGCCGTGACGAGGGCGCGAGCGCAGGCGAGCGGTCTCGCGCGCTCGCTCGCCGGGCTGGGGGCGCGCGTCGTGGAGGCGCCGGCGATCCGCATCCGCGCCGCTGTCCGGCCCCCCGCTCGACCCGTCCGGCTACGACCTGATCTGCGTGACGAGCGCCAACGGCGTGGAGGGGCTGTTCGAGCGCCTCGCGGCGTGCGAGCCGCCGCTCGATGCCCGCGCGCTTGCGGGCGCGCGCGTCGCCGCGGTCGGCGCCAGCACCGCCGAGGCGCTGCTCGCGCACGGGATCCGTGCCGACGTCGTTCCGCAGCGATCCGTCGCCGAGGGCCTCGTCGAGGCGCTCGTCGCCGCGTACGGCGAGCGCCCGGCGCGGCGAGCGCTCCTCGCCAGGGCGGCGGGGGGGCGCGAGGAGCTGCCGGACGAGCTGCGCGCGCGCGGCGTCGAGGTCGACGTGCTCGAGCTGTACGAGACGGTGGCCGAGGCCCCCGCGCCCGGAACGGTCGAGGCGGCGTTGGGCGCCGACTACATCACCTTCACCTCCTCCTCGACGGTGCGCTACTTCCTGGAGGCCGCGGGCGGACCGGGTGCGATCTCCGCCCACAGCCGGCTCGTGTCGATCGGCCCGGTCACGAGCGCCACGATGCGCGAGGCCGGCATCGAGCCGCACCTCGAGGCCGAGCGCCACGACGTCGACGGCGTGATCGCCGCGCTGCTGGCCGACGCGGCTGATAAGCACTCCGCGAAGTGACAGCACCGGTCATCACCTTCCTCTCCGACTACGGCCTCGGCAACGAGTTCGTCGGCGTCTGCCACGCCGTGATCGCCCGCCGCTGCCCGCAGGCGCGGGTGATCGACCTGACCCACTCGATCCCGCGCCACGACGTGCACACCGGCGCGATCGTGCTGCGAGCGACGCTGCCCTACCTGCCCGAAGCGATCATCCTCGCGGTCGTCGACCCGGGTGTCGGCACGAGCGGCGCGCGCGGGCGCCGCGCGGTGGCGCTGCGAACGGTCGAGGAGGGGCAGCTGCTCGTCGGCCCCGACAACGGGCTGCTGATGCCCGTCTGCGAACGGCTCGGCGGGGTCGCCGAGGCCGACGACCTGGAGGGGACGGCCGAGCGCCTCGAGCCGGTTTCGCCGACCTTTCACGGCCGCGACATCTTCGCCCCGGTGGCGGGAGCGCTGGCTGCCGGCGTGCCGCTCGACTCGCTCGGCGAGCCGCTGCCGGCCGACGGGCTGCGCCGCCTGAACATCCCTGTCGCCGTCATGAGAGACGACGGTCTGGAGCTGCACGTGCTGCACTCGGACACGTTCGGCAACGTGATCCTCGACGGGCAGACCGAGCAGGTCGCCGAGCTGGGGCTGAAGCTGGGCGACGAGGTGTGGGTCCAGGGCGGCGGACGCAGGCACCGGGCGACGTTCGCGCGCACGTTCGCCGACGTCCACCCCGGCGGGCTGCTGCTCTACAAAGACGGGCTGGGGATGCTCGCGCTGGCCGTCAACCGCGGCTCGGCCGCCGAGCTGCTCGGGGCCGCGCGCCACGACGAGCTCCTGGTCGGCCCGGGTGAGCTCCCGGCCTGAGCGACCGCCTGCCGCCGATCAGGGCGCGGGCGGCGAGACGGCCGGGGCGCTCGGCCGGCCACGTCTTCACCTGCGCCGCACCGACTCGACGAACGAGCGCGCGAGAGAGCTGGCGGCGGACGGGGCCCCGCACGGTTCGCTCGTGACGGCCTCCGAGCAGACGGCCGGGCGCGGGCGGCAGGGACGGCGCTGGTCGGCGCCGCCGGAGAGCTCGCTGCTGGCCTCGCTCGTGCTGAGGCCGGCCCCTCGGCTGCTGCCGCTGGCCTCGGCGGTGGCGGTCTGCGATGCCGTCGACGCCGCGCCCGGTGCGGCGCAGCGCGGGGCGGCGCTCATCAAGTGGCCGAACGACGTCGTGCTCGCCCGCGGCGAGCAGCTCGCGAAGCTCGCGGGGATCCTGATCGAGGCGCGGGTGGGTGGGCCTCAGGACACCTGGGCGGTGCTGGGCATCGGGCTGAACGTCGCCGTCGAGCTCGACGAGCTGCCGGCGGAGCTGCGCGCAACGGCGGCGACGCTGGGCCTCCCGCGCGAGCAGACCGAGCCGCTGCTCGCCGCGCTGCTGTCCTCGCTCGAGCGGCGGCTCGCCGAGCCGCCCGAGCGGACGCTGGCGGCGTGGACGGCGCGTGATGCGCTGAGCGGGCGGCGGATCTCCTGGCAGCCCCCGGGCGGGGAGGCGGCGCAGCAGCGGCAGGGAAGCGGTACCGCCCGCGGCATCGACGGGGACGGTCGGCTCGTCGTCGCCCTCGACGACGGCGGGCGCACGGCGCTCGGCGCCGGCGAGGTGCACCTGCTGCCCGGGCGCTAACCTCGCCGGGGCCCCGCCGGGGAACGATGTCCGTGCTCAGGCGGCGCCGTGCAGCGGCCGATGACTGACCAGATGGGGAGCGTCTTCCCGATCCGCCACATCTACGACCTCGTCGTCGCCGACCACGGGCGCCAGCACGCGTTCGTGTGCCTTGCGGCGATGGTGATCGCGTTCCTGGCGATCCGCACGAGCGCGCGGATGACGCGCCGCTTCACGTGGTGGCCGGGAGGCGTCGAGACCTCGGGCGGCGTGCACCTGCACCACTTCGTCTGGGGGATCTTCCTGATGATCGGCGCGGGCTTCCTCGGCCTGGGCCTGCACCTGAGCGAGCCGTGGGGCGGGATCGTCGCCGCCGTGTTCGGCGTGGGTGCCGGCCTCACGCTCGACGAGTTCGCGCTGTGGACACGGATGCAGGACGTCTACTGGAGCGAGCAGGGCCGCAGCTCGCTGGAGGCGCTCGCCGTCGTCGCCGCCGTCGGCCTGCTGGTGGTGATCGGGGTGCGGCCCTTCGAACTCGACGACACGGGCTCGGCGCTGACCGTCAGCGCGACGATCGCGGTCTCGATCGCGGCGGCGATCGTCGCGATCCTGAAGGGCCGCACGGCCCTCGGCGCGATCGGCCTGTTCCTCGTGCCGCTCGCCCTGGTGGGCGCGCTGCGGCTCGCACGCCCGGCCTCGCCCTGGGCGCGCCGCTACTACCAGCCCGGCAGCGAGCGGATGCGACGCTCGGAAGCGCGCTTCGAACGCGAGTCGCGGCTCGGGCGCCGGCTCTCCGACGTGATCGGCGGCGCGCCCAGCCGCAGCTAGGCGACGCGGCGCTCGCGCTCGCCCTCGGCGCCCGTCCCGCCCTGCTTGCCCGCGCCGTCGGCCTTCGCGGGCGCGGCGCCGTCGCGAGGTGCTGCGGCCTGCTGCCGCTCGCCGCGGGCGGCGCCGTTCGCCTCTGCCGCGACGGTCGCATCGCCGCTCTGCGGGCCGCCGGCGAGCGTCGCCTTGATGGGCGCCCCCGCGGGCGCCTTCGCGCCCTTGCGCCGCCGGCGCGCGTTGCGCGCGCGGCGCTTGGGGAAGTTGCGGAGCAGTTCGCGCGCGAGCGCGGGCGGCTTGCGCGCCATCCGCGTGCGCGCCCCCCGCAGCGCCTCCTCGGCCTCGGGCGTGTGCGCGAGGGCCGCTGCGAGCAGCGCCGCGGCCAGGCGGCGGTCCTGCTTGCGCGCGGCATGGATCAGGCGGCGCGCGTTGCGCGCGTGGGCGCCGCCGGAGGAGTTGACGAGCAGGCCCAGCAGCCGCTTGGTCTCCGGCCAGCGCTGGACGGCGTACTCCTCGTGGACGTCGCGCGTGTACTCGGCCAGGCGCCAGATCCAAGCGTTGGCCTGGTCGCGGCGGCCGATCCGGCGCTCGACGAGCGCGCGCAGCATGATCTTCGTCGCCTCCTTGCGCTCCTCGCGCGGCCAGGCGCCGATGATGTCGATCGCCTCGTCGAAGGCGTCGGGGTCGCGCAGCGCCGCGATGTCGGCGAGGGCGCGCAGTCGCAGCTGGGGGTTCTTGTTGCGCTTGACGGCGGTGATCAGGAAGCGGCTCTTGAGCTCGCCGGTGCGGTCGAAGTGGAGCATCGCGCGGGCGCGGCGCCAGCCGTTGGGCGCGACCCGCGCGCCGGCGAGGGCCGCCCACAGGTGCTGCTCGCCGTAGTCGAGGTGCTCGACGGCGATCCGCCACAGCTCGCGCTCGAACACCGCGAAGCGCCGCTCCTCCTCCGCGCAGACCGGCAGCACGCGGCGCTCGACGCGCATCCGGCGGCCGCGCCCGCGCCGGACAGGACCGACGACGATCGCGCCGCCCCGGTAGACGTCGCGGTCGAGCAGCGAGTGCAGCGTCACGACCGGGTCGTCGTGCTTGGTGGCCGGGTGGACGAAGTCGACGACCAGGCCCGCCTCCTTGCCGGGGTGCCGGCGGGTGACACGGCCCACGCGCTGCTGGTAGATGCGCTTGGAGGCCGTCGGGGCCAGGTGCACGCACACGGTCGCGCGGGGGCTGTTCCAGCCCTCGGCGAGCAGCTGCGCGTTGATCAGCACGTCGATGTCGCCGCGCTCGTAGCGGGCGAGGATGTCGACCAGCTCGCGCTTGGGCGTCTCGCCGGAGACCGCCTGCGCCTTCAGGCCCTCGGCGCGGAAAGCCTCCGCGAGGTTGTAGGCGTGGCGGACGCCCGCCGCGTAGACGACGCCCGGCACGCCGTTGAAGCGGGTCTTGTACAGGTTGGCGACCGCGAGGTTGAAGGGCTGCTGATCGAGCAGTTTGGCCAGCTCCTCCTGGTCGAACTCGGTGTCGATCTCGCCGCGGCGCAGCGGCACCTTGGCGATCGTGCGGACGCCGACGCCGGGGGAGATGCGCACGCAGCGCAGCGGCGAGATCACGCCCCGGCGGGCCGCCAGAGCGAGGTCGAAGCGCGAGGTCTGGGTCGGGAACAGGTCCGTCACGTGGCGGGCGATCAGCGCGCCGGTGGCGGTCATGCCGATGAAGATCGGACCCGTCCAGTTGCGGATCGCGCCGCATGTCTTCTCGCCGAGCGCGGTGTGGGCCTCGTCGCAGATCACGATCGTGTAGGCGCTCGAGATCTTGCCGGCGTTGCGCACGAACCACTGGTAGGTCTCGACCGTGACCGGCCCTTTCCCGGGGTCCTCGCCCTGGAGCAGCGGTTTGCTGATCCGCTTGGAGTAGCCGCGGTCGCGGAGCTCGCCGAGGAACTGGTCGACGAGGTTGCGCCGGTGGGTGAGGATCAGAACGCCGCCGGTGTGCGAGGCCTCGACGAAGCCGAGCGCCGCAACCGTCTTGCCGGCGCCGGTCGCGTGCTCGAACCAGAAGCGCTTGGCGGCGTTCGGGTCCTCGGGCTGCTCGCCGAGCGACTCCTCCCCGTCGTCCTCGTCGACCCAGTCGCGCGGCTCCTCGTCCGACTCGGCCGCGACCTCCTCCGGCTCCTCCTCGGGCTCCTCGTCGGCGAGGACCTCGTCCTCGTCCTCGTCCTCGTCGAGCTCCTCGTCCTCGTCGGGGGCGGCCCGAGCCACGGGGCCGAGCTCGTCGTCGTCATCGTCCTCGTCGAGCTCGTCCTCGTCGAGCTCGGGCTCCTCCTCCTCGTCCTCGTCCTCGTCGGCCTCATCGCGCCCGGCGTCGTCCCCGGCTGCCGGCGGCGGGGGGCCCGCATCGGCGCTCTCCGGCTCCTCGGGGCCGAGGATGTCGGCCGAGGCGAGCAGCTCCGGGGAGGCTGAGGCCGCGACGCGGCCGTTGGGCTCGGGCGTCCCCCCCTGCGCCTCGGCGAGCAGGGCGGTCAGCGTCCCGGAGAGCGCGTCGACCTGGTGGGCCGAGAGCACCGTGCCGTCCGCGAGCTTCGGCTCCTCGTCGGAGAGCAGCCGCTCGAGGCCGAGCAGCAGCGAGAACTCGCGCCGCCAGCCGGTCGAGGGCTGTTTCGCCTTCGGGTTCTCCTCGAGCTCGGCCAGCGCCTGGTCGAGCGCGCGCCGCCTCGGCGTGCCGGCGGCCAGCGCGACGGCGGCGTCCTCGCCCTCGTGCAGGAAGCGCTCTCGCACGAGCTTTTCGGCTCGGGCGACTTCCGCGGAACTCGGAATTGTCGTAGCCGCGAGGGCCACTGAGGTGGACTCGGCCATAAGAGGCTCTGGACTTCGAGACGGAGCCGCCGGCGAAGTTGACTTCGACGCGGCTCGAAAGGAATCTGTGCCCGCCTGGCACAGCGCCGGGGATCGTCTGCACCCCGGCTCTACGTGAACTGAGGATATAGCACGGCGGGGCGCGATCCAAGGGAGGCAGACGAGCGGCCGTCCGTGGCGCCGCGGGACGGGAACCGTCCGGCCGGCGGCGGGCTCGGCATCTGCGACTCTTTGCGCCGTGACGCTCCAGCGTCTGGCAATCGTCTCGGTGACAGTCGCCGTCGCCGCGCTCGTCCTCGTCGGGCTGCTCGAGCTCGGCGGCGGCTCGAGCGCGCAGGCGCCGAGCGCGCTGACGCCGGCGGCGATGCAGGCGCAGCTTCGCGGCTCGCCGCCCGCGCTGGCCGCGCTGCACGCCCAGGCCGGCCGGCTGCTGCCCGGCGGCCTTCCCGCTCTGCGGGCGCGGCTGGCGTCGCTGCGCGGACGGCCGATCGTGGTCAACAAGTGGGCGTCCTGGTGCGCCCCGTGCCGGGCGGAGTTCGGCGCGTTCCAGCGCGTCTCGGTCGCGCGCGGGCGGGAAGTCGCCTTCATCGGCATCGACTCCGGCGACAGCGCGGGCGCCGCCGCATCGTTCCTGCGCTCGCTCCCGGTCTCCTACCCGAGCTACTCCGACGCGAGCGGGCGGGCGGGGAGCGCGATCACCGCGTCGAGCTTCACCCCCGTCACGGTCTTCTACGACCGCCGCGGCAGCGAGTACATCCACCAGGGACCGTATCCCGACGCCGCGAAGCTCGAACGCGACGTGCAGCGCTACGCGATGGGCGGGTGAGGGCGTGCCGGAACTGCGCATCGATCCGCTGAGCGGGCACCGCACGATCGTCGCCGGCGAGCGCAGCCGGCGTCCCGGCGGCGAGCCGCGCTGCACGCCGGCAGAGCCGATCGACCCCGAGCAGGATCCGTTCGCCGCGGGCCACGAGGACCGCACCCCGCCCGAGCTCTGTGCCGTGCGGCCCGGCGGCGGGCCGCCGAACTCCCCGGGATGGACGGTGAGGGTGGTCCCGAACCTCTATCCGGCGCTCGAGCCGCGCCCGGAGGGGGAGGCGGGCGGGCAACGCTCCACGGGCGATCAGCCCGATCCCGAGGATGACGGCGGGCGCGGGGCGCCGTCGCTGTTCGCGACGCTGCCGGCGACGGGCGCCCACGAGGTGATCGTCAACGGGCCGCAGCCGGTGCTCTCGCTGGCCGACCTGCCGGTCGAGCAGGTCCTCGCGGCGGTCGACGTCTGGCGCGAGCGGATGCGCGTGCACGACGACAGCGCGTACGTGCAGCTGATCGTCAACGAGCGCCGGGAGGCCGGCGCGTCGCTGCCCCACACCCACGCGCAGCTCTACGCGCTCGACTTCGTGCCGGCGGCCGTCGCCCGCGAGCGCGAGCGGGCGGCCGCATACGCGACGCGCACGATGGGCCAGAACCTGCTCGGCGACCTCGTCGCGGAGGAGGTCAGGCGCGGCGAGCGGATCGTCGCGATCGACGAGGAGGCGGTGCTCCTGGCGCCGTTCGCCTCCCGCCTGCCCTTCCAGCTCATGCTTGCCCCGCGGGTGCCGAGGCCGCGGTTCCAGGACGACGGCCCCACCGGCGCGGCGCTGCTCCACGACGGCCTGCGGCGGCTCGCGCGGCGGCTGGGCGCGAACCCGCCGCTGAACATGTGGGTCAGGACGGCGCCGCTCGGCGCCGAGCAGTTCAGCTGGCGCATCGACGTGATGCCGCGCCTGACCCACCTCGCCGGGCTCGAGCTGTCCACCGAGCTGAACCTGAACATCGTCGCGCCCGAGGATGCCGCCAGGCTGCTCCGCGAGCAGTAGCGGCGCGGCCGGCGGGTAGGCTGCAGGCGGATGCCCCCCGAGCCGCGCCTCGTCCCACGCTTCGCGGCCGAGCCGCCCCAGGACGCGCTGCCCTACGGCCGCTGGGAGCAGCGCCTTCGCGACACGTTCCTCGCCGCCGTCGGCGAGCTCTCCGAGCCCCCGCCGCCGGATCTCGGCGAGCCGCAGGGCATCGCGTGGTACCCGGACCGCACGTGGCACGGGCGCACCTACGTGCCCGCGACGGCGCTCACGAGCGGCGGCTACGAGCTGTTCGGCTATGTCCGCTACGTGCCGGCCGCGGACGGCACCTCCGATCCCGGCGACTTCTTCGCCGCCGCCGACTTCACCGCCGAGACCGCCGAGCGCAACCCCGACTGGAAGCTCGACCTCTGCGACGAAGTGATCGGCAGCTGGCGCGGGGAGGGCGGCGCGGTCGCCGCGATGACGCTCGTCTGGGGACGCCCGCTGGTGTCGGGCGGCGCGATCGCGACCGCCGAGCTGGCGGGGCTGGCGGTCGACCAGTGCGAGCTGTTCGACGAGCGCTTCACGCTGATCGCCCCGGATGACTACCGCCAGGACCTGCTCGAGATCAGGCTGTTCGACGGCGGCGGGCGCGAGCTCGCGAGCGAGTCGCTGTACGCCGCCGAGGACGAGCAGGACGGCGCCGAGGACGACGAGGAGGACTAGCGCGCGGTTCGCCGTTGAAAGTCGATAGACGTTCGACTACGGTCTGCGGGACGTGGCCGGGGAAGCCCGGCGAGAGAGAGGCGAGGGAGGGGATCAGGATGGGAGCGATCGGGGTACGGCCGCGGCGTCTTGCGGCGGCGGTGATGATGATGGCCACACTCTTCGTGCTGCTGGGGGCGAGCGCGCCCGTGGCCGGAGCGATGGGGTTGCGCGTCAAACGGATGTGGATGCCGGCCCCGCCGGCGCCCGAAACGCCGAGCTCGTTCAACTTCAAAGGCGGGCACCTGGGTCACAACGTGAACCTGAACCAGGTGGGGGTCATCAAGATCGGCTCGGCCCGCGCGAAGAACGTGATGGTGTTCGTGCCCGGCACCTCGGGAGGCGCGGCGTACATCGTGCCGTTCGCGAAGTCGATCGTCGAACGGCTGCCGGACTGGCAGGTGTGGTCGGTCGAACGGCGCGAGAACCTGCTCGAGGACCAGTCGATGATCACCAAGGCCAAGCGCGGGTCGCGCCACGCCGGCGCAGCTGTTCCATTACTACCTCGGCTACCTCACCGAAGGCGTGCCGGCCAAACCGCACATGAATCAGATCCCGCCCTCGGCGGTCGCGTTCGCGCGCAACTGGGGCATGAACGTGACGGTCGAAGACCTGCACACGGTGATCGAATCGGCCAAAGGGCTCGGCGGCAAGGTCGTCCTCTCCGGCCACTCGCTCGGCGGGTCGGTCGTGACCGCCTACGCGACGTGGGACTTCGCCGGCCAGCCCGGCGCCAACGGCCTCTCCGGCCTCGTCTACGACGACGGTGGCAGCGGCCCGACGCCGATCACCAAAGAACAGGCTGAAGAACGGCTCGAAAAACTCAGCAAAGGCTCGCCCTGGCTGGCGTTCGGCGGCATCGGCGCGCCGTTCCTCGGGCTGTTCTCGGCGCTCGGCGCGATGGGCACCGTGCAGGCGCCGAACGAAGCCTCGCTGGCGGAGAACTTCCCGTTGCTGCCGTCGAACCTGAAGCCGAAAAACGAAAAAGGCGAACTGATCCCGGTGACCAACGAAGCCGAGTTCGGGTTCGGCGTCAACGTCGGGCAGCTCGCCGCCGAACCTGATCGCGGCACAGGTGCACGCCGGCACCGGCATCAGCGAAACGGCCAACGAAGAAGGGCTGCACACCTGGAACGGCGAAGGCGCGCTGTCGCCGCTGCGCCGTTACGCGGACATGCTCGCGGGCACCGGCGTCAGCCGCGCCGACGGCTCCGAGTGGTACTTCCCGGAAAGGCTGACGATCGACACCGGTGCCGTGGCCGAGGGCAACGACAACCCGGCCCAGGAAGTGCTCGGCGAGCACGCGATCCACGGCCACGAACTGCCGACGTCGCTGAAGATCCTCGCGATCGGCACCGAACTCGGCAAAGCCGCAACGTCACGAAAGCCGCGGAAATCCTGGCCGAACAGTCAGGCATACCGGCCGAAAACCTCACGTCTGATCAACAAGGAAACCGAATACGCGCACAACGACCCGGCGGCGGCGGAACCGGCCGGCGACATCGAAGGCAACGCCTTCTACTCGGCGCTGGTGCCGTACCTGGAAGGGATCGCCGGGGGCTGAGAGGACGGTCAGAGTGCTGTTCGGTCGGGCGCATGCGCCCGACCGCGGAGGGCCGCATGCGGCCCTCCGTAGGGGCCGCACATGTGCGGCCCCTCGGGGTCGGCACATGTGCCGACCCCTGGAGCCGGCGCATGCGCCGGCTCCGGCCGCTCCGCGGCCCGGTGCGTCATCACGCTCACTTCTTGCAGGCCGCGAGCGCCTGCTGGCGGGCCGAGGAGTTGGCCGGCAGCGGCGAGCTCGAGACGACTTCTTCGCAGACTTCCCGCGCCGCCCGCTTGACGGCCGCGGTGTTGCCTTTGCCGGCTTCCTCGCAGGCGTTTTCGAGCTTTTCCTTGGCGGTCGGGGGAAGGCTCTTGTCGGATTTGATCAGGCGATGGCATTCTGCGACCGCCTGCTTGAGGTTGGCCGGCACGGTGGACGTCGAGCCCGTCGTGGACGCTCCGGTCGAGGACGTCGAGCCGCTGGTCGCAGCCGGCGGCGCGGTGGTCTTGGCACTGGAGCTCGAGCCTCCGCCGCATCCCGCCAGCGCCACCGCGCCGGCGAGCGCGACCAGCGCAAGCGGGTGATGCCATCGCTTCATCGATCTCCTCCGGGTGGTCGAGGCGGGCCTTCGCGGGCCCGCGCCTGAGCGCTAACCCTACATCGGCCCGCCTTCGCCACCCGCGCCCCGCCCGGCTCAGCCCTTGACCGAGTGGAATTCGCCGAGCGACCCCGGCAGCTTCGGCGAGAAGGGCTGGAAGCGGTAGGGCTTCGTGACGTCGAAACCGGCCTTTTCGGCGGCTTTCTTTTCCGCGAAGGGAAGCAGCGCTTCGACCGCCTGATCGATGTTCTTCAGCCCGAGCGTCCGCTCGTAGCCGTTGTTGTTGGGCGGGTCGACCGACTCGGCCCGCTTCTGGATGCCGGTCACCGACTCGACCGGTCCGCCGTCGGCGGCGGCGACGCCGGGGGCGACGACGCGCGCGAGGGTGCGGTGGTCGGACTCGATGCCCATGATGCGCGCCGCCGTCACGCGCAGGTCGGCGGTGCTGAAGCTGCGGACGCCGACCAGGTAGGCGGCGATGAACGCGTCCTCGAGCGTGACAAGCGTGTTGAGCGTGGTCTGGGCGTCGGCGAACATCTTCTGCGGGAAGTAGAAGGTCGTGAAGCCCGCGGGCTTGTGCGTGAGGCTTTCCTCGAGTGAGTAGTGCGACATCTCCTCCTGGAGCGCGGCCTTCAGGTAGCCCTGGTCGTCGGACTCGAGGTTCTTGAAGAACGGGGCCGAGGAGATGATGTTCGAGTAGGTGGTGACGGCGAGCGCCTCGGCGATCTGGGCCGCCTTCAGGATCGCGACGTCGCCCCGGGTGGGACCGTGCGGGCGCTTGCGGGCAAGGGCCGCGGCGGGGCCGAGGGCTCCGATGCCGGCGGCGCCTGCGCCGGCCGCGGCGGCTCCCTTCAGGAAGCCGAGGCGCGTCGTGTTTCGCTCGTCGCCCACCTTGCTTGTACCGTCCTTGCGCTCGATCTGCTGCGTGCTCATCGGTCCCCCTTCGGGTCGGTTCGTGTCAGGAGCCATCCGGGCGCTTCTACGGCGCCGCGGCCGCCACGGATCACTCCGCGCGAGCGGCGTCGCGTGCAGCCGGCTCTGCGAAGATCGACCGCGATGGCCGCTGAGCAGCCCCAGACCGAGCTGCATCCCCTCGTCGACGGCTTCACCGACGCGGCCGGCTACGACCGCGCGCGGCCGCGCTATGACGCCCGGGTCGCGGCGCTGCTCGTCGAGGAGCTCGGGCTCGAGGAGGGTTCGCCCGTGCTCGAGCTCGGCGCCGGGACGGGACAGCTCTCGGGCGCGCTGCTGGAGGCGGGGCTCGAGCTGACGGCGGTCGAGCCGCTCGAGGCGACGCGGGCGCTGCTCGCCGAGACCATCGGCGCCGGACGGGTGAGGGCCGGGAGGGCCGAGGAGATCCCTCTGCCGGAGGACAGCGTGCAGGCCGTGATGGCCGCCGACGCCTTCCACTGGTTCGACGAGCGGCGCGCGATGCCAGAGATCAGGCGCGTGCTGCGGCCGGGCGGAGGCGTGGCGATCCTGCGCACGATCCCGGCGATCGACCAGCCCTGGACCCGTGAGCTCGGTGAGATCATCATGGAGTCGCGACCCGAGCACCCCGCCTTCAACGCGCGCGGCCCCGCGGCGGCGCTGGAAGAAGACCCGGCGTTCGGGCCGGTGAAGGAGATGAAGATCACCTCGCAGCGCGAGATCGACGGCGACGGCATCCTCGCGTGGGTCGGCTCATTCAGCTGGGTCGCGAAGCTTCCAGACGCCGAGCGCGAGCAGATGCTCTCGCGGGTCCGCGGATCTGCTCGAGGCGCGCGGGGTCGAGCGCGACACGCACGACGTGCTGCACCAGGTCTGGCTCGCGCGGCTCCTCTAGGACCCACTGCGAGCCGGCTGCTCTGCGCGGGCGGGGCGGCTACTGCATGTCGCCGACCGAGGGGTCGGCAAGCGGCGTGATCGACTGCCCGCCCGCTCCGACGGGGGCGGCCGCCGGCAGCGCGAACAGACCGTCGACTCCGTCTGCGGGCACCGGCCCGCCGAGGAAGAAGCCCTGCGCCATCGTGCAGCCCATCGCCTGCAGCGCGTCGACCTGGTCCTGGCTTTCGACGCCCTTGGCGATCACGGTCAGCGAGAGGTCGCGCCCGAACACCAGGATCGCCTCGAGCAGCCAGCTGCGGTAGTCCTCGTCTTCGCCGGCGTCGAGCGAGCCGCGGTCGACCTTCAGGAAGTCGATCGGCATCTTCTCGAGGTCGGCGCGGTAGGCGTAGCCGCTGCCGAAGTCGTCGATCGCGATCCGCACGCCGAGGCGCTTCAGCGCGTCGAGCCGCTGCGAGGCGATTTCCTTGTCCTCCATCACGGTGCTCTCGGCGATCTCCAGAGCGAGCAGCGCCGGGTCGAGCCCGGACTGCTGGAGCGCGCGCAGCACGTCGGTGGGGAAGCCGTCCCGGTTCAGCTGCTTCTCGGAGACCTTTACGGCGACCGCCACGCGGTGCCCAGTGACGTTCCAGGCGGCGGCCTGTACGCAGGCCTGTTCGAGCGCCCAGCGCCCGATCGGGACGATCAGGCCGCTTTCCTCTGCGAGCGGGATGAACTCTGACGGGGAGACCTCGCCCTTCGTAGGGTGCTCCCAGCGCAGCAGCGCCTCCAGCGCGACCACCCGTCGCGAGGAGAGCTCGAAGACGGGCTGGTAGAGAAGCGAGAACTGGCCTTCCTGCAGCGCGGTGTTGAGCTCGACCTCGAGCACGCCGCGGCCCTCGATGATCGAGCGCATGTTGGCGTTGAACAGGGTGTAGCGATCCTTGCCCGCGGCCTTGGCCGCGAACAGCGCCATGTGCGCGTCGCGCAGCAGGTCGTCCGGGGTCGCGTAGCGGCCGAAGGCGACACCAATGCTGGCGGTGAGGAAGAAGCTGGGGCCGAAGCCCTCGATCTCGACGGGCTTGTGCAGCGCCTCGATGATGCGGCGCGCCAGCGAGTCCAGGCGAAAGCCGCGGACCGGCGATTCGACGATGATCACGAACTCGTCGCCGCCGTAACGCCCGACGGTGTCGTGCGTGCGCACGGTGTGCTCGAGGCGTTCGGCGACGATCTTCAGGAGCTGGTCGCCGGCCTCCTGGCCGAGCTTCTCGTTGACGTCCTTGAACCAGTCGATGTCGACGAACAGCGCCCCGATCATGATCGATGAGTTACGCCCGGCGCGGGCGAGCATGCGCTCGGCGCGGTCGAGCGTCAGGCCGCGGTTCGGCAGGCCGGTGAGGGCGTCATAGAGCTCTTCGCGGGGCGGCGGCGGGGAACCCTCGGGCGCGGCGACGGCGACGGCGACGAGCGGCTCCGGGCGGCGGCGCAGGCCGAGGATCAGCCCGGCAGCCAGCACGCTCGCAACGAGGCCCGTGATCAGCAGCGCGATCGCGTCGGCGTGGTCGCCAAGGGCGGGCGAGGGCGTGGGCGCGAAGGTCCGCAGCGACCAGCCGCCGCCGAGCGAGGACACCGTGGTCAGCGCCTCGGCGGGGGGCGTGCCGTAGGAGTAGACGTCGTCGGTTCCGCGGGCGCGGTGACGCAGCCGGGCCGCCCCTTCGGGAAGCCCGTCCATCGACTGGGCGAGCAGCACCGTCGGCGCCAGCACCTCGCGTACCCAGCCGGCGAAGGAGGCGCGGCGGCCCGCGACGCTGCTCGGCAGCACGTTGTGACGGTAGATCGGAGTGAGGATTTCGAGCGCCTCGCCGCCGCCGGCCGCCGAGACGTTCGCGTACAGGCTCCGACCGCTGTCACGAGTGGCGACCAACCGGTGGTTCGAGGAACAGACGTCGAAGCTGCCGGCCGGCTGGGAGGCGGCGCTGCGTCCGACCGTGCCGATCGGCAGGCATTCGTAGGGGCGGCCGTTCGGCGTCAGCTTGGGCTCGGTCGGGGTGGCGGGCGCTTTCGCCGTGGTCGTGGAGGTGGAGGTGGAGGTGGAGGTGGAGCCGCCCGTGCCCGTGGCGGTCGCCGTCGTCGGGGGCTTGTACGGGATCCCGGCGAGGTGGGCGTGGAAGGCCGCGAGTTCGTTCGCGCGCACCAGCGCGATCATGCTCATCGCTTCGAGCTCGGGGTGGTTGCGCAGCAGCCGCGCCCAGCCCGACCACGTCCTGAATTCGGCGGCGCTCCCTTCGGGGTTCTTCGAAAGGTAGGTGCCCGATGCGGTCAGCACACCGTTCTGGTGCGCGAGCGCCAGTTTGACCGAGCCGACCGCGCCGGCGGACGCGTGCTGGAAGTTCTGACGCGCGCTGTCCGCGTCGGAGCGCGCGATCGCGCGAGCGCCGAGCCCGGAGGCGACGGCGCCGGCGGCAAGGACGACGGCGGCCAGGGCCCAGCGGACCCAGCCGGCGCCCTCGAGCGAGAAGCGCGAGGACGAGGCCTGCGCCTCTTCAGGGGCGGGCGGCTCCTCGTGCCCGCCCGGCGCGGCGCCGTTGCCGGTGGCCGGCAAAGCGGAGATCGGTAGCGGCCCGCCCGCCTGGTTACCCCCGCCGTTGGGGGCTCCACCCTGCGGGGTACCGGAGGGTCCGTCCGGGGTGGGGTCGGGCACGGCGTCTGGGGTGTCGGGCATGGCTTGGTTCGAGGCTCCGTTGCGCGCTGCGTGGAGCACGCTTCTGCGGGCCGTATCGAGCCGTAGGGCGCGGAACTTGAGTCGTGAATTCGTCCAGGCCCGGTTTCGCCGCCTCAGGCTCGCGGCCCAAAGAGCGCCCGAGGACGGGGCTCAGTCGATCGGCGGCCTGCGCGCGGTGTCCTGCAACGCCTCGGCGGCGCCGACGTGGCTCAGAGAGGCTGGATCACGCGTGCGGTCAGTCGACCTGCGTCGCCAGCGTCTCGCCGGCCGATTCCGGCTGACCGATCAGCAGCCAGGCCGTGGCGACCGCGCCCACCGCTGCCAGGATCGCGGCCGCCAGGAGCGCGTGGTGCAGACCTTCGACGTATGAACCCGGCTGGCCACCGAGCGCGGCGCTGGCCGGGACCAGCGTGCCGAGCGCGGCGATGCCGACAGCCACACCCGTCTGACGGAACGTGTCGTTCGTGCCGGCGGCGAGTCCGCTCTGCTCCTGCGGAAGCGCGTTCAGGGCGAGGGCGCTCCCTGTCGGGATTGAACAGCCCGGTGCCCACGCTGACCACGAGCAGGCCGGGGATGATCGCGGTCCACGAGGAGTCGACCCCGATGACCAGCATCAGCGCCAGCCCCGCCGACACGAACACAAGGCCGACGCTCGCGATCTTCGCCGGCGAGATCGTCTGTCCGAACTGTGCCGTGAGGCCGGAGACGATGAACACGAGCGACGTGCCCGGCAGGTAGACGAGCCCCGTCTCGATTGCCGACAGGCCGAGGACCGACTGCAGGTACAGCGTCGTGTACAGGAACACCGCGAAGAACGAGGCCGCGATCGCGAACACCGCGATCTGCGGACCGGCGAACTGGCGCTGGCGCAGCAGCCTCAGCGGCAGCATCGGTTCGCTCGAGCGCTCCTGGAGATAGATGAAGACACCGAACAGCACGGCCGACGCGACCAGCGAAGCGACGATCGCGGTGCTGCCCCAGCCGTCGTCGTTTCCGCGCAGCAGCGCCAGCACCAGCAGGAACAGCGCCGCGATCAGCGCCGCCTGGCCCGCCCAGTCGATTCGCCGGGGGTTGGGGTCGCGTCCCTCTCCCACCCTGCGCCAGGTAACCCAAAGCGCGACCGCGCCGATCGGCACGTTGATCAGGAAGATCGCCCTCCACCCGAACAGCGCTGTGAGCGCCCCGCCGATGAAGGGGCCGATCGCGAACGACGCGCCGATCGCGATGCCGTAGGCGGCCAGTGCCTTGACCCTGGCTTCGTGGGTGGGTGTGACCTGCGAGATGAGCGCGAGCGCGGTGGCGAACATCACCGACGCGCCGAGTCCCTGCACGGCTCGCGATGCCACCAGCATCTCGATCCCGCTCGCCGCCCCGCACAACGCCGACATCGCCGTGAACAGCGCCAGCCCGATCAGAAAGAGTTTGCGGCGGCCGAGCCGGTCGGCAATCGCCCCGGCGGTCAGAACCGTCGCCGCCAACGGGATCGTGTAGGCGTCGACGACCCACTGGAGTCCGCTGAGGCCCGTGTCGAGGCCGTGGGCGATGCTCGACAGGGCGGTGTTGATGACACTGATGTCGAGCATCAGCATCGCCGTCGCCAGGCACGCGACGACGATCGTGGTCGTCGCGCTCGATCGCTCGAGACCCGGCTCGGGCACCGACGCAGTCACACCGCTGTCGCCGCCGTCGGCGGGCGCGTCCGGGACCTCAGAAGACATTCGCAGCGCATGATCCCCGATTGCGCCGCCGAGAGGGCCGCTCCCCTCGCCTAGGCTGTGAACATGCCGCTCCGGTGGTTTCCAAGGCTCCGCTCCACGAGGGAGTCGCCGGTGCTGATAGGGGACCCGCGCCTTGAAAACTGGGAGACCGTCAGCACCTTCGAGGAGCAGACGACGGCGTTGGCGTGGCGTGACCACCTGCGCAGCGCGGGCCTCGACGCGGCGTGTGCCGCCGACCACCCGCTCGACCGGTTCGGCCGCGGCGACATCTACCTCGTCGTCCCGCCGGAGCAGTGGTCGCGCGCGAACGAGATCGTCGAGAATCTCGACTGACGCGGTGAGACTGCCCCCGCCGGGCAGCAGGTGACGTTTGCTCGCCAGACGAAGCCATGGTCTCTCGCGCGGGAGGGCGCGGACGGCGTGCGCTCAACCCACGGTGGTCGTGCAACCCCGCGCGTGGGGACGGCCTTCGAAGCGCTGCGCCGTCCACGAGAAGAGGTCGCCGACCAGCGGCGAGCTTTCGTTGTCGAGTGTGGAGTGCGAGCGCCCCGGATAGGTCCGGTATTCCAGGTCCTGGCCGGCCGCGCAGCGCTGCGCCACCCAGCGCCGCTGCACTTCGGGCAGGACGAGTTCGTCGGAGAGCCCCTGCGCGACCAGCAGCGGGACGCCGATCCGCCGCGTGGGGACGTTCTGCGCCAGCCGGCGACCGAGCGCGCCGGCGGTGAGCGGCGCGATGAACGGCCAGGGCGCGCGCGGCAACGATTCCACGTACGCCGGCGCCGGCTCGTGCCCGCCCAGGCACTTCGACGCGATCGTTCCGACGGTGTCCAGCGCCCCGGCGCTGACGTAGCCGTCCACGTGCACGTCCGGATAGGCCGCGGCAAACGCGCTGAGGGTGTATGCGTCGAGCGCCTCCACGGTCGGGTTGTGTTCGGCCATGTCCAGGAACTCTCCGGGCTCCGTCGCCGGTGCCATCGCCGCCACGCCGGAGAGCTCGACGTCGGGCGCGTAGGAGGGTGCGAGCGCGCCTGTCCACAGCGCCGCATGCCCTCCCTGGGAGTAGCCCCAGGCGACCGTGCGGTTCGAGAGTGAGACGACCGGTAGCCGGCGCGCGGCGCGCACCGAATCGAGCACCGAGCGGGCCTCGCCGGGTCCGATCAGATACGTCGAGGAACCGGCTGTCCCCATCCCGGCGTAGTCGGTCGCGACGATCGCCCAGCCCTGCTTGACGACCTGCTGCACCGCCGGGATCCCCGAGTAGAACGGGCCTTCGCCGCCGAGCAGCGAGGGCGCGCACGCCTGGGCGGTGCCGCTGGTCCCGTGCGCGTAGGCGATCACGGGCAGCGCCGAGGAGCCCGCGTCGGAGGGCACGAGCACGACGCCGCTGGCGAGGCCGATCGAGCCGTTCGGTCGCCGCGTCGTGTAGAGGATCAGCCAGGCCTTGCCGCCCGGGGGCAGCCCCGTCGTGAACGGCTGGTAGCGCAGCAGCACGCCCGGGCGCATCGGAAGCTTGCCCGAGACGGCGTAGAAGCTGCCGGTGAAATGCTGGAAGGGCGGCGAGAAGGAGCTGCGCCGGGCGGCCTGGGCCGAGCAGGAGGAGAGCACGAGCGCGAGCGCGAGGGCCGCGGCGAGGAGCCGTGCGGTCCCGCCCAGGAGGGGGTTACGCGGCCGATGCTCGCGGCGGGCCGTCGCCCGGTGCGAGTCCGCCGGCGGTGACGCTTCCGGCTGGGGCTTTGCGTCGGTCACGCGACCACGATAGGGGCCGCGGGCGGCCGCGGTCGAAGTCGGCCCAAGCGAGGTTGTTCATGGGACGAGCTAGCCGAATCGCTGCTCGACGGCTTGCCGCGTCCGCCTAAGGTGTCAACACCTGCGATCAACCGCGACGACGGCGTCCCTCGCCCCGATCCGCGGTCGCCCCGTGGCGACAGCCCTGCTGGCCGATTTGCAGCGCGTCCTCATCGGGCCCTAGTGCGTCCCGCCGGAGTCAGCCCTGATCACCGCTGGCTGAGGCGTTCTGGTTCGTCCGCGGCGCAGAGTCGCCTTGCTGGGAGATCAGCTCGAGAGCAGCCGCTCACCCCATCCGGCCGCGAACAGCGACGGTCCGCCGCCGGTGTGCCAGAACACGACGGGGCTATCGATGCGACCGGCGCGGGCCGCCGCGATCAGGCCCGCCATGGCCTTTGCGCTGTAGACGGGATCGAGCACGACGCCCTCGGTCCGTGCGAGCAGGCCGAGCGCCTCGTTCCCAGCGGCCGTGAACGCTCCGTAGCCGTCGCCGAGCTGGGAGAGATCGAGGTGGGCGTCGCCCTCGGTCAGGGTCACATCGGCGCCGGCGAGCGCGCCCGCCTCGTTCGCGAGCCATGCGACCAGGCCGGCACCGTCGGGCACGATCCGCCCGACATCGAAGCCGACCGGCGCGGGGCCGCCGCGCGCCAGCGCATGCCCGAGCATCAGCCCCGCGTGCGTCCCGCCCGAGGTCGACGCGTGGTAGACGTGCCGGGGGCTGACCCGCTCGGACTCGAGCTGGTCGAGCAACTCGCGGTAGGCGGCCACGAACCCGAGCGCCCCCACCGGCGTCGAGCCGCCCGCAGGCAGCGCGTAGGCGCGGTCGCGCTCCTTCGCGACGGCATCCACGGTCGCCGCGAGCTGCGCCCACTCGTCGGTTCCGGCGTAGATGACCTCGGCGCCGAACAGCTCGTCGAGCAGCAGGTTTCCGGTCGGGGGCCCGGCTGGGCGCTCGCCGCCCATCACCAGCACCGCGTGCAGCCCGACCCTCGCGGCGGCGCACGCCGTGGCCCGGGCGTGATTGGACTGCGGCGCGCCGAGTGTGACCACGGTTTCCGCGCCGGCGTCGAGGGCCTCGCCGAGCGTGAACTCCAGCTTTCGCACCTTGTTTCCCGTCAGGCCCAGGGACCCGACGTCGTCGCGCTTGAGCCAAACCTCGACCCCCAGCTCCCGGCTCAAGCGAGGCGCGCGCTCCAGCGGGGTCGGCAGCGTCGCCAGCTCAACGCGCGGTCGATCGTCGAGCGCAGCGAACGGATCGGGCACCCCGCGATCATCGCACCGGGCGGTGCCTGCGCGGGTCCCCCGCCAGGCGTCGAACCTGGATCTACTGCTTGGGAGGCACGAGCCCCCAACCAGGCAGCATCGGCCCGCGCCTCCGCGCCCCGGCGACGATCTAGCCGAAGCGCTGCTCGACGGCCTGCCGGGTGCGGTCCAACGCTTCAGCCACCTGCGCCCAGGTCGCGCCCTGCTCACGAGCCTCGTGTACAGCGGCTCGTTCTACCTCGCGCAGGACCTCTTGCATCTCGCTCAGCGCGTCCAAGATCACCAGCGGCTCGTTGCTCGAGCGTACGCGGAACATCGCCCTGCGGTAGCGACCAAGCACTTCCTCGGGGATCCTCTGGAGAAGCCACGGGTGGTCGAAGTCGTCCGCACGCGCGGGGGGACTCATAGACCTGATCCTATCTCAACGCGGATCTGGATTGACGAAACTGAGCCGGATCGCTACTTCTCTGCTGGCAAGGTGTCTTGACGTATGACGCCAAGCTAACAAGCTTCGGCCGTCTACAGGAGAGGGTCCCGGCGTGGCCGAGAGTCGGCGCGCGCTGGTCCTTGAGCGCGTCCTGATCGAGGGACGCGCGTTCGCGAGGCGCGCCTTGACCCGTCGCGCCTGACCAGACAAAGGAGAAACACAGATGCTTCGTCGTCTTGCTCCCGCCGCGGCGGTGGTCGCTGCTGCTGGATCGTTGTTCCTGACAGGAGGGGGTACGGCCCTACGCCGCGCCCGCCGCCCAGCCTCCGGGCCACAACAAGGCCCAGCCCGATCCCGCCCTCTTCCAGGTCGGGACCTCGGTCGTAGACATCTCGCCCGACAAGCCGATGGCCGATGGTGGCTATAGCTCGAACTACATCGTGACCGGCGGCGTTCACGACCCGCTGCAGGTGCGGGCGTTCTTCGTCGGCCACGGCAAGCAGGCCGTGACATTCGTGTCCGTGGACTCGCAGGGTTGGTTCGCGGCCTACCAGTCGCCGAACGCCGGCGACGGCGCCGACGACGCGCGCCGGGAAGCCGCTACGGCGCTCGACAGCGCGCGGCTACGAAGTCAGCGCCGCCAACGTCGTCGTCTCGGCCACGCACGACCACGCCGCCCCGACGATCATGGGCATCTGGGGCCACACCGATCCGGCGTACCTGCACCGGGTCAAGGAAGCGGCGGTCCAGGCCGTCCTCGCCGCCCAGGAAAACGCCCGTCCGGCCGAGCTGTGGTCGGCGACCGGCAGCATCCGCGACCTGCTCTCCCAGGTGCAGGGGACCGATCAGATGGCCGGCTTCGGAGTGGACGACCAGCTCCCGATCCTGTGGGCGCGCGAACCGGGCACCGGCGCGACGATCGGCATGTACGCCGACGTTCCGGTCCATGTCGACGAGTACGACCCCACCCAGGCCGGCAACAACCAGTTCAGCGCCGACTACCCCGGCTGGGTCCGTGACCGCCTTGCCCAGCTGTTCGGCGGCACCGAGGTGATCGCGGCCGGCACGCTCGGCCGCCAGGAGACGATCGGCGCGGCCGGCGACTACCCGGAGGTCACCGAGCAGGGACGCTTCATCACCAACGCGATGGTGCGGGCGCTCACGCACGCCCGTCGCATCACCGACACCACGGTCGCGGCTGCCAACCAGCCGTTCTCGACCGCGGCCGAAAACCAGGGCCTGCTCGCGGCGATGTCGTGCAACCACCCCGGCGGTCCGTTCGGCTGCCCGGGCCCGCTCACCGAGCCGGCGAGCAACGGCAAAAGCGGCACGTGGGATTGGCGTGCGGTCGGCGGCATCTTCACCGTCAACCGATCGCTCGAAGCGCCGTACTTCACGGCGTCCGGCCGTCTCGGCACCTCGACGACCGTCGCCCGGGTGGGCGACCAGGTGTACGCCACGGCCCCCGGCGAGGCCTTCCCCGAGGTGACCGCCGCGATCGAGCGGTCGTTCGCCGCATCGCCGGGCGTCAGCGGTGCCCACGTCATCGACCACGGCAGCGACCAGCTCGGCTACTACTGGGACCAGCGACCGGGCGTGTACCCGTCCGCGCAGCTCGCGCAGAGCGATTTCGCGAGGTTCAACGTCGGCTCGCACCTCGCGCAGGACAACGTCGACGCGGCTCGTGCCGCCGGCGCGGCCCTGGGCCTGGAACCGGCTGCCGAGCAGCCGTTTGCGCAGATCGAAAACCCGAACGCGTTCTCACAGCCCTCGATCGAGTTCTACCCCGACCAGGTGGAGACCGACGAAACGGCGGTGAGCTTCTACGGCACAGCCAAGAAGGCGCAGGCCGCCGGCGCTGCGTCGAAGTCGATCGGGTCGACCGCGGCGACGCAGGGCGACGGCGCGATCAGCTGGGACTTCGGTGACGGCACGACCGAGACGCACCCGATCTCGGCGCGCTTCACCCACACGTTCCCGCGGCCCGGCATCTACCAGGTGCGAGCGTCCGTCACGGACAACCTCGGCAACACCTACGCCTGGACCCAGTCGGTGCAGATCGACACGCCGCTCGCCGCGGCCGTCGACCAGAACCCGCAGCCGCAGAACACGATCGACCTGACCGCGCGCGCGGTCGGCGGCCAACAGTCGAACGTTCTGGCTGCGCACTGGACGTTCACCGACGGCACGACCGCCGACGGCACCACGATCACGATCCGCCACAAGCACCTGGACGGATCGGTGACGGTCACCGACGGTGCGGGCAACACCGCGACGACCAGCGTCCACATCAACTAACCCCGAACCCGCGATCCGGCCGGTGGCGTCCTGCGCTGCCGGCCGGATGACGCGGTCCTCATTGGGTGCGCGACTCCGCTCGCCCCGGGCTCTCGCATGCCGCGAGTGCGAGCTGTGGCTAGCCGCTCGACTCGGCTTCCGCGATCCGTCCCGCCTCGCCGCGCTTTTCGACCACGACATAGCCGGGGTAGACCTCGACAGGCGACTCGATGGCCGCTTCCTCATGCCCTGGGAGCACCACGAACCGACGCGGATGGGATCGCACGCTTGCGTACTGCTCGATCGAGAGGTCCAGCACGCCACCGCAATCCACGCGGACGCACTCGCAGATGAAGGTGTCGGCCGACTCTCCGTTGCGTGGACGCTGGTGCTCGATCCTGTCGTTTATGCGCCGTGACAGGGCCTCGTTCTGCGCCATGCGCCGCTTGCGTTGGTCATCCACACCTTGATCATTCCAGACGAGCGGCAAAGCCCTATCGGTACTGATCGATGAGAAGCCGTGCCATCGACTTGCCTCGCTGGGCGGCTTGTGTATCGCCCTCGGCTGCGACGACGATCGAGCCCTGAATGAGGATGTGCCACGAACGCGCGAACGGACTCGGTGTCGCGCAGGCCGGCTTCCTCGGCTAAGTGGCGTGCGATCGCGCGGAGCTGCTCGAGGTGGCGAACGCTGGCGCCGCCAGCGGGATGCTTAGGGCCGAGTTCGAGCAGTACCTTGATGAACGAGCCCGCCTCGAAGTCGTCGCGGTGGAACCACTCGTCGAGTACATCGAACATGGCGAGTAGTCGCTCCTCGGGGTTCGAGCCGCGACGCATGGCCCCGGCTTCAATGAGGTCTTTGGTCCAGCGCTGTTCGCGGAGGTCGAGGAACGCGAGCACGAGCTTCTCCTTGGAGGGGAAGTGCCGGTAGAGCGTCGCGGTCGCGACGCCCGCGTGCTCGATCACCTCGTTGACCCCAACTGCTTGGATGCCGCGGTCGCGAGAACAGCTCGTAGGCGGCATCCAGAATCCGCTCGCGAGCGCTGGACCTCACCGCGGCCGCTTCTTGGCGGGTCTGGTGCATCCTCGAAACCTTAGCACTAGACAGAGCGTTCTCTCTGTGATAGAAAGAGCGTTCTCTCTGAGGTAGAGAGAGTGTTCTCGCTTCTCGCGCAAAAGGGTGTGCTGAGGAGCACTCAACCAAAAGGAGGTTCCTGTGGGCATCTTGGAGGTGCTTTTGATTGTCCTGGTAGTTCTCGCCATCGCGGGCGGGATCGGTGTGAGCCCGTTGCTCTGGCTGCTGCTGTTGGTAGCCCTCGTGCTCTTCCTCACGGGCGGCGGATTCGGCTATCGCAGAGGCGGGAGGGTCTAGGTATGCCCATCGGGACATCGATCTTCCTCATCGCCGTCGGCGCGATCATCCGCTACGGCCTCACATTTCACGTGTCGGGCGTATCGCGGCCAACGATCGGGCTGATCCTCATCATCGCCGGCATCGTCGGCGTGGTGCTCTCGCTGTTCGCTATGGCCACCGCTCGGCGGCGAGTAGTCGGCGGACCCTACGAAGAACGGCGCCTCTAGCGTCGCAGGAGCAAGCGCCGCAGGGTCGGCCCGTAGCCACGCCGTCAACTATGTGCTCGTCGGCGCACTGATCGTGGTGGCCACTCAGTGTCGCGCTGAATCGCAGCGGCGTGCCCGGCAACAACCCAAACCAGAAGGGAACTATGACCGACAAGAACATCGACCAAGCGAAGGGACGCGTCAAGGAGGCTGCCGGTGCCTTGACCGGAGATCAGCGCCTAAAGAGCGAAGGACACGCCGACCAGGCGAAGGGGTCCCTAAAGAAAGCCGTAGACAAGGTCGCCGACACGCTAGCGGGACACAAACGAAGCTACGAGCGCGGCTAGCCGGGAACTCGTCAAGTCGATCGAGCTATAGGAGGAACCCATGAGCACCGGAACGATCATCGCAATTGCCGTTGGCGCCGTGGTGGTGCTACTGCTCATCGCGCTCGTCGCGCGCGCCGCGAGCCGCAGGCGTGACGAACGTCGTCGTGAGCAGGCGGGCGAGCTCCGCCAGCAGGCTAGAAGCCGTTCAATCCAAGCCGAAAGTGCGCGCGCCTCGGCCGATGAGCAGGCCGCCCAAGCCAAGCGTGCTCAGGCTGAGGCTGAGGAACGCGCAGCTCAGGCGCGGCAGGGACATGCAGCAGCCGAACGACAGGCGACCGAGGCTGAGCATTTGACCGAGTCTGCCCGCGATCAGCACGAGCAAGCACGTGCGATCGACCCGGACGCGAGCGACAGCGGCCAGGACGAGGCAATGGCGATCAATCAACGCTCCGACTGATCAGTTTCATCGGAAGGGCAGCTGAGTGAGGTTCACGGTGACAGCTGCCACCGATCGCGGATGGTAGTCCCCCAACGCGGGTGTCGCAGCCGACGTTGCGGTTTAACGAAAAGTGGAAAGGAACAAGGCCCGAGGAGGAACAATGGCTAAGACTGAAACCGACCTATTCAAGAGCCTGCGGGCGCGGGGCGTCCGCAAGAAGGTCGCCAAGCAGTTGACCCGTGTTACGAGCGGCGCTGGTAAGCCAAAGGTCGCCAGGCACGCGATGGCGGACCTTAGCTCGGTCGTCGGCGACGTTAGTGACCGGCTTCGCCATGGACCGGAAAAGCGGAGTGCGGCGGCAAAGAAGGCCGCGCGGACGCGTAAGCGAAAGGCCGACAAGCGCAGCAGGGCGGCCAAGCGCGGCGCCCGGACTCGCGCTCGAGCGTAGGAACGCTTCGGTGGCGTACCCGGCTCGTCGTCGCGCGACTCGGCCTCGTGTGGCGCGGTCTCGCCGTCCGGGCGCACCCAAGTCGCCCGGCGGCATCATCGGGCAGCAAAGCGGCCGCATGTGGTGTGCGCCGGCGCCCGGAATCCCAGGCTGTGCACGCGCGGTTTATGGCGATTTCCAGGCACTCTGTTCGCAGTGCCCCCGCCAGGAGTCGAACCTGGATCTACCGCTTAGGAGGCGGTCGTCTTATCCATTGGACTACGAGGGCTCGCGCCGCTCCACGGCGGCCCGCAGAAGGCTACCGTCGCGGTGGGGCGGCGAGCGGGGGCGCCTCCGCGGCCAGGCGCTCGAGGTCCGCGCCGATCAGGCGGTGCGTGATCCATTCAGTCTGCGTGCGGGCGCCGAGGCTGCGGTAGAAGCCGAGCGCGAGCTCGTTCCAGTCGAGTGCCGCCCATTCGAGTCGCTCCCCGCCGCGCTCGCGCAGCTTCGCCGCGACGGCCGCGAGCAGCGCTTTGCCGGCGCCCGCCTTGCGATGCTGCGGGCGCACGTAGAGGTCCTCCAGCCAGACGCCCTGGATCGTGAGGAAGGTCGAGAAGGTCGAGAAGTAGATCGCGTAGCCGACGGGCTCGCCGTCGAGCTCCGCGATCAGCGCCTCGGCCGCCGGCGGCGCGCCGAACAGCGCGCGGTCGAGCAGCTCCTCGGTCGTGCGCACCTGGTCGGCCAGCTTCTCGTACTCGGCGAGCTCGCGGATCATGCCCAGCAGCAGGCCGACGTCCTCGGGCGCCGCCTCGCGGACCGTGACCGCGCCGGCTGCGCCGCCTTGATCCGCGCTCACGTCGCGCCCCCGTAGGCGTCCGGCCGGTCGGGATAGACCTCGTCGATCGTCGTCAGCGCCCGGTAGGGGGCGCCGGCCGCCGCCTCGATCGCTGCTCCTGCGCCGGCGAGCCGGTCGAGCACGCTCACGACGCCGCAGATCCGGCGGCCCTCGTCCTTCAGGGCGTCGATCGCCGCGAGCGTCGAGCCACCTGTCGTGACGACGTCCTCGACGACCACGCAGCGATCGCCCTCGTCCAGCAGCGGGCCCTCGATCCGGCGTTGCAGGCCGTGCGCCTTCGCGTCCTTGCGCACGAAGAAGGCCTTCGCGCTCGCGCCGCCGGCCAGCGCGGCGCAGGCGACGGGGTCGGCGCCCATCGTCATCCCCCCGACAGCCGTGGCCTCCCACTCGGCAAGCTGCGCGGCCAGCAGGGAGCCGAGCGCGGCGAAGCCCTCGGGGCGCAGGATCGCCCGCTTCGCGTCGACGTAGTACTCCGCCTCGGCCCCGCTCGTCAGGGTCACCCTGCCGATCACGAGCGCGTGCCGGCGCAGCTCGGAGATCAGGCGCTCGCGCGCCGCGCGCAGGTCATTCGTATGTGCGTCGAGCACGCTCACCGGCGCCCCTAATCTAGCGGCGCCCGCGCGCCGATCCTTTAAGCATGGTCGTCCCCGTTCTCGTAAAGCTGATGCGCGCCGCCTCGATCGCGATCTGCCTGATCGTGATCGCCTCGTTCCTGCTGTTCGCCGTCAACCAGACGAGCACGGCGTCCGGCAAGCAGCAGGAAGAACTGGGCAGCAAGCCTGCCGTTACGCACACGGCCGGCGGCGCCGCGAAGCACGAGAGCGGCGTGCGCAAGACCCTCGACGAAGTCTCAGAGCAGCTGACCTCGCCGGTCGACGGCCTGAGCTCCAGCGAATGGGCAGACCGCGCGCTGCGGGTGCTCTTCGCCCTGGCCGTCTACGGCTTCGCGCTCGGCTTCCTGGCCCGCGCACTGCGCGTGCGCTCCTGAGCGCCGGTCCTCCCCGCCGCGCTCAGGGACCGGCGTTGCTGCGCACGTGCGAGCTGCCGCCGCCGCTCTCGTTGTAGACGTCGACGGGGGTCCCGTACTGGACCCAGCCGTAGATTGAGGCGGCGTTCGGGATCGGCACCCGCAGGCACCCGTGGCTGGCGGCGTACGTGGGCACTTCGGCGTAGCCGTGGATCGCGTAGCCGCGGATGAAGTAGTTGGAGTCGACCATGCCCTCCCCGTTGGTCCCCGGCGTCTTCGAGTAGACCTGGAAGCGCCCGATCACGGTCGGCGTGGAGGGCTTGCCGGAGCTCACCGTGTAGATCGCGTGCACGCGGCCGCCCGGTTCGATCTCGGCCAGCACCTGTTTCGTCAGATCGGCCTCGACGTGGCGGCCGTCGTGGCGGTAGCGCACGTGGAAGGCACCGAGGCCGTGCGAGAGGCGGGAGAGGACCTGGCTGCCGGCGTAGGCGATCCGGTTCAGGTTGTTCATCTTGCGGTAGGCGATGAGCGCGCGGCCGGTGGCTTCGTCGAAGACGCCGTTGACCGGGATCGAGTAGTGCAGCGCCGCCAGCTCGGACTGGAGCAGGCGCACCGAGGGACCGGCGGCGCCGGGGCCGACGTTGGGGTTGACGATCGGAAGGCTTCGCGAGCGCCCGCTGAACGCGCCCTGCGCGGGCGTTGCGTAGTGGGCGGCGCGGACCTGCACGAGGCCGGCCTGATGGCTCGTGAAGCCGACGTGGAACTGGCCGGCGCCGTTGCCGAGCGCGAGCACGGACAGCCGCTGCACGCCGAGCTTGCGACCGTCGCGGTAGAGGCTGACCTTCACGGTCTGCCCGGCGACGTACGGGATCACGATCCCCCGCACGACGAAGCGCCGGCCCGCGATCCCGAACGATTTCCCGTTCACCCCGCCGCCGACTTTCTGGAGCACCAGTCGGATCTTGCCCGCGGGGGGCGCGGCGGGGCTCGGCGCCGGCGTGGGGGCGGTCGGCGTCGTCGGCGTCGTCTTCGTCTTCGCCGCAGCGGCGCTCGGCACGGTCAGCAGCAGGACGAAGGCGGCGAGGGCGGCCGCGCGGCGGCAGGTAGTTCTCATGGCAACGATCCTACGCGGCCGGGCGGGCAAGTCCTCTCCCCGGGACGATCAGGCCAGTGCGCTTGCAGACCGCGATCACGGTGGTGACGCCGGCGAGCGAGGCGGCGATCAGCGCGAGGCCGCCCAGCCACGTCCAGCTCGCGAGGCTGGCGAAGGCGAGCGAGTTGTTGAGCGCGTGCGCGCCCATGCCGGGGTAGAGCGAGCCGCTGTAGCGGTAGAGCAGGCAGAGCCCGAACCCGAGCGCCGCGAGGGGAAGCAGGTCCAGCGCGGGCGCCGAGCTCGCGTGGACGCCGCCGAACAGCAGCCCGTCGACGATCGCGGCGGGCAGGAGGCCCCAGGAGCGAAGCGCGGTGAAGATGTAGCCGCGGAACAGGAACTCCTCGCACATCGGCGCGACCACGCACGTCAGCCCTGCGCTGAGCACGAGCAGCAGCGTGCTTTCTTCGGTCCCGAGCTGTTCGAGCAGTTTCTCTTTGCCGGGGTTGACGAGCGTCGACCAGATCGCGTTGAGGATCAGGAAGGCGATCACCATCCCGAGCACCATCACGGCGGCCCACCCCCAGCCGACGCCCGGCCGGCGCAGGCCGAACTGCCACGAGCGGACCACACGGCTGAAGCGCTGCGCACACCACAGGGGGGCGGCGATGAACGCCAGGTCCTGGACGAACGTGTCGGCGATCGTCAGCCCCGGCGGCGTGTGCGAGCTCGTCACCTTCACGCCCAGCGCGACCGCCGGAAGGTCGACGACGATCGCGCCGATCGCCGTCAGGACGAACGCCCCGAGCAGAGCGACGAACGCGCTCCACCAGGGCCAGCCCGGCAGCGGCGCGACCGAGGGGTCGCCCTCCACGGGCTCGGGCGGCTGGGAGGCACCGACGGGCGGGAGGACGCCGACCGGCTCGGCGGCGCGGGCGGGTGGAAGGCTCGTCTCGCCGGCCATCCCTAGGCGACCCAGTGCCAGGTGGCGAACTGGGCGAGGAACACGACCATCAACGTGGCCGAGCCGGCCAGCAGCGGACGGCGGGCGCGCGGGTGCTCGGCCAGCCAGGCGCCGGCGGCGAGCTGCAGCGGGAACAGCACGAGCAGGAAGCGCGGCAGCGACATCAGCGGCTGGCCGGTCACCGGGTAGGACAGGGGCAGGGCGAGCGCGGCGAGCACGTAGAGCCCGTAGGCGCCCGGCAGCCGGCGGAGCGTGAGCACGATCAGCGGCACCGCTGCCGCGAGGAACGCGAGCAGCTCGAGGTTGTGAGACGCGGCGACGGTCGGGCTTCCCGGCGCCGCGGGGTAGTAGACATGCGCGTGCTGGAAGGAGAGCAGCTGGCGCGCGCCCTCGAAGGCCGCGCGCACTCCCTCCCACACCGCGACGTAGGGCCCGGCGAAATGCCGTCCCCAGATCTGCTGCGAGCGGAACGGGGCCAGCCCGTCGCCGCCGGCGAGCGCGAGCCACAGCGCGAACAGCACGATGGCGGCGGGGATCAGGCACAGCCAGAGCGCGTCGGGACGCAGCCGGTATCGCGGCCGCAGACGGTGTACCGCCGCGAGCGCGCCGCCGCGCGCCGGCGCCGCGGGCGCACGGTCGGGCGGGCGGTCCAGGCGCGGGCCGTAGAGGTAGATCGCAAGCGCCGGGGCGAGCAGCAGCAGCCCGGTGCTGCGCGTCGCCGCGGCGAGCGCGCCGAGCACGCCGACGAGCCCCCAGCGGCCGTTGCGGGCGCTCCAGAAGAGGCCGACCGACAGGGCCAGGTACAACGACTCCGAGTAGACCGCCGAGAGGAAGAACGCCATCGGCGCGAAGGCGGTCAGATACACGGCCATACGCGCGGCGTCCGGCGAGCCGAGCTCCAGCGCGGCCAGGCGGTGGATGCCGTAAAGGGCGAGCGCGAAGGCTCCCAGCGAGAGCAGGACGCCGGCGAGCACCAGCGGAGCGCCCAGCGATGAGATCGCGCGGGTTCCGAGCGGGTAGAGCGGGAAGAACGCGGTCCGAGCGGCCGTGAAGCGTCCCAGGTCGGGGCGGTAGCCGTAGTGGGAGATGACGAGGTACCACGCTGAGTCCCAGCGCGCGACCGGCGCCGCCAGCAGATCGCCGAGCCATCCGAAGCCGCGCGTCACCCCGGGCGGGTTGAAGGCTTTGCGCGCCGGGCCGAAGCCGAGGGCGAGCACGGTCCCGACGCCGGCCGCCCACACCAGCATCCGCGAGGTCCAGAGCGCGCGCCAGCTGTCGGCGACAGCGGCCATGCGCTGGGGGTCGGAGCGCACCCCCTGAAGGGGCACAAGCAGGCGCGCCACGGCGCCCGTGGCGGCCCCGGCGCGCGGTGCGGGCGCCTCGGGGACCGGCTGCACCCCTATCGGCGGGACCGCGATCTCGGCGGTATCGGGGTTCATGCTGTGACCGAGCCTAGAGGTCGAGCCTCGAGATCGCGACGGCGAAGTGGGCAGCCACCGGAAGGCCGCGCGGTAACCTCGAAGCTGCCCCGATGTCCCGACATGCAAGACAGCGCCGGCGCCGGCACCACGGCAGCGGGGGCACACGCTTCGCCCTGATCGCGGGCGGCACGGTCGTCACGGCCGTGCTCGTCGCGACGATCGCGGCCGTCGCGTACGTGCTCAACGTCGCGGCCTCGGCGACCCCGCCGGACCGGCTGCACCCGCTCGTCACCGGCGGCTCCTCGCAGGTGTTCGCGTCCGACGGCACGCGGCTGGGCTTCATCCAGTCCGATGAGCTGCGCACGCCCGTCGGGTGGAACGCGATCCCGGCGGGCCTGAAGAACGCGACCGTCGCGATCGAGGACCAGCGCTTCTACAAGCACGACGGCGTGGACGTCACGGGCATCTTCCGCGCCGCGGTCAAGGACGCGCTCAACGGCGCGATCCTGCAGGGCGCCTCCACCATCACGATGCAGCTGATGCGCAACCTCTACCTCGGAGGGGACCGGCACACGCTGAGGCAGAAGATCATCGAGGCCAAGATGGCGCTCGACTACGAGAAGGAACACAGCAAGCGCTCCATCCTCACCGCATACCTCAACAGCGTCCCCTACGGCACCGTCGGCGGGCAGACGGCGATCGGGGTCCAGGCCGCGGCGCGCATCTTCTTCAACAAACCGGCCTCGCAACTGAACCTCCAGCAGGCGGCGCTGCTCGCGGGGCTGCCGCAGGCGCCCTCGCAGTACAACCCGTTCGGGAACCCGAAGGAAGCCAAACGGCGCCGCAACGACGTGCTGAGCAAGATGGCCCAGCTGCACTACATCTCCGGCGCGCAGGAGGCCGCGGCAAAGCAGGCGCCGCTGGAAGTCGAGCACGGCACCTTTTACACGCAGCGGCGCGAGGACTTCTTCTTCGAATACGTCCACCAGCTGCTCAATCACCGGTACGGGCGCCAGGCAGTCGCCCAGGGCGGGCTCAAGGTCTACACGACGATCAACCTCAACATGCAGCGGCTCGCGCGCAAAGCGATCGCCGAAGTGCTGAACGAACCGGAAGACCCGGCGTCCGCGGTCGTCACGATCGATCCCTCCAACGGGTTCATCGAGGCGATGGCCGAGTCCGAGAGCTACGAGAAGTCGCAGTACAACCTCGCGGCCGACGGCCACCGCCAACCAGGCTCGACCTTCAAGGCGATCGTGCTGGCCGATGCGCTCTCCCGCGGGGTCGATCCGAACAGCACGATCTACGACTCGCACACGCTCTCGCCGGGCTGGCTGCCGGAATATCCCACCTACGAAGTGAAAACCTTCGGCGGCGAGCAGAACGGCGCGATCGACCTGGTCTCGGCGACGCTGAAATCCGACAACACCGTCTACGCCCAGCTCGCCGCCGACCTCGGCGAGCACACGATCACCGAAATGGCTCACAAGATGGGTGTGACCAGCCCGCTCGAAAGCTTCGCCGCCGAGGCGCTCGGCGGCCTGAAACTTGGCGTGACGCCGCTCGAGATGGCCGACGTCTACGCGACGCTCGCAGCCGGCGGATGGCACAGCAAGCCGATCGCGATCACCAAGGTCGTGTTCCCGAACGGACGGGTCGACACGAGCTGGGGCACACCGCACCGCGAGAAAGTGCTGAGCGAAGGTGTGACCGGCGAAGAGACCAAGATCCTGCACGAGAACGTCCAGTCCGGGACCGCCGTGAAATCGGCGATCGGCTGCCCGACCGCCGCCAAGACCGGCACGACCAGCGAACTGGTCGACGCGTGGCTCGATGGCTACAACTCCGAATACTCGACGGTCGTGTGGATGGGCTATCCGAACCGGCGCGTGTCGATGACCGACGTGCACGGCAGCCCGCAGCAGGGCGGCTACCTGCCGGCGGACATCTGGCACGCCTACATGAGCGCCGTCACCGAAGGACACCCGTGCGCGACGCTGCACGAATCCAACTCGGGCATCTCCTTCGAGCCGTTCTATGGCAAGTACGCCGCGACGGGCCGGGCGGCGAGCGCCCGCGAATCGTTCGAATCGAGCAAGCCGCGTAAGCCCGGCAAGCCGAAGCAGAAGAGCGCCCCGCAGCCTCCGGCGCCGTCGCAGCCGCACTCGCCGCCGAGTGCAGGGCCGCCGCCGGTCGACCATACGGGCGGCGCCGGTCCCCAGTGAGCGCGGGCGCGCTGGTAGTTTGATGAGCGGAAATTGCAAGCTGCAGGCCGGGGTGCGAGACGCGCCGGCCGGATAGGGACTGGAGTGGCCAAGGAGGACAAGGTCGAATTCGAGGGCGAGGTGATCGAGGCCCTGCCGAACGCGATGTTCCGCGTGAAGCTGGACAACGACCACGTCGTGCTGGGGCACGTCGCCGGCAAGATGCGGCGCTTCCGCATCCGGATCCTGCCCGGCGACCGCGTCCGCTGCGAGCTCTCGCCCTACGACCTGGACCGGGCCCGGATCGTCTACCGGCATCGCTGAGCTCTCTCTGATCGAGTCGATCGCCGCCGCCCTGCGCAGCCCCGCGGGCTCCTCGCGGCTGGTGCTCGGGATCGGCGACGACGCGGCGGTGATGCGGACGGGCGGTGAGCTGTGCGCGTGCTCGATCGACACGATGGTCGAGGGCGTGCACTTCCGCCTGGACGCGGGCTGGGCCACGCCGCGGGAGGTCGGCCACCGCGCCCTGGCCGGCGCCCTGTCGGATCTGGCGGCGGTCGGCGCGGGCGCGGGCGAGGCGTTCCTCTCGCTCGGGCTTCCGCCCGGCTTCGCCGAGCAGAGCGCGCTCGAGCTGGCGCTCGGCGCGGACGAGTTGGCGGTGAGCTGCGGGACGGCGATCGCCGGCGGGGACGTGGTGGGCGCCCCGGCCCTGTTCGTCACGGTCGCCGTGACCGGCTGGCTGGCGGCGGAAGAGCGGCCGCTGGCGCGGGCGGGGGCACGGCCCGGCGACCTCGTGGGCGTGACCGGCGAGCTCGGCGCGGCGGCGGCCGCGCTGGCCGTCCTCGACGGCCGCGCCGAGCGCGGCGAGGAGACGGAGCCGGCGCTGGAGCGCGCGCGGCATCCGCTGCCGCGCCTTGCCGAGGGGCGCGCGCTCGCGGCGGCCGGGGCGTCCGCGGCGATCGACGTCTCCGACGGCCTCGCCGCGGACGCCGAGCGGCTCGGCCGGGCGGGCGGCGTCGCCCTCGAGCTGCGCGCGGACGCGCTGCCGCTCGCGCCGGGCGTGGCCGCGGTGGCGGGACAGCTCGGCATCCCGGCCCCGGCGCTGGCGGCGGCAGGCGGCGAAGACTACGAGCTCTGTTTCTGCGCCGCGCCCGAGCGCCGCGAGGAGATCGAGCGAGCGCTGCGCGCGGCGGGCGGCGCAGGCGTCAGCTGGATCGGCGACGCGCGGGAGGGGGAGGCGGGAGCGCGCCTGCTAGACGGCCGGGGGGACGTAGTACGGGCCGAAGGATACGAGCACCGGTGGTAGCCGGCGGGGCGACCGCGGGTGAAGCGGGTATTCCACCGGCTGTGCGACATGCCCGCCCGTCAGGAGCCGTGCAGCCCCGCGCGGTTCGGCGCGGGTCAGGCGGGCGAACACGAGCAGCCGTTTGGCCGCGCTGAACAGCGGCGTGCAGGCCGAGAGCACGACCCGGCTGTAGCCGACGTCGGCGGTCGCCGTGCGGACCGCGGTCGGCGCGACGACGCGGTGCCCGACGACGGTGTAGGTGAACCGGGCGTAGGGCATGTCCAGGCGGATCGTGTTGCCCTTGCGCAGCCCGTCGATGTGACGGAACGGCGCCAGGTAGGTGGTGCGGTGCCCGGCGACCAGCGTCGTGCCGTCGATGCCGGGGTAGGTCGTTTCGCGGTAGAAGCCTGGCCCGCTCTCGAGGTCGGAGGTGCTCGTGCCGTTGACCATCACGAAGTTGACGCCGATGCTCGGGATCGCGATGCGCCCGATCGGCCGGCCGTCGGCGGTCGTGTGCTGCAGCGCACCGGCGAGGTAGGCGATCCGCTGGCGCTGGTCGGCGATCGCGGAGAGCGCACGCTCCTCGGCGGTGGTCGGCGGAGCGGCCTCGACCTTCGCCAGCTCGCTGCTCAGGTGGTCCTGGCGCAGTTTCGCCAAGAGCGCCGAGACCGGCTCCTGCCAGAGCAGCGTGACGACGCCGTCGGCGAGCGCCAGCGTGCCGGCTGCGATCAGCAGCACGGCAAGCAAGCGGACCGCGCGCGAGGACCGCGAGCGACGGCCCGCCAGCCCCACGGCATGGGCGGACGGCGCCCCAGAGGTGATCGGAAGCTCGCTCACCGCCCCCTATCGTCGCAGAGCCGACTCCGTACCCCCGAGAGAACCCGGCCCGGCATAGCTGAGTGGCCCCCGGATCGTGATCTCGACGCGCTCGTCGGGCGGCGGCACGCCGGGCTCGGGCGGCGCCATCGCGGCGAGCAGCCCAGCGGCGACGGCGCAGCCCAAGGCGACGCTCCACAAGAGCGCCGATCCCAACCCGACGTGGCCGCCCGCGACCAGCAGCACGGCCTCCCAGGCCGCGCGTCCTGGCCCGTAGCCGAGCTGGTGGGCGTAAAACGCGACGAGCAGCGCCAGCGGCGCGAGGCCGAGCGCGATCAGGCCGAGCGCCAGGCCGCGCCTTGGACGCAGCTCCGGCGAGGCGATCAGCAGCCACAGGTGCAACGCGGGGATCACCAGCAGCGCCGTATAGGGGTTGCCGATCCACACCACGCAGGCGAGGACGGTGAGGATCAGCACGGGCGGCAGCCCCGCGATCTCGCCGTCGGGCCGGAACACGGGCTCTGAGATCCCCAGCCGGCGCAGCAGCGCGCCGAGCAGCAGCCACGCGAGCACGAAGGTGAGCGCGACCGCGACGAGCGCTGTGATCGCGGCGGCGTCGAGCGGGATCGCCCCGTCGGGCGCGGGCACCGACGGCACCCCCCCGATGATGCCGAGGCGGCCGAGCGCCCAGCTGAAGACGGCGCAGCACAGGAACGGCAGCGCGCAGCCGAGCGTCCAGAGCGTCCAGCGACCGACCGGCTCGCGCCGGCGCCGCACACGCGCGAGCCCGTCGGCGACCGCGACAAGCGGCGGCAGCAGCAGCGTGCCGAGCAGCAGGCGCAGCGCCCACCAGGGCATCGTCTTGTGCTGCAGCACGAGGCCGCGCTGCAGCTCAGTCGGGACGTCGCGGGCGACATCGAGGGCGTCGACCGCGTTCAGCACCCCCCGGCCCAGCCCTTCCAGGCGCTGGCTCTGGACGCGCTCGTTCGCGGCCGGACCGTGTTCGCCGCTCGCCTGGACGAGCACCGCCGGCAGCCCCTGCGCGTTCAGCACGCCCTGCTCGCCGGCCGCCAGGGGGAACGCGAGGTGGGCGAGCTGCCCGAAGGTGCTCGGCGCGCCCGGGTCCGAGCCCGACTCGCGCTTGATCGCGTCGGAGACGGTTCGCGACAGCGCCAGCGGCGCCGAGCCCAGACCGTCCGAGTAGGGCACGACGATCGGCTTTCGCATGCTCGCGGCGGCGAGGTCGCCGAGCACGATCGCGCCGTCGAACGGGCCGTGGATCCCGGCCGCCGCGAGATCGGAGAGCAGGCTCTGCGCCCCTGCGTCGCCGCCGCTGCCGCCGCTCGTCGACACGAGGATGATGGTGCGCTTCGTCTCGCGGGCGTCGAAGACGCGCGCCAGCTCGAGCAGCGCAGCCGTCGCGGAGAGCTCGCCCGCCGACCCGTGTGCGGCGGCGTCGCGGTGGGCGACGATCAGGACCGGCGCGGCCGGCGTCGAGCCGGGGCGCTCGGCGACGACGGTCTCGAGGCGCCGCTCGCCGTCGATCGTCTGCCCCCCGGCGTGCAGGACGCGCACCCTGAAGCCTCCGCCGACGGTCCCGCCGAGCGCCTGCAATTTGGCCGCGACGGCGGACGCGAGGTGGTTGTCGCCGGGGCTGCCCGGCCGGCGGTCGGGGAACCGCGCCGCCAGCGCGCGCGTTTCGGCGAACGCGCTTGCGCCGTCGAAAGCGTCCGGCGCCAGCGTGGTCGTACGCGGCAGCGGCCGGCCGCCCAGCGCGAAGGCGGCGACGGCGAGCGCGAGCAGAAACGGAATGAAGGCAGCACGGTACAGGCGCCCGTTCAGCATGCGCATCAACCATAGAGCCGGAGGCGGCTCCCCGCTCAAAGAGCCGCCGCTACCCGTTGAGATATCGTGCCGCCGCGTGCTCCAGCCTGTGGCGGTTGCCAACAAGACGCTCGCCGACTACACGCACATCTGCGGTCGCGACCTGATCGCGGAAATCCGCGAGCTGGCCGAGCCGCTGCAGGGCGAGCGCGTGGTGCACGTCTCGGCGACGGCGTTCGGCGGCGGCGTCTCGGAGATCCTGTACACGCTGGTCCCGCTCATGCGCGACGTGGGGCTGGACTGCGAGTGGCATGTGATCTACGGTCGGGAAGAGTTCTTCAACGCGACCAAGCTGATGCACAACGCCCTGCAGGGAGCGCCCCAGGACCTCGACTCCGAGCAGTGGGCGACGTGGAGGCGCTTCAACGAGATGAACGCGCGCGAGCTGAGCGACGGCTGGGATGTCTGCCTGATACACGACCCCCAGCCGGCGGGGCTCTACAAACTCGTTCCGGAGAAGGCGAAGGGCTGGATCTGGCGCTGCCACATCGACCTCTCGACGCCGAACCCGGACACGATCTCGCAGCTGCTCCCCTACATCGAGGACTACCCGGAGTCGTTGTTCCATACGCCCGCGTACGTCCCGCCGGGCATGAAGGGACACGTCAACGTGGTGCCGCCCGCGATCGACCCGCTGACGCCGAAGAACATGGCGCTCTCGCCGGAGGACGCGGCATTCGTCTGCGGGCAGTTCGGGATCGACATCGACCGCCCGATGATCTGCCAGGTCTCGCGCTTTGACCCCTGGAAGGACCCGCTGGGCGTGATCGACGCCTACCGGATCCTCAAGGAGGAGCTGCCCGAGGTGCAGCTCGCGCTGGTCGGCTCGATGGCCAGCGACGACCCCGAGGGATGGGACTTCTTCAACGCGACCATCGCCCACGCCGACGGCGATCCCGACGTGCACATCCTCAACAACTTCAACAACGTCGGGGCGATCGAGGTCAACGCCTTCCAGTCACACGCCGACGTGGTGATCCAGAAGTCGACCAGGGAGGGCTTCGGGCTGACCGTCTCGGAGGCGATCTGGAAGGGACGGCCCTTCATCGGCGGTGACGTGGGCGGTATCCCGCTGCAGATCGAGGACGGCGTCTCGGGGTTCCTCGTCTCGAGCGTCGAGCAGTGCGCGCAGCGCACGCTCGAGATCCTGCGCGACCCCCAGCTGGGGCGCTCGCTGGGCCGGACCGGCAAGGAGTACGTCCGGACGCATTTCCTGACGCCGCGCTACCTGCGCGACTACCTGCGGATCTTCAACAGCCTGCGGGAGTCCTGAGCGCGATGCCGGCACAGCGGACTCCGCTCGTGCTGGTCAGCAACCGCGGCCCTGTCACGTTCCACGCCGGCGGCGAGGTCCAGCGCGGCTCCGGCGGGCTCGTCACGGCGCTGACGGGGCTCGCCTCGCACCGCGATGTGATCTGGATCGCCTCGGCGATGAACGAGTACGACGCCGAGGTCTCCCTCGAGCACGGCGGTCGCGCCTTCCCCGTGCGTTCGCCGGCCGGCGGCGAATACCAGGTGCGCCTCGTCGTCAGCGACGCCGAGGCCTACGACCGGTTCTACAACGTGTTCGCCAACCCGATGCTGTGGTTCATCCAGCACTACCTGTGGGACCTCTCCAACGCCCCCGACATCCGCCGCGAGGAGATCGAGGCGTTCGAGTTCGGCTACAACGTCGTCAACGAGGACCTCGCGCGGGCGGTCGTCGAGGAGATCGAGGGGGAAGAGGAACCGGTCGTGATGGTCCACGACTACCACCTCTACACGCTGCCCGACCTCGTCCGCCGCGCCCGCCCCGACGCCTTCCTGCACCACTTCATCCACATCCCGTGGACGCAGCCCGACGCCTGGCGCGTGCTCCCCACGCGCATCCGCGAGGACATCTTCACGGGCCTGCTGGCGAACGACATCATCGGCTTCCACACCCGCTCCTACCGTCACAACTTCCTGCAGTGCTGCCGCGACCTGATGGACCTCGACGTCGACTTCGGCGAGGGCGTGGTGCGCTTCGGGGAGCGCGAGGTGTGGGTGCGGGCGTACCCGCTGCCGATCGACCACCGCGCGACGCGCGAGATCGCGCAAGGAGTGCGGGTCGCCGAGTTCGAGCAGGAGCTGCTGCACCGGCGCCGCGACTACCTGATCATCCGCGTGGACCGCGCCGACCTCTCGAAGAACGTGCTGCGCGGGTTCTCGGCCTTCGACCTGTTCCTCGAGCAGCACCCCGAGTTCACCGAGCGGGTCACCTTCCTCGCCCAGATGATGCCCTCGCGCACCGACGTGCCGCAGTACGCCGAGTACCTCGAGCGCATCGAGGCGCTCGTCGCCGTCGTCAACCACCGCCACGGCACGCCCGACTGGATGCCGATCCAGCTGAAGCTGCGCGACAACCTCGAGGAGGCGATGGCCGCGTACAAGCACTACGACGTGCTGCTCGTCAACGCGATGTTCGACGGCATGAACCTGGTCGCCAAGGAGGGCCCGCTCGTCAACGAGCACGACGGGGTCTCGATCCTCTCGGAGAACACCGGCGCCCACGAGGAGCTCGGCGCCTACGCGCTGTCGGTGAACCCGTTCGACATCCAGGAGCTGGCCGACTCGATCCACGCGGCGCTGACGATGGACAGTGCCGAGCGCCGCCGCCGCCGCGACGGCCTGGAGCAGATCGTCACCTCGCGCGACCCCGGCGACTGGATCGACGACCAGCTCGCGGACATCAAGGCGAAGGGTCGGGCGCGGGCGCGGGCCTAGGCGCGATCGCCGTGACGACGCCGGTGATCCAGGCGGTCGGCACCGGCCCGACGGAGCGGCTGTCAAGCGATTCGCCGCGGTTGTCCCCGAGCAGGTACCAGCTCCCCGCCGGCACGGTCACCGGAGCCGGGAAGTCGCACTCCGGCGCGGCGCCGCAGGCTCTGGTGTACGAGTCGGACTCGCGGACGAACCGGCCGCGGCCGCCGGCCTGGCGGTAGACGTGGCCGGTGCGGACGTAGAGCCGGTCGCCGGGGCCGGCGACGATGCGCTTGACCAACGTGATCGTCCTGTCCTCACGGGGGACCGGAGCGGCGCAACCGCGGCCGCCCGGCCGGACGACGTGTGGCCTGGGCCCGCACAGTTCCCGCTCGAACCCCTTCGGAGGGTGGTAGACGACGATCGCGCCCACGGCCGGGGCGCCGGGCTCGACGGTCACCCGGTCGCCGATCTTCAGCGTCGGCTCCATCGCCCCCGACGGAATCCGGTAGACCCGCACCGGCCGCCCGCCCCGCGACCCGAGCCCTGCCGGGCCCGCCGCAGCCGAGCTGCCACAACCGGCCAGCACCAGTCCAAGGAGCAGCCCGGGGACGCGGATACGAGCCATCGGAACGCGAGTCTAGTCGCGGGCGAATGCGAGGCGATCGCCACCGACCCGCTACCCTGTGCGGCTGCGCATGACGCTGCCCGCGACGACATACGACCTGATGCTGCTGCTCGACCCGCAGGCCGAGGAGACCGCGCGCGAGAAGATCGTCGCCGACGCGGTCAAGGCGATCCAGTCGCAGGGTGAGCTGGTGCGCCAGGACGACTGGGGCGAGCGGCCGCTCGCATACCCGATCGAGCGCCGAGCGAGCGCCGACTACCACCTGCTGCAGTTCCACGTCGGCGAGACCGCGTTGCTCGAGGGCCTCGACCGGACGCTGCGGATCACCGACGGCGTGCTGCGCCACCGCATCATCAAGCTCAAGCCGGGCACGCCGGACCCGCCGGAGATGACCGCCTCTGCGCGGCGCAGCGAGGCGGCCGACGGCGACGCCGCACCGGCCGCGCCCGCCGCACAGGCCGCGCCCGCCGAACCCCCCGCGCCCGCAGCGGAGGCGCCCCCCGCAGCAGAGGCGCCCCCGGCCGCAGAGCAGGCGCCCGCAGCAGAGGCGCCCCCCGCAGCAGAGGCGCCCCCGGCCGCAGAGCAGGCGCCCGCGGAGCCGGCCGCCGCGGCGGAGCCGGACGAGGCTCCGGCCGCTGAGTCGGAGCCGGCGCCCGGCGAGAGCGCCTAGGCTCGCTCGCGCCTTCGCAGGCCACGCAGCTCAGACGCCGGCGTCCTTCCCCCGACGGCCCGTGCATCGTCGCGTTCCGGTGCCGGGCCGCGGCGCGCGCGTAATAACATCTGCCCCCAGGAATGGACTGGCGCGAAGACATGAACGACGGGACGGTGCGCCGAACCGACGTGCTGCGCGCCTCGCCGCCGATGTTCGAGTCTCGCCTCCTCGACGCCCTCTCGCGGGTACACCCCGCAGTGCCGATCCTGATCTTCCTGCCCGCGATCGTGCTGCTCTTCGCGTGGGGCCTCTCGCTCACCAGCGTGCCACTCGCAATCGGCCTCTTCGCCGCGGGCTACGCGCTCTGGACCCTGTTCGAGTACTGGCTTCACCGCCTCGTCTTCCACTTCGAGCCCGAGGACGGCTTCGGCGCGCGCCTGCACTGGATCATCCACGGCGTCCACCACGACCATCCGAACGACCCGATGCGGCTCGTCATGCCGCCGGCCGTCAGCATCCCGCTCGCCGCCGGCGTGTTCGGCCTGATCTATCTGCTCGCCGGCCACGACTACGCGCCCGGGATCGGCGCCGGCTTCTTCGCCGGCTACCTGGTCTACGACATGATGCACTACTACCTGCACCACTTCCGCCCGCGCGGAAGGATCGGGCGGATGCTCCGTGAGCGTCACATGCGCCACCACTTCCAGGACGACACGAAGGGCTTCGGGATCAGCGCGCCGTACTGGGACGAGGTCTTCCGCACCTCGCCGCGCGGGCGCCGTTCCCCGCAATGAGCGGACTCCGCTGAGCGGCACTGCCCGCCGGCACCTCTAGACTCGCTGGGCTAGAGCAACGAAAGGAATGGAGCCGTGGCCGGCACCAACATCAACAGGGTCATCCTGACCGGAAACCTCACGACCGACCCCGAGCTGCGCTCGCTGCCGAGCGGTACCTCCGTCTGCGAGCTGCGCGTCGCCGTCAACTCGCGCCGCAAGGACCAGGGCACGGGCGAGTGGGTCGACAAGCCCAACTACTTCAACGTCAAGGTGTGGGGCGCGCAGGGCGAGAACGCCGCTCGCTACCTCTCGAAGGGACGCCCTGTCGCGATCGACGGTCGTCTGGACTGGCGCGAGTGGGAGACGCAGGACGGCGCCAAACGGCAGACGATCGATATCATTGCCGACTCGGTGCAGTTCCTGGGCTCGCGCGATGAGGCCTCCAGCGGAGGCGGATTCACGGGCAACGGGGGCTCCAAGGGCAGCGACATCCCCGTCGACGAAGGGGATTTCCAGACCGCACCTGCCGGGGGCGCCGCCTCCGACGAGGACATTCCCTTCTAGACGAGCAGCGAGGAGCACTTTTGTCAGCTGAGACCCGGTCCCGCCCGCCCCGCCGCGCGGCGGCCACAGTGAAGATCGATGGCTAAGGCGCGTGGACGCAAGCCGGTGCGCCGGCGCGACAAGCGGGGCGGCCCCGGGAGCGGCCGGCGCAAGCCGTGTCAGCACTGCCGCGACAAGGTCGAGCAGGTCGACTACAAGGACGTCGCGTCGCTGCGCAAGTTCATCTCCGAGAAGGGCAAGATCCGCTCGCGCCGGATCACCGGCTCCTGCCGTCGCCACCAGGTCCAGATCGCACGCGCGGTCAAGCGCGCCCGCGAGCTCGCGCTGCTGCCGTACGTCAACGAGGGCGGCCGCGACGACGGCCCGCGCGGTCGAGGCCGCGACCGCGACCGCGACTAGGCGGGCCGGGAGCAAAGACCGAAGCGATGCCTGAGGCGATCCTCCTCAAAGACGTCGAGCAGCTCGGCGATCAGGGCGCGGTCGTCGACGTCTCGAAGGGCTACCTGCGCAACTACCTGATCCCGCGCAAGCTCGCCCAGCCGGCCACCAAGGGCGCGATCGAGACCGTCCGCCAGCGCCAGGCCGCCGCCGAGCGCGCCGCGCGCGAGGCGGTCGAGAAAGCTCAGGAGAACGTCAACCTGCTCAACCGCACCGTGCTGACGATCCCGCAGCAGGCCGGCGCCGACGGCCGCCTCTTTGGCTCCGTGACGGCACAGGACATCGCCTCGGCGATCCGCGAAGCGCGCGGCCTGCGGATCGACAAACGGGGCGTGCACCTCCCTGAGCCGATCAAGAACGTCGGCACCTACATGGTCGTCGTGGACGTCGTCGACGGCGTGCAGGCCACGGTCAAGACCATGGTCGTCGCCAAGAACTAAGCCCGGCGCCGACGCGCCCGGGCGCTCGCGGCAGCTCGCCCGTCGCCGGCTCGCCCGCCCGATTCACGCCCTCGATCGCGAGCCGGACGCCCGGCTGTCCGCCGCGCCGCATGCGAACATCCGTTCGTGCCCCCACCCGGAGCTTTTCCTGCCGCGATTTGCGGAAACGGCCGCGGGGCGGCCCGCGCCACGACCCTAAACTCGCCCGACGGATGAGCGCCGTCTCGACATCAAACGGCACACCGGGGCCGCCCGCAGGAGCGATCACGCCGCCCCACAACCTCGATGCGGAGCAGTCGGTGCTCGGGGCGATCCTGCTCTCGGACCGCTCGCTGTACGCGCTCGTGATCGAGGAGGGCCTGCGCGCCGAGGACTTCTACCGCGAGCGCCACGCGAGGATCTACGAGGCGATGCTCGCGCTCTACAGCGAGAGCGAGCCCGTCGACGTACTCACGGTCACCGACCGCCTGCGCCAGATGGGCAAGCTCGAGGAGATCGGCGGCCAGGCGGCCGTCGACGAACTGACAGGAGTCGTGCCGGCCGCGGGGCACGCCCGCCGCTACGCGCAGATCGTGCGCGAGAACGCCCTGCTGCGGCGCCTCCTGCGCAGCACCTACCTGATCCAGGAGAGCGTGCTCGGGCACGATGCCCCGCCGCGGGAGCTCGTCGAGCAGGCCGAGAAGGCGATGCTCGAGGTCGCGCGCGACGACCGCCAGCAGGACTTCAGGGCGATCGAGGAGGTGCTTCACGAGGAGCTCGACAAGCTCCACCGGCTCTCGCTGGAGGGCACTTCACTGACCGGCACGCCGTCGGGTTTCAAGGACCTCGACGAGATCACGGGCGGCTTCCAGCCGGGCAACCTGATCATCATCGCCGCGCGCCCGGCGATGGGCAAGAGCGCGCTCGTCTGCAACATCGCCGAGAACGCGGCGGTCGAGCACAACCGGCCGGTGGCACTGTTCTCGCTCGAGATGGCCGAGGCCGAGCTGGCGCAGCGCTTCGTCGCCTCGCAGGCGCGCATCAAGGGCGAGGAGCTGCGCAAGGGGCGCGTCGCCGAGCAGCGCTGGCCGAAGATCCTCACCGCCTCGCAACGGCTCGCGTCTGCGCCGCTGTGGGTCGACGACTCCTCCGACGTCGGGCTGCTCGAGATCCGCGCCAAGGCGCGCCGCCTGCACGGCCAGTGCGAGGGAGGGCTCGGGCTGATCATCGTCGACTACCTGCAGCTGATGCGCACCGACAGCCGCTACGACAGCCGCGTGACCGCCGTCGGCGAGCTGAGCCGCGGGCTGAAGATCCTCGCGCGCGAGCTCGGCGTCCCGGTGATCGCGCTCTCACAGCTCAGCCGCGCAGTCGAGACCCGTTCGCCCAAGGTGCCGCAGCTGTCGGACCTGCGCGAGTCCGGGAACCTCGAGCAGGACTCCGACCTCGTGATGTTCATCTACCGCGACGAGTACTACGACGAGGACTCCGAGCGCCCCGGCGAGGCCGACCTGATCATCTCCAAGCATCGCAACGGCGCCGTCGGGAAAGTCACGCTGACCTTCCAGAAGGAGTATCCGAAGTTCATGAACTACGCCGGCGAGCGCTACGCGCAGTGAGCGGCTCCGGCAGCGAGCAGCTCCCCGTGGAGCCGCCGGGCGTGCACGATCTGCCTGAACCCGGTCAGGGGGTGCGCGTCTCGCGCCGCGAGGCGGCCGGCGGGTGCCCGCTCGGAAGCTGTGACGGCAGCGGCTTCCTGATCGACGAGCAGACCAACACGGCGCGCGACTGCGAGTGCCGCGCCGGGCGGATCGCCGCGGCGCGGACGCGCAGCCTCGAGGGGCGGATCCCGCGGCGCTACCGCGGGGTGTCCTTCGAGCGCCCGCCGATCAGCGACCTCGCCCGCACCGCACCCGACCAGATCGGGAAGGTCCGCCGCTACGTCGCCTCGGTCGCCGAGCGTCTCGACGCCGGCGAGGGGCTGTGGATCGTGGGGGATGTCGGCACGGGCAAGACGTCGCTCGCGATGCTGGTCTCGCGCGCCGCGCTCGACGCCGGCCGCTCGGTGGCGATCTACTCGCTGCCGCGACTGCTGAACCTGCTGCGGGAGTCGCTGGACTCGCCCGGGGGGCTGATCGACCTGCTCGACCGGCTCGCGGCCGTCGACCTGCTCCACATCGACGACCTCGGGGCGGAGAACCAGACGGACTGGGTGCTCGAGCAGCTCTACTCGATCGTCAACGCGCGCTACGAGTCCGAGCGGCCGATCCTGACGACCAGCAACCTGATGCCGGAAGAGCTCGGCGAGCGGCTCGGCGCCCGCACGGTCTCGCGCCTGGAAGAGATCTGCGGGGCGCCGCTGCCGCTGTTCGGCGAGGACAGGCGCCGCGTCCGCTTCGAGGGCACCGAGCCGGGCCAGGGCACGATCGAGATCGCGCGCGGACCCGGCTAGGACCGGGGCCGGTTGCACCGAGGACGCGCGACGGGTTCGCGCCGGTCGCCGGCGCGGGCGTCCGCTCGCCCGGGCGCCGGGCGGGCGGCGCCTAAACTGCGTTCCTCATGCCGGGGATAGTGATAGTCGGCGCCCAGTGGGGCGACGAGGGCAAGGGCAAGATCACCGATCTGCTCGCCGAGCACGGCGATGCAGTCGTGCGCTTCCAGGGCGGCAACAACGCCGGCCATACGATCGTGCGCGGCGAGCAGGAGTGGAAGCTTCACCTGATCCCGTCCGGGATCCTGTACCCCGGGAAGCGCTGCGTGATCGGCAATGGCGTGGTGATCGACCCGCGCGTGCTGATCGAGGAGCTCGACGCGCTGCGTGCGCGCCGAGTCGATGTCAGCGGCCTGCGCATCTCGGCCAACGCGCACCTGATCATGCCCTACCACCTGCTGCTCGACTCCGCCGGAGAGGCCAAGCTGGGCAAGCTCCAGATCGGCACCACTCGGCGCGGCATCGGCCCCTGCTACGCCGACAAGGCGGCGCGCCTCGGAATCCGCGTGCAGGATCTGCTCGACGAGAAGATCCTCAAGAAGAAGATCGTCGCGGCGATGGAGCCGAAGCGCCTCTCGCTTCGCCCGTACGAGAAGGATCCCGCGCTCGATCTGCGGACGATGACCGAGGACTACCTCGTCTACGGCCACCGCCTCGAGCAGCACATCGCCGACACCTCGAAGCTGATGTGGGAGATGCTCGACGAGGGGCAGACGGTGATCCTGGAGGGCGCCCAGGGCGCGATGCTCGACATCGACCACGGCACCTATCCGTTCGTCACGTCCTCGAACCCGCTCGCGGGCGCCGCCTCCGTGGGCAGCGGCATCGGCCCCCGGGCGATCGACGAGGTCTGGGGTATCTCGAAGGCGTACACGACGCGCGTCGGCGCCGGCCCGTTCCCGAGCGAGCTGCACGACGAGATGGGCGAGACGATCCGCAGGCGCGGCGGCGAGTTCGGCACGACGACCGGGCGCCCGCGACGGACTGGATGGCTCGACCTGGTCGCGCTGCGCTACGCCGCGCGGCTGAACACGATGAGCGCGCTCGTCGTGACCAAGCTCGACGTCCTCTCCGGGCTCGACCGCGTGAGGGTCTGCACCGGCTATCGCGGCGCCGACGGCGCGCAGTTCGATGACTTCCCCTACCACCAGACCGTCCTTCACCACACGCAGGCGGAGCTGACCGAGCTTCCAGGCTGGAAGGAGGACCTCGGCGAATGCCGCACGCTCTCCGACCTGCCGCAGGGCGCGCGCGAGTACCTCGACTTCGTCGCCGAGCACATCGGCGCCCCCGTCGCGCTGATCGGCGTCGGCCCGGGCCGCGACCAGGTGATCTGGACCGACGCCGGACGGGCGACCCTGATCGGCGAGCGGGTCTCCGCCGCCGCTCCTGCCTCCGCGTCCTAGGTATCGCGCCCGGCGCCTCGCGGCCGCCAGTGAGCGCGCCGGGCCGCCTGCACGGGTCTAGAGGTTCGCGGTCCCGTAGATCGCCTGCAGCCAGACCGACAGCAGCACATCCATCACCGCGTCGTCTGGAAGCGAGGGCGGCTCGCCGGCGAACGTCGCGTACTGCACTCGTTCGTTCATCGACACGAGGGCGATCGCGAGCTGGCGGGAGTCCACGCCCGGCGGAGCGGCTCCGCGGGCGCGCTCGGCGTCGATCGCGGCCGCCGCCTGTGCGACCCAGCCCTCCATCACCTCCGACCACAGCTCGCGCGCCTCGGCGTTGACCGCTCTGAGCTCCGCGCCGGCCCGGACGACCGCCCGGTGCGCGCCGAAGATGTCGAAGAACACCTGCAACCCTTCGCGCCAGCGTGCCGGCGGGTCCTCGTGGATGCGTTCGATCAGCTCGCGACCGGGATCGGCCTGCTCCACCAGCCGGTCGATCAGCGTGAGGAACACGGCCTCCTTCGAGGAGAAGTAGAAGTAGAAGCTGGGGCGCGAGATGCCCGCGCCGCGTGCCAGGTCGTCGACCGAGATCTCCTGCGGCGAGCGACCCTCCAGCAGCCGCTCGGCCGTCGCGAGGATCGCCGCCTCGCGCTCCTGGGCGCTGACCCGCGACGTGCGCCGGCCACGGGCCGGGGCGGTGACGGGCGGGGGCTGCGTGGCCATGACGAGCGCGACTATAGCTCTCCAGGGCGCACTGTTCAACTCGGCGTTGACACAATCGACAGGCTGTTGATAGAGTCCTCTCCGTGGCGAGCACCGCAGCCGACAGGCACCTGCGCCAGGTCGAGAAGCATGTCGACGTCCTGATCGTCGGCGGCGGCCTGTCCGGGATCGGCGCCGCCTGTCACCTGCAGCGCAACCGCCCTGAGCAGAGCTTCCTGATCGTCGAGGCGCGGGCGGCGATCGGCGGCACGTGGGACCTCTTCCGCTACCCGGGGATCCGCTCGGACTCCGACATGTACACGCTCGGCTACTCCTTCAAGCCGTGGGAACAGCCGAAGGCGATCGCCGACGGCCCCTCGATCCGCGGCTACATCTCCGAGGCGGCCACCGAGAACGGCATCGCGGACCGAATCCGGCTGCAGACGCGGGCCGTCCGGGCAGAGTGGTCATCGGAGCACTCCGAATGGAGCGTCGAGCTCGAGGGGCCCGGCGGAGAGCGCAGCACGGTCACCTGCTCGTTCCTGTTCGGCTGCACCGGCTACTACCGCTACGACGAGCCGTACACCCCGCGGTTCGCGGGCCTGGAGCGCTTCGGCGGGACGGTCCTACACCCGCAGCACTGGCCCGAGCACCTCGACTACGCCGGAAAGCGCGTCGTCGTCATCGGCAGCGGCGCGACCGCCGTCACGCTCGTGCCGGCGATGGCCGGGACGGCCGCGCACGTCACGATGCTGCAGCGCTCGCCGAGCTACGTGCTCTCGCTGCCGGGGCAGGACGGGCTCGCCGAACTCGCGCGCCGGCTGCTGCCGCTCCGCGCCGCCTACTCGCTCGTGCGCTGGAAGAACGCGCTGCTGGCGCTCGGCCTCTTCACGCTCAGCCGCAGGCGGCCCGAGTTTGTCAAGCGCCTGCTGCGCCGCGCGGCCCAGCGCCAGCTCCCCGCCGGCTACGACGTCGACACCCATTTCAACCCGAGCTACAACCCGTGGGACCAGCGCATGTGCCTCGTCCCGGACGGAGACCTCTTCGAGGCGATCTCCTCGGGACGCGCCTCGGTCGTGACCGGGGCGATCGACACGTTCACCGAGAACGGCCTGCGGCTCGCCGACGGGCGCGAGCTGGAGGCCGACATCGTCATCACCGCGACGGGACTGAACCTGCTCGCCCTGGGGGGCATCGAGCTCGCCGTCGACGGCCGCGAGATCGACCCCGCGGAAACGGTCGGCTACAAGGGCATGATGCTCAGCGGCGTGCCGAACTTCGCGTTCGCCGTCGGCTACAGCAACGCCTCATGGACGCTGAAGGCGGACCTCGTGAGCGAATACTTCTGCCGGCTGATCGGCCACATGCGCGCGCGCGGCTACGACGCCGTCACGCCGCTGGCGCCGGACCCCTCGCAGCCGACGCGGCCGTTCCTGGACCTCGCCTCCGGCTACGTCCAGCGCTCGATGGACAGCTTCCCTCGCCAGGGCGACGTGACCCCATGGCGCCTGAACCAGAACTACCCGCGCGACGTGCGGCTGCTGCGCCACGGGCCGGTCGAGGACGCCGGCGTCGAGTTCTCGCGCGCGCCCGCGCGCTCCGCGGAACCCTCAGCGCAGCAGCTCGCCGCCTGAGTCGCGGCGGCCGTGCGGCGCGCCCCTACGGGTGCAGCGTCTCGCCGGCCTCGAGCATGCGCACGTACTCGACCAGCCGCCGCGCGCGGGTCTCCGGCCTGCGCGCCTGTCCGAGCCGGTAGAGGATCGCGTAGCGGTTCTGCGCGCTCAGCGCAGCGAATGCAGCCGCGGCCGCGGGGCTCGCGTCCAGCTCGCGCTGTAGGTCCTCCGGCACGGTCGCGGTGCGCTGCGAGGCGTAGGCGCGCTCCCAGCGCCCGTCCTCCTTGGCGCGGCGGACCTCCTCGACGCCCGCGGGGGCCATCAGCCCCTCGCCGGTCAGCCGCTCGGCCTTCTCGCGGTTGATCCTCGACCAGGGGCTGCGGGCGCGGCGCGGCGTGAAGCGCTGCAGGAAGCGCTCGGCGTCGAGGCGCTCGCGGCGGCCGTCGATCCATCCGAAGCAGATCGCGTGCTCGAGCACCTCGGGGTAGCGGACACTCTCGATCCCGCTCTCCTTCTTGGCGATCGAGACCCACACACCCGCGGCGCTCGCGTGGTTCTCGTGCAGCCACGACCGCCACTCCGCGGCCGAGGCGAACGAGATCACGGGCAGCCCGTCGGCGGCTTGCACAGGCAAAGCCTAGGGATACGCCCGTCTGACGCGCCAGGCGCGCGATCGCTACGCCGCGCGCGCGCCGCTGAGGCCGGCGAGCCGCAACCCCTGGGCGTGGCCGGCGGCGATCACAGCGGTACGGCGCCGGCGGCTCATCAGGTTGGTTCCCATCGCCTCGGCGCTGGCGGCATCCGGCTCGATCGTCTGCACGCTCGCGCCGCGATGGCGCAGCGCGAGCGCCTCCGAGGCGCTGACGGTCTTGGAGATCGGGCCGAAGGCGCCGGCGAGCGCCCCCGGTCGCGGGCGCAGCGAGCCCGTCGGGTTCAGACACAGAACCCGCTCGCCTTCCGCGACGGGCACGGCGTCCATGTTCGTCGGGCTCCAAGCGCCGCCGTCGACGTAGCGCCGCCCCCCGATCTCGATGGGCGCGAAGAAGCCAGGGATCGCACAGGAGGCCATCACGGCCTGCGAGACGGTCGCGGGCGGCGCGTCCGGCGCGCCGAAGATCACCCGCCGGCCGCTCTCGAGCTCGACGGTCGCGACGAGCAGCCGTCCGTCGAAGCTCGGTGCGGCGACCGCGACGACCTGACCGAGCGCCGCCAGCGAGCGCGTGCCCTCAGGCACCCTGCGCAACATCGCGCGCCGCACGATCGCCCCGCCGGCGGCAGTCGTGTTGAGCGCGAGCGATGCCAGCGGCGCCGCTGCCGAGCCGCCGAGCTCGAGCGCCGCGGCCAGCGATCCCCCGAGACGCGAACGCTCGGCCTCCTCGACGGCGGGCCACTCCTCCCCCGCCGCGGCGCCCTCGGGTGCTCGCCCGCCGTCACGCTCGAGGCGCGAGGCCGGAGCGATGCCGGCCACCAGCGAGGCCGCCACGATCGATCCGGCGGAGGTGCCGAGCAGGCAGCCGGCCTCCCGCGCGTCGAAGCCGCCGCCCTCTGTGATCCCGGCCAGAACGGCGGTCATCCAAGCCTCGCCGAGGACGCCGCCCCCGCCGAGGACAAGCGCATCGGGAGCTCTCGGGGGGCTGACGGGCACCCGACCAGGGTAGACAGGTCGGGTCTAGCGCTCGCGCAGGGTCGCGCCCAGCGGTAGCCGGCGCAGCAGGCCGGCGGCGACGGCGATGGCGACCACCGCCGATGCGACCGCTGCCAGCCCGAGGCCGGCGAGGTAGCCCCAGGGCACCGCGAGGTGATCGGGTGGCGGGTCGAAGACGTGCTGGAGCATGGCGACGAGCATCAACGAGAGCACCCAGCCGAGCAGCGCCGCCAGGACCGCGGCCGCGGCGAGCACCAGCGCCGCCTCGCTCCATACGAACGCGCCGATCGTCCCGAGGCGGGCCCCGAGGGCAGCCATCGTCGCGAACTCGTGGCGGCGCTCGATCACGATCAGCGCGACGAACAGCCCCATCGCGGCGGCGGCGAGGGCGATCGTGAACACCTCGAGGATGTTGCTTATCCCGCGCAGATCGACGGTCGTGATCGAGCTCACGGTCTGGTTGTGCTGCCGGCGGATGTCCTTCACGATCGTGCCGCTGGACGCGGTCGCGGCGGCTACGCGCCTGGCCGTGCCGGTCGGGTCGGAGGACCTCGCGAAGATCACATTGGGCCCGCCGGCCCTGTCAGCCGCCTCGAGGTAGCCGAGGTTGGCGACCATGAACGAGTCGCGCGGGGCCGACGGAAACTCCTGCACGACGCCTACGACGTGGAACGGCACGACGCGGAAGCGGCCGGTCGAGTGGTCGAGGACACGCAGTTTGAGTTCGTCACCCGTCCGCAGCGAGTAGTCAGCGATCGTCTCTTTGGAGACGAGGATGCCGTCGGGGGTTTGTCGGAGCCGCGCGGTCACCTGCGCGACGGTGCCACCGAGGAAATACGAGTCGCGCAGGGTACTCGCCTTCGCGATCGTGTTCGGGTCGACACCGTAGGTGTCCTGCAGGTCGGGGCCGACGTATGCGTAGGAGTGATCGACCGGCGTCGTCGCCGAGACGCCGGGCACTGCGCCGATCTGCTTCTGAAGGCGATGGGCGGCGATCGCGCCTGGCGGCGCCTGCGCGGTCACGTCGGCGCCGAGCGTGAGCTGGGCGTCGACGCTCGCCTGCTGGTCGTAGGTTGCCGTGAAGATGCCGAGGCTGACGCCGAACGCCAGCAACAGGCCGACGACCAGCAGGCCGCGGTTGATCGCGCGGCCGCGCCGGCCGGCGCTCGCGAGCAGGAACCCGCGCGGTGTTTCCGCGCGGTTACCGGCGACGCGGGAGGCAACGCTCGCGAGGGCGGCCCCGCGCAGTCGGACGAGCAGCAGGGCAGCGCCGAGCCACAGAAGGGCGGGCGCGAAGAACATGTAGATCGAGAGCGACAGGGTCGGGTTCGAGTCGGGGTTGACGATCGCGGAGAAACCCGTCCGCGCCGTCAGCCAGTAGATGAGCCCGCTGACCACCAAAGCGATCACGTCGAGGTACAGCCGCTGCCAGAGCGGCTTCGACTCCCGCTGTACGCCACGGCGCGCCTCGACGACGCTCGTGCGCCACACCGAGGCCGTCGCTCCGATGCGAGCCGCGGCTCCGCCGGCGACCGCGAGCGCGACGCAGACGGCGGTCGTCACGGCGGCGCGGGCGGGCGTCACCCCGAGGCCACCGTTGATGATCAGCGAGACTGCGCCGAAGGCGGCGCCGGCGCCAAGCAGGCCGGCGAGCAGCCCGATGGCGAGGCTCTCAGCTCCGGCCAGCGCGAGCAGGTCCCGCCGCGTGGCGCCGCGCGCTCGCAGGAGAGCGAGCTCGCGCCGGTCGCGCTCGACGGTGCCAAGGGCGGCTAGGTACCCGAGCGCGAGCGCGATCAGGGCCCCGGGAACGGCCAGCATGATGTAGAGCGTCTCGGCGTACAGCGCATCGCCCGTCGCGGTGTTGAGCGTTTCCGAGAGGTTGTCCACGAACTGGACCTGCCCGGGCAGCAAGCGCTGCACGCGGTTGACGGTCTGCCCCGCGGCCGTCAACGCCGACGCAGGCGTGTGGCCGAGGCCGCTCGGATCGACCTGCGCCTGGACCTGCCACTGCACGCCCGACTGCGCTCCGGGCACCGCCGAGGAGCCGGCGCTCGCCGGCATCGTCGCGCGCAGCGAGTGCGCGAGCCTGCGCGCGAACGTTTCGATCGGCGCGATCACGACGTTGGCCGGCGGTTGGGCGGGCGCGGGGCCGAGCAGCGGGTTCAGCGGCTGGAAGAGCACGTCAGGGGCCGTCACGAGCGCGATGCCCGAGACGGGGAACGTGTGGCCCGGCGCGCCGGGCCGTGTGCTGAGGGCAACGCGATCGCCGACCGCCGCCTGGAGGGTGGCCGCGGTCTGCTGGTCGAGCACGACAGCGCCTGGCCTCAGGCCGCCCTGCAGGAAACGGAACGTGTCGATGTGCTTCTGGTAGTCGGCTGGTACGGCGAGGATCGCGCCGCTGCCGGAGCTCGTGATGCCGCGGGGCCCCGCGTGCGTCGCGCCGGCGAGCGGCGCGGTCGCGACCGGCGAGGCCTGGAGAATGCCGCGCTGCTGCGCGACGCGTGCCGCGACAGTCCGAGCCTGCCCGTAGGAGCCGACAGGGCCCTGCCAATCGAGCGGCACGCTGCGGATCGCCGAGCCGGCCATGGTGCGAAGCGAGTGGCCGATGAACAGCAGCATCGAGCCGAGCAGGGCCACAGCGACAGCGATCACGAGGATGCGCACGGCCGTGCGTACCGGCGCGTGCACGAGCCCGGCGAGGCCCAGCCTCACGGCCGCGCTCATCCCAGCCGCTCCTCGCCGTCGATGCGCCCGTCGGCGAGGGTGATCACCCGCTCGAAGCGGGCGGCGACGTCCGGGTTGTGCGTTGCCGTCACCTGCGCGAAGCCGTAGCGCTCCTGGACGGCGTCGATCAGATCGAGGACGCGCGTGCCGGTGTCCGAGTCGAGGTGGCCCGTCGGCTCGTCGCAGAGCAACAGCAGCGGCCGTTGCGCCAGCGCTCGCGCGAGGGCTACGCGCTGGGCCTCGCCGCCGGACAGCTCGTCGGGCAGCGCGTCGAGCTTCTCCGCGAGTCCCACGAGCTCGAGCAACCGTTCGGGCGTCGCGTCGCGCCCATCGCGCTCGCTCAGCGCGCCGCCGTCGGGACCGCCGCGGTCGTGGCGACCGGCCGCCGCGGTCGCCCGCGCGAAGGCGACGTTCTCGTACGCGGTGAAGGTCGGCAGCAGGTTCGCGCCCTGGAAGACGTAGGCGATGCCCTGAGCGCGGGCGCGGCTCCGCGCGGCTGCATCGAGCGACTGCAACGGCTGGCCGCGCCACGTGACCTCGCCGTTGGTCGGCTCGACCAGGCCGCCGAGAACATGCAGTAGCGTCGTCTTGCCGGAGCCCGAGCGCCCACACAGCCCGACCCGCTCACCGGGGCACAACACGAGATCGACGTCTCGCAGAGCGTGGACCTGCGCCACGCCGCGCCCGTGCGTGACGCTGACGCGCCGGCACACCGCCAGGTCGGCGGTCGCAACGGCGCTCATCACACCGCCGCCCCATCCCGCATCTCGACGACGCGATCGGCCGCCGCGGCGGCGGAGGAGGAGTGGGTGACGATGACGACCGCGCTCCCGCGCTCGTCGCGCAGACGCCGCAGGGCTTCGAGCACGATGCTCTCGTTGTCGCCATCGAGCTCGCCTGTCGGCTCGTCGGCAAGCACCAGCGGCGCCTCCCGGGCGGCAGCCGCAGCGATCGCGACCCGTTGCTGCTCCCCGCCCGAGAGGGCCCCCGCCCGATGCTCGGCCCGCGTCGCCAGGCCGAACATCGCGAGCGCCTCGTCGACCCGGCTGGGATCCTTGGAGGCGCCGGCCAGCCGCAGCGAGAGCATCACGTTCTCCCGGGCTGTCAGCGCCGGCCAGAGGTTCTCGCCCTGGAAGACGATCGCCACACGCCTCGCGCGGTAGGAGGCCAGCTCCGCCTCGTCGAGCAGCGAGAGCGAGCTCTCCGCAGCGCGGACCTCGCCCGCCGACGGCCGGTCGAGGGCCGCCGCGAGCGCCAGCATCGTGCTCTTGCCGCAGCCCGACGGCCCGAACACCGCGATCAGCTCGCCACGCTCGACCCGGAGCTCGAGGCCCCGGAGGGCGACCGTCTCCACGGGCCCCGCGCCGTAGATCTTGAAGACGTCGTGGAACTGGAGCGCAGGCCAGTCGATCTCCGCCGCCGGCTGGTCGGGCTCGCGCCAGAGGCTCGGCACCTCCGCCTCGGATCTCACTGCCAGCGGAAGCTTTCGATCATTTTCCGGTACGCATCCACGTTGTCGACGCCGCGCGGCGTGCCGAGCTCAACCACGGCGCGCCTTCCGCCCCGAGCCAGCTCGTAGCGGTCGACGATCAGCACCACGCGCTTGCCGGTCACCGGATTGGGCGCGCTCTGGGTTGTGTAGGTCGTCTTGACGGCTTCGTTCGAGCCGGCGTGGACGATCCGCGCCGGCGTGAAGGTCAGCGTTGGGTCCTTGGCCTTCAGCGCTTGCAGCGCCGCCGTGACCGACGCCGTGGTTGGGACCGGGCCGGGCCTGACCACGACCCGCACGAGGTTGTTCTTGTCCTGGAGCGTGACGGCCGAGTTCGAGCCGCTGCGGGTCCAGCCCTCCGGGTACTTCATCGAATAGCCGGCGGCGCCGTCGTGCAGCACCAGGAACACCTGGTTATCGGGGATGTCGCCGGTGGACGCGGAGGCCGCATCCGCCGCGAGCGCTTGGGCAGAGCTGCCAGAGCCGCCTGCGGGGGCCCCGGAGGTAGAGGTTGACGCACCGGAGGTCCCGGGGGAGCCCGACGAGCCGCAGCCGGCCGCCAGGGCCGCGAGAAACGCGGCCGCGAGGGTCGTGAGACGCTTTGCGAGCATGCCGAGAACGTCCTCGCTGTGGCTGACAATCTCCTGAACGCCCTCGCCACGGGCCGGGCGACCCGGCCATACTTGAACCGATGGAGCCGAAGCTGTTGGTCGTCGAGGACGACGCCGGACTGCGTCGCGTGCTCGCGCGAAGCCTCTGCGCTGAGGGCTTCGATGTGTCGGCCGTGGCTACTGGGCACGAGCTGCTCGACCGCGCAACGGCGATGCGGCCGGACGCGCTCGTGATCGACGTCGGGCTCCCCGACGCCGACGGGCGCGACGTCTGCCAGGCCCTCCGTGCGCGCGGCCTGCAGGCGCCGGTCCTGTTCCTGACGGCGCGCGATGCCCTCACCGATCGGCTCAGCGGATTCAGCTCGGGCGGCGACGACTACGTGACGAAGCCGTTCGACGTGGAGGAGGTCGCGGCACGCCTGTGGGCGCTGATCCGCCGTGCGGGGCACAAACCCGATACCGACGCCGCGGGACTGCGGCTCGACCCGACCGAGCTGACGGTCTCCTCCGACGGCGAGACACGATCCTTGACGCCGACCGAGTTCCGGCTGCTGGCCGCGCTGGCCGGAAGGACGGGGAGGGCCATCGCCCGCCGGGAGCTGGTCGCCACAGCTTGGCCGCACGGCGCGATCGTCCACGACAACACGCTCGACGTGTACATCGCACGCCTGCGCCGCAAGCTGCGCGAGCTGCCGGGCGCGCCCGCGATCGGAACCATCCACGGCCTCGGCTATCGCCTGCGATGAGGCTCGGGCTCGGCGGCCGGCTGACGCTGTCGGTGCTCGGCGCGACCGCGGTGGCGCTCGCGTTGCTAACGGTCGGCTTCAACTTGCTCCTCGGGGCGCGGCTCGACCACGACGCGAACAGCGTCGCGGTTGCCCGGGCCTCGGGCGAGTTGAGCGCGCTGAAGCTGTCGAGCGGCCACATCGCTCTCGGCGAGACCCCGGACGCCGCGGCGGTAGACACCCCCGTCTGGGTCTTCGAAGGCACGCGCGCGGTCGAGCAGCCGCGCGCAGACGCCGCCGCAGAACGGGCAGCCCTCGCGCTGGCCAACGGCCCGCGCCGGTACGCCGACGCCCCCGGCGGCGCCACCCGCCTCTACGCCCTGCCGGTCGTTGCGGGTGCGAGGCGCGTCGGCACGGTCATCTCGGGTGTCTCCCTGGCGCCTTATCGCCAGACGCGGCGGACGGCGCTGCTGGCATCAGCCGTGCTCGCTGCGCTGGTGCTCTCCGCGGTCGCGCTTGCGGCACGCTGGCTGATCTCCCGCTCGTTGCGGACCGTGGGCGAGATGACCCGCCAGGCAGCCGAATGGAGCGAGCGCGACCTTGACCGCCGCTTCGCGCTGGGAGAGCCGCGCGACGAGCTGACACAGCTTGCGGCCACACTCGACGGTCTGCTGGACCGCCTCGCCGCCGCGCTACGCCACGAGCAGCTGCTGACCGCCGAGCTCTCGCACGAGCTGAGGACGCCGCTCGCCCACATCGCTGCCGAGGCGCAGTACGCGCTCCGCCATGCGCGCGAGGAGGACGAGTACCGCGCCGGCTTCGAGCAGGTCCTGCAGGGCGCGAACCACATGGGCAGGACCCTCGAGACCCTCATGACCGCGGCGCGCGCCGAGCACGGGCTTTCCAGGACGCGCGCCGACGCCGACGCATGCGCCGAGGCGGCCGTCCGGGCCGCGCGCCCGCTCGCCGGGGCGGCGGGGGTCGACCTGGACCTCACCGCGCGGCAGGCGGGGCTGAGAGTCGCCGCCGACTGCGAGCTCGTCGAGCGCACGCTCGGCCCGCTGCTCGAGAACGCGTGCCGCCACGCGCGCAGAAGGGTCACGCTCACCGTGGAGGCGGCCGGGAGCGGCGTCGTCTTCGCGGTCGAGGACGACGGCCCGGGCGTGCCGCTCGATCAGGCGCAGGCGATCTTCGAGCCGGGATACAAGGGCGCGAGCACAGAGCAGCCGGCGGATGCTCCGACGGGCGGGATCAGCGTAGCCACCGGCGCCACCGTCTCGAGCGCCGGGGCCGGGCTCGGGTTGGCACTCGCGCGCCGCCTCGCGCGGGCGAGCGGCGGCGACGTCACGTGCGCTCCGGCGGGCGGCGGAGGGCGGTTCGTGGTGCGGCTTCCACGAGCCTGAGGCAGAACTGGTTGCCGGGGCCGGCGTAGTAGGCGCCCGCCCGGGCCGAGGCGGCTCCCGCAGCCGTGCCGATGAAGACGACCCGCAACCCAGGCCGCAGCAGATCCGGCAGCACCTACTGGCCTCCCTCTCTGGCCTCGACGGCTGACACCTCCCCATCATCGCTCCTGGTAGAAGGTCTGCAGGCCCGTGCCTGCGGACCTCGCCGCTCCACAGCGGAGGCTTCGGGTTCTGTCAAGGCCGGCCGTCAGGCCCCGCCGACGGCGGCCCCGCAGGGGCGGCCTTGACAGGTTCGGAGCCGGAGCTACCACGGCTGAGTCCGCGTAGATCCAGCTGGTCTTGACCGGCGAGAGCGCCGCCGCCCGGGAGGGGGTGCGCAGCGGGCCGTCGAGCGGTGCCGATGTGGCACGCTCCGTCGTGATGCGCGAGCTTCGGCTGATCGTTGTGCCGTATGAGCTTGGGCGCCGGGGGGAGGGCGTCGGCGCGGGGCCGGAGCGGCTTCTGGCGGAGGGAGCCGAGGCAGCGTTGGGTGACGCGGGAGGGAGTGTCAGCAGCGAGCTCGTCGAGCTCGATGCGCGCTTCGGCGGCACGGGCTACGGAGATGTCGATGCCGGCTTCGAGCTGATCCGCGTCGTAGGTCGTCATGTCGCCGCTGCCCGCGCCGGGGGCGCTCTCCCGGTACTTCTATCGGGAAGCTGCTTCGTTGCTGTCGGGGTAGTCGCCGGATTGGGCTCGCCGCCGCCCGCGGTCGCGTGGTTCGACGCGCACAGCGACTTCAACACGCCGCAGACGAGCCTCGAGGGCTACTTCGATGGTATGGGGCTCGCGGTGCTCACGGGCGGGGCGTGGCAGGGGATGCTAGCGAGCGTTCCCGACGCGACACCGCTGGCAGAGCAAAGCGTCGTGCTCGCCGGCGCGAGGGATTTCGAACCCCCCGAGCGCCAGCGCCTGGCGAGCTCCTCGATCCGCTGCGTGACCGCCGAGCAGCTGCGTGATCCCGCGGTTCTGCTGCGCACCCTCGGCGCAGCCGGGGCCGGCGACCACGGCGTCTATCTCCACGTCGATCTGGACGTGCTCGACCGATCGGTCGCAGAGGTCAATGTCTACGCCGCCCCCGGCGGGCCCGACGCAGACCAGCTCGTACGTGTCGTCGAAGCGATCGCGGACAGCTTCGAGATCCGCGCGGCTTCACTGACGGCGTATGACCCCACGTTCGACATACAGCAGCAGATACCGCCGATCGCAAACCGGCTCTTGAACGTCATCGGGCAGCGGCGCGAGCCGCGCCCCTAGTCGCGGCGCTCGTCAGCGAGGTCGTCGAGGAGAGGCCTGTCGGTCGAGCGAGCCTCGCCGCTGATGGGTCACCTGTGGCAGTCCGCTCCGCGGCGGATAGCGGCGCTCCCGATGTGGTGCCGTCGACCTAGTGTGCCTGCTTCGGTGAGTCTCTCTTCGGCGACTTGAAGCTGCAAGGGCGTCAGCGGCAAGAAACTCTGATGCACGAGGTCCCGGAAGAGCTCCGAGCACCGCGGTTGACAGTCCCTGAGAGACCCGTGCCACCCGAAGCACTGACTTCACAGTCCGGATCAACGGCCACTGCTTAGCCCACACGGGGGGATGAGGATCTACCGTAGCCGTCTGGCGAGGCGTGGGTGTTCCCGCCGGGAAGCCTGGTGCGCTGCGAACGCCGTGCGTTCGAGGATTGGACGCTACGGTCTAGGACCTCTCAGCTTCCTCGGCCGTGTCTTCCGGGTCGCGTCGGTGGCCGAGCTCGTTGAGCTCCAAGGCCTGACGTGTGGCTTCGGCGGCGAGTGCGTCGTCCAGGCACTTCCTGCCGGCCAGAAGGACGTAGAAGCAAGCGCCCGCGCGTTCGGCCTCGGGAAAGATGCGTCCCTCAGAGAACAGTTCCTGCACTTTGAGGGCGTGCTCTGCGGCCTCCCGTGACAGTGGACCGCTCGCCTGAACGTCAAGTATGTGCCTGCGCCTGCGCCCGAGATCGACGTCGGGAGCGGGGAGGTCATCAAGGAGCTTCGTCTCACCCTTCTCCTTGCCGACCAGCTCCTGGAGCCAGTCGACCGCGAGGTCGGCGAGCTCGTACGCGACGAACCCCGTGTGCCTCTCCTTGCCGAAGAGGGACGCCTGCATCAGGTCGGCCCGCGCCGGATGATTATCGGGCAGCATCGAGCCGAACCCCTGCAGGAAGTAATCGGCCATCCCTTTCTCCGACGTCGCCATGAACCCGAGGCTAGCGTCTCCCTAAGAGGAGACGGGCGGGCGGAACATCGTCCCCTCCTACTCCGACCCGGCGCCCATTTCGGACCCGGTTACTTCCGTAAGCGCACCCTGCTTCGACATTCCGCTCTGGAATGCGCATTCTCAATGGGCCGTGCAGGAATCGAACGTGCAACCTTGGGCTTAAGAGTGGCTCCCCCGCTCGCTGATTTCGCTCTGCAGAGCGGTTCTCCGTCAGTCGGGCGAGCAGCGAGGGAGGCTGGATCTGTCGGGTTCGGGACCAATTTCGGGACCAAGTTCTCGTCCGCAGACAACTGTACGCAGACTAGCTCATGACGCGGCCGGCTCGGTCCGGTCGCAGTCCCGTCGACGGCGCCCCGCTCTCGCTCGGGTCGCACGTCTAGCATCGGCGCATGACCAGCAATGGAGCGTCGGAGTCGACAGCCGTGGAGTCGGTCCCGCGCCTGCCGGTCTCCGCCGGAGCGCTCATCTACGACAGGCGGGGGCGACTGCTGATCCTGAAGCCCACCTACAAGAAGGGCTGGACGATTCCCGGCGGGCAACTTGAGGAGAGCGGCGAGACGCCCTGGGAGGGTTGCCGGCGCGAGGTCCACGAGGAGTGTGGAATACAGATCGAACACGCACGGCTCGCGTGCGTCGACTTCAAACGCCCCCGCCCCGACAAACCCGGCGGCCTACGCATCCTGTTCGACTGCGGCCAGCTTCCCGACAATCAGCTCGCCGCACTCAGGCTCGACCACGAAGAGATCGCGGAGCACCGTTTCGCAGACGGCGCCCAGGCCGCGTCGCTGCTCAGCGGCCCAGTCGGCAGACGTGTCCGCGCAGCCAGCAAGAGCGCCACATGCGTCTACTTGGAGGAAGGTCGACCCGTTCCCCAGGTTGAGTAGGTGGCGACTGCCCCAGCCCCTGACGGCGAAGAGAACGGTCAGCGGCAGTCTGTGATCCGTGAAGGCGGCTATCCAAACCGCCCGGCCCCGCGAGATCACGCTGCTCCAGCTGGGCGTCCGTCTCGAGGGCTCCCCTCGCCCATCATCCAGTCCTGGCAGAAGGTCTGCAGGCCCCTGCCTGCAGACCTCGCCGCTCAACAGCGGAGGGCCCGGGTTCTGTCAAGGCCGGGCCGTCAGGCCCCGCCGCAGGCGGCCCCGTAGGGGGCCTTGACAGGTTCCGGGGCCCGGAGCTTCCGCGCCCGGTCGCGGCCACAACGCCTCGCACTAGAGTCGGGCCGTCGTGACCAAGTACTTCGCGTACGGCAGCAATATGTCGTCGGCCGTTATGGACGCCGAATGCCTGCGCCACCGCTTTCTCGATCGGGCCCACCTGCCGCGACACAGGCTCGCGTTCACGCGACGGTCTGTGCTGACGGGCACCGGCGTAGCGGATGTCGTTGCAGACCCCGCGCGCACGGTGTGGGGCGCCCTCTACGAGCTAGGCACGGAGGATCTCGCGTCGCTCGACGACAAGGAGGGCTCCGGCTGGGCTTACGAACGACGCGGCGTGCGGGTAGTCACCGATGACGGTGCGGCGCACGCGGCTGTGGCCTACGTCGTCGTCGCAAGATCCACCGAGATGATCGAGCCCTCGCCTCGCTACCTGCAGCGTCTGATCGACGCGGGACGCGAGCGAGGACTGCCGGCGGATTACCTCGATGCGATTAAGCGATCCGCTCGGGCGGCTAGTTGACCGGCGACCCGACCAGCAGGACGTCGAGCGAATCCCGCGGCGGGCCTGGTCGAGCAGCTCGCGCAGCCAGTCCTCGGCGAGGCGCTTCGTGAAGTAGCCCGCGGGGGACGCCCGCGCTCGCTCCAGGCCGGCCCGATCTTGCGCTTGACCTGGCGCGCGTCGGGAAGCCGGCACTTCGCGTACCAGACCGCGCCGCGCTTGCCCTCGACGCGGTAGACGTGGCCGCTCGGGGGCCGCGCCGGTGCTGAGACGCGCGGGGACGGGATGGCGAGCGCGGGGGGCGGAACATCGTCCCCTCCTACTCCGACGCGGCGCCCGCCTCGGGACCTATTTCGGACCCGGTTACTTCTCGTAAGCGCACCCTTCTTCGACACTCCGCTCTGGAATGCGCATTCTCAATGGGCCGTCCGGGAATCGAACCCGGAACCTTGGGCTTAAGAGGCCCCTGCTCTGCCGGTTGAGCTAACGGCCCTCGTCGGGGCTCCGGTCGACTTGTGGCCATCCGGCGCCGGCTGGGGCTGATTCTAGCCAAGCGCGCCCGGGCCACGGCGGGGCGGGACGACGCCGGAGAGCGAAAGCGCCGGCGCGAGCAGGTTGCCGCCTCTCAGAACACCACCGTCCGCCGCCCGTCGACCAGCACCCGGTCTTCCAGGTGCCGGGCGACCGCCCGGGACAGCACGAGCCGCTCGACGTCGCGGCCCGTCCGGGCGAGCTCCTGCGCCGTCGCGCGATGGTCGACGCGCGCCACGTCCTGGTCGATGATCGGTCCGTCGTCGAGCTCCTCGGTGACGTAGTGGGCGGTCGCGCCGATCAGCTTGACGCCGCGGTTGTGGGCCCGGCGGTAGGGGTCGGCGCCGGCGAAGGCGGGCAGGAAGGAGTGATGGATGTTGATTGCCGGCATCCCCACGCGCTCCAGGAACCCGCCGCTCAGGATCTGCATGTAGCGCGCCAGGACGAGCAGCTCGGCGCGGCTCCTCAGCAGCTCGAGCATCCGCTCCTCCGCGGCCGCCTTGCCTCCCTCGGGCACGGGCACGTGGTGGAACGGGATCCCGGCGGCCGTCGTCTCGCGCTCGAGATCGGTGTGGTTGGAGATCACCGCCACGATCTCGGTGTCCAGCTCGCCGCGCCGGCGGCGCCACAGCAGGTCGAGCAGGCAGTGGTCCTGGCGCGAGACGAGGATCGCTGTGCGCTGGCGTTCCCCCCACCAGCGCAGCCGCCAGTCCATACCGAATCGCTCGCCCACCTGCTCGCCGAAGCCGTCCGCGAGCGCGTCGCGGTCGTGTCCGGGCGCCAGGAAGAACTCGGTGCGCATGAAGAAGCGCCCGCCGCTCGGGTCCGAGGAGTACTGGTGCGAGGAGACGATGTTGGCGCCGCGCTCGAAGAGGAAGCTGGACACGGCGGCGACGATGCCTGGCTGATCGGGGCAGGCGATCAGCAGGCGCGCGGTGTAGTGCGGCTCGCCGTCCGCGGCGTCTGCGTCTGACCGCGGCGCGCCGCGCGGATCGGCCCCGGCCGCCACGCCCGCCGCTCTATTTCCCGGTCGTGGTCGTGCCTGTCGAGGTCGCGCCCGCCGGTGCGGGAGTCGGCGGCGCGACCGCTGTGAAGGAGCCGTTCGGCGACTTCTTCAGCTTGTAGACCTTGCCGTTCGTAGTGGTCGTGTAGACCTGGCCGCCGTTCGGGAACTGCTTGATTTCGGCGAGTTCCTTCTTCACGCGCGCCTGCTCCGCGGCCGGGGCGAGCCTGACGGCCTTTGCGGAGGCGAGGTCGCCGAGGCCGGCGTTCTTGGCTTTGTAGGCGAACTCGGCGAGCTGGGCGTAGTACGAGGCGCTTTCGCGCTTGGCGACGACGATGTTCAGCGCCTGGACGGCCTTGGCCGGTTCGTTCAGCCCTTCTTCGCTGTAGATCCTGTAGACGAGCTGGGCAAGTTCGGGGTTCGGCGGATGGGGGTTGAGCGCCAAGTAGCCGAGCCAGGCCTGCGAGGCCCGCCGGTAGAGTTCCTTGCCCTTCGTGGTCGGCCCCCCGGTGCTCGTTATGAAGCCTTCGTTGCCGGCTTCGTGGAGCAGGTTCTTGGCCAGGTTTTCCCATGCCGCGGGGTTGCTCGGCTGACGTTTCGTCAGCTTTTCGTACTTCTCGACCTTGCTCGCAAAGCTCGCGCCGCCGGCGCCTTCGTTGTTGCCCGCCGAGTTGAGGATGCCGCCGCCGCCGAAGCCGCCGCCGACTCCGAACCCGACCAGGCCGACGCCGATCAGCACGGCCAAGCCGATGTAGATCACGCGCACGGTGTTCCGGCGCCCGCGTCCTCGCAGGTCGAACAGCATCAGGTCAGGGTGTCGTCGGTGTGGTCGATTATCTGCTGCACTGTTGGCTCCCCGGGGTCCTCCGGCGCGGGCGCGGGCTCGCCCGCGGCACCTCTCTCGTCCCCGTAGCCTGCTGCGCTCCGCCGTCGCGACCTGCGCCGGTCGAGTGCCGCTGCCAGCAGGATACTCGCCTCGTAGAGCAGATACAGCGGTGCCGTCTCGAGCAGCAGCGTGATGAAGTCGCCCGGCAGGAAGGCCGCCACCGCCGCGCAGGCGACCAGGGCATAGCGGCGGTTGTGACGCAGCTGCGCCACCGTCACGATTTCGAGCCGGGTCGCACCGATGATCAGAACGGGAACCTGGAAGACCACCCCCATCGCCAGCAGGATCGTGGCCGCGAACTTGTAGAACTGGCTCGCCTGCACGAGGTTGTTGAACTCGTTGGCGTTGAAGTTGACGAAGAAGCGCACGGCCGCCGGCAGCACGATGAAGTAACCGAACACGACGCCCACCGCGAACAGCATCGGGACAGAGACGAGCAGCGGCGTCGCAGCTCTGCGCTCGTTCGGCTCGAGCGCCGGCAGCACGAACGCGAACAGCTCATAGAGGATCAGCGGCAGCGAGATCAGGAGCGCGAAGTACAAGGCGACGGTCAGCGTCGTCGTGAACGGTTCGCCAACGGTCAGCGTCACCGGCTTCTCGCCTTCCGGTTTCACCGGCAGCCGTGCGATGTCGGCGCGCAGCGATTCGCTCAGCGGCCTCAGCCGCGCCCGCGTGCGCAACGGAAGGCCGCTGGCGGGCGCCGCCAGTGCTTCCAGGGCCCTGCTCGTGTCCCGCGCGACTTTCTTGATGGCCTGCTGGGCGAGCACCGCCTGGCCGACGGTCCCCTCGCCCTTCAGCACCTGCTTGCGCGTCTGCGTGACGAGCGGTTTGTTGATGATTCGCAGCAGTTCGTGGTTCTGCCAGAAGCACAGCGCGAAGACGACCACGAGTACGCCGCCGCAGATGATCAGGCGTGTTCGCAGCTCATCGAGGTGGTCGACGAGGCTCAGCCGATCCTCGTGACCGATCGGACGGAGCGACCGTGGCATGGGAGTCGTGAACCTACCACCGCGCCGCGGATCGGACGCGCGCTAAAGCCCGCCGCCTCAGGAGTCGATGACGACTGGGAAACGATATGGACTTCGAGAAAGACCCCGACATCCGAGAGCGCGCTCACCTCCCCGGCGGCGAACAGATCGAGCTCGTTTCCGGCGAGCAGGGACAGGCTTCGCAGCCGAGCGCTGCGCCGGGACAGCTTCACATCTGCTTCCACTGCGCCGGCGAGCTCGTCTACCCGCTCGACTGGTCCGAGGAAGGACCGCGCCACTGGCGGATCGTGCTGCGCTGCCCCGAGTGCGAGTCACGCCGCGAGGGTGTGTTCGACCAGGTCGCCGTCGAACGCCTGGACGACGAGCTCGACCGTGGCTCGAGCGCTCTGCTCGGCGACCTGCGCCGCATGACGCGCGCGAACATGTCGGAGGAAATCGAGTTCTTCGCACGGGCCCTCGAGGCCGACCTGATCCTCCCCAGCGACTTCTAGTCACACCGCTCGCCGGCCGATCTGCGGAGCGCCGGCCCGGCGCCCACGGCTCAGCGGTAGCGCTCGACGACCGCGTCGGCGACCAGCTCGAGCAGCTCCGAACGGCCTCCGGGCAGGATCGCGGGCAGTGAGGCCTTGGCCTCGGCGACGAGCACCAGCGCACGCTCGCGCGCCTCGTCGAGCGCCCCGGTCGCGGCGATCCGCTCGCACAGCGCCTCCGCCTGACGCGGGCCGCCGAGCTCGTCGAGGCGGACGTCGGCCAGAGACGGGTCGCGCTCGCGCGCGAGGATGAACGGCAGCGTGACCGTGCCGTCGAGCAGGTCGGTGCCGCGCGCCTTGCCGGTTCGCTCGACCGGACCGGAGACGTCGAGGACGTCGTCGAGGAGCTGGAAGGCGAGACCGATCTCACGCGCGAACGCCCCGAGCGCGTCCGCCAGGCCGGCCGAACCCTGCGCGGCCGTGAGCGCGCCGAGCCGGCAGGCGGCCTCGAACAACGCAGCCGTCTTCAGCTCGCAGCGGCGCAGGTAGCGCTCGACGGCGACCTGGGCCGCGTAGGCGTCCTCGCGCTGCAGCAGCTCGCCTTCGGCAAGCGCCGAGCTGGCCTGTGAGAGCGCCTGCAGCTGGGCCGGGTCGTCGTTGCGAGCGAGCTCGGCGAACGCGCGCGAGAACAGGAGGTCGCCGGTCGCGACAGCCGCGCCCCGGCCCGCGGCCGCCGCCACCGTTGGGCGCCCGCGGCGCAGCTGCGCCCCGTCGATGACGTCGTCGTGCACGAGCGTCGCAGAGTGCACCAGCTCGACGGCCACGGCCGCCCGCACGAGACGCTCTTCGCCGTCCGGGACCGGTGCGGCTCCACCCGCGGACTCCGCGGCGAGGACGACGAGCAACGGCCGCAGGCGCTTTCCGCCCGCCGCCACGGTGGCGTTCGCGTGGGCCGCGAGCGGCGCCCCAGCCTCGGCGGTGACGCGCTCGAGGTGCTGCTCGGTACGTGCCATAAGCGTCCGCAGCGCTGCCCCGCCGCGGTCGATGATCGCCTGCACGCCGTCGCCCCCCTGCAGCCGCCCATCGGTGGCCGGCGTACCGAGCGCGCTCACGAGCCCGACCCCTCCGGCACCGTGCCCGCGTGGATCGCGACGATCCCACCCGCGGTCAGCAGGTAACGCACCTCGACGAGCCCCGCTGCGGCGAGCTCTCCCGCCAGCTCGAGCGGGCCCGGGAAGCGCTTGACCGAGTTCGGCAGGTAGGTGTACGCGTCCGCGATCCCGTCGGGCACCTCGACGCCACGCACCCGCGCAGCCAGGCGCTCGACGGCTCCGGCGCCCTCGCCGAGGGCGGGCACGAGCCTGTCGAACCAGAGCTTGTAGAAATTCGACAGTGGCGCGCGGGTCGGGGTCGTGATCTCGAGCACGACGACGCGCCCCCCGGGGCGCACCACCCGCACCATCTCGCCGAGCCCGCGAGAAAGGTCGCCGAAGTTGCGGGCGCCGAAGCCGACGGTGGCGGCATCGAACGCGCCGTCGTCATACGGCAACGCCATCGCGTCCGCCCACTCGAAGCGCAGCGCGACCCCCGGTGCGCGATCCACGGCCTTGGCCCGAGCGCGGTCGAGCATGCCCTCGGAGAAGTCGCAGCCCAGCACCTCCCCGCCCGGGGCCATCCGCGCCGCAAGCTCGAGGGCGAGATCGCCCGTGCCGGTGGCGACGTCGAGCGCGCGCCCGCCGGAGCCGAGGCGCGCCTCCTCGGCCGCCCGCGCACGCCAGCGATGGTGCAGACCGGCGGTCATCGCCGAGTTCATCAGGTCGTAGACGCCGGCGATGCGGTCGAACATCGCGCGCACCTGGCCCGCCTCCAAGGTCCCGCTGCCGGCTCGGGCGGCCACGGGCCGGCTACTTGAGCTGCGAGAGGAAGCTGACGATCGCCTGGAACTTTTCCGGCGGGAGGTTCTTGAACGACGGCATCGGCGCCGTCGGGTTGACCAGCGTGCGGGCGATCGCCTGGCGCGGCAGGCGGTTCCCGATCTTCGTCAGGTTCGGCCCGGGTCCGGCGTTGCCGTTCTCCCCGATCTTGTGGCACGCCAGGCACCCGGATTGGGCGACCGCCTCCTTGCCCTTTTCGTATTCGGCCAGCGTCGTTCCGCCCGCCTGCACGATCCGCTGCGGCGTCTTCATTTCGATCGCCGTCGGCGAGCCGGCGTTTGCGCCCTCGTAGGTGAGGAACGCGATCGCGGCGATCACGACGATGCCCGTGATCGTGGCGACCGGGCGGCGCTCCGGACGACGCTCGGGGCCGCGGTCGTAGAACGGCAGCAGGAACAGAAGGATCATCGCGATCGTCGGCACGCCGATCGTCGCGAGCGGGACGAGGCTCGGCGGCTTGATGACGCGCAGGACCTCGAACAGGAAGAAGAAGTACCACTCGGGCCGCGGCACATATGTCGTCGTCGTCGGGTTCGCCTTCGAGCCGAGCTCGGCGCCGAGCACGAGCGACAACGTGATGATCACGGCCATCACGACGCACGCCATCGCCGCGTCCTTGGCGACCGCGTAGGGGAAGAAAGGCTTGCCTTTCGCCTTCAGGATTGAGTATTCGCGGAGGTACTCCTCCTTCTCGCGCCTGTTCACGCCGCTAGACCTCCTCCTCCCGCAGCTCCTCGGGAGCCTCGGCTTTCTGCCACGGCGGCGCCGTTGTGCCGAGCTTCGTGACGAGGTAGAGGTGCGCGCCGATCAGGGCGATGATCGCCCCGGGCACGAGCAGCATGTGGATCGCATAGAACCGCGACAACGTGGTGGCGCCGAATTCCGAGCCGCCGCGCAGGAAGTCACTGAGATAGGGGCCAATCAGCGGGCCCGTGCCGTTGATGTTGACGCCGACGATCGTCGCCCAGTACGCGCGCTGGTCGAACGGCAGCAGGTAGCCCGTGAAGGACATCAGCATCGTCAGGATCAGCAGCACGACGCCGATCACCCAGTTCAGCTCGCGCGGGTACTTGTAGGCGCCGAAGAAGAAGGTCCGCCCCATGTGCAGGAACACGAGGATCACCATCACGCTCGAGCCCCACTTGTGCATGCCGCGCACGAACTGGCCGAGGAACACGTCGTTGGTCACGTAGCGGATCGATTCGTAGGCTCCCCCCGCGGGGTCCGGGCGGTAGTACATCGCCAGGAACACGCCGGTGACGGCCTGCGAGAGGAACGCGAACAGCGTCGCCGAGCCCAGCGTGTAGAACCAGTTCGTCCCCTTGGGGACCTTGCGGAACATCAGCCAGCGTCCCGCGCCGCTGAGCGACGTGCGTTCGTCGACCCAGTCGACGACGGCTATCCCCGCATCCGCCGCGTGGTGATGCGGCGGCTTAGGCTTGCCGTTCTTGTCCCCCGGGCGCGGCGGCGGGCCCTTCAGGGCCGCGGGGACAGGCGGGGCCGGGACTTTTGGCATCGTCGCGACGCCTACAGTTTCTGGGCGCCGGGCCGGGACGGGTACAGGTACTGGCCGATGCCGTCGAGCGGCTCGCCGGGGTCGCGCGGGGAGAAGCGCCGCAGCTGGCTGTTGACGCTGAAGCGCGGACCGAGTTCGACGTTGCCTTCGCTGTTGACGCGCGTGTAGAAGCGGTCGAGCGGGCGCACCGGCGGGCCGCCGACGGGGCGGCCGAGCAGGTCGTAGACGCCGCCGTGGCAGGGGCAGATGAAGCGCTCGGCGGCATCGACCCACCGCACCGGACAGCCGAGGTGCGCGCATCGCGTCGAGATCGCGATGTACGGGGTGTCTTTGTCGTATGGGTCGGTGTCGATCGCGGCGTTGAACTTGCGCACGTAGACGGTCGTCTTGCCCGCCTCGCCGATCGTCGGGTTCAGCGTCAGCACGACCGGGATGTAGTTGTCCTCGAAGAACATGCTGGTCGGCCCCACCGATTCCCAGCGGACCGGATTGCTTTTGAAGATCGGGCCGATCGCGAACCCGAGCGCGGGCAGCACGAACGCGCTTGCGGCGATCACGCCTGCGGCGTTGGCGCCGCCGACCATGAAGCGGCGCCTTGTGATCGTCTCCCCCTCGAATGCGCCGGGCATGCCGCGGTCGAGGGTGTATTTGGACTTTTGCTTGAGGCGCCGGTCAGCCACTGCTGGCCAAACAATATCGAGGCGCGTTTCAGCGCGACGCTGGGCGGGGGGGTGAGCTCCCCCAACATGTGCGCATCGCCTCTAGCGCCTCTGGATGTCCCGCGAGCGCCATCTCCTTGGCCCGACGGTGCTCGTTGCTGGCTCCCCAGCCGACCGCCACGGCGCCGGCCTCCCAGGCGGCCTCGGCGAGCTCCCGTTCGCCGGCGCCGTGCGCGAGCGCGCTGAGCGTGATCGTGTCGGCGAGCTCGGCGACGGCCGCCGTGTCCCCCATTTCGACCAGCCTCGCGAGCCCGATCGCGTAGAGCCGATCGCCCGCCAGCAGGCCGAGATCGGCCTCGGGCGCATCGATCAGCCGCGGTCGGCCGTAGTGCAGCAGGTAGCCCTCGTAGATCGCCTCGACGAGCAGCTCGTACTCCTCACGCCGGCCCGCCGCCCGCGGGCCGGCAGCGGCGAGCGCCGCCGGGCTTGCACCGTTCGCCTGGGGGTGGGCGTCCGGGCGGGCGGGGTTACCGTCCTCCCGCGCGAGCAGCTCGCTCATCAGCCCGCCTCCGTCGCGCAGCAGCTCGCGCAGCCGCGCGATCCCCCCGCCGTCCTGGGAGCGACCCGGCGCTCCGCTCACCGGTCGCCCACCTGCCCGGCGACGGCTGCGAACGCGGCCTCGGCGGCGAGCAGCGTGCGCTCGAGCTGCTCCTCGCCGTGCGCGAGGGAGGGGAACCAGGCCTCGAACTGCGACGGCGGCGGGTAGACGCCTCGGCCGAGCAGCTCGCGGCACCAGGCCGCGTACGCGTCGAGATCGCAGGCCTGTGCCTGCGCGAAGCTGCCGACCGGCCGCTCGCTGAAGAAGACCGTCAGGAGCCCGGGCGCGCTCTGCACCTGGACCGGAGGCCCGCCGCCCCGCTCCGCCGCCTCGCGCAGCCCGGTCGCCAGCCGGTCGGTGTAGCCGGAGAGCCGCAGGTAGGCGCTCTCGTCGAGCTGGGCGAGCGTCGCAAGGCCGGCGGCGACGGCGAGCGGGTTGCCCGACAGCGTCCCCGCCTGGTAGACGTCCCCGGCCGGCGCGAGCATCCGCAGCAGATCAGCGGAGCCGCCGAGTGCCGCCGCGGGCAGCCCCCCGCCGATCACCTTGCCCATGATCGTGATGTCGGCCGGCACGCCTGTCAGTTCCTGCGCGCCCCCGCGGGCGACTCGAAAGCCGCTGATCACCTCGTCGAGGATCAGCAGCGCGCCCGCGGCGCTGGCCTGCTCGCGCAGCAGCTCGAGGAAACCCGGCCGGGCGGGCACGAGCCCCATGTTGGCCGGCATCGGCTCAGCGATGATCGCTGCTGGAGCCTGCTCTGCGACCGCCGCGCGGAGCGCGTCGGGATCGTTCCAGGCGACCACCACCGTGTCGGCGGCCGCGCCCGCCGTCACGCCGGGGCTCGCGGGCAGGCCCTGCGTAGCGAGCCCCGAACCGGCCTCGGCGAGCAGGGCGTCGGAATGCCCGTGGTAGGCGCCCGCGAACTTGACGATTCGCGCCCGGCCGGTGGCCGCGCGCGCGAGGCGGATCGCGGTCATCGCGGCCTCCGTCCCGGAGGAGGTCATGCGGATCATCTCGACCGAGGAGAAGCGCGAGCAGACCTCGTCGGCGAGCTCGAGCTCGCCGAGCGTCGGCGCGCCGAAGCTCGTTCCGCGCGCGGCCGCCTGCACCACGGCATCGAGGACGGCGGGATCGGCGTGGCCGAGGATCAGCGGGCCCCACGAGCACACGTAGTCGACGAAGCGGTTGCCGTCGATGTCGATCAGCTCGGCGCCCTCCCCGCGGTCGACGAAGATCGGGTCGCGGCCGATCGCGCCCATCGCGCGCACGGGCGAGTTGACGCCGCCGGGCAGGCGCGTCAGAGCGCGCCGGTAGGCCTCGCCCGAGCGGCTGTCCGTGAGCGAAGCCATCACCTGGCCCCGCTCATGCCAGCGACGCGGTCAAGCGTGCCGCCGCTCCCAGTCCTTGAACTCGTCGGTGAAATAGAGCAGCCGGATCTTCTTGAACTCGGTCGAGGAGTACAGCGTCGCGCGCTCGGAGATCCCGGTCTGCGCGGCGATCGCGTCCAGGATCGCGTCGCACTCCTCCTTGGAGCGGCCGTGGGCCATCGTGAAGACGGAGTAGGGCCAGTCCGGGTAGGTGGGCCGCTGGTAGCAGTGCGAGATCCCTCGCACGGCGGCCATGCTGCAGCCGACCTCCCCAATCCGCCCCTCGGGAACGTTCCAGACCCCCATGCCGTTGGCCGAGAAGCCGGCGCGGCGGTGGAACAGGATCGCCGCCACCCTCCTCAGCAGTCCGCGCTCCTGCATCGCCGCGAGGTGGTCGAGCAACTCCTGCTGGGTGTAGCCGAGCTCGGCGGCGGCCGCCGCGTAGGGCTCCTCGACCACCGGCATGTCGCCCTGGAGCGCGCGGATCACGGCGATGTCGCGCTCGTCGTAGGGCTGTGGCTCGAGCTCCACCGGCGCGCTGGCGGCGGCGGAACTGGCGAGCGCCTCGGTGTCGCCCTCCATCTCGAGGTCCATGCGGATCTTGAACAGCTTCAGTGTCGGCAGCTGTCGCACCGACTCGGCACCGGACTCGCGGGCGAGCACATCCAGCGTGCCCTGCAGCCCGAGCGCGGAATCCGGCTCGGTGGCGATCGTGAACCACAGGTTGAAATCGTGGTTGCGCAGGTAGTTGTGCGACACCCCGGGATGCTCGTTGATGATCTGGGCCGCGCGGTGCGGGTGCTCGGGATCGACCTTGGCCGCGACGAGCATCGAGGAGTAGCCGAGCGCGCGCGTGTCGAAGATCGGCGTGACCTGGCGGATGATGCGCTTGTCGAGCAGCCGCTGGACGCGTGCCATCACCTCCTGCTCCGGCACCTCGGCCAGCGCGGCGACGTGGCCGTAGGGCCGCGGGGCGATCGGGAAGCTGCCCTGCATCAGGTTCAGCAGCCGGCGGTCGACGTCGTCGAGCGGCACCGCGGCGCCGTCCTTGCGGCTCCTTATCTTGGGCCCGCCCGCCCCCGTCGCAGCCTGCGCGCGGCGGGCGTCGGCGTCCTCGTCGATCAGCTCTGCTCGGCTAGCCATCGCGCTGCGTCCTTTGCGTGATAGGTGATGATGGTGTCCGCTCCAGCGCGCCGCAGCGAGGTGAGGATCTCGATCACCGTCGCCCGCTCGTCGAGATATCCGGCCTCCGCGGCGGCCTTGACCATCGCATACTCGCCGCTGACGTTGTAGGCCGCCACGGGGATCCCCGCTGCGGCCTTGACCGCGCTGATCAGGTCTCCGTAGGCGAGGGCGGGCTTGACCATCACCATGTCGGCCCCCTCCTGCACGTCGAGCAGCGCCTCCCTGACGGCCTCGCGACCGTTGGCGGGATCCATCTGGTAGGCGCGCCGGTCGCCGAACGCGGGTGCCGAGCCGGCGGCCTCGCGGAACGGCCCGTAGAACGCGGAGGCGAACTTCGCCGAGTAGGCGAGGATCGGCACCTCCGGGAAGCCCTCGGCATCGAGCTCGGAGCGGATCGCGCCGACGCGCCCGTCCATCATGTCCGACGGCGCGACGATGTCGGCGCCGGCGCGGGCGTGACTGACGGCCGTGCGCGCCAGCAGCTCGAGCGTGGCGTCGTTGTCCACGCCGCCGTCCTCGCGCAGCACCCCGCAGTGCCCGTGCGCGGTGTACTCGCAGAGGCACACGTCGGTGAGCACGAGCAGCTCGGGCAGGGCCCCCTTGATCGCGCCCGCGGCCAGCTGTACGGCGCCGTCGTCATCCCAGGCCCCCGAGCCGTGCTCGTCCTTCTCGGCCGGGATCCCGAACAGCATCACCGCGCCGAGGCCGAGCTGGGCAGCCTCGCGTGCCTCCTCGACGGCCTCCGCGACGGAATGTCGCGCCACGCCGGGCATCGCCTCGATCGGCCCGCGCGCGTCCTGTGACTCGGCGACAAACAGCGGCAGGATCAGCGCGCCGGGACGCAGGTCGGTCTCGCGCACCAGCCCGCGCAGCCCAGCGGTCGCGCGCAGCCTGCGCATGCGGGTCTTTGGGTACGCCATCGCTCTGATCAGGTTAGACAAGTCCTCACAGCGCGCGCCGGAGGCCGAAGCGCGCAAGCACGGCGAAGACGGCCGTCAGGACGAGCAGGTGGACCGCAGGGCCGGGAAGCGCCGGCGAGGCGTCGTTGACCGCGGCATCGAGCGCCTGCAAAGCGGCCTTGAACGGGAAGACGAACGAGATCACGCTGATCGCGTCGTAGAAGCCGTGGCCGACGGCGCCGCCCGGAACCAGCGCCAGGAAGGCCAGCGGCAGCGACAGCAGGAAGGCGAGCATCGAGGCCGCGCGCACGTCGCCGGCGAGCGCACCGATCGCGGTGCCGAGCGCGGCGAAGGCGAGCGCGCCGCACGCGAGCGCTACGAGCCACTGCGCGAAGCGGCCCCAGTCCAGCGAGACGAACGCGCCGATCCCCGCGAGCATCGCAAGCCCGAGCACGAACGAGCAGGCCGCGGCGAGGAGCACCTTCTCGGCCAGCAGCGTCTCGCGCGAGACGAGGCCGCGGATCAGGCGCGCGAGCGCGTGCTCCTCGCGCTCCAGCGCGATGCCGCCGGCAGCCAGCAGCACGCCCAGGAACATCAGCGAGACGGCCACCGCCACGACCACCGCGAACGTGTCAAGCGGCGTGCGCCGGCCCGACAGCACGGTGCCGTGGATCTTGATCGGCTGTCCGATCGTCGCCAGCACGCGCTTGCTCGCGCCGAGGTTCTGCGAGGCGAAGCGCGCGAAGCTCTGGACCTGTTCCAGCGCCTTGCGGTCGGGGCCGGGCGGCGTCCGGGCGATCACCCGTTCGAGCACGGCCGGGATGCGATCGAGCCCGACGAAGCTCGACGGCGTGCCGAGCACGCCGAGATTGCCCCCCCGCAGCAGCACCCCGATCGCCTCCGCCGCGGCGCGCTGGATCTGTTCGGAGAAGCCGAGGTTCGCTTCGGCCAGGGCCGCGCGCAGCTGCTGGGAGACCAGCGACTGCTGGAGGGCATTGCCGTTGGAGATCACATCGACTTCGCCCTGGCTGGTCGCCGAGGACACTCGTGCGGCCAGGTCGGGGGGGATCACGACCGCCGCGAGCGCCTTCCCCGTCCGCACGTCCTCGACCGCCTGCGCGCGCGTCGCGGCCCGCTGGGCATCGACGCCCGAGAACAGCCCGTCGACGTACTTGCTGACAGGCACGCGCCGGCCGCCGACCGCCACGGTCTCCCCGGGCGGGGTTTCGTCCACCACGGCCACGTGCGGGCGCGAGGGCGCCCGCGAGATCGCGAAGCCGATCAGGAGCGCGATCGCCACCGGGTAGAGGACGAGCACGGCGACGAGCAGCCGCGAGCGGGCGAGGATCAGCAGGTCCTTCCGCAGCAGCGAGCTCATGGCGCCGCGACGCCGCGCCGCTCCAGGAATGCGACCAGCGCGTGCTCGAGATCGCTCTCGCCGCTGCCGGCGCGGGCGAGCAGCTCCGCGCTGGTGCCGGCGAAGGCGAGCCGGCCGCCGTCGAGCACGAGCAGGCGGTCGGCGTGCCGCTGCGCCTCGGCGGCGTTGTGGGTCGAGAAGATCACCGCCGTGCCGGCCGCCGTGATCCCGGCGACGAACGCCCACAGCCGTTCGCGCTGCGCCGGATCCAGCGAGGCGGATGGCTCGTCGAGCGCGAGCACCGGCGGGTCGCCGATCAGCCCGACGGCGACGTTCACGCGCTGGCGGTTGCCGCCGGACAGCTTCGCGACCTGATCGCCGGAGCGGGCGCCCAGCCCAGCCTGCTCGAGCATGCGCGCGACCGCGCCGGCCGGCTCCGCGACACGCTCCAGCCGCGCGAACAGCTCGAGGTTCTCCGCGACCGTCAGCTTCGAGTACACGGCGGGTTGCTGGGGTACCCATCCGACCTCCTGCGGCGCGCGGCTCACGGTGCCCGTGCTGGGCGGCTGCACGCCGGCGATCGCCGACAGCAGCGTCGTCTTGCCGGCGCCGTTCGGCCCGAGCACCGAGAGCAGCTCGCCCGCGTGGAGCTCGAAGCTGACGTCCTCGAGTGCCACCAGCTCGCCGAAGCGCTTCCCCAGCGCGTCGACGCGCAGCGCGACGCTCACAGCAGCTCGCGCTTCGAGTGATCCCAGGGTTCGAAGGACACGTGGCGGCCCAGGTACAGGACGGTCTCACGCAGGACCGACAGGATCGGCAGCGCGACCAGCGCGCCGATGATCCCGTGCACCTCGAGCCCGAGCAGCAGCGCGAAGATCACCAGCAGCGGATTGATGCGCAGCGTGTGCCCGAAGACCTGCGGGGCAACGATGTGCCCCTCGATCTGCTGGAGGCCGACGAACAGCAGCACGACCCAGACGGCGCTGACCGGGTCGGTGAACAGGGCGACGAGCACCGCCGGGATCGCTCCGAGGATCGGCCCGATGTACGGGATCAGCTCGGCGAACCCGTAGAAGACGCCGAAGAAGACGGCGTACTTGCGCCCATCGGGGAAGATCCCGAGCACCCCGAAGATGTACAGCGACAGGCCGGCCGACAGGCCCATGATCAGGCTGAACAGGAGCTGGCCGCCCACGTAGCGCGACACGGCCCGCTGCACGAGGCTCGGATAGTCGTCGGCCTTCGAGCCGTCGCCCGAAGGCATGACTCTTCGCACGAGTGAGCCGATCGTCGGCCCGTAGAGCAGCATGTAGACCGAGAGCACGAAGATCAGCACCAGGTTGAAGATCGCGTTGGCGACTTCGCTCAGGATCGCCGTCCCGAACGTGGCGAATTTGCCGGCGCTTTTGCCGACTTTGTCGGAGAGGCTCTGCACGAACGTTTTGCCGGGTTTGACGATCTTGATGTGGATGCCGCTTTCGTTGAGGTTCTTTTCGAACGTCGCGAACTGCTTGTTGGCTTCCCGTTCGAGTTTGGGCAGGTTGTCGGAGAACCTCTGCACCTGATGCGAGATAGGGTTCGCCAGCAGGATCCCGACGCCGGCGAGCGTGAGGAAGAATGCGAGATACACCGCAAGGACAGCGAGCCCGCGCGGGAGCCGCTCCCGATGCAGCAGCGCCACCGCGGGATTGAGGATCAGCGCGATGAGCCCGGCGACGATGAACAGCAGGACGACTTTGCCGGCAGCTTTGGCAAGCGCCCAGACGGCGAGGATCGCGAGCGGCAGCAGCACGAGCTGCACCCAGCGCGGAACTACGGCGCGCGGCGGCTCGGCCGTGCTTTCACCCTCGCTGCCCACGAGTCGCTCCTCCTCCGGGTCGGGCGGGGCGGACTCCTCGGCGGGTGCCTGCCGACGGGCTCTTCGGGGGACCCACCTCACCTCCCAGCCACCATCGCCAGAGTATGGCTGAGCCTCAGGCGGCCGAATCCGCGTCCGCCGGTCGCTCGAGCGCGGCCGCGGCGCGGATCCTTTTCGTGGGCGACGTCGTCGGTGGAATCGGACGCGAAACGCTGCTCGAGTGCCTGCCGATCCTTCGCGAGCGCCACCAGCCGACGTTCGTGGTCGTCAACGGCGAGAACGCGGCGGGCGGGCTCGGGATCACCCCGAAGAACGCCGACCAGCTGTTCGCCGCCGGCGTCGACGCGATCACGCTCGGCAATCACACCTACCACCGTCGCGAGATCTACCCATACCTCGACAGCCACGACCGGATCGTGCGCCCGGCGAACTTCCTACGCAGCCAGCCCGGCCGCGGCACGACCGTCGTGGAGCACGACGGCGTGCGGCTCGGCGTCGTGAACATCAGCGGCAACCTCTACCTGCGCGCGGGGCGATCGGCGTTCACCGAGATCGAGGCCGCACTCGGCGACCTGGGCGACGTCGATCACGTGCTGGTCGACGTGCATGCGGAGGCGACCTCCGAGAAGGTCGCGATGGGATGGCACCTCGATGGCCGCGTGACGGCGGTCGTCGGCACCCATACGCATGTCCCGACCGCCGACGCGCGCGTGCTTCCGGCCGGCACCGCCTACATAACAGACGTCGGCATGACCGGCCCGCGCGGGGGCGTGATCGGCGTCAAACGCGAGCAGGCGATCGAGTCGCTGCTGACCCAGATGCCGGTGCGCTTCGAGACCTCGCAGGATGACCCGTGGCTGATGGGCGTCCTGATCAGCTGCTCAACACGGCTTCGGGCGGACTCGATCGAGCAGCTCCTGATGCCTCGGCCGTCCGCGCACTGAGCGGCGAGGCGCCGAGGTAGCGCCCGAGCAGCGCGATCATCACGAGCGGGAAGAACCACGGGATGTAGAGGTAGAACCAGTGTTCGACCGCGAGCTGCACGCCGATCAGGATCGCGGCGCAGCCCGCCGCCAGCCCGACGAGGTCACCGCGCCGCGGCACGAGCGCCAGCACGATCGCGAGCCCCAGGGCCGCGCCCTCCGCGATGTCGCGTCCGGCCCCCCAGCCGTACAGGCCCCAGACCGAGAACGGCGAGCCTCGGTCGGACTGGTATTCGATCGTCCGCGCCCAGAACGTCGACAGCGAATCGTGGGCGAGCGCCGCCCAGGCGGCGAGCGCGCCGGCCGCGAGGAAGCCCCCGAGGAAGACCACCAGGACGAGCGGCCGCCGCCGCTGAGCGTGACGCACCGCATCGCTCGCAAGCAGCGGAGCAAGTGCGAGCGGCGCGAACTTCGTCACCCCAGCCAGCGCCGCGAGCGCGCCGCGGGCGCCGGCCGCGAACGTCGAGCGGTAGCACGCGGCGAGCAGCGCCGCCAGCACCAGCGCCGCTACGAGGGTGTCGTTGCTGTTGCTCTCGAGCGCGAACAGCGTGAATGGATAGGAGACCCAGGCGTAGGCGAGCGCGATGCCGAGCGTCGGACCGCGCATGCGGCGGCCGATCAGGAACAGCAGCGCGACCGAGAGCAGGTCGAAGAAGATCGCCGCCGCATGCGCCGCCGGCAGGTCGTCCCAGGTGCCGCTCCAGCCGAAGATCTGCTGGAACGGCACGTAGGCCGCGTACGTGGCCGGGCCGTATGTGTCTCCGTGTTCGTTGTCGCTCGGCCAGCCGCCATACATCGGCCGGCCGTCGACGAGGCGCTGCGCGCCGATCACCCCCGCGTAGCCGACGTCGACGACGTTCGAGTCGGTGACGTTCAGCGCGATCCGGAACCCGATCAGGAACACCACCGCGATCGCGAGCCATGAGACCGGGACAAGCAGCCGCAGCGGCCGCGGCTCCGGCGTCGCCGCCGCGATGGGCGGCGGTCCGTCCCCGACCTCATCGCCCAAGACCTCGGATCCGGCCGCCGCACCGTTGGCCTCCGGGGCCGGTCCGCTTTCCGCGCCGGGACGCGGGCGGCGCATCAGCGTGAGCATCCGCACGAGCAGATACAGCAGCGGCGGATAGACAAGCGGGACCGAGCCGTAAATGTGGGCGTGGTTGAACAGCGCCAGCGAGACCGAGAAGGACAGCAGCACGAGCAGGTCGAGGTGCAGCAGCGAGAACGGCCGCCGCGGGTTCAGGAAGGGGATCAGGAACAAGACGCACAGCGGCAGCCACACGTAGAGCGAATTGACGTGGCGCCCGAAGGCTCCCGGGTACCCGCGCGCCATCGTCCATGCGACCTGGAAGCCCGTCCACTGTTCGATCACACCGCCGGACAGGTCGTCGATCAGAACCTGCCCGACCTCCTTCTTGCCGCCCTTGGAGAAGTAGCTGACCTGCCAGTGGAAGGCCGGCTTCAGGTACGCACCGGCATAGGAGCCCGGGTATTCCGTTTTCAGCGCCCGCATCTTCGGCAGCCGCGCCGCGATCGCCAGCACCTGGTTCGGCGAGAGCCTGCGACCCGCCGGAGGCGTGTCCGAAGGCGCGACCGGGATCGGCGCGTCGGAGTTGGCGACCGACGTGGCGGTGCTGCGCGTGCTGCCGCTCGCGGAGGACGGCGTGGACGCCGAGGATGCGCTGACCGAGGCGGCCGAGCCTGCGGCGTAGGCAGGGTCGCTCGCCGGCGCGGTCGTGGTGGGCGGAGAGGTGAAGATGGGCGCGGCCGTCTGCGCCCGCGCCGCGCCCGCCGCCAGGCAGCAGGCCACCAAGACCACTACCACCGCTGCGATTCGCATCAGCCGACTGTACGCGACGGCCGGGCGGGCGGCGGCGCCTGCGGGGCCCGGAGCGGAAGGCACGACTCCGGCGGCGCTCGTCAGGCCGGCGCCGGCGCGAGCCCGAAATGACCCAGCGCCAGCGCGGCGACGTCCCGGATCGACCACTGCGCCGGCACCGGATCGGGCAGCCCGGCGCCGCAGATCACCAGCGCGCCGAGCGAGTCGCTGGAGTGCAGCGAGCCGTGGCTGCCACCGCCGACGTGTGCCTGGCCGCCCCAGTCGGCGAACTCCCACCCGGGCGCTGCCGACAGCAGCACCTCCCCCGAGGTCGGGCACAGGAGGGCCGACCAGGCCCGCGCCAGCGCGTCGGGGTAGTCGGGGCTCGACAGCACGCCGTCCTCGACGCTCGCCCCGAGCACCTCGAGCGAGCCGCCGATCCGCCAGCGCCTGCCGCGCGCGTCGGCCACCGGACCACCGGGGGCGAAACGCAGCTCGCCGCGCTCGGGGCTGGCGAGGACGGCCTCGCGCGGATTCTCGCGGGCGTCGCGCTCGAGCCACATCACGAGGTCGACGCCGTCGACGGCCAGGGCGAGCGCGGCCACCGACGCGCGCATCGCGTCACGCTCGGCGTCGTGCAGCGCATAGACCATCGCGGCCCGCTGCGAAGGGCAGACCGCGATCCGCGGCTCCACGGCCTCGGCGCGGGCTGCGCCGCGGGAGCCGCGGGCGGGGCGGGTGGGGCGCGCGGCGTGCGCGGGACCCAGCACCCCCAGCTCGGCGAGCTCGTCCTGGAGTGTGATCGCGGCGCTGACAGGGGCCTGGGAGTGGTCGGCCATCACGATCACGGCATGCTCGGCGAGGAACGCATCGAGCCCGCCCGCGGCGTTCGCGACCCGCGCCAGCTGCAGATCGGCCTGTGCCAGCGACTGGATCTGCCCCTCCGGGCCACGCTTGTGCGAGTACCAGTCGTTGTCCGGGAGCGAGAGCAGCAGGAAGTCGAACAGGTCATGCTCGATCATGTACTCCGAGACGCAGGCCGAGTGGCGATCGCGGATCCCCGGCATGCCGAGGCCCGAGCGGCAGGGAGTTCGCTGCGAGGCGAAGATGTCGGCATAGAAGAGCTCGCGGGGTCCCATCACGGCGTGGCGCATCAAGGTCGCCGCGACGCGCGAGAGCGGGTTGTCGCGCACCGGCTCGTGCCGGTACCGGCCCCTGTACATGAGGTAGGTCGTGCCGGCCGTCCGCACGCCGGCGTCGTCGAGCGACTCGAAGACGGTCGGCGTGTCTGCCGACAGGTGCGCGCGGTTCATGTTGTAGACGGTGTCGGTGAGCTGCCTTGCGATCCCGAAGCGCTGCGCGGCCCGGAAGCTCGAGCCGTACTCGACGTAGCGGTCCTCGTCGCGGTGGTACCAGTTCATCGCCGGGATGCGGTGATCGTCCTGCCAGCGCCCGGTCACGATCGAGGCCGCGCAGACCGGGGTCACGGAGGGAAACGCGGCGACGCAGTCGGGCACGTAGAGGCCGTCCTCGACCAGCCGCTCGAGCACGGGCGCGGCCCCCGAGGCGATCGTGCGCTCGAGCATCTCGGGCGCCATCGCGTCGATCACGCACAGCACGAGCTTCGGCGGTCGCGCGGCCACAGGCTCTCCTCAGCGACCGAGGATGCGCAGCCCGGCGTACTTCTCGCCGCCCCGCGAGCGGCGCCTCAGCAGGAACCAGACCAGCGCCGCCACGGCGACGTAGCCGAGCGGGTGCAGCGCCGCGACGAGCGCGGCCACGAGCAGCGAGGCGCCGTCGAGATACAGCGTCAGCGCCTCCCGCGCGGGCTTGTCGGTGAGCCGCCGGCGCGCGCCCCAGAGGACCGGCGCGGCGACTCGCTGGGCGAGCCAGACGATCGCCAGCCCGCCGAGCACGCCCGCCCACGGCGCATCGCCGTGCGCATCCAGCGTCCCGGCGAACAGCACGGCGCCGCCGCCGTAGGCGAGCCCGGTCAGCGCCGCGGCGAGCGGGTCCCGGCGCGGCTCGCGCGCGACGGGGTCATACACAGGGGAGAGCCCCATCAGCAGCTGCACCAGCCATGCGAGCGCAAACGTGACCGCCACCGCGAGCAGCCACCACGCGGACTCGAGGAAGTGGTAGCTGCCGACCGGGAAGTTGACGCCGAGCACGTTCGCCGAGCCGAGCGCGCCGGCCAGCAGCGCGGGCATGAACGGCCGCAGACCGCAGGCCGCGGCGAGCCCGGCGCCGAGGCCGATGTAGAAGAAGAGGCCGTTCATCGCGGTTCGCCCATGTCTGTTGCGCTACCTTCCGGGTGCCGACCGCCCCGGGACCGGCAGGACGATAGTCGAGTTCCACGGGCGGACGGTTGCCATCCCAGGTCGCGCTGACCGAACGGCGAATGGAGCAGGCAGGCAATGGAGCGATCGAGCACTCCCGGAGGGCGCGGCACGCGCCCCGCCGCGCACGAGCTGGCGCGCTACGAGTCCCTGTTCGCGACGCGCACGCGCGGCATGAAGAGCTCGGCGATGCGCGAGATGATGGCGCTCACCGAGCGCCCCGACGTGATCTCGCTCGCCGGGGGGCTGCCGGACACCTCGACATTCCCGTCCGAGCTCTACGAGCGCCTGATGGCCGAGGTGTCGGCCGACACGGCGCGCGCCCTGCAGTACGGGCCGACCGAGGGCATGGCGGCGACGGCCGCGTGCATCGCCGAGGTGATGGCCGCTGAGGGCACCGCGATCGATCCCGGCGAGGTGATCGTCACGACGGGCGGACAGCAGGTGATCGACCTGGTCTGCAAGACGCTGATCGACCCGGGCGACGTGATCGTCGCCGAGGCCCCGACCTATCCGGGCGCCGTGCCGAGCTTCAGCGCCTACCAAGCAGACGTCGAGCAGATCGAGATGGACGCTGACGGGATGCCGATCGACGCCCTCGAGGAGACGCTCGACCGCCTCGCCTCGCAGGGGCGCCGCCCGAAGTTCATCTACACGATCCCCAACTTCCAGAATCCGGGCGGGGTGACGATGTCGCTCGCGCGCCGGCGGCGGCTCATCGAGGTGGCGCGTGAGCGCGAGCTGCTGGTGCTCGAGGACAATCCCTACGGCCTGCTGCGCTACGAGGGCGAGGCGCTGCCCACGCTCTACTCGCTCGACGCGGCGGCGGTCGGCCGCGAGGGCGCCTCGGACCTCGTCATCTACCTCGGCACCTTCTCGAAGATCCTGGCACCCGGGCTTCGGCTCGGCTGGGCGGTCGCCCCGCGCCCGGTGCTGGAGAAGCTCAACCTGTGCAAACAGGGCGCCGACCTCTGCTCCTCGCCGGTCACACAGATGTTCGTCGCCGCCTACTTCGCCGAGCCGGGCGCCTGGCTGCGTCACGTCGAGCGGCTGCGCGAGCTGTACCGCGCGCGCCGCGACGTGATGCTCGAGGCGCTCGAGCAGCATTTCGGCGCCAGCGCGGCCTGGACGCGGCCGGAGGGCGGCCTGTTCATCTGGGCGACGCTCGACGAGCGCATCGACACGACGGACCTGCTGGCGCTCGCCCGCGCCAGCGAGGGCGTCGCCTTCGTCCCCGGCCGCGCCGCCTACATGGACGGCCGCAGCGGCTCCTCGTCGATGCGATTGAACTTCGCGGGCATCCCCGAGCCCGAAATCCGCGAGGGGATCCGCCGCATCGGCCGCGCGATCTCCCAGCAGCTCGCCCTCCTCGGCTCGCTCACGGGCACAGGGGCGCCGGCTCCGGCCGGCTCCGGCGGGGCGGAGGAGCGGGAGGACGGGGACGAGTCCGACCCCAGCGGGCTGGCCGACGTCGTCGCGCTCCCGCGCCGGCAGGACAGCGAGCGGGGACGCCGCCGCCAGGATCGATGACGGCGGCCCCTCGGGTCGCGGTGCTGAAGGGCGGCGGCTCGCTCGAGCGCGCCGTCTCGCTGCGCTCGGGTGCCCAGGTCGAGGACGCGCTGGAGGGCCTCGGGCACGAGGTCGCCGGGATCGACGTCGGCGGCGATCTGGTTGCGCGGCTGCTCGAGCTGCGCCCCGACGCGGTGTTCATCGCTTTGCACGGCCCCGAGGGGGAGGACGGCACCGTCCAGTCCCTGCTCGAGGCCCTCGGCCTCCCCTACACGGGCTCGGGGCCGGCGGCCTGCGCCCGGGGCACCGACAAGGTGCTGGCCAAGCACCTGATGCGCGAGGCAGGCATCCCGACGCCGGACTTCCAGGCGCTGCGTCAGAGCGCGATCCGCGATCTCGGCGCCGGCGCCGCGCTGCCCGCGATCGAGGAGCGGCTGGGCTTCCCGCTCGTCGTCAAGCCGGCACACGGAGGCTCGGCGCTGGGCGTGAAGTTCGCGAGCGCGAGCGCGGAGCTGCCGGCGGCGATGGTCGGCGCCTTCTCTTATGACGGCACGATCCTGCTCGAGCGCCACGTCCGCGGACGTGACCTGGCGGTGTCGGTGCTCGGCGGGGGCGAGGACGGCGAGCGCCCCCTGGCGCTGCCGATCGTCGAGGCGGTCCCGCGTGAGGAGGGCTTCTACGACTACGAGTCCCGCTACGGGATCGGCATGACGACGTTCGTCTGCCCGGCCGAGCTGCCCGCCGACATCACGGAGCGGACCCGGGAGCTGGCCGTCGACGTCTACGAGCTCCTTGGCTGCCACGGCTTCGCACGCATCGACCTGCTGGTCGACCACGAGAGCGCCGAGCTGTGGGTGCTCGAGGCGAACGTCGTCCCCGGCATGACCGAGACGAGCCTGCTTCCCCAGGCCGCCGACGCCGCCGGAACCTCGTTCGACGAGCTCGTCGGGCGGATGCTCGAGAGCGCGTTCACGCGCTGAGGAACATCCGGTGCGACGCCGGCTCGCGCCGGCATACGCGCCGGTCAGCCGCTCAGGAGTCGCCTGCGGCGAAATCCTCCGGTGAGACCTGGTCGAGGAACTCCTTGAACTTCTCGACCACGTCCTCTGACTCCTCGACGTCGTGCTCGAACTCGATCGCGGACTCGGAGATGACCTCCTCCGCGGCGTAGATCGGGGCGCCGGAGCGGACGGCGAGGGCGATCGCATCGCTCGGCCGGGAGTCGATCTCGAGCTCGCGGCCTGCGACGTTGAGTGTGATCGAGGCGAAGAACGTGTTCTCGCGCAGCTCCGTGACGGAGACCTGCGTGCATTTGACGTCGAGCTCGCCCAGGATGTCGCAGAGCAGGTCGTGGGTCATCGGCCGCGGCGTCCCCGCGCCCTGCAGCTTCATGAGGATCGAGGCGGCCTCCGGATGGCCGATCCAGATCGGCAGGAACTTGTTGCCGTCGACGGTCTTCAGGAGCACGATCGGCTGCTTGCCAACCATGTCGAAGCTGACGCCGTAGATCACCATCTCCTGCACAAGGATCCTCCGGAAGGGGCGAGAGTCAGAGTATAGGTCCGGGCCAGCCGGCCCCTGGGCGCGCGCGCGGCACCCCGTCGGCGGCCCTGGGACCCCGCTGGCGGGCGGCTTTCAGGTGCTGACGCGGAAGCTCCAGAGCTTGTTGCCTAGGAAGCTCAGCGGCGTGGCGGCCGCGACTGCGAGCGCCTGAGCCGGCACCTTCGTCAGCCCGCCGACCTCGACGAGAGCCGTCAGGAGGACCAGGCTGATCGCCTCCGTGACGAGGGCGACGAGCAGGAAACGCATCGCCTGGTGATGGGCGACACCCTCGCGCGCGTCGAACGTCCAGTGCCTGTTCCAGACGAAGTTGTTCGCGACGGCGACGATCCAGGCACAGATCGAGGCGACGCGGTAGTCGACGCCGACGCCGTGGACGAACAGCGTGTAGACGGCGAGGTTGACGATGAAGCCGAGACCCCCGACCAGCCCGAAGCGAACCAGCTGCAGCCAGTTGGCCGGGCGGCGCATGCCGTGGAGCAGACGGATGTGTGGACGCAACTCGACCGCGGTGGCTTCCTCGTGCATCGCAACAGGGTAGCGGCACTACCCCTGGGGTGCGAACGCTAGCCTTGACCTCGATGAGGGCATTGGGCAAAGCGTTGGCGCCGCTGGCGTGCGCCGCCGCGTGCCTGGCGCTGACGGCCTGCGGCTCGGGCAAGGGCGGCGAATCGACGGGCCACGCCTCCACCGGCGGCATCGTGGCGGGCCCGACCGTCGGAGCGGGGACCACGGCGCGTCCCGTCGCAGCCAAGCTCGAAGCCGACCCGGAGGAATCAAAGAGCTACCCCGCCCCCGCTACCGCCCGTCATCAGTCCGCGGCATCGCCGGCGAAGGCCGGTGAAGCCGTCGTCGCCGCCGGGGCACCCTCGGACGCCGAAGTGAAGGCCCAGCTGCAGCAGCTGCAGGCCGTCGAACGGTCTGCGACGAAGGCGCGCCACGCCCGCCTGACGCCCGTGCCGGGCGGGCAGTCGATCGCGGGCGACGGCACGATCCCGATCCCGACCAACGTGCCCGAAGCCGTCCAGAAGGTGGTCGCGGGGGCGAACGAGATCGCCGACTTCCCGTACGTGTTCGGGGGCGGACATGCCTCCTTCATCGACAACGCCTACGACTGCTCCGGCTCGGTCAGCTACGCGCTGGCGGCGGGCGGTCTGCTCAACCAGCCACTCACATCGGGCGAACTGGAGAACTGGGGCGCTCCGGGCCCGGGGCGCTACATCACCGTGCTCGCCAACGCGGGCCATACCTACATGTACGTTGACGGGATCATGTACAACACCGCCGGCCGCAGCGGCGTCTACGCCTCGCGATGGCAGGTCTCGGGCGTCGACAACACCGGGTTCGTGGTCCGCCACTGGCCGGGCCTGTAGGAGCCGTGTCCGCGGTCGTGGCCGCCCTGCTCGCTCTGCCGCCGGCGCTGGACGGCGAATCGGCGCTGAACGGCAACACCGCGCTCGCGATCATCTCGGTCGTCTCGATCGTCTTCGGCTACGTGCTGCTGGCCGCGCTGTGGCGCTTCGTGTTCAGCGCACGCGCGCGACGCCGCCGCGGCGAAGAGGACCCGCCGCCCTAGACCGCTAGCGGGTCAGCTTCGCGGAGCTGATGACCGTGGCCGTTTCGGGGTTGGTCGTGGAGGCGTTGCGGACGATCAGCCTCAGCATCAGCGGAACGCTGTGGGCGTGGCGCAGCCGCGCCGCCGTCTTCTTCGAGAACTTCACGTGCACCACGCTGCGCCCGCCCTTGGTCGTGACGAGGAACGCTTTGGCGATCACGAGCTGGGGAGGAGTGCCGGCCGGCAGCCCGGTGGCGGGCGTGCCGGAGATCTTCAGCCTGTGGGCCAGCCTGCGCGAGATCAGGACCTCGAAGCGCCCGGCGACCTGCTCGTTGACGGTGTAGCCGATCGCGACGCCCTTCCGCAGGGCGCTGCTCAGCGTGCGCGACATCACGGCCGCCGTCGCGACGGGTTTGACGGGCGGCGGCGTTGCGCCCCGTCCCGAGCCGGAGCCGGAGCCGGATCCCGAGCCGGAACCGGAACCCGAGCCGGATGAGCCAGAGCTGACACCGGGTGAAGCTGGCGGTCCGCCGGCACTCGGCGCCGCGGGGCCGGCGACGGTGATGGTTTCGGTGCGGCTCGTTTTGTCGCCGGCGACGTCTGTGATCGTCAGCGTGACGGGGTAGTCGCCGCCGTAGGTGTAGGCGTGGAAGACGCTGCCGGCGCAGGGACTCAGCCACGGCGCTTCGCAGGCGGGGGAGCCGGGCGCGTAGCCGCTCGCTTCCGTGCCGTCGCCAAAGTTCCAGGTGAACGTCGCGTAGGTCGTGGACGGCGGCCCGCTCGGGCCGAAGGCGAGGGTTTCGATCAGGCTCACGGTCGAGCCCATGCCGTTGAAGCCCACGGTTTCACCGGCGTTGACGGGGTTCGGAGCGGTGAACCGCGGAATGAAGCCGACGCCGCCGACGCAGTGCTGGTCGGAGCGGCTCCAGACGTTGTTGATGTAGTAACGGCTATCGCCGACCGCCTCGTTGGACTGTTCGCCGGCTTCGGTTTTCTTGTCCGCGACGCCAGAGCCTTCCACCGGGCCGTCGACGGTGTTCGCGAAGGTGTTGCGGCAGAGGTCGGTGACCTCGTACCCGCCAGTGGCTTTCCAGCTCTGAAGGAGCGGGTCGGTGACGATGTTGGCCTGCTCCTCGGCGATCTGGTTGACCGTCAGGTCGGCGAGGCCGGCGCTGTAGTCACCGAATTCACCTTTGCCTTCCTGGTTCGGCTCTTGGATGTGAGGCTGTTCGAGGCGGATTTTTTCTTCGAGTTCGAATTTTTCTTTCGGCGTGCCTTTTTCTCCGTTGAGGACTTCCTGTTCAGCTTTTTCGAGCGGCTTGGCCGCCTCGCGCACCACGGCTTCTTCTTCGACCATGAAGCCCCCGTCCTGGCAGTCGAAGGCGTCGTCGTAGAAGGTGCTGCCAGCGGTGAAGGCGCCAGAGCCCTCGGCGCCGGCCGTCCAGGGGATCGCGGCATAGAGGACGGTGTTCGCGTCGCCCTCGGCGGCTTTGCTCGCGTTGATCGCGCCGTGGTAGCTGCAGAAGCTGTCTTCCCAGCTTTCGCTCTTGCGTTCTTCGTTTTCGGCTTCTTCTTCGCTGACTGAGAAATCCGAGCAGTGACTGCCCGCTGCGTCGAGACAGACGGTCACGCCGGGCGGGGTGATCAGGTAGTAGATCGTGTTCATCCCCTTCGGCAGGCCATGGCCGGCGATAAACGAGCTCAGCTGTTCGCGTAGCTGCGCGTCGGTCAGGCAGGTGATCGCACCGAGTTCGAGCGGCTTCGGGTCGGTGCATCCGGCCCCGGGGTATTTCACGAAGTCGTGGTAGGAGCCCTTGAAGACGACCGAGTCAGTCGCGGGCGCGTTGGAGCGGTCTCGATACTGGGCCAACGAGGAGAAGATCGTGCGCAGACTGCCGCTCGCGGCGCCCATCTGCTGCAGGAAGTGGTCGGTCTTCACGAGCCATTCCTGGTGTTCGTGGAAGAGATCGCCCGGGTCCCAATAGATCGAGTAGACGCTGGCCCCATGGACGACCGCGTGGCCCGCTTCGTTGCCGAACGTCGCCTTGGAGCCTTCGCCGAAGGGACGCGGCGTCGGGCCTTCTTTCTTCAGCCCGTCGTTGCGCGGCTGGACGCCGACCGTCGTTTCGCCGACCGTCGCCACCTTGGCCGAGGTCGGGGCCGCCGCGAGAAGCGCGATGAAGCACACGATTGCCGCGAGGAGGATGGTGCGTCCGGTCCGGACGCGCGATGGTGCGCCGGCGCGGGCCAGCGAGCGGGCGAACTTGGTCACGATGCCCTCATCGGCAGCCGTAGGCGGATGCCTTAGCACCGGTGGACGGGCCATCGCGTCAGCTGACGGACCAAAGGTGCGGGCCGCGGACCTATACTTGCGCGGCCGCGGCCGCTCGGCCCGGCTTGATCCCCCAGGAGGTTTCGTTTCGATGATTAGGGTCCTCGCCCGCATCGGCGCGCCGGTGCTGGTAGTCCTCGCGATGGCGGGGTGCGGGAGCAGCAACTCGAGCTCCAGTTCGACGGCCGCCACGTCCACCACGTCGACCGCGGCCGGCGGGACCGTCGCGGCGGTCGCCTCGCAGGTGCCGCCGAAGTACAAAACGAAAGGCACGCTGATCGTCGCCAGCGAAGCCGAGTACGCGCCGAACGAGTTCCTGGCGCCCAATGGGCACACGATCATCGGGATGGACCCGGACCTCGTGAGAGCGCTGGCCGAAGTGATGGGCCTGCAAACGAAGTTCACGAACGCCCAGTTCGAAGCGATCATCCCCGGCATCCAGGCCGGGCGCTACGACCTCGGCGCGTCGTCGTTCACCGACACCAAGGAACGCGAGAAGAAGGTCGACTTCGTCACCTACTACAAGGCCGGGATCTCCTTCTACGCAAAGTCGAGCGCCAACACGGGGGTCGAAAGCCTCAAGGACCTGTGCGGCAAGACCGCCGCGGCCGAGAAGGGCACCGTCGAGCAGGAAGAAGCCGAAAAACAGAGCACGGCGTGCACGAAAGAAGGCAAGAAGGCCGTGACCGTCCTGAGCTTCCCCGGCCAGAACGCCGTGAACCTGGCGATCGCCAGCGGACGCGCTGAGGTCGGACTCGCCGACTCGCCCGTCGTCGACTACCAGATCAAGCAGTCCGGCGGCCAGTTCAAGCTCGTCGGCAAGAGCTACGGCTTCGCGCCCTACGGATTCGCGCTGCCGAAGAACAGCGGGCTCGCCACGCCGATGCTCGCGGCGCTCAAGGAACTGATGGCGAACGGGAAGTACAAGGCGATCCTCGAAAAATGGGGCATCGAGGACGGCGCGATCAGCAACCCCGAGATCAACGGGGCAATCAGCTGAGCGTGATCGGTGTCCTCATCCAGGGACACCGCTAGCGGGGGGCGGCCCGAGGACATCCGGGCCGTCCCCGTCAGACATCCGGGCCGCTGGCTGGCGGCGGCGATCGTGCTGGTCTTCGCCGTCGCGGTCATCCACTCGATCGCCACGAACCCGCGCTTCGAATGGGATGTCGTCGGCGAATACCTCTTCGACGAAAGGATCCTCGAAGGACTGCGCGTGACCATCGAGCTGACCGTGATCGCGATGGCGATCGGGATCGCACTCGGCGTCCTGCTGGCGGTGATGCGGCTCTCGCCGAACCCGCTCGTCGCGGGCTCGAGCTGGCTCTACATCTGGTTCTTCCGCGGGACCCCGGTGCTCGTCCAGATCATCTTCTGGTACTTCATCTCGGCGCTCTACCCGAAAATCGACATCGGGATCCCGTTCGGCCCGGCGTTCATCCACGGCGACGCGAACACGCTGATCAAGCCGTTCACCGCGGCGATCCTCGGGCTCGGCCTCAACGAGGGCGCCTACATGGCTGAGATCGTCCGCGCCGGCATCATCTCGGTCGAGGAAGGGCAGTCCGATGCGGCCCAGTCCCTGGGCATGACGCGGCTGCAGACGATGCGCCGGATCGTGCTGCCGCAGGCGATGCGCGTGATCATCCCGCCGACTGGCAACGAGACGATCTCGATGCTCAAGACGACGTCGCTGGTGAGCGTGATCGCGGTCGGCGACCTGCTCTACGCCGCACAGACGATCTATGCGGTCAACTTCAAGACGATCCCGCTGCTGATCACCGCCAGCATCTGGTACCTGGCCTGCACGAGCGTGCTCTACGTCGGCCAGTACTACCTCGAGCGCCGGTACGGACGTGGCGGCGCGCGCGAGCAGGCGCGGACGCTGCTGCAACGATTGCGCGCCGGGCTGCTCTCGTTCGGACACGCACGTGGGAGCGGCGCATGAGCGCTCCCGGCGAGGGAGACGCGCCCCTCGCGCCGGCCGCGAGGAGACGGCCGGGGGCGCCGGCGATGGTCCTAGCCGAGGGCGTGCACAAGCGCTTCGGCCGCAACGAGGTGTTGCGCGGGATCGATCTCGAGGTGCTCCCGGGGGAGGTGCTGTGCCTGCTCGGCCCGTCCGGATCGGGCAAGTCGACGTTCCTGCGCTGCATCAACCACCTCGAGAAGATCAACTCGGGGCGCCTGTCGGTCGACGGAGAGCTGGTCGGGTACCGACTCGTCGGCGACCGGCTGCACGAGCTCCGCGACTCGGAGGTCGCGCGCAAGCGCTCCGAGATCGGCATGGTCTTCCAGCAGTTCAACCTCTTCGGGCACATGACGGCCCTCGAGAACGTGACCTGCGCGCCGGTATACGTGAAGCACGAGCCGCGCCAGCGGGCGCGCGAGCGGGCGCGCGCGTTGCTCGACAGCGTCGGGCTCGCCGACAAGGTCGACTCCTACCCCTCCCAGCTCTCCGGAGGGCAGAAGCAGCGGGTCGCGATCGCGCGGGCGCTGGCGATGGAGCCGAAGCTGATGCTGTTCGACGAGCCCACCTCGGCGCTCGACCCCGAGCTCGTCGGCGAGGTGCTCGACGTTATGCGCGCGCTCGCCCACGATCTCGGCATGACGATGGTCGTCGTCACGCACGAGATGGGGTTCGCCCGCGAGGTCGCGGACAAGGTTGCGTTCATCGACGGCGGCGTCGTCGTGGAGGAAGGGCCGCCTCCGGAGCTCCTTTCGAACCCGCGCCACGAGCGCACGCGCGCGTTCCTCTCGAAGGTGCTCTGAGGTTCAGCCGCCGTCACGGGCGGGGTGCTCGTCGCCCGCGGCGCCCGCGTCGCCCACGGGCGCGCTCTCATCGGCGCGGACGATCAGGACAGGGATGCGCGTGTGGTGCAGGACGTGCTGGCTGACGCTGCCGAGCAGCGCGGAGCGGACGGCTCCGCGGCCGCGCGAGCCCATCACCACGAGATCGTGGCCACCGGACTCGATCTGCTCGATCAACGCCGGCCTCTCCGGCGCGTCCTTGACGACGGTCCTGGCTCCCACCGAGTCCGGTACCCGCTCGAGCGCCGCGCGCACGATCGTCTCGGTCTCCTCGTGTGCCTTCTCGCCGAGGTCGGCCAGCGCGCCTGCGCCGGGGGTCGCATACGCGAGCGACGGCGGGGCGGGCACCGCGCTGAAGATCGTCAGCGTCGCGTTGGCGCACCCGGCGATGTCGATCGCGTGGTCCAGCGCGCGGTCGGCGTCCGGCGAGCCGTCGATCGCGACGAGGACGCTACGGAACATCCGATCGGCCTTCCCCGCCCGTCCCCGCCTGTGCGCCTTCGCCTGCGAGTCCAGCCCCCAGGCGCGCGAGCGCCTCTTGCAGACCGGCGCGGCCGTATCCCATGCGGACGTGATCGGGCTCGTCGTAGACGTACCCGGGTAGCAGCAGCACGCCGTCCTTGGCGGCCGTCTGCTCGCACCATTCGCGGACGTCCCGCCCGTCGCGGACGCGAGGGAAGCAGATCGGGCCGGCGGCCGGCCGGACCCATTCGAGCAGCTCCCCATGCCCCGCGATGAACTCGGCGAGCAACGGCAGGTTCTCGAGCACGCGCGCGCGGGCCTCGCCGATCAGCCGCTCGGAATGGCGCAGCGCCAGCGCAACGAGGAGTTCGCTCGGAGCGCTCGAGCAGATCGTCGTGTACAGCTTCAGCTCGCTCAGCCGCTCGAGCAGAGCCGGATCGCGGCACGCGATCCAGCCGATGCGCAGGCCGGGCAGCCCATAGGACTTCGAGACCGTGTTGAGCGAGAGCGCCTGCTCGTAGAGATCGCATGCCGCGGGCAAGCGGTCCGCCTCGTCGTGCTCGAGCCCGCGGTAGACCTCGTCGCTGAAGAGCACCGTCCCGCGCTCCCGGAGCATCGCTATGAGCCGCTGTTGCTCTTCGTGTGACATCTGGCTGCCGGTCGGGTTGTGTGGGCTGTTGACGTAGACGAAACGCGTGTCCGGCCGCAGCAGCCGCTCGAGCTGATCGAGGTCGTACGCCCAGCCGTCCTCGTGCCGTCGCTGCCACAGCGTCACCTCGGCCCCGGTGCTGCGGGCGAGGTTGACGGCGGAGCCGTAACACGGTGTCTCGACGACGGCGTGGTCGCCCGGTCCGAGCAACGCGTGGTAGGCGATGAAGATGCCCTCCTCGGCCGCCGCCAGCGTCAGCACGTCCTCGGCCTCGGCGCGCACGTAGGTACTCGCGACCGCGTCCCGCAGCTCAGGCGAGCCGGGAACTTCGGTGTAGCCGAGGTGCAGCGAACGCAGCCGCTCCTCGGCATCGGGCTCGAGCGCCAGCAGCTCCGCGAGCGGGCGCGACTCGCAGTCGCTGCTCGACAGCATCAGCTCCGCACGGAACTCCCAGCGCTCGTAGAAGCGCTCGATCTCGAAGGGCTCGATGCGCATGCCGCGATGCTATGCCAGCGCGCCACACCCCGCCGCATAGGGTGTGAAGATGGCGAGCCCCGACGAGCAGGTCGCGATCATCGGCGCCGGGGTCGTCGGCTGCGCGCTCGCTTACGAGCTCGCGTGCCGCGGCGTGCCGGCGCTGCTGCTCGAGGCCGAGGACGAGCTGGCGAGCGCCGCGAGCGGCTCGAACTCGGGGATCCTCCACACCGGCTTCGACTCCCGGCCGGGCGAGCTCGAGACCGAGATGATCCTGCGCGCCGCGACGCTCCGCGAGCTGCGGCTGGCGGGGCTCGCGGTACCGCTGCTGCGCTGCGGCGCGCGGCTCCGGGCCGATGGCCCCGAGCATGAGCGGGCCGTGGCCGCGCTCGCCGCCAACGCCGAGCGAAACGGCGTCGCGGTGGAGCCCGCCGGCCGCGGCGAGCTGTGCGTCCCCGGCGAGGCGGTCACCGATCCCACGATGTTCGCGCGGGCCCTCGCCGCCGCGGCGCGAGAGGCGGGCGCGACGGTCCGGACCGGGGCGCCTGTAACGGCGCTGGCGGCGCGGCGCGGCGGCGGGGTCGCCGTCGATCTTGCCGGAGGCGAGCGGCTGCAAGCACGGGCGGCTGCCAACTGCGCCGGGCTGTGGGCCGACGAGATCGCGGCCCTGGCCGGGGAGCGGCCGTTCGAGATCTATCCCCGCAAGGGCGAGTTCCTGGTCTTCGAGCAGCCGGCCGGGGAGGTGCTCGGCGAGATCCTGCTCCCGCTGCCGTCCGCCGCGGGCAAGGGGGTGCTCGTCTTCCCGACCGTCGACGGTCACGTGATCGCGGGTCCCACCGCACGGGACCGCACCGACAAGCGCGATCGGTCAATCGAGCCGGATGCCGCCGAGCTGATCCTCTCCCGCGCGCGGCGCAGCTACCCGCCGCTCGAGGGAGCCGAGCCGGTCGCGGCTTATGCGGGCCTACGACCCGCCGGGCGCGGCGTCAACTACGCGCTCGTCCATTCCGTCACCGTGCCCGGGCTCGTACACGCCGGCGCGATTCGCTCCACCGGCCTTTCGGCTGCCCCCGCGATCGCCGAGCGCCTCGCGCGGATGCTGGCGGATGCCGGGGCGATCGAGCTCGGTGAGCCGCGCGCGATCGGACCGCCCCCCGCGGAGGCGGGGCACGGCGAGTCCGAACAGGCCTGGTGGCTGCGGGCGGCGGCCCTCTCGCAGGCCTCGGCCGGCTCGCCGGCGGCTCCGCGGTGAGCGCGAAAGCGCCGGCCGGCGGCGCCGGGGAGCGCGCGGCGGGGAGGTCGCGGGCCACGAATCGCAAGGCCGAAGCCGATGGACCTCTCCTGTTGGGCATCGACGAGGGGACCACGGCGGTCAAGGCGGCGCTGTTCGACATGCGGCTGCGGCCGCTCGCCGAGGCGCGGCGGCCGGTCGCCACCTCCCACCCGGCGCCCGACCGCGTCGAGCAGGACCCGGAGGCGGTGCTGGCCGCCGTCGAGGAGGCCGTCGGCGAGGTGCTCGCGGCGGCCGATCCGCGCGCACCGGTGCTGGCGGGCCTGGCGCACCAGGGGGAGTCGGTGCTGGCCTGGGACGCCGCCGGCGGCGAGCCGCTGACGCCCATCGTCGTATGGCAGGACAAGCGCCAGCTCTCGCTGCTCGAAGAGGTCGACGAAGCCGTGGCCGAGCGCACCGGCCTGCCGCTCGACCCCTACTTCTCGGCCGGCAAACTCGCCTGGCTGGCCGGCAACGAGCCGGTCGTGCAGCACGCCGCGGCGAGAGGCAGGCTGCGAATGGGAACCGTCGACGCGTTTCTCGGCGACCGCCTCGGCGCTCGTTTCGCGACCGATCTCTCGACCGCCTCCCGAACGCAGCTGCTGGCGCTCGGTGCGAGCACCTGGGATCCGCAGCTGCTCGACGCCTTCGGCCTGCAGGCTTCCTGGCTGCCCGCGCTCGGACCGACCTACGGCACGCTTGGCACCCTGCGAAGCGCTTCGTGGTCGCGGCCGCTGACGCTTCACGCCCAACTCGTCGACCAGCAGGCGGCGCTCGCCGGGTCGGGCGCGATCGCTCCCGGGCAGGCAAAGGCGACCTACGGCACGGGCGTGTTCGTGCTCGCCCGCACCGAGGGGCCACGACGGGTCGCCGGGCTGCTGCCGACGGTCGCGTGGGCGGACAGCGCGGGCGACGTCGCCTACGCGCTGGACGGCGGCGTGTTCACGGCAGGCGCGCTTCTGGAGTGGCTCGCCGGCGAGTTGGGGCTGGCCGCGGATCCGGCGCGGCTCGCCGCGTTGGCAGCGGAGGTCCCCGACAGCGCCGGCGTGATGGTGCTGCCGGCGCTGGCCGGCCTCGGCTCGCCGTGGTGGCAGCCGGGCGCCCGCGGGGTGATCGCGGGCCTGCATGGCGGAGTGCGCCCCGCCCACATCGCACGGGCGGCGCTCGAGGCGATCGCCTGGCGGGTCACAGACGTGGTCGAGGCGATGGCGGCGGAGGTCTCGATCGAGCGCCTGCTGGTCGACGGCGGCCTGGCCAACGACGACACGCTGCTGCAGATCCAGGCTGACACGCTCGGACTCGAGCTGAGCGTCGGACGCACGGACGCGACCGTGCAGGGCGCGGCGCTCCTTGCGGGCGTCGGCGCCGGCGCGCTCGCCTCGCTGCAGGAGGCGGTGAAGCTGCTCCCGGCGGTGCGGACGGTGCGCCCGCGCAGCAGCGCGGCCGACCGCGCCGTCGGGCGCCGGCACTGGCGTGAGTTCGCCGCCGCGGCCGCGAGCCTCTAGGAGCCCGGCCGGCCGCCGCTGCGTGGTGCAGGAGCCCGGCGCAGGCGAACGGGACCTTTACGCAGGCGTGCGTCAGTCGACGCTCGCGTCGTAGCCGGCAGCGGCAAGCGCGGCGAGCACCTCTTCGGTGTGACCGGGTCCGCGGGTCTCGAGGGTCAGCTCGACCGCCGTCTCGCGCGGGTGCAGGGGAACCGCCTGACGCAGATGCTCGACGCTCACGACGTTCGCGCGGGCGCCGGCGATCAGGCCGAGCAGCTCGGCGAGTCCGCCCGGGCGATCCGGGACGCGCGTGTGGATCCGCACGCGCCTGCCCTGCTCTGCTTCGTGGCGCAGGAGCAGCGAGGCGAGCAGCGCGCTGTCGACGTTGCCGCCGGAGACGACGGCTACGGTCGCGCCCGAGATCGGGGGCAGCAGGCCCGCCAGAACGGCGGCGACGGCGACCGCGCCGGCGCCCTCGGCAACGAGCTTGGTGCGCTCGGCGAGAAACACCATCGCGTCGGCGATCTGATCCTCGGTCACCGTCGCCATGCCGTCGAGCAGCTCCGAGAGCAGTGGCAGGGTGATACGCCCGGGCCGCTTGACCGCGACCCCGTCTGCGATCGTCGTCTCGCTGAGCTCGGCGGCCGCCGCCAGGCCGAGCGCGTCGAGGAACGGCGCGCAGAGCTCGGCCTGCACGCCGATCAGCTCGGCCTGCACGCCCCGGCGGCGCAGTGCGATCCCGATGCCGCTGGCCAGACCACCGCCTCCGACCGGCACGACGACGCGGGCCAGGTCGGGCACATCCTCGATCAGCTCGAGTCCGAGCGTGGCCTGGCCGGCGATCACGTCGATGTCGTCGAACGGGTGAACGAGGGCCGCGCCGGTGGCACGGCTGGCGGCCTGCGCCTGCTCGAGCGCCTCGTCGACGGTCTCGCCGGCGAATCGAACGCGCGCGCCGAGAGCTTCGACCGCGAGCACCTTGGAGACGGGCGCTTCGCGCGGCATGAAGACCTCGCAGGCGATCCCCTTCGAGCGCGCGGCGTAGGCGACGGCGCGGGCGTGGTTGCCGGCGCTGGCGGCGATCAGCCCGGCCCCGGCGTCGGGACCCAGCGCGGCGATGCGGCTGAGCGCCCCGCGCAGCTTGAAGGAGCCCGTGACCTGCAGGCACTCCGCCTTGAGCATCACGCTCGCACCGAGCTCCTCGCAGATGATCACCGGCGTGCGGTGTGCGAGCTCGGAGACAGCGGCTCGGGCGACCTCGAGATCGGCACGACCGATCGCCTCCGCAGCCTCGCCGGCCGGCGTTTGACGATCGACCCGAAAGAGGCCGGTCATGGCAGTTGAAGGTATAGGTTGTGAGCCTTAACGGGCAATGGGGGAGCGGGAGCGGTGGGTGAGCTGAATGACATCGTGCACGACCTCGAGCTCACCCTCGGTCACGCCGACGGTGCGCCCGCGCCGCTGGAGGGAGGGATCACCAACCACAACTACCGGGTGCGGCTGGGCGGGCAGGAGTACGTGCTGCGCCTGCACGGGAAGGACACCGACCTCTTGGGGATCAGCCGCGAGGCCGAGGTCCTCGCGAGCTCGGCGGCCGCCGAGCTCGGCATCGGGCCCGAGGTGGCAGCGAGCTTCGCGGGCGGGATGGTGACGCGGTTCGTGCCCTGCCGGGCGCTCTCGACGCGACAGGTCGCGCAGCGGGCCGAGGAGATCGCGACCGCGCTGCGGCGCTTCCACGACGCCGAGACGGTGCTGCCGGCGGACTTCTGGGTGCCCGAGCTGGTGCAGCGCTACAGCCGCATGCTCGCCCAGCGTGACGCCGAGGTGCCGCAGGAGCTCGAGCTCGCGGGCGAGCTGGCCGGGAGGATCGCGACGGCGCTCCCGGCCGTAGAGCGGCGGCCGTGCCACAACGACCTGCTGTCCGGCAACCTGATCTGCGCGGACGCGAGCAGCCGGGTGATGATCGTCGACTGGGAGTACGCGGGGATGGGAGACCCGTGGTTCGATCTCGGCAACCTCTCTGTGAACAACGACTTCGACGACGCCGAGGATGAGCGCCTGCTCCACGCCTACCACGGACGCGAGCCGTCGCCCGGTCAGCGCGCCCGCCTGAAGCTGATGCGGCTGATGTCGGACATCCGGGAGGGTGCCTGGGGGGTTTTGCAGGGACGCCTCTCGGACCTCGACTTCGATTTCGCCGGCTATGCAGGCCGGCACTTCGAGCGCCTGCGCGAGGCCGCCGAGGGCGGCGAGCTGGATCGCTGGCTGGCGGCGGCAGGCAGCTAGATGGTCCGGCCGCGGGAGCTGCCGCCACGTGCACGGATCGTGATCGTGGGCGGCGGCGTGGGCGGCACCGCGATCGCCTACCACCTCGCCCAGCTCGGCGAGCAAGACGTCGTGCTGCTGGAGCGCAGCGAGCTGACAAGCGGATCGACGTTCCACTCCGCGGGGTTGGTCGGGCAGCTGCGCTCGAGCCTGCCGCTGACGCGGATGATGATGGACTCGGTCGAGCTGTACAGAACGCTCGACTGCGGCTGGGTGGAGTGCGGCGGGATCCGGCTGGCCTGCACCGAGGAACGCGAACAGGAGGTGCTCAGGCAGGTCGCCTGGGCCCGGACGTTCGGCCTGCCGCTCGAGCTGATCTCGCCGGAGCAGGCGCAGGAGCTGTTCCCGCTCATGGACACGGCAGGCGTCCGCTGCGGCTCCTACCTCGAGACCGACGGCTACCTGGATCCGTCCCTGTTGACGACGGCGCTCGCCGAGGGCGCCCGCTCCGGCGGCGCGCAGATCTTCACCAACACGCGCGTGACCGCGATCGACGTCGAAGACGGGGGCCAGCAGCAGCGTCGGGTGCGCGGGGTGCAGACGGAGTGGGGACCGATCGAGGCCGAGGTCGTCGTCAACGCGGGCGGCATGTACGCGGCCGAGATCGGCCGGATGGCCGGAGTGCGAGTTCCGATCGTGCCGTTCGCACATGAGTACCTCGTCACGCAGCCCTTCCGCGAGCGCACCGTCGGCGGCGAGATCGTCCACCTGCCGACGCTGCGAGACCCCGACCTGCTGATCTACTTCCGCGAGGAGGGCGGCGGCCTGGTGATGGGCGGCTACGAGCGCCGCTCCGCGCCGTGGGCGCTCGACGGGCACCTGCTCGACGCGATCCCGCACGACTTCAACGGCCGGCTGCTCGAAGAGGACTGGCCGCGCTTCGAGGAGATCGCCGCGAACTCCCGCCGGCGCGTGCCGGCGATGGACGAGATCACCGTGACGCGCCTGATCAACGGGCCGGAGGCGTTCACCCCAGACAACGAGTTCTGCCTCGGCGAGAGCGAGGTGCGCGGCTTCTTCGTCGCGGCCGGCTTCTGCGCGCACGGCCTCGCGGGCGCCGGCGGCATCGGCCAGGCGATCGCGCAGTGGATCCTCGGGGGAGAGCCGGCGAGCGACATCTGGGAGATGGACATCAGGCGCTTCGGCGCCCAGTACCGCTCGCCCTCGTACACGCTCGCCCGCACGAAAGAGGTCTATGAGACCTACTACGACATCCGCTACCCGGGCCATGAGCGCCGGGCCGGGCGGCCGCTGAGGACCTCGAGCGCCTACCCCTGGCACGCCCAGCACGGGGCGGCGTTCGGTGAGAAGTCGGGTTGGGAGCGCGTCAACTGGTACGAGTCCAACGCGCCCGGCGGCGATGAGTCGCTGCGTCCCCGCGGCTGGGCGGGCGTGCACTGGTCGCCGGCGATCGGCGCCGAGCACGTCGCGACGCGCGAGCGCGCCGGGCTCTTCGACGAGTCCTCGTTCTCAAAGCTCGAGGTCGCGGGTCCGGGCGCGGCCGACTTCCTTGAACGCCTGTGCGACAACCGCGTCGCTCGCGCGCCTGGAGCGATCACCTACACGCAGATGCTCAACCGCCGCGGCGGCATCGAGTGCGACTTCACCGTCACCCGCGTCGGCGAGGAGCTGTTCTCGATCGTCACAGGGACGGCCTTCGGCAACCATGACCTGAGCTGGATCCGGCGCCATGCGCCCGGCGACGGCAGCGTCCGCTGCGAGGACGCTACGGCGCGCTGGGCCTGCTTTGCGCTGTGGGGTCCGCGGGCAGGCGAGATCCTCGCGCCGCTGACGCCCGACCCCCTGGACTTCCCGTACATGAGGATGCGGGAGCTGACGGTCGGCGACGTTCCCGTCCGTGCGCTGCGCGTGACGTTCGTCGGCGAGCTCGGCTGGGAGCTCTACTGCCCGACCGAGTACGGGGCAGGCCTCTGGCGGGCGCTGTGGGACGCGGGGCGCGAGCACGGCCTGATCGCCGGCGGCTACCGGGCGATCGACTCGATGCGCCTCGAGAAGGGCTACCGCGTCTGGGGCGCCGACATCACCGCGGACGAGACGCCGCTCGAGGCGGGGCTCGGTTTCTGCGTCAAGCGTGACGACGGCTTCATCGGCTCCGCCGCGCTCGGAGGAGATGGCGACGGCGGGCGTCCCGCGCCGGCGCGCAGGCTGCGCTGCGTGCTGCTGGAGGACCCCCGCTCCGTCGCGCTCGGGAACGAGCCGGTGCGTGTCGACGGCGAGGTGCGCGGGCGCGTCACGAGCGGCGGCTACGGCTACACGGTCGAGCGCTCGATCGCCTACGCCTACCTGCCCGCCGAGCTCGGGATCGGCACCGCCGTCGAGATCGATGTCTTCGGCCGCTGGGTCGGCGGGGAGATCGCGCGCGAGCCGCTGCTGGACCCGCGCGGCGAGAGGGTGCGGATTCAGCCCGCGCCGACGCGGGGCTCGTGCGAGTGAAAAGCCCGTGCGCGAACCCGCTGCGGCGCCGCACAGCCTGACCCGAGCTGGCGTCCTGGTGGCGCGAAGGGCCGGGAAACTGTACAGTCTTCGCAAAGCTGGGGGCTTCGCGCTGAGGGATCACGGAGCTTCCGGAGGGGACTGCGTGAGGAGGAGGGGAGCAAGGATGGATTCAATGCTTACGCGCCGGCAGGTGCTTCGGGCGGGGATGGCGGCCGGTGCGGTTGCTCTTGCCAGCGATCCGCTGGTGCGGGCAGCGAGCGCCTTCGGGCCGCCGCCGGGCAAACTCACGGACATCGAGCACGTGATCATCCTGATCCAGGAGAACCGCTCGTTCGACCACTACTTCGGCACGTACAGCGGCGTCGAGGGCTTGGGCAGCGCCTCCGCCAAAGCGGTCTACGAACAGGAAGGCTATGCGGCCGAAGGCTTCGGCGGCAAGCTGCTGCCGTTCCGCCTGCAAGCGAACAACGTCGCGCAGTGCTTCCCGGACATCACCCACAGCTGGGTGCCGCAGCACAGCAGCTGGAACGCCGGCGCGATGGACAACTTCGTCCGCACCCACATCGAAGTGGACGGCGAACAGGCCGGCGTCGAGACGATGGGGTACTACGAGAAGGCCGACATCCCGTTCTACCGCACGTGCGCCGAAGGCTTCACGCTCTGCGACAACTACTACTGCTCGGTACTCGGGCCGACGTACCCCAACCGTCTGTACGCGATGGCGGGAGGGATCGACCCCAACGGCGAAAACGGCGGGCCGCTCCTAGCGACGACCGAGATCTCGGACCCCCGGATCAAACTGACCTACACGACGATGCCCGAGCAACTGACGGCCGCTGGGGTTACCTGGAAGTGCTACAACGGCGAAGGTGCGGGCATCGAGGACAACGTGCTCGCGCTCTTCACGCAGTACCACACGAACCCGACCCTGAACAAACTCGCGCTGCAAGCGACCTACGCGAAGCAGTTCAAGAAAGACCTCAAGAACGGCGAACTCCCACAGGTGTCGTGGATCAACACGTCGCTCAACCTGACCGAGCACCCCGGCAACTCGAGCGCGAAGGTCGGTGAGCGGGTCGTCTCGCAGCTGATCAAACAGCTGCACCACAACGGCATCTGGGAAAAGACGGCGCTGTTCATCACCTGGGACGAGAACGGCGGCTTCTTCGACCACGTCGCGCCGCCGGTCCCGCCGCTCGGGACCCCCGACGAGTACCTCACGGCCCCGGACGTCACCGAAAGCTCCGGCGGCGTCACAGGTCCGATCGGGCTCGGCTTCCGTGTGCCGATGCTCGTGGCCTCGCCGTGGAGCACGGGTGGCCTGGTCTCCTCGCAGCCCTACGATCACACGTCGATGCTTCGGTTCCTCGAGACGCGCTTCGGCGCCGAGGTCCCGAACCTCAGCATGTGGCGCCGCGAAAACACCGGCGATCTCACGGACGCGTTCAACTTCGCCGGGAACGCCGAGCCTCAAGCTGCCGCACCACTTCGGGGTCAAGGGCATCACCCCCGCCGAAGAACTGAACGGCGGCTGCTCGGCCAAAGCGCCGGTTACGGTTCCGCCGAACTCGGAACCGACGCAGGAATCAGGCACCAGGGGCACGCCGAGCGGCATCGTCTGAGACGCGCTGGCGCGGGGCTTCGCCAGCGAGGCCTGCCCCGCGCGCAGCCCGTTCGACGGAAAACGGATCGGCGCCCTGGGCCTAGTCGAGCTCGACGAGGCCCCGCGCCGGATCGAGCCGTCTGCTGGCGGCGACGGTGTGGAACAGCGCGTCGGGCGGCTCGCCGAGCAGCCCTGGCAGCTCGGCCATGAAGCGGCCGGTGTGGGGCCGGCCGAAATGCGCCTGCAGCGCGTCGTCGTCCTGCCACTCCTCGATGAAGACGAAACGGCCCGGCTGCTCCGCGTCCTCGTAGACGCGGTAGCCGATGCAGCCTTCGTCGGAGCGCGAAGCACGGCACATCTCGGTCGCGATCTCGAGAAAGCGCGCACGGCCGCCCTCGGGGATCTGCACACGCCCGGTTACGACGATCACGCCGAGGAGACTAACGGGCGCCCGGAGAAACTGCCGAAAGTGGATAGGCTACGAGGGAATTCGCCGCCGCCTCTGGCGACGGCCAGGGCACTACGACAGGAGCATTGGAGAATGGCCCTTCAGCTCAACGACACGGCCCCCGACTTCGACGCCCAGACGACGGAGGGTCCGATCAAATTCCACGACTGGATCGGGGACAGCTGGGCTGTCCTCTTCTCGCACCCGAAGGACTTCACCCCGGTATGCACGACCGAGCTCGGCTACATGGCGTCGATCAAGCCGGAGTTCGACCGGCGCGGCGTGAAGATCATCGGCCTCTCCGTCGACCCCATGGACCGCCACGGCGACTGGGTAAAGGACATCGAGGAGACACAGGGCACCGCGCCCAACTTCCCGATCATCGCCGACACCGACTTCAAGGTCTCGAAGCTCTACGGGATGCTCCCGGCGAGCACCGAGGGCGACCCGACGGCGCGAACCCCGGCGGACAACCAGACCGTCCGCAACGTGTTCGTCATCGGTCCGGACAAGAAGGTCAAGCTGATCCTCGTCTACCCGATGACGACCGGACGCAACTTCGACGAGGTGCTGCGCGTGATCGACTCGCTGCAGCTGACGGCCAAGTTCAAAGTCGCCACGCCGGCGCAGTGGCACGAGGGCGATGACGTGATCATCGCGGGCTCGGTCTCCGACGATGAAGCGAAGGAGCTGTACCCGGACGGCTGGGAGTCGCCCAAGCCGTACATCAGGATCGTCCACCAGCCGACCTGATCCTCGCGGGGACGGGCCCGCCCCGCCGGGGCGGGCGCCCGCTATTCGGTCAGCACTCGCACAGCCCGGGCTTAGGCGCCGGCTGTGCGGGTAGCCGTTTCGAACAGCCCGCTGCCGGTCGCGGTGGGCCAGCCCCCGTACGCCCGAGGGAAGGATGGTGTGGCGAATGAGACTGCGACGCAGAGCACGAACCGAAGCCCGAGAAGCCGAGGCCGCCCGGCCCGTGATCGGCGCACCTGCGGAGCGGCCCGCGCCAGATACGCCGGGCGAAGGCGAGTCGACGTACGCGCGCGGCGAACGTGCGCCTGCAGCGGGCGAACGCCGGGCGAGGCGCGAAGGTGTAGAAGCGGCGCCGTCGCGCCGGCCCCGCGGCGCCGCGGGCCGGACGCGTGAAGCCGGTGCGGCGACAGCGGGAGCGGTCGGCTCCGGCGTCCTGCTGCTCGCGCGCCTGGTGATGCTGGCGGCGGCGCTGATCGCGCTGCTGATCGGCGCGGCGATCGTGCTGACGCTGGTGGACGCGAATGCGAGCAACACGATCGTCAAAGGGATCCACGAAGGCGCGAACTTCTTCGCCGGAGCGTTCACCGGGCTGATCACCTTCTCCGGACACCCGAAGCGTGAACTGACGGTCGATTGGGGGATCGCACTGGTTGTCTACCTGCTGGTCGGAGCGCTGCTCGCGCGGCTGATCGCGAGCGTCGGCTACAGCGGTCTGCGTTTCGAGCGCCGTCACCGAGCCGTCCCGACCCATTAGGGGCACGGGGGACGGGAGGGTCTGACGCGGCCCGGGAGCGCGATGTAGGCTGGCGGGCGTGCGGCTCTCGCCCGACCGCCCGCTCGGCCTCGCTCCGGCCACAGCTCGCGACTATCGCGAGCTCGCCCGGCGGCGCTTGCCGCGCCAGCTGTTCGATTACGTCGACGGCGGCGCCTACGAAGAGGCGACGATGCGGGCCAACGTCGCCGACCTCGAGCGGCTGCTGCTGCGCCAGGTCGTGCTCAAGGATGTCTCGCGGCGGGAGCAGGCGACGGAAGTGGCCGGTCAGCGACTCGCGATGCCCGTGATCCTCGGTCCGGTTGGCCTATGCGGGATGTTCGCGGCGCGTGCCGAGGTGCAGGCGGCGCGCGCCGCTGCCGCGGCGGGGATCGCGTTCGTGGAGTCGACGGTCTCGATCTGCGGGATCGAGGAGGTGGCCGCCGCGAGTCCGGCACCGCCGTGGTTCCAGCTCTACGTGATGCGCGACCGCGGCTACGCCGAGGATCTGATCGCGCGGGCTCGGGCGGTCGGCTCGCCCGTGTTGGTCCTGACGATCGACCTGGCCGTCGTCGGTTCGCGCCACCGTGATGCGCGCAACGGGATCCTCCCGCAGCCGACGCCGTGGGTGCGTGCGCGCCGCGGGCTGGACCTGCTCTCCCATCCGCGCTGGGTGCGCGAGGTCGCGATCGGCGGCAAGCCGCTGACCTTCGGCAACTTGGAGAACGCGGTCCCCGACGCGAGCACGCCGGATGCATTCAAGGAGTGGGTCGACGCGCAGTTCGATCCGAGCGTGACCTGGGACGACATCGCGTGGGTCCGCGAGCACTGGGACGGGGCGCTGCTCGTCAAGGGGGTGCTGGACCCGCAAGACGCGCGCCACGCAGTCGAGGCCGGTGTCGACGGGATCGTCGTCTCCAACCACGGCGGCCGCCAGCTCGACTCGGTGTCGTCGACGGCGCGGGCGCTGCCAGAGATCGCCGACGCCGTCGGCGGGGAGGTCGAGCTGCTGGTCGACGGCGGCGTGAGGACCGGGCTCGATGTCGTCAAGATGCTCGCGCTGGGCGCGCGTGCCGTGCTGCTCGGACGCGCGTGGGCGTGGGCCGTTGCGGCGCACGGCCAGGCGGGCGTGCAGAACCTGCTCGAGGGCATCCGGGCGGACATCGACGTCGCGCTCGCGCTGACGGGCAACACATCGGTTGCCGATCTCGACGCCAGCGCACTCCACGGCGGCGTGCCGTCGTCGTCGAAGCTGTAGGCGCGATCAGCGGCTGCCAACGGCGAGGGGCGCAGCGGAGCGTCATTTGTCTCACCCCGCCGCGCCCGGATAAACCGGCCGAGCGGTTAGCTCACGCCGGGCGCACCCAGGGGTTCGGCGCCTACGACGGCGCCGCGCGCGCCGCTACATCGTGATCGCTTCGTAGACGTCGACCGCGCCGCCGATCTCGAGCACCGGGCAGCCCTTCGCGAGCTCGACCGCCGAATCGAGGCTCTCGGCCGACACGATCGAGTAGCCGGTCATGCCACGCGAGCCGCCATCGCTGACCGAGCCGCCCGGGCCGACCGTCTTCGCGCTCCCGGACGCGGCGCCGCCATCCACGACGGCCGCACCGAGCTCGCCGAACCACTCACCCCACTTTGCCATCTGCGCGTCGCGCTCTGCCTCGTCGGCCGCCACGCCTTTGCCGCCGCTATACGCGAATACGTAATTCGCCATCTTCCGACTCCTTCCGAGTTGTGGTTGGCGCCGACCCTCGGGTTCGACGCGCTGGTCGCGGCTGCGCGGGGCTCTGTCACCGTCCCCAAACGCCTCCCGCTAGGTCTGAACGACGCCGCAGAGGGTGCTTACCTGCAAATCAGCCAGTGGGCGATCCTGGACTCGAACCAGGGACCTCTTCCTTATCAGAGAAGCGCTCTAACCGACTGAGCTAATCGCCCTTGGCCTGCGAACGCGCACCCCCTTGAAGGAAGAGCCTTGAACGCTCCGCCGCTGTGGACAGATGCGCGTCGCAACGCTGCGTCATCGTAGCCATTCTGGTCCGCCGTCATGCTCCGGGGTCATGGGCCGGGACCGGACTCCGCCAGGCGCTTGATCGCGCGCAAACGGCGGTCCCATCGCGCGGCCTGGCCGGACATCGCGCGGGTCGCAGCGTCGAGCCGCTCGGGCCTCACCGCGAAGCGCGTCTCGCGGCCCTCGCGGCGCGCCGCCACGAGACCGGCCCGCTCGAGTACGGCCAGGTGCTTGGCGACGGCCTGGCGCGTGAGCGGAAGCTCCGCCGCGAGGCCCGTCGCGGTCGCCTCGCCACGCGCCACGAGGATGTCCAGCACCCGCCGGCGTGAGGGGTCGGCGATCGCGCCCCACAGCTGGTCGTCCTCGCGCTCGGCGGTCGCCGTGCTCACGCTGCCGGAGCCCCCACCTGCTCGGCGATCAGATCGCGCAGCCGCCCCAGGCAGCCTTCCCAGCCCTTCCCGTGCTCCTCGGCCTGCTGCTGCTTGCGCTCCTCATTCCAGTCGATCGTCGAAAGCCCGCTCTCGACCACCCGCAGCCGGGTGCAATCGCCCTCGGGCGTAAGAGTGAACTCGACGAGCATCGAGTTGGCCGGCGTCGGCTCGCTGCCCTGCGGGTGAGTCCAGCGAAAGGCGAAGTGACGTGGCGGCTCGACCGCCTGCACCTGCAGGTAGAAGGTCATCGTGTCATCGCGTTCCGTGTCGCGGAAGCCGAGCGAGCCGTTCGCTCCGGCCCGCGGCTCGAGCTCGACCTCCTCGGCGAACCAGAGCCGGATCTGGTCGGGCTCGGTGAGGACCGGCCACACCGCCTCGGCGGGCGCCTCGATCAGGATCTCGCGTTCGATCGCATCTTCAGTCACTGCCACACCTCCTGACTCGATATGCAACTAACGGTTGCGCATCCTAACACAGATTCGCAACCACCGGTTGCGCGTCGCCCGGCCCTAGCTCCTCGAACTTCCGGACGGCTCGGGGCCGAGCGCCGCGCGGGACCTCGGCCGACGGCAGCTAGGCGACTGCGCGAGGGCGGACACGGCGCGCGAGCTCGATCGCCTCCTCGGCGGACGCGAAGGCGATCTCGGCGCGATAGCCCGCGGCTGTGGGCCTGACGCGGACGTCGGCGCCGAGCGCGCCGCTCAGCGCCTGGGCGATGTCCGCGGCCGCCTGCTCCTGGTCGGGATGCACGGCGCGCCGGCGCGCCGCCCGCCCGGTCGCGGGCTCGTTGCTCGCGCGCGCCCGCTCTTCGGTCGCCCGCACCGACCAGCCGCGGGCTGCGGCCTCGCGGGCGAGCACGCGTCGGGCCCCGTGGTCCTCGGCGAGCAGCAGCGCGCGGCCGTGGCCCTCGCTGAGTGCCCCGCTCTGCAGCAGCTCGATCGCCTCGTCGGGCAGGTCGAGGAGTCGCACCAGGTTGCTGACGGCGACGCGGCTGCGCCCTACCCGGCGGCCGATCTCCTGTTTCGTCAAGCCCAGCTCCTCGATCAGCGCCGCGCATGCGCGCGCCTCCTCGATCGGGTTGAGGTCCTCGCGGGCCATGTTCTCGATCAAGGCCGCTTCCAGCGCGGCGGCGTCCTCGCGCTCCCGCACGATGGCCGGGATCCGCTCGAGACCGGCGAGCGTCGCTGCCCGCCACCGTCGCTCGCCGGCGACCAGCTCGTACGTGCCGCCGGCCCGCGGCCGGACCAGCACCGGCTGGAGCACCCCCTGCTCGCCGAGCGAGCCGGCCAGCGCCTGCAGCGCCTCCGGGTCGAACTCGCGCCGCGGCTGGCGCGCGCTCGGGACGATCAGCTCGAGCGGCAGCTCCCGCAGCTCCTCGCCGCCCTCGTTCTCATCCGAGACCGACAGGATCGCGCTCAGTCCCCGGCCCATGCCGGGCGTAGGCCTAGCCACGCGCAGCCACCTCCTTGGCGAGTTCGAAGTACGCCTCTGCCCCGGCGCTGTGGGGGTCGTGATGGGTGACCGGCAGCCCATGGCTGGGTGCCTCGCCGACCCTCACGTTCCTCGGGATCACCGTGTCGAAGACGAGGTCCGGGAAATGCGCCCGCACCTCCCGCTCAACGTCCTGGCCGAGCCGGGTCCGGCCGTCGTGCATCGTCAGCAGCATGCCGGCGATCGTCAGCCGCGGGTTCAGCTCGCGCTGCACCAGCCTCAGCGTCTCGAGCAGCCCGGCGAGGCCCTCGAGCGCGAAGTACTCGGTCTGCACGGGCACGATCACCTTGTCCGCCGCGACGAGCGCGCAGATCGTCAGCGGGCCGAGCGACGGCGGGCAGTCCAGCAGCACGTACTCGAAGCGTCCCCGGATCGGCTCCAGTGCCTCGCGGAGCCGCTGCTCGAAGCCGGACAGACGCGGCAGCTCGATGTTGGCACCAGCCAGACCTGGCCCGGCGGGCATCGCGCGAAGTCCCGCGATCGGCGTCGCGACGAGCGCCTCCGCCGCCTGCGCCTCCCCGGCCAGGACCTCATAGACCCCGGGCCTGTGTCCCCTGTCGATGCCCAGCCCCACGGTCGCGTTCGCCTGCGGGTCGACGTCGACCAGCAGCGTCTCGTACCCCGCCTCGGCGATGCAGGCGGCGACGTTGACAGCGGTCGTCGTCTTCCCGACGCCCCCCTTCTGATTCGCGATCGCGTAGACGCGGCTCATCACGCAAAGACGCTAGCGGCGCCGGGGGACGGCCGGCGCGCTCGAAGCACCAAACTGCGGGCTCAGAACGCGCTCAGCCGCCGAGCGGGCGGCGCGCCGCCACGCCCGGGCGCCGGGGAAAGCGGGCCGGGGTGGCCGCGATCTTCTCGAACACGTGCAGGTGACGCGCGCGAGCGCCCGGAAATGGATCGACGGGGCGCACCTCGACGAGCCGCAGCCCCAGCTCCTGCGAAGCCCGCTGTGCGCGGGCCTCTTCCGCGGCGTCGCGATGACCGCGCCATTCCACGAGCCGGCCCCCTTTCTCGAGCAGCGGCGCGGCGTACTCGAGAACGACCGCCTGCGGGCCGAGGGCGCGCGCCAGGACCAGGTCGTGCGCCTCCGCGCCCTCCTGCCACGACTCGGCGCGCGTGCACGCGACGCGTGCGTTCTCCAGACCCATCGCCGTTATCAGCGAGGCGATGTAGGAGCACTTGCTCTGCGTCGCCTCGACAAGTCGCACCTCGAGGCGCGGCAGCGCCGCGGCGAGTACGAGACCGGGCAACCCCGCGCCGGAGCCGAGATCTGCGGCCAGGCGTGCGTTGCGGACCGCGTCGACGTCGAGGCCCGTCAGCGAGTCGGCGAGATGGCTGGTCGAGCGCTTGGCCCCGATCCCTGACCGCGGTCGGAGCCCGCGGATCGCCGGCAAGCCGGTCGAGCAGGACGCAGAGCCTCGCCGTTGCGTCGGCTCCGAGGTCGTAGCGCTCGACGACGGCCGCAACCTCCCCCTTTGCGGAACTCTCAGCCATCCCCGGAGCCTGAAGTAGAGCGTGAGGCTCCCGGCGTAAAGCGCCTCGCGGGTTGGCCGGACGCGATGGTTTCACGTGAAACCACCAACGGTGCCGACGACGCCCGGACGCGACGGGTTTCACGTGAAACCCCAACGCGGGCTCGAGCCCGGACGTTTCACGTGAAACCGAGGCACGCGCGATGAGGCGCCCCAAGCCGGCTCGGTCCACCCGCGAAACGTTATTCGCTGCTGCGCGAGAGCGGCGAGATCACGAGATAGCGCTCCGGCTCGTCGCCTTCGCTGTGCGTTTCCACGTCGTCATGGTCCCGCAGGTATTCGTGCACGATGCGGCGCTCGGACGCCGGCATCGGGTCCAACTCGACGGCCTGGCCGGTGCTGATCGCCTGGTCGGCCGCGTCGTCGGCCTCGCCCCGGAGCGCTTCGGCGCGGCGCTCGCGGTAGCCGTTCGCGTCGATCACGACCCGGACCGAGGACGGGCCCTCGGGGAAGACGATTCGCTGCGCGAGATGCTGCACGGCGTCGATGGTCTGACCGTGGCGGCCGATGAAGAGGCCGACGTTCTCGCCCTCCAGACGGCCGGTCAGCACCCCATCCCGTTCCTCGACCTCGACGGTCGCGTCGAGCTGCAGGTCCTCGACGATCTCCTCGAGCAGGTCTTCGAGCGCCTCGGCCGGCTCGAGCTCGGTGTCCTGCGCGTCGCTCACCGGCGTCTACCCGACCTTTTCTTCTTCTTTCGGGGCGGCCGCGGCGGCGGCGCCGAGCTCGGCGGGCGGGCCGGCGCCGATGAGCCGCCCGATGCGGCTGCGGCGCCCACCGCGGCGGGCTCGAGCGACGGCATTCGTTTGCCCTTGCCGTTCGCCTCTCCGGGTGGCGGATGCCTGTCCGGCGTCACCGGCGGGCCCATATGTCGTTTGATCAGGTACTGCTGGCCGATCGTCCACAGGTTGGTGGTGATCCAGTACACGAGCAGCCCGGCCGGGTAGCGGTAGAGGATCACGACGAACACGACCGGGAGCAGCAGCATCAGCCGGCGCTGGTTGGGGTCGGCGGTCGCTGTGGCGATCAGCGTCGAGCCGAGCTGCGAGCCCACGTAGAGGGCGATCAGCACGATGAGGGCGACTCCGGTCGCCTTGTTCGTGATGTCCGGGATGAACAGGAACTTCGCCGACCCCGGGGCCACCTTCTGGCAGGGCGTCGATTCGATGAACTTCGTCGGCAGGTGCGCGACCGAGCTGGCGTGGAGGCCGGCGTGGTATTTCGCCGCTTCCGCCGGGTGGGTGTTGAAGTACGAGACCAGCTGGTCGCCGCAGATGTGCTTCTTCAGATCCGTCCGCAGCATGTAGAAGAGCGAGATGAAGACCGGCAGCTGCAGCAGCAGGGGCATGCAGGATGCCAAAGGATTGATTTTGTTCTCTTGGTAGAATTTCATCAGCTCCTGCTGCTGGCGCTGTTTGTCGTCCTTGTACTTCTCTTTCAGCACCTGGATCTGCGGAGCGAGTCGCTGCATCTCCTGCATCGACTTGAGCTGGCGGTAGGTCAGCGGCACGAGCACCGCCCTGATCAGGACCGTCAGGCCGACGATCGCCAGTCCCCAGCTGCCACCCACGAGGTGGGCGTGGATGAACACGATGATGTGTTCGAACAGCGTGATCAGCGGCGAGAACGCGTTCTCGATCACGTTTGCGATGGGTGGCATGCTCTAGCGGTCTCGGCTCTCTATGCGGGGAAGTGCGACCGCTCGCCGCGCGGGGCAGGGTCGGGCGCCGAGCCCCGCTCAGCTGTTCCCGTCGGAACGGGTCCTGAACACTCGCTGGGCCTCGACCGGATCGTACCCGCCGTAACTCCAGGGGTTGCACCTCAACAGTCGCCACCCCGCGAGCACCAGGCCCCTAAGTATGCCGTACTCCCGCACCGCTTCGACCGCATAGCGCGAGCACGTGGGCTCGTACTTGCAGCGCCTCGGGATCGCCGGTGAGATGAGGCGCTGGTAGACGATGATCGGCGCGAGCACGATCGCGCGGGCAGCGCGACGCAGCGCCTCGAGCGCCCGGGAGTTCTCGCCGGCCGGTGCCTGGGCGCTCATCTTCCCGCTCCCGGCGGCGGCCCATCCGCGGCTCCGGGGTCGAGCTCCTGGACGGCCTCGGGCTCGCTCAGCCCGGCGCGGCCGAGCAGCTCGGCAAGCGCGGCGTCGAGTCCCGCGAGGCCCTCCCGCTCGGCCAGCTCGAGCGCGTCGGGACGGGCCACCACGACGACGTCGTGGCCAGGCCTGAGGTTCGGCTCGCTGCGCGCGAAAGCCTCGCGCAGCAGGCGCTTGACCTTGTTGCGCTGCACCGCCCCGCCGACCTTGCGCGAGACCGACAGCCCGACCCGCGGGCGCTCCGCAGCCGGGTTCGGAAACGAGTAGAGGACGAGCTGGCGGTTCGCAGTCGAGCGTCCGTGGCGGTAGACGCGCTCGAACTCCGCGCTGCGCGAGAGCCGGCCACCGCGGCTGGGTCGCGCCACCTTCATCGGCCGCCCGTCACCTTCGCGAGGCCAGTCGCCCTCACGCCGAGAGCCGCTTGCGTCCCTTGCCGCGACGGCGCCTCAGCGTCATCCGCCCGCCGCGCGTGCTCATGCGCGCGCGGAAGCCATGCACGCGGGCACGCTTGCGCTTCTTGGGCTGGTAGGTGCGCTTCATCTCTGTCTCCAAGCGGCCACAGCGATCGCCGGGCTCGGTCGCGGGCCGCACCTCGGACGGCCCCTGGCGGGCCCAGTATAGGCGCGCGAGGACGCGGCGGAAATTTCTCGCCAATTGCGAGCACCCGACCAGCCGCTCCGAGCCCGTTGGGTATAGTCGCGCGACCGGGCCGACGCCGGTTGGGCCGGCCCCCCTTTCAATAGCCCACGACACACCCTGGGAGGGGCGGATACACGCTGCCGTGAGCCTCGAGCTCGAGCACATATGGTCGCGCGTGCAGGCACAGCTCGCGCTCGCCGTCGACGAGCCGACGTACCGCATCTGGCTCGCCGACCTTCGGCCCGTCGAGCTCCTCGGCGAGCGGCTCGTGATCGAGGCTCCGGCCCAGACGTGCCGCTGGATCCAGGGCCGCTTCGGCCGGGTGATCGAGGCCAGCGTCGAGCTTGTGCTCGGCCCGCTCGCAACGACCGTGCTGCGCCCCGCAGGTGAGGCCGTCCCGCCCGCAGCGGCAGCGGCTCGCTCGTCGGGTTCCGGCCGCGCGCCGGCCCCGCCGCCACCCACGGCGCCGCGGGAGGCCCCTCTCAACCCCAAGCTGACGTTCGACCAGTTCGTGATCGGCGACTCGAACCGGCTCGCCCACGCCGCCGCGCTCGCCGTCGCGGAGATGCCGGGGCAGGCCTACAACCCCCTGTTCATCTGCGGTCCGCCAGGCGTCGGCAAGACACACCTGCTGAGCTCGATCGCCAACCTGCTGATGCTCCACAACCCGAGCATCGCTGTCCGCGTCACGACGGGAGAGGCCTTCACCAACGAGTTCCTCGGCGCACTCGGCGAGCGCAGCACGGAGTCCTTCAAGGCGCGGTTCCGCGACATCGACGTGCTGCTGGTCGACGACGTGCAGTTCCTCGAGCGCAAGACGCGCACCGAGGAGGAGTTCTTCCACACGTTCAACGCCCTCCACGACGGCGGTCGCCAAGTCGTCCTCAGCTCCGATCGCCCGCCTCGCGACCTGCAGGCGCTCGAGGATCGCCTGCGCGAGCGCTTCGAGGCCGGGCTCGTCGCGGACATCCGGCCGCCCGGCCCGACCACCAGGCTCGCGATCCTGCGCAAGCGCGCCCAACACGACCGCATCGAGCTCGCCGGCGAAGGAGCCCTCGAGGCGATCGCCGAGCACGTCGAGGGCAACGTCCGGACGCTCGAGGGCGCGCTGATCCGCGTCGTCGCATTCAGCTCCCTCACGGGGCGCACGCTCGACGCGGAGCTCGCCGTCGAGGTGCTGGGCAACCTCTACCCGCGCGCGCCGTCCCCCGGCACCTCGCGGCGCACGATCGGCGACATCCAGACTGCGACGTGTGAGCACTTCGGCCTCTCGGCCGAGGAGCTCATCTCCAGCGGGCGCTCCGCGCGGGTGGCATGGCCACGGCAGGTCGCGATGTACCTCGCGCGCGAGCTCACCCACGCCTCCCTGCCAGCGATCGGACGGGAGTTCGGCGGACGCGACCACACGACGGTCCTGCACGCCTGCCGACGCGCGAGCGCCCGCATCTCTACCGACGAAGCCTCGCGGGAGACTGTGGAGAAGTTGTTCAGGGACCTCGGGGGAAAGACGTGACGCGCGCTTTCGCCGCCGCCCGACCGAGCAGCCTGAGAGACTTCCACACTGCGTCCACAGCGCCTTCCACCGCCCCTGCCCTTGAACGCCCGCCAGCACTGACGATCCACATGTCCACAACCCCTACTGCTCACTCCCTTTAGAAAGACAGTGCAATGAAGATCTCGCTGTCCTCCTCGGAGCTGTTGAACAAGCTGCAGACCGCATCGCGTGTCGCATCCACGCGCAGCGCTGTGCAGGCGCTGTCCGGCGTGATGATCTCCGCCCCCGCCGACAGCAGCCCGGAGCTGCTCGCCACCGACATGGAGATCGGGCTGCGGATGCCGCTCGCCGCCGAGGTGGCTCGCCCCGGCGCAGCGGTGCTGCCGGCGCGGCTGCTGCTCGACGTCGCCCGCTCGCTCCCGGCCGAGGAGCTGACGATGGAGCTGCGCAGCGCGGAGCAGGACATCGAGCTGATCTGCGGGCCGACGACCTTCCACCTGCGCACGCTCCGTGCCGAGGACTTCCCGTCCCTGCCCGAGCCGACCGGCGAGTCGCGCGTGAGCCTGCCCGCTGCCGCCTTCGTCGAGACCATCTCCCGTGTCGCCCGCTCGGCTTCGCGCGACGAGACGCGCCCGGTTCTGACGGGAATCCTGATCTCGGCGTCCGGGCCCGAGCTGCGGATGGTGGCGACCGACTCGTATCGGCTCTCGGTCAAGGAGACGGCGCTCGAGCCGCCGCTCGAGGGCAGCCTCGAGGCCAACGTGCCGGCCCGCGCGCTGCAGGAGCTGGCACGGATCGAGCAGCAGACCGACGGCGACGCGATCGGTGTCAGCGTCGGGCAGAACCAGGCGATCTTCGAGCTCGGCGGGATCGTGCTGTCCTCGCGTCTGATCGACGGGCAGTTCCCGAACTACCGCCAGCTGCTCCCCGAGTCGGTCGAGCACGAGCTGCGCCTCTCGAGCGCGGAGCTGGGCGACGTCGTGCGGCGCATCAGCCTGCTCGCGCAGAAGAACGCTCCGCTGCGCCTCAGCTTCAGCGAGGGCACGCTCGCCGTCTCCGCGCAGACCCCCGACGTCGGCGAGGCCCGCGAGGAGATCCCGGTGCCCTACCACGGCGAGCTGTTCGAGATCGGCTTCAACCCCGAGTTCCTCCGAGACGGGCTGGAGAGCATCGACACCGAGGAGCTGGTGCTGAAGCTGATCAGCCCGCTGCGCCCGGGGCTGATCGAATCGCCGGACACCGGCGAATTCGTGTACCTCATCATGCCCATCCGCCTGAACGTGTGAGCCCATGGCCGGCGGCCCCGAGGCCACACCACGCGTCGCTCCCCGCCGCCGGCGCTAGATGCTCGTCAGCGCCGTCGAGATGCGAGATTTCCGCACCTACGCGCGTGCGACGGCCCGCCTGGGGCCGGGCCTGACCGTCGTCCACGGCCCGAACGGCGCCGGCAAGTCGAACCTCCTGGAGGCGATCTACTTCGGCTGCACGGGCCGCTCGCCGCGCACCCGCAGCGATCGCGAGCTCGTTCGTTTCGGCTCGGCAGCGACGAGGGTCGCCGTCGTGCTGGAGGACGACGGCCGCGAGCACGTGCTCAGCGTCGGCTACTCCGCCCCCGCTCCGGGCCAGCCGGCCGTGAAGCGCATGAGCTGCGACGGCGCGCAGGTCGAGCGCCTGCTCGACCTGCCTGTCCGGCCCCTCATCAGCGTCTTCCTGCCCGAGCGCCTGGAGCTGATCAAGGGCCCGCCGGCGCTGCGCCGCGCACATCTCGATCAGCTCGTCGCCGCCCTCTGGCCGGCCCGGATCGAGACGCGCCGCGAGTACTCGCGTGTCCTCGCCCAGCGCAACGCGCTGCTGGCTCGGATCCGCGCTGGGCACAGCGCACGGACGGCCCTGTCGGCCTGGGACAGCGAGCTGGCGGCGGCTGCCGTGGCGCTGCAGGCCGACCGCGCCGGCGCCGTCGCGCTGCTCACCGAGCCGTTCCCCGCGCGCGCCGACCAGCTCGGCCTCGAGGGAACGCTCAGCCTCGAGTACAGGCCGAGGGCTACGGCAAGCAGCCCCGAGGAGTTCATCGCCGAGCTCTCCTCGCGCCTGGAGAGCGACCTCGAGCGCGGCTTCTCGAGCTACGGCCCCCATCGCGACGAGCTCGCGATCCTGCGCGACGGCCGCGAGCTGCGCACCTACGGCTCACAGGGCGAGCAACGCCTCGCGCTGCTTGCCCTCCTGCTCGCCGAGCGCACCGTGCTCGGGGACGAGCGGGGCGTGACGCCGCTCATGCTCCTCGACGACGTGATGAGCGAGCTCGACGCCGGCCGCCGCGAGCTGCTCGCCGGCGAGCTCGCCTCCGGCGGGCAGAGCGTCATCGCCACGACCGACGCCGGCCACGTCCCGGGAGCGAGCAGCCCCGTCGTGACGCGCATCGCGATCACCCCCGGCAACGTGCTGCAAGAGGCGGCTGCGGCATGAGCCGGCCGGCGCCGCGCCTGCTCGGAGGCGCCATCTCTGATCTGACCGCGACGCTTGCGCCCGCGACGCCGCTGGCGCGCGTGCAGGAGGTCTGGCCCGCGGCAGCCGGACCGGCGATCGCGGCGGCCGCGCGACCCGTGGCCGAGCACGGGGGGCTGGTCACGGTCGCCTGCGAGGCGGCCGTGTGGGCGGCCGAGCTCGAACTGCTGGCCCCCGATCTGATCCCGCGGATCAACGCGCTGCTGGGGGCCGAGACGGTCCGCGAGCTGCGCTGTCGCACCGGCTGAGCGCACCCGCCGGCACAGGCTGTCGCCCGGCCGTCCAACTGGCCCATATTTACGGGCAATTTGCAGGGATTTAGGCCGATTTTACGGGCGGAAACGACCCCTCGCGCTGCTATCCTTACAGGTGTAATCAAACCGCCCCAAGCCGTGGTCCTTGCGCCCCGGAATCCGGGGCGTTTCCACGCCATCGGAGGGCCATTTGGCAACAGGTAGCGACAGCCCCGACAAGGGCTCCCGCAAACCCAACATGAACGCCGCCGGCGCGAACGGATCGAACGCCGGCTCGGCCGACTACGACGCGTCGGACATCACGGTCCTGGAGGGCCTCGAGGCCGTCCGCAAGCGCCCCGGGATGTACATCGGCTCGACCGGTGTCATGGGTCTGCACCACCTCGTCTATGAGGTGGTCGACAACTCCGTGGACGAGGCCTTGGCGGGCTTCTGCAGCGAAGTCTCGGTCACGATCCACCCCGACAACTCCGTCACCGTCGTCGACGACGGCCGCGGCATCCCGGTCGCGATGATGGAGAAGGAGGGCAAGCCGGCCGTCGAAGTCGTCCTGACCGTCCTTCACTCCGGCGGCAAGTTCGGCGAGGGCGGCGGCTACAAGGTCTCCGGTGGCCTGCACGGCGTCGGCGTCTCGGTCGTGAACGCGCTCTCCGAGCAGCTCACGGTCGAGATCCGCCGCGACGACTACGTGTGGACGCAGGAGTACTCGCGCGGTGCGCCGCTCGGCCCGCTGGAGAAGGGCGCGAAGCTCGGCAAGGACGATCACACGGGCACGACCGTCACCTTCCTGCCGGACGCCGACGTGTTCGAGTCGCTCGACTTCGACTTCACGACCCTCGAGGAGCGGCTGCGCGAGACGGCCTTCCTGACACGCGGCCTGAAGATCACGATCGTCGACGAGCGCGCCGAGGGCCAGGCCGCCTCGTTCCAGTACGACGGCGGCATCGAGGACTTCGTCATCTACCTCAACGAGAACAAGGACACCGTTCATCGCAAGGTGATCTTCTTCTCCGGCGAATCCGAGGAGGGCGCCGCCGAGGTCGCGATGCAGTGGAACAGCTCCTATCAGGAGTCGGTCCACGCGTTCGCGAACAACATCAACACGCGCGAGGGCGGCTCCCACCTCTCGGGCTTCCGTTCCGCGCTCACGCGCACGCTGAACAAGTACGCCCGCGACCACGGCCTGCTCAAGGAGAAAGAGGACAACCTCTCGGGCGAGGACGTGCGCGAGGGGCTGACGGCCGTGGTCTCGGTGAAGCTGGCCGACCCGCAGTTCGAGGGTCAGACCAAGACCAAGCTCGGCAATCCAGGCATGGCCGGCTTCGTGGAGTCGATCGTCAACATGGGGCTCTCCGAGTTCCTCGAGGAGAACCCGAGCGAGGCGCGCGCCGTCATCAACAAGGCTGTGCAGGCCCAGCGCGCCCGCGAGGCGGCGCGCAAGGCGCGCGACCTGACGCGCCGCAAGTCGGCGCTGGAGAACTCGACGCTCCCGGGCAAGCTCGCCGACTGCTCGGTCAAGGACCCGGCGCTCGCCGAGCTGTTCGTGGTCGAGGGCGACTCCGCCGGCGGCTCGGCGAAGCAGGGCCGCGATCGCAACACGCAGGCGGTGCTGCCGCTGCGCGGCAAGATCCTCAACGTCGAGAAGTCGCGCATCGACAAGGTTCTGCAGAACACCGAGATCCAGGCCCTGATCACAGCGATCGGCACCGGCGTACGCGACGAGTTCAACATCGAGAACGCGCGCTACCACAAGGTGATCCTGATGACGGATGCCGACGTGGACGGCGCCCACATCAGGACGCTCGCGCTGACGCTGCTGTTCCGCGAGATGAAAGAGCTGATCGAGGAGGGTTACGTCTACATCGCCAAGCCCCCGCTCTACAAGCTCAAACAGGGTTCCCGCGAGCGCTACATCGAGAAGGATTCCGAGCTGGAAGAGATCCTGCTCACCGACAAGTGGGAGAAGATCACGGTCTTCGATCGCTACGGCAAGCAGTTCAAGCTGACCGACGCGCGCTGGCAGCGCTTCACGCGGCTGCTCAAGCAGTACGAAGGTTGGGCGCTCGCGATGCGCGGTCAGTACGGGCACGACGTCGTCCAGTTCCTCGAGGAGTCATCGCTGCTCGGCGAGCAGGTGGCGACGGTCGAGGAAGCGATCAAGATCCTCACCCGCAAGGGCAGCGAGGGCGAGACCCACGAGACGACGCTGGTCGAGGAGGACCCGCTGGAGATCCGTGTCAAGGCCGTCGAGGCGAGCACGGGGTTCGCACGCACGCACCGGATCAAGCGGGGGCTGTTCGACTCGAACGAGTACCGCCAGCTCATGAAGGTGCACGTGCAGCTGATCGAGCTGGCCGGCACGCCGGCGTTCGAGGTCCGCCTCGGCGACTCCACGGAGACCGCCCTGTCGTTCGAGGACCTTCACGACGCCGTGATGACGGTGGCGCGCAAAGGCGCGAACGTCCAGCGCTTCAAGGGCCTCGGCGAGATGAACGCCGATCAGCTCGGCGAAACCACGATGGCGCCCTCGACGCGCGTGCTCGCGCAGGTGACGCTCGAGGACGCCGCTGCCGCGGACCGGATCTTCTCGAGGCTGATGGGCGACCAGGTCGAGCCGCGCCGCGAATTCATCGAAGAAAACGCGCGTGCCGTCGCCAACCTGGATGTGTGATGGCGCGCCCTGGGAACGTGAGGAGGCCTGGTGGCCAGCGCTGATGTGATCGGCGGCGGGAACGTCGAACCGCGCGCGCTCGAGGAGGAGATGCGCACGGCGTACCTCGACTACGCGATGTCGGTGATCGTCGGCCGCGCTTTGCCCGACGTCCGCGACGGGCTCAAGCCGGTGCACCGGCGCGTGCTCTACGCCATGAACGAGCTCGGCCTCGGGCCGACGCGCTCCTACTCCAAGTGCGCGCTGATCGTCGGCGAGGTCATGGGCAAGTACCACCCGCACGGGGACTCGGCGATCTACGACACGCTCGTGAGGATGGCCCAGGAGTTCTCGATGCGCAACGAGCTCGTCGACGGCCAGGGCAACTTCGGGTCGATCGACGACGACCCGGCTGCGGCCATGAGGTACACCGAGGCCCGCCTGGCACGCATCGCGACCGAGATGCTGCGCGACCTCGACATGGACACCGTCGACTTCGCGCCGAACTACGACGGGAAAAAGCAGGAACCGCTCGTCCTGCCCTCGCGGTTCCCGAACCTGCTCGTCAACGGCTCCTCGGGGATCGCGGTCGGCATGGCGACGAACATCCCGCCGCACAACCTGCGCGAGGTGATCGCCGCGACGATCGCCTACGTCGACGACCCCTCGATCGAGGTCGAGGGGCTGATGAAGCACATCAAGGGGCCCGACTTCCCCACCGGCGGTGTGATCCTCGGCCGCGCCGGCATCCGCGATGCGTATGAGACCGGGCGGGGGCGCGTGCGCGTGCAGGCGCGCGCCCACATCGAGCCGCTCGCCAAGGGCAAAGAGGCGATCGTCGTCACCGAGCTGCCGTTCATGGTGAAGAAGGGCGGCGACGGCGGGCTGATCCAGAAGATCGCGGACCTCGTCAAAGAGGGGCGCATCACCGAGATCGCCAACATCGAGGACCACTCCGACAAGCGCGGGATGCGGCTGGTGATCGAGCTCAAGCGCGACGCGCTCCCCAAGGTCGTGCTCAACAAGCTCTACAAGCACACGCCGATGCAGAACACGTTCGGCGTCAACATGGTCGCGCTGGTCGACAACGTCCCGAGGACGCTGGACCTGCGCGCGGTGATCCACAACTACGTCGCGCACCAGCGCGAGGTGATCGTCCGTCGCACCAAGCACGAGCTCTCCGAAAAGGAGGCCCGCGCGCACATCCTCGAAGGGCTGCTCACGGCCCTGGACCACCTCGACGCGATCATCGAGCTGATCCGCGGCTCGCGCGATCGCGAGGCCGCCCGCGAGCAGCTGGTCGAGCGCTTCGAGCTGAGCGTCATCCAGGCGACGGCGATCCTCGACCTGCGCCTCTCGCAGCTCACCGCGCTGGAGGCCGACTCGATCAAACAGGAGCACGCCGACGTGACCGAGCGGATCGCGGAGCTGCGCGCGATCCTCGGCGACGAGTCGCGGGTGCTCGCCGTGATCAAGGAGGAGCTGTCGGAGATCGCCGAGCGCTTCGGCGACGAGCGGCGGACCGAGATCACCCACTCCGAGGACGAGATCGACATCGAGGACCTGATCGCCGACCAGCAGATGGTGATCACGATCACCCACAGCGGCTACATCAAGTCGCTGCCGCTGGCCACCTACCGCCAGCAGCAGCGCGGCGGTCGCGGCGTCACGGGGATGGACATGAAGGACGGCGACTTCATCGAGCACCTCTTCGTGACTTCCTCGCACGACTATCTGCTGTTCTTCTCCAACCGCGGCAAGGTCTACCGCTCGAAGGTCTATGAACTGCCCGAGGCGGCACGCACAGCCAAGGGGCGGGCGCTCGTGAACATCCTGCCGCTCCGCGAGGGCGAGCGGATCCAGGCCGTCGTCTCGACACGCGACTTCACCGAGGCGAAATACCTCGTCTTCGCGACGCGAAACGGGACCGTCAAGAAGACCGAGCTCGAGGCCTACAACACGCCGATCAAAGCCGACGGCATCATCGCGATCAACATCCGCGACGACGACGAGTTGCTCGCCGTGCGAGCGGTCGATCCCGACGACGAGATCATCATGGTCTCCAAGGCCGGCCTGACGGTCCGCTTCGCCGAGTCCGACGCCCGCGCGATGGGCCGCGACACGACCGGCGTGCGCGGAATGGACGTCGGCAAGAAGGGCGAGGTGATCGCGATGGACGTCGCCCGCGACGACATGGACCTGCTCGTCATCACCGAGAACGGCTACGGCAAGCGCAGCCAGATCGGGCAATACCGCAAGACCAACCGCGGCGCCAAAGGCGTGAAGACGATCGGCCTGACCGAGAAAAAGGGCGGGCTGGCCGGCGCGCTCGTGGTGCGCGAGCACCAGGAGCTCGTCTTCATCAGCGTCGGTGGCATGGTGCAGCGGACCGCCGCCGGCGGCATCTCCCAACAGGGCCGCTCGGCGACCGGCGTGCGCGTCATGAACCTCAAGGACGACGACCTCGTGAGCGCCGTCGCGCTGGTCATCGACACGGGCGAGGAGGACGGCCCCGCTGAGGTCATCGACACGGGCGAGGAGGACGGGCCCGCGGAGGCCACGGCAGACGCCGCGGACGAGCCGGGCACGAGCACCGACGGCGCCGCCTGAGGCCGGCCCTCGAAGGTGCGCCGCAGGTCTCCGAGCGGCGGCCGACCCCAAGCGTCCAGATTTCGAAGGTCGAACTCAGATAGCCGCAACGTGCGACCGAAAGCGGGAGGGTGCGCGATCTCCCCAAGCTGCTCCCGGCTACCCTCACGACCCTCATCCTCGCTCTCACAGGCTCCGCCGCCGGAACGGCGCTGGCGGGCCAGCGGACGAAGCACACCGGCCACGGCGGGACGGCCCGAAAGCACGGCGAGGCCCGAGCAAACCAGCGCGCCGCGCGCCGCCACGCGCGCGCCAACGACCGGGCCGCGCACCGCCACTCTGAAGGGCGCAGGCAGGCCCGCGTCAACCGGCGCCCCGCTGCCCGTCAGCATTCTGACGCTCATCCCCAGCCTCGCGCGAACCACCGCGCCCCCGGCGAGCACACGACGCCGGCCACATCCGTCAAGCCGAGCCGCGCGGCGACCGGGGCCGCCACGATCGCGGCCGTGCTCGCAACGCCCTGCCAGGACACCGGTTTGACGCCGAGCGATGAAAACGTCGGGCGCGTGCGCGCCTCGGTGCTGTGCCTGATCAACCGGGTCCGCGCCGAACACGGCCTGCAGCCCCTCGCCACGAACCCTGAGCTCGAAACAGCCGCCGAAGGCCACGCGTCCGAGCTCGTCGCCGAGGACTACTTCGCGCATGTCTCGCCGAGCGGCGTCACGCCGGTCGAACGCATCAAAGCGACCGGCTACATCCCCGACGCGTCCGTCGGCTACGTGATCGGCGAGAACCTCGCGTGGGGGACCTATTCGCTCTCCACGCCGCAGGCGATCGTCGAAGCGTGGGTCGCCTCTCCCGGACACCTCGCGAACATCCTCGAATCCCGCTACACCGAAACGGGGATCGGCGTGACCGCGGACGTGCCGCCGTCGCTGGGCGAAGGCAACCCCGGCGCGACCTACGCCGAGGAGTTCGGCGTCATCGTCCGTTAGCCGGCCGTCGCCGGGCGCCGCTCACGACTCCCCGGGGCCCGATGGCCCCCGTCGCCCACGTCCGCTACTCTGGCCAGACCAGAGAAAGGAGGTGGTCCACACGTTGTCTGACAGTACTTACGGGACCCTGGAGGTGACCGGCCGGTAGGTCGGTAGGCTGGTCCGCCTAGCGGAATCCAACCCGGGACACCCCGATACGGCTGCCGGACCTGGTCCCTCCGGCCTTGAGTCGGCCGTCATCGGTCTTTTCCAGTCAGAGCAGTAAGCGAAGGGCGCCCCCTCGAGGCGCCCTTCGTGCTTTTCGAGCCGCGGATCGGCCTTTTTGGGGGAAGGTCATGCCGCATGCGGCATGACCCGGGCCCGCACATGTGCGGGCCCGCGGCGGGCGCGTGCGCCCGCCGAACAGCAAGAGATGAGGCCTAGGCGGCCTGAGGCAGGTACTGCAGCCAGGCAGCCGGGATCGTCGGGCTGGCGACGTGGATAAAGATCTCCGCGCGCGGGGTGCGGGGTGTGCGCCGCGGGTGCATCCCGGCCTGGCGCGGCAGCCGGTCGCCCTTGCGGCGGTTGCAGGGTGCGCACGAGGCGACGATGTTCTCCCAGCTCGAGGAGCCGCCCTTCGAGCGCGGGATCACGTGATCGACGGTCAGGTTGGACCGCGAGCCGCAGTACTGGCAGGTCCAGCTGTCGCGGGCGAAGACGGCTCGGCGGGTGATCTTGCGGCGATGCGCGTCGCGCGGAACCTTCACGTAGGTGACGAGCCGGATCACGACCGGCCGGGCGAGCGTCGAGCTCTCCGAGTGAAGCTCCCAGGCGCCGCGCTCGATCAGCTCCGCCTTCTCCTTCAGCAGCAGCACAACGGCGCGGCGCACCGTGCAGACGTTGATCGGCTCGAACGTCGCGTTCAGGACTAGCACCCTGCCGCCCATCGCCGCCCGCGGCGAGGACTCAGGTCCGTGCCGCTGGTGCCCAGTTGGCGACACGGACCCCACCGGAGCTGGTGGGACTGTGCTCTCCATGATCCGCGCCGCAGTGTAGCGGGAGCGGGGCCGCCAGGGCGCCGAAACGCCTACCCCGGCCAGCCGCTCAGGACTCCCGCTCGGGCGCCGCTGGCACCGTGGGTCTCGCGGGCGCGGCGGCGCGGTAGGAGCCGAGCACGAGCACGCGTTCGCAGAGCCCGCGCAGCCCGTCGAGCGCAGCGGCGACCCGCTCATCGTGCTCCCCGCCCTGCAGCTCGGCGAAGAACATGTACTCGCCGAGCTGCTCGCGCCGGGGACGTGACTCGATCTTCGTGAGGTTGATCTCGCGTTCTGCGAACTCGTTCAGGCAGCGCACGAGCCAGCCGGGATGGCCGGCCCCGGGGCCCCAGAAGACGATCGAGCAGCGCGGCTCGCCGCCCGCGGCGCGCAGGGGCGGCGCGGCCTCCTCGGCGTCGGCCGCGCGGGCCAGCCACACGAATCGGGTTTCGTTGTCGTCGCGGTCCTCAACGCCTTCGCGGAGGACCACGCCGCCGTAGATCTCGGCGGCCAGCGCCGTCCCGAGCGCGGCCGTTGCGTCGTCGCGTGCGGCAACCACGCCGCGTACCGCCTCGGCCGTCGACGAGGCGGCGCGGATCTCCGCTCGCGGCAGCTCGCCGCGCAGGAAGCGCGAGCACTGGCCGGGCACCTGCGGATGGGACACGACGACCTCGATCCGCTCGATCGGCTCCTCGCGCGCCGCGATCAGGCAGTGACGGACCCGCAGCAGCGCCTCGCCCACGATCCTCAGCTCGGGCGACTGCTCGGCGAGCAGGTCGAGCGTGACGTTGATCGATCCCTCGAGCGAGTTCTCGATCGGGACGATCGCGAGCTCCACCTCGCCTTCGCGAAGCGCGGCCACGGCGCGCGGGATGCTGGCCGCCGGCACGGGGTCGACGGCCTCCGGGGAGGCGCTGCCGAGGAGCGCCTCCTCGCTGAACGTGCCGGCAGGTCCGAGGAAGGCGACGCGCCGGCGGCGCTCCCCTTCAGGCACCTTGCTGATCGCCACTTCGGGTGGCGCCCTGGGGGTCGGTCATGACGCCGCCGCCGTCGGTCAGCGCGAGCCGCACGGCCTCGGCCTCCTCGGGCGAGAGCTCCAGTTCGCCGCGCCCCTCGAGCACCCGCTTGCCGTAGACCCGCGCCTGGTCGCGATGGTGGATGCACGAGAGCACGATCCCCGACCGTTCCGCGTCGAGCAGCGCGATCGACATCGACTGGTGACCCGACAGCTCGTTGTATGCGTCGTAGCGGACCAGCGCGCGATGGGCGATCGTCCCGCGCAGCTCGCCCTCGACGCCCGCCAGGCGGCCGTCGAGGCGCAGCGCCGTCTCCTCGACGTATTCGCGCAGGCTTTCGAACGCCTGTTGCATGGTCGCCGCGTGCGCGATCAGATCCTGCTCGCCCGCCGCGCCGATCACGAGCCGCTGCGCCTGGCGGATTCGCCGCAGGCGGATCGCCAGCAGGCCGCAGGCGAGCAGCGCGAGCACGCGCGACAGCGGCTGCTGCGATCGCGATGATCCCCTGCGTATCGGTCACCGATGCGGCCATCGCCACAACAAGTTAGCCGCTGGCGAGGGCGCTATTCCCCGAAGATCGCCAGGTAGGTGGCCTTGTTGTTTTCGCTGTTGGCCTCGCCCGGCACCGGCTCGACGGTGACCTGGATCTTCGAAGCGACGCCGAGCGGGACGCCGTTGACCGGGATTTCGACGTTCGCCTTGCTCCCGGGCTGGGTCTGGTTGATCGTGTGCGAGCCCTGCAGCTGTTTGCCGGCCGCGGTGATCGCCACGTCCACCTTGACGTTCGACTCCGCGTTCGTGCCCGTGTTTTCGACCGTCACCGTGAACGCGGGGCTGCCGCCGCCCGCGACGTGATTGAGCGTCGGTTCGGGTTCGAGCGTCGTCGTGCCCACTGCCGTGCCGACGAGCGAGCTGCCGTGCGTGCCGGGGGCGACGGCCCCGCCGGTGCTCGCTTTGCCGGTCAGGCGCGCTTCGACCGTGTTCGGTTCCAGCCAGCCGAGGTTGGGCAGGAAGCGGCTTCCCTGCGTCGCTTCGTGGATCCCGCTCGAGGTCAGCGATTCCTGGATCAGCGGCACGACGCGTTGGGAGTAGATCACGTCCGAGGCCAGGAAGATCTCCATGTTGCCGGCGATCTTGGGGCTCGCCGCCTTGCCCTGCCCGCCGAGCGCGGACGGGAGCAGCGCCGCGATCTTCGTGATCCCTTCGACGCGGAAGTTCAGCGCCGAGAGGAGGTTGCGCTGCGCGCCGGTCATCTCGCCGGGGACGCTCAGACCGCCGGCGCGCGAGGCCAGTTTCTGCGCTTCGACCCGAAGCTGGTTGACCTGGACCTGGACGTCGATCGCCGACTTGCCCGCCGCCCCCGACAGCGCGGTGAAGAAGGGCTTGGAGACCCGCGAATCGGATTCACGCGAGATTTCCGAGACGGAGTGGTTGTAGTCCTTCAACGACTGCTGCTTCTGCGATTTCAGGCAGCCGTTGATGACCAGCACGATGATGATCAGGAGCACCACGGCGGCGCCTGCGGCGACGCGGCGGCGGACCATCAGCGTGTGCTGGTCATAGCCCGAGGGGCCGCCTGACCCCGGGCGGCGCGGACGGGGGCGGCGCCCGGAGCCGCTCGCCGAACCGTCTCCCCCAGGGCGCGAACGCGGTGCTCGGGTCGATGTGCGAGGCGCCGTGTCCTCGCCATCGTCAAAGAACGACAAAAGCCTCCGCTCCTTTGCAGGTGCTGTGAAGGGGCTCAGTATGACTGCAGTCCCTGACTGCAGGACTCTCCTTGACCATCCTGCAACTTCTCCCTCATCGGCCGTGTTCCTGCCGGCGTCGCGGAGGAGCGGGGTCGGCGACGGCGAACGCGGGAGCCGGTGGAGTCTCCGCAGACCCTCGTCCAGACCCCAGCGCGCCGCGACGGCGACGGCGCCGATGAGCCGCGCCGCGGCCCGATCCTCGCGCGCGCCCCGGCCAGGGAAGGCACTCGCGGCGCCGGCCCCGAAGCGCCCGGGAGCTCCGCTTCACAGGGGCAGGAGCCGTCGGAGCAGCTGTTGCTCGGGCGCTATCGCCTGCTGAGCCGGCTCGGCGCCGGTGGCTTCGGCGTCGTCTGGCGCGCGCACGACGAGCTGCTCCAGCGCGAGGTGGCCGTCAAGCGGATCTGGCTCGGCCCGGACGGCGACGGAGACCGCGCCGCGCGTGAGGCGCAGGCCACGGCGCGCCTCGCCCACCCGGCGATCGTCGCCCTGTACGAGGCCTGCGCGCTCGGCGAGGCGTTCTACCTGATCTCCGAGCTGGTCCCCGGGCCTACGCTCGGCGCCCTGATCCGTGCCGGCGAGGTCGACGACACGCAGGCGCTGCAGATCGGCCTGGATCTCCTCGACGCCCTCGAGCATGCCCACGAGCGTGGCGTCGTGCACCGCGACATCAAGCCCCAGAACGTGCTCGTCCCCGCCGAGCGCGACCCCCGGCGCCCCGGACCCGCCGCGAAGCTGACCGACTTCGGCGGCGCCAGCATCGCCGAGGAGGATGCGCTGACGCGCACCGGCGACGTGCTGGGGACGCTGGCCTACATGGCTCCCGAGCAGAGCGAGGGCCGCGAGGCGGCGGAGCCGGCCGACCTGTACGCGCTCGCGCTGGTCCTCTATGAGGCGCTCTCGGGCGTCAACCCGGTTCGCGGCGCGACCCCGGCCGCCACCGCGCGGCGCATCGGTACTCGCCTCGAGCCCCTCGGCCGTCGCCGCCGCGATCTGCCGCGACGGCTGACGGCGGCGATCGACACCGCGCTGGCCCCGGCGCCACGCGAGCGGGGGGAGATGCACGACCTGCGGGTCGCGCTGCAGGAGGCGCTCGAGGAGACCGGCGGCGACACCCTGCCGCAGCCCGCCCCGGCCGCGCGTCCCCGCGGGGAGCCGCCACGCCGGCTGCCCCGGCGGCCCCCGACCCAGATGCCGCGCCGGGAGCTCGACGGCTCCGATGCGCAGCGCGGCGAGATCGAGGCCGCGCGGGCCTCAGAAGCGCCCGGCATCGCCCGGGGGCTGTGCGCGGCACTCTCGCTGGTCGCGCTGCTGTGGCTGTGCGCGACCGGCCGCGCCGGGCTCGCTGTGCTGCTCGCCGCCGCGCTCGCGCCGCTCGCGCTGATCCCCTCCGAACGGTCCGGACGGGTTCCCGCCGTGTGGTTTGGCGCCCTGCTCGCGCCGGTGCTCGGGCTCGTCGGCCTGGCCGGCGCCTTCCCCGCCGTCGCGGGCCAGGCGGCGCGCTGGCGCCAGCGGTTCGTGCTCGGGGCGCTCGGCTACTGGTGGCTCGTGCTCGCGGAGCCGCTGCTCGCGCGGCGCCTGTGGCTCGGTCCGCACCAGGGGCTGCCGGCGACGGCGAGCTGGGAGGACTCGATCGCCGGCACCGCCTCACATGTGGTCGGGCCGCTCCTGAGCTCCGGGACGGCGCTCGGGGCGCTGCTGTGGGGCCTTGCCGCGCTGGTGCTGCCCTGGCTGGTCCGCGGCGCCGGCGCCGCGACCGACATCCTCGGCGCCGTCGTGTGGTCGGCGGCGCTGTTCGCGGCCGCGCCCGCGCTCGACGCGGGGCTGGGCGCCGGCGCCCACCCGCTGCCCAGCGGTGCGGTGCTGGGCGCCGTGCTCGGCGGGCTGATCGCCGTCGGCGCTCGCGCCCTGCGTGGCCCGGTATAGGTTCCCGCCGGCCCGCCGCCCTACCGCCCCTGCCCGGCCACCCGCGTAGCATGGCCTGCAGGTCCGCCACCGCCGCGGCCCCGACAAGCTGCCGATGAACCTGCTCAAGAGCGTCGAGAACACGATCGCCAGACTCGTCGAGGGCTCGTTCGGACGAGCCTTCCGCTCCGAGGTGCGCCCGATGGAACTCGCACGCAAGCTCGCCCGCGAGATGGACGCCCACCGCACCTACTCGGTCTCGCGCGTTTACGCGCCCAACGAGTACGTCGTCTGGCTCTCTCCCGAGGACCGCGAACGCTACGAGGGCGTCGAAGGCGAGGTGATCGAAGAGCTGTGCGGGTACCTGCTCGAGCATGCGCGCCGGGAGAACCTGATCCTGGCCGGCGGCGTCCACGTCTCGTTCAGCACCGATGAGCGGCTCTCCCTCGGCGAGTTCGGGATCCAGGCCAAGTTGGTCCGCCCCGACGTTCAGAGTGAAGCCGACCCGGCCCCGGGCCGCGCCGCGGCCGCGGCCCACGGCGAGGATGAGCACGGAAAGACCATGATCTACAGCACCTCCGCCAGGGTGCGCGAGCCCGTCGAAGAGGCGCAGAGAGCCCGCCCGCAGCGGGCGCTGCTCGCGGTGGGAGGGCGCCGGCTTCTGCTCCCGCCCGGCGGCGGCGTCATCGGCCGCAGCCGCGACTGCGACGTCGTCCTCGAGGACAGCGGCATCTCACGCCGCCACGCCGAGATCCGCCCGGCGGGCGAAGGGTGGGAGATCGTCGACCTGGGCTCCACCAACGGCGTCCTCGTCAACGGCGTGCAGGTGCGTGGGCGCGAGCCGCTGCACGGCGGCGAGGTCATCGAGTTCGGCTCCACCCAGGCAGCCTTCGAGCTCGGATGAACAGCCTCGACCCCGCATCGGTCGCGCTGAAGTTCGGCTTCCTGGCCGTGCTCTACCTGTTCCTTTTCTGGGTGGCGCGCAGCGCGCGCCGTGACCTCGGGGGCGGCGCCGATCGCGGCCGGGGGCAGGCGCTCGCGGTCGAGGCGCCGCCGGACGCGACCGGCATGTACTCCGCCTCGCAGTTGGGGACCGTCGACTACGTCGCCCGCGCACCGCGGCTGGTCGTCGAGCGCGCGCCCGGGCACGATGCCGGGATGATCTACGACCTCGACGGGGACCTGGTCCTGGGGCGCGGCGACGTGGCGGAGATCCGCCTCGAGGACCCGTTCGCGTCCTCGCGGCACGCCCGCATCTACGAGCAGGGCAACAGCGTGGTCGTGGAAGACCTCGGCTCCACGAACGGGACCTACCTGAACGAGGAGCTGCTGCAGACGCCCCGCCCGCTCCACCCCGGCGACCGCGTGCGGATCGGCGACAGCGAATTCGCCTTCGAGGTCGACTGACTCGATGTTGCGGGTCGCAGAGCAGTACTCCGGCAGCGACACCGGCCGGCAGCGTCGCGCGAACGAGGATTCGCTGTGGGTGCGCTCGCCGCTGTTCGTCGTCGCAGACGGCATGGGCGGCGCCCAGGCTGGCGAGGTCGCCTCCAGGCTCGCCGTCGAGGCCTTCCAGGGCGGGTTGCCCGACGGCGGCGAGCCCGAGGCGGCGCTCGCGCGCCTGGTGCAGGCGGCGAACACGCGCATCCACGAGCTTTCCCACGCCAACGCCGAGCAGGCGGGGATGGGCACGACGCTCACCGCCGTCTACGTCGGCGAGCGCGACATCGCGATCGCGCACGTCGGCGACAGCCGCGCCTACTGCCTGCGCGACGGCGAGCTGCTTCGCCTGACCGACGACCACTCGCTCGTGGACGAGCTGATGCGTCAGGGCCGGCTCACCCCCGAGGAAGCCGTCGAGCACCCCCAGCGCTCGGTCATCACCCGCGCGCTCGGCATCGAGGGCGCGGTCGAGGTCGACACCCGCTCGTTCAAGGGGCAGGCCGGCGACGTCTACCTGGTCTGCAGCGACGGCCTCACGACGATGGTCTCCGAGGAGCAGATCGCCGCGGTGCTGGCGTCCACGCCGAGCCTGCGCGACGCCGGCGAGAAGCTGATCGCGGAGGCCAACCGCGCCGGGGGGCGGGACAACATCACCGTCGTGCTGCTCCGGCTCGAGGACGTGGGGGCGCCCGCCGGCGGCGAAGACGGCGGCGAGGAACCGACGCTCACCGGGGATGCCGGCAGTGAGGGCGCCCGCGCAGGGCGCGCCACCGGACGCGCCCGCGCTGGCCGCAGCCGCCTCCGCGCCGGTCGCCCAGGCGCCGCCGGTCGCGCAGCGCCGGCCCCGCACCCCGGGTGGAGCGGGGCGCGCTCCGGCGGAGCGGAGGCGGCGGCTGCCGGTGCGGCGCGCGGGCGTGACGCTCGCCGTGGCCGTCGTCGTCGCGCTGGTCGCCGCCGGCGCATTCCTGGCGGTCCAGTCGGTGTACTTCATCGGCACCAACCAGCGCGGGCTGGTCACGCTCTACCAGGGAATCCCCTTCACACTGCCCGGGAACATCAACCTCTACAGCAGCCGCTACGTCTCGGGCGTCGGCGCCGCGACGCTGAGCCCGCACCGGCGCAGCTCGCTGCTCGACCACTCCCTGCGCTCGGAAGGGAAGGCTGCCTCGCTGATCCGCAGCCTCGAACTCGACCAGCTCGAATGAGTGAGCGGGCCCCGACAACATGAACAGGCCGATCGTCCGCCTCTACGGGCTCGTAGTCCTGCTGTTCGCGCTGCTCGTCGCCTTCACCTCGCGCTGGACGATCTTCGAAGCGTCCTCGCTGCGCGAAAACAGGCTCAACGCCCGCACGCTGCTCGAGCAGCAGCGCATCGACCGTGGTCCGATCGTGGCCGCCGACGGCACCGTCCTTGCGCACAGCCTCCGCCGGCGCGAAGGCACCTACGAACGCAGCTATCCGACCGGCAGCCTGTTTGCGAACACGGTCGGCTACTACTTCACGAACCTCGGCAGCACCGGGATCGAGCGCTATCGCTCGAGCGCGCTCAACGGCCAGACCGACACCGGGCTGCAGGCGGTGCTCGATCAGCTCCAGGGCCGGCGCCCGCGCGGGCAGAAGGTGATCACCACGCTCGACCCGGCCGCCCAGCGCGTCGCCGTCCAGGCGCTGGGGGAACAGCAGGGCGCGGTCCTCGCCCTGGAACCGCGCAGCGGCGCCGTCACGGTGATGGCGACGTCTCCGAGCTACAACCCCAACTCGCTGAAATCGAACTCGGCCTACGCACGGCTGGCCCACGACTCGAGTGCGCCGCTGATCAACCGCGCGACGCAGTTCGGCTACGCCCCGGGCTCCACGTTCAAGGTCGTGACTGCGACGGCCGCTATCGACAGCGGGAAGTTCACGCCCGAATCGACCGTGTCAGGACGCAACGACGTCGTGATCTCCGGTGTGCCGCTCCAGAACGACGAGAACGAGAGCCTCGGGCAGCTGACGCTGATCGAAGCGCTCGCGAAATCGGTCAACACGGTCTGGGCGCAGGTCGGCGAAAAGGTCGGCAGGCCGACGATGGCGCGCTACATGGCGCGCTTCGGCTTCGACCGCAAGCCGAAGCTCGACTACCCGGCGGGCGAAATGTCGGTGAGCGGCTCCTACGAAGGCAACCGGCTCGTCTCGCCGCTGAGCCCGAAAGTGGACCTCGGCCGCATGTCGATCGGCCAGGACAAACTCGCGGTCGTGCCGCTGCAGATGGCGGAGGTGGCCGCCGCGGTCGGCAACGCCGGGCGCCTGATGACCCCGCACCTGACGAGCCGGATCGTCGACGCCGACGGCCAGACGGTGCTGCGCGTCAAGCCGACCGTGCAGTCGGTCGTGATGAAGAGCTCCACCGCCGCCGCGGTCCGGACGATGATGGAAGCGGTCGTGAACGAAGGCACGGGCACCAGCGCCCAGATCCCGGGCGTGCAGGTGGCCGGGAAGACCGGGACCGCCGAGACTCAGATCGGCAACACGATCAACAACGTGTGGTTCATCGCGTTCGCCCCCGCGGCCGATCCCACGGTCGCGATCGCCGTGACGCTCAAGGGCGTGCCCGGCCAGGGGGCCGCGTTCGCCGCGCCGGTCGCAAAGCAAGTGATGGAACAGCTGCTCCGTGATTGAGCCAGAGACACTGATCGACGGTCGCTACCGGGTCCTCTCCCGCCTCGGCTCGGGGGGGATGGCCGACGTCTACCTGGCGCACGACCAGCTGCTCGGCCGTGAGGTCGCCGTGAAGGTGCTCCACCACCACTTCGCCGAAGATCAGGAGTTCGTCGAGCGGTTCAAGCGCGAGGCCTCGAGCGCCGCCGCCCTCTCGCACCCCAACATCGTCGGCATCTTCGACCGCGGCGAGTGGAACGGCACCTACTACATCGCGATGGAGTACGTCGCCGGCCGCTCGCTGAAGGCGATCGTGCGCGAAACGGGGCCGCTCGAACCGGCGCTCGCGATCGACATCGTGATCCAGATCCTGCGCGCCGCGCGCTTCGCGCACCGCCGCGGGGTGATCCACCGCGACCTCAAGCCGCACAACGTGATCCTCGACGAAGAGGGCCGCGCGCGCGTCACCGACTTCGGGATCGCGCGAGCCGGCGCCTCCGACATGACGCTGACCGGGTCGATCATGGGCACCGCGCAGTACCTCTCCCCGGAGCAGGCGCAGGGTTACGCCGTCAGCGCCGCATCGGACATCTACTCGGTGGGCGTGATCCTCTACGAGCTGCTCACGGGAGTCGTTCCCTTCGAGGGCGAGACGGCAGTGGCGATCGCCTTCAAGCAGGTCTCCGCGGCGCCGCGCCCGCCGAGCGAGCTCAACCCCCTGATCCCGGCCACGCTTGACGCGGTCGTGCTGCGCGCGCTGGCCAAGGATCCGATCGAGCGCTACGCCGACGACGACGAGCTGATCGCGGCGCTCGAGGCCGAGCGCGAACGGCTGCCGGCGCCGCTCGACGGTCACGTGGCGGTCCTCGAGCCCCACGATCCCCCGACCGGCGTGATGCTCGCCGCGCCGCTGCCGTACGAGGAGCACCCGGCGGAGGACGATGAGGGGCGCCGGCGGCGGCGCAGGTGGCTGTGGTGGGGGCTGGCGGCGCTCGTGGTGGCGGGGCTGGCCGTCGCCGCCGTGCTGCTGATCTCATCGCCGGCCGGCAAGGTGAGAGTGCCCGACGTCTCCGGGGAACCCGAACAGTCCGCGGACGCGATCCTGCGCCGCGCGGGCCTGAACCCGGTGCCGCAGCTGCAGTCGAGCTCGACGGTCCCGACGGGTCTCGTGATCAGCCAGTTACCGGCCGCGGGCACGCGGATCGAAAAAGGTTCGCGCGTCAACCTGCTCGTCTCCGGCGGCCCGGCCAGCGCCCCCGTCACGGACGTCGAAGGCATGACCGAAGAGCAGGCCCTGAAGAAGCTCCGCGCAGCCGGCTTCAAGCCGCACGTGACCAAGGAAGCGAGCGCGACCGTGCCCGCGGGCAAGGTGATCGGCACGAATCCGCCGGCGGGGACGGTCGAGCAGCTCGGCAGCGGCGTGCAGCTGCTCGTCTCCACCGGCCCGGCCCCGGTCAAGGTCCCGGACGTGACGGGCGAGTCGCTGTCGGCCGCCGAAGCGACGCTGGCCAACGCCGAACTCTCGGTCGGGGCGGTCACGAAGCAAACCAGCTCGACGCAGGCACCGGACACGGTGCTCTCGCAGTCGCCCGCGAGCGGCAGCTCGGTGAAGGCCCAGAGCAAGGTCGATCTGGTCGTCGCGCAGGCGCCCAAGGAAGCGGCCGTCCCGAACGTTGTCGGCGAGAGCGAGACGCTCGCCACGATCACCCTCGACCAGGCGGGATTCAAGCCCAAGATCGCCACCGGCCAGACCGCCGATGCCTCTCAGTCCGGCAAGGTGCTGCGCCAGAGCCCGGGTCCGGGCACGAAGGCTCCAAAGGGATCGACCGTGACGATCACGATTGCGCAGCTCGGGCCGGAAACCACGCCGACGACGACCACCACGACCACCCCCGCGCCGACGCCGCCGGGCCCTGGGCCCTGAGATGGCCGCCGCGGACCCGACACCCGCGCCGCCGCGCGCTCCCGGCCCCGGCGCCGCCTCGCTGCGCGTCGCCGTGCTGGCCGGCGGGCGCTCCTCCGAGCACGACGTCTCGCTGGCTTCGGCCGGCGCGGTCCGCGACGCGCTCGCGAGCGCGGGGCACGAGGTGGTGTGGGTGGAGATCGGCCGCGATGGCACCTGGCGCCGCGACGGCATCGCCATCCAGGTGACGCCCGGGCGCGGCTTCGAGGGAGCCGACGCGGTCTTCCCGGTGCTCCACGGTCCCTACGGCGAGGACGGCACCCTGCAGGGCATCCTCGAGACGCTCGGGGTGCCCTACGTCGGCTCCGGGGTCGCGGCCTCAGCCGTGTGCATGGACAAGGTCCTCTTCAAAGACCTGATGGCGCCGCTGGGCCTGCCGCAGGTGCGCTACGCGGGCATCCGCGCCGAGCGCTGGCGTGCCGAGCGCGCCGCCGCGCTCCAGCAGGCGGCGGCGCTGGGGCTGCCCGTGTTCGTCAAGCCCGCCCACCTCGGCTCCTCGGTCGGCATCGGCAAGGTGACCGCGCCGGCGCAGCTCGAGCACGCGATCGAAGCGGCCTTCGCCCACGACGAGCTGGTGATCGTCGAGGCGGCGGCGCCGGGCATCGAGGTCGAGTGCGCGGTGCTCGAGCAGCTGCCGGGCGAAGGCAGCGAGGTGCTCGTGTCCGAGCCGGGCGAGATCGCCTATGAGAGCGACTTCTACGACTACGAGGCGAAGTACTCGCCCGGCGGCATGGAGCTGCTCATACCGGCGAGGATCTCGCAGGCCGCGCGCAGCCTCATCGCCGAGCTCGCGCGGAGCGCGTTCCGGACCGCCGGCTGCGCCGGGCTGGCGCGCGCCGACTTCTTCGTCGACGGCGAGCAGGTGCTGCTCAACGAGCTCAACACGATGCCCGGCTTCACCCCCACGAGCGTCTACCCGAAGCTGATGGCAGCCTCCGGCGTCCCCTACCCGGAGCTCGTCGACCGCCTGTGCCGACTGGCGCTTGCACGCCATGCGGCCACCGCGGCGCGGCAGCACTGAGGGCCTACTTGAAGAGCGTGATGTCAGAGATCGTCGCCGACTGGCTCCCCGGCGGGAGCGTCGTGATCCACAGCAGGTAGTAGCGGTGGGGGCCGGGCGGCGGGTGCAGCGGGATCCGCTGGCCGTCGTGCACCGACTGGCTGGCGCCGATCGGGCCTTTCCACCCGCGCGCCGCGAGCGGCGTCGGATCGCCGTAGGGCAGGGACGCGTCGACGTGGTCGGCGGTGTAGAACTGGGCGGAGAACCCGGGCGTCGGCGTCATGATCTGGATCGCGCGCGCCGCGACGCCGGGGGCGGCGTCGAGGTACACGCCGAGCCCTGTGCCGCCCGGCTTGCGGAGGTTGCCTTCGTAGTAGGTCTCCGTCTTCCAGGTCGTCGACGGGTCGCTGTCGACGACGTTGCTGATCTGGTCGCGGTTTTCCGGGCCGGTCCCGAACGGGTTGTACCCGTGCGCGGACGACTGCGAGAGCCCGACCGGCGTCAGCCCCGCCCGCGAGGAGGCGCCGGGCGCGACGCCGGTTCCGCGGTGCGCGCTGTCGAGCGCCAGCACGAGCACGACAGCGACGATCGCGGCGAGCAGAGCCAGCGAGGCCAGCCAGCGCGCCGGGTGGCGCATCCGCCAGGGCAGCCGCCGCCGCGCCCGGCCGCGCAGCGTGCGCAGCACCGTCGTCGCCTCGCCGGTCGTCTGCCCGGTGCGCGACGCCTCGATCGCCAGCACCTGTTCGAGGTCGGCGACCATCGCGGCGGCATCGGGGTAGCGCCGCGAGAGGTCCTTGGCGAGCGCCCGGTCGAGCACCGAGGCAGTCGCCGCCGAGAGTTCCGGCCGGCGCGCCTGGACGTCGGGGACGTCCTCGCGGACATGCTTCATGGCGACCGCGACGGGGGTCTCGCCGTGGAAGGGGACGTCGCCGGTCAGCATCTCGTACAGCACGATCCCCAGCGAGTACAGATCCGACTGCGGGGTCACCGGCTGGCCCAGCGCCTGCTCGGGGGAGACGTAGTCGGTCGTGCCCAGCACCCGTCCTGCCATCGTCAGCCCCTCCTCGGTGAGCGAGCGCGCGATCCCGAAGTCGGTGATCTTGGCGCCGCCCTCGGGGTCGATGAGGATGTTGTGGGGCTTGACGTCGCGGTGGACGATCTGGCGCTCGTGTGCCGTGCCCAGCGCACGCGCGATCTCGATCGAATAGGCGAGCGCCTGCGGGATCTCGAGCGGCCCGTCGCGCCGGATCACGCTCTTGAGCGTCTCGCCGTCGACGTATTCGAGCACGATGTACGGCGTGCCCGAGCCGTCCTCGCCGAGCGGCTCCTCGCCGGCGTCGATCACCGAGACGACGTGCGGGTGGTTGAGCTGCGCGACCGCTCGCGCCTCGCGGCGGAAACGCTCGAGCTGATCGGAGTCGGTGGCGATCTCGCGATGCATGAGCTTGATCGCGACCGGCCGTTCGAGCACCGCGTCGAACGCCTTGTAGACGGTCGACATGCCGCCGCGCCCGATCACCGCGTCGAGGCGGTAGCGGCCTCCGATCAACGTGCCGAGCGTGCTCATCCGCCTATTTTGAAGCCCGCCGCGCGGGCGGACACTCAGCCCGCCGCGTCCTGGGCCGGCTCACGACGCGAACGGCGCCTGCGCACGACCCACGCCACGAGCCCGATCACGATCAGCGCCGCGATCACGTAGTCCACGTACTCGAAGTACTTGCGGGCGTCTTCCCAGTTGCTTCCGAGCGCTTCGCCGGCGAGCGCGAGGGCGAGCACCCAGGGTATGCAGCCGAGCAACGTGAACAGCGTGAAGCGCCAGAACGGCATCTTCGCGACGCCCGCCGGAAGCGAGATGAACGTGCGCACGATCGGCAGCATCCGGCTGAAGAAGACCGTGGCGGGCCCGTAGCGGTCGAACCAGCGGTCGGCCGTCGCTATGTGGCTCGGCTTGATGTGCAGCCAGTGGCCGTGACGTTCGACGAGCTCCAGGCGCCCGGCGCGCCCCACCCAGTAGGCGATCCACGACCCGACGAGGTTGCCGAGCACGCCGGCGGTGACGACGCCGAGCAGAGTGAGGTGGTGTTCGGCGCCGCTCCCGGCGGGATCGGCGACTGCGAAGCCGGCGAACAGCATCGTCGCCTCCGAGGGGATCGGGATGCAGGCGCTCTCCAGCAGCATCAGCCCGAAGATCGCCGGGTAGCCCCCTTCGCGGACCAGGGTGGCCATTTCGTTGAAGAGCGTCTCGGAGATCGAGGCGAGGACGAGCACGCGGCGGCCAACGATACCGAGCGCCGCCCGCCCGACGGCCCGGCGGCCGATGAGAATCCGTTGCACGAGCAGGGCCGAGTGGCGGCGCCAGCAGCTAGCGTCCTCGCCGATGCGCGTCTGGGTCGACCTGACGAACAGCCCCCACGTGCTCGTGATGCGGCCGGTGATCGAGCTGCTGCGGGCAGAAGGCCACGACGTGGAGGTGACGGCGCGCGACTTCGCGCAGACGCTCGAGCTGTGCGAGCGTCTCGGCGTCGAGCACACGGCGATCGGCCGCCACCGCGGTGAGCGCGCCCTGTCCAAGGCCGCCGGCCTGGCCTCGCGCTCGCTGGCGCTGGTGCGCTGGGCGCGGCACGGGCGGGCCGGGGGAGCCGGCCGCTTCGACATCGCGCTCGGGCACGGCTCGAACGACATCTCGGTCGCCGCCGCGCTCCTGCGGATCCCCAGCTCGACGATGTTCGACTACGAGTGGGCGACCGTGCAGCACACGATCAACTGCCGGCTGGCCGCCGCCGTGGTCGTGCCGGAGGCGATCCCGCCCGAGCGCCTGCGGCGCTACGGCGCGCTCGCCAAGCTGCGCCGCTACGAGGGCCTGAAGGAGGAGTACTACCTCGCCGACTTCGAGCCGGACGCCGGGGTGCCGGCCGAGCTCGGGCTGGATCCGGCCCGCCCGATCGTCGTCGTCCGCACGCCGCCGGAGGTCTCGCTCTACCACCGCTTCCACAGCGACCTTTTCGCCGCCGTGCTCGAGCGCCTCGCCGCCGACGCGCGCGACGGGCGCCTGCAGCCGGTGGTGCTGCCTCGCGTCGCCGAGCAGCGCCGGGAGCTGGCGGGCGTGGAGGGCCTGGTGATCCCCGAGCGGGCGATCGACGCGCAGTCCCTGATCGCCCAGGCGGCGCTCGTGATCTCGGCCGGGGGCACGATGAACCGCGAGGCGGTCGCGCTGGGGACGCCGGTGCTCACCACCTTCCAGGGCCGTCTCGGCGCGGTCGACGAGCGGCTCATCGCCGAAGGCCGGCTGGGCGTGCTGTCGGACCCCGGCCAGCTCGAGATCCCCGCGCTTGCGCCGGCGCCCGCGGCCGCCCGCGTGCGGCGCGACCCCGCCGCGCTGGTCGAGCTGCTGCTCTCGCCGCTGGCCTGAGCGCGTCCACCCGCGGCCACCTGGCCCTGACTCCTTCTCGCCGGCCGCTTACAATCTCCGTCAATGCGCCGACGTCTCCGCTCGGCGGCCCTCCCGCTCCATCGCCACTCGCTTCTGCAGCTCGCAGTGGACGGAGCGCTGGTCGCGCTCGCGTACTACCTCGCCTTCCAGCTCCGCTTCAACAACGGCCCGCCGAAGCACTACGCCGAGCTGCGCTCAGCGACGATCTGGTGGGTGCTGGTCGGCAGCCTGCCGATCCTCGTGCTGTGCCGCGTCTACCAGCGACGCTGGCGCTACGCCGGTCAGCGCGACTACGAGGCGATCGTGCGCGCGGTGCTGCTGATCGTGCTGCTGACCGTCGTCGCCATCGATGTCGTGCGCCCCACACATGCATATCCGGCGCAGTTCGTCGGTCCTCACCGCGCCGCCAACGCGACGGTGGCGGTGGTGTTGCCGAACGGCGTGATCGTGCTCTACGCGCTGCTCGCGCTCGTGTTCCTGATCGGAGTCCGTGCGATCGCGCGCTCGATCTACGAGCGCCGTCCGCTCGCCGCCTTCCGCGAGGGCGGCAAGGGCCGTCGCACCGTGCTGATCGCCGGCGCCGGCGAGGGCGGGCGGATGGTGCTGCGCGAGATCATGCGCAACCGCGAGCTGGGCCTGGAGCCCGTCGGCTTCGTCGACGACGACCCCGTCAAGCACCGGCTGCGGATCGACGGCGTGCGCGTTCGCGGCGACACCGAGGGCGATCTGCCCCGCATCCTCGACGACGCCGAGCCCGACGAAGTGATCATCGCGATCCCGTCCGCGCCGGGTTCGACGCGGGCGCGGATCGTGCGTGAGTGCCGCTACCGGGGGATCCCCGTCCGCACGCTGCCGACGGTCTTCGAGCTGCTGCAGACGCGCGGGGCGCTCGCCCGCCAGGTCCGCGAGGTGCGCGTCGAGGACGTGCTCGGCCGCGACCCGGTGCAGATGGAGCTCCAGCGCGTCGGCGGGTATCTGGCCGGGCAGGTCGTGCTCGTCACGGGCGCGGGCGGCTCGATCGGCTCGGAGCTGTGCAGGCAGATCGCCCGCGTGGAGCCGCACCGGATCGTGCTGCTCGACCATGCCGAGGACAACCTGTTCGCGATCCTGCGCGAGCTCGAAGACGAGCGCCACGTGCCGGAGTCGATGCTCGCCGCCGTGCTCGCCGACTGCAAGGAAGAGGAGCGGATGCGCGAGGTCTTCGCCGAGCACCGCCCGACGGTCGTCTTCCACGCCGCCGCCTACAAGCACGTCGGGCTGATGGAGGCCAACCCCGTCGAGGCGATCCGCAACAACGCGATCGCGACGCACGTCGTCGCCCACGTCGCCGGCGACATGGGCGCGGGGCGCTTCGTCCTCGTCTCGACCGACAAGGCCGTCGCCCCGGCGACCGTCATGGGCGCCTCCAAGGCGCTCGCTGAGTTCGCCCTGGAGGCGGCGACGGCGCGCTTCCCGGAGACGCGCTATGCCGCGGTCCGGTTCGGCAACGTGCTCGGGTCCTCGGGGAGCGTCGTGCCGATCTTCCGCCGCCAGATCGAGCGCGGCGGCCCGGTGACCGTGACCGACGAACGCATGACCCGCTACTTCATGACGATCCCGGAGGCCGTGCAGCTGATCATCCGCTCCGGCTCGCTGGCGGCCGCGCGCGGCGCCGCGGTCCCGGCGCGGCGCCCGCGGATCAGCAAGAGCCCCGGAGCGGAGGTGTTCGTCCTCGACATGGGCGAGCCGGTCCGGATCGTCGAGCTGGCACGCGCGATGATCGAGCTCTCCGGCCTGGACCCGGATCGCGACATCGACATCGAGATCGTCGGCTCGCGGCCCGGCGAGAAGCTGCACGAGGAGCTGTTCAACAGCTACGAGCGCGCGCGGCCGACCGACGCAGAGAAGATCCTGCGGGCTGAGCGCAGGCCGCTCGGCGTGCAGGCGGTCGAGTCGATGTTCGCCGAGATCCGCCTGCTGGTGCTCGAGGGCGACGCGGCTGGTCTGGCGGCGAAGGTCTCCGAGCTCTCGCGCGAGCTGCGGGAAGTCGACGGCGCGCCGCAGCCGGCTGCCGCCCCGGTCGCTGCGGCCGGTAACGGGGACGCCGGAGGCCCGGCAGGCGATCGGGTCGGCGCCGCCGCGCCGCCCGTCTCCGCCGCGGGCACGGGCGGGGGTGTCACGCCGGCGCCCGACGTACGCCGCGATGCGCCTGAGCCCCTCGTACACTCCCCCAATTCATGAGCATTTCGCTGCTCGCCTTCTCGCTCTCCAGCAAGTTCACCGAAATTGGGGCGATCGTCGCCTTCGCCGCGCTGCTGGGGATCGCCGTGCTGTCGCTGCTCGTGTTCTCGCAGGCGCGAGAGATCAGGCGCCTGCGCGACTGGGCCGGTCGCGCCCCTGAGCGCGCCGCCGAGACCGAACAGCGCGTCGCGCAGGCGGCGGCCGCGCGGCTTCAGCAGCCCGCGGTACCGGCCGCGCAGGGCGTCCGCGCCGTGCCGCGCGCGGCCCCGATCCAGGCTGGCGCCGTCCCTCAGGCCGGAGCGCCCGCGGCGTCGGCGCAGGCCGCGGCCCCCGGCCAGGCCGTGACCGCTTCGGGCGCGCCGGCCACGCCGCTGCCGCCGCCCGCCCGGCAACCCGGCGGTCCAGCGGCTCCGGGCCGGCCGGCGACGGCGGCTCCCGGCCAGCCCGCAACCGCAGCTCCGGGCGCACCGCGCCAGCCGGCGCCCGGCGCACCCACGACCGGTCAGCCGGGCGCACCCGCCCTCGGCCAGCCGGGCGCACCCGCCCCCGGGCGTCCGGCGACGGCGGCGGCAGCCGCCGCCTCTGCAGCCGCAGCATCGGCGCCGAAGCAGGACGAGGCCACGCCGCCGGCGGCCGGACAGGCACCCGCGTCACCACGGTCGATCCCCTGGCAGCAGCCCCCCGGTGCTCGCCCTGCCGCGGCCGGCGAGGGCGCCGCTCCGCTCGGCGCTCCGGCGTCGGCGGCAGGAGCCGAGCGCAGCCAGCCCGCACCGAACGGAAGCCCGCCCGCCGCCGCGTCCCCCGGGCAGGCCCCCGCTCCGGCAACCGCCGCAGCGGCGTCCGCGGGCGTGAGGGCCGGGGGGACGGCCGGCGCTTCCGGCGCCGCTGCGCCCCCGGCGGCACCGCCCCCCGGCGGGCAGGCGAGGCCTCAGTCCGCTCCGTCCGAGACGCCCGCGGCCGGCGCCCGCGCACCCAGCCCGCCCGGAATGCCCCCCGGGGGCGAGCGCAAACGTCCTCCGCTCCCGCCGGCGCCGAGCTCGCCGCCCACTTCGCGCGCCGCCGCGCCCAGCGACACCGCGCAGAGTGCCGCAGCGGCTGCGCCGGCCGCGTCCGCGTCCCGTGGGACCCGAGGGCGCCAGCCGGGCGGCCCGGGCGAGCGTCGCCGCCGTGACGGATCTCCGGGTGGCTCGCGGCGCCGGATCGGGGTGATCGCGGCGGCGGTCCTCGTCGCGGCGGCGCTCGCGGTCGTGCTCGCGACGCGGGGCGGCTCCTCCGGCTCCCACGCCGGCGCGACAGGTGCGTCGGGCGGCGGCGAAGCGGGTCAGGCGCAGACCGGGTCCACCCATCACAAACACGCGACCACGCAGTCCAAGCAGGCGAAAGCGACGCCGCCGGCGGAAACCGCGGTCGTCGTGCTCAACGGAACCCTCACAACCGGGCTCGCTCATCGGATCTCGGGGCAGCTGCAGCAGACCGGCTATTCGCAGGCGACGGCGCTGGGCGGGCGCCCGCCGGGGGCCAACGAAGTCAGCGTCGTCGAGTACGCCCCGGGCCACCAGGCGGACGCGAACGGGGTGGCGCGCTCGCTGTCGGTCGCTCACGTGCAGCCGATCGAACAGGCCGTCTCCGCGCTCGCCGGGCCGGCGAAGGTGGTGGTCGTCGTCGGCGCCGACAGGGCCGCCCAGGGCACCGCCGCGCCATAGCTGACTTCCTCGACATCCCGGCGCGCTCGGCCAAGCCCCGCGAGGAGGGGATCACGCACGTGATCGACCGCGGCCTGTCGGTCGCCGAGGTCGACGGGCTGCTCGAGGTCGCGGGCGAGAGCGTCGACATCGTGAAGCTCGGATGGGGCACGGCGCTGGTCAGCGCGAACCTGAAGCCGAAGCTCGAGCGCTACGCGGCGCACGGGATCCCGGTCGTGCTCGGCGGGACGCTGACCGAGATCGCGATCCGCCAGGGGCGCGTCGAGGGGCTGGTGTCCTGGCTGCGCGAGCTCGGCCTGCGCCACGTCGAGATCTCCGACGGCACGATCGAGTTGGACGGCGGGCTCAAGCGCGAGCTGATCGAGCGCCTGTCGAAGGAGTTCACCGTGTTCGCGGAGGTCGGCAGCAAGGACGTCGACTTCATCATGGCCCCGTACCTGTGGGTCGAGCAGATCGAAAGTGACCTCGAGGCCGGCGCCTGGAAGGTGATCGCCGAGGCGCGCGAGTCGGGAACGGCGGGGATCTATCGCGCCGACGGCGAGCCGCGGACGGGGCTGATCGAGGAGATCGCGCACTCGATCGAGCCTCGCCGGCTGATCTTCGACGCGCCCCGCCACTCGCAGCAGGTGTGGCTGCTCAAGCACTTCGGCACCGAATGCAACCTCGGCAACATCGCGCCGGCCGACGTGCTCTCGCTCGAGACGCTGCGGCTCGGGCTGCGCTCGGACACGGTCGAGCGCTTCGCTCTGGGCGGCGACGGTTGAGCACCGCGGGCGCCGTAGGCGGCGGCGCCGGTGGCGCCGAGCGGGCGCCGCGGCAGGGGAGCGAGGGCACGGACCATCTCGCGGCCGCGGTCTTCGCCGTGCTCGTCGCGGCCTGCTTCCTCGCCTTCTTCCTGACCCAGCGGCTCAAGCACAAACCGACCTCCGTGCAGACGTTCCAGCTCACGTCGAACTTCGCCCCGGTCCCGTCCGGCCGCCACAAACGGGAGCAGATCTCGTTCAAGCTCGCCCGCGCGGAACGCGTCACGGTCGCGGTCATCGACGTCCGCGGCAACGTGGTGGCGACGCTGCTGGTCCGCCACCCGGTGCCCCGCTACAAACAGCTCTCCCTGCGCTGGAACGGGCACCGCGGCACGGCGCGCTCCTACCGCACGCAGACCACCGCCAGCGGGCGCTCCTTCCTGATCCCGCAGAACCGCGGCCGCCTGGCGCCGGCGGGTGAATACCGCGTGCGGCTGACCCTGAGCGGCCAACCCAACCCCGTGCTCTCGCCGCGCAGCTTCGCGCTGGTGAGACCGTGAGCCCGCCGCCGACCGCCGGCGTCCTGCCGGCCGCCGGCACGCTCGCCGCGCTCGTTGCCGGCGGCCTCGTCCTCTGCGCCGCGCTGGCGCTCGTGATGCGCCGGCATCCGGAAGCGTTCCCCCTGCTCGCGATCCTCGCGCTCCCGTTCCGGGTGCCGATCGCCGCCGACGGGCGCACGGTCAACCTGCTCGTGCCGTTGTACGTCGTCGTCGGCGCGGGCACCCTCGCCCACCTGCTGCCGCGCCTGCTGCAGGGACTGCGAACGGGCGCTCGCGACCGTGCGGCGCCGCCCGCGGCCGGGGAGGGAGATGGGCCCGCCCCCCCGCCCCGCCCGCCGCCCCTGCCGCGGCGGGGAGCAACGCCGCCGCCGGCTACGTGGGATGGGCGCTGCTGGCCGCAGTTGCCCTGTACGCGCTGCAGATCTCCTACTCGGCCGACCGCGCCAAGGCGGCTGAGAACCTCGCGTTCTTCTACATCCCGTTCGGGCTCCTGTTCGTGCTGCTGCGCGACGTGCGCTGGACACCGCGGCTGCTCGAGCGGGCGCTGATCCTGCTGGTCGCGATGGCCGTCGTGCTGGCGGGGCTCGGGTTCGTCGAGTACGCCCGCAAGAGCCTGTTCCTGAACCCGAAGCTGATCGCGGCCAACCAGTACGACAACTACTTCCGCGTCAACTCGGTGTTCTTCGATCCCAGCGTCTACGGCCGCTTCCTGGTGCTCGTGATGCTGAACGTGACGACGGTCGTGCTGTGGGGGACGCGCCGCCAGGTCCAGATCGGCGCGGTCGTGCTGGCGTGGCTGCTCGGCGGGCTCGTGACCAGCTTCTCGCAGTCGAGCATCGCCGCGCTGCTGCTCGGGTTGGCCGTGCTGGCCGCGTACCGCTGGGGCCTGCGCAGCACCGCGATCGCCTCGGGCGCGCTGCTCGCGCTGGCGCTCGTGGTGCTCGCCCTCGCCCCCGGGAGCTGGCACTTCGGCTTCAAAGGCAAAGGCGGCTCGGCCGACAACGCGACGGCCGGCCGCGCGAGCCTGATCGAAGGCGGCCTCGAACTGTTCGAGAAACGGCCGCTGCAGGGCTACGGCTCGGGCTCGTTCGAAAGGGAGTACAAGCGCCACACGAGCGCCAGCCAGGCGACGGCGCAGAACGCCGTCTCGGCCTCGCACACGATCCCGGTCACGATCGCCGCCGAGCAGGGGCTCCCGGGGCTCGTCGTCTACGCCGTGCTGCTCGCGGTCGCCTTCCTGGCGCTGTTCAGCGGCGCGGGCCGCTCGCCGCCCCGGATCGCGCTGGCCGCCTGCTTCGCCGCGCTGGTGCTCCACACCTGGACCTACTCCGACTTCCTCGAAGACCCGTTCACCTGGGCGCTGCTCGCGATCGGCGTCGCGCTGGCGCGCGCGGGCGGCCCCGTCGCGGAGGCGAAGGCGCCGGTGGGAGCCGCCCCGGCGCTCTCCGTCACGGGCGCGCCGGGCGACGGCGCGGCGCCCGGATTCGCGCATCCCGGCGCCGGCCGCCCGAAGTAGCTTCTAGCCGTGCTCGGCTACCTCCGGCGCCTGGTCACGACAGGCGCGGCCTATCAATTCGGCGACATCCTCGCGAAGGCGCTCGCGCTGCTGACGCTGCCGCTCTACACGCACCATCTGAGCCCGCAGGCCTACGGAGCGGCCGAAGCGCTGCTGACGAGCGTGATCCTCGCGAGCATCCTCGTCCGGGGCGGCGTCGGCGAGGCGTTCGTGCGCTTCTACTTCGACGACGACGACCAGGCGCGCCGCGAGCGGATCGCCCGCACGGCGACCGCGTTCGTCGCGTGGACGACGACGGTGTCGGGCCTCGTCGGGCTGTTCTTCGCGGCGCCGCTCTCGAAGCTGATCCTCGGGTTCCACGACCCGCTCCTGGTCGACTGCGCGATCCTCGGGCTGTGGGCGTTCACGAATCTCGAGATGGCGTACGCCCAGCTGCGCGTGGACGAACGCGCCCGCACCTACATCTACGCATCCGGCGCGAACGTGCTGCTGACCGTGACGCTCACGATCGCGCTGGTCGTGTTCGCCGAACAGGGCGCGCGGGGGCTGCTGCTCGGCAACTTCGGCGCCTCGGCGATCGTCGTGCTCGGCCTGTGGTGGGTGCTGCGCCGGCGCGTGTCGCTGCGCGTGCGGCGCGACGACCTGCGCGCGATGCTCGCGTTCGGGGTCCCGACGGTGCCGGCCGACGCGAGCGTCTACGCCCTGCAGGTGGTCGACCGCTTCTACCTGTTTCGCTCCTACTCGCACAGCGCAGCCGGGACGTACGCCGTCGCCATCAAGCTGGCGACCGTCGTGTTCGTGGCGGTGCGCGGCTTTCAGTACGCGTGGCCGCCGCTGGCCTACTCGATCGAGGATGACGACGAGGCGAGCCGGCTGTACTCGCTGGTGACCACCTACTACGCGCTCGCGACCGGCGTCGTGGTGTGCGCGGTCGCGCTCCTGGGCCGCTGGCTCGTGCGGCTGCTCTCGGCGCCCGCCTACTTCGACGCGCACCGCGCGCTGCCCTGGCTGGCGCTCGGCTGGGCCCTGTACGGCCTGTACCTCGTGTTCGTCGCGATCTCCGGCCGCGCGCGCGTGACCTCGCGCAACCTGCCCGCCGCGGCCGCCGGGCTGGCCGTGAACGTCGCGCTGCTGCTCGTGCTCGTCCCCACGAGCGGCGCCGGGCTCGGGATCGCGGGTGCCGGCCTCGCGCTGTGCGGCTCCTACCTGGCGATGCTGGCGGTGATCTACCTGCTGACGCGCAGCCTCTTCAGGGTCGGCTTCGAATGGCGGCGGCTCGCACAGCTGACGGCGATCCTCGCCGGCGTCGCCGTCTCCGGCGAGCTGCTGCTGCCCGACCAGGGGGCCGTCGGCCTGATCACCCGCGCCGCCTGGCTCGCGCTCGTGCCGGCGGCGCTTCTGCTGAGCCGCTTCTTCCACCCGCACGAGCGGGCCGAAGCCCGGCGGCTCGCGGCCGACGCGCGTCGCCGCGTGGCCGCCTTTCGCGCCCGCCACGGCGAGCTCGAGGCGTACGCCGAGGACCCGCTGCGGGACATCTAGCGCTCGCGGTTGTAGCGGGCGGCCGCCTCGCGCAGCCCCTCGCCGCGCCCGGGCCGCACGCTCGCGCGGGCATGCAGCCACAGCCGCCGGGGATCGCGCCCCGGCAGCAGGAGGGCGAGCGCTGCGCGCTCGGCATAGGCCGCGCCGGTCAGCCAGCGCACGGCGCGCGCGGCGGCCGGCGAATGGTGCTTTCGCATGTAGAGGTCGCGGTTGCGCGCCATCTCGACGATCCGCCGCTCCGGCGCGGCGCCGGTCGCGAGCTGCTCGTGGTGGACCGCGCGCGCGGCCGGCACGTACAGGCTCAGCCAGCCCGCGTCGCGCAGCCTCCTGGCGAAGTCGACCTCGTCGGAGTAGACGAAGAAGTCGCGATCGAGATAGCCCACCTCAGCCGCCGCCTCGCGCCTGACGAGCAGCGCCGATGACTGGCACCAGTCGACCGTGCGGGTGCGCCCGCCGCGGCTCTGGACCGTCACGAGGCGCTGCAGCTGCAGCGCGCCGGCGAGCGCCGTCGCGACACTCGGAAAGCGCCACGCGCAGGCCTGCCGCGCGCCGTCCGGTCTCAGCAGCTGGGCGCCGGCACAGGCTGCCCGCGGATCGGCCTCGAGCGCCTGGCGCAGCGCCACCGTGGCGCCGGGGAGCAACTCCGAGTCCTCGTTGAGCAGGAGCGCGAAGCGGCCCTGCGCGCGCTCCAGCAGCTCGCTGTCGTTGGCGGCCTTGCCGCGCCGCTCCTGGAGCGCGACCACCTCGTCGACGGCCGCGTGGCCGCGGGCCGCCTCGGCCGAGCCGTCGCGCGAGCCGTTGTCGAGCACGAGCACCTCGGTTGCGAACGGCAGCGCCTCGCGCTCCCGTGCGATCGCGTCGAGCCCGCGCAGCAGCAGCTCGCGCTGGGAGGTGTTGACGACGCAGAAGCTCAGCTCGATCATGGCGGGCCGTATTGTCCGTCGCCGTGCGCGTCCACGTCGTCGACCCGTCGGCCTTCACGCCGCCATACGACCACGCGCTGTGCACCGCGCTCGGCGAGGCCGGCGCCGACGTCGAGCTCTTCACGAGCCATTTCGCCTACGGCCCGGTGATGCCGGCGCGCGCCTACCGCCGCGAGGAGCTCTTCTACCGGCGCGCGACGCGGCTCGCGAACCCCTCCGTACGCCGGGTCGCAAAGCTCGCCGAGCACGTGCCGGACATGCTGCGCTACCGCCGCCGCTCGGCGGCCGCCGAGGTGATCCACTTCCAGTGGCTGACGGTCCAGCATCTCGACGGCCCGCTGCTGCCCCGGCGGCGGACCGGCCGGCCGCTCGTGCTGACCGCCCACGACATCCTGCCGCGCGAGGCGCGGCCCGGTCAGCGAGCCGCGCAGCGGCGCCTGTATGAGCGCTTCGATGCGGTGATCGTGCACTCGGCGCACGGCCGCTCGCGGCTGATCGAGGAGCTCGGCGTCGACGCGGAGCGGGTGCACGTGATCCCGCACGGGGTCTTCGAGCACCTGGCGGCGCAGCCGCCGGGCGCCGGGGCGCCCGCGCCGCCGCCGGGCGTGCCGGTCGTGCTGTGCTTCGGGTTGATGCGCCCCTACAAGGGGATCGACGTGTTGCTGCGCGCCTGGCGGGGCATCGAGGGCGCGGAGCTGTGGGTCGCCGGGATGCCGCGCATGGACATCGCCCCGCTGCTCGAGGCGGCGCCTCCCGGGGTGCGCTTCTTTCCGCGCTTCATCGGCGACACCGAGCTGCCCGCGTTCTTCCGGGCGGCCGGCCTCGTCGTGCTCCCCTACCGCGAGATCGACCAGTCGGGCGTGCTGTTCACCGCGCTCGCCTTCGGCAAGCCGCTCCTCCTGAGCGACGTCGGCGGCTTTCCCGAGATCGCCGCCACGGGCGCTGCACGGCTCGTGCCGGCGGGCGACGCGCAGGCTCTCCACGACGCGCTCGCGGCGCTGCTGGCAGACCCCGCCGCGATCGCCGCGATGTCCGAGCGGGCGAGGGCGGCGGCATCCGGCGAGTACTCCTGGGCCAGCGTCGCCGAGCGCACGCTCGCGCTGTACCGCTCGCTGCGCGGCGGCTAGTCCTTCCAGAACTCGTGCAGCATCTCGCCGTCGGACTCGTGGCGGGGTCCGAAGGCGAGCACGGTCAGCCCCTTGGGGCCGGCCTCGAAGGCCCGGGCGACCCTCGGCGCGACGCGGATCGCATCGAGCGCGGTGATGTCGACGATCTCGTCGTCGAGGCGCATGCGCCCGTCGCCCGAGATCACGACGTAGACCTCCTCGGCCTCCTCGTGGCGGTGCCCGAAGGGGCTGCGCATGCCGGGCTTGAGCATGTGGTAGGCCAGGCCGATCGTGCGCGCCTGAAGCTCCTCCCGTGGGAAGTGCGCCTCGCCGCTCTCGCCGAAGCCGAACTTCGGCGCGGAGTCGGCCGTCGTCGCGAGGTTCCGAATCGTGTAGTCCATCCTGCGGCGAGTCTATTACCCGTTCTCGACCGCGAGAATGCCCGGCGGTGACCGTTCTCGCCGTGATCTTCTGGCTGTGCGTCGCGCTGATCCTCTGGACGCAGCTCGGCTACGCCCTGGCGCTGGCGCTGGTCGCGAAGCTCACGCCCGATCCCGGCGCCGGCGCAGGCGCCGGCCGCGCCCGCCGGGATCCCCACGGCGGACAACCCTCTCTATCCATAATCGTGGCCGCCCACGACGAGCAGGCCGTGATCGCCGAGAAGGTCGGCAACCTTCTCGCCCTGGACTACCCGCGCGAGCTGCTCGAGGTGATCGTTGCCTGCGACGGCTGCGGCGATGCGACGGCCGAGCTCGCGCGGCGGTCAGGCGCCGACCTCGTGCTGGAGCTGGCGCGTGGCGGGAAGATCCGGGCGCAGGATGCGGCGGTCGAGCGCGCCCGCGGGGAGCTCGTCGCCTTCTCCGACGCGAACTCGCTGTGGGAGCCCGCGGCGGCGCGCGAGCTCGCCGCCGCGTTCGAGGATCCGCGGGTCGGCTACGCCTGCGGCCGCGTCGCCTTCGTGCAGACCGCGAGCGGCCGCGACGGCTCCAACCAGGAGGGGCTGTACTGGCGCTACGAGCTGGCGGTGCGCGCGCTGGAGTCCCGCCTCTCCTCGGTGACGGCGGGCAACGGGGCGATCTACGCCACCCGGCGCGACACCTACCTGGTCGTGGACCCCGTGATGGGCCACGACCTCTCGCTCCCTTTCAACATGGTCAAGCGGGGCCTGCGCGCGGTGTACGTGCCCGCGGCGCGGGCGAGCGAGAAGATGGTGCCGACGGTCGAGGGCGAGTTCGCGCGCAAGCGGCGGATGATGAGCCACACGTGGCCGATCCTGCTGCGCGGCGGCATGCTCTCGCCCCGCGGCTACCCGCCCGGCTACGCGCTGATGGTGTTCTCCCACCGCCTGCTGCGCTACGCGCTCCCGTTCCTGCACGTCGTCGCCCTCGCGACGAACGTGGCGCTGCTCGCGCTGAGCGACTCCTCGACGCGCACGCTCTACGCCGTCACGCTCGCGCTCCAGCTCGCGCTGCTCGCCGCCGCCGCGCTGGCGGGCGCGATCCGGCTCCGTCCGCTGCTGATCGCCCGCTACTACGTCCTGACCGCCGCCTCGCCCGCGGCCGGCCTGTGGGACTGGCTGCGGCACGGGACCGATCCGGCCTGGGAGGCGGCGGAGGGGACGCGCTGAGGCTGGGTGCTACGCGGCGATCGCGCGCTCGAGGTAGATCCCCGGCCCCGAGGCGTCGGGGAGCGGTTCGTCGAGCGAGACCATCGTCTCGAGGTGCGCTGCCAGGGCCGACCGCATCTCCGCGACGCACGCGTCGATCGTCTCACCGGTGGCCACGCAACCCGGTACGTCCGGCGACCAGGCCGAGAAGTTCGAGGGCGGGCCACCCTCGATGAGGATCAGATAGGGCTCGACGTCGATCATTGCCGCAAACCTGCCTGTCTGAGAATGCTGGCCATCGTCTTCGGATGCAACTCGTCGCGGAGATGTCCTGCGACCGTCACGGTACCGGGCCTGCGCGGGTGCCGGTACTGGCGGTGGCTGCCCTTGCGGCGCACGCGATGCCACCCGGCGGCTTCGATCAGCTTGATGGCCTCACGTACCTTGATAGCGGCGCAAGGTAGGAGGCGACGGCGATGGTTCACGCCCGATGAGAGAATCCCCGCCGTGCTGCGGCGCCTCGTCGACATCGTTGTCTCCGCGCTGGCGCTCGCGCTGCTCTCGCCGGTGCTGGCGCTCGCCGCGCTGGCGATCCGGCTCGAGAGCCCGGGGCCGGTGATCTACCGCCAGCGGCGGATCGGGCGCGACGGCGAGCCGTTCGACGTCCTGAAACTGCGCACGATGGTGCCGGGCGCCGAGCACATCGGCGCCGGCCTCGCGATCGACGCCGGCGACCCGCGTGTGACGAGGGCCGGGGCGCTGCTGCGGCGCACCTCGCTCGACGAGCTGCCGAACCTGCTCAACGTGCTGCGCGGCGAGATGTCGCTGATCGGGCCGCGCCCGACGCTGCCGGTGCAGGTCGAGCAGTACACGCCGCGCCAGCGCGGGCGGCTCGCGATCAAGCCGGGGATCACGGGCTGGGCGCAGGTCAACGGCCGCGCCTCGCTGCCGTGGCCGGAGCGGATCGAGCTCGACCTGTACTACATCGAGCACCGCTCGCTGGCGCTCGACCTGCGGATCCTCGCGCGGACGCCCGGGATGGTGCTGGGCGGCACGGGTCTCTACAAGGGCGCGACCGGCGGCTGGGAGGGGAAGCTGTGAGCGGCGGGGGTGCCCGAGCCGCGGTCCTGTTGACGGGCGTCGGCAAGCGCTACGACATCGTCTCCTGCTTCGCGCGGGCGGCGAGGACGATCGCCGCCGATCCCTCGCCGCTGGCGCCGGCGCAGTACGCGGCGGACGTGCGCGCGGCGGTTCCGCGGATGGACGACCCCGCCTACGTGCCGGCGCTGGCGGAGCTCTGCGAGCGCCACGGCGTGGGCGCGGTGCTGCCGCTGACCGACCTGGACATCGAGATCCTGGCGCGGGCGCGCGAGCAGGGCCTGCTGCCGGCGCTGGTTCCATCCGCGGAGGTCGCGCGCGCGACCTATGACAAGTACGAGGCGCACCTGCTGCTCGAGCGCCGGTCGCTGCCCTCGCCGCCGACGGTGCTTCCCGACGCCGACCTCGACGCGCTCGACTATCCCGTGATGGTCAAGCCGCGGCAGGGCTCGGGCGCCCGCTCGATCCACCTCGCACGGGATGCCGAGGAGGCGCGCTTCTTCGTCGGCTACGTGCAGGAGCCGGTGATGGTCCAGCGCGCGATGGGCGGGCCCGAGATCTCGATCGACTGTCTCGGCGACCTCGACGGTCGCTGCCTGAACGCGATCCCGCGCACGATGATCGAGTCCCGGGGCGGCGAGTCGATCAAGGGCACCGTGATCGACGACGGCGAGATGGTCGAGCTGGGCAGGCGCGTGGTCGAGGAGCTCGGCGTGCGCGGGCCGGCGACGATCCAGGTCTTCCGCGACCCCGAGATCGGACTCGGGATCACCGACGTCAACACCCGCTTCGGCGGCGCGTTCCCCGCTCCCGTCTACGCGGCGCTGCCGGGCCGCAGCTATCCGGAGCTGATCGCGGCGATGGCGGCCGGCGAGACGGTCGCGCCGCACGTCGGCGAGTTTCGCGCGGGGATGACGTTCACGCGCTACTACTGGCAGCTCGAGCTCGACGAGCGGCTGGCGCCGACGGGGCGCGACATCGTGGCCGGCGGCCCCCCGCCGCCGCGTTAGGCGCATCGTCAGGCCTGTGCTCGGGCTAGAATCGGGCCGTGGCAACGTCTCTGGTCGAGTCTCCGCCTCCGCAGGACCGGCTCCCGCAGGACGCCGGTGAGCAGGGCGCGGGCGCCCAGTCCCCGGGCGGGGAGCCCCCCGGGCAGCAGCCGGGCGCGGTCCGCGCCGAGGGCGGCGCTGCGTGCACGAACTGCGGCAACGCGATGGCGCCCGGGCAGGACTGGTGCACGCACTGCGGCGCGGGCGCGCCCGGGAGCGTCGACATGCACACCTGGCGGCCTTGGGCGCTCGCGCTGACGGCGACGATCGCGCTCGTCCTCGTCGCGGCGGCGGCCGGCTACGCGGCGCTCACCAAGAAGCCAAAGCACGCGGCGGTGAAGACGGCGACGGTCGCGCAGGCGCCGCCGCCCGCTGTCACGCCCCCGCCGGCAACGACCCCGACGCCCACGCCCCCGGCAGTGACCACCAAGCCGCCCAAGATCGCCAAAGTGCCGAAGATCCCGACGACGGCCATCACGCCCCCGGCGACGACGCCGTCCACTCCGGTGACAGGCGGCGGCACCGGCGAACAGAACACGTCGCCGACCGGCACCGGCGGCTCGGGCACCGAAGCGAAACCGGCCCCGATCCTGCTCGACACGAACGCCGCCGCGACGTACAACCCGTATTCCTATCCGGCCGCCGGCTTCGGCGACCCGAGCCTCACGATCGACGGCGACCCCGGCACCGGCTGGAGCGCCCAGGTCAATCCCGCGACGGCCCCGAGGATGGCCGAGGGCGTCGTGATCGATCTGAAGTCGACGAACAAGCTGGTGACCGTGAAGCTCATCACGACCACGCCGGGCATGACCCTGCAGGTCTACGGCGCCAAGACGGACACGTTGCCGTCGTCGATCACCGATCCGGCGTGGGTCCCGCTGAGCCGCTCGGTGACGATCAAGAAGCGCCACGCGAAGATCGGCCTGCGCAACAAGGGCAAGGCGTACAGGTTCGTGGCCGTCTGGATCAGCGGCGCGCCGGCCGCGTCGATCGGCACGCCCGAAAAGCCCGGCAAGGTCACGCTGAACGAAATCGAACTGTTCCCGGCCGGCTAGGAGGCTGACCCGCCGGCTCGCGCCGGTGCGGCGGGAGCGAAGCGGGTCCCGCCGCGCCCGGGACCGGCGAGGGGCCCCTAGCGCTGGGCCGGGCGCTGCGCCGCGGCCCGACGCCGGCCGGTTTTGGCGGAGGAGGACGAGCGCCGTCCGGCCCCGCCGGAGCTCTTGCCCCGCCGGCGCTTCCAGACCTCGTCGAGGAAGTCGGCGATCTCGCCGGTCAGGCGCTCGGGGCGCATGCGCAGCTCCACGAGCGAGTCGGCTTCGATCAGCCGCGCGTTGGGCATCTCCTTGGCGAGCATGCCGGCGTCGGAGAACGGGTGCACCGGATCGCGGCCGTGCCCCAGGATCAGCGTCGGCGCCGTGAACGTGCGTCGCTCTGTGCGGTGCGGGGCGACGCGGCCGAAGAACAGGCCCTGCATCAACGCGCCGCTCGGGCCGGGTTCCTGGCGGAACATGTCGAGCATCACGTTCGTGTAGTGCGGAACCAGCCGGCGCGGGATCGCGCTGGTGACACGGGACACCGCCTTCATGATCGGCTCGCCGAACGTGAGGGCGACGAGCAGCGGGGTGAACGCGAGCGCGCTGCCGAGCAGGCCGTTGTCGAGCACGGGCATCTCGAGGACGAGCCCGCGCAGCCGCTCGGGGTTGGCGGAGGCGACCTCCAGAGCGGCGTTGGCGCCCAGCGAGGTGCCCATCACGACCGCCTGCTCGATGCCGAGGTGGTCCATCAGCGCGACGATCTCCTGGCCGTAGCTGCCCATCGAATAGCGCCACATGTCGCGCGGGCGGTCCGAGCGCCCATGCCCGAGCAGGTCGAGGGTGATGACGCGGTTGCCGCGCGCGGCGAGGTCTTCGGCCAGCGGGCGGTGCATCTCCTGCGAGAGCAGCAGCCCGTGAAGCAGGATCAGAGGCCGCCCTGACGCGGGCGCGCTGCGGGCGGTGCGCCCGCGCGTCCCGGCCCCGGTCAGCTCGGCCGGCCCGCCCCCGTACTCGGTGTAGGCGAGCTTCTGTCCATCGACCTTGAAGTAGGGCACCGCGCCACCCTACTACCGGTTTGGCCGCCTGGCCAGCCGCGGCGCAGCCCAGAGCCGCGGCGCGATAGCGTTGCCAAGATGATTGATTGCACGGCTGCGCACCGCCGCTGGCACGCCTGGCCTTCGCCTGCCTTTGTCCTCGGCCTTGCCCTTGCCGCCAGCAAGGGCTGCGGCCTGCGTCCGCGGCAGCCTCGGCCATCCGCACCACCGGAAAAGCGGCACACCGCCGTGCAATCAATCATCTAAAAGCCAGCCCAGGAGGGAGAGTCGATGGCAAAGCAGCCCCGCATCCTCGCCGGCCAGACCGCGGCGATCACAGGCGCCGCCCGCGGGATCGGGCGGTCGACGGCGCAGGCGTTCCTGCGTCAGGGGATGAAGGTCGCGCTCGGCGACCTCGACGAGGAGGCCATGCGCCAGACGGCCGAGGAACTCGATCCCGCCGGTGCAGGCCGGACGCTCGCGCTGCCGCTCGACGTGACCGACCGCGAGTCCTTCACGGCATTCCTCGACGCGGCCGAGGAGCGGTTCGGGCCGATCGACGTGCTCGTCAACAACGCGGGGATCATGCAGATCGGCCGCTTCGTGGACGAGGACGACCTGACCGCGACCAGGATGATCGACATCAACCTGCACGGCGTGATCCTCGGCTGCAAGCTCGCCCTCGCCCGGATGGTGCCCCGCGACCGCGGCCACATCGTCAACATCTCCTCGCAGGCGGGCAAGTTCGGCGCGCCCGGCGGGGCGACCTACTCGGCGACCAAGCACGCCGTGGTCGGACTCACCGAGGCGCTCCGCGGCGAGTTGCGGCTGATGGACGCCCATGTCGACGTCAGCTACGTGATGCCCTTCGTCGTCAACACCGAGCTCGGCTCCGGCCTCGGCGAGGCGCGGGGGCTGAGCAGCCTCGAGCCCGCGCACGTCGCCGACGCGATCGTCGACGCGCTGCAGAACGGCATCGTCGACGTGTGGGTCCCGAAGTCGGCGAAGCGCTCCAACACGCTCGGCACGCTGCTGCCCCGCACGCTCTCGGAGGCAATGGTGCGGATGATGAAGGCCGACCGCGTGCTGGCGGGCGCCGACCTCAACCGCCGCCGCGACTACGAGCTGCGCGCATCGCAGTCCAAGCCGGGCCTCGAGCCGGGCGCGCGGACGGCGCAGATCGGCTCCGGCGGGAAAGAGGAGTAGAGAGAGGGTCGTGACGCGCGCGCCGGTTGCCCGCGCGGAGTGGCGCGGACCGCGACGCGCGGGTCGCTAGCCGCCGCCGGTCAGCCAGTCCGCGATCAGGCTGCCGATCAGCGGCCCCTGGTCCTCTTGCAGGAAGTGGCTCGCGTCGGGGATCGTGCGCGGCGCGGGCCGCCCGATCGAGTCGGCGAAGCGCTCGCCGGTGGTCAACGGCAGCACCGGGTCCGAGTCGGCCCACAGCATCAGCGTCGGGCGGCGGTCGTCCTTCAGCGCCTCGTGCACGCGCCGGCCGGCCTCGGCGCCGGGCGCCTCGGGCGTCTGTGGGATCAGCAGCGGGAAGGCGCGCGCGCCGGCCTTCGAGGCGGCGTCCGGGTACGGGGCGTCGTACGCGGCGATGACCTCGTCGCCGGGGTCGTTCTTGCATGCGCCGCGGACGAGGAAGCCGACCGGCAGGTCCTCGGTGCGCTCGACGAAGTCGCGGAAGGCGATCCACGCGTCGGTCATGCGCTGGTGCCCGGTGAACAGCCCGGTGTCGAGCACGACGATGCGATCGATGCGCTCGCGCTGCTCGACCGCGATCCGCAGCCCGATCGGCCCGCCCCAGTCGTGGACGACCACGGTCGCGTGGTGGATGTCGAGCTCCTCGAAGAGCTCGCCCACGAGGCCGGTGTGGGCGTCGTAGCTGTACCAGCCGAGGTCTGTGGGCTTGTCCGAGCGCCCGAACCCGGCCAGGTCCGGCGCGATGCAGCGGTAGCCGGCGTCGCGGACCGCCGGCAGCACCTTCCGCCACAGGTAGGACCAGGTCGGCTCGCCGTGGAAGAACACGACCGGGTCGCCTTCGCCCTCGTCGAGGTGCGCGAGCCGCAGCCCTTCGACTTCCCGGTAGTGGGAATGCCATGGGAAGTCCGGGAGGCCCTGGAGCGCGCCTTCGGGCGTGCGCACGGCGTCGGTCATCTCGGCGCGGAGCATACCCGCAGGCGCATAGGCTAGGCTCGCGGCCGTGCATTTCGCCCTCCAGCTGGCGCCCGTCCTGGCTGCCGAGAAGAGCAAGGTCCCGTTCTACATCGCCGGCGCGGTGCTGGTGGTTTGGGCGCTCTTCATCTCGATGGCGGTGGGGATGCGCGACGACGGCTTCCCCGAGACCGTCGGGCGCCAGCGGGCGGTGATGGCGGTCAGCGCGCTGCTCGTCGCCGCGGCGATCGTGACCGCCGTCGTCACCGGCAGCGCGCCCGAAAAAGAGGCCCAGGCCGCCTCCGGCGAGGCGAGCTCCACCGCGGCGGGCACGACCCCGGCGCCTGAAACGACCCCGGCGCCTGAAACGACGCAGTCCGCCCCGTCCTCGACCTCCTCGCAGCCGACCGCGACGACCGGCACGCCCGCGCCGCCCTCCTCTCCGGCAGCTGCCCCGTCGACGAAGCTCGCCCTGGCGGCGGACCCCGGCGGGCAGCTCTCCTACGACAAGACCGAACTGAAAACGAAGGCGGGCACCGTCACCATCGCGATGGAAAACGCCTCGCCGGTCGAACACAACGTCACGATCGCCCAGGGCTCGAAGATCCTCGGCGCGACCCCGACGTTCGTCGGCGGCAAGCGCTCGCTCACGCTCAAGCTGTCAGCGGGCACCTACATCTTCTACTGCTCGGTCCCCGGACACAAGCAGGCCGGCATGGAAGGAAAGCTGACGGTGGGCTCGTGAAGCTTTACGTCTGCTGGGGCACGTTCCCGACGCCGCGCCCCGGCGGCCACCCTTGCGCGAACGCCTACCACGCGCTGCGCGACGCCGGCTATGACCCCGAGGTCGTCAAGTCCTACGGGTTCGCGCCGCTGCCGGGCGTGTTGAACCACTCGCGCGGGCGTCGCGAGGTCCAGGAGCTGACCGGCAACCGCTGGGTGCCGACGCTCGTGCTCGACGACGGCACCGCGATCGACGACTCGCGCGCCATCGTCGAGTGGGCGCGCGCGAACCCCGCGTAGCTCTCGCGTAGATCGCGTCCGGCGTTCGTCCCGAGCCGCCTGGCGAGCAGCTCGTCGAGCTCTTCGTCAGCACGCGCGGCGGCCCGCCCGATTGCGACCGCCATCACCCCTCCGCATGCCATCACGGCGGCCACCGAGATGAGGATGATGCTCAACATTCTGGCGCGACCCCCTCTAGCCCTTCTCCCTTGGATGAGCCTGGCAGAGCCGGCGGACGAGATCCGCTGCCCCGCGGCCCGGATCATCCGGATTTCTGCGCCGGGGGGCAGATCTCCTGCCCGCGGGCCTACCGCGTGGCCGCGCCCGGCTGCTCCCGTCCGGCGGTCAGGCGCCAGGCGAACAGCACGGCGGCGACGGCCGTTGCCAGGTTGAGGCTCGAGACGCCGGGCCGCATCGGGATCCGCAGCCGCGCGTCGGCCCGTGCGAGGAGCTCGCCGCTCACCCCGTCGCGCTCGGTGCCGAAGGCGAGGATCGCGCGCGGGTCAAGCTCGGCCGGGTCGAGCTCCTCGCCGTCCGGGTCCAGTGCGACGAGCGCTCGCCCGCCCGGGGGAGCATCCGTGATGGGCGCGAGGTCGCCGAGGCGGGTGACGGGCAGCGCGAAGTGCAGTCCCGCGGCGCCGCGCAGCGCGTCGGGATGCCACGGGTCGTGAGACCCGGTGCTGAGCAGCGCGGCCGCCGACGCGGCCGCCGCGACCCGCACGCAGGCACCGATGTTGCCGAGGTCGCGCGGGTTCTCGAGCAGGACGACGGGCGCGGGCCGGGCATCGCCCTCGAGCACGGCGGCCAGGTCCACGGGCGGCCTGCGCGCGATCGCGACCACGCCGGTGTTGGGCGGCAGCGGCACGAGCTGCGCGAACAGCTCCGCCCCGACGACGCGGGCCCGCTCGGCCAGCGGCTCGCGCACGTCGGGGGCCAGCTGCCCGGCGAGCGCCACCAGCGCCTCGAGGTCAGGCGTGACGAGCAGCTCGATCTCCGCGCCGAAGCGCAGCGCGTGCTTGACGGCGTGGAAGCCTTCGAGCACGGCCTGCTCCGGGTCGCGCCGCGCGCGCCCGAAGCGCGGGATGAGCGACCCGTCCTGCACGCGCCGATGATCGCATGCCCCGCCTTGAGCTAGCCTTGCGGCAGGCCGTGCAGCTCGAGGGCATCCATCACATCAGCGCGATCACCGGCGACGCGCCCGGCAACGTCGAGTTCTATACCGGCGTGCTCGGCATGAGGATGGTCAAGCGCACCGTCAACCAGGACGAACCGGCCGTCTACCACCTCTTCTACGGCGACGAGGAGGGCTCGCCCGGGATGGACCTGACGTTCTTCGAGTACCCGGGGGCGTCACCGGGCGTCGCGGGGGCCGGGATGGTGCACCGCATCGTCTGGCGCGTCGCCTCGCCCGAGGCGCTCGAGTTCTGGCGCGAGCATCTGTCGAGCCACGGCGTCGAGGCCAGGCCGACCGAGGGGAGCCTGCTGTTCGCCGACCCCGAGGGGCTCGAACACGAGCTCGTGATCGATACCAGCGGCGACGCGCCGCTCACCGCGCGCAGCCCCGAGATCCCCGCCGAGCACGCGCTGCTCGGCTTCGACGGCGTCAGGGCCTACAGCAACGATCCGCCGCAAAGCCAGCGGCTGCTCAGCGAGACCCTCGGCTTCGAGCGCCAGGCGGGCGAGAGCTGGCAGGTCCGCGGGGACCGCCGCGGGAGCACCTACGCGTATGACCCGGCGCCGCCCGAGCTCGGCCGCCGCCAGGGGGCCGGGTCCGTCCACCACGTCGCGTTCGCCGCGCAGATGGACGAGCTCGAGCAGTGGCGCGAGCGGATCGCGCAGTCGGGCGCGCGTCCGACGCCCGTCATCGAACGCTTCTACTTCAAATCCGTCTACTTCCTCGAGCCCAGCGGCGTCCTGTTCGAGATCGCGACGATCGGCCCGGGCTTCGGGATCGACGAGGACCCCGAGCATCTCGGCGAGCGGCTGTCGCTGCCGGCGCCGTTCGAGCCGCTGCGCGAGCAGCTCGAGCGCACGCTGCGACCGCTGCCCTACCCGCCCGCGTGGCGGGAGGGGCGGGCGGGCACCACCTCGGGCTAGGCGGCGGGCGCGGCGCGCGCGCAGCTAGACGAGCGCGCGCCCGGCGCGCTTGCTGCGCGGGGAGCGCCCGTCGAGCACCGCGCCCCAGTCCGCAAGCGCCTCCGCGGGCGCGGGCTCGGTGCCGGCGATGAACTCGAGCAGCGCGCCGGCGAGGCCGTCGGGGTCTTCGAGGTTGGGAAAGTGGGCGGCCGCGGGGAGGGTGCGGAACGTGCTGTTGGGCATCGCGCGATGCGCGGCGCGGCCATGCTCGAGCGGGATCGTGTGGTCGCGCTCGCCCCACACGATCAGCGTCGGGATCGCCTCCAGCAGGTAGAGCCTGTCGGTCGCGCTGACCCGCTGGCCCCGCACGTCGATCACCGAGCGCAGCGTCTGCAGGAAGGCCTCGCGCGCGCCGGCGTTCTGCAGCGGGCCCAGCGCGCGCGCGACCGCCTGCAGGTATGCGCCGCTGTGCATGCCGCGCTCGCGCATGCGCGTCCCGAGCTCCCGGATCGCCCCCAGCAGCCGCGGGTGGATCGTCAGCGACAGCAGTGCGGACGTGCCGGGCAGCGCGGCGGTGCGCAGCACGGGCCCGACCTCGCGCCCGAGGCCGCCGCTGGAGACCAGCGCGAGCCGTTCGACGCGCTCGGGGAACTGGTAGAAGAACTGCATCGCGACGCCGCCGCCGAGCGAATGTCCGACGATCGTCGCGCGCTCGATGCCGATCGCCGTCAGCAGGTCGCGGATGCTCGCGGCGTGGGCGCCGAGCGAGTAGTCGCCGCGCGGCGCCGCGGAGTCGCCGTGGCCGATCAGGTCCGGCGCGACGACGGTGTGATCGGGGGCGAGCCGCCGGGCGACGTCGTGCCAATGGCTCGAGGAGTTGAGCATGCCGTGGATCAACACCACGGCCGGCCCCTCACCGGCGACGCGGTAGACCGCACGGCGGCCGTGCAGGGCAATCTCCCACTCCTCGAATTCGGCCACCGACGGGCACGCTAGCAAAGGGCCATACTGGCCCTTCGCGATGCTGCGCCTGATCACCATCCCGATCAGCCATTACTGCGAGAAGGCGCGGTGGGCACTTCAGCGCGCCGGCGTCGCCTACCGCGAGGAGCCGCACGTGCAGGGCCTGCACCGCTTCTACGCGCGCCGCGCGGGCGGTGGCCTGACGGTTCCGGTCCTGGTCACGCCGGAGGGGACGATCGGGGAGTCCGAGCAGATCCTCGAGTGGGCCGACGCGCGCACCGAGCCCTCGCGGCGGCTGTTCGGCGAGGGCGCCGAGCGCGGGCAGGCGCTGAAGCTGTCCCGCCGCCTCGACGAGCGTCTCGGACCGCACGGGCGGCGCTTGATCTACGTGCGCATGTTCGAGCAGCGCGAGCTGATGCTGCGCTACAACGACCAGGGCGTGCCGCGCTGGGAGGACAGGGCGCTGCGCCTCGGGCTGCCGGTGGCCAAGCGCTTCATCGCCCGCGTCCTCGAGATCCGCCCGGGCGTCGAGCGCGAGGACGAGGAGGTCGTGTTCGACGAGTTCGACTGGGTCGCCGAGCAGCTCTCGGACGGCCGGCCCTACCTGCTGGGAGAGCGCTTCACCGCCGCCGACCTGACGTTCGGGGCGCTGGCCGCGCCGGTCGTGCTGCCGCCGGTCTACGGCGTGACGCTGCCGCCGCCCGAGCTGCTCGACGAGCCGACCGCGCAGCTCGTGGCGCGGGGCCGCGAGCATCCGGCCGGCGCGTTCGCGCTGCGCCTCTACGAGGAACGCTCCACGCCGCTCGCGCACGCCTGAGTCAGTCGGGCTCGCGCCACAGGCGGATGTTGCGCAGCGCCGCCAGTCGCGCGCGCTGCGGACCGGCCGGCTCGGCCCGCGCGTCCTCCGGCTCGGGCCACTCGTGGAGGCAGTGCCAGGCCGAGCCGAGCCGGCGGCAGTCGCCGGCCAGCGCGCGGCCCAGCTCGAGCCAGTCCGCGCCCGACGGCGCCCCGCTCCCCGCAGGCCCTCCGGCGTCCGGCTGCGCGGCGCCCGCGAGCATCAGCTCGGCCCGTTGGAGCGTCGCGGCGAGCCGGGCGCGAAAGCGCGGCAGCTCCTGCTCCGCCGCGGTCCTCGCTCGCCCCCATTCGCGATGCCGTGGCGACTCGGGCAGCCGCTGCGGCCCGGCGCTGCGCAGCGCGCGCTCGCCGGCGGCCGTGAGCGACCAGACGCCGACGCCGTGCTCGCGGCCGGCCGCCAGCAGGCCGCGCCGCAGGAGCGCCGGCAGTCGCCGTCGCAGCTCCCGCGCCGCCGCCGAGCGAGGCGGGATCGCGAGCTGGTCGAGCAGCATCCAGAGCGGCGCCGGACCGGGAGCCGGGAGCCGATGGCCCACGGCGCGGCGCAGCGCGGCCAGCAGCTGCGCGTCGCTCGGCCGCTGTGGCTGCTCCTCGCCGTTCGCGTGCGGGCGGTCTTCCACGGTGCCTCCAGTCCGGGTCGCCCGTCGCCCGACGCAGCCGACCGTGCCGAGGAGCGCGGCGGGGCCGCGCTGAGCGACAATCGGCGGGCATCGAGGGTGAGCAACTCGGTGCCGGGCCCGGGGTGTTGACGCACCGCCGGGCCGCCTTTTGCAGATTCCGCCGCGAGCGTAGAGCGCCGGACCGCGCGCGACAACCCTTCACGCGCAGAAGTTGCAATCTCGACACCTACGAGGGCGTGAGCGGACACAGTCGGCGCTCCAAAACGGCGCGGTCAGGAGGGTGGGCGGGCCCCATTCAACGGACCAGACGGAGCAGCCCGCGAGGGGGGATTGTCCAGCCCGGACAGTTGCCCGTGTCCTGTGCTGGCACTAGACTCGCTCAAGTGGTCGGCGGCGGCGGTACGACGATCGACGCTCCCAGCGGGCGTTCTCCGTCGGCCGGAGACGGTCCGGCCGCGGCCGCGGTCAGGCTGAGCGGCATCCGCAAGACCTACGGCGAGGTGGTCGCGATCGAGCACCTCTCGCTGGAGGTGCGCCCCGGGGAGTTCTTCACGATGCTGGGCCCGTCGGGCTCGGGCAAGACGACGACGCTGCGCGTGATCGCGGGCTTCGAGCGGGCCGACACCGGCACGGTCGAGCTGCACGGGGTCGACGTGACCAGCAGCCCGCCGTACGAACGGCCGGTGAACACCGTCTTCCAGGACTACGCCCTGTTCCCGCACATGAGCGTGCTCGAGAACGTCGCGTACGGCCTGCGCGTCAAGGGCGTCGGCAAGCGCGAGCGCAGCGAGCGCGCCGCCGGCGCGCTGGAGATGGTGCGTCTTCCGGGCGTCGAGCAGCGCCGGCCGGCAGAGCTCTCCGGCGGCCAGCGCCAGCGTGTCGCACTCGCGCGCGCGATCGTCAACCAGCCGCGCGTGCTGCTGCTCGACGAGCCGCTCGGCGCGCTCGATCTGAAGCTGCGCCAGCAGATGCAGCTCGAGCTGAAGTCGATCCAGCGGGAGCTGAGCGAGCAGATCACGTTCATCTACGTCACCCACGACCAGGACGAGGCCCTGACGATGAGCGACCGCATCGCGGTCTTCTCCGACGGCCGGATCGAGCAGGTCGGGACGCCGGGCGAGATCTACGAGCGCCCGGCCAACGAATTCGTCGCGGGCTTCGTCGGCACCTCGAACATGATCGAGCGCGACGGGCGCCGCCTGCTCGTGCGCCCGGAGAAGATCCGCCTGCTGGACGATGGGCAGGACGCGCCGGGGGCGGTTGCAGGAACAGTGGGCGAGGTCGCGTATCTGGGCTCGGTGACGCGCTACGTAGTCGAGTCCGACCAGGGCGAGACGATCGTCGTGCTCAGGCAGAACCTCGACGTCTCGGCCGAGCGGGTTCTCCAGGAGCGGGGCCGCAAGGTGCGCCTCGCCTGGCGGCCCGAGGACGAGACGGTGCTGGAGGCAAAACGACAGGAGGAGACGGAGTGATGAAGCTCGCGAAGGTGGATTGGGCCCTGGGGGCCGTGCTGATGGCGATGGTCCTCGGCGCGAGCGCCTGCGGGAGCTCCTCGAGCAGCTCTTCAACCAGCAGCCTGCCGACGAAGGTCGGCGCCGGCGAGGGGCATCTGAACCTCGTCGCGTGGGAAGGCTACGCGCAGCCCGAATGGGTGAAGCCGTTCGAAAAGCAGACGGGCTGCGTGGTGCACGCGAAGTACGCCGGATCCTCCGACGAAATGGTGACGTTGATGCGCCAGAGCGGGAGCCAGTACGACATGGTCTCCGCCTCGGGCGACGCCAGCCTGCGCCTGATCGCCGGCGGCGACGTCGCGGCGATGAACACGGCGCTCGTTCCGGAATGGAACAACTTCATCCCGCAGCTGAAGTCGCCCGCGCACAACACCGTCAACGGCGTGCACTACGGGATCTCGCTGCAGTGGGGGCCGAACATCCTGCTGTGGAACACGAAATCTGTGACGCCGACCCCGACGAGCTGGGAATCGATCTACAGCCCGAAGTACAAGGGCTCGATCACGGTCCCGAACAACCCGATCCAGATCGCCGACGCGGCGCTGTACCTGTCCAAGAAGGAACCGGGCCTCGGCATCACCGACCCGTACGAGCTGACCGAAAAGCAGCTCGACGCGGCCGTGAAGCTGCTCAAAGAACAGCACCCGCTGATCAAGAAGTACTGGGCGCTCGCCTCTGACGAGATCGAACTCTTCAAGAGCGGCGACGCCACGATCGGCGCGGCCTGGCCCTACCAGTACAACACCCTCAGGGACGATCACTCGCCGGTGGCGGAATCGATCCCGACCGAGGGCGCGACGGGGTGGGCCGACACGTGGATGCTCTCGGCGCACGCCAAAGACCCCAACTGCGCCTACAAATGGGTGAACTGGATCTCGACGCCCAAGGTGCAGGCGCAGCAGGCGATCTCCTTCGGCGAGACGCCGGCCAACACGAAGGCGTGCCCCTTCATGGAAGAAATCAAGAAGGGGTCGTGCACGACCTATCACGCGAACGCCCCGGCCGCCTACTTCAACAGCATCAAGTTCTGGAAGACCCCCGTGGCCGCGTGCGGCAACGGCCAGACGGACTGCATGGACTACTCGGCCTGGCAGCAGAAGTGGACGCAGGTAACCGGATAGGCGAGGAGCTTGGCTAGCAGCATCGCCGCAAGCCAGACGGCCCGCACCCGCGTCTCGGCGGCTTTCTTCCGCCGGCCGTGGCTGCGGGCCGTCCTGCTGCTGTCCGCGCCCGCCGCGTGGTTCGTGCTGATCTACCTCGCGGCGCTCGTGCTGCTGTTCCTGTCGGCGCTGTGGAAGGTCGACCCGTTGAGCGGCAAGATCGTCCACGAATTCACGCTCGCCAACTTCGAACGGCTGTTCAAAGAACCCGTCTACCGCACGATCGCGCTGCGCACGATCGGGATCGCGGCCGCGGTCACCGTGACCGACGCGATCCTCGCGGTCCCGTTCGCCTTCTTCGCCGTCCGCGTCGCACCGAAGAGGCTGTCGTCGGTGCTGTTCGTCGCGATCCTGATCCCGCTGTGGTCGAGCTACCTGGTGCGCGTGTTTGCATGGCGGCTGATCCTCGCCAAGGAAGGGATCCTCAACTACTTCCTGGGACAGATCGGGCTCGGGCACGTGAGCGTCGGCTACACGAACTGGGCGATGTGGATCGTGTTCAGCTACATCTGGCTGCCCTTCATGATCCTGCCGGTGTGGTCGGCGATCGAACGCGTGCCCGACTCGCTGATCGAGGCCTCGGCGGACCTCGGCGCGCGCAGCTGGCGCAGCTTCCGGACGGTCGTGCTGCCGCTGATCCTGCCCGGCATCGTCGCCGGGTCGATCTTCACCTTCTCGCTGACGCTCGGCGACTTCATCGCGCCGCTGCTGGTCGGCGGCAGCAACTCGACGCTGATCGGCAACGTCGTCTACAGCGAAGTCGGCGTCGCGAACAACGTCCCCTTCGCCGCGGCGTTCGCGACGGTGCCGCTCGTGATCATGGGCATCTATCTGCTGATCGCCCGCAGGCTCGGAGCGTTCGAGGCGCTGTGATCGGCTCGAGCCGCTTCGGGAAGGTCGCGCTGTGGGTCTGGATGGTGCTGGTGATGCTGTTCCTGTTCTTCCCGATCGTCATCATCATCCTCTACGCCTTCAACCCCTCCAACGTCCAGAGCTGGCCACTGGAAGGGCTCTCGACGCGGTGGTTCTCGCCGACCTGGCACAACGCCGAAATGCGCCACGCGCTGTGGCTGTCGGTGCGAGCCGGCCTGATCGCCACGGCGGTCGCGATCGTGCTGGGCTCGATGGCGGCGTTCGCGGTGGCCCGCTTCCGCTTCTTCGGAAGGGAAGCGATCTCGCTCCTGCTCGTGCTGCCGATCGCCCTTCCGGGGATCATCACCGGGATGGCGCTGAACTCGTTCATCACCTTCAACGGCGTCGAATTCGGGCTGCTGACGATCGTGATCGGCCACGCCACATTCTGCATCGTGACCGTCTACAACAACGTGCTCGCCAGGCTGCGCCGCACGCAGACCTCGCTCACCGAGGCGTCGATGGACCTCGGCGCCGACGGGCTGCAGACGTTCCGCTTCGTGACGCTGCCGATGATCGCCACCGCGCTGGTCGCGGGGGGCCTGCTCGCGTTCGCGCTGTCCTTCGACGAGATCGTCGTCACGACGTTCACCGCGGGCGCCCAGAGCACGCTGCCGATCTGGATCTTCGGCAACATCAGGCTCGGCCAGCAGCTGCCACAGGTCAACGTGGTGGTGCTGTTCGTGATCATCATCAGCGTGATCCCCGTGACGCTCGCCCAGCGGCTCACGCGCGACACGGGCGTGCTCCGCCGGGCGCCGGCGCGCGCCCCGGTCAGCGCCGAGATCGGCGCGGTGCCGTGAGCAGGCGCGGCGCCGGCGACCAGTCCGACGCCCCCTACCTCGAGGCGCTCAGCGCCTACGCGGCACGCGACCCGGCCCGGCTGCACGTCCCCGGCCACAAGGGCGGCGCCGGCGCCGACGCCGGGCTGATCGAGGCGATCGGCGAGCGGGCGCTCGCGCTGGACATCCCGGCGCTGACCTACGGCATCGACCTCGGCGTGGAGCCGACGCCCTTCGAGCAGGCGCAGCGGCTGGCGGCGGAGGCCTGGGGGGCACGGCGCACGTGGTTCCTCGTCAACGGCGCCTCGCAGGGCAACATCGCGGCGGGGCTCGCGCTCGCCCACCACGGGGACGAGGTGGTCGTGCAGCGCAACGCCCATTCCTCCACGATCGACGCGCTCGTGCTCTCCGGGCTGCGCCCGACCTTCGTCTCGCCCGAGCTCGACCCCGAGCTGGGCATCGCCCACTGCCTGACGCCCGAGGCGCTCGACGCGGCGCTCGCGGCGACTCCGGCGGCGGCGGGAGCGTGGGTGATCTCGCCGACGTATTTCGGCGCGGCAGCAGACGTCCGCGGCCTGGCCGGCGTCGCGCACGCCCGCGGCGTCGCGCTGATCGTCGACGAGGCGTGGGGGGCGCACATGGCCTTCCACGAGGAGCTGCCCGAGCACGCGCTCGCGGCAGGCGCCGACCTCGTGATCTCGAGCACCCACAAGATCGTCGGCAGCCTGACGCAGTCGGCGATGCTCCACTACGGCCGCGATGCCGAAGGCCGCATCGGCGAGGACGCGGTCGACCGGGCGGTCACGCTGACCGAGTCGACGAGCCCGAGCGCGCTGCTGTGCGGCTCGCTGGACGCCGCGCGCCGCCAGGCGGCGGTCGCCGGCCACGAGCTGCTCGAGCGCACGATCGCCGCCCTGGCCCGGGCGCGCGAGGAGATCCGCGCGATCGACGGCCTCGACGTGCTCGACGAGCGGCTGACCGGCCGCCCCGGCGTGTTCGGCTACGACCCGCTGCGGCTGGCCGTCGACGTGCGCGGGCTGGCCGCGAGCGGCTACGAGCTGGCCGTGCTGCTGCGCGAGATCGACGACATCAACCTCGAGCTCTACGGGCAGAACGTGATCGTCGCCGTGTTCGGGATGGGCGAGCGCAGCATGCCCGAGGCGAGGAGGCTCGTGCTGGCGCTGCGCGAGGCGGCGCGCCGGGTGGGCACGGACCCGCGCGGCGAGCAGGCCTCGTTCGCCGCGCCGCCGCCGTGGGGCGAGCTCGCGATGACCCCGCGCGAGGCGTACCTCGGAGCGCAGGAGGTGCTGCCGGCCGAGCAGGCCATCGGGCGGATCGCCGCCGAGTCGCTCGCCACCTACCCGCCCGGGATCCCGAACGTGCTCCCGGGGGAGCGTCTGACGGCGGAGACGCTCGCCTACATCCGCGGCACGCTCGAGCTCGGCGGCTCGATCCGCGGCGCGAGCGACCGGCGCCTGCGGACCGTGCGCGTGGTCGTGGAGTAGGTCTTCAGAGCCCCGCGACGTCCGCCAGCCAGCGCGTGAAGAGAGCGCGCGCGAGCGGGACCGTTTCCGCTTCGGCCGCCCGTACCTCCGCCAGCATCCTCGCGGGGGCGTCCGCGCCGGCGAGCTGCTCCAGTTCTGTCACGTACTCAGGGACCTCCATCCACTCGGCGGCGAGCGCGCCGTCGACCTCGAGGTGGAACTGCACGCCGTAGGCGCCGCCGGCGGCGAACGCCTGCTGCTCGTAGCCCGCCGAGCGCGCGAGCTGCACCGCGCCCGCCGGCAGCTCGTAGGTGTCGCCGTGCCACTGCAGGCTGCTGAAGCGCGGCGGCGCGGCGGCGAACACCGGATCGGCGCGCGCGGCCTCGGTCAGCTCGACCTCCATCACCCCGAGCTCCGGCGCCGGCCCGGGACGGACCTCCGCGCCCAGCGCGGCGGCCAGGACCTGAGCTCCCAGGCAGACGCCCCAGTACGGGAGTCCGGCGGCCACGGCCTCCGCGATCAGCTGCTTCTCGCCGGCCAGCCAGGGGTGTCCCTCCTCCTCATAGGCGCCCATCGCTCCTCCCATCGCGACGATGCCCGCGTGGGGCCGCCAGTCGGGAAGCGCGGGCGCCTCGTCGAGGACGACGCGCTCGAAGGGGATCGCGCGCTCGCGCAGCACGTCCTCGTAGACCCCGGGCGGCTCGCAGCCGGCGTGCTGGAGGACGAGCAGCGAGCCGCCGGCGCTCCTCACGGGCTCGCCGGGGAGGGCGCGAGGGCGTCCCGCTCGATCGCCTCGGGGACGATCAGCTCGAGCAGCAGCGCGTCGTCGAAGCCGCCGCCGGGGTTGCGCTCGTACGCGCGCATCACTCCCGACCCGCTCGAAGCCGAGCGAGGAGTAGCAGCGGATCGCGCGCTCGTTCGCGACGTTCGGGTCGAGCGTGAAGCGGTGGTGGCCCTTCGCGACGAAATGGCCGATCGCCAGCCGCAGCGCGCGCCGGCCGTAGCCGCGGCCGTGCAGCGAGCTCGTGAGCATGATGTCCATCGCCACGCTCGGATACCACGCGTAGTCCTCCTCGTGGTACTCGAGCCATCCGGCCGGCTCACCCTCGACGAGGATCATCCAGCCCTGCTCGCGCTCGAAGTCCGGCGTCGGCCACCAGCGCGCCACCTCGGGCTCGCCCAGCATCGCCAGGATCGCCCCCTCGTCCTCGCCGCGGAACGGGCGCAGCGCGAGATCGTCGTCCGCGAGTTCCATCCACGCCAGCCTAGCCCGGGCGGGCTAGGCCGGATGCGGGGCCCGAGCGATCGGCCGCCATGGGTAGAGTGCCGCCGTGCCCTACGCGCCGCCGCAGCAGATCATCGAGCGGTACGCGTCGGTGCTCGTCGACTACGCGCTCGGCGGCGGCGAGGGCGTCAAGCCCGGCGAGGTCGTCCGCGTGACCGCGCCGGAGAGCGCGAGGCCGCTCTACCTCGAGCTCTGCCGCGCCGTCTGGCGCGCAGGCGGCCACGTGATCGGCGGCTACTACCCGGACGAGGAGCAGGGCATGGGCGGCTCGAAGGCCTTCTTCGAGCTGGCCTCCGAGGACCAGCTCGACAACTTCCCGGCCCGGTACCTCCGCGGGCTCGTCGACGAGATGGACCACCAGGTCTCGGTGATCGCCGAAGCCGACCCGCATGCGCTCGAGACGATCGACCCGGCACGGATCATGCGCCGCGGGGTCGCGCTGCGCGAGCTGATGGACTGGCGCGGCGAGAAGGAGAACGAGGGCCGCTTCAGCTGGACGCTCGGCCTCTATGGAACGGAGGCGATGGCGGCCGAGGCCGAGATGGGCGTGGAGCAGTACTGGGAGCAGATCGTCCATGCCTGCTTCCTCGACGAGCAGGACCCGATCGCCCGCTGGCGGGAGATCGGCCGCACGCTGGAGCACAACCGCGAGCGCCTCGACGCGCTGGACATCGAGCGCGTGCACGTGGAGGGCGAGGACGCCGATCTGTGGATCACGCTCGGCGAGGGCCGGCGATGGCTCGGCGGCCGCGGGCGCAACATCCCGAGCTTCGAGCTCTTCACCAGCCCGGACTGGCGCGGCACCGAGGGCTGGATCCGCTTCGACCAGCCCCTGTACCGGTACGGCAACCTCGTCAAGGGCATCAGCCTGCGCTTCGAGGACGGGCGCGTCGTCGAGTCCTCGGCGGCGCAGAACGAGCCCGTGCTGCGCGAGATGATCGCGACCGAGGGCGCCGACAAGGTCGGCGAGTTCTCGCTCACCGACAGGCGGCTGTCACGCATCACCCGCTTCATGGCACACACCCTCTACGACGAGAACGTCGGCGGGCCCCACGGCAACACCCACATCGCCCTCGGCCGCTCCTACCAGGACGCCTACGCCGGGGACCCGGCCGAGGTCTCCCCGCAGGAGTGGGAGCGGCTCGGCTTCAACAACTCGAGCGTCCACACCGACATCGTCTCGACCGCCGATCGCATCGTCACGGCGCAGCTCCGCGGCGGCGGCGAGCAGGTCATCTACCGCGACGGCGAGTTCCAGCTCGACTGAGGGCGCGCGGGGCCCTCGCGCCTAGCCGGCGCCGAACGGGCCGGAGGTGCCCAGCGCCCGCCCGCCCGCGTCGAGCGCCTGGACCTCGAAGCTCGCCGAGGCGCCCGTGACGGGGATCGCCGTCTCGAAGCCGGAGCGGGACCTGCTCGCGAGCGTTCGGAACGGGCCGCCGGCCGTCGCTGCGCCGAGCACCCGCCAGGAGGCGAGCTTCGTCGCGCCGTTCCAGCTCGCGTAGACGGTCGTCGCCGAGCCGCTGCGCCGCGCCGCGCCGGCCGGCTTCGTGTCGGGCATCCCGTGCCACGTCGCCAGCTGCGCGCGATAGCTGCGGTTCGGCTCGGGGAGGATGCCTTCGAACAGCAGCTTTCCCGAGCGGTCGTATTCGGAGAGGTAGCGTTCCGAGCCCCAGCCGACGAACGCGCCCCCGCCCGGGAGCGGCTGCGTGTTGCCCATGTATTCCGATTCGAAGCCTTCGTGCTGGCCGTACTGCGCCAGCAGCGATGCCGTGCGCGCGCGTGTGTTCACGCGCAGCACGAGGCCGCGCGAGGGGCCGGTCGCCTTCACGGAGGTGCCCCCGCCGGTCAGCTGACAGCAGTGGTCGTCGAACAGCGAGACGGTCCCGCCCGGCTGCATCCTGACGTCGTGCTGCCACTCGAAACTGGCGCCCCGCCCGAAGGAGAAGCTCGAGCCGCGTCCCCCGAGCGTCCACTCGATCCTGCCGGTGGCGGCGTCGACGAGATAGGCCCCCCACGTGTTGCGCATCGAGACGATGAACTTGCCTCCGGGCAGGAGCTGGATCGAGTTGATGTGGTACGCGTCCCAGGGGAAGCCGTTGGTCGGGAGCGTCGCCTGCGACTGGTGCAGCGAGATGTGCCTGAGGGCGTCCCAGCTGCGGATCAGCTTCCCGGTGGCGAGGTCGTACTCCTGGACGGCGGCGTCGACCAGCGCGCCGTTGTACGCGCCGCCGTAGGAGGAGAGGTCCATCGGGATGTTCTTGTTGGCCGTCACCCAGGCGTGGCCTTCGCCGTCGATCAGGAACTCGTGCAACGTCAGCACCCAGCCTCCGCTCGCGCGCAGCCTCGCGACCGGGCGGTAGTGCTCGTCGACGACGACGTCTTCGCCGGTTTCGGTCGCGCCCGTGTTCGTGACCTTCCCCTGCCACCAGCCGAGCACGGGCTTGCCGCGGTAGCTCTGGAGGCTGAGGTTGGAGGCGATCACCTTTTCGGGCACCGGCTGGAACCAGACCGGCTGCAGATCGCGGCCGAGGACCATCGGGCCGCTCTGGCCGCGGATCGGCGGTTTGTTCAGGTCGTAGAAGTTGGCGGCGAGGATGTAGCCGGGGGCGAGGCTCGAGCCGTGCGCCGGCTGGACGCGCTTGATGACCGGCGGATGCAGCGAGGGCGCGGTGAGGAAGCTGTACGCGCCCGCGGTGGTGTACTGGCCGATCGGCGCGCCCTCGTTGCCTTCGAAGGCGATGCTCAGGCCGACGAAGGCGAGCACCGCGACGCCGACAGCCGGCACGAACCGCCGCGACGCGCGCGAAAGCACCTCGGCCGGGGCCGGCACGGCGAGGAAGGTCATCAGCGCCGCGACGGCGCACAGCCCGGCGGCGATGAAGTACGCCAGACGGAAGCCGCGCGTCAGCGCGTCGTTGACCTGGAATCCGTCGCCGATCAGGTTGCTGCTGTGCTGTGTGGCGAGCGTGATCAGCACCACCAGCCCGAGCCCGCCGCCGATCTGGCGCGAGGTGTTGACGAGGCCCGAGGCGAGGCCGGCCTGCCCTTCCTTCGCCCCCTGCGTGGCGGCGATCGTCGAGGGCACGATCGACATCGCGATCCCGGCCGCGGTGAGCACGCCGGGGATCGCGACGTAGACCCACGCGCTGCCGCTCGAGTTGATTTTGGTGAACAGAAGCAGCCCGACCGTCATCATCACGAGCCCGCTGCCCAGGACCGCCCGCACGCCGACGACGCTGACGAGCTTGCCGGCGCGCGAGGCGATCACGAGGATCGCGAGCGTCATCGGCAGGAAGGTGATACCGGCGTGGAACGGCGAGAGGCCGAGCACCTGCTGCATGTACAGCGAGCTGACGAACCACATCGGGAACAGCGCGGCGCTGAACAGCAGCACGATGTTGTTGGCGACCCGCAGCCCCTTCGTCAACTGCTTGAAGGGGATCAGCGGCGCCTCGGCGATCCGCGACTCGACGAGGCCGAACGCGATCAGCAGCACGATCCCCACGCCGATCGGCACGAGCGCCTTGGGCGAGCTCCAGCCTGCGAGGCCCGCTTCGACGACGCCGTAGACGAGCACGAGCTGGCCGACCGTCAGCGTCACGGCGCCGGCGAGGTCGAACTTCGCGTCCGTCGCCCGCCGGCGTTCGGCGACGACCCGCCAGGCGACCACGGCGGCGGCGATCCCGATCGGCGGGTTGATCAAGAGAATCCATCGCCAGCTGAGGAATTCGGTGATGATTCCCCCGAGCAGGGCGCCCGCCGCGCCGGCGACCCCGTTCGTGGCCGCCCAGGTGCCGATCGCGCGGTGAAGGCGCGGGCCGGGCGGGAACGAGGCGGTGATGATCGCAAGCGTGGAGGCGGCCATCAGCGCCCCGGCGACGCCCTGCAGGCCCCGCGCGACCACGAGCACGGACTTGTCGGGCGCGAGCCCGCCCGCGAGCGAGGTCAGCGCGAACAGCACGAGGGCGATCACCAACGTGCGCCGCTGCCCGAAGTAGTCGGCGGCGCGGCCGCCGAGCATGAGGAAGCCCGCGAAGGTGATCGTGTAGGCGTCGATGACCCACTGCAGCCCCGGCGAGGAGAATTCGAGGTCCGACTGGATCGACGGCAGGGCGACGTTGACGATGCTCAGGTCGAGGATGACCATGAACTGCGCGGCGCAGCACACCGCGAGCAGCAGCCCGAGCCGCGGTGCGGGCGCGCCGTCCGTCTGGGGCAGCTCCGCCGCACGGGGCGCGGCGGTCGCCTCGGCGCTCACCGGTGCCCTCCGAGACAGCGTGGACGTGGAGGCCGATTGCTAGGGTGGGCGCCCCAGTCCCCGTGAGAGGAACGGAGCCCGGCCCATGAAGAGAACGCCACTGACCGCCATGCTAACGCTCGCCGCCGTCCTGGCGAGCAGCGTCGCGCTGTCGGCCTGCGGCGGGAAATCCAGCTCCTCGACCTCGACGTCGACCCCCGCGAGCACCACGACCACGACGCCGGGCACGACGACGACCAAACACGGGCACAAGTCCCAGCCGAGCTACTAGCCGCCACCGGGCTTGCCCCCGGCCGCGATCAGCGCGGCGTAGAAGCCGATCACGCGGCTCGGCGCGGATCTGCCGAGCGTCCGTCCGGCGCCGTCCAGCGCTTCGACGGCGGCGTACTTGTACTTGTGCGGGAGCGTGACCGAGCTCTCGAAGGCGGCCGAGGGCATCGTCGCGGCCGGCGAAAGCGATTGCGGCGAGGAGCCCGCCAGCACCCTCCAGGAGGCCACGCCGGTGGCGCCGTTCCAGCTCGCGTTCACGATCGTCTCTTCTCCGGTGTCGTTGGCGCTCGCGAGGATCGCGGGCGGCGCAGCCGGGCGTGCGCTCCACGGGAAGCGGAAGGCGCGGTAGAAGGACATGTCATAGGGCTGGTGGGCGTCGAACAGCAGCGAGCCGTCGGCGGCGAACTGGCTGATCTGGGGGACGCCGCCGTAGCCGATCAGCACGCTGCCGTCCGGCAGCGTCTGCATGTTGCCCTGGCTCGCAGCGAGCATCGGCGGGTCGGGATGAACCCACGCTTTGACCAGCCGCGCGGTTTTCGTGCGCAGGTCGATCGCGATCTTCAGGCCCCGCGACTGTTTGTGGATCGGCGGGTTGGAGCCGTCGTCGAAGAAGGTCAACGTCCCGTCGGCAAGCACGCGTCCGTCGTGCTGCCAGGCCATCTCCGTGCCCGGCCCCATCTTGAACGAGCTGTGGTTGCCGCCGAGGCGCCAGAGGATCAGCCCGGTGCCCGCCTGCAGCTGGTACCCGGCCCAGGTGCTGCGTGCCGAGATCAGCAGGTTCCCACCCGTCTGCCTGTCGATCGAGTTGATGTGGAAGTAGTCCCAGGGGGCCGTGCTCGAGGGCACTTCGACTTCGGACTCAGCGGCCTTGACGTGGTCGAGGCTGTGCCATTCCCAGCGCACGAGGCCGGTCTTCATGTCGACCTCCTGCAGGGCGTCGTCGGTGATCGTCCCGTCGCGGGCGCCCCCGGCCGGGCTGAGGTCGCAGCGGATCGGGTTGAAGGCCGTGAGATAGGCGACGTCGCCGGGCGCCAGCTGGAACTCGTGCAGATCGGCTTTCAGCCCGTTGCCGCCGACGACACGGGCGATCTGCTGGTAGCGGTCGTTCATCACGATGTCTTCGCCCTGGCCGAAGCCGAGTGAGAGCACGCGACCCTTCCACCAGGTCAGCACCCGCCGGCCGTGGTAGCTCTGGACCTGGAGGTTCTCGGCCGTCACTTCGTTCGTCAGGCGCTGGAACCACACGAGCCGGCCCTGCGGCGTGTAGATCAGCGGCCCGTACTGGCCGGGGCCGGGGCCGTTGGTCACGAAGATGTCGCCGGCTCCCGGGTCGCGGTCTGCCGTCGTGACCGCCATCACGGGCGCCTTGACGCCGGGCATCGTCGCGAAGCTCTGCGAGTCCGCGGGGGTGGCGGGCGAGGCGGGGAACTGTGGGACGTGGGCGGTCGCGTACGGGGTGGCGACGTGGAAGCGGTAGGAGACCTGCCGGCTCGCGCCGCCGCTTCCGAGCGCCGCGCTGACCGTCACCTGCTCGCCGGCCTCGAAGGGCTCCGCCGGCACGAAGCTCGCGCCGTCTCCCTGCGAGTAGGGCGCGAGGCGGCCCTGATGGCGGCCACTCGCCGAGCCGGTGACGGAGAGCTGCTGGATCTGCCCCGCGCGCGCGCCGAGGAAGCTGATCTGGGTGGCGGGGTTGGCCGCGCCGCTTTCAGGGGCGGGCGAGACGTCGACGCTCGTGCCCGGCAGGCGCGCGGAGTGTTCCGGCGAGCTCAGCTCGCAGGGCGGCGAGGCGGCCTGCGCCTCCGAGCCCGAGTCGCCGATCGTCAGGCTCGGGGAGTCGAGGACGATCGCCAGAACGGCCCAGGCGAGGATCGCGACACCCAGGATGATGAGTACGTAGCGGCGCATGCGGGCTGGCGACCCGCGCGGGCGCGCGCGGCGCCGAGGCGGTGTCGAGGCCGGAAGGGTGCCACATTCGCGCGCGGGGAACGTAAGAGTTGCTTCAACGCGCGGTGAGCGCGTGTCGCGGCTCGGGACCGGCCGGAAGCGCGACGCGCATTACCCTGAAGGTGCTCAGGTGATCGAGGCGACCCGCCGTACTCGCGCGCTGACGAGCGTCGGGCCGGGGACAAGTCGCCGCGGATCTCCTGGGAGAGGCCATCGATGGCGACCAGGACGGCGCAGCGCTTCCAGGACCGCCCCGAGGCAGGACGCAAGCTCGGGGAGCGGCTGCACGGCTACGCGGGGCGCGGCGACGTCATCGTGCTGGGGCTTCCACGCGGCGGGGTGCCCGTCGCCTATGAGGTCGCCCGCGCGCTCGACGCGCCGCTCGACGTGTTCGTCGTCCGCAAGCTCGGCGTGCCCGGCCGCGAGGAGCTGGCGCTCGGCGCGATCGCGACCGGCGGCGTGCGGGTGCTGAACAGTCAGCTGGTCGCCGCGCTCGACCTGCCGGCGGAGTGGCTCGAGTCGATCGACGCGCTCCGAGCGCCGCGAGCTCGAGCGCCGCGAGCGCGCCTACCGCGGCTCGCTGGCGCCGCCCGAGCTGGGCGGAAGGACGGTGATCCTCGTCGACGACGGGCTCGCGACGGGTTCCACGATGACGGCAGCAGTCGAGGCCGTGAGGGCCGAGGAGCCGGCCGCGATCGTCGTCGCCGTGCCCGTCGCCGCTCCCGAGGTCTGTGCGGGCCTGCGCTCTCGAGCCGAGGAGGTCGTCTGCCTTCTCACGCCGCACCGGCTGGGTGCGGTCGGGCTCTATTACGCGGATTTCTCGCAGACCAGCGACGACGAGGTGCGCGCCCTGCTCGCGGCCGCGGGCCGTCCGCCGCCGGCGAGCGGCGCGGCGGCGGGCTGACCGGCGCCGGACCGTGCAAGGGCGGGCGCGAGTGCCTGCCTGTTCGGCCGGGCGCGCCTCAGGGAGTGAGCGCGAGCGCCTGCTCGCACGCGTCCACCGTCGCGCGGGTGCCCGGAGTCTCGCCGGGCTCCATCGCCTCGAAGACCTTCGCCGCCTCCTCCATGTCGGACGCTGTGGCAAAACGCTGGAGCACGACCGCGGTGCCCTGCGACCCGTCGAAGAGCACCTCGAGCCCCGTTGTGGTGACCCCCGGCGGCGGCCCGCCGGACTCCCTGATGCGCGCCTCGAGCGACTGCATCCGCTCCTGCGTCACGCCCGTGAACCTGACGACACGTACGAACATCTTGGGACCCCCTGTGGTTGCTTTTCAGGCGAAGCTAACCGGGGCGGAGCCTGGCGTCAATCCGCCTCGCCGGCCCGCGGGCCGCGGTCGCATGCCGAGGCCCGCAGGCGCGACGAGGATCTCCTAGAAGTCCGTGCTCTCGAAGTCGTTCCAGAAGATCTGCGTCTGGTCGCTGCCTTCCCAGTTGGGGACGTTCAGCGTCCGCAGTCCTCCACCCAGGCGCGAGCGCAGCTGGTAGCTGACGGTCGCGTTCGGGGGCGCGGCTCCCGGCACGTAGACCTGGGCCGCCTGGATGAACGGCAGCTGGCTCAGGACCGGTTCTTCGTTGAGCGTCGATTCCGGTTTGCCTTCCCAGTTGAACGCGAAGTAGGCGTTCACCTCCTTGGCCCACGGGCACAGCGTCGGCGTGCAGACGTCCAGTCCGTTCACGAGCAGTTCGTCGTCCTGTCCGGGTTCGTCGCCCCAGTACTCCTCGTAGCGGATCAGCACGGCGCCGGAGCTGCCGGGGAACTTTCCGGTGTCCGCCTCGAGCGGGACCGATCCGAGCAGGCGGATCGCATAGTCGCTGCGGACGAACGGCTCCATGTACATGCGCAGCGTTTTGCCGCCCGGTTTTTTGAGAGCGAATTCGTAGCGCTGCCCCGATTTCGCCGCGACCGGGCCCCATGCGCCGCCGCCGGTCGAGGCGTCGGTGATCGGGATCGTCGCGAGCGGCGTCGCGGTCGAGCGCTCGCCCTGGAAGTCGACCGGCCAGACTTCGAGCGTGTCGCCTGCCAGACCCGAGTTCTGCGGGAATTCGAGCGCCTTGCCGGCGAGCTGGATCTTCCTCTGCCCCACGATGTCGTGCCTGGGCGCTTTGCCGCGGAAGAATTTGAACATCTCCTGGAACGTCTCGGCGGATGTCGAGGTCTGCACGTGCGTGGCGTTCGGGATCGTGACGTTCTCGGCCCCTTCCATCTGCCGTTCGGGCGTTTCACAGGTCGCGTCCGGGCAGCGCCCGGCCCACACGGCCAGCGTCGGCACGCCGGGGTTCTGTTCCTGGCCGTCGAGGTTCACGTACTGGGCGACGCTCGCGCGGTGTTCGGCTGCGTTCGCGCTTTCGGCGAGGTAGGAGTACATCACCGAAGTGCCCTCGGAATGGCCGACGACGTCGACCTGCGAGCGCCCGCTGCGCTGCTCGAGCGTCGCGATCGCTTCTTCGATCTGTTTTTCGACCTCGCTCTTGTCGGCCACCGCCCGGGTCGAGTTGTAGTCCAGCTCCATGATCCAGCTCGGCTTGTAGCCGTTGCTTTCGAAGCGCATCGCCTGCGAGGCGAAGTTCGAACCCGCGCTCTCGAAGCCGTGCACGAACAGGATCGGCCGCTTTTCGAGCTTCTTCGCTCCAGCCGCCGGCGCGCCCGCCACGAGGAGACCGGCGGCCACGATCAGGGCGGCGCCGAACCGCGCCCCCAGGTTCCGCCGCGTCCACCGACGCCGCGCCATGCTCTTGCTTCTCACCAGATGATCCCCCGCGCTCGCTGTCCCCGCCGACCCCTCTGCGACGCTTTCGAGACAGCGCTACCCGGGTGTCGCGAGACGGAAACCCGAACACGCGCCTAGCATTGGAGCTCGAGAAGATGAGGCTTCCGCGCGCCGCCCACACCTCGCAGCCGTGGCGGATCCACGAGCTGACAGCCGACTTCAGGATCGAGGACGTGTGGGCCCTGCCCACGCCGGGCGACGCCGACGAGTTCCCGGCGCTCGTTGAGGTGATCGCCCACGGTGACCCCGAAAGGTCGTCCTCCCTGCCTGCCCGCGCGCTGTTTGCGGTCCGCTGGAAGCTCGGCGAGCTGCTCGGCTGGGACGAGGAGGAGGTGGGTGTCGGGGGGCGGGTGCACAGCCTGCGTGAGCGGCTGCCCGAGGACCTTCGGGACGCGTCGCGCGGTCCGGGTTTCGAGCGGCTTCCGTTCGAGCCCCTCTACATGCTCGACCGCGAGTGGGCGGCGGAGATCGCCAACCGCACGATGCACGGCGTCATGCACCTCGGCTGGGTCGCGGACGGTCGCGGCGGCTACCGCGGCCAGCTCGCGGTGCTGGTCAAGCCGAATGGCCTGCTCGGCCACGGATACATGGCGGCGATCAGGCCCTTCCGTCACCTGATCGTGTACCCCGCGATGTTGCGGAGGATCGCGCGCGGATGGGAGGCGCGGCGGTCCGCCTCCTCCGGCGCGTGATGGCCGGCGCGCACCCCACCGACGAGGTCACCGGCGTCCGGCCGCGCTGGACGCTCCTCTACGACGCCGACTGCGGCGTCTGCCGCCGGATGCTGGCGTGGCTGCTGCGCTGGGACCGAGAGGGCCGGCTCGAGCCGATCGCGCTGCAGAGCCCGCAGGCCTCTCGGCTGCTCACCGATCTCAGCCCTGAGCGGCGCTGGGCCTCCTGGCACCTGATCTCGCCGTCCGGCGAGCGCTCCTCCGCGGGCGCCGCGCTCGCGCCGCTGCTGCGGCTGCTGCCCGGGGGCCGGCCACCCGCCGCCGTGGCCGCGCGCTTCCCGGGGCTGGCCGAACGCGGCTATCGCTTGGTGGCCGATCACCGCTCCACGCTCTCGAAGCTGATCGGCCGCGGCGCGCGGAGCTCGTAGCGCCAAACGAACGCGCGAGGGCCCGAGCCGCCCCCCAGCGGCCCGGGCCCCCCTCTCTCGCCGTCGGAGCCTTGGGCTCAGGCGGCGGCTGGTACCGGCTCGCCTGCCGGCTCGACGCGGTGCTCCAGCTTCGGCAGCCAGCGCAGCCAGCTCGGCAGGTACCAGTTCCAGTCGCCGAGCAGCTTCATCGTCGCCGGGAGCAGGACGCCGCGCACGATCGTCGCGTCCAACAGCACCGCGGTCGCCAGGCCGATCCCCATCTCCTTCATGTCGAGGATCGGCAGCGTCGCGAAGATCGAGAACGCCCCGACCATCACGAGCGCGGCACTGGTCACCGTGCCCGCCGTCGTCTTGATGCCGTGCTCGATCGCGTCCTCGGTGCTCATGCCGCGGTCGTAGGCCTCGCGGATGCGGCTGAGGATGAACACGTGGTAGTCCATCGAGAGGCCGAACAAAATCACGAACATGAACAGCGGCAGCCACGGGGCGATCGAGCCGTTCGACTGGAAGTCGAGCAGGTTCTCGCCCCAGCCGTACTGGAAGACGGCCACGACGACGCCGTATGCGGCGGCCACAGAGAGCAGGTTCAGCACGACGGCCTTGGCGGCGATCACGATCGAGCGGAACGACGCGAGCAGCAACAGGAACGCGAACGTCAGCACGAAGCCGAACACGTACGGCACCGAGCTCTTCATCATCGCGTTCCAGTCGTTCGAGGCGGCCGTCTGCCCGGTCACGGCGTACTCGGCGCCGGGAACCGTGCCGATCGTGCTCGGCAGCAGCTTGCCGCGGAGCTCGTCCAGGGCGCCCATCGAGGCCGCGTCGACGCCGCTGCCCGGCAGCGGGATCGTGATCCGCCCGACGGTGTGCTCGGCGTTGGCGTCGACCTCGACGGCGCCGAAGCGCTGCCCGCTCGTGGCGGCGGCGTCGCGGAGCTCGTTGACGGCCCGTTTGTAGGCCGGCGCCGCCGTGTCGGTGCGGACCGCGACCACGGCCGGCATCGCCTGTCCGGGGAAGGCCGCCTGGACGCGGTCGAGCGTCTCGACGGTGGGCGCGCTGCGTGGCAGCGAGGTGATCCCTGACTGCGCCGTGTGCATGCCGAGCGTCGGCACGGCCAGCGCGAGCAGCAGCGCGGCGGACAGCGCGGCCGCCACGGCCGGTCGGCGCAGCACCGGCGTCAGGATGCGGCCCCAGATGCGTCCTTCCTCACCGGCCGGGCGGCGCAGCCGCGAGAGCAGCGGGATCCGGCCCTTCTCGACTTTGTCGCCGAGCTTCGAGAGCACGGCCGGCAGCACGGTCAGCGAGCCGATCATCGCGACGGCGACGACCGTCATCGTGGCGATGCCCATCGACTGGAACGTGCGGTCGCCGGTGAACAGCATCCCCGCCATGGCGATCATCACCGTCGCGCCTGAGATCAGCACCGCGCGGCCCGATGTCGCGGCGGCGGCCTCGAGCGCGGCCCGCTCGCCCTTGCCGGCGGCGCGCTCCTCGCGCTCACGGCGCAGGTAGAACAGCGTGTAGTCGACGCCCACGGCCAGGCCGACGAGCGTGACGACGGCGCCGATGCTTTCGTCCATCGGGATCGCGTGGCTGAGGATCGCCGTCAGGCCGATCGTCGCGATCACGGCCTGCAGGCCCAGCATCAGAGGGACGAACGCCGCGAGCAGCGAGCCGAAGACCAGCACCAGGATCAGCAGGGTCAGCGGCACGGAACGCGTACCGGCCTGCTCGAGCTGTTCGTTGAACAGCTTGTTGAGCGCCTTTTCGGAGCTGACCGCGCCCGCCTCGCCGACGTAGAACTGCGGGTGCGTCTTCGCGACCGAGGCGACTGCAGCGGTCAGCGGGTCGATGTGCCTTTCGGCCGCTTCGACCGGGCCCGTCATGTCCCATTCGACGAGCGCTGTGCGCCCGTCCGCCGAGACCTGCCCGCGGTTCGCCGGTTCGAGCGGCGATCGAAGCTGGTGCACCGAACTGAAGGGCGCAACCGCGGCGACGACCGCGCCGACCGTGCGGCGGAAGTCGGCGTCCGCGACCGTCCGGTTCTTGCTCTGGACGACAACGATCTCCGTCAGGCGGCCCGATTGGGTGAAGCCCGCCCCTTTGAGGATCTGGTCGGCCCTGTGTGCCTGGCCGACGTTGGTGTCCTGCTGGTCGATCGAGACCTGGCCGACGGCGGTGCCGATCACGACCGAGGCGATCACGAACGCAAGCCAGCCGAAGATCGCTGTCTTGCGGTGGTTTGCGCTCCAGCGACCCATTCGGGCGGCGATGTTGCGCGGTGAGTCGAAGATCGAGCGTGTCATTGCGGTGCCCCCTGTGCGATGGCTCTGACGTACAGGCGTCAGGCTCCCAGCGTCAACGGTCCGCGTGGGTGCGGGGATCAGGCGTCTTCGGCGGGGGAGGCACCCCGGTGAAGGTGCGGTTGTCCGTACCAAGACATCTGTGGCTGCGCGTGTCTGCCCTGGTCGCTGTTACCGTCCAGCCCTTGGTTCGGACAGGAGGGGGCAGGCAGACGGCGCCGCGATTCAGGGCGCTTCTCGGAGTCGCGCTCGCGGCGCTCCTCGGCTGCGTGGAGGCCGGGTGCGGCTCGGGCTCATCGGCGCCGAGCACGCCGACCTCTGCGCCGGCAGCGAGCACGGCGACCGGGAGCTCCACCGCGGGCGGGGAGGGCGGGCCCGGCTCGAAGAAGCCGCCGGTCACGATCGGCACCAAGAACTTCACCGAGGAGCTGATCCTCGGAGAGCTGTACGCGCAGGCGCTGCGAGCCAAGGGCTATTCCGTGACGCTAAAGCGCAACATCGGCGACTCGTCGGCCGTGGCAGACGAGATGGCGGCGGGCCGCGTCAGCGGCTACCCGGAGTACACGGGCACGATCCTCTCCGTGCTCGCGAAGGACTCGCGGCGACCGACCAATGCCGCCCAGGCGTACGCCCGTGCGGCCGCCTACGAGCGCGGCAAGGGCGTTCGGCTGCTCGCGATGGCTCCGGCCGAGGACAAGAACGCGCTGGCCACGACGCCGACCTACTCGACCAGCCGCCGCGTCTCCGCGCTCGGCGACCTCGCCCGCCTGGGCTCATCCGTGACGCTCGCGGGGCCGTCGGAATTCCGCACGCGCTTCGACGGCCTCGTCGGGATGCGGCAGGTCTATGGGATCACCGACGTGGGGTTCCGCCCGGTCGAGATCGGCAAGCAGTACGCGGCGCTGCGCAACGGACGGGCCGACGTGATCGCGGTGTTCACCACCGATGGGGAGCTGAGCCAGGGCGGCTACAAGCTGCTGGGCGACCCGCGTCAGATCTTCGGCTTTCAGAACGTCACGTTCGCCGTGCGCCGCGACGTCGCGCGGCGTGAGGGCGCGGAATTCACGCGCACGATCGACGGCGTCAGCGGAAAGCTCAGCACGCAGGCGCTGCGGCTGATGAATGCGGCGGTCGAACTGGACCGGCAGAGCCCGGCGCCGGTCGCGCGCCAGTTCCTGGCCGCGAACGGCCTCGTCTGATCCTCTACGCGGCGACGAGCTCGGGCCGCGCCGGCCGCGAGCACTCGCGCACCGAGCCGGCCAGCCGCTGCAGCGCGCGATCCAGCGCGCCCGCGTTGAGCAGGGCGACGACCGCGGCGCGCATCACCTGTGCCCCCAGCCCGCCGCGCCGCCTGACCGCGACGGATGCGTCGACGAGCACGCGATCGCCCTGGTCGCGGAAGCTGTAGACGACGTCCATCGTCACGGGGCCTTCGGCGACCAGCTCGAGCCGCCCGACGTCGGCGCGCGTGACCTCCACATCGAAGCTCGCCCGCAACCCGGCGATCGAGCCGCTCACGTGCTCATGGCAGCCCGCCCGCAGCGTGCGGCCGCGGCCGTCGAGCTCGAAGTTGACGGGCGCCCATCCAGCGATCATCTCCGGGTCGGTCAGCGCCTGCAGGACGTCCGCTGCGCCGGCGCGAACCGCCGCGCGCGCATCCCAGATATCTCCGCCTGCGGCCTGTTCCTGTTGTCCCTTGAGCAGCAGCATGGGCCAAGTCTGCTGCCGCGGCCAGGCCGGCGCCATGGGGCAGGCAGGTGAAGCCGAGGTGCGGCTATCCGTAGCTAGGTGCCGAGCTCGCGGCGGGCGTCGGAGGCCAGCTTCTCGGCGCCGCGCCAGGGGATGCGCGCGCGGATCAGCGTCCCCTCGCCGGGCTCGGCGATCACCATCAGCGTCCCGTCCAGGGTCGCGACCCGGTCTCGCAGCCCCTGGAGCCCCGAGCCCTTGCGCTCGTCGGCGCCGCCGTTGCCGTCGTCTTCGAGCTCGACGATCACGTCGTCGCCCTGGTAGCGCGCGCGCACCGTCGCCGAGCTTGCCTCGGCGTACTTGAGGACGTTGGTGAGCGCCTCGGTGACCACGTAGTAGCCGACGGCCTCGACCGACGGGGGAGGCCGGTCGGGCAGGTCGATCTCCTGCGCGACGGGCAGCGGCGCACGGCTGACGAGCGCCTCGAGCGCCACCGCCAGCCCGCGGTCGGTGAGGATGCCGGGGTGGATGCCGCGGGCGAGCTCGCGCAGCTCCTCCAGCGCGGCGCGCAGCTTGCTCTCGATGCCGTCGATGAGCTCGAGCGCCTCCGGGTTCTCGCCGATCCGGTTGCGCAGCAGCTGCAGTTCGAGCGCCAGCGCGACGAGTTGCTGCTGCGCGCCGTCGTGCAGGTCGCGCTCGACTTTCTGCCGCGCGGCGTTCGAGGCTTCGACGATCCTCACGCGGGAGGCGCGCAACTCCTCGACACGCGCCCGCAGGTCGGCCTTCAGCCGCTCGTTGTCAAGAGCCAGCGAGGCGGCGGCGGCCGCCGCCTGCACGAGCTCGGGAGTGGCCTCCAGATGGGCGCCGTGGATGATCGCCGCCACCCGCTTTCCTTCGTAGTCGACGGCCGTCCACGCGCGGCCCGATCCGGGCTCGGGCAGCATCACGCGGTGCCCCGCTTCGTCGACGAACTCCTCGCGGTCGGGGAGCCAGTATGCGATCGCCAGGTCGCGGTCGCCGATCCGCTCGGCGAGCGCCTCGCGCACGGGAGCCCCGGCGGCCAGCGAGGTCACGAGCAGCGACCGCGCGAGCCAGCGCATCGCGCGAGCGGACCAGTCGGTCACGGCCACGGTCAGGACGGCCATCGGCGCGGCGAGCAGGCAGAGCAGGATCCCGAGCGCGGGACCGAGCGTGAACGGACCGACGTAGCCGGTGTCGGTCCCGGTCAGCCCCCGCACGCCGTAGATCAGCAGCGAGACGGTTATGACGGCGGCGGCCGCGATCGCGCTGACGGCCACCGTCGCGACCGGGAGCCGCAGCGCGAGCAGCAGCATCCCGCGCCAGAACGGCCCCTGGCGCAGGCGCCGCACCACGCGTTTCCAGACGGTGCCCCCCTGCGCCGAGGGCAGCGCCGGGAGCGCGGGGATGCGCGCATCGACGAGGCTGTTGGCAAGCGTGCGCTCGAGCGTGACGAGCCGCCACAGCAGCCCCGAGGCGGCGATCAGCACCGGCAGCCCGATCCAGAACGCCCCGAGAAGCACGCCGAGCACGAACGCCGAGATCAGCAGCGCGAAGTAGACCGTCCCGAGCAGCACGCCCGCGCCGGCGTAGGCGAGGTCCTTGGCGACGGTGGCGGCATCGAGATCCCGCTCCGCGGCGCGCGGCGGCGGGCCGGGCGGGCCTTCTGTCACGGCGGCGGCGCCGCTCCCGGCGATCGGCGCGGAGCTCACAGGCCGCCCCCGATCGTCACGCTGCCGCTGCCGCTGTGGGCGTCGAGCGTGAACGGCGCGCTGGGATCGCTCGTGACGCCCGTGACGCGGCGGTGCCCGCCGCTCGCCTCGATGCGGTAGCGGCCCGGCGGCACCAGGGCGACGACGTCGCCGCTGCCGGTGTGCAGCTGCAGGTGCTGGGGAGCGCATGCCGCGGCGACGCGGAGATCGCCCGATCCGCTCACGGCCGAGAGGCCAAAGCCGCAGTAGGCAGCCGCGACCACGTTGCCCGCGCCGGTCCGCACGTTCGCGCTGCCGCGAAACCCGTCGAGGCGCACCTTTCCGTCTGTGGTCCGGACGTCGACGGTCGCCGTCTCGGGCGCGGCCACCTCGTAGGAGGCCGAGCATGAGCCGACGACGATGCGCGGGCAGCTCGAGGTGACGGTCAGCGCGCCGTCGCGATAGGAGCGGCGCTCGCGCGCCCGATGTCCGAAGGCGTAGTCGTCGGTGCGACGCACCTCGACCGCTGTCGATCCGCTGGGGACGATCACCGCGTCTCCCGACGACAGCTGCAGAGTGACCTGCTTGACCGGCCCCGGCAGGTAGAACTTCGTCTCGCCGTCGTGGTGGGAGGTGAGCCAGCCGATGCCGAGGACCAGCCCGACGACCACGAAGATCGCGGCCGACGCAGCGACCGCGACGTTCCACCGGCGCGGCCGGCGCGCCGCTCGCCCGCGCGCGTCCGGCCCGGTCGACGTTGCTCGGCTTCGGCGCGGCAGCGCTCGCATCGGCCCTCAGGCGCGCAGGAAGGTGAGCACCGCTAGCACCCGCCTGTGGTCGTCCTCGGCCGGCGGGAGATCGAGCTTGGAGAAGATGCTCGTGACGTGCTTCTCGATGGCACGCTCGGTGATCACGAGCTGGGTGGCGATCGCATGATTGGAGCGGCCCTCGGCCATCAAGCCGAGGACCTCGCGCTCCCGGTCGCTCAGGGCTTCGAGCGGGTCTGACTGTCGGTGCCGGCGCAGCAGCCTGCTTACGACCTCGGGATCTATCACCGAGCCGCCGCCGGCGACGCGGTGGACCGCGTCGACTAGCGTGCCGACGTCGGTGACGCGCTCCTTGAGCAGGTAGCCGACGCCTTCGTGCGCCTCGCCGATCAGCTCGATCGCGTATTGCTCCTCTATGTACTGCGAGAGCACGAGCACCGCCGTGTCTGGCTGCTCGCCGCGGATCGTCAGTGCGGCGCGCAGGCCGTCGTCGGTGTTGTCGGGCGGCATGCGGACGTCGATGACGGCCACGTCGGGCTTGTGGCCGCGCGCCTTGCGCAGCAGATCCTCGGCGTCGCCGGCCTGCGCGACGACCTCGCAGCCACCCTCTTCCAGCAGGCGAACGAGCCCCTCGCGCAGCAGCACCGAATCATCGGCGACGAGTACGCGCAGCCCGGCCTCAGTCATCGAGCAGTTCGCGCAGCGTGTTGCCTGACAGGTCGGCCTTCGAGACGAAGCCCCGGGCTCCGCTCGCCTGGATGCGCGGCTCGAGGTCGCCACCGTCGCGGCTGGAGATCAGGATCACGGCCGGCGCGCCGTCGGCGGCGATCACGCGGTCCGCCACCTCGAATCCGTCGATGTCCGGGAGGTGCACGTCGAGCAGTACGAGGTCCGGAGAGAGCGCCGCCGCCTGCTCGACCGCCGAGCCGCCGTTGACCGCCTCGCCGACGATCTCGAAGCCCTCGGACTCGAGCAGCATCTTCGCGCTCGCCCGAAAGGCCGCGTGGTCATCGACGATCAGGACTGTCGTGGCCATGGCGGGTCAATTCTGACGGATGGGCGGGCTCCGGCCCCGGGCCGCCCGCGCGGCGCGATCACACGCTCGCGCGGGTGGCCGATCGAGGTTGGGCGTCGGGTCATCGGGCCGGCGCGATCGGGTGGTTGGACTGGATCACGTCGGCGCGGTCGTAGGCCGCCTTGATCGCCTGCAGCCTGCGGTGGGTGTACTCGTGCCGGTAGAGCTTGCGGCTTTCGATCGGCCGCTCGGCGAAGTTGAGGTACATCGAGCCGTGGTCGTACCGCGCCAGTGCCTCCTTCACGCCGCCGATCTGCGACTCGACGATCGGCTCGAGCTCGGGCACCGGCGTGGCGCCGACGGCGAACATCGCGTAGTCGGCCTCGATCGAGCTGGTTGCTCCGTGCTCGGGAGCGGGGCGGGCGATCGCCCCGCCGAGCTGGCGCAGCTCGGCCGACAGCAGCGCCGAGGCGGACTCGCCGGTCGTCGCGTCGACGAAGGCGTCGATCGTCTCGGCGCCCGCCGAGTCGAGCAGCATGCCGTCGCCCCTGCCGGCGATCGGCTGGTCGGGGTCCATGTGGAGGTGGCTCAGGGCGACCGCCGGGATCGTGGCAAAGGTGTCGATCGCCGGGCACAGCGCGCGCAGCGGTCGGATCAGCTCGGCGCCCTCGTCCTCATCGCCGATGTAGATCGCCTCGACGACGACGAACTTCTTGCCGCGCAGCGGCTCTGGGACCTCGGGGATCGGCGGGGGGTTGAGGATGCGGCCGACGGAGACGATCTCGTCGGGCAGGGCCCACTCGGTCCACTCGCGCCAGGCCTGCAGGATCTCGCGGGCGCGCTCCTGGGGCCAGAGCATGACGCCGGCGTAGACGTTGCTGATCGGGAACAGCTCGATCTCGATCGCGGTGACGACGGCGAAGCTGCCGCCCCCACCGCGGAGCGCCCAGAACAGGTCGGGGTGGCGCTCGCTGTCGGCTCGCACCTGCTCGCCGTCGGCGGTCACGAGCTCGATCGCGGTGACGTGATTGGCCGCGAGCCCGTAGCGGCGGGAGAGCCAGGACAGGCCGCCGCCGAGGGTGTAGCCGATCACGCCGACGTCGGGCGATGAGCCCGCGAGCGCCGCGAGGCCGTGCGCGGCGGCCGGAACCGTGACGTCCGCCCAGACGGCGCCCGCCTCGACGCGCGCCCGCCGAGCCCCCGCGTCGATCGCGACGGCGCGCATCCGGTCGGTGCGTAGGAGGATCGAGCCGGCGAGGGCCCCTTCGAGGTTGTGGGCATTGTGGCCGGTCCCCTGCGGGGCGACCCGCAGGCCCCGGTCGCGGGCGAAGTCGACGACTGCGGCCACGTCGGCGGCGGTCTGCGCGAGCGCGACGGCCGCCGGCTGCTGGTCGACAGCGAGGTTCCAGGCCTGGCGCGCCTGGTCCCAGCCGGCGTCGCCCGGGGCGAGCACGGCGCCGTCGAGGGTCGCGTCGAGGACGCGGAGGTCGCGGGTGTCGAGGTCGGCGTTGCGCTGGCGTGCGGTCTGGAGGTAGGACGGCATCGGTGCCCCTTTCGGATCTCGTTGAACTCTCTGCGGGGAGCTTCGCCTGCGCGGGCGCTCGGGCCTATACGGGGAGCAGGTGAGCCGGGGTGCGGGTAACCGCCCCCGTTGCGGGCGCCTGCGCGGGCCGGGTGGCCAGCACCCCGGAGGGCGCGCGGCGGGTGGGCGCCTCGTAAAGGCTGGAACTGGGCACGAGCGCGGCCTCGGTGTCCGGGCCCTCGGTGCGCCAGCGCGCGACGGTCGCGCGCAGCGCGAGCAGCGAGACGACGCCCGATCCGGCGGGCAGCCAGACCGCGATCGTGCGGTAGGCCATGACGGCCGCGAGTGCGGGTGCGGCCGGCGCGCCGAAGACCACGAGCGTTCCGGCGAGGCCGCCGCTGAGGCTGCCGGGCAGCGGCAGGAGGTTGAACATCGTGCCGAGGAAGTAGGCGAGCACGACGACCGGGATCGGCAGGGGCGCGCCGAAGGCGTGCAGCATCGCAACGAGGACGCCGATGTCGAAGCCCCACCAGGCGATCGCGCCCAGGTGCGCGGGGCGCGGGTGACGAAGCTCGACGACCACGCGGCGCAGAGCACAGCGGAGCGCGGGGAGCTCCTGTACGACGCGCTCTGCATGGTGCGCGAGGCGGCCCGTTCCGGCGGCCCTGCGCAGGAGGGCGGCGGTCAGCTGCGGAGCGGCGAGCAGCGTCACCGCCGCCCCGCTGATGAGGAGGGCGAGCCCGGCGGCGACCGCACCGAGCGCCTGGCCCGCGGCGACGTGGACGAGGCCGAAGCCGACGGCGGCGCCGAAGATCAGCAGCGCTGCCATGTAGACGGCGTAGATGAGCAGCAGGAACGTAAGCAGGCGCTCGGCGATCTCGCCGCCGCGCACGCCGCGGGCCCTCAGCACCCACGCGGTGACGGCCGCGCCGCCGAGCCCCGCCGTCGGAAGCAGCCTGGTGGCGGCGGTGCCGGCGAGCGCGATGTCGTATGAGTCCTTTGGCCGGATGCGGCGGTCGGCGGCGCCGATCACACGATGTTGCAGGACGATGTACCCGGCGATCGAGGCGGCCTCGAGCAGTGCGCCGAGCACCACGAGCTTCCAGCCGTCGTGCAGCGCACGATCGAGCGCGTGCAGGAACTGGCCGCCGTTGCGCGCGAGCAGCAGCGCCAGCAGGGCGCCGGCGGCGAGCCAGGCGAGCGGGAGCAGGCGGGCGCGCCTGCCGTGCTCTGCCTCGCCCCGCGCCGCCCCGATCTCGCGGGCGAACGCGAGGAGCCCGGTTGGCCGGCCCGGCTGCGAGGTGAGCTCCATGCGGCGAGACTCGCACCGCGGGCGCCGCGCGTCGATGGTGGAAGCACCTGAGTGGAGGTGCGGCTACCCGTACCTCTCCGTGGGACGCTTCGGCGGTAGGCTCGCGCCGTGCTCGTGCGCCGGGAGGACGAGGAAGGCGCGCTGGCGATCGGCCAGCTCTCGCACGCGTGGCTGTCGGGACAGCTCGCGCGGGCCTGGGGCAACGACGAGTTCCCCGCCCCGGAGCCCCGCGAGGCCGTTTCGCTCGGCGCCGAGCAGCACGACGTCGGCTGGGCGCTGTTCGACCTGCGACCGGGGCTGAGCACCGACAGCGGGCTTCCACGCAGCTTCCTCGAGCTCACGCCGCAGGAGCACCTGTCGATCTGGCGGACGGCGCCCGACCGCCTGCTCAGCGTCAGCGCTCACGCCGCTCTCGTCGTCTCGCTGCATGGTGCGTCGCTGTCACAGCTGCGGGTGGCGGGCGCGCAGGAAGGGGTGGCGGATCTGCAGGCGCACATCGCCGACGAGCGCCGGCGCCAGGAGCGCCTGCGCGAGCAGCTCGGGATCAGCGAGGAGCAGACGCAGCGAATCCAGCGTCAGATGTGGACCTGGGATGGTCTTTCGCTGGCCCTCTGCAGCGGCTGGGACCCCTTCACGGCCCGCGACGTCCCCGCCCGCAACGGTCTGGTCGACCTCGAGTTGCGCAGCGCCGGCCGGGACGGCGAGTTCGCGCTCGAGCCGTGGCCGTTCACGCTGCCGCGCGTCGAGCTCCGCTGCGAGGGCAAGCGCCTCGCCGCCCGCTACGACGACGAGGAGGCGATGCAGCGGGCACTCGACGAGGCGGAGCCCGTGACGCTCGCGTTCGTGCTGGCGGCGTAGCGCTTGCCGCCGGCCGGCGCCTGGATCCCTGGAGCGCGCCCGGCTCCTGGCTGCCCCGCTCGTGCGGATGGACAAACGAGCGGCCGAATCGCTGGCCATTTGGCCCATGCGCGCCCCCGGCCGCTTCGCGGAGGATCGTGTCCCCATGGCGAAGGTGATCATCTCCTATGACGGCAGCGACAACGATGCGGACGCGCTCGCGCTGGGCAAGCTGCTCGCCGATCCCACGGACCTGGCGTTGGCGTACATCCGCCACACCTCCGAGCTAGACCCCGAGCGCGAGAAGGTCGCCCAGCACGACGCGGAACGGCGTCTGGCGCAGGGCGCCGAGCTCCTGGGACGCCCCGACATGCCCCGCCACGTCGTGTTCGGCGCCTCCACCGGCGCGGCGCTCGAAGAGCTCGCGGACAGCGAAGGGGCCTCGATCGTGGTGTTCGGCTCGGACTACCGAACGCCCCCCGGTCACGCCGAGCCCCCGACCTCGGCGCAGCGGCTGCTGGAGATCGGCGACACGGCAGTCGGCGTTGCGGCCTCCGGGCTGCGCGCCGACCCGAACGCGTCGATCTCCTCGATCGGGGTCGTCTCGCCGGACGGAGACGAGACCGCGGCGCGCACAGCCGAGGCGCTGGCGAGCTCGACGGGAGCCCAGGTCGTCCTCGACGGCGCGGCCGCCGACCTGATCGTCGTCGGCTCCCAGGCCGGAGCGCCTGCGGGGCGCGTCGCGCTCAGCGGGGCGGCCCGGACGGTGCTCGACGCCTCCCGCGGCTCGGTGCTGGTCGTGCCGAGCGGCAAGCCCGTCGGGGGCTGAGACCCGCCGCCGCCGAGGCGAGCTCGGCGGCCGCAAGGGCGAAGCCAGGGAAGGGCCCCCTGCGCGCGAGGCTCGGCGTCCCGGCCTGCGCCCGCGCGTATGACCGTACGAGGCCATTGCTCGCAGATGGCCGGACCGGGCGATGCGCGAACCGAGCCGACCGACGTACCTTGCAAACGTGAAGAACGACGGCACAGCACTCACCGCGAACGGACGCTCGGGCATCTCCGATCGCGCGCGCATGTCCGTCGGCGTGGCATTTACCCCATTCGAGACTCGCGCCGACGTCATCCTGCGGCTTGCTGCCCGGGCGGATGACTTGGGTCTCGATCGCGTGGACGTCGCCGAGGGGTGGACCCACGATTCGATGATTCTGCTGGCGGAGCTCGCGCTTCGGACCTCGCGCATCGACCTCGGAACGTCGGTCATTTCGGCGTGGGGACGCACCCCGGCGACGATCGCCCTCGGCGCGGCCGGCCTGCAGCGGTGCTCGGGAGGCCGGTTCTCGCTCGGCATCGGCGCCGGAAGCCCCCCGCTGACCGAGGGCTTTCACGGCATCGCGTGGGACCGGCCACTCGCGCGACTGCGCGAGACGCTCACGGCCGTTCGAGCGCTTCTCGGTGGGGATCGGCTCCCGAATCCAGCGTCGGACGCTCGACCGCTGCGCCTCGGCGTGATCCCTGATGTGTCCGTGCCGATCATGTTGGCGGCGCTGTCGCCGGGCTCGATCAGGCTCGCCGGAGAGCTGGCCGACGGGTGGGCGCCGTTCCTGTGGGCGCGATCGCGTGTGCAGGACGGGCGGGCCCTTCTGCAGGAAGGCGAGTCTCGTGCCGAGGTGCCCACGCCGACGCGTGTCGCCGTCGGTGTCCCGGCGGCGCTCGGGCCCGACCAGGAGAGCGCCCGGCGCCTCGCTGCCTGGTGGCTGTCGGCCTACACGACGCGCATGGGACCCCTGTACCCACGGATGCTCGCAGACCGCTTCGGGATGGCCGACGGCGTCAACGCCGTCATCGAGGTCGCGAAGGACGACCCGCAGCCGGAACTGCCCGCAGCCGCGGAGGCGCTCGCGCGCGAGGTCACGCTGATGGGAACCTACGATCAGGCCAGGGAGTCGATCGCCGCATGGTTCGATGCCGGCGCCGACAGCGTGCAACTCGTCCTTCCGCCCGGTCGCCCGGAGGATGAGCTCGCCGAGATCGTGGACGTCGCTGCCAGCGTCGCTTCCGCCGGTGCGCCGGCCGTGCCGGCGGCGGGAACGAGCACGAAAGCGGCGTGAGCATGCCGCCGCGGAGCTCCACGCTCGCTGAGCAACCGTTGGTCGACGAGGTCACGATCGCGGCACGGTTCAACGGTCCGCCGACTTCGGCCAACGGCGGCTACGCCTGCGGCGTCCTGGCCGCCGCGATCGGACCAAGCGCCCGCGTGCGCCTGTCGCAGCCGCCTCCGCTGGAGGTGCCGATGACCCGGGGGCGCGAGGAGGACGGCGCGGTCCGTCTGTTGCACGGCGACGTCACAGTTGCCGAGGCCCATCCCGCTCGCCCGGCTGTAGACGTACCCGAAACGCCGACGTTGGCCGTCGCCACGCGGGCGGCACAATCCTTCGCCGGCCGGTGTCCGGAGCACCACCCGTTCCCGACCTGCTTCGTCTGCGGCCCGCAACGAGCGGCTGACGGTCTGGGCATCTTCCCGGGTCCGGCCGGCAAGGACGGCCTGCTCGCGGCCCCATGGATCCCGAAGGCCGACCTGGCGGCCGATGGCGTCGTGGACCCACTGTTCGTGTGGGCGGCACTCGACTGCCCGTCAGGCTTTGCGTGCGCGCCATCCGGCACGCAGACCGTTCTCGCCTCCATGGCAGCCGCGCTCGAGGAGCCCCTTTACCCCGACCGCGCCTACATCGTGACGGCGTGGCCGATCGCGAGCGAAGGTCGAAAGCACCGGGCTGGATCGGCCATCCATGAGCAGGGGGGCCGCCGCGTGGCGGTCGCGGAAGCCCTCTGGATCACGATCCGGAACGACTCGGCCGCCGAGCTTGCGGGCAGCGCCGAAGACTCAGCGGCGGAGCGGAAGATGACAACGCTCTCAGAAGGGGCACCTGTCGCCGCCCACTGACCGGGGGATTCTCGGAGTGGAGCTAGCCGGACTCGAACCGGCGACCTCCTGGGTGCGATCCAGGCGCTCTCCCAACTGAGCTATAGCCCCGCATCAGCCGCCGCCGCGGGCGGCTCGCGTCGCCGTCAAGTGTAGTCACAGCCGCTCCGACCGGCCCCTGGTGTGGTGGACGCCGGTCCGCCCGAACCCACCCCGGGCGCGGGCAGTATGGTGTTGAGGCGTCATGGGATTGCTCGACGACGCCATACGCGACCACCTGGAGCTGAAGCGCAGCCGGGGCGCCGATCCAACCGAGGTTGCCCGCGAGGAGCGGGAGGCGCTCGAGCCGGTGTTCCCCGACGAGCCGCGCCCGCCAGGCTTCGAGGACGAGCCTCAGGCCGGGCCGGTCCTCGACGAAGAGCCGCCGCAGGGCGACCCGCTGGAGGAGGCCGCCGCGGCCGCCGAGGCCCCGCACGACGCAGTTGCGGCTCAGACCTTCGGCGAAGAGACGGCCGAGCTCGACATGCAGGCCGTGCTCGACGAACAGGACGCGGCCGAGGCGCAGACCGGGGGCGAGCCGGCCGCCGGCGCCGCCGCGGACGCCGCCGGCACCGGCGAGCCGGTGCGGGCCCCCGCCCCGAGCGACGACGAGCTGCTCGAGTGGGAGACCCCCGAGCGTGGCGAGCAGGAGGCGTCGCCGCAGCCGCTGCCCGGACAGGAGCGGATGAGCTTCGAGTAGCGTGGCCGGCGGCCTTCGGGCCGCATCGCCTGCCGCGTTACCGGCTCAGCCGGCGAGCGGCCGGGGCTGGAACAGGATGCGCGCGAGGCCCTGCACGGCCGGCTCCTTCTCGACGACGCGGTCGAGCTGCCCGCGGCGCGCGTATTCGTGGACGAACGCCTCGGCCGTCAGCAGGATCGCCAGGTAGGCCGCCTCGTCCAGCTCGATCGCCACGCCGTCCTCGCGGGCGAGCACGGCGACCCCGTCGAGGGTGCGCGCCCAGTCCGAGAGCGCGCGGCTGCGCGCGTCGAGCGCGCCCCGGCCGGCGCGGTGGACCTCGACCACGGTCGTCACGGCGACCTCGGGATGCGCGGCCATCCAACGGAAGTAAGCGCCGATCCCGGCTTCGAGCTTCTCTCGCCACCCGTCGACCTGCGCGGCCGCGGTCAGCGAGGCGCCGATCCGCGTGCGCGTCATCTCCTCGTAGGCCGCGAGGAAGCACGCTTCCTTGTCCTTGAAATGGCGGTAGAAGACCGTTCGCGACGTGCGCGCCACCCGTACGACGTCGGCGATCGTGCTCTCGGCGTATCCGCGCTCGCTGACGCACTGCCCCATCGCGCGCACCAGGCGCTCCCGCTGTCGCGCGCTCACCTCCGCCGGCGTCAGCGTGTGACGGCCGGCGGGGATCAGAAGATCGTCGGCGATCTTGACATCGTCCATGTCAGTGATGTTAGGATACGCGCGCGTACTCGGAGGGGTACGCACCAGTACTGGCGTTGGATGCGTCGTGTTGGGAGGGGTCAAAGCGATGAGGGGGGAACGATGACGCGCAAGCTGCTTCTACTGCTCGGTGCGACGTTGATGCTGGCGCTGGCGGTGCCGGCGATGGCGTCGGCGACGATCGGGTCGGTGTTCGGGAGCGTCACGTGCACCGAACAGTCGGGTGAAAACGCCGGACAGCGCTGGTGCGGCACCAGCGCAGGCACGACGGTGCCCGTGTGGGATGAAACGCCGATCGACGTCGCCGTCGGCTTCCCGGCTGCAACCGGCGAAGACAACAACTACCCCGTCGTGGGCATCTACCACGGCTGGGGCGGCACGAAGATCACGCCGTCGAGCGCGTCCGCTCAGCGCTGGATCAAAAAAGGCTACGCCGTCTTCTCGATCAGCGACCGCGGCTGGGGCTCCTCGTGCGGCAAACCCGTCTCGGCAGCAGAAAAAAAATCGAAAGAAGAAAAAAAAGAAGACCCCGGCTTGAAGGCTCCGCCCTGCGAACGCGGCTACATCCACCTGCTGAGCCGCCGCTACGAGGTGCGTGACGTGCAGACGCTTCTGGGCAAACTCGCCGACGAAGGCGTGATCGACCCGCAGCGCATCGGCGCGAACGGCGGCAGCTACGGCGGCGGCATGTCGCTCGAGCTGGGCGCCCTGAAGGACCGCGTCGAGTTGCAGAACGGCGCACTGATCCCGTGGGAAAGCCCGGGCGGCAAACCGATGAAAATCGCCGCGACCGCCGCGGAATTCCCCTGGACGGACATCTCCCACGCGCTGCAGCCGAACGGCTCGACCCTCGACTACGTCGAAGACGCTCCCTACAAGGGGATGCTCGGCGACCACCGCTTCGGGATCGAGAAGGCCAGCTGGAACGCCGGCCTGTTCCTGACGGGAGCGTCGTCCGGCTACTACGCGCCGACGAGCGCCAACGATCCGGAAGCGAACATCCAGTCATGGCACGCGTTCGCCATCACCGGCGGGCCGTATGACGGCCAGCCGCTGGCGATCCAGCAGGAAGAAAACCTTCCTGCGCACAGCGCCTACTACACGAACCTCAGCGAGGCGCCCGCGCCGGCGATCATGGAGAACGGCTGGAACGACGACCTGTTCCCGGTCGACGAAACGACCAAGTACTACAACAAGGTCCGCGCGGCCTACCCGAACCAGCCGATGCAGCTGTTCGACCTCGACGTCGGGCACAACCCGCGCTCGGCGACGTCGCTCTCGGCGTCGGATGTCAAAAAGTTCCAGGAAGCGCAGAACGCCTGGTTCGCCTACTACATCAAAGGCGAAGGCGGCGAACCTGCCAACGCCAAAGGCGGAGCGACGGCGATCACGAGCCCCTGCCCGGCCGGCAGCTCGGGGACCGAATACAAAGCCAACAACTGGGCGGCGCTCTCGCCCGGCGAGCTGCGCTTCAGCAGCGAACCGGAACAGACGGTTCAGGCGCCCGGCACCGCCGCGGCCAACGCGTTCACGAGCGCCACGGTCTGCACCACGCAGCCGTCCGCCAACAACGCCTCGGCGGCGGAGTACAAATTCGGCGCAGCTCCGGCCGGCGGCTACACCGTGCTGGGCTCGCCGACGGTGATCGCTGAAATCTCGACGCCGGCGGCGAACGACCAGCTGGTCGCGCGCCTGTACGACGAAAACGTCACCGAAAAAACCGAGCAGCTGATCGGCCGTCAGGCCTACCGGCCGCTGATCCCGGGCGAAGGCTTCGGCAAGCAGGTCTTCCAGCTGCACCCGCAGGCCTGGAAGGTCGCCGAAGGTCACGCGCTCAAGCTCGAGCTGATGGTGGCGGACCAGCCGACGTGCACCGGCCCGCTGCCTGCGTGCTACCTGCGCAACTCGTCCTCGCCGCACTCGATCCAGGTGAAGAACCTGGAACTGCGTGTGCCGACGGCCGACGCGCCGGGCAGCGCCGAAGGCCAGGTGAAATCGCCGCAGGCGCCGTACCTGCCCGCGGGGTACAAGCTGGCGCGCAACGAGCGCACCTCGGTGCCGGGCCAGCCGCACCTCGTGAGCGGCTCGACGCCGAACAACGACGGTGTGTTCACGCTTGCGTGGAACGCCTCGGAGGCGGCCACCGCGCTCAGCTACACGCTCGAACACAAGAACGCGAGCGGCGGCTGGAGCGTCGTCGCCTCGGGTCTGACGAGCAACGAATACGCCTTCACGGGCGGCAGCCCCGAGGGCGAAGGGACGTGGAACTACCGCGTCACCGCGAGCAACGAAGGCCCGACGACCGAACCGTCCGAAGAATCGGCTCCGGTGGTCGTCGACGAGAGCGCGCCCAACCCGCCGTCCGCGGGCGCTGACCGGCTGCCCGACTACGCGGGCGGCGGCGGGTGGTACAAGGACACGGTCACCGTGTCGTTCACCGACAACGGTGACCCGGCGCTGTCCGACACCAGCCCGGGAAGCGGCGTGAACCCGTCCTCCGTGCCGCCGGCGCAGACGTTCACGACCGACGGCTCGCACGAAGCGTCGGGCACGGTCACGGACAACGCCGGCAACACGTCGGCGCCGGGCAGCCTGACCGTGCAGGTCGACGCGAGCGCGCCGAACGTCGAAGTGAGCTGTCCCGCGACGGCGATCTTCGGCAGCTCGGCAACGGCGACGATCACCGCCTCCGACGGGCAGTCGGGGCTCGCCTCGAACCCCAGCGGGCCGGTGGCGATCGACACCAGCACGGTCGGCGTCAAGACGACCTCGGCGACAGCGACCGACAACGTTGGTCACGAAGCCGAAGCGTCGTGCTCGACGACGGTGAAATACAGCCAGGTGATCATGGGCTCGGTGAAAGGCAAGCTCACGATCATGAAAGGGCAGGGCGTCGAGATCGCCCCGGGCGCCAAAGTCAGCGGCGCCGTGAAGGTCAAGCCGGGCGGCGCGATCGCCGTCGACGGCGCGACCCTCGCCGGTGGCCTGATGACGAGCAAAGCGACCGTCGTCAGGATCTGCGGCGCGGCGATCTCGGGGGCGACGAAGGTGATCGGCACGAGCGGTCCCGTGACCCTCGGCCAGGCGGGAGGCGAATGTGACGCCTCCAGCTTCTTCGGCAACGTCCAGGTCAAGTCGAACACGGGCGGCGTCGTCGTCGAAGGGACGGCGATGGTCGAAGAAAACATGTTCCACGGCAAGCTCTCGGTGACCTCGAACTCCGGCGGAACGACGGTGCGGAACAACAACGTCGCCGGCTCGCTGACCGTCATGGGCAACAGCGGCACGGTGATCGACACGCCCAACACGGTCGAAGGGAAGTCGAAGCTCCAGTAGTCGCGGAGCGGCAGTCGCCGCTCGAGCGGGCGGGGTGCAGGGATGGCGCCCCGCCCGCCGCCGCGCGTGGCGCCTCATGCGGTGCGCGCCGTACCAGTGCCATGACGCGGTGCGGGCGCCTCAGGCCTGACGCGGGCCAGGCTAAAGCCTCGCCGGCTCACCGCGCCTTCCGTGGCGGCGGTGAGCGGCGAGGCCTTGCTCACCAGAGCGCCGGGCCGGCCATTCTCCCTCGGTGCGATCGATTCCCCCAAATCGATCGCTGCGACCGGCCCGGTCGCTCTAGTTCTCGGCGCGGTTCCCCGGCCGGCCGAGAGGTTGGCTCTCACCAGCTGCCCGTTTCTCCTTCCGAGCAGCCCGACTTGAGGATCGGGCTCGCGCACGAGCGCGAGATGTGCCCGGTTTCGTCGCGGCTGATGGTGAGTTCGTCTCCATCGACGGCTTTCACTGTGAGCGAGTAGCTCTTCGCAGCCGACGTGGCACCACTCAGGTAGGCAGCCGTTTCGCTCGGTTCGACACGAACCGAGATCTCGGCTTCGTGCAGCTTCGCGGGACCGACTTCCTGGTAAAGGCCGTCGTGTTCGGTCGCGATCGACTCGGCCGCCGTCATGGCGCTGCGGACCATCTCCTTGGCCTGCGCGTCGTCGGCCTTGGCCTGCTGGCTGATGAACGCCGGGATCGCGATCGCGCAGAGAATGCCGATCACGAGGCAGACGACGAGCAGCTCGATCAGTGAGAAGCCGTCGTCACTTGCAAGACGGCTGGGGTGCGGCGTCCCACTTGAAAAGCGGGACCGCCGCGAGTGCTGAAGCATCCTTGTAGACAACTCAGACCTCCGGGGCGATCACCTGGCGGTCGAGCTGTCTCTGCCGAGAGACCTCTGACTTTGCGCCCCCGTCTCACGACGGGTTTGCCTTTTGCAGTGGTGTTTTTCGGTGTGGCGGGGGAGTGTAGGTGGCCTCCGCGGGGCTGTGCGCAAATTCGACGTATGTATGAGATCGCGAGGCGGGGGCGGCACGGGACCCGTTGGGGAGCCCACGCCGGGCGGCGCACACGGCTAGGGTTGCGTCCGATGCTGAAGCTGATGTTCCTGCCCTTCCGCCTCGTCGGCGGCCTCGTCGCCGGCCTGCTCTCCAAGAAGCTGTTCGAAGGGATCTGGAGCCGGATCGACAACGAGCACGCGCCCGATCCGGAGTTCCGCGAGGTCGGGATCGGAAAGCTGGTCGCGGGCCTGGCGCTGGAGGGGGCCGTCTTCAGGGCGGTCCGCGGAGTCGTCGACCACGCGATGCGCGTCGCCTTCTACCGCCTGACCGGCCGCTGGCCGGGCGAGAAGAGCCCCGAGCCCGAGCGCGGCTGATCAGCTCTCGGCGAGCCGGCGCAGCAGCTCGATCGCCTGCTCGAGCCGGCGGCGCTCCCCGGCCGTCAGCTCCGCGGCGATCGCCGAGGCGAGCCAACCCTCGCGGTCGCGGCGGAACTCGGCCAGCGCGCGCCGGCCCTCGCCGGTGAGCTCGACGAGGGTGCGGCGCCCGTCGGCCGGATCGGGCCGACGGCTGATCAGCCCGGCGCCCTCGAGGTCGGCGACGGTCTGGGCCATCGACTGTGGCCGCACGCGCTCGGCCGTCGCGAGCGCGCCGATGCTCGAGGTTCCTTCGCGGTCAAGGCGCCCGAGCACGGAGCCCTGCGTCAGCGGGAAGCGGCTCTCGGCACGCAGACGCCTGATCAGCTGGCCGAGCACCACGCGAAGCTCGGTGGAGAGCTGTCCGAGGTCGCTCCCGGAGGTCACCCGGCGGACTATAGAGGACAGGCAAACTGTACAGTTAGCCTGTATAATTGATGGTGTGTCCACGACCGTTGTAAGCGCCCCGAGAGCGACGGCCCGGACGCGCACCGCCGACGATCGATACAAGTGGATCGCGCTCTCGAACACCACGCTCGGGGTGTTGCTCGCGACGCTCGATGCGTCGATCACGTTGATCGCGATGCCCGACATCTTCCGGGGCATCCACCTCGATCCGCTGGTGCCGGCGAACAGCTTCTACCTGCTGTGGATGATCCTCGGCTTTCTGGTCGTCTCGAGCGTGCTGATCGTGAGCCTCGGCCGCTTGGGGGACATGTTCGGGCGCGTACGCATCTACAACCTCGGCTTCCTGATCTACACGGCCGCCTCGCTGCTGCTGGCGGTCGACTGGATGACCGGGCGCGACGGCGCGCTGTTCCTGATCGTGTTCAGGATCGTCCAGGGGATCGGCGCGGCCTGCCTGCTGGCGAACGCGGCCGCGATCATCACCGACGCCTTCCCCGCCCACCAGCGCGGGATGGCCCTGGGCATCAACAACATCGTCGGTGTCAGCGGCTTGTTCGTCGGCCTCGTGCTGGGCGGACTGCTCGCGCCGATCGACTGGCGGCTGGTGTTCCTGATCTCGGTCCCGGTCGGCCTCTTCGGCACGGTCTGGGCGTATCTGAAGCTCGAGGAGCGAAGCGAGCCGCGCCGCGCGCCGATCGACTGGGCAGGCAACGTCCTCTTCGCGCTTGGCCTGATCCTGCTGATGGTCTCCGTGACCTACGGCATCCGCCCGTACGGGTCGCATGCGACGGGTTGGGGCAGCCCGCGGGTGATCGCGCTGCTCGCAGGAGGGGCGGTGTGCCTCGCGGCGTTCGTCGCGGTCGAGCGCCGTGTGGCGAACCCGATGTTCAGCCTGCCGCTGTTCCGCATCCGCGCCTTCAGCTTCGGGACACTGTCGACGTTCCTCTCGGCCGTCGCGCGTGGTGGGCTGATGTTCATGTTGATCATCTGGCTGCAGGGCATCTGGCTGCCCCAGCACGGCTACAGCTTCACCGACACGCCGCTGTGGGCGGGCATCTACATATTGCCGCTGACGGCCGGCATGCTGCTGGCCGGCCCCAGCTCGGGGTTCCTGTCCGACCGCTTCGGCGCCCGGCCGTTCGCGACCGGAGGCATGATCGGCGCCGCGCTGAGCTTCCTGGCGCTGTCGCTGCTCCCGACCGACTTCCCCTACCCGCTGTTCGCGCTCGTGCTGTTCGGAACCGGGATCTCGATGGGCCTGTTCGCCTCCCCCAACAGGGCCGCGGTGATGAACAGCCTGCCGCCCTCGGCCCGCGGCGCCGGCGGCGGGATGAACCAGACCTTCCAGAACTCGGCGCAGGTGATCTCGATCGGGATCTTCTTCACCCTGATGATCCTGAGCCTCGCAGCGACGCTCCCCGCAGCGCTGTCATCCGGCCTCCAGGCCCACGGCGTCGGCGCGGCCGCCGCCCACCGGGCCGGCCAGCTTCCGCCGGTCTCGATCCTGTTCGCGGCCTTCCTCGGCTACAACCCGATCCAGCACCTGCTCGGCCCGCATGTGCTGGCGGGCCTGAGTGTGCACGATCGCGCGGTGCTCACCGGTCATTCCTTCTTTCCCCACCTGATCTCGAGCCCGTTCCGCTCAGGCCTGCACGCGACGTTCCTGTTCGCGATCGCGGCCTGCCTGATCGCGGCGGCCGCCTCGGCGATGCGCGGCGGGCGCTACCAGCACTCCGAGCCCGGGGCGCCGGCGACGGCGCTCGCCTCCTCGACGGCGAGCGGAGAGGCACGAGATGCAGGTTGAGTGGTACGGCCAGTCCGCCTTCCGCCTGACGGCTGGCGAGACGACGGTCGCGATCGACCCCTTCGGAGACATGTCCGGCCTGTCCGCGCGCGGGATCGAGTGGAGCTACCCGCCGATCTCGGGCCTTCGGGCGACGCTCGTCCTCGTCACCCACGAGCACGGCGACCACAACGCGGTCGGGGTCGTCGGCGGCGAGCCCGCGATCCTGCGCTCGACCGCCGGCACCCTGCCCTCGCCGCTCGGCGACGTCACGGCGGTCGCCTCCGAGCACGACGAGCTCGCCGGCACGGAGCGCGGCCCCAACACGATCTTCGTGTTCGACCTCGGCGGGCTGCGCGTCTGCCACATGGGCGACCTCGGACAGGCGTCGCTGCGCGAGGAGCAGGCGGCGGCGATCGGCGCGATCGACCTGCTCTTCCTTCCCGTCGGCGGCGGCCCCACGATCGGCGCCGGCGTCGCGCGCGAGATCGTCGCGCGCCTCGCGCCGCGCTGGGTGGTGCCGATGCACTACCGCACGGACAGGATCGGCTTCCTCGAGCCGGCCGACGAGTTCCTGGGGTTCTACGAGCACGTGCGGCGTCTCGACGAGCCGCGCTTCGATACCGGCGAGCTGCCGGCTCGGGGCGGCCCGGCGATCGTGGTCCCGGCGGCACCCTAGCGGCGGACGCCGCTAACCTTGCGCCGAGTCCGACCCTGGGAGGTGGTGGCCGTGAAGCCGACGCTGTATGTGTGCCATGGCGATGAAGGGGGACCGCGCCCGCACCCGTGCCGGCGCGTGCAGGAAGCGCTCCACGAGGCCGGCATCGAATACGACAAGGTCGTCGCCGCCCACGGCAGCCCCCTCCCGTTCCTGCGCAAAGGCTCGCGTGAGGAGCTGAAGGCGGCCACCGGCCAGGAGAAACTGCCGGCGCTCAAGCTGCCCGACGGTACGGTGCTCGCGCCCTCGCGGGCGATCCTCGCCTGGATCCGCGAGCAGCCGTCGGCTGCAGCGGCGTAGACGCTAGGCGGACGGCTCGGCGGCCGGCGCCGCCTGCGCCTCGGCCGCGCACTCGAGCAGCGTCTTCACCCGCGGATGGGCGCGCTCCTTCGCCCAGATGAGCGAGATCGAGGCCGGTGCGGCGCCCGCCAGCGGAACGGCCCGCACCCCCGGCAGCACCTGCTCGATCAGGCGCGCGTCCGTCACCGGCAGCGCCGTGACCGCCTCGGTGATCGTGGCGATGCGGCCGAGTATTTCCAGCGAGGTTGCGACGCGGTCGGCAGTGGTCGCGGCCGGAGGGCTGCCCCGGTGGTCGTCGAGGCTGTGAAAGCCGGCCCACTGCGGCTGGACGTCGGGCCGGTAGCTGATGAACGTCTCCTCCAGCGCCTGCTCGACGGGAATCTCCGGCTCGTCGCACAGGGGATGCTCGACCGAGACCACGAGCGCCCGCGGCTCGACGCGCACGGGGAAGGCGCCGATCCCCTCATCCAGGGCGGGCGGGTGACTGAGGGCGACATCCACGTTCTCCAGCCAGCTGCGGGTCTCGCCGCGGGGGAACGGGAGCTCGCGGAAGCAGACCTCGCAGTCGGGATGCGCCGCCGCGAAGGTGGCGAACAGCCGGTTCGCGACCAGCGGCGGGGGCGGCCCGATGAAGCCGACCTCGAGGATGCCCTTGGCGGCGCGCGCGAGCGACTCGGCGGTCAGGCTCACGTCGCGCTCTGTCTCGACGACCGCGCGCGCCTTCTCGAGGAAGGCCTCGCCCGCCGCCGTCAGCCGCACGCCCTTGGCGTGCCGCTCGAGCAACTGCAGCCCGAGCTCGCTCTCGAGCTGCGCGATCGCCTGCGAGAGCGCCGGCTGTGCGATGAACAGCTTCTTCGCCGCCCGTGTGATCTGCCCCTCCTCGGCAACGGTGACGAAGTAGCGCAGCTGGTCGGTCTTGAGGCTCATCGGGCGGGACCGGGAATGGCCAGGGTGCCCGGCCAGGAGATCATACGCTCACGATCGCGGCTCGCGCGAACCCAGGCTCAGGCCGGCGCCGGCCCCGCGCGTCCCGCCGCCTGGCTGCTCTGAGCCCGGGTCGGCGGGACCGCGTCGCCGGTCACTGCTCGCAGGCGTCCAGCGAGCGCTGGCCGATCGCCCCCAGCCGGACCGCGGCCATGTCGTTTTCTTCCTGGAACGGCAGCGTCTCGATCACGCCCGCCTGTTCGAAGGCGCGCTGTACGGATTGCGAGCCGCGGATCAGCCTGAAGCCGTAGCCGCGCTTCTCGCAGAGCCCGGAGCGAAAAGCGATCACGGCCACGCCGACCGGATCGATCCACTTCAGGTCGCGCAGGTCGAGCGTGATGTCGGTCACGCCTTCTTCGCAGAGCCGCTCGATCTCGACCTCGAGGGCGTGCGCCGAGCGATCCGTCAGCTCGCCGGTCAGGACCAGCGTGTGGTTCCACGTGTTGACGCTCGTCAGCACCAGGCCGCCTGGCTGCGCTTCGTCCGCATCGTCGTGCGTCGGCAACGGATCGCCTAGCAGCCGGGTCGCGTCCGAACTGCCTATGTCTACATCGGACAGTGTGGTGTTGTGCTTCATGTCATCCAGCTCCTTCCGGAGTCTTCGTAAGTGATGTCCAGCGGGGCGGCCGGCCGCAGCGGGCCGCCGGGTGCGACTGCGGCTGGGTGCCTAGCCGGGTCGCTCTGGAATCAGCACGAAGAACGCCGTCAGCCAAGGCTGGCAGGCCAGCCGCAGACGGCGCAGGACGCGGGGGGCTGCAAGCAGCAGCAAGCCCGCGAAGATCAAGAAGCCGGACAGTCCGACCCCGGACGCTCCTCCGGCAGAGCCGCCGGAGGCCCCGCTCGGAGCCGGTCCGGGACTCGGGCTCATCGGCTGGCTTCCGCCGGCCGAGCCGCCGGGATCATCCCCTCCGGAGCCGCCCGCGCCGGCCGCCGTCAGAGCGGCGGCGACGGGGCCGAGCGCGACGACGCCACCCTCGGAGAGCAGGCCCGTACCGCGCAGCCACACGGTGGCGACGGCGCAGCCGTTTGCACCGACGCCCGAGAGCTCGCAGCCGCCGAGCGGGCCGCCGCCCTTCCCGGCGACTGCCGCTGCACGATGGGCTTTCGCGCCGTCCTCGGATGCGGTTGTGGTTTCAGCGAGGTTGATGACCATCGCACCGGTCGGCTCGAGGCTGGGGCCCCCGGTCGATGGGCCTTCGCCGGACCCGCCGATGGGCGTGGCGCCCCCGGACGTCGATGTAGTGGTCGTCGCTTCACCGCTCTTTTCGCTCGTCTTCGAGTGGCCGGTCGCTTCCGGGAGTTCGGCGCTTTCCGTGGTCGATTCCGGTCCGGGCGCCACGGGTTCCGCGGGCGGCGCTTCGATCACCGTTTCGACCGGCGGCGGCGTTTCGACCACCGGTTCCGGGGGAGGCGCTTCGACCACCGGTTCCGCGGGCGGCGCTTCGATCACCGGTTCGGGCGCGGGCGGTTCGGCGAGCGGCTCCGCGGGCGGCGTCGATTCCGCGAAGGGCGGGGTCGTTTCGGCGGCGGGGGCTTCCTCGCTCTGCGGCTGCGGTGCGGGCGCTTCCGCTACGGGGGACTGGTCGGCCGTTTCGGGGGCCGGGGATTCGGCCGGCGCCGGTTCGGCGGCCGGCGTTTCGGGAGGCGCGCCGGGGTCGGCCTGCGCCGGCGCGGCCACGAGCAGCACTGCGAGCAGCGTCAGAAGGGCCGCGCCCGCGACGAGCCGGCGATAGAAGACGATCCTTGTCGAGAGGCGTTGGGCGATACCGAGCATCTTTCCTCGCTCGTGCTTTCCCTGAGCAGATGATGATAAAGGGCTGCGCAAGGTCCTGCCTCGGAGCGCTTGCGGGTGGCCGCCGCGGCCGCTAACGGTTTTCACCGAACAGCCGCAGGAACAGCAGGAAGACGTTGAGGATGTCGAGGAAGATCCCGGCCGCGAGCGGGATCGCTTCCTCCTGGCCGGCGCGCCGCAGGCGGTTGAAGTCGATCACCGTGTAGAGCGCGAAGATCGCCAGCCCCACGATCGCGTAGACCGTGTAGGCGCCCGGGATGTTCACGAAGATCAGCACGAAGCCGGCGACGATCAGCGCGAGCAGCGCCCAGAACGCGAACCTGTAGAGGTACGAAAGGTCGCGGCGGATCGCATAGCCGCCGGCGCCGAGCCCGCCGATGAAGAGCGCGGTGGCGCCGAACGCCTGGCGGACGGCCGTCGGGTCGGTGGTCGCGTAGTAGTTGACCGTGCTCGAGACGCTCGCGCCGATCAGCAGGCCGAAGAGCAACAGCAGCCCGAGCGCGAGGCTCTGGTTGCCGCGGGAGCTCGCGACGTTCAGGCCGACGAGGCAGCCGAGCGCGGCGATCCACGCGATGAACCAGAGTGCGCCGCCCGATTCACGGAACAGGTAGACGCCGAGTGTGGCGAAGCCCACCGTCAGCGCGACGAGACCCATCACGCGCCCGAACAGGGCGGGCGTACGCGTTTGCGGGATGGATCCGGCGTAGCCGGTGGCCGCCATAGGAAGATCTTACGCGGCGGGACGGCGATTTCGGCTCACACCGACGCGTGAGCGACCCTCGCCGGCTGAGGCCCCTTCCAGCCCCGTCCGCGCGCTCCCCCCGGGGCGCGCGGACCGAGACCAGAGGGCATCTCACCGGCGCGTCAGACCTCCTGCGCGCCGACCAGGTCCGCGGGGCGCTCGCGCCCGCCGGGGCGTCCCGCGACACGCCCGCCCGGCGCCTCCTGGCGCCCGGTGGGCGTCGCGCCCACGCCCCGATAGCGGTTCACCCAGCGGACGGCCTCCGCGGCCGCGGCGCCCTTGGTAGGAGCCGCGGCCGTCCCTCGATGGCGCTGCACCCAGCGAACCGCTTCGACCTGGGTCCGATCCCGCTCACGTTCGGCCTCGCGCTGGGCCCGCCAGGCCTCGTAGGGGTCGGCAGGCGGCTTTCGCGCCGAGAGCGTCTCCGGTTCGTAGCGCGTCGGCGCGTCATCGACGCCGTCGCGCTCGAGCAGACGGAAGGTCGGGTAGTAGCGGTTGCCGCGGTCGGCGTGCGCCGACCGTGAGCGCCTATGTCCTTGCAACAGTCCCATTGCCTCGTTCCTTGTTCCTGGCCGTGGCAAAGCCGTGACGCGAGAAGCTGCCCCCTCTGACGACCGCATCCTCGCCACCGCGCCGATGTCTCGTTTGACAGTCAGAGAAGGATGGGCCGCGCGGCTGTCATCCGTCGGAAACCTCGACGAAGGGGGGAGGTTTCGTCCCCGCCGGCATACGCGCGTGTCGTTCGAAACGGGCAGGCGCGGAGGTCCCCCTGGAACGCTCCCTCCCGGACGGCAAACCGGCGCCTGGACCCTGGTATCTTGCTCACACGATCAAGGGGGCGCGGCGGGTGCGTGTCGGGGAGGCCGGCCGTGCGGCCCGGAGATCCGGATAGGGCTCCGTAAGGCGAAAGCAAGGGAGAGATCCAAGGATGAGATTGACGAGGATGGCGGTCGCTCTCGCCACGGGCGCGCTGGCTCTTGGGCTGCTCGCGTCGCCGGCGTTGGGCGCAAAAGAAAAACCGGTGTTCGGAAAATTCAAGGCGAGTGTCTCCGGCACCGCCAAAGGCATCGGGGAAGCTGAAGAAATCCAGCTCGGCCCGTACTTCTTCGAAGAATGCGAAAAGGAACTGCACTCCAACGGGAGCGTCGTGATGGGCGAATCCGAAACGTTCTTCCAGGAAGTCAAGTTCCAGCGCTGCGAAGCGGTCAAGAAAACCGGGGGAGGGATCGAAGAAACCATCCAGGCGAACTTCACGCTCGGCATGGAATTCCACTCCAACGGCTCGATGAAACTCGGCCCGAGCGCGGTCACGTTCAAAGCGACGAACAGCCAGTGCGAAGTGACGATCCCGTCGCAGTGGGTGCCCGCGGTCGCGGGAACCGAAAAAGGCGCGGAAAAACTGTTCGAAAACATCGAATACTCGACGGAACTCGAAGCTGACCCGGCGAAAAAATTCGGCGAATTCCGCGAACGCCTCGACATCTTCTGGGAAGTCAAAGGCATCACGACGACCGTCAAATTGACGCCCGAATGCAAATTCAAGGGCAGTTCGTCCGGCGTAGCCGAATTCAGCGGCGGCAAAATGGAAGGCGAACTCGAAGAAGTGACGCTGAGCGGCGGCAACCTCAGCTTCGTGCCTCCGGCCTGAGCTGCTGACGCACTGACGTAGGCGAGCAAGGGGCGCCCCTCGGGGCGCCCCTCCGCCGCGGTCCCGCGCGGATCGCGAGGCGTAGAACGAGCGGAGCGGAGGCCGCGCTCGGCAGCTAGAGTCGGCGTGGTGGAGGGTGCCCAGAGGAGCCTCGCGGTGGGCCCGCCGGTTGGCGTGGACGCGCCGCCGGCCGTCGTCGAGCCGGGCGCGATCATCCGCGCCAGCGCGCCACGCCTGGTCAGGGACGGCTTCGGTCCGCTGGCGACGTTCTTCGCGGGCTGGAAGCTGATCGGGCTGACCGCCGGAATCGTGCTCGCGCTGGCCTTCGGGCTGGCTGTGTTCGTGCACGAGCGCCGCCAGGGCCGACCGGGGTCGCTCGTCAGGGTGTCGCTGGCGGTCGTCTGCCTGCGGGCGGTCGTCGGCCTGAGCTCCGGGAGCGCGACCGTATACCTGGCGCAGGAGATCGGGATCGACCTGCTGCTGGCAGCGACGGTGCTCGGGACGCTCGCGGCCGGCCGCCCGCTCGTCGCGTGGGTCGCGTCCGACGTGTATCCGTTCACCGCGGAGATGCGCCGCTCGAAGACATTCGCTGCGGTGATGCGGCGGGTCACGCTCGTGTGGGGCTGCTACTTCCTGCTCAGGGCCGCGGTGCGGGCGACGGCGCTTGCGACGCTCGGCACCGACAGCTACGTGCTCGTCGTGGCGCTCAGCGACGCACCGTTCCTGATCGCGCTGCTGGCCTGGTCGGTGCACTACACGATCGCAACCTTCCGGCGCGACCCGCAGTGGCAGGCGTTGTTCGGGCAGGCCGAGGCCGGAGCCGCCTGAGGCTCGCTAAAGGCGCCGGGCGGCGGATGTTTGAAGCCCGCCGAGAACGGTTACATCCCCGCTTGTCAAGCGTGACCAGGGGGCGGGCCTCATTGCCGGGGCTGAACGATCCTGTCGCGCTCCGTGGTCGGGGAGGGGGGAAATGGAGCGGTTGGGTGATGCAGTTCGCGGTTGGTCGGTCCTGGCTGTGCGGGGTCCTCGCGGCGATCGGAGCGCTGCTCGCGCCGAGCGTGGCGCTCGGTCACATCGAGCGGGCCTCCTACTGGCCTGACCCCGCCCCCGACTGCACGATCACGCCCTGCGCGGGCGGGCAGGTCCCGACGCCCCGCTCTCTGGCCTCGGCCGTCCAGCCCGGCGGCCCCGGCGTCACCCGGGTCGTCTGCCAGAAGGATTCGATGAAGCGCCTGCACAAGTCGGTCAAGGAAGCCAAGACGACCGGCTATCTGCTGCGGCCGAGCCAGCCCCGCAAAACGATCACCCGCAAGGAAGCGACCGCGCTGGTCAAGACCAACAAGCAGCTGCGCGCCAAATGCGCCTACAGCTCGATCCAGGACGCGGTCACCGCTTCGGGCAACAACGACCGCGTCGTGATCATGCCCGGGCTCTACACCGAGCAGAAATCCCGCGAAGCGCCGACGCACGATCCCGCCTGCGCGCAGTACCAGATCGTCAACGACAGGGGCGAAACGGGCGCGGTCTCCTACGAGTACCAGTACCACTGCCCCAACGACCAGAACCTGATCGCGGTCATCGGCCGCGCGCCCGGCGCCACCCCGCCGCCGCAGCCGCCGCTGGAAGACCGCCACGGCATCCCCGACCTCGGGCCGTGCATCCGCTGCAACCTGCAGATCGAGGGCTCGGGCGTCTCGCCCGACGACGTGACGATCGACGCCGGACGCGTCGCCTCGGGCGACGGCGCACCGATCGAACCGGCGAAGGACGTTGGCATCCGGGCTGACCGCGCCGACGGCTTCGTGCTGCGCAACGTCAAGGTCCGCCACGCCAAAGAGCACGACATCTACGTGCTCGAGAGCGACGGGTACGTGCTCGAACGGTTCAGGGCGGTCTATGGCGGCGAGTACGGCGTGCTGACCTTCGTCGAGGATCACGGCCTGATGCAGGAATGCGACGCCGTCGGCAACGGCGACTCGGGCCTGTACCCCGGCGCGGGCGCCGAGACCGGCAACCAGCGCGACCCGTCGATCTACCCCGAATTCCGCTACAGCCAGGAGATCCGCGACTGCGACTCCCACCACAACACCGGCGGCTACTCGGGCACCGACGGCAACGCCGTATGGGTGCACGACGACAACTTCTACGACAACGCGCTCGGCTTCACGACCGATGTCTTCACGGCGGCCGGGCACCCCGGCTTCCCGCAGGACTCGGATCTCGTCGAGAAAAACAACTTCTACTCGAACAACTTCAACCCCTACACCGAAGACTCGGACGTCGCGCCGACCGTCCCGCTGCCCGTCGGCACCGGACTCTGGATCGCCGGCGGCAACGACGACGTCGTGCGAAAGAACCATTTCTTCGACAACTGGCGGCGCGGCGTGATGCTGTTCGCCGTGCCCGACCAGCTGGTCTGCGGCCCGGAGGGCGTCGAACCGTCCCAGCTCGCCGGCTGCAACCCGACGGCGGCGCCGCCGTCGACCTCCTACCGGGACCAGTTCTACGAAAACGTCATGGGCATCTCACCCGACGGGACCGTGCTGCCGAACGGGACGGGCGACGTCTCGACCGGGCGCACCGACTTCTGGTGGGACCAGTACGTCGGCAACACGGGCAACTGCTGGCACGACAACCTCGGGCCCGACGGCACCCCCTCGACCGTCACGAGCACGCCGATCGCGCCGTTGCTGCCGTCCAAATGCGACGCCACGAGCGTCGGCACGGGCGGGGCCGCGCAGGAGGCAGAGCTGCTGGGCTGCTTCGCCGACATTACCTTCGACACGAAACAGTGCCCGTGGTTCACGACGCCCTCGCAACCCGAAAAACCGTAGTGAGGGGCGCATACGGCCAAGGCGCACGAGGGCGGGCGGGCAGGGCAGCCGTGATCGCCGCCCTGCTCCTCTGCGCCGCGACGCCGCTCGCGGGCTGCGGTGGATCGGGGAGCGCGACCGCCGCCTCGACCGTCCCGGCGAGCGCCGATGTCGGCGAATCGGCGCGCAGCGACACCTGCGCGCAGTGGCAGGCCGGCACCGTCACCCAACGCTACGGAGCGCTGGCGCGCCTGCGGAAGTTCGCAGAGAGCCCGGTCGGCTCATCGGCGCTGCTCAAGAACGGGCACATCCTCGACGACAAGCAGGCCTACAAGCTCTTCGGGAACCTCTGCGCCCACCGCTTCGCGCGCGCCTTCAAGCTGTACAAGCTCTATGAGCGCGCCGCCGCCTTCGTCGGTCACCCGGCGGAATGACGCCCGGGAGCGACGGGCGCCCGGCTAGCGGCAGCCGCTGACGCGCAGCACTTCGATGCGGGTGTCGCTCTTCGCCGTCACCCGGCAGTGCTCGTTCGCCCACCTGACGGCCGGGAATTCGCCGGCGCGGCCGGACGTTTCGCCGATGATCAGCCACACGGTGCCGTCCCCGCGGCGGGCGAGCTTCCGTATCAGCGCCGGCGGCGGGGGGCCGTCGGCGCTCGCGCCGTAGCCGGCCGGGTCTTTGAACCCGAAGACCCCGGCGGGCAGGGGCTCATCCTTCCATTCCCTGACGACCAGCTCGCCGCCGCGCGCCCGCAGGGCGCGGTCGTAGTAGCCGAGCGAGGGCATCATCAGCACGCTGTCGACGACCACCGGCTCCCGCGAGCGGCGCGTCGAGCCCAGCCAGGCGCCAAGCGGCTTCCATTCCTGCTGGACGGCATCGACCTGCCGCGCATCGGCGTAGACGCCCAGGCACAGGAGCAGCCCGACGCCGCCCGCGGCCAACCAGCGCCGGCTCGGCACCGCGAGCAGCACGCCGGCGGACAGCGCGAGCAGCAGGCATAGGCCGGGCAGCGCGGCGATCGAGTAGCGAGGCCAGAACACCGGGACCGCCGCCGAGATCAGCAGCAGGCCCGCGGGCGGCAGCACCCCCCAGGCGCCCGCCGCCGCAAGCGCCCGCCGCCCGGCTTCCGCCTCGCGCGCCGGCAGCCCCTCGCGGGGCCCGCGGGTATCGGGCCGGCGAAGGACCAGCACCGCGGCGCCCACCAACACGCCCCCCACGGCGAGCGTCAGCCAGCCGACGGCCTTCACGCCCGAGAGCCCGCCGGCGAACTCCTCGATCGCGGCTTCGACGAGGCCACGCCCCAGCTTCGGCAGCCAGTACAGCGGGTCGCGGCGACTGCGCTCGGTCAGCGCCGCCACGAGGAGCGGGGTGCACAGCACGACCGTCGCCGAGAGCGCGTAGATGAAGCGTCGCGCGAGCTCGCGGCGGGACCCGGCGGCGCCCCCGGCCGCGGCCCAGACCATCAGCGCCTGCGCCGGCAGCACGATCACGGGGGCGAGCAGGTCGCTGTAGGCCATCAGGACCATCCCCGCCACGTAGAGCCCCCACGTCGCCCGCCGCTCGGGCCGGCGCAACGCGCGGGCGAGGGCGCCGAAAGCGAGGCAGGCGGCGAGCACGACGAGCGCGTAGGAGCGCGCCACCTGGCTGTACCAGATCGCCATCGGGTTGATCGCGAGCAGCGCGGCCGCCAGCAGCGCCACCCCCCGCTGTCGGGCGAATGGGCGTGCCGCCCAGTACATCAGCGGGATGCTTGCGGTTCCGATCACGACGGCGGGCGCCCGCAGGACTTCCACCCCGGTCCCGAAGATCCGCGTGACCGGCCACAACAGGATCGAATACGGCATCCCGTTGGCCTCGTAGCCGCCGAGCGAGATCATGTGCCCGAAGCTCCGCTGGGCGAGGGCGAACGAGAACGTTTCGTCGTTGAACAGCGACCGCGAAAGGCTGGTCAGGCGCAGCGCGAACGCCAGCACCGTGAGCACGGCGAGCGCCCAGGTGGCGACGCGTTCGGAGTCGAGCGGCGTGGCCGCCGCACCCAGGCCCGCGACCGGAGCCGCGCGCTCCAGCGCTTGTGCTTGTCCATGCATGCCGACCGCGTGCCCCCGGCGCACAGGTTGACAGAGCGCCTGGGTAAGCTGCAACTCGCTGCTCGCATGATCGGCGAGCGGCGCTTCACGGCGACGGCCGGGGATAGCCCGGACGGAGGTGGCGGCGGTGTTCAGAGAGAGCGACGATGGCGGGGCCTGAGCCACCGGTTCCGCCGGAGCATCCGACGCGCCCGACCGAACCGCTGCGCCCGCCGGCGCCGGGCGGCGCGCCGGTGCAGCCCCGCCGGCCGGTCGCGCCTCCCGGAGGCGAACGGCTGCCGCCGGAATACCCGCCGGGCTATCCGCCCGAGGAACCCTGGTGGAGCAACCCGTGGGCGGCCGTCGTGGTCGGCCTGCTTGGGCTCCTGGTGGGCGGGGTCCTCGGCTACCTCGTCGGCCACAGCGGCCAGTCGACCAAGACGGTTGCCAGCGGACCGGCCGTGACGCACACCGTCACGAGCACACAGACCGTTTCCGGCCCCACGAAGGTCGAGACCGTGACCGCCAAGACCGTGACCCAGGCTCCGCCGAGCCCGGCCGAGGAACAGAAACGGGTCGAAGCCGAAGAAAAGGCGCAGAAGCTCGAAAAAGAAAACGAAGAACTGCGCCGCGGGGAAACGCCCTAGCAGGGCCACGGGCCCGGTGGGAGGGCCGACCAGCGGCCGGCCCTCCCGTTCCGGACCGGTCCGCGGGGGACGATGGGGTCCCCCGCGAGCGGAGAATCAGGCGGCTCCTTCGGGCGGAGCGCCCTGAGGCCCGGCGGTGCCATGCCCGAAGGCGGCTCCTCCGGGCGGGGCACCCGGAGGCCCGGCGGCGCCATGCCCGCCCGGCCCCTGCATCACGTTGAACGAACTGTCGAGGTGGACCTCGACCTTCGATCCGTCGGACTTGGTCACGGTCGTCTCGTAGCCGTCTTTCGTGAAGTCCGTCGTGACGGCTCCGGCCGTCCCGCTGCCGACGGCCTTGACCGCAGCGGCCTGTGCTTTGGTCGCCTTCTCACCTGTGACGGGCGTCTCGGCGTCCTCGTGCGTGGCGGTGCCGGGCGCGGGCATACCTGCGGGCGGCGTCTTCGAGGACGCCGCGGCCGGGGCCCCGGCTGTCGAGGAGCCCGAGCTCGAGGAGTTCGAGCTCGAGGCGGCACCGGCGAGCGCGGCGCCACCGAGGGCCAGCGCCGCCAGCGCCGCCACGCCGGCCAGCACCTTCCTGATCGAGTTGAACATCGGTCTGGTCCTTTCGGTAGGTCCGGGCGTCTGCCCGGGTCGACGTCCACGTTGGAGCTCCGGGCTGGGAGCGCGGGCCGAGGAGGGTAAGAGGCTGCTGAGATCGCGGCCGGCGCCGTGCCGGGCGGGCCAGCGCTCCGCGGCTTCTGGCCTAGCTCGTGAGCGCGACGATGCCGTTGCGCAGCAGCGCCGCGGCGATCAGCACGATCAGCACGCCGGCGACCGCGCGGGCACGGCGCTCGAGCCAGTTGCGCGTCGCGCCCAGCCAGCGTTCCGCGTGCACGGGCGAGACGGCGAGCGCGATCAGCGCCAGGAGCAGCGGAAGGAGCGCGATCACCGCGAAGCCGACCCACAGCACGATGTATTCACCGGCGCTCGGATTGAGCTGGGAGATGTCCTTCAGGGCAAGCGGGATGAAGCCGCCGGGGTTGGCGAGCGTCGCGCCCGCCGCGACGACCGCGACCGCCGGCGAAGAGGCGACGGCCGTCATCTTCTCGACCATGTCCGACGTGCGTTTCGGATCGGGCGGCCGGCGCAGCGCGCGGATCACGTAGGCGAGCAGGAGCACCCCGAGCACGACGTCGATGATCGCCACGGCGGTCGGGGGGTTTTCGGAGGAGCCGGAGGGCGCCGCGGCGTCACCGACGACGAAGGCGGCGAGCACGCCGATCAGGATCGTCGCGCCGAAGGCGCCGAGGAAGAACCACAGCCCGGTGCGCAGCGGGCGCTCGCCCAGGACGAGCGCGAACACCGAGAACGACAGCGTCGTCGGTGAGAGCATCGCCGCGAGCGCGGTCAGGCCCAGCTCGACGTCGGTCGATGTCACGCGCGCGAGTCTAAGTCGCGCCTCGGGCGGTGCGCCCGGTCCCGTTCGATCGAGGTTGCATCACCGGCCTTCGTTGAGCCTCCGCGCGACCGCGACGACGGCGGTCCGCTCGTAGAAGTCGACGGCCACGATCGCCCCGGTGTGGTCGAGCGCCCGGGTGCAGCGGCCGATTCGCGCGCGCAGGACCGGCGCCCGTCCGATCACGGCGTTCACCGCGGGGCTCGGCGGGAACGGCGGGATCCAGTGGTTGATGAGAAGCAGCGGGCTGGTCGCTTCGCCGCGGAAGCGCTTGCAGCTGAGCTGTCCCGGGTGGACAGCGCCGAGCGGAGTGTCGGCGATGAACGAGAAGGCGGGCATGTACCACGAGGGCGTCCCTCCGCGGTTCTCGGCGAGGACGACAAGGCGCTTGCCGCGGCGCACCAGTTCCCCGAGCGTGGGGACCGGCGCATCGCGCCGCAGGCTCGCCGCGTAGCGCGTCAGCGATGCCTGCTCGAACGCGGCTGCGATGGCCGACGGCGGCACGTAGTCCTCGACGAGGAGGATCAGCACCTGATCGGGATGGCGCTCCAGGAAGTCTCGGATGACCCCCAGTTCCTGGTCCAGTGGCTCCGCGCCGAGCTCGCAGAGGGTATGGCAGAGATACAGCTCAGGCTTTCCGCGCAGCCTGCCCAGGCCGATCCCGCCGGCCACACGGTCGGCCACCCGCAGGGCCGGGGCGGGAACAGCTTCGGCAACCTTGTTCTCCTCCGCCCCCTCCGCCTCGAAGTCGGTACGCACGCGGCCGGTTGCAGGATCGCGGACGCCGTAGTGGACGTCGATCAGCAGTGCGCGGACGCCGTCGTCGAGCTGGCGGGAGATCGGGTGGGTCTGGCTCGCGAAGTACCACCCGGGCTGATCGGACGCGGCATAAGAGTTGTGCGTCCCCGCGAAGTACACCTGGTTCAGGCGGCGCGAGCACAGCGCGGATGACCCCTGGCAGCTGGACGGCCCGGAATCGGTCTCCGCGCTCGAGCACCCCCCCGCGAGCGCGGCGAACGCGACGGCGAGCGTCGCGAGGGCGGACGTCGGCGATGGCAGCGTTCACACCTCGTCGCCGGACAGGCGCGCCGCCGGCGTCCTAGGCGCCCGTGGCCGCGTCGAGTCGTTCCAGGCGCTGCTCGATCTGATTCTTGGGCACCGCGCCAACGACGCGATCGACCTCGCGGCCGTCCCGGAGGATCGCGAGCAGCGGGATGCTCATCGCCTGGAATCGCCCGGCGAGCGCGGGGTTCTCGTCGACGTTGACCTTGACCACCTTGAGCTCGCCGGCGCGCTCGCCCGCGAGTTGCGCGAGCACCGGCTCGACCATCCGGCACGGACCGCACCACGGCGCCCAGAAGTCGACGAGAACGGGCACGCTCGCCTCGGTCTGCGCGTCGAAGCTCGATTCGTCCGCGGGAACGATCCACGGCAGCGGCCGCTTGCAGTTCGCGCATCGCGGCGTCCCTCTCGGGATCGGCCCGACGCGGTTCCTGGTGTCGCAGTGGGGGCAGCCGATGACCGTCGACACCCCTCAAGAGTAGGCCGCCGCGCGAGCCGTCCTAGACTGGCTTGCAGCCATCAAGCGTCGTTCGCGAAGAGGGAAGGGGAGCATGTCCACGTCGCCAAGCGACTTCAACGCACAGATCATCGATGAGTTCCGCGCGAACGGAGGCCGCGTCGGCGGCAGGTTCGAGGGGAACCCGCTCCTGCTCCTGCACCACAGCGGCGCGAAGTCGGGCACGAGCTACGTCAACCCGCTCGCCTACCAGGCCGACCAGGGGCGCTACGTGATCTTCGCCTCCAAGGGGGGCGCTCCGGAGAACCCGGGCTGGTACTACAACCTCAAGGCCAACCCCGAGACGTCGATCGAGGTCGGCGACCAGACGGTGCCCGTGAGGGCCTCGGAGGCTGCGGGCGAGGAGCGCGAGCGCCTCTTCAGGACCCAGGCGGAGCGGATCCCGGTGTTCGGCGAATACGAGGAGCGATCGGGCCGGAGCATCCCGGTGATCGTGCTCACACCCGCCGGCGGCGGTAACGGCTGATCCGCGGCGCCGAGCCGGGCGGCGAGAACTCGCTCCCGGTCAGGAGTGGTTAGGGCGCCTCGGCGACTAGCCGCGACGCCACGCCGTCCGCGGCCTCGCGGACGACCGTGCTCGCGTTGAGCGCGCCGAGGAACGCGTCGCAGCCTACGGGGAGGACCTAGCGGGCGTGCTCCAGGAGCACCTCGGCGTCTCGCGACGGCGCCAAGACGAGGGCTCGCCTCCTCGTGCGCTCCGGGCGCCGGCGCGCGGGGCGCAGGTATGCCCGCGCGAGGATCGCCGAAAGAACCGCCCGCATCTCGCTCAACGCGAAGCCGGCGCCGATACAGCGGCGCGAGCCGCCACCGAACGGGATCCACGTGTGCGGCGGTGGTTGCCGGCCGAGGAAGCGCTCGGGCTGGAACCGGTCGGGTTCGGGATAGATCTCAGCCCGACGGTGCACTAGGTAGATGCACGGGGCCACCCATGTCCCCGCCGGAACCGCGCAACGCGAGAGCTGCAGCGGCTCCCGCACGAGCCGGCCCGCGATCGGCAGCGGAGGGCGCAGGCGGAGCGTCTCCTTGCAGACGGCGTCGAGGTAGACATGCTCCCCGACATCGAGCTCCATCCGCGCTCGCTCCAGCGCGGCGGGGGCGCGCACGAGGCTCTCGAGAGCCCAGGCGAGCGAGGTCGCCGTCGACTCGTGTCCGGCCACGAGGACCGTGATCAGCTGGTCACGAAGGTCGCCGGCGGACAGCGGCTCTCCGTCCTCGTAGCGGGCGAGAGCGAGAGTCGCAAGCAGGTCGTCCCGCTCCGCCAGCCGGGGATCCGAGCGCGCCTGTGCGATCTGCTCGGCGATCGCTGTCTCGAAGCGCTCGAGCAGGCCCGCCAGGGGTGTGCGGGCCAGGGTCACCCGCGGGCCGAGCGCCAGGAGGGCAGCGAGCGCTCGTGTCGAGGTGACCCAGTCGAGCAGCTCGCGCAGCGACAGGCGCAGGTCCGCGGCGCGCGGGCCCGCGCTCGCGCCCAGCACCACCTCGAGGATCACCTCCAACGCGATCGCGCGAAGCTTGGGCAGAAGCGGCAGCGGCGAACCCGAGGGCCAGGTGGAGATCTCGCGTTCGGCCAGCTCTCGGATCCGCGGCTCGTAGCCGTTGATCCGGGGCGCCAGCGCGGATGCCAACAACTTCCGACGCGCGAGGTGCGGGCTCCCGTCCAGGACGAGCATCGACTGCGCGCCGACGACGGGTTCAAGCACGCGGTTGGCCCGGCCGGCGTGGAACCGGCTCTGCTCGCCCGAGAAGACCTCCCGTATGTCGTCGGGATCGACGAGCATCACCCACCTGCCGACGTAGGCGAGATCGATCGCGAAGAGGTCGCCGTAGCGGGCGTTGCAGTGGGTGAGAAAGCGGTCCGGCCGGGCGAACCACGCCAGCGTCTGGGCCGCGACCGGCCACCGCGGGCCGGGAGGGCTTGCGGAGCTCCGCGCCCGCAAGCCCATCCTCTCAGCCGCTCGCGCCGCCGCCGGACGGTGGCTCGAGGACGATCATGTCCTGCACCGCTGTAAGGGGCAGCCCGAGCGCTTCGAGGGCCTCGTCCATGGTCAGGAACCAGCTCATCTTCGCGATCCGGCCCTCCCGGAAGGTGAAGGCGCCGATCAGCCGCTGCTCGACATAGCCCGAGCCGCCCGCAGGGAGGCCGCGCCAGAAGAGCGGCACGATGAGTGTGTCACCGGCCGCCACCGCGCCCTCCGGGATCAGCTCGTTACGCTCGAACACGCCGATCAGCTCCGCAAATCCCTTGACGACGGCGTCCACTCCTTCGACGAGGCCCTCGGTTTCGAACCACAACCGGCCGCCGTCAGCGACCACGTCCGGCGTGTAGAGCTCGTACAGGACCGCCAGGTCCCCGCTCCCCCAGGCCACACAGGCGCGCTGCACCACCTCGATCATCTCGCGCGCCATGGCGCGAGTGTATAGCGCCCAGTCGCACGATTTCGATCAGTGCCCAGGCCCGGGGGAAGCGTAGAATCCGCGACCTTCGACCGGGGACGGGGGACGCTGCTTGGGACCGACGACAGCTACAAGAGTCGCAGTGCTCGGCGGGGGCCCCGCCGCGATCGCGGCGGCGTTCGAGTTGAGCGATCCGCAGCTCGGGGGTCGCTTCGAGGTGACGGTGCACCAGCAGGGCTGGCGTTTGGGCGGGAAGTGCGCAAGCGGCCGCAACGCGGCCGAGCGTGACCGCATCGAGGAGCACGGACTGCACGTCTGGTTTGGCTTCTACGACAACGCCTTCCGGATGATCCGGACCGCGCTCGGAGAGCTGAAACGCCCCCCTGAGCATCCGCTCGCCACCTTCGAGCAGACCTTCGAGCCGTGCGACCGGCTGGTGCTCCACGACCGCCAGGGCCCGCGATGGCACGAGTTCCCGGTCACGTTCCCTCGCAACGAGCTGGTCCCCGGGGCGGACACCGCTCTTCCCGAGCTCTGGGACGTCGCGGATCGCCTGTGCGCCTGGGCTGCGCGGCAGTGGCGGCCCGCCGCCGGGCCGGGCTCTGCGCTACGTACGGAGCTCATGCTTCGCGCGGCGCGCCGCCTCGCGGCCGACGGGGTTCTCTCCCAGCGGATCCTGCTGGGGGAGGACGTCGGAGACCGGCATGGCACGCGCCTGACCACGCGGGCGCGCCTGCGGCTGCTGGCCTTTGCGCTGACCCGTCTTCGCGATCGGATGTGGGACAGCGCGCTCGCCGATCGGTGCGCGGAGGATCCCGGCGCGCGTCTGTTCTTCACCACGTTCGACACGTTCGCTTCGGCGATCGCGGGAATCGTCGCCGACGGCGTGATCGATCGAGGGTGGGCGGCCGTCGACCACCTCGACCTCTGTGAGTGGCTCGGCCGTCACGGTGCCAAGGAGGTGACCCTCGGGGCCACCCCCGCTCAGCGAGCCCCTGTGCTGCGCGCGGTCTACGATCTCGCGTTCGCCTACCCGGGCGGCAACCGCGCGTCGGCGGATGCCGCGGCCGGCACCGCGATGCGCAACCTCCTGAGACTGCTCTTCGCGTACAGGGGATCCGTTCTCTACAGGATGGCGGCCGGCATGGGCGACTCCGTGATCGCGCCGATGTACGAGCTGCTTCGCCGGCGCGGGGTGAGGTTCAACTACTTCAGCTCCGTCAGCGACCTGCGGCTCTCGCCCGACGGGGGGGCGTTGGATGCGATCGAGATCGTGCGACAGGTCGAGCTGCGGAGCGACGCGTACGATCCGTTGATCGACGTGCGTGGTCTGAGCTGCTGGCCGTCGCAGCCGCGCTGGGAGCAGCTGCACGACGGCGAGCGCCTCGCGCGGGCGGGCGTCGACTTCGAGCGTGAAGCCAATCCGCTCGGCGGTTCGTCCGGAACGCTCGAGCGCGGGCGCGACTTCGATGAGGTCGTGCTCGGCATCCCCGTGGCCGCGCTGCCCCCGATCACCTCTGAGATCGCAGCGCGCCATCCGCGCTTTGCGGGCATGCTCGCCTCTGCCGCGACGGTCGCGACCCAATCTGTCCAGCTCTGGCTTACGCGTCGGCCGTCCGAGCTCGGGTGGAGGCACGGCGCCAACAGCGTTTCGGGCGGGCGCGACGAGCCGCTGGACACCTGGTGCGACATGAGCTACCTGCTGCCCCGGGAGGGCTGGGAGGCTCAGGACGGCGTGACGGGGCTCGCCTACTTCTGCGGCGTGCTGGAGGATCGCGCCGGCGAGTACGCGGCAGAGGCAGACACGAGAGCAGGCGAGACCGCGAGCTTGCTCGTGGAGACGCATCTCGGTGATCTCTTGCCCGCGGCGCGCGAGGGAGGGACGACCGACTGGAGCGTGCTCGCCGATCGCGCCGGGCGAGCCGGCGCCGGCAGGCTGCACGCCCAGTACTGGCGCGCGAACACCGCCGCCAGCGAGCGCTACGTGCTCACCACCGCCGGAACGGTGAGCGCGCGGCTCGCCGCCGACGAGTCCGGCGTCCGCCACCTGCTCCTCGCGGGCGACTGGACGCGCAACGGCGTCGACGGCGGGTGCGTCGAGGCCGCCGTGGCCTCCGGCATGCAGGCGGCGCGCGTGCTGATCGACGGTCAGCGCCCGGCGCCGCAGACGCGCGCGCGATCGCGCAGAGACTTCGACTCCCGACGGAAATCGACAAGGGAAGGCCGCCCCGATGAGCACTCCGCTGCCGGAATACGTTGAATACGGACCACGCGAAACCGCCCCGCCGCCGTTCACCGCGGGCAAAGGCGCCTTCGCCGGGTTGATCCTCAAGGGTAAGAGCAACGCCATCGAGGCGCTCTGCGACAAGGTCCTCAACAACCCCTTCGAACAGCCGGGGCCTCCGTGCTGGCAGCTCGGACCGTTCGGGTTCGGGCGGCGGCCCGCGAGTCCGTGGGTCTTCAAGCCGTTCAGCGACGCCGTGCTGCTGTTCGCCGGGCGCTGGGAAGGGCTGGTATCGACCACGCGGGTCGGCATGGGCAGCGCCAACGAGGACCAGGTCTCGCTGTGGGTGCCGGTGAAGGCACGCAACGAGAGCACCGGCGAGGAGAAGCTTCTACATGATGGTCCCCTACATGTTCGTCGACAACCCGATGTCGCTTTTGAACGGTCGCGAGGACTACGGCTACCAGAAGTCTCTCGCGAGGTTCCCGCAGAGTCCCCTGAATCGGCAGAAGGTGCGGCGTCGGTCTGGGCGTTCGGCGGCGAATTCGGCCCGGGCCAGACTGCCGAATGTCGACGAAGTCATGAAGGTCGAACCGTCTCGGGGGTCCGGTGCCGGCGCCGGGGATCCGCAGCCGGCCGGAGTCCGGCAAGTCCGCGGGCGAAGACCCGTTCCCGGTGGCGGTACTGATCAAGATGCTCAAAGACGGGGTCGATCAGGTCTTCCTGAAGCAGTTTCGCGACGTAGCGACGCCCCCGCCCCGTCCGCCGCGGGCGGCGCCCCCGGGAGCCGTCCCGCCCGGGCAAGGCCTGCTACCAGCACCTCGTCCACGCGGGTCGTGAAATTCGTGGCCCGGACGTGACAATCACGTTCAAACCGTGGCGCGTAGAACTGAAGATGGGCGCCGAACAGCAGCCACCCGATCGAGGAGGACCTGGGGCTCGAAGTCACGAGCACCACCCCGTTCTCGTTCGGGCTGAGATCCGGGCTGAAACTCGAATCGGGCGAAGTGATCGTCTAGGACTCGCGCCGGCCGCGCTTTCATCCCGGCGGCGGAGCGCCCACAATGTCAGACATGCAGCCAGGGGGCTGTTCGAGCTGCGGTGCCGAGAACCTCGCATCGGCCCGCTTCTGCATGTCCTGCGGCGCTCCGCTCGGACGCATCTGCCCGGCCTGCGGCGCCACGTCGAGCGCCGAGGCGCGCTACTGCATCGACTGCGGGACGATCCTCGACCGCGCCGCGGAGCCGACGAGCGAAGCTGCGACGACCACGGCCGCGGATCGCCGCGTCGTAACGGTCCTCTTTGCCGACCTGGTCGGCTTCACTTCGATCTCCGAGCGCCTGGACCACGAGACGGTGAAGTCGCTCGTGATCCGCTGCCTGACTCGGCTCTCAGTCGAGGTCGAGCGGTACGGCGGCTACGTCGACCAGTACATCGGCGACAACGTGATGGCCGTCTTCGGCGCCCCGGTCGCGCACGAGGACGACCCCGAGCGGGCGATTCTGGCTGCCTGGGGCATGCTGGCCGCGATAGCAGAGCTCAATCGCGAGATCGTGCCGGAGTACGGAGTCGAGCTCTCGCTGCGCGTAGGCGTCAACACGGGCGAGGTCTCGACCGGGAGGATCGGGCGTGAATACACGGTCATCGGCGATGCGGTGAACACCGCCTCCCGTCTCCAGGGGGCAGCGCCCGTCGGGAGCATCCTGGTGGGCGAGCGCACCCGCCGGCTCGGCGCCCACGTCGCAACCTTCCGCCCCGTCGGGTCGCTGACGCTCAAGGGCAAGGAGGACGCGGTGGCGGCCTGGACGGTGACGGGGCTGCACGACGCGGATGGGCGCCTCACTCCCGAAGCGCCGGGAGGGCCGTTCGTCGATCGCCAGCTCGAGCTCGCCCAGCTGCAGACCCTCTTCGAACGGGTGTCGGAGAGCGGCGCACCCCATCTCGTGTCTGTGATCGGCGAAGCCGGCATCGGTAAGTCGCGACTGCTGCACGCGCTCGAAGAGCGGACGGCCCGCTTCGGGAGCGGCGTGCAGATCCGCCGCGGAGAGTGCCCGACGTTCGGCGCCGGGCTCGTCTACTGGCCGTTGTCGGAGATGCTCCGCACCGAGTGCGGGATCGAGCCCGGCGACACTGTCGAGCGGGCGCGCTCGCGGCTCGCCGAGCGCCTCCGCTTCCTGTTCGCCGACGGCGCCGAAGCCGAGGACGTCCTGCGCCGCCTGGCGCCGCTCGCGCGCCTGATGGGGGCCGAGGCCCCGAGCGCGGCCGGCGAGACGCTCGCCGACGACGAGCAGGGGGCCCGCGAGAGCTTCTTCGGTGCCGTGAGGGCGCTGGTGGAGGCGCTCGCGCGCCAGGGGCCGCTGATGCTCGTCTGGGAGGACATCCACCGCGCCGACGACGGCCTTCTCGACTTGGTCGAGTACCTCGCGCAATGGCTGAGGGCGCCCGCGATGCAGGTCTGCCTCGCGCGGGAGGAGCTGCTCGAGCGGCGTCCGCGCTGGGGACAGCTCAGGCGCGGAGCGACGAGCATCCTGCTCGAGCCGCTCAGCGAAGAGGACGCGCGGGCACTCGTCGACGCCCTCGCGCTGGGATCGGGGGCGCCGGAGGACACCGCGGCCCGGCTGGCGCGTCGCTCGGGCGGCAACCCGCTGTTCGCCGAGGCGCTCGTCGAGCTGGCGCGGAGCGCCGACCCCGAGGAGGGCGCGGAGCTGCCGGAGACGGTGCAGGCCCTGCTCGCCGCCCGCCTGGACACGCTCGGGCCCCTCGAGCGACAGCTGCTCGATCACGCCGCGGTCCTGGGTCTCTCCTTCACCGAGAGCGCCCTTGAGCCCGTCGCGGCGGTGACGGGCGCCGACCTCGCCAAGAGCCTGCTGCTGCTCCGTCAGAAGAACCTGATCGTGCCGGCGAGCCCCCACGACGCTGCCGGCGCGGAGGGCGAGCTCGTGTTCAAACACGCGCTGATCCGCGATGTCGCCTACGAGATGCTCCCCCTCGCGGCTCGCGCCCGCAAGCACGCCGAGGTGGCCGCGTTCATCGAACGACGGGCGGGCAGCGACGAGAGCGTGACCCCGCTGCTCGCAGAGCACTACGCGCGTGCCGCGGGCTTCGCGGCCAGCGCGCACCTGGCCGGCGCGGACGTGTCGCTGCTGCGTCGCAAGGCGCTCGAGTGCGGCGAGGCGGCGGGTGACGCGGCGACCGCCCTGTTCTCCAACCAGGCTGCGATCGCTCATTACCGGACGGCGGAGGCGTTCGCCGAAGACGGGGACCCGACGGCCGTTGGGATCGCCGAGAAGCGGGGGGATGTGGAGCTGCGCCTCGGGCACGCCGGGAATGCGATCGCGGCATGGGAGGGCTGCCTGGGCTTCTACGGCGAGGACGGGGACCTCGAACGGCGGGCCGTGATCCACCGGAAGATCGCCGCGGCATATGCACAGGAAGGGCGGCGTCAGGCCGCGGTCGAGCACCTCCAGCGCGGAATCGATCTGATCAAAGACCTGCCGCCCACGCCGGAGCTCGTGCGCCTGTTCGGACAAGCGGCGGCGCTCCACCTGCAGGCGGGCGACAACATCTGGGCGGTCTACGCCTCGGAGCGTGCGCTGCGCTTCGCCGAGCAGCTCGGCGAGCCGCGCCTGGCCAGCCGGGCACACGCGGTCTACGGGCGGGTCTTCGGCCGCGTCGGGGATGCGGCGAAGGCGCGGGAGCACCTCGAGCGCGCCGTCGAGATGGCGCGACCCTCGAACACGGGCGAGGAGATCCTGGCGCTGCTCGAGAGCGGGCGGAATCTCGAGGGCTGCGAGGGCGACTACGAAGCTGCCGACGGGCGCTATCGCGAGGCGCTGGATCTGGCCGAACGGGTCGGGGAAGTGCCGGCGCAGATCGAGCTGCACTCGGCGCTCGCCGAGCTGGCGGCCTACCGCTGCGAGTGGGACGACGTCGCCCGCGAGAGCGACCTCAGCGCGGAGCTCGCCGAGCGCGAGGGACTCGTCGGTCGTCTCTGTCTTCCGGAGACGCTCAACGGGCAGCTGCGCTGGCGGGAGGGCGCATGGGACGCGTCCGAGCGGCTCTTCGTGCAGGCGAACGAGATCGCACAGGACGGGGGCTGGATCGAGGTATCGATCCGTGCCCTCACGGGCCTGGCGGCGACGCTGCGCGACCGGGGCGAGCTCGGCACCGCGGAGGACGCGCTGGTCGAAGCGCTCGGCGTCTGCGAGCGCGCCGGATTCGTGCCCCGCATCGTCCAGGTGCATTCTGCGCTGGCCCTTACGTGCATGCTCGCCGGACGCACCGACTCGGCCCGCGAAGCCGCGGCGCAGGCGGTCGCGCTCGCGCGGCGCGTGCGGGATCCAGTCAACGAGGCGGCCGCGCTCGAGGCGAGCGGCATCGCCGCCGAGCCGCGCGAGTCCTATGAGGCGCTGCGGCGCGCGGCGGCCCTCTGGGAAGCTCTCGGCCGCCGTCTCGACGCGGCGCGCTGCCAGATGCTTCTCGGCAGGCGCATGCTCGAGGACGAGCCGCCGGCCGGGGTCGAGACGCTGAAGCGCGCGGCGGCGCTGTTCGATCAGCTCGGCGTCGAGCACCTCTCCGAGCAGGCCCTCGCGCTCGTCTCATAGCGGCGCCGGCGGGGGTAGACAGCGGGACGACCGCTCGGATACGGTAGTCCGGATGTCGGAAGAAGCGATCGGGAGTGGTATCGGAGCTCCTGGCGGCCCACGACGGCCAGGACGTTCTGCCGCATGTCCGGGAGTTCCTCGACAAGGTCGGCCCGGACCCCGATGTCGAGCAAGCAGCGCAGGCCCTCTCGGAGGACGACGCGTGGCGTCTTTACCACTCGGACATCGTGTGGGACATGAGCGGCGCCAACGTCGGCGGCACGACCCTCGGCGGTGTGCAGCGCGGCCCCAGGGAGCTCGCTCAATGGTGGTGGACGTTCGCCGCGGTGTGGGCCAGCTACGAATACCGGATGCAGGGCAAGCCCGAGGACCTCGGCGAGTGGGTGCTCACGAAGGGTGACGTGATCGCGACGGCCCGCAACGGACAGGCCGTCCAGATGCCGGTGTGGCAGCTCTGGACGGTCGGCGAGGGGCGGGTCACCGAGATGCGCGCCTTCGTCTCCGAAACGGCCGCGCGGGCGGCGGCGGGGCCGGAGGCCGGGGCCGGGCCGCAGGCAGCGGGGTCCTGAGCGCGCCGCGGGGCCCCGGCCGGGGTCAGGCTGTATCTGCGGAGAAGACGATCCCCCTCGCGACGAGGCGGCGGATCAGCGCGTCGCCCATCGCCACTGCCGGCGTCGTCTCGCCGGCTGAGCCCGGTAGGTCGTCGAAGGCGAGGCACAGAGCCGACTCGGCGAGCATCTTCGCGCTCTCCTCGTAGCCGGGGTCGCCGCCCGCGACCCGGGTGACCGTGCGCCGTCCCTGCGCCTTCCCGACGAGCGTGACGGTGAACGACCTGCGCCGCCGTTCTTCCTCGCTGGGCCCCGCACCGTCGGGAAGGCTCTGAAGCGCACGGCGGCGCAGCGCCGGCACGCGGGCGACCGCCAGCATCGCAGCGAGCGCACCGCCCATCGCCAGCGCCGTTCGCAGGCGCGGGACGAGGACATATTGCTCGTAGGAGAAGTCGTCGCCGTAGAGCGTGTCGGCCGAACGGCACACCACCGCTGCGCTGTAGCGGGGTGCCGGCAGCGCCCAACCCGCGGGCTCGCGCGACCGGTGCGGGCGTCCCCGGCGCGTCGTCACGCCGCGGTGATCGGGCGGTCCGGGGGCAATCCGGCGAAGCTGCGCGGGACGGCGCTCGCGGGGCCTCGAGAGCACCGCCAGCGCCGAGCGAAGGCTCCCCGTGGAAAACCCGCGTGCCGCCCTTCCGAGGCCGCCGAATCCCAGCTGTACGTATCCGGTGACAGACCTCGGCCCCTGCCCCGGCAGCCGCTCGAGCGTGTAGAGCGTGCCGAGGTCGAACGGAATCGCCTCGAAGCCGCAGCCGTGGACGATGCGGGCGCCTGTCTGAACCGCTCGATCGTGATGTCTCTCGACGCAGCGGTCGACGAACTCCTGCTCGGCGGCCAGATCGACGTAGTCGGTGCCGGCCGCGGCGCACGCCGCGACGGCACCGTCCCCATGCGTCGTGTAGGGACCGACCGCGTTGATCAGGACGCGCGCGTCCCGGGCGAGCTCGGCCATCGCGGCGCTGTCGCGCACGTCGGCCTCCAGGATCGGGACGTCCCCGAGGTCGCCGTGCGTGTGGTGAAGCTCGGCGCGCAGCGTCTCCAGCTTCCGGCGGCTGCGACCGGCGAGCGCCCACCTGCAGCCGGGCGGCGAACCGGCGGCGAGATGGTGCGCGGTCAGCGCACCGGTGAAACCGGTGGCCCCCAGCAGGACGATGTCGTTGCTGCGCGCGATCTCAGACCGGGATCGACTGACTCGGGGGATCGTATCCCGCGCGCCGGGGCGCTACCCGGCGTGCGCGTGGCCGATCGCCTCAAACTCCGGCTCGTAGCTCACCAGGCTGAGCATCGTGCGAAGGCCGGCGCGATCGGTGATGCAGATGAGTTTGCTCAACGTCCGGTCCTCGACGCTCACCGACCGCGGCGCGGGTATGAAGTAGCGCAGGCTCGCGTCCGCTGCGCCGTTGCGGCGGATCGCGATCTCGATCTCGTCGAGCGAGCGGTTGTAGCGGATCGAGTCCAGCAGCCCGCCCTTCGCGTCGATCGCGCGGGTCCGACCAGCTCGCACGGGTGAGAGGGGCACCCGTGCGAGCGTGACGGTTGCCTTCAGACGCTCGGCGAAGACGTTGATCTCGTCGAAGTAGGCGGACCAGCTGTCGGTGTCGAGTGTCATCGGGCTCTCCTGTCCTGAGTGTCGAGCATTCTGCGTTCGAGGTCACTATCGCCTCCGCCCGCTCGCCGCTCAAACCAGTTCTGGGCGCAACGGCGTCCAGAATTGGACGCGGCCCCGCCGCGAGGCTTGTCGTCAGGTGGCGCGCGAGCGGAGCGCGTCGATGTCGCGCACGATCAGGGTGCTGCGCTCGGCCTCGATCCAGTCGAGCTCGCGCAGCTGACGGAACGCCTCGGCGACGCCGGCGCGCGACGCTCCGGTCCAGGCCGCGAGGTCCTCGCGGGAGATCGGGGACGTGATCGAGACGGCGGTTCCGTCGAGGGGCTCGCCGTAGCGCTCGGCGAGCTCGAGGATTCGCGCGGCGAGACGGCCCATCGTGTCGAGCGCGCCGAAGTGCGAGCGCTGGACGGTGGTGTCGTAAAAGCGGCGCGCGACGATCTCGAGCAGGACGACCGCAAGCTGGGGCGTCGTGGTCAGGTGGTCCCTGAACGCGCCCGCCGGCACGACAAGCGCGCGGACGGGCTCGAGCGCCGTGACGGTCGCCACGCGCGGCTGGTTGCCGATGAACGCGAGCTCGCCGAGAAGATCGCCGGGGTCCCGGATGCTGAGGAGAAGTTCCCGGCCGTCGTGCTCGATCCGGGTTACCTTGACGCGGCCCCTCAGGAGCACCATCACCCTGTCGTCGGGCTCCAGCTGAAACATCAACGCCGAACCTGCGGGGAAGTCGCGGATCACGCCGATCCGCTCGAGGTCGGCGCGCTGCGGCGCCGTCAACCGCGCGAGGAACGTGCCGTCCACGACGGCGGCGTCGTCGCCGGCCGAACCTGGCGCTCCGCCGGGTTCCCTCGTTTCCGCACCGATCTCCATTTGAAATCCATCCGCCCGACGTCGCGTAGTTGAGACCCGCCCGAAGTGTAGGCGCGGGAACGTTCTGTCGCTTAGGCTCTGCGCACCGTGCGGGAGCGACTCGACACGTCGAACACAGGAGTCTCGAGCACGCGCGGGCGGCGCGGCGCCCCCGGGCGCAGAAAAACGAACGAGTCCCGGTGAGCGAGCGCGAGCACGACGTCGTCCTGTTCGGCGCGACGAGCTTCGTCGGCAGGCTGACCGCCGAGTACCTGCTGAGGGCGGCGCCCGCAGGAACCAGGGTCGCGCTCGCAGGCCGGTCGGCCGAGCGCCTTCAGGCGCTGAGGACCTCGCTGGGCGCTGAGCAGTGGCCGATCGTGGTCGCTGACACCGACGATCCCGTGACGCTGCGCGCGATGGCCGCAAGCACGAGCGTGCTGGCGAGCACGGTCGGCCCCTACCGGCGGTACGGCATCCCGGTCGTGGAGGCGTGCGTGGCGGCCGGCGCCCACTACGCCGACCTGACGGGCGAGGTGGTCTTCATGCGCGAGTCGATCGACCGCTTCGACGCCGCAGCACGCGAGGGCGGTGCGCGGATCGTCCATAGCTGCGGCTTCGACTCGATCCCCTCCGACATCGGCGTGCTGCTGCTCCACGAGCAGGCCGCCGCCGACGGCGCGGGCGAGCTCGGGGATACCGAGCTCGTCGTGCGCTCGTTCCGCGGGGGTCTGAGCGGCGGGACGCTCGCCTCGATGCAGGGCATGGTCGAGGATCGCCGCCGCGACCCTACGCTCGGCCGGCTGATGGACGATCCGTACGCGCTCAGCCCCGACCGGGCCGCTGAGCCGGACCTCGGCCCCGAGAAGGACCTTGCGCGGATCGAACGCGACCAGCTCGCCGGCGGCTGGGTCGCCCCGTTCGTGATGGCGCAGCTGAACAGCCGCGTCGTGCGCCGCAGCAATGCGCTGCTCGGCTGGCGCTACGGACGCCAGATGCGCTACCGCGAGGTGATGGGCTTCGGCGAGGGCGTGCTTGCGCCGGTGCTCGCCACCGGTGCCGCGGTTGGCGTCGGCGCGATGTACGCGGCAATGCAGTTCAAGCCGGCGGAGACCCTGCTCAGCCGCGTGCTGCCCTCACCGGGCGAGGGGCCGAGCGAGCGCACGCGCGAGCACGGCCACTTCCGGATCGAGACGCACACGCGCACCTCCGCGGGTCGCCGCTACGTGTGCCGGATCGCGGCCGACGGCGATCCCGGATACAAGGCGACGGCGGTGATGTTCGGCCAGAGCGCGCTCGCGCTCGCCCTGGACGGAGCGCGGCTGCCGGCGGGCGGAGGAGTGCTGACGCCGGCGACGGCGATCGGAGCGGTGCTCGCAGAGCGGCTGCGCGGGGCGGGGCACACTTATGAGGTGGAGGCCGTACCGAACTGAGCTCCGAGCGCCGGCCAGGTCGCCGGCGCGCTTCGGGAGCTATTTCGCGCGGGGTGGCCGTTTCGTGCCGCTGGGCGCCTTCTTGCGCTGGGCCGGCTTCGCGCGGGCGGCTGTCGTCTTGCGCTGAGGCGCCTTCGCGCCTGGCGCCGCCTTCTCGCGCCGCGGGCGCTTCCCCACGCCGGCGGCCGCCTTCGCCAGGTCGGCGGGCTGGCGCAGCGCACCGACCGTGCGCTCGAAGCGCTCGGACTGGCGCTTCATGAGGCCGGCGGTGTCCTCGAGCGCTCGCCCGGCGGACTCGAGCGCCTCCGCCTGCAGCCGCAGCGTCTGTCCCGTTTCCTCGAGCAGGTCGAACACGGCGTCGACCGGCGCGATGACGAGCGCCGCCAGCTCGCGCTGGAGCCGGCGCTCGCGATCGACCACCTCCTGCAGCAGCTCGAGCTGGCGCTGGGAGGCCCTCAACAGGTCCCGCGGGACCTGCGAGCGCCCGGCCACCGATGTCGCCGAGCCGACGATCGAGTCCATGACCCGTCGCCATTCGCCCAGCAGCTCGCTGCCCCGGGGCTCGGGCATCCCGGCTCAGTCCGCGGCGACGGGGGGCAGGGCGCGATCCACATGCGGGAGTCTACGCGGGCGGGGCGCGAGCGAGGCCGGCAGCAAGGCGCCGGGTTCAGTGGTCGCCTGCCGGCGCGCGGTTGTGGGCGCGCGCCGGCGCGGGCCTCGGCCTGCGATGGAGGCTCAGCCGAGGATCTTGGCCTTCTGAGCCGCGAACTCCTCGTCGGTGAGGATCCCTTTCTCGCGCAGTTCGCCCAGCTCCCGCAAGCGGTCCATCGGGTCGGCTTCGGCGGGGGGCGGCGGCGCCTGTTCGGGCGGCGGAGCCTGCGCGTACTGCTGTTCTTCCTGCCCCTGCCAGCGGTTGCCCTGGCGGCGGCTGACGCGGTTCGACACGGCCGTTGCGGTGCCGGCGATCGCAGCGGTTCGGGCGAGTCCTCGGATCAATGGCATGTATCGATTCCTTTCTAGGTTGTCAGTCGGGGAGCGCCTCGATGGCGTCGAGCAGATCCTGCGCGCCGACGCGCTCGTAGGCCACGAGCCTGCCACCGTTGCGGTGGACGGCCGACACGAATGGGGCTGCCCATGCGTTCTCGAAGACGATCATGAGTGCGGCCTCCCCGGGCTCCATGGCCTCGACCGCGACGCGGATGTCCTCGTCGCCGATCAGCCCGGTCTCGGCGCCGTCGAATACGACGACGTCGGGTACCCCGTCGACGTCGCTCACGTCGAAGGCGTCGAACGAGCCGTCGTCGTTGCGGCGCACGCCTCTGACGTCCAGCACGTTGATGACCCCGCGATCGACGAGGTCGACGAAGATCGGCAGCGCCTCCCCCGTCTTCGGTGCATCGGGCGGGTAGCCGATGATCACCATGTCCACTGGGCCGAGCATCGCCTCGGCATCAACGTCGTTCATTTGATCCCCTCTCGAGCTTTGCGCCCCGTCAGGGGCCGGTCCGTTTTGGGCTTCTGAGGCCGGAGGCTCGCCGTTGACCTGCGAATCCGCATCACATGGATCGGGTGATGCGCTCCAGGTCCAGCGGAGCGCGGCCGGCCACGACCTTAGCGCTCCTGGGGGCCGGGGCGAGGGCGCCGCGGCCGGCCTCGGGCCCGGCGGCTGAGCCTATAATCCCGCGCTCGATGCGCACGCTGGCCGCGCAGGGTCTCACGAGGCGCTTCGAGCAGATCTGCGCCGTCGACGCCGTCGATCTCGAGTTGCACGAGGGAGAGGTGCGGGGCCTCTTGGGGCTCAACGGCGCCGGCAAGACGACGCTGCTGCGGATGCTGCTCGGGCTCGTGCGTCCGAACGCCGGCGCGATCGAGCTGCTCGGCCGCCCGCTGGGAGATCCGCAGCGGCTCGAGGGCGTCGCCGGCTTCGTCGAGGAGCCGAGCTTCTATCCCTATCTCTCCGCACGGGCGAACCTCGAAGTGCTCGGCCGGCTCGACGAAGCGAGCAACGGCGACGGCGCGCGGCCGACGCCCGAGCGGGTGCTCGCACAGGTCGAGCTGGCCGACAGCGCCGACCGGCGCGTGGGCGGGTTCTCGACCGGGATGCGAAAGCGACTCGGCATCGCCGCGGCGCTGATGCGCACGCCGCGCCTGGTGCTTCTCGACGAGCCGACGGCGGGGCTCGACCCAGCCGGGGTGCGCCTCGTGGGGGAGCTGCTCAGAAGCCTTTCCGGCGCTGGCGTCTCGGTGCTGCTCTCGAGCCACCAGATCGCCGACGTCGAAGCCGTCTGTGACGGCTTCACGGTGCTCGACCGCGGCCGGGTGGTGTGGGACGGCACGGCCGCGGCGATGCGCGAGCAGGCGCCGCCTGGCGGCCACCGTCTGTGGAGCTCCGACGACCCGAGGGCGCTCGCGATCGCCGGTGGCCGTTCCGGGGTTCGCGCCAGTGCCGCCCCGGACGGCGGGCTGCTGCTGGAAGCGGAAGCCGAGGAACTCGACGGGCTCGTGTTGGAGCTCGGACGCGCGGGCGTCGCCGTGCGCAGGCTTCAGCCCGAAGCGGGGCCGCTCGAATCGATGTTCTTCGCCCTCACGCGCGATGCCCGCGAGCGGGAGAGCTGCTCGTGAGCGCCCCGGCGGCGGCGCTCGGTCGGGCCGCACACGGCGGCCGGCGCCGCGGCGACGGCGTTCTCGACGTCTATCGCGCCGAGCGCCGCAAGCTCCTCACGCAGCTCTCCTCGCGCGTCCTGGCGCTGGTATGCGCCCTCGGGCCGATCGTGTTCGCGGCCGCCCTGGCGATCCAGAGCGGGGTGCCTTCGGACTCGCTGTTCGGCGCTTGGGTGCACAGCTCGGGCTTCGCCGTCGCGCTCGTCGTGCTGTCGTTCGGCGGCTACCTGGGCTTCCCGGTGCTGGCCGGGGTGCTGGCGGGGGACTGCTTCGCCGCCGAGGACCGCCTCGGCACATGGAAGACGATCCTCACCCGCTCGCGGAGCCGTGGCGAGCTGTTCGCGGGCAAGTGCCTGGCCCTGCTCGCGTTCGCGAGCGGCCTGCTCGCGGTGACCGCCGTCTCGAGCGTGCTCGCGGGCGTTGTCTTCAGCGGCTGGCACCCGCTGGTGGACCTCGGCGGCCGGCAGCTGCCGGCGGGCGAGGCGCTGGGCCTGGTGGGCCTGTCCTGGCTCGTGAGCCTCCCGCCGCTGCTGGCGTTCGCCGCGCTCGCCGTGCTGCTGTCGGTGGCGACCCGCAGCGGCATCGTCGGCGTGCTCGGCCCGGTGCTGGCGGCGGCGCTGATGGAGCTGCTGGCGCTGGTCGGCCACGGCAGCTGGATGCACTCGGTGCTCCTCACGTCCGCCTTCAGCGACTGGCACGGGCTGCTCGCCGACCCGCGCTTTCACGCGCCGCTGCTGATCGGTCTCGGCGTGTCGCTGCTGTGGATCGCCGCCTGCCTCGGCGGCGCCTGGGCAATCCTGCGCCGGCGCGAGTTCGCCGGACCGCCGCTGACGCGACGCGCCGGCTGGGTGCTGCCGGCTCGCCTGCTAGCCGCGGCCGCGGTCATCGTCCTCGCACTCGGCGCCGCGGGCAACCTCGGGCCCTCCGATGTCACCGAGGCGCGACTCGAGGCCTCGTTCGGCCCGAGCTTCAACCGCCTCACGATCCTGCAGCAGCGCGAGCTCGGACACGCGATCCCGGCCGGCGCGAGGCTGGCGCTGCGCACTACCTGCCGGCGCGCGAGCAGCCAGACGCGCCGCGGGGCAGGCGACTGGAGCTGCGCGATCAGCGTCCTGCGGCCCTCGCCGCACGTCGAACCGTTCCAGGCGACCGTGCTCACGTACGACCTCAACGTGCGCCCCGACGGCTGCTACCGCGCCCAGGCGCCGCCCTCGCTCGTCGGCCAGCAGACGCTGACCGACGCCCACGGCCGCAGCGTCGTCAACCCGCTGTTCACGATCTACGGCTGCTTCGACACGACCGGCGCCGCCAGGTCGGGACCGGCCGCGCAGCACCCGCTGCGGCCGGTGCCGAAGCCGAGCGCGCGCCAGCGCGAAGCCGAACGACGGGCGCTCAAGGACGCCGAACGTCAAGCCGGGCCGAGAGTGCTGCGCGAAATCCGTGAAGCCGAACACGCGGCGCAGCGCGAAGCGCAGACCGGCGAACAGCCGGCCGCGACGCCGAAGCGCTAGCGGACCGGCCCGCGGCCCCGACACCCCGCACGAGTTGCTAGTTCGTGGCCTTGATCTCGAGCGCTTCTTCGAGCGTCGCCGTGATCGTCGCCGACCACGTCGAGCCGGCTTCGGTCGCACCGCCGCCGAGCGGTTCGATCAGCGCCGTCAGGACGGAGTTCGGTTGCCCTTCGAAGGCTTCGGGCTGCTGGTGGTTTTTTTTCGCCGTGAACTTCAGCGAGATCGATTTCGAGAGCACGTCTGCGGGTGTCGTCGCGATCACACTTCCGCGTTCTGAGATCCGCGTGCCGCCCCCTACCGCGCATTCGTAGGTGACGAGCATGGTCGCTTCGCCGGCCGGTTCCAGCGCGATGCCGACGGAGGGTACTTCGCCGCCCGTCACGTAGTCGATCGTTCCGTTGAGCGGTTCGGTCGCGATCGTCGCCGCGCCGGCACCCGGCGTCTGGCACGGTTCTTTCGATTTCACGGTCTGGCAGCCTTCGAGCGCGATCGAGGCTTCGAGGGACGTCGGGCTCGAGACCGCGCCCGTCACAGAACCGCTCGTGCAGCGCACCTGCAACTGGCCCGGGGCGCCGATCGTCGCGCCGCCCAGTTTCCCTTTCAGCCCGCCTGCCGCTGGGCCGGGCAGCCATTCGAACGCGCCGCTGTTCTGGCCCGCGCTGAACGTCCTGCAGGCCGGTTCGGTGTAGCGGCCGGTGTGGGTGGGGGCGATCTTGCAGCGCCCGATCTGCGGCAGCCCCGCGTGCGCGGCGGTCTTGAAGATCTCTGTTTCGCCCTGTGCGCTGTCGCCCTCGTTGTTGCTCGCGGTGAGCTTGTAGAAGTACTTCTTGTTGGCAGCCAGGCCTTCGAGCTGGGCCGACACTTCCTGGTTGTGCTGGCCGTATTCGGGCAGGTTCGAGCACGGCACCGAGGAGCCGAGCGAGCTCGTGTTGCCGTATTCGAATCTGCAAACGCTGATGATCCCGAGATTTGGATTCACCGTGCCCGCGAGGGTCGCCGAGGACATCGTGACCGCGCTGGCCGCTCCGGTCTTCACCGTCGGCGCTTCGTGCGGGGAGCCGGGAGCCCGCGACGGCGGGCCCGGGAGGGGGTGCGGCGAGAGCAGTACCGGCGCGCTCGGTTCCTGGGTGAAGTCGAACTCGCTGGCGAGGTCTCCGAGCCCGGCTGCTTCTTCGCGGACGCTCGTGCGGGCGTCGGGGCGGCCGTCGGTCGCGGGGTTCAGGCGCTGACCTTCGAGGAAATCGTCCTCGATGAACTTCAGGTAGGCGTCGTGGCTGAGCTGCTGGTGGTCGATCAGGCCTTTCCTTGCGTAGGGGCTGATCGTCAGGCCGGGCACGCGGATGCCGTAGCCGTTTTCGTCGATCTGCGGCGGCGCGACGTGGTCGTAGAACCCGCCCCAGTCATCCCACGTCAGGAAGATCGCCGTGCTGCCCCAGCAGGGACTGCGCATGATCGAGTTGATCAAGGTCGTGACGTAGGTCTGTCCGCTGGCGATCAGGCTGCGGGGGTGTTCTGACACTTTCAGGTTAGGGACGACCCAGGAGACGCTCGGCAGTTCGCATTCGGTCGTCTGGTGAACCGCTTCGTAGAACTTCACCAGCGACTGGATGTTGCCGAGGCTGTTGTCTTCCTGCACGTCGGTAAAAGCCGGCAGCGGGTTCCAGATCCCTGGCGTGAAGTGGTTCTGCTTTTTCTTTGCGCAGGAGACGCTTTCGTCGTTGACGCAGTCGGGCTCGCCGCCTTCGAAGAGGTAGTAGCGCCAGCTCACCCCGTGCGCGGTGAGCAGGTGCGGCAGGTCGGTCCAGGAGTACGTCGCCTTGCCGGGAATGACGGGCCCGTAGGCTTCGTGGGAGAGCGATTCAGGGTTGACGTCGTTGACGCAGTGCAGCCCGTTGGGATCGTTGTGGGGGCAGATCGCCGACCAGCCGGAGATCCCGTAGAGGTGTTCGGGCAGGCTCCACGAGGCGACAGATTGGAACATGTCGTCCTGCAGGACGTATTTTTCGGCGTACTTCCAGTAATTCGGCAGCTGGCGTGCGTCGTGGTAGCCCATGACGTCGTTGCAGCGCGCTTCTTTTTCGAGTTCTTCTTCGGTGCAGGCGCCGCAGAAGGGTTCGTTCTTCTGACACTTCTTGCGCTGCTCGGCGGAGGCCACGAAGCCGTCCATCTTCCCGCCGTCGATGTCGACTTCGGTCGCTTCCGAGCCGTGCGGGCCGCCGAAATTCTTTTCGCTCGTGTTGTAGAACGGCGCGATGCAGCCGCCGTTCTGCGGATCGGGGAGGCACACGCCGCCGGGGATGCCGTTGGCGCCGGGATAGGTGCCGAAGTACGTGTCGAAGGAGCGGTTCTCCTGGTTGATGATGACCACGTGCTGGATCTTGTGGATCCCTTCGAGCGTGTCGGCGCGCGCCAGCGCGGCATGCCCCGCGATGAGCATGCACGCGACGCCCGCGAAGGCGACGCAAAGAGCCCGCCAGGCCCCCAGCCTCGTCCGTCTCACAGCCCCTATGTTCGAGACCCTACATGTTTTGCCAGCCAGCGGAATCAGGTTGACAGGATGGTCACGACTGCGCCTCGAGGGAGTTCCCACGGTGGGCGCGAGCCGTCGTGGAGCTCCTGTAACTCGGCAGATCGCGGCGAGAAGGTGGCCAGGCCGGCGGGTGGTTCCGTGGATTCAGCTCACATTCACCTGATGAATGTCACAGGGAGAGGCACGTGGGTTGCCGGATGGGTACATGGATGAGGCGGCCGGCGGCGCGTCGAAGCCGCGCCGCGCCGGCGAAGCGAACGGGATCGCTGCCGCGCGAACTCCCCGAGGACGCCGAGCGTCGCCGCGCTCGGGGTGCCGACCCCATCATCGCCACCGGTCTGGCAAGCTGAACCGATGCGCTTCCGCCGCGACGGCTCGCGCCGTGATGTCGCGCGCCGCCACATCGCGCCCGCCTTCGGCGTGCGGGACATGGCGATCGATCTCGGGACCGCGAACACGCTCGTCTACGTCGAGGGGCAGGGCATCGTTGTCTCCGAGCCGTCCGTCGTGGCGACGGATTCCCAAACAGGCCAGGTGCACGCGGTCGGGGCCGACGCCGAGAGGATGATCGGCCGCACGCCGGCGACCATCTCCGCGAGCCGTCCGCTGCGGCACGGCGTGATCGCGGACTTCGAGGTCACCGAGCAGATGCTGCGCTACTTCATCCGCAAGGTCCTCGACCGCCACCGTGCCCATCCCCGCCTGATCGTCTGCGCGCCGTCGGGAATCACGGAGGTGGAGAAGCGCGCGGTCGAGGAGGCCTCGCTCGCGGCCGGCGCCCGTCACGTCCATCTGATCGAGGAGCCGATCGCCGCCGCGATCGGCGCCGGACTGGAAATCGCCGAGCCGGTCGGACGCATGGTGGTCGATATCGGGGGCGGCACGAGCGAGGTGGCCGTGATCTCGCTCGGCGGCATCGTGCTGTCGCGTTCGTTGCGGGTCGGCGGCTACGAGCTGGACGAAGCCATCGCTCGCTATCTGCGTCTCGAGCATTCGCTGGCGATCGGCTCGAGGACGGCCGAGGGGATCAAGATCGGCATCGGCTCGGCGATCGCAGGCGGACCCGAAGGGTTGAGCGAGGTCCGCGGCCGCCACCTGCTCACCGGCCTGCCGACGGAGATCCCGCTCCGAAGCGGCGAGGTGCGGGCGGCGATCGCCACGCCCCTCGGCGAAATCGTGCAGACGATCAAGGACACCCTGGAGGAGACGCCGCCCGAGCTGACCGCCGACATCGCCCGAGACGGCATCCTGCTCGCCGGCGGAGGGACGCTCCTGAGCGGGCTCGCAGATCTGCTGGTGAAGGAGACGGGCCTGCCGGTGGTGAGCGCCGAGTCCCCGCTGACCTGTGTGGTCACGGGATCGGGCGAAGCCCTCGACCACTTCGATCAGCTCAGGCCGTCGAGCGGCAGGCGCCGGGAAGCGAGTCGGGGCTAGGCGTCGGCGCGGCGTGGCGTGCGGCGATGTGCTCGCCGCGCCCGGTGCGGTGCCTACCTGACGATCCTGAACCGCAGGGCCCGCACAGCGGAGCGCTGCCGGGCGCCGTTGCTCGCGCTGAGTAGCACCGTGTAACGGCCGAGCGGGAGCTTCTTCGAACGCGTGATCCGACCCTGGAAGGCGATCTTGTTCAGGCCGGCGTGTCCGGACAGCACGAGCACGCCTCGCGTCAGCGTGCGCTTACAGGCGTGCCGGCGCCGGTTCTTCGCCGTCGGCGCCACGCACCTGCCGTTGACCCGCCGTCCCGAGGCGGCCTGGCTGAAGGCGAGCCGGACGGTGGCCGCTTGGTCGAGCTTGAACGAGAAGGTCGTCCCGAGCGGCGCCCGGTGGCGGCGGGCACGTGCGAGGGATGCGAGCTTGCTGCCCTCGCGCCAGACGCTGTGCGACTGGACGGCGCTCGTGATGACGGGCGCGTGAGAGGCGGCGGGCGTCACGGCGGCGAACGTCGCGGTGACGGTCCTGTCGGAGTCCATCGTCAGCGTGCAACTGCTGATCCCGCCGCAGCCTCCGCCCGACCAGCCCGCGAACGCCGATCCGGCGGCGGGAGACGCGGAGAGCGCGACTTGGCTGCCGTCGTCCATGAGAGCGGCGCAGGCCGCTCCGCATGCGATGCCCGCCGGTGAAGAGCTCACGGTGCCGGCCCCGGAGCCGGCCTTTGCCACGCTCAGTCCGAACGGGTCGCCGAGGACCCGGAACATCAGCAGGTTGCCCCCGAACGACGAGCCGGCGACGACGATCCTGCGGTCGGGCTGCAGCGCGAGCGAGCTGGCGCTGGCTCCGGATCCCACGCTCACCGATGCCGCGCCGCCCGTGCCGAAGGCCGCGTCGAGCCCGCTGTCCACAGCGGTCGAGCCGCCGCTCGAGGTCAGCCGCCAGAGGACGGCTTCAAAGGGACCGGCGCCGATCTTCTGTTCGCCCGCGGCGAGGATCTTGCCGTCGCCCTGCAGTTGGACCGCGGCCGCCCTCGCGTAGTCGCCGGGTCCGCCGAGCGCGGCCGCACCTGCGTTGCCGAACGACGTGTCGAGGGCCTGGTTGGTGAGGTTGCCGGTGCCGCCGTTCGCGGTGAGGCGCCAGACCAATGCGTCGCTGCCGAGCGGGCCGCCCTCGGTGTAGCCGGCGAGGACGATCTTCCCGTCGGGCTGGACCGCGACCGCGGTGGCCCTCTCGTTGCCGCCGTTGTCGACGTCGGCCTGCCCGTCGACGTCGAACGTCGGATCGAGCGCTTCGTTGAGGCCGCCGGGCCCGCCGTCGGGCTTCAGGCGCCAGACCGCCGCATCGTTTTTCGATGTCGCCAGGCCAGTTTCCCCGGCGACGAGGATCTTGCCGTCGGGCTGGAGCGCGATCGCGTTGACCTTGTCTTCTGCGGTGTCGCTGATGCCGGCGACGCCGTCGGTGTCGAACGTCGGGTCGGGCGTGCCGTTCACGTTGAGCCTCCACACCGCGACCCTGTAGGGGTTGGGCTGTTCGAGCACGTTCCCGGCGACGACGATCTTGCCGTTCGGCTGGACCGCCACGGCGGTCGCGTAGTTGGACGTCGCCCCGCTCAGTTCGGCGACGCCGCCCACGCCGAATGTTTCATCGAGGGCGCCGGTCGCGGTCAGCCTCCAGGCCATCGCGGTGTCGGCTTCGCTGCCGGCGCGGTAGCCGACGACAAGCACCTTGCCGTCGGGCTGGACCGCCGCGCCGAAGGCGCCGATGTAGCTGCTCGATTCGATTGTGGCCTTGCCGCCCGTGCCGAAGGTGGGGTCGGGCTGGCCGCCCGGCAGGAGCCTCGTGGCGAACACCTTCTCTTTTTCACCTTCTGGGCCGCTCGAGACGACGACGATCTTCCCCGCCGGGGCCAGCGCGCTCGGCGTCGGGAAGGTCGAGGTAGGCCGTTCGAGCACGGTCGTTCCGCTCGTCCCGAACGACGGGTCGAACCTGCCCGGGCCCGGAGGCGGCAACGGCGACCGCGACGCCTACGCCGGCGAGCAGCGCGCAGAGGATCCCCGCGGCGCGCAGCGCGTTGCGGCGCTGCGTCCCCCTTGCTGCTCCGGCCCGCCCCCCGGTGCGCATGGATCCCATTATGGATCAGGCGCAGCCGGGTGTCGAGGCTTCGTGTGCGATGCCGTCAGGGGAAGTTGATGGTGGGCACCGGCTGACCGCGCCGTGCGGCCTCCGCCTTCAAGCGGGGAGCAAGGCGACGGCCCTTGCGCAGGAACCCCACGCTGCGCTGGATGCGGTTCCCGGTCAGGCTCCAATCCGCCAGGGCACGGTCCACGTGCAGGCGTGGCCCGCCGTCCCCGTGGGTCAGGGAGCCGACGAGCGTGTGGTTCTCCTGCCCCGTGAACTGCTCGTCGTGTCCATGCACGGTGAGACACGCTGGGCCGGGCGGCAGCTCCGGAGCAGCCGCTCCGACCTGGATCGGAACCTCCGCGCCCTCCAATGCGCCCGCAGCGACCGGCACGCAGATCGGAAAGCCCTCGCCACCGACGACGGTGAGATCCGCGAACGGCAGCGTTTGCAACGCGCGCGCGGCGACCTCCTGCCAGCGCTGCGGCGGCTCGAGCCACGCGGGCGGCTGGCGACCCGCCGGCGCGGGATCGGACTCCGGCAACGCCAGATCGGGGGCCGCCTGCCACACCTGCTCGAGCCCGGACAACGTCCGATCGGGCCACCAGCTGATGCGCAGCGGGGTGAGCTCGATCCAGATCCGCGCGTAGTAGAAGACCATGCGTTTGAGCAGCGCCTTGGGCTGTCCTTGGACCGAGCCGGGAAGCTTCGCGACCGACACGCGCGCGTAGCGGTCGGTGTTGGCCTGAAGGTCGGCGTCGCGCACCGCGGCGTGGCCCTGGACGAGCACCACGGGCGCATCGCCAACACCGGCGCCGATCGTGTCGGCGAAGAGCAGCGCGACCTTGGGGTTGCGCCGGGCGCGTTCCGCCTTGGCCGGATAGGTCAGCCCGGTCGACACGTCGAGCGTGCTGCCGGGGCCGACGTAGGGAGTAGTCGGCACCGTGACGGGCGCCCCGGCGCGCGTCAGGCTCGCGTACTGGCACGTGATCGCGCGATCGAAGACATCCAGCAGGTCAGCGGGCCAGCTGACCTCGGGTGCCCCCTGCGCGCGCACGCCCCGATCCTAACCGAGCCCCGGCCGCGAGGGGCGTAGGGCACGACCTTGACTGGGGAGTACGGCTGGTGGAGGATGCATGCAGGGGCGGCCCTGGCTCAGGGCCGCTCGACAGACTGTGCGCAGGGCCCCCGGCGGGGCTTTCGACCTGTTTGGGCGCACCAATGAAAGGGGGGTGTCATGGCGACATCCATGGATGCCTTGTCGATCGACGACCAGCTCGCCCAGACTTTCCGCGGCGCGCTCGTAGGTCCAGAGGACGCGGAGTTCGACGGTGCGCGGATGGTCTGGAACGGTATGTTCGACCGCCGCCCGCGACTCGTCGCGCGGTGCAGCGGTGCTGCCGACGTGATCGCGGCGGTCAACTTCGCGCGTGAGAACTCGCTCGCGGTAGCCGTGCGCGGCGGCGGCCACTCGGCCAGCGGCTACGGGACGTGCGACGACGGGCTGGTGATCGATCTCTCGCCGATGAAAGGGATCCGGGTCGATCCGCAGGCGCGGACGGTTCGCGCCGAAGCCGGCCTGACCTGGGGCGAGTTCGACCGCGAGACACAAGCATTTGGCCTGGCGGTCACGGGCGGGCGCTTCTCGACCACCGGCATCGCCGGTCTCACGCTCGGCAGCGGCAGCGGCTGGCTCGAGCGCAAGTGCGGTCTGACGGCGGACAACCTGCTCTCCGCGGACCTCGTCACGGCCGACGGCAGCCTGCTCACCGCGAGCGCCAGCGAGAACGAGGAGCTGTTCTGGGGCCTGCGCGGGGGCGGCGGGAACTTCGGCGTGGTGACCTCGTTCGAGTACCGCCTGCACGAGATCGGCCCGATCATCTACGGCGGCATGCTCGTGTGCGCGCCGGACCGCGCGGGCGAGGTGCTTCGCTTCATGCGCGACTACATGCAGGATGCGCCCGAGGACCTCGGGTGCGCGGTCGCGTTCGTGAGCGCGCCGCCGGAGCCGTTCGTGCCGGCCGAGATGCACTTCGCGCCGGTGCTCGGGATCGTGGTCTGCTGGACCGGCTCGATGGAGGAGGGTGAGCGTGTCCTCGCGCCGATCCGCGAGGTCGCGTCTCCGCTGATGGACATGGTCCAGCCGATGCCCTACACGGCCCTGCAGATGATGCTCGACGGCGGCGGCCCGCACGGGACGCGCGCCTACATGAAGGCCGAGTTCCTTCCCGATCTGGGCGACGAGGTGATCGAGAAGATCGTCGCCCACGGCGGCAGCCGCCCCGGTCCGATGGCACAGCTGCTGATGGAGCCGATGGGCGGGGCGATCAGCCGCGTCGGCGACGACGAGACGGCGCTGGGCCGCCGGGACGTCCCGTGGTGCTACCACGCGCTCGCGATGTGGATGGAGCCCGACGCCCAGACGGAGGAGGCACACGTCGAGTGGGCGCGCGGCCTCGCCGGGGATCTGAAGCCGCACGTCATCGACGGGGTGTACCTGAACTACACCTCCGACGAAGGAGAGGACCGCGTGCGCTCCAGCTACGGCGAGGAGAAGTACGCGCGGCTCGTAGCCCTGAAGGACCGGTACGACCCCGAGAACCTGTTCCACCTGAACCAGAACATCAGACCGTCGAACGGCGCACGCTGAGCACCGAGCCTGGCCCCGGTCGATCCCCCGGTCGCAGGAGCGCGCGCGGCGCGCGCTCTAGGCGACCGGGGCGGCCGTGCCCTTGAACAGCTCGTAGCCGACCTTCCTGATCTGGATCTCCTCGCTGCCCTCGGTGATGCGGTAGCGGCGGTGGTGGCGGTAGATGTGCTCGAAGGGCATGTGGCGGGTGTAGCCGATCCCGCCGCATGTCTGCATCGCGCGGTCGGCCGCCTCGCACGCGAGCCGGTTGGCGCGGTAGTTGGCCATCGCGACGAGGTGCGTGACCTCCATGTGATGGTGGCGGTCGAGCTCGGCGGCCGTGCGGCGCACGAGCCCTCGCACCAGCTCGCAGTCGGTCCAAAGCTCGGCGAGCGGGAACTGGATGCCCTGGTTCTGCCACAGCGGCTTGCCCCACACGGTCCGCTCGCGGGCGTAGGAGACGGCCTCGTCGATGCAGAAAGCCGCCGCGCCGAGGCTCGACGCCGCCTGCCGGATGCGGTTCTCGTGAACGAAGCGCTGCGCCAGGGCAAGGCCGAGGCCGAGCTCGCCGAGGATCGCATCCTCGCCGACGTGCACGTCGCGCAGCGACACCTCGGCGTGGTCGCTGGGCATGTTGAACGTCCACCACATGAACTCGACATCGAGCCCGGGCGCGTCGCGGGGCACGATGAAGGCGGTGATCCCCCGCGCCTCGCCGGGCGCGCCCGGAGGTGCGGGCGAAGATCAGGTCGTGGCTGGCGCGGTGCATGCCCGAGTTGAAGCGCTTGCGCCCGTTGATCACCCAGCCATCGCCCTCCTGCCGGGCGGTCGTCTCGAGATAGGTCGCGTCGGAGCCGTGGTCGGGCTCGGTCAGGCCGAACGCGAGCGCCACCTCGCGGCGCAGGGCGCCCTGCACGAACAGCTCCCGCTGCTCGGGCGTCCCGAACTCGTGGGCGAGGATCACCGACGGGAAGTTGCCGATCATCGAGATCTCGCTCTGGGGGTCGTTGTGCAGGCCGATCCCCAGCCGGTTGAGATGCTCGCGGACGATCGCCATCGCGAGGTTCGAGCCGCCCCGCCCCCCGAGCTCCTCGGGTAGCGCGTAGCGCCACAGGCCGGCGCGATCAGCCCGAGCCATCATCTCCTCGAGCAGGTCCTCCCATTCGCGCCGCGGGATCCCGTCGGCCTCGAAGTCGGTGCGGGCGTACTCTCGGCGGTGGTCGAAGAAGCGGGCGTTGTCGCCCTCGGCTTCGAGCGGTCTCACCTCGGCGGCGATGAAGGCGTCGACCTCCTCCAGCAGCGCGGCCACGTCGTCGGGTATCTGCTCGCTCACGTTCCCTCCCTCTCTGTCTCGTATGTCTGCAGGTAGCCGGGGTTGGCGACCTCGAGCTTCGCCCGCACGATCGAGCGCAGCGCCGCAAGCAGCTCCGGCCGGCGCTCCTCGAAGGCGCCTGCGCGGATCTCGCGCGCGAGCTCGCGCTCGTCCGCGACGCCGAGCGCGGCAAGCACGGCGCGATGCGCGCGCCCCTGTCGGGGGGCCTGTTCCAGCTCGCGGCGCACGATCCCGAGCGCGCGCAGCGACACGCGCAGCTCGAACGCGGCCCGCCCCTCGAGCAGCGGCAGCACGTGATCCCCCAGCGCGCCGCGAGCCGCGTCGATCAGCTCGACGGCGCTCGGGCGGTCGTGAAGGCCGACGTCGACAGGATCGGGGCCTTGGTCATCGCCGGCCGCGAGCGCAGGGCCCAAGATGGCCTCCTCCCCGCCGGGATCCAACAGCTCGAGCAGGTCCCACTCGACCTCGCATGCGCGGCGCCCGATCACGGCGTGCTCGACCGAGCGCCTCGCGCCTGAGAGGTGGGTGAAGGCCTGCATCACGCAGATGACCCCCCAGCGCAGCGTGCCCGCGAGCTCCCAGCGGCATAGGTCCTCGATCGAGGCGGAGACGCCGGAGTGGCGGGCATAGGCGGTGAGCAGCTGCTCGCGCGTGCCGAGCCCGGCGGCGGGAAGGTCCGGGCGCGAGAAGCGCCAGGCGGGCACACAGAGCCAGCCGAGGTCCTCGACAGGGTCGCCGATGTGGGCGAGCTCCCAATCGAGCACGCCGGTGACGCGGTCCCCGTCGACCATCAGGTTGCCCATGCGGAAGTCCCCGTGCACGAGCGTCCGGCGCGCCGGCGGGCGGTCGGGCCCGAGCGTGCGAAAGGCGAGCTCGAAGGTCGGGTGGGGCTCGCCGAGGTGGTCGTGCAGCGCTCGCAGCTGCTCGAGCGGCTCCTCGGCCGGCGGCGCGAGCGAGGAGTCGGCGGGGATCCGATGGACGGCGGCGAGGGCGGCGGCGACGTCATCGAGCAGCTCGGGAGCTCCGTGCGCTCCCCTCTCGGGCACGATCAGCTTCGGATCGCTCGTGCCGCCGAGCGCCTCGACGAGCGTCCACGCTGCGCCCAGCACGGGATCGTCCCGTCCGTGCGCCGCGACGGTCGCGACGGGAACGCCGGCCGAGGCGGCGGCCTCCAGCAGGGCGGCCTGTCCGGGCGGCTCGCCGGTGGGCTTGCCGGCGTGTTCGCACTGCAGGATCAGCTGCCCGCGCTGAGCGCTGTCGCAGAGGTAGGTCTCGCGCGAGGCGCCGCCGCTCAGACGACGGACCTCGCTCGGGCCGGGGCCGCCCAGGACCTCGGCGAGCCGCGCTTTGATGGCAGCGGCACGCTCCGTTTCGTCCCTGGCTGGTGCAGTCGCCTGGCCTCCCTCCATGCGCGGAACTCTGCCAGTCGTGGTGCTCTCGGTGCGCCCCGGGAGTGCGGGCGACCGGTCGGCAGCTCGCGGCGATGCTCCGAGCCGCGCAATGAGCCGACTACGGCCGCCGCGCGTGATTCAGCCGGTGACCGTGCGCGCGCACGCTACGACGGCGTTGCCCTGCCGCCGCTGCAGCTCGTGCCGGCGCTCAGCGACGTGCACCGCATGCCTGCGTGCGGCCGGGCTCTTGCCGAGGATCTCCTGCGGTTCGCCGAGCGTCGTAACGATCGAAGCCAGGTCTCCGCCGTGCTTTTCCATGCACGCGCGAAGACGCTCGACCTCGCTCACTTTCGAGCTGACGAGGCCGAACCATTTGCTCGGGGCGCCGGCGGCGAGAACGGCGACCACTGCGCCGATGCCGATCCAGTGCAGCGGGCGTAGGGCGCGAAGGAAGGTCATGGCCGGGTGTCCTCTGGAGGAACCTAGTTTGAGGACCGGCCGGGGTCAAGCTCGGACGCCTTCCCGGCGTCGCGGGAGCTAACTTGCTGCACATGGATCAGGGGGAGACGGTCCCGCTGCACGGGCGACCGAACACGAGGGCGGTGCTGATCACGCTGCTCGTGATCCTCGTGATCGGGGCGGCGGCCACCCTCTTCGGCTGGGACCTGACCGGGTGGCTCAAAGAGGTCTGGAACACGATCAGCACGATCTCGATCGGCTACCTGATCGCCGGCATCGCGCTGATCACCGTGCAGACAACGGGCGCGGCGCTCGCCTGGTACTCGATCCTGCGCTGCGCATATCCGGGCCAGGTGCGCTGGGTCCAGGTCTACGCGTGTTACGCGACGGCTGTGGCGCTCAACTTCGTGCTGCCCGCCAACATCGGCACGCTCGTGATGCTGTTGATGTTCACGACGATCATCGCGGCGGCGACGTTCGCGGGAGTGCTGGCGGGCTACGTCGTGCAGAAAGTGTTCTTCACCACGATCGGCATCGCGACGTACGTCTACCTGTTCCTCAGCGTCGGCGGTTCATTCAGTCTTCAATTCGGCTTCATCGACGAACACCCGTGGGCGTTCGTGATCCTGCTCGCCGCCGTGGGCGTGTTGCTGTACCTCGTGTTTCAGACGTTGCGCCCGCGCATCAGGGTCTGGTGGGAGGACGCGAAGGAGGGCGGGCAGTTGCTCGCGCAGCCGCGTCGGTACCTGCTGCTCGTCGCCGCCCCGGAGGTGGTCAGCTGGCTGGCGATGCTCGGCACGATCGCCGTGTTCCTCGCCGCTTACAACATCCCCGTCACGTTTCACACACTGATGAGCGTCGTGGGCGGTAACTCGATCGCGAACATGACGTCGGTGACTCCCGGGGGAGCCGGGGTCGTGCAGGGCTTCAACGTGCTGTCGCTGAGCAGCGTCACGAGTTCGAGCAACGCGGCTGCCTATTCGGTCGCTCAACAACTCGTCGAGACGGCCTGGAGCATCGCGCTTGCGATCGTGCTCATGGTGAGGGCGTTCGGCTGGACCGAAGGGCGGGCTCTCGTCGGGAAGTCCTACAGCGACGCCAAGGACAAGGCCAGCGAAGAGGCGGCGGATCGGCGTGCTCGCCGGGAGGCCCGGCGCAGCACGCGCAAGGAAGGCGGCGCGAGCGCATAGGTTCTTCGGTGTAACGTGCGGGCATGGCCGGGCTCAAGCTGTCCCTCGTCGAGTTTCCCGCCGACGACCCAGACCGCGCGCGGCGATTCTGGAGCGGCCTCCTCGGCGAGGAGCTCGAGCTTCGCGAGCCCTCGGACGGCGAGGGCTGGCAGACAGGCGCTGAGGCGCCCGCCGTCGGGATCCACTCGCGCGGGCGTGGCCCTGGCGACTCGTTCTCGCTCCCCTACTTCGCGGTCAGCGACGTCGCGGATGCGCTTCAGGCCGTCGAGGCGCTCGGCGGGAGTGTCGTCCACCCGGGAGACCGGTGGGCGATCTGCAGGGATTCCGAGGGCAACCCCTTCGCGCTGGCCGGCGACCCGCTCGACGGGTAGACGAGTACGAGGCCGAGGAGCGGGTTGCCCGTTGCGACGGTGGCCGAGGGGACCCCGACTGGCGGTGGTCGGCCGCTGGACGAGGGACGAGCGGATCAGTCACACTGCGAACGAGTCCGCACAGACCGAGGGGGAAGCTGGGCATGGAGCGATTCGACGCTGTGGTGGTGGGTGCTCGGCTCGCCGGGTGTGCGGTCGCGGCACCGCTGGCGCGCGCCGGGCGTCGCGTCCTCGTCCTGGACCGGATGCGCTTCCCCTCCGACCAGCTCTCCACGCATGTGCTGCTCCCGGCGGGGACGAGCGAGTTGAGCAGGCTCGGTGCTCTGCCCAGGATCCTTCGTCTGGATCCGTCGCGAGTCCGTTACGTCGAGCTGCAGGCAGAAGGGATCACGTGCCGGGAGCGGGTGAGGCCGGCGGCCGACGGGATCGACTACGGGGTCTGCGTGCCCCGCGACCTGCAGGACGTCGAGCTCGTCGAGTCGGCGCGCGAGCAGGGCGCCGACGTGAGGGAGCGCTGCAGTGTCGAGGGGTTGCGCTGGCGCGCGGGGCGGGTCGCGGGCGTGCGCTACCGGCATGCCGACGGAGCCGAAGAAGAGGTCGAGGCAACGCTCGTGATCGGCGCGGACGGTCGGCGCTCGACGGTGGCGTCCCTCGTCGGGGCTTGGAGGCCCTACCGGCAGTCGCGAAACGGGCGCGGCCTCGTGTTTCGCTACATGGAGGACCCGCTCGCCGGCAGTATCGATGCCGAGACCTATTACCAGTGGCGTGAGGGCAACTCGTTCGCCTTCGCCTTTCCCACCACGCCCGCCGGCAAGCTGCTCGTCCTCTTGATGGGCCACCGCGACGAGGTGAGCGAGGCCAGGCGAGAGCCGGAGACATACTGGCGAGGAAAGCTCGGCGAGCACCCGGGTCTCGCTGTACGGATCGACGGTGCGCCGCCGGGATCCAAGCTCCGCTCGACAGCGGACACACCGGCCTTCTTCCGTGTCTCCTCCGGCCCCGGATGGGCGCTGGCCGGTGACGCCGGGCACTTCAAGGACCCCGTGACCGGCCAGGGCATGCGCGACGCGATGTTCGCCGGACGGACGCTTGCCGAACAGGTGCTCCCGGTGCTCGACGACCCAGCCGCCGTCGACCGCGAGACCCGCCGCTGGGAGGCAGCGCGCGACCGTGAGTGCCTGCCCGCCTACCACTTCGCCAACGCCGACACCCGCGTGGAGCGCCCCTCTCCCGCCCTCTGCGAGCTGGTCCGGGACGCCGGGCGGACCCTCGACGCGGATCTCAGCGACCTGTTCGGCCGGGCCCGCACCCCGCAGCAGATCGCGCCGCTGAGTCGCCTCGCGCGCGTCTTCGCCATGGCACTCGCGAGGGGCGAGCGGCCGCGCAGTGAAACACTTGTCCGCGGGGCCTCGGAGTTGCGCACGGAGTTGGAGATCCGGCTCGAGCGTCGCGCCGACCGGTTCCGCTCCATCCGCGAGATCCACGGCTCCGAGCATCCGGGGGCTGCGTGGCCCTCGCCGCCGCAGGAAGCGGCACCCCCCGGTGGCCTGCCGTTGCCGCGCGGAGCCACGACGGACGGGGCAGAGTACGCGCGCACGACCGCACCGGCCGAGGTTTCGACGTGACTCGGATCGCCGTCGTTCAGCCCGCGCTGGAGCTCGGGGAGGTGGAGGCGAACCTCGCGCGGGTCGAAGACCTGATCCGGGACGCCCATCGCGAGCACGGCGCCGAGGTGATCGTCGTTCCCGAGGCATTCACCTCGCCCAACGTCTATGCGAAGGTCCTGCGAGGTGCGGCGCGCCCGGTGGACGGCCAGCCGATGCAGATGCTCACCCGCCTCGCGCGCGAGCTCGATTGCGTGCTCGCCGGGGGGTTCCTCGCGATCCGCGGCAAACACGCGTACGGCACGTTCGTGCTGGCCGAGCCCGATGGGGCTCTGCATCTGCATGACAAGGACATCCCCACCGCCTGGGAGCAGCACTTCTATGTCGGCGGCGACGACGCCGGCGTCGTGCAGAGCGCCGCGCTCGGGTGTGCCGTCGGCCTGATGTCCGGCTGGGAGTGGGCGCGCTTCCGCACCGCCGCGCGCGTGCGCGCCCGGGGAGTCAGGCTCGTTCTGGGTGGGATGTGCTGGCCGTCGATGCCGCTCAACTGGCCCGGTCCGCTGCGCTGGTGGACGCGCCGCGAGCACGCGATCTGGCGCCGCCAGGCGCGCGAGCTGCCCGGCCAGGTTGCGCGCCTGACCGGTGTGCCCGTCGCGCACGCCTCACATGTCGGCCCGGTGCGCGGAGAAACCCCGCTCGGGCCTGGCATCCCCTGGCAGACGCAGATGCTGGGCGAGTCGCAGATCTGCGACCGCGACGGCAAGGTGCTCGCACGCCTTTCGCTGGAGGACGGCGAGGGCCACGTGGCGGCGCACGTCGATCTCGATGCTCCGGCGCCAACCGATGCGATTCAGGATCGCTACTGGATCCCCGAGATGACGGCGACGACCCAGGTCGCATGGCACACGATGAACACGCACGGCGCCCTGAGCTACAAGGTGCGCCACGCGCGCAAAGGCTTCAGCTGGCAGGCCTGGCCCGCCGGCGATCTCCCGGACGACGTCCCGCCCGTGCCGGCAGGCGACGCCCCTGCAGCGACCAGCTTCGGGGACTAGCGCCCGCGCGAGAGAGCGGCTCGCGCTGGGCTACGGCGCGGGCCGAAGAGCAGTCGCTTGGGCAGCGGCACCGGGCTGATGCGCCTCGTGGCCATTCCCAGAAACAGCCGCGGCTCGAGGAGGGCCAGCAGCCGTAGCAGCTCGAGCCGCTCGCCCACCGGCAGCGACCGGGGCCGTCCGCGTGAGCGCGCCACGAGTGCGAGCAGGCGCCGGCGCTCGGCGCCCTCCAGCTTCCCGGCGTGGCGATACGCCAGCGTCGCGATCTCCGCGATGAGCAGGAGCCGGCCCGCGGGTACTCCGCGCGTCGCGGCCCGCGCCCACCTCGATCTCGCCAGCAGCCTGAGCATGCAGGAATCCTAGAGCCTGAGGTCGGCCGGCCCGAGGGGCAACCGGCGCCGCGGCGGCTATTCCGGTTCGGTCACCTCGACCGCGCCGAAGCCTTCGAGCGGGCCGTCGACGAAGAAGATCTCGAGCGTGATGTCGGGCTCGACGTGGGCCTGGCTCAGGAACGCGAGGACCTTGCGACCGGTGAGCTCTTCGATCGTCTCGCGGTAGCGAGTCGCCATGACACGTTGGAAGTCCTCCCGCATGGCGATGACGCGGTCAGGCTCGCCGCTGTCCATGATCGTCTGCTCGAGCGGCGTGAAGCCGCTCCCGCGCATCACGACGACGATGATGTCGTCGAGCACATAGGTCTTGGCCTTCATCGGGCCGCGTCCGTAGTGCTCGCGCAGGATACGGACGATATGGGTCGAGATCGCGGAGAGGAGCGCTCCTCCCGCGAGTGGTGCCGGCACAGCGCCGCCGGTTGATACATCCATCTGTTCTCTGCTCCCGAATCCGGCGAGGCCCGCTAGGCCTCGTCCGCGCTTCGCCGCGTGCTGTTGGGCCGGGCTCATGGGGCTGCTCGAGCACTCCAATCGCCGCGCCGAAAGCCTAGCGCAAGGGCTCGCCGTTTGGTCAGGCTCGGGGGCCCTCAGCTGGTGTCCACTGCCGCTCGAGCACGAACACCTCGTCTCACCTCCACCTCTCTGTGGCGAGGGCGCCGTCGGGCTGAGAGGAGGAAGTACCCGTGTAGGCGATGCGGCGCCATCGGCCTAACGGCTACCGGCCCTATGCAGCGCGCCGCCGCGGGTGCTAACGTCGAGCCCACAGCGACCTCGCGCGCGGCCACGGGTTGTGCTTGGGGTTGCGCCCGATAAGTCGGAGCGAGTTCCAGGTCACAAGCTGGCCCACGATCTCCCGGTCCGCACAGCCACTCGTGGAAGGCAGACGAGGTGCGATTGTCGACCGGGCTTGGCGAGGACGCTCGACCAGGATGCAGGGGAACCTGGTCTCCAAGGATCACGTGTTCTTCGCTGTGATCCTGATCTGCTGGCTCGGCTTTCTCGTCTTGATCACGGCTCTGTGTCGCGACGCAGCGCGTGGCGACAGCGCCGCCCGCGAGGGCACAGCGGAGCCTCACCGCAGCTCCAGCGTGGGCGTGGATGCGCCGCTCGTAGACGCTCGCGCGGTTGAAGACCTTGGACATCGGCTCGTTCTGCTCCGGGCCCTCGTCCAAGCGAGAACGGAGGTTGGCTCGATTCCTCACCTGGGATCTGAGGCGGGCGCGGGAACCCCCACTCCCTCGGGAGTTTCCGCGCCTCCTCCGGCGATTCGTCCGGCGAGGAGACTCCCCAGGGGGCGCAGGCGAGGGGCTCCAGAACGCCGCCGGCACACGGTTGGCAGGCCTGCGCGATGAGCGCAGAGTCTGCGCCGGCCATTGGGCGCCCCGAGGTGGAGGGCCGCGACCACGCGCGGCAATGGCGCGAACAACTCGCGCCGTACGCGCGGCCGGACACGCGAAGGGCGCTGGGCTGTATCGCGACCTCCGTGCTGCCCTACGTGGCGCTGTCGGTGGCGATGTGGTTTCTACTCGGTGTGTCGGTGCTGGCGGCCCTCGCGCTGGTGCTGCCGGCGGCCGCCTTTCTGGTGCGCTCGTTCATCGTGTTCCATGACTGCTCGCACGGGTCGTTTCTCGCCTCCCGGCGCGCGAATCTGTGGCTGGGGCGCTCGATCGGGCTGCTGCTGTACTCGCCGTTTCACCGTTGGCGCCACGATCACGCGGTTCACCATGCGACCTCTGGCGATCTCGAGCGCCGCGGCACGGGCGATCTCCATACACTGACGGTGACCGAGTACGAGGCGCTGCCGGCGAAAGGCAGGCTGGGCTACCGGCTGCAGCGCAACCCGTTGATCATGTTCGGGCTCGGGCCGATCGTCGCGATGATCATCGGCCCTCGCATCGTCGCCAAGAACGCGCGTCCGCGGATGCGGCGCAGCGTGCTGGCCACCGACGCGGCGCTGGCCGTGATCGTGGGGCTGCTGGTCTGGCTGATCGGCTGGCGCGACTACCTGCTGGTGCTCGGGCTGCCGGCGCTGATCGCCGGCTCGGTCGGCATCTGGCTCTTCTACGTTCAGCATCAGTTCGAGGACGCCTACTGGGACAGCAGCGAGAACTGGAGCTATGCGGACGCGGCGCTTCGCGGAAGCTCGTATCTGAAGCTCCCGGGCCCGCTGCGCTTCTGCACCGGGAACATCGGCTACCACCACATCCACCATCTCGACGCCCGCATTCCCAACTACAACCTCAAGCGCGCCCACGATCAGAACGTGGTCTTCCACTCCGTGCCGACACTCGGGCTTCGGGACGGGCTCGAAGCCGTGAGGCTCAAGCTCTGGGATGAGGATCTCCAGCGACTCGTGCCGTTCTCGAGTGCGGCGCGGCCGGCTGCCCCCTGCACGGACGAGCGGTAGCGGCGCGCCGGGGGAAGCTGGGTCACCAGGGCCCGCGCTGATCTCGGAGCGCTCGTGACACACCTGACGTAAGACGGGCTCGTTGCTTGTTTTGCCCTTTGCCAGGCCCCGCGCTACGTTTGCTCGGATGACTGCGACGCCGGAGCATCCCGCAGAAGACGCCTCGGATGCGGATGTGACTCGCCGCACCGCTTTGGCAGCGGAGCGGACGTGGCTGGCGTGGTGGCGCACCGGCCTCGGCGCGTCAGCCGTTGCGATCGGCGTCGGGCGTATTCTGCCCGGGATCTCCGGCGGTACACATTGGCCGCTCGTGTTGCTGGGTGTCGGCTACGGAGTGCTCGCGGTGGCGATCCTGATCATCGGCGCGGTGCGCCAGAACCGTGTCGCCGGTGCCTTGCGAGCAGGTGCCTACGAGGAGCTCTCCCCGACGCTCGTGTGGTGGCTGACCGTCGGCACGGTCGTGCTTGGGGTGGGAACGCTCGTCGTGATCGGGGTCGAGCTCTAGCATCGCCGGCCGGGTCGGAGCGCCCAGCCCGGAAGCACCGGGGCGGCGCCGACCTTGAGAGCCGCTGCGCGGATCAAGCGCGCCCCTGTGGAGCGGAGGCTTCCATGCCTCCGCCTCAACACAGGGCACGACGTCGTCCTTGTCGTGACTAGGGGGCTCCCTCCAGCCCCGGTCCGTAAACCCCTGCGCGGCCCTGGCGGCGCGCCCCGGCGTGTTGGTAGCGCAACCGTATGATGCGGCTACGGCGGTCGAGCACGGTGTTCCCGTGGTCACCTCGGACGTTGACTACCCGCGATCAGCAGGGAGTTTGCGAAGCGCGCGCTGACCGCTTACCGCCCGGCCGAACCACGAAGCCGGGCGTCTTCCGGTCAGTCGCCTCCAGCTCCCGGGACTATCTGCGCCGCGCCGGTCGCCTCGAACCAGATCTGGAACCTGTGGTCTTTGGGGACTCCGCCGACGAGCGTCGTGACACGCGCTTGCTGGTGCTGGGAGTCGCAGTTGCCGAGTTTGATGCCGCGCTGCACCGCGACGCTCGTGACTACGTTCCCGTCGATGTCACCCGCGCTATCGGGCGAGACCATGGCGCTTGCGACGCCGAAGGGCAGTCCGCCGAAGCAGTAGTGCCCTTCTTCCGTCGTAGCGTCGCGCTCAACGTCCACGCCGATCACGTTCTTGTTCTGCCTGCCGCTGTCGCCCGGCTCGAGGGTGCCGTCAAGGGCTACGCGGGCGTACGCGACGGCGGTCCCAGTGTCGCCTTTTTTGCCTTCGACGCCCTGCGCCCCCGCCTGTCCGTTCGCGCCTTTCGGTCCGTTCGCGCCTCTCTGCCCGTTCGCGCCTTTCAGTCCCTGTTGGTTCCACGACACCGCGAGAGTGCCTTTCGGACATTTCTTGCCGGCGGCGACCACGCTCAACGCGCCACCGTGCTTCTTGTAGCAGCCGTGGATCACCCCGTTCCGGCTGGGGATTGCCGCGATCGCGAATCCGGTCACGGAGACACAGAGTGCGACAAACGCGACGATCATCGCCGGTGACGGACGGAGGATTCGAGAAAGACGAGACACCTTTTACCCCACCTCGAGCGACGCTACCAGCAGGGCACGGACGGGTCAAGAGCGGGGCTGCCGTGAGCGGCGAGCCAATAGCGGGCGTGTCGGTCCGCTGGCGCGCAACTCCGGCGACGACCAGTTCGGGTCGGGGGGTCCCGGCTTGCGGCGGCGTACCGCCTCTGCGAGCGGCGGAGGGGCTCGCCCTTAGTGGCGCCGCCCCCCGCGCTCGTTTGACACGGCGCGCCTACTCGCCGCTCTCGTACTTGAACGAGATCGCCAGCCGCACCCTGTAGTTCTTGATCGAGCCGTCCTCGATCGAGACGTCCTGGCGTAGGACCTCGGCGATGCGCAGATCGCGAACGGTCTTGGCGGCCGTCTCGACGGCACTCCGTGCGGCGGCCTCCCAGGACTCGCTGCTCACGCCGATCACCTCGGTGACCCGATACACCCCATCAGCCATGGTGCACTCCTATCCTCGACAACCGAGCCCCGGACTTTGGCACGTCTCGGACGGAGGCATCAGCAGGGGCAGTTGAGATCGAGCCTTCGGTGCCTCGCGGCATTGGGTGTGGCTCCCGAGCAGGGCACGGCGCGAGCACTCCTCGGATATACCCACCGGACCTCCTGTGTTGATACACGCGCGAACGCCGGGGGTGGGGTGTCGACCCCCACCCTCGACGTTCGTCGGGCGCTGCTCGGGCGACCGAGCAGTTCTCCAATGACAGGTCAGCCGATCGTCAACGCCAAGCTGGCGCTCCCACTCTGCCTGGGTTTCTCGGCGTCCCGCACCTGCACCGCGATCGGGTACGAGCCCGGCCCCAGCTTCGAGTTGGGGGTTCCCTGGAGGACGCCGTCTTTGGTGAGTTTGAGCCCTTTGGGCAGCTTGCCCGCCTTCTTCCACCTGTAGGGAGGGGTGCCGCCGGAAGCTGTCAGCTGAACGCTGTACGCGGATCCGCGGGTCGCCGCGGGCAGCGCGCCCGACCGGACCTGCACGCCGGCGCTCACGGGCACAACGGGGTCGATGATTGCCCCGTTGGCGGCGTGGTCTTCGTCGAACGTGCCACCGTCGGTGATTTCGTATTCGACCGTTTCCCCGGAGATCGTGGCAGGCATTTCAACGTATTCTCCGTCCACGAGCTTGAGCAGGCTCGTCGGATGGCTCCCCGGCGGCAAGGTCAGTTTGATCCTGATCGTTTCGCCGACGGGAAGGCTCGCCGCGAACGAGACGCCGCCCACCGGGGCGATGTCTTCCCCGCTCGGAAGCAGCGGCAGTTCCGTGGCGACCGTGGTTTCGAATGAGTTGATGAGCGTTCCGCTCGAGCTCTCGACTTCGACCGCCCCGGGAACGGAGCCGCCGGATTCAGCTCGCGGGTGAAACTCGCCTTCCCAGCTCCCCTGGTCCTGTCCCAATGTGAAGGTGAAGCCTTCCCACGCGCCGCTCTCGAGGGCGACGTTCGAGCCGATCGACAGCGTCCCGGTCAGATTCGTGTCGTCGCCGAAGTTGTCGGTCCAATGCGCGACGATCGAGTCGGTCGTCGGGCCGGTGCACTGGAGCGTCTCGCTGACGTGGCCCGGGGATCCGCCGTAGTAGGGAACCACCACTTCGCCATTTCCGTCCGAGTGCCATACGCCCGGACTTGTTTCCGCTGTTGTGACTTCGGCCCACCAGGTGCCGGAATAGCCGTGAACGTCCGTCCAGCGGCCTTCCCACTTGCTGAGGCCCGGCAGCGTCAAGCACGCGTCAGCCGACGCCGCGAGCACGGTGAACATGAGAACCGCGAGAGCGCTGATGAGCAGGGTCCTTGTCCGCGACGCGGCCGACCTCGCGCGAGGCCGCGGCAGGGCGACGAACCCCCTAGAGAACCACGGTAAGCGTTTCATCCTCGTTGCCCGCCTTTCTGTCTTGTTACCAGGCTCGAAGGGCGAGTTCCGGGATACGGGTCGCCCGACGTTCGACCGTAGGCGGGGCGTGGAGGGTGCGCAATCCAACACTGGACCCTCGCCGGGCCAGGAGTGGAGGGGCCCCCTGCTGCGACCTCTTGACCCGGTCGTTAAGCCCGGCTAGCGTGGATCTCAGGAGCCCGGCGAGGACCGCCACCACCACCCGATGGCGATCCAACGGGCAAGCGGAGGGCGGTCATGGCCGGACTTCCTCAAGGAGCAACCCGCTCGTGTCGGGATCGCGGTTCGTGGCGGATCTCATCTCGCCGGCGTCGCGGCCTACGGACACCTACAGCCGCGAATAGACGCCTCGCGCCCGCGGGCGTTAGTGTGCGCGCATCGGCGCGTCTGCTGCCCGTGCCCTTTACACCGCCAGCCCGAAAGCTTGGGAGACCATGGACCCCGAATCGCTGAAGACCATCCCGTTGTTCTCAACGCTCTCCGAGAAATCTCTCAAGACTGTTGCTGTGTTCGCTGCCGAGACGTCGGTGTCCGCCGGCAAGCGGCTCGTGCACGAAGGCGATTACTCCTATGACCTCATGGTCATCGAATCCGGCACCGCCGACGTCATCAAGGGCGGGGAGGTAGTCGGCTCGCTGGGCCCAGGCGACGTTTTCGGAGAGATGGGGATGCTCTCCGGCGGTAGGCGCACGGCCGACGTGGTCGCGACTTCTCCGATGCGCTTGATCACCCTGAGCAAATGGGATCTCAAACGCATCTCCAACGAGGTTGGGGAGCAGTTGCAGGCGCTGGTCGAGCAGCGTCAAGCACGTGACGAGGCGGGGGCCTAGCCGACGGGTGGAGTGAGGCTCGAGCCCGTCTCGTCATATTCAAACCGCGAGCTGAGCGGACCGAACTCCCCGGCTGCATCGCTCGCTGCGTGCGCGAGTGGGACCTTGAACCAATCATCGAGTGCCGACGTGCGGCCTGCCCAGTCCCACGCGTACACCGTCAACCGGTATCGGCCACGCGGAAGATTGTTGATGGGCAGACCCGGAGTGAGCCCCCCGGCGAGCCAGTAAACCCAGTTCGGGACACACCTCCGTTTGGTCAAGAAGCACTCGAACCCGGGGTTTGTGGCGCCTGGGGCGAAGATGACGGGCTTCAGATCGGGGGGGTAGTTCTGCGAGCCACGCATCGCCCATTGCAGCCCTGTGAGCGCATGACCGCGAGCGTCGTAGAGCCTCCACGCAAGCGAGGACGGCGCCAGCACCGGCGTCTCGTATGGCATTCCGGTCTGCACAAAGCTCTGAGGCCCGAATGCCCCCACGATCACACGCCCGTCGGAGAAGATTCGCGGGACTCCGATGATCGGCGGCTCGGTGTTCCTGTAAGGGCGTAGGCTGCCCCCCGGCCTGAGCGGGTTTAGATAGTCGGCTGTGCTTCCCTCGGAAACCGCGACGTGGTAGAAGCTTTTGAGCACCCGCCCGATCACGGTCCTGTATGCAATTACGTGCTGACCGTTGGAGACCGTTGGATTGATGTGCCAGTAAAAGAAATTGCCGACGTCGACATTTACATCTGGGGTGCCGCGGTAGCGGATCGAGGCGTAGCCGGACTGCATTGCATATACCGGTTGCGAGTTCCTTGCCTCGATGTCGACCGCTACATGAAAGTTGGCCGGCCGGAGCTCGTTGATGCCAGCACGAATCGCATGCTGTTTATGGAACGGCCTCAGCGGCCAGCCCGGGATCGACGTCGCTGTGCAGCCCACGGAGCAGGACAGCCCATCCGCCCAGTACGGCGGCAACCCGTCGCTGGGGCTGGTAGCTCGTTGCAGCCGGGAGAGCGAGAAAGGCCAGATGTCGAGACGGAGGCCCTTGGCATCGGAGATCGCGGTGTAGGTGATGCGCGAGTTGATGCGCAGCGTCTGATCTGAAGTCTTAGCCGCGACGATCAACCTGTTCAGGGTGCGAGCCCTGGTCGACCGTCGTGCGGGACTCCGGTCGACGATGAAGTTGGTACCGCGAACGGTCGCGTACGCCAACATCTCCGGGCTGAGCACAAGCGCACGTCGCGCATCGCGCCCTGACCGGACCCGCACACGACCAGCCCGGAGGGTTACCGCCAGCACTTCCATCCGTTGCGCACGCCGTCTTCGGCTGAGCGTCACCTGGCGGCACTCCAGACCAACCTGGCCGCGAGAGATCTGGTAGCGGTTGCCCTCGTATGAGAACGTGAGCGTGCCGCGGCCGGCAGCCTGGATCTGGTCGCCCGCCTGCAGGAAAAGACCCCCCGTCGCGGGTCCGGGCGGCGTGCTGACCCCTGGCGTCGTCGTCGTTTCGCCGGGTGGGGTGGTCCCGGATGTGGTCGTGCCATCCGGTGCTGTTGGGCTGCCAGTGCTCTGAGGCAGCGGGGGCAGGCGCTGGCCTTCGCGGATCACCACAACGGCGGCGGGGATCCGGGGGATGGGGATGTGCGTGGCACAGGCCGCAATCACGTCGCTCCAGATGGTCGCCGATTCCAGCGATCATTTGTCGACGCGCGCGGCGGGACCCGCGGCGTGCGGGCATCTTCAGGCAGGGAGCGAGCCCGGCGCGATCAAACGGCCTAGCTCGTGCCTGCCGATCGCGCAGCGCCGCGGGCGCCGGCGGTCTACCGTAGATGGCAACACGCTCCCAAACGGAAGGAGGCAGTCATGGCGCAGCAGGCTGAAGCATCCGTCGCACCTGAGACGCACCCGGCGAGTCGACTGTACCGCCTGTTCACAGCGCTGTTCGTGTTCGGTCCGCCAGCGCTGTTGGTAGCCGCCTTCCGAGGGCGCTGGCTCATGGCGACCCCCACCAACCGCCGCATCTTCGGAGTGTTCTACGCCTTGAGCGGGTTCGGGATCACCGCGGGGTACCACCGGCTGTTCACCCACCGCAGCTTCAAGACCTATCCGCTGATCCGCGGCATCTTCGCCGTCCTCGGCTCGAGCGCGATCCAGGGCTCGGTTCCGGACTGGGTTGCCGACCATCGCAAGCACCACGCCTACGCAGACGAACACGGCGACCCGCACAGCCCGCACATCGGCCACGAGGGCGGGCCCCTACGCGGCTTCGTCCATGCGCACTTCGGCTGGCTCTTCGCCGACGAGAAGGCATCGCGGCAGCGCTACGTCCCCGACCTCCTGGACGATCCGGTCGTGATGGGGGTCCATCGTCGGTTCGCGCTCATCGTCGTCCTCAGCTATTTCGTCGCTCCGTTCACGGCCGGGCTTCTCGCAACGAGGAAGCTCCGCGGCGGGATCGGAGGCTTCCTGTGGGGTGGGGCAGCCCGCGTGTTCTTCGTCCACCACGCCACCTGGAGCGTGAACTCGGTCTGCCACCTCTGGGGCAAGCGCCCGTTCGAGACCCGCGACCAGAGCCGCAACAACGCTCTTGTCGCGGTTGTGGGGCTCGGGGAGGGCAATCATCACAACCACCACGCCTTCCCGAGGTCGGCCAAGCACGGCCTCGAGCCGTGGCAGGTCGACCCGACCTGGTGGCTGATCTGGGGAATGGAGAAGACAGGCCTCGCTTGGGACGTGCAAAGGGTCGAGCCGCAGGACCTCGAGCGCAAGCGGGTCTCAGTGGCCCCAGCGCCTTCATCCGGCCGGCCATCACAGCCTCGGGAAGCCGGTGCTGATCCGGTGCTGGCTGGCTGACGACGAGTGCGGGGTGCGGCGCGCGCGGCCGGGTAGCCGCCGCGAACGCCGCACCGGTCCATGAAGCCTTACCAGGGCGGCGCTTCTTCGTGTTCGCACGCCCCCGCGTTGCAAGCCCTCATCTCGACCTTGGTGCCGCGAACAGCGATATCACCTTCGAAGTGAGTGGGCAGTAGGCTCCAACTCCCGCCACCGCCGACCTCGTATTCCTGCTCGATCGGCTGTTCACCTTCATTCCCGAACGAGACGTCGAACCGGCGGGAGCTGTTGCCAGTGAACGAGACCTGCCCACTCAGCGAGCCGGTGATCCGGTAGCCGATGATGCCGCAGTCGCCGAACGACTGGAGCCCGTCGAGGCCTTCGGGACTCTGATACTCCTGCCACACTTCGCCTTCAGCTGGTTCGCTCCCGTCGGGGCCCTTCATCCCGTGGTCGATCAAGTAGGTCGCCTGGGTGAACACGACAGTGCCGTAGGACTGGCCCGCGCTCTTGCACGGGAAACCCCCGATTTCCCAGCAGGGGAAGGTGAGTACGTCCTTTCCGGTCTGCCAGCCGGTGAATTCACCTTCAACCGTACCCCTGCAGAAGCTCGCGCCGGCTGCCGATTTGAACGATCCTGTGATCTGGCCGGTGTATCTCGCGCCGGCCGCAGATTTCCATTCCCACCTGTTCTTCTTGCCCGCCGCCCGCTGTTCGGCGGACGCCGCGATCGCACACTGCTTGTCGAGGTATCTGCCCGTGTGGCGTCCTTCCACCTTCGCGGGTTTGGCACAGATGCCGACTTCTCCTGCGTGCGCGGCGGTGGCGCTGATCGCGCCGCCGGCGGAGGCTGCCGCGACTACGAGTACCACGACCCGTGCGCGTGTCATCTCTCCCTCTCCTTCCCTCGCGGGCGCCTCGGGCCGCCTGGCGCGGCTCTCGACGATAGGAGCCGAACGTAGCCCCGCGATCGCTTCACCGTCAATAGGGGTAAACCCCCAGTCGCCCGCACGCGCCGAGCGGACGCGGTCTATGATCGAGCAGGTGGAGGAGGTCTTGGGAGGGCTGTCAGCGCGCTCGCCCGCGCGTCGGGCTCTCGCCCCTGCCGCCGAGGGGCGAGGAAGCGTGCAGATCGTCGGTCGCACGCGCGAGCTGCAGATGATCGAGACCCTGCTCGACACCATTCGGCCGGGCTACCCGACAGTCCTGCATCTCTCGGGTCCGGGCGGGATCGGTAAGACGATCCTGCTCTCGCACCTTGTCGATCGCGCCGGCCAGTGTGGCTATCTGACCCTGCGCGGTCGCGCGGCCGAGTTCGGGACGAAGGAGGCATTCGGCCTGTTCTATGACGCGCTTGAGCCAGCTCTGGCGTCGCTCGGCCCGCGCGCTCTACGCCGCCTGGACGAGGAGCAGCGGACTGAGCTCGCGGGGGTCTTCCCGGCGTTGAAAGACCACTCCGACGGGGACCGCGTCGAGGCCGGCGTCCGGGAGCATGGACCGCTACCGACTGCATCGCGCCGTGGCGGCATTGATCGACCTGCTTGCGTCCGCGAGGCCCGTGCTGCTCGCGGTCGACGACCTTCACTGGGCCGACCCCGCGTCTGTAGAGCTGCTCCTCTATCTGCTACGGCGCCCGCCCGCGACCCCCCTGCTCGCCGCCGTCGCATCCCGGTCGAGCCAGTTGCAACCAGAGGCGGCGGCACTTCTCGAGGACATACACCGCGACTCCCGGGGCATTGCGCTCGAACTCGCGCCCCTCACGGCGCGCGAGGCCGCCGCGCTGTTCCCGTCGGATCTCCCCTCAGCGCTCGCCGAGCGGATCTACACCGAGAGCGGGGGCAACCCGTTCTTCCTGATGGAGCTGGTGAGAGTCGCGCACAGCGACGAGATCGACGTGGCCCGGCCCGTGGCGATCGCGGACGGCCACGTGCCTGCGACCGTCACCTCGGCTATCGCCAGGGAGTGCAACCGCGTCTCCCCGACTGCACGGGAGCTCATCATGGCGGCGGCCCTCCTCGGCGATGCGTTCGAGCCGGAGCTGGCGGGAGAGATCGTCAGCGTCGAGCACCCCAGCGCCCTGCGGGCGCTGGATGAGCTCCTACGCTCCGAGTTGGTCGAAGTCGCCGACGTCCCCGGGTCCTTCCGCTTTCGTCACCCGATCGTGCGGCGAGCCGTCTACGACGCGGCCGGGGGCGGATGGCGGCGCGCGGCTCATGCGCGCGCGGCGTCGATCCTTGCTGAGCGGGGAGCGCCGGCTGCCGCGCGCGCAGGTCATGTCGAGCTCTCGGCGACGCTCGGGGACGGCGCGGCGATCGCGGTCCTGAGCGAGGCGGGCTACGCGTCGGCGCCCCGCGCACCGGCCGCCGCCGCGGGCTGGTTCGGCACTGCCCTGCGCCTTCTTGGAGACCGGCGCGACGACGCCCAGCGGCTCGAGCTGACCCTTGCGATGGCGCTCGCGCTCGGGTCGGCGGGCAAGCTGCACGAGAGTCGCAACGCGTTCCAGGAGGTGTGGGCGCTGCTTCCTCCCGATTCCGCGCTGCGCGGACGAGCCGTCGGAGCGGCCGCGCTGATCGAACACCTCCTGGGCAAACACGAAGAAGCGCAGGCGCTGCTGCTTTCGCACCTGCGTGGCCTCGACGACGGCGACTCCGCCACTGCCGAGCTCATGCTCGAAATCGCCGAGGGATGCTTCTTCAGCGCCGACTGGGACGGCATGCGCTACTGGGCGCAGAAGGCCCAGGCCGTCGCAGGGCTCTCGCCGATCGTGCACGCGGGCGCGAGCGCCTCACTGTCGCTCGCGGCCTATGGCGTCGAGGACACGGCGACGGCGCGCCTCGCCGCACGACAGGCTGCCGCCGTCGTGGACGGCCTGTCAGATCCCGACTGGGCCGCGCGGCTGCAGTCGGTCCTGGTGCTGGGCTGGGCGGAGTACTGCGTCGAGAGCTTCGACGAGGCCGAGCGCCATATGAGCCGCGCCCTCGCGGTCTCGCAGACGACCGGTCAGGAGCACCTCTCCACCGCGATGCGTGTGGTCCAAGCAATGAGCAACCTCGCCCGCGGCAGGCTCAAAGACGCTGCCGAGCAGGCGGAAACGGCGATCGACACATCGCTGCTGTCGGCGAACCGGCTGTTCCTCACGTGGGCGCTCACGACTCGCAGCATGGTCGAGGTAGCCGGCGGAAGCCTGTCCTCGGCGGCGCGCTTCGGGGTCGAAGCCCAGAAGACGGCAATGCACAGCCGCAGTGTCTGGTCGCGGGTGACCTCGCTTTATCTCGGCGAGGCGTGGCTCGAGGCCGGCGAGCCGAAGCGCTTCCGCTCCGAGTTCCTCGCCGGCGACAGCACGCCACGGCTGCCGCCGTTCCCCTTCTACGCCGTGCATGCGTACGAACTGCTCACCCGAGCGGAGCTCGAGCTCGGGCTTGCCGACTCCGCCGCGCGCTGGGCGGATCAGGCCACCGCGCTGGCCGAGCGGCTCGACCTCGCGGGTCCGACCGCCGAGGCGCAGCGCGCACAGGCAGCACTGCTGTCGAGCAGAGGGTCTTTCACCGCCGCTGCCGAGCTTGCGCTCGCCGCCGCCGAGCGAGCGGAGTCCTCAGGCCGGCCGATCGAGGTTGGGCGTTCACGGCTGCTCGCCGGGATGACGCTCGTCAAGGCCACGCGCAAGAGGGAGGCCGTGGAGCAGCTCCGCAGGGCCGAGGAATGCTTCGCGGCTCACGACGCGTGCGCTACCGCGCCAAGGCCGCGCTGGAGCTGCGGCGCCTCGGCGTGCATCTCCCGGGGACCCGCGGACCGACGCCCGTGCGGGCGGACATGGAGCCGCTCAGCCGGCGTGAGCTGATGGTCGCCCGGCTAGTGCACGAGGGCCGCGCGAACCGGCAGATCGCCGCGGAGCTCTCGATCAGCGTCAAGACAGTGGAGAACCACCTCGCGAGCATCTTCCGACGACTTGAGATTACCTCCCGCGCCCAGCTGGCGACCCTCGTCGAGCGCTCCGATCGAGCGACCACGCGGGAACCGCAGCTACGATCCTGAGCGGCTCAAGCTCACGATCGTGAAATAGACACGGATGGGGGTCGGCCGCCGCAGTTGGCACGCGAGGCGCGAAGGACTATCTCTTCTTCAGCTTCATGGTGCCCGTGGCGTCCGCCGATGCGTAGTAGCCCGTGACGCCGGACGGCGGCACCGAGGTTTCATAGTGGCATTTGAATGGCAGCGTGACGAACCGTTTATTGAGCGCGGCGAGAGAGGAAGCGGTCGTGCATAAGCCGCCCGTGGCTGTGTGCTCGGGAAAGTCGAATCGCTCCATGCACGTAAAATCGGGTACGAGCGATCCTGATGCTCCGTCAACTTGGGTGAAGGTCCACCGCACCGCGACGCGGCTCCCTACTCCACCGCTGATGTGCAGTGCAGTGATCAGTTCGGAGTTGACGGTCCGTCCGCAGGGCGTTTTCGTAAAGGCAGTCTCCGATTCAACTCCTTCATCGGTTTTACAGGCTGTCGTGATCCTGTGGTCGGCTTTGTAGTCCGACTTCGCGACGACATGGTCAAGGAAGGTCCCGCCCCCGTGGGTGCCGTGGCTGTCGATCGTCAGATGTACCAACTCAACGCTCGTCGAGAGAAGATCAGCTTCGGCTTTGGTCTCGACTGTCCCTTCCCAGGACGCGATGCCGGTGCACGCCCCGGGGTTTCGCCCGCCACCCAGGGCTCCGGAGGCCCGGTAGTTGAGACCGATGATCCTGTACTTGAGGTGCGCGGTGCTGTGCACGCTGGCGAGGGCCGCAGGCGAAGCGGCGAGGAGCGCCAGACACGCCGTCAGCACGACACCCATCGACGTAAACAACGCTCGACCCGGCGAGAAACGGTCCATGTGCGCCCCCTTGTCGGCTGCGCTCTTTCTCGCAGGTTTCCCAAGCATACGCCCACCAGGGGCCGGCAACGCAAAGATGGACAGCTAGTGCGGCCGGCGCAAGGGCCGGGGGAGAATCGACTTGCGTGGTCGGCCGAGTCGTGAGGATGCCGGCCCATCCGTGCCCACGGCCCCGTAGGATTTCCGGCCGTGAGGAGAGCGGATTCCACGCATCACGAGCAGGCTGGCCGAGTAGCGATCGTCACGGACAGCACGACGTACCTGCCGCAGGCGCTGATCGACAGCATCGAGGCCGTCACGGTCAGCCTGTATGTGGGGTGGGATGGTGACCTGCGCCGCGAGGAGGAGTACCCGGACCTCGACGAGTTCTACCTGCGCCTGCGTGAGTCGCCGCGTCTACCGACGACATCGCAGCCGTCGATCGGCGACTTCATGGCTGTCTACCGACCGCTCCTCCAAGCAGGCCGGGACGTCGTGTCGGTGCACATCGCCGAGGGGCTCTCGGGCACCTGTCAGAGCGCCCGTGAAGCGGCGTCGATCCTTGCCGGCGAGGGCCACGCGGGGCGCGTGATCGTGCACGACGGTCAGACCGGAGCCGGTGGACTGGGCTGTCTCGTTGTGGTCGCCGCCCGGCTGGCCGCCGAGGGCAAGGACGCCGAGGCGATCGTCGCCGGCGTCACCGCGACGCGGGCGACCCTCGATATCTGGTTCTGCTTGGACACCCTCGAGTATCTGCGGCGGGGAGGTCGAATCGGCGCCGCGCAGGCGGCGATAGGGACGGCGCTGAGGATCAAGCCGATCCTGACGTTCGGCACCGAAATCGCGCCCGTCGGGCGCGTTCGCACGCACGCCCGCGCGATGGAGCACATGGTCGGATGTCTGGAGACGCTCCATGCACGCGGCGCGCGGGAGTGGATCGTTCAGCACGCACAGTCGCCGGCGGACGCCGAGCGATTGGTGGAGGCCGGAACGGAGCTGTTCGGGCACGAACCGCTGTTCTGCACAGAGGTCGGCCCGGTGCTCGGCGCGCATCTCGGTGCCGGGGTCCTCGTCGGCGGGTTCGGCCCGACGGCGTGACTCTCCCGGCGGCACCTCGACGCCTCTGAGCGCCTGCTTACCCCGAGTGGCGGGCGTGCCGGGCTGATCGAGCCTCCTGGGAGTTCCGCGCGGTCGCGCGACGGCGGCGCCGGGTACCCGGGAGGGCTATGATCGGTACACGCGAGTTCTAGCTCGATTGCCGGATCCGATCAGGCTAGGGGCGCGGACAGCTTGCACGGATCTCGTTCGTCTCTCTCCTTCTTGTGCGCTGTCCGACCTCAAGAGGGGGGCGAGAAGGGACGGACGATGCCCGCCACCGCACTGGACGGTCGAGTCGGACGGAGCAACTCGGCCAAACGAAGCAATGAGTTGATCGGGCGCGCAGCCAAGCACGCAGCCTGGGCAGGAACCGCGCTCGAGAGCGCCGCCAGAGACCTCGATGGCACATGGGGCGCCGACGGCAACGCGCTGAGCGGTCTCGTCGAGGTCGTACAGGATCAGGCAATACGCGTCGCCAATCTCGCCGAGGAGATCGAGAGCCGCAGCACCAATCCGAGGGATCTCGAGATCCACCGCTCTGCGCCCAGTAGTCAAAAACGCAACCAGCCGCGACAGGGACGGATCATCGACGCCGTAACTCGGGTGCTGGGTGACGACCGCCAGCCGTTACAGGCGCGGGAAGTTCACGCCCGCGTAGAGACGTTGCTGGACGAACCGGTGCGCTGGGCCTCGGTCAAGGCCACACTCGCCGGCAATGTCCACGGCGCTGCGCCCAAATTCGTGCGGGTAGCTCGCGGTCGCTACGCGATCGACTCCGAGCCATCGCCCACACCTGCCGACGCCGACCCGCCCGTCGGGCATCAGGCACGGAGTGACTGTGAGTGATCGCACCCACATACTCGTCGTGGGTGGGCAGCGTTTCTGTGTGCGAGGAGCGCATGATGAGGTCGAGGCCAAGGTCCTCGAGGCTGCGCGGGGCTCGATACTGGAATTGGTGTGTCTCGTCGAGGCGGAGTCCGGGAGGTCGGTCGCGCTGAACCCGGCACACATCGTCGCGGTGAGCGACACGAACCCTTCGGAGAGCGCGTCGGCTACGGGCTGATGCGAGCGCGTTGATCTGGTCAGATCACCCCGTGTTGTAAAGGTACGTCGCGGCCAGCGTTCGCCATGGTCGGAAGCGCTCGCCGACCGAGTCCACCTGCTCGACTGAGGCGGGCGCGTCCAATCGCCAAAGTCGCTCGACCGCCCGGCGCAAGGCCAGGTCGGCGGCCGGCCACACGTCCGGTCGACGAAGGGCGAGCATCAGCACGCCGTCGGCCGTGAAGCGACCCACGCCCTTGACCTGCATGAGCTCGGTTCGGGCTTGCTCGTCGTCGAGCACCCCCAGCCGCTCGGGGTCGAGGCGGCCATCGTCCAGGCGCGCGGCCAGGTCGTGCAGGTAACCCGACTTCGCGCCGGACAGACCAATGCCACGCAGCGTCTTGGCGTCGATTTCGAGCAGCTCGGACGGGCTCGGCAACCGACCGCCCTGCAACCCTTCGAGGCGGGCCAGGATCGCGCCGGCCGCCGCGAGCGAGAGTTGCTGGCCGATCACCTGCAGCACAAGCGCACCCCACAAGTCGCGCGGCAAGCCCTCGAGCAAAGCGTCGGGATCCAATTCCGGTTCAGCGGCGACGAGCGCCGCCATTCGCCGGTCCGCCGTCCGCAGCACGTCCCGGCCTGGAGCCCAGGGGTCGGTGCCAGCCTGTCTTGCATCTCGCGGCTTGCCCGCGGCCGCGCTCACGACGCGCGCTCGCGGACTACTTCGTCCGGGCCCTTGTCGTCGCGCAGGCCGAGGAAGCGCGCCTGGCGCAGGCGCCCGTCGGTGGTCCACTCGGCGAAGCCAATCTGGCCGACCAACGCCGGACGGGTCCAGTGCGTGCCGTGCGGGATCGGGCGCGCATCGACGAACGGCGACTCGGGCGTCTCGAGCGCACGCAACTTGGCGCCGAGGTCGCGCAGCGTCGCCGCGCTGTAGCCGGTGCCAACCCGCCCTGCGTAGCGGAGCTGGCCGTCCTCGTGGTAGCCGACGAGCAGAGCCCCAAAGTCAGTGCGACTGCCCGCGGGCTCGGTGAACCCGCCGATCACGAACTCCTGCTCCCATGAACACTTCAGCTTCAGCCAATCCTTCGAGCGACCCCGGGTATACGGGGCGTCCGCACGCTTGGCGATGAGTCCCTCCCAGCCGGACCTGCACGCCTCCGCGAACCGTCGCTTGGAGTCGCCCCGCAAAGCCTCGACGAGCTGCAACGCGTCGCTCGATCGAACAGCTTCCGCCAGCCGCGCGCGCCGCTGAAGCAGAGGTTGTGGCGTCAGATCCTCACCGTCGAGCTCGAGGACGTCGAAGACGCAGTAGACGACCGGGTATGAGCCCACCAGCTGACGGGAGGGACTGGCGACTCCGAGCCGCTGCTGGAGGCGGCCGAAGGAAGTCTGCTCGCCGTCGTAGGCGACGACCTCGCCATCGAGCAGCATCCGCCGCCCTGCCTGGCCCACGACCGCGGTCCGGACCTCGGGGTAGGTGCCCGTGAGATCTTTTCCGGTCCGCGACTCGAGCCGCACATCGGCGTCGTGCTTGCGCGCAACGCAGCGCTCGCCGTCAAGCTTTCTCTCCAGCAGCCAGTCCTCGCCAAAATCGCGGCGGTCGGTCAGGGTTGCCAGCATCAGCGGGAGGGACATCCTGGTAGGTCGGGCCCGGGCTACTTGGCACTATCGCATCAACACGGGGGAAGCCTCAACTGCAGAAAGACGCGGGCCGGGTCGCGCTCCTCCGTGCCGTGCTTGCGGCCCGGTATATCGGGGTTCGACCGCCGTCGGCGACGACGACCGCCCGGGACGCGACGGCGCTAGACTCGGGTAGCTGCTCGAACGAGGGAGGATTTATGAGTGGCTTCAGCTTGGCGAACCCTCGCCGGTATCACGCGGTGGCGCGAGCGAGCCTTCGGCTCTCGGTCGCGGCGGTCGCGGGGCTGCTGGCCCTGAGCGCGCCTGCACAGGCACGGCGGAGGGACCAAACCCCGCCCGTATTCGGTGGTGTGAAGTCAGCGACCACATGCGTCCCAGGCCCGGTTGGTCCAGGAAGGACAAGCACCTATCACCTCAGCTGGGCTCCCGCGACCGACAATGTCACACGTTCAAAGAGGATCGTCTACGAGGTCTACCAGGCGACGATGCCCGGCGGCGAGGACTTCTCGGCGCCGACCTACACCACCCGTCGTGGCGCGACGACTTTCGACACCCCGCTGCTCCCAACGGACGAAAACTTCTACTTCGTCGTCCGGGCACGGGACCGGGCAGGCAACGAAGAGTCGAACACCATCGAGCAGGAAGGCCAGAACCTCTGCGTTTGACTTCGCGTATGAAGCAAACCGGGCTCGAACAGCTGACCCGCTCGCAAACGCCCGGAACTGGATCATTGGCTGTCCTCCTCACGGCCCACGCGTGCGGCAAAGCCGGTCGCTCGCCGCCAGGAACCTCGGTAAGGAGCCTCTAGCTCGCGCCGGCCGCCCTCACAGTTCGCCGGCCAGTCGGGCGACGATCCAGACCAGCGCTCCCACCCCGATGAGATGACGGAACCAGTTGACCCCGTCCACCGCCTCCTCCCAAGCCCAAACGCCGAGGCCGATCGTGAAGACCGCACGACCGACGTCGTGCAGCGCGTGATCGGTTACGGCGGCGAGCGCCCAACCAGCAAACGCGAGGAGCAGCGGCGGGTTCGGGAACTGTGCGATTGGAAAGCTGCGGGGCCAGCCCTCCTGGCCGCGCCGCCAAAGCTCGGTGGCGGTCACCGCGCTGATGTTCGCAGGCTGCAAGGTGGTTGGGCAGCGGCTCGGCTCGTAGGGGGAGAGGCGTTCGTCACCGGCGGGCGCGCGCCGCGGCGTCCTCATCACGGGCGCCGCAGCGCGGCAACTCCCCGAGCGCGCTCGGTGCCGAGCACGCCAGCGGCTAGCGTTCCCCTCGGTGACTGACGCTTCGGCTCAGCCTGACGGCATCGTCGTCGGAGACGACGGCGCGGCCCGCTGCTGGTGGGCCGACTCGGCCCCCGAGTATCGGGCCTACCACGACAGCGAATGGGGCTTTCCCGTCGCCGACGATCGGCGGCTGTTTGAGAAGCTGAGCCTGGAGGGCTTCCAGGCCGGCCTCTCGTGGCTGACGATCCTCCGCAAGCGCGAGGCCTTTCGGCGCGCCTTCGCCGGATTCGACTACGAACGCGTCGCGCGCTTCGATGAGCGGGACGTCGACCGCCTGCTCACTGACGCTTCCATCGTTCGCCATCGTGGCAAGATCGAAGCCGTCGTCAACAACGCGCGACGCGCGGTCGAGCTCGTCGACGAGGAGGGCTCGATCGCGCATCTCGTGTGGAGCTTCGAGCCCGACGCCCACGAGGCCGGCCGCGATCGAGGCGCTCGTCGTGTCGACGACGGCCGAGTCCCGCGCGCTCGCCCGCGAGCTCAAGCGCCGCGGCTGGCGCTTCGTCGGGCCGACCACCGTCTACGCCTTCATGCAGGCGATGGGCCTTGTCAACGATCACCTGACGGGGTGCCACGTCCGCGCCGCCGCGCAAGCGGCGCGCGACGGCTTTCAACGACCCTAGGGGGCGCTGGCCGGTCTGGGTTAAGAGGCGGTGGCTTGCATGATCGTGAACCACGCGCCCTGTGGGTCGATGAGGGCGGCGAAGCGGCCGATCGGCATGTCGACGGGCTCCGCGGCGACGGTGGCGCCCTTCTCGCGGGCCTTCGCGACGGTGTCGTCGGCATCGGCGACGGCGAAGCACACGCTCCAGTGCGGTGGCGTCTCCGGCGGGAACATACCCTCGACCATCTCCATCATGCCGCCGACCGGCTTGCCGCCCAGCTCCCAGACGGTGTAGGTGTCGGGCGCGCCCTCGAATTCCGGTTTGCCCGCGGTCCAGCCGAAGACCGAGTTGTAGAAGGCCTTGTCCGCGTCGGTGTCGCGCGTGTGGATCTCGTTCCACGTGAGCGAGACGGGCTCGTTCACGAGGTCGGCTCCGGCGAAGGCCTTGGGCTGCCAAACGCCGAAGACGGCGCCGGTGGGATCGGCGAAGACCGCCATGCGGCCCAGGTCGGTGACGTCCATCGGGGCCACCATCACGCTTCCGCCGGCCGCCGTGACCTTCTGCGCCGTGTCGTCGGCGTCCGCGACGGAGACGTAGGTCGCCCAGACGGTCGGCTGTCCCTCCTGCATGTGGCCCATGAGGCCGGCGACGGCCTTGCCGTCGCTTTGGAACATGCGGTAGCCGCCGGTCTCGGCGCCGCCCGGCTCGGTGGCGCTCCAGCCGAGGACGTCGCGATAGAAGGCCGCGGAGGCGTCGGGGTCAGGCGTGGACAGTTCCACCCAGGACGGGGTTCCAGGTGCGTAGTCGGGCATGGCTCCTCCTGTTCGGGACGGGGGTGTCTCTCGATGCTGGCACACGCGGGACGCCGGGATGTTGCTGATCGCAGGAGTCTCATGGGGCCGCAGGTCACCGGCTTGCTCGCCGGCTGGTGGCGGCTTGCGCTATCAGCGAGCGGTTGCTCTCATACGTGGCCCGACCGGGAAGCAGCGCGCCATGGCCACGTACTCGACGGACAGCCGGATCGACGACTACATCGATGCCCTCCCACCCTGGCAGCAGGAGGTCTGTCGGAAGGTCCGAGATCTCGTCCATGCCGCAGACTCGGCGGTCACCGAGACGATCAAGCGCACGACTCGACCCTACTTCGTACTTGACGGAAACATATGCGCGCTCCTGGCGGCGAAGGACCACGTAACCGTCTTCATCTACGACCCGATCGCCCCTGATCCCGAAGGGATCATCAACCAAGGTCACGGCAACGCCACCGCACGCGCGATCCAGGTGAGGAGAGACGAGCCCGATCAACGAGCGTGCGATGCTCGCCCTGTTCAAGGAGGTCATCGCGAACAACCGGTCCGGCGGTTGGCGCCAAATCGAGAAGCGGCGCTCTTAGCCCGCTTCCGCCGCTGGGCCTGTTGTCGGCGCGTCGCATGATGCGGTCGATTTCTGGCCAGCCCGTTCGTCTCAAGGGGAGGAGGCGGCCCGATTTCCGTCCCCGGCGTTCTACCCAGCAAAGGAGCTTTGATGCGCCAGCCCGCAGAGCGAACCACCGCAGAGCATCCTCAACTCGATGAGCTCCCCGAGTGGCCCGCGCGAACGATCGCGTTTCTGGTCACCGTGGATCAGCTCCCCCACGCGATACCGGTATCGGCACCGGTGCGGGCCGGAGCGCACCGAGTCCTGCTGAGCCTCAAGCGGACACGTAACTCGCTCGCCCGACTGCGTCGCCGCCCGGACGTCGCGCTCACGCTGCTGGCCGCCGGAGACATCGCATTCACCGCCAACGGGCGAGCACAGATCCTGCAAGAGGCGATGGACGAGGCGCCCGACTACGCGGCCGTCGAGATCATCGTGCACGGCATTGACGACCACCGCCAAGCGGAGTTCGCGGTTGAGGCCGGCCCAGATCGAAGATGGCGCGACGTCTCCGAGCAGCAGGCGCTCGGACGCAGAGTCAAAGTTCTGACCGCGCTCGCTTCGAGCCCGGAGAACGCTGCGAGCGTGTCACAGACGACCTAGCTCCGGCCCTGTGGCTCGGGAGGCTGACCAGGCCCCAGCTGAGCACTGTCAAGAAACCGCTCGATCGAGGCCGTGTCCTGGAACATCTGAGCGCGGCGGACCCGTCCGTTGCGCAGCGCGTAGAGGCTGACCGCCGGTAGATCGAGCTTCTTACCACTGGCCGCGTCGACCGCGCGCTGACGCCACAGGACGAGGACCTGGTCATGCTCGACGTCAAGAATTGTTGGCGCGAGGTCGCGCTCGGCCTCACCCTGGTATTCGGCCCACGTCTGAAGGTAGCCGACGGCGTGCTGAACAGCACCCTCGGCTCCCTCGTAGACACCCCCGTAGGGGAGCGATCGTGCCTCGTGGATCTCGATGTTGTCGTCGTAACAGGCGAACGCACCCTCCGCATCGCGCTCCTCCACGGCGCGGAATAAGCGCCTGACCACATCAGTGTTTTCTGACATCGCGTTTCCTTTCAGTCCCGGTCGCGCGCCGAGCACGGCTCGGCCGCGTGTCGGATCGTGTATCGACGATGAGTGCTGCACGGACAGCCGCCTCGAGCTGCTCGCGCAAACCACGAGGCAAAGCCGACCCGGCCAACAGGTGGCGCCTGACTGCTCCTTGGGGGATATCGATCACCGCGCACACGGTCCGCTCGACGCGTCTCATCGCTCACGACGCCGAACAGCCGACCGGCGAGGTCGATCAGAGCAGCCTGGAGCGGCTCGTTGAGCTCGAGAAGTTCCTTCTTGAGCCTCGGTGAGATGGCGGCTCCGATCAGGTCCTCACGCCGGAGCGCCGCCAGCAGGCGCGAGTCGAGAGCGTCAGACTGAGCGAAGTCGTGGATCGAGAGGGCGCCGGCGACGGCCGCGGCAACGGGGTCGGGCTCGCGCAGCGCATCCAGAAACGCAGCCTGCGAGCGCCGCACGGCTCGCATCCACATCTCCGCCAGAAGGTCGTTCACGGATCCGAAGCGGTTGTAGAGAGAGCCCTTGGGGGCTCCGCTCACCGCCACGATCGCGTCGACGGTCGTGGCCTTGGCGCCGCCCTCGAGCACGAGGCTCCTGGCTGCATCGAGAATCGCCTGATCGGAATGGATCCGTGGCCGTGCCATGGCCCCATTATAGACGATTTCGTCTAAAACCTCGGCCGGCTCGTTGCCACCGGGCCGTCAAGGCCTCGGTATGCCGTGCCAATACTCGATGGCTGTGAGGGCCGACTGACCTCCTGCCAATGTCGAGCAGGTCACACCGGCGTGGACCGAATGTCCCAGGCCGCATCGCGTGTGGCATCCTCAGCCCATGGAGCGCGGCGACCTCGCGGCGACGTCCACCGCAACGACGAGCGGCACGCTGGATCCGCTCGCACCTCACTCACTGAGTGCGCGCGAGCTCAAGCAGATGCTGGCCCTCGAACGTACGGGCGCGCCGTTCCTGGCGATGCGCGACGGTGACGGGGGGCTGTATGTGGTTGCGCTCGACCAACACGCATCTGAGTTGAGCCTCGGTCGTCGCGACGGGATGGACGTCTCGATCCCCTGGGATGCCGAGGTCTCAGGCGTTCACGCGGAGCTTCGGCGGCTGGGCGAGGAGTGGACGGTGGCCGACGACGGACTCTCGCGCAACGGGACGTTCCTCAACGGCGAGCGGATCAGCGGTCGGCAGCGGCTACGTCCGGGCGACCGACTGCTTCTAGGAGGCACGATCATCGTCTACTGCCAGAACGCCGCCGAGTCGTCCGAGACGACAGTCGACAGCGGCACACTGCCCGAGCTGCCGAGCATCAGCGAGACCCAGCGCCGGATCCTGATCGCGCTCTGCCGGCCCTACGGCGAGGGCGGCCAGTTCCCGGTGCCAGCGAGCAACCAGCAGATCGCGCGAGAGGTCTTCCTCGGTATCGACGCGGTCAAGCGCCATCTGCGGACCTTGTTCGGGCGGTTCGGGCTGGGCGAGCTTCCGCAGAACCAGAAGCGAGCGCGGCTTGCCGAGCTCGCGTTGCGGCTGGGGATCGTCTCGCAGCGCGACCTGTCTGCCGACTGAGCGCCTCGCGGGCCGATCGGCGTCGGCACGGCCGAGTGTGCCCGGCGCTCAGCCCGGGTAGGGCTCATCGGCGTCCATGACCGCGCCGATGATGTCTTCGACCATGAGCTCGCGTCCCCGCTCGATCGCGCGATCGAAGCGCTCGGGGCCGAGGCTGGCGAGCAGACGCTCGAGCTCTTCGCTTCGCAGGCGCTCTTCCAGCGCGGAGAGCATGATGTCGAGCTGTGCGAGCCGATCGGAGGCGCTGCCATGGAGTTCCGCGGCGCGCGCCGCTTCGGGCTCGGTGAGGGCGAGCCCGAAGATCGAGAATGCGACGTTCGCCCGGTCGCCGCACGTCTGGTTGGTTATGAGGGCGTCGACGAACAGCTCGCGTGCGCTCTCGCGGCGTCCCTCGAGGTGGTCGATGAGGGCGAGGTTGAGCGCGGCCATTGCCACCGATGCTCCATCGCCGGCGCTTTCGGCGGTCGTTCTCGCGAGCGAGAAGTGTCCCGCCGCGGAGGCCAGGTCGCCGGCGCTCAGGTCGAGATCCCCGAGGTGGTTTTCCACCGACGCGACTCCAGGAGCGTAGCCGGCCTTCGCAAATACCCCTCGCGCGCGCTCGTAGGAGTGCCGGGCGGCGCTCGTCTCGCCGAGTTGCTCGAGCGCTATCGCCTGTGCGTCGAGCAGACGCCCGAGCACCGTGGGATCCTCGATCGAGCTTGCGTTCGGCAGTGCCTCCTGCGCGCGGGCGAGACCCTCCGCGGCGTGTCCGGCGAGGCTCTCGCTCCAAGACAGCCAGATCAGAGCCTCCGCGGCGGTGTCGGCATCGCCGGCCGAGCGGGCGAGTCTCAGGGCTTCGACAGCGTGCGGCTCGGCGCTGCGGGAATCGCCGAGCCGGCCAGCGGCGAGGTGCGCGACGGCGCTGTGCGCCTTCGCGCGCAGCGCCGGCTGCGGCGACGGGCCGGTCTGACTCAGGATCGCCGCGAGCAGCTCGATGCCTTCGCCGGCGAGGCCGCGGCAGGCCCAGAACTGGCGCATCGCCACACCCATCCGCAGGGCGCCCTCCGGGTCGCCGTCCTCCATGCCGCTCTCGATCGCCGCGCGGATGTTGGGGTGATCCTCGTCGAGCGTCGCGAGCCATTCCGACGACTGCGCGGAGTCGAGCATGGGCGCCGCGCGCTCCGCGAGGGCGAGGTAGTGCGCACGGTGCGCCGCACGCACCGAGGCGTGCTGCGCTGAGGCCACCAGACGCGCCAGGCAGAACTCGCGCACCGGTTGCAGCATCCGAAATCGCGCGCTGGACCCGGACCGCATCCACTTGCAGCAGGCTCTTGTCGGCGAGCGTCATGACGAGCGGTCCGGCGTCGAGCGGCCCATCGTCCTCTGCCGCCGCGACGGCCTCCGCGGCGTCGAGCGTGAAGGCCCCCGCGAAGACCGCAAGTCGCGCGAGGACCGCCTGCTCGTCCGCCCCGAGCAGGCGCCAGCTCGATTCGATCAGGCCGTCGAGCGTTCGCCGGCGATCGGGACGGTCTCCGCCGGCGGGTGCCAACACGCGGAGGTCGTCCTGCAGACGCCGCTCCAGTTCGTCCACCGACAGCGTTCTGAGCCGCGCCGCCGCGAGCTCGAGCGCCAACGGGATGCCCTCGAGGCGGGCACAGATCCGGGCGATGGCGGCGGCTGCTCCGGGCTCGACGTCGACAGAGCGCCCGTGCTCGCCGGCACGCTGGAGCAGCAGCCGGACGGACTCGCTCGCGAGAACGTCCTCCGGCTCGTCGTCCTCGTCGGGCAGCTCGAGCGGCCCCAGCGCGTAGACATGCTCGCCCTCGATCGCGAGCGGCTCGCGGCTGGTCGCGACGATCGTGAGACGGGGACATGCTGCGAGAAGCTGGGCGGCCAAGCCGCCCACTGCGGCGACGAGGTGCTCGCAGTTGTCGAATACGAGCAGCAGCCGGCGCCGCTCGATGAACCCGATCAGGGCCGCTCGGATCGACCCGCGGGAGGCGAGCCGCAGTCCGAGCACGCGCGCGAGCGCGAGCTCCAGGCCGGCTGCGTCCTGCACCGACTCCAGCTCGAGCACCCATGCGCCGGGTATTCGGGCTCCACGCTCGCCGCCAGGTGCAGCGCGAGCGTGGTCTTGCCCACGCCGCCTGGCCCGATGACGCTCAAAAGGCGGGAGCCGGCGAGCGCCTCGCGGGTGGTCTCGAGCTCAGCCCGCCGGCCTACGAACGACGCGGTCTCTGAGGGCAGGTTGCCGGGCCGCGGGCGTGGACGCGCGGCGAGGCCGGACCGGCCCGGTCCGGGTGCCGGCGCGCCGCTTGTCAATGCCTGCGTGAGCTCCTCGGCGAGCTCGCCGGCCGAGGCATAGCGAGCGTCGGGTGCCTTTGCGAGAGCGCGCGCGATCACGGCATCGACGGTCCGCGGCAGCTCCGCGCGCAGCTCGGTCAGCGATGGCGGCGGGGCATGCAGGTGGGCGAGCAGGGTCCCGGAGTCGTGTTCGCGCGCGTACGGCGTCCGCCCGGCGAAAGCGTGGAAGACGAGCACGCCCAGCGCGTATACGTCGGTGCGGGCGTCGACCCGCTCGCCGCGCAGCTGCTCGGGCGCGACGTAGGCGGGCGTGCCCGTCCAGGCGCCGGTGCTCGTGAGTGACGACGCGTCCTGGTCGATGGCGAGCCCGAAGTCGACGACGTAGCAGTGCTCGCTCTCTTGCCCGGGGCACTCGACCATCACGTTGCTGGGCTTGACATCTCTGTGGACGAGGCCGCTTGCATGGGCCGCGTCGAGGCCGCGGGCGATCTGCCGGACGACCGCGAGCACGCGCTCGACGGCGCAGCGGCCGCTGGGCGGCGATGATCTGCTTGAGGTCTTCTCCTTCGATCAGGCGCATGGCGATGAACAGGTGGCCGTCAGCCTCACCGGCGCCGTAGACGGGGACGACGTTGGGGTGGTCGAGATCCATCGCTGCACGAGCCTCACGCGTGAAACGCTCGCGGTAGGAGCCGTCGGCAGCTACGTCGGAGGCGATCAGCTTCAGCGCGACTCGACGATCCTGGGAGAGCTGGCGAGCTTCGTAGACGCGCGCGAAACCGCCCTGAGCGATGAGCCGCTCGAGGCGAAAGTCGCCGACGAAGAGCTGCGCCGCGCGCTGGTTCCGGATCGTCCCGTCGGCGAGGTCTCGCATCGCGGCGCCCTCAGAGCACCATTCGGCTCACCGACCGGCTGCGTGCCCCGCCATCGCGACCTACAGTTCGGCTTGCGAGAGCGTTGCGTGTTTCGGCAGCTTGAAGACGGCTTTGCCCACCAGTTCCGCCGGGCTCCCGCCGATCGTGAGCGTGGTCGCGGGGAGGCTTGGCTGCGGGAAATCGACGACGTTGCCGCCTTCGCCGGGAATCGGCCCAAGGCTGTCGACCGTTCCCACGATTTCCAGGAAGGGTTCGCAATGGCCTTTCTTGAAGCAGATCCCGATCAGTTCGAATTCCGTCGTTTCGGGCGACCCGACGGGGCGATTCAGGTCGGTGTGCAGCATCACGCTCGTCATCTGCACCTTGACGGTGATCGGGGTCCCTTCTTCCATCTGGGTGCAGTGAGCGAACTTCGGTTTGACGAGTTCGCCCGTGCCGGTTTCGCCGCCGACGAGGGTGCCTTTGGCCTTCCAGCTCGCGCAGGTGATGTCGATGCCCTGCTCCGGCGCGATCAGCTGGAACGGCGTGATCGAAGCGAATTTGACGGAGACTTCCTGGCCCGGCGCGAGCGGCGTGCCGTTGACCGTCCAGTCGGTGTTCCCCGCCAGCGCGGGAGATGCCGCGACGGCGAATACGCCGACGAGAAGAGCTAGAGAGAAGAACAGCGCGAGGCGCCGCATACGTCGAAACCCCCAGCGTCGATCAAGGCGGAGCGTACCACCGAGATGCCGCCGGTGTGATCCGTGACGCCGAGATCTTCACAAGCCGAGGAGAGGCGCGAGCGCATCGCGCACGCCACCGGCGGCGGGTGCCTGCTCGTGCTCGGTCGGTGAGGCGCGGGGGCCGGCGCCGTGCCGGCCCCCGCCGTCCGCTAGTCGGTGCGGACGTACAGCGGTTCTTCCTCTGGTCCGACGAACTGGACGGCGTACATGTAGCCGTTCTTGATCATCTTCATGAAGCAGCCCGGGCTGCTTTCCTTCTTGCGCAGCTTGTAGATCACCGGTGCGGGGTCGCCGGGTTCCAGCGGCGTCGGGTGGCCCGATTCGCCGATCGTGAACGACAGCTTCTCGGCGCCGGCCCCGTACACGCACGTCTTTTCGTCCGGGAAGACAGCGGTGAGCTGCATTTTGCCGGTCGGGGCTTTGATCTTGCCCTTGCCGTTCGGGGTCAGCCTCAGCGACCACGGGTGCGGGTCAGGCTCGATCGTGATCACGCCGCTCGGCGTGGAGCAGGTGAGCGCGCCCTCCTGGACGATGCCACCGACGTAGCCGCTGCCTTCTTTGTCGACCGTGACTTTCCATTTCAGGCGTTCGAACGGTGGAACCGTGCCACACGGTTCTTCGCCTGGGTCGCCGAACGTGAAGCTCCCTGCGGTGCTGGTCCAGTTCAGGGTGCCGCTGTTGAGCGTGCCTCCGTGTTCGGTGTAGAGGATCAGTTCCTTCGCCGAGGCTGACGCGGTGGCCGAGGCTGCGAGAGCGAGGGCGGCGAGCAGGAAGCATCCGGCGGCCCGGAGGCGGCTGATTTTGCGTGACTTGAACATCGAGGTCTCCTTCGCGTGATGTTTGATGACCGCGGGACCGATGCCCGCTGTCTTCATGCTCGACCCGATGCAGGGCCGGGAAGGGCGACCCAAGGTGTAGGAGACTGCACCCCTCCCGGATCGCGCCGTTGGCGACGGGGCGGCCGCCATGCCGACGGTGGCAGGGGGTCGACGCTGCTGCACCTGCGGCAGGTCGAGCGCGCTGCGCGGGCCCGCGGTCAGCCCGCTGGGCCGGGCCGAGGATGCAGCTTCTTACACCTTGGGTGCCTGGCCGAGGCGCAGCCGCGGATCGAGGATGGCTGCCAGCGGGAACGGTCCCGCGATCGGGTCGAGTCGGAGGTCCAGAAGCCGACGTCGCCCGGCACAACGAACACCCAAGGAGGCAGACATGTTTCGCATCAGGACCATCGCCGTCACCGGCCTCGCCGCCCTGGCGCTCGCGGCCCTCGGAGCCTCGGCCCCGGGCGCGTCGGCGAAAATGCCCTGCAAGGCGCCCGTGGAATGCTATGGGCTGCTGACGAACGAACGCATCATCCCGATTCCGCCGCAGCCGGAACCGGAACCGATCATCGACATCGTCAGCCGGGGCGCGGTGGAGTTCACCGGCGGGACGCTCGTCGTCAACTGCCCGCAGGGCCAGCTGACCGGCTCGATCCACAGCACCGACGGCGGCCTGCAGGCGCCGATCACCGGTGCCAGTTTTGGCGGTGGCGGGGGCGCGCCATGCGGCAGTTCGCTCGGCCCGGCGGTCGTGGCAGCCGGCCCGCAGCCTCTGCCGTGGAAGCAGGTGCTCAAGCCGAACGGGAAGGCGCAGCTGACGGGCCCGATCTCGCTCACGCTCAGCATGGACGAAGCCGGGATGACCTGCTTCTACTCGACGAAATCGATCAAGAGCACGTACAACACGGACGAAGAACCGATCGATCTGGAACTGCCCAAACCCCCGAAGTTCAAAGTCCAGGAAGGCAGCAGCCCGGCCTGCCCGAAGAGGCTCACCCTGTCCTCGGGCGCGTGGGACGTCAAAGCGAGCACCCCTGCCGGAGGTGAGTTGCCGGTCGTGTTCATCGGCTGAGGCGCAACGCGCTGCCGCCGACGGCTGAAAGGCAGAGGGCCGGCCCCGCACGGGCCGGCCCCTGCCGCGCTCGGCACGCGGCACCGGCGCCGTGTTTCAATGGGTCCGAGATGGAGCCGAACAGGGGGCAGGGGTGAGCGGCGGGACCGTGGCGATCCCGCTGACCGCGCAGGACGAGGCGATCCTGCAGCTCGAGGGCAGGCTGCTCGCCGGGCACACGTGCAAGGTGATCGCGCTCGCGGCGCCGGCTCCCTCGCTTCATGAGTTGCGCGCGCGTGTCGGTGAGCGTGTCGTCGCAGGTTCGCCGCTTGCGATGCGGCTCGGAGCGTTGGGCGGACACGCGGCGTGGGAATCGGACCCCGGCTTCGATCCTGCCGGGCAGGTCGTGGAAGCTGCCGCGGGAGCCGAGCTCGACCCGCGCGCGCTGCGCTCCGAGGTCGCGCGACTGTTCGCCCAGCGCTTGGATCGCGAGCGGCCGCTGTGGCGCATCGACCTCGCGCGGCTCGCCGGCGGCGGCGCGGCGCTCGTGTGGCGGCTGCACCACACGCTCGCCGACGGAACCACGGCGATGCGCTACGCGCGGACGCTGCTCTGGGATCAGCCGGATACGGAGTCTGGCGTCGTCTCTCGCCCCGCTAGTGCGGCGGACGAGCGGCGGCGCCGAGCGCATCTCGCTCGGTTCTTCTCGCGGGAGTTCGCTCGCGCCCCCTCTCCGCTGGACGGCCAGATCGGGATGGCCCGGGATGTCGCCTTCGCGAGCGTGCCGCTGCGAGCGCTGCACGACGCCGCGCACCGACTGGCCGGCGCGACCCTCAACGACGCGCTCCTGAGCGCTGTCGGCGGTGGGTTGCGCGCGTGGGTCGAAACCCACCACGGCCAGCTCGGCACGATCCGAGTCAAGGTGCCCGTCAGCCTTCACCACGAGGGCGAGGGCGCAGCCAACGCCGATTCGTTCTTCATCGTCGACGTGCCGCTCGCGGAGGCCGACCCGGTCAGTCGCCTACGCCTCGTCAGCGAGGGCACCGCCAGTCGCAAGGCCGGCCATGACGCCGAGACCATGGACCAGCTCCTGGCCGTTCTGCGCGGCGGCTCGCCGCGCTTGGCAACGCTGTGCGAACGGATCGAGCGCAGCGGCCGTGCGTTCGCACTCAACGTGTCCAACGTGCCCGGCCCGCAGGCGCCGGTCAGCGTCCTCGGCGCAGACGTCACCTCGATGCACTCGATCGCCGAGATCGCTTCCCACCACGCCGTGCGTGTTACCGCCGTCTCGATGTGCGGCACCCTCTACCTCGGCTTCTGTGCGGACGCCGGCATCGTCCCCGACGTCGCCGAGATTGCGTCCGCGACCGAGGACGCCGCGCTCGCGATGATCGCTGCGGCGGGTGGCTGACGTCGAGCTCGGCCAGCGTGATCGTGGCTGCGTCGCGCCACCGGATCGGACTAATACAACGTCAGCTGCCGTGCCGTGCTCGTCTCGAGGCCTTTGGCTGTCCGCTTGTTGATGAACAGCATGTACGGCCCCGGCGGCAGCAGAGCCAATGAACTGGGCCCGTGGGGCAAAATTTGGTCCCGAGTGTGGCGTATCCGTGGTATAAAGGTGGCATGGCTCGGGTACGGGTAAGCACCACGGTCGACGGGCGGCTGCTTGAGGACGCACGCCAGCTCCGCTCGCAACTCACGGACTCGGCGCTCCTCGATGAGGCTCTCGCAGCCCTCGTGGCCCGCAACCGCGCAGCGGAAATCGACGTCGCCTACCAAGCGTACGAGCGCGTGCCGATAGACACCGCCGATGAGTGGGGGGACCTCGCCTCGTTCCGCGCTGGCGCGGCCGCGTCATGACGGCACTGCCCGCTCGCGGTGAGCTCTGGTGGTGCGAGCTCGCCGAGATCGGCCGCCGGCCGGTTGTCGTGCTCTCTCGTGACGCCGCCCTCCCTCGCCTTCGTCGCGCTCTCATCGGCCCTTGCACGACGACGATCCGCGGGATCCCCAGCGAGGTGCCGCTCGAGCCGAGCGAGGATCCTGTGCCCCAAGCATCCGTCGTCAACCTCGACTCCGTCGAGAGCGTGTCCATCGGGACGCTGGTCGAGCGTCTGGGCCGCCTTAGTGACGAGCGGATGCGACAGATCTGCACTGCTCTGAGCATCGCCGTGGCCTGCGACGGCTGATCGGCCGAAGCTCGCCAGATATGACCCGGGTGAGGGGGATGAGCTCCTGTCGGCGACGCAGGACGTCGAATGCCCGGCCCGTCATGCCACCAGGAGGTCGCCCTCCAGCAGTAAAGTAAGCGCACTCGTAACCGGCCAGAACACCTGACGAGTCCGATCCGCCGTAGGGTCGCTGCAGGCGCTATTCGCCGAACATCCTGAACCTGCTCGCAGGCGACGAAGCCGGATGGCGAGCAGCGCCGCGTCGCGGGGCACGGCCGGTGCAAGGTACGAGCACACGGGACGGGCGGCAAGGTCGCCGGAAACGGGCTGTTACAGTCGCCTCGGGAGGCTCAGCAGCGATCGCGATGGCAACCATGGCCAACAGCGGTGTATTTGTCGGTCGCGAGGCGGAGCTCGATCTGGTGTCCTCCGCCTTGGACGCCGCGCGCGATTCCGCGGCCCAGATCGTCTCGATCGAAGGGGAGGCGGGGATCGGCAAGACGGCGTTCCTGCATCGGCTCGTCGGCGCAGCGCAGGACGTAGTGGTCCTCGAAGCGAGCGGCGATGAGAGCGAGATCGCACTCGACTACGGCGTTTTGCGACAGCTTGCGTCAAGGGCGGCGCAAGCCGCCGGTGACCCGTCGCTGGGCGACGCACCCGACGAGTGGCTCTCGACGAGCGCGTTCTCGGCCGGCGCCCGGCTGCTCGAGATCCTCGGATCGCTGCAGGACGAGGCGCCCGTCGTGCTGTCGGTCGACGACGCACACTGGATGGACGCTTCCTCGGCCGGCGCACTGCTGTTCGCGCTGCGGCGCCTGTACGCGGATCGCGTCCTCGTCCTGATCGCCGCGCGGCCCGAGGGGCTCGAGCGCCTCGGACCAAGCTGGCTGCGATTCCTCGGTGACCCCGAGCGCGTCCGGCGCGTGCGGCTAGGCGGCCTGACGGCGCCCGAGGTGGGCCAGCTGAGCAACTCGTTGGGGGCCGGGCAGTTGACGTTCGCGGCGGCGGAGCGCCTCCGGGAGCACACCGACGGACATCCTCTGTACGTCAAGGTCCTGCTCAGCGAGCTACCGGCGGACGTGTTGGCGTTCGATAGTGGGCCGCTCCCTGCTCCTCACTCCTTCGCCGCCACCGTCATCTCCCGCCTGAGCGATGTTTCGGCGCCGGCCCGCGACCTCGTCGCAGCGGCCGCGGTCGCCGGCGAGCGGTGCCCGCTGGCGCTCGCGGGCGCGCTCGCCGGCGTCAGCGACCCGCTGGTGTCTCTGGAGGACGCGATGGCGGCCGGGCTGCTCGAACTCGTGCCCGTGCGGATCCCTGAGGAGGTGGCCTTTCCGCACCCGCTAGTGCGGGCAGCGGTCTACGACGACCTCTCGCCCTCCCGGCGGCGCCAACTCCATCTCGAGTGCGCGAAGCTGACGCCGGCGTCCGACTCGCTGCCCCATCGGGTGGCGGCGAGCGCCGGCGAGGACGACGCTCTCGCGGGCGAGCTCGCGGCGGCCGGGGAAGAGCAGGCCGAGAACGGCCATCTCGTCGCAGCTGCCGAGCAGCTGCTGTGGGCGTGGCGCATCGCAGCCCACTCCGACCTGCGAGAGCGGACCTTGCTGCGCGCCACCGAGTGCCTCGTCCTTGCGGGTGAGCTGGCCCGGGCCCTTGCACTGCGCGACTCTGTCTTGGCCTGCAGCGACAGTCCCCGCAAGAGCCTCGCAATCGCTTGTCTCACGATGGCGATGGGCCGGCCGGAGGAGGCCACAGCGGTCGTCCAGGAGCTGGTCGACCGCCCCGATTTCGCCGACGATGATGAGATGTTCGGGTCGGTGGGCGCCTCGCTGGCGATCGGGTCTGCGATCACCGGCCGCCGGGATCAGGCCGTGACTTGGGCTCGCAGAGTGCTCGACGGGAAACGATCGCCCGCGACCGCCGAGATGCTCGCCAGACAGGCGCTCGCGTTTGGCCTCGCCGCCCGGCGACACGGGCGGGAGGCCATTGACAGCCTCGCCGCCGCGTCGCCAGCGAAGATGTCCCCGGACCCGTTCGAGCCCGAGCTGCTCGCCGTGCGCGGCAACATCAAGGGCTGGTATGGGGATCTGGGGGGTGCCGTCGAGGATCTGTCGGCCGTAGTCAGGTGGTCGCGCGAGGGCGTACCGCTGCGAAACCTCCCGAACGCATACGGTGCGCTGGCCGAGGCCGAGTACCGCATGGGGCGCTGGGATGAGGGGCTGACGCACGCCGAGGTCGCGATCTCGCTGGCCCTCGACACCGACCGAACCTGGGAGCTGCCGTTCGTCCATGCCGTCGCCAGCTATTTCCACGCAGGCCGCGGGAACTGGGGCCTGGCCGCCGAGCACGCCGGCTCGGCCCGTCGCTTCTCCGAGGCGATACGGGTGCCGTTCAGTCGCTACTACGGGTGCGTCGCCCCCGCGAATCTCGCGTTTGCCCGCGAAGACTGGAACGAGGTTCTCGAGGCGATCGCGCCGCTGCACGAGCCGGACACGAGGCTGGGACTGGGCGGCTTCCTCGGGCGGGTTCCCTGGCTGCTCGAAGCAGAGGCGATGATTCGAACAGATAGGCTCGCAGATGCCGCACGGGTGCTCGAGGGGATCGGGGACGAGATGGACGACACCTCCGGCGATCTCGCTCAAGTGGAGATGTGGCGGGTGAGCGGTGTGTTCGAGCACGCCCGCGGGTCTCCGGAGAGCGCGCGGGCAGCGTTCGAGAGGGCTCGGGCAGCGGCGAAGACGACCGACTCGCCGCCCGCGCAGGCTCGGCTGGAGCTCTCGTATGGGCATTTCCTGCACAGGACCGGCCGCCGCCGCGAAGCGATCGCGACGTTGCGCGTCGCACGCGAGCTCTTCGAACGGCTCGACGCCCGTCCGCTCATCGAACGATGCGATGTCGAGCTCGCCGCCTGCGGCGTGCGGGCTCGATCCCGAGCATCCGACGGTGACCACGACCTGACCGCGCGGGAGCTGGTGGTGGCTCGTCTCGTGGCCTCCGGGAAGACCAACCGCGAGGCGGCCTCCGAGCTCTACCTGTCAACCAAGGCGATCGAGTACCACCTCGCGAACATCTTCACCAAGCTGGACATCCACTCGCGCCACGAGCTGGCATCGCGCCTGCCGACGCCGGTCGGCTGACGAGCCGCGCGCATTCGCGCGCCGGCGGACGCCCGGGAGGGAGACTAGGGAGTCCTCTAGGGATCTCCCCATTGCGGACGCCAGGGTCCGCCTGACACGCTGGCGCGGCCATCCGACCGAGAAAGGAACCGGCCGCATCGATGCTCGAGCTCGTCTTGCAGGTGTCGCGCAGCGCCGAGGACCGTCTGAGCGGCACCGTACGCCTGCGCGACGGGTCCGAGCTCCATCGCTTCTCCGGGACCTTGGAGCTGATGCGCGTGTTCGAGGATCTCGTTCCGCTGATCCCTGAGCCTGCGCCTCACGCGCCGACCGGTTGGGGCGAAGCACCGTCAACAAAGCCAAGGGGGCTCTCGTGACCCGTCCGCTCTACCTACTGGGACGCTTCTCCGCTCGCAACCACTGGATGGTGATCGGCCTGTGGGTCGTCGTTGCGGCCGCCGTGTTTCTGCTCGCGCGCAGCGCGGGCGACCGGACTGCCGACAACCTCACCATGCCGGGAACGGACTCCACACGGGCCGCGACCGTGCTCGAATCGAAGCTGCCGCAGAACGCCTACGGGACGAACCCGATGGCCCTCGAGACCAAGAAGGGGCACCTGACCGATCCCGAATACGCCAAGGCGATCGAAGCGACCGTCGGGAACCTGCGGCGAACGCCGCACGTGATCGCCGCGTTCAGCCCGCTCTCCAAGGAAGGGGCGCCGCTGCTGAGCACAAACAAGCAGATCGCCTACATCCCGGTGACACTCGACATCGGGACCAAGAGCCTCAGCAAGGGCGAGGCGCAGGCCGTCTACGACGCCGCGAACCCCGCTCGCGCGGTGGGGATCCAGGCGGCGATCGGCGGCTATGTCGGGCAGAAGCTCTCCAAACCGGCGACGGAGAGCAGCGAGGCGGTCGGGCTCATCGCGGCCGTGGTGATCCTCACCCTCGCCTTCGGGACAGCCACGGCCATGCTGCTGCCGATAGCGACGGCGCTGTTCGGGCTGGTGACCGCCCTCAGCGCCATAAAGCTGCTCAGCCACGCAGCGCAGATCCCCACGATCTCGCCGACGCTCGCCACGATGATCGGGCTGGGCGTGGGCATCGACTACTCCCTGTTCATCGTCACGCGCCACAAAAAGCAGTTGCGCGACGGCATGGAGATGCAAGACTCGATCGCGCGAGCGACGGCGACCTCGGGCGGCGCGGTGGTGTTCGCCGGCGTGACCGTCGCGATCGCCCTGATCTCCCTCTCGGCCGCCCAGATCCCGATCGTGACGGCGCTCGGCTGGAGCGCGGCGCTCGCTGTCGTCGCGGCAGTGCTGGGAGCCATCACGCTGCTGCCGGCGCTGCTGGGCGCCCTCGGGCCGCGCATCAACACGTTGCGCGTCCAGGTCGGAAAGACGCATCCAGACGACCACCAGCCACACGGCTGGGCACGCTGGGCGCGGGCGGTGGCAGGGGCGCCGTGGCCGTCGATGGTTGGCGCAGTCGCGGTGCTCGTCGTGCTCGCGTTCCCCGTCCTGAACCTGCGCCTCGGGCAGACGGACGTCGGTGCGCTCCCGACCGACACGACGGCGCGTCAGGCCTACGACATCATCAGCCGAGGGTTCGGCCCTGGAACCAACGGACCACTGCTGGTGGCCGTGAGACTCGGCTCCCCCGCCAAACCCGATCAGAAGACCATCGACGAAATCGAATCGAAACAGCGGCAGCTCGACGCCAGCAAGCAGCAGCTGAGCGCGAGCCAGGCGCAGCTGCAGGCGCTGCCGCCGAGCGCCCAGACACAAGGGCAGCAGAAGGAACTCGAATCGCAGCGCAAGCAGCTGGAAGACCAGCAGCAGCAGCTCGACGCCAGTCGCAAGCAGGCGCAGAATCCCGCGAGCGATCCGCGGCTCGCGACACTGCGCAACGAAGTCGCCAACACGCCGGGCGTCAAGTCCGTCGGGCCGCCGACCCTGGACAAGGCAGGCGACGCGGCCGTCTTCACCGCGATCTCGACGGCCGCTCCCTCTTCGCAGAGCACCGAAGATCTCGTGGTCAAGCTGCGCGACTCGGTCATCCCGGCGGCGGTCAAGGGAACGGACCTGCACGCAGACGTCGGCGGCCAGACCGCAAGTTACATCGATCTCGCCAACCGGATCAGCGCCAAGCTGCCGTGGATGATCCTGATCGTTGTGAGCCTGAGCTTCCTCGTGCTGATGCTCGCCTTCCGCTCGCTGGTGGTGCCGCTCAAGGCCGCCGTCATGAACCTGTTGTCTGTGGGTGCTGCCTACGGCATCGTGACGTGGATCTTCCAGCAGGGACATCTCGTAAGCCCGATCGGCCTCGCCGAAGCGGTGCCGATCGTCAGCTTCGTGCCGCTACTGATGTTCGCGATCCTGTTCGGACTCTCGATGGACTACGAGGTCTTCCTCCTCACCCAGATCCAGGAGCGATACAAGGACGAGGGGCAACCGACCCAGGCGGTGGTGGACGGTCTCGCCTCCACCGGTCGGGTGATCACCTCGGCGGCGCTGATCATGGTGTGCGTGTTCAGCAGCTTCGTCCTCAACGGGGACCCGACCGTGAAGGAGTTCGGCATCGGCCTAGCGGCCGCCGTGGCCATCGATGCGACGATCGTCCGCTGCCTGCTCGTGCCGGCGGTGATGGTCCTCCTCGGTCGGTCGGCGTGGTGGCTACCGCGCTGGCTGCAGCGAGTGCTACCTCCGCTCTCGATCGAGGGTGAGGGCTACTTCGAGCAGCTCGACGAGCAGGCCCTCAGGCCCGTCGCGCACGCTGCGCATGCGGGATCGAGGGCCGGCTGATGAGATCGCCGGCTACTCCGCCGGTAGCGCCGGCACCGCGTCGAGTGCGCACGAGAGTCAGTCGGACGGCAGCTGGCTGTACGTGATCGACAACCCCGACGGCAGCGACTGACGGCGCAACCGCTTCTCACGCGAGCAGAGGTCTCGTTGACGGACTGAGTCGGCGAGCTCCGCGAGGTGGAGCCCATCAGAACAGGGTTGCGGCGGGTTGTTCGGTTGACCTGCTGCCAACGTCGCAGGGGGTCACTCGGGCGAGTGTGAGCGGTCGGATTTCTCGAGCCCCGGGCAGAGCCGCCGGGCTATCAGGGTCGCCTCGGAGAAGGGCCCCCGCAGGGGGTGCCACTTCATACACCTTGGGTCGCCCAGAGGGCGCTGTCCGGAGCGGACTATGAGAGCGCGGGCGATGGTCCCGCGCCAATCAACGACCACAGAGGTGATCACATGTTGCGACTAGGTCTGAGGCTCGCGGCCACCGTTGCGGTGACCGCGGCCACTTCGGCAGCAACCGCGACGGCGGCGCTCGCGCTGCCCGAATGGTCCCCGCCGTACCCCAAACCGATGAGCATCGCGAGCGGTCCGACGACGCTCGAATCGGTGTCGGGCGAAAAAATCGAATGCGTGGCGGACACCGGCTCCGGCGAAGTCACGTCGCCGATGACCGGCAACGCCACGATCATCCTGTCCGGCTGCGAGCGGGTGCTCGCGACAGGCAAGCTCCCATGCCACACGCCGGGTCTCCCGCCGGAACAGATCGGGATCACCGCGCCAATGAGGCTCGGTTACATCGTGCACACGCCGGTCAAAACCGTAGTCGGGCTCGATCTGGGCAGTGACACTCTCCTGGCGAGCTTCGTGTGCGCGGAAACGAAAGTCGTCGTCAAGGGCTCGGTGATCGGCAAGCTGACGCCCGTGAACAAACCGGTCAAAGCCGGCAAACCGTTCACTCTCAAGTTCAAACAATCGAAAGGTCACCAGAAACCGCTGGCGTTCGAAGCCGAACCGCCCGACTTCCCCGAAGTCTCCTTCGGCGGCCCGTTCGAATCTGCCGGGCTGAGCCTCGACAGAGAAGATCACGTTCGCCGAACCGGTGACGGTTCTAGCCTGAGCTCTCCTACGGTCGCGGGGGCGGGTGCGCCCTCGCGGCCGCGGGCCGGGCGATCGGACGGGTCCGTGACGACACCGTTTGCCCCGATGCCACGCTGACGAGATCGCTCTCGAAGGCCCACACGGGCCTGCAGATTAGGTCTTCTAGCCTCTCCCTAGAGGCTCCCGACTCGCGACTCGCCGGCAGCGACGAAGGAGACGGGCCAGACCTAGACCGCGAGCGCCCGCTCGACGATCGCCGCGCCGTCGACGCCCCGCGGCAGGTCACCGAAGGCCAGCCCGCGACGTCCGAGCCGCGCGGCGCAGAACGCTGAGGAGACCGTGGCCGGCGCGTGCCGCAGCAGCAGCCCGGCCTGCAGGGCGAGCGCCATGTCCTCGACGAGACGGCGCGCCTCCCATTCGGCCTCCGCCCGGTCGGTCGGCGGCGCGGCGAGCCGCTCGCGCAGCGACGCGAGGTGCGCGTCGAAGCGCGGGTCGGCGCCCGCGGCCAGCTCGCACTCGGCGAGGAACGCCTCCGCGCTGCCCCGGCTCCCGGCTGAGCGCGCGCAGGACGTCGAGAGCGATGACGTTGCCCGACCCCTCCCAGACGGTGCCGAGTTGGATGTCGCGGTAGAGCTGGGCCATCGGCGCCTCCTCGACGTAGCCGTTGCCGCCCAGGCACTCGAGCGCCTCGGCGGCGAGCGGGGCGCCGCGCTTGCAGACCCAGTACTTCAGGACCGCGAGGGCGAGCCGCCGGAACACGGCCTCCTCGGGCTCGTCCGCGTCGAAGGCGCGGGCGAGCCGCATCGTCGCGACGGTCGCCGCCTCGGACTCGATCGCCAGATCGGCGAGCACGTTGACCATCGCGGGCTGCTCGGCAGCGGCGCGCCGAACGCGCTGCGGTGGCGCGCGTGCCAGATCGCCTCGGCGACGCACGCGGCGCATCATGCCCGGTCACCGCGATCAGCGTGTCGAAGCGCGTGTAGACGAGCTGCTCGACGATCATCGCCGTGCCGCGGCCCTCCTCGCCGAGGATCCGCGCCGGCAGATGGTCGTACTCGACCTCCGAGGAGGCCAGGCAGCGTCCGCCGAGCTTGTCCTTCAGGCGCTGGATGCGGAAGCCGGGGTGCGGGCGCTGCGCGACGAAGCACGTGATGCCCGCCTCCGTCTGGGCGAGCGTGAAGAAGACCTCGAAGACGGGGTGGGTGCAGAACCACTTGTGCCCGGTCAGCTCGTACCAGTCGTCGCCGATCGGCTCGGCGACGGTCGTGTTGGCTCGCAGGTCCGACCCGCCCTGCTTCTCGGTGAAGACCATCCCCGCCTGCGCGAAGCGGTCGTAGTCGGGCAAGCGTCAGGCGCGCCTCCCACTCGGCCGCCAGCGTCGGGTCCTGGCGCATCGTCGGCACGGCCGCGTAGTTGATCGCGAACGGGCAGCAGGGCCCCGTGTCGAGCTGGTTGAAGAGGTGGAACATGCTCGTCCGCACGACGTGTGCGCCGTCGCGCGCCTCCTGCCAGGGCAGCGTGTTGACCTGGCGCTCGACGCCGAGGCGGAGCATCCAGTGCATCGAGGGGTCGTACTCGATCTCGTCGACGCGGTTGCCGTAGCGGTCGTGGCTGCGCAGCACCGGGATGTTCCGCTGCGCGCGCCTGGAGTGCTCGAGCGCCTCGCTCGAGCCCAGAACGCGGGCGAGGTCGCGGACGCGCTCCAGCCCCCAGTCGCCGCCCTCCCTGTCGAGCGCCTCGACCAGCGCGACGTCGGCGGCGAACGGGTCGTAGTCCGCCAGCGGCGGCGGCTGGTTCAGCACGCGGTGGGTAGCCCAGCGGCCCGCGTCCGTCTCGGTGGCGCTCACGAGTAGAGCCTCTCGATCTCGTGCATCGCCGCCGCCGGCTCATCGGCGCGTTCGACCGTCGCCTGGAAGAGCTCACACAGCGCTGCCTCGCTCGAGGAGCCGCCTCTCCTCCTTCGATGAGAGGGCTGACGCCATCGTCAGGACTCTAAGCCATCGCAGCGGCGTGGATGTCGAGCCGGTCTTGTGGGGCTGCTCTTCGCCGGCGAAGCGGGACTAGCGAAAGGCGGTTTCGTAGTAGCGGACCTTTTCGTCGATCGCCTTGTCCGACTGTCCGGCGAACCGGTTCTGTGTGGGGGCCGAGATGAACGCCCGGCGTTCCCGCCGTGAAATGGGCGGGCTTCGCGGGCAAGCCGTACTCCGTGCTCCGCTCTATCAAGGCCTGGCACGCCCGCTCGGCGACCGCGGAGATCGTGAGAGACGGGTTCACTCCCAGGGATGTGGGGATCGACGACGAGTCCATGCAGAAGAGACCCGGGTAGTCGAACACCTCGTTCTGGTGATCCACCACGCCCAGGTCCTTCGAGTCCGCCATCCGGCAGCCTCCCACCGGATGGGCGGCGTTTGCACTGCGGAAGGTGAACTTCATGAATCGACCAAGCCCTGCTTTTGCGAGAACGTCGGCGATCGCTGTGTTCGCCGCCTCGCGCGCGCGGACGGTCTGTTCGGAGAGGTTGTAGGTGAACGGCCCGACCCACAGGGGACCGGCGTTCGGTCGGACGGCGCCTCCGTTGGGCGGGGGGGCGAGGAATTCGCCGTCGTTCGTGTCTTCGATCATGGCCAGGATCTCGATGTGGTTGTTGAAGGTCGAGAGCGCCTGCTTCTTCTGCAGACCCCACCACGACGGTTCCCCGGGCGGATCGCGGTCGTCGTCGTAGAGGATGTGGGGGAGGGTCGAGAGGAAGATCTCCTGGAGCGTGAAGCGGGTCCCGTCCCACTGGTTGCCGGACCGCCCAGCCCAGAAGTCATACGACATCGTGGTTATGTGATTCCCCTTGTAAGTCTGGCCATATCCCGGTAACCCGAGCACTTCTTTGACCTTCTGCTCGTCGTACTCGATCGCGGCTATGTGGTCGCCGTTGATTCCGAGGTGCTTCCCGACGTGGCTCGAGAGGCTCGGAAGACCGGGCCTCGAGCGCATCAGGAGGGGCGGGTTCCCCATTGCTCCCGCGGCGAGGATCAGCACCTTGCACTCGATCTCGGAGCTTTGCCCGTTGGGCTGACGCGTCGGTTCAGCGCCTTCGTTGTCGAGTTCCGAGGAAGTCACGATGTAGCGGTACGGTCGCGCCTGACTCTGGACGATCAGCTCAGCCTCGATGTTCGGGCGGACTTGGACTCCCATTTCCTCGGCTGACGCCAGGTAGTTGGTTATGACCGAGTTCTTCGCCCCGTAGATGCAGCCGGTGTGACACCACTTCGACTGGATGCAGCGACTGAGGTCGATCGCAAGCGGTACGCGGTCGCACGTATGACCGGCGCGATCGAGGGTTGCTGCCCACAGTCCGCCCGACTTGGCAACCTGCTTCCAGGTAGGACGCTGCACGCGCAGTGCCCGCTCGGCGCGCTTGTAGAAGGGATCGAGCGCCGTGCGACTGATCTCCTGAGGCCACATGCGCCGGTCGGGGCCGTCGTCGGGCCGGTGATCACGGCGCTCGAACGTCTCACTCGGCGAGCGGAGCGACGCGGCGAGATAGAAGTTCGAGCCACCCCCGACGGCGTTGCCGACGAGGATCTGGGCACCCTGTCCCTGGATCAACCCGTAGATCTTCGACAGGTTCTCGACACCCATCGACTGGCGGAAGTCCGTGTGCTGATGGCGCGCACCGTGGTCTAGGACGACGATGCTCGGAGTCTCTCCAGCCGCCCGGTAGAGCTCGGCCAGCCGAAACGCTGAAATCGACCCGCCGAAGCCGGAGCCCACGATGCAGATGTCGAAACGCTCGGCCACTCGTGTCTAGGGCAGGTAGCCGTGCTTCGTGAGCTCGGTTGCGAGCTTGCGCTTGTACGAGAATTCCCGATAGCCGTTGGCCGCGGTGCCCGGGTAGCCCATCACCTGATAGGCGGAGGACGTGTCGATCGTGGCTTCGCTCTGCGCGCCCGCGCAAAGAAACGCGACGAACGGCACGGCTGCCGCGGCTTCCCATACCAGGACGGTGGGGTTTCCCGGCGCAAGTCCTTCGAGGCAGACCGCGGCCCGCTGTTCGAAGGCGAGATTCAGAAACGGGGCACCGTGCGCGAGCGAGCGCGTCGACAGCTCGGCCAGGAACGGAGCTTCGAGCGCGGCGAAGCCGACCAGGGCATCGTGATAGACGAGCAGGGCATCCGCCTCGACGGCCCCTGGCTCGTTGTCGACGCCCGCGATCGCCAGCGGATGGATTTCGTTGCCGAGGTCGGTGGTGAGCGCCTCGCGGCCCGGCACCATCGTGTCGGCGAAGGCCTGAAGGGTCGCGTCGGGAAGCAGGACTTCGGCGGCCGCCTCAGAGACGAAGATGCGTTCGGCTACGGGCAGCGCGGAGGCGACGAGAGCGCCAAGCCCGAGGATGCCGCCGCGCTGGAGCACCTCGCGGCGCGAGAGCATCTCAGCGAATCCGCCGAGGCCTTCCTCGTGGCGAAGCTGGCTCACAACCGCCTAAGCAGTTGGAGAGGCGTTACGCCGGTAGACCTTCCGTGCCGCTGCGGGCGTGGCCACCTTTGCCGCGCAGCTCGGTTCTCCGGCGCCGAGCGTGGCGTAGGCGCCGCCTTCGCCGGGTCCGAAATAGGGCGAGAATTCCGCCGGGAAGCCCGGCAGCAGGCTGGGATCGGCCGGCACGCCGCCGATCGTGAGGTTCTCGACGTGCACGCCGCCCATGCCCTTCGCCTTGTCGAAGAAGTACATCCCGTCCCAATGCCAGAGCGTCGGCTGACCGCCCTGTTCGATCGAGCCCGTCCAGTGGTCGACCTGGTAGTAGAAGCACTTGGGCACCGCGGCTGCCACCCTCGCCGGCTCGTTGAGCAGGAAGTCGACGATGCCCAGTTCCGTCACGTTCTGGTTCGTCTTGTCGAACTCCACACACAAGGGGTCGGCGTTCGGTTTCTTGTATTCCGTGCCGGTGCCCAGTTTCTGGAGCTTGCACTTGAACGGGTTCGCTCCGTTGTAGGGCGCGATCGGAGCGGCGGTCGCAGGCTGCCACCGCGCCCAGCATGCAGCCGATCGCGACGATCGCGACTAGTCCCCCCATACGGAAAAGTGCCCGCATCCCCGGCTGCGCTGTACCCGAGAATCCGTTCCCGCTAAACATCTGGGGCGCGCAGCTAGAGAGTTTCCACCCGACAGCGCGGTCCGTCGGCGCGCGCGAGGCGCTTGTCCAGTGTGAGCAACGGGACGTCCAACGCCTCGGCGAGTGCCACGTAGAGGGCGTCCGCTGCAGCTCACCGAGTCGCGAAGCTCCCATGCGCGCTCGAGCAGCGGCCGGTGGTCCACGCGCGCTGCAGGCCAGGACCCAAGGTCGTCGACGGCTTGATGGGCAGCCGTTCCGTCGAGTTCGCCACGCAGATAGGCGCGGCGAACCACGCCGAGGACCTCGGCGTCCACGAGATGGGGCGCAGCCTGGTCCGCGTCCGCAGCCAGTCGTTCGCGCACCGGTTCAGCATCGGGGCCGGCCAGAACCACCTCAGCGACGCACGATGCGTCAACGACGAGCATCGCGGAGCTCGTCGAGCGCCTCTAGGACCTCGCTTGCTCCAACCCCCGACGAGCGCCGACGTGTCGACGCCAGCCATGCTGTGATGCTGGGGCGTGCAGCCAGCCGTGTCGCCTCGGCACGCAACAGCTCTGGGACGCTGACGCCCTCCTCCGCAGCGCGTCTACGCAGGCCGGCGTATACGTCGTCGTCGACGTCCCGGATTTGGATCGTCTTCGGCATGTCTGCATCCTAGCATGCGTCGGCGCATCTTATGATGCTATGGCGCATCACGTGACCGCAGGGAGCAGACTCTGCAACCCTGATGATGGAACCGCCCAACGAAGGAGTGGCGCCGATGCCGGAGAGTGGGGACCCTTACGAGCTCGCACGCGCCGAGCACCGATGGGACGTGCCGGCGCACTACAACATCGCGCTCGATATCTGCGACCGCCATCCGCGTGAGAAGCTCGCGATGATCCACGAGCACTTCTCCGGGGCCGTGCGCGAAGTGACCTGGGGCGAGCTCCAGGATCTGTCAAATCGGTGCGCCAACGTACTGGCGGCGCAGGGGGTCAAGCGCGGGGACCGCGTCGCCATAGTGCTGCCGCCGACGCCCGAGGCCGCGGCCATGTTCTTTGCCACATGGAAGCTGGGCGCCCTGCTGCTCTCTATGTCCGTTCTCTACGGCGACGAGGGGATCCGTCACCGCCTCCAAGATGCGGAGCCGGCCGTCCTGGTGACCGACGCGGCGAACGTCGGGCGATTCGGACATGACGTCACGACTCCCCTCCTCGTCCTCGACGAGGACACGCTGTCCGGCGCCCCGACCGAGTTCGAGCCGGTCCAGACGCTGGCCGATGACCCGGCCCAGCTCTACTACACCTCCGGCACGACAGGCCTCGCGAAGGGCATCGTCCACGCCCACCGCTACATCCTGGCCCACGAGGAGTTCCGCTACTGCCACGACATCCGCGACGGCGAGCGCTTCCACGGCATGGGTGAGTGGGCATGGGCCGCGGGCATCTGCCCGCTGCTGGGTCCCTGGCGCCTCGGCGCCGTGCAGTGCGTCTACCAGCGCGAGGGTGGCTTCGATCCCCACAAGACGCTGGACTTCCTCTCGCGCCACGGGGTCAGCAACGTCTTCGGGACGCCCACGGCGATCCGCTCGATGATGTCGATCACCGACGCGGGCACCCGCTACCCACAGCAGTTCCGGATCGTCTGCTCCGCGGGCGAGCCGCTGAATCCCGAGGCGATCAAGTGGTTCCGCGACCAGTACGGGGTCACGGTCCTCGACTACTACGGCCTGACCGAGTCCTACCCGCTGTGCGCCAACTTCCCCTTCATGGACGTCCGCGAAGGCTCGATGGGCAAGCCGATGCCGGGCTGGCATGTGGCGATCCTCGACGAGGACGAGAACGAGGTCGCCGAGGGCGAGCGCGGGGAGATCTGCCTGCGCGCCCGCACGAACCCGCACTACCCGCTCGGCTATTGGCGCCTTGAGGAGGAGAGCGAGGCGACGTTCGGCGGCGATTGGTTTCACACCAAGGACGCCGCCCGGATGGACGCCGACGGTTACGTCTGGTACGAGGGCCGGGCCGACGACGTGATCATCGCCGCCGGCTACCGGATCGGGCCGTTCGAAGTGGAGTCGGTCTGCCTCGAGCATGAGGCCGTCAGGGAGGCCGCCGTCGTGGCGGCACCCGACGAGCGCCGCGGGAACATCGTCAAGGCTTTCGTCGTCCTCGCCGCCGACCATGAGCCCTCCCCGGAACTGGCGGAGCGCATCAAGGCCTTCGTTCGCGAGCGGCTCTCGGCCTACGCCTATCCGCGGGAGATCGAGTTCATCGATGAGCTGCCGAAGACCCTGACGGGCAAGATCAGAAGGATCGAGCTGCGCGAGCAGGCGAGGTCGCGGTCCGGGAGCTGAGCGTACGGGCCCGGGCGGCCTTCGGGCGGCCCGGGCAGGTGAGGAGCTAGCCGATTACCTCTTGGCCTTCTGCGCCCTCAGCAGGGTCAGGGAGCCGCACTTCCGAACTGTCCGTGTGACCTCCTGTAGCAACGGCAGGATGTCGTCCACCAAATGACCTGTGGCCCCCTCAACACCGTATCTTTGCGGGGCTTCTTTACGAACCCAAGGTTTTGGCCCGTGGCGGGAGCCCGTCATAGGCCGCATACTTGTAGGCGTCGGCGCGGGTCGGGAAGTTGTACGTGGTATCGATGAACTCGTCGATGGCGCCGCCCCTGTGAAGCACGGCCTGGGCGATGTGGATCAGCTCGGTCGCCTCCTCGCCCAGTATGTGCGCGCCGAGCAGCCGCCGGTCGGAGGTTCGGAACACCAGCTTCAACATGCCCTCGGCGGATCCCGCGATCTGTGCGCGGGCGTTGGCATCAAAGAACGTCCGGCCGGCTGCGATGTCGTCGTCGCCGGCGCGGGCGGCCTCTTCGGTCAGCCCGACCATCGCAGCCTCCGGAAGGGTGTAGATGCCGGTTGGGATCACCGGATCGAGCGACTCCTTGTACGGGATCTCGAACGCGCGGCACATGGCCACCCGGGCCTGCTCCATGGCCACAGACGCGAGCCCCGGCGGACCGGTGATGTCCCCGGCCGCGTAAATGCCCTGTGCCGTGGTCTGGAAGTCCCCATCTACGCGGATACGGCCGCGATCGTCCGCCTCCACGCCAGCCTCGGCCAGTCCGAGCCCCTCGACGTTCCCTGTGCGGCCGACCGCGTGGAGCACGAGTTGCGGCCGGAGAGCCTCTCCTCCCACACGAACGATCAGGCCGTCGGCGTCGCGCTCGACAGCCTCGACCTGCGCTCCGAGCATAAGTCGGGCTCCCGACTGCCTGAGGCTCTGCGCGAGCGCCTCCGAAATCTCGTGGTCCAAGATCGGCAGCAGCCGTGTCCCGCGGTCCACGAGCGTAACCTCGACGCCCAAGGCGGCAAAGATCGAGGCGTACTCGGATCCGACTGGGCCGCCCCCAACGACCATCAGACGCTCAGGCAACTGCTCCACCGACAGGACCGTCTCGGAATCGTGAACGTCAGGGTCGTCGAAGGGCAGGCTCGGCGGGTGATGCGGACGGGAACCGGTCGCCAGCAAGACGACGCGGGCGCGAAGTGTCCGCTCGCGTCCCTCCTCGGTTCGAACTATCACGCTTCGGTTCGGACCCAGCCTGGCCTCACCGTGCACAAACTCCGCGCCGTGCCGCCTCAGGTTCGCGTGGACGGTCGCCGTCATCGTTGTTACCACGTGGATCACGTGCGCCCGTAGTCGATTCATCACCAGGTCGGGCGCAAGGCGAATGCCGATCCCGAACACGTCACGGCGCGGCCCGCCGGTCAGGTAGACAGCCGTGTCCCTCAGGGCCTTGACAGGTACGCCGGAAACCGCGATCGCGGAGCCTCCCGGATCGGACCGTCGCTCGACCACCGCCACGCGGTGGCCGTAGTAGGCGGCCTGGTTCGCCCCCTTCTCGCCAGCCGGGCCCGAACCGATCACAACCAGGTCGAACGAGTCGGCGTCCGGCGGGCTTGGGGGGGATGCGCTAACCAGGGCTAGGCCTCACAGCGCAATGGTGTCACGCCAGATCTAAACGGACCAGCCTGTCGACTGACCCGGCCCTTGGCCGGCCCATCCTCTCCCAGCGACTTCGAATCGGATGGCTGATCGCGCGATCAGGCGGCCGCGCCGGCGTCGCAGCCGTAGAGGTGTTCGCGGAGTTTGTCGCAGCTCTCAGCCGACCAGCGCCCGCTCGTCTCGAGCGACTCGATCATCTCCTCCGCCGAGCGGAGCAGGCTTCGTTCTTCGGGCTCGCGGAACAGCAGGGCATCGGCGGCTTCAAGCAACCGCTCGCGCTCCTTCGGGTGCAGCTTCGCCGCACCGTGCCGCTTGATCATGTCGAGCAGCGCCGTGTATTGCTCGCTCCGTGCTGTCATCGTGTCAGCGGCGTTCATCGTGGTCCACACGTTAGCCCGTGCGGCGCGCCCGTCCGGAGCTGGTGTCCTGCCCGGCGGCCTGGGGCGCATCGCGCGTGACAGCCATAGCTGCCGGCATGCTCACCGTCCCGTCGGGGACGAGCGTGGGGCCGAGAGTCCGGGGCCATGACCTCCTGTCATGTCAGCAGGGGGTCAAGCGATTCCTGCCAACGTCGCATTGGGTGACTCAGGCGGCTGCGAGCGGTTCGATCTCCGCGAGTGCCGGCCCCAGTTGATCCCGCTCGATCTCGATGTCCAGTTGAACCCCACAGGTCATCGCTGGCCCCGCCGTGGCAGGTGTCCGAGCGCCAGCGGAGCATGCTGGACGGGCGGCCATATACAAGGAGCGCCCGGGCCGCCACGCTTCTGGCACCGCATGGCGAACCGATCCCTGAGGAGTCACGCATGCCACGAATCATCGTCGCGACCGAGGACCCGCACATCCCCGACGGCGTCGGCGTCACCCTTGACGAGGACGTCCGCGCCGTCCATCTGTCCACCGACCATGCAGCGTCGCAGCTGGTGGAGCGCATCGCCTGGGCCGTCAGCGATGCCGAAGCCCACCGCCAGGCAAAGCGCGGGATGACCATCCGTCGCGATGCGGTAGGAGTTCGCTAAGACCTCGCGGGGCTGTTCCGAAGTATCGCGCGAGCGGGCCCCGGTTCGGCGACGGGCGCGGTCCGCGGCTCGCGGAGCGAACCCCGCGAGCCGCGAGACCGTCACGGCGTCGTCGCTATGGCTTCCCGTGGCAGAGCGCGTTCTTGGGCACGGCTGCACATGGGCTGCTTCATCGTCGGCTGCGCTTCGGGCGCCGGCTGCGGTTCCTGCGTGCGGGCCTGCGCTTCGGCGCTCAGCGTGAGGATGTATTCGAACGGGTCGCCGCCCGGGTTGGGCGTCGTTTTGTTCTGGCAGCCCCAGCCGTCCTGGATGTTGGCCGGGAAGGTCGCCGCCGAGAACTGGTTCCCGGTGAGGCAGTTATTCGTCGAGCGTGCCAGTTCGGGCGTCGGGAACAAGCCGCCCTCGAGCGTGACGTCACCGGCGAAGCTGGCGCCGCTGGTGCCGTTGCCCTGGAACTTGTTGCCGTCGATGCGGTTCCCGGCGAGCTGGAAGAACGTCGGACCCGATCCGTTCGGGAACTCGAAGCCGAGCACGCCGTTGTTGGCGTTGCCGGTGATCGTGTTGCTCTTCAGCCAATCGGCGTACGTGCCCGCGAGCTCGACGCCCACGCCCCACGGCGATTCGGCCGTCGTCGAGTTGGCCGGCGTCGTGAGGTTGTTGTTTTCGCTCATCACGTTGTTGCGGAAGATCGTGCAACGCTGGATGCGCGTCGATGCGAATTCGGGCGTTTCCGTCGTGTTTTCGCCCGAGTTGCATGCGCCGTCCTGGGGCGGCGGTTCGTCGTCGCCCGCCAGCGAGTTCGGCACGAGACCGCTGGCATTGTGCCGGAAGGTCGACTTTTCGATAATCAGGCGGCCTCCCGCGTTGGTGCCCGAATAGCCGAGCGCGTTGTTTTCGCTCGTCGCGCCGATGATCTTCGCGTCGCAGTCGCGGCATGCGCCGACGTACAGGCCGGAGTCGTTGAAGCCCGACGCATAGACGCTTTCCATCGAGCCTTCGACCGAGTTCGAGACGAACAGGCCGTAACCGCCGAGCAGGCCGGTGTCGTAGGCGGTCAGGTAGGCACCGTGCCAGCCGTGAGCGCCGATCACGCCTGAGCCGTCACCGCCGTTCCACCAAATCTCGTTGCCGTTGCCGCCGTCCCGGGTCGGGCGATCGAAGTTCCTGACCGTGAGGTTTTCGATCGAGACGCCGTCGGTCTTGAAGCACCTCGATGCCGTTGCGGCCTTCGGTGCCGGCTTTGTGCTGACCGTCGAGGATCACGCCGTTGCGGTCCATACCGCGGATGTGGATGTCCGGCGTGGTAACCAGCACCGCTTCGTCGTAGACGCCCGGGTTCGATCAGCACCCAATCTCCCGGGCTGGCGGCGTTGACCGCCCCTTGAATCGTCGAGTAGATGTTCGGGCCGGATTTGGCGGTGCTTACGACCCTCGTCGTCCCCTGCTTGGCGGCGCTCGCCGCGGCCCCCACCGCGAGAATGGCGAGCACGACCGAAACGATCGCGTACAGCCTCGGCAGTGTCCTGCGCAGCCGGGGCGAAGTCCGCGACCTTGCGAAATCGAACATGGTCCCTCCCCTTGTTCGCTTGCGGTCCAGAAACAGACCCTCCGTCTTTACCCGCTGTGGACTCTACGCCACCAGCGGTCGGGGGGCCGGATCGTCGGCCGCCCGGCACGAGGGAGGAGGAGGCGGCGGGCCACCGGGTGCGCTCGACGCACGCGCAGATCGCCGGGATGACATCGGTGCGTCTCGCGAACCTCAGGGGCGCCCAACGTCGCCGAGCGCTCGCGCTGCTCGTGAAATCGCGACGTCGTCCGAGCCGGCTCAGCGACCACGAACGGGGGAACTCGCAGCTCTCGCCGCGGCCTTCGAACCGCGCCTCCTCGCCGACTCGGTCGCAAGGCGGCTAAGCCCTCTGCCGGTGCCGAAGCGCGTGCTCTACGGCACGGGCGGCGCCCCTGCCCGGAAGGCCGTAGCGCAACGTCATTGATGGGCGACGGGCGTCCGGGACGCCCGCGAGGATTGACGCGCATGCTGACCGAAGTGCTTAGCGGGTCGTGGCGAGAGGTGCGGGATGTATTCCGCGCGACGACGACGACGCATCGACGGCTGCGCAACGTCTTTGTCACCGTGGCCGTCGCGACCGTAGGCGTCGACTTGCTTTGTGCTGTCCTCGCCTACCTCCTCGAGCATCACTCCCATGAAACCGAGGTCAAGACGTTTGGCAGCGCCGCGTTTTGGACGACGACCCAGCTGCTCACGGTGTCATCCTCGGTGAAGAACCCGATCTCGCCCGGCGGTCGGGTGTTGGATGTGTTCATGGAGATCTATGCGATCACCGTCATCGCCACACTCGCCGGTGGGGTCGGCAGCTTCCTGCAGAAGCGGGGCATAGAGATGGACGAAAAAGCCTGACGGCGCGCGTTGAAGCTCGTGGTAGTCAGCCGTCGACCAACAGGCTGTCGACCGGACCGGGTAGCGCTCGCGATATGCGCGGGATGCCCGGAGGCTCTCGCAGCCGATGGGTCAGCGTCTCACCACGGTGACGGGACGGCTGACCTCCTGCCAGCGACGCAGGCAAATCGTGGCGGGGCGACAGCGAGAGTGTCGGCAACGTTTACACTCGGGCGCTGGAGGCAATGAGGGCGCCGGCACTAATCGATCGGGCGTCGCGGCGAGCAGCGCTCGCCGCCGTCGCGCTGGCCGCGGTGGCGCTCCTGATCGGCGTGCCGCCGGCACGGGCGGTCAAGCTCTATCGAAGCTACAACAGCTCGTTCACGGGGCCGTTCAACCTGCCCTTCGCGGGCGTCGACGGACTTGCTGCCTCGCCCGACGGCGCGTACGTCTACGTCGGCACCGGCGGGAAGGTCATCCAGTACACGGCCGGCGGGGTGTGGGTGCGCACGTGGTCCCCGGTATTCGGGGAAATCGGAGGTCTCACGACCGATACCGCGGGCGATGTGCTGGTCGCCGACAAGGCCCGCGGCCAGGTGCAGGTGTTCGACAAGAACGAAAAGCACCTGGCGACGTGGAGCATCCCCGGCGTGCAGCAGATCGCGGCGGACGCGGTGGGTCACGTGTTCCTGCTCGTCTCGGTGGGGCTCGGCTGGGTCGTCGACGTGCGATCCGATGCCGGAGTCGACGAGGGAGCCTGGTCGGCGATCCTGCCGGGCAGCTTCCGCGAAGTCGCCTACACCGCCGGCCGCACGACGTCGATCCGCGAGCTCGCCGTGGACCCCACGGGCAACGTCTATCTGGGGGGCATCTCGACACAGAACCTCGAAGGAGAAGGGGAGGACTGCCACACCCTGCTTCCCAAGGATCAGTACGAATACCGGGACCCGCTGGAAAGCGGCGAGGTGGCACGCTACTCGCGCACCGGGGAAGTGACCGGCTGGGGATGGCTCAACAACGGAGGGGGGACGTCGTGCTGGCCGCCCTACGCCAGCTCCGGCCAGCCACTCGGGCTGGCGGTGGCACCCGACGACCACAACGTCTGGGTCGACGACTCCAGCTCGTTCCAGCGGGACATGGCGACGCAAGGCGCATCGTTCCCCATGACCGAAACGGTTGAAGAGCCCTGCACGGGGTGCGGAACATCGACGCAGCAGAACTTCCAGATGTTCGGCCCGGAGGCCTTCGACTGCCACGGCGACCTGTTCGTCGGCGCGGGCGCCGCGGTGGCCGAGTTCCTCGCGTTTCCCTCCGTGAACGATTGCCCGAGCCGCCTCTCGCAGTTGGCCAAGCTGACGCTCTCGCCCGCACTCTCGCTGGTGCACAGCAAGAAGAAGGGCAAGAAGGCGAAGGCGCTCGACTTCCAGGCAGGCTGCACCGGATCCGGCTGCTCGATCAGCGTCCTCGCCCAAGCGCGGCTGCCCCACTGCAATCACGCGAACTGCACGATCGTGCTCGCGCACGGGCGCTTCAAACTCAAACCAGGGGCGCACACGTTCGCGCTCACGCTCGCGCGCGGCAACGAAGCTCTCCTGGGCGTGAACCCTCGCCTCCCGATCCAGTTGAGCGCTCGGCTCCTGCGCAACGGCCATCCCTTCGGGAGAGTTGTACGCGCTAACGGCGGTCACCCGCTGTTGGCCCTCCCCGCCGCGCAGATGAGCCTCACGTGCCCGGCTCAGGTTGCGCTCGGCGCGCAGATCGCCCTCTCGGGGAGCCTCGGCCTCCCGGGTGCGCACGCACTGAGCCTCGCGATCGGATCGCCCGGCAGCCACCCGAGTCGGCAGATACACACGAACGCCGCCGGCGCCTTCACGGCGTCGGTCGGCGCGACGTCGTCCGGCCCCTGGACCTTCGTCGTCACCTACGCCGGCGATCGCCTGCACGCGGCCTCCGGTGCCGGCTGCGGGACGTACGTGCTACCCGCCGTGCCACCGCCGACTCACAAGAAGGGCCCACCACCACCTCCGCCCCCGCCGGTCGAAACCAAGCTCGAACTCACCTGCCGCACAAAAGGCAGCGAAGTACCGTTCACGGGCAAGATCAGCCCCGCGCTTGCCGAAGTGCCGATCACGATCACCTACAAGTACAAATCGCCCGGAGGGCCGCTCGAAGAAAAGGTCGACCAGGTGAAAACCGGCTCCGAAGGCACGTTCAGCGACCAGCCGAAGGCCGCGATCAACGTCGACCAGGAAGGCACCGCCCAGGCCCACTGGCCGGGCGAGACGGGCTACCTGGAAGCCACCTCGGCGAGCTGCGGATTCGGACCCTGAGGCTCGGGCGGGCGCATCAGTAGCTGCCGGTGTGACGCATCGGAGTCCCTCCGTCTTGCGTAAAGCCCGTCACCTAGATCAACCCCAGCCGGGGTCGATCCTTCCCCGACACGGCTGCGGCGACGCTTGTAGGCGCGCAACAATCGCGGCTCATCGCGGTCTGACAGGTCGAGGATCGCGAGACGACTCCCTGCTGATCAGGCAGCAGGTCACTTGGGGACAAGTGCAGCGCACGCCATGCCAGCACCGCTCCCGCCGTGGATTCGGCGGTGGACGACCCGACGGGCTGCGCCCCCAGCTAGCTGCGCTCGTCGCGGCTGGCCCGATCGCGTCCTATCGCTGTCCCAGCGGCCACGTTCGCAGGCGACCTGAGCTGGTCCGAGGTTGAGCCAGACATCGACAGGAGCCCAGATAGAAGATCAGGGCGACACGCGAGATAACAGACCGCCCTCGGCCCTCGATCCGGGATGGAGGCAAGCGAGAATTCGTGGCTAAAGGGGTGAGGACCTACCGTCGATGAGACGCCAGCGCGTCGTCCTCGGCGGCACGTTCCCTCGATCTGTCATTGGCAGGCCTACCCGCGGCGTGCTGTGAAAGCAAGGAGCACGGATGCCTCAAACGTACATTCTGAACACGGTCCCGCTTCGGAGGGCTGCAGTGTTCGCTTGGGCCCTGGCGGTGCTCATGACGATCCTTGCGACGCTCGGACCCGCCTCAGCCTACGCCGCCACGGCGGAAGACAAAACGCAATTCTCGGTGACGGCAGGATCACTGTCATTCTCGACGACGCCGGCCATGCCGACATTGAGCGCGATCACGCTGAACGGCGCCGCCCAGACAACGAACTCGACCATGACCAACTTCGGGATCGCCGACGCGACCGGCACCGGCTCCGGCTGGAACACGACTGTCGCAGGGCAGACGGGAGCCGGGAAAAGCGCCGTCTTCAAGCAGTACTGCCCGACCGCGACGTGCGGAGCCGACCCGGAAGGCTACGTCACGGGCGGCGCGACGTTGGCTGCAAACTCGCTGACGCTGAACAGCACGGGTGCGAGCTTCGCGGCGCAGAGCGGCACAACCGGCACGGCACCGACGCTGCAGTGCTCGTCGGCGTGCAACGTCGACAGCGCCTCCGCCGTAAAGATCGCCTCTGCGGCGTTGAGCGCCGGAATGGGTACCTGGCTGACGACAGGTTTCGGCGCGCCGAGCCTTGCGCTTGCGACTCCCTCGACGCTGAAAGCGCTCTCCAACGGCGAGGTCTATCGCGTGAATCTCCTATGGACGTTGGCCACTGGGCCGTAGGCCCTTGCTTCGCGCGTACCGCAGGCAGGAAACGAGCTGCCTGCGCTGAAAGGTCGGAGACGATGAGGTCCCCGATGCTTCGCCGAAGGCGATGCGCTCCCGCACCGCGTCGCCTCGCTGCGCTCCTCGCCCTGGCGATCGGCGTTGCGAGCCTCATTGGCGGCGCGACCGCCGCGTCGGCTTCACCGTCCGGTTTGGTTGTCATGCCGCACACGGCGTCGGGGACAGGACTCAGCTACTTCAAGCTTTCTACTCGACCCGGATCGGCTGCTCGGGCGGGGACGATCGAGTTGCGGAACCCGACGACCAAGCGGTTGCGCGTTTTGCTCGCTCCGGTCGACGGAGAAACCCTCGGCACCCTGGGCTCATCCTATGCGCCGCGTGGCTCGCGGCTTCACCGATCGGCCCTCTGGCTGCATCTGGGCAGGCGAACCGCAACGCTTGAGCCGGGCACCAGCTTGGTTGTGCCGGTATCGGTCGTCGTCCCGCCCGCTGCCCAGCCAGGCGACTATCTCAGCGGCGTCAGTGTCGAAACGCTCGATCAGCACTCCCAGACCGTAAAACGACACGGTGTCGCGATCGCGAGCGTCGCCCGCTACGCGATCGGGACAGAGGTCTCGTTACCCGGTCCACGTCACCCGCGTATCCGGTTCACGGGTGCGAGGATCCGGCGCGAACCTGCCGGACTCGTGTTCGCTCTGCTGGCGCGCAACTCCGGCAACATGATCCTGCAGGGCGTGCATGGCCATGTGCGCATCACCCGCGCAGGGCGCACCGTGATCTCTCGCCGTATCGAACCGGGCACCTTTATCGCCCACACGAGCATTGCCTACCCCGTCAATACGTTCCGCGAGACGCCGACTCAGGGCACGCACTATCGAATCACCGCCTGGATGCGTTACCCGGGGGGCATCGCGCGTCTGAACACGACGGTCACGTTCGGTCATCGCGCGGCTGTCGCCCAGCAGCGGTACGGCGGACCCCCAGCCGACAGCGGAGGCACGGCTTGGTGGAAGATCGCCGGGCTCGTCGCGGTGTTCCTCTACGCCCTGTTTACGACAGCTCTCCTGCTCCGACGTCGCACCCGCACTCCACGCAAGCCGATACAGGGGTGAGTCGATATCGAAGTCGGCAGGGACGTGCGCGGCGATGAAAACATGGTCCACGCTCGAACCATCTTACTGATCACATTCGCCTGTGCGTTCGGGCTAAACACGGACACGACACACGCAGCCTTCGAATTTGGGACGGCCCCGAAACTCCCAACCCTGACGACCGTGGCCCTTAACGCGAAAGCCCAAACTGTCAACACGACGATGACAAATTTCTCAGTCATCGACACTAGGGGCACGAAATCGGGATGGAACGTCACTGTGGCGGGACAGTCCGGCACCGGTAAGAGCGCCGTGTTTGCCCAGTACTGTCCGAAAGCCAAATGCGGCACCGACGCGGAAGGCTATGTCGCAGGCGGCCAGAAACTGGCCGCAAACTCCCTGACCTTGAACAGCACCGGCGCGAAATTCACCGGCGGGACGGGAAGCGCTCCGACGCTGCAATGCTCGACGGCATGCAAAGTGGACACCGCGACCGCCGTCAAGGTCGCCTCAGCCGCGACGGGCGGCGCCGGAGAATCAACGTGGACGACCACGGGCTTCTCAGCGACGAGCCTCGCAATGGCGGCGCCCACCACGCTAAGAGCGCTGAAAAACGAAGAGGTCTATCGCGTGAACATCCTCTGGACGCTTGCCACGGGGCCGTGAGGAGCTTAGTCCCCAGCATGCGTGCACAGGTGAGCGTACGACAGCCGTGAGCGTACGACAGCCGTGAGCGCACGACGGCAATATGGGAGACGCGACATGACCTCCGGTTCCCTCAGCGACGCGGCCGCTCTCCCAGCTGAGCCACGGCCCCAGGCCCTGAAGGTTAGCTAGCCCGCGGTTGCGTCCGGGCGGACCGCCCGCATACTTCGGGCCGACCTGATGATAACGGCGCCTTGACATGCTATTGACATGGCCTCGCGCCTGCGGATAGCTTGGGCCTACTGGGTGGGTGCACGCGCGCACCGCGAGTAGCTGCACGCATTGCCGCGACCGCACGCACCATACTCGCCTGTCACCAGGCAAAAGGGGGGTCATCATGAACAGAATTATTCTGGTCGCGCTCGCATCGCTTGCGGTCGTTGCCATGTCAGCGGTCGCGCCGATGGCGGCTCAGGCCGAACCACACTGGTACCTGAGCGGCAACGTGCTCGTGAAAAAAAAGACCGTCAAGACGGAAGGCGGCCTGACCTTCGGGCCGCTGGTCCCGGGGACGGCTCCCGTTAGCTGCAAGGTCAGGGACGCCGAGATCCTCGAAAACCCTGCTTCCGGCGGCCCCGGCGTGGACAAGATGAAAGCATTCAAAGTTATCTCGTGCGGCCCGAATCCCTGCCCCGTCAACACCGCGGGTGTGCAGGGTGCGCTGAAAGTAAACTCGCTTAACCTGCCCTGGGTCTCGAAACTGGTCGAAGTGCCGCCCATCGCAGACGAAATCGCCAACGTCGAACTGGAATTCGTGTGCAAAAAAACCGGCCCACTTGTGACGCTGTCAGGAACGCTCTATCCGTGGGTGATTCCGGGCTCGCTCGAATTCACGACGGCAACGGGCACGCTCAGCGGCGTGAATGTGACCGGGTTCGACAACTTCCTGACGCCGACCGTCGAAGCCTTCAACCCCTAGGCGAGAACGGGGTTCGAACTCGGCAGCGCGACGCGTCAAGCCGGGCGGCGACGAGTCGCGAGGCGCGCTTCGGCGCACCTTCGGACGCCGAAGGCCCAGCCCCGTCCGGGGCTGGGCCGGTTCGATCTTCGTTCCCAGGATGGAGCCGACCGGGATCGAACTGGTGACGCGCCTGGCAACCGCGCAGTTCAAGCAACCACGCGGAACTGATCGCTTAGCGCGTGCGACCAGAACGGCCAGCTTCCTCTCGATGTCTCTCGGACGGGTCCTGTCGGCACCTAGCGCTGAGGCTTCCATAATGCTTCCATAGGAGCGAAGCCCAAAAGACCTCCTGCAACCGCAGGAGGTCTTGGCGCAGCTCGGCCTCGAGTCTCCGCAGGGCTGTACTAGCCGTGACGGGGGCGAAGGGCCAGCGATCGCTTCGGACGGCTCTCGGCGGCTGAACCGGCGCGCGGATCCAGAACTGGATGTTGCCGCCGCAGCGAGACCGCTAAGAGTCGCCGCCGTCGCGTCGAGCCGGGCGCACGCCGAAGTGCTGCGATCATTCAGGGCATGAGCGACCTCGAGCGCCGTCCCGGGACCCGCCTGAGCCGCCGGCAGCGCGAACGCCGTGTCTACAGCCTTATGGTCACCGGTAGCGTCGCGGGAATCATCGGCGCCGTCACGCTCGTGCTCGCGATCTTCGGCGTGATGGGCGCCGGGCTGCCGATCGTGCTGCTGGTCGTTGCCGCGGTCTGCGCTCTGCTGGTCCGCCGTACGGTCGGCGGCTAGCTGACGTGCCTACGTACGTTGTGAACGGTTGAGGAGGCTCCGGGCCTGATCCGATGCGCGACGCCATTGTGCTCCGGTAGTTCCTTCGTACTACACCGGCAAGCACCACATCGAGGTGACCGAGCGTGAGAGCAACGTCGCACCGGTAGTGTTGCCGATGACCGACGAGCATTGCGGCCTTAGACCGACCGTCATTTGTCCAGCCATCAGGCGTGCGACGACTTGACAGAGGCGAGATAGCCCCGCACGTCAGCAGCCGGCTCCGTGTAGGCATCGCCAAGCGAGCTTTCGACCGCTCCCATGTACTCGGTCGCCCACGACGGAAACTCGTAGTCGATCGCGTTCAGGAACTCGAGCGTTGCTACCAGACGGATGTCGGCGATCGACGGTGAATCCCCGCCGATGAATCGCCGCCCCTCGAGGAAGAACGATCGGTATAAGTCAAGCGGCCTTGCGATCGCGGCCACGGCGTCGCTTTCCGCGCGTGCTTTCAGCCCGGCATCGGCCTCAGAGGGGCCAACCTCGCCGGCATATTGAGGGAACCCAAGTGTCGGATATGTCGCGCGCGCGACGAGCGGATACAACGTCCCGATCAGGTAGAACATGGCGCTGTCCACCAACGCGCGCTCTCCCGGCTCGGTTGGATAGAACTCGTTGAGGCCGTGCTTGTTGCAGAGATACTGCATGATCGCGCAGCTCTCCCACAGCGATCCCTCCGGAAGGCCCGACTCCTCGAGCAGCGGCGTGAGGTCGGCCGGAGCCTTCGCTAGGAACTCGGGGGTGCCCTTCTTCCCCCACACGTCGACCTCTTCGAAGTCAAGACCGGCAGCCCGCACGAAGACACGCACGGTCAGATTGTTGACACTCGGTTTCAGGATGCTGAGCGTGTTCGCGGCCATGTGGCTCTCCTAGATGTGTTGAGGTCGCGTCCCCGCGCCTCGACCGCGTCTGGGTGGGCCTCGGCGATGCGGCTCAGAGGGGTCGCGCAGGGGCCCGCATATGCGTTGGTCGATCGACGCTAAGTGGATAGAGCCGCGCTGTCAAGCGCGGACGTCGCGGTGACTCGACCAAGTCACGACTTGCGGACAAGTGGGCGCGTGCCCACACAGTAAGGATTCTCGGGGAATTCTGGCTCTGACCGATCGGTCGCGACACCCGCGGCGATGCCCGCCCAGGGGCCGCGGTTCTTCGATGGTGCCAACCGGGATCGAACCGGTGACCTTCCATGGCGGAGACGCGTCATGACCTCCTGTCATGCCAGCAGGGGGTTGTACGAGGGCTTCCCCTGACCTCCTGCCAACCTCGCAGGGGGTCGTTCGGTGGCTGCGAGCGGTTCGACTCCTCGAGTGCCGGCCCCAGTGATTGGGCGGGCGCACATTGTTGAGGTCGTCGTAGTAGGAGCGGATCCATTCCGACCCTCCGCGACCCCTGGACTTGTCGTCATGAGGGTCGGGCGCCGACGGGAGTGAGAGCACGATGCGTGCAGTCGTGACAACATCCGTCGGGTGCGGTGCGTGTGCCTAGTCGGTCTGAGCGGATGACCCCTCGGGAGGCGGGCGCGGAGGGTATCGTCGACGTCGACTGGATCGTCGCGCGCCTCAGCGATCCGAGCGTTCGTATCGTCGAGATCGACGTCAGCCGCGCCGCCTATGACGAGGGCCACATTCCGGGCGCGGTGCTGTGGAACGCCTACACGGACCTGCGCGATGAGGCGTACAGGCCGGTCGGAACGGCGGAGCTCGAGCGTTTGCTGTCGCGCTCCGGCATCTCACCGCAGACGCGAGTGGTCGTGTACGGCTATAGCGCGCCGCTCGGCTTCTGGCTCCTGAAGGCGCACGGCCACGAAAACGTGGGGATCCTCATGGGCACACGTGACCAGTGGACCCAAGCGGGTAACGAGTGGAGCACGGATGCCCCGAAGCCTTCCACGAGCGCTCACCCAGCCGTCGAGGAAAATGCGGGCTTGCTCGCCGACCGCGCCGCGGTGGAGGACGCGATCAACGATCCGTCCACGATCGTCCTGGATGTCCGCGCTAGGTCCGAGTACAGCGGGGAGCGCTTCTGGCCGTCGGGGGCAACCGAGGACGCCGGGCGTGCCGGTCACGTGCCGGGCGCCGTAAGCGTCCCCATCGACCAGTTGCGGGCCGAAGATGGGACTCTCAAGCATCCCGACGAGCTACGTCGTGTGCTCGAGGATGCAGGCGTGACCAAGGATGCAAAGGTGATCACGTACTGCACTATCGGCAACCGGGCGAGCGAGGCGTGGTTCGCGCTGAAGTACCTGCTCGACTATCCCGACGCGCGTGTCTACTACGGCTCGTGGGTCGAGTGGGGAAAGACGCCTGAGTTACCGATCGAAAGCTAGACCTGCGGCGAGCGGCACGAACACCAGCCGCAGCCCGGCCGCCTCTCCGGTGAGTCGCAGACGAGGCAGCGCCCGCGCAGACTGGCGGCTGCGCGCCAGTCGCGCGCAGGTTTCCACGTCGCACCTATCGAAGAGGGCTTGGGGCCGGCCCGTTGTCCGAGCGGTCGCATCGGCGGGATGATTGCCCGGCGTCCTATGGCGCTGCGAGCGCCGCTGGTCCGGAGCGCGAGAAGAAGTCGGCCTCTGCCTGCCCGAGTGGCGTGGCCGGTGAGGCCCCGTGCAGGTACTCCGCGGCGATGGCGCCCCAGTCCGCACCGGCTCGGAGTTGTCGCAGGACGATGGCGACAACGCCGTGCATCCGCCGGATCAGGATTGCTTCAGGCGGCAGGGTGAACTGGTTGACCTGCATCCTCATCGCAGCCCGTTCCTCGCTGTCGGGAGGCTCTCGGTCTTGTCGTCGACGATCGCCGTCGGGCGCGAAGCGTCGGTGCCCGGGAACCGCGTACCACTTGGTCGCCATGCGCATCATTCCGAGCGCGAACTCGGCGTCGACCCCGTCGGCTCCGCCGACTGGGAGATAGCCGCCCGCGATCAGGGCCGCCTTGACAGCTTCCCCGTCCCCGTCGCGAACGGCGAGGGCGACGGCCCGCTCCGCCGCGACGCGATCGGCGGTGACGTAGCGCACGAGTCCGAAGTCCAGGAAGCACACCCGGCCATCCGGGGTCACCAGATAGTTACCGGGGTGGGGGTCGCCGAGGCCGATCCGGTCGCGATAGAGCAGCCCGAAGTGGAACCGGAAGACGATCTCACCGTATCGGTCGCGCTGTGCCTCATCGGCTCGGCGCACCGCCTCGAAACCCTCTCCCTCAACGTATTCGGAGACGAGCACCCGCCGAGTCGAAAGGTCTGTGTGAACGTTCGGCACGAGGACGAACGGGTGCCCACGCATGAGGCGGCCGATGCGGCGCTGGTTCTGTGCCTCGAGCTCGTAGTCGAGCTCCTCTGAGATGCGCTCGCGCATCTCAGAAGCGAGCGCCTTTGCGTCCAACCCGGGGGCGAGCCGTTTCACGAGCGGCAGAAGAAGTGTCAGGTTGCGCAGGTCAGTCTCAACGGCCTCCGCCACTCCTGGATACTGGATCTTCACGGCCACCTCGTCGCCGTCGAGCGTGGTGGCGCGGTGCACCTGGCCGATCGAGGCGGCGGCGAACGCCTGCTCGTCGAAGTCGCGGAATACGCGCCCGAGCGGGCCGCCGAACTCCTGACGCATCAGCTTCTCGAGATCCGCGAACCGCACTGGCGGGACGTCGTCGCGAAGCGCGGCGAGGCGGCGCTGGAGATCATCCCGCTCCTCCTCCGGGAGCCCGTCGAACTCGACCATCGAGATGATCTGGCCGACCTTCATCGCGGCGCCGCGCATCTGCCCAAGCTGGTCGACGAGCTGCTGGACAAGTGCGGTAGTCCGCTCGCTTTCGGCCGACGCAGCACGCTCGGCCGTCCGAACTCGGTTGGCGGTACGCATTCCCGCCCACCGCAGGCCTTGACCCGTCACCAGCCCTCCCACGCGAGCCGTCCGCGCAAGCCGACCGGTCGGGAGCTTGCCCGCCTCAGGCGGATCGTCAGCGCGAGCACCCATTCATCGAGCCTAGCGACAAGCCATCGGCGCGACTCGAGGAGACCCGGGCATTCCTGGCGCTCACGAGAGACGCCAGGCTACGCCGGCCGGGGAGTTGCTTTCTCGAACGGGGCCGACGGCGACGGAAACCGCTGACCTCCTCCATGTGGATCTGACCGCCTGTCAGCGACGCAGGCGCTCTCCCAGCTGAGCTATGGCCCCGCGGCACCAAGTCTAGTAGCCGCTCCGTGCCCGATCTCAGCCGTACGTGACCGGCTTCACGATCCGGGCATGGCGCGCCACGCGCCATGACCCACTCCAACCTCGAACCCACGACCAGCCCTCACCGCGGGCGGGCCGGCGTTCAAAACGACCCTCAGCCCGCCTCAGCCGCCGCAGGAGCCCCGACAGCCCCCCGCGCCCCGCGAAACCCAACCAACCGCCCAGAGCGCTCGTCGTAGAGCTTGAGCCGCGTAGCCCGCATCCCATCAACCAAGCGACAGGGTCGGCACGTCATGGAGCGCGGGCGTCGAATCATGGGCGCGCCTGAGGTTGTAGTTGGGGATCGCCGCGTTGAGGTGATGCACGTGGTGGTAGCCGATGTTGCCGGTGCAGAAGCGCAGCAGCGCCGGCAGCCTCAGGTAGGAGCTGCCACGCAGTGCCGCCTCGGCGAAGCTCCAGTTCTCCCCGTCGGCCCAGTAGACGTCCTCGAACTGGTGCTGCACGTAGAACAGCCAGATCCCCGCCGATCCGGCCAGCAGCGCCGGCAGGCCGAGCACGAGCAGGTAGTCGCGCCACCCGATCTGCCAGACGAGCAGCCCCACGATCACCGCGAGCGCCGCGTCGGTGGCGAGCACGCTGCGGCGCATCCGCGGGCGCGCGCCCTTCGAGACGATGCGGGGGCCGATGATCATCGCGACGATCGGTCCGAGCCCGAACATGATCAGCGGGTTTCGTTGCAGCCGGTAGGCCAGCCTGCCTTTTGCGGGCAGCGCTTCGTACTCCGCAACGGTCAGCGTGAAAAGGTCACCGACGCCGCGGCGCTCTAGGTCGCCCGCGGTCGCGTGGTGGACGGCGTGGTCGTGGCGCCAGCGGTGAAACGGCGCGTAGATGAGCAGCCCGAGCGAGCGCCCCAGCCAGAGGTTCGCGCGCCGGGACGCGAGGAACGAGCCGTGCGAGCAGTCGTGGAAGACGATGAACGAGCGCACGAGGAAGGCGGCAGCCGGGATCGCGAGCAGCAGCGCGAGGAGCGACTGCGAGAGAAGCAGGTACATCGCCACGGTCAGCCCCAGGTAGGGAGCGACCGAAGTGGCGAGGCAAAACGCCGCGCGGCGCGAGTTCGGCATGCGCGTACGGCGCGAGCTGCTCCCGCCAGGAACGCGCCTCGCCGCCGCGCCCACCCGGCGACGGGCGGGCCGCGGCGAACTGCGCGCGCTCGCCCTCGGCACCGCCCTCATCGCTGGATGAAGCGGTGTCTGCGACTGAAGCGCTCAACGTGCTCCCGCGCGCGAACGGCGCCGCGGGGATCTGCGTGGCCTGCCTGTGACCGGCTCGTCGTGGCGGCGATCATCGCCGCCGAGGCCGTGGCTGAGCCCCAGCCGCCGTGCGAGTTGACGCATCTCGTGGCGCTCTGCCGTGCCGACTAGCGTCACACCGATCCCGGTGTTGCCGGCGCGGCCGGTGCGGCCGACCCGGTGGATGTAGGTCTGGTGATCGGCGGGGGGGTCGAAGTTGATCACGTGGGAGACACCATCGACGTCGATCCCTCGCGCGGCGACATCGGTCGCGACGAGAGTATCGACGCGTCCGGCCTGAAAGCGCGACAGGGCCTTGTCACGCTGGGCCTGGGACTTGTTGCCGTGAATCGCGACAGCGTCGACGCCGCGCGCGTCCAGGCGCTTGGTGAGGCGGTCCGCCCCGCGCTTGGTGCGCACGAACACGATCGCTCGCTCGCGCTCGGCCCCCAGCTCCTCGATCAGGGCCTCCAGTCGGCGCTCGTCGTGGATCGCGACGAATCGGTGCTCCACCTGCGGCTTGTCCTCCTGGCCTCGCGTGCGCTGCTCGTGGACGATCGCGGCCTTCGTGTAACGGGCCGCCACGTCGCCCGCGACGCCCTCGAGCGTGGCGGAGAAGAACAGCGTCTGTCGCGCCTTGGGGCAGGCGCCGATTATGCGGTCGATCGCGGGTCGGAATCCCATGTCGAGCATGCGGTCGGCCTCGTCGAGGACGAGCATTCGGACCTGGTCGAGCGTGAAGGTCCGCCGTGCGAGGAGGTCCTCGAGGCGGCCGGGGGTGGCGACGAGGATGTGGGCTCGCTTGGCCCTCGCCGCCTGCGCGGTGATGCCGACGCCGCCGTAGACGGCGGCCACCCGCAGCCCCTTGGCGCGAGCGAGATCCTCCAGCTCGGTGACGATCTGGGCGGCGAGCTCCCGCGTGGGCGCGAGCACCAGGCCGGTCGGGACCGGTCCAGCCTCGAGGCGTTCCACCAGCGGGATGCCGAACGCGAGCGTCTTGCCAGACCCGGTCGGCGCCTTGACGAGAACGTCCCGCCCGGCGAGCGCGTCCTCGAGGACGAGCCGCTGGACCGGGAAGGGTGCCGTGATCTCACGGCGGGACAGGGCGCGGCAGACCGCGCCGGACACGCCGAGATCGGCGAAGGACTTCGACATCTATACAGCTCCTGACGGCGCCATCGGGCGCCTGCGGTTCGGAGGCTCTTGCTGACCCGAACCGCCCCTTGGCGGGACTCAAGCGAGCTGAAGCCGCGGCCGAAGGTCTCGACCGCTGCGCCAGACGCTAACAGAACGCACGGCTGCGCCCAGCCCGTAATGGCAGGCGCGGTAGAATTGTTGCGATTCGCACACACGGCGGCGCAGCCCGCGCAGGCGTGGAGCCTGCGGCAGAAGAGTTCCTTTCGCGCGTTCGCTCGCCAAACCAGCGGCAGGGGCACGGGTCAGCCCCAACGCGAGAGTGCCAGGAGAGAGCACGTGCCGAGTTCTTACCAGCTGCGCCAGCAGGAGCAGCACGAACAGAAGCTCAAGGAGATCCGAGAGCAGGTAGCGAGAGGAAACCTCGTGATCCGGCAGATGACGCCGGAGGAGCGCAGGCGCTTCCCGCCCCGGAGTCCAGCAGCGTCGAGCGCCCGCACGAAGCGGCGCTGATGGCCGGGTTCTTCCTCCCGCCGCTCCCCGACGGAGCACCGGCGGCCGAGCGGATGTACCGCGACCTCCGCGACCAGGCCGAGGTGTGCACCGGCGCGATCTCCAAGGAGCGGCGAATCGAGGGCCTACTGTGCCGGCGAAGCGGACGCGACTGCCAGCTGCGCGTCGGTGAGCTCGACACCGGCAACGGGCAGACCGTGGCCGCCATCATCCAACTCGGCCGCGACACCTTCACCGTGCACCACCTGGCCGCTGACGTGGACGCGCCGCCCGAGCCGGTGGTACTGCGCCAGTCGGAGGTGTACTCGGTGACCGAGTTCCGCTAGTCCGGCGGCGACGGCCCGACAGGGAGCCCCGGCCGGGGGCCCCGGGTCAGGCCTCGGTTTGCCCGGGCACAGCTTCGGGCGCAGGCTCGGGCGTCACAAGATCGCCGTCGGGCTGTGCGTCTGGATCGCCCTCACCATCGGGCGCTGTCTCGGGTGCCCCGTACTTGCGTGCTTCCCGTCGCGCCTGCTTCTCGGCGCGTCGCTCGCGGAGCTTGTTTTCTCGAGCGAGCTTGGCCATCGTCGTTCGCTTCTTGCTGCTCGAGGCCATGATCGTCCGTCCCTTCGTTGGCCGCGCGGCCTAAGGACGGGGGGCGCCAGGAGGCGCCACCCGCAAACCTTTCGGTGTCCGTCGCGGGGTTGACCCGCTACGGGCTAGACGACCTGGACGTTCGCCGCCTTGGGTCCCTTGTCGCCCGGTTCGGCGTCATAACTGACCTTGGCGCCTTCGGGCAGCGAGCGGTAACCCTCGCCGACGATCGCAGTGTGGTGGACGAAGAGGTCCTTCGACTCGTCATCGGGCGTAATGAACCCGAAGCCCTTGTCGTCGCTGAACCACTTCACTGTTCCTGTAGCCATTGTTTCCTCCGGCGTTGATAGTGCTGCGAACGCGGAGATTGCTGATGCAAAGGCTACGAGCGCTGGCACTCCGTCGCTGGGCTCTATGCCCAGCCTGATTACGAAACGGTAGCAGGGGTGGTCTCCGGAGGGCAGGACGCGCGCGGGTCGCGATGAGGCGGCGTCGGCTGCCGCGCCTTGCCCCTGCCAACTCGCCCCGCCGCGGGGTCCCGGCGCCCGGCAAGGACCGGCCTCCTCGGGCACGCGGAACTTCGGGCCTCCGCTCGGCCGCTGCTAGGCCTCGCCCGAGGCCACGTCCCCCCGCGGGCCTCGGCGGGGCTCGCCCTCGACCGCCGCGACCCCGAGCAGCGTCGGGTTCCACACCTCGCCGAGCTCCCGGTCCTTCTCAGAGACGGCCAGCGACGGTTCGCGCAGTTCCATCGAGCGCAGCACCGCCCAGGCGTTGCGGCTCGTGCGGGCCGCAACCTCGCCTGCGGTCCGCGCCCCCGCCAGCAGCGCGTTCAGCGCGGCGATCTCCTCGGCGGTTACCAGGTGGATCATTCCGCCCGAGCGTAGCGCTCGGCGCTTCGGCTAGGGCGTCACCAAGTCGTGGAGCTCGTAGAGGCGAACCTCGCCCGCCTGTGTCACCCCGCTCGCCTGCAACGCCGGCCCCAGCACGTCCTCTTCGAAGCGCACCGCGAACTCCGCCGAGTCCCACACCTGCATGACCTGGAGCTTGCCGTCGATATGGCTGGCGCTGTGCATGATCAGGCCGATCGGATGCTCCGTGTGGAGCCGCATCTGGGCGACGACAGCGTCGTAGACCTCCTCGCCCACCGGCCAGCGGGCCAGCCTGAGCACGGCCATGTCTAGCTCCTCTGCCTCGCTCTCACCGTCACCAGCCCCTCCACGGCCATGGACCTTCGAGCGCCTCGGGCGGCGGCGGCCCGAGCTTCGCCATAAGCCTAACCTATGTTTCCGCGGCAACGCATATGGGAGCGGGGAGGGTAGTGGCGCGCTCCAGGGTAGGTAACGAGCGGGTGTCGGGGGGGCGCCCTTGCTCGACGCAGCAGCGAGGAGCCGCTCGGGATGCTCGATCTGCGCCAACTCCATTACTTCGTCGTGGTCGTCGAAGAGGGGCAGATGACGCGAGCGGCCGCCCGTCTGCACATCGCCCAACCCGCCCTTTCGCAGGCGATCGGAAAGCTCGAGACCGAGCTCGGTGTGCGGCTCTTGGAACGCCACGCCCGCGGCGTCACTCCGACCGAGGCGGGCGTTGCGCTCTTCGAGCGGGCGTCGCGCGCCCTGATCGCAGTCGAGGAAGCCGAAGAGGCGCTCGACCCATGGCTGCAGGCGGCTCCGCGGCTCGTGATCGGTTTCGCGGAGGCGGCCGGCGACCTCGCCCGCGGCCTGATCCGGCGCTTCATGCTCGATCACCCCGAGGTCGACGTCGAGACCCGCCACCTCCTGCCCGGCGATCGCCTCGTCGAGCTCAAGCGCGGCCGTATCGACGCCGAGCTGCTCTATCCGCCGACCGGCGACGAGCAGCTCGTCGAGCACCGCGTCGCGCTCTCGCCCCGCTACGTGCTCGTCGGGGAGGACCACCACCTGGCCGGCGAGACCGCGCTGAGCTTCGCTCAGATCGAGCACGAAACGCTCCCTGGTCGCCACCCGAGCGTGGACGAGCGATGGGCCGAGGACGCCTGGCTCATGAGGTACCGCAGCTCGCCGCCGCGCCTCTCGGCCGAGACCCCGACCTCGCTGGACGAGCTCTGGGCGCTCGTGTCCCGGGGCCGCGCGATCGTCGTCCTTCCGGAGTTCATGGTCGCGCGCCTTCAGGGCGACGGCGTGCGGGCGATCCCGCTGCTCGGCATCGATCCGCTCGAAGTCTCGGTCGCCTTTCTGCGCGGCGATCGACGATCCGCCGTCCGCGATCTGCGCGCCTCGCTGCAGCAGCTCGCGCTCGACGCCCCGGCGCGGGCGGCGCGAGCCTGGCGCGGGCGGCGTCGGGGGCTCAGGAGGACGGGTTCACCGGGCTGCCAGAGCCACGGCCCTCCGGCTGAGATAACTCACGCCTATAGCAACGCATGAACACGTATTGGACGCGGGGGGTACGGAGCGCAAGAGTCTTTGCCTTGAACGTTCGAGCTGTCGGAAGGTTGCCGCTGGCACTGCGTGCTCCGCTGCCCATCCAGCGCGGAGGAGAAAACGCCGCCCCGCCACGGGCGGACGAGGACGAACACCGCCTGCTACGGACGCGGGAGATGCTGCCGGTCTCGGAGGCCGATCCGACGGAACGGGAGTTCAGCGTCGAGTCCGCTGCCGGCGAGCACCACGAGATCCTCGCGCTGGTCGGGGAGTTCGATGGCTCGGCGCTCGCCCCTTTCGAGGAGGCGATCGAAGCGCTCATGACATCCGAGCGGCCGATCGTCATCGACCTCCGACGTGTCACCTTCATCGACTCCTCGGGGCTGTGGGCGCTGATCCTCACCCAGCGGATCTGCCGGCAGCGTGGCATCGGCCTGCTGCTCAGGCCCGGTCCGGACAGTGTCCAGAGCGTCTTCGAAGTGACGGGCCTCCACGACGTGCTCCCCTTCATCTCCTCGACCTCCGCCGAGATCCCCTAGGCCGACCGTCTGCTCCGGACCCGCGAGGGATTCGCCGCCCCGCTCCGCGAGGGATCCACCGCCGGCCTCCCCGAGGGACTGACCGCCCCGCGTCTCGAACCGCCCCGCGTCTCGAGGGATCCACCGCTGCGCCCCTCGCGACCGCCCCCCGCGCCTCTCGCGGGACCTCCGCGCAACTCGCGGATCCTCCGCCGCGCGTCCGGACCGCCCAACCGCCCCGCTGCAACCGCCGGCCCGCGACCTAAGCGGAGCTTCCGGCGGCGAGCTCGAACAGCTCGAGCACCGTCTCGCGCTCGTCGTCACGGCGTCGGGCCAGCGCCACCTCGACCGGCTCGACGTCGGTGAGCGGCAGGGCTCGCACTCCGTGCCCGATCGCCCCCTTGACCATGAACTCGGGCAGCACCGAGATCGCCCGGCCGGCCGACACGAGCGCCCAGACCTCGTCCGCTGTCGTCGGCCGCTCCTTGGTGACCGGGGTGGCGGAGCCGCGGTAGTTCAGCAGCCAGGCCTCCTGAGCCCAGTCCTCCGGAACGCTCGGATGACGTCCCGGCACGCGCTCGTCGGCGATCTGCTCGTAGGTGAGCGCCTGCTCGCCGGCAAGCGGGTGGCCGTCGTGCATCAGCACGTGTCGCTCCGATCGCAGCACGACCTCATAGACGAGGTCGGGATCGCGCGGCGGCGGGAACAGCAGCTCGACGTCGATCCGTCCGCGCTTCAGCTCGACGAGGCGCTGCTGAGGGTTCAGGTGCCGGGTCTCGAGCTGGACGCCCGGGTGCGAGCCGATGAAGCGGCGCAGCCATGGCCGCGCCACGGCGCCCAGCGTCGGCAGGAATCCGAGGCGCAGCATCCCCTCCGAGCGGGCCCACGGGAGCAGCGCATCCTGCGCTTCCTCGACCGCCGCGAGCGCGTACCGGGCCTTCTCGTAGAAGGCGGCGCCCGCCGGAGTGGGCTCGATTCCGCGCGGCAGGCGCTCGAGCAGGCGGACGCCGAGCTGGCTCTCGAGTTTCGCGATCGCCTGCGAGAGAGCCGGCTGCGCGAGGCCCAGGCGGTGGGCGGCTCGCGTTATCTGCCCCTCCTCGACCACCACGACCAGATACTGGAGCTGGCGCAGGTCGATCGGTGGGTGGGTGCTGCTGCGGGTCACGGTGCTCCAGGCCGGCCCCGAGACTACTCGACTTCTCCGAATCCGCCCGGTCCCCGCTGGTGGCGATCGCGCGGGCGGCCGCGCCTCAGATCCGCCGGCCAAGGCGCGGCGCTCACTGCACGGTCAGCGTCGCGTGCATCCCTTTCGCCTGGTGTTCGGGCAGCGAGCAGAACAGCGTGAACGTCCCTTTGCGCAGCGTCATCGTCTGTTCGCGGATGCCGTGAGAGTCGGTCTTCGGGAACGAGCCTTCGAGCGAGCCTTCGCCGGAGAGCACGTTGAGGTTGTGTTCGTCCTGGCCGTTGTTGACGAACTGGAACGCGACTTTGCCCGCCGGGACGGTCGTGCGCGAGAGCGTGAAGCGGAACTCGACCGCGGTGACCTGGATGTGGATCGAGCGCGGGCGGCGAGCCGCCTCCGCCTTCGCCGCCCGCGCCACCCGTTTCGCCTCCCGCCGGGGCGCCGGGAGCGACCGGCGCGCCGAGTCCTTCGCCGGTGGCGCCCCCGGCGGCCGGTTCCGGTGCGGGGCCGGTGGTCGGCCGGGTCGAGGATGCGCCGTGGCGGGGCTTGTGCGAGCCGCGACAGTGCGGCTTTCGGTGGGGTGCGCGGTGCCGGCGCGCCTGGCAGCCGGCGCGGGAATCGGTGTGGGCGCGGGGCGCTGCGCCCGGCCAGCTCCACCCTGACCCCCACGGCAGGGCCCAGGCCGGGCCGACGAAGAGGGCGAGCGCGCACAGCAGGGCGCACGAGCCGCCGGCGCCGAGCCTCCCCGAGCGGCCGGGAAGCCGCAGCGGGACGCGCGGACGTGGCGTTCTGGTCATGCGATCAGCTGCGGGACCGTGCCGTAGGTGCTGGGGCCCGGCAGCCCGGTGCCGGCGCCGGGGATGACGAGGCCGGCTTCGGTTCCGAACCACTGCGCGATCAGTCCCGCGTACATCGCGCGGAAGTCCGAGGTGTTGACGAGGTTGTCGTTCGGGTCGAGTTTCGCGAGCCCGGGGAATTCGCCGACCATCTGGCCTTTGACGCGGCTGCCGATCAGGAACGCGACGCCGGCAGCCCCGTGGTCGGTGCCCGAGCCGTTTTCCTCGGGCCGGCGGCCGAACTCCGACCACAGCTGGATCACGACCCGGTCGTCGATGCCGCGCGCTTCGAGGTCGCGCTGGAAGGCGAGCACCGATTCGATCGTCTGGCTCAGGTTCGTCGCGAGCGTCCCGGCCTCGTCCGAGTGCGTGTCGTAGCCGCCCACGGCGTTGAGCGAGACGCATTTGATCGGCAGCGCTTCGTCGTCGATCATCGCCGCCAGGACGGCGAGCCGCTGCGGGAACTGGCCGCCCGAGGTCGGGTAGGTCACGGGCGAGGTGAAACCCGGTTTGCCTTCGTGTTCGCCGAACGGCGCGACCTGCGTGCGGATGATGTTCGTGTTCTGCGCCGCGATCCGCGCCTGGGCGAATGCGGGCGAGGGCGCGCTCAGGTAGCCGAGCGCGCCGAACTCTTCCATCGTCGGCCCCGTCGAGCGGTTCATCCAGGCCGTACGCCCAGAAGTTGTAGTCAGAGGGCGAGGACACCGCCGCGACCGGCACGGTGGTCGTGGCCAGCGCCGGCGCGAGCGAGTAGTCAAGCGAGAGGCCCTGCAGCGGGTTTCCGGGGCTGCCGGCGACGTCGAGATAGCGCCCCATCCAACCCGAGCGGACCTGCGTGTCGAGCTCGCCGACCTCCCAGTAGTGGCGGCTCGTGAAGTGGCTCTCGTCGGGCGGGTCGTAGCCGATCGCCGGGAACGCCGCGACCTTGCCCTCGCCGTGGAGCTGTGCGAGTCCGCCCGCCTGCGGGTGCCACATCAGGCGTTCGTCCTCGGTGTACTCGACCCCTTCGCCTTCGCTCAGGCCCAGCGACGGGCGCAGTTCGTGGTAGCGGGCTTCGCCCACCGGGGCGAGCACCGACAGCGCGTCCCAGCCGCCTTCCATGAAGATCGAGACGAGCACAGGCTGGTTCGGTTCGGCCGCGGCGGCCGCCGCGATGCCCTCCTCGAAGGCCCGCGGCGCGAGCGCCGCGGCGCCGTAGACGGACAGCACGGCGCCCGCGCTGCGCAGCAGGAACGAGCGGCGATCCATGCCGGTGCCGGCCGGCAGCGGCATTCCCGGCTCGATCGACGGCAGCCCGCGCCCGGCCCCGGCGATGCCCGCGCGCAGCAGCTGCGAGCGGTTGAAGTCCTGGCACGAGCAGCTCTTCATCGAAAGCCCCCTCAGCTCACCTGCATGTCAGGCGACGTCGCGATCAGCATCCGCAGCGCGTTCTGGCGCATCGCCTTGTACGGGCTGCGCTGCCATTTGGCGAGTTTCATCCCGGCCAGCGAGGACTGGGCGAAGCCCGCGATGCTGCCGGCCGATTCGCCGCTCAGGAGCGGCGAGCCCCAGTAGGCCATCGCGCTCGCCATCGCTTCGGCCGGTTCCTCGCTTTCGCTGTAGTGAGGTTCGCCCGCGCCCGGCCACGGGTTGGCATAGGAGCTCGCCGTCACGTAGCTGGCGATTTCCCAGCGCGCCTTCGCGGTCGAGGTGTCGAGCCAATGGGTGAAGTCCCAGCCGGAGACGTTCGGCGGATAGAACAGCTGCTGGCCGGCGCCGGCGGAGAGCCAGGCCCAGGCGGTCGTGTCGATCGGCCGGCCGATCGCCCGCAGCAGGCCCGCGTTGTAGACGACCGGGGGCGTCACCAGCTCAGGGCCGTTCAGGAAGTCCGGGTGCTGCAGGATCGCCTCGACGACGGGCGCGATGCCGTAGCCGGAGCCGAGGTAGATGCCCTGCAGCGAGGCGAGCGTCGGTTCGCTCGGCGGCGTCGGGACGAAGTAGCTCCACAGCTTCGCGCAGAAGAACGAGGCGTGCAGCGGGTGCGATACGCACAGCCGCACCGCGTCTTCCCAGCTCCACTTGCCCGCCTGCCCGAAGACCGTCTTGTTGCCGTTGTCGTGGCGGCCCGCCGCGAAATGGAAGTTCTGAAGCCCCGCGCTTTCGGTCCATTCGGCGGTCCAGCCGGTGAGCGCGCGTGCGAGTTCTCTGACGTCCTTCTCGGTGTAGGCCCCCCGGTCGGCGCCGAGCGAGAAGAGCTCCATCATCTCGCGCGCGTAGTTCTCGTTCGGGTCCGTCCGCGAGTTGTAGATCCCGTCCAGGAACACGAGCATCGCGGGGTCGGGCGTGACGGCCATGAACAGGTCCAGGAAGCTGCCCAGCGCGTGTTCGCGGAACAGCTGGTTCTGATCGAGCATCCGCTGCTGGTCGTTCACCTTCGCGTTGGAGTTGGCGAACCAGTCGTGCCAGATGAACGTCATGCGCTCGACGAGCGGCTGGTCGGAGCGGACCATGCGATCAAGCCACCAGCAGTGGTCCTGGCCCCAGGCGTCGGCCGGCGCGAGCGCGTTGCCTTCGTCGTCAGTCGGCGCCGGTCCGTGGAGCAGGGCAGGGCCCGCAGGCCGCGTCAGCGACTGCACCGCCGCTTCCACGCGCTGTCCGGCCAGCGCCTCTGCCTGCCCCGGCGCCGGCCCGAAGCCGGCGCGCCACAGCAGGCGCCGCGCCTGTGCGAGCGTGATCGCGGCGCCGACGCTCGGCGGCGGCGAGCTCGAGGGAGGCGGCGGGTTGACCGGGATCGGCGCCGGCGCGGGCGCGCCCGGCAGCCCCGGGCGCAGGGGCACCGGCACCGTTACCGGATGGTGCTTCTTCTTGTGGTGCTTACGCCGGTGCTTGTGGTGATGCGCATGGCGCTTGGGCACCTTGCCGTGGTGACCCGGCTTTCCATGGGCGTGCGGCTTCGGATGCGCCGCGGCCTTGCCGTGCCCGCCCGACGCCGGTGTCACCCCGCTCATCGCGACCCGTCCCCCATTGCGCGATCGCTTCGGCGCGAGGAGGGGGCGAAGATGAGCCCGGGGCCGTGCGGCTAGACATCTGTTGCATCAGCGGTTGCAGAACTCAAGGGCTCGATCTGCTCGACCAGATCGGCCACCGAGTCGACGATCTGCCCGGCCCGGAACGGGAAGCGCTCTGCCATCGCGTGGGTCGTCACACCGCTCAAGACGAGGATCGTCTCCATCCCCGCCTCCAGGCCGGAGACGATGTCGGTGTCCATGCGGTCACCGATCATCGCCGAGGTCTCCGAGTGCGCCTCGATCGCGTTCAGCGCCGAGCGCATCATCAGCGGGTTCGGCTTGCCGACGTAGTACGGCTCGACGCCGGTCGCGCGGCTGACCAGCGCGGCGACCGAGCCCGTCGCGGGCAGCGGTCCCGCGGCGCTCGGGCCGGTCGGGTCGGGGTTCGTCGCGATGAAGCGCGCGCCGGCGGCGATCAGGCGGATCGCCCGCGTGATCCGCTCGAACGAGTAGGTGCGGGTCTCGCCGAGCACGACGTAGTCCGGAGCGCGGTCGTCCTGCGTGTAGCCGGCGTCGTGCAGCGCGGTCGTCAGGCCGGACTCGCCGATCACGTACGCGCTTCCGCCCGGGCGCTGGTCGTGCAGGAAGCGGGCCGTCGCGAGCGCGGAGGTCCAGATCGCCTGCTCGGGCAGCTCGAGGCCGCTCGCCGCGAGCCGTGCGACGAGGTCCCGGGGGGTGTAGATCGAGTTGTTCGTCAGCACCAGGAACGGGATCTGGAGCTCGCGCAGGCGGTCGAGGAAGCGGTTGGCGCCCGGGATCGCCTCTTCCTCGCGGACGAGCACGCCGTCCATGTCCATCAGCCACGAGCGGATCTCTCTTGCCGGCCTGGGCTCCAAGGAGAAGAAGCATGACGCACGCGCGCGCGGCGTCCGGGCCCGGCGAGCGGGGCAGCGCGGCGTTGCCGTGCCCATCCTGGCCGGTCACAGATCTTCAACGCGAAGGTCACACCAGCGAAACGGTGTGAAAGCGCTCTCCGGGAACCCTAGTCCGGGGCTCGGCCTCGGTCGGCGCGAACAGGCAACGACCAGCGAAGGAGCGACAAGGATGCGACACATGGCAAGGTTGAGCGCTGCTGGCGGCGCTCGCAGTGTCGGGCGGCGCGATCGCCGCCTCCTCGCGGCCGCCGGCAGCGCGAGCGGCGACGGCACCGGAGCCGGACGGACGTACTGGGGAATGAGGATTTGATCGCCGATGCCGTGCGCGCTGCGCCGCGGCCCGTCAGCCCCGGGGGTGCCGGCGGCGGTCGGATTCTTCGCTCTGCCCGACGATCAGGAAGATCAGCGAGACGAACGCGATCCCGGCCAGGCCGAAGAGCATCGCGGCGGCGATCGTCGCGACGGTCCCGCTCGCCGCCACCAGCACGACGATCCCCGCGACGATCGCGACCACCCCGGCGACGATCGCGAAGCGGTTCTCCGGCGGCATCGGCCGGCGTGGAGGCCGCCGCCCGTCGTCGCGGGGCGTGCGCGGATCATTCATCGGCCGCGCTCAGGGGTGTGGGTGCGCTCGGCCTTGATGCCGCCGGTTGCTCGCTCATGCCCCCGCCATTATCCGGCAGGGGCAAGGCGGCACGCCGGAGCTCAGTAGGCGCCGCCCGGCGGCGGCTCCAGGTGCGGCATACCGTCGGGGTGCGGCATACCGTCGGGGCCCGCGGGCGGCTTGAACGACGAATCCACGGCGAACACCGTCGTGCCTTCTGAGGAGGAGGAGATCGAGACGCGGTCTCCCGCGCTCAGCTTCTCGAGTGAGCTCGTCGCGCCGTCGAGCAGCACGGTCGCTCCGGACGGGATCGTGATCGTCGGCGTCGCGTAGGTGACCGAGGAGGTTCCCTCCTTCAGCGTGATCTTGCCGCCACTCGTGTCGACGGAGGTGATCGTGCCGTTGTCGCGTGTCAGCGTGATGTAGGCCGTGCCGGCTTTGTTCAGGACGACCTCGCTCGCGTGCACCTCGCCCCCTGGTCCGGGCCGGCCGGCAAAGGCGAGCACACGTGCGCCGCGAGCCCAGTGGCCGGCCTTTTCCGTCATCGCTCCGGAGTTGCTGGAGGACGAGCTTGCCGCGCTCTGGCTGATGCCGGCGGCGGCTCCGGCCAGCGCGCACGCGCCGGCGGCCGCGACGACGGCGACCTTCTTGCCTTTCTGCATCGGATCGACTCCTTCTGGTCACGGCCCGGGTCATGCCCGACGCCTGGACGGAGCCTCGCGCCGCCGGCTGTGATCGCGATCGGAACGCCCTGGGAATTCGCTGAGCGCCCGGCGCTCAGAGACCGGCCAGGAAGTCGAGCAGCTCCGCGTTGACCGTCTCGGGCGCCTGCTGCTGGACCCAGTGGCCGGCGTCCGGCACCACGACCGTCTTTCGCAGGTCCGTGACCCAGCCGTCCATCGCCTCGGCCGGCATGAACCTCCGCACCGGGTCGAGCTCGCCGGTCAGGAACATCGCCGGCTGTTCGATGCGTCGCTCGGCGTAGGGCGCGGTCAGCTCCCAGTTGCGGTCGATGTTGCGGTACCAGTTCAGCCCGCCCGTGAAGCCGGTGCGCTCGAAGGCGTCGACGTACACCTGCAGGTCGGCCTCCGACATCCACTCGGGCCGTTTCGGGTTGGCCCCCTCCTCCTCGGCCCACTGCGCCGTCCACTGCCGCGAGGTGGTCATCGTCCTGCGCACGTCGCGCGCCAGCGCCTCGTCGGCCACCCCCGGCTGCTGGAACCACACGATGTAGAAGTCCTCGCCGAGGTGCCTGCGCATGATCGGGATCGGCGCAGCCGGCGCCCGCGGCACGAACGGCACGCTGAGCCCGGCCACCGCGCGCACCCGCTCGGGATGCATCCAGGCCAGCGACCACACGAGCGAGCCGCCCCAGTCGTGGCCGACGAAGATCGCGTCCTGCGCTCCGTACGCGTCGAGCAGGCCGCACATGTCCGCGCCGAGGCTCGCCAGGTCGTAGGCCTCGATCTCCTCGGGCGCCGCGCTTTCGCCGAAGCCCGGCATGTCCGGGACGAGGACGCGGTAGCCGGCGCCCGCGAGCGCCGGGATCTGCTCGCGCCAGGAGTAGCCGAGCTCCGGAAAGCCGTGGCAGAGCACGACCAGCGGCCCCTCGCCCTCCTCGAGCACGCTGAGCTCGATGCCCTCGCCGACCGGCACGCGCTTGCCGGGGCCCAGACCGGCCGGGCTCATATCGCCCGCTCCCGCCCGGCCCAGTACGGCTCGCGCAGACGGCGCTTGAAGATCTTGCCGGAGTCCTCGCGCGGCAGCTCCGTCTCGAAGCGGACGAGCCGCGGCGTCTTGTAGGAGGCGAGGTGATCGCGCACGTGCGCCTTCACCTCCTGCTCCTCCAGCTCAGCGCCCTCCTTCAATTCGAGGTACGCCGCGAGCGCCTCGCCGAACTCCTCGTCGGGGATTCCGAACACGGCGCAGTCGCGGACGCCGTCGAGTTTCAACAGGCAGGCCTCGATCTCCGCGGGGTAGACGTTCACGCCGCCGCTGATGACCATGTCGGAGCGGCGGTCGTTCAGGTACAGGTAGCCCTCGCCGTCGAGGTAGCCGATGTCGCCGCAGCTGATCAGCCCGTCGCGCTCCACCGCGCGGCGCTTCTCCTCGTCGCCGGCATAGGTGAAGTCCGGCCACACGTCCCACCAGGTGTAGACCTCCCCCGACTCGCCGGCCGGCTGCTCGCTCCCGTCCTCGCCGATGATCTTCACCTTCGCGCCGCCGATCGGACGGCCGACCGTGCCCGGGTGGGCGAGCCATTCCTCGCTCGTGCAGTAGGTCACCGGGCCCGTCTCGGTGCCGCCGTAGTACTCGGTGACGATCGGGCCGAGCCAGTCGATCATCGCGCGCTTGACATCCGGCGGGCAGGGCGCAGCCGCGTGGACCACGCGGCGCAGCGAGGACAGGTCATACGCGTTTCGCACCTCCTCGGGAAGCGCCAGCATCCGCACGAACATCGTCGGCACCATCTGCACGACCGTCACGCGGCGCTCCTGGACGATCCTCAGGAACTCCTCGGCGTCGAAGCTCGCCATGATCGTCAGGTCCATCCCGCGGAGCGCCGAGGCGAGCGCGTAGACGTTCGGCGCGGTGTGGTACATCGGCGCCGGGATCACGGTCCGCTCGCCCTCGCCGAGCCCGAAGATCTCCCCGATCGTCGCTCGCACGAGCTCGGCCTGCTGATCGTCGGCGGCCTCCCGCACGACGCCCTTCGGCTTGCCGGTCGTACCCGACGTGTAGATGATCGAGACCGGCGCGCTTTCGGGCTCCTCGCCCCACGGCTCCAGCTCGCTCATCCAGTCGCTCCAGCGGGACGCCTGCACGCGGCCCCCCTCATCCTCAAAAAAATCCTCGACGAGGACGACCGCCACCCCGTCCGGCAGCGCCTCTGCGACGGACGGCCACAGATCGGCGTGCGCGATCAGCACCTTCGCGCCGCTGTCGGCGAGCACGTGGGCGATCTCCTCGGCCCGCCAGTGCCAGTTGATCGGCACCGCGCTCGCGCCGAGCGGCACCGTCGCGATCGAGGCCTCCAGGAACTCGAGCGAGTTGCGCAGCAGCAGCGCCACCCGGTCGCCTGCGCCGACGCCCTGCTCCGCAAGCCCCCGGCTCGCTCGCAGCGCGGCGCCGAACAGCTCGGGGTAGGTCGCCAGGCGCTCGCCGCAGCGCACACCGATCTGCTCCTGCTCCCCCATCGCCGCGGGATGCTAGCTGTGCCGGCGCGCCGGTAGGCTCTCGCCACCGATGAACGTCTCACCGCAGGCGATCCACCATCTCAACTGCGGCACGATGTGCCCGCGGGGGGCGCGGCTTCTGAGCGGCGAAGGCGGCCTGCTCGAGCGCGCTCGCTCGATCTGCCACTGCCTGCTGATCGAGGGCGCCGAGGGCCTGGTGCTGATCGACACCGGCTTCGGGCGCGGCGACGTCGAGCGCCCGAGCCAGCTCGGCCGCTTCTTCAACACCGTCGTCAGCCCGCAGCTCTCGAGCTCTGAGACCGCGTACGCGCAGCTGCCCGCGCTCGGCTTTCAGCCCGGCGACGTCCGGCACATCGTCACCACGCACCTCGACCTCGACCACTCCGGCGGCCTGCCCGACTTCCCCGACGCCGAGGTGCACGTGCTTCGCACCGAGCTCTCGCGGCGCTGAACCCCGACTGGCGATCGCGCACGCGCTACATCCCCGCGCACTGGCAGCACGGCCCGAAGTGGGTCGAGCACGAGGCCGGGGGCGAGGAGTGGATGGGCTTCGGCGCGGTGCGGATCCTGCCCGGCAGCGGCGGCGAGATCCTGCTGATCCCGCTGCCCGGGCACACGCTGGGTCACACCGGCGTGGCGATCCGCCGCGGCGAGGGCTGGCTGCTGCACTGCGGCGACGCGTACTTCTACCACGGCGAGGTGCAGACCCCGCCGCACTGCCCGCCCGGCCTGCGCCTGTTCCAGAACCTCAACCAGACCGACGGCGCGCAGCGGCGGGAGAACCAGGAGCGGCTGCGCGAGCTGGCCGCGCGCCACGGGGACGAGGTCGAGCTGCTCTGCTCGCACGACCCGTACTGGCTCGACGTCGAGGCCGCCGAGCCCGCGCCGGCCGCCGCCTAGCCGCGGCCGAACCAGACACCGGCCTCGCCCTGTGCGGCGCGCCGGGGGCGCTCGCGGAGGTGGGCCCCCTGCGCCTCATGCTGGCCAGCCGACCAGTTTGTGCGTATCCTCTCTTGCGGGATGTCTGCGCTGGAGGGATGGGAGGCGCCCGCTGCGCCCCTGTGGGGCGAGCTGCGCTACGGAGGCGAGCTCGCCCGGCTGCTGGCCGCCGGTGCGCTCTCGGGCGAGCTGGCGCTGCGCCGGCGCCCCGAGCGGCGCCGCCCGGTGATGCTGATCCCCGGCTTCATGGCGGGCGACAGCTCGCTGACGGTGATGCGGGCCTGGCTGCGCCGCAACGGGCACCCGGTCGCGAGGAGCGGGCTGCGCCTGAACGCCGGCTGCGCCGAGGAGATCGTCAGCCGCCTGCAGGAGCAGCTGTGGACCTTCGCCGCACCGCCACGATGAGCAGGTCGTGCTGATCGGCCAGAGCCGCGGCGGCGCGCTGGCACGCTCGCTCGCCGTGCGCGAGCCCGAGAACGTCTCGGCCCTCGTGATGCTCGGCTCGCCCGTGTGCGATCCGCTCGCGGTCGCCCCGCACGTGCTGCGCACCGTGCGCTTCATGGCGCGGCTCGGGGACATCGGCGTCCCGCGCCTGTTCTCCTCCGGCTGCGCCGACGGCGAGTGCTGCGAGGCGTTCTGGGACGATCTCGCCGCCCCGCTCGAGGACCACATCGACGCCGTCTCGATCTACTCGCGCAGCGACGCGATCGTCGACTGGAACGCCTGCATCGACCCGCACGCACGCAACGTCGAGGTCTCCTCGAGCCATTGCGGCATGTCGGTCCACCCGACCGTCTACGGCGTGCTCGACGAGTTGCTCGCGGCGCCGACGGGTAGCCACGTGGAGCCGGCATGGAATGGATGAGCTCGATCGACTCGTCGTTCCTTCACGTCGAGAATGACGTGACGCCGATGCACATCGGCGGCGTCAGCCTGTTCGAGGGACCGCCGCCGCCGTTCTCCGAGCTGAAGGCGATGGTCGCCGGCAAGCTCGACCTGGTGCCGCGCTACCGCCAGAAGGTCCGCTTCGTTCCGCTCGGAGCCGGCACGCCGGCCTGGGTCGACGATCCCCACTTCAGCCTCGACTACCACCTCCGCCACACCGCGATCCCGCATCCCGGAAGCGAGGAGCAGCTTCGCCAGATGGCCTCGCGGGTCTTCTCGCAGCACCTCGATCGCAACAAGCCGCTGTGGGAGCTGTGGTCGGTCGAGGGGCTCTCCGACGGCCGCTGGGCGCTGCTCTCGAAGGTCCACCACTGCATGGTCGACGGCGTCGCCGCGACGGACCTGATGTCCGTGATGTTCTCCGACACGACCGACGGGGTTCCGCGCGCCCCGGGCGCGAGTACTCCCCGCCGCCAGAGCCCTCGTCGGTCGAGGTGCTCGCGCGCACGCTCGCCCACAAAGCGAGCCCCTCCGGCCAGGTCCAGTCGCTGCAGCGGGTCATCGCGCGGCCGCGCGACACCTTCGCGACCCTGCTCGAGGCCGCCCGGGCGGCGATCGCGGCCAGCTCGCGCATGCGACCCGTCGCGTCCTCCTCGCTGACCGGGCCGATCGGACCGCACCGGCGCTGGAGCTGGGCCGAGGTGCGGCTCAGCGACGTCAAGACCGTGCGGACGGCCTTCGGCGGCACCGTCAACGACGTCGTGCTCACGATCATCACCGACGGCTTCCGCGACCTGCTCGAGTCGCGCGGCGAGCCGCCCGGGCCGGATGCGGTCGTCCGCACGATGGTGCCCGTGTCGGTGCGCCGGCGCGGAGAGCGCGGGGTCTACAACAACCGCGTCTCGGCCGTCTTCGCCGGCCTGCCGGTGGGGCTCGACGACCCGCGCGCGCGGCTGGCCAGGATCCGCGGCGAGATGGACGGCATCAAGGAGACCAAGCAGGCCGTCGCCGGGGACGTGCTGTCCTCGCTCTCCGGGTTCGCGCCGCCGATGCTGCTGGCGCTGGGCAGCCGGCTCGTCACCGCATCCCCGCGCCTGAACATGCACACGGCCACCACCAACGTGCCGGGGCCCCAGCAGCCGGTCCAGACGCTCGGCCGGCGGATGCTCGAGTCCTACCCGTTCGTGCCCGTCGTCGGCTCGATCCGGATCGTCGTGGCGATCTTCTCCTACGACGGGGGCCTCTACTTCGGCGTCACGGGCGACTACGACGGCGCGCCCGACATCGACGTGCTGACGAATGGCATCGGCGGCGCGATGAAGGACCTGCTCGCGCTCGCCGACCCGCCGGCGCCGCCGGCCAGGAAGCGCACCGGCGCGAAGGCCAAGGCCGGCAAGTCCGAGACCGTCTCCGCGCGCGGCTAGCGGACCGCATCGCCCTCGGGCGCGGCGCGGCGGCCGCCGCGGCTAGCGGACCGGCACGTCGCCGTTGCCGGCGCGGCCCGGCCAGACGACCGTTTCCACGGGCCGCACGGCGGGCGGGGCCGCGCTCGGAGCGTCGAGCTCCAAGGGGTCGCCGCCGAGATCCGCGAGCCGGCCCGCCGCCAGCACCTCTTCGGCGATGTGCTGCAGCGCGTCCTCCTTCAGCCAGCGCCCGACGACCTGCCCCGGCAGCGGGCGGCTGAAGAGGTACCCCTGGGCGAACGGGCAGTCGAAGGTGCGGAGCATCTCGAGCTGGCCGGCCGTCTCGATGCCCTCGGCGACGACGTCGATGCCGAGACGCCGCGCGAGCCCGATCACGGCCGCGACGATCGTCGCCGTGTCGCGGTCGCTCATCATCGCGGCGATGAACGTGCGGTCGATCTTGATCTCGGTGACGGGCAGCTCGCGCAGGTAGGAGAGCGGCGAGTAGCCCGTCCCGAAGTCGTCGAGGGAGACCAGCACGCCGAGGTCGCCGAGCGCGTCGATCACGCGGCGCACGCGGGAGCCCTCCGCGATCAGCACCGTCTCCGTGATCTCCAGGCGCAGCATCCCCGGCGGGGTGCGCCAGCGCTCCAGCCGCTGCTGGAGGTCGCCGAGGAACGACGCGTCGAGCATGTTCGTCGCCGAGATGTTGACCGCCAGGTTCAGCTCGCGGCCCTCGTCGAGCCACGCGCGCTGCTGGGCGAGCGCCTGCTCGAGGACCGAGGCGGTCAGCTCGCGCATCACCCCGGTCTGCTCGGCGATCGCGACGAAGCGGTCGGCGCCGAGCAGGCCGCGCTCGGCGTGCTGCCAGCGCACCAGCGCCTCGACGCCGCTGACGGTGTTCGTGCGCAGGTCGATCTGCGGCTGGTAGTGGACGATCAGCCCGCCCTGCTCGATCGCCCGCTTGAGGTCCGCGACCAGGGCGAGGCGCTCGCGGCTCGAGTGGTCGGCCGCCGGCGCGTAGAAGAAGAAGCGGCTGCGATCGCCCTTGGCCTGGTACATCGCGATGTCCGCGCGCCGCAGGAGCCCGTCGGTGCTCTGCGCGTCCTTGGGGAACACCGCGATCCCGATCGACGCCTGGACCGAGACGGTCAGCTCATCGAGCTCGAACGGGCGCCCGAGCGCCTTGTGGATCCGTTCCGCGGTCGCGGCGGCGGCCGACTCGTCGCGCAGGATCAGGCCGAACTCGTCGCCGCCGAGCCGGGCCACCGCGGCGTCGCGCACCACGCCCTGCATGCGCGGCCCGATCTGCTGCAGGACCTGGTCGCCGGCGTAGTGGCCGAGCGTGTCGTTGAGTTCCTTGAAGCGGTCGAGGTCGATCGTGAGCAGCGCGAAGCTCGTGCCCCGCCGCCGGCAGGCCTCGATCGACGAGTTGAGCTGGTCGTAGAAGTGGCGCCGGTTGGCGAGGCCGGTCAGGTAGTCGGTGCGGGCCTGGCGCTCGCGCAGCGAGGAGAGCTTGCGCACGTCGTTGAACGCGACCGCGAAGCGCAGGCCGGCGACGAGCAGCGCCGAGGCCGCCAGGACCTCCGGGATCACCCCGACGTGTTCGTAGTTGCCGCGGATCAGCAGCAGCAGTGCGACGGCTCCGAAGACGCACGGCACGATCATCACCGCGATGCTCGAGAGCGGGTTGCGGTCGCGCTGGCGCGGCGGCGACCAGGCCGCCAGCGCGAGCAGCGCCAGCCCGGCCGGCCACAGCACGTCGAGCAGCGTGCCCGGCTGCGTAGGTGCCTTCGGCGATCCGGAACAGGTAGATGCAGTCGGCGAGCGCGGTCACCGCCAGACCGAGCCCGATCAGCATCCAGGCCCGCCCCGGGCGCCAGCCGGTCAGCGCGAAGACGCCGAACACGAACACGATCAGCAGCAGGTCACCGACGGGGTAGGCGAGGTTGGTCGCCACCGCGGCCGTGGTGCCGTGGGTGGCCTCGATCACGGGGTCGAGCACGATCGCCGAGCCGACCGCCGCCAGCGTGAGGCCGCCGATCGCGCCGTCCAGCCAGACGTTGGCGTGGAGGTCGCGCGCGTGGGCGCCCACGAGGCGGGCGAGCGCCGCGTAGGCGAGCGGGTAGAACAGCAGGTAGCCGGCGTCGCTCGGAGCCGGGCTCGGCTGCGAGGCAGCGTTTTCGATGAACAGCGTGTAGTAGATGTCGCCTGCCGCGTAGCACGCGACCCCGGCCGCCAGCGCGAGCCAGGCGGCTCGCTCCGCGCGGATCGTCAGCGCCCTCGTGAGCACCAGTGCGCACACGAGCAGCTCGATGCCGCAGTAGACCCACACGTTGAACAGCTCGTCGAGGTGCGGCCCGCCGAGCAGACCGGCGTTGTGGAGCACGAGCGCGAGCAGCATCGCCGCGAGCAGAGCGCCGGTGATCTTCACGGCGCGTCTCGCAGCCGGGCCGAGCCCGGCGGTCAACGGCATCAGGGTCGGGCCGGCGCTGAAAGACATCTCCGGGCCGCTATCGACGCACGAGACTCCGCAACACGCAGGGCCTTCAGGGGTCTAGACGAATATGCGACACAATCTGTTCGTGCTCGTGAAGACCCTGCGAGCGGGCGCGCTGCCGCGCGCCCGCCGCCTGATCGGCCTGCTCGCGGCCGTCCTGGCTGTGGCATCCCTCATTGGGGGGATGGCGCCTGGCGCGCTCGCCGCAAGCTCTCCGTTCTCCCCTTTGGCCGAAGTGTCGCCGGCCGCTGAAGCGACGGTCAAACCGATTCCCGATCAGGTTGCGGTCGTCGGCAAACCGTTCTCGATGACGATCGAAGGTACGGAACTGCACGAAGTCGTCGCCACGGCCGGCCTGCCGGCCGAACTCACGCTGAGCAAAATCAGCGAAACGGAATGGAAAATCTCGGGCGAACCGACCGCAGCCAAATCTGCGACGAAAGTCGACCTCGAAGTAAAGAACAACGAAGAACCTCCGACCACGGTCTCCGCCAGCTTCAATCTCACGGTCAACGAACCGGAAGCGACCCCGACGATCGAAACACCCGAAGACCGCACCGGCGTCGCGGGCAAAACGATCGCTCCGATCGTGATCAAAGGGACGAACCTGGCGCACGTGACGGCTACACCCGGACTGCCCGCCAACCTGACCCTCGCGCCGGTTGGGGGCAACAGCGAAACGGAATGGGAAATCTCGGGTGTGCCTGCGTCCGCTCAAGGTCCGACTGAAATCGTGCTGAGCACCGAAAACAAAGAAAAAGCCGCCGGCCAGGGCACCCACTTCTCGCTGACCGTCACCGAACCCGAAGGTCTCCCCACGCTCAATTCGCCGGGGGACCAGGTCAGCACGATCGGCAAACCGATCACGCCGCTGGTCATCACCGGATCACACCTCGCCAAACTGATCAACGGGCCGCTTCCTGCCGGCCTCGAAATCCAACCGTCCGGTCCGAGCGAATGGCGCATCACCGGCACCCCGACGAAACTCGAATTGGTGGTCGTCGAACTCGTCGCCGAAAACTCTGAAGGCGCCAAAACACCACCCGTGACCTTCAACTGGGCGGTCGAACCCGAAATCGTGGTCCCTCCGCCGATCTTCGGCGGTCCCACCGCCTCCGGCGCACCGGCGATCTCCCCCGGGGTCGTCTTCTCGGCCGCCCGCGCGACCTGCGTGAGCCCCAAATGGTCCGGTGGAACCGTCGCCACGCAGTGGCTGCTCGACGGCGCGCCGATCTCCGGCGCCGCGGCGGCGAGTTTCGTGCCCCCGCGCGCCTATGACGGCCACGCGCTCGCCTGCCGCCAGACCGCCACGGCCGCCGGCTCCTCGACCTCGCTGTCGAGCGCGGGCAGGATCGTGCACGAGCAGCCGCCGCAGCCCTCGTGGCCGATCTCAAAGGCAGCGCTCCACTGCTCGAGCGCGGTCTGCATGCAGCAGGGCGCCGCACCGGGCGCGGTCGGACAGGCCTACGCACAGGAAGGCGCGTGGTGGGGCTCGCAGCAGGTCCGCTGCGCCTCCGCGCCGTGGACGAGCGCCGTGGGCTCCTCCGCCCAGCCGGCCGTGCGGGCGCTCGCCGAAGCGCACGCCGTACGGATCACGCTGCAACGCATCAGCGGCGGCGGCGTCGTGACGCTGGCCTCGCAGGAACTCGGCAATCTGGGGGCGCCGCGCGACCTGCTCGACGGCAGCCCGACGCCCTTCGCCGGCACGATCGTGGCGCCATTCGGGGCGCAGCCCTTCGCGGCGGGCGAACTCTGGAGCGCGCGCTTCCCGCGCGCGGCCGGCCGTCCGAACTGGTTCGGTCCCGGCGGCGGCCTGCTCGTCTACGGGGTCACGGGCGCGCCCGGCGCCGCCCGCTCTTTTCAGCTGACCTACACCCTGACGCCTGCCGACCTCGGCTCGCGTCTGCGGTGCGTGGCCGGTGCCGACGACGGCCCGGTATCGGCGCCGACGAAAGCGAGCTTCTCGAGCCCGGACTACGCGATCGCCACGACTGCGACCTGCGGCCCGCGCCGGCTCGGCGCCGCCTCGCTGCCCCAGCCCGCGCTGATCGTCGCCGGCGAACCGCGCTGCATCCCGGCTCCGTCGTCGCTGGCTTCGCTCGGGACGACTCCGCGCGAAGTCGCCGTGAAGGGTGCTCGCGCCGCGATCGCGCTGTCGTGCAACCTGCACGGCGGCTGCAGGGGCAAGCTCGCGCTCACGGCGGTCCTCGGCGGCAAGCGCACGGCGCTCGGCCGCGCCGCCGCGCGTGTCGGAGGCGGCGCCGTTCGCGTGATCTCGCTGAAGCTGAACGGCCGCGGCAAGCGGGCGCTGAAGGCCGCCGGCACGCGGGGGCTGGCGGCGAGCGTCCAGCTCGAATCCCGGCGCCACACGAGCCGCCTCGCCAGCGTGCGGCTCCTTAGAGCCGGCTGAGCTAATCCGCCGCGGGCGTCCCGGCGCGCGCGTCGCGCACGATCCGGCGCATGCCCCGCAGCCAGCGCTCGGGATCCGAGGCCTTGAGCGCCATGAACCCGGCGACGTTCTCGTGCGTGAGGATCAGCATGCGCTCTGCGCGGATGCCCTCGACGACGGCGTCGGCGGCGTCCTCGGGTTCGATCAGCCCACCGGAGGTCAGAGCCGCGGCGCCCGCCGCGTCGGTCATCGCCAGGTCGAGCATCGGCGTGCGCACTCCCTGCGGGCAGATGCACGACACGCGCACGCCGCTGTCGGCGTATTCGATCGACAGCCACTCGGCCAGCGCCACCGCCGCGTGCTTGGTGACGCTGTAGACGAGCGAGGAGACCTGGGTGAGAAGGCCCGCCGCCGAGGCCGTGTTGATCAGGTAGCCCTCGCCGCGCTCGACCATCTCCGGCAGCAGCACTCGCGCGGCCCAGACATGGGCCATCACGTTCACCCGCCACGCCTCGTCCCATGACTCGTCGGAGGACTCGGGTCCGCCCAGCGCCCCGGGTACGCCGGCGTTCGAGATGAACACGTCGATCGGGCCGTTCGCCTCGGTCGCTGTCTCGATCAGGGCCTGCACGCTCGCCTCGCTGCCGGCATCGACCTCGACCGCCAGTCCGCCTACCTCCGCGGCGATCGCCTTGGCGCCCTCGAAGTCACGATCGGCAAGCGTCAGCGCCGACGGGCCCTCCTGCTGGAAGCGCCGCGCGAGCGCGCGTCCGATGCCGCCCGCGGCTCCGGTGATCACCACGTGCCTGCCTGCCAGCTCCACGGGCGCACTCTATGCCAGGCGTGCTCTCACGCGGCACCCGCCGCCGGCCGCCGCCGAGTCCCCCGCGCCGGCGCATCGCCCGCCGCTAGCCTTCCGCGTCGATGAGCGAGAGCAACGCCGAGCGGATGCTTGCCGCCGCCGCTGACCGCGCCGACGAGCTGGCCGCGCCTGGGCTCAGCCCGCGGCCCCGCCGCCGCGTGGCCGTGCTCTCGTGCATGGACACCCGTATCGATCTGTTCCCGATGCTCGGCATCGAGCGCGGCGACGCGCACATCATCCGCAACGCGGGCGGCCTGGCGACCGACGACGCGATCCGCTCGCTGTCGGTCTCGCAGCGCCTGCTCGGCACCGAGGAGGTCGTCGTCGTGATGCACGACGGCTGCGGCCTGCTGGGCGCCTCCGAGGATGACTACACGCGCGCGCTGGCCGCCGACGGCGCCCGCCCGAGCTGGCGCCTCGGCGCCTTCGAGGACGTCGAAGCCGCGCTGCGCGACAGCCTCCGGCGCCTGCGATCGGCGCCGGAGCTCCCTTCGCGCGAGCGGATCCGCGGTTTCGTCTTCGACCCGGAGACGGGAACGCTGCGGGAGCTCGGCCAGGACGAGCGCGCGGCCTAGGGCCCGCGGAGCCGGCCGGGCGACTGCCGCGGCCGCCGCCTGAGCGGGGTTTATGTTTGGTGCGTGGGGCTGGCCTGCGGCGATCTCGAGGGCATGGCGCGCAGCGGCTCGCCGCGCGGCGCAGCGAGGATCGTGCCCGGATGACGCGCGTCGCCGTGCTCGGATGCGGGACGGTGGCGGCGCAGATCGGCTGCGAGTACGCGCTCGGCGGCTGCGCGGTGCTGTGGGCAGAGGACGACGAGGACGCCCAGCAGCGCGTCGAGGAGGCGCTGCGCCTCGCCTCCGCGCACGGTCTCGCCGGCCCGGCGGAGCTCGAGCGGGCGCGATCGCTCATGCTCCGCGGCGACGCGACGTTCTCCTCGGCAGAGCGGCTGACGCTGATCGTCGATGCCGGTGGCGAGGACGCCGCCGGCACCGTGCCGCTCGAGCTTCGCGCGAGCACGATCGCGGAGATCGCCGAGCGCCACCCGGAGGCGCTCGTCGCCAGCGCGACCCCGGTGCCATCGGTGACCGCGCTCGGCGATGCGGCCGGCGTCGGCGAGCGGATGCTGGCCACGCGCTACGGCGACCCGCCGCTTCTGAGCCCGGTCGTCGAGCTGCTCGCCGCCCGCGACACGCCCCAGCGCCTGCTGGAACGCGTCTCTCAGCTGCTGCGCGCGCTCGGCAAGCACCCGCTGGTGCTGCGGCGCGAGGTGCCGGGGCTCGTCTCGGGGCGGCTCGAGCTGGCGGTTCTGCGCGAGGCGCTGTGGCTGATCGAGCGCGGCGTGATCGAGCCCGAGGAGCTCGACGAGCTCGTCCGCGACTCGCTCGCCCGCCAGTGGGCGCTGACCGGACCGCTCGCGAGTGCCGCGCTCGCGGCGCCCGAGCGGCTGCGTGAGCTGGCACTCGCCGTCCACGCCGAGCAGCCCGCCGGAGACGCCGAGGCGCTCGCCTCGCTGGCCGCCGGGACCGACGGCGACCGCCTCGCCGCCCTGCGCGAGCGTCGCGACGACGGCCTGGCCGCCGCCCTGCGGGCCGAAAGGAACGGCGCCCCCCGAGGGGTCGAGAACGACGGCTGACGCCCGGCTGGCCTCGCACTTGGCGAGCCGGGTGCCGCGCCGGGCGCACGGCCAGGCGCGGTCCCCCGAACGGAGTAGCCCGCACTCCGCGCGCGAGCGCCGCTATTGAAAACGGGCCGCCGGGCGTGCGATGCTCAGTGCTGCAGAGGGGAAAGCAGCACTGCGAGCGGCCCACGGGCCGGAAGGGAAAGACGTTGCCAAAGCTCGGTATGGGCCCGATTCGGCGTGAGCAGATCTGCCGCGCCGCCGCCGCCGTGGTCGCCCGCGAGGGCTTCGCCGGCACGACGATGCGGACGGTCGCCGAGGAGGCCGGGGTCAGCACGGGGATGCTCAACCACTACTTCGCCAACCGCCTCGAGATGCTGACCCAGGCGCTCGTGTATACCTCGGAGCGCAGCCAGCACCGCTACGAGCGGGCGATCGAGGGCGTCCCGCCCGGCGTCGAGCGGCTCGAGGCGCTGCTCGACAGCGTCCTCGCCGAGGACAGTGAGGCGATCGAGACGTGGAAGGTGTGGATCGACGCGACCGCGGAGGCGCTCCGGCTGCCCGAGCTGCGGCGCACGATCGAGGAGCGGCTGAACCAGTGGTTCGAGCTCGTCGAGTTCGCCCTGGAGGGCCTCGTGCGAAAGCGAGCCGGGCTCCGCGATCCCCTGGAGCTGGCGCGTGGACGCCCTGTTGACGGGGCTCGCGACGCAGGCGCTGACCTCCGAAGCCGAGCTCCACGGCGAGCGCATCCGCGACGAGGTCGTGCGCATGGTGATGGCGGGCGGCGGGCGCGAGCGGATCGCCCTGCACCGCGAGCTCGCCCACTAGCGGCGCGCTCGCGCCCATCGTCGCCTGTCGTGCCGCCCTGCGCCGCGGGCTCCCGGCGCTCACGAGCCCGATAGGCTCCGGCCCGATGCGCGCCGTCACGTTCCAGGCCCCCGGCGAGGTGACCGTCGAGGACCGTCCCGAGCCCGAGCTGCTCGAGTCCACCGACGCCGTCGTTCGCGTCGAGGCAACGGGCGTGTGCGGCTCGGATCTGCACATCTACCACGGCCGCGTGCAGATCGAACCGGGCTTCACGATCGGCCACGAGTACGTCGGGACGGTGGTCGCCGCCGGCGATGGGGTGGAGCGCGTCGCCGTCGGCGATCGCGTTCTCGGCTGCTTCCAGACGGCGTGCGGCAAGTGCTGGTTCTGCCGCCGCGGCCTGTTCCAGCGCTGCCAGCACTCGCGCACGTTCGGGCACGGGGCGACGCTCGGCTCGCTGCAGGGGACGCAGGCGGACATGGCGCTGATCCCCAACGCGGATCTCGTGCTGCGCAAGGTCCCCGAGGGCATGAGCAGCGACGTGGCGCTGTTCGCCGGGGATGTGATGGGAACGGGCTTTCACGCCGTCTCGGCGAGCGGCATGCGGCCGGGCGACGTCGTCGCCGTCCTCGGCCTCGGCCCGGTCGGGCTGTGCGCCGCGCAGGTCGCGCGCGCGTCGGGGGCCGCGAAGGTGATCGCGATCGACACCGTCCCCGACCGCCTCGAGCTGGCCCGCAGCCTCGGCGCCGAGCCGGTCCATCTCGTCGACGAGGACCCGAAAGCGGCCGTGCGCGATGCGACCGAAGGCCGCGGCGCGGACGTCGCGATCGACGCGGTCGGCGACCCGCGCGCGCTCGAGACGGCGATCCGCCTGACCCGCGCCTGCGGCAGCGTGCAGTGCATCGGCGTCTACGCCGAGCGCGCCGAGGTGCACATGGGCCTGCTGTGGCTGAAGGCGATCACGCTGCGCGGCGGCCACGCCAACGTGCTCGCGCACGTCGATCCGGTGCTGGCGATGATGTCCTCGGGCGTGCTCGACCCCTCGCCGCTGGTGACGCACCACATGCCGCTCGAGGAGGCCGCCGAGGCCTACGCGATCTACGACCGCCGCGAGGCGCTGAAGATCATCCTCACGCCCTGAGCTCGGCCCAGCCGAGCGAGCGCTCGACGGCCCGCCCCCACTGGCGGAACTCGCGCTCGACGGTCTCAGCCTCCAGGCGCGGCTCCCAGCGGCGCTCCTCGCGCCAGCGTTCGCGCAGCTCCTCCTGATCGGCCCAGAAGCCGGCCGCGAGCCCGGCAGCGAACGCGGCGCCGAGCGCCGTCGTCTCGGTGACCTGCGGGGCGGACCACCGGCACGCCAAGCACGTCGGCCTGGAACTGCATCAGCAGCTCGTTCGCGGTCATCCCGCCGTCGACCTTCAGCTCTTCCAGCGCCGCGCCGGCCTGGCCCCTTCGGGGTAAGACCGCGCGGGCGGCGTCGACGACCTCGCGCGTCTGCCACGCCGTCGCCTCGAGCACCGCCCGTGCGAGGTGGCCTGCCCGCGCGTAGGCGGTCAGCCCGACGATCACGCCGCGCGCGTCTTCGCGCCAGCGCGGCGCGAACAGCCCCGAGAACGCGGGGACGAAGTACACGCCGCCGTTGTCCTGCACGCTCGCGGCGAGCTCCTCGACCTCCGCCGCCGTCGAGATCAGCCCGAGCTGGTCGCGCAGCCACTGCACGGCCGCTCCCGTGACCGCGATCGAGCCCTCGAGGACGTAGCTGGTGGGGGCGTCGCCGACCTTGCCGGCCACGCTCGTCAGCAGCTCCTTGCAGCGCACGATCCGCTCGCCGGTGTTGACGAGCAGGAACGATCCGGTGCCGTAGGTGTTCTTGGCCTCCCCGGCCTGCGAAGCACGTCTGTCCGAACAGCGCCGCCTGCTGATCGCCCATCATGCCCGCGAGCGGCCGGCCGCCGAGCGCCGTGCCGACGGCCTCGCCGTAGATCTCGCTCGAGGAGCGGATCTCCGGCAGCAGCGCCCGCGGGATGCCCATCAGGCTAAGGCTCGGCTCGTGCCAGTCGAGCGTCTGCAGGTCCATCAGCATCGTGCGGCTCGCGTTCGTCACGTCGGTCGCGTGCACGCCGCCGTCCGGACCGCCCGTGAGGTTCCACAGCAGCCAGCTGTCGATCGTGCCGAAGGCCAGCTCGCCCGCCTCCGCGCGGGCGCGCGCGCCCGGCACCGCGTCGAGCATCCAGCTCGACCTTCGGCCCCGAGAAGTAGGTCGACAGCGGCAGGCCGACGGCCTCGCGCAGCCGGTCGGGCCCGTGCTCGCCCGCCAGCTCCCGGACCAGGCCCGCCGTGCGCGTGTCCTGCCAGACGATCGCGTTGTGGAGCGGCCGGCCGCTCTCGCGATCCCACAGCACCGTCGTCTCGCGCTGGTTGGTGATCCCGATCGCGGCGACCTCGCCCGCCTCGACGCCCGCCGCCGCGAGCCCGGCGTCGATCACCTCGCGCGTGCGGCTCCAGATCTCGAGCGGATCGTGCTCGACCCAGCCGGCCTGCGGATGGATCTGCTGATGCTCGCGCTGGTCGACCGCCGCGATCCGCCCGTCGCGGTCGAAGAGGATCAGCCGCGTGCTGGTCGTGCCCTGGTCGATGGCGGCGATGAAGCCTCCCACCGGCCGAACCCTACGGCGGCGGCCCCGGACGTGCCCGGCGATGCAGAAATCGCTCGGACGTTCGCCGGAAGCGCCCTGGCGCCGAGCCGCGGCAGATGTATCTTGGCCGCCGTGCTTCTGCGCGGCCTCACCCCGCTTCGCCGCCCCGGTGAGCGGCGCGCGGCCGCGCGCGACGGCTGTGCCGGCGGCTTCGGCGACGGCGCTGCTGGGCGCGACGCTCGCCCTGCTCGCCCTCAGCGTGCTCGTGGCCGCGCTCGGGCGCGCACCGGCGCTCGGGCTCGCCGAGGCCGGCGCCGAAAAGCCGCCGAGCCCGCCCTCCGCGCCGGGCGCCGGCGGGCCCCGGTCTCCCGGCGCTCCCGCCCTCTACCGCCTCGTCGGCTGCAGGAGCTCGGGCACCGCGGCGCACCGCGGAGGGCCGCCGCGCAAAGCGGTCGCGTTCGGCTTCGACGACGGGCCATGGACCGACACGCCGGCGTTCGTGCGGATGCTCGAGCGCGCTCACGCACGGGCGACGTTCTTCATGATCGGTAGGCAGCTCGGGCCGCAGGACCGCCCGCTGCTGCTGCGCGAGCTGCGCGACGGCGATGTCCTCGGAGACCACACCTTCAGCCACCCGGACCTCGCGCTCGGAGGGGACGTCCGGGGCCAGCTCGAGAGCACGATCGAGGCGATCCGGGCGCTGAGCGGCTACACGCCGTGCGTCTTCAGGCCGCCGTACGGCGCCTACGACCCCGCCGTGCTGAGGACCGCACGCTCGCTGGGGCTCGCGACGGTGCTCTGGGACGTCGATCCGGCCGACTACAGCGATCCGGGCGTTCGCGCGATCGAACAGCGCGTGCTTGCCCAGGTTCGGCCGGGTTCGATCGTGATCTCCCACGACGGCGGCGGACCGCGGCGACAGACGCTTGCCGCCTACCCCGGGATCATCGCCAAGCTGCGCGCACGCGGCTACAGGATCGTGACCGTGCTCGAACTACTCGGGTACCGGCCGGTCTACATGCCGTGCGTGAAGCTCTGCGACGGCATCGGCGTCCCCCGCCGGGCGCTGCCGCGCAACGCGATCCTGATGCGCGCGCCCTGAGCCGGATGGGCGCGGGCCGGGCCGGCGTGCGCTTGCCGGCGGGGGCTGATGCGCGCCGCCCTGGGTCGTAGACCGCGCCCTCACCGCCGTCGCGGGCCGGCGGGCGGCGCGGTCTGGCAGTCTTGACGGCGTGATCGTCGACGCCTGGATGCAGCACCCGACGCGACGCTTTCTCGAACAGGACATGTTCGCGTCGCTGCGGCGCTGGACGGGCGGCGAGATCCCCGAAGGCGAGCTGCCGCTCGATGCGACGGTCGCGGCGATGGACGCCGCGGGCGTCGAGCTCGGCGTGCTCTGCGCCTGGCACGGGCCCGAGGGCGTGCTGATCTCGAACGAGGAGGTCGCCGGCTGGGTCGCCGAGCGCCCGGATCGTTTCGCGGCGCTCGCCTCGGTCTCGCTACGGCGGCCGATGGAGGCCGTGCGTGAGCTGCGGCGCTGCGTCGAGCAGCAGGGGTTCGTCGGGCTGCGCATGCTGCCGTGGCTGTGGGAGACGCCGCCGACCGACCGCCGCTTCTACCCGCTGTACGCCGCCTGCGTCGAGCTCGGCGTGCCGTTCTGCACGCAGGTCGGCCACACCGGGCCGCTGCGCCCCTCCGAGCCGGGGCGGCCGATCCCCTACATCGACCAGATCGCGATCGACTTCCCCGAACTCGTGATCGTCTGCGGCCACGTCGGCTACCCCTGGACCGAGGAGATGATCGCGGTCGCGCGCAAGCACGAGAACGTCTACATCGACACCTCGGCCTACACGAGCAGGCGCCTGCCCGAGCAGCTGATCTCCTACGTGCGGACGAGCGGCGGAGCCCGCAAGGTGCTGTTCGGCAGCAACTACCCGATGATCGCTCCGGCGGCGGCGCTCGAGGACCTCGACCGGCTCGCCCTCGACGAGGCCGGCCTTGAGCTGTACCTCGGCGAGAACGCCCGCCGCGTGTTCGCGCTGGCGGCGCGTACCCTGAAGGGCACAGGCGAGCGCGGCGCGGGGCGGCCGCTCAGCGCCGAGCCCAGCGCCTAGGGCGTGAACGGCCCGGCCGAGGAGACGGTGCCGGCCGGCGCTTCGGTGTTCGTGACGGTGATCGGCCCGGCGCCGGCGCCCGCGGGCACGATCGCGCGCAGCTTCTTCTTGTTGACGTAGGTGACGGAGGCCGCGGGCGTGCCGGCGAAGCTGACCGCCGAGGAGGGGGTGAAGCCGACGCCCTTGATCGTGACCCGCGCCCCGGCGGCGGCGGACTGCGGCGAGAACGCGGTGATCGAGAACGTCGCGGTGAACTTCGCTTTGCCGGTGACGCTGCCGTGTGGCGTCGTGACCGTGATCTTGCCCTTCTTCGTGCCGTTCGGCACGGTCACTTCGAGCGTCGTCGGCGAGACGACGGTGAACGACGCCGCGAGGCTGCCGAGCAGCACCTGGGATGTCGAGTCGAGCGCGTTGCCTTTGACGATCACGGTCGAGCCCGTGAGGCCGCTCGCCGGGCTGAAGCTCGAAACCGTGGGGACGTTCGAGACCACGGGCCCGATCGTGGCCGAGTCTTCGTAGCCGCTGCCGGCCGAGTTCGACGCCCCCTCGCGGACGCGGATCGCGTGGCCGACGTCTTCGCCGAGCGGCGTGTAGGAGGGCGCGGTCGCGCCGGGGATCGCCTGGCAGGGCGGACCGAGGAAGCCGCAGCGTTCCCACTGGTGGGAGTAGGTGCTCGGGCTGCCGGTCCAGCCGCCGTGGTGCGCTTCCAGGGCGAGACCCTGCTCGGGGTAGCCGGCGATCGTCGGCGGCGAGGTGCTCTTCGGGGTGCCCGCCACGTCGAAGGCGCCGAGGCCGACTGGGCTGCCGAGCCCGGTCGGACCGTCGAAGCCCGCTGCCGCTTTGCAGATCGTCGCCGTGCCGCACACGCCGTTGCTGCCGCTCACGACGTCGTAGAGCGAGCCCGCTTCGCCGGCGTGCCCGTAGATCGTCGCGGCCGGGTAGGAGACGCCCTGCGAGCCGCCCGCGAGCGCGAACTCGCCGGCCACGATCGGCGCGGCGACGGAGGTTCCGCCCCACGCCCCCCAGCCCGTCCGCGCGCCCGGGAATTCGGGGGTCGAGTCGTAGACGTCGACCCCCGTCTGGGGGTCGCCGATCGCCGCCACGTCGGCGATCGCGCGGTCGCTTCCGCAGCCGGTCGCGGCGAAGTTGCCAACGCCGCTCTCCCAGAACGGGGCGTTGAACAGCGTGCTGCAGCCGCTGCCGCCTTCGTCCCAGACCGTGCTTGTCCACACGCCGCCGCTTTCGGTCAGGGAGGTCCCTCCGACGGACAGCACATGCGGCGAGGAGGCGGGGAAGTTCGCGCCGGCTTCGTCTTCGGCGCAGGCTTCGTTTTCAAAGCCGCAGTCCCCCGAGCTGACCGTGAGGAGGATGCCGGGATGGTTGTAGGCCGAGGACTCCAGTTCGGCGAGCCCGGCTTCCTCGGTCCCCCCGTAGGAGTTGCTGACCACGCCCGCGCCGAGTTTCGCCGCCGTGTTCACGGCCGCGCCGAGGTCGCTGAACTGTTCGGTTTTGGCCTCGACGAGCAGGATCCGGCAGCTCTGGCAGATCCCATGCGCCATCTGCACGTCGATCGAGATCTCGCTCGCCCAGCCGCCGTCCACTTTCGGCAGCGGCGCTGCTTCGCCTTTCTGGTTGACCTTCCTGAAGCAGCCGTTTTCGGTCGTGCACGGCGGCAGCCCGAACTGTTCGCTGTACACGCCCAGGTCGGACTCCGCGGTCGGATCGTCGTAGGAGTCGATGATCGCGATCGTCTGAGTCGAGCCGGCCGCTGTTTCTTCGGGCAGCCCATAGGCTTCGCGCAGCAGCTGCGGCGTCAGGAAGCCGGGGAAAGGTTTCGAGTCCGTCGACGGCGCCGGCGCGTCCGGCCACCTGCGGGGTGGCCGATGGCGCGGCGGCCCCCGTCGGCTGCATGAGCAGGCGCATCGCCAGGCATGCGGCGTGGCCGGGCGCGGGCGACGCATCGCAGGCGTGTCTCACCGAAGGCCGCGCGGCGAGCGCCGCCGGAGCACCCCACACGAGGGCGCAGACGAGCGCGAGCACGACGAACAGCGCCGGCGCCCCGAGCAGCGCCGCCGTTCGGTCGCGGCGATCGCCGCTTCGCGGAACGCAGTTGCCCGCGCCGCTCTGTCGCTGTCTGCGCATCCCTTTTGGCTCCCTCAAACCAATGCGCTCGGCAGAGCGCGGTGGAACGCACGGTAGGGCGGTGTCCGCGGGGTGTCAAGCGGCAGCCGTCGGCGATCCGGTCGTTCGGCGTTGCAACAACCGGGCCCAGCCTGATTAGATAGGCCCGCGGCCGCTATGGTCGCGGATGCAGCACAGCGCGCGCCCGTAGCTCAGTGGTCAACGGTTCTCTTCGGGGAGCCAAAGAGCAGCGGTCTTTCAAGCCGCAGGCCGCGGGTTCGATTCCCGCCGGGCGCATCGTCAAGGTCGACTCGCCGCCGGAGGGGAGCGCGTCCCGCGGCCGCGAGGCGGGACCTGTTTGGCGGCTTCCGATCCTCTCACGGCCGGGACTCCCGGCGGTGCTTGGAAAGACACTGATGTTTTCCCAAGTCAGTCGATCGGTTTAAGTTGACATTCTGCGTAAATCGTGATTTATATGTCCGCCTGCGAAGCGGACACAGCGCGAGGAGGGGCTGGTCTGATGGGATTGGGATCGAGGATGATCCCGATGCGCCGTGCGTCGGCGCTGGGGACATGGACGTGAGGCTTTCGGGCTGTCACGAAACGCGCATGATGCGCTCGATGCACGGACGCTGGCCGTACCGTCGCTCGCACTGCCGTCACGACCATCACTGGCTCGTGCGTGTCCAGTCGCAGCAGTCCTGGTGCGCGAGCACACGCACCCACGCCGTGTCCGGGCTGCGCACCTGCAGCCGGCGGCCTTAGGGGGCCAGCGGGGGCGCGAGGGGAACCTGTCCCTGCGGGCCCTGTCGGGGGATGGGGGAAGGCCCGCAGGGATAGGTCGCGTGATCCTGCGGCGGGCGCGCCACGCCTTCGCCCGAGGTGAGAGCTCGCGCCGCCGCTCGAGCGTCAGGCGGTCGCGCCGGCCTGCGTCGGGTCCCCCGCCAGGGCGGGCGATCCCTCACGCACCCTGCTGCCCGCCGTGCGCGCGTGGGTGTCGGCTGCGGATGCATGGGTTGCGATCGCGTCGAGGAGCCGCGGCCACAGCCCGCGCGGCAGGTCGTGGCCCATACCGTCGACCAGCATCAGACGGGCGCCGGGGATCGCCTGCGCCGTCGCCCGGCCACCGGAGGGCCGTACGAGCCGATCCGCCTTGCCGTGGATGACGAGCGTCGGCGCGGTGATCCGCCGCAGTTCCGGCGTGCGGTTGCCGGCGGCGATGATCGCGGCGAGCTGGCGCCCGGGTCCGGCGGGATCGTGGTCGCGGTCGTAGCTCTCGGCGATCAGCCGGCGCACCTGGTCGAGGTCGCGCAGCGGCGGCGGTGAGCCGATCAGCTCGAAGACGCGGGTCATGTGAGCGACGAACGCCTCGCGCCCGGCGGGCGCCTGGCGCAGGAAGGTCGAGTAGACGCGCGGCGAGGGCTGCCCGCTGACGAGGCTGCCCGTGTTCGACATGATCGAGACCAGCGAGCGCACCGAGCGCGGGTGCCGCGCGGCGAGCGTCTGGGCGATCATCCCGCCCATCGACGCGCCGATCACATGCGCGGGCGCGAGCGAGAGCTCGCGAAGCAGCCCGGCGGCGTCCTCGGCCATGTCGGCCAGCGAGTAGCGGGCGGCGCGGCGCGAGCGGCCGAGCAGCTGCGCGCGCGTCGGCGGCGGCCCGCTCAGGTGGGTCGAGCGGCCGATGTCGCGGTTGTCGAAGCGCACGACGAAAAACCCGCGCGCGGCGAGCTCGCGGCAGAAGTCCTCGTGCCAGGCGATCATCTGCGTGCCGAGTCCCATGACGAGCAGCGCGGGCGGGTCGGCGGGGTCGCCGAAGGTCTCGTAGCAGAGGGTGATCCCCCTCCCGACGTCGCAGCTCTGCTCGGACACGATCCCGGGACTTTAGCCACTCGGCGTGTTTTTATCTGCGAGAGCCCGCGTCGGCCGGTCGTGACTGGGTAGGATCGCAGCAGTGGCTGCCACACGGCAATCGAGCCATACGTCCGACGCGCCGGCCGCGCGCGATAGCGGAACGGGCGCGGGCGAGGCCGCCGTCCGCCGGCTCTCGATCGACACGATCCGGGCGCTCGCGATGGACGCCGTGCAGAAGGCCAACGCCGGCCACCCAGGCACGGCGATGGCGCTGGCGCCGCTCGGCTACACGATCTTCAAGCGCATGCTGCGCGCCAACCCGCGCGACCCCGTCTGGCCCGACCGCGACCGCTTCGTGCTCAGCGCCGGGCACGCCTGCATGCTTCAGTACGCGCTGCTCCATCTGGTCGGCTACGACCTCACGCTGGAGGACCTCGAGCAGTTTCGCCAGTGGGGTTCGCGTACCCCCGGCCACCCCGAGCTCGGCCACACGCCCGGGATCGAGATCACGACCGGGCCGCTCGGCCAGGGGGTCTCCAACGCCGTCGGGATGGCGATCGCCGAGCGCGTCCTCGACGAGCGCTTCAACCGTCCGGGCAACGCGATCGTCGACCACCACGTCTACGTGATCTGCTCCGACGGCGACATGATGGAGGGCGTCTCGCAGGAGGCCTCGTCGATCGCCGGCAACTTCGGGCTCGGCAAGCTGATCGTCTGCTACGACGACAACCGCATCACGATCGACGGTACGACGGCCCTCTCGTTCGACGGCGAGAACCACGGCGCGCGGATGGAGGCCGACGGATGGCACGTGCAGCATGTCGCGGACTCCGAGGACCTCGACGCGCTGGAGGCCGCTCTCACGGCCGCGCGCGAGGAAACCGAGCGGCCGTCGTTCGTCTCGATCCGCTCGCACATCGCCTATCCCGCTCCCAAAGCGGTCGATACGGCCAAGTCGCACGGCGCGGCGCTCGGCGAGGAGGAAGTCCGGCGCACGAAGGAAGCGATGGGCTTCGACCCCGACAAGCACTTCTGGGTCGACGAGTCGGTCTATGAGCACATGTCGATCGTCGAGGCGGGAGGGGCCGAGCAGGAGCGCTGGAGCGAGCGCTTTCGCGCCTGGCGCGAGGCCTTCCCGGAGATGGCCGAGGACTGGGACCGCGCCTGGTCCGGGCGCCTGCGCGAGGGCTGGCGCGAGGCGCTGCCGACGTTCGAGGCCGGCGAACAGCTCGCGACACGCGCGGCGGGCCAGAAGGTGATGGCCAGCTTCGCGGAGTACGCGCCGACGATGATCGGCGGCGCCGCCGATCTCGTCGAGTCGACCAAGACCGTCTTCGAGGGCGCCGGGCAGTTCTCGCGCATGCACGCCGGCCGCAACATCCCCTTCGGGATCCGCGAGCACGGAATGGGCGGCGATCGTCAACGGCGCCAGCGCCCACGGTGGCATCGTCAAGCCGTACGGCTCGACGTTCCTGATCTTCTCCGACTACATGCGCGGTGCGGTGCGGCTCTCGGCGCTGATGGCGCTGCCCGTCCTGTGGGTCTGGACGCACGACTCGGTCGGTCTCGGCGAGGACGGGCCCACCCACCAGCCGGTCGAGCACTACGCGGCGCTGCGCGCGATCCCGCGGCTGTGGGTGATCCGGCCCGGCGACCCGAACGAGACCTCGCTGGCGTGGCGGGTGGCGCTCGAACGCGAGGACGGGCCGGTCGCGCTGCTGCTCAGCCGCCAGAACGTCGAGACGCTCGACCGCAGCAAGGTGGCCTCCGCGGAGGGCCTCCTGCGCGGCGCCTACGTGCTGTGGGACGCTCCCGGCGGAGAGCCCGAGCTGATCCTGATCGCAACCGGCACCGAGGTCGGGCCGACCTTGCAGGCGGCGCAGGCGCTCGCCGGCGAGGGCACGCGCCCGCGCGTCGTCTCGATGCCATGCATGGAGCTGTTCGAAGCGCAGGAGCAGGACTACCGCGACGAGGTGCTGCCGCCCGCGGTCACGGCGAGGCTCGCGGTCGAGCCGGGCGCGCGGCAGAGCTGGTGGCGTTGGGTGGGCGACCGCGGCGAGGTGCACGGCCTCGACCACTTCGGCGCCTCGGCGCCCGGGCCCACGGTGCTGCGCGAGTTCGGCTTCGACGCCGAGGGCATCGCCTCGCGCGCCCGCGCATTGCTGCAATCACGTTGAGGGAAGGAGAAGCAATGGCAAGCGACGCAAAACCGCTCGAGCGCCTCTCGGAGATCGGGCAGAGCGTGTGGGTGGACTTCCTCTCGCGCCAGTCGATCCGCGGCGGGCACCTGCAGGAGCTGATCGACGAGAACTCGGTCGTCGGCGCGACCTCGAACCCGACGATCTTCCAGAAGGCGATGACCCAGGGCGATGCCTACGACGAGCAGCTCTCTGAGCTGATCGGCGAAGGGGCCGACGTCGAGGCGTGCTTCTGGGCGCTGGCGCAGCGCGACATCGAAGAGGCGTGCGAGCTCTTCCGGCCGGTATGGGACGGCGGGGGCGGCAAAGACGGCTACGTCTCGCTCGAGGTCGACCCGCGCCTGGCATACGACACGCTGGCGACCTTCCGCGAGGCGATCAGGCTGCACGAGCTTGTCGACCGCCCGAACCTGATGGTCAAGATCCCGGCGACCAAGCCCGGCCTCGCCGCGATCGAGGACGCGCTCGCCAAGGGACGGTCGATCAACATCACGCTGATCTTCTCGCTGCAGCGCTACGCCGAGGTCGCCGAGTCCTACGTGCGCGCGCTCGAGCGGCTCGTCGCCGAGGGCGGCGACCCGTCGAAGGTCGCTTCGGTCGCGAGCTTCTTCGTCTCGCGGATCGACACGGAGGCCGATCGCAGGCTCGACGAGATCGGCGGCCACGACGAGCTCAAGGGCAAGCTCGCGATCGCCAATGCCAAGCTCGCCTACGCGCACTACCAGGAGCTCTTCTCGGGTGAGCGCTGGGAGTTCCTGAAGTCCAAGGGAGCGACGCCGCAGCGCGTGCTGTGGGCATCGACCTCGACGAAGAACCCGGCGTACCCGGACGTGATGTACATCGAGGAGCTGATCGGCCCGGAGACCGTCGACACGATGCCCGAGGAGACGATCAAGGCCTATCAGGACCACGGGCAGCCCGAACCCCGGCTCGAACGCGACCTCGACGGCGCCCGGCGGGTGTTCGAGGAACTCGCTGACGCCGGCGTCGACTACGACGACGTCACCGACACGCTCGAGCGCGAGGGCGTCGAGAAATTCTCGGCCTCCTTCGACGAGCTGATGGCGGCGCTCGGCGAGAAGCGCGGCTCGCTCGTCGCCGCCTAGCCCAGGCCGCGGGTGCTGTGCGGCGCTAGCGGTAGGGGGGGCACCAGCACGCGGATCGTCAGCGGCCCCGAGGGGAACGCCTCGGCGTCGACCGTGAACACCCGGTAGCGGCCGCCGCGGTAGCTGTAGGAGCCGCTCGCGGGCACCGACGCGAGCCGGTCCACCCCCGGCCCCAGGCTGTTCTTGACAAGGCGCGGCCGGCCGTCGGGCCCGCGCATGTACATCAGCACCTTCAGCCCGACGAGCCGCCGCGTCAGCCGCAGGTAGCCCTCGTCGTCCTGGATCGAGAGCACGAAGCTGCCGATGCGCCGCCCGTGCAGGCGCAGCTCGGCACCGACGGGGGCGAGCACGAACGGTCCGCCGAGGTCGTCGAGCAGCTTTCCTCCGGCGCTGACGCGCAGCCGCACGAGGTGATGGTGAAGGAGCGCTTCCGAGGCCCTGCGGGTCGCGACTCGGTCGCGGTTGGCGACCGCCCGCAGCAGCGGCTGGTTGTGCTGCACGCGGCGGATCTGGGGTAGCGTGTGCGGACCGCGCTCGGCCTCGTAGATCCGGTTGGCGATCCGCTCGAGCACGTTCACCTGCGTGTCCTCGCCGCCGGCGCCGCACAGCTGTTCGGCCGCCGCCACCGTCTTCAGCAGGTAGATCTTGATCGGGTCGCCCGCCGGGTAGGTGCGGCCGGGCAGCGAGGCGTACTGATAGGAGGCGCCGTGCCAGTCGAGCGTTCCATGGTCGCCCAACGCTCCGGGCGGCAGCTCGACCGAGCCACCGATGCTGTGTTCGCCTGCGCGCAGCGCCACCTGACCCTCGCTGATGCCGGCGCCCTCGGCGATGATGCCGCTGTCGGCCCACACGCTCGTCGTGTACGTCGCGATCGGCCGTCCCGCGGCGCCGCGGATCGTCCCGCGCAGCGGTGTGAGCGCTGGACCGCCGAGCGAGACGAGCGCGCGGCCGGCGGTGGTCGTGACGATCAGGTTCGTCATGTGGCCGGTCGCGATCAGCCCTCTCGCGGCGCGGCGGGCCGCCTTCGGGTTGCCGGCTTCGATCGCCACACGCAGCCCCTTCGAGCGCTCGATCATCGCTTCGGCGCTGGCGGTGCGTTCGCTCTGCACCCCTTGGGCGTAGACGCGCCGGACCACGCTCGCCAGCGTCGCCATCACGGTTTCCGGGCAGCTGTGGGGCGCAGCCGCGGCATCCGCGTCCCTCCCGGACGCGGAGCCCGCGCCGCACCCCGCGCCGAGCGCGACGAGCGCCAGCAGCGCCGCCGCACGAAGCCACGACAGCGGCGACCGGGCCCAGAGCCTTTCTCTCACCCGGCGAATCCTAGGTTCTTGCGACCGGCCCGCGGGCCGGTCGCGCTCTCCGGTAGGTTCGCTGGCATGCCAACCGCCCTGATCACGGGCGCATCGACGGGGATCGGCCGCGCGACGGCGCTGCGGTTGGCGAGGTCCGGCTGGACCGTCCTCGCGGGCGTGCGCAAGAGCTCCGACGGCGAGGCGCTGGCCGCCGAGGGGCCGACCGAACGGATCGTCCCGCTGCAGCTCGATGTCACCGACCCGGGCCAGATCCGGGCCGCTGCCGAGCAGGTCGCGGCGCGCGATGGCGCCGGCCCCACCGGCGCGCTCGACGCGCTCATCAACAACGCCGGGATCGGCCTCGGCGGGCCGCTCGAGGTGCTCACCGACGAGCAGTGGCGCCGCCAGTTCGACGTCAACTTCTTCGCCCAGATCGCGGTCACACGCGCGATGCTGCCGGCGCTGCGCAGCGCCCGCGGGCGGATCGTCTTCATCTCCTCGATCGGCGGGCGGGTTGCGATGGGCTTCAACGGCCCCTACGCCGCCTCCAAGCATGCGATCGAGGCGGTCGGCGACGCGCTGCGCGTCGAGCTGCACAACTCCGGCATCCAGGTCGCCCTGATCGCGCCGGGTTCGATCGCCACGCCGATCTGGGACAAGACTCGCGGCGAGGCCGAGCGCCTGCAGATCCCGCCCGAGCTCCAGCAGTACTACGGGGGCGTCGTCGAGACCATCGACAAGGTCCTGCAGGACGCGGGCCGGCGCGGCAGCCCGCCGGACGCCGTCGCGGAGGCGGTCGAAAAGGCGCTGAAGGCGCCGCGGATGCCCGCCCGCGTGCTCGTCGGCCGGGACGCGCGGGTGATGCTGGCCGCGCGGCGGCTGATACCGGACCGCGTGTTCGACCGCGTCGTCCGCAGGCGGCTCGGGATCTGAGCGCCCGCTTCGGGCCCGCCGGCGAGCGCCGTCAGGACGGCGGCGGGTAGGCGGCCAGCCAGGCGAACAGGCTCGTCGTCGCCGCGTGCGTCTGGATCATCCCCGGCACAGCGTTGGCTTGTGAGAGCTGCTCGCCGTTCCAGCCCAGTAGGTACAGGCCGTGCGTGTCGAGCGCCCGGGCCTGCGCGTTGCGGGCGTTGTCGGCGGCCACGCGGTAGAGCGTCTTGTCGCCTTCGAGCGCGTAGAGGGCGAGCAGCCACTGCAGGTAGATCGCGTCGTACTGCGGCGAGAAGTCCAGGAAGTAGCCGAAGCGCGAGAGCGCCCGCGCCTTCAGGCGCGCCGCGAGATCGCATTCGGCCTGGTTGCCGGTCAGGCGGCAGAGCGTCGCCTGCGCGTAGATCAGCGGGCCCTCGATGTAGTCGACCGGCGTCGGGTTGGACGAGCTGCCGGCGTAGAGGCCGTCGGCGGCGCTGAAGCCCGACGTGTTCGCCCATGCCAGGAACCGGCGCGCCTGCGCCAGCGCGAAGCTCGAGCGGGTTTCCTTGTAGATCAGCACAGCGAGCAGCGTGTCGGAGGCGAGGGCGGGACCCGACTTGTAGGGGTGGCGCGTGTTCCACCAGATCCCGCCGGCGGACGGATCCCAGCCGGCACGGGCGATGTAGCGCAGGCCACGTTCGGCGTCAGCGAGCAGGCGTCGGCTGCCGGTCGCGCGGTATCCCTCCATGAAGGCCAGCCCCCACCAGCCGTTGTCGTCGAACCAGGTCTGCGTGCCCGCCGCGCGGTCGCCCGGATAGGGGGAGTAGCCGGGCACCGGTCGCAGCCCCCGGTTCAGATAGCGCTCGGCCCCGGCGGCGAAACGCAGCACGGCGCGCCTGTGCGAAGGCGTGGGCGAAGCGATCGCGATCGCGTCGAGCGCCTGGAACAGCGGCACGATGTCCCAGATCGTCGCCAGCGGGTAGCGGCGACGGTCGCCGAGCCGCGAGTCGTACCACCCCAGGCGCGAGTTGCGCCAGCGCGAGGAGGCGAGCGCGACGCCATGTTCGGCCAGCGTCAGGTAGCCCTGCTGGGTCGCGGTCAATGCCGGCGGCGGCGCCGTCGCGACGGCGGGCTCGGCTGCGAGCCGCGCGCCCGCCGGCTGGGCGGCGGAGCAAGCGAGGGCGGCTCCGCCGACCAGCGCGATAAGAGTCCGTTTCATCGCAACTCAGAACCCAAGCGGGGGTCATACGTCGCGGTGATGGCTACCGTCTCCGACCCCGTGCCCTCCGCCGAGAGCCAGGCGAGCGCGCTCGAGCGCGCCGTCGTGCCGAGCCCGCCGCCGGAATGGCGCGTATGGGCGCTGGCCGCGTGTGTCGCCGCCGTCGGCCTGGCCGCCCTGGTCGCGGTCCTGACGGGTGCGGTCGGCCGGCGGGGCGAAACGGCGCCGCCGCCGCTCCCGCCGGCGGCAGCCACGCCGGCGCCCGCGCCCGCTCACGGCGGCCGGACCGGCGGGCTCTGTGCAGGCGCGAGCGCCGCGGGCGGCAGGCGATCGTCGCCAGGCCGACCCCCGCCCAACAGCGCGCGGCCGCACGGCGGCTGGCGAGCTCCCGGGTCGCCGAGACAAAGGGCCAAGGGGCCCCGCAGGTGCACATCGCCCGGCGCTGGATGGAAGGCTTCTATCCGATCTACTCGACGGCACAGGCGACGTTCGGGGTCAACTGGCTGCTGCTCGCCTCGATCCACATGCAGGAGTCGGCCTTCTCGACCGCCCCCGGCACCTACGAAGGCCTGAACTTCGCCGGCTGCTGCGGCGGGCCGATGCAGTTCAACGTGACCAACGGCGGCCCGCCCGGGGACTCCCCATCGACATGGGATCTCGTGAGCGACAGCTACCTGTACGGCCGGCGCCCCGCTGCCTACGACCACAGGACGGCCCGGCACCCCTCGATCTACGACGACTTCGACTCCGTGATGGCGGGCGCGCACCTGCTCTCGGCCGACGGCGCCGGTGATGCGCTCGACGCGCGCGGCGTGGTCAGCGGCCTACGACTACTACGGCCACGACGTGACCGGCGTGCTGTACGCCGACCGCGTGCTCGCGCGCGCGATCGGCTGGTCCCAGCACGGCTTCTGCATCAACTGCGGCGTGCCGCAGCGGCTCGTCGCCGCGGTCCACGCGGCCTACGGGGTGCCCGTCCAGGCCGCCCTGGAAGCGCCGCCGCGGGCCCCCGCCCGCGTCCGGCGCACCGCGCCTGCGAAGGCCCTCGCGCCGGCGGGGCGCCGCGCCGCGCCCAAGGCGTCGAAGGGAAAGGCGAGGAGCCACCGCGGCTGACCGCGGTGGCCCTCCTCCGTCCTCGCCGATCTAGGCTGCGACGAGCAGCTCGCCGGCGACGCGATCGGTCGCGCCGGCGGTGCCGCCGAGCAGCCGCCGCGACAGCTGCGCGCGGCGGTAGTACAGGGGCGCGTCGTGCTCCCAGGTCGCGCCGATCCCGCCGTGCACCGAGATCATCGTGCGGGCGGCGTGGTCGAGCGCACGCCCGGCGACCGAGCGCGCCGCGCTCGCCGCCAGCGGGAACTCGCCGGGCGCGCCGCGCCGGGCCCAGCCCGCGTAGTAGAGCAGCGAGCGCCCGTTCTCGAGGTTCCGCAGCACCTCGGTCAGGGAGTGCTTGACGGCCTGGTAGGAGCCGATCGCGCGCCCGAAGGTGAAGCGCTCCTTCGCGTAGGCGACCGACATGTCAAGGGCCGTCTCGACGCTGCCGAGCGACTCGGCCGCGACCAGCGACTGCGCGAGGTACCAGGCCCCCGCGAGCGTCTCCTCGGGGGCGTCGAGCACGGTCGCCGGGGCGTTCTCGAGCGTCACGTTGCCGAGCGAGCGCGTCGCGTCGTAGCGGTCGACCGCCTCGACGGTGACGCCCTGAGCGCCTGTCTCGATCGCCACGCCGACGGGCTTTCCATCCTCGATCGCGACCCCGACGAGCAGGTCGGCGCCGGGAGCGTCCGGGACGAAGTGCAGCGAGCCGCTCACCGTGCCGCCGCTCAGCTGGCGGAGCCGCGCCGCGCTCGACGCCGCTCGCCGGGTCGACCGTCCAGTTCTCCAGGACATCGCCGGGAGGGCTGACGGGCAGGTAGGCGGCACGCTTCTCGCCGGTTGCGAGCGCCTCGATCATCGGCGGGTCGGAAGCGTCGTCGAGGATCGCGGTGGCAGGCAGGTGGCCGAGCAGGGGCACGCCCGCGATCACGCGGCCGCACTCGCCGAGCACGAGCATCGCGTCGAACACGTCGAGCCCGGCGCCGCCGTGGTCCTCGGCGATCAACAGGCCCGGCCAGCCGGCCTCGCAGGCCGTCGGCCACAGGTCCGGCAGCGCCTGCTCGTCGCCGTCGAGCGCCTCGCGGGCGGCCTCGAGCGTCTTGAAGCGCGAGAGCGCGCCGCGGGCGGCCTCGCGCAGGAACACCTGCTCGTCGGAAAGTGCGAGGTTCATGCCGGTGCTCCTTCCTTGCTGCGCAGCTCCGAGAACGGGATGCCCTTGTCGAGCCGCGGCTCGGGCGGCAGCCCGAGCACGCGCTCGCCGATCGTGTTGCGCAGGATCTCTTCGGTCCCGCCGGCCGACTTCAGGCCCGGCAGGAAGGAGATCATGTAGGCCCACTCGCTGTCCTCCTCGAGCGCGTCCGGCCCGAGCACGTCGGCGATCAGATCGCCGGCCTTGATCGCGCCGTTGACCAGGGTGACCTTCGCCAGCCCGGCCTCCGGGCCCGGCACCTGGCCTTTCTGAAGCGCCGTCAGCGTGCGGTAGCCCGTGAAGCGGATCGCCAGCAGTTCGGCGGCGATCTCGCCGAGACGGTGGCGCACCTCGGGGTCGCGCCGCGCGTGCTCGTCGGCGGCCAGCGCGCTGGCGAAGCGCGTCGAGCTGTAGCCCATGCCCTCGCTGCCGAGGCCGATCGTCACGCGCTCGAACATCAGCGTCGTGAGCGCCGTGCCCCAGCCGTTGCCGACGCCGCCGACGACCGCGCCGTCATCGAGGGCGACGTCGTCGAAGAAGACCTCGTTGAACTCGGCCTCGCCGGAGATCTGGCGCAGCCCGCGGACCGTCACGCCCTCGGCGTCCATCGGCACGATGAACATCGTCAGGCCCTTGTGCTTGGGGACGTCGGCGTCGGTGCGCGCGAGCAGCAGGCCGTAGGAGGCGAACTGCGCGTTGGTCGTCCAGACCTTCTGGCCCGACAGGCGCCAGCTGCCGTCGTCCTGCTGGCGCGCGCGCGCCTGCACGGCCGCCAGGTCCGAGCCCGCGGCGGGCTCGGAGAACAGCTGGCACCAGACCTCGTCGCCGTGAAGCAGCGGCGCCAGATAGCGCCCCTTCTGCTCGTCGGTGCCGTGGGCGATGATCGTCGGCCCGAGCATCCCGACGCCGATCGCGTCGAGGATCCCGGGCACCCTGGCGCGACCGATCTCCTGGCTGCAGATCACCTGCTCGATCGGGCCGAGGCCCTGGCCGCCGTACTCCTTGGGCCAGGTCACGCCGGCGAGCCCGCCCTCGGCGAGCTTGCCCTGCCAGACGCGGCGGGCCGCGATGATCTCGTCCTCGTCCTGGATCGCGTTCGGGCCCTGCAGGATGGGGGCTTCGGACTTGTGGTCGTCGAGCCAGCTGCGCACCTGGGCGCGGTATGCAGCCTGGTCGGGTGTGTCGTCGAGATCCACGGCGGCTCCTCCTTTGGCTGACTGGCCAGTCAAACCTCGCAACAGGGAAAGGTAGCCGACCCGCGCGGAACGCGGAGCCAGGCCCGCGGGCGTGCTTGCCGGGAGGCTTCGAGCCCGGGCGCCCGGGGCGGGTCAGGCTCCCGGCGGCATCGGCTGCTCGGCGACGCGGCGCTGGCCGTAGACGTCGTGGAAGCCGCGGTCGAGCAGCTGGCGGGCCTGGGTGCCGGGCGCCTGCGAGTTGAGGATCACGACGCCGAGCCGGACGCCGTGGCGCTCGGCCGTGGCGACCAGGCAGCGGCCCGCGGCGTCGGTGAAGCCGGTCTTGAGGCCGGTGGTGCCGGGATAGTGGTAGATCAGCAGCGGGTTGTTGTTGTACAGGTAGACCTTGCCGCCCTTGATCGGGAAGGGCAGCGACGCGGAGAGCGTGTGCGCGACCCGGGCGATGCGATGTTGGGCAAGGTCGACGTGGGCGAGCAGGGCGAGGTCGGCGGCGCAGGAGAAGTTGCCGGCGTCGACGTAGCCCGACGGCGAGGAGTAGCGCGTGCAGCCCATCCCGAGGCGCGCCGCTTCGGCGTTCATCCGCCGCACGAAGCCCCTGAGGCTGCCCGAGATGTGCTGGGCGAGGGCGATCGCCGCGTCGTTGCCCGACGGCAGCATCAGCCCGTAGAGCATCGTCTCGAGCCGCACGTGCTTGTGCGAGCGGCAGCACCCCGACCTTCGAGCCGGCCGCGTTGACGGCGGCCTTCGTGACGAGCACGCGGTCGCTCGGGGGCGAGGAGCGGACCGTGAGCAGCGCGGTCATCATCTTCGTCAGGCTCGCGATGCGCACGCGCCGGTAGGCGTTTCGCTGCCATAGCACCTGGCCGGTGTCGAGGTTGATGAGCAGCCCGGCACGCGGCGGGTGGCGGAAGCGCAGCTGGATCGGGTCCGCCGACGGCGTCTGGATCCCGGCGAGCTTCAGCGCGGGAGGCGCGAGCGCGAGCCCGGCCGGCGAGAGCGCCGGTCCGGGGGGCTTGGCGGCGCCGCTGAGCGCGGCTGTGCCCGCGACGGCGGCCGACTGGGTCGGGTGGTGATGCGAGGAGCGGTCGCTGAGCGCGACCGCGACGGCGGCGCCGAGGCAGAGCGCGAGGAGCAGCAGCACGCCTGCGATCCGCCGCTGGCGGCGGCGGCGCGCGGCCTGCTGACGGCGCAGCCGGCTCTGGTCCGGGGTCATGAACGGACTGATGCTCATCGCCCGGGAGGATTGCGCAGCGCGCCGACGATCCCAACCGCGAACAGGATCAGGATGAACGCCGAGATGAAGGTGGCGACCGTCACGCCCTGTTCGGTCGCCGCGACGACGGTCAGGAACGCGAACCCCACGATGAACACCAACGCGATGCCGAGCACGACCGTTCTCATCGCGCTATCCGCATGGCCGTGAACGCCGCAGCGCCCGCCCTCGCCTGGGCCCCGCCATGCCTCATGCCGCCCCGAACGCGGGGGCGCCGCCGGCCGGCGGGCGCCGCTTGACCAGCAACCGGACCGTCGCCAGCCCGAAGACGAAGCCGCCGATGTGGGCGAAGTAGGCGACGCCTTCGCCGCCGAGTGGGTTCGCGGCGCCGGCGATGCCGAACACGAGCTGCTCGAGGAACCAGAGTCCGAGCAGGACCATCGCCGGCAGCTCGACGATCGTGAAGAAGAAGATGATGAAGATGACCGTGATCACCCGCGCGCGTGGGTAGAGCAGGATGTAGCCCCCGAGCACGGCGGCGATCGCTCCTGAGGCGCCGAGGGTCGGGCCGGTCGAGCTCGGCGAGACGGCGACCTGGGCGGCGAGCGCGAGCACGCCTCCGAACAGGTAGAAGACGAGGTAGCGCGGCCTCGTCATCGCGTCCTCGACGTTCGGGCCGAACACCGCGAGGAACACCATGTTCCCGAAGATGTGCAGAAAGCCGCCGTGGAGGAACATCGAGCTGAAGACGGTGATCCAGGTCGCGGGCTGGGGGGCCGGCGTGCCGCTCACGCCTTGCTGGCCCTGGCAGGCGACGGTGCTCGCGGTGCCTTGCGGGAGCGTCCGCGTGAGCAGTTCGCAGTGGTCGCCGGGATGGGTGATCTCGTAGGGGATCGCGCCCCAACGGACGGCCGTCCGGTCGGTGGGCCCGCCGAAGAAGCTGCCGCCGTGGCGGATCTCGAGCAGGTAGACGATCACGTTTACGATCACGATCGCGATCGTGACGACGGGGACCCGCGACAGCGGGATGTTGTCTCTTAGCGGAAACATCCGGGACCGCGACCGCCGCGAGGGTCAGCGGGGAAAGGTGATCAGCGGCCCACGTAGCGGACGTGCCCGGCGTTGTCGGTCTCGGCGACTTCGAACGGGTAGGACCGTCCGGCCACCGTCGCCGTGCAGGTGAACCGCAGGCCGGTCCGCTGCAGAACCGTCGCGGGGCAGCGAACGCGCGAGGTCAGGTGGCGCTGAGCGAGGATCGAATCGGCGATCGAGCGCTCCACCTGAGCCACGTTGAGGGCCACCAGCGGGGCAGCGCTCCCGTAGCGAACATGGCCGGCGTCGTCCTTCACGGTCACGGCCACCGGGTAGGCGCCGACGTCGAGCGTTGCGAAGCACGTAAACGCCTGCCCGGTCTTGCGTGTCACGTTGTCCGGGCACTGCACGGTCGTCCGCACGCCGTGCTGGGTGAGGATCGAAGCCTGGATCGCGCGCTGCACCCGCGCGGTGTCCAGCTGCTCATCGCTGCTCCCGCACGCCGCGAGCATCCCGCTGAGGGCCCCGCTCGCCACGACCGCCGCCACTGCGACGGACATGCGTGGACGCCGACCTCTCATGACATCAAGCCTAGACGGCGGGCACGTCGGAGGTTGTGCGGCGTCCGACATCGGTCCATTGTTGCGGTTCACGACCCGCGAGGGTATCGTCGCAGGTGGTACCGACGAAAGCCCGACGGATGGAGCCAGGGGGCTCGGGGAGGAAAAAAAGTGTCCGGTCGGCGCCGGCAGAACGCCAAGGTTGCGGCCTTTCTCGCCCTCGCGGCAGTATTGGTGCTGATCGCTGCGCTGGCCATCCACGAGCCGGCAGGCAGAAGCAGCGCAGTCTTGCTTTTGCCTGGCGAAGCCTCGAAGGGGCCCGGGAGCAGCGCCGCATCAGGCGCCGGCGCGTCGGCGAACCGCGCCAAACGAAACAGCGGATCGGCAGCGGCTCCGAGCAAGACGACCGGTGCTCCTGGGCGTCGCACCTCACGTCCGCCGCACGGCCCGGGGGTAGTCGTTGTGGTCCCGGCGCCCGGCGAACCGGGTCCGCAGGGTCCCCCGGGTCCTGCGGGCAAAAACGGTTCAGCCGGCGCCAACGGGAGCTCCGGGGAACCCGAAGGGACGGGGCCGAGCGCTAGCAGCGCCGGCAGCGCTGGTGCGAGCGGCTCGCGCGGTCCCGAAGGGAAAGCGGGAACCGCAGGACCCGCGGGGGCGTCCGGCAACGAAGGTCCCGCGGGCGCGCCCGGCGCCGCGGGTGCGACCGGCGTGCAGGGCGAACCCGGAGCCCAAGGCGTCAAAGGTGAAACGGGTCTGCCAGGCCCGCAGGGTGTGAGAGGCGAAACGGGCGCGCAAGGCGAAACGGGCGCGCAGGGCGAAGGGGCGAAACAGGCGCCGCTGGTGCGGAAGGCGCGAAAGGCGAAAAGGGCGAAACGGGCGCGCAGGGCGAACAGGGCGAAGCGGGCGCGCAGGGCGAAAAGGGCGAGGCGGGCGCCGCAGGTGCGGAAGGCGCGAAAGGCGAAACAGGGCGACAGGCGAAGGCGCGCAGGGCGAAAAGGGCGAGGCGGGCGCGGCTGGTGCGGAAGGCGCGAAAGGCGAAAAGGGCGAAACGGGCGCGCAGGGCGAACAGGGGCGAAACGGGCGCGCAGGGCGAAAGGGCGCGAAGGGCGAAAAGGGCGCGCAGGGCGAAACGGGCGCGCAGGGCGAGAAGGCGCGCAGGGCGAAACAGGGCGAAACGGGCGCGCAGGGTCTGCAGGGCGAAACGGGCGCGCAGGGTGTGCAGGGCGAAACGGGCGCGCAGGGTGTGCAGGGCGAAACGGGCGCGCAGGGCGAAACGGGCGCAACGGGCGCGCAGGGTGTGCAGGGCGAAACGGGCGCGCAGGGCGAAAAGGGCGAAACGGGCGCCGCTGGTGCGGAAGGCGCGAAAGGCGAAAAGGGCGAAACGGGCGCAGCTGGAGCGGAAGGCGCGAAAGGCGAAAAGGGCGAAACGGGCGCGACGGGCGCGGAAGGCGCAAAAGGGCGAAACGGGCGCGACAGGCGAGACGGGCAGGCTGGCGCGAAAGGCGAAACGGGCGCGACTGGCGGAAGGCGCGAAAGGCGCGAAAGGCGAAACGGGCGCTGAAGGTAAAGAAGGGCAGGCTGGAGCGGAAGGCGCGAAAGGCGAAAAGGGCGAAACGGGCGCGACTGGTGCGGAAGGCGCGAAAGGCGAAAAGGGCGAAACGGGCGCGCAGGGTGTGCGGGGCGAAACGGGCGCGTCTGGTGCGGAAGGCGCGAAAGGCGAAAAGGGCGAAACGGGCGCGACGGGCGCGACTGGTGCGGAAGGCGCGAAGGGCGAAAGGGGCGAAACGGGCGCGGCTGGTGCGGAAGGCGCGAGGCGAAAAGGGCGAAACGGGCGCGGCTGGTGCGGAAGGCGCGACAGGGCGAAACGGGCGCGAAGGCGAAGAAGGGCGGCTGGTGCGGAAGGCGCGCAGGGCGAAACAGGGCGAAACGGGCGCGACTGGTGCGGAAGGCGCGAAGGCGAAAAGGGCGAAACGGGCGCGCAGGGTAACAGGGCGCGACGGGCGCGACTGGTGCGGAAGGCGCGCAGGGCGAAAAGGGCGAAACGGGCGCGGACGGCGCGCAAGGCGAAAAGGGCGAAACCGGGCGCCGCTGGAGCGAAAGGCGAAAAGGGCGAAACCGGCGCCACGGGAGCGGAAGGCAAACAGGGTCCCCAAGGCGTGAAGGGCGACACCGGCGCCACGGGAGCGGAAGGAAAACAGGGAATCCAGGGCGTCAAAGGCGAAACGGGGACGACTGGTGCTGAAGGCAAACAGGGAGCCGAAGGGGCGAAAGGCGAAGCGGGGGCGACTGGTCCAGAAGGCAAACAGGGCCCGCCGGGCCCGCCGGGCTCGACGGGCGCCACAGGCCCGCCGGGCGCCGACAGGCAAACAGGGGCCACGGGGCGTGACAGGCGAAACGGGTGCGCGGGGACCCCCGGGTCCGAAAGGCGAAACCGGCCCCCCGGGCCCGGCAGGCCCGGGGCAAACGTTCAACTACGTGACGGGTGCGCCGAAATTCATCACCGTGAACCAACCCATAGGCGCGAAAGTAAGAGCGACAGCAAAATGCGCCACTGGCGAAGTCGTCGTTGGCGGGGGCGGTGAAATCGACGCATCTGGCCAGCTGATAACGGAAACAGGCGCCGGTATCGCGCTTGCCGTTTCAAGGGCGGCGCCACCGAGAGAATGGATAGCGGAATCGACCCGAACGAATACCGACTCGCAGGGAGGCGATTCGGGAGAGGTGAGAGCGTACGCGGTCTGCGCGAACGCTCCCAGCGCCAGTACGGGCCAGTAGCAGGCTGGGGGGCCGCCCGGGACGAGGGCTGGGATCGGGGCCGATCAGACCGCGGCGAGCGGTCCGGCGCCGGCGCGGCGCTGCGGCACGTGCTGGTCGGCGTGGTACGAGGAGCGCACCAACGGCCCGGCGGCGACGTGGTCGAAGCCGAGCTCGTAGGCGGCGCCCTCGAGCGCCGCGAACTCGTCTGGGTGCCAGTAGCGGACGACCGGCAGGTGGCGCTCCGAGGGCCGCAGGTACTGCCCGACCGTGAGGACCTGCACGCCGTTCTCGCGCAGCGCGCCGAACGTCTCGACCATCTCATCGTGGGTCTCGCCGAGTCCGACCATCAGGCCGGACTTCGTGACGACTTCGCCCTCGCCCATCTGGCCGGCCATCCGCAGCACCCGGCAGGAGCGCGCGAACTCCGAGCCGCGGCGCGCGAGGGGGTAGAGCCGCGGGACGACCTCGACGTTGTGGTTGAAGACGTCGGGGCGCTCCGCGAGAACCTTCGCCAGCGGCATCTCCTGACCCTGGAAGTCGGGCGTCAGCACCTCGACCTGGCAGCCGGGCGCCTGGCGGCGGACCTGGCGGATCACGCCGACGAACGCGGAGGCGCCCTTGTCGGGCAGGTCGTCGCGGTCGACCGAGGTGATGACCGCGTGGCGCAGGCCCATGCGCGCGATCGAGCGCGCGACGCGCGCAGGCTCGAGCGGGTCGTTCCACGTCGGCTTGCCGGTCTTGACGTTGCAGAAGCCGCAGCGGCGCGTGCAGGTGTCGCCGAGGATCATGAACGTGGCGGTGCCGCGCTCCCAGCACTCGCCGACGTTCGGGCAGGCGGCCTCCTGGCAGACGGTGTGCAGGTTCTCCGAGCGGATCAGCTCGGTCAGCTCGCGGTAGCGCTCGCCGCCGGGCGGCGGCACCTTGAACCACGGCGGCTTGCGCTCGCGGAGCGGCCGCACGTCGGCCCCGAGGACCTTCAGGACATCCGCGCCGCCGGGGTTGGCCCGCGACCGCGTCGCGCTCACGCCGGCACCGCCAGAGGGGACGTGTGGGGTTCTTTTTGAGGAGAGGATGGGTTCGCGCCGTCGATTCCCAGGCGCCGCGCTGTCGTCAGCCGCTGGCGGGCGCCGTGCGCCTGGCAGAAGGCGTAGGCCATGCGCTTGCGGAAGCACGACAGCCCCTCGGCGGCGCCGCCCGTCTCGGCGGCCAGCGAGGTCATCTGCACGTCGGGCAGCCCGCAGGCGACGACCCAGCCGAACGGCTCGAGGTCGTTCTCGACGTTGACCGCGAAGCCGTGCGTCGAGACGCCGCGCGAGACGTGGACGCCGAGCGAGGCGATCTTGCGCGGCCCGACCCAGACGCCGGTGTAGTCCGGGCCGTCCTCGACGCGCCCGCGCGCCTCGATGCCGACCTGCGCGAGCGCCGCCGCGATCGCGCGCTCCATCGTGCGCAGGTGCTCGATCACGTCCGGCGCCGCCATGATCGGATAGCCGACGAGCTGTCCCGGGCCGTGGTAGGTGATGCGCCCGCCGCGATCGGTGCCGTGCACCTCGATCCCTTTCGCCTCGTAGAACTCGTGCGGGAACGGCAGCTCCTCGGCGGCCGCGCGGCGGCCGACGGTGTACGTCGGCGGGTGCTCGAGCAGCAGCAGCACGTCGGGGATCTCCTCGGCCTGGCGGCGCGCACGCAGCCGCTCCTGCATCTCGACGGCCGCCGCATAGGGAACGACGCCCAGGTGGCACACAAGCATCTCGGAGGCGCATGTGCTCTGCGATCCAGCCTAGCGGCGCGATTCACAGCGTCAGCGCCGCCGGCGACTGCAGCAGCTCCCTGACCCGGCCGAGGAACAGCGCCGCTTCGGCGCCGTAGAGGATGCGGTGGTCGCAGACCAGCGTGAGCGTCAGCATCGGGCGGGCGGCGATCTCGCCGGACTCGGCGACGACCGCGCGCTGCTGGAGCGCGCCGACGGACATGATCGCCGCCTGCGGCGGGTTGATGATCGCGGCGAAGCGAGCTGATCCCGAACATCCCCAGGTTCGACACGGTGAACGTGCCGCCGCCGAGCTCCGGTGGCGTGATCGTCCCCGCGCGCACCTTCTCGGCGAGCGCCCGCGTCTCGCGTGCGATCTCGCCGAGCGCCTTGGCGTCGGCGTCGAAGACCGTCGGGACGACCAGGGCCGCGTCGGCCGCGACGGCGACGCCGACGTTGATGCGGGAGTGCAGCAGCGCGCGCCCGTCGCGGTAGCTGCCGTTGGCCGTCGGGTACTCGCGCAGCGCGAGCGCGCACGCCTTGACGACCATGTCGTTGTAGGTCGGGCGCGACCTCGGAGCCCTCGCGGGCCAGCGTCTTCAGCTGCTCGCGCAGCCGCACGCACTCGGCCATGTCGACCTCGATCTGGACGTTGAAGTCGGGGATCGTCGCCTTGGACTCGGCCATCCGCCGCGCGACCGTCTGCTGGAGCTTCGTCAGCTCGACCTCGGTCGTCTCGCCCTTCGCCGTCGCGACCGCGTCCAGATCCGCGGCCCGCGTCGCCGCCTCCGGCACCCCGGGCGGTGCGCCGGCGTCCCGGCCCCGGCGCCCTCGACGTCGGACTTGACGATCCGCCCGCCCGGGCCGGTGCCCGCGATCGCCGCCAGGTCGAGGCCGCGCTCGCTCGCGATCCGCCGCGCCAGCGGCGAGGCCTTGATCCGGGTTTCGGTGCTCGCCCCCGCGGCGCCGTTGCCGCTCGGCACGGGCGCAGCCGCCGGCGCGCCGGGCGCCGGGGTGGCCGGCGCGGCCGCAGCCACGGCCGCCTCCTTCACCTCGGCCGTCGCGCCCCCGCTGCGCGACCCATCCTCCAAATCATCAACTCGATCGCCGACGCGCGCGATCGGCGCTCCGACCGGCAGCGTCTCGCCCTCGGATGCGATCAGCGTGACCACGCCCTCCTGGTCTGACTCGTAGACCATCGTCGCCTTGTCGGTCTCGATCTCGACGAGTTCCTCGCCGCGGGCGACCGTCTCCCCCTCGGACTTCAGCCAGCGCAGGATCGTGCCCTCCTCCATCGTGTCCGAGAGGCGGGGCATGACGATCTCGCTCACGTGGCTTTCAGTCCTCCCGGCCCAGCGTCCTCAGCGCGGCCGCCACGACCTGCGGCTCGTGCGGGTAGGCGAGGTCCTCGAGCGGCTTGGAGTAGGGCATCGGCGTGTCCGCGCCGGTCACCCGCTGGACCGGGGCGTCGAGGTGGTCGAAGGCCTGTTCGCCGATCAGCGCCGCCAGGTTCGCGCCGACGCCGCCGTGCGGCCAGCCCTCCTCGACGATCACGCAGCGGTTGGTCTTGCGGACCGAGTCGACGATCGTGTCGAGGTCGAGCGGGCGCAGCGTGCGAGGGTCGATCACCTCTGCCTCGACGCCGTGCTCGGCCGACAGCGTCGCGGCCGCGCGCTCGGCCGTCACGGCCATCCGCGAGATCCCGACGATCGTCACGTCGGAGCCCTCGCGCGCGACCCGCGCGACGCCGAACTTCACGAGGTGCTCCTCGTCGTCGGGGACCTCGCCGCGGGTCCCGTACAGCGACTCGTGCTCGATGAAGATCACCGGGTTCTCGTCGCGGATCGCGCTCTTCAGCAGCCCCTTCGCGTCGGCCGCCGTCGCGGGCGCCGCCACGAGCAGCCCCGGCACCTGCAGGAACATCGCCTCCAGGCAGTGCGAGTGGGTCGGCCCGAGCTGGTGCCCGGCGCCCTGCGGCATCCGCACCACGAGCGGCACGCGGGCCTGGCCGCCGAACATGTAGTGGATCTTCGAGGCGGCGTTGACGATCTGGTCGAAGGCCAGCAGCGAGAAGTTGATCGTCATCAGCTCGACCACCGGCCGCAGCCCGGTCATCGCCGCGCCGACGCCCATGCCGACGATCGTGTTCTCCGAGATCGGCGTGTCGCGCACGCGCTTCTCGCCGAACTCCTCGAGCAGTCCGTCCGTGACCTTGAAGGCGCCGCCGAAGACGCCGATGTCCTCGCCCATCAGCATCACCCGCTCGTCGCGGCGCAGCTCCTCGCGGAGCGCCGCGCCGAGCGCCTCGCGGTAGCGCATCGCGCTCGCCTGCCCATCGCCGTCTGGACGGCGCCTGTTTGCGGTGCAGCCATCAGCCGCCCGCCGCCCTGCGCTGCGCTGGCTCCCCGGCCGGCTCACCGCCCGGCTCGCCCCCCTCTTCGCCGGCCGCGAGCGCGCTCGTCAGCTGCTGGGGGATCTCGTCGTTCGCCGCTCCCTCGTGGTCGACTCCCCGCCCGCTCGCCCCCGCCTCGCGCTCCTCGGTCGTCTCGACCGAGTACCAGCCGCGCGAGCTGTCGCCGAGGACGTAGATGTCATCGAACAGCTCGCCGGGCTCGGGGAACGGCGAGGCGTCGGCGAACTCGACGGCCGCGTCGACGCGCGCCATCGCCGCTGCGTCGATCGCTTCGACGTCGCTCTGCTCGAGCACGCCCTCGGCGAGGAGCCGCCCGCCGAAGGCCGGGATCGGGTCGCGCCGGCGCCACGCTTCGACCTCCTCCTTGGTGCGGTACTGCTCGGGGTCGGCCATCGAGTGGCCGCGGAAGCGGTAGGTGATCGCCTCGATCAGCAGCGGCCGGCGCTCCTCGCGCACGCGCTCGACGCGCCTCGGCGACGACCGCATGGGTGTCGAGCACGTCCATCCCGTCGCAGCGCATCCCGGGCACGCCGAGGCTCTCGCCCTTGCGCTGGAGGTCGGTCACGGCGGAGTGGCGCCCGAGCGCGGTGCCCATGCCGAACTGGTTGTTGGTGACCATGAAGACGACCGGCAGCCGCCACAGCGCCGCGAGGTTCAGCGTCTCGCCGAAGGTGCCCTGGTTCGAGGCGCCGTCGCCGAACTGGCACAGCGTCACCTCGTCGAGCCCCGTGTAGTCGCTCGACATCGCGATCCCGGCCGCGATCGGCAGGTTGCCGCCGACGATCCCGTAGCCGCCCATGAAGCGCCGCTCGAGGTCGAACATGTGCATCGAGCCGCCGCGCCCGTGGCAGACGCCGTCGACGCGCCCGAACAGCTCGGCCATCACGTTCTCCGGCGGCGTCCCGCGCACGAGCGCGTGGCCGTGCGAGCGGTAGGTCGAGATCAGGTAGTCGCTCTCGCGCAGCGCCCTCGCGCTGCCGACGATCGTCGCCTCCTCGCCGATCGACAGGTGCAGGAAGCCGCCGATCTTCGCGCGCGCGTACATCTCGCCCGCGCGCTCCTCGAAGCGCCTGATCAGCGTCATCGTCTCCAGCCACTCGCGTGCCGTCTCCGGCGCCGGCAGGGCTCGAGGCGAGGATGCGGCCATCACGACTCCACGGTACTCCAGCGCGCCCTGAACTCCTCGGCGTCGAGGCTGTTCAGGTCGGCCCGCATCGCCCGCGCGAGCTTCGAGGCCGCATGCGGCGGGCGGTCGAGCAGCATGATCGCTTCGCCGCTCTCGATCTCGACGACCTCGATGTGGTCGACCCTGCTCGGGTCGGCCAGCAGCGCCGGGGCCTTGCCGCCGCGGGTGAGGATCAGGCGGTATGCGTCCTTGGCCCTCATCGGCTGTGATGGATAGTCAGCCGTGCAGGCTGCTGGCTGCCGGGATCTTTTTTGATTGGGGTGGTTGGCGTCGCTGCGCCCTCGGCTTGCGCGCTTAGAGCGCTCGCGGCGTCCCCCAGGGCGCGCTCGCCGTGGAAGACGCGCTCGCCGACGAGCACCGCCGGCACGTCGCGGACCCCCGCCCGCGCCGCCTGTTCGCTCGCCACGACGAGTTGCTCGGCGACGGAGCGCATCTGCGTGGCGCGCAGCACGGCCGCCGGGTGCATCTCGCAGGCGGCGGCCGCGATCAGCACCGAGTCCTCGTCGTCCAGCGCCCGGCCGCCCGCGAACGCCTGGCGGAAGGCCGCCTGCGCGAACGGGACGGCGCGGCCGATCGACTTCGCGTAGGTCGCCACGCGCATCGCCAGCGAGCTGTCGAACGGGAAGGGCTCCGGCCAGCGCAGCGGCTGCAGGCCGAGCTCGGCGGCGCGGCGCTCGACCTCGGCCCGGAACACGTCGCGCCTCGGTCGCGCAGCGGTCCGCCTCGAAGGACTCGCCGCCCGGCAGCGCCGAGGCGCTGACCGGCTGCCACTCGACCGGCTGCCCGCGCGTCGGCGAAGACGCTCAGCGCCTGCTCCGCGGCCAGGTAGGCCAGCGGGCTGGCGAGGTCGAAGTAGAAGGCCGGCGTCGCTGAAGGCACCCGCTCGGGCGCTCCTAGCCGTGGATCAGCCAGCCGTCGGCCGCGCGGCCGGCCTCCATCACGGCCTCCGACAGCGTCGGGTGCCCGTGGATGATCCGCCCGACCTCCGGGAACCCGCCCTCGAGTGCGCGCACGTTGACCAGCTCCTGGATCAGCTCCGTCGCGCGGGCGCCGACGATGTGTCCGCCGAGCAGCTCGCCGTAGCGGGACTCGCCGACCACCTTCACGAGGCCGGTGCGGTCGCCGTAGACGGTCCCGCCGCCGACCGCCCCGTAGGGCACCTTGCCGACGACGACGTCGTAGCCTTCCTCGCGCGCCTGCGCCTCGGTCAGCCCGAAGGAGCCGACGTTCGGCGTGCAGAACGTCGCCCGCGGGATGTCGATGTAGGAGATCGGATGCGTCGGCAGCCCGGCGATGTCCTCGGCCGCGATGATCCCCTCGTCGGATGCCTTGTGCGCGAGCGCCGGGCCGTGGACGAGGTCGCCGATCGCGTAGACGCCCGCCCTGGAGGTCCGCTGCGCGCCGTCGACCTTGACCAGGCCGTGCTCGCCCAGTTCGACCCCCGCCTCTGCAAGGCCGAGCCCCTCGACGTCGGCGCCGCGCCCGGCCGCGATCACCAGGTAGTCGACCTCGGCGCGCCCGCCCTCGAAGGCGAACGAGACGCTGCCCTCGCCGGCCTGCACGTCGGCGATCGGGGTGTTCGTGCGGATGTCGATGCCCTGGCGCTTGAGGCCCCGCTCGACGAGCCTCGAGATGTCGGCGTCCTCGGCCGGCAGCGCGCGGTCGACGGCCTCGAGCAGGATCACCTCGCTGCCGAGGCGGGCGTACCCCGAGGCGATCTCCGCGCCCGAGGCGCCGGCATCCGACCACCGCCAGGCGCTTCGGCAGCTCGGTCAGCGCCCACGCCTCCTCCGTGCCGATCACGCGGCCGCCGAGCTCGACGCCCGGGATCCCGCGCGGCACCGAGCCGGTCGCAAGGATCACGCTGCCCGCGCCGATCACCTGTTCGGTGCCGTCCGCGAAGACGCGCACGCCGCCCTCGGCCGTCAGCGCGGCATCGCCCTCGATCAGGTCGATGCCGTTTTTCTTGAACAGGCCGGCGACGCCGGAGGTCAGCGTCGTCACGACCTTCTCGCGGCGCGCCTGGATCGCCGCGAAGTCGACCTCGACCGAGCCGACCCGCACGCCGAAGTCGCCGGCCTCGCGGACCTCGGTGAGCAGGTCGGCCGAGCGCAGCACCGACTTGGCGGGGATGCAGGCGTAGTTCAGGCAGCGCCCGCCGACCCTGTCGCGCTCGACCACGGCGGTGCGCTTGCCGACCTGCGCCGCCCGGATCGCTGCCACGTAGCCGCCCGGGCCGGACCCGATCACGATCACGTCATAGGAGCTCTCCGCCATCGCGGGGGCCAGCCTATCGAGTCGGCGTCGCGTTCCCCGGCCTGGATCCGGCCCATCACGCGCACGAGCTTCCAGAACAGCCAGCCGCCGAGGCCGATCGCGACGACGCAGATCGCCGCCGCCGTGACCGTCGAGGCGACGACCAGCGCGAGCGACGTGACGATGATCTGGAAGGCGAGCAGCGCCTCGAACGACAGCACCGCCCAGTAGCGCTGCCTCCACATCCCCTGCCCGATCAGCCCGAGCACGAGCGCGATCGTCACCGCCCCCGGCACCGACCCGCCGTGACGGCTGAGGTCGTGGATCGTGGCCGCGCCGACGAGCACCGCGACCGCCAGCAGCGCGCAGACGGCGACGGCGATCAGCAGCGGCAGCGGGCGCTCGCCCGGCTCCAGCGGCCGCAGCGCCTCGCGCGCGGCCTCGTCGCGAGCCTGCCTGCCTGCCTCGCCGCGACGGGGGGCGACCCTCAGGGTGCCGGCCGCCCGGGCTCCGCGGCGGGGCGCTCACGTGGGCCCCCCTGTGGGGTATCGGGCGGCGCCGAGCGCGGCGCGCAGCTCGCGGGCCGCCGCCTCGGGATCGGCGGCGTCGGCGATCGCGCGCAGCACGACTGCCCGCTCGGCGCCCGCCGCGGTCACCTCGCCGATGTTGCTCGCGTTCAGCCCGCCGATCGCGAAGAACGGCACGCGCGCGTTCGCGGCCGCGTAGCGGACCAGCTCGACGCCGACCGCCGGCCGGCCCTCCTTGGTCGGCGTCTCGTGCACCGGGCCGACGCCGATGTAGTCGACCAGCGACGGGTCGACAGCGTCGATCTCGGCCGGCGCGTGCGTGGAGAGACCGACGAGCATCTCGGGCCCGACCAGCTCGCGAACCTGCTCGACGGGCATGTCGTCCTGGCCGACGTGGACGCCGTCGGCGCCCGCGTCGACGGCCACCGCCGGGCGGTCGTTGACGATCAGCAGCGCGCCGATCCGCTCGCAGAGCGCCCGCGCCGCGTCCGCCACCGCCGTCAGTTCGTCGTCGCCCAGCCGCTTCTCGCGCAGCTGCACGATCTCCGCGCCGCCGGCGACGGCCGCCCGCAGCAGGTCGGGCAGGCGGCCCGGGTCCGGGGGCTCGCCCGGGACGGCGCAGACCAGATAGAGGCGGGCTGCCGCCAGCCGCGCCCGGCGATCCGCTCCCGGTCCATGGTCGGCCATCGCGCAGAGTCTCGCACGCCCGCCACGGCGGACTAGCATCATCGCCATGGACGCCAAACGCGCACCCGACCTGCTGGTCGTCGGCGGCGGGGCGATCGGCCTGGCGATCGCCTGGCGTGCGGCACGGCGAGGGATGACGGTCACGCTGATCGAGCGCGACGGCGTCGGCGAGGGGACCTCCCGCGTCGCCGCGGGCATGCTCGCCCCGGTCGCCGAGGTCGAGTTCGGAGGCGCGGGGCGTCGCATGCTCGAGCTCGCGCTGCGCTCGGCCGAGCTCTGGCCGGGCTTCGCCGAAGAGCTCGGGCGAGACTCGGGCGCCGAGATCGTGATGCGCCCGACCGGGACGCTGCTGCTCGCCCGCGACAGCGACGAGGAGGCCGAGCTCGAGCGCCAGCTCGAGTTCCGCCGCTCGCTCGGCCTGGAGGTCCGGCGCCTTCGCCCCAGCGCCGCGCGCGAGCTCGAGCCGGCGCTCGCGCCGACACTGCGCGCGGCCCTCGAAGCGCCCGGCGACCACTCGGTGGACCCGCGGCCGGTGCTCGCCGCTCTGCGGGAGGCCTGCCGCGCGGCAGGCGTGCAGCTGCGCGAGCACGCCCCGCTCGCCGGCCTCGACCACGACGGGCGGCGGCTGCAGGCGGCGATCCTCGCCGATGGCGAGCGCCTGTCCGCCGGGGCGGTGGTGCTCGCCGCTGGGCCGTGGAGCGGGCGGCTTCAGGGGCTGCCCGACGGCGCCGGCCTGCCGGTGCGCCCGGTCAAGGGGCAGATCCTGCGGCTGCGCGACCCGGCGGGGCCGGGGCTGCTCGAGCGCGTCCTGCGCTACGAGGGCGGCTACATCGTGCCGCGCGGCGACGGCCGCTACGTGCTCGGGGGGACCGTCGAGGAGCGCGGCTTCGACCTCAGCCCGACGGCCGGCGCGGCCTACGAGCTGCTGCGCGAGGCCCGCGAGCTCGTGCCGGGCGTCACCGAGCTCGAGATCGACGAGCTCTCGGTCGGGCTGCGGCCCGGGACCCCCGACAACCTTCCGGCGATCGGTCCCGCCGCGCTCGAGGGTCTGTGGTGGGCGACCGGCCACTACCGCAACGGGATCCTGCTGACGCCGCTGACGGCCGAGCTGCTGACGGATGCGCTGGCCGGCGGCGACGGACAGCGCAGAGGGAACCCGCGCGCGCGAGATGCTCGAATGGTGCGACCCGGCGCGCTTCGCCCTGGCCGGCGGGCGGGCTGCGGAAGAAGGCGCCGCCCCTGGCGGGCACGCGCAGGAGCCCGCGGGCGGGCGCCGCGAGGAGGCGCTTCGATGATCGTGCTGAACGGGCAGGAGCACGAGCTGGCGGCGCCGCAGACGCTCGCCGCGGCGCTCGCCGAGCTGGACGTCGACCGCGAAGCCCGCGGGGTCGCCGTCGCCGTCGACGGCGAGGTGATCCCCCGCGCGCGCTGGCAGGAGCTCGAGCTCGGCGAGGGCGCCCGCGTCGAGGTGCTGACGGCGATGCAGGGAGGCTGAGATGTCGACTCGTACACCGGGCGAGCAGATGAGCCGCGCCGCGCGGGCGGCCGCGGGCCGGGACCCGGTCGAGGACCCGCTGGTGATCGCGGGCCGCGAGCTGCGCTCGCGGCTGCTGCTCGGTACCGGCGGGTTTCCCTCGGTCGAGCTGCTCGCCGAGGCGATCGCGCTGAGCGGCAGCGAGATCGCGACCGTCGCGCTGCAGGCGGGTGCAGGGAAAGGACCGCGGATCGCTGCTGGCGCTGCTCGAGAGCGCCGGCGTCCAGGTGCTCCCGAACACCGCCGGGTGTCACACGGCGCGCGATGCGGTGCTGACGGCGCGAATGGCGCGCGAGGCGTTCGAGACCGACTGGATCAAGCTGGAGGTGATCGGCGACGAGGACACGCTGCTGCCCGACGCGCCCGAGCTGCTGAGGGCCGCCGAGGAGCTCGTCGGCGACGGCTTCGTCGTGCTCCCGTACACGACCGACGACCCCGTGCTGGCACGCCGGCTGGCCGACGTCGGCTGTGCCGCCGTGATGCCGCTCGGATCGCCGATCGGCAGCGGGATGGGGATCCGCAACCCCTACAACATCTCCCTGATCCGCGAGGCCGTCGAGGTGCCGGTCGTGCTCGACGCGGGCGTCGGCACCGCCTCCGACGCCGCCCTCGCGATGGAGCTCGGCTGCGACGCGGTCATGGCCGCCTCGGCGATCGCCCGTGCGCAGGACCCGGCGGCGATGGCGCTGGCGATGCGGCGCGCGGTGGAGGCGGGGCGGCTCGCCCGGGGCGCGGGCCGGATCCCGCGGCGCCGCTACGCGAGCGCGTCGACGAGCGACGAGGGCCTGGCCGACTTCTCCTAGACGACTTCGATCGAGCCGTTCATCGTCGCCGGGTGGATCGTGCACTTGTAGAGCACGATCCCGGGGTGCGTGAGCTTGATCTGGAAGTAGCCGCCGGGACCGAAGTCCCGCGAGGCGAAGTGCTGCGGGCCGCCCTGGCTCGTGACGTTGTGCTTGACGCTGTCGTAGTTGGTCCAGCGGACCGTCGTGCCGGCCTTGACGCGCAGCGTGTTCGGCCTGGCGGTGATGTAGCGGTAGGCGATCTGCGCGGTCCCGCTCAGGACCGGCGCGGACTTCGACGGACGCGCGTACTGCGGCTTGCCGATCACCTTCAGGCTGCTGCCGCCGGCCTGCCTGGCGCTTTCTCCCGTGCTCGCCTTCGTGCCGGTCGAGGTCGTGCCGGCGGTGTCGCTCGCCGCCGATCCCCCGCCGCCGTAGGAGGAGCCACAGCCGGCGAGCACGGCGACCGCGAGCGCGCCGGCGAGCGCGGGCGCCCGCCGTGCCACCCACATCGGCGGGCGCGAGGAGGTGGGCTCGGCGGGCTGGGCGGACATGCGGGGAAGATCGCAGAAAGCGGCGCCGCACACGCCGCTCTTCGTGCAGGCTCCGGGCGCGCCCGGGCCTCCTGACCGAGGCCCGCGAGCGCCTAGACTGGCCGCTCCGATGCCGACCCGCCACTTCCTGACAGGCGCAGAGCTGAGCGCCGCCGAGCTGGACGCGCTTCTCGACCGTGCGCAGCAGCTCGCGGACGAGCCGCTGTCGAGCAGCGTGCTCGCCGGGCGGAGCGTCGCGCTGATCTTCGAGAAGCCCTCGACGCGCACCAGGCTCTCGTTCGAGGTCGGCGTCTACGAGCTCGGCGGCCACGCGGTCGTGCTGCGCCCCGACGAGCTCCAGCTCTCGCGCGGCGAGGCGCTGCGCGACACAGCGCTCGTGCTCTCGCGGCACGTCGCTGTGATCGGCCTGCGCACCGGCCCGGACGAGGCGCTGGAGGAGCTCGCCCGCTACAGCACGGTCCCCGTCATCAACATGCTGAGCGCGCGCCACCACCCATGCCAGGCGCTCGCCGACCTGCTGACGCTGCGCCAGGCGTGCGGCTCGCTCGACGGCGTGCGGCTCGCCTACGTCGGCGACGGCAACAACATCGCCCGCTCGCTCGCGATCCTGGGCTCGCTGGCCGGACTGCACGTAGCGCTGGCCTCGCCGCCCGGCTACGCGCTCGAGGACGACATCGCGCCGCCGCCCGGGGCGGCCGGGCAGATCAGCCTTCACACCGACCCGCGCGAGGCGGTCGCCGGCGCCGCCGCCGTCTACACCGACGTCTGGGTGAGCATGGGCGACGAGGCCACGGCCGACCATCGCCGCAAGGCGCTCGCCTCCTACCGCGTCGACGACGCGCTGCTGGACGCCGCCGGGCCGGACGCCTTCGCGATGCACGACCTGCCCGCCCATCCCGGCGAGGAGATCACGCCCGAGGTGCTCTACGGGCAGCGCCAGCGGATCTGGGACCAGGCGGAGAACCGGCGCCACGCCCAGAAGGCGCTGCTCGAGTCGCTGGTCGGCTCCGGGGACGGCGCGGGCACTCGCTCGGGGCAGGCGTGACCGCCGCCTCGCTCCAGGCACGGCCGCAGCGCGGCGACGAGCTCGAGCTGCGGATCGACTCGATGGCGTTCGGCGGCGAGGGCGTCGCGCGCCTCGGCGAGGAGGGGTATGTCGTGTTCGTCGCCGGGGCGATCCCGGGCGACCGGGTGCGCGCGGTCGTGCACAAGCGCAAGCGCAGCTACGCGCATGCGCGCACCCTCGAGGTGCTGGAGCCGAGCCCCGAGCGGATCGCCCCGCTGGCCGACCATCCAGGGGTCCCATGGCAGGTGATCCCCTACGAGCGCCAGCTCGAGATCAAGCAGGAGCAGGTGCGCGAGGCGCTCGAGCGGATCGGCCGGCTGGAGGGCTTCGAGCTCGAGCCGATCGTCCCGGCCCTCGAACGCTGGCGCTACCGCAACAAGCTCGAGTACTCCTTCGGGCACGGCCCCGACGGAGCGCTCGTCTGCGGCTTCCACGCCCCGGCCGGGGGCAATGCGGTCGTGCCGATCGGCGACTGCCTGCTCGCCTCCGAGCTCGGCAACCGCGCCCGCGAGCTCGCCGCGGGCTGGTGCGCCGAGCAGGGTCTGACGGCGTGGGAGCGGCGCGGCGGAGGCCCGTCGCGTGAACGGGCCGAGCGGGTCGGCCCCGCGGAGGACGGCCGCGCGCGGCTGCGCAACCTGGTCGTGCGCGAGGGCCGCAGGACGGGCCGCCTGCAGGTGCGCATCGTGACCAGCGACGGCGAGCTCGACGCCGGCGGCCTGGCGGCCGCGCTCTCAGAGGGGCTCGGCGAAAGCCTCGACGGCATGCTGTGGACGCGCTCGGACCGCCCGGCCGAGACGACGCAGGGGGGCGAGACCGAGCTCGTATGGGGCGAGGCCGAGCTTCCCGAGCGGTTGGGTCAGCTCGACCTGCGCATCTCCTCCGAAGCCTTCTTCCAGACGAACACGGAGATGGCCGAGGTCCTCTACGGCGTCGCCGCCGATTACGCGGCCCTCGAGGGCTGGGAGCGCGTCTATGACCTCTATTGCGGGATCGGCTCGATCGCCCTGACACTCGCCCCGCGCGCGGGGCAGGTGTGGGGGATCGAGCTCATCGAGCGCGCGGTCGCCGACGCGATCGCCGGCGCCCGGCGCAACGAGATCGTCAACACGAGCTTCTTCGCCGGCGACACGCGACTGGCGCTCCCCGAGCTGCTCGAGCGCGCCGGGCGCCCCGACGTCATCGTCGTGGACCCGCCGCGGGCCGGCCTCTCGAAGAAGGTGGTCCACCGCATCATCGACGCGGCGCCGAAGCGCATCGTCTACGTCTCCTGCAACCCGACGACGCTCGCCCCGAACGCCGCGGAACTCGTCGAGGCCGGCTGGGAGCTGCGCAGCGTGCGGCCGGTCGACATGTTTCCCCAGACGCACCACATCGAGTGCGTCGCCCTGTTCGAGAGGGACGATGGCCGGCGTGGCTCGGCGTCCTCCGCATCGCTCGCGTGCTAGAGCACGCCTCGCTCCCTGCGTCCTTGATCTGCTTGGCCCTCGCTCTCGCTCGCGTGCGCGATCGCGGTGCGCCGGTTCGGGGACATGACCGAAGGGAATGTCTCCCGGTCGGGCACGCCACGCTCGCTGCGTCCTTGATCCACTTGGCCCTCGTCCCTCTCGAGGCACAGGCAGGGGAGTAAGGTCAGCTCACGATGTCGCGTTCGGGGGGACGCAACCGGATCCGTCTGCTGGCGGCGAGCGTCCTGGCCGCCGCTGCGCTTGCGCTGGCGCCCGCCGGGGCGAGCGGCGTGATCACCGTCGTGCTCGCGTACAACGACCTGACGCCGAGCTTCAGGCCCGTGCCGCTGGTGGCGATGAGCTTCCCGCCCGCGCTCGGACCGATCGGCGAAATCGAGGTGGAAAACGGCATCGAAGGCCACGGTCGCTACGCGCTGCTGTTCAGTCACGTGATCCCGGCGAAGCACTCAGGCGGCCGGCCGGGCCTGTCCGGCAACCTGCTCCTGAAGAGCTTCGGCGCGACCTCGCTCGCCAAGGAGGCCCGGATCTCGCGACCGCTCTACCACGTCAGCCCGGCCACGGTGCGCGCGCACCGGGGAGTGCTGATCAAGGGCAAGCACAAACCGACGGTCGGCCTGATCTGGAGCGAGGGTGGCTCCCTCTACGCCCTGGCGACGGGGACGCCGAAGACCGTCTCGGTCTCGGACCTCCAGCACACCGCCGCGGGCCTTGAACGGCTCGTCGGCGAGCTCGAGGGTGAAACGCCGGCCGAAACGGGCTTCAGCGCGAAGGGCCTCGGCATCCAGGCGCGCGTGATGCTCGGCGAACGCACGGCGCTCGTCGAATCCGGCTGGCAGGTCGAATGCCAGGAAGTGCCCGGCAACGAATTCGGGCCGACGGCTGGTGGCAAGACGACCGTCGCGCTGCCCATCGCCGGCGGCGCGGTGGCGTTCGGCCCGGCCCCGGTCACGGCCGAAGAACTCGGTCGCGGCGAAACGGCGGCCTGGACCCTGAGCGTCGCCGGCAGCCTCGCGCCCTCGGGCGGCCAGCTCACGGAGCGCGCCGGCGGGAGCTCCGACGGCCGCTCCTGTGCGATCGGCCCCTCGACTTTCCCGCTGGCGCCCTTCCACGAACGCTGAGCGCGCCGACGGCTCGCGCGGCAGGGAGCGTCTAGGCTTGCGCGGTGCGCGCCGCGACGATCCGCGAGGAACAGATCGTGATCGAGGAGCACCCGGACCCCGAGCCCGTCGGGGAAGAGGTGCTCGTGCAGGTCAAGGCCGCAGGACTGAACGGCGGCGACATGATGCAGAAGCGGGGCCTCTATCCGGCGCCGCCCGGCTACCCTCCGGACATCCCGGGAATGGAGCTCGCGGGCGAGGTCGCGGCGCTCGGTCCGAAGGCGAGCCGCTTCGCCGAGGGCGACCGCGTGATGGCGATCGTCGGCGGCGGCGCGCAGGCCGAGCTGGCGGCCGTTCACGAGCGACTGCTGATGCCCGTGCCCGCTGCGCTCGAGTGGCCGGCCGCCGGAGGGCTTCCGGAGGTCTTCACGACGGCCCACGACGCGGTCCTCGTGCAGGCCGGCCTGCGGCCGGGCGAGCACCTGCTCGTCCACGGCGGCGCCGGCGGCGTCGGCACGGCGGCGATCCAGCTCGCGCGCGCGAGCGGGGCGAGCGTCACGGCGACGGTGCGAAACGAGCAGGTGCGCGACGAGGTCGCGGCGCTCGGCGCGCTGGCCGTGCCGTGCGAGGACTTCGCGGCGCGCGGGCCCTTCGACGTGATCCTCGAGCTGGTCGGCGCGCCGAACATGGCGGACAACCTGCATGCGCTCGCGACAGGCGGGCGGATCACCGTGATCGGCGTCTCCGCCGGCGCCGGATCCGAGCTCAACCTGCTCGCGCTGATGGGCAAGCGTGCGCGCATCCACGGCTCGACGCTGCGAGCGCGGCCGCTCGAGGAGAAAGCCTTGAACGCGAGGCTCGTCGAGCACGAGGTGCTGCCGCTGTTCGAGCGCGGGGAGCTGACCGTGCCGGTGGCCGACACGTTCGGGCTCGAGGATGCCGCCGCGGCCTACGAGCGCTTCGCGTCCGGAGGGAAGCTGGGCAAGATCGTGCTGACGATGGGCTAGAGGCCTGCGCGTGTACGAGACGGAGGATGACCTCGCCCGCCTCCAGGAGCTGCTCGACGCCAGCTACGCCCGCGCCGGCTCCCATCTGAGCTCGATCTGGGGCGAGGAGACGCGGCTCGACGCGCGGTCTCTGAGCGCGGAGCTGGCCGGCGTGCAGGTGCTCGACCTCGCGACCGTCACGCCGCGCGGCGAGCCCCGCGTCGCGCCCGTCGACGGCCTGTTCTTCCGCGGCCGCTTCTGGTTCGGCTCGGCGGCGGAGTCCCAGCGGTTTCGAAACATCCGCGCGAACCCGGCCGTCAGCGGCGCCGTGACGCGCGGGCTCGAGACGTTCCTCGTGCTCGTGCACGGACGCGCTGTCGAGACCGACCCGCGCGGGCCGGAGGCCGAAGGCTTCGCCGCTTACCCGCGAGAGCTCTACGACTTCGACTGGGACGCGGAGCATCCGGGCGCGCCGTATGCGTGGATCGAGGCGCGCACGTTGCTTGCGTTCAAGCGTCAGTAAGGCGGCTGCGCGTCGTACCAGTCGCCGAGCACGCGGAAGGCGGCCCAGAACTCGCTCTTGGCGGCCTGCTCGTCGAGCGAGTCGTCGATGTCGGGCACGTACAGGGCGTCGATCGTCGGCGTGAGCTGCTGGATCTCACCGCTGCCGGCGTGCAGTGGCCGGGCCAAGGGGATCTCCATCTCGCCCAGCGCCGCGAGCGCGTCGGGACCCATCACGACGATGATCTTGGGCTGCACGATCGCGATCTCCTCGACGACGCGGGAGATGCAGGCGAAGTCCGCCAGCGATGAGTCGCTCAGCGGGCACTTCACGCACAGCGTTCCGTAGACCGCCAGCGGATCGATCTGCAACCGCTTCAGCGACTTCATGATCGCGCCCCCGGCGCGGCCGTAGAAGGCGACGCCCTCCTCGATCTCCGAGGGCACGGGCGCGTGCTTGAGCAGCATGATGTCGGCCTGCGGATGGCCGGAGCCGAGCACCGGCATCAGGTTGCCGCGCGGGCAGTGCGGGCACGACTGAAGCTCGCGGGTGAGCGTGTTGAGCTCACGGATCGCGCGCTCGAGGTACTTCTCGCGGATCTCATCGTCGGTCACCGGCATCGATCCCGACGGATTTGACGGTGCCCTCGCTTGTCCTTGACGGTGCATCAGTAGTTGCGCCTTCCGCGCCCCTGCCCTCGGCCGGCTACCCCCGGCTGCCGGGTCGCGCGGGGCCGCGCACGCGACGCAGCCGGCGGGCCTTGCTCGCGCGCCGCGCTTTCTTCGGCGTGGCCCTCGTCTGCAGGAACTTCAGCGCCTGCACGTACAGCAGCGACGAGGATCTGGTGAGGATGTCGGCGTCGCCCAACGACTGCAGGAACTCCTCCGGGCCGTCGAAGTCGTGCATCCTGATGCGCACCGACCCGAGGCCCTGGGCGACGTGCGAGTCCGAGCCGGCGCCGGCGACGATCCTGTACTTGGCGGCGAAGCGAGCGGCCTCGTCGTTGAACGCGCCGATCGCGACGCGCGGGTTGAAGACCTCGATCGCGTCGACTTCGTCGAGGTGCGCGAGCAGGTGCTCGTAGTCGGGCACCGAGTGCATGCGGTCGAAGGGATGCGGCACGTACACGAGCCCGCCCTGCTCGCGAATCGCCGCGATCGTCTCGGCCATGCTCATCCCGCGCGGGATCTTCTCCTCGATGAACAGCCCGATCACCTCGCCCTGCCCGGCCGTCTTGACCTCCTCGCCGACGATCACCTTGACGTCGTGGGCGGCCGCCTGCGCGCGCGCCTCGAGCGCGCCCGAGATCTCGTTGTGGTCCGTGACGGCGATCGCTCCCAACCCGCGCTCGCGGGCCGTTGCGAGCAGCACCTCGACGGGCGTCGCGCAGTCGGGGGAGTGGTCGGTGTGCATGTGCAGATCGACGTCGATCAGCGGCCGCCCGGCGAGCGCCCCGCGCAGGTCCTCGCGCGCGGGCGCGCGATGACGGCGCGCGGCGAGCTCCACGTAGATCGACTCGAGCCGCTCGGCCGCGTCCGCGTCCTCGTCGCCGATCAGGCGGTAGTCGCCGGGGAAGTGTCGTTCCATCAGCTCGGCGGTCACGGGCTGGCTCGCGATGCGCGCGTCGAGGCGCCCGAAGAAGCTCTCGACGAAGCGCCGCGCGAGCAGCGTGGAGAGCAGCCGTTCGGCGGAGGAGTGGAAGGAGCCGACGTTCAGCGCGCGCGAGTGGCGCAGCGCGGCGTTCGAGGTGCTCGGGGCGAACGGCTCGTGCACGTGGACGAAGTCGAGCTCGACGGTGCCGAGCAGTTCCTCGACGGTGCGCGCGACGTCGATCGGCAGCGCCACGGGACGGCGGCGCGCAGCGGGGACGACGTCGAGCACCTCGCCCACCGCGATGACGCGAGGATCTCCGAGGTCGGTGCCGGCGAGCAGCGCGGTTGGGTTCTCGCGGGCGGAGCGCAAAGCACGGCGCGAGTCACGCACGCGCTCCTGGGACCGTGACGGCGCGACGATCAGCACGCGGTGGCCGCGTCGCGAGAGCTCGCCGGCGACGCGGCGCACGTGGGCGTTGACCTCGTTCTCCTCGGCCTCCCACGGGTAGGGCGTGACGTGGGCGATCGAGAACGTCGCGGGCATCGGCCCCACGAGGTTAACCGCGTCGTGCGCCCGCCGCCAGTGGCCGGCGCACGACGCGCTCGCAGCTAGCGGCGTGAAGCTGCCTTGGTTCGCGCCGGCGCCTTGCGGCCCTTGGGGCGCGTGCCCGGCTGTTTCGCGTACTTCGCGATGAACGACTCGGTGTCTCTGTGCGCCTGGTCGTCGGGCCGCTGGTTGTGCGGCGACTTCATGAGGTAGGACGACGGGCCGTCGAGCTGGCCGCCGACGCCGTGGTTGAGCGCGAGCTTGCAGCAGCGCACCGCGTCGATCACGATCCCGGCCGAGTTCGGCGAGTCCCACACCTCGAGCTTCAGCTCGACGTTCAGCGGCACGTCGCCGAAGGCCTGGCCCTCGACGCGGATGTGCGCCCACTTGCGGTCGGTCAGCCACGGCACGTAGTCCGACGGGCCGATGTAGACGTCGCTCGCCGGCAGCTCGTGGTCCATGATCGAGGTGACCGCGTTGGTCTTCGAGATCTTCTTGGACTCCAGCCGCTCGCGCTCGAGCATGTTGTAGAAGTCCATGTTGCCGCCGACGTTCAGCTGCGAGGTGCGCATCATCTTCACGCCGCGGTCGGCGAACAGCCGCGCGAGGTTGCGGTGCACGATCGTCGCCCCGACCTGGGACTTGATGTCGTCGCCGACGATCGGCAGGCGGGCCTCTTTGAAGCGCCGCTCCCAATAGTCCTCGCGCGCGATGAACACCGGGATGCAGTTGACGAAGCCGCAGCCGGCCTCGAGCACCTGCTCGACGTACCACTTGGTCGCCTGCTCGGAGCCGACCGGCAGGTAGGACACGACGACGTCGGTGTGCGTGTCCTTGAGGATCTTGACGATGTCCGCGGTCTCGCCGGGGGCCTTTGTGATCTTCTCTTTGAGGTACTTGCCGAGGCCGTCATGGGTCATGCCGCGATGGACGGGGACGCCCAGCTTCTTCGGCACCTTGGCGAACTTCATCGTGTTGTTCTGGCCGGCCCAGATCGCTTCGCCGAGGTCCTTGCCGACCTTGGCGGCGTCGATGTCGAAGGCGGCCGTGAACTCGATGTCGCCGACGTGGTAACCGCCGAGGTCGACGTGCATGAGGCCCGGCACCTGCTGGGTCGGGTCGGCGTCCTTGTAGTAGTTGACGCCCTGGACGAAGGCGGAGGCGCAGTTGCCGACGCCGACGATCGCGACGCGCACCTTCTCCGACTGATAGCGCGCGGCGCCGTTGGTGGAGGCGGCGCCGTTGCCGTTGCCGGCGGCGCGGCCGTTGCTGTCCTGCTTGCTCACGAGTGGGATGTCCTTTGCGGGGCGCGATGGCCCGATCGAGGGCGCCCGCGCTGGCGGGTTCCCTGGCTTGCTGTGGGGCGGGCGCGGCTCAGGGGGTGGGCCGCTCTCGGGAGAGTACCCCCGGCCTTCACGAAGGTGACACCGTCAGCTCACGGCGCACGTGCCAGATGCGCTGCCCGACCGTGACCACGCTGAGTGCGGCGAGCACGTAGACCGCCGGCTCGAGCAGTTCGAAGTCGCCCAGCGAGGCTCCCTTCGCGAACAGCAGCCCGATCGAGAGGATCACGACCCGCACGGGCCTCGTCGCGATCCCCACCTTGCACTCCACGCCGAGCGCCTCGGCGCGCGCGCGTGTGTAGCTGACCATCAGGGAGGCCAGCACGGCGACAACCACGCCGGCCGCCGCGACGCGGTTTGCCTGCAGCGCGAAGTAGCCCGCCACGGCCGCGAGCACGATGCCCTCCTCGACGCGGTCGAGCGTCGAGTCGAGGAACGCACCGAACGGCGTTCCCTTGCCGGACATCCGCGAGTAGCGCCCGTCGAGCGTGTCCATGATCGAGCCGATGATGAAGGCGAGTCCGCCGAGGAAGAACAGCTGTTCCCAGACCAGGACCGCCGCGACGAGGTTCAGCGCGAAGCCCGTCAGCGAGATCGCATTGGGCGTCAGCCGCGACTCGATCAGCCGGTTGCGGACCAGCTCGCGGCGCTGGCCCTGCCCGATCGGCGCCCGCGTCGCCCTGGCGGCGCGGGCGTCGCTGCGCCGGGCGCGGCGCGTTGGAGCGTGCTGGCGTGGCGGCATCCGGGGCTGTCGCCGTCTACCCGCTCGCCGTCAGCCGCGGCGAGACGGACGAGAAGCGCCATGCGCCGGGACGGACCCGCGCCAGCCACGTCGCTCCGTAGGCCGACGCGCCGGCGGTGAGCGCGCCGAGCACGGCATCGACGAGGAAGTGGTTGGCGGTGACGACGATCACGAACGTCATCAGGAACGGGTACAGCGTCCACAGCACGCGGGCGACGCCGCTGCGCACCAGCCGCGCGAGCGTCCAGCCGATCATCAGCGCGAACGCGACGTGCATCGAGGGCACCGCGGCATAGAGGTTGGTGACGGCGTTGATCGACGTGCTGTGGCCGTCGACGTGGACGCCGGTGAAGTCCGAGACGCTGTCGACGAAGCCCCACTCCGGCATGAAGCGCGGCGGAGCGGTCGGGAACGCGGTGTAGCCGACGAGCGCGATCGCCATCGCGATCATGAACATGTTGCGCACGAAGTAGAAGCTCTTGTTCTGGCGCAGGTACAGGTACAGGAGCGCGCCGATCGTCACGGACGTCTGCGCGTTGACGTAGATCCAGCTCGAGACGACCATCACGACGTGGCTGCCCGACGCCCAGGTCTGGATCGAGGGCTCGACGAACAGATGCATCCCGCGCTCGAGCGAGATCAGGTCGCGCGCGTGCGCGAAGGCCTCGTTGGCGTTTCCCTCGACGAGCCCTCGCACGAGCCTGTAGCCGAGGTAGGCCAGGCCGAAGAGGGACACCTGCCGGAGTGCGTCAAGCCAACCGTGCGGCAGAACGCGCGCCTGCAGTTCGCGAGCGCGGACGACCATCGCGAGAAGCCTAGACGATGCATCACCGGCAGCGGGCGCCGTGGTCGAAGACGCGCGCGAGCGAGAAGTCGATCGCGACGTGAAAAGTCCCGGGCCGCTCGACCCGCACGGCGGTCCAGCCGCGTTCGCCTTCTTCCACGCACCCGGTCCCGCTGCTCAGCGACCAGTACGGCGTGTAGCGGATGCGCACCCAATAGGTGCCGGGGAAGCTCGCCCGCAGCGTGAACGAGTCGGTGCTCGCCGCGCTCACCACCGCTGAGGGCTCGGCGATCGGCTGCGTCCCGGCGACGGCGAACAGGCGCCAGTGACGCGAGCGCCAGACTTCGTGCAGGAACCCGCCGCGGCCGTTGACGAAGGGCGAGCGCACGATGCTCGCCTCGTCCTTGCTCGAGTAGTCCAGCGAGGCGTCGGGCAGCGCGACGAAGGAGATCGCCTGCTCCGCCAACCATTCGTGATAGGAGACCGGGTTCAGCGCGCCCTCCTCGTAGAAGAGCGAGTTGCGGTCGCGGTCCAGCTGGCGCTCCCAGCCCCGCGCCAGCATCACGGCCGGCGCGACGTAGCGGGCCTCCCAGTGATTGACCGTCGGCAGCACCTCGATGCGGACGATCCGGCCCCCGTAGCCGACGCCGAGCGCCCGCAGCTCGGCGAGCAGCGGCTGGTAGTAGGACTCCTCCACGGCGGGGTTCGACCGCGTCGAGACGAGGTCGGTGATGGGCGCGTTCACCTGCCAGTAGGTCAGGGGGGCGGCGAGCGCCAGCACCGCCCAGTGGCGCCAGCGTGGCGCGGCGTCGAGCAGCGCGCAGGCCGCGAGCGGACCGGCGGCGAGCGCGCCGAGGCGGTCGACGTTGCCGCCGACGGCGCTCGGCACCACGTAGGCGCCGATCAGCGCGAGCGCGTACAGCGCGGTGCCGATGCGCAGCACGCGCTGCTCGCGCGGCAGCACGAGCCCGATCGCGAGGACGGCGGCGAGGGCCGGGTAGAAGGCCGAGGCGACGAACGGCTGGGTGCCGCCTTCGGGGAAGGCGATCGTCAGTAGCGCGACCGGCGCGAGCGCGGATGCAGCCAGCGCCGCCGGCCCCGCGCGATCGGCCGCGCGGGCCGCGCCGAGCGCCCACGCGACCGCGGCCAGCGCCAGGAAGGCGGCCGCGACGGGGCTCGCGAGCGCCGTCACGGCCGCGAGCGCGAGCGCCGGGACCCAGCGCGCGCGCTGCGCGAGCACGAGCGCCGCGAGCCCGATCGCGAGGCCGAGAGCAAAGGGCACGCGGCTGGAGAGCAGCGCGATGCCGGCGCCGAACGCGAACCAGAGCGCGCCGGCGCGGGCGGCGCGCGCGGGGAAGCGGCCGCCGACGGCGATCTCGAAGAGCGCTGCCGCCGCGGTCATCGAGAGCGCCGCGAGCAGCGCGGGCCCGATCGCCGCTCCGAGCGCCGGCGCGAGCACCGAGTAGGCCGGCAGGTGGTGCCCGCCGTACCACGAGTTGTCCCAGATCGTGAAGCCGACCTGGTCGAAGAGATGGCTGCGGTAGCTCGCCGCCGCCAGGTCCGGGCTCTTCGGTGCGATCAGCAGGTAGGCGAGCGCGAGCAGCGCGGTGAGCGTCCAAGCGGGAGGGCGCCGGAGGACCCGGAGCGCGCCCGTCGGAGCCGCGGGCGCGGGTGCGGGGGCGACGCTCACCCTTCGCTCAGGAAGGCCGCGACGCGCTCGATCATGTCGGGCCGGTCGAGCCAGCCCCAGTGCCCGGCGTCCGGATACTCGAGCAGCTCAGCGTCGGGCAGCGCGCTCGCGTAGTCGCGAGCGAAGCGCGCCGGGATGTAGGGGTCGCGCGTCCCCCACGCGACGAGAGCGGGAACCCGCAGCTCGCCGAGCCGGCTGCCGGCCGCGGCCAGCCGTGCGGGCGGGGAGCTGCGGTACAGGCGCAGGATCGCGCGCTGGGTGCCTTGGTCGAAGTGGGCGATCGTGCTCTGGATCCACTCCTCGGGCAGCGGCCCAGGCGTCACGTTTGACTCCCGCGTGAGCTGGCGCAGCGCGAACCGGTTCGTCATCCCCATCGAGAACTCGCCGAGCAGCGGCGTGCGCCAGATCCGCGCCGTGCGGTGCCAGCGGTAGCCGGGGAGCAGCGGGACGGCGTTGATGATCACGAGCTTCGCGATCCGCTCGGGCAGGCGCTGCGCGGTGGCGAGCCCGACCGCGCCCCAGTCGTGGACGACGAGGCTCACCGTCTCGAGCCCGCGATCGTCGAGGAAGCGCTCGAGGAAGCGGTCGTACTCGTCGATCGTGTAGTCGAGGTAGCCGGGCTTGCCCGAGCGCCCGAAGCCCGGCAGGTCGGGCGCGACTCCCCCGGTGCGTTCGAGGAACGGCAGCCAGTCGTCGGAGCTGGTCGGCACGCCATGCAGATAGAGCGGCGTCGGCCCGCCGGCGTCCGCCGCCGCCGGGGCGGTGCGCCAGAACAGCGGGATGGGGCCTTCGGGGGCGCCGGGGATCATGATCTCGCCGCGCTCGTCGCTGACCTCGCCCACGCGGCAAAAATACAGGCAGTACGGTGATCGGCGTGACGGCCGAGACGAGAAGCTCGAGGCGCCCGCGCGCCGCGGCCTGGACGCCGCCGGCGGATGCGCGCGTGGGCCGGATCACCGCGCGGCTGCGCGACGTCTACGGCGTGCCGTTGATGGCGCCGCACGGCCACCCGATCGCGGAGCTGATCCTGACCGTGCTCTCGCAGTCGACCAACGACCGCAACCGCGACGTCGCCTACCTGCGGCTGCGGACGCGGATGCCGACGTGGGAGCAGGTGCGCGACGCGCCGCTGGGCGAGGTCGAGGAGGCGATCCGCCCGGGCGGCATCTCGAAGGTCAAGTCGGCGCGCATCCAGGCGATCCTGCGCGCGATCGGCGAGGACGAACGCCCGCCCGAGCAGGAACCGGGCGAGCTGTCGCTGGACTGGCTGCCGCGCGTGGCGCTCGAGCAGGCGCGGGACTACCTCGTCACCCTGCCGGGCGTCGGGCGCAAGACCGCCGCCTGCGTGCTGCTGTTCGCATGGGGCCTGCACGACGTGCCCGTCGACACCCACGTCTCGCGCGTCGGCGGCCGGCTCGCGCTGCTGCGCGAGGGCGCGCCGTTCGAGGAACTGCACGACCAGATGCTCGCGCTGACGCCGCCTGGGGATGAGCTCGAGCTGCACGTCAACCTGCTTCGCCACGGCCGGCGCACGTGCCATGCGCGCCGGCCCGCGTGCCGCGAATGCGCGCTCGCGCGCATGTGCCCGAGCCGGCGGCTGTTCGTCTGAGAAGCCGGCGCCCTAGCCGCGTGGCAGGACGGCGAAGGCGATCACCGCGTAGTGCATGGTGGCGGCGCCGAGCACCAGCGCGTGGAAGACCTCGTGGTAGCCGAACGTCTTGGGCCACGGATTGGGCCATTCGGAGGCGTAGACCACGGCGCCGAGGGTGTAGAGCAGGCCGCCGGCGGCGAGGCCGGCCAGGCCCAGCCAGCCGAGCGCGGCGGGCAGCTGGCCGAAGACGGCCGCCGAGACCCAGCCGAGCGCGATGTAGACGAGGACCAACACCCACTTCGGGGCGTCGATCCACAGCAGCTTGAAGACGACGCCGCCGAGGGCTCCGGCCCAGACGACGATCAGGACAGTCTGCGCGAGCGAGCCGTGCAGGGCCAGCAGGCAGACGGGGGTGTAGGTGCCGGCGATCAGCACGAAGATCATCGAGTGGTCGAGGCGGCGCATCCAGCGCCGTGCGGCGGGGCGCCAGGTGACGCGGTGATAGAGGGCGCTGGTGCCGAGCAGCGCCGTGACGGCGGCGGCGTAGACCGAGACGGCAAGCCTCGCTCTGGCGTCGGAGGCGGCGGCGATCAACGCGGCGCCGGTGGCGATCGAGATGAAGAACGCGTACTCGTGCGAGACGCCGCGCAGGCGCGGCTTGACCTTCCCGATCATTCCGTCCGTCGGCGGGGCGCCGGCCGTGCTCATCAAATACAAGCTACTCGCAGACGGCGGCGCCGGGGCCGGCCGGTGCTCGCGCCCGGCCTCAGCGGAACTGCAGCTCTTGTGCGGTCGAGCAGACGAGCCGGCGATCCTCGTCGTAGACGACGCCGCGGATCGTCCCGCGCCCGCCGGCGTGGACGAGCGCCTGGACCAGATACAGCAGCCAGCTGTCGGCGCGGGCGGGCCGGTGGAACCACGTTGCGTGGTCGACGCTGACCATGCTCGCGCGGTCCGGGGCCCCCTCGAGCTCCCACGGGTTGGCCCCCGTCCAGGTGAGATCGCCGATGAACGCCAGCGCCGCCTCGTGCAGCCGGAGGTCGTCTCCGAGCGGTTCGGCGATCCTGACCCACGCGCGGTGCGTGTGCTCGCGCGTGCCGTTCGTGCGCTCCGGGGTCGGCCCGAGGAACGCGAGTTCGAAGGGGCCGGCCATGCGGCGTGCCTCCAGCTCGGCTGCGGCCGGTAGCTCGAGCGGGCGGCTGATGTCGTATTCGGGCCGCGGGCGGTCGGGGGCGAAGCTGCAGAGGGCGGCCAGAACGGGCGTCTGCCGCTGCCTGACCGTCACGCCCCGAACGCGCGTGGCGCGTCCCTCCTTGACGGTCGCGACGTCGTAGTCGAGCGGCACCGTCGCCTCGGCGGCGGCGAGGAAGTAGGCGTGCAGCGAGCGCGCCCGGGCCTCGCCGGACTCCACGGTGGATCCGGCGGCGCTCAGCGCCTGCGCGAGCAGGATGCCGCCGAAGACGTGCGCCCCGAACCAGCTCGGCGATTCCCCGACGAGCGTTTCCCCGTGCTCTTGCACGGTAAAGGCGGATGAAGCCTGCTCGCGGGAAGCCGACATGCCGTTGCCCGCCTCGACCCTACCGGCGCGGGAGGTCTCGGGCTGCTGGCCCGCGGCCTGCCCGGCGCCCGGCGGCCGTCACGGCAGCGGCGCCGAGCGTTCGTCGGCGCCGTGGCGCCAGCTGAGCGTCCCGCCCGCGAGCGCCAGCGAGGAGCCGCCGATGTCGCGCCCTTCATCGAGCACGCGCGGCGGCTGTTCCGGCGCGGCGGCGTGGACGGCGTATTCCTTGGGAGCGCGGTGTTCGCTGCGGTAGGAGATCCAGGCGAGAGAGCCGCGCGGGCTGACGAGGAACTGCTGGACGCCCTCGGCGAGGATGAAGCCGGCGTCGACGTAGTGTCCCGCTTCCAGCGAGCGCAGGACTCGGCGCGAAGCGACATCGACGACCACGAGGGTCGTGGTCCCCGAGTCGACGCCGAACTGGGTTGCGATGTAGCCGACGACCGCCCCGGCGAGCTGGAAGGCGCCCAGGGATCGGTGCGCATGGATCTGCGGGTTGGGGGGCAGGAGCGTCATGTGCCCACGGTGCCCGGCCAGGCAGGCGTAGATCGCCGACGGCGCTTCTCCGCGATAGGTGGCTGCCGGCTCGTAGACACGCACGACCGCGTCTTTGGCGAGCACGTGCGCCCGTGCCGGCACGCACGGCCGCAGTTGCACGGCCGCCGAGGCCGGAAGCTCCTCTCTGCCGAGGCCCGTCAGCGCCGCCGCGACCACCGTCGCAGCGAGCACAGCCAGGCAGGCCAGTCGCCGCATACGATGAGATTAGCCCGTAGGGGCGGGGGCCGCGCGCCAGTTGACCGCGCTCAGCAAATCTGCCATAATCTCACTCAGATTTGTAAAGCCTCATCCAAGGAGACATCAACACATGGCCAAGACCATAGGCATCGACCTCGGCACGACCAACTCGTGCATGGCGGTGCTCGAGGGCGGCGAGCCGACCGTCATCGAGAACGCCGAGGGCGGCCGCACGACCCCGTCGGTCGTGGCCTTCACGCCCTCCGGCGAGCGCCTGGTAGGCACCGTCGCCAAGCGCCAGGCCGTCACCAACCCCCAGAACACCGTCTTCTCGATCAAGCGCTTCATGGGCCGCAAGGAGGCCGAAGTGCGCGAGGAGGAGTCGATCGTCCCCTACAAAGTCGTCGCCGGCCCCAACGGCGACGCGCGCGTCGAAGTCAACGGCGAGCAGTTCTCGCCGCCGGAGATCTCGGCGATGATCCTCCAGAAGCTGAAGTCGGACGCGGAAGCGTATCTCGGCGAAACGGTCGACTCGGCCGTGATCACCGTCCCCGCGTACTTCAACGACGACCAGCGCCAGGCGACGAAGGACGCCGGCACGGTCGCCGGCCTCGACGTCAAGCGCATCATCAACGAGCCCACGGCGGCCTCGCTGGCCTACGGGCTCGACAAGGAATCCGACCAGACGATCCTCGTCTTCGACCTCGGCGGCGGCACTTTCGACGTGTCCGTGCTCGAGATCGGCGACGGCGTCTTCGAGGTCAAGTCGACGGCCGGCGACAACCACCTCGGCGGCGACAACTTCGACAAGGCGATCGTCGACTGGCTCGTCTCGGAGTTCCGCAAGTCGCAGGGGATCGACCTCTCGCAGGACCCGATGGCCCTGCAGCGCCTCTACGAGGCCGCCGAGAAGGCGAAGATCGAGCTCTCGACCACGCAGGAGACGCAGATCAACCTGCCGTTCATCACCGCGGACTCCTCCGGGCCCAAGCACCTCGACACGAGGCTGACCCGGGCGAAGCTGAGCGAACTGACCGCTGACCTGCTCGACCGCGTCGTCGCGCCGGTGCGCCAGGCGCTCGACGACGCCAAAGGCAAGGGCGTCTCCGACATCGAACACGTGGTGCTCGTCGGCGGCATGACTCGTATGCCGGCGGTCCAGGAGAAGGTCAAGGAGCTCACGGGCAAGGAGCCCCACCGCGGCGTCAACCCCGACGAGGTCGTGGCCGTCGGCGCTGCGATCCAGGCCGGTGTGCTCGCGGGCGATGTCAAGGACGTGCTGCTGCTCGACGTGACCCCGCTGACGCTGGGCATCGAGACCAAGGGCGGCGTCATGACGAAGCTGATCGAACGCAACACGACGATCCCGACCCGCAAGGGCGAGGTCTTCTCGACGGCCGAGGACAACCAGCCGTCGGTGGAGATCCACGTCCTTCAGGGCGAGCGCGAGATGGCGCAGTACAACAAGTCGCTCGGCAAGTTCCAGCTGACCGGCATCCCGCCCGCGCCGCGCGGGATCCCGCAGATCGAGGTCGCCTTCGACATCGACGCGAACGGGATCCTCAACGTCTCGGCCAAGGATCTCGGCACCGGCAAGGAGCAGAAGATCGAGATCAAGGCGGGTTCGGGCCTCTCCGACCAGGAAATCAAAAACATGGTCACCGACGCCGAGTCCCACGCCGAGGAGGACCGCCGCGCCCGCGAGCTGGCCGAGGCCCGCAACAACGCGGAGAACGCCGCCTACCAGGCCGAGCGCCAGCTCGGCGAGCTGGGCGACCAGGTCGACGCGGAGTCCAAGTCGCGGATCGAAGAGGCGATCAAAGAGGTCCGTGACGTGCTCGAGTCCGACGACCCGGCGACGCTCAACACGAAGGCCGAGGCTCTGCAGAGCGCCTTCCACGCGGTCTCCGAGTCGATGTACCAGCGTGCCCAGGAGCAGGCCGCGACCGCGGACAACGGCGCATCTGCCGACGGCGCTTCCGCCCCCTCCGAGGAGGAGGAGGACGTCGTCGACGCCGAGGTCGTCGACGAGCCGAAAGCGTAGGTTCCGCCGATGATCGACTCCGATCCGACCACCAGAGAAGACACAGCGGCGGCCCCGGCCGGTTCACAGCCGGCCGGGGCGCGCCCCGGCGAGCAGCCCGAGCCGGGCGACGGCCGACGCGCCGAGCGGCCCGAGCCGCTCGCCGACGGCTCCGCCGGCGACGGCGCGGCCCAGCTCGAGGGCGACCTCGATGAGCTGGTCAAGACCGCCGCGCAGCGCGACGAGTACCTCGCCCTCGCGCAGCGCACGCAGGCGGACTTCGAGAACTACCGCAAGCGCGTCGCCCGGGACGCGGTCAGCGCTCAGGAGCGCGGCGCGGCCTCGCTGGCCAAGGAGCTGCTGCCGGCGCTCGACAACCTCGACCGCGCGCTCGAGGCGGCGCAGGAGGACGATCCGCTGCTCGAGGGCGTGCGACTGGTGCGCTCCGAACTGGCCGCCGCGCTGGCGCGGATGGGGATCGAGGCGTTCCGCCCGCTGGGCGAGCAGTTCGACCCGAACGTGCACGAGGCCGTGGCGACGGTCGGCAGCCCGAACGGAGCCGGCCTGGTCGTCGAGGTCTACCAGGACGGCTACAGGCTGGGCGACAGCGTGATCCGCCCCGCGCGAGTGGTGGTGGGGGCCTAGCGGCAGATGGCAGCCAGACCCGACTACTACCAGACGCTCGGCGTCGACAAGCGGGCGAGCGCGGACGAGATCAAGAAGGCCTACCGCAAGCTGGCGCGCCAGTACCACCCCGATCGCAACCCCGGCGACAAAGACGCCGAGGCGCGCTTCAAGGAGATCTCGCAGGCGCACGACGTCCTCGGCGACCCGGAGAAGCGCAAGCAGTACGACAGCGGCAGCGGCCCGTTCAGCACCGGCGCCGGCCCGGGCGGCGGCTTCGGCGGCTTCGGCAACTTCGACTTCGACGGCGCCTCGATGGGCGACATCCTGTCGAACCTGTTCGGCGGCTCGGCGAGCGGCCGGCGCGTGCGCACGAAACCGCGACCGGAAAAGGGCGCGGATCTCGAAGCCCAGGTCTCGATCACCTTCGACCAGGCGGTCTCGGGCGCGCAGGTTCCGCTCCAGGTGCCGATGCACGCGACCTGTCCGACCTGTCACGGCATCGGCGCGAAGCCCGGAACCACGCCCAAGGTGTGCCCGCGCTGCGAGGGCCGCGGCATCGAGACCCAGGGCCAGGGCATGTTCTCGATCTCCCAGCCCTGCTCGCAGTGCGGCGGCGCCGGCACGATCATCGAGGACCCGTGCCCGACCTGCGGCGGCAGCGGCGCGATCCGCACGGTGAAGAAACTGCGCGTGAACATCCCGCCCGGCGTCAAGGACGGCAGCCGCATCCGACTCGCGGGCAAGGGCGAGCCCGGCCGCAGCGGCGGCCCGAACGGCGACCTCTACCTGGTCACGCGCGTAACCGAGTCGCCGACCTTCAAGCGCAAGGGCGACAACCTGGAAGTCGAGGTGCCGCTGAGCATCCCCGAGGCGCTTCGCGGCGCCGACGTGAAAGTGCCGACGCTCAGCGGGACGAAGACCCTGCGCGTCGCGCCGGGGACCGCGAGCGGCACGGTGCAGCGCCTGCGCGGCGAGGGGCCGGCGAAGCTGGGGAGCGGATCCCCGCCCACCCGAGGAGACATCCACTACCGGTTCGTGATCGACGTGCCCGACCACCTGAGCGACGAGCAGCAGAAAGCTGTCGATGAGCTGTCGCGGACGCTCGGCGGTGACCCCCGCGCCGGGCTGTTCGACAGCAACGGCGCCGGTGACGCGGGGGCCTCCCAGCGGGCCGGCGACGCCGCCGGAGGGAGCGAGCGATGAGCGCGATCGACGACGGCGGCGCTCGCAGGCCCGCCAAGCGGCGCCGCTCCGTTGCGACCGTCACGCGCGTCGAGGTCGAGACCGACCGCGGCGTGTTCATGATCTCCGTCGCCGCAGAGCTCGCGAACATGCATCCACAGACGCTGCGGATGTACGAGGCGCGCGGCCTGATCGAGCCGCAGCGCTCCCCGAAGGGCACGCGCCTGTACTCGCAGGACGACGTCGAGCGGCTGCGCCGTATCCAGGAGATGACGGCAGATCTGGGTCTCAACCTCGCCGGTGTCGAGCGCGTGATGGACCTCGAGCGCGAGATCGACCAGATGCACACGCGAATGGAGAAGCTCGAAGTCGAGGCGCTGCAGGCGCAGGTCGCCATGGCCGAGGAGCTCGAGCGCGTTCGGCGCTCGTTCCGGGCCGAGTTGGTACCCAGCGTGCGCGCGAAGCTCGAGCTGGTGCGGGCTGCGGACGCGCGCTCGCCGTTCCCGACCCTGCCCTCGCAAGAGAACAGCAACGACGGCTCCGGAGGCAAAGATGCAGCCTGACCGCTTCACGATCAAGTCCCAGGAAGCGCTCGCGTCGGCCGCGCGGCTGGCGCAGGAGGCACGCAACCCGCAGGTGGTCCCCGCCCACCTGATGCGGGTGCTGCTCGGCGACGGCTCGACCGTGGCCGTCGACTCGCCGGGGGGCGTCGTGCCCGGTGTGCTGGCCAAGCTCGGCGTGAACGTCAAAGCGTTCACCGACCAGCTGAACGCCGAGCTCGGGAAGCTGCCGAAATTCAGCGAGGGGGTGCCCGGCGAGGGCACCCAGCCCTCCGACGATCTGACGAAAGTGCTTCAAAGCGCGGATGGCGAGGCGCGCAAACTCGGCGACGAGTTCATCTCCACCGAGCACCTGCTGCTCGCGCTCTCGCAGACCGCGGGGCAGCCGGGCGAGCTGCTGCGCGCCTACGGCGCCGAGCACGACCAGGTCGCTCAGGCGCTCAGCGAGGTCCGAGGCGCGAATCGCGTGACCGACCCGAATCCCGAGGAGAAATACGAGGCGCTCGAGCGCTTCGGCCGCGACCTCACGGCCGTCGCCGAACAGGGCAAGCTCGACCCGGTGATCGGGCGCGATGAAGAGATCAGGCGCGTGATCCAGGTGCTCTCGCGCCGTACCAAGAACAATCCGGTGCTGATCGGCGAGCCGGGAGTCGGCAAGACGGCGATCGTCGAGGGCCTCGCCCAGCGGATCGTCTCCGGCGACATTCCCGAGTCGCTGCGCGACCGGCGCGTGATCGCGCTCGACATCGGCGCGCTGATCGCGGGTGCGAAGTACCGCGGCGAGTTCGAGGACCGTCTGAAGGCGGTGCTGAAAGAGGTCGCCGAGGCGCAGGGCACGATCATCCTGTTCCTCGACGAGCTCCACACGATCGTCGGCGCCGGCGCCGCGGAAGGCGCGGTCGACGCGGCCAACCTGCTCAAGCCGATGCTGGCGCGCGGCGAACTGCGCGCGGTCGGCGCGACGACGCTCGACGAGTACCGCAAGCACATCGAGAAGGACGCCGCGCTCGAGCGGCGCTTCCAGCCGGTGATGGTCGGCGAGCCCTCGGTCGAGGACACGATCGCGATCCTGCGCGGGCTCAAGGGCCGCTACGAAGAGCACCACAGAGTCCGCATCCAGGACAGCGCGCTGATCGGGGCGGCGACGCTCTCCGCGCGCTATATCGCCGACCGGTTCCTGCCCGACAAGGCGATCGACCTGATCGACGAGGCCGCATCCGGGATCCGGATCGAGATCGACTCGGTGCCGGTCGAGATCGACGAGGTCGACCGCCGCGTCATGCAGCTCGAGATCGAGCTGGCATCGCTGGAGAAGGAGACCGACCAGGCGTCGGCCGAACGCCGCCAGGCGCTCGAGCGCGAACTGGCCGAGCTGAAGGAGCGCTCGTCCGAGATGAAGGCGCTGTGGCAGGCCGAGAAGCAGGCGATCGACTCCGTCTCACAGGTCAAAGAGAAGCTCGACCACGCGCGGGTCGAGGTGGACCGCGCGCAGCGCGAGTCCGACTACGAGCGCGCCTCGCAGCTGCTCTATCAGGAGATCCCCGAGCTCGAACGCCAGCTCGCCGAGCACGAGCAGAGCGAGGCTGAGCAGGGCGACGGCGGGGCACCAGCCCACACCGTGTTCCTCAAGGAGGAGGTCGACGCCGACGACGTCGCCGAGGTCGTCGGGCGCTGGACCGGGATCCCCGTGAGCCGCCTGCTGGAGGGCGAGACCGAGAAGCTGATCCACATGGAGGAACGGCTGCACGAACGAGTCGTCGGCCAGGACGAGGCCGTCGACGCGGTCGCGACCGCGCTGCGGCGTTCGCGCGCCGGCCTGCAGGACCCCGACCAGCCGATCGGCACGTTCCTGTTCCTCGGCCCGACCGGCGTCGGCAAGACCGAGCTGGCGCGCGCGCTGGCCGAGTTCATGTTCGACTCCGAGGAAGCGATGATCCGGATCGACATGTCGGAGTACATGGAGAAACACTCCGTGTCGCGGCTCGTCGGCGCGCCCCCCGGCTACGTCGGCTACGAAGAGGGCGGCCAGCTCACCGAGGCGGTGCGGCGCCGCCCCTACTCGGTCGTGCTGCTCGACGAGATCGAGAAGGCCAACGGCGACGTCTTCAACATCCTGCTGCAGGTGTTCGACGACGGGCGCCTGACCGACGGGCAGGGGCGCACGGTCGACTTCAAGAACACCGTGATCATCATGACCTCGAACATCCCGATCCCCGAGGGGCTCTCGGATGCCGACGCGCGCGAGGCGCTGCTCCAGCACTTCAAACCGGAGTTCATCAACCGCCTCGACGACATCGTCCGCTTCAAGCCGCTGAGCCGCGAGCAGCTCTCGGAGATCGTCGAGCTGCAGGTCCATCTCGTGCTCCGGCGCGTCGAGGAGCGGGGCGTGCAGGTCACGCTCAGCGACGAGGCCAAGCAGCTGCTCGGCAACCTCGGTTACGACCCCGCCTACGGGGCGAGGCCGCTGCGCCGGGTGATCCAGAAGGAACTGACCGACAAGCTCGCGCTCGCGCTGCTCAAAGGCGACATCAAGGAAGGCGACTCGGTGACGGTCGAGGCGTCGGGCGGCGAACTCGTGATCGAGAAGGCCGGCGAGCGGGTGGGCGCGGCGGCGTAGGCTCAGCTGCGCGTGGCCGGGCAGGTCTCGCCCGGCCACACTTCCGGCGTCAGCGTCCCTGCCGGCTCAGCAGAGAACCGTCACGTAGAACCCGTCGTCTTCGGGTTCGATTTGTTCTTTGACGACGGCGTGGGTTTCGATCGTCAGTACCGCGGGGTTTTCTTTGGAGATGCCCCCGATGTCGATGATGTCCGGGAAGTCGAAGATCGTGGCGATCGGATAACACGAGTTGATCGGCTGGTTCCAGGTCAGCTTGTATTCACCTTGTCCGGTTTTCTCAGCGGACACGAGGCCCTGGGCGCGCACGACTTCCGCCTTTTTCGTTGATGGCGGCGAGGAGCTTCGTCGCCGGCGCACCGGCGGCCCCTGTCGCGCCTGGCGCTCCAGGCGGCTCCGGCGAGCGCCGGTCAACCCCGCCTTCCCGGTCTTCCCGATTTTCCCGTTGTGCCCTCTCAGCTTCTTGAGGACCTTCGGGTTGATCTGGCTGGTCGATTCGACCAGGTAGTGCTTGGCTGCGAGCGCGCCGCCGCTCATCGCGAAGACGAGCGCGAGCGTCGCCGCGACGTTGGCGTACGTCAGGTGCCTGCGCATGATTCCCCCCTTTGTGTGGTTCCCTCCGGTGGTTCCCTCCGGGGAGCGTACTCCCGAAGGCCGTGACGCCGCCCTTTCCGAGGAGCCTTTCCGTCGTCAGATTCCTGACGGCCGACGGCGAGGCGCGACGACAAGGGGCGAGCGACCGACGCGGTGGCTCAAGCGACGCCGTGTGACGCCCAGATCGTTACCCGGCCGATGCTCCCTTCGTCGCGACGAGCTGGGCGGATCCGAACGCGCCTTCCGACGTGTTTTCCGATTTGCATGCCAGGTCCACCTCTTCGCTGGGCGCCGTGACGGTGAGCAGCACGGCCGGCAGGGCGATGTAGGCGGTTCCTTTCGCAGCGGCGGTCACTTTCTGCCCGTCAAACGCGTCGCTGTTGTGGAGGAGCACGCATTCAGCTTCGTCGGGGGCCGCAGAGCTGTTTTCCGCGATCGTGCTCGCAAGCAGCGTGTATGCACCGGGCGGAAGTTTGACTTCGGTGATGACCTCAGCCGCTTTGCCCGGGGCGAAGGCGACGCTCGCCGCGCTGCCCGAGATTGTTTCCGGGGTTGGTGCCGCTTTGCCTTCGACCCCCTGCTTGCCCGGCGGGCCTTCTTTGCCCGCTGCCCCCGCTGCGCCCGCCGCACCGGCCGCCCCCCGGGGCCCGGCGTTGCCCCTGAGCTTCTTGAGCACCTTCGGGTTGATCTGCTTGGTCGAGTTGATCAGGTAGTGCTTGGCGGCGATCGCGCCGCCCGTCATCGCGAACACGAGCGCGAGCGTCGCAGCGACGTTGGCGTAGGTGAGGTGCTTGCGCATGCGTCCCCTTACGACCCGATCCGCGAGAGCGAGCCGACCTGCACCGCGGCGAGCTGCGCTTCGTCGACTTTCAACGTTTCCGTTTTCGAGGAGCTCCCGCAGTTGAGTTCCCAATGCCCCGGGCTCGCGAGCGTCGCCGCCGTCTGCAGCGCGACAACTCCACGTCCGTCGTAGCTCGTGCCTCCTATCGGTTCCAGCGTCACCGAGGACTGGTCGACGGGTTCGCTCCCATCGTGGACCAGTTCGCAGCCGAGCGCCACGCGTTCTTTCGTTTCGTCGATCCCCTGGACCTTGGCGCTCACGAGGTAGCTGCCGGCCGGCACGGCCACCGACGCCAGGGTCACGTTTTCCGGGAATTTCATGTTGGTGAACGCCGTGTTGACCGCGGTGTAGGCGTTGCTCGGGCCGGTCGGACCCTGTGCGCCCGTCGTGCCGGCAGCGCCCTGCCCACCCTGTTTACCCTGGGCGCCGGTGGCACCCGTCTTGCCGCGGGCGCCTTTCAGCTTCCTGAGCACCTTCGGGTTGATCTGGCGGGTCGAGTTGATCAGGTAGTGCTTGGCGGCCAGCGCCCCGCCGCTCATGGCGAACACGAGCGCCAGCGTCGCGGCGACGTTCGCGTACGTCAGGTGCCTGCGCATTCTTCCCCCTTTCGATGAGTTGCCCCTCCAGCAGGCTACTCCGGGCGACCGCCGACAGGCGCCGACGCTGTTCGGACCGCGCCTCGCTGTCGCTAACGAACTCCGGGCTGCGCCCTGCCGGTCGTCCGCACCGCCGCCATGCCCGTCGAACCGCCTTCAGCCGTCTCGGCCAGAACAACGCTCCCGGCGGAGTCCCCGTGCAAGACGTTGGCCGACTCACCAAAGGTGCAGGCGCCGACGACGTAGCTTCCGGCGGACAGGCCCGTGACCACCCCCGTCACCGTCTGGGCCAGGAAGCTCTGTTTCGGGGCCGTGAATGCGGGTGTGATGATCGCGACCGGCGTGGCTTCGGAGCCTCCTACCGGCATGAAGCAGATGCCGAGGTGCAGTTCCAGCTGTTTTCCGTCGGATGATGCGATGTCGACCGAAGCTGTGAGGTCCGCGGCTGTGTTCACGTCGGTGAAGTGCTCGGTCACCGTCTGGCCCAGGAAATCGAATTCGCCGGTCTGGTTCGGTTCGGGTGAGCTGGGTTCGAAGAAATCCATGCGGATCACGCTGACCGGGCCAGCGGGACCGGCCGTGCCGGCGGGGCCTTCCGGCCCGGAGGGACCCGCCTTGCCCTGGGGGCCGTCCTTGCCCGATGCTCCGGCGTGGCCTCGCAGTCTCTTGAGCACCTTCGGGTTGATCTGGCTGGTCGAGTTGATCAGGTAGTGCTTCGCGGCGATGGCGCCGCCGGTCATGGCGAACACGAGTGCCAGCGTCGCGGCGACGTTGGCGTAGGAGAGGTGCTTCGCGACGTGCCTCATCCCTGCGCTCCGTTTTCCGGGCGCGCGACGAATTCGATGACCCCGACCGGCGGTCGCGGAGCCGTCACGGCGAACGTGCCGGCGACCAACGACGGATCTTCCCCCGCGGCCGTGAGTTCGATCGCGAACCCGCTGCGGCCGACCGTCTGGGACGGGGTCGTGACCTGTTCCGGGTCGAACACCGCCGACTGGGAGGGCGGCTGCAGGTTTACGCTCGAGGTTTCGTACAGGCACAGGAACCCGGGGGCTGCCTGTCCGACGCCGGGACAGGCGGTCGTCGTCGGTGAGCCCTTGGTGATGTATCCCACGGAGCCCTCCGGGAGCGGTGCGGCGAGCGGCAGCGGGAACGATGCGGTCAGGCGATAGCGGAACCGTCCCTCTTCCGCGATCCAGCTCCCCGCCCACACGCCGCTCTCCGTCTGAGCGGGGGCGAGCACCGTGGGCGCGGTCCCGACGGATCCCGTCGGACCCGAGTCTCCGAGCGCACCCCTCGGGCCTGCGACGCCGTTCGCTCCAGCGCCCCCGCGCGGACCGCTGTTGGCCCGCAGCGCCGAGAGCGTGCGCGGCTTGATCTGCTTCGACGAAGTGATGAGATAGTGACGCGCGGCGAGCGCCCCCGAGCTCAGCGAGAAGAAGATCGCAAGCGCCGCCGCGACGTGCGCGTAGTAGAGGCGGCGTCCGCCCGCCGCTCGCGCGTCGGTCGTCCTGCTCCAGGGCCTCATGGCGCCGTCACCGCATAGGCGCCGGTGATCGTCGTCAGGCCGGTTTTCCTGGCGAGGATGAAGATCGCGAACCCGCGAGCGCCCGCGGCTTCATCCGTGCCCGCCTGCGTTTCGGGGTCGAAGATGTTTTCGTCGTTCGGCGGTTCGGCGTTTTCGGCGAAGCCCTGATAGACGCAGAGGAAGCCCCGCTCAGCCTGCCCGAGACCGGGGCAGTGGGGTGCGGAGGCTGCGGCGACGTAGATCGCGTGCCCGACGGGGATCGGCGCGGCCAGCGGGATCGCGAATGTGCCAGACGTGCGATACGGGTCGGCACCGCCCACCGTGTAACCGCCGCCCCAGACGCCGGTCTCGGTCTGGCCGGACGGGAGCACGGTCGGGTACGGCCCGGGCGGGCCCTGCGGCCCGCGGTCGCCCTTGGGGCCGGCGGCGCCGGTCGCGCCCGTGAAGCCTCTCGGCCCCTGTTTGCCGTGCAGCGATGCGAGCACGCTCGGCTTGATCTGCTTGGTCGAGGTGATCATGTAGCGCTTCGCGGCGTAGGCGCCGCCGCTCATCGCGAGTACGAGCGCCAGCGTCGCAGCGACGTTGGCGAAGCTGAGATGCCTTCGCATCCGGCCTCCGTTCGGGTCGGTCGTCCCGTATCTGGACGAGACGGCTATGTCCTGGGCGGACCGGCCCGACCCTCACTTCGGAGGTGCGCCCCTCAGCTGCATAGACGCCGGATCGGCGGATTTCTCCCCGAGCCCGACATTCGCCGAGAGCCGGCCGTGCGGTCCGACGTGGCTGAGACCATGCCTCCGTCAAGCCCGTCAGAGCGCTGACAGGGCATCCACGAGGGGGCAGTCCAGTAACCCGCCCCTACGTCACCAACTGGAGGAGCCTTCCCCCATGTCCAGATCCACCTTCCGGCGAGCGCTGCTGGCGCTCGTCCCTGCGGCCGCGCTGATGGTCGGCTCGTTCGCTGCCGCCTCCCCGGCCGACGCCTCGACGCTCTACGCGTGCGTCAAGAAAAGCGGCTCCGCTCGCGTCTACAAAAAGAAGCCGAAATGTAAGAAGGGCGAATCCAAACTGTCGTGGAACACGTCCGGACCGGCCGGAAAAAACGGCGCCAACGGCAGCAACGGCAGCAACGGGTCGAACGGGTCGAACGGAGCGGGTGGTTCAGCCGGGCAGCCGCAGAGCGCGGTCGCCTTCAACGTGAGCTCCGAAGCCCCGTTCGCCGAAAAAAAATTCACCACGCTCTTCGCCCTCGGAGGGGTCACCGTGAGGCTTGACTGCGCGAATGCGGTGCTCGCGAACGTCAACAGCCTCGAAGCTCTCGGTCCGGCCGGGACGCGGGCCGTATCCGGTATGACCTCCTCCAAGTCCACGAACGAAGCCCCGACTGAATCGTTCCAACAGCCTGTCTACAACGTCGCCGTAACACCCGGCGGAAAAGTGTTCGGGAACCTCGTGACCAACGGAAAAGCACCGCTGGCCAACGTAGGTCACGTCAACGCGACGATCTTCACGTCCACGGCCGTGATCGACATGGATGCCTTCATTGAAGTCGGCGAAGGTGGCGCCACAGCCTGCAGGGTCGCGGGCACGGCGTTCAGCATCCCGATCTGATCCATCTGCTCGGGGCCCGGTGAGTCGACAGACGCATCGGGCCCCGAGCGTCGTTCCTGCTCGGTCCGAGCGTCGGCGGAGCAGTTGCTGGACGGCATCGTGCACTGCTCGCGTCCGGAGCAGAGCGCCACTGGATCGGGTAGAACCACCTCATCCACGACGCCAAAGCGCGTCGGTCGAGCCCAACGAGCTGGAGGAACCTCGATGCCCACCTACATCATGCTCTCGACCCTGACCCCCGAGGGCGTCCAGACGGTCAAGAACAACCCGCAGCGGATCCTCGAGGTCAACAACGAGGTCGAGCAGTTGGGCGCGAAGGTCAAGGCGCAGTGGGCGACGCTCGGGCACGTCGACTTCATCTCGATCATCGAGGCCCCCGACGAGGGCACGATGGCGCGCGTCTCGCTCGAGCTCGGCTCGCGCGGGACGGGGCGCTACGAGACGCTCGCGGCGATCCCCATCGACGACTTCATCGCTTCGCTGTAGGCGGGGCGTTCCGAGGGGTGCTGCCGCGCCGGGTCTGCCGCGCCGGCGTCTATTTCTCTTCGGTGACCGTGCCCGTGAAGTAGCAGGCCGGGGAGGCTTTGCTGCCGAGGAAGACGGCCTCGTTGGCCTGACCGTTCAGCGCGATCGTGCCGGTTTTGTTCTGCGCCGCGAACGGACCTTCGCTCGGGCCGGCGAATCCGGCGTGCGTGCGCCGCGGTGTTGCTTTCGGCGTTCGCCGTCGCCGACTGGGATCGGTTCGCCTTGTTCGAGTTCTTCTTCGACGCCGCCGGTTTCGGCGAAGACGACGCCGTCTTCGCTCGTTTCGATGTACGTGGCGGCGACGGTGTTCGGCGCCGGAGACGTAGCAGTGGCCCGTGAGCGTGAACGGGCCCGATCGTTTCGAGCACGACCGTTTCGGTGCGTCGATGCCCGGCTGTCGCGACGGTCTTGTTCCACGTCGACGCCGGCGAGGCTCGTGTTGCCCTTTTCTCCCTGAGCGCCCGGTTTGCCTTCGGTGCCCTGTTTGCCTTGAAGCCCTTGTTCGCCTTTGGTTCCCGCGGCGCCGTTCAGCCCGTTCGCCCCTGCGGCCCCCGGCGTGCCCGCGGGCCCGCTCGCGCCGCGCGCCCCCGGCTTTTTCAGTTCCTTGAGTACCTTCGGGCTGATCTGTTTCGTGGACGTGATCAGGTAGTGGCTGGCTGCCGCCGCGCCGCCGGCCATCGCGAACACGAGCGCCAGCGTCGCAGCGACGTTCGCATAGGTCATCCGTGCCCGAATTCGACGCAGCATCTCCCCGGAAGGCTAGCCCACTCGGCGCATCGCGCGGGCCGCATCCCCCGTTCGTACGGGACCGGACGGCCGCGGAACCGCCCGCGCCAGCGCGTATGCTCAGGCCAGAATGAGCCCACAGGAGCGCACCCCCCAGGGCGGGGGGCAGGCAGGCGATACGCCCTCCGCGGAGGGCCGCCCGTCCGGCACGCCCGGGATCTCGCTGGTCCCTGAGCCCGTGGCCGGCGAGGAGGTGCAGGCCCAGCTCGAGGAGTTCGATGTCGACGGCGCCGTCGTCGGCATCGTGATGGGCTCGGCGAGCGACATGGAGCAGATGCAGAAGGCCGCCTCCGAGCTCGAGGAGCGGGGCATCGCTCACGAGGTCCGTGTGATGTCAGCCCATCGCGAGCCCGACCTCGTGGCCGAATACTCGAAGGGTGCGCGCGGGCGCGGGCTGCGCGTGATCATCGCCGGGGCCGGCATCTCCGCGGCGCTGCCCGGCGCCGTCGCCGCCCACACCGAGCTGCCCGTGATCGGCGTCCCGCTGTCGGGGCGTCTGACCGCCGCCGGCGGCCTGGACGCGATCCTCTCGATCGTGCAGATGCCGCCCGGCGTCCCGGTCGCCTGCGTGGGGCTCGACAACGCGCGAAACGCGGCCGTCCTGGCGGCCAAGATCCTCGGCGCCTGAGTGATCCCCCGCTACACCCGCCCGCTCCTCGGCAGCCTGTGGTCCGACGAGGCGCGGATGGAGAGCTGGCGCCGCGTCGAGGTGGCCTCGTGCGAGGAGCTGCCGGCGCTGCTCGGCGACGCCGGCCCCGCCGCGGAGGAGCTCGAGGCGATCCGCACGGCGACCTTCACCGTCGACGCCGTCGACGAGCGCGAGAAGGTGACCGAGCACGACATGGCCGCCTTCGTCGACGTGCTGGCCGCCTCGGCCGGCCCGGCCGGGCGCTGGATCCACTTCGGGCTCACCTCCTCCGATGTCCTCGACACCGGGCTCGCTCTGCAGCTGAAGGCCGCGGGGGAGGTCGTCCTCACCGGCGCCGACGAGCTCGTCGAGACGCTCGTCCGCCGCGCCCGCGAGCACGCCGGCACGCTCTGCGTCGGGCGCACCCACGGGGTGCACGCCGAGCCGACGACCTTCGGCGTGAAGCTCGCCGGCTTCGCCTTCGAGGCCGACCGCAACCGGAAGCGCCTGCGCGCCGCGTTCGAGCGCGTGTCGGTCGGGGCGCTGTCGGGAGCGGTCGGCACGTACGCGGCCACGGACCCCGACTTCGAGGCCCGGGTGCTCGCGCGGCTGGGGCTCCAGCGCGAGGACGTCTCAACACAGGTCGTCGCTCGCGACCGCCACGCCGAGCTGCTGAGCGCGATCGCGCTGGCCGGGGCCGGGCTGGAGCGGCTCGCGCTCGAGATCCGCAACCTTCAGCGGACCGAGGTGCGCGAGGTGCAGGAGCCGTTCCGGGCGGGTCAGAAGGGCTCCTCGGCGATGCCGCACAAGCGCAACCCGATCAAGGCCGAGCAGATCACGGGCCTCGCGCGGGTGCTTCGCGGCAACGCTGTGGCCGGCCTCGAGGACGTCGCACTCTGGCACGAGCGCGACATCTCACATTCCTCGGTCGAGCGCGTGGTGCTGCCCGACTCGACGATCCTGATCGACTACCTCCAGCACCGCGCCCGCGAGCTGATCGACGGCATGACCGTCGACCGCAACCGCATGCTCGAGAACCTCGAGCTGACCCACGGCGCGCTCTTCTCCCAGCGCGTGCTGCTGGCCCTCGTCGAGTCGGGGTGGGAGCGCGACGACGCCTATCGCGTGGTCCAGGAGCTGGCCCAGCACGCCTGGGACGAGGGCATCGCGATGCGCGAGCTGCTCGCCGCCGACGAGCGTGCCGCGGGTCTCGACCTCGACGAGATCTTCAACTTCGGCCACTACATCCGCTACTCCGAGGAGATCGTCTCGCGGCTCGACGAGATCGCCTGAGCGCCCCCCGAGGCGGCCGCCGGCGCTGGTAGCATCGCCTCACGTGACGAGCCTCGCCGACCTGCCCTTGATCGCCAGCGGGAAGGTCCGCGAGATGTACTCGCTGAACGGTGCGAACGGCACAGGGAGCGGCCAGGACGGCCGTCTGCTGATGGTCGCGAGCGACCGCATCTCGACCTACGACGCCGTGCACCCGACGCCGATCCCGGACAAGGGGCGCGTGCTGACCGGCCTGTCGGTGTTCTGGTTTGAGAGGACCGGCCAGATCGTCCCCAACCACCTGATCTCGGCGAGCGACGGCGTCCCCGAGGAGGCGCGCGGGCGCGCCCTCGTCGTGAAGCGCCTGCAGATGCTGCCCGTCGAGTGCATCGTGCGCGGCTACATCACCGGCTCGGGCTGGAAGGACTATCAGTCGAGCGGCGCGGTGGCGGGCATCCCGCTGCCCGCGGGCCTGCAGGAGTCCGAGCAGCTCCCCGAGCCGATCTTCACCCCTTCGACCAAGGCCGAGGAGGGGCACGACGAGACGATCGACTTCGACCGCTCCGCCGAGCTCGTCGGCGACGCCGCCCTGATGGAGCGCGTGCGCCAGGTCTCGATCGACCTGTACTCGTTCGCGGCCGCCCACGCGCGCGAGCACGGCGTGATCCTCGCGGACACGAAGTTCGAGTTCGGTCTGGACGAGCACGGCGAGCTTGTCGTCGGCGACGAGGTCCTGACGCCCGACTCCTCCCGCTACTGGCCGGCCGACGGCTACGAGGTCGGCCGCGGCCAGCCCAGCTTCGACAAGCAGTACGTGCGCGACTGGGCGTCCGGCAGCGGCTGGGACAAGCGCCCGCCCGCTCCGGCGATCCCCGACGATGTCGTCGAGGGCACCCGCCGCCGCTACGTCGAGGCCTATGAGCGCATCACGGGCAAATCGTTCGGCGACTGGCTCGCGCTCACCGGAGCCTCATGAGGGCGCGGGTGCTGATCCGGCCCAAGGCCGGGATCCTCGACCCCCAGGGGGTCGCAGTCGAGCGGGCACTGCCCGCGCTCGGCTTCGAGGGCGTCGCCAACGTCCACGTCGGTCGCCTGGTCGAGCTGGACGTCGCCGAGCGGGAGCAGCTCGAGCCGCTCTGCGAGAAGCTGCTCGCGAACCCGCTCGTCGAGGACTACGAGATCGAGATCGTCGGTTGATGGCCTGCGCCGCGTCCGGACGTTCCTGATGAGGTTCGGCGTGCTGCAGTTCCCCGGCTCCTGCGACGAGGTCGACGCGCTGGAGGCCGCGCGGATGGTCGGCGACGCGGAGCTGATCTGGCACGGCGACCGCGACCTGCAGGACGCCGACGCGATCATCGTGCCCGGCGGCTTCTCCTACGGCGACTACCTGCGAGCGGGCGCGATCGCGCGCTTCTCGCCCGCGATGGAGTCGGTCATCGCCTTCGCCCGCGACGGCGGACCTGTGCTCGGGATCTGCAACGGCTTTCAGGTGCTCTGCGAGGCGCACCTGCTGCCCGGCGCGCTGCTGCCGAACGTCAATCTGCGCTTCACCTCGCGCCAGGTCCAGCTCGAGGTCGTCGGCCGCGAGACGGCATTCACCCGCGCCTGCCCGCAGGAGCGCACGCTGAGCATCCCGGCCAAGCACTCGTGGGGCCGCTACCACGCCGACGAGGAGACCCTCCGGGAGCTTGAGCGGCGCGGGCAGGTCGTGCTCCGCTACGCGCCGGGCCAGAACTTCAACGGCTCGCTGAACGACATCGCCGGGGTCTGCAACGAGGCCGGCAACGTGATGGGCCTGATGCCGCATCCCGAGCACGCCGTGAGCGAGCTCACCGGCGGCTCGACCGACGGTCTCTGCATCTTCCAGTCGATGCGGCTGGCGGTCGAAGGGGTGGCGGCGGACCCCGTAGCGGGGCCCATGTGAGCGGCGGAGGCGTGGCGACGCTCCCGACACTGCAGGATGCCGTCGCGCTCGGGCTGACCGAGCGCGAGTACGAGCTGATCTGCGAGAAGCAGGGCGGCCCGCCGAACCAGGTCGAGCTGGCGATGTACTCGCTGCTCTGGAGCGAGCACTGTGCCTACAAGCACTCGAAGAAGCTGCTCCGGACACTGCCCACGGAGGGCGAGCACGTCGTGATGGGCCCGGGCGAGAACGCCGGTGCCGTCGACGCCGGCTCGGGTCTCGTATGCGCGTTCAAGGTCGAGTCGCACAACCACCCGAGCGCCGTCGAGCCCTTCCAGGGCGCCGCCACCGGCGTCGGCGGGATCCTGCGCGACATCTTCGCGATCGGCGCGCGGCCCGTCGCGGTGCTCGACTCGCTGCGCTTCGGCGAGCCGGGAGAGAGCGCGCGGGCGCGCTACCTGCTCGACGGGGCGGTCTCGGGGATCGGCCATTACGGCAACTCGATCGGCGTGCCGACGGTCGGCGGCGAGGTCTACTTCGAGGGCCCCTACGAGCACAACTGCCTCGTCAACGCGATGGCGCTCGGTCTGGCGCCGCGCGAGCAGCTCATACGCAGCGCCGCCACCGGCCCGGGCAACGTGGTCGTCCTGTTCGGCGCGGCGACCGGGCGCGACGGCATCGGCGGCGCGTCGGTGCTCGCCTCGGCCGAGCTCGGCGAGGACGACGACAAGCGCCCGACCGTGCAGGTCGGCGACCCCTTCGAGGAGAGCAAGCTGCTCGAGTGCTCGCTGGAGCTGCTCGAGCTCGGCCTGATCGTCGCGCTGCAGGACCTCGGCGCGGCGGGGCTCACCTCCTCGGCGTCGGAGATGGCCTCGAAAGGGGAGGTCGGGATCGACATCGACATCGACGCCGTGCCGCTGCGCGAGCCCGACATGGAGCCGTTCGAGGTGATGGTCTCCGAGTCACAGGAGCGGATGCTCTGCGTCGTCGAGCCGCGCAACGTCGAGGCGGTGCTCGCGGTCTGCGAGAAGTGGGAGGTCGGCTCCTCGGCGATCGGAACGGTCACCGACAGCGGCCGCATGCGCGTGCTGGGCGACGGCGAGCTGCTGGCCGACATGCCGGTGCGCGCGCTCGTCGATGAGTGCCCGCTCTACGACCTGCAGCCGGCCAAGCCCGAGCAGCCGCTCTACCCGCCGCCCACCGCCGTGCTCGCGCCCGGTGCCACCGCGCACGAGACGCTGCTTGCGCTGCTCGCGAGCCCCAACCTGTCCTCGCGCCGGCCGCTCTTCGAGCAGTACGACTCGATCGTCGGCTCGCGCACGATCCGCCGCCCCGAGCAGGCCGACGCGGCCGTGCTCGCGCTGCCCGACGGCAGCGCGCTGGCGGTCAGCATCGACGGCAACGGCCGCCGTGTCGCCGCCGACCCGCGCCGCGGAACGATCGCCGCCGCGCTCGAGTGCGCCGCCAACCTCGCCTGCGTCGGCGCCGAGCCGCTCGGCACGACCAACAACCTCAACTTCGGGAATCCCGAGAAGCCGCACATCGCCTGGCAGCTCACGGAGGCCGTCGCCGGCCTCGGCGAGGCCTGCCGCGCGCTGCGCGCCCCGATCGTCGGCGGCAACGTCTCCCTCTACAACGAGGGCGCGACCGGGCCGATCTACCCGACGCCGGTGATCGGGATGGTCGGGCGGCTGCCCGACGGGCGCCGCGCCGGGCGCCTCGGCTTTCTCAGCCCGGGAGACGCGGTCGCGCTCGTCGGCCCGTTCGCGCCGTCGCAGGCCGCCTCCGAGCTGGCCAAGCTGCGCGGGCACCAACTCCCCGACGGGCTGCCCGAGATCGAACTCGACGCGGCGGTCGCGGCGTTCGCGGCGGTACGGGACGCGGTTCGCTCGGGCGTGCTCTCGAGCGCCCACGACGTCGCCGAGGGCGGCATCGCGGTGGCGCTCGCCGAATGCGCGCTCGCGGGGCGGCTCGGTGCCGAGCTCACGCTCGGTGAGGGCCACTGGGAGGCGCTCGGCCCCGACGGCGACGCGTCCGCCCCGGGCTGGCCCGAGGGCTCTCCAGACGCCGCGCTGTTCGGCGAGGGCTCGGGCGGGATCCTCGTCAGCGGCCCCGAGCCGGGGCTGCGGGCGCTGGCCGCACGGACCCATCTGCGCCTCATCGGCCGCGTCGGCGGCGAGCGGCTGAAGGTCTCCCTCGATGGGCACGAGGTGATCGACGCCGGGGTGCGGGAGCTGGCCGCTGCGCACGCCGAGGGCCTCGCCTGGTGCTTCGCATGAGGAGCGCAGGCGCCGGCGCGGCCGCCGCCGCGCCGGACACGGCCTTGCTAGCGTGTGAAGAGATGCGTGATGGACCGCGCGACGAGTGCGGCGTGTTCGGTTTGTACGCGCCCGGCCACGAGGTGGCCAGACTCTCCTACTTCGCCCTCTATGCCCTCCAGCACAGGGGTCAGGAGTCTGCGGGCATCGCCGCGGCCGATCGCGGCGGGCACATCATCACGCGCCGCGAGCTCGGGCTCGTCAGCCAGGTCTTCAGCGAGAACGACCTGCGCACGCTCGCCGGCGATCTCGCGATCGGGCACGTCCGCTACTCGACGACCGGCTCGAACGCATGGGAGAACTCCCAGCCCGTGCAGCGCTCCGAGGGCACCAACGGCTCGCGCCGCGAGGTCGCCCTCGGTCACAACGGCAACCTGATCAACGCGCTGGAGCTCCACGCCGAGCTCAGCGAGCGCGGCGTCAGCTTCAGCTCCACCTCGGACTCGGAGATCATCGCCGCGATGATCGCCACGCACCCGGCCGAGCAGGTCGAGGACGCGATCGCCGACGTGCTGCCGCGGCTGCGCGGAGCCTTCTCGATCGTCGCGATGACCAAGGACCGCGTCGTCGCCTTCCGCGACCCGCACGGGCTGCGGCCGCTCTCGATCGGCGTGCTCGACCCGGCCGAGCCGGGCGGCAAGCAGCAGCTACTGCGTCGCGAGCGAGTCGTGCGCGTTCGACATCATCGGCGCCCGCCACCTGCGCGACGTCGAGCCGGGCGAGGTCGTGACGCTCGGCGAGGACGGCCTGCAGAGCAGGATCGTCGCAGGCGGGCAGCGCCGCGCCTTCTGCATCTTCGAGTACATCTACTTCGCGCGCCCGGACTCGCGCATGAACGAGCAGGTGCTTCAGGTGGCGCGCGGCAAGATGGGGGAGAACCTGTGGCGCGAGGCGCCGGTCGACGCCGACCTCGTGATCGCGGTGCCCGATTCAGGCAACGCCGCCGCCCGCGGCCTCGCGCGGGCCGCCGGCCTGCCCCAGGACGACGGCTTCGTCAAGAACCGCTACGTCGCCCGCACCTTCATCCAGCCGGGCCAGGAGCTGCGCAAGCACGGCCTGCGTCTGAAGTTCAACCCGCTGCCCGAGGTGATCGAAGGCAAGCGCCTGGTCGTCGTCGACGACTCGATCGTCCGCGGCAACACGACGCGCCAGATCGTGCAGATGCTGCGCGACTCCGGTGCCGCTGAGGTCCACATGCGCATCTCCGCGCCGCCGATCAAGCACCCGTGCCACTACGGCATCGACATGTCCACGCGCGAGGAGATGATCGCCCACGGCCGCACCACCGAGGAGGTGGCCGCGGAGCTCGGCTGTGACTCGCTGCACTACCTCTCGCTCGCGGGTGTCTACGAGGCCGTCGGCGCGAGCAGGGACACCCACTGCGACGCCTGCTTCAGCGGTCTGTATCCGCTCGCGCGCACCGACGAGGCCGGCGGCAAGTACTCGCTCGAGTCGGACGAGGAGGCCTTCGACATCATCGAGGCCTCGCTGACCGAGGCCTAGCGCCGGCGCCGGCGCACGGCGAGTAATGCGAGCCGGTGCGGGCCACGGGCTCGACCGATGCGCCCCGCTTGCGGACCGTGACGCTCTCTACTTCTTGGGCGGCGCGGGCACAGCGACCGAGAACGTCGTCGAGCCGTCGCAGCCCGTGACCTTCAGGAATTCCGAGCGCACGGTGCCGGTCGCCCGCCGGCCGTTGAACTTGCCCCTGAAGTAGGCCTTGCCGGTCGTGCCCGAGGTGAAGAGGCCTTCGTAGCTGATCGTGCCGGCGAAGGCGCCTTTCGAGGAGATTTTCGCGGGGCTCGTGTGCTGGACCTGGACGTGCCCGGGCGTCGCGCAGAAGGTGGGCAGGCTCGGCAGCGAGACCTGCACGGTCTTGCCGTTCCGGGCCACCTTCAGCGTCAGCGCCGCTTTCTCGCGGACCGTGGTCCCTTCGTAGCGGGCGCCCTTGAGCGGTTTGGCTGGCGGTTTGCTCGCCGCAACGGCCGTCGGCACGGCCACCAGGCACAGCGAGCCGGCCGCGACGGCGCGCAGGGATCTCCGCGGGCGTTTCACGCCGGGAACGCTAGTCGACGCCCGAGGCAGCGGGCGCCGGTCCCCGCGAGCGCGGCTCAGGCGAGGTGGTCCTCGCGCGCGCCGGCGGCGTCGTTGTAGCGGTTGTTGTAGGTGTGGGTCGAGATCAGCCCGTAGCCGCGGGTGCTGCGCGCGGCGTAGCCGAGGCCGAGAAAGACGATGAGGGCGATGAGGATTGACATGGCGGTTTCCTTGGTCCGGCGTTGCAGAACCTCTCCGCCCGTCCCTTACATCTCGACAGACGCCAGGCGGGATCTGTGTGATCTGCGTCACGCATACGTCCTCGAGACCGGGATGCGCGGCGTCTACAACAAGGTGTCTCCCGCCTACTTGCAGTCGTGATCCTCGGGCATCTAGCGAGAGCGGAGGCCCAGTCAACTATTCGGGCAGCCCGCCGATATATGCGCCATGCGGCGCATCCGCTACTTCCTCTGCGCGCTCTGCATGCTGCTGGCCGGGTGCGGCGGGGGCGGCGAATCGCCACCACAAGACCCACGAGCGCTCGTGCTCGACTACTGGCACGCCCTCGCCACAGGGAACGGTGCACAGGCCTGCGGCGACCTGACGCCCGAACGGCGCATATCGGTTGTGACCGAAGCCCACGCTGTGGGGAGCAGCACAGCCTCGAACTGTGAAGCGCTGCTCAGCACGCAACGCGTCCTTGGGGAAGCGGCGAGCCACGCCACCATCGAAAGCGTTGCAGTCGTCGGCAATCGCGCGACGATCACGATCAGCGTCCGCGCCGGGGCTCCCGTAAAGCCCACACTGTCCGCCGTCAAGGAAAACGGCTCCTGGAAACTCACAGCCCCGCAGTAAGACGCGCCGGGCGCGGGCAGATCGCGGCTGCGGCTATCGTCCGCGCGGCGTGAGCGAGCCACTCCCGATCGCCGTCCTGGTCTCCGGGGGCGGCACGAACCTGCAGGCGCTGCTCGACAGCGTCCACGGCCGCGAGGCCGAGGTCGTCGCGGTCGCTTCGAGCACGGAGAAGGCCCACGCGCTCGAGCGCGCCCGCGCCCGCGGTGTGCCGACCGCGGTATTCGCGCGCGGCGCCTACCCCGACCGCACGGCGCGCGACGCGGCGCTCGGCGACTGGATCGCCGCCGCCGGTGCTCGGCTGGTCGTGCTCGCGGGCTACATGGAGCTGCTCGGAGAGGAGTTCCTGGCCCGCTTTCCGGGAGCGGTGATCAACGTGCACCCTTCGCTGCTGCCGGCCTTCCCCGGCATCGGCGCGATCGAGCAGGCGCTCGCCTACGGCGCGAAGGTGTTCGGCGTCACCGTCCACTTCGTGGACGCCGGTGTCGACACCGGGCCGGTGATCCTGCAGCGCGCGATCGAGCTGCCCGAACCCGAGGGCCCCGAGGAGGTCCTCGCGGCACTGCGCCCGCTGGAGCACGAGCTGCTGCCGCAGGCCGTGCGGCTGTTCGCGGCCGGGTCGCTCGTGGCCGACCCGGAGAACCCGCGCCGGATCGCCGCCGGGCCGAAAGACGGGCCCGGTGCGGGGTAGGCTCTGGCCATGCCCCCCGACAGCGAGCTCGTAGGCGGCGTGGAGCAGGCGGCTCCCGGCGGGGTTCGCATTCGCCGCGCGCTGCTTTCGGTCTCCGACAAGCGCGGGCTGGTCGAGCTGGCGCGCGGGCTGCGCGAGCTCGACGTCGAGATCGTCTCGACGGGCGGCAGCGCCCGCGAGCTCTCCGAAGCGGGCATCGAGGTGCGCTCGATCGAGGACTTCACGGGCTTCCCGGAGATCATGGACGGCCGCGTCAAGACGCTCCACCCGCGCCTGTACGCCGGGCTGCTCGCGCGCCGCGACGACCCCGGCCACCTCGAAGCCGCGGCGGCCCAGGCGATCGAGCAGGTCGACCTCGTGTGCGTGAACCTGTATCCGTTCGAGCAGACGATCGCTCGCGGCGACGCCTCCGAGCAGGAGGCGATCGAGAACATCGACATCGGCGGCCCGACGATGATCCGCGCGGCCGCGAAGAACAGCGACTTCGCCGCAGTGCTCGTCGACCCGGCCGACTACGAGCCGGTGCTGGCCGAGCTCCGTGACAGCGAGGGGCGCCTCAGCCTCGCGACGCGCCGGCGGCTCGCCGCGGCCGCGTTCGCGACCACCGCGCGCTACGACGCAGCGATCGCGGGGTGGTTCGCCGCCCGTCAGGGAGGAGATGAGGATGGGCTGCCCGCGTCGTTGAGCGAATCGCTCACCAAGGTCGCCGACCTGCGCTACGGCGAGAACCCCCACCAGGTCGCGGCCTTCTACGCCCGCGCCGGAGCGCCGACCCACCTGCTGGCCGGCGTCAACCAGCTGCACGGCAAGGAGCTGTCGTTCAACAACCTGCTCGATCTGGGCTCCGCCCGCGAGCTGGTCGAGGAGTTCGATGGTCCCGCGTGCGCGATCGTCAAGCACAACAACCCTTGTGGCTGCGCCGTCGGCGATGGGGTCCAGGAGGCGTACGAACGCGCCTTCGCCTGCGATCCGCAGAGCGCCTACGGCGGCGTGATCGCGGTCAACCGGCGTGTCGATCGGGCCAGTGCGGAGCAGCTCGGCAAGCAGTTCATCGAGGTGCTGCTGGCTCCCGGCTACGAGCCGGACGCCCTGGCGGTCCTGCAGGAGAAGAAGAACGTCAGGCTGCTCGAGCTGCCGCACTGGCCGGCGCCGACCAGCGAACTGGAAGGCAAGCCGGTGCTCGGCGGGCGGCTCGTACAGAGCCGCGACGTGGTCGAGGAGACGCGCGAGCAGATGCAGACGATGACCAAGCGCCAGCCGATCGAGCGGGAGTGGCAGGACATGCTCTTCGCGTGGGTCGTCTGCCGCCACGTGCGCTCGAACGCGATCGTGATCGCCCGCGACGGCGCCACGATCGGGATCGGCGCCGGGCAGATGAGCCGGGTCGACGCGGTGCGGATCGCGATCGAGAAGGCCCAGGACGCACAGCCCGAGCGGCTCTCCGGCTCCTCCCTGGCCTCTGATGCCTTCTTTCCCTTCGCCGACGGACCGGAGCTTGCGCTCGGCGCCGGCGTCACCGCGATCATCCAGCCCGGCGGCTCGGTCCGCGACGAGGACGTCGTCGCCGCCGTCGACGCCGTCGGGGCGAGCATGGTCGCGACCGGTCGCCGCCACTTCCGCCACTGACGAGCACGAGCGGGCGGGGCCCCGTCCCCGGCGCTACGATCGCGGCATGTGCAGAAACATCCGCAACCTCTACAACTTCGAACCGCCCGCGACCGACGAGGAGATCAACGCGTCGGCGCTGCAGTACGTCCGCAAGGTCAGCGGCTTCAACAAGCCCTCGAAGGCCAACGCAGAGGCCTTCGATCAGGCCGTCGAGGCCGTCGCTGAGGTCTCGCGCCGCCTGCTCGCCGAGCTCGTCACGAACGCGCCGCCGAAGGACCGCGAGGTCGAGGCCGCGAAGGCCCGGGCCCGGGCCGCAGAGCGTTACGCGGCCTAGCCGCGCGCTCGTCCGCCGCTCGCCGTCCCGCCGAGCGGGGGGGCTTGACGTATTCGCCATACCGATATATCGTGACGTAACGTAGATAGTCCACGATAGGAGCTTCACGATGTACGTATTCGCAATCGATCCAACCGAGCGGTCGGGCCGCGCGGGGCGTTGCCGCCACCGCCGCCACGGCTTCGGTCCGGGTCATCAATGGGCCGAGTACGGCCCGGGCCCCGGCTCTCGCGGTCCACGCGGACGGGGGCGCAAGGCGCGCCGCGGCGACATCCGCACGGCCGCGCTGCTGCTGCTGGCCGAGGAGCCGCGCAACGGCTACCAGATCATGCAGGAGGTCGAGGAGCGCAGCGACGGCTGGTGGCGCCCCAGCCCGGGGTCGGTCTACCCGGCGCTCTCGCAGCTCGAGGACGAGGGGCTGATCCGCACCGAGGAGCGCGACGGGCGCAAGCTGTTCGCGATCACCGACGCGGGCCGCGAGGTGCTGAAGGAGCGCGGCGAGGACGCACCCGCGCCCTGGGAGCAGCGCAGCGGTGAGGTCGGCCAGGGCGCGGTCGCGCTCGGGCGACAGATGCGCGAGGTCGCCTCGGCGTTCATGCAGGTCATGCGCACCGGCGGGGAGACTCAGATCGAGCGCGCGAGCGAGGTGCTGGACCGGACCAGGCGCGACCTCTACCGGATCCTCGCCGACGGCGAGCACCCTGAAGGGGCCAGCCAGCCGGACGGCAAGGAGGACTAGCCGCGGGGAACGGCCTGCCCGGGCTCGTGATCGTGCTCGGGCAGGGCCGCCGCGGCCACGCCGAGCACGGGGTGGAGCCGCTCGGTGTCGCCGGAGGTCTCGGCGAGCCTGACGTTCTCGCGCAGCGTCTCGACGTCGCTCAGCGCCTGCCTTTCGACGAGCGGCTGCAGCACCCCGCGCAGCGCGAGCATCGGCCCGACCCACCGCGGTGTCCACAAGCGCGCAGAGCGCTTGCCGACGCCCCGTTCGATCGCGTCGACCGCCTTGCTCAGCGGAGCGGGGTTGCGCACGAAGCCCGGCAGCCGGCCCGTCATCGCTTCGGTCGAGGGCTGCGCGAAGCTCGCTTTGACGAGGTCGGTGTCGAGGAAGCCGAAGTAGGCGCAGCCGACGGCGACCCCCGACGGCGCGAGCTCCAGGCGCAGGGAGTCGGTCAGAGCCTCGACGCCGGCCTTCGCCGACGAATACGGGCCCATCATCGGTGCGTGCGTGATCGCCGCCAGAGAGGCGATGTTCAGCAGATAGCCCCGGCTGCGCTTGAGCTCCTCGATCACCGCCCTGTCAGTGCGCCACACCCCGAGCAGGTTCACGCTCAGCGTGCGCTCGACCTGCTCGACGGGCGACGCCGCCAGCGTGCCCACGAACGAGATGCCGGCGTTGGCGACCGCGACGTCGATGCCGCCGAAGCGCTCGACGGTCCCCTCTACGGCCGCTTCGAGTGCCGCCAGCTCTGTCACGTCGGCCTCGAACCAGGCCGCTCGCTCGCCGAGACGCTCGGCGTTCTCCTCCAGGCGGTCCGGCTCGAGCCCGACGAGCACCACGTTGGCGCCGCGCTCGTGCAGTCGCACAGCCGTGCCCGCGCCGATCCCGCGCGCCGCGCCGGTGATGAAGGCCGTCTTCCCCCGCAGATCGATCGCCGCCATGCGAGCGGGAGTCTACGGCGCCCGGCCGCGCGGGCACCGCGCCGCCACGCGCCTGCTGCGTGCGCCCGGCCGGGGCCCGTGCGGTAGGCTCGCGGACATGGCCGAGATCAGCCCGTTCGCACCGGCCCTGGACCTGGCCGGCGCGCTCCGGCGGCGTGAGTACTCGGCGGTCGAGCTGCTCGACGCGTGCCTGGCGGAGGTCGACCGGCTGAACCCGGAGCTGAACGAGGTCACGTGGCGCAACGACGACGAGGCTCGCGCCGCGGCCACGGCCGCCGACCGTCGCCTCGCCGGGGGCGAGGAGGCTCCGTTCCTCGGGGTCCCGATCCCGATCAAGGATCTCACCCCGGTCGCCGGCTGGCCCGTGACATACGGCTCGCGCGGCGCGCCCGAGGGGCTGAGCGAGGAGAGCGAACTGGTCGTCGACGCCCTCGCCGCCGCCGGCTTCGTGCTCTGCGGACGCACCAACACCCCCGAGTTCGGCGTCATCACGGCCGCGGAGAACCTGCGTTTCGGCCCGAGCCGCAACCCGTGGGATCCGAGCCTCTCGCCCGGCGGCTCGAGCGGCGGGGCGGCCGGGGCGGTCGCGGCCGGCATGTTCCCGATCGCGCACGCCAACGACGGCGGCGGCTCGATCCGCATCCCCGCGTCCTACTGCGGGCTCGTCGGGCTGAAGCCCAGCCGGGGCCGCGTGCCGCGGCTGGCACAGAGCTGGCTGGGCGCGGTCGTCGAGGGCGTCGTGTCCCGGACGATCGCCGACTCGGCCGTCGTGCTCGACGCGATCTCGCGGCCGGACCTGGGCGCCTGGTACAACGCGCCCGCCCCCGAGCACCCGTTCGCCGAGGATCTGCGTGCCGAGCCCGGCCGCCTTCGCATCGGCCTGATGGCGCAGGCGCCGCTGGGGATCCCCACCGACGAGGCATGCGTCGCCGCCGCCCGCGCCGCCGCCGCCCTGCTCGAGGAGCTCGGGCACACCGTCGAGGAGGTCGAGGTGCCGACGATCTCCGAAGAGATGGTGGCGCCGTTCATCGCGCTCACGTCTGCCGGCCTGGCCGACTACGAGGGCGTCGACTGGTCGGCGACCGAGCCTCACATCCAGCACACACGCAAGCAGGCCGGCGAGACCGGCGCCTACGACTACGCGCTCGCCACGCGCTCGCTGGAGCTGCTCAGCCGGCGCGAGGTGGCGCGGTGGGACCGGGAGTTCGACGTGCTGCTGACGCCGACCTCGGCGATCCTGCCGCCGAAGGCGGGCTCGATCATGGAGGCTGCCCACGCCACGCCGGACCAGCCCGTGTTCGAGGTCGTGGCGAGCGTGTCGTTCACCGCCTTCGGCAACGTGACCGGCCTGCCGGCGGTGAGCCTGCCGCTTCACTGGACCGACGAGGGGTTGCCCGTGGGGGTGCAGCTGACGGGCGGGCCGTGGCGTGAGGCGCAGTTGATCGCGCTGTCCGCGCAGCTCGAAGCGGCGCGGCCGTGGGCCGAGCGCCGGCCGGCGGCGCTCGCAGCGAGCTGACCGGCCCGCCGGGACACGCTCGGCCACGCGCCTCTAGCATGACGGCATGACCAAAGGAGCACCGAACGTCTGCGTCATCGGGGCCGGCGTCAGCGGGGTGACGGCGTGCAAGGCTCTCGACGACTTCGGAGTGCCTCACACCTGCTTCGAGGCCTCGGACGAGGTCGGCGGCAACTGGTACTTCCAGAACCCCAACGGCGTCTCCTCCGCATACCGGTCGCTGCACATCGACATCTCCAAGCCGTCGATCTCCTTCCGCGACTTCCCGATGCCGGACCGCTACCCGGACTACCCGCACCACTCGCACATCTTCGAGTGGCTGTGCGACTACGCCGACGCGTTCGACTTGCGGCGCAACATCCGCTTCAACACGCGCGTCACCCGCGCCGAGCGCGGCCCGGAGGGGGGCTGGGCGATCACGCTCGACGACGGCTCGACCCAGGCGTTCGACGCGCTGCTGGTGTGCAACGGGCACCACTGGGATCCGCGCTGGCCGTCGTTCCCCGGTTCCTTCGAGGGCCCCCAGCTCCACTCCCACGAATACGTCGACCCGAGCGACCCGCTCGACCTGAAAGGCAAGCGCGTGCTCGTCGTCGGCATTGGCAACAGCGCGGTCGACATCGTCTCCGAGCTCGGGCGCAAGACGATGTGCGAGATCGTGTTCCTCTCGACGCGCTCAGGGGCGTACGTCGTTCCCAAGTACCTCTTCGGCATCCCGGCCGACCAGGTCGTCAAGACCAACCCGCTGCTGCCCGCGAAGCTGCAGCGGCGGATGGCGCGCCTGCTGCCGCGGATCTTCTCGGGCCGCATGGAGGACTTCGGCCTGCCGACGCCCAACCACAACTTCCTCGACGCGCACCCGACCGTCTCCAGCGAGCTGCTCGGCCGGCTCGGGGCCGGCGACGCGGTCGCCAAGGGCGACGTCACGGAGCTGCTGGGCGACTCGGTGCGCTTTGCCGACGGCAGCGTCGAGCGCGTCGACGCGATCATCTACGCGACCGGCTACAACGTCAGCTTCCCGTTCTTCGACGCGGATTTCCTGAGCGCGCCCGACAACGTCCTGCCGCTCTACAAGCGGATGCTGAAGCCCGGCGTCGACGACCTGGCATTTGTCGGGCTCGGCCAGGCGATCCCGACGATCTTCCCGTTCGCCGAGCTGCAGTCCAAGCTCGCCGCGCGCTGGCTCAGCGGCGACTGGGCGCCGCCGCCGATCGAGCAGATGGAGCGCGAGATCGTCGAGGACGAGGCATTCCACACGGGCCACTTCACGGCGAAGCCACGCCACACGATGCAGCTCGAGTGGTACTCCTACAAGCGCGAGCTTGAAAAGCGCACGATCCCGGCGGGGCAGGCGCGTGCGAGGGCCGGCGCGAAGACGGGGCTGCAGACGGCCGGCCGCTCCGAACAGGCGGTCGCGGTCTAACCCATGAGAGGGCGAGGGTGAGCACCGTCGAGTTCGACAGCGGCGGCACCCCACAAGGGGGCACCCCCCATGGCGGGGGGCAGGCAAGCGAGCGCATCGTCGCCGTGCACCTCGCCGGGAAGGGAGATGCCTTCGCCGACGCGCAGGGGCGCCGCCCGTGCGTCGTCTTGGCGCACGGCTTCGCGGGGACCGTCGACTCGGGGCTGCTGCCCTACGCCGAGCGCTTCGCCGCCGCCGGCCTCGACGCGCTCGCCTTCGACTACCGCCACTTCGGCGCCAGCGGCGGCGAGCCGCGCCAGCTCGTCTCCATCCCGCGCCAGCTCGAGGACTACGCGGCGGCGGTCTCCTTCGCGCGGACCCTGCCGGACGTCGACCCGGCCCGCATCGCGGTGTGGGGGACCTCGTTCTCCGGCGGTCACGTCGTCGAGGTCGCGGTCGGCGACGGTCGCGTCGCGGCCGCGATCGCGCAGTCGCCGGCGATGGATGGGCGCGCGACGATGCTGAACGCACTGCGCTACGCAGGCGTCGGGGCGTTCAGCCGGCTCACGCTCGCCGGCATCCGCGACGCCCTCGGCGCGCTGAAAGGCCGCCCGCCGCTGATGCTGCCGGTCGTCGCCCCGCCCGGCACCGTCGCGGCGATGGCCACTCCCGACGCCGAGTCGGGCTACCGCGCGATCACGGGCCCCCTGTGGCGCAACGAGTTCGCCGCGCGATTCGCGCTCACGGCGGCGCTGTACCGGCCCGGTCTGAAGGCCGATCGCCTGCCTTGCCCGATCCTCGTGCAGGTCGCCGACCGGGACGCCGTCGCTCCGCCCGCCGCGGCGCAAGACGCGGCGTGGCTGGCGACCGGTCGCTCGGAGGTGCGGGTCTACCCCGTCGGCCATTTCGACGTCTACCGGGGCGCGCCTTTCGAGCAGAGCGTCTCCGACCAGCTCCACTTCCTCACGCGTCACCTCTCGCCCGTTCCCGCAGGTGAGCGGGCCGAGGCGGCGAGCCTCGCTTCCTGAAAAGGGTCGGCCGCCAATCCTTTCACCTCACCGGGGCTGTAACACCGGGACAGTTCGACGCCCGCCGGCACTCCGCAGTTGTCCTTCGGGGACAAGATTCAAAGTCACCTTCCGGATTCTTCCCGAGTGTCGAATTTGGGGGTTGACGCCCGGGAATTAACACAAGTAGGTTAGGTCGACAGGCACCCGGGGAGAAGCCAGCCACCCGGCTTGTGAACAGGGGGCCCGGGGCAAATTCGGGGAAGGGGAGAGGGATCAGATGGGGAGAACGACCCGCATCGCCGGTCTTGCTGCGCTGATGATCGGGATGCTGATACCGGCTGCCTCGGCGGCGGCCGCGCAGTATGTCGATCTGGGGGACTCCTACGCGTCGGGCGTGGGGTCGCGCGTGTTCTATTCGGAATCGGGGAGCTGCAAGCGCAGCCCTGAAGCGTACGGTCCGAAGGTCGCCGCGGCGAGGGGCTACACGCTCAACTTCGACGCCTGCAGCGGCGCCAAGACGACGGACGTCAACGCGAAACAGCTCGGGCACCTGAGCAGTAGCACGGCGCTGGTCACGATCTCGATCGGCGGCAACGACGCCGGCTTCAGCAATGTGATCATCAACTGCGCGCTCTACTACTTCACCTGTGGAGGCGCGATCAGCGAAGCGAACAGCTTCATCGCGACCAAACTCGGCGGGTTGCTGGACACGACGTACAACAACGTCAGCTCTCGGGCGACCGCGGCGAAAGTGATCGTCCTCGGCTATCCGCACCTGTTCACCGACGAAGGTAAGACGTGCAACGTCAACTTCCTCACGTCGGGCAACGAGAAGAAACTGAACGAAACAGGTGACAAACTCGACGCGAAGATCAAAGAACGCGCCGAAGCTCACGGATTCACCTTCGTGGACCCGCGCTCAGCGTGGAAACCGCACGCCGTGTGCGCTTCGGAAGAGTGGCTGAACGGGCAATCGAACCCGCTCGAAGAAAGCTACCACCCGAACGTCAAAGGCCAGGCGCAGTTCACGACCGAAGTCAAAGCCAAGCCGCTGCCGTAGGGCTGCACTGAGGAGGCAGGCGGAGAGCGCCTCGCGCGGGCCCCGGCCGGCGCGAGGCGCTCATGCGTTCCGGGCGCCTCAACGGGCTGCCGGCGGATGGCGGCGCGATGCGCGCCGCCTCTGCTCGCTGGGACGCCCACGGCAATTCGTCCAGAACCACGCTGCGCCGTCCGCCTGCGCGGTTAGCGTTCTGACGTTCTCAAAACGAAAGGGGGATGCTCATGCGAGCATTTCTGCGTGCGCGCATCACATACGCGAACGTGATGTCGAGCATCGCGGTGTTTGCCGCCCTTGGCGGAGGCGCCTACGCTGCGACCGGCGGCCTCACGTCGGGCACCGGCACGATCAAGGGTTGCGTGAGTAAGAAAAACGGCACGCTGCACGTCGTCAAGTCGGGGAAGAAATGTCCCAGACACACGACGGCGCTGACCTTCAATCAGAAAGGTACGCAGGGCGCTCAGGGCCTGCAGGGACCGGCCGGCGGCGGCGGGGCGATGGGCCCGCAGGGTCCCGCCGGAGTCAGCGGCGTGACCCGCTGGGGCAACCTCGTGATCCCTGAAGGCGGAGCCGACAAAGTTGTCGCGTCGATCGGTCCGTTCACGCTCACGGCGCACTGCACCGCCACCGGCGAAGGCGCCTACCTGCTGACCACGACGGCGAAAGGCGACTGGGTCTACGGCGAGGACAGCAGCCTCGAAGAACTGAACCCCGGCGGAGAAGCCGAAGTCGCGAGTGACGAGGACTACGACGAGGCGTTCTACGCGTATTCACCGTCGACGGGAGTGTCGGTCAACGGCCTTCCGTTCCAGTTCGAAAAAGGCCACGGAAACCCCAACGCCTGTGAGTTCCAGGGCTCGGTGACGCAGACGAGCTAGCTCGGTCCGGTCGCGGCGCCGCCAAGGCGCCGCGACCCCGCCGCTCGGCGGCGAGGTCCGCGCGAGCTAGGGCGAGCCCGGCGCTAGGCCGCTCGCCGGTACACCCCGACGACCGCCGCGCCGCCCAGGCCGATGTTGTGCTGCAGGCCGACCCGCGCGCCCTCGAGCTGTCGCGCCTGGGCCTCGCCGCGCAGCTGCCAGGTCAGCTCGGCGCACTGCGCCAGCCCGGTCGCGCCGAGGGGATGGCCCTTGGAGATCAGGCCCCCGGAGGGGTTGACGAGCGGACCGCTGCCGCCGTAGGTGGTCGCTTCCTCCCGCACGAGCCGGTGCCCTTCACCCTCGGCGGCGAAGCCGAGCGCCTCGTAGGTGATCAGCTCGTTCGCGCTGAAGCAGTCGTGCAGCTCGCAGACGTCGACGTCCGCCGCTGCGAGGCCCGCCTCCTCGTAGGCGCGCTCGGCGGCGGTCCGTGACATGTCGTAGCCGACGACCCTGATCGAGGAGCGCGCGTCGAACGTGCTCGACAGGTCCGTGACCATCGCCTGCCCGGCGAGCTCGATCGCCCTGTCCCCGAGCCCGTGCTCTTCGACGAAGCGCTCGGAGGCGACGATCGCCGCCGCGCTGCCGTCGGAGGTGGGCGAGCACTGGAGCTTGGTGAGCGGCGCGTAGATCTCCGGCGCCTCTTCGATCTGCGCCAGCGTGTAGTCGGTCTGGAACTGCGCGAAGGGGTTGCCCGCCGAGTGATGGTGGTTCTTCCAGCCGATCCACGCGTAGTGCTCGGGCTCCGAGCCGTAGCGCTCCATGTGCTCGCGGCCGGCCGCGCCGAACATCTGCGGCGCCGGCGGCGCGTCCTCCCACTGGCGCAGCTCCAGCAGCGCCTGCATGTGGCGGTCCATCGGGTTCGTGCGGTCGGTGTACTTGGCGCTCAGGGAACCCCGCTCCATCTTCTCGAAGCCGAGCGCCAGCGCGCAGTCGGCCAGCCCGCCCTTGACCGCCTGCCGCGCGAGATACAACGCGGTCGATCCCGTCGAGCAGTTGTTGTTCACGTTGACGACCGGCACTCCGGTGAGGCCGAGGCCGTAGACGGCGCGCTGGCCGCAGGTCGAGTCGCCGTAGCAGTAGCCGACGAACGCCTGCTCGACCTCCTCGTAGGAGATCCCGGCGTCGGCGAGCGCCCGCTCGCCCGCCTCGCGCGCCCAGTCCGGGTAGTCGCCGTCCTTGGTACCCGGCTTGTCGAACTTGGTCATGCCGACGCCGACGATGAAGGTGCGGGCGCTCATGGTTCCTCCTCGGATTTGGTTGAGATCCCGCCCACCCCTGCCGCGAACATCTCGACGAGATGCTCGCGGCAGTGCGGCCACTGGCGGCGGTTGCGCCCGCCGCCCGGGTGCAGCGTGTCGAGCAGCGCGAGCCCGCGCATCGTCGCATGGGCCATCTCGATCAGGCGGTCGAAGCCCGGCCGCTCGGCGAGCTCGCCGAACAGCGTCCGCGCGAGGCGAAGCGTCTGGCGATCGAGGTTGCGCTCAACGGGCTCGAGGCGTTCGCGCAGCTCGGGATCGGTGCGCGCGTGGGTCCAGAGGTCGAGCGCCGCCTGGTAGAGCGGGCTCGCGTAGCTCTCCCACAGGAGGTCGAGGCTCTCGGCGAGGCGCTCACGCCCGCGCGGCAGGGCCTCGGCCGCCGCGAGCAGGTGCTCGCCGCGCCGTTCTGCGAGGTGCTCCATCGCCGCCGCCATCAGCGCCTGGCGGGTCTGGAAGTGGTGCAGGTGGGCCCCGCGCGAAAGCCCCGCGCGCGCGGCTACGCGGCTCGTCGTGGTGCGCTCGTAGCCGTCCTCGACCAGGCACGCGATCGCCGCGTCGAGCAGCGCTTCCCTCGTCGCGGCGCTCCGCTCCGCCTGGCTTCGGCGGGCTGGGGCGGTGGTAGTCCGGATGGCCATCCCTCAACCTAATCATATTTGCGTTCATGCATGAACGTATGTGGTAGCGTTCGCGCCCGCCGAAGACTTCGAGAACCGGGAGGTCCAAAGAGATGGCAGCCGCAGAGGCGCTGGTGTTCGACGCGATCAGGACGCCGCGAGGGAAGGGCAAGTTCAACGGGTCGCTGCACGGGACCAAGCCGGTCGACCTGGTCGTCGGGCTGATGCACGAGACGCTCGTGCGCAACGAGAAACTCGACCCGACGCGCGTCGACGACGTCGTGCTCGGCTGCGTCTCGCCGGTCGGCGACCAGGGCGCCGACATCGCCAAGACGGCCGCGATCAAGGCCGGGCTGCCAGACACCGTCGCGGGTCTGCAGGTCAACCGCTTCTGCGCCTCGGGGCTCGAGGCCGTCAACATCGCCGCGCAGAAGGTTGCCTCCGGCTGGGAGGACCTGGTGTTCGCCGGCGGCGTGGAGTCGATGTCGCGGGTGCCGATGGGCTCCGACGGCGGCGCGTGGGCGATGGACCCGGAGACCAACTACGACACCTCGTTCGTGCCCCAGGGCGTCAGCGCCGACCTGATCGCGACGATCGAGGAGTTCAGCCGCGAGGACGTCGACGGCTACGCCGCCCGCTCCCAGGAGCGGGCGTGGAACGCCCAGCAGGACGGGCGGTTCGCCAACACGGTGATCGCGGTCAAGGACATCAACGAGAACGTCGTGCTCGACCACGACGAGTTCATCCGGCCGGGCACCACGGTCGAGACGCTCGGCGGGCTGAAGCCGTCGTTCGCGGCGATCGGCGAGATGGGCGGCTTCGACGCGGTGGCGCTGCAGAAGTACCACTGGGTCGAGAAGATCGAGCACGTCCACACCCCCGGCAACTCCTCGGGGATCGTCGACGGCGCCTCGCTGGTGACGATCGGCAACGAGAAGGCCGGCGAGGAGATGGGGATGAAGCCGAAGGCGCGGATCCTCGCGACCGCGCTCTCGGGCGCCGACCCGACGATCATGCTGACCGGTCCCGCGCCCGCCAGCCGCAAGGCGCTCGAGAAGGCCGGCCTGACGGTCGACGACCTCGACCTCGTCGAGATCAACGAGGCCTTCGCCGCGGTCGTGCTGCGCTTCGTCAAGGACATGGGCCTCGACATGGAGAAGGTGAACGTCAACGGCGGCGCGATCGCGATGGGTCACCCGCTGGGAGCGACCGGGGGCATGATCCTCGGCACGCTGATCGAGGAGCTGCACCGCACCGGCGGCCGCTACGGGCTGGCCACGCTGTGCGTCGGCGGCGGCATGGGAATCGCGACCGTCGTGGAGGCGATCTAGATGGCAGACACAATCAAATGGGAGAAGGACGACGACGGCATCGTCCTGCTGACGCTGGATGACCCGAACCAGTCGGCCAACACGATGAACCGCGCGTACGCGGAGTCGATGGCCGCGACGCTCGACCGCCTCGAGGCCGAGAAGGACGACATCACGGGCGTCGTGATCACCTCGGCGAAGAACACGTTCTTCGCCGGCGGTGACCTCAACGACCTGCGCCGCGCCGGGAAGGACGACGCGCCCGAGCTGGCCGAGATGATCCGCGCCGGCAAGCGCCAGCTGCGGCGCCTGGAGACGCTGGGCGTGCCGGTCTGCGCCGCGATCAACGGCGCCGCGCTCGGCGGCGGGCTCGAGATCTGCCTGGCCTGCCACCGCCGCATCGCCGTCGATGACCCCAAGGTGCAGATGGGCTTCCCGGAGGTCCAGCTCGGGCTGCTGCCCGGCGCCGGCGGCGTGGTGCGCACGGTGCGCATGCTCGGCATCGCCGAAGCGCTGCTGAAGCTGCTGATGCAGGGCCAGCGGCTGCGCCCGGCCCAGGCCAAGGAGACGGGGATCCTCGATGAGATCGTCGCCACCCAGGACGAGCTCGTGCCGGCCGCGAAGGCGTGGGTCAAGGCGCGCGCCGCCGAGGAGGAGCCGGTCCAGCAGCCGTGGGACGTGAAGGGCTACAAGATGCCCGGCGGCACGCCCTCGAACCCGAAGCTCGCGCAGAACCTGCCGGCGTTCCCGGCGAACCTGCGCAAGCAGCTGAAGGGCGCCAACTATCCGGCTCCGCACCACATCATGGCGGCGGCTGTCGAGGGCGCGCAGGTCGATTTCGAGACCGCGAGCGAGATCGAGGGCCGCTACTTCGTCGACCTGCTGACGGGCCAGGTCGCCAAGAACATGATCCAGGCGTTCTTCTTCGACCTGCAGCGCGTCAACGGCGACCGCGACCGGCCGGAGGGCATCGAGCCGTTCCAGGCCAAGAAGGTGGTCGTGCTGGGCGCCGGGATGATGGGTGCGGCGATCGCGTACGTGTGCGCGAAAGCCGGCATCGAGGTCGTGCTGAAGGACGTCTCGCTGGAGGCGGCGGAGAAGGGCAAGCACTACTCCCTCACCCTTGTCGAGAAGGCCGTCGCGCGCGGGCGCTCGACGCAGGAGAAGGGCGACGCGCTGCTGGCGCGGATCACGCCGACCGACGATCCCGCCGCAGCCGCCGGCGCCGACCTCGTGATCGAGGCGGTGTTCGAGGACCCGGCGGTGAAGGCGCAGGTGTTCGCAGAGATCGAGCCGCACCTCGCCGATGGCGCGCTGCTCGGCTCGAACACCTCGACGCTGCCGATCACCGGCCTCGCCGAGGGCGTCTCGCGGCCCGAGGAATTCATCGGCCTGCACTTCTTCTCGCCCGTCGACAAGATGCCGCTCCTGGAGATCATCAAGGGTGAGAAGACCAGCGAGGAGACCCTCTACCGCGCGCTCGACGTCGCCAAGCAGATCAAGAAGACGCCGATCGTCGTCAACGACAGCCGCGGCTTCTTCACCAGCCGCGTGATCGGCACGTTCATCAACGAGGGCGTCGGCATGCTGCTGGAGGGCGTGCCGGCGGCGTCGATCGAGCAGGCCTCCAACCAGGCCGGCTACCCGGCGCCGGTGCTGCAGCTCTCCGACGAGCTGAACCTCAACCTCGCCAGAAAGATCCGCGACGCGACCAAAGCAGCGATCGAGGCCGAAGGCGGTGTGTTCCAGGACCGGGCGTCGTTCGGCGTCGTGGACAGGATGCTCGAGGCCGGCCGCGGCGGCAAGCTCGCGGGCGCCGGCTACTACGACTACGAGGAGGGCAAGCGGGTCGGCCTGTGGAAGGGGCTCAAAGAGCTCTTCCCCGAGATGGACGACCCCGCCTCGATCTCGCTCAAGGACCTCGAGGAGCGGATGCTGTTCGCGGAGGCGCTCGAGACGGTCAAGTGCCTGGACGAGGGCGTGATCGAGTCCGTCGCGGACGCCAACATCGGCTCGATCCTCGGCATCGGCTTCCCGGGCTGGACCGGCGGCGTGCTCCAGTACATCAATGGATACGAGGGAGGGGTGGCCGGCTTCGTGGCGCGAGCGCGCGAGCTGGCTGCGAAGTACGGCGAGCGCTTCGAGCCGCCGGCCTCGCTGGTCGAGAAGGCCGAGCGCGGCGAGATCTACAGCGACGAAGAGGTGGCCGTCGCGGCCTGAGCCGCTGGGCGCGGCCGGGGACACCGCTCGCGGCGGTGCCCCCGGTTCGCGTCGCTAGTGCGCGACCCGCGCGTGGCGCGGCGCTGCGGAGCTCGAGGTGACCGCGGCGAGGGCTCCGAGTGCCAGCGTCGCGATCGCCTCGATGACGAGGGCGACGGTGATCGCCTCGCTCGTGCTGGTCTCGAGGAACCCGAACAGCGGGGTCTGCTCGCTGATCAGAAGGAACGCGATCGACGTCGCGGCCATCCCAGCGCCTGTGACGGCGAGGAGCGGGACTGCGATCGCGCCGGCGCGTCCGGGCAGACGCTCGACGGGCAGCAGCAGCGCGAGGCCGAGACCCACGCCGCCCGCGAAGTTCAGGACGAACAGCGTGCCGATCGTGGGTAGCGCGGAATACCCGGCGTCGTAGTACTGCTGCAGGTGGAGCGCAGCCATCGCGATCAGCGCGAGCGCGCCGATCGCCCTGAGGGCCAGGAGCGCCGGCCGCGCCGGCGATCGCCGCGGGCGAGGCGGGCGGCGCGTGAGGGTGGGGTTGTTCTGACTTGCCAAGGTACTCACCTCCGGGTGAGTGGTCGACGGACCCTCCCTCACCATCTCGGACTCCGGGGCTGGCGATACCTTCCGATCGCGCGGGCCTGAGTCAGGCCTGGGCGACGCCCACGATCAGCGGCCTGCCGAACGCCGGCGCGTGGGCGATCGTGTCGTGTTCCAGGCTCGTCACCTCGAACCCCGCGCTTCGGATCCCGTCGAGCGTCGGGCGGTTGCAGTGGCAGCCGCACAGGAGCAGGCGGTTCAGCGGCAGCATCCGGTCCTGCCAGCGCGCTGATGCGCTCATCGTCTGAGCGCACATGCTCCATGAACAGCAGCCGGCCACCGGGTCGCAACACGCGGCGCAGCTCACGCAGCGCGCGCGGCTGGTCGTCGACCGTGCAGAGCACGAGCGTCGAGACCGCGGTGTCGAAGCCGTCGTCCTCGAACGGTAGGTCCTCGGCGGGTGCGCGCACGACCTTCGTACCGGGCCTCTGCTCGTCGATCTTGCGTTGCAGGCGGCCGATCATCGCCTCCTCCGGCTCGGTCACCGTGAGGCTGCCTATGGCCCCGTCGTACATCCGCAGGTTCGCGCCGGTGCCGCCGCCGATCTCGATCACGTCACCGGCCGCTCCGGCCAGCAGCGCCCGGCGGTGCGCCGAGAAGGTATCCCGCTCGCTTCGTGCCGTGATGCTGTCGTAGCCGGCGGCGAAGACTTTGTTCCAGACCCCCATCGTGGACCTCCCGTTTGCTCGCTGCGCCGACCATACGCCCCCGGGCACGCGGGCGCCCGGCCCCTAGCGGCCGGTCGAGCCGAGTCCGCCGGCCCCGCGCGCGGTCGCGTCGAGCTCGCCCGCGACCGCCGTCAGCTCGGCCGGCTCCCCGCGCAGGATCAGCAGCTGCGCGACGCGATCGCCGCGCTCGATCGCGAACGGCTCCTCGCGGTCGCTGTTGTGCAGGATCACCATCACCTCGCCGCGGTAGCCGGGGTCGATCAGCCCGGGGGCGTTGAGAACCGTGATGCCGTGCCGGGCGGCGAGGCCCGAGCGGGGCAGCACGAGCCCGCAGGTGCCGGGCGGCAGCGCCAGCGCGATGCCCGTCGGCACGGCGGCGCGACCGCCGGGGGCGAGCTGCATCGTCTCGTCGGCGTGGAGATCGAACGCGGCGTCGTCGGGATGCGCCCGCGACGGCAGCCGCGCCGTCTCGGTCAAAAGGCGCGCCGGGACATCCATCGAGGCCATCCTAGATGCGCCTGCTCTCGCCACGCAGCTCCGCCACGATCCGCTCCAGGCGCGGCTCGGCCGCATCGTCGCGGTAGCTCATCGCCGCCGCGACGCCCGGGTGCACGGTCGCGATCAGCTCGTGCATGCGGCCAGCGATCGCGCGGTAGGAGGCGTGGCCCTCGCGCCCCGAGCGGAGCTCGATCAGGTGCATCGCCTCGCGCGCGTTCATGTCGAGCACGTAGCGGATGCGGAAGGCCATGCACAGCGGGTAGGCGGCCTGCGGCCCGAGGCCTTTGTCCGCCAGCCGCTGCCACGCCGCGCGCGAGCGCTCGAACGCGGTCTCGAAGAGCGGCGCGAGGCCGGCCGCCTCGACCTCCTCGGGAAGCTCCGCGCCGAGATCGGGCCCGAGCGCCTGCCATTGAGCGGTCAGCATGCGGTGGCGCTGCAGGTCCCTGAAGGCGCCGTAGTCCGAGACGATCTCGAAGCGGTAGCGCAGCGCCTCGAGACCCCGTCCCGGCAGGTGCCTGCGGTTCTCGCGCCCCGACAACAGCTCGGCCAGCAGCGCCGCGCGCTCCTCGACGGCGAGCGCGTCGATCGCGTCGGTGATCTGCCGCTCGCCGGCGCTCGCGCGCTCGAACAGCAGCGCGCTCAACAGCAGGCGCTCCTCGCCGTCGGCGTGCAGCAGGCGAACCTCCGCTCCGGCCGGCGCCTCGTTGGTCGGCCGGTCGAGCCCGAGCTGCGCGACCGCCTCCGCCTCGCCGGCGGCACGGCGGCGCAGGAAGCCCGTCCAGGCGCCGCCGCGGTCGGGCCGGTCGACACGTGCCATGAACGCCGGCACGACCGTGCGGAGCGCTTCGAGCAGGAGCTCGGCCGCCTCCCGGGCCTCGGGCAGCTCCTCTGCGCGCAGGTGCATGACCAGCCGCTCGAAGGTCTGGCCGCTCGCGAAGACGCCCACGTGGGAGAGCGTCGCCGCTGGTAGCAGCCCGCGGGCGAGGTCGAGCGCCTTCGCCCGCACGGCCCGCTCGTGTGCGGAGGGCGATTGCCCCTCGCCTGGCGGGAAACGCTCCGCGACCCACGGCCGGAGCGCTTGCAGGGCCAGCCCGTAGTCCTCGAACAGCGCGTCCATCGCGCGCTCGTACTCGGCTCCGAGCTCGGGGTCGCGGTAATAGCGATAGCCGAGCCCGGGGACCGGCTGATCGAAGGCGATGTAGCGCGTCGACTGCTCCAGGTAGGCGCCGAGGCGCGGGCGCTCGATCACCTTCGTGAGCAGATTGGAGACCCACTCGCAGGCGACATGGACGCCGGCGAGCTGCGCCACCGAATCGTCGCCGTACTCGCCGAGCACGCGCTCGTAGAGCGCCTCGGCTCGCCCGCCGCCCTCGCCCTGCGCGTGCGCGGACGGATCGAGATCGGCGTCGAACTCGTCCAGCAGCAGGCGGCGCAGCGTCCCCGGGTAGCGCGAGTAGCGGGCGAAGAGCGCCCCGCACGTCGTCGGCGCAAGCCCGCGCAGCGCGAAGACGGGAGCGTCGAGGTCGGAGACGAAGGGCGCGAGCCGCTCGCGCTCCTGCTCATCGAGACTTTCCGTCACCCTCACCCGCCACATCCTCTCAGGCGCGCCGACGCCCGCCGCACCGCCACCGGGCCGCTGCCGTCAGACTCTGCCGACGTGCTGGACCTGCTCCACCGCCGCCGCGGCCATGCTGCGCCGCTCGCCGCCGTGCTGGCGCTGCTCGTCTTCGCCGGCTTCCCCGGCGAGGGCGCGTCCGCGTCCGCCGCGGCGGCCGGCTCCACGCAGGCGGCTCCCGGCAAGGCGCCCGCCGGGCCCCATCGCAACAAGCGCAAGCCGCCGACGCCGCAGCTCGCGCTGACGCCCGGCCTCACGAGCGGTCCCGGCGTCGTGCTGGCCCGGCCGCCGGTCGGGCTCTCGATCGAGTACCCGTTGATGGCCGCCTACCTCGGCGCGGGCGCCTGCCCGCCGCCGGCGCTCGGAGCCGAGCTGCTGCGGCTCGGCGCGCCGCGCATCGCGCTCGCGGGGCAGAGCCAGGACTTCACGATGCCCTCGGGCCTGGCCCCGTCCGGACCGGTTCCGAGCTTGACTCCGTCGGGACCCGTTCCGAGTTGGGAAGCGGCGACCGTCTACACGCTGCCGGGCGAATTCTTCTCGCAGCTGCGCTGCCTGCTCAGCGCGACCAAGGACCCGCTGACCGTCGGGCTCAACGCCCGCAACGGGCAGCTGGCCTGGGCCGAAGCGATGGTCGCCGGGGCTCAGCAGGCGGCGAGCGCCGGGCTCGACTTCTCGATCGGCAACGAGCCCGACCACTACTACCTGCCGAACTACCTCGCGCTCACCAAGCCGCAGGCCGGCGAAGAAGCGAAGGCCGTCGGGCTCTACCTGCAGATCGCCGCCCGTCTGCGCCCCGCGCTGGGCTCGCTGCCGCTGATCGGCCCCGAACTGGCGATCCCGGTGCGCTGGCAGGCCTCGCTGCCACGGGTGATCTCGACGCTCCATCCGCAGACCGTCGGCGTGCACGCCTACCCGCTGACCGTCTGCCGCAGCCCGCGCGAAGCGACGATCCACGGGCTGCTCGCCGCCAGCATCGGCAACGCGCCCCGGAGGCTCGCCTGGGTCGTCTCCGATGCGCGCGCCGCGGGCGTGCCTGCCGTCGTCTCGGAGGCGAACTCGGTGTCGTGCGGCGGCAAGGCGGGCGTGTCGGACAGCCCGGCAGCGGCTGTCTGGGCTGTCCGGTTCCTGCTGGCGGCGCTCGAGACCGGCTTTCAGGAAGTCCGCTTCCATCTCAGCGGGAACCCGTACGACCCCTTCTACCTGCGCGGCGGAGAAGTCGTCCGCCGGCCGATCGAGGGGGCGCTCGTCTCCCTGCAGCAGTGGCTCGAGCCGGGCGCGACGCTGCGGCGCGTACAGGTCCCCGGCGGCCTGGTCGGCGCGACCGTCGCGGCGCCCGGCACCGAATCGCTCCTGATCCTCGACAACCAGAGCCCGAAGCCCGTCTCGCTCGTGTTGCGCGGCGCGGGCGGCGTCCGGGCCGTGCAGGGCTTCAGCCCCAACGCTGCGCGGGCCGCGCTGGGGCCGGCCCCGGGTGGCGGCGCGGGCCGCCACCTCGCGCGGCTGCCGGCGAACGGCGTGCTCGCCCTGCGCTTCACGCCCTGACGGCGGGCGTCGCGCCGATCCGGGCGCGCCCGGCGGTGCCGGCCGCGAGGCCTTGTGATCGAGCGAGCGGCCGTACGCATGGCGGTAGTGTTCGCCGCGAGGGAGATGGCCAGCACGCGAGATCCTCAGATCCCCGACGTCGACCTCGGCGCCCTCGACTTCTGGGGGCAGCCGGCCGAGGAGCGCGACCGCTATTTCGCCTTGCTGCGCGAGGAGCGCCCGCTCTCCCAGCACGAGCCGCCGGAGGACATCCTCGGGCTTCCCGACGAGGGCCGTCAGAGCTATTGGGCCGTCGTCCGCTACGAGGACGTGCGCGCGATCTCGCGCGACCCGAAGACGTTCTGCTCCGGGCAGGGGACGCAGTTCGGCGACGCCCCGCCCGAGTTCCTCGAGGCGTCGATGTCCTTCCTGGCGATGGACGCGCCGCGGCACACGAAGCTGCGCGGGCTCGTCTCCGCGGCCTTCACGCCGCGCCAGGTCGCGCGGATCGAGGACGGCATCGCCCTGAACGCCAAACGGATCGTGGAGGAGGCCGCGCCGACCGGCGGCGGCGACTTCGTCGAGCTGATCGCCAAGCGGCTGCCGCTCGTGACGATCTCGGACATGATCGGGGTGCCGGAAGCGGACCGTGAGCGGGTCGTCGCCGCCGCCGACCTGCTCGTGACCACCTCGGACCCGGAGGCGTTCGGGGAGCGCCCTCCGATCGAAGTGCTCGGCGAGGCGCTCTGGACGCTGACGGCGTTCGCGAAGGAGCTGGCCGCGCATCGCGAACGCGACCCCGGCGAGGACCTGATGACCGGGCTCGTCCAGGCCGAGGTGGACGGCGAGCGGCTGACGCACGATGAGATCGCCGCGTTCTTCGTGCTCCTGTCCGTCGCCGGCAACGACACGACCCGCCACACGACCTCGCACGCGATGCGCGCGCTGACGGTCAACCCGGACCAGCGCGCGGCCCTGCTCGAGGACCCGGGCGAGCGGCTGCCGGCAGCAGTCGAGGAGTTCGTGCGCTGGGCCTCACCCGTGCTCACGTTCAGGCGGACGACGACGAGGCCGGTCGAGCTGCACGGCCGGGAGCTGCCGACCGGGGAGAAGGTGGTGCTCTTCTACCACTCGGCCAATCGCGACGAGCGCGCCTTCGAGGACCCGTGGCGCTTCGACATCGCCCGCGACCCCAACCGCCACCTCGGCTTCGGCGGCGGCGGGCCTCACTACTGCCTCGGCGCGTCGCTCGCCCGCACGCAGCTGCGTTCGATCTTCGGCGAGCTGATGCGCGTGATGCCCGACATCGAAGCCGGCGAGCCCGAGCTGCTGAGAAGCGCGTTCGTGCACGGCGTCAAGCGGATGGAGTGCACCTTCCGCGCGAGCGCGTGACCATGCCCCGTGCGGGACTCGAACCCGCCGGGTAACAGCCCGTAGCGCGCAGACAGAGATTGCAGGGGCTGCGCTACAGCCCGGGTGCTCGTGTCATCCCGTGCGGCCCGACCGCGAGGGCCAAGCCGCCGAGAACACGTCAATGTCCCACTAGGGGATCGCTTGGAATTCGAGGGTCGCTGTCAGTTCTTTGCCGCCGAACACGGATGAGAGCGAGCCTTGGGCCGTGTTTTTGAACCCTCCGCCGACCCAGGCGGCGTAGTTGGTGGATTTGTTCAGTTCGCCGCCGCTGACCGAGCTGAAGAAATTGCTGGCGGTGTTTTCCAGCCCCCGCTGACCGAGCTGTAGAACCCGCTGGCCGTGTTTTTGAAGCCCCCGCTGACAGCGGACCATCCGATGCTCGCCGTATTTTCGAGGCCGCCGCCTATCCACGTCAGCAAAGCGTTGGCGGTGTTTCGTTGCCCCCCGCTGACCGAGCTCCGAGTCCCCGCTGGCGTTGTTGAATTGGCCGCCGCTGACCGAGCTGCCTTCCCCGCTGGCGACGTTGTCTTTGCCGCCGCTAACCGTGGCCCCGGCCCGCTGGCAGTGCTGAAATTGCCGCCGGTGATCGAGGCGAACGGGCCGGTGATTTTGTTGAAGGCGCCGGCGATAATCCCGGCGTAGCTCGTGAACGTCTGATTGGTGCCAAGGACCAGGTCGTGCGAGCCGGTCTGTTCGCCCGGTTCCTCGTCATAGCCGATCACGAGGTTTCCCGCGCCGTTCGTGCTGGCGGTTTTGCCTTCGCCGTTGACGATCTGCACGTTCACGCCCGACACCTGGATCGTGGGCTTGCCGCCCACGCCTTTTTCCTGGTATTTGACGTGCGGCATCACCTTGTTCAGCACTTCCAGTTCTTCGCTGGAAGGCAGGGTGATCTTGTTGAACCCCGTTTTGCATTCGCTGCCACCGGGCACCGTCGGCCCCTTCATCGCCCCGTTGTTCGCGTTCTTCATGCACAGCACGGTCGGCGCACCCCACGCGCCGCTCGCCACGACCGCCAGCAGCCCGACGGCTACACACACCACGACCGCCACGTTCCGCAGGCCCTTGAACACCGTCATCACCCACCCCCCATCGTCTGGAGCGGGCGAACCCGAGCGTCGCCCGCTTGGAAGAAGCCGGTCGGCTTCTCGCCTACCAAGCTACTCGCCCTTCACGAGCGCCGCCGGCTACCGAGGTGATCTCTGATCGCTGCACCGGCCGGCGCGGAATCGACTTGCAGCGTCTTTAGACCATGCCCCGTGCGGGACTCGAACCCGCCCCACCGGATTAAAAGTCCGGCGCTCTACCAGATGAGCTAACGGGGCCTGCGGCCCGACAGTGTCGCAGATGCCCGTTGCGGCGGGGGCGGGCCGCAGCCGGCCAGTCGGTGCACGTAAGAGCACTCCCTGGGGCGGGCTCGCGGGGGTCGAGCCCGCCCCCTTGGGGGTGTCGAGGGAGGCGGTCGGGGCCGTCGGTAGACGAGCAGAACGGTCGCCGAGGAGGCGGCCCTTCCTTGGGGGGAGAGGGGCTTCCACCCGAGCGATACCCACCGTCCCGATGACGGGAACTTTCTTACGACAGACGTCCAAGCCGTGTGCGCTAGGGCGTTTCGTCGGCGGCGATCCGCAGCATCTCCTCGATGCTCGTGACCTTCACGCGCGGGCGGCCCGCGCTCTCTCCGCGGGCGCGCTCGACGCGGTCGATCGCTTCCCAGCCCGCGTAGCTGACGAGCTGCGGGCTGGCGCTCGCGCAGCAGCTCCTCCACGGCGCGGGCGTCGGGCGCCTCGGGACGGTGGCCGGCGCCGTTCTGCGCGGCCATGTCGGCGAAGATCGCATCGACCGTCTCCTGCGCGTCCTTCTTGTTCGTACCGATCACGCCCGAGGGGCCGCGCTTGATCCAGCCGACGACGTACTCGCCGGCGACCTGCTCGCCCGACTCCGGGTCGCGCACGCGGCCGCCCTGGTTCGGGATCACGCCGGAGCGCTCGTCGAACGGGACCCGCGGCAGGGGGATGCCGCGGTAGCCGATCGCGCGGAACACCAGGCCCGCCGGCAGCGTTTCGCGCTCGTCGGTCGGCTGTGCGCGGAGTGCAGGGTGCGCGGGATCCCTTTCATCGACGACAAGCTCGTTGCGGACCAGCTCGACGGCGCCGAGATGGCCGTGCTCGCCGGGCAGCAGCGCGACCGGCGAGGCGAGGAACCTGAGGACGACGCGCTTGGCCTTCCCCGACGGCTCCCGGCCGGCGAACTCGCGCAGGATCTCGACGTTGCGCCGGGCTGTCACGTTCTGCTCGGCGCGCTCGTCGTGGACCGCCAGCCCGCGCTCGAGCTCCTCCTCGTCGACGATCACATCGGCGTCGGAGAGCTCGCCCAGCTCCAGCAGCTCGGGGTTCGTGAACGCGGCCTGCGCCGGCCCGCGGCGGCCGACCACGACGACCTCTTTGACGCGGCTCGCCGCGAGCACCTCCAGGGCGTGGTCGGCCGTGTCCGTCGGCGCCAGCTCCTCGGCCGTCAGCACCAGCATCCGCGCGACGTCGATCGCGACGTTCCCGTTGCCGATCACGACCGCGCGCTCGGCCGAGAGCAGGTCGACCTCGAGGTCGGTGTGGTCGGGATGGCCGTTGTACCAGCCGACGAACTCGGTCGCCGCGTGGGAGCCCGGCAGGTCTTCGCCCTCGATCCCGAGAGGCCGGTCCGAGGGGGACCCGGTCGCGTAGACGATCGCGTGGTAATGGCGCAGCAGGTCCTCGCGCGAGACGTGGAGGCCGAACGTGACGTTGCCGTAGAAGCGGAAGCGCGGATGCGCGGCCGTCTTCTCGTACACGCGCGTGACGGACTTGATCTTCGGGTGGTCGGGCGCGACCCCCGAGCGGACCAGCCCCCACGGCGTCGGCAGGCGCTCGAACATGTCGACCTCGAAGCCGGCGTCCGCGTCCTTGAGCAGATGGCCGGCGGCGTAGAAGCCGGCGGGGCCGGAGCCGATCACGGCGATGCGGGTGTGGATGGGGTCGGTCAACTGTGCTCCTTGCGGTGCCGCGGAGGGATGGGCGCGGCCCGACTCGAACGGGCGACCCCCTCGGTGTAAGCGAGGTGCTCTAGCCAGCTGAGCTACGCGCCCAGATCGTGCCTCAAGGCTAGCGAGCCGGAGCCCGGGCGCCCTCGCAGGCGCTGGAAGGGCGGCGTGCTTAGCCGGTCCCGCGCCGAGGGTAGGTTACGATCGGGCCCAGTCCGGCGGGGATCTGCCTTGGTCAGAGAAGACAACGCCCACGAAGAGGGGCCTTCGGCCTACGCGCAGGCGGCCGAGCTGGAGCTGCGCCACGTCAGCAAGCGCTATCCCGGGGAGCGCGAGCCGGCGATCCACTCTCTCTCGTTCGTCGTGCCGGCCGGCGAGGTCTGCGTGCTCGTCGGGCCGTCGGGGTCGGGCAAGACGACCTCGATGCGTCTGATCAACAGGATGATCCCGCTGAGCAGCGGCGACATCCTGCTCGGCGGCCGCAGCGTTCTCGACCGCGACCCCCGCGAGCTGCGGCGGGAGATCGGCTATGTGATCCAGCAGGTTGGCCTGTTCCCCCACGAGACCGTCGCCGAGAACATCGCGACCGTGCCGCGGCTGCTCGGTTGGCGCAAGGAGCGAATCCGTGCCCGTGTGCAGGAGCTGCTCGCGCTGATCGGCCTCGATGACGAGGAGATCGGCCGTCGCTATCCGGCGCAGCTCTCCGGCGGCCAGCGCCAGCGCGTCGGCGTCGCCCGCGCCCTGGCCGCCGACCCCCCGCTGATGCTGATGGACGAGCCGTTCGGCGCGATCGACCCGATCAACCGCGCGAAGCTCCAGGACGAGTTCCTCGCGCTGCAGGCGAAAGTCCGCAAGACCGTGGTGTTCGTGACCCACGACATCGACGAGGCGATCAAGATGGGCGACCGCATCGCGATCCTGCGCGAGGGCGGGGTCCTGGCCCAGTACGACACGCCGAAGGAGATCCTCGCGCATCCCGCCGACGACTTCGTGGCGCAGTTCGTCGGCGCCGACCGCGGCATCAAGCGGCTGTCGCTGACGACGCTCAGCGAGCTCGAGCTGCTCTCCCCTGACGGCCGCTCGACCGCCCGGCAGCTACCGCGAGACCGCCACCGTCAAGGACGCGCTCGCCGTGCTGCTCACGTCCCACGGCGAACCGCTCGCCGTGCTCGACGGCGAAGATCGCGTCGCCGGCCTGCTGACGCTCTCGCACCTGGAGTGGCTGATCGCGCAGGATGCAGACGGCGACGCCTCCGCTTTCGACTCGCGGCCGGCGCCCGCGCCGGCAGGGAGCGCGCGGGGGGAGGCGGGCCCGTGATCGGCCTGCTCGCCGCCGCCGGCGGCCCCGTGATCCCCAACTTCTCCGAGCACAGCTCGAGCTGCGCCGTGCAGAACAAGGTGTTCTGCCTCGACTGGGTCGAATCGAACTGGAGCCCCGTGCTCTGGCCCGCGCTGCGCCAGCACGTCGTGTTGACGCTGATCGCCGTCGCGATCGGCTTCGTGATCTCGATGGCGCTGGCGCTGTTCGCCCACCGCCACGGCTGGGCTGAACAGCCGACATTGCTCGTCACGACGTTCCTCTACACGATCCCCTCGCTGGCGCTGTTCGAGCTGCTCGTGGCGCCCGTCGGGCAGAACATCTACGCCGCCGAGATCGCGCTCGTCTCCTACACGCTGTTGATCCTGTTCCGCAACATCCTCACCGGGCTGCGATCGGTGCCGCCCGACGTGCGCGAGGCCGCGGAAGGGATGGGCATGACGCCGCGCCAGTCGCTGCTGCAGATCGAGCTGCCGCTGGCGCTGCCGTCGATCATCGCCGGCCTGCGGATCGCGGTGGTGACGATCATCGCGCTCGCCACGATCGTCTACACGATCTACAACCGCGGCCTCGGGGTGCCGATCCACACCGCGCTCGGCGAGGGGCCCTTCAAGACCGAGCTGATCGTGGCGGGCGGGATGGCGATCCTGCTCGCGCTCCTGGCCGACGCGCTGCTCGTCGGGCTGCAACGCGTGCTGACGCCGTGGTCGCGGATCCGGACAGGGGCGGAGCGATGAGCGAATTCGGCAAGGCCTTCGAATTCATCCTGCACAACGGCGAAGTCGCCGGCTACCCGAACCTGCCGAGCCTCGCCCACCTCGCCCTCGAAACGCTGAAGGTGGGCGTGATCGGCATCGCGATCTCGCTCGTCCTCGCCCTGCCGCTCGGGGTCTGGCTCGGCCACATCCACCGCGGCTCGTTCTTCGCGATCAACGTCGGCAACATCGGCCGCGCCCTGCCGAGCCTGGTGGTGCTCGCGATCGGCAGCGCCTTCTTCGGGCTCGGCCTCACCGTCGTCGAGCTCGCGCTCGTGATCCTGGCCTTCGCCCCGATCGTCACCAACGCCTACCTCGGCGTCGTCGAGGTGGATCCGGAACTCGTCGATGCCGCCCGCGGGATGGGCATGAGCGAGTGGGAAATCCTGCGCCGCGTCGAGCTGCCGCTGGCGGTGCCGCTGATCTTCGCGGGCATCCGCACCGCCGCGCTGTTCGTGATCTCCACGGCGACGATCGCCTCGCTCGCCGGCTTCAGCGGCACGCTCGGCGACGTGATCGCCAACGAGACGAGCTACCACTTCTCCGGAGTGCTGGGCGCGGCGATCTGCGTCGCGGTCCTCGCGCTCGCCGTCGAGGGCGCGCTCGCGCTCGTGCAGAGCGCGCTGACGCCACGCGGGGTGAAGCTCGAACGGGGCATCGCCCACGACGCGCTGGCGGCCGGCTACGCGGTTCAATAACCTTTTCTCATAAAAATAATGAACAACAGGAAGGCGGACACATGAGGAGAAGTCCACGGGGGGAGCGGGGCGGCCGGCCGTTGCTCAGGATGGCTGCCGCGCTGGTCGTGCCGGTTGCGCTGGCGATCGGGCTCACGGCCTGCGGCTCGAGCAACTCGTCCTCGACCAGCTCGACCGCGGCGAGCGCGAGCGCCAAGCCGCACGTCACGATCGGCGCCAAGAACTTCGCCGAGGAGAACATCCTCGGCCAGCTCTACACGCAGGCGCTGAAGGCGAAGGGCTTCAACGTCAGCCTGATCGAAAACGTCGGCTCGTCCGAGATCGTCTTCAAGGCGCTCAAGTCCAACCGGATCCAGATGTACCCCGAGTACACGGGCACGCTGTTGAGCGCCGTCGCCGAACAGACCACCCCGCCCAAGACCGAACAGGCGGCGTACGAAGAAGCGAAGGCGTTCGCCGAAAAAGAACGCGCGACGCTGCTCGAAAAAACGCCGTTCTACGACTCCGATGCGCTCGCGGCGCTGCCGAGCTACGCGACCGCGCATCATCTGACCAGCGTCGCCGACCTGAAGCCGCTCGGCAAGTCCGTGACGCTCGGCGGCCCGCCAGAATTCGCAACCCGTTCGCAGGCGCTCCCGGGGCTCGAAAAGGAATACGGCATCAAACCGAAGTTCCGGCCGGTCCCGATCGAAGCCAGCTACAACGTGCTTGAAAACGGGCAGGTCCAGGTCCAGGACGTGTTCACGACCGACGGCCAGCTGCTCGGCGGCAAGTTCACCGTGCTGAAGGACCCCAAGCACGTCTTCGGCTTCCAGAACGTCGCGCCGGTCGTCAAAAAGACCGTCCTGGCGCAGCAGGGGCCGGAATTCGAAGCAACGGTCAACAAGGTGTCCAAGCTGCTGACGATCCCCGCGATCCAGCAGATGAACAAGGCGGTCTCGGTCGAAAAGCAGTCGCCCGCGGCCGTCGCCAAGGAATTCCTCAGCGCGAACGGGCTCGCGTAGCCAGCGCTCCTGCAGCCGGCGCGCCGCGTCCCTGCGAAGCTCTGAGGGATGCGGCGCACCGGCGGCTCGAGGGCGATCCGGATCGCCGCGATCGCCGCGGCGGCGGTACTCGCCCTGCTCGCGCTGGCGCAGCTCGTGCTCCCGCGCATCGCCGCGTCGCGGATCTCCTCGCGCGTCGGGCGCTACGGGCACGTCGAGCACGTCTCCGTCTCGGCGTGGCCCGCGGTGAAGCTGCTCTGGGGCGACGCCGACTCCGTCACGGTGCGCGCGGGCGCCCTCGCGCTCTCGCCGGCGCAGGCGGCCTCACTGCTCCGGGAAGGGCGCGGGGTCGCCCGTCTGGACGCGAGCGCCACGGCCGTCCGCCTCGGGTCGCTCGCGGTGAGCGAAGCGAGCCTGGCCAAGCGCGGCGAGGTGCTGAGCGCGCGCGCACATGCGAGCCAGGCCGCGGTCCGCGCCGCCCTCGGTCCGGGCGTGAGCGTGCGCCTGCTCGCGAGCGGGGGCGGGCGCGTAAGGGTGGCCGCCGCCGGCAGCCTGTTCGGCGTGGGCGCCACGGTCGCGGCAGTCGCAGAAGGCGAGGACGGCAAGCTCGTCGTGCACCCCGAAGGGCTGTTCGGAGCGCTCCGGCTCACCCTGTTCTCCGACCGCCACGTCCACGTGGTCGGCGTCGGCGCCTCGCCCGACGCGGGCACGCCGCCGGGCTACACCCTGACGATGAACGCGCTGCTGCTGTAAGCGATCAGGCCGCGGCCTGCAGCGGCTCGCCGGCGGTCCGCGGCGCCCGGGCGACGATCATCGGCAGCCCCGCCTTGGGGCTGATCGTCGGCATCTGGCGAATCGTCAGGGTGAAGTCCTCCGGCAGCTCGAGCGCGCGCTCCGCCAGCAGCATCGTCGCGATCGTCCGCACCTCGAGCTGGCCGAAGCGCATCCCGATGCACGTCCGCGAGCCGCCGCCGAACGGGACGTAGGCCCCCTTCGCCAGCGCCGCCTTGGCCTCCGGGGCGAAGCGCTCGGGGCGGAACTCCTCGGGGTCCGGGAACACGTCGGGCAGGTGATGCGAGGCCCACGATGAGTAGTTGACGAACGCCCGGTCCGGGATCGGCACGCCTTCGAACTCGGTCTGGCGCACCGTCCGTCGCGGGCCCACCCACGCCGGCGGGTACTTCCTGAGCGTCTCGTCGACCGTCATCTCGAGCTCGGGCAGCTCGCCCCCGAGCAGCTGCGCCGTGCTCGGGCCCTCGGCGGGGACCAGCTCGCGCTGCTCCTCGAGCAGCCGCCCCACGATCGCCGGCTGGCGCGCGAGCTCGTAGAACATGAACGAGATCGTCGAGGTCGTCGTGTCGTGGCCGGCGAACAGCAGCGTCATCACCTCGTCGCGGACCTGGCGGTCATTCAGCCGGTTGCCGTCCTCGTCCTCCGCGTCGAGCAGCAGGCTGAGGATGTCGCTGCCGCGGCGGCCCGAGGAGCGGCGCTCGGAGATCTCGGCGTAGATCAGCGCGTCGAGCTTGCGCGCCGCGAGCTGCATCCGACCCCACGGCGAGCGCCGGCCGCGGAACACACGCAGCAGGTAGTCGCTCGCGTAGAACGCGAGCGCCTCCTCGAAGAGGCTCGCCGCGTCGATCGCCTGTGCCTGCGGGCCCTCCGGGTCCAGGCCGAACAGCGCGCGCATCGCCACGCGCATCGCCAGGTGGCGCGTCCAGTCGTAGAGGTCGACGGTCGTGCCCGGCTCGAGCAGGGCGATCGCGCGCTCGGTCTCCTCGCGGATCGTCTGCACCGAGGCCGCCATGTGCTCGCGGTGGAAGGCCGGCAGCATGATCCGGCGCGACTGCTTGTGGAAGTCGCCGTCGATCGTCAAGAGGCCGTCGCCCATCAGCCCGATCAGGTCGCGGAAGTGGCCTTCGCGCCATTGGAAATCGGCGGCGTGCGAGACGAGCAAGAAGTGGTTGGCCGCCGGTCCCAGCATGAAGACGACGTTGCTGTGGAACAGCCGCATGGTGAAGATCGGGCCGTAGCGCTCGTAGCCTTCGAGCAGCATCTCCAGTGGTTCCTCGGCGAAGCGCCGCGTGCGCGGCAGCGAGACGCGGGTGTCGCCGGGCGGGAACGGGACGCCGGCCCGGCGCTCGTCGCGGAGGTCGTCGAGCAGCACCGCGAGCGGGCTCCTGTTGAGCATCGGAGGCGGACCGACGAGTGCCACGGCCAAAGCGTACCCGAGCGGCTGGCCGGCTGGCCAGTTTCGCGCCGTCCGCCTTCGCGGCGCGACGTGGCTCAGGCGGTCAGGGCGCTGCCGTGTGACGCCTGCGGCCTCTCGGCTCGGTCGGGAGCGGGCACGCGGGAGCGGTCGATGTCGCCGACCCTCGCACAGCCGTAGACGAGCGGTCTCACGATCGACGGCATGCCCCGCCACGGCGCCTCGCTCACGTCGAACTCGAATCCGCGCTCGGCCATCAGGTTGAGCGTCGGCCGGTTGCAGTGGCAGCCGCCGGCGAACGCTTGCCAGGGGCCCGCCAGCCGGTCCTGCCACCACGACCGAAGGTGGCCGCTCGCACGGACGTGCTCGATGAAGAGCAGCTGCCCGTCCGGCCTGAGCACGCGCGCGATCTCGCCCAGCGCGACCTCCGGCGCCTGCACCGTGCACAGGACGAGCGTCGAGACGACGGTGTCGACGCTGCCGTCCTCGAACGGGAGCGCTTCGCCGGCGGCGTCGATCACGCTCGCGCGGCGCCCCGCGCGCTCCAGGCGGCGCTCGAGGTGTCCGCGCATCGCCGCGTCGGGCTCGGCGAGCACGAGCTCGTCGAGGTGCCCCGGATACTGCTGGAGGTTCAGTCCGGTCCCGCTGCCGATCTCCACGGTCCGCCCGCGTGCCTGCGCGAGCAGCTCGTGCCTGAGCGCGCGCAGCGCGCGCCGCTCGCCGAGCCACAGGAACGGGTCGTAGATGCTCGCGAACAGCCGAGCGGAGGGTGTCGCGTGGGTCGAGGGCGAGGTGGTGTGGTTCGTCGTCGTGTTCATGACCGGCCACGGTACGTCTCGCCGGAGGGCCTCACATCGCCCGCTGCGGCCATCTTCGCGAGATGGCCCGGCCGGGCCACGCGAGGCCAGCAGCGGCGGAGTGTCGTGGCGGCGCGCTGGTCGGGGGTAGCCGTCGTTGCTCGAGGCTCAGATCAGGCCGAGGCGCGTCGCCTCCGAGACGGCCGACGCGCCCGACCCTCGCCCGAGCTTCGCGCGGATGTTCGCCATGTGGCGGTGCACCGTGTGAGGGCTCACCACGAGCCGCTCCGCGATCTGCTGCTCGGTCATCCCATCCGCGACGAGCGAGAGGACCTCGCGCTCGCGCGGCGAGAGCAGGGCCGCCGGCGGGTCTGCGGGGTCGCTGTCTCCCGGCGCCGCGCCAAGTCCCGTCCGCAGCGCGCGGGCCACGGCCAGGGCATCGCCGGCCCACGGGAGGTGGGCCTTGCCGGCGAGCGGCACGAGCGTGGCCCCGTCGATCCCCGCCGCGAGCTGCCGGCCGAGCTCGTACGGGATCGCCCGGTCGGCGCGCCGATGGACGACCACCGTGGGCGCGGAGACGTGCGCGAGCTCCGGGCGCACGTCGGTGCGGTAGATCTCCTCGAGCAACGCCGCGGCCGTCTCGCCGTCACACGACTGCTGCTGGTCGCGGGTGAACTGGTCGCGCTCGGCTCTCCCCTCGTCGCCGAGGAACACGTCCGCGAGCAGGCGAGAGCCCAGACCCCAGTGCGACCTGACCGCCCCGACGATCGCCTCGCGTACCTCGACCGGAGCGATCGACGAGCCGTCGGCGAAGCTCCCGTAGAGCAGCAGCCGCTCGACCCGCTCGGGAGAGCGGGCCGCGAACGCCACGGCGGTGCAGCCTCCCGACGAGCCGCCGACCAACGTCGCCCGCTCGCAGTCGAGCTCGTCGAGCATCGCGCCGAGCAGCTCGACTTCGGCGTCGAGCGTCGGTTCCCGCGGGGTCGCGTCCCGGTCGGAGAGTCCGACGCCGGGCCGGTCGTAGCGCACGAGCCGGAAGCCGTCGGCCACGGCCTCCCAGAAGCGACGGAGCCGCTCGTGCTGCCAGTCGAGCTCGAGGTGGCTCACCCACCACGCCGGAGCCACCATCAGCGGCCCCTCGCCGCTCAGCCCGTAGGCGATCCGGCGAGCACCGAACCTGAAGAAGCGGATCCCGCGCGACGCGGTCATCACGCGGTGAGGCTATCCGAGGGCCGGGGACCCGGTGGCGCGGCGACTCGATGCTCAGGCGGATCGCTACGATGGCGATACGCGGACGCGGCCCCACGACGCACGTGATCGAGCCCCGGTGCTCTCAGATGGTTCACCGGGGGACGTGACACCACACGTGTCGGGGCCGGCGGTCGCGTCAGTTGCGCCCGCGGGGGTGTAGCTCAGCAGGTTAGAGCGCTGCCCTGTCACGGCAGAGGTCGCGGGTTCGAGTCCCGTCACTCCCGCCTTCAGAGCGTGTTCGCGCGTGCGAGGAGACTCTCCGGGAGCCGTGCCGTCCTACGCTTGTCCGGTGCGCGAGCTGTCGGAGCAGACGATCCTCATCACCGGCGCGACGGATGGCCTCGGCCGGGCGATAGCCGGCCGGCTGGCCGAGGGGGGAGCGACCCTGCTCCTGCATGGCCGCGACGAGGGCAAGGGCGAGCGCCTGCGGGCGGAGCTTGCGGCGGCGAGCGGCAACGAGCGCCTGCGCTTCCTGCGCGCCGACCTCGCATCGCTCGACGAGGTCCGCGGCCTCGGCGAGCTCGTGCTCGGCGAGACCGAACGGCTCGACGTGCTCGTCAACAACGCCGGCATCGGCACGACGACAGACGGACGCGAAGAGCGCGAGGAGAGCCGCGACGGCTTCGAGCTTCGCTTCGCCGTCAACTACCTCGCCGGCTACCTGCTGACGCGCCTGCTGCTCGGGGTGCTCGAACGCTCGGCGCCCGCGAGGATCGTCAACGTCAGCTCGGCCGGTCAGGCGCCGATCGACTTCGACGACGTGATGCTGACGCGAAGCTACAGCGGCGTGCAGGCCTACTGCCAGAGCAAGCTCGCGCAGGTGATGTTCACGTTCGACCTCGCCGCGGAGCTGCGCGACGCAGGCGTCACGGCCAACTGCCTGCACCCGGCGACCTACATGCCGACCAACATGGTGCGCGCCGCCGGGGTCACGCCCGTCAGCTCGCTCGATCAGGGCACCGAGGCGACGCTGCGGCTCATCGCCGACCCCGCTCTTGATCGGGTCAGCGGCCGCTACTTCAACGGCACCCGCGAGGCCGCTCCCCACCCGCAGGCTGAGGACCGCGCGGCGCGGGCCAGGTTGCGCGCGCTGAGCGACGGCCTCTGCGGGCTCGAACAGGCCTGATGAAGCCGGCGAAGCTTCGCGAACGCTGCCTCTCGTTCGCCGGCGCTGAGGAGACCTTCCCGTTCGGCCCGGAGACCTCGGTGTTCAAGGTCGCCGGGAAGATGTTCGCCCTCTCGCGGCTCGGCTCGGACTCCCTTCGCGTGAGCCTGAAGTGCGATCCCGTGCTCGCGGACGCGCTGCGCGAGGCGCACCCCGCCGTGCTCCCGGGCTACCACCTCAACAAGCGCCACTGGAACACGATCGTGCTCGACGGCTCCCTGCCCGACGCGACGATCCAAGACATGATCGAGGACTCCTACGACCTCGTCGTGAGCAAGCTGGCCCGAGCGCGCCGGCGCGCGCTGGGCTGGGACGGCGAGGTCTGAGGTTCGGGCCGTCGGCTGCTCGCTCGGAGACGACCGGCTGCCCCGAACGCGCCCTACGCGGCCGTGCGTTAGCGTCAGTGCCGTCCGGTCGTGCGAGCGAAAGGGGGCTGCGATGGCAGTCGGAGAGCAGGCGAAGAACGGCTACACGGTGGCCGGGCGCGAGCAGGCGCTCGACTTCATGGCCGACTACCCCGACTACGGCGAGATGCGCTGGTACAGCGACGCGCTCGGGACCGAGCAGGTCTCCTTCAGCTGGCGGCGGATGACGCCGGGCACCGGGGGGCGCGGCAGCTACGGCCACTGCCACCCCGGCCAGGAGGAGGTCTATTTCGTGATCTCCGGCACCGTCACGTTCAAGGTCGGCGACGACGTCTTCGAGGCGGGCCCGCAGACGGCGGTGCGGGTCGAGGGCGATCAGATGCGCTCGCTGCACAACGACACCGGCGAGGAGGCGCAACTGCTGGTCTTCTCCCGGCGCCTCGAGCAGCCGCCGCTCGAAAAACAGGAGGACTTCTGGCCATGAGCACGACAGAGACCCGCGACTCGGCGGCGGCGCTCGAAGCGGCGATCGACCGCTACAACGACGCGTGGAACGCACACGACGTCGACGCGATCATGGCGCTGCACGCGCCGGATATGACGTTCGCAAACCACACCGCCGGCGAGTCCGCGCACGGCGCGGACGTGCGCGCGCACATCGCCTCGATCTTCGAGACCTGGCCCGACATCCGCTTCGAGACGCAGAGGCTCTACGTGCGCGATGGGCTCGTCGCCCAGGAGTGGAAGGCGACGGCCACGCACAGCCGCACGATGCGCCGCGGCGAGATCGTCGCCGAGCCGACCGGGCGGCAGGTCGAATGGGAGGGCGCCGACGTGATCCCGTTCGAGAACGGCCTCGTCAAGCGCAAGGACGTCTACTCGGACTCCGTCTCGATCCTGCGCCAGGTCGGCCTGCTGGCCTGAGGAGTCGGTCGTGCGGCCCGAGGACGAGCAGGCGTAGGGCTCAGCCAGTCACGGCGGCGCTGAGTCCGAAGCGCACGCCGGTCAGCTCTTCGGAGACCTCCCACAGCCGCCGGGCCACGTCCATGTCCTTGGCCGCGCCCGTACGGCCGACGAGCTTGGCGGCCCCGCGCTGCTCCATGAAGCCGCCGGGGCCGGCGAAGCTGTTGCCGGGGACGTCGGCCGTGGCGGCGTAGAGCGTCGGCAGCGCGCCGCCCTCCTCGCTCTGGCCCAGGACGGCGTTGCCGACCTGGCTGACCCAGTCCTGCAGTTTTTTGCCGCTGTGGAACTGCAGGTTGGTGGCCGCGTAGCCGGGGTGGGCCGCCATCGCCAGCACCGTCGAGCCGGCCTCAGTCAGGCGGCGCTGCAGCTCGGCCGTGAACAGCATGTTCGCCAGCTTCGACTGCCCGTACGCCTGCCAGGCCCGGTAGGACCGGCGCTCCCAGTTCAGGTCGTCGAAGTCGATGCGGCCCATCCGGTGGGCGGTGGAGGAGACCGTCACGACGCGCCCGCTCACCTGCTCGAGCAGCAGGTTGGTGAGCGCGAAGTGCCCGAGGTGGTTGGTGCCGAACTGCAGCTCGAAGCCCTCGGCGGTGCGGCTCAGCGGCGGCACCATCACGCCGGCGTTGTTGATCAGCAGGTCGATCTCGCCGCCGTCCCAGCCGGCGGCGAACTCGCGCACCGACTCGAGGCTCGCGAGGTCGAGGCGGCGCACCTCGGTGCGCCCGCTCATCGTCGCGGCGGCCTGCTCGCCCTTGTCGGTCGCGCGCACGGCCAGTACGACGTTCGCGCCCGCGGCCGCCAGCGCAGCGGCGGCGGCGCGTCCGATGCCGCTGTTGGAGCCGGTCACGATCGCGGTGCGGCCGGCCATGTCAGGGAGGGAGGTGGAGCTCGAAGTTGTCATGAGCAACAATGTAGTCGATGACTACAAAGATGTCAATGTCTACTTTCGGCGCTACCCTTCTCTGAGCACCGATGGCCGCACGCCCCTACCACCACGGGAACCTGAGAACGGCGCTGCTCGCCGGCGCCGAGCGCACGCTGCGCGAGCGCGGCGTGCAGGCGCTCTCGCTGCGCGAGCTGGCGCGCGAGGTCGGCGTCAGCCACGGCGCCCCGCGCCGACACTTCCCCGACCGCCAGGCGCTGCTCGACGCGCTCGCAGGCGAGGGCTTCGAGCGGCTCGGCAGCGAGCTGCGCGCCGCGGCCCAGGAAGCCGGCGAGGAGTTCGAGCCGCGGCTGCGCGCGATCGCCTCGGCCTACATCCGCTTCGCGACCGAGGATGCCGCGCTGCTCGAGCTGATGTTCGCCGGCAAGCACCGCGAGCCCGACGGCGCGCTCGCCGAAGCCGCCGAGCAGGCCTTCGGCGTGATGCTCGCCCTGATCGAGCAGGGCCAGCGCGACGGCGTCCTCGAGCCGGGCGATCCGAAGGGTGTCGGGCTCGTCCTGTTCGCGACGATCCAGGGGATCGCCTCGCTCGTCAGCGCAGGGCTCGTCGAGCCCGGGGAAGTAGACGCGCTGGTCGCGGGCGCCACCGAACGGTTCCTGCGCGGCGGACGGGGCGCCGCCCGGGGGCCGCGGCGCTCGAGTCGTGGGCGGCGCTCGGCCGCGGTCGCCTGACACGAGGCGGTCTTGGCCGACCCCTTCTCGCTCGAGCGGTTCGTTCGCGCCCAGGACGAGAGCGGCACCTACGCGCGCGCGCTCGCGGAGCTGCGCGCCGGGAGCAAGCAGAGCCACTGGATGTGGTTCGTCTTCCCCCAGCTCGCCGGGCTCGGGTCGAGCGCGATGGCCCAGCGGTATGCGATCGGCTCGCTGGAGGAGGCCCGTGGCTACCTCGCCCACCCGGTCCTCGGCGCGCGGCTGCGCGAGTGCGCGGGGGCGCTGTGCGCGCTCGAGGGCGCAGCGGCCGAGGACGTGCTGGGCGCCACCGACGCGCTCAAGCTGCGCTCGTCGATGACGCTGTTCGCGCTCGCCGACCCGGGGGAGCAGCTGTTCCGCGAGGTCCTCGCGCGCTACTTCGCGGGCGTCGCCGATGAGCGCACGCAGGATGCGCTGCGACGCTCAGACGCCGGTTGACGACCCGCCCGGGGCGGCGTTGGCGCTGCGGCGGCTCGATTCAGCCGGCTGGTATGGTCGCAGCGTCCAGCGGGGGGCAACGGAGGAAGCGATGCCGACGGCGGGAACGCAATGACGCAGGACCGGCGGCCCATCTCTGCCTTGCGCCCGCGGGGCGCCGCTTACACGCTGGTGGCGCTCCTGCTCTGCTGTCTGCTGCCGGCGGCAGCCTCCGGATCCCGCCCCGACGCCCGCGCGCGCATGGAACCGTGCCAGCCGACAGCCGCACACTGCTCCCTCGCGCAACGGCTCGCGGCGATCCAACTCCGTCGGGCGCAGCGCACGAGGGCGCACGCACCGGCCGGCGAGGCACGGCCGGCGACCGGCGGGAGCGGCAGCGTCGAAGGCACGGTCACGAACGTCCCGGCGAACACCGGCTTGACCGGGATCGAAGTGTGCGCCTACCAGGTCGAAGCCCTCGAAGAAGGCTCCTACGAACAGGAAGAACCGGACTGCGCCGTGGTCGAAGAACCATCCGGCGCCTACCGGATCGCCGGGCTGACGCCAGGCGCTTACGTCGTCGAATTCTTCGACCCGCAGCGCAGGTACATCACGCAGTACTGGGACGACAGCCTCTCGCCCGAAGGAGCAGCGAAGGTGGAAGTCAAACCCGAAGCGGCCGCCGCGGGCATCGACGCAGCGATGGTCGAAGGCGGACGCATCGAAGGCGTGGTCGAAGGAGGGGGAAACCCCCTTTCAGGCGTCTTCGTCTGCTTCGCTGAACACGAACTCGAACTCCTCGGCTGCACCGCGACGGGCTCGGATGGCAGCTATGCGATCACCGCGCTCCCCGCCGGGGAATACCAGCTTGGCTTCATCGTTCCGCACACCCCGGGCCTGAACTATCTCAGCGAGCTACTCGGTCAAGAGGTCGAAGTGCAGGTGAGCCAGACGAGCTTCGCGGGCACCGTCGACCTGGCCGCCGGCGGGCAGATCGAGGGCCGGGTCACGGCGGCGTCGAGCGGCGCCGGTCTGGCGGGGATCGAAGTCACGGCGTACGGGTCGCAGGCGGTCGAATCCACCTACACGGTGCGTGGGGGCGAATACACGCTCGAACGGCTGCCGAGCGACGAATACGAAGTGGAATTCTTCGACGTGAGCGAGACCTATCTCCCCCAGTTCTTCGCAGGCAAGTCGAAGGCCTTCGAAGCCACGCTGGTGAACGTGGTCGCGGGTCAGGCCACACCCGGAGTCGACGCGGCGCTGCACACGGTTGCGCCGGAGCCGCCCCTGCCGGTGCCGATGCAACCGCCGGCGCCGCCGTCGCCGCCTGCGACGCCTCCGGCCGGGACGGCGGTGCTGCCGAGCAAAGTCATCGCGCCGCTGCTGAAGGTGGGCGGGCGCGTCCACGTCGCGGGCCGCACGGCGACCGTCAGGATCGTGTGCACGGCCGGCCCGTGCAAGGGCACGCTCCAACTGCTCGGCACGGTCGTGCACCGCCACCGTGCCGGGGGGCGCGTGGTCGTGCGGCGGGCCACGGTGCTGCTCGGCAGCGGCAGCTTCTCGCTCGCTCAGGGCGCCTCGGGCAACACGCAGCTCCGGCTCAGCGCGGCCGGGCGCAGGCTGCTGGCAGCGGCGGCGCGCCACCCGCACGCGGCGAAGCTGAAGCTCGCGCTGTCCGGCGCCGGCGCGAGCGTCCACGCCGTGCTCGTCGACTAGATCGCGGCCGGGCCCGGCGGCTCAGTCCGAGTTCATCCGCTCGGCCTGCTCGCGCGCGAGCTTGACCGGAGCCCGCGCGAACCAGGCTTCGGTGACGATCTCCTCCAGAGCCGGCGGGCCGATGCGCTCCAGCCGCACGAGCACCGAAGTGTGCCCGTCGAAGTGAGAGGTCGTGAAGTAGACGCCCGGTTCCTCCGCGAGCAGTGCCTCCTTCGCGTGCAGATGCTCGACGTGCGCGCCCAGGATCGGTCCGTCCGGCGCGGAGGCGCCCAGCTCATCCACTTCCTTCGCCCGCAGCGGGCGCTCCCAGACGAACAGCTTGCCGCCGACCCGCCACTGCAGGCGCTCGCGCGAGAGGCGCTCCTCGCTGCCGGGCAGGGCCATCGCGATGCGCCGCACGTCCTCGAAATCCGCCACGGGGCTCAGCTCTCCTCGCCGAGCGCCAGCTCCGCCATCTGCTGGAAGGCTTCGAGCGGGTTCGGGGGTCCCTCTCCGGAGAGCTCGCCGAAGATCGTCGCGATGTTGACGACCAGGCGCTCGCGCTCGCCCCAGTCCGCCCAGCGGTCAAGCTCGATCTGCCGCGCCGCCTGCAGCGGCGTCAGGCCCTCGTCGTACGCGGTCCGCCCCTGCTCGTAGAGGTACTCCAGGTAGGCCCGAAGCTCGGTCACGTCGGCGAGCGAGGCAAGCGGCCCGTGCCCCGGGACGATCGATGCGGGGGCCAGCGCCTCGATCCGCTCGCAGGCTGCGACCCAGTTGGAGACCGGGCCGGCCCAGGCGATCGGGTGGGCGCCGTTGAAGAGGATGTCGCCGGTGAAGAGCACGCGCTCGGAGGGCAGCCAGGCCATCGTGTCGCCGCGCGTGTGTGCCGGCCCGACCTCCAGCAGGCGCACCTCGCGATCGCCGACGCGGAGCTCGAGCTCGCCGCCGAAGGTCTCGGTCGGCGCGGCCGGCTCGATGCCCTCGAAGTCGAACCGGCCGAAGCAGCGCAGGAAGAACTCGCCCAGGGTCCCCATCTGGGGCGCCTGCGCGACCAGCGCCGCCATCGCCGCCGGCGGCAGCTCCTCCATCTCGGCCGCGGTGCGCTCCGAAGCGACGATCCGAGCTCCGGCGAGCAGCTGGTTGCCGTAGCAGTGGTCGCCGTTGGCGTGGGTGTTGACGAGCGTGCCGATCTGCGCCGCCGCCGGCACCGCCCGGCGCATCTCGGCGAGCATCGCCTCGGTCAGCGCGAGGTCGAAGAGCGTGTCGATCAGCAGCGTCGCCTCGCCGTCGCTGACCAGCCCGGCGTTGGACCAGCCCCAGCCGCCGTCGGGCTGCAGGTAGGCGAAGATGCCCTCGCCGACCTCCGCCAGCCCGCGCTCGTAGCTCGCCGCCATCGCCGGGCAGACGCTAGCGGCTGGGCCGCATCGAGTACGTCGAAAGCCCCGCTCCCAAAGCTCAGGGCGCGAGGCTTTCGATGTGGCTTAGGAGCGGCCCGGCCGGGAACGCTCCCGCTCAGGCGCTCAGGACGCGCTCAGTTCGCCCTCGAGCTCGGCCAGGTCGCGGACCTGCGTCAGGCGGATCGAGTTGCCCGACGGGTCGCGGAAGCCCGAGTCGATGCCGTACGGGCGCTCTTCGGGCGCTTCGTTGAACTCGACTCCGCGCGCCCGAAGCTCCTCGTAGGAGGCCCGGCAGTCGTCGGTTTCCAGGAACACGGTCCCGGCGAAGCCCTTCGACATCAGCTCACGCACCTGCTCCGCGGTCTCGGCGTCCATCACCGGCGGGCCCGGAATCGTCATCAGCACGATCGCGAACTCGTCCTGCCCGGGCACGCCGACCGTCAGCCAGCGGAAGTTGCCGAGCTCGGGGAGGGTCACGTCGGAGCGGACCTCCATACCGACCTTCTCGGTCCAGAAGGCCAGCGCCTCGTCCTGGTCGTGGACCCACAGCTGCGCTGTTCCTACTTTCATCATCTTCGGCTCCTTTCATCGTCGTATCCGATGACAGGCAAGCTACGCGCCACCGGCCCCGTTGTCTTCTCGAAAAGTGCGGCGTTGCGGGCGCCCGTAGGCGCGCACGACGCAGCCGGGCACGAGCGCCATGTCCGCGGCCGGCGGGAAGCGCCGCCGGTAGGCGGTGGGCGAGACGCCGAACATGCGCGTGAAGCTCGTCGTGAACGAGCCCTGGCTCGTCAGCCCGACGCTCAGGCAGATGTCGGCGACCTGCCGGTCGGTCGAGCGCAGCAGCACCGCCGCCCGCTCCAGGCGCCTCGTCAGCAGGTAGGCGTGCGGCGAGTCGCCGAACGCGCGCCGGAACTCGCGGATGAAATGCGCCCTGGACAGGCCCGCGGCGCGGGCCATGTCGTCGACGCCGAGCGGCTCGGCGTACCGCGCGTCGGCCAGGTCCCTGGCGCGCAGGAGGTGGCGGGCGGGCGGGGCATAGGCCACGGCGCCAGTATTGCGCGGGGGCTACAGTGGCGCCGGTGTTCGACCTGGAGCGCGATCCGGGTCGGGGTCGCTAGCGTGGCCGCGATGCGCCGCTCCCCGACCGCCGCGACCGCCGCCGCCTCGCTGATCGGCGGCTACGGCGTCGCCGTCGCCTCGGGCTCGCGCCCGCTTGGCGGCGCCGTACTGGCCGCCGGCGGCGTGTACTGCATCCGGGTTTGGCACCGCCGCCATGGCACGGCTATGGCCGCCGCGCTCGGGGCCCTCGGAGTGGCTGCGTTCGTACTCTCGCACGTGCTCGCGCACGCGATCGGCGCCTGGCCGTCGGTCCTGATCCTCGCTGCGGTGACCGGCGCGATCGTGTGGCGTCTCTCGGACACCCAGGCCGCCGGCGCCGAGGCGCCCTCGTAGAGAGCGCCCGTCAGCCCCCGCTCGCCGGCAGGAAGCGCTCGAGCGCGGATGCAAGCGCGCGCGCGACGCGCTCGCGGTAGGCCGCTCGCTCCATCGGCGCCTCGTCGGCGCGGTTCTGCATGTTGGCGACCTCGACGAACACCTTCGGCACCGTCGAGAGGTTGAGCCCGCCGAGGTCGGTGCGCGGGGCGATCCCGTCGCGACCGTCGTAGGTGGAGGTGTGCAGGCCGATCGCCAGCAGCTGCGAACGCACGTCTTTGCCGAGTCGCCGCGACGGCGCGATGATCGCGGTATCGCGGCCGCTCGGGAGCTGCGCCGGGAGGAGCACCGCGAAACCCGAGCCGCCGGGCGGGCCGCCGTCGGCGTGGATCGAGATCGCGGCGTCGCTGTGCGCGCTGTTGCCGATCGCCGCCCGTTCGTTGACGCACGGCCCGACGCCGGCGTTGCTCGTCCGGGTCATCACGATCCGGGCGCCGGCCGTTCGCAGCAGCGCGCGCAGCGCCAGCGCCACGCTCCAGTTGAAATCGGTCTCGCGGTAGCCGTCGGGTGCGGCTGTGCCCGTCGTGTCGCACTCCTTCTCGCCGTTGCCGTCCGGCACGAGCCGCGCGATCGCCTGCGCGTGTGTGAAGTTGCCGCCGTTGTGCCCCGGGTCGATCGTGATCGTGCGGCCGGCCAGGGCGGCGGCCGGCGCGGCCGGCGGGATGTTCCCCACCGTGCTCGTCGCTGTGGCTGTGGCGGTCTCGATGGCCGGCGCGGGGGCGGTGGCCGAGCCCGGTGTCCCGGCGGCTGACGCGGCGCCCGAAGTGGCGCCGGACCCGCACGATGCGGCGAGGACGGCGAGCGCCGGCAGCGTCGTCACGACGGCGAGCGCGCGGCCGGTCCGTGCCTTGCGACTCACAGCCGGTGAGGCTAGCGCGGGCGCCGGGCTGCCGGATGCTCGACCTCTAGCTCGCCTTGAATCGCGCCGCCTCGTCCGAGCCGCCGGTGGCATCTCCCTCGCTGTAGGAGTGGGCTCCGGCGCCCGCGAGCCGGCCGCCGTCGACGATCAGGTACTCCTCGCGGATCGGCGTGCCTTCGAAGAAGCACTCGAGGATCTCGCGCGTGCCGGCCGCGTAGCGGGCCTGCGCCGAGAGGCTCGTGCCGGAGGTGTGAGGGGTCATGCCGTGGTGGGGCATCGTCCGCCAGGGGTGGTCCCGGGGCGCGGGCTGCGGGAACCAGACATCGCCCGCGTAGCCGGCGAGCTGGCCGCTCTCGCAGGCTCGCACGACGGCGTCGCGGTCGCAGATCTTGCCGCGGGCGGTGTTGATCAGGTAGGCGCCGCGTTTCATCCTCGCGAGCATGCTTTCGTCGAAGAGGTTCTCGGTCTCGGGGTGAAGCGGGGCGTTGATCGTGACGACGTCGCAGACGCCGACCATCGAGGCGGCGTCCTCGTGGAAGGTGACGCCGAGCTCGCGCTCGACCTCTTCTGGCAGGCGGTGCCGGTCGGTGTAGTGCAGGCCGACGTCGAAGGGCTGCAGGCGGCGCAGCACGGCCGAGCCGATGCGCCCGGCGGCGACCGTCCCCACCTGCATGCCCTCGAGGTCGTAGGAGCGCGAGACGACCTCGGCGATGCTCCAGCCCCCCTGCACCACGTCCTGGTACATCGGGATGTAGTTGCGCACGAGCGCGAGGATCATCATCACGACGTGCTCGGCGACGCTGATGCTGTTCGAGTAGGTGACCTCGGCGACGGTCAGCCCGGCGTCCATCGCGGCCTGCAGGTCGACGTGGTCAGAGCCGATCCCGGCGGTCAGGGCGAGCTTCAGGTTGGGCGCCTGCGCGATGCGCTCGGCGGTCAGGTAGGCGGGCCAGAACGGCTGGGAGATGACGACCTCCGCGTCCGGGCAGCTCGCGCTCGAAGACGGAATCGGGGCCGTCCTTGTCGGAGGTGACCACGAGCTCGTGACCGAGCCCCTCGAGGAACCCGCGCAGGCCGAGCTCGCCCGAGACGCACCCGACGAGCTCGCCGGGCGTGAAGCCGAGCCCTTTCGGCGTCGGCGCGGTCTGCCCGTCGGGGTAGCGCTCGATGCGGGGGACCCCGTCGCGAGCGTAGTCGGGCGGATAGCCGCCGACGGGATCGTCGTAGAGAACGCACAGCACCTTCGCCATCACCGACCCCTTCCTTCGGACGCCCCGCTGAGCCTCGCGGGCCGCCTTGGACAATAATCCCCCCGCATGAGAGCGATCCAGATCACGAACGAGGACGGCCCCGACAAGGCGCTCGAGGTCGTCGAGCTTCCCGAACCCGAGCCCTCGCACATGCTGACGCCCGGCGAGGGGGTGCTCGTCGAGGTGCACGCCGCCGGCGTCTCCTTCCCGGAGCTGCTGCAGACCCGCGGCGAATACCAGATGAAACCGCCGCTGCCCTACGTGCCGGGCAGCGAGGTCGGCGGCGTCGTGATCAGCGCGCCCGGACGGCGCCGCCGTGAAGGCCGGCGACCGTGTCGCGGCGTTCTGCGCGCTCGGCGCCTGGGCCGAGACGGCGGTCGCGCCCGAGTTCTTCACCTTCCCGCTGACCGCCGAGCTCGACTTCGCGCAGGGCGCCGCGCTGGTCCTCAACTACCACACCGCCTACTTCTCGCTGCGCCTGCGCGGGCGCCTGAAAGAGGGCGAGACGGTGCTGGTGCACGGCGCCGCCGGCGGCGTCGGCACGGCCTCGCTGCAGGTCGCGCGCGGGCTCGGCGCGAAGACGATCGCGGCCGTCTCGAGCGAGGAGAAGAAGAAGGTCGCCGAAGAAGCGGGAGCCGACCACGTCGTGATGGTCGGCGACGGCTGGAAGGACGAGGTCCTCGAGCTGTCCGCGGGCGGCGTCGAGCTCGTGCTCGACCCCGTCGGCGGCGACCGCTTCCTCGACAGCCTGCGCTCGCTGCGCGAGGACGGCCGGCTGGTCGTGGTCGGGCTTCACCGGCGGCTCGATCCCGGAGGTGCGGGTGAACAGGCTGCTGCTCAAGAACACCGAGGTGATCGGCGCCGGCTGGGGCGCCTACGTGATGAGCAAGCCGGACCTCAACCGCGAGATCGGCGCCGCCGTCTCGCGCATGATCGACGCCGGCATCGTGCGCCCGCCGATCGGCCAGCGCTTCCCGCTCGAGCGCGCCGCCGAGGCGCTGCACACGCTCGACGAGCGCCGCGCGCTCGGCAAGGTCGTGCTCGACGTCCGTCAGGACTGAAGCGCGCGCATCCGCCGTCGGCGCCGCTGAGCGCCGCAGCGCGACCCGCGTGGCACACACCTTTTCTTAGAAGATTCTTCCGCGCCTCGTCGCAGGACGGTGAACCACGGAGTTACGCTCAAGACGAGGGTAGAGGACCCCCTCCGCAGCCCGCGGGCCGCTTTTCCGTGGGGGGCAGCGTGAAGCGGGCGCACCGAGAAAGGAGCAGCCAAATGATGAAGGTCATCGGCGCTGGGCTCCCCCGCACCGCCACCACGACGCAGATGTTCGCGCTCGAGCAGCTCGACTGCGGTCCCTGCTACCACATGCGCGACCTGCTGGGCGACCTCGAGGCCGGCCTGCCGCTGTGGGAAGCGGCCGCGGACGGCAACCCCGACTGGGAGACGATCTTCGGCAACGCCTGCTCGACCGTCGACTGGCCCTCTGCGTACTTCTACCGCGAGCTGATGGACTACTACCCGGACGCCAAGGTGCTGCTCAGCATCCGCGGCGCCGAGGAATGGGCGAAGCAGCATGGAGAAGACGATCTGGGGGATGTGGTACGGCGACTCCGTGCTGCACCACCTCAACGATGCCCGCAAGGTCGTCGACCCGCTCTGGGACCGCTACATCAAACTGATGTCGCGCCTGAACTTCGACGAGGGCGGCGCGTTCGCGGGGGCCGACACGCTGCCGAAGCTGACGGCCGCGATGGAGCGCTGGAACAACGAGGTCCAGGAAGTCGTGCCGTCCGCGCGGCTGCTCGTCTGGGATCCGGTCGAGGGCCTCGCGCCGCTGTGCGTGTTCCTCGGGCTCGACGTCCCGGCCGAGGAGCTTCCGCGCCTGAATGACACCAAAGCCTTCCGGGAGGGCATCATCGGCGGCGCGCTCGACGCCGTCACAGAGTGGTGGGAGGCGCGTGAGCGCCCGGCCGAAAGCCTTCATGGGGCCGCACTGGAGCAGTAGCGAGGCTCACTCAGCCCCCGAGCCTCTCGCGGCGGTTCGCGGCGGCGGCGCGAGCCCTTCGGGGCGGCCCGCCGCCGCGGGCCCGCGCGTGAGCGCCTAGCTGGCTTCGAGGGCCGTCTGCGCCGCCCGCTCGGCGCCCAGGACCGGCGCCAGCGCGAAGTAGGTCAGCTGCGGCGCCGCCTGCGGCAGCGAGGCCGTCGCGCGCTTCTCGATGTAAAGGTGGAGCACCTGCCAGATGCCGCCTGCCACGGCCTCGGTGACGACCGCTGGGTCGGCGCCGCCCGCGCCGTCGCCGCCGAGCGCCGGCTCGACGCCGGGCGCCAGATAGGCACGGAACCCTTCCATCGCCCGCTCGCGGATCGCAAGCGCCTCGGGGCTGGCCGCGAACGTGTCGACGAGCGTGAGATGCGCGTGCTCGGGCTCGGAGGCGAGGTACTCGAGGAGCGCCGAGATCCCTGAGCGGACAGCGCTCGGCCAGTGCTCACCGCCGTCCTGGTAGGCGGCGACCGCGACGCGCAGCGCCTGGTGCATCCCGACCTTCTGCGCGCCCAGGAACGCGGCGTCCTTGGAGGCGTACATCGCGTAGAAGGTCTGGTTGGAGACGCTGGCGCGGCGCGCGATCTGAGGGATCGTAAGCGCCGACAGCCCCTTCTCGGCGACGATCGTCGCGGTCGCATCCACGATCCGCTCGCGCTGGCTTTTGACGATCCGCTCGCGCGAGAGCTCGCTGCGGCCCGCCGGCAGCGGGCCCTCCGGGCGCCGGGGGCTGCCGGCGGTCTGACCGCCCGCCCGCCCGTCCGGGATCGGGTGGGCGAGGAGGCCCTCGGGCAGCCGCGCGGGGTACGCGCCGCCCCAGCTCGCGAGCGCGCCGGCGAGCGAAGGCAGTTCGTCGTGGCGCCCGTGGCGCAGGCGGCTCGCCGTCACCTCGCGGATCCCGCCGACGATGGCCGTGACCGTCAGATCGCCCTCGTCCAGCGGCTGCCGCGGCGCGCGGTTGGCGTGGATGTAGGCCTCCAGCGCGTCGAGCGCGAGGCGCCGTTTGCGCCGCACCTGCGGCCCGGCGCCGAACGCGCCGAGGACGAGCAGCGAGACGGCCTGCGGCTCGGTCGCGGCAAGCCCGGCGAACGCCTCGATCGCTCTCTGCAGGCGCCGCCCGGGCGGATCGTCTGCGCTGTGGGCGGCGGCGATCGCCCTCCCGGTGCGGCGCGCGATGTCCTCGTAGGCGCCCATCAGCAGCTGTTCCTTGTCGGCGTAGAGGCTGTAGAGCGTCGGCGGCGAGACGTGGGCGAGCTTCGCGAGGTCGGCGATTCGCACCGACGGGTAGCCCTTGGCGGCGATCAGCTCCACCATCGCGGCGCGCAGCCGCCTGGCCTGGTCCTCGCGGACCAACTGCGGGTCAAGGCCGTGGCTACCCGCCGGCAGGCGCTTGAAGCGCTGCGGGGGCGAGCTCGCCCTCTTGCCTGCCGCCCTCGCGGGCCGGCGGCGTCCGGCGCGGATCGGCTTGTCGGTCACCGGCCGGCCCGGCGCCAGATGGTTGATTTCACGACGGTGTGCCGTCTGTCCGGTGGTGCGGATGGTCGAGCCTGCCGCGGACGCAGGCCGCAGCCCTTGCTGGCGGCAAGGGCAAGGCCGAGGACAAAGGCAGGCGAAGTCCAGACGTGCCAGCGGCGGTGCCCCGTCGTGGAATCAACCATCTAACCGCGGATCGTCTTGGAGGCGCCGATCACCGCTCCGCTGGCGTCGAGGGCCTGCACGGCGACGTACGCGGCCGGTGCGGGCGCGGAGATCGCAGTCTCGAAGCCGGCGCGGGCGGCCGTTGCCACGGGCGCCAGCTTCGAGGCGCTCGGGCCGGCGAGCAGCCGCCAGCTCGCGGTGCGGGTGTCGCCGTCCCAGCTCACGTACACGGTCAGCTTCCCCTTCGACGCCGAAGCAGCCGCCGTCGGGCTGCCGCCCGGGCTGCCGGTCCACGGCAAGCGGTAGGCGCGATAGGCCTGGTAGGGGCCGTGGAAGTGCGCATCGAAGAGCAGCTTGCCCGATGAGCTGAACTCCGAGAAGAACGGCTCCGATCCCCAGCCGATGAAGACGTCGCCGTTCGGCAGGTTCTGGATGTTGCCCTGGCTCCCCGACTTCAGCTTCTCGGGGTGCTCGAAGAGCTTCACGACCTTCGCTGTGCGCGTGCTGCGGTCGATCGTCTCGATCAGCGCGCGCGACTGCGGGTGCACCATCGGCACGCCGCCGTTGTCGAACACGCTGATCTCACCGTCCGGGAGCACTTCGGCGTCGTGCTGGTAGGCCGTGTGCGTGGTCATCTTGACGTTCGACCGCTTGCCGCCGATCGCCGAGAGCACCTGGCCGGTCTGGGTGTTCAGTTCGTAGAGCGCCCAGGTGTTCCGGGCCGAGATCAGCGTCCGCCCGCCGGCGAGCTGGTCGATCGAGTTGAGGTGGAAGAAGTCGAAGGGGAGCCGGGTGCTCGTCGTCACAGCCGAGCTGTAGGAGTCGGAGAACGGCAGATGGTCGACGCTGTGCCACTCCTTGCGCACGAGGCCCGTGCGCAGGTCGATTTCCTCCATCAGGCTGTCCGTCACGGCGCCGCCACGGGGGCCGCCGAGCTTGTGCAGATCGCAGCGCAGCGGCTTGAAGACCGTGAAGACAGCCGTGTTCTGCGGCGTGAGTTTGAATTCGTGCAGGTCGACCTTGTAGCCGTTGCCCGCGTGCACGCGGCCGACCTGCCGGTAGGAGCTGTCGACGATCACCTCTTCGCCCTCGCCGAACCCGGCCGGCGGGATGTAGCCCTGCCACCAGGTGAGCACCGGTTTGCCGCCGAGCTGCTGGATCTTCAGATCGGCGGCGGCGTCTCCCGCCGGCACCGGCTGGAACCAGACCAGTTCGCCGGCTTCGTCGAAGATCATCGGGCCGGCCTGCCCGGCGCCGTTGTAGGGCGCGGTGAAGATGTCGCCGGGCGCCGTCGACGAGGAGCGCGCAGAGACGACCAGGAGGGGCGGCTGCAGGTCCGGGCGCGAGCGGAAGTGCATCTTCTGGTTGGGGTGCCCGTACGGATGCCGCGAGGGCGGGTGCGGCACGACGTCTTCGTGCGCGACGACGAAGTGGAAGAGGAACGGCTGGCCGTCGACGCTGCCTTTGACGGCGACCGCCTCACCCGCGACGAACGGCGCGCTCGGCACGAAGCTCGCGCCGTCGCCCTGCGAGTAGGCGCGCAGCCTGCCGCTGTGGCGGCCGCTGACCGAGCCGCGGACGCTGACGTCGGCGATCGCGCCGGCCGGGGCGCCGAGCAGGCTGATCTGCGTGCGCGGCAGCGCGTCGTAGGAGCCCGGGAGCGGCGTCACCGCCAGGCTGGTGCCGGGCAGCACGGCCGAACGGTTCAGCGTCGACGGCACGCAGCGGCCAGCTGCGGGCGCAGAGAACGCGGACTCCTCGGCTTTGATCCGGTGCGAGGCGAACGCGAGCGCGGTCGCGCTGGCGATCACCACGATCAGCGAGCCGCCGAGCAGCAGGCGAAGCTGCCGACGGCGCCTGGTTGGGTGTTTGCGGGAGTCTGGCCTCACAAGGATTGATCTATTGACACCAGGTTCGGACGGAAGGTTGCTGTGAGCGGCTTCGCGCTCGCGCGGCCGTCTGCGGCCGCTCTTAGAAGACGGGGGTCTCGGCGTAGTCGCCGAACACCTGCTGCAGCGCCTCGACGATCTCGCCCTCGCTGGCGTGCGCGCGGGCGCAGGCGATCAGCGGCTCCATCAGGTTGCGCTCCGGATGCGCCGCGTGCTCGCGCAGCTCGGACAGGGACCGCTCGACGGCGGCGCCGTCGCGGCGCCCCCGCGCGAGCTGCAGGCGGTCGAGCTGCTTGCGTTCCAGGGCCGGGTCGACGCGAAGCGTCGGGATCGGCTCTTCGTCGGCCGCCACGAAGCTGTTGACGCCCACGACCTCGCGTTCGCCCGCGTCGATCTCCTGCTGAAGCGCGAAAGAGGCCTCGGCGATCTCGCGCTGGGGATAGTTGAGCTTGACCGACTCGACCATGCCGCCGAGCTCGTCGATCTTCGCGAAGTAGTCGTAGGCGGCCTGTTCCATGCGGTCGGTCAGCGCCTCGACGAAGTAGGAGCCGCCGAGCGGGTCGACGGTGTTCGTGACCCCTGTCTCGCCGGCGATCACCTGCTGCGTGCGCAGCGCGACGGTGACGGCCTCCTCCGTCGGCAGCGCGAGTGCCTCGTCATAGGAGTTCGTGTGCAGCGACTGCGTTCCGCCGAGCACCGCCGCGAGCGCCTCGACCGCGGTCCGCACGATGTTGTTCAGCGGCTGCTGCGCGGTCAGGCTGACGCCGGCGGTCTGCGTGTGAAAGCGCATCTGCCACGACCTGGGGTTCTTGGCGCCGAAGGTCTCCCTGAGCTCGCGCGCCCAGATCCGCCGCGCCGCGCGGTACTTGGCGATCTCCTCGAAGAAGTCGATCTGCGCGTTGAAGAAGAACGACAGGCGCGGCGCGAAGTCGTCGACGTCCAGGCCGCGCGCGACCGCCTGCTCGACGTAGGTCAATCCGTCCTTGAGCGTGAACGCGAGCTCCTGCTGCGCCGTCGAGCCGGCCTCGCGGATGTGGTAGCCGGAGATCGAGATCGGGTGCCAGCGCGGCATCCGCTGGGTGCACCACTCGATCATGTCGCCGCACAGCCGCATCGCGGGGTCGATCGGGAAGCACCACTCCTTCTGCGCGATGTACTCCTTGAGGATGTCGGCCTGGATCGTCCCGGACAGGCGCTCGGGCCCCGTCGGGTGAGCCGGATCCTGCTCGGCGGCGACGACGTAGAAGGCCAGCATGATCGCCGCGGGCGCGTTGATCGTCATCGAGACGCTGACCTCGCCGAGGTCGATCCCCCCGAACAGCGTCTGCATGTCGTCGAGCGTGTCGACCGCCACCCCCTCGCGGCCGACCTCGCCGAGCGAGCGCGCGTGGTCCGAGTCGTGGCCCATCAGCGAGGGCATGTCGAACGCCGTCGAGAGCCCCGTCTGGCCGTGGTCGAGCAGGTAATGGAAGCGCTCGTTGGTCTCCTCGCTCGTGCCGAAGCCGGCGAACTGGCGCATCGTCCACAGCCGCCCGCGGTACATCGAGGCGTGGATACCGCGCGTGTAGGGGTAGGAGCCCGGCTTGCCGATCGGGTCGTCCTCGCCGCCCAGGCCCGCGCCCGGAGCGAGGTCCTCGTGGGAGTAGAGCTCCTCGACCGGCTCCCCCGACAGCGTCTTGAACTCGGTGTCGGTGGCCGGCGTGTCGGGCTTCGCGCGGACCGCCATAGCCCTTGGAATCCTACCGGCAGCGGTACTTTCCCCCGGGCGGGCGCAGACGGTCCTGCTGTACGGGCGCAAAGGCAGAGGCGGCGCGGCTCTCGCCGATCGGCCCCGGCGTTGGCGAGAATGGTGGCATGACGTGTCCGCGATGCGGGGAGACCTCGGCCGCCTGGTCGGCGCCGAGAACGTCCTGGAGGCGCCGCCGGGCTCGCCCTACAACCGCGACGCCAGCGCCCGCCGCGGGCTCGACGGCCAGGCCGAGGCGGTCGTCGCTGCCCGGCGAGCGCGGACGAGGTCGCCGCCCTCCTCGCCTGGTGCTACGAGCACGACGTGCCACTCGTCACCCGCGGCGGCGGCACGGGCCTCGTCGGCGGCGCGGTGCCGACGCCGGGCAGCGTCGTCTGCTCGCTGGAGCGCCTGCGCGCGGTGCGCGAGTTGGAGCCCGGGCTGTGGCGGATCTTCGCCGAGGCCGGCGTCACGACCCGCCACGTGCAGCGCCTGGCGCGCGAGAACGGGCTCATGTTCGGGCCGGACCCGGGCGCCGCCGAGCAGTCGCAGATCGGCGGCAACGTCGCGACGAACGCCGGCGGACCCCACGCCCTGAAGTACGGCGTGACGGGGTCGTGGGTCAGCGGCCTGGAGGTCGTGCTGGCGCCCGGTGAGTTGGCGGACCTCGGCGGCTGGATCCGCAAGGACGTCGCCGGGTACGACATCAAGGATTTGATGATTGGATCGGAGGGGACGCTCGGTGTGATCACAGCCGTGCGGCTGCGACTGCTGCCGGCGCCCGAGCAGACGCTCGGCTTCGTCGCCTTCTCCCGCTCGCGCGCCGATGGCTGCGCCGCGATCCTCGACCTGTTCGCCGCCGGAGTACGCCCCTCGGTGCTCGACTTCCTCGACGCCCGGACGCTGGCACTCGCGGGCGGCGCCTATCCGGGCTCGCTGCCGACCTGGGCGGAGTTCGCGCTGATCGTCGAGCTGGACGGCAGCGCGGAGGACGTCGCGGCGCAACGCCCAGAGCTCTTCGAGGTGCTCGGCGCGTCCGCGCCGGAGGTGCAGGAGCCCTCCGACGGGCACGCGCTGTGGCGCTGGCGTGACGGGATCAACCCGGCCGTCACAGGTGTGCGCGGGGCGAAGGTCAGCGCGGACGTCGTGGTGCCGGTCGAGCGTCTCGGCGCGACACTCGACGCCTTCGACGAGATCGCGTCGCGGCACGGGTTGCAGTCCTGTTCCTGGGGCCACGCCGGCGAGGGCAACCTGCACGCGACCGTACTCGTCGACCCGTCCTCGGAAGCGGAGCTTGACGCGGCCGAGGAGGTCATGGAGGAGCTCTATGAGCTGATCGCCGGCGAGCGGCGGCTCGATCGCCGGCGAGCACGGCGTCGGGCTGCTCAAGCGCGGTCGCCTCGCGCGGCAGTGGTCGCCGCAGGCCGTCGAGCTGCACGAGCGCGTCAAGCGGGCGTTCGACCCGAAGGGGCTCCTGAACCCCGGCAAGAAGCTCGCCCGGTAGCCTCGCTCCCAGCATGACGCTGGTAAGCGAGCTCGAGCTCCCCGCTTTCGACTACACCGACCCGTCGCTGCGGGGCGAGCGCTTCCACGCCGCGATGGCGGAGGTCCGCGACCAGGGCTGGCTGGCGCAGGCGCCGTTCGGCTACATGGTGCTCGACCGCGAGGCCGGCGAGTACTTCCTGCGCACGCGCTCGGCGATCTTCCCGGGCATGAAGATCGCGGAGATCTTCGGCGTGACCGAGGGCCCGCTGTTCGAGCAGATGAAGCGCAACATCCTCCACGTCAACGGCCCGGACCATTCGCGTCTTCGCAGCCTCGTCAACCCGTCGCTCTCGCCGCGCGCGGTCGAGCGCTACCGGCCGCGGATGCGCGGCTTCCTGGAAGGGCTGATGCGGGATGCGGTGACGTCGGGGGGCGGGGACGACGCTTCGGGCGGCGCCGGCGCGGCGGAGGCCGGTGCTCCGAGGGCCGAGTCGGCGAATGGCGGGGCCGGCGCGCCTGGCGGCGAGGTGCGCTGCGACTTCGTCGAGGCGTTCGCGAAGCCGTACCCCTCGCAGGTGATCGCTTCGGTGATGGGCGCGCCGCTCGAGGACGCTCCCCGGCTGCACCACTGGTCGAACTGGATCCAGAAGCAGTTCGACGCCGGCAGCATGGCGAGCGAGAAGGACAAGATCGAGCAGGCCGTGGAGGAGTTCTACGAGTACGCGGAAGGCCTGCTGAAGGCGCGCCGGGCGGACCCCGGAGACGATCTGATGTCGATGCTGATCGCGACCGAAGAGGAGGGCGAGAAGCTCTCGGACGTCGAGTGCATCAACCTCGTCTTCAACATCCTGGCCGGCGGCGTCGACACGACCCAGAGCCAGATGGCGCACGCGATCCGGCTGCTCGCCGAACACCCCGAGCAGTGGCGCCTGCTCGCGCAGCAGCCGGAGCTCGCCGGCGCCGCCGTCGAGGAGGCGCTGCGCTACGAGCCGATCACGCCGTTCACCGCGCGCATCCTCACCGAGGAGGTCGTCTACCGCGACGTGACCTTCCCGCAGGACACGGTCGTGATGGTCTGCGCGTTCACCGGCAACCGGGATCTCGACGAGCGGGAGCGGCGGCGCGGCCGCGGCGGCGCGGAGGCGACCGACGGCACGATTGGCAACGGCGCAGCGGCGACGGCCGTGGCGGCACCTGCCGACGTCTTCGACATCGCCGCTGACCGCGGCCGCGCGCGGCCGCTGACCTTCGGCGCCGGTGTCCACTACTGCCTCGGCGCCAACCTTGCGCGCCTGGAGATGCAGGAGGGGCTCCTCTTCCTCTCGGAGCAGATCGGCGAGCTGGCGCTCGACGGCGAGCCCGTCTACGGCACGGTGTCGGGCATCTACGGGCTGGAAGAGCTGCCGATGCGGCTCACGCTGCGGGGGTAGCGGGGGCCGCGGCCCCCTTGCGCCGGCGCGCCGCGTCGCGTCATTCACGTGGCATTCCGATAGTCGGAAACAGCGCTTGCGAAACCGGCGCGCGCTGGAACCATTTCAGGGGGGTGGCATGAGGCCACTCCACTCGACTTACCGACATGAAAGCAACGGATTCTCACCACCCTCCTCGCCGTTTCCCTGCTCCTCCTCTGCGGTCTCCCGCCGCCTCCCAAGCGGGTCGCTACCACGTCTACTCCTGCCGGATGCCTGATGGGGAGGTGGCGCCGGTGGATGGGTGGAGCGGGAGCATCGCCCCGGGCGGCGCTTCGACACTACGCCGAACACCTGCGCACGGGCGGCGCGCTGCTCGCGGCGCTTGGGACCAGACCGGAGCACTGCGAACACCGACCGTAGCAACCTGGACGTTTTCGGCTCCGCCGAGCAGCGCAGCTGCTTGCTGGTGCGACCCTTGGCGGGCCGGCGACGCTGCACGGCGGCGCGGCGGTGAACGCGACGTACGACTTCTGGCTTGCGGCGCCCGCTCAATCAAGAACGTGTTCGACGGAATGTGTGAGTGCACGCAGGTGCCATGGCCAGGGCGGAAACGGCTGAAGCCGTTCGCACGCCGTGAACCGCGTTACGGTGCCCGCCGAAAAACTCGGGTCTGACCTCTATCTCAGTGCCTCGTGCGGTGGCAAAGCCGAATACGAATGTCCCAGCCGGCCACGGCGACCCCAACAACTACGCCGCCGCCCTATACCTCTACGCCGCCGACCTCACCCTCGAACAAACCGCCGGCCCGAGCGTCAGCGCCGTGGGCGGCGAACTCGCCTCGGCGTCGCACGGTGACGGGAACGAGCGACGTCACCTTCACCGCGAGCGACCCTGGCGCGGGCGTCTACGAGGCCGTGTTCACGGTCGACGGGAAAATCGTCCAGTCCTCCGTGCTCGACGAAGCCGGGGGCAGTTGCCGCAACGTCGGGCAGACGAGCGACGGGCTGCCGGCGTTCCTTCGCCTGCAGCCGTGCCCGTCCTCGCTGAGCGCCGACGTCGGCTTCGACGCGTCGAGCCTCACCCCGGGTCCCCACCACTTGATCGTCTCCGTGCTCGACGCCGCCGGCAACTCCGCCCCGGTGCTGGACCGGACGATCACGGTCCCCGCCACCCTGCTCCCCGGCGCGCCGGGTGTGACCGCCCGGAGCGGCCAACGGCGTCGGGGCGAGCACCGCAGCAGTCCTCAGCGCGCGTTGGCAGCGCACCCCCAGGGTTCGTCTCACAACACCCTTCGGGCGCAGCGAGACGATCACCGGCCGCCTGACGGACCCGGGGGGCGTGCCGATCGCCGGGGCTCAGATCGCCGTCACCGCGACCGCCGCCCTGGCGGGCGCGGCGACCTCCGCGATGAGGGGTGCCCAAACCCGCGCCAACGGCACGCTTCACGGTCCGTCTCTCCCGGGGGACTCTCCTCACGGACGGTCCTGCTGTCCTACACGGCCCACGCCGGCGAACCCCGCCCGGCAGCGGTGAAGATGCTGCAATTGGCCGTCCAGGCGCCCGTGAGGATGACGATCGCCCCGCGCACGGCCCCATCGCAGGGCACCATCCACTTCCGCGGACGGCTGCTCGCGGGGCCGTTTCCGAAGGGGGGCAAGCCCTTGATCCTCGAGGCGCGCTCCGGCCATGGCGGGTGGATCGAGTTCCACGTCGTCAGGACGAGCTCCCGCGGGCGGTTCGCCGCCGCCTACCACTTCAGGTTCCCGGGCCCCGCCCGGTACCAGTTCAGAGCGGTGTGCGAACAGGAGGCCGACTATCCCTACGCGGCCGGCTCCTCCCGCGCCATCCCCGTCACCGAGCGCTGACCGAGGCTCAGGCTTCCGCCCCTCTCCGGCGAAATTTTCTTCAGCTCTTTCGCGGGATCTCGCTACCTGCGTGGAAATAGGGTGTTTCGGGCATGTCGGCAGGAGTGCCGGGCGGCCGTGGCCGTCGGCGCAGAGCGAACTGGAGGCGATCGATGCGAAGGAGGGCAGGTCGGATGGGCCGCACGGGCGCCTGCCTCGGCGTCCTCTGCCTCCTCGTCCTGCTCGTCACCGCCGCCTCCGCGCAGGCCGTCGCCGTCGCCGTCTCCCCGCTCAACGGCACGCCTGACGCCTCTCCCTACTCGCAGATCAGCTTCCTCGGAGTGCCCCCCAACCAGATCGCCGACGTGTCCGTCACCGGCTCCCGGACCGGGCGCCACAGCGGCAGGCTCGCCGCCTACGTCAGCGCCCCCGGTGCCAGCTTCCTCCCCTCCCACCCGTTCACGCAGGGCGAGACGGTGACCGCCTCGGCCGTCGTGGGCGGCAAGGGCCACACCAAGACCGTGCGAACCACCTTCACCGTGGAGCGCTTCGCCGACTACAAGGTCACCGCCGGTCCCCAGGTCAGCCTCAGCGGCCACGGCCTCGAACAGAGCTTCGCCTCTCAGCCCAGGCTGAAACCGCCCGTCGTCCGTGTGACCGCCAACAACGCCGGGACAGCACCGGGGACATCTTCCTGACGCCTACCCACGGCTACGGCCAGTCCGGCGCGATGATCCTCGACCCGATGGGACGGCTCGTATGGTTCCATCCCCTCCCGAAGGGGGAGGCCGCCACCAACTTCCAGGTCCAGAACTACCAGGGCCAGCCGGTGCTCGTCTGGTGGGAGGGTGAGGTGCCCGCCCGCCTCGGCGTCGGCTTCGGGCGCGACGAGATCGTCAACTCCGCCTACAAGCTCGTCGCCACGGTCAACGCCGGCAACGGCTACCAGGCGGACCTGCACGACTTCCAGATCACGCCCCAGGGCTCTGCCTACCTGACGGCCTACTCGCTCGTCTCCGCGGACCTGTCCTCGGCCGGCGGCCCGGGGAACGGCATCCTGCAGGACGCGATCGCGCAGGAGGTGGACATCCGCACCGGTCTCGTCATGTTCGAGTGGCACGCCTACGGCCACGTGGCCCTCTACGACTCCTACTCACACGCGCCCCGCTACTCGAACGAGCCGTTCGACTTCTTCCACATCAACTCGATCTCCCCCGACCCCTGGGGGGACGGCAACTTCATCGTCTCTTCGCGCAACACCTGGGCGGCCTACGAGATCGACCACGTCAGCGGCGCGGTCCAGTGGCGGCTGGGCGGGCGCCACTCGAGCTTCAAGATGGGTCCCGGCACCGGCACGGCCTGGCAGCATGACGTTCGCTGGCAGCCCGATCGCACGCTGACGATCTTCGACAACGGCTCCGTTCCCAAAGTTCACTCGCAGTCGCGCATCATTCGCGAGCGCATCGACTGGGCGCACCGCAAGGTCACGCTCGTCTCCCGCTACATCGGCGGGATATCCGCAGGCAGCCAGGGCAACGACCAGGTGCTGCCCAACGGCAACTCCTTCATCGGTTGGGGGGAAGAGCCCTTCATGACCGAATTCGCCCCCACGGGCCAGGTCCTGTTCAGCGCCCGCTTCCCGCGCCCCGGGCCAGTCATACCGTGCCTACCGTTTCCCCTGGAGCGCCACCCCCGCATCGCGACCGGCGATTGCCGTCAAGCACGGCGCGGGCGCCGCCGCGACCGTCTACGCGAGCTGGAACGGCGCCACCGCCGTCACCGCCTGGCGGCTTCTCGCGGGGCCGAGCAGCTCGAGCCTGGTGCCGTCGCGACGGCCCCCTCCAGGGGTTTGAGACCCCGATCGCGCTCCCCGGAGCAGCCGTCCGTGTGGCCGTGCAGGCGCTCGGGGCGGGCGGAGAAGTGCTGGCCACCTCGCCGGGCGTACCGGGCTGAGCCCGCGCTAGGGTGGCCCGCTAGCGCCCGCAGATGGCATTCCTGACCGTATTCACGCTACCCAAGGGGTTCGTCGACCCTCACATCTCGCTGATCCAGCGCAACGCCGCGGAGAGCTGGGCCGCCCTCGGCGACGACGTCGAGGTGCTCCTGATGGGGGACGACCCCGGCGTCGGCGAGATCGCCGCCGAGCTCGGTGTGACGCACGTCGGCGACGCCGCCACCAACGAGTACGGCACTCCGCTGCTCGACTGGGCCTTCCGCGAAGCCGCCGCCCGCGGTAGCGGCGAGCGCCTCTGCTACGTCAACGCCGACGTCATCCTGCTCGGCGACTTCCTCGCCGCGCTCAGGCGCCTGCCTGCCTCCGACCACCTCGCGATCGGCCAGCGCTGGGACTGCGACATCACCGAGCACATCGACTTCGCCCACGACGGCGCGACGCTGGCGGGCTGGGCCCGCCGCGCCGGCAAGCTCGACCTCGGCCGCGGCAGCGACTACTTCGCATACCCGCGCCGCACCGACTTCGGCCTGCCGGCGTTCGCGGTCGGCCGCCCCGGGTGGGACAACTGGATGATGGGGCGCGCGCTCGAGCTGCGCATGCCGCTGATCGACATCACACCCGTCACGACCGTCATCCACCAGAACCATGACTACGGGCACGTCGCCGCGCGCAGCGGCGCGGACTGGGAGGGGCCCGAGGCGGACCGCAACCGGGAGCTCGGCAGGTGGCTCGATCGCTACCTGCACAGTCCGTCGAACGCCACCCGCGTGCTCACGCCGGCCGGGCTGAAGCGGCCGCGCTCCGGGCGCCATCTGCGCGCCAAAGCAGAAGCGTTCGTCGCGCTGCGCCCAGCCGCCGCCCCGCTGCGCCGCGTCGTCCGGGCGCTACACCCCGCCGCTGGCAACGCGTGAGCGCCTCCCCGTCCGCTCAGGCCCGTCGGCCGGCTCGCTCGGCACTCGCGACCCTCCAGCGGCTCGCGGCCGACCCGCGCCTGATGCCGCTGACCGCACGGGTGATCACCGCCCGGCTCGTGCGCGAGTCGGGCCGCTTCTTCTTCCGCGAGGTAACGCGACCCGCGGGAATGCACACCTATCGCCTACGGGCGACCGGCGACCGCGTAGTCCTGCGTCACAGCGTGCAGGACGGCGCCACGATGGCAGAGGTCTTTCACCGCCACGACTACGAGCCCCCGCCTGAGGTCGCCGCGGCGCTGGGCGAGCCGCGTTCGATCCTGGATCTTGGCGCCAACATCGGGCTGTTCGGGCTCTTCGCCGCACGTCGCTGGCCCGGTTCGAAGATCGTGGCGTACGAGGCGGACCCCGACAACGCCGTCGTGCACGAGCGTGCGATCGCCGTGAACGGCCTCGCGGAGCGCTGGTCGCTTGTCACGGCTGCCGCGGGGGCCAGCGAACGCGAGGTCGAGCTAGCGGCCGGTCGCGCGATGGGCTCGTTCGTCGTGCAGCCGGGCACCAACGTCGGCGTGCCAACGATCCGCGTGCCGGTTCGCGATGTGCTCGCCGAGGTTCAGGCCGCCGACCTCGTCAAGGTCGACATTGAGGGCGGCGAGTGGGAGATCCTTCACGACCCGCGGTTCGCGAGCGAGCCGCCCCGCGCGCTGGTGCTCGAGTACCACCCTCACCTCGGTCCGGGCGGCGACCCGCGGCAGGCCGTCGAACAGGCGCTCCGCGATGCGGGACTGCGGATGGCCGACATCTGGCACCGGGACGACGGCTACGGCATGCTGTGGGCGTGGCGGCCCTGACGGCGTGGCCGCCGTCAGGAGTCGGCGCGCAGGGCCGCGGCCGGAGAGGCTTCGGGCACGCCCGCGCCCGCCCGATACCACGCGATCGTCTGCGCGAGGCCCTCGCGCAGCGTCGTGCTGGCCTTGAAGCCGAACTCCTTCTCCGCTCTGCTCGTATCCAGCCAGCGCCGCGGTTGGCCGTCGGGCTTGCTCGAGTCCCACACGATCTCGCCCCCGAACCCGACGAGTTCGGCGATCAACTCGGTCAGCTCGAGGATCGTGATCTCCTGGCCGGAGCCGAGATTGACGGGCTCACGGTCGGAATAGCGCTCGGCCGCGGCGACGATGCCCGTCGCCGCATCGTCGACGTAGAGAAACTCCCGCGAGGCACGGCCCGTCCCCCAGCACGTGATCGAGGAGGCTCCGCCGTCCACCGCCTCGCAGCACTTCTTGATCAGCGCCGGGATCACGTGCGAGGTGCGTTCGTCGAAGTTGTCGTTGGGCCCGTACAGGTTCACGGGCAGAAGGTAGATGCCGTCGAATCCGTACTGCTCGCGGTAGGCCTGCAGCTGCACGAGCAGCATCTTCTTTGCCAGGCCGTACGGGGCGTTCGTCTCCTCCGGATATCCGTCCCACAGCTCGTCCTCCTTGAACGGCGCTGGTGCGTGCTTCGGATAGGCGCAGACGGTGCCGAGGCACACGAACCGCTCGACGCCCGCCAGCCGAGCCTCCTCGATCAGCTGGATGCCCATGATCGCGTTCTCGTAGAAGAACTGGCCAGGCGATTCCATGTTCGCGCCGATCCCTCCCACGACGGCCGCCAGATGCACGATCAGATCTGGGCGTGCGTCCGCGATCGCCTCGCGGATCGCGTCGCGCTCGCGCAGGTCGTAATCGGCCGAGCGCGGAGCCGAGACCTCCGCGACGTCATGGCTCGAGAGCCGCTCGAGCACCTTGCCGCCGAGGAACCCCGAGCCGCCGGTCACGAGGACACGCTTGCCCGTGAGGAGATCCACGTCGGACATCATAGGAACCCGCGGGAGATGATCTAGGCATGGCCACTGAACACGAGCCAAGTGTCGAGGAGCTCGAGAGCGATCTGCTCGACACGCCCGCCGCGGGGCCGGCGGCGATACGCGGAAGCGCCCTGCGCACCGCCGGATACGTCGTCGGGGTGTTGCTGAGCCTGATCTCGGTGCCCCTGTTGATCCGTCATCTCGGGTCGATCGAATACGGCGAATACATAGTTGCCATCACCCTGGTGACGATCGTGCAGGGGGTGACCGACGTGGGGCTCGGGCAGATCGGCGTGCGCGAGTACTCGACACGGAGTGGCTCGCAGCGCGAGTTACTGATGCGCAACCTAGTGGGTGTCCGCATTGCCCTCACGAGCCTAGGGGTGCTCCTGGCGACTGCGTTCGCGTTGGTCGTCGGCTACGGGGAAGCCGTAGTGGTCGGAACGTTCGTGGCTGGACTCGCAATGGTGCTGACCGTGATCCAGGGCACCTTCGCCGTGCCGCTCGCGTCCCAGCTCCGCCTCGGCCTCGTGACGATGCTCGAACTGCTGCGCCAGGTGCTGAGCGTCACGGCCATCGTCGTGCTAGTCGTCGCCGGCGCGCGGATGCTGCCGTTCCTGGTCGTGATGCTCCCCGTCGCGCTCATCGTGCTGGTGGCGACAGCGGCGGCGGTCCGCGGAACGATGCCGCTGAGGCCTGCCTTCGAGCGCCGGGAGTGGCTGACCCTGATTCGGGCTGTCCTTCCGTTCGCCGCGGCGGTCGCGATCGGCGCGCTGTACTTGCGGGTCACAGTCCTCCTGCTGTCGCTGATGTCGAGCAAGCTTCAGACCGGCTACTACGCGACGGCCTTCGCAGTGATCTCGGTTCTCATCGCGATTCCGGCGCTGACGGTGGGCTCGACGCTGCCAGTGATCTCACGGGCCGCGCGCGACGATGCCGAGCGTCTCGGCTACGTGCTCGGCCGGCTCATGGAGGTGACGCTGATCGTCGGCGCTGGGCTTGGGCTCGCGCTCGCGCTCGGCGCCGAGTTCGTCGTGAAGGTGCTATCGGGCGGCAAGGGCCCAGCGGTGACCGTCTTGCAGATCGAGTCGGTCGCGATCCTCACACAGTTCGTCGGCGCCTCGTGGCAATACGGGCTGCTGGCTCTCTATCGGCACCGCGCGCTGCTCATTACGAGCGCCATGGGGTTGCTCGCGAGCGTGCTCCTGTCGGTTGCGCTGATCCCCGCCCTGGACGCTCGCGGCGCCGCCATCGCCTTCTCCGGGGCAGAGGTTCTCGTCGCGCTCATGTGCCTGCTGTTTCTGCGCGCTGCTCGTCCCGACATGAGCTTCTCGCCGCGTGTCCCGGTGCGGGTGCTTGCCGCGACGCTGCTGGGCCTCTCGGTCGCCCTCGTGCCGGGGCTGGGAAGCCTGCCGCAAGCACTGCTCGGGATCACGGTGTATGGCGTCGTGCTTCTTCTCGCCGGAGCAATCCCTCGTGAGCTGTTCCATGCGCTGCCGGGGCGGGCACCGGCTCAGCCGTAGAGCTCAGCGCTCTCCCAGCTTCAGCCCCCGCCGCCCGAACAGGAAGTCGTTGTGCGTGCCGTCCCACTGAGGGTTGTCCTCGGGGTTGTAGCCGGAGAAGTTGACGATCAGCTCATATCCCGCCTCGCTCAGGTGGGCGACCGTCGGCTCATGGTTGTCCGGGTAGAGCTCGATCAGCATGTAGCTGAATGTGGTGCGTGCGAAGTCGACGCCGCGCAGGATCTCCAACTCGTAGCCCTCGGCGTCGAGTGACAGGAAGTCGACGTGGCTCACCCCCTGGTCGTCCAAGATCGACTGCAGCGTCCGTGCCGCCACGGAGTAGGCGCCGGCGCGGCCCAGCCTTGCGCCGTCGACGCTGCCCATCGGGTAGCCGTCGAAGTCGCCACTGACCGTGCTCCCGTCGTAGTCGCTTGAGACCAGGGCGCAGTTGTATACGGGTGAGCTGCGGTTCGCGCGGGCTTGCTCGCACGCGCGTGCCGAGGGCTCCACGAGCAGCCCGCGCCAGCCGAAGCTGCGCTCGAGGAGCGCCGTGTTGCTCTGGAACAGGCCGTCGTTGGCGCCCGCCTCGACGAAGAACCCGTCGCGCCGGTCCAGCACGTCGCAGAGCCGTAGGTCGATCGGGATGCCCTTGGCGTCGCGGGCCGAGAACGAGCTGACGGGCTCGCCCTCGGGCGCGAGGCGATCGGCCAGAGCCCGCGCGAGGGCCGCCGAGGAACGCCGCATTCTTTGCAGGCCCGTCGGGCTGCTCATTGGAGCTCTGGAGGCGCGAGCATCGCTGGAATCTAGGCAAATCTGCGGCGCGACGGCGCGGACGCCCCGCCGCCACGGCTAAGCTGGGCCGCCTTGAGCGCCGCGCCAGCATTCGGCGATGCAGTCCCAGTGGCGCTGTTCGTCTACCGCCGCCACCGCCAGCTCGAGCGCACCCTCGCCTGTCTTCGCGACGCAGGCGTCGAGCGACTGTACGTGTTCTCGGACGGTCCGGCCGACCATGCGGCCGTCGCCGACGTCGAGCGCGTGCGCGCACTGCTCGACTCGATCGACTGGGCCGAGACGGCCATTTTTGCGCGCGCGGAGAATCTCGGCCTCAGCGAGTCGATCCGCTCCGGCCTCGACCACGTCTTCGAGCGCCACGGGACGGCGATCGTGATCGAGGACGACGTTTGCGTTGCTCCTGAGTTCTGTGGTTACGCCGCCCGTGCCCTCGATCACTATCGCGGCGAGGATCAGATCGCCGGGATCACAGGACTGCGGCTGCCGTTCGACCGTCGGGCGCTCCGCGACTATCCCTATGACGTCTTCCTGGCGCCGCGCTTCTCCTCGTGGGCGTGGGCGACGTGGCGCGAGCGTTGGCGCGAGTTCAGCTTCGATGCAGGCGAACTGCGCGGCCGGATCGCTGCCGACGCCGGCTTTCGCCCCGACCGGGCCGGCGTCGACCTCGCGCCGATGATCCACGATGCGGTGCTCGCTGAGACCCTCGGCGGCTCATGGGACGTCACGATCGCCGCGAACATGCTGCTGCGCCGCAGCTGGTTCGTGACCCCGACCTGGAACATGGTCGAAAACGGCGGCCTCGAAGAAGGAACCCACGCCGCCGGCCCAACGACGCTCAGGCTCACCTGGGAGCGCGACCGGTCGCCGTCGATCGAGGAGCTACGCTTCGCGCCGATCCAGGCGGACGAGCGCGTGCTGCGGGCCTACCGACGGTTCTTCGCGCGCGCGGCCGGCGGAGCGCTCGGGCAGTTGCGCGCGTCGACCGCCAGCCGCCTCGCGACACGGCGCATGCGCGGCGGCGGGACGCGACGGGCGATCTACACCTCGCACCCGGATCGCGACGGTGGCCGCAGCGGGAGCTAGCGCAGGTGCGCTTTGAGGAAGCCGCGCACGTGCTGAGGGGCGCGCAAGAACAGGTCGGCTACGCGCCGGGAGCGTGCACGCTTCCGGGCTCCCGCCAGAGCCTCTTCGAGCACCGGCCGGGCGGTCGCCGGTGCTCCGATGAGCGCTTGCGAGAGACCGAGCTCAACGAGCTCCGGAAACCCGAAGATCGCGCCAAGGCAGGCATCGCGCGTACGGGCTTGCCAGTCGAGCGGTGCCTTCGTGTCCGCCAACTCGCCTCGCACGAAGATCGCGTTGCCCCAGGCGAGCTGGCCCCCCAGCGGCGTCCGCTCGACGTAGTCGCCGACGCCGAATACCGGTTCCCCTCGCGCGGCCGGCCGCAGCGAGCAATGGTGAAGCTCGCGCAGTCGCCAGAGCTCGAAGCCGGCGGTGCGCATGAACGAGACGACGTCGCAGAACAGCGGCTGGCCGGTGTAGAGCTCCTGGAACTCGACCTCGGTCTCGACGATCCGCGCAGTCCGCAGCAGGCGTGCAGCTCCCCGCAGCACGTCGAGCTCGGCGCCCTGGACGTCGACCTTCAGCGCGTCGAGCGCCGTTATGCCCGCGTCCTCGGCCCAGCCGTCGATTGTCGTCAGCTCGAGCTGCGCCTCGCTTACCGGCTCGTGCCGCCAGAGCTCGGGGTAGCGCTCCAGCGCCGGCAGCGAAGGGGGGTACAACGACGAGCTCTGCGGGTCACGCGTGAGATACAACGTTGCCGTCCCGGGCTGGGCGCCAAGCGCAAGGGGCACATAACGCTCCCCCGGGCCGGCGCTCGCTTCCAGCCGCTGACACTCCTCGGGGTCTGGGTCGAACCCGAAGAGCATCGCGTTTGGCTTCAGCCCCAACCATGGCTCACGGAAGCCGTCGCGACTACCGACGTCTATTGCGACTACGGGCCGGTCAAGCAGTGCGGTCAGCGCGCTGATGTCCCGTGCGGCAAGAAGCATTGGGTCCACCCGCCACATCGGCGAGCCATCATAGGCGGCACGGTCGCCTGGATAGGGTTCTGCCGCAAATGAGGATCGTGATGGTTACCCGCCAGTACTGGCCGGCCGTCGGCGGCGTCGAGCGCGTCGTCGAGAACCTCGGTCAGGCGTACATCGCGCGCGGGCACGAGGTATCGGTTGTCGCTCAGTGCGTGGACGAGCTTCGTTTCGGTCGCATGACGCACGTGGTCCGAGAGCGCATGATCTTCGCCCCCTTCAGTCATCGGGGAATGCCGGTCGTCCAGTTTCGTCCCTCGCGCGCCCGCCGTGCCTGGCTGCTGCCGCTGGCCGCGGAGCTGATCCCCTTCGGGGGTCGCCTCACCCGCCGCCGGCTCGGCACCTACAGCACCGCGTACTACGCCGCCGTCGTCGATCCCGTCCTGCGTCCCTTGCTCCGCGGGGCCGACATCGTTCACATGCTCGGCTCGAATTTTCTGGCCGTCGCCGCGGTTCGCAGCGCACATCGCCTCGGCGCCGGCGTCGTGATCTCGCCTTTCGCCCACGTCGGCGAGTGGGGCGATGACATCGGCTCGATCGGGGCCTACCTCGGCGCTGACACGCTGCTGGCTACGACCCGGGCCGACGCTGACGCATACCGCTCTCTGGGCGTACCCGAGCAGCACATCGATATCGTCGGACTCCCCGTGCCTGACGCGGTCGAGGGCCTCAGCCAGCGACCCCGAGAGCCGCCAGAGGGATCCCGGCCGCCTCCGGGCGCCCCGCTGGTCGTGTTTCTGGGGCAGCGCCGCCCAACGAAGCGTTTTGAACTGCTGCTCGAAGCTGCTCCGCTCGTCTGGGAGCACCACCCCGACGCCCACTTCGCCTTCGTCGGGCCAGGCAGCCCGCTACCCGCCGGTCGCGACGCTCGTATTCTCGACGTGGGGCGCGTCTCAGACGAAATGCGTGCGTGGTGGCTCACCCGCGCGGACGTGCTCGCGCTGCCGTCCGTCAGCGAGTCGTTCGGCATGGTCGTCGCCGAGGCGTGGAGCCAGGCGGTGCCGGTCTTGGTGAGCGACATACCTGTGCTGCGCGAGCTCGTCGAGGGGTCCGGCGGCGGGCTCGTCTCGACCCCCGATCGAAGCTCGTTCGCTGCCGCGATCCGTACGCTGCTCGACAACCCCGATGCCTCTCGTGCGATGGGCCGAGCCGGCCGGGATTACTGGCTCAGCGAGCTGACGCCAGATGCCGTCGCCGACCGGCACCTGGCCGTCTATGAGCGCGTACTGGCGGCGCGCGCGCCGAGCACATCGTCGTAGGCGGCCGCGATGCCCTCGGCCGCCCGCGGTGTCGAGTAGCGCTCGTCGCGCCGCGCCCGTCCGCCGTCCCGGAGTGTTGCGGCGAGCGCGTCGGCCAGGCCCACCCAGTCGCCCGCCTCGAAGAGCTTCGCGTTGCCTGCCGTCACCTCGGGGATCGCCCCCGACGCGGAGGCGACGATCGGCACGCCGGCTGCCATCGCCTCGGCGAGCACCATGCCGAACTGCTCCTCCCAGTAGGTCGTCGGCAGGCTGGCGAGCACCACGCAGGACGCGTGCGCGAAAGCGACCGGCATCTCCTCGTAGGGGATGAAGCCGCGGAACTCGACCGCGTCGGCCAACCCCAGCTCGCTCGCGTAGGCGCGCAGCCGCTGCTCCTCGGGGCCGCTGCCGACGATCACGAGCCGTGCCTGGGCGTTGCCCCGGGTGCGCAGCAGCGCCAGGGCGCGCAGCACGTCCTGGTGACCCTTCTCCCAGACGAGCCTGGCCGGGGAGAGGATCGTCGGCACCTCGCCTGGCGTGCGCGGCGCCGCGAAGCGCCCCACGTCGATGCCCGGCGGACAGACACGTATGCGCGACTCCGCGGCGCCCTCCAGCAGCAGCGCCTCGCGAGCGCGCTCGGTCGCCGCGAGGAACAGGTCGGTCTCGGCCAGCGCGAGCGCGCGGTAGGGGCGCGTGCGGACGTTGCGGTAGGCGTCGAGGAGCGGCAGCGTCTCCCACACCGTGAGCACGAGCTTGAAGCCGAGTTCCCGCTTCGCGCGCGCCGCCTGCATCGTGTACCAGTAGCCGAGCTCCTGGCTGTGGACGATGTCCGCGCCGCGCAGGTGCCGGGACAGGCCCAGGTAGCGCTCGCCGGGCAGGCGCACCACCAGATCGCCGAGGCGCCCGGGCGGGAGCAGGTCGCGCATCGTCCAGGCCTTCCGGGAGTCGAGCTGCAACGTCCTCGTGTCGAACCAGCCGCGCCGTGAGCGCAGGTAGCTGACGGAGTAGCGATCGGCGAGCGCCGGCTCCCGCCACGGGCGCAGCTCCCACGGATTGGCCTGATGGCCGCGCAGGATCACGACGCGCGGGCGCGGCGGGCCGGCGCGATCGGCGGTGGCGTTCTCCACGGCCGCAACATATCCTCGGGCGCCGTCCTGCTGCTGCTCGCGCTCGCCCCTCGACTAGCCTGCCGGCGATGAGGATCGCGATCGACGCGCGCGCGGCCGCCGAGGTCCCGGCAGGCCGCGGCCGCTACGTGCGCGAGCTGATCCGGGCCTTCGCTGCGCGCACGGACGCGAACACCTACGAGTTGCACGCGCGCACCCCGTGGACCGCGGCCGATCTCGACGAGCGCTTCAGCTGGCGGCTGACCGCCGCGCCCGGCCTCGCCTGGCCGCTCGTCGCCGGGGCGCGGATGTCGCGCCCGGCCGAGGTCGCCCTCGCGTGCACGAGCTACGCGATGACCGCCACCTGGCGCCTGCCGGGGGCGGCCGTCGTGTGGGACTTCGCGCCCTTCGACCGCACCCTGAGGGCGCCGGCCGGGAGCCTGCTCGAGCGCCTGACCCTGCCCGTCGCGCTGCGCCGCGCGCGGCGCATGATCGCGATCTCGCAGAGCACCCGCGAGGAGCTCGAGCGCCGCTTCCCCCGCGCGACCGGGCGCACGAGCGTCGCCTACCCCGCGGCCGACGCTCGCTTCTCGCCCCAGGCCGGCCCCGATGACGGCGGCGTGCTCGCCCGGCACGGCGTGCGGGAGCCCTACGTGCTCGTGACGGGGACACTCGAGCCGCGCAAGAACATCCCGCGGCTGATCGAGGCCTTCGCCGGCCTCCCGGAGCGCGAGCGCGAGGGCGTCTCGCTCGTGCTCGCGGGGGCCGCGGGCTGGGAGACCGACGAGACGTTCTCCTCGGTGGCCCGGCACACGGAGCTCGTGAACAGCCTCGGTTACGTCCCAGATGAGGACCTGCCTGCGCTGTACCGCCGGGCGCGCGTGTTCGCCTACGTGTCGCTCTACGAGGGCTTCGGGATCCCCGTGCTCGAGGCGATGCAGTCGGGGACGGCGGTCCTGACCTCGAGCCGCTCCTCGATGCCCGAGGTCGGCGGGGAGGCCGCCCGCTATGCCGATCCGCTGATCGTGCCCGACATCCGGCGGGGGCTCAGCGAGCTGCTCGCCGACCCCGCGCTGCGGGAGCGTTGCGCCGAGCGCGGGATCGAGCGAGCGCGGGACTTCAGCTGGGACGCCACCGCGGCGGCAGTGCTCGCGGCGCTCGACCAGGCACGTCTAGACGGCTGACCGTCGCGCCCGTACCCACACGTTGCGCCGGTGGAAAGGCAGCAGCGCGAGCAGCCCGAACAGCCGCGGGCGGCGATGGCTGCGGGTGCGCCCGGAGATCAAGCCGACCCCGGGCGCGACCGACTCGTAGCCGACGTGATCGACCTCGAAGCCCTGGTCGGCAAACAAGAGCCTGAAGCTCTTGCGCGTGAACGGACGGCGATGGGTGTAGTCGTCCCACACCCAGCGCTGAGCGTCCGGCGAGGATGCGAAGACCACGCCGTCCGGTCGCAGCACCCGCCGCGCCTCGCGTACCACCGCGGCCGGGTCTGCGACGTGCTCGAGCAGGTCCTTCATCACGACCCCGTCGAAGGCCTCGTCGGGGAACGGCAGGGGCTCGTCCACGTCCCCCTGGACCACGGCGCGGCCATTCGCCGCGGCCGCCGCGACCGCATCCGCGGAGCCGTCGATGCCGGTGTACGCGGGGAAGTGATCCGCAAGCCAGGCCGTTCCGCAGCCGATGTCGAGGAGCTCCGTCTCCGGCGGGAAGTGGCGCGTGATGTCGGCCCAGTAGCCCGGCTTCTCGTGCCAGTCGAAGTAGCTCACGGGGATCGCACCGTACCATCGCCCCCGATGCCGTCCGTCACGAGCGTGCTGCTCAACGCGCTGTTCCTCGATCCCGGCGTCTCCGGGGGCCCGGAGACTTATCTGCGGGGACTCGCGCCTGCGCTGGCCCGCGAGTTCCCGTCGATGTCGCTGTCGCTCGCCACGACGCGCTCCGGCGCCGCCGCTCTGAGCGAGTCAGGCTGGGAGGACTTCGCACGCATCCATGCGCTGCCGTGCGAGGACGGGCAGCGGCTGCGGCGCCAGTTCGCCGAACAGGTCCTGCTGCCGCGCCTGGCGCGCGCGTCGCGCCCGGACATCGTGCACAGCCTCGCGAGCCTGGCCCCGGTCCTGCCGGGCCGGCCTGCGGTCGTCACGCTGCACGACGTGACGTTCCTGCTGACGCCGACGTTCGGCGCCGTCACGACGCGCGGCATGGAGCTGCTCGTGCGCTCGGCGGCGTCGCGCGCGCGGCGGCTGATCACCGGCAGCGCCGCGGCGCGGGACGAGATCTGCGCCGTCCTCGGCGTCGACCCGGCGAGCTTCGACGTTGTCCACCACGGCTATGAGCCCTACCGCGGCTCGTTCACGTCCTCCGCAGAGCTGCGGGAGCGCTACGGGCTGACCGAGGGGCGCGTGGTCCTCTGCCTGGCGGCGAAGCGTCCCCACAAGAACCAAGAGGTGCTCGTGCGGGCCGCCCCCTCGCTGCCCGCGGGCGTCGTGATCCTGCTCGCCGGCCATGCCGAGCCCTACGAGCAGCGGCTGCGAGAGCTGGTGGCTCAACTCGGTGTCGGGGAGCGCGTGCGCTTCGCCGGCTACGTCACGGACGCCGAACGCGAGGGGCTCTGGCGCACGGCCTCGTGTGCGGCGCTGCCGACGCTCGGCGAGGGCTTCGGGCTGCCGCTGATCGAGGCGCTCGCGCACGGCGTCCCGGTCGCGTGCTCAGACCTGCCGGTGCTGCGGGAGGTCGGCGGCGGGCTGCCGCACTACTTCGCCGCCCGTGACCCGGCGCAGGCGGCCGCTGCAATCCGGGCAGCGCTCGCGGATGACCGCGCGAGCACGGAGGGGCCCGAACACGCTGCGCGCTTCACGTGGGAGGCCGCCGCGCGCGGTACTCACGCCTCCTACGTCAGGGCGCTCGGGGGTGGGTCGAGGTGAAGATCGGCTTGAACCTCGTGTTCCTCGTGCCCGAGGAGACAGGCGGGATGGAGGTGGCGGCGCGCGAGCTGATACCGGCGCTGCTCCGCGCCGCGCCACCCGGGACGAGCTTCACCGCCTTCGTGAACCGCGAGGCCGCCGCCGCCAAGGACGGGCCGTGGGATGAGCTGCTCCCCGCCGTCACGGTGCCCGTGCGTGCCCGGCGCCGCCACGAGTGGGTGCTTGGAGAGCAGACGCTCCTGCCCGCGCTGGCGGCGCGCAGGGGCGTCGAGCTGATGCACAGCCTCGCCAGCACCGCGCCGCTGTGGGGGCGCTACAGGAAGGTGGTCACGATCCACGACCTCATCTACGCCCGCTTTCCCGACGCCCATTCGGGTCTCCGTGACCGCGGACTGCGCGTGCTGGTACCCGCCGCGGCGCGCCGGAGCGACCGCGTCGTCGCCGACTCGGCCAGCACCCGCGACGACATCGTCGAGCTCATCGGCATCGCGCCCGAGCGGGTCGACGTGGTGCCGCTGGGGCTCGGCGCCGTGCGGCGGGGCGCCGCGGCTGACCCGGACGAGGTCCGCGCCCGTCTCGACCTCGGCGAGCGTCCGGTCCTGCTCAGCCTCTCGGCCAAGCGCCCGCACAAGAACCTGGGAGCGCTGATCGATGCGCTCGCGCTGATCGCCTCCGAGCGGCGCCCGGTGCTCGTCCTCCCGGGCTACGCGACGTGGCACGAGCGCGAGCTGCGCGAGCGCGCGGCGGCGGCGGGGGTGCTCGCCGACGTCCGCTTCCCGGAGTGGCTGTCGGCGCCGGAGCTCGAGGGGCTCTGGGGCCTCGCGCGCGCCTTCGTGTTCCCCTCGCTGTACGAGGGCTTCGGTTTGCCTGTGCTGGAGGCGATGGCGCGGGGCGTTCCCGTCGCCTGCTCGAACAGCTCGTCACTGCCTGAGGTCGCCGGCGACGCGGCGCTGCTCTTCGACCCCCGCGACGTCGCCGGCATCGCAGCCGCGCTCGAGCGCGTGCTCTACGACGAGCCGCTCGCGTCGAGCCTGCGCGAGCGCGGACTGCGCCGGGCGCAGGAGTTCACGTGGGAGCGCACGGCCCGATTGACGCTGGACGTCTACGCGCGAGCGCTCGGCGCGGCCTCGCTCTCACCGGCGGGTCCGGCGCCGGCGGCGTAGCCAGCGAGCACCGTCCGCAGCGAGCTCTCGAGCGACAGCGTGCGCTCGTTCTCCGCGTACCACCGCGCCGTGCTCTCGCGCAGCGCCCTGCCGGCGTCGGCGACCCGCACGATCGCGTCGGCGATCTCCTCAGGGTCACCGCGCCGTGCGATCGCGCCGTTGACACCCTCCACGACGAGCTCCGCGGCCGCGTTGTCCTCCCCGGCCACCACGACGCTCGGCGTCGCCCGCGCGGCAGCCTCCACGACGACCATCCCGTAGCCCTCGCGCCTGGAGGGCAGCAACACGCACAGCGCGCGGCGCATCTCCCGGTCGAGGGTCTCCGGATCGGTGAACCCGGGTGCCCGCACGATTCCCTCGACGCCGTGCGCGGCGATCGCCTCGCGCAGCGCCTCGCGCTCAGGGCCGTCGCCGAGGAACTCGCCCTCGAGGCCCTCGATCCGCGCGCCGCGCGGCTGCGACCGCGGCGACTCCCAGCGGCGCCTGCTTCTCGGGGATCAGCCGCCCGGCGAACACGACCAGCGGGTCGGCGTCGCGGGCGACGGCCGGGCCGCTCGGCTCGGCGTACAGACCTCGAAGCACCTGCACCGGCCCGCGGATGCCCTCTTCGCGCAGCCGCTGCGCGTGGAGCTCGGAGAAGCAGTGCGCCTGCTGCGGCACGCGCGCGCACAGGCGTTGCACGAGCGCGCCGATCCGCCCGCCGAGGCCGCCGAGGTAGTCGCGCCAGTAAGAGTCGCTCCAGACCTCGAACCAGTCGGTGACGAGCCGGTAGCCGCTCAGCGGGCGCACGAGCGCCGCCGCCAGCAGCGAGAAGTACGGGAACGCGCAGGTGTGGACGACGTCGTAGCGGCGGCCATGGCGCAGCAGCTGCAATAAAACGCCCAGCCCGAACACGAGCGGCGGCAGCACGCGGCGGCGGCCCGAACTGGTGTAGAGCGCCATGCGCGGTCCGGCGACGCGAACCTCGATGCGCTCATCCAGGTCGAGCTGCTGGCCCCGCTGCCACTGGCGGAGCGTCAGGTAGGTGACCTCGTGGCCCTCCTGGACGAGCCGCTCGGCGAGGTTGCGGTACCAGCGCTCGGCGCCGCCGACGGTGTAGGGGAACAGGCAGTCGTAGACGACGCAGATTCGCATGGCCGGGCATCATCCCGTGAATCCGCGGCGTCCGCTAGCATCGTCGCCGAGTGCCGCCACTTTTCGTCCGCCCGAGAGTTAAAACGGCGTGAACGGGCTCTCGCCGACGTTGGGCGGGCACTTCTCATGAGCATCGCCGTCCAGACACCGACGCCGCGCCGCGCCGAAGGAGACGAATCCTCCAGCCCGCTCGTCTCCGTCGTGATCCCCTGCCTGAACGAGGCCGACAACATCGAGGCCTGCGTCGTGGCGGCAATGGAAGCGATCGTGCGGATGGGCGTGGAAGGCGAGGTCGTGGTCGCCGACAACGATTCCGAGGACGAGTCGGCGCTGCTCGCCGAGCGCGCCGGCGCGCGGGTCATCGTCGAGCGCCGTCGCGGCTACGGCAGCGCCTACCTGGCCGGCTTCGCGGCGGCCCGCGGCAAGTACATCGTGATGGCGGACGCCGACCTGACCTACGACTTCAAGGAGATCCCGCGCTTCGTCGCCGAGCTCGAGAAGGGTGCCGAGATGGTGATCGGCGACCGCATGGACAACATCCAGCCGGGCGCGATGCCGTGGCTGCATCGCTACGTCGGCAACCCGATCCTCACGGGGCTCCTCAACCTGTTCTTCGGCACGGGCATCAGCGACGCGCACTGCGGGATGCGGGCGCTGCGGCGCGACGTGCTGCCGCGGCTGGACCTGCGCACGACCGGCATGGAGTTCGCGTCCGAGATGGTGATCAGGGCCTCCAAGGAGAGGCTGCGGATCGCCGAGTTCCCGATCGAATATCACCCGCGCGGCGGCGAGAGCAAGCTCTCGAGCTTCCGCGACGGGTGGCGCCACCTGCGCTTCCTGCTCGTCCACAGCCCCAACCATCTGTTCATCGCGCCCGGGGCGCTGATGGCGGGGCTCGGCACGCTCGTGCTCATCATCGCCGAGACGCGGCTAGACCTGCTCGGGCGGCCATTGGGGATCCACGTCGTGATCGCCGGCGCGCTGCTGATGATCGTCGGCACGCAGGTGCTCGCCCTCGGCCTCTGCGCGCACGCCTACGGCACCTACTTCATGGGCGAGCGCGACCCGTGGTTCGACCGTATGCGCGCCCGCTTCAAGCTCGAGCACGGGCTGCTGCTCGGGGGTTTGTTCATCCTGGTCGGGATCGGGCTCGGTGCCGCGATCCTGGCGAGCTGGATCGCCCACGGGTTCGGCTCATTGGCCTACGAACGCCTCGCCGTGGTCGCCGCGTCGGTGCTGATCGTCGGCATCCAGATCTTCTTCAGCTCCTTCCTGCTTTCGATACTCGGGCTGCGCCGGCGCTAGGCGGTGCCGTCGCCCGGTGCGTGGGATGACGTAGCGGCGATCGCTGGCGTGCCGCTGGTGATGTGGGCGCTGGCGTTCGGGCAGGGCCTGCTGATCGAGCGCGTCGCCCGCGTGAAGCTTCCGAACCCGCTGCTGATCGCGCTCGGCTTCTGCTCGAGCATGATCGTCTCCCTCGGCGTGTACTGCACGCACGCCGGCAACTGGCTGGCGATCCCGGTAGTGGCGGGGCTCGCGCTCGCCGGCGCGCTCGTGCAGCGCAGGGGGCTGCGGGCGCGGCTGAATGCCGGCTGGCCCCTGCTCGCCGCGCTGGCCGTCTACATCGGCTTCAACGCCTCTGTGATCATCAGCGGCCACTGGGTGATCAGCGGCTACAACGTCGAGAACGATTCGGCCTACGAGCTGCTGCTCGTCTCCCATCTGCAGGCGCACGGCACGGCGGCGGCCTCAGCCGTGCCGAGCACCGCGAACTCGGTCCTGAGCTCCTATCTGAGCACCGGCTATCCGCTCGGGTCGCAGTCGCTGCTCGGCGTGATCAGCGGGATCCTCGGCATCTCTCCGGCCGTCGCATGGCAGAGCTTCATCAGCGCGATGGCGGCGGTCGGGGCGCTGGCGGCGTCGCTGCTTTCAGGGCGCACGATGGACAGGCGCCTCGCCGCCGCGGCCGGCGCGGTGGCGGTCGGCGCCGCGCTCACCTACGAGTACGCCCTGCAGGGCGCGATCAAGGAGATCGCGTTGGTCGCGGCCGTGCTCTGCGCGCTCGCCGTGATCCGCCACGCGATCCTCGCCCTGCGCGGCGCCGCCGCGCTTGCCCTGAGCGCGATCCCGCTCGCTGCCGTGCTCGTTTCATACAACGCCGCCGGCCTGCCCTACGCGCTCGCGCTCGCGGGCAGCGGCATGGTGGCAGCTGTGATCGTGCACCGCCGGCTGCCCGGGCGCGAGTGGGTGCGCCCGGCGCTGATCGGTGCCGGCGTCCTCGTGATCGCATCGATCCCGGCGCTGCTGACGATCAAAACCTTCTACCACGTCGCCAGCACCGGCTTCACGGGCGCGCAGGCGGCCGCGCCCTCGCTGGGGCCGCTGTTCCGCAAACTGCCGCTCAGCGAGCTCAGCGGCGTCTGGCTGCACGGCGATTATCGGCTGCCGGTGCCGCCCGGGACGGGCGCGACGTTGACCGTGTTCGCGACGGTGATCGTGCTCGCGCTGCTGCTTCCCGCCGTGCTCCGGATGATCAGGGCGCAGGAGCCCGGCCCCCTGATGGGGCTCGTGACGGTCGCGCTCGTGCTGCTGATCGTCTACCCGCGCCTGACACCGTACGCGCAGGCCAAGCTGCTGGCGATCGCCAGCCCGATCGTGCTGCTCTGCGCGCTGCAGGCGCTGACGGGACTCCGCGGCTGGGACTGGAACGGGCTGGCCGCGGTGGCGGGGCTGGGGCTCGTCGTCGCCGTGGCCGCCTCCGATGCCCTCGCCTACCACGAATTTCCGGTCTCCTCGCCGGCGAGGATGATCGCGCTCGAACGGATCGGACGCGGCATGGGCGGACGGGGGGCGGTGCTCGACAGCGAGTTCGAGCAGTTCGCGAAGTTCTTCGCGCTGCCCGCCGAGCTCAACGTCGGGCCGGACAACCCGACGCCGCGCCCGCTCGAACTCGTGGCCGACAACGAAACCCAGTACGGCCACTCCTTCGACCTCGGCCAGGAGCGGCTCGCCTACGTGCAGTCGTTCCCCTATGTCCTGATCCGCCGCTCGCCGGTCTCGAGCCCGCCCCCGGCCGGCTACTCGCTCGTGCGACGCGACGCCTACTACGAACTGTGGCGCCGCGGCGGCTCTGCCAAGGCCGTCGCTCAGCTGCCGCTACGGGGCCCGATGGGAGCGGGCGCTCCGGCGCCCTGCCCTCAGCTGCGCGCGCTCGCGGCCCGCGCTGGACCGGGCCAGCGGCTGGTGCTCTCCGAACAGCCGCCGGTCGTCGGCTACGCGATGTCGCAGGCAAGCGAACATTCGCCGCTATGGGTGATCGGCGGTGACCCCAAAGCGTTCGTGACCGCCTCGCCCGGGCGCGCCTCGCGTGAGGTGACCGTGCCCGCCACCGGCCGCTACGAGCTGTGGGTCGAAGGCAACCTGCCGCGGCGCATGTCGGTGACGCTCGACGGCCGCGCCGTCGGCTCCGCGCTCGGCACGGATGCCCCCGGCGGCTGGGCCATGGCCGGAACCGCAACGGTTCCGGCCGGGCGCCACAGTCTCGGCGTCCTGCTCGGAGGCGGCAACCTGTCCCCCGGCAACGGCAGCACCCAGGCGTCGGTCGGCGCCGTCGCGCTCGTGCCCGCGGGGGCGCAGGCACGACTCGTGTCGGTCGCACCGCGCGAATGGCGCTCGCTGTGCGGGCGACGCGCCTACTGGGTCGAGCTGGCCGGCGCCTGAGCGGACGCGCGCCTCAGCGCTCGTCGCCCGCCGCGCTGGCCTCGGCGCCCGCGACCGCGGCGGCCGGAGGTTCGCGCTCGCGCAACGCCCGCCGCAGCCCGGCTTCGACCTCGTCCGTGGCGTGATCCCAGGTGTGCGACGCGACGTACTCGATGCCACGCGCCGAGCGCCGTGCCCGCTCGCCCTCGTCCTCGAGCAGCCGCTGCATCGCGTCTGCGATGCGGTTCGAGTCCAGTGGCGCGAGCTCCAGCGGGCCGTCCTCGCCGAAGATCGACTCCGCGCTGATTCCGGCCAGCTCGACGCAGGGCAGCCCGCAGGCGAGCATCTCCTTCGGCATCAGCGAGAAGTTCGTCAGCGACAGGCACAGCCCGAGGGTCGCTTCGGAATACAGCCAGGACAGCTGCGCCGGGCTGAGCACGCCGAGATGCTCGTACCCGAAGGAGGCATGCAGCTTGTCGTTCGCACCGAACAGCACGATCCGCACGTCCGGCCGGCGGCGCTTCAGCTCGGCCAGCGCCATCAGCCCGATCGGCACGCCGCGCCGCGGCGTGGAGTGGCGCGCGTAGTAGATCACCGTGTCCGAGCGCCGCGTCACCGGCCGCGGCCTGTAGACGGAGTGCTCGACGCCGAGCTGGAACGATTCCGCGGTGGCGCCGTAGCGCTCGATCAGCAGGTCGCGAAGCCACGGGCTCGCCGCGATGCAGTGCATCCCGTGCGTGTAGGTATCCGTGCTCAGGACCTGCTCGGCCGAGGCGGAGAAGAACTCGGGCTCGTGGTCGTTGACGACGTACGCGCGCGCACGGCACCCGCCGAGCTCGAGCGCTGCGTGGACCGTGTCCCAGCCGGTCGTCATCACGATGTCCGCCCCCTGCCAACTCCCGAAGCCCTTGTAGACCGGCCCCTCGAACGGCGCGAACCATTCCTGGATCTCCCGGCGCATCACGGCCGGCCAGACGTCCTTCTGGTAGCCGTGGTAGTCCGCGACCCAGACACTGCAGGCGTGGCCGCGCTGCTCCAGGCGGCTGAAGATCTGAAACAGCGTGTTGTGGCCGCCGCTGCCCCGCATCCACGGAGGCACGACCATCGCCAAGCGCAGCCGCTCGCGCTCGGACTGGCCCGGGATCGCGTCGAGCAGGGGCGCGGGCCCGTTGGCCCAGACCCGCGCGGCGACGTCGTAGACCTCTCCCGAAAGGACGGCGGGAACGCGCCCGCGCGCGGGCAGCGGCGACCCTGCACTCGGCTCGGAGGCGGCCTCCCCGCTTGCGCCGTTCGCGCCCGCGTCATTGCGGCCCTCGAGCGAGATGCCCGCGCGCACCGGCGCCGGCAGGCTGGCGGCGCGCGAGCCCAAGGCGGAGAACACCTTGCGCCCGGCGTGGTGAACCGTCGCCCGCGCGGTCCAGCGCGCGACATCGGTGCGGTCCATCCCCCGTTCGAGCATCCAGCGCCGATCGGCGCCGACCGCGCGCTTGACGTGGGCGCTGGACTCGCTCCAGTTGAACGCCTCGACGTGCCCCTTGGCCTCACGCAGGCCGCGGTACTCGTCGAAGTAGCGGCGCATGAATTCGACCGGCGGATAGTCGTGGGCGTGCAGGACCGCGGCCAGCGGGTGGTAGACCTTGCTCCAGCCGGCTGCCAGCAGGTCCTCGCCGAAGGCCTGGTCCTCGGAATACGGGACGTCCCGGAAACGGATCTGCTCCCAGCAGGCGCGCGCGTAGCAGGCATTGACGTTTGAGAGGTAGGTGGGGTCCCCGGCCCGCTGCACGACCGGCGTCCCAGCGGGTGAGAACCCGGCGAAGAACTCGCTCAGCTCGCGCGCGATCATCGGGCTCGTGCCGCTGCGCGCGAGATGCGGCCCGTAGGCCGCGCCGACGTGGCCGCCTGTCTGCCCCCCGCCATGGGGGGTGCCCCCTTGTGGGGTAGCGAGCGTGAACGCCTCGCGGTATGCGGCGAGCCAGCCGGGGCAGGGGGTCGCGTCCTGCGTCAGAAAGCAGATCAGCTCGCCGGAGGTGCGTTCGGCGGCCAGGTTCCGAGTGCGGCCGTGCGAGAAGTCCTCGGGGGGGATCTCGAGCAGCTCGACGCCATGCGAGCGCGCGATCTGGACCGAGCGATCGCGCGAGCCCGAGTCGATCACGAGCGTCTCTTCGGCGCCCTCGCGCTTCAGCGCGTCGAGCAGCTCATCGAGATACCGATCCCCGTCCTTGACGGGGATCGCCACCGAGACGGTGCTCATCGCTCTCGCAGGCGTCGCCGCGCGCGCTTGGCGCCCCACAGCACCGCGCGGACCGCGCGGACGAGCGCGCGGAACTCCGAGGCCCCTCGGCGTCTCATCATCGCGTTCAGGTCGAGGTGCCAGCGGTCGAGCCAGTAGGCGCGCTCCTGCCACTGCGCGACGGCGGCGTTCGTCCGCGCCTGGACCTCGACGAGCTCGGCCTCGAGCTCGCGCACACGGGCACTCAGGCGCTCGTTCTCGGCCTGCAGCCGGTTCTGCTCGCGGTCGGTGGCCTGCGAGGGCTCCATCGCCTAGAGATTCTCCGCGATCCTGGCCGCCGAGCGATCGAAGACGGCGAACCCGACGGCGAAGATGATCAGCACGATCGCCAGCGGCTCGAGCAGCGCCGCCCAGCTGCCGAGCGCCTGCCCGGCGCTGATCGTCTCGTGGGTGACGATCGCGTGGCGGAACTGCTGGAAGATCACTGCGAGCGGGTTGAGCATGTAGATGTGGAGCAGGTCGACGCCGAGGAACGTTTTGCCTTCGAGCTTGGCGCGGACCGTTTCGATCGAGATGATCACGGGCGAGGCGTAGAAGAGGATCTGCAGGAGCACTTCCCAGATCGGCTGCACGTCGCGGAACCAGACGAACAGCGCCGAGAGCAGCATCGCCACGCCCGCCGAGAGCAGCACGAGACCGCCGACGATCAGCGGCAGCTCTAGCCAGCTCAGCATCGGCTCGACGCCGGAGGCGAGCGCGAAGATGAAGACCACGACCAGGTTCAGGCAGAAGTTGAAGAAGGCGAGCAGTACGACCGAGGCCGGGATCACGAGCCGCGGGAAGTGGATCTTGCGCAGCAGGTTCTCGCGATCGACCATGCTGCGCACCGCGCCCCCGGTCGCTTCGGCGAAGAACGTGAACAGCACGATCGAGCCGAGCAGCTGCACGCCGTAGAACTGCGAGCCGGGCTGGCCCTCTTCATTGACGTGGCCGATCTGTGTGAAGAAGATCCACAGCACGCCGAACAGGAGCAGCGGGCGCACGAGCGTCCACAGGTAGCCGAGGACCGACCCGAAGAAGCGCAGCTTGAATTCGGTGCGAGCGAGCGTGAACGTCAGCGACCAGAAGCGGCGCAGGTCGCCGCTCAGCGCGGACGGGCCGTGTACGCCGCGGGCGGGCTGCGCGGCCGGCAGCGGCGGCGTTCCGGCCTGCACGCTCATGTGCGCTCGATCTCCGCCTTCAGCGGCAGCTCGAGGATGCCGCCGCTCGAGGTGCCGTGGATGACGACCGAGGCCATGTCCTCGACCAGGGCGACCGCGTCCTCGCCGGTCCCGGCCCGAGCCAGCGACGGCGTCAGCATGTAGCGGCTGGGCGTCAGCCAGGCGGGCATCTCGAAACGGGCGACCGCCACGTCACCCGGGGCGAACGAGCCGCTGCTGGCGCCGTGCTCGTCGCTGCGCGCGACGACGATCGTGTGGCCGAGCTCGGTCCGCAGCGTGGCCGCGAAGACGGGATCGGCCAGCGGCTCGGCGAAGCGCACCTCGAAGCACATGCGCAGCGGCTCCTCCTGGCTCGTCGTCGCGATCCGCTCGCCGGCCGTGTTCTCGAACCAGGCGTCGGCGATCACGGTTCCCGTGCCGGCGGCGCCGGCGGCGGGCGCGGCGTGGGGCAGCTTGCCGAAGTTGAGCTTGTGGTACGCCCGGGCGATCTGGTGCGGGTCGCCCAGCAGCCGCATCTCGCCGCGCTCCATCAGCATCGCTCGGTTGCAGAAGCGCTCGAGCGAGTGCATGTCGTGCGAGACGAAGATGATCGTCTTGCCTTCGCGCTTCAGCCGGAAGAACTCCTCGAAGCACTTCTGCTGGAAGGCCGCGTCGCCGACGGCGAGCACCTCGTCGATCAGCAGGATCTCCGCATCGACCTGGATCGCGGTCGCGAAGGCGAGCCGCACGAGCATCCCCGAGGAGTAGTTCTTGAGCTTCAGGTCGACGAACTCCTCGAGCTCGGCGAAGGCGATCACGTGCTCGAAGCGGGCGCGCGCCTGGCGGCGGCTGAGACCGAGCATGATCGCGTTGATGACGACGTTGTCGCGCGCCGTCAGGTCCATGTTGAAGCCGACGCCGAGCTCGATGAACGGCGAGAGCCGGCCCGCGATCTCGATGCGTCCGGTGTCGACGCCGTAGATGCCGGCGATGCACTTCAGCAGCGTGCTCTTGCCGCTGCCGTTGCGCCCGACGATCCCGAAGAACTCGCCTTGGGCGATGTCGACGCTCACGTCCTGGACGGCATGCAGCTCGTCGTACTCGGTGCTCCGGAACGGGTGCAGTATGCGCTCCTTGAGCGTCGAGTACTGCTGGTGGGGGAGCCTGAAGGTCTTGCCGACCTGCTGCACCGAGATCGCCGGCGCTGCGCTCGGCACGGCGGCCGGCGCCGGCGCCGACTCTCGGGGGATCGTGGTCGTCAAGGGCAGTGAAACGCTAGCAACCGGCGTCCGCCTCAAACCCGTTGCAACACGTAGAGATCCTGGTTTTCCTGGTTGCGGCCCGGGGCGTATTCAAGGACACGCCAGCGCGGGCAGAGTTGCGTCAGCAGCCATTCCGGCGAGAGGAAGGCCGTGCCCCAGCTGGGATCGACGACGCCCCAGTCGCCGGCGGCGCCGAACTCGGCCTTGTACCACCACCCGCGCCGGTAGAGCTCGTCCGCGATCTCGCGGGACTGCTCGGGCGAGCGCAGCCCGGCGGCGGCGTAGTGCGCGACGGCCGTCGGCCCGTGCGCGGTGAGTACGAGGTGAGCCCCCGGGCGCAGAAGGCGGCGCATCTCCTCCAGCCAATCCAGCCCCCTCCCGGGCTCGAAGTGCGACCAGATGGAGATCGCGTAGGCGAGATCGAGCGAGCTGTCCGCGAGCGCAAGCGGCGGCACGTTGCCAGAGCGGAAGAACTCGATCCCTGCGAGGTGCTCGGAGGCCCAACGCACTGCGGCCTCGTTGGGGTCACAGCCGCGCCAGCGCACCTCGGGGTAGGCGGCCGCCAGGGGCCGCAGCACGCGGCCGGAGGAACAGCCGAAGTCGAGCGCGTCCCCGACCGCATCGATGTCCCCGCCGGCGGACTGCAGCGCGTCGATCACCATGTTCGCCTCATACAGGCCGCCCGCCGCGTTCTGGGCGCCGCGGGTCATCGCATGCACGTCCTCCGGAGGCTCGGCGCGGACGAGACCGGTGCGCTCGATCACAGCTCGGCAGTCGACCCACACCCCTAGAGCGAGCAGCAGGTCGCGGCTCGTGGCGCGTTCGGATTTACCGAAGTAGTGCTCCCACGCGCCGGGCTCCTCGCGGATCGCCTGTTCGGCGGCGGTGACGTCCTCGGCGCTGAGCCGGCCGTAGAGGGCCGCGGTCACGCTCTCCTGCTCGCGCGCGAGCTTGCCGGGGGCGAGCTCGCGCTGCAGCGTCTCGGGAGGGGTGGTCCCCGGCCCGGCAAGGCTCCGTAGCCGTCCCGCCAGGGCGCGCGCGCGGCTGGACGACCGTGCGAGCGCCGCCGAAAGACCGTGACGGCTGCTCGCCGTTCTCACACCCGGAACCTACCAAGCGGTACCCCCTCCACCCTGCGCTATGGTCGCGCCGTCGATGAGCCCGCTGCGACACCCGGGGGCGCCGCGCCTGATCGAGTGGACGGGGGAGCGCTGCGTGCCCTGGACGGACGACGCGGCGATCGTGTACGAGCACTTCCACCGCTACCTGTGGGCTGCGCCGCTGCTCGCCGGACGCCGCGTGCTGGACCTTGGCAGCGGCGAGGGATTCGGCGCCGCGATCCTCGCCGGTTCCGCCGAGGAGGTGATCGGCATCGATGTCGATCCGGCTGCGGTAGAGCACGCCAGGCGCAACTACGCCCGGGACGGGCTCGCGTTCCAGACTGGCAGCGCGCTCGACCTCGCCGGGTTCCAGGCGGGCTCGTTCGGCGCGGTCGTCGCGTTCGAGATGATCGAGCACGTCACCGAGCAGGAGCTCCTGCTCGACGAGGTCGCGCGGGTGCTGGCCGATGACGGCCTGCTGGTCGTCTCCACGCCCGACAGAGATCGCTACAGCAAGGCAGCCGGCCAGGTGAACGAGTTCCACGAGCGCGAGCTGACCGTCGAGGAGTTTCGCGCGCTGCTCGGCTCGCGCTTCGAGCACGTCGCGCTGTGGGGCCAGCGCACGATCGCCGGCTCGCTGCTGACCGCCCTCGACAGCGATCAGCGCGACCGCGAGGCTGCGGCGTCGCGGGCGTTCTTCCTCGAGCCCGCCGGCGAGGAGTGGGTCCCGGTCGCCGAGCCCGAGCCGCTGTTCTGCGTCGCCCTGGCCTCCCGGCGCCCGTTGCCGGCTGCCGGCGCGGTCTCGGCACTCGCCGACACGACCCTCGAGCTGCGCCGCCAGGCCGAGCGGACGGGCGCGGCCGAGGTGGCCGAGCGCGACAGGCTGCTGGCCGAGCTGAACGAGGAGAAGCGCGCCGAGGTACTGGAGATCGGAGGCAGGCTGCAGGAGGCCGAAGGGGAGCTGCTGCGCGTGGGCGACGAGCTGTGGGCGACGCGGGTCGAGCTCGACGCCGCACAACAGTTCGAGCGCCGCGTCCAGGAATCGGTCAGCTGGCAGGCGTTCCAGCGGGCCCGGGGCTGGCTCTACGGGGCGATCGGGGAGGACTCCCGGGCGGGACGGGCGTTGAGCTCGGCGCTTAGGCGGCTCGGCCGGCGCTGAGCGAATCCAGCCGCCAGCGGCGGATCGTCCGCGGCGGGCGCGAAGCGCCGACGGCCGCGATGCGCCCGGCGCCGAGGTCGAGCTGCCGGCCCCATACCGGCTGGCCGGCTGGACCCTCGAGGAGCTCCCCTCCGGCCCGCCTGAGCGTCGCCTCGCGCGCGAGCCAGGCCGGCAGGAACGCGCGTTGGTCATGCGGCCGCGCTCGGCGCGCCGTCTCGGGCGTGAACACGTCCGCGGCGCCCGGGCACTCGTCGAGGCGCACGGTTGACCGGTCGAGCTCGAGGTCGACGCCAACCCGAATGTCAGCGCTGAAGGCGCAGAGGGCGAGGTTGCCGCTGTACGCGAGGCCGAACTCGACGCGCCCCCGCGCCGGCGGCGGCGAGGCCTCCGTGCCGGCGTCGAGCTCCACCGCGCCGGGATCGGCACCCAGGTAGCGGCCGAGGAGCAGGCGCAGCGCCACCCGGGCGAGCTGCCAGGAGCGGCGCCGCGCCGGCGCGACGATCTGCGCCGCGCGGTCGTGCTCGGCGGCCGAGAGCACACCGAGCGGCTCGCCCTCCGGGGCCCTCAGGTCCGCGACCCAAAGGTGCAGCTCGCCCGCGGCGAGACGGGGCCGGGGCGGGCCGAGGGCCCATCCCGGCGGAAGCGGCGTGGTCGAGCTCGGCGGTGGGCGACGGCGCATCAGAACGGTGGCGGAGGGGCCGCTGGGGACCGTAGTCGATCCGTTGAAGCCCGTCCCGTGTTTTCATGGCCAGGACCCACGGCGCCGATCCCGACCAGCGATGCTCGCATCCCCCGCACCGTCCCAGGCCCTCCGCTCCCCACGCCTCCGGGCGCGCTGGCGCCGCGCGGCGCTCGCCCTGCCGGCGGCGCTTGTGATTGCCGCTTGCCTCCCGGCGGGCGCCGGGGCGGCCGAAGCCGGCCTCGTGCTGCCGGGCCCCGAACTGGGCCAGACCGCCCGCGCCGCGTCGGTCGGCGGCCACTGGGTGCGCATGTTCATGCCGTGGCCGGTGATCGAGCCGGCACGGGGGGTCTACGCCCAGAACTGGCTGGCCTCCTACGAACAGTCCTTCCGCGGCTTCCCGGCCGGCACGAAATTCATCCTTGACGTGGTCGGCACCCCGCCGTGGGAGACGGGCTCACCCGATGGGCGCACGCCGCCGGCCGACCCGGCCGACTACGCCCGGATGTTGCGCAACGTCGCGGGGCGCTTCGGCAGCCGGGTCGCGGCGTATGAGATCTGGAACGAGGAGGACGAACCGCGCTGGTGGCTCGGCGCGCCTGACCCGGCGGGCTACGTCCGGCTGCTGCGGGCGGCCTACCCGGCGGTCAAGGCCGCCGAACCGCATGCGACGGTCGTTCTGGGTGGAATGACCGGAAACGACTTCCCGTTCCTGGAAGGCGTCTACAAAGCCGGCGGCAAGGGCTACTTCGATGCCGTTGGCGTCCACACCGACACCGCCTGCAACATCCTGTCGCCCTACGAGTTCCTGAGGGGCTCGGACAACCGCATGATCCCGACCTCGTTCCTCGCGTACCGCGAAGTGCATGCCGTGATGGTGGCCAACGGCGACGACAAGCCGATCTGGATGACCGAGTTGAGCTGGCGTACGACCAACGCGGTCTGCTCCGAAGGTGCCTGGGCCGGCCAGAAGGCGGGCGGCGTCAGCGACGAGCAGCAGGCGAGGTTCTTGAGGCAGGCCTACCACTGCATGGCACAGGACGCCTACGTCCAGGTCGCGCTCTGGTTCCCGCTGGTCGACCAGGGGGCGGTGACCTCCGGCCTGATCCGCGCGAACGGCAGCCACAAGCCGGCCTACGACGCGATGCGCGATTACCTTCGCGACGGCGACACGCTCAAAGAAGAATGCGGGACGTTCACCGGCCCGAAGATCGACATCGCCTCGCCCTCGAACCGCGTCACCTATACCGGGCCGCTGCCGATCCGCGTCTCCGCGCACAGCAAGGCGGGCGTGTTCCGGATCCGCCTGCTGATCGACGGCCGGCTGATCCGCAACTACGACGGCAAAACCTACCCGTCGGTCCTCTCCGGCCGGATCAGATGGCAGGGCGCCAAGCACATACGGTTCGGCCGTCACACGCTGACGTTCCTGGCGTATGACCGCATGCGCAACGTCTCGCAGCGCAGCATCACGATCATTCACGCCGGGCCGCACGTGAAGCGGAAGCCGAGACACCACGTCAAGCACCACTAGCGCAAGGCGGGCCGCCCCCGAGCGCTAACCTCCGCGCTCGTGCAAGTGCGGCCCATGCGTCTCGGAGGCCTGGTGGCGCTGGAGCCGGCCGTCCACGGCGACGAGCGCGGCTTCTTCGTCGAGAGCTACCGCGAGGAGTGGCACGCGCAGCTCGGGATCCCGCCACGCGAGCGCTTCGTGCAGGACAACCAATCGCGCTCGAGCCGGGGCGTGCTGCGCGGGATGCACTTCCAGGTCGGCGCCGGGGTGGCGAAGCTCGTGCGCTGCGCGCGCGGGCGGATCCTCGACGTGGCCGTCGACCTGCGCGTGGGCTCTCCGACCTACGGGCAGTGGGACGCCGTCGAGCTCGACGAGGAGTCGATGAGGGCGCTCTACCTGCCGGCCGGCTTCGCGCACGGCTTCTGCGTGCTCAGCGAGATCGCCGACGTGCTCTACAAGCAGACGGCCTACTACGACCCCGCTCTTGATCGCGGGATCGCCTGGAACGACCCCGATGTGGGAATCGAGTGGCCCCTGCCCGTGGATGAGCTGATCGTCTCGGCGCGCGACGCCGCCGCCCCGCGGCTCGCCGAGATCGCCGACGAACTGCCGTTCCGATGGCATCCTTAAGCGCGATGCTCGAGCGGCTGCGCGAGAGGACCAACGACTTCACGGTCACGGCGGGGCAGTACGCGGTGATCGCGCGGGTGGCGCTCGGCGCGCTGACGCTGATCGTGCTCACGGGCGCGGCGGTGCGCCTCACCGGCTCCGGGCTGGGCTGCCCGACGTGGCCGAAGTGCTACGGCAACTACTACCCGCCGCTGAATGCGCATTCGGTGATCGAGTTCTCGAACAGGGTCGTGAGCGTGCCGGTCGTGCTGGCCGCAGGCGCCGCGTGGCTCGGCGCGCTGCGCCGACGTCCCTACCGCCGCGATCTCGTGTGGCTGTCGGCGCTGCTGCCGGTGGGCGTAGTCGCGCAGGCGGTGATGGGCGGGCTGACGGTGAAGGGCGACCTGGACTACGGCTGGGTGATGGGCCACTTCGCGCTTTCGATGCTGATCCTGGTGGTGGCTGTGGTGCTGGTGTGGCGCAGCAGCCACGCGGAGTTCGAGGCGCACGGCGAGGACGCTCCGGGGGACGCCGCAGCGGAGCCGGCCGTGGATCGCGGCCTGCTGCGCGCGCTCGTCGGTCTCGCGGCGCTGGGCGCGCTGACGATCTTCGCGGGCACGGCGGCGACGGCCGCCGGGCCGCACGCCGGCGGCTCGCCCGGCCAGCGCATCAACCGGCTGTCCTTCGACGGCCGCGGCACGATGGACTTCGTGATCCACCGCCACGGCGAGATCGCGCTCGTCTTCGGCCTCGCGGCGGTGGGAGCCTGGTGGCTGGCGCGCCGCCGCGGGGCGCCGGAGCAGGTCAGGCGGCCGCTGACGGTGCTGTGCTGGCTGGTCGCGCTGCAGGGGGCGGTCGGCCTCGACCAGTACAAGACCCACCTGCCGCCGGGGCTGGTGTGGGTGCACGTGTGCCTGGCCTGCCTGTCGTGGCTCGCGACGCTGTGGGCGGCCTGCGCCGCCGGTGCCGCGCGACGCCCGCACTGGGCGCGCCCGCGCAGGCCCGCCGAGGCGCAGGTGCGGGGCGGCGTCGCCCCCGTCGAGTTCCCCGGAAATTAGGGGCTTTTCTGGGCTGAAGTCCCGTGTTTTCGGGCCTGTCGTCCGCATGAGCGGTTAGCCTGCGCGCAGCAAAGACACTCGAGAAGGGAGTGGCATGACCAAGAACGACCTAGCTGAGAGGGTCGCTTCGAAAACCGGCATGAGCGCCAGCCAGGCACGAGGGGCGGTCGAGGCGGCGATCGAAACGATCTCCGACGAGCTGGCCTCCGGCGGGGAGGTCGCGCTTGCAGGCTTTGGCAAGTTCAGCGTCAGCCAGCGGGCCGCGCGCCAGGGGCGCAACCCCTCGACCGGTGCGACGATCCAGATCGCGGCGTCGAAAGCGGCCAAATTCTCGGCCGCGAGCGCGCTCAAGAAGCGCCTGAACGGGTAGGAGCACTCGAGTGTCACCGGTTCGGCCGAGCCGGTGACGTCTCGGGCAATCCTTACAAGCCGGTAACCGTTCGTTTAGCCGCGCGCGGGAAGGTGGTGTCACGAACCCTCCTTCCCGACGATTGGTGGTCTCGATGGCATCCGATGACGATCGGCCGACGACGACGCAGCGCTATCCGACGCTGGTCGCGTTCTACCGTGCCGATCCGGTCCGGCTGGAGTCGCGCGAGCGTGATATCGGACTGTGGTGGCGCACGGGCGCTGAGGGCCCGATGCACCGAGCGGCTTGGGTGCAGGACACCGGCGAGCTCTATCTCGTGCGCCTGGGCCCGGCCGCAGAGGGCGGCGGAGCCGTCGAGGTGATGGCCCGCGTGGCTGACCCCGAAAGGCTCGAAGGCGCGCTGCGCGGCTGGCGCGAGCGCTGCGGCATGCCGGGGTCGCTGCAGTGGCTGCGGATGCGTGTGGCGCGGATCGGCCGCGCCGGCAGCCTCGCCTCGCGCCTTGCGCCGGGCGTCACACGCGCGATGCTCGTGTAGGCGTCCGGGATCGAGCCCGGGCCGGCGTGAGCTTCGCTCGCCTTGGGTGTCTCAAAGGGTGTCCTGTCCAATCACGGCCGCGTTCGGCGGCACAAGGAGGATTGCCAGATGAGACGGATCCTGACAACAGCGCTCGCATCCTCGCTTCTGGCGCTCGCCCTTCCCGCGGCGGCGTCGGCGCACCATGAGGGCCGCCACGACTTCGAGCATCGAGCCGAGGCGCATCACCGTCACCACCACCATCACCACCGCCACCACGCCCGCACGGTCGTTTTCGCCAAGCGCTCGACGACGACCACGACGAGCAGCGGAACGCCGGCTCCCCCGACGGAAGCCGTCGCGACCGTCGCCTCGTTCGAAAACGGCGTCCTGAAGATCATGCTGGCCGACGGCTCGACGGTCTCCGGCAAAGTCAACGAAATGACCGAGATCTCCTGTGACCGCGCCGACCACGACTTCGGCGACGACGACGACGATGATGACGGCGGATCGCAGAGCGGTCCCGGCAGCTTCCATCACGACGACGAGCGGGGCCCGCAGGACGGCCAGAGCCAGGGAGTCTGCGGCGTCTCGGCTCTCGTCGCCGGCGCCAAAGTCGAGGAGGCCGAGCTGCGCGTGAGCGGCGCGGGCGCCTTCTGGGAGAAGGTCGAGCTCTTCCCGACAGCGTAAGCACGGAAGCCAGAGCACGACATGTCGGACAGATCGAGGCCCGGCACGCGCCGGGCCTCGCCGCGTCCAGGAGATTCGTCCGGCCCGGGAATGATCGAGCCGTGCCGGGGTTTTATCGGTGAGGACGACGGACGCGCACCCGTCGTCCTCGGTCTGCTCCGACGCCCGTGCGCCGTCAGCCGGTAACCCGTGAGCCCACGCTTCTCGATACGTCCGATGTCCGCGCTCGGCGACCGCCGGCTGGCGGAGCTGGCGGCGGACGGCGACGAGCGCGCGTTCGAGGTTCTGCTGCGCCGCCACCGCGGCGAGCTCGAGCGTTACTGCCGGCGGCTGGGCGTGCCCGAGCACCGTGCGGAGGACGTGCTGCAGCAGTCCTTCACGCGCGCTTGGGTGGCGCTGCGCGGTGGCAGCGTCGTCGCGCAGCCGCGCCCCTGGCTGTTCCGGATCGTCCACAACAACGCGCTGAACGCGCACCGAAGCGCGCGCCTTCGCAGGCACGAGCCGATCGAGAGCGCGGCGCTCGCAGCAGTAGCGGCCGATGTCGAGACCGGGCTGTTCGCGCGCGACGCCCTCCGCCAGGTGGCGGCGCTCCCGCAGATGCAGCGCGACGCGGTCGTCATGACGGCGATCGAGGGCCGCAGCCATGAGGAGGCGGCCGGCGTGCTCGGCGTCAGCGACGGCGCCGTCCGCGGTCTGGTCCACCGCGCCCGTACGACGCTGCGCGCAGCCGCCGCCGCGCTCAGCCCGCAGGGGCTTGCCGGGCTGCTCGCCCGTGCCTCGCGCGACGGGGCGATCGCCGAGCATCCGATCGAAGCCGGCGCCGCCGGTGCCGGCTTGGCGGGCGTGCTCTCCAAGGGCGCGGCAGTGACCGCCGTGACCGGACTGCTCGCGGGCGGGGCGGTCGTGCAGCTCGAGCACCACCGCCATGCGCACCGTCCGCAGCGCGCGGTCTCCGCCACGACCACGACGGACCGAGCCGAGGCGCCCGCGGCGCCGGGATTGGCGGCAGTTGGCGGCACGGCGCCGCATCGCCGGCCCACACATGCGGGGGAGGACGGAGCGTCCTCCGGGCGACGCGGCGGGCGCCACGGCCGCCGCGACAGCCGAGGCGGCGGGCCGGGCGATGGGTCTGGTGGCGGACATGAGGTTCTCGACCGCAACGCGGCCCCCCGCGAGGGCGACGGCGGCTCGACCCGAGGCCGAGGGCATGACGGAAGCGAGCCGGGCGGTCTGACGGTCGTGGGCGGCGCTGTTTCGGGCCGGGACGGCTCAGGCTCGGGCCACCGTGGCTCGAGCTCCGAAGGAGGCGGCGGCGACGGCGCGCAGCCCGCTCCCGGCACCGGCGACGGCAGCGGCGCGGCCAGCGGTGGCGGTGGCGGTGGCGGGGGCTCCGGCTCAGGGAATGCGCAGCCTGCCGGCGAAGCGGAAGCTCTGCGTGAGTGCGTCCGGGGAGCGGCGTGGATCGTCCGAGCCGCCGCTCGTTCAGGCCGAGCGCAGCCCCGGGTAGCGCGTCAGGTCGTCGTCCGGCAGCGGCTCCCACGGGGCGGCGAAGTCGACGAACATCCTGTACTGGGGGCGGATGCCGGGGTCGCTGTCGAGCGTGCCGAGGCGGACCGCGACCTCCTCGTCGGTCAGCGGTTCGCCGCTGAACAGTGCCGAGCCGCATTCGCCGCAGAAGAGCTTGGGCATTCCGCCCCCAGTCGGGCGGTAGGAGCGCAATTGCCGCTCGCCCTCCAGGAGCGTGAAGCCGTTCTGCGGGACGCGGCCGTTGGCGGAGGAGCCCGTGCCGGTGCGGCGCTGACAGCGCGTGCAGTGGCAGTAGCCGGCCGAGAGGAAGGGCGCCGTGATCTCGTAGCGGACCGCGCCGCACAGGCAGCCGCCCTGAAGCGGGCGCTCGGGAGAGGGGGGCTCGGCCGGCGAGGCCACCCGGTGATGGTAGGGGTATGGCCCCGTGGCGACGGCCTGGAAAAAGGGTTCCTGACGAAGCTCGACGAGGCTGACAGGCCGCCCGGGCCCGATCGCCGCGACCGGGCCGGACGCTCGCTTCATCCCGATCGGTCGATGCAGGCGCGGCCCGCTTGTCGCAGGGTGTGCGCGGCGCATGCGGAGAAACCTCGAAGCCGACCGCGCGGCGGTCTCGACCTGACGCGCGGCGGAGGGGGCGAGCATGCTCTTCTTTGAGCTCAGCAGCCTGGCTGCTCGGCATTCTGCTGTTCGCCCTGATGCTCGGAGCAGCTGCGCTCGGCGCGTTCTTCGGCCGGCGCGCGCGCCGTCTCCCGGAAGGACTCAAGGAGCCGTTCGGGGTCCTTCAGGGCGCCCTGCTCGGCGTCGTCGGGCTGCTTTTGGCTTTCGGCCTCTCGCTGGCGGTCTCGCGTTACGAGGATCGCCGCGCGAACGTGGTGACTGCGGCCAACGCGATCGGCACGACCTACCTCCGTGCCCAGACACTGCCTGAGCCGATCAGGAGCCGTTCACTCGCCCTGCTCGTCGGCTACACGCGTAACGCGGTGACGATCTCCGAACACGTACCGGGCAGCACCGAGGCACGAGCCGCGGCGAAGCGCGAGGGGCAGTTCGAGCGTCGTCTGTGGCCGCTGGCTGCGAGCGCGCTCAACTCCGCGCCGCTCGCGAGCGCGCCGAAGCTCTACGTCGAAACCCTGAACGAAATGTTCGATGACGAGAACGCGCGCGTCGTCGCGCTCTCCAACCGCGTGCCGACTGCCGTGTTCCTGCTCGAGATCGTCGGGGCCGCGATCGCTCTGGGCCTGCTCGCGGCGTACATGGCGATCGCCGGCCGCGGCGAGGCGGCGATCCTGTTCGCCGCGGTGCTCGTCGCCTTTCTGCTGCTCGTCACGGCCGATCTCGACCGTCCGACGCGCGGGTTGATCCGCGTGCCGGACACGGCGCTCACCGACCAGCTCGCGTCGATGATCGAACCGCCCGCGGCGCCAGCGCCGGCTCGGTCCCCTTAGCGATCCCCGCCCACCGCGCGCGCCGGGTTCCCTACCACCGTGATCCCGGGTGGCACGTCGGTGATCACGACCGCGCCCGCGCCCACCACTGCGCCCGCGCCGATCGTGACCTCGGGAGCGATGACGGCGCCGACGCCGAGGAACGCCCCCTCGCCGATCCGGCAGGCGCCGCCCGTGACCGCCCCGGGGCCGACGCTCGCGTAGTCCTCGAGCACGGAGTGGTGGCCGAGCGACGCGCCGCGGTTGATCGCGCAGGCGGCGCCGGCGACGACGCCGGCGGCGAGGATCGCGCCCGCATTGACGTAGGAGCCATGGCCGATGCGTGCGCTGCGCGCGATGGTGGCGGTCGGGTCGATCAGCGTCGCCGCCTCGCGGAAGCCGCGGGCGAGCGCGTCGTCGCTCGCGGCCCGTCTCGCGGCCGGTTTCATCAGCGGGACCAGGTAGGGGAGCGCGAGCAGCTCGGAAGGCAACCCGTCGGCGTCGAGGAGCGAGGGCAGCTCCTCGGGCGTGTCCCCATCCGCGACGTTCCGCACGCACGCGGCGAGCTCCCAGCCGAGCCTGGCGGCCGACTCGACAGCGTCGGCGGCGTAGGGGCTCGAGACGCCGTAGAGGACGAGCCTCACGCGTGCCCGGCCGACGCGCTCGGAGGCAGCCCCCGCTCGCGCTGTGCGGCCGCGATCTCGCCCATGCTGTCGTGCACGAACAGCGTCGCGGTCTCGGCGGGCAGGTGATGGAAGCGGACGCCCGCCTCCCACGCCCGCCGGGCCAGGTTCCAGTCGTTCGGCTCGGAGGCGAAGGCGCAGTTGCGGTCATAGCGCAGGAAGTCGAGGCCGCCGTGGAAGATCGCCGCCTGCCAGGCGAAGTCGCCGTGACGCGGCGGGAACGCCCCGATGCTGCCGCCGCCGGCGGCGTCGCCGTCCGTCTCCGCGCCGGTGGCCGGCGCCAGGCGCATCCGCGAGTAGGCGACCTCGGCGCCGTGCTCGCGGGCCGCGGCGAGCAGCAGCTCGAGGTGGTTGGGATCCCATGCGTCGTCGTGGCTGAGGGGCGCGATCCAGCGGCCCCGTGCCTGCGCGATCCCGACCGAGCGCGGCACGCTGCCCTTGACCGCCCACCGCTCCCACGGGTCTTCGGGGTCGTTCTCGCGGACCGGCAGGTTGAGGAAGCGGATGCGCTCGTCGCCGAGCGCCGCGACGCGCTCGGCCGTGTCGTCGGTGCAGTGGTCGCCGACGACGATCGCCTCCCAGCGCGAATGGGTCTGGGCCTGCACGGAGGCCAGCGCCCGCTCGCAGAGCGTCTGCGGTGAGTGGTAGGTGGGGATCGGGATGCTGACCAGCGGGTCGGGATCGCTGAACGCGAGCTCGTATCCGTCGGCGGAGCGCGCCTGGGCGATCAGCTCCGGCCAGCCCGCCAGCGCCTCGTAGGTGCGCGCCGTGAGCGCCTGCGTCCGTCGCACGCGCGTCCCCGTGTCGGCCTGCAGGTCGACCAGCCGGTGCTGCGCCGACTCGATGCGATCGAGCGTTTCGCGGAGCTGTCCGACCTGGTCGCGGAGCGCGCCGAGCTGGCGCTCCAGGTCCGCGCCGGGCGCGCGAAGGCGGGCCCGCAGCCCGGTCAGTCGCTCGAGCACGCGGATATCATCGCAAGCGATGGCGGCCTGCGAAGGATCCGACCCCCTTCGCGATCAGCTCGAGGTGTTCCGCGACGAGCGCGGCGCGTTGACCGTGGCCGAACTCGATTCGCTGGCTTTCGCCCCCGTCCGCGCGTACGTCCTTCATGCGATCCCGACCGGGGCGAGAAGGGCCGGCCATGCCCACCGGCGCCAGCAGCGCTGGCTGGCTGTGATCTCCGGTTCGGTCGAGGTCACCCAGGACGACGGCCGCGGCGCCGGCAAGTTCGAGCTGGGGGAGGGCGGTTCGCTGCACGTGCCGCCCGGCGTCTGGTACGAGCTGCGTGCGCTGAGCGACGACGTCGTGATCCTCGTGTTCGCCTCCGGCCCGCACGATCCCTCGGACTACGTTCACGAGCGCTCGGCGATGCCGCTGCAGCTCGTGACGGTGGACGAGCAGACCTCGTAGGCCTGCTCGTCGCTCAGCCACGCGTCGAACGGCAGGCTGAGGATCGTCTGCGAGAGCCGCTCCGCACGCGGGAACTCGCCGGCCGCCCCGAATGCGCTGAGCTGCGGCGGGAGCGGCGCGTAGTGGACCGCCGTGCCGACGCCGTGCGCCGCGAGCTCAGCGCGAAGGCGGTCGCGCTGCGCGTGCGTCACGGTGAACTGGTGCCAGGCCGGCTCGCCGCCGCACGCGGGCGGCTCGGGCAGCCCGAGCGCCGGGGCGCCGGCCAAGATCTCGCGGTAGCGGCCGGCCATTGCCCGCAGCCTTGCGAGCGCGGCGTCGAGCCCGCGCAGGCGCACGCGCAGCACCGCCGCCTGAAGCTCGTCCAGTCGCGAGCTGAGCCCCGAGACCGCCGCGTCGCCCGGCGGCCATCCCTGCCCGTATGAGCGCAGCTGCCGGGAGCGGGCCGCCAGGGAGCCGTCGCCGGTCGTGATCGCGCCGGCGTCGCCGAGCGCGCCGAGCAGCTTCGTCGGATAGAACGAGAACGCGCACACGTCCGCGAGCGCGCCGACCCGCAGGTCGTCCTCCGCCGCTCCGTGGGCGTGGGCGGCGTCCTCGACCAGCAGCAGGCTCGCCCCGTCCGCCAGCTCGCGCAGGTCGTGCATCGGCGCGAGCCTGCCGAACAGATGCACCGCGATCACGGCGGCGGTCCGCGGCCCGACGGCAGCGCGCGCAGCGAGCGGGTCGATCAGCCCGCTCTCGCCGTCCACGTCGACGCCGACCGGCACGGCCCCCGTGGACGCGATCGCCGTCCACGTCGCGGCAGCCGTGTACGCGGGAACGATCACCTCCTCGCCCGGCCCGACCCCCGCCGCGCGAAGCGCGATCGCGATCGCATCCGTCCCGCTCGCGACCCCGACCGCCTCGGAGGCCCCGCAGTAGTCGGCCCACTCCGACTCGAACGCGACGACCTGCTCGCCGAGGACGTAGCGCCCGGAGCGCGCCACCCCGAGCAGCGCCTCCTCGATCTCCCCCGCGCCGCCGGCAAGAGCGGCGCGGAGGTCACAGAAAGGGATCCTTATGTCGGTCGCGCCGGCCAGGCCGCGTAGCTAAGCACCTGCGGGCTGAGCGGCGGGACGAGGTGTGACGCGACCCGCGGCCCGCGGCGTTCCGTGCAGTGCGAGGCTGAGGCGCGAGAGGCTCTTGGGCTCTGGCTGGGGACCGCATTGCGCCGGTTGCAAGCGATCATGCATGCGTCTCCAGCGCCTCACCTGCGGCGCTGGCAGGCCTATCGTGTGTCCGGCGAGGTGCCGATGCCTGTCTGCCCTTCCTGCAATCTGCAGACCACAGGGCCCCACGTGCTGTTTTGCGCACACTGCGGCTTTGCATTGCCCGACGGATCGGGCCCGGGCGACGAGTGCTCCTCCACAGGCGACCAGAGCTTCCCCACGGCCGAGCCGAGCGTTCCGACGGGGGAGAAGATCCTCACCAGCGAAGAGAGCTCCCCTGCGGCCGCAGAGAACGTGGCGGGCGACGAGGAGGATCTGCCGACGCTTACGAGCGGCGAAGCGACGCTCGCGTTCGACACGCTCGCCACAGGGCCATCGGCGCCGCGCGCGGCGTCTTCGCAGCCGGGCGCGCGAGCAGTTGCCGTGGGTCTCGCCGCCCTCGTGACAGCGGCGGTGCTGGCGATCTGGCTCTCGTATGGCCCCGGGTCGAAGTCCTCGGGTTCGGGCACGCGACAAGCTGCGGCATCGGGTGCTGCGCGCAGCCCGGCACCCCCCTCGCGGCCGCAGCCGCGGCCGCACGCGAACGCGAGGCAGCTCCCGCCCGTGAGCGTCAAGCGCCACAACGCCGGCCATTACTCGTTCGCGTACCCGAGCAAGTGGCGGGTACTCGAGAGCGAACGTCCCATCGCGAGCTACCGCGAGACGGTGGTCGCTCGCGCCGACGGCGCCTCGAGAGTGAAAATCGACTACACGCCCGGCGAGACGACCCAGCCGGCGGACAAGGCCCTCGAGGTGCAGGCGCCGACGAGCACAAGCGGCGGATACCGCCAGATCGCGTTTCGGCCGACGAGCGTCCGCGGCCGGCCGGCGTTCTTGTGGGAGTTCGAAGTCGCTGAACCCCACCCGCGGCGGGTCGACCTGTTCCTCAGAGGGCGCAGCGGCGGCTTCGCGATCCTGGCCGACGGGTCCGAACTCGAAGGGGCGACCTCCGCGGCGCGCCTGATCGCCGGCTCGTTGAGCGGCGTGGATTGAACGCGCGCCTACGGCTCAGTGGGCGCGTTGGCGCTGGCGCGATCCGATCCCAACTCTCGTATCTCATAGCGGCGGGCGGGCAGCGACGCCGAGGCCGGCCCATGCATGGCGAGGCTTGTCGTGGCCGTGCTCGCAGAGACGGCCCATGGCGTCGCGACAGGAGCCAGCCGCAGCAGGGCGCGCCACGTCGCCGCGTCGGTGCTTCCCGTGACCGGCAGGTGATGCCGCGCCTGGAACGCTCGCAGAAAGCCAAGGGTCAGCGATCCGAACAGGCCGGTTGTTCGCTGGCCGGGGTAGTCGCGCGCCAGGTGCTCCTGCAACCAGAGCACGGCGTCGCCCTGCGAACCAACTCCGAGACTTGGATATCCCAGCGGCGGGGCACCGCCCGATACGTACAGCCCGCTGATCGCCGACCATGAGGCTTCAGCCGAGGTCCACGCGTAGTCCCACCAGGAGATCCCCGGGCAGCCATAGCGAACGGCCAGACCCCTGAAGAGTTGGATCTCCTCGGCGGGCGGCGAGCCGGATGTCTGGCCAAGCGGGAAGATCGGGCGCCGGTAGATTCGATTACCCGTATAGGTGTGGCGAAAGACCGTGCCGAGACCGCTCGCGATTTCGCGCCAGTACATCTGCGGCATATCGAATTGCGCCCCGCCCGGTCCCAGGAACACCGAGTACGGGAAAGCGGGGTGGTAGTCGATGTACGGAAACGAGGCGAGGCCGACCGGATAGGAGCGACCGACGAGGCGACGCAGCTCGTCTAGATAGCTCGCCGCGGCGGAGTAACGGCCTTCGTACTCCGCCTCGGCGTCGATGATGAGGCATTGCGCCCCTGCGTCCACCGCGCGAGCGCCGGCGCGCGCCTCGGTGACCGGCGCGCTGCCGTAGACATACTGCCAAGCGCATACGTGCAAACCGCCCGCGCGCAGGGCATGCACGAGTCCGGGACTGAACTGCGCCCAGTAGCGCGTGCCGTCGGAGCTCTTGATGATCAGTGTCTGGACACCGGCTGCGTGCGCGCGGGCGATGATCGCTCCCGGGCTTCCGCCATCGGAGCGGCTCACGTACCAGATCCACACCGAGCGACCATGCGCCGGCACCAGCGACGCCGTCGCGGTGGCAAGCCACGGCGATGCGAACGCGCACGAGACGATCGCTGCCGCAAGCAATGCGACAGCCGCTTGCGCTTTCTTTGGGGGTTCCAGTGACACGGCTCCGTGTCGGTCGGCCCGCTGGCAGCTTCCGACCATAGGCGCTCGCGGCATCCTGACAACGCGCGCAACCAGACTTGCAGGCGCGGGGTCCGCACGGCGCGCTTGCGAGCGAGGCACGGGGAGCGCGATGGCTGATGCCCGCGCGCCGACCGCGTGTTCTGCGTCCGACTCAGGTGCTCAGAAACAGGCCGAGCACGAGGGCACTCGGCCTGCCACCTCATGACCAATCAGGACATCCCGTGACCAATCACGGGACACCGGAATGACCCTCCACACTCAGCCGCAGCCGGTGTTGTTGCCGCAGCTGCTGCACGTGTAGCAACTGCCGGTCCGCTGCATCATGCCGCCGCACTGGCTGCACGCCGGCCCGAGATCCAGGCCCTGCAGGCGCGCGGGCACGACCGGTGGGGCGTCGGTCAGCGCGCTCGTCGGGGCCATCGGCTCGGCGGCGCCCGCCGGGGGCGCCGCGGCCGCAGGTCCGTCCGCTGCCTCGGCGGCGCCGGTGGATGCCTGGGGGCTGGCCGTGTCGCCGACGGGCCGCAGGGCGTCCTGGGCGGCTTTGCGCGCTCGCACCTCCGGCGTGAGGATGCCCAGCTCCTCCTGGGCGTCGACGTCCAGGAAGCGCGAGGCCAGCCAGCGCATGATGTAGTCGGGCATCGACTTCGCGAACGGGATCTCCGGGTTGCCGGTGATCCCCTCCGGCTCGAAGCGCATGTAGCTGAACTTCTGAACGAGCGTCTCGAGCGGCACTCCGTACTGCAGCGCGATCGAGATCGCCGTCGCGAAGGAGTTCATCATCCCCCGCAGCGTCGAGCCCTCCTTGCCGATGTCGGTCAGGAAGATCTCGCCGACCGAGCCGTCCTCGTACATACCGGCCGTGATGTAGCCCTCGTGGCCGGCGATCGAGAACTTGTGCGTGATCGACTGGCGCTCGCGCGGCATCCGCTTGCGGCGCGGGCCCGCCTCGGCGAGCGCCTTGGCGACGGCCTGCTCGATCCGCTCGGCTTCTGTTGCGGATGCGGTGTCGCCGTCGGCGGGCGCCGCCTGCTGCGCGTCGGTGCGCAGCGCCTGCGCCGTCTTGGAGCCGTCGCGGTAGATCGCCAGCGCCTTGATGCCCTGGCGCCAGGCCTGGATGTAGGCGTCGGCGATGTCCTCGACCGTCGACTCCTGCGGCAGGTTGACCGTCTTCGAGATCGCTCCGGAGATGAACGGCTGGACGGCGCCCATCATCTTGATGTGGCCCATGTGCGAGATCGCCCGCTCGCCGACCGCCACGTCGAAGACCGGCAGGTGCGCCTCGTCGAGGCCGGGGGCGCCGACGATCGTCCCGTGCTCGGCCAGGTGCGCCTCGATCTGCTCGATCTGCGGCTCGGAGTAACCGAGCGTCTGGAGCGCCAGCGGCACGGTGCGGTTGACGATCGTCATCTGTCCGCCGCCGACGAGCTCCTTGAACTTGACCAGCGAGAAGTCCGGCTCGACGCCGGTCGTGTCGCAGTCCATCAGGAACGAGATCGTCCCCGTGGGCGCGAGCACCGTCGCTTGCGCGTTGCGGTAGCCGAGCCGCTCACCGAGCTCGACGGCCTCGTCCCAGGAGCGTCGCGCGGCGCTCACCAGCGCGGCGTCGGTGCACGACTCGTCGGGGATCGCGCGCGCCGCGTCGCGGTGCATCCGCATCACGGCGTTGTGCGGGTCGCGGTTCTCGTTGTAGCGGTCGTAGGGTCCGAGGGCTCCGGCGATCTCGGCCGAGCGCCTGTATGCGCGGCCGGTCATCAGCGCCGTGATCGCCGCCGCCGCCCCGCGCCCCTCGTCGGAGTCGTAGGGCACCCCGTTGCTCATCAGGTAGGCGCCGAGGTTCGCGTAGCCGAGGCCGAGCTGGCGGAACGCACGCGCGTTCTCGCCGATCTCCTGAGTCGGGTAGCTCGACGGCGCGACGACGATCTCCTGCGCCAGGAGCATCACGTCGACGGCGTGCTCGAAGCTCGCGACGTCGAGGGTGCCGTCGGCCCGGCGGAACTTCATCAGGTTCAGCGAGGCGAGGTTGCAGGCCGAGTCGTCGACGTGCATGTACTCGGAGCACGGGTTCGACGCGTTGATGCGGCCGCTGTTCGGGCAGGTGTGCCAGTTGTTGATCGTCGTGTCGTACTGCACGCCCGGGTCAGCGCAGCGCCATGCCGCCTCGGCGATCTCCTCCATCAGCTTGCGCGCCGGGATCGGCTCGCCGACGGTCTCGCCCGTGGTCCGGGCGGTCAGATGCCAGTCGGCGCCGTCCTCGACCGCGCGCATGAACTCGTCGGTGATCCGCACCGAGTTGTTCGCGTTCTGGTACTGGATCGAGAAGAACCCGTCGCCGTCGATCGACATGTCGAAGCCTGCTTCGCGTAGCGCCTGGGCCTTGTCCTCCTCGTGCGCCTTGCACCAGATGAAGTCCCTGATGTCGGGATGGTCGACGTCGAGCACGACCATCTTCGCGGCGCGGCGGGTCTTGCCGCCCGACTTGATCGTCCCGGCCCACGAGTCGGCGCCGCGCATGAACGACACCGGTCCCGAGGCCGTCCCGCCCTTCGCGAGGGGCTCCATCGAGCCGCGGATGTTCGACAGGTTGATGCCCGAGCCGGAGCCGCCGCGGAAGATCATCCCCTCCCTGGTGTTCCAGTCGAGGATCGACTCCATCGTGTCCTTGACCGAGAGGATGAAGCAGGCCGAGCACTGCGGGTGCTCCTCGAAGCCGACGTTGAACCAGACCGGCGAGTTGAACGCCGCCATCTGGTGCAGCAGGATGAACGTCAGCTCGTGGTCGAACGCCGTCGCGTCCTCCTCGGTCGCGAAGTAGCCGCCGGCACGGCCCCAGCCGGTGATGGTGCCCGCCACGCGGCTGATCATCTGCTTGACCGAGCGCTCGCGCGAGGGCGAGCCGACCTGGCCGCGGAAGTACTTCTGGGCGACGATGTTGGTCGCGTTCTGCGACCAGCTCGCCGGGAACTCGACGTCGGGCTGCTCGAACGCGAGGTGGTCGCCGTGGCCGATCCGCGCGTCGCGCGACTCCCACTCGACCGAATCGAACGGATGGGTCCCCGCCGTGGTGAACATGCGTCTGATCGACAGCGCACGACCGGCCGCTATGTCCTGAGCTGTCTGCGGGGTACCTGCCATCGCTCTTCTCCTCTTCTCCGGCCGCGGCAACCCCCGATCAGCGGCGAAAACAGGGTGTTTTAGGGGGTAACACCGGATCATCCACCTCGTGCCAGACGGAACTTTTCGCGTCTCCGAGGCGACGATCGAAGAGCCGAATCGCCTCTCGTTAAGGATAGCGGCGGAGGGTGCGAAAACCGGGCTGCGAGGGTCGAGAAAACGCGGGTCTTGCGGGCGTTTTTCTCGCCTAGCGCCCGAGCCGTGCCCAGTCTCTGAGTTCCGCCCACGTCTCCGAGCTGCGGTAGCTCGCCTCGGCGATCGAGTGGCGCGCCGAGGACAGCCAGTGCGGTTCGTAGGCGCCGTAGCGGAAGATCGCCCAGACGAGGCAGGCCAGCAGCAGCAGCGCGCCGATCGCGGCCGCCAGGATCGCCCAGCCGGAGACGCCGCCGCCCTTGGCCGCCGTCGTCTTGACGACGGGCGCGGCAGGCGTCGTCGAGGTCGGCTGCTGCGCGCCCGGCGTGCCGGCGGCGGACGGCGTGAGCGTTGTCGTCGCTCCGGGCGTCGTCGCAGCCGGCGCAGCGGGGGTAGCCGCGGGCGGCGTCGTCGCGGCCGGGGGTGTCGTCGCGGGCGGCGTGGTCGCGGCCGGGGTCGTCGCTAGGGGCGCGGCGGAACCGCCGGCCGCGTTCGCGGCGGGGGTGGTGGTCGTCGTCGCCGCCGGCGCAGCGGAGGATGGGGCCGGCAGGAGCGCAATGACGGCGCAGGCGATCAGCGCTGTACCCCACAGGGGGGCGAAGGCGAGCGGCGCCCGCTGCGCGGCGCGGCGAACGGATGAGCGGCTTGGGCCGGCCTGCGAGTCAGTCATCCCCGAGGATGCTAGTCGGAGCCGAAGCCGGCGAGATCGTGCTTCAGCGCGTCGAGGGCGGCGGCCAGCACGTCCTGCGCCGGCGCCGTCGCATCGAGCACGGCGAAGCGCTCGGGCTCGGCCTGCGCGAGCTGCTCGTAGGCGGCCGCGACCTCCTCGAAGAACTCGTAGGGCTCGCGCTCGAGGCGCTCCGGCCGGCCGCCGTCGGCTCGCCAGGCGTTCGCGCGCGACCCCGGGGGGGAGCGCCAGCAGGAGCGTGCGGTCGGGGGCCAGGCCGGCCGTCGCGAACTCGTTGAGCGCCCGCACCTGCTCGATGCCCAGCCCACGGCCGGCCCCCTGGTAGGCGAGCGAGGAGTCGGCGAAGCGGTCGAGCACCAACACGGTGTCTTCGGCGAGCGCGGGCGCGAGCAGCTCCTGGACGAGCTGCGCGCGCGCCGCCGCGTAGAGCAGGGCCTCGGTCTGCGGCGCGAGGTGAAGCTCGGGATCGGCGAGCATCGCCCGCAGGCGCTCGGAGAGGGCGACGCCGCCGGGCTCGCGCACGAGCTGCGCGGCGATCCCGCGCGAGCGCAGGGCCTCGAGCAGGGCGCCTGCCAGCGTCGACTTCCCCGCGCCGTCGATGCCCTCGATCGTGATCAGCAGCCCGCCGGCCATCGACGGCACCGTACGGGATCGCTGCCCGCGCCGGGCCGCTCTAGCATGCCGCGCATGGCCACGGAGGATCTGGGGCGCGCGCCCGAACCGGAGCTCGCGGGAGCGGAGCGTCATCCGCATGCGGCCGCTGTGCTCGGACCGGTGGTTCGCGCGTCGACGCTCCCATCTCATGCCTATCTGTTCCACGGTCCTGCCGGTGCCGGCAAGCGCGAGCTGGCGCGACGCTTCGCCGCCGTCCTCCTGGCCGACGGCGCCAGCAGCCCCGAGACGGTCGCCGAGCGCGTGCAGCGCGACAGCCACCCCGACCTGACGTGGGTGCGCGCCTCGGGTGCGGCCGAGATGCTCGTCGGCGACATCGAGGGCCCCGTCGTCGCCGCTGCGAGCATGACGCCGTTCGAGTCGGCGCGGCGCGTGTTCGTGATCGAGGGCGCGGAGCGGATGAACGACCAGGCGGCCAACAGGCTGCTCAAGACGCTCGAGGAGCCGCCCCCCTTCGCCCACCTCGTGCTGCTCAGCGACCGCGTGCAGGACGTCCTGCCGACGATCGTCTCGCGCTGCCAGCGCGTCCGCTTCGACCCGCCGCCGCCCGAGCTGATCGAGGCCTCGCTGGAGGGCGTCGAGCCGCAGCGCGCGCGGGCCTGCGCGCGACTCGCTCTCGGCGACGCGGCTCTGGCGCAGCGGCTCGCAGGGGCCGGCGGGGCACAGCTGCGCACGGCGGCCGAGGGCTTCGTGCGCGCGGCGCTCGCGGGGGAGACCGCCTCGCGACCGTGGGCGGCTGTGCTCGAGGCCGCGCGCGCGGCCGGCGAGAGCGCCGGCGAGCAGGCCGAGCAGCAGCTCGCGGAGGAGCTCGAGCTGATCCCGGCCAAGGAGCGCAAACGTCACCAGCGCGAAGGCGCGGAAGCCCGCCGGCGGATCGAGCGGCGCGCACGCACCGAGAGCCTCGGGCTCTGCCTGCGCCTGGCCGAGCTGTGGCTGCGCGACGTGCTCTGCATCGCCCTTGACGCGCCCGAGCTCGTCTACGCGGTCGACCGCCTGGAGGAGCTCGAAAGCGACGCCCAGCGCTTTGCGGTCGAGCGGCTGCCTCAGGCGATCGAGCTCGTGGGCGCGACGCGGCTCAGCCTGAGCGTCAACGTCTCCGAGGAGCTCGCGCTCGAAGCGCTCGCATATCGCATCAGGGACGGGTCGGCCCAGGTTTGATGCGCAGGCCCTAGCGGGAAGCCCCTGACCGTTGTCAGCGTCCCGACACGCCTCTCACGTGCTTGCGGCGCCCGAATGGGTCGCGGGACGCTGGCGGGCACTCGACCGGGGCGAGCGCGCGGCGCTGGTCGCGCTGGCGGTTCTGACCGCCGGGGCGATCGGCGTGCGGCTGTGGTTCATGGCCGCGTACCGCCCGGCGTTCCTGGGCTTCGAAGACTCGCACGAGTACGTGATCGCGGCCGCGCAGGACGTCTTCCGCGATCCCCAGCATCCCGCCGGCTACCCGATCTTCCTGGGGCTCCTCCACGTCTTCAGCCACACCCTCTCGGCGACGATCCTCGCGCAGCACGCGATCGGGGTGCTCACCGGGCTCGTCCTGTATGCGGCGGTGCGCCGGACCGGCGCGCCGCGGTGGGTGGGGCTCGTGCCGGCGGCCGTCGCGTACTTCAACGGCACCGGCATCTTCCTCGAGCACTCGCTGCTGTCGGACCCGCTGTTCGCCTTCCTGCAGGCGCTCGGCGTCTACGCAGGCGTGCGGGCGCTCGTCTCGGGGGCCTGGCGCTGGGTCCTCCTGGCCGGGCTCGCCGTGGGCGCCTCGTTCTGGGTCAAGACGGTCGGGCTATCGGGGGCCGTGGCGATCGCGATCGTGCTCGTGGCGGCGCCGGGCGCGCTGCGGCTGCGGCTCGCGCGGGGCGGCGCGGTGCTGGCCGTGACGGCGCTGGCGGTGCTCGCCTACGTGCTCGTGCAGGACCTCGCCACCGGCTATTTCGGATATGAGCGCCAGAGCGCTTGGAACCTGTACGGGCGCGTGGCGACGTTCGTCGACTGCAGCACGTTCACGCCACCCGCCGGGACGGCGTTCCTCTGTCCGAGCGAACCGCTCGGACACCGCCAGTCGCAGGCCTTCTTCCAGTACTCGCCCGCCTCGCCGGCCGTGGCCCGCTACAAGGGGCCGTGCTGCGCGCCGAGCGAAGCGAACACGGTCCTGAAACGCTTCAGCGTGGCCGCGATCGAGCACGAGCCGGTGGCGTACGCCAAAGCGATCGCCCGCGGCTTCGGCTTCTACGTCTTCCCCCGCTTCGGCGAAGTCTATGACCCCGAAGGCCTGCGCGAAGCGCTGCTCGAACCACAGCGATCGCAGGCGATCCAGCCTGCGATCGCGCTGTACTACCCGAGCAGCGTCGGCTTCTCGGGCCCGGTCAGCGACGCCGATCCGCTGAGTGAATACGAGAAGCAGACCCGGATCGAGGGCGCGCTGCTGATCGTGCTGCTCGCCGCCGCCGTCTTCGGTCCGCTGTTCCTGCGGGGACCGCCGCGGCTCGCGGCCTACCTGATGACGCTGACGGCGCTGCTCTCGATCCTGCTCGCGCTCGCCGGCAACGGCTACGACGCGCGCTACGCATATCCGACCTTCGCCCCTCTGGCCGCGGGCGCCGCGCTGGGTGCATGGGGCTTCGGCAGCTGGCTGGCCCGCGCGCTGCGACGGCGCTCGGGCGCAAGCGGGAGCGACGCGTCGCTCGCCTGAAGGCCCGACCGTTCGACCGCCCCCCGGCTGACCGCGGGGCGCGAACCCCTCCTAATCGGAGATCGGCCCGAGGTTCGGCTCGATGCCGTAGGTCTCGAAGGCCATGAAGTTGTGGAACTGGCGGTTTTCCGGGCCGTGGAAGTCGGCTGAGCCCGTCGTGAGCATGCCGAGCTGCGCCGCGCGGTCGGCGAGGAGGCGCGTCTGGGGCTCATCATGGGTGATGTAGAAGGCCTCGACGCCGTCGATGCCGAGGTCCTTGAAGCGCTGCAGGCTCTCGAGCACCTCGTCGGGGTCGGCGATGTCCCAGAAGGGGTGCGCCCAGATCGCCACGCCGCCCGCCTCGTGGATCGCCTCGATCGCCTCCGCGACCGTCGGCGTCTGGCGCAGCCTGAACGCCGGCTTGCCCTCGATCAGGTAGCCGCGGATCAGCGAGCCGACGTCGTCGATGCCCTCGTCCTTCAGCCGCTCGGCGTTGGCGGGAGCACGCAGCACGGCCCCGGCGAGGTGCGGGCGGCCGATCGGTTTGCCGGCGGCGATCCGCTCTTCGATCTCGGCTTCGTCGAGGTCGAAACCGACCTCGCGCAGCGCGTCGCGCATCCGCAGCGTGCGCTTCTCGCGATCGGCCAGAAACTCCTCGAGGCGCGTCGTCATCGGCGGCCCCGTGTGGTCGATCAGGTAGCCGAGGATGTGCAGTTCGCGCGGGCTCGCCGCGCCCTCGTCCACGGCCGAGATCTCGACCGCGGGCACGACCTTCACGCCGTGCTCGGCGCCCGCCTGCATCGCCTCGGAGACGCCCGCGGTCGTGTCGTGGTCAGACAGGGCGAGGAGCTCCACGCCGGCCTCGGCGGCGCGGGCTACGACGTCGCTCGCGGAGAGCACGCCGTCGGAGTTCGTCGAGTGCGATTGCAGGTCGAAGCGCGGGGGCACGGCGCGGAAGCGTATGTGATCGGTCTAGATGCCGGTGGTCTCGCCCGCCGTCTCGGGCGCCGGCGCCGTGAGCACGCACACGCGCCGGTCGACGGCGTGGCGCAGGCGCCGTACGGCCGTGTGGTAGCGGTCGGCCTTCTCGGAGAGGACCGTCGCCCGCCCGCGCATCGCGGCGTGCAGTTCGGCCGCCGCGGCGTCGGTCTCCGCTGCCCGCAGCCCGGCTTCGAGCCACACGACTTCCAGGTAGGCGAGCGCGGGGCCGAGCTCGTCCGGCTCGATCGCGCCCGACTCCTCGAGCTGGCGCAGCAGCGGGATCACTCTCGAGACCAGCCAGCGCTGCTCGCCGTGGACACGCAGCAGCAGGCACATGTCGAGGGGTTGCGCGGTGTGGAGCGGCAGGCTCATGATTCGGATTGTCGGGATTCCTGGGGGAGGAGGGGCGGTGGTGCTCTGCCGATGGATTCGACCGCCCCGGTTGGCTGCTTTAGGAAGCGGCGGAGCGGCTCCACGCTTCTCCAGGCGCGACATTCGTCGAGCCGTCGCGATTCAAGGGCCTGCATCGAGCGGGCCGATGAAGGGTTGAGGAGGTGTGAGAAGAGAGAGAAAACGATGCCCCTGCTCGAACGCGACCCGATAGCCCGCACCCCCGGGCAGTACGCGAGGGCGACCTGGCGGCGCCTGCGCATGCGCACCCTCGTCGCGCTCGGCGTGCTCGCCACCGCCACCGCACTGCTCGGCCGCTCCTTCGGCCTGAGGGACCCGCGCTTTCTCGCCGCCGAGGTCGCCCTGCTGATCACGATGTTCGTGATCAGCCGCTACGTGCTGCCGCTGGTCGAGCGGCGCGACCGCGGCGCGCTCGCCGAGGAGCAGGTCGGCGGCCTTCTCGACCAGCTGCCCCGCTCGCGCTGGCGCGTGATCCATGACGCGAGCCTCGGCCGCGGCAACGTCGACCACATCGTGATCGGACCGCCCGGCGTCTTCACGATCGAGACCAAGAGCCACCCCGGCCCTGTCCGCGTCGGGCGCGTCCACGGCGCCACGCTCGCCCAGGCGCAGGCCCAGGGCAAGGCGATCGGCTGGGTGACCGGCACCGAGGTCGAGCCGCTGGTCGTCTTCAGCCGCGCCTGGGTCGACCGCCCGGGCGCCCGGCGCAAGGGCGTTCGCGTGCTGCCTGCCAGGATGCTCCTCGGCCATCTCGACCGGGCGCCGATGCGCTTCAGCTCCACCGACGTCGACCAGGCCCATCGCCTGCTCGCGCGGGCGCTGCTCGAGCACCACGGCCGCACGCGCCTGCTCGGCGACCGCTGGCACATCAGGCTGTAGGGCGCGCTCCGACGGCGCGCCGGCGCGCTGCGGTGTCCGAGGCGGCGGCGGGCTGGTGCGCCCGGCTGGCCCGCGAACCACCGCACGGCGGTCCCGGCCGGGGCCGGCGCTAGCGTGGGCGGCCGTGATCGTCGAGAGTGAACACCAGGGCCCGCACGAGGACGCCACCGCGGCGGCGAGCCCCGACGCGCTGCTCGCGCGGTTCGGGCTGGAGAGCTTCCGGCCGGGCCAGCGAGAGGCGGTGCAGTCGGCGCTCGACGGCCGCGACAGTCTCGTCGTGATGCCGACCGGCGGCGGCAAGTCGCTCTGTTACCAGCTGCCGGCGCTGGCGTGGGAGGACGGCGAGAACCGTTCGTTGATCGTCGTGGTGAGCCCGCTGATCGCGCTGATGGCAGACCAGCTGCGCCGGCTCGAGCAGGCGGGCGTCAGGGCGGCGATGCTCGCGTCGGGGATGGGAGATGGTCACAACGAGGCGCGCCTGCACGAGATCGAGGGCGGCACGGCGCAGCTCGTGCTGGCGGCGCCGGAGCGCTTCGCCTCGGCCGCGTTCCGGCGTGCGCTCGCATCGCGGCGCGTGGGGCTGTTCGTCGTCGACGAGGCCCACTGCGTGGCCGAGTGGGGCCACGACTTCCGGCCCGACTACCTGCGACTGGGCGAGGCCATCGCCTCGCTCGGACGCCCGCCGGTGATGGCCGCGACCGCGACGGCGACACCGGCCGTCGCCGAGGAGATCGTCCAGCGGCTGGGCCTTCGCGACCCGCTGCAGATCCGCTCGGGATTCGACCGGCCCAACCTGACCTTCGAGGTGGTGAGCGTCGAAGGAAAGGGGGCGCAGGCGCGCAAGCTCGCCGCGCTGATGCACGTGCTTTCGGATCGGGCGGGAGGGGTCGAGTCAACGCCGGCGATCGTCTACTGCGGCACCCGCCGCGACACCGAGCGGCTGGCCGGGGAGCTGACGGCGGCCGGGCTCTCGACGGCCGCCTACCACGCCGGCATGAGCCCCGAGGCGAGGCGGGCCTCGCAGGAGTCGTTCATGGCGGGCGGCGCCGAGGTGGTCGTCGCCACGAACGCGTTCGGGATGGGGGTCGACAAGGCAGACGTGCGCACGGTCGCCCACTGGGCGCTGCCGACGAGCCTCGAGGCCTATTACCAGGAGGCCGGGCGTGGCGGGCGCGACGGGCATCCGGCGCGCGCGCTGCTGCTCGCCTCACGCAGCGACCTTGGCCGGCTGATCCGCTTCATCAAGGAGCGCGAGACGAGCGTCGGTGACGTCCGCGCGTTCGTCGCGCGGCTGCGGGCGGGTGCGGGCGGCGCGGCCGAGGCGACGGTCGGCCACGGCGAGCTCGGAGAGCGCGACCGCGTGCTGCTCTCGATCGCGGAGCGCGCCGGCGCCGTCGAGCTCGAGCCGGCCGGCGCGCAGGGCCTGCTCGTGCGGATGACGGGACGCGGCAGCCCGCGGCTGGCCGCGCAGGCGATCCGGGCGGCGCGCAACCGCGGGTGGGAGTCCTACCGCTCGATCGAGCGCTACAGCGCCGAGGCCGAGCGCTGCCGGCGCCGGCAGATCCTCGAGCACTTCGGCGACCCGGAGGAGCCGCGCGCGAGCGGACGCTGCTGCGACGTGTGCGATCCCGACCCGGAGCTGGCCGCCGCGATGGCGGCCGTCGGGAGCGGGTCGCGGCGGCGGCGGCGCGGGGCGAATGCTTCCTCGCGCGCGCGGGCGTCGGGCGCCGCGGCGGCCGGGGGCAGCGAGGCGGCGGACCTCGACGTGCCGGCCGAGGAGTTCGAGGCGCTGCGGGCGTGGCGGCTCGGGCGGGCCGAGGGCAAGCCCGCGTTCACGGTCGCCACCGATGCGACGCTGCGCGAGCTGATCGTGCGCCGGCCCGCGACGCTCGCCGAGCTGGTCGACGTGCGGGGGATCGGGCCGTCGTTCTGCCAGCGGCACGGGGAGTCGGCGCTCGGGGTCCTGGCGGCGCTCCCGGCGGCCGGAACGGACCGCGCTGCCGCTTGACCGCCGTGTCAGCCGGGCGCCACGCTCCCCGCCGCCCGAAGGTGTCGATCAGGGTCGTGTTCGAGCCCAGCTCGGGCGCGGCCGGTAGCGCCCTCCCCGCGAGACCGTTGACCTGCCGCTAGCCGGTCCCGGGCGGCTGGGCGCTCGCTAGGATCTGGGGCGCGCCGACGTAGCTCAGCTGGTAGAGCACTTCACTCGTAATGAAGGGGTCGGGAGTTCGAGTCTCCCCGTCGGCTTGGTGGATTAGCAGGGTCCCAGATCGGCTGATTCGCGACTCGCCCTAACGCTTCCACAGCTCCCCATAGGCGTCGCCGAAGCAGTCGCTCAGCTCCCCCAGCGTCACCCGCGCAGGCGACGCCGCAACGCGGTCGTCGTACTCGGGCTTGAACTCGTCGTGGCGACCGCTCGGCAGATCGGGGCGCCAGCGCCACTCGTAGAAGCCCATCGGGAACTGCATCGGGAACGCGGCCCCCTCGCTGAGCCAGAGGGCGTCCGCCCATTGGTGGTGCACTCGATTTCGCGCGTAGCGAACGCCCTTCGCCACGTCGCCGTGCATGAAGCCGTCGTACCAGAGGTCGGCGTGCCCGCTCGCTTTCCATGCTGCCTGTAGGCGCTGGTCGATCGAGTAGGTCCACGCAAGCGCCTCGAATAGCGGCCAGAAGGTTCGCGCTTCCCGCTCGCGCATCACGTCGTAGAACCGCTGGCTGGCCTGCGCGAAGCCCTCTAACAGAATGCTCATCGGTACTGCTTCGGCTTCCATGTCTCGAAGTGTCGCGCTGAGGGGGTCGTCTCCCGTGCAACGATCTCGGCGTGCTCAACGTGCGCACCGGCTCAGCCGTGCCCGTCGCGCCGGTTGGCGCTCGCCAGCTCGTCGCGCGGCACCTGGCGGGGGAAGCACTAAGACTGCCTCGCTCAAAGGTGGCGGGATGCCACGCGGAGGGGTTCGTGGGGGCGTAGCGCTGCGAGAGCGCGACTTGGAGGATGTCTCATGTCTATTGGACGGACGGGTGCGCGGGCGGCTTTGGCTGCTGGTGCTGGTAGCGATGGCGTGGGGGGCGGTGTCGGCTTCGGCGGGGACGCCCCTGTTCACATGACCGAGAGCCTTGTGAGGCCGCGCGGTCGTTTTGCAGGGCGGTTGATCGGGGTGCTGCTCGCGGCTCTGGCTGCTTGCTGCGTGGCCGCCTCCTCGGCAGGGGCCGCGGAAGTCATCAACACGATCCCCGTCGGCACCGTACCCGTCGGCGTGTCGTCGGACGGGACGCACGTCTGGGTCACGAACTTCTTGGGCAGCACGGTCACCGAGATCGAAGCCTCCAGCGGGAAAGTGATCAACACGATCCCCGTCGGCAACGGAATCTTCGGAGCCTTCGGCGTGTCCTCCGACGGGACCGACGTCTGGGTCACGAACCGCTGGGATGACACGGTCAGCGAGATCGAAGCCTCCAGCGGGAAAGTGATCAACACGACCCCCGTCGGCGGTGACCCCTACGCCGTATCCTCGGACGGGACCCACGTCTGGGTCACGAACATTTCAGGCAACACGGTCAGCGAGATCGAAGCCTCCAGCGGGAAAGTGATCAATACGATCCCCGTCGGCGGCACCCCACTGGGCGTGTCCTCGGACGGAACCCACGTCTGGGTCACGAACATCGAAGGAGACACGGTCAGCGAGATCGAAGCCTCCAGCGGGAAAGTGATCAACACGATCACAGTCGGCAAAGCCCCCTACGGCGTGTCCTCGGACGGGACCCACGTCTGGGTCGCGAACTTCGCGGACAACACCGTCAGCGAAGTCGAAGCCGCGACGGCGAACGTCATCAACACGATCCCCGTCGGCAAAGCCCCCGACGGCGTGTCCTCCGACGGGACCCACGTCTGGGTTACGAACGGCGGCACCCCCGCAAACGGCCCGATCCCGCCGGTGGTCGGCGATAACACGGTCAGCGAGATCGAAGCATCGAGCGGGACAGTCATCGACACGATTGCGGTCAGCGGCTACCCCTCCGGCGTGTCCTCGGACAGGACCCACGTCTGGGTCACGAACACCGGCGACAACACGGTCAGCGAGATCGCGATCGCGCCGCCCCTCGACCAAAAACTCACCAACCTGCTCAAAGCCGTGACCGGCGTCGGTCCCGGCAAGGCCCTGGCGGAGAAGGTCAAAGCGATTCAGGGCAATGTGGCCGCGAACAACAAGACCGGAGCCTGTGACGAACTGACCGGGTTCCTCGCCCTGGTCAAGGCGCAGACCGGCAAGAAGATCACCAAAGAACAGGCAGCATCGTTCACCAAAGAAGCAAACGAAATCGAGGCCGCGCTCGGCGGCTGCTAGACGAGAGCCGCATCGAACCGCAGTGTGGAAGGCCCGCTCCGGCGGGCCTTCCCACTTCCTAGCCCTTGCGGGTGGGGTAGGACCACGGAGCCGATCGCGCTCGTCTCGGAGAATCGGTCGCTGCGAAAAAAAGCCGAAAATCGGCGCGCGAACGTGTAACGCTTCGGCCATGCCCGCGCACGCGAAGCTGACCGCCCGGCGCGAGCGTCGTCTGATCGAGCTGGTCGAGAGCGGCGCCAGGATCGCCGAGGCGAGCCGAGCCGTCGAGGTGTCGCGGATGACCGTTTACCGCCACACGCAAACCGACCCTGCCTTCGCCGCCCGCCTGCGCGCGGCGCGCACGGGAACGCCCGCACCCGTGGAGCTGGTCGACTGGCGCGAGATCGCCGAGCAGCTGGAACGGGAGAACCCGCTGGAATGGGGGCCGCCCGATCAACGGTGAGCCGAAGCAAGCGGTCGAGGGCAAAGTGGGCCTAGGCCCGGTCCTGCGGGATACTGGGCGGACGATGTCGCAGGAGAACGTCGACTTGCTGCGCCGCTCTGTCGAGTATTTCGTGAAGACCGGCGAGCCCGAAATGGCCGTGCTCGATGAGAATGTCGTGGTCTACGACCACGACATTCTCGACGCGGGCGACTACCGGGGACTGTCTGGCTATGTGCGCTGGCTCGAAGATTTCGGGGCTGCCTGGTCGGAGTACAGCGTTGAGCCAGAGGAGTATCTCGACGCAGGAGACCGGGCAGTCGCGTTCGTCCGAATGAGAGCAACCGGCGTGGGCAGTGGTGTCACGGTCGAACGGCAAGACGCGATCGTCGCCGAGATGCGCGACCGGAAGGTCGTGCGGGTCGACTACTACAACAACCGCCAGCAGGCCCTCGAAGCGATCGGGCGGGCGGAGTAGGCGATGACGCAGGAGACCGCCTCGCGCTGCCTCCCCTTTGACTTCGACGCCCCGGCGCAGGCGTAGGATGAAAGCGTGGAGGCCGCAAGCGCACCCACGCAGACCGAGGCACCGCCCGAGACCGACGTTGCGCCAGCGCAACTCGTTGGCGGTGCAACTACGTTCTCCGGCGAACACCGCTCGACGGAGCCGCCCGAGACCAGCGACGACGCGAGCGGTGAGCGCGACGAGTCCGGCCGCTACCTCTCCCGCGAGGCTGCGAGCTATCGCCGCCGCCTGCGCGAGACCGAGACCGAGCGAGACGAGCTGCGCGCCCAGCTCGATCGTGTGCAGACCGCTGAGGCGGAGCGTCTTGCGAGCGCTGCGGGTCTCGCCGCTCCGTCCGATCTCTGGCAGTTCGGCGCGTCGCTCGAAACGCTGCGCGGCGACGACGGGGCGATCGACGCCGAGGCCGTGAACGGCTTGGTCGATGAGATCGTCGCGAACCGCCCCGGTCTGCGAGCTTCGCCGGTCGGTGATCTCGGGATCGGTCGTGGCGGCGCTGCGATCGGCCTGCGCACAGAGCAGGGCGTCGGGCTGTCGGCGCTCTTGAAGCCGGGGCGCAGATGAGCACCGGCGAGCGCCCACTCGGCGACGTGCTCGCGCGAACCCCGCGCGACTTCACGCCCGACCACGCGGAGCGCCGACCGTGGGTGCAGCCGCGCCCGGTCAACGAGACGATCGCGAGCACCGGCAACCGCGAGGTCGTGCGTCTCGATCAGGCCGACCGCGTGCATCTGCACGGGCTGGGCGCACCGTCGTGGCTGCGCGGCGAGTACGACGAGCCGACTGACTGGATGCCGGTGGGCTGGGGCGTCCCCCCGGCGTAGAGCGCTGGTGTTGCTGGGGCACTAGGAGGTCGCATGAAGATCGAGTTCCTTTCGACGGTGGCGGTGATCGCACCCGACCCGTCTGCCAGTCGCAAGCTGTACGTCGACGCTCTCGGGCTGCCACTGAGCCACGGCGACGACTATCAGCACAGCGAGCAGATCGACGGCTGCAAGTCCTTTGGCATCTGGCCGCTGTCCCAGGCCGCCGAGGCGTGCTTCGGGACGCCGCAGTGGCCCGTGGCGAGGCCGGTGCCGCAGGTCAGCATCGAGTTCGACGTCGTGGACGCCGTGGCGGTGGCTCCGGCGGCACGGGAGCTAGAGCAGGCTGGCTACGAGTTGTTACATCCACCGCGCGAGGAGCCGTGGGGCCAGACGGTGGCCAGGCTGCAATCACCAGAGGGCGCGATCATCGGAATCTCCTACACGCCATCGCTGCATGGCTGAGCCCGGGCCCGGCGTAGACTTCACCGCGTAGGCGGCGCCACTGGCCAGCGGCCCGACGTCGTCAGCAGACAGTCGCCAGCGGCGACCACGCAGAAGCCCAGGGGGCACGCGTGACCTTTCACTCGAAACCGAGCATTTGCAGCGGATTTCCGCACCAGCCGAACCCAGCCGAACCCGCCAGGGCAAACTCGTAATGAAGGGGTCGGGAGTTCGAGTCTCCCCGTCGGCTTGGTGGGGCGTCTACAAACGGCCGCGTCCTGCGGTGCCTTCGGACCAGGACCGGCGTGCGCCCGGTAGGCTGCGATCTCCGACGCGAAGCCACACGATGTCCGATGCCATCCCAACTCGCGGCCGCAGTCTGCGGTCCACCATGTCCTCTGGTGGCGAGCTGCGTCTGTCCGTGGTCGAGGGGGACGTTCCTGATCTGGGCGCCGCCGAGGTGCTGATTGCCGTCGAAGCGTCGCCGGTCAATCCCTCGGATCTCGGTGTGCTGCTCGGTGCGGTCGGCCCCGGCGCGCTCACGCCCGACGGGTCGGACCTCGTCGGAGCGGTACCGGACACGACGCTGCCGTTCTATCGCGATCGGCTGGACAAGCCGCTCCCCGTCGGCAACGAGGGCGGCGGGACCGTCGTCGCCGCGGGCCGGGACGCGGCCGCGATGGTCGGCCGTCGCGTCGCGACGTTCGGCGGTTCGATGTGGAGCGACTACCGGGTGGCTGACGCAGGCGCGGTCGTTGAGCTGCCCGACGACGTGAGCGTCGTTGAGGGGGCGGCTCTGTTCATCAACCCGCTGACCGCGCTGTCGATGGTCGAGACGATGCGCGCCGAGGGTCACAGCGCGCTCGTCCACACCGCGGCGGCGTCCAATCTCGGGCAGATGCTCGTGCGGATCTGCGCCGCGGACGGCGTCGGCCTCGTGAACATCGTGCGGCGACCCGAGCAGGCCGAGGTGCTGCGCGAGCTGGGCGCGGCCCACGTCGTGGACTCCTCGCAGCCGGCCTTCCCGGATCGGCTCACAGAGGCGATCCGAGAGACGGGCGCCACGCTGGCCTTCGACGCGATCGGCGGAGGGTCGCTGGCGGGTGACATCCTGACCGCGATGGAGCGTGCGCAGCCGTCGCTCGCGTCCTACACGCCGTACGGCACGACGGTGCTCAAGCAGGTCTACATCTACGGCTCGCTCGACTTCTCGCCGACCGTCATCGAGCGCCGCTTCGGCCTGAGCTGGGGCGTCGGCGGATACCTGCTGACGAACGCGCTCGGTCGTCTCGGCGGCGAGGCGATCGGCCGGATGCGCGCCCGAGTTCTGGCCGAGGCCAAGACGACGTTCGCCTCTGGGTACGCCCAGACGATCGGGCTGAGCGACGTCCTGGACCTCGAAAACCTCGCCGTCTTCGCACGCCGCAGCACCGGCTCGAAGTACCTGATCGACCCGTCCAGCGACCGGCCTGGCTGACCGCGGACGAGAGCGACATTGGCCGCGCGATTTCTCGACCCATGAAGGGGTCGGGAGTTCGAGTCTCCCCGTCGGCTCTCGCTGATTCCTCCCGGGCATCACGTCGGTCGGGAACCGGCATGATGAGTCCGATGGGACAGCCGCGACGTGGACCCCGCAGAAACGGGATCTGATGAGCGCACGGGCCGCGGACGAGATGCCCGTCACCGTCGAAAGTACACCGCCGCGGCCCACCACGGCGCGGATGTTTAGAGCCGCCAAGGCCCGACCGCTCGTGGTCAGCCTTGCCACGCTCGTGGGCTACGTCCTGCTGTCCGCCCTGATCTTCGGTCGCAATGCGCTGGCTGACATCGATCACACCGTTGTCGGATTCGGCCCGCGCCCGGTGCTCTACGGGCGCGACCAGAGCGCCTACGTGTGGTTCCTGGCATCGGGGGCGCACGCCGTCTTCCACCTGCAGAACCCGTTCCTGACACACGAGGTCTATGCGCCCGGCGGCTACAACCTGGTCTGGGCGGCAAGCATCCTTGGCCCAGCGGTTGTCCTCGCTCCCCTGACCGAACTGTGGGGCCCGATTGTGACGTTCAACCTGCTCGCCATTCTGGCGCCCGCCGGTGCGGCCTGGGGTGCGTACCTACTCTGCCGAGATCTGACTGCTCGAACCAGCTCAGCGATAGCCGGCGGGCTCTTATTCGGGTTCGGAAGCTACGAGACCGGCGTGATGATCAACCACCTGAACCTCGCGCTGATTGGCCTGCTGCCGATCGCCGCGCTGCTGATGCTGCGAAGGGCCCGGGGCCGCATCTCCCGCACCCGCTTCATCCTCGCCCTCGGCGTGGTGCTGGGGGCCCAGCTGTGGATCTCGACCGAGACCTTCGCGTCGGCAGTGCTCTTCGGCGCCCTTGCGCTGGTCGTCGGCTTCATCTCAGGCGACCGGGCACAGCGACTGACGGCGTTCCGCACCGCATGCGAGGCCGCGGCGGCCTTCGGCGTTGCCCTCATGCTCGGCCTGCCCTATCTCTGGTACGCCCTGACATCCAGAAGTCCCTTCGGGGACCAATCCGGGCTGAACGCGGGGGCGGATCTCGCGAACTTCTTCGAGCCGACCCGGGCCACATGGCTCCATCCCGTGGCGGCCCGTTTCGTGCCAAACGTGCCGGAGGACCTAGCCTACATGGGCCCAGTGTTGCTGATCGTCCTGGTCCTGTTCTTCCTCGAGTGCAGGAGACGCCGCCCAGCTCGGTTTCTCGCGCTGTTCATGCTCGCGGCCACCGTTCTCAGTCTCGGCGGTGTCCTCAGGGTGGCGGGAGAAACGACGAAATTCGGCTTGCCGTGGGGCGTCGTTGGCGAACTTCCTTACGTCTCACACGCGCTGCCGGAGAGATTCGTCCTGTACGTCTCCCTCGCCGGCGCGGTCTGCGTCGCGTTGTGGCTCGATCGGCCGACGTTGCGCTCCGCGCGGTGGCTGGCGGCGGCGGTGCTCATGGCGAGCCTGCTGCCCAACCTGAGCGGCGGTCTGTGGGCGACGCCCGTCGACAGGCCGCCGCTGCTCTCGAGTGCGGCGCTCGCCCACTACGTTCCGCGGGGCAGCACCGTGCTGGCGCTCCCGTTCGGAATGGGCGGCAACTCGATGTACTGGCAAGTACAGGCCCACTTCGCCTTTCGTCTAGCGGGCGGTTACGTCGGGTGGGCGCTTCCCCGTGAATACCAAGGTCTCTCGATTCTCCGAGAGCTCGACGGCCGCCCTCCTCGCCGCGAGCTGAAGAGGCGCCTCTGCGCGTTCATCGCCCTGACCCACACGTCCGTGGTGATCCTTCGCAGGCACACTCCCGGTGACTGGGAGGCGATCCTCCGTCCGCTGGGCGCGCAGCCGGCCACCCGCGGTGGATTCTCGATCTACAACGTCGACCGGAGTGCATGTGCGACAGGCAGGGGTCGCTCCTGATGAGCGCCGCCGATGCGTGATTTCGCATCGGGGCGCCCGCTCGATCCACCTGGAAGCCTGATGGAAGCCCCAGCGCTCGTCAGAGCGTCGTCAACGATCACATGGATCAGCCGGGCCGTCACCATGAGCCGCGTGTGTCGTGATGCGACCTGCAGCGATCGTCAGCCGCGCGCTCCTCGTAATGAAGGGGTCCGGGGTTCGAGTCCCCGCGTCGGCTTAGCTGATTTGCGGCGGTTTTCCATCCCAGAGCGACCGCCTCGGAGAGCTGGGGGTAACGCGGGGGGTAACGCGTAGATCATCCCTCAGGGCGCGTATGAGCGCGTCTGCGGCGACGCGCGAGCGTGGCGGGGGACAAGAGCTGTGCCGATGCTCGGCGAGCCTCACGGCCGCACAAGCCTAGATGGCGCTTTCCGCTGCTAGGGGCGGCGAGACGACCGCTCTTCGTCCGGACCAGGCGTTTGGAGCGAAACTCAGCGGACTTCCGCTTCGCCCGGGAGGAGCGGGCGTGTCTCGGTTCTCGGTGCTGTCGCGAGTTATCCGACGCAGGAGCGTGAGGACGCCCGTCGTGACGCTCGCGTCCAGTCGACACGACCGCCGCGGCAGTATGCGCCAACGGCGCGAGCGTCATTCCCGCGTCTGGCGCGGACCAGGCGACGGGCGTAGTGTTCGAGGCCCACGCGAGCCAGAGGAGACGAGGATGGCGACCACCGAGAACCGCGCTGCGACCACGGGCGACGACGACGCCGCGATTGTCGAGCTCCGGGAGATAGTGCAGCGACAGCGCGCTGCCTTCCTGGCCGACCCTTTCCCCTCGCTGGAGGAGCGCCAGGGACTGCTCGGCGCGCTAGCTGGGATGCTGATGAGCAATCGCACCGAGATCCAGGAGGCGTTGAGCAGCGACTTCGGTGTCCACCCGGCGGTGGCTGCCGATCTGATCGAAGTGTTAGGCCCTGCGGGCCGCGCCGCGTATGCAGTCGAGCAGCTCGACGGCTGGATGGCACCCGAGCCGCGACATGTAGATCCGGCGTTATACGGGTCCGGGCGCGCGTTCGTCCAGCCGCAGCCCAAGGGTGTTATCGGCAACATTGTCCCGTGGAATTTCCCGTTCGACCTGTCAGTCGGTCCGCTTATCGAGATGCTGGCCGCCGGGAATCGCGTCGTGATCAAGCCTTCGGAGTACACGCCTGCCTGCGCGGAGCTCCTGCGCGAGATGGTTCATGCGACGTTCGACCGCGACCGCGTCGATGTGGTCGTCGGCGGCCTGGAGCTCGCGCGTGCCTTCACACGAGTCCGCTGGGATCATCTGCTCTACACCGGCAGCCCGGCGATCGGGCGCGAGATCGCGAAGGCTGCGGCCGAGCAGCTCGTCCCGGTGACGCTGGAGCTCGGTGGTAAGTGTCCCGCGATCCTGACTGCGGACAGCGTCGACGCCGAGACGGTCAAGCAGGTGCTCGCGACCAAGGCGATTAAGAACGGGCAGATGTGCATTTCGGTCGATTACTGCCTCGTGCCGCGTGCGCAACTTGAGGAGTTCTCGGGCCTGGCGGCCGACTATGTACGCGAGTCGATGCCCGGCTATTGCCAGTCAGACAGCTGCACAGGGATGATCTCGAGTCGTCACGTTCAGCGAATCCAGGGGATGCTCGAGGACGCGCGTGCACGCGGATGCGACGTGCGAGCTCTGGAGCAGGCTGGGGAGGTGGATCCGGGTGCTCGTCAGCTGCCGCTGTCGCTCGTGATCGACCCGCCCGATGATCTCGCCCTGATGCAGGAGGAGATCTTCGGGCCGATCCTTCCGATCAAGGCCTACGAGACGCTCGAGCAGGCGATCGACCACGTGAACGCTGGCGAGCGGCCGTTGGCGCTCTACGTGTTTGCAAAGGACGAGGCTGTCGCCGAGAACGTCATGCGGCGCACGACGTCCGGCGGCGCGTGCGTGAACTCTGCCGCCGTCCACGGCGCGTTGCCCTCGCTGCCGTTCGGCGGCGTCGGCCAGAGCGGCTCGGGCCGCCACCACGGCATCGAGGGCTTCCGCGAGTTCTCCAACCTCCGCGGAGTGTTCATCCGTGGCGACGGCGACCTGATCGAAGCTTTCGCGCCCCCATACGGACCCACGGCTCAGACCGTCGTCGACGCGGTGTTCGCCGGCCCGGCCTGACGGCGGCCCCTCGTGTGAGAGTCCGTCCCCGACCGCTGGTGGGCCATGGGCCGGCGGGCTCGCACACCGCCTCACGCGTTGCGTGAAGAGCGACAGCCCCGACATCGCGAAGGCTCGCTAGTGCAACGGACGATCTCCGCGCGCCTCGGCTGAGAGTCGGCACACGCTGGCTTGCTGGGCGCAATGCAGCGGTGTCGCCGTTGCCGCGCGTCCGTGCTCGTGTTCGTCCAATCCGGCAGGGTGGTTGGCACCCGCGAGTGCGCTCGCTTACGCGCACAAACCAGCCGTGCGAGGTCGGTTGGCTATCCGCTGATCGCCCCGAGGGCGGTGTGGCCTGAGCGACTTCCCGTGTGATCCCCCCTGCTGATCGGGGAGGCGATGATTCTCCCGGTACCGGGAGGGCTCGCCCGTTGCCACCCTTGGCGCGCGAACCGATCTCCACTCCCAGCCGTACCCCGACCATGAACAGCATTCGGACGTTCCTTGTTCACCACAAGCTTCTGGCCGCGATCGTAGCTGCGGTGGCGCTCGTGGCCTTGCTCACGCCCACCACATCGGTCGCGGCGCCCGCGCCGCTAGCGCAGATCAGCGAGTTCTCCGCCGGTCTGAACGCGCGTAGCTTCCCGATCTCGATCGCGCCGGGCGCCGATGGCAACCTGTGGTTCACGGACCCTGGCAACAAAGCGATCGGGCGGATCACGCCGGGCGGGGCGATCAGCGAGTTCTCCGCCGGGCTGAACGCCGGCAGCGCCCCGACCGGCATCGCCTCGGGCGCCGATGGCAACCTGTGGTTCACCGACGAAGGCACGACCAGCGCGATCGGGCGGATCACGACGGGTGGGGTCATCAGCGAGTTCTCCGCGGGCTTGAACGCCGGCAGTCACCCGGAGGGCATCGCCTCGGGCGCCGACGGCAACCTTTGGTTCACGGACCTGGGGGCCACCAGGGCGATCGGGCGAATCACGACGGGTGGGGTCATCAGCGAGTTCTCCGCGGGCTTGAACGCCGGCAGCGCCCCGGAATCCATCGCGCCGGGTGCCGACGGCAACCTGTGGTTCACCGACCCTGGCAGCCTCACGAGGGCGATCGGGCGGATCACGACGCGCGGTGCGATCAGCGAGTTCTCAGCCGGGCTGAACGCCGGCAGCGCCCCGAGCAGCATCGCGCCCGGCGCCGACGGCAACCTGTGGTTCACCGACCAGGGTGCCACCAGCGCGATCGGCCGGATCACGCCGGGTGGTGCCATCACCGAGTTCTCCGCCGGTCTGAACGCCGGCAGACGCCTAAGCTCGATCGCGCCGGGCGCCGACGGCAACCTGTGGTTCACCGACGATGGCGGCGCTACCAGCGCGATCGGGCGGATCACGCCCGACGGGGTCATCAGCGAGTTCTCCGCCGGGCTGAACGAAGGCAGTCACCCGGAGGGCATCGCCTCGGGCGCCGACGGCAACCTTTGGTTCACGGACCTGGGCACCACCAGCGCGATCGGGCGGATCGGGACGGGTGCTCAACCGGTCGTCACGCCTCCGCCGGTCGTCGTGCCTCCGCCGGTCGTGGTGCCTCCGCCGGTCGTAGTGCCTCCGCCGGTCGTAATGCCTCCTTCCGGCGACACCTCGACGCGCCCGGTCACCATCCGGGGGGGCATTGTGAAGGCGATCAAGGGAACCGTGTCGATCAAGGTGAGCTGCCCGGCGACCTCGCCCGGGAACTGCACCGGCACGCTCGCGCTACGCACTGTCAGAGGTGCGAAGCTAGCTGGGCGGAACGTCGCCCGCCAGTTCGGCAGCGTCCGTTACAACCTCGCCCCAGGTGTCTCGAAGACGCTCAAGGTGAAGCTCGCCAACACCAGCCGGCGGTTGGCCGACCGTGGGGGCCACCTAAAGGTTCTCGCAGTCTCCTCGACGGGCCTCTCAGGCAAGATCGCGCAGAGTTCGCAGCGCTTGACGCTTGCACTCGGCACGGCGACCAAGAGGAAGTAGACCACCCCTCTCCGGCAACCTTCGACGTGGCGACAGGCTCAGTAGCTAAGGCCCCGCCACCGGCGAATCCCAAGGCTCGCAGCAACAGCCGAGAGGCCTCCGAATCGCGATGGGGTTCGAATTCGTATCGCGTTTCGCCGAAGGTGTGACAGTGACGTCAGGGACCTACCGGCGGGCCGGGGGCACCCGATGCGGGTCGACCGCGCCGATTGGCCACGCGCGCGTGCGCTACCGCGGCGTCCTCCAGGTGGTCGTCCCCCCAGAACACCTCTCCACCCACGACGACGGTGGGAACCCCGAACACCCCACGTGCGATCGCCTCAGCGGTGACGTCGTGCAGCGCCCGGTCGATCTCATCTGACTGGATAGCGATCTCCAGCTCGCTGCTCATCAGGCCGGCTCGCTCCCCTGCCTCGAGGATCACCGCGGTGTCGGCGAGATCCCGTCCCTCAAGGAACCCGAGGCGCATGGCGCTGAGCGCGAACCCACGAAGCATCCCGCGTTTCTGAGCAAAGGCCATCGCGATGGCGACCGGCAGGCCGTTGGTGGGCCACGATTCGGGCCACCGGATCCGTCCTAACCCCCGTCTCGCGGCGCGGGCCTCGCAGTCGCGCATGCCTCGATCGCGATCCACGGTCAAACCCCACGATGTACGGCCGTTGGTCTCGAAGATGACCGCCGCGGCGACCGGCCGCCATGCCGCCTGCGGCAGAATCCTGTCGATCCGCTCCGCCGCGAGCCAGCTGTAGGGCGACATCGCGGAGAAGTAGAACGTCGGCTCCGAGCTGGGCATCGCGCCTACAACCGAACCGTTTCGGGAGGACGAGCAGCGCCGCGATGCGACCCGGCGGCGGCCCAAGTACTACGATCATTTCCGTGCGAGCTTCGTCCACTCTTGGTAGGCGACGAGGTGTCCGCGTCGCCGTTACGACGGCGCTGCTGCTCGTGGGCATGGTGTGTGCCGTGGCCGTGGGCGCCTCTGCGACGCCACGCGTCCCGTGCTCGGCGCCGGGTAGCGCAAAACATCCGTGCTTCTTCTCGACCCCGAGCCGGAACATCCACTGCCGCTGGACGCCGACTTCGCAGAGCGTCGAATGCGTGCTGGTCTCCTCCCATCGTGGCTATCGGCTGCGCCCCACCGGCAAAGCGAAGGCGATCCACGTGGCACTGCCGCGCCACGGTGAACGGCTGCCGGCCGGAAACGTCAGCATCGTCTTTCCGCACGCGCTTTCCTGCAGGTCGACTCGGACGACGATGACTTGCAACCAGGACTTCCTCACCGGCTTCTTCAAGCTCGCGCCGCACGGTTCGCACAGCGGCTGAGACGGTGTCACGAAACATGTCCAGAACTATTCTGAACGCATCTGAACGCATCTGAGCCCTCGCGGTATGGCTTGTCGGAAGCCTGGAACCCAGCGGGATGGTTTGATGGGTTACGCTCGGCCTAACCAAAAGGGAGGGTGACCAATGGCTTACCTGATTACGCATTTCTGGCGGGGCGCAACGGAGGATCAGTACAACGCGACAGTGGCGGTCGTCCATCCGCCGGGAGGCCTTCCCGAGGGTCAGATCCACCATGCCGCCGGCCTTACCGATGGCGGGATCCTAATCGCAGCCGTGTGGGACTCCAAGGAGCAATATGACCGCTTTCTCCAGGACAAGCTAATGGCGAGCATGCCCATCGAGGGGGGCTTTGCAGGCCAGCCCGAGGAGCGCACGGCCCAAGTCGTGAACCTCATTACGGCGTAAGGCACGGGGTAGGAGCTGTATCGCGGCATTCGCGTTGCCGCTCGGGCGGCCGAGCGGCCCAAGGCCCTGCCAGCCTTGGGCGTACCAAACAGTTGTGATCGATTTCCCGGAGCTGCGGATCCCGCGCGGATCGCCTCAGCCGGAGCTCATCGGCGTCGAGGGGATCCTGTCGCGGCGAGTACGCTTAGGTCGCTGGTCGCGGGTCGGCGAGACAGCGACGCCCGGCGCGCACGCACGTTTACGCATCTCACGGGGAGGAGAGAAATGCCGACGATACAGGTCGACCAACAGGAGTTTCGCGCTGGCCAGCGCCGCGACTGGGATGCGGCGTCCACGGGCTGGCGCGAGTGGAGCGAGTTCATCGACCGGTCGACCGCACCGGTCAGCGAACGGCTCATCGCGATGGCGCGCGTGGAGCCTGGCCAGCGCGTGCTCGACGTCGCGGCCGGCTACGGCGAACCCTCGCTCAGGGCCGCGAAGATCGTCGGGTCCCAAGGCGAGGTCGTCGCGACGGACATCTCGGCGGGCATGCTGGCGTATGGTCGCGAACGCGCGGCCGCTGCCGGGCTCCAGAACGTCGAGTTCATCGAGTCGGACGCCGTTTCGCTGGACTTCCCGTCGGGCAGCTTCGACGCGGCCTTGTCGCGTTGGGGGATCATCTTCGAGCCCGATGGCGAGGGCGCGGCCGGCCGCGTCCGCGGCTTCTTGAAGCCGCGCGCAAGGATTGCGATCAGCTCGTGGGGGCCGCCCGAGCGCGTCCCGATGATGGCGGTCCCGATGAGCACGGCGATGAAACTCCTGGAGCTTCCGCCGCCGCCGTCGGGTAGGCCGGGACCGCTGTCACGTCCCACGCCAGCTGCCATCGGCGGCCTGCTCGAAGGCGGCGGGTTCTCCAACGTCGAGGTCGAGGAGCTGGAGGTCACCATGGAGTACGGCTCTGCTGAGGAGTTCACGCGCTCGGTCCAAGCGCTTGTCCCGCCGATCACGAACCTGCTGAAGCCCCATCCACCCGAGCTGCAGCAGCAGGTGTGGCAGGCGGTCACAGACGCCGCTCGCGCGCATGTTTCCGAGGACGGCAGCGTGCGCATGACCAATCTCGTGCTCGTAGCGGCCGGACAAGCCTGATCAGCGCGATCGGGCGTTCTCGGCTGGGTGTCCCGCTGGCCCTGCCAGGCCTGGGCAAAGCGACTCATTGTTGTGAACTGGCCGCGACAGCGGATCCCCGCTGAGGCGAGCTCAGCCGGGGGCCGGTCTGCCGCGTCGCCCTCCCGGACGTCGGCCTGTTCAGGCGGGCGGACGCTCCAGGTAGCGCGGCAGCCCGTCGTTCGGGATCTCCTCCCAGGGCGCGGAGTAGGCAACGAACTGCCGGAATTCGGGCCGTACCCCCGGGTCGCCATCAATGGCCCCCAGTCTCACCCCTGTCTTTGCGTGATCGGTGGGGTCGCGGGTGAAAATCGCCGAGCCGCACTCGCCGCAGAACCACTTCTCGTGCCCATCGGGTGGTTTCCAGGCCTTCAGCTCCGCCTGTCCGCTCACGACGCGAAACGAGCCGGGCACAACGGCTGCGTTGGCCGACGCCGCGGTGCCCGTGCGCCGCTGACAACTCCCGGCGGCTCCGGGGCCCGTGACCTTTCAGGGCCGCCGCTGCGCGGCGCCTACGGTGTGATCAGCTGTGCAAGTGCTGGACGACTTGGTTGGCCAGCGGCGAGCCGAGCCCCGATGCCAGGTCGAAACCGGGGCCTGCCGTGCAGCACGACACTCCGCCAAAGACGGCGTTGCCTCCGGTGGTGATGTCGATAACCGATCCCGGTGTGTTGTGGGCGAGCGAGTACAGCAGTGGCGGGACGAATCCGGGGTTCGGCAGGGCGGACTGCTTGGCTTGCTGGTCCCAGAGCGCGATCATCCCCGCGACGAGCGGCGTGGCGGCGCTCGTACCGCCCACGAACGCGATCGTCTGCCCGGCCGACGGACCGCAGCCCTGAACTTCGTGCGAGCAGATGATCGCGTAGCCGGGGCTCGGGTCCGCGAAAGCGGAGACGTCGGGGACCATCCGCTTGCTGCTCTGCGATGGGATGGCGGGCTGCCACCAGGGACGATTTGTGAGCGTGCTGACCCCGCCTCCGCCTGCGGCGGCCTGCTGATAGGGCGGTGGGTACGCGGTGTCGTTCCACACGCCTGAGGATTCGATCGCGTTCGAGGGCGTGAGTGTGAGGTTCGTGCCACCGACGGCGAGCACCCACGGCGACGTCGCCGGCCAGGACGCCGACTGTTGCTTGTCGAAGCTCGTGAGTTCCGATGACGGCACTCCGTGGGCGCACGAGGAGGAGCCGCTGTCGCCGGCCGCGACGACGATCGTGATGCCGAGCGCCGCTGTCGCGGCCGCCTGGCGGTTGAACAGCGTGCGGGCCGCAGTGTATGGAGCGACGCTCGCCTCGCACACGCCGTAGGAGATCGAGATCACGTTCGGGAGCGGGATGCCGTTGTTCGTCGCCTGAAGCGGTTCGGCCAGCAGCTTCAGAGCGCCCTGGGGATCGGACTGTCCGAGTGCCTTCACCCACAGGTCCAGCCGCGAGAGTTTTGGCGCGACCATCGCGACCGTCATCGCGTCCAGGGAGCTCTCGAGGATCGGCGCGATCCCCGAGCCGCCGTGGATCTGAAGCGCGGTCCCGGGAAGGCCGAAGCAGTTGCGGTATGCCGTGACATCGTTGACAGGCGTGGGCGCTTCGCCGAGGATCGCGACGCGCGCGCCCTGGCCCTGCAAGCCGCCGGCCTGAAGTGGGGCGACGCCGTAGGCACTGAGGATCTGGTTGGGGAACAGTCCCGCGGTCGAGAGCACGGCGGCTGGGTACGTCGTGTTCGCGCAGCCCGGGTTGATCGTCCCGGTGCGGGTCGGCGTCCCGCCCGCAACCGAAGCCGTCACGGCCCGGGTGCCGCGCGTCGCGGCGCTGGCGGACGCGTGCTGGCTGACGTACAGCCCGAGGCCGGACACGGTGTCGACGTTGCCGTTCAGGCCCGAACCCAGCTTGGGGGTGTTGACAGGAAGCGCGACGGCCTGGTTCGGCTGTCCGGTCGCATAGAGGTTCCACTTGGTGCCGAACAGCTTCTGCGCGTTCTTGATGCTGATCGTGGCGCCGACGCGCAGATGCGTCACGTCGACTGTCGCCTTGACGCCGTAAGGCTTGAACGCGCCGACGACCGCGTTGCGCCGCGACGACGAGGCGCCATATTTGCCCTGCAGCGAGGACAGCGAGAGATACTTCCCGTAGGTCGAGGAGGAGGGATTGCTCGCCGCCTTTACGGCGTTTGCGATGCCCTGCTGGTTGGCGATCATCCCCAGCTCGAGGGATAGCTTCAGGCCTGTCGAGGCGGGTCCCAGGTTCTTCAGGCCCTTGTGCGAGATATCGCCGAAGTCGACCTTCGTCGACGAGGCGACAGCCGGGCTGGAGCCGGCGCTGGCGGCTATCGCGACAACCGCAAGGACCGTCGAGCCGAGGCGAACGCCGGGGAGCAAGATCACGCGAAGCTAGTCCTGCCGCGCCCCGAGCGCGTCATCTCAATCGAATGATCGGCCGGGCGCCATGTTCGCGAGCAATGCGGAAGTGGTCCCGAAACAGGCTTAGCGGGGGACTCGCGGCTCACTGGTTCTGTGCGCCCACTTGCCCCCAGGCGGTGCGAATCGCTCCGACAGCAGGGTCTCCCGCTGGGCGTCGCTGCTGTTGTCGATCTCCTCGATCGCGCGCGCGAGCACCGCGCCGGTGTCTTGCTAAGCCGCAGCGCCGCACTCAGGACGGTCTGGTAAAACCGGCGCGTGGACGAGCAGGACGCCGGGCTGGCCTTGGATGTGACGGCGGCGGAGTTCGTGACGCTTTTCGACTCCGTCCAGAGCTGGGGACGTTGGGGGGACGGGGACGAGCTCGGGGCACTCAACCTGATCAGCGCGGGCCGCGTGGCGGCTGCGGCGCGGCTCGTGCGCACCGGAACCGCGGTGAGCCTCAGCTTGCCGCTGCGCACCAAGGCGGCGCTCGACTGTCCGACGCCGGCCGTATTTGGGATGACCCAGGACAACGATGCCGACGTCGGATTGGGTTCGCTCGGCATCGCGAAGGACTTCGTGGGGGTCGACTACCACAGCGATGGCCATACCCACATCGACGCGCTGTGCCATGTCGCCTTCGAGGGGCACCTCTACAACGGCGTCGCGGCAGGATCGGTCACCGCCGAGGGCGCGTCGGCCGAGGCGATCGACCTCGTCAAGAACGGCCTCGTCGGCCGCGGCGTGCTTCTGGACGTTCCACAGCTGCGGGGCGTGCCATGGCTCGAGCCCGGTGAGCACGTCCTGCGGGAGGACCTCGAGGCCGCCGAGCGCGCGCAGGGTGTGCGTCTCGGGGAGGCCGATATCCTGCTCGTGCGCACGGGGCACGTCCGGCGCCTGGCCGAGCTCGGCCCGTGGGACACCGCACAGAAGAAGGCTGGTCTGCATCCCACGGCGATGCCGCTCCTCGCCGAGCGGGGCGTCGCCGCGCTGGGTTGCGATGGCAACAGCGACACGGCTCCGAGCACGACGGAGGGCGTGGCGTTCCCGATCCATGTGTTGGCCCTGAACGCGATGGGGATCCTGCTGCTGGACTACCTGCAGTTGGAGGACCTCAAGGCGGCGTGCGAGTCGGCGAATCGTTGGGAGTTCCTGTGTGTGACTTCGCCCCTGCGGATCGTTGGTGGCACGGGCTCGCCGGTGAACCCCCTCGCGATCCTCTGAGTGGCGTACGTCGCGCTGCGGGATCAGGCGGAGGCGGAGCCTGCGCTCGTCGTCTCGTCGACCGAGCGCAGGTGCTCGTGCAGCGAATGGACGACCGTGCCGCCTTCGCCCACCGCCGCCGCGACGCGCTTCATCGAACCCTGTCGCACGTCGCCCGCAGTGAATACGCCGGGCATGCTCGTCTCGAGCGCCAACGGTTCGCGGTCGTAGTCCCAAAGTTCGCGAGGCTGCTCAAGCAGGTCACGCCCTGTGACCAGGTACCCATGCGCATCGCGCGCGATCCCGTCGGGGAGCCACTGTGTGTGTGGCTCGCCGCCGATCATGATGAACAGCGCCGACGCGGAAACCTCCTCGACGGTGTCGTTTGAGCGATCAGCGAGCTTGAGGGATTCAAGCGTCTCGTTGCCGGAGCCGTCGACGACCTCCGTGCGGTGGCGGACGGCGACGTTCGGAGTCGACTCGATCGCCCGTACGAGATAACTCGACATCGACACCGCGAAGCTGTCGCTCCGAACAACCAGAGTGACCATGCGGGCGAACTTGGCGAGATGCAGCGCGGCCTGCCCGGCCGAGTTGCCCGCCCCGACGACGAACACATCCTGATCCTGCATGGCGCGACTCTCGCTCACGGCGGCGCCGTAGAAGACGCCTGAGCCCACCAGCGCCTCGAGATTCGGCACGCCGAGGCGTCGCCAGTCGATCCCCGTCGCGATCACGACTGTGCGTGCAACCAGCTCGGCCCCGTCGAACAGGCGAACTACCAGCTGCTCGGCGCGCCGTTCCAATCCGATCGCCTCCTGGGCAAACACGATGTGCGCACCCATCAGCCAGGCTTGCTCGCACGTCCGCGCCATCAGAACGCCGCCGTTGATGCCGTGGGGAAACCCGGGGTAGTTCCTGATCATCGGGCTCGTCCCGGCCTGTCCCCCCGAAAGCGCCCGGTCGAGCATGACCGTCTCGAGCCCCTCGGACGCGGCGTATACGGCCGCCGTCAGACCCGCTGGCCCCGCCCCGACGATCGCTACCTCGCACGAGTCAACGTCGTTTTTGACGTTCACCCCGATGGCACGGGCAAGATCGGGCAGACTCGGATCGATTGTGACCTGGCCGTCGTAGCGGATCACGACCGGCGCGCGCATCGCGTCGAGCCCGGCCTCGTGGAGCAGGCGCCGGCCGGCCTCACTCTCGGTCGGATAGATGTCGAACGGCATCCCGAACCGCGTCATCGCGTCGCGCAACTGCAGCACCCTGCTGTCACCCTCTTCGGCGACGATCCGGAACAGCTCGAAGTTCGGCTTCTGCTCGCTCTCCCAGGATGAGAGGTACTCGGTGATCGCGCCGTACATGATCTCGTCGTCCGCCCACGGACGGACGAGGTGATAGTCGGCGCGCCCGAGTGTCATCGCCTGCGGAGCGCGACTCGTTGAGGAGTAGTCGCGATCGATCAGCAGCACGCGCTTGGCTCGCGGGTGCAGCTGGTGCGCACGCGCGAGGAAGTCGGCGGCGGCATCTTCCACGAGAAGCAGCGCTACCGGCGTCTCCGCCGCTGCCATCTCTTGGAGCGCCGAAAGCGCGGCCTCCCGCGACGTCTCGCCGGTGACCGTGAAGTCCTTCCCGAACCGCCCGGAGAGGTCGGAGAGCATCGCCTCGAGCGAGCTCGGGTCGCGGTCGACCACGAACAAGACGGGGAGGACCGCTGCCTGCGCCATAGCTTGGAGCCTAGCCTGTCGGCGCGTAGCGGTTTTGGCTCGAGCGTGACCGCCTGATCCCACGCGCTCGTCTGGTCGGCCACCCGTCCGTTTGGACGCTCCGCGCGCTGGTAGGCTCGCCGCGCGATGCGTACAGGGCACCACTTCGCGGTTGGCGGGGCGCTCTTCCTGGCCGCGTTTGGAATGCTGCTTTTCGCTGCGGATGCACCCGCGCTGCGGTATGCCAGCCCGACGGGCACCTCGGTCAGCGACTGCCAGACCCCGGTGACCGCGTGTGACCTGAGCACCGCTGTACACGGCGTCCCGGGCAATGAACCCGCGGCCGCCGAGGAGGTGATCGTCGAGCCGGGCACCTACAAAATCACGGCGAAGGTGGAAACCGGAGCGCCCTCGATGAACGTTCACGGCGCGACCGGGCAACCCGCCCCCCTTGTGACCGGCAGCGTGGCGCAACTCCTGTTCATCAGCAGCGGCGGCAGGCTAGCCGACATGGATGTAGACCAGTCCGGGAGCGAAGAAGCGGTGTTCGCCACCAGCGCGACCCTCGAACGGCTGCGGGTGATCGGGACGCCGTCCGGGGACCTGCTCTGCCAATGCTACGACGGGTTGATCCGCGACAGCGTCTTCATCGCCCGGCCAAGCAGCGGCACCGGCGTCGTCGGGGTGCTCTCAAACGAAGGGACCAGCCACGAGACGCTTCGCAACGTCACGATCTACTCCGAATCCAAAGAAGCTCCCGCGATTGAGCTCGTCCAGCAGGGCCCGAAAGGGGCACTGACTCTGAACGCGTACAACACGATCGCGATCAACACGCAAGGCGGCCACGACGTGTCCGCCTCGAAACTCGCGACGATCACGATGGACCATTCCGACTACGCCAGCCCGGTCGCGACAGGGAGCGGGAGCGTCACCGACACCGGCGGGCACGTCTCCACGCCACCCTTGTTCGTCGACGGTGCCGGCGGTGACTTCCGCGAGCTGGCGGGCTCGGCGACCGTCGACGCCGGCCTGGCAAACGAAGAAGACGGCCCGCTCGACTTCGAAGGCAACCCGCGCATCATCGGCACCGCGCCCGACATCGGCGCCTACGAGTACCGGCCTCCCGAACCTCCCAGCAAGCGCCGCGGGAAACCGGTACTCCACCGCTCGTCGGGTCGCCGATCCCGCTCGCCCGGCCCGTGGCACCGCACATCACGCTCGCCCACCTGAGCCGCACGAGCATCCGTGCCGCTAGGCGGGGCGCCACGATCGCGACCCGGCCGGTCGCGATCGGCGCGACGCTCTCCTACCACGACAGCGAGGCTGCCGTGACCACGATCAGGATCCTCAGGCAGGAGACCGGGCACCGCTCCGGGCGCCGGTGCACCGCCGGTAGGCCGCGCGGGCATCAGAGGCCCTGCCGGCGAACCCGCACGGTCGTGACCGTCAAGCACGCCGACCTCGCGGGCGCGAACGGACTCCGGCTCTCAGGGCACGGGCTCCGGCCCGGCTCGTACACGCTGTCGTTGACCCCGGCCGCGAACGGCCTGACCGGCGCAACGGTGAGGCTCAGCTTCCGTATCGTCCGCTGACGGCTCTCGACCGGGACACGTCGTCCCGCGCGTTGGGGTCAGACGCCGACCTCGAACCCGAGATCGATGTCGCTGGCTGCCTCGCCGCCCCGGATCCCCCAATCGGTGAGCGGGATATCGCGCACGACGATCGAGACGTGATCCCGCGGGATGCCCAGCGGCTCGAGGCTTTCGACGATCTCGCGATACAGGGCGCGCTTCGCGTCGATCGACCGTCCGGCAAAAGCGTCGACGCTCACCTGCGTGAACCGATCGGGCTGATCCTTGTCGGGGGGACAGGCAAACCGGTGGGGCGCGTGAACGAGAAGCCGGACATGGCGGTCGTTTGCCGGGATCCGGAACGCGCGTTGCAGCGCTCCGTGCACAGCCTCCATCAGCGCGACCTCTTCAGGTTGCGAGTACTCCCTGCGTGTCTCGATCAGAACATGGGGCATTCGAGCAGTCTATTTCCCGGCTGCCCCGAGCAGGCCGCGTTCGCCCGGACCCGAAGGGAGACATCCTCGATGAGCTCCGCGCGGACGCAGACGCTGCTCGGTGAGCGCTGCGCGCCGGCTAAAGCGCGACCGTCACTCGCAGAAACACCGCAGGAATAGAGGTCGTGTCCGGGCTCCCGCTCGCGTTCTGCGCGTTGAAGAGCTCCTCGAGCTCTGCCTGCAGAGCGGCCTCGCGCCCGCTGGCCGCCGCAGCCTCGAACGCGTTTATGGTCGGTCCGTAGTAGGTCCTGAACAGACCCAGAAGCTCCGCGGGCGCGCCCGGGTAGTTGAAGGTGTAGGTATCGCGCTCGAACGAGATCCTGTCCTCGTCTACCCCGGCAGCGGCGAAGCGCTCGACGACCTGGCTCTCCACGCCCCACGTCATCGGGCTGATGAAGCCCTCGGGAGGGGGCGGCGAGTAGGACGAGCTGATCTTGAGGATCTGTGCGACCAGCGTCGGGTCGTTGGGGATCCAGTTCCCCATCACGATCCGGCCGCCCGGCCGCGTCACGCGGACGAGCTCCTTCGCCACGTCGAAAGGCCGCGGGGCGAACATCGCGCCGAAGATGCTGATGCTGAGATCGAAGCTGTCATCGTCGAGCTCGAAGAGGTCAGACGCATCTCCCTCCTGGAACGTGAGGTTGGTGACGCCGAGCTTCTGCGCCCGCGCGTTGCCTGCCTCGACCAGGTTGCTTGCGATGTCCACGCCGAGGACCTCGGCGCCCAGCCGTGCTGCCGGCAGCGCCGTGGTCCCGTCGCCGCAGCCCAGGTCCAGAACCTTCAGGCCGCCCGTGACCCCCACACGCTCGACGAGGGCCTCGCCGCTGTCTCGCATGCTTTCCGCGATTCGCGTGAAGTCGCCCTTCTCCCAGAGTGCCTTGTTCGCATTCACCGTCGTACTCATAGATGCCTCCTGTTGTCGTTGGCGCACGGGCTGCAGTCCTACCGGCCGCGACTTTGCACAGCCTTTGCTGGTCCTTAACGAGGACCTCCTGGCGAGCACCTGCCGGGGGGACCTGACGCACATAGATGCCGCAGCGGCCCGAACCTTCCCCGCTGGGCGTCGTTGCAGAGAGGAGTCAGTCGCGGCGGCGCCGGCGCCGGAACCGCCGCGAGAAGCCGTCGCGAACCAGCGCGAACAGCGTCAGGGTGCGCGTTCGACAGGGCCGACCTGCCGCCGGTTCGAGCCGGTACTCCCCTACGATCCACTCCGATGGCGAGCGCTCCAGCCGAGACGGCGAGTCTCCCGATCCTGCCCTCCCAGGAGGAGGTCCTGCTCCGCGAGACGGTCGCGGGCATCTGCGCGGAATTCGGGCAGGAGTACATGCAGCGCAAGCGAGACGCAGCCGAGCCGCCGCGCGAGCTCTGGGACGCGCTCGCCTCGCGCGGCTACTTGGGGGTGAACATCCCCGAGGAGTACGGCGGCGGCGGGCTGGGCATGCAGGCGCTCTCCTGGGTCGGGGAGGAGATCGCGGCGGCGGGGTGCTCGCTGCTCTTGATCGTCGTCTCGCCTGCGATCGTCGGCAGCATCCTCACGAAGCACGGGACACCCGCCCAGAAGGATCGTTGGCTCACGGGTATCGGCGCCGGCACGATCAAGGTCGCGTTCGCGATCACGGAGTCCGACGCCGGCAGCAACTCGCACAAGCTCACCACCTCGCTGCGCCGCGACGGCGACCGCTACATCCTGCGCGGCCAGAAGACGTTCATCTCCGGCGTCGAGGATGCAGACCACGTGCTCGTCGTGGCGCGGACGCGCCTGGCGAACGGTGAGCTCGGCCTGCCCTCGCTGGCGATCGTCGACGTCGACGCCCCCGGCTTCACGCGCCAGCCGATCCCGATGGCGGTTCGCGGCGCGGACCGGCAGTGGACGCTGTTCTTCGACGACGTCGAGCTGGAGGAGGAGCGGCTGATCGGAGGCGAGAACGGCGGCCTGGGCGTCGTGTTCGACGGGCTGAACCCGGAGCGGATCATGGGCGCCTCGCTCTCCACCGGGGTCGGCCGCCTGGCGCTCGAGCGGGGCGCGGCCTACGCGCGCGAGCGCGAGGTGTGGGGCCAGCCGATCGGCGCCCACCAGGGCGTCGCGCATCCGCTGGCAGAGGCGAAGATCGAACTCGAGCTCGCGCGGCTGATGACACGCAAGGCGGCGTCGCTGTATGACGCCGGCGCGCCCGGCGCGGGCGAGTCCTCGAACATGGCCAAGTACGCGGCGGCCGAGGCCGCGATCCACTGCGTCGACAGCGCGATCCAGGTTCACGGCGGAAACGGGTTCGCGCTGGAGTACGGGCTCAGCGATCTGTGGTGGGCGGCGCGCGTCGCCCGCACGGCCCCCGTCTCGCGCGAGATGGTCCTCAACTACGTCGCCGAGCACTCGCTCGGCCTGCCGAAGTCCTACTGAGCGACGATCCCGACACGGCGCTCGCGGCGCGGGCGACGTCGAATAGGCTCGTGGGCATGTCCCATGTGACCGTCGAGCGCTCGGGCGGAATCGCCGTACTGAAGGTCGATCGGCCGCCCGCCAACGCGATGACCGTGGAGCTGCTGGATGCGCTCGTTGCTGCGCTCCGCGCGGTCGTGGCCGACCCGCCCGGTGCGCTCGTGCTCTCCGGCCGTGAGGGGTTCTTCTCGGCGGGCGTGGACCTCAAGGCGGTCCCCGGCTACGGCGACGACGATCAACGTCGGATGGTGCAGGGCATCAACGAGATGGCGCTCGGCGCGTACGGGCTGCCGTGCCCCGTCGTCGGCGCGATCACCGGCCACGCGATCGCAGGGGGTCTCGTGCTCGCCCTGTGCGCCGACCTGCGCGTGGCTTCGACGGCCGGCCAGTACGGCCTCACGGAGATCAAGGTCGGCGTGCCCTATCCGCAGGCCGCGATCGGGGTCGTGCGCGCCGAGCTGGCCCCTAACGCGGCGCGTCAGCTGGCGCTCGGCAATGCGCTGATCGACGCGGCCGAGTGCGTGCGCCTGGGCGTGTTCGACGAGGCGCTGGAGGCGCACGCTGTGCTGCCGCGCGCGCTCGAGCTGGCGCAGACGCTGATGGGCTTTCCCGCCGACACCTACGCGCGTACCAAGCAGGAGCTGCGTGGCGAGACGATCGAGCGCCTTCGACGCTGCGCCGCCGAGGACCCGCTGCTCGCAACCTGGGTCTGATCGATGAGCGGGAGAGGCGCCCGCTCAGGCGTGGGTGGGGCCAACAGCGGGGCCTAGCCGGCCGCATAGGTGAACAGGTCGGCCGCTGTCTTCTTGCTGGCCTTGCCGGCCGAGACCGCCCTCACCGCGACCGCCTTCGTCTTGCCCTGGCCGGAGTCGGGCGAGACCACGGTACAGACGGTCGAGGAGGTGCAGGTGCCCTGCGCCTCACCGAGCTTTCCGAACTCGAACAGGGTCGTGTTCCCGGTGCCTGCGCCGCCGACCGCGAACCCGCTACCTGTGACCGTGACGGTCGTGCCCCCGCTCAGCGGGCCGCTGCTGGGGCTGAGCGACGCGATCGCCGGGGCTGCGAACTTGAAGATCGCCTTGGCGGAGACGAAGCTCGTGCCACCGCTTGCGGTGGTTGCGCGCACGGTGGCGGCACCGGACGGAGCGGCGGCGGTCACGGCCGTGATCGACGTTTCAGAGCCGTCCGTGAAGCCGGCCGCCTTCGTCGCACCGAACCAGACCGAGGTGGCTCCGGCGAGGTGCGTGCCGGTGATCGTCACCGTCGCGCCTCCCGCCGCAGGGCCCTGCTTCACGGAGATCTTGCTGACCGTGGGCCTCGGGCCTGTTGGGTTGGGCGGGACCGTGAATTCCTGAAGGTCGCCCAGGAAGCGTCCTCCCGTCGTCGTGAGCACTTCGAGCCCGAAGGAGTAGGTAATCCCTTCGAAGAGGCCCGGAGCAGACGCCGTCACGCCGACGGTCCCTTTGCTCGGGATCGAAGCCGGATTGCAGAGCGCCGTTTGCGAGCCGTGGGTAAAAGGTTCCAGCGCTTCATAGCTGAACAGGCAACGTTCGATCAGCTGGCCGTGGGCGCTCACCGTTCCGTTCAGCGTCGCGGAGCTGCCCGTGATGTCGGATGGCGCTTCTGCGACGAGGCCCGGCGGTCCCGGGGGGGTGGTGAATTCTTCGGTGGCGCCGTAGCTCGAACCCGCGTCGTTGGTCGCGGAGGTGCGGAAGTAGTAGGGCGTGCCGCCGACGAGGCCGCCCGCCATTCCCGTCACAGCCACGTAGCTGGCCCCTGAGCCGGGAGACGGTTCGCAGGGTGCGAAGGATCCGAGTGACGTCGTCGGGCCGTATTCGAGCCGGCAGTCCGTGACGGGCGAGCCGTTCGGGTTGACGGACCCGCCGAGCCTGGCCGATTCGTAGCTGAGCGAGCTCGCCGACCCGGTGTGCGCGGTGGGCTTCGGACGCACCGTCGTGAACGTCTGGTCGGTGCCGTAGGAGGCGCCGATCGCCGCTTCCGCGACCAGCCTGAAGTGATAGCTCGCGCCCGTGGAAAGGCCCGTGGCGGAGGCCGACACCACGACGGGATCGTTGCCCGAGCCCGGCGACGATGTGCAGGGAATGCTCGAACCGTACGCTTCGGTGGCTCCATATTCGAACCGGCACGAGGTGATTTCCTCCCCTTCGGGGTTCACCGTTCCGGACAGCGTCGCCGAGCTCTGCGTGATCGACGAGGCGGCCCCCGTCACCACGCCCACCGTCGGATGCGCTTCGGGTGCTCCGCTCGGCGTGCCCAGCCCTGTCGGGCCGTCGTATCCCTGGCCCGTCTGGCACAGATAGTCGAGGCAGCTGCCGTTGCTTCCTGAGACGACGTCGTTGAACGCGCCTTCGCCGAGCTGGTCGGCCTCGAGATACAGGGCGTCGGCACCCGGAAGCGATTTCGTGTAGCTGTCGGCCAACGCCATCGCGGCGGCGATGATCGGGGTGGCGGCACTGGTACCTGCGAGGTTCCGCCATCCGTTCGCGTTGTAGCTGTCATAGACCGAGACGGGGGTGTTGGGGTCACCGACCGCCGAGATGTCGTTGGCGGTGCGATACGCGCAGCCGGTATCGCTCTGCCATGCCGGCTTCGGTTCTTCGCTGCAGCCGCTGCCGGTCTCAGACCAGGCAGTCTCGGTCCAGCCGCGGGCGTTCGAGCCGGGCCTCAGAGTCGTGCCGCCGACCGCGATCACGCCGGGCGTGTCGGCGGGGAACTCCGTTCCGTAGCCTTCATCCCCGCCGGCGGCGGTGGCCGGAATGCCGGGATGTTCGTATGAGGAGGCGAAGTGCGAGGTCAGGCCTTCGCCGCCGAAGCTGTTGCTGATCTCGGTCGCTTCGAGCGCGGCTGCCTTGTTCTCGGCAGCCGCCAGGTTCGCGCGGCTGTTGTTGTTGGCCTCCACGAGGAGCAGGTGGCATTTCGGGCAGATCGCCGAGACCATGTCGAGGTCGAGCGAGATCTCGGTGGCCCACTGCGAGTTGGGTGCTGGATACGAGATGCCGCCCGTCTGGTCGACCTTGCGAAAGCACCCGTTTCCCGCGGTGCATTCTCCGAGCCCGTATTCGGACCGGTAGGTAGCGAGGTCCTGTTCGGCCGTGGGGTCGTCGAAGGCATCGACGATCGCGACGGTCTGACCCGCGCCGCCGGTTTCCGACGGCAGGTCGTAGGCGGAGCGCAGATCAGCGGGGGAGTAACCACCGCCCACCCCGGATCCCGAGAGCGCCGGGCTCGTTTCCTGCACCGGACCGGCCGTCACGGCGCCGGCCGGCACCGGGCCGCGCACCGCGCGCTTGATCGGCGGGTCGACGATGAGCTGGCACTGGAGCCGCGCTCCACCGTGGGGACAGGCCAGGTACGGCTTGGAGTCGGTTGGAACCGCGGACACGTGCGCCCAGTTCGCCGACGCGGCCGGGGCGGCGACGAGCGCCACGAGCGCCGCCGCGAGCACAGCGGTGCCCCTCGCGCAAATTGCGCGCCTACCCTTGCCAGTGCCTCTCTCGGGCGCCCGCAATCTCATCGTCTCTCGCGCTTCCGCGCTCCGCTGCCTCCGAAGGCCGCTCGCGAACATACCAGTGCTCACCGCTGCAGCCCGCACAAACGGCGGGAGGCCCACTTGGGCCTCCCGGCACTCGCCTGTTGCCGCTGACTCTAGCCAGTTCTCTCTGCTACGTCCGCCCGGCCGCGCACGGCGCGCCGTCCGTCAACCCAGCCGCAACCGGTGCTCCAAATACACCCCACCCGCCCCGACCGGCGCGAACCCGCACGCCCGCAGGAGCCGGTCGGCGCCGCCGTTCTCCCGGAGGGTCGTCGCGACCAAAGCGCTCAGTCCCGAGCGCCGAGCGTGCTCGGCGGTGTGCCTCATCAGCTCGCGTCCGAGGCCGCGCCCCTGCCATTCGTCGGCGATCGCAATGGCGGCTTCGGCGAGACCGGGATCGTCGGCGTCACGGACGTAGCGGACCACGCCCACGGCGGTCGTCTCGTCAGGGGTCAATGCGACGTACGCGACGTGCAGGCGCCCGTCGATGTTGGTCATCTTGTCGAGCAGCTTCTCGCTCGGTCGCTCGATCGGCGCCAGGAATCGCAGGTAGCGGGAACGGGGGGAGAGGTCTGTGACCGCCCTCGCGTAGAGGTCGCGGTCGGTCGGGCGCAACGGCCTTAGGCGAACGCTCCTCCCGCCGGCCACTTCGAGGTCGTATGAGTCGGTCGGAAGTCCCATATCCGATTGGGACGCCATCGAGGACATGATCTTCCGCCCGAAAGCCGCACGGCTCAGGGCGGAGAGCGAATCGGGATCGCGGACGACCACGAACAGCGCCGGCAGCTCGTCCCGGCGGCGTCCGTCCTGGCACGCCCGCTCGCGTGGCCGTCTCGCGATCCCGTCGCTGGCTCTACGCCTCCTCGCCCGGCTCGACGTTCTGGTTGAGCCGGAAGAGGTTTGTCGGGTCGTACGTGCGCTTCAGCGCCTGCAGGGCCGCGTACTTCTCGGCGCCGTAGGCCTCCTGTGCTTCTTCGGCCTCGCCGAGGAAGTTGACGTAGGAACGCCCGGTCGAGGCCTCGCCTGCGGCGTCGACGACCGCTCGCGCCCACTCCGCGTGCGCCTCGCCAGCATCGGGGTCCTGCCAGCCCGTCACGGCGTTGATCACGAACGGCATCCCCCGCTCGGGGAAGGCCGTGTCGCCGTCCGCCGGCCTTGCGACCGCGCCGCCCATCTGGTGCAGGTGGATCTCGCACTGGGGACCCGGGCTCGACAGGTGCAGCTCGTGCAGCCGCTCGATCAGCGCGTCGTCGACGCGGGCGAGGTTGGTCGCCTTGAAGTAGGCGTTGATGCCTTTCGGCCACAGCGGGTCGATCAGCGTCTGCATCGCCAGGTAGGGCATCGGCCCGAGCAGGTCGGCGACCGGCTCGAACGCCTCCCGGAACGAGCGCACCTGAGCCTCAGCCTCCTCGTGCGGGCCCGCCGACACGACGATCAGCGCGGTGACCTTCTTGCCGTGCCAGGCCTCCGGCACCACGGGCAGCGGCGGCGCCGTTGTGAGGTTGAGGGCGGCCGTGATGTCCTCGGGGACGCTTGGCGCCCAGTCGCGGAACATCCGCATCAGCTCGAGGTCGTGCTCGGCCGAGAAGAAGATCAGGCCCGCGTAGACGGTCGGTCCGACCGGATGCAGACCGAGCTCGAAGCGCGTGACGATGCCGAAGTTGCCGCCGCCGCCGCGCAGCCCCCACAGCAGATCGCTGTTCTGCTCGGCGCTCGCGCGTACGAGCTGGCCGTCGGCGGTGACCACGTCAGCGGCGAGCAGGTTGTCGCAGGCCAGGCCGTGCTTGCGCATCAGCCAGCCGATGCCTCCCCCGAGGGTGAATCCCGCGACACCGGTCGTCGAGACGAGCCCTCCCGTGGTTGCGAGCCCGTGCGCCTGGGTCTCGTGGTCGACCTCCGCCCAGGTCGCGCCCGGCCCGACCTCCGCCCGGCGGCTGACCGGGTCGACACGAACGTCGCGCATCGCCGAGAGGTCGATGACCAACCCGTCGTCGACCGTCGAGAAGCCGGCGATGCTGTGGCCGCCGCCGCGCACGGCCAGCGGAAGGCCGTTGCTGCGGGCAAAGCCGACCGCAGCGATGACGTCGGCCGCGCCGCTGCAGCGTACGATCGCCGCCGGCCGCCGTTCGTCGAAGGCGCCGTTCCAGATCCGGCAGGCCTCGAGGTAGCCCTCGTCCTCTCCGGGGCGAAGGACCTCTCCGTGGATGGCCTCGCGCAGCTCCTGCACTGTTGCGTCTCCGAGTGTCGGGGCGAATGTACCGCTCATCTCTTGCTCCTTTTCTTCGTGGTGGCGCGACCATTGGTACGGGAGCCCCCTTTGCGCGCGCTTTGCACATCCGACGCGGCGCTTTGCACACGCGCCTCCAGCAGCCTCGCTACCTCGTCCTGCATCGCGACGGTGCCGTCGATCCATTTGCCGCGTTCCGTCGCTCCCACCACCCGGCGCGCCTCCTCGAGCGCCGCCTGCGCGTCGTCCAGGTCTCCGCGTGCCACGCACAGGTCGGCCGTACGCCACAGCGCGCTCACGAGTCCCCAGCGATCCCCGGCGCGCCTGAACAGGCCGCGGGCCTCCTCGAGCTGCCGGGCGGCGAGAGCGTGGTCTCCGCTGATGATCCCGACGAGAGCCAGACCCGAGAGGGCGATCCCGACGCCGCGCCGGTCGGCGAGGGCGCGGCGCATGAGGAGAGCCTCCTCGAAGGCGTGGCGGGCGGCGTCTGTCGATCCCAGAGAGAGCTCGTGGTGACCGCGCCGGACCAGCACCGACGCCTCGCCGCGTGCGTCGCCGATCCGGGTGAAGTGCGCGGCTGCTTCCTCGAGCAGGAGCCCCGCGCGCTCTGGCTCCTCCCTCAGCCGGGCGATCGTCGCCCGGTTGGCGAGCACGTACCCGATCGCGACTTCACAGGAGATCTCATAGAACGGCTGGAGCGTCTCCTCGAAGACGATCCGTAGCCGCAGCGGCGCGACGCTGTCGCCGGGGTTGACTTCGGCGATGTTCAGCGGCGAGGTGATCCGTTCCTGCTCGTCCACCGAGCGGAGCGCCGCCAGGCTCGCGGTGAGCAGCTCCTCGGCACCCGCCAGGTCACCGACCAGCCAGCGGACGACGCCGAGCGAGTAGGTCGAGACCGCCTCGGCCGCGGCCAATCCCTCGTCGCGCGCGAGCTCTCGCGCGCGCTCGAACCGTTCCGCCGCGAGCTCGCCGTCGTCCCAGGCGACCGAGAATTCGGCCAGCCGCTGCAGCGCGCGCCATTGCGCCCGCCGGGCGTCGAGCTCCTCAGCGATCGCGAGGCTCTCCTCGACGTGGCCCATTCCGCAGGCGAGCGTGCCCGACCGGTAGTCGATCGCCGAGATTGCGATCAGCGCCTCGGCCCGCAGCTCCGTCCGCTCCGGCGCCGCCTCGAGCGCCGCCGCGAGCCGCCGGTGCGCTTCCTCGAGGTCTATCCGCCGCATCCAGAAGGCCAGCAGCGCGATGCAGTAGCGGAGCCGCTCGTCGGGCAGGAGCGCATCGTGCGCGACCCGCAGGTTCGCCGCCTCCGCGTCGAGCCGCAGGCTCTCGCCTTCTCGCTCGGCGAGCGCGAGCGCCCACAGCGCCTGCTCGCGCGATCGCTCGGCCGCCTCTCCGGCGGCTTCCAGCCGTTCGCCGGCATACAGGCGCACGGTCTCGAGCAGCCTGTAGCGCAGCTCGCGCCGGCCGCTCACGTCGACGAGCGATTTCTCGACCAGCCGTGCCAGCACGTCGACGGTGGCCTCACGCGCGAGCTTGGCGTCCGCGCACACCGTCTCGACGGCGTCGATGTCGAAGCCGCCGGCGAACACCGACAGGCGCCGCAGCAGGACCCGCTCGTCCTCGCCGAGCAGCTCATGGCTCCACTCGAGCGTGGCGAGCAGCGTCTGATGGCGCGACGGTGCGGTACGCGTGCCTCCCTGCAGGAGCCTGAAGCGGTCGTCGAGACGGTCGGCGAGGGTGCTCGTGCCGAGGCCGCCAAGGCGCGCGGCGGCGAGCTCGATCGCCAGGGGCAGGCCGTCGAGCCGGAAGCAGATGCGCGCGACGTCCCGCGCATTCTCCTCGTCCAGCGCGAAGCCGGGGACGGCGGCTGCGGCACGCTCGGCGAACAGCGCGACGGCCTCGTAGCGCAGCAGCTCCTCCGGCGTCGCGGCACGCTCGGGGCGCGGGATCGCCATCGAGGGGACCCGGAAGACGACCTCCCCGCCGACGCGCAGGGGCTCGCGGCTGGTGGTGATGATCAGCAGTCCCGGCGCGGCGCTGAGCAGCTCGTCGCACAGGGCTGCCGCGGCCTGCAGGACGTGCTCGCAGTTGTCGAGCACGAGCAGCAGCGCGCGCGGCGCGAGGTAGTCGATCAGCGCCTGCCGCGGAGTGCGGCCTGGCAGGGCGGCGACGTCGAGTCCCGCGGCCGCCGCGGCCGCGACCTGCCTTTCGTCTGAGAGGTTGGCCAGCTCGACGAACGCCACGCCGTTCGGGTAGCGCTGCTCGGCTTGGCGCGCGAGCTCGAGCGCGAGCCGCGTCTTGCCGCAGCCGCCCGCGCCGGCAAGCGTCAGCAGGCGCGTGTCGCGCTCGAGCGCGTTCAGCTCTCTCAGCTCGTGCTCGCGGCCGATGAAGGAACTCGCCGGCTCCGGCAGCCTGCGGGTGGGCTCGTCAGCCGGCCCGGCGCTCGTGCTCTCCTCGAGCTCCTCGCGCAGCCGCTCCAGCTGCTCGCGGCGCTCGAGCGTCCAGTCCTCGTAGCGGTCCTCGGGGAGCAGCGCGCCGCCGTAGAGGGCGAGCGCCGCGCCGAGCGCGGCGGGGGAGCCGTCGCGCCCTGCCTGATCGGCGGCGGCCTCGAAGGCGTCGACGTCGACGTTCGCGTGGAGGACCAGGAGCTCATCGCGCAGCTCGATCGCCCGCGCGCCGAGGACGCGCCGTGCTGCGTGCACGACCTGGTTGAGGTTGTTCGCGGCGGCCGCCGGTTCGCGGTCAGGCCACAGGGTGTCCATCAGCTGCTCGCGGTGCAGGCGGTGGCCCGGGGCGAGCGCGAGCAGCTTGACGAGGTCCCGAGCCTTGCGCAGCCGCCATCGGACATCCGTCAGCGGCTCGCCGTCGACCGCGACGGCGAAGCCGCCGAGCAGCGCGACGGCAACGTCGTGGGAAGGCGAATCCGGGTGCGCCCCGTCTGTTGACTGCACTTTCTACCCCCGATCGCCTCCGCGTCGATCCGGCTCCGCCGGGCAAAGCCCGGGACGCGCGTCGATCACCAGCAAGGTTACATTTGCGTCGCGGCGAGGAACGCTTCAACTCTGCCCAGCGCGCGGGCCGCGCCCCGCGTCTCCCGCGTGCTCCTGCCAGAGCCTCGCGTACAGGCCGCCCTGCGCGAGCAGGCCCTCGTGCCGTCCCCGTTCGGCGACGCGCCCCGCCGCGAGGACGAGGATCTCGTCGAACGCTTCGAGGCCGGCGAGCTCGTGCGTGATCAGCAGCGTCGAGCGCCCGCTCGCGGCGTCGAGCAGGTCCTCGAGGATCGCCCGAGCCGCGGCCGGCTCGACGTGCTCGCCCGGCTCGTCCAGGATCAGCACCGGGAAGTCGGCGAGCAGGGCGCGAGCCAGCCCGAGACGCTGGCGCTGGCCGCCCGAGATGCGCTCGCCGTGCTCCCCGAGGTCGGTCTCGAGGCCGTCGGGCATCGTGGCGAGCCAGCCGTCGAGCCGGACCCTCGACAGCACGGCCTGCAGCTCGTCGTCCGTCGCGGCGGGGCGAGCGAGCCGCAGGTTCGCGCCCAGCGTCCCGCTGAACACGTGCGGGTCCTGCTCGACCAGCCCGACGACGCTCCGGATCGCGGCGTCGTCCAGGTCGGCGACCTCGACGCCGTCGATCCTCACCGACCCCGACTCGTAGGCGAGGAACCGCAACAGAACCCATCCGAGGGTCGTCTTGCCGGCCCCGCTCGGCCCCACGACCGCCACGCGCGCGCCGGGCGGCAGGTCCATGTCGATGCCCTCGAGCGCGAACGTCGCCTGCCCCGGATAGCGGCAGCGCATCTCGCGCATCGCGATCGAGCGCGTCCCGCCGCGTGGCAGGCGAGCGGGGCGCGAAGGCTCGAGCACCGGCAGCGGCGCCTCGATCACCCCGCTCAGCCTGGCGCTCGAGCGCCGCACGTTCTCGAGCGTCTGCGCGGCGGCCGGCAGGGGGGAGAGGAGCTCGAACAGCGCCAGCGGGATCAGGGTGAGCCCGGCTAGCAGCACCCCGTTGAGCCGCCCGTCCGCAACGGCGACGATGCCGACCGTCAGCGACCCCCACATCGCGACCCCGCTCAGGCACCTGATCAGGCCCTGGCCGATTCCGGCCGTGCGCGCTTCGGAGTACGCGAGCGAGGTGAGACGGGTGTCGACGGCGCGAAGGCGGTCGAGGGACGCGTCGATCGCGCCGTTGACCATCAGCTCATCCGTGCCGGATAGCAGGTCGACGACCTCGGCGGCCAGCTCGCCCCTCAGGCCGGCGTTGCGGGCGGCCGCCCGTCTGGCCAGCCGCCGGGCGGCCCACGGGACGGCCGTCGTCGAGATCGCGAGCAGAGCGAGGAGGATCACCCCGGCGGCCGGCAGCATCGTCGACACCGCGACCGCCGTCGCAGTGCCGACAAGAAGCGCGATCGCGAACGGCGGGCCCACGCGGAGCAGCAGATCCTGGATCGAGTCGACGTCGTCGACGACCCGAGACAGCAGGTCCCCGCGTCTGAACGCGGGCAGCCCGGCGGGAGCGAGCCGCTCGAGCCGGTCGTAGATCTGGCCCCGCAGGTTGGCGAGCACCCGCAGCGCGGCGTCGTGCCCGACGAGCCTTTCGCAGTAGCGGAGCAGTCCCCGGCCGAGCGCGAAGAACTGGACCCCGACGATCGCGAGCGCCAGGGCCGACTGGGACGGATGCTGCGCCGAGCGTGAGATCAGCCAGCCGGAGGTGGCGATCAGCCCGATCGCGCACCCCGCAGCGCCGACCCCCAGCAGCACCGCGAGCGCCAGGCGAGGCACGAACGGTCGCGCCGCGTTCGAGAACGGGCCGCCCCGGCTGTGCAGCGCCCCGCCGAGATGTCCGCCGCGCGGCCTCATGCCGGCACCGCCTCCCGTTCGACCGTCACGACGCGGTCGCAGAGCTCGAGGGGGGCCGGGCGATGCGTGACGATCAGGACGGTCCGGTCCCGCAGCGCGTCGCGCAGGCCGCCGAGCACGGCGCGCTCGGTCGCGAGGTCGAGTCCCGCGGTCGGCTCGTCGAGCAGCAGAAGCGGCGAATCGCGCAAGATCGCCCGGGCGAGCGCGAGGCGCCGACGCTCCCCGGCGGACAGCCCGCGGCCCCCCTCGCCGACGCGCGTGTCGAGGCCCTCGGGAAGCTCGCCGACCGCGCGGAGCAGCCCGCTGCGCTCGAGCGCGGCGCGGACTTCCCGCTCGCCAGCGCCGGGACGCCCGACGCGCACGTTCTCGCGCAGCGAGCCGCGGAACACGTGCGGGCGCTGGGGCACCCACGCGATGCACGCGTGCCACGACGCGGGGTCGAGCAGGGCGATCTCGGCGTCTCCGACGCGAGCGGTGCCCTCGTCGGGTGAGAGCAGGCCGAGCAGCACCGCCAGCAGGGTCGACTTGCCACAGCCGCTCGGGCCGAGGAGGCCGAGCACCTCCCCGGGACGGAGCTCCAGCGATACGCGCGCCAGCGCCGGCTCGCTTCGTCCCGGATAGGTGACGCTGACGTCCTCGAGGGCGATGACCGCGCTGGTCAGGTCGGGGACGCCGAGCGCGCCCGACCGAGATGCGACGGGGGCGTCGATCACGGCGAATGCGCGCTGTGCCGCCGCGAGACCCTCCGCGCTGGCGTGGAAGCTCGCGGCGAGGCGCCTCAGCGGCAGGTAGGCCTCGGGGGCGAGCACGAGCGCGAACAGCCCGGCCCGGAAGCCGAGGTCGGCTCCGGTCAGCCTGATCCCGATCGCCACCGCGACCATCGCGACCGACACCGTCGCGACGAGCTCGAGGATCAGCGAGGACAGGAACGTGACCCTCAGCGTTTCGACGGTGCTCGACCGGTAGAGCTCGCTGGCCCGGGCGATCAAGGCCAGCTGTGCGCGCCCGCGGCCGAAGATCTTCAGGGTCGGAAGGCCCTCGACCACGTCCAGGAAGTGCCCCGCCAGCCGCTCGAGCGTCCCCAGCTGGCGCTCGATCCGCTCGCCCGTGAGCGCCCCGACCAGCGCCATGAAGACCGGGATGAGCGGCAGCGTCAGGGCGATGATCAGGCCCGAGATCCAGTCGTCGGCGAAGACCGCGATCAGGATCGTCGCGGGCGCGATCACGGCGAGTAGCAGCTGCGGCAGGTACTGCGAGAAGTAGGCGTCGAGCGCGTCGATGCCGCGCGAGGCGAGCACCGCGAGCTCGCCCGTACCCGCCTGCTCGACGGGTCGCGCGGCCATCTGCGCCGCCCGCGCGAGGAGCGCCCCGCGCAGCTCGGACTTCGCTTGGGAGGAGGCTCGGACGGCGGTCAGCTCGGCTGCCCACGCGAGCGCCGCCCGCGCGAGCACGACGCCCAGGAGCGCGGCGAGCACTCCGTCCAGCCCCGACACCCCCCGCCCGCCGAGGAACGCTTCTGCGACCGCGTACGCGATCAGCCACGCCTGGGCGACGATCAGGAGCGCCTCGGCGAACCCGAGGCCCGCGGACAGTCCGATGAACCGGCGCGCGGCGCGCGCGTGACGGAGCAGCCTCCGGTCGATGCCCGCCGCGCCGCTGCTCATGCGTTCATGCGAGCAGCCGGAGGCCCGGGGCGAAACATCCGAACGAGGTGATGGCCGAGCCCTTCTGTCACCCGGTTCGAATGATGCACACTCTCGGGTGCTTCCGCTAGGTGTACAGCTGAAGCGACTATGTGGGGGGAGCACCCGCACGGTGAACGGGCCTTCAGCCGCGGCGCCGATGAGGCGCGGCCCCCGAGTACGACCGAAAGGGTGAGCCCATGAGCACCGCGACCTCACCTCGCGAGCGGACCAGCGGGCGCCGGCAACGCTCTGGCGAGCCCGCCACGGCCGACGTGCTGGTCATCTTCGGGATCACGGGCGACCTCGCGAAGGTGATGACGTTCCTCTCGCTGTACCGCCTCGAGCGGCGGGGCCTCTTGGACTGCCCGATCGTCGGCGTGGCCGGTAACGACTGGACGGTCGATCACCTGCGCAAGCACGCCGCCGAATGCATCGAAGGCGCCGGCGAAAAGCTGGATGCAGACGTCTTCGAACGCTTCGCCGCGCGTCTGTCCTACGTGAGCGGCGACTTCACCGACGCATCCACCTACGAGCGCCTGCGCGCCGCGGTCGGGGACCCCCAGACGCCGGTCTTCTACCTCGAGATTCCTCCGTTCCTGTTCGGCCCCGTGATCGGGCAGCTGTCAAAAGCGGGCCTGACCAAGACGGGGCGCGTGGTCGTGGAGAAGCCGTTCGGGCACGACCTCGACTCGGCGCGCGCCCTGGCGAGCGAAATCTACCAGTACATCGACGAGCGCCAGCTCTACAGGATCGACCACTTCCTCGGGAAGATGGGCACCGACGAGTTCCTGTACCTGCGCTTCGCCAACACGATGGTCGAGCCGGTCTGGAACCGCAACCACATCGCGTGCGTCCAGATCACGATGGCGGAGAGCTTCGGCGTCGAGGACCGCGGCCATTTCTACGACCCCGTCGGGGCGCTTCGCGACGTGGTCGTCAACCACCTCATGCAGGTCGTCGCCGTCGCTGCGATGGAGGCGCCCGCGACGGCCGACCCGGAAAGCCTCAAGGACGCGATGTTCGCGCTGTTCGGCGCGATCCATGAGGCCGAGCCGTCCCACTACGTCCGCGGCCAGTACGACGGCTACCGCGAAATCGACGGGGTCGCGAAGGACTCGACGACCGAGACCTACGCGGCGCTGCGACTTGAGATCGACAACTGGCGCTGGGAGGGTGTCCCGTGGTTCATCCGCACCGGCAAGCGCCTACCGGTGACGCAGACCGAGCTTCGAGCGGTGTTCCGCCATCCGCCGCAGCTCAGCTTCATCGAGCACGGACGCCGGCGCCCCGAACCGAACCAGTTCGTGGTCAAGCTCGACCCGACCACGGGCACGCGCCTGATCCTCGACGCTCACCGGGCCGACCTCCGCGGCCCGGAGGAGATCCACTTCGACGTCGAGTTCGCCGAACAGGGCGGGGAGGCGCCCACCCCGTACGAGGTGCTCTTGCTCGACGCGATCCGCGGCAACAGCAGCCGCTTCAAGCGGCAGGACTGCGTGGAAGAGACGTGGCGGATCATGGAACCGCTTCTCAAACATCCGCCGGAGGTGCACCCCTACGCGCAGGGGACGTGGGGGCCGACCGAGGCCGACGGCCTGGTCGAGCGCTTCGGTGGCTGGCACGGGCCGTGGGTGCCGTCATGAGGGCGAGCGGCGAGGCGAGGGAGGCGCTCAGATGAGCGACCATCACGACGTGATCATCATCGGCACGGGGGCCGGCGGGGGCACCCTCGCGCGGCACCTGGCGCCGTCGGGCAAGCGCATCCTGATGCTCGAGCGGTTCGGCACCGACCCCGCGACGTCCGCCTGATGACCAACGACCTCGCGCGCTGGCAGTTCGCGACCACGAGCATCTACCACTTCCTGTTCGTCCCGGTGACGATCGGGCTCGCGTTTTTGATCGCGCTCCTACAGACGGCCTGGTACCGCTCCGAGAAGCCCGAGTACAAGCGCCTTGCGAAATTCTTCGGCGTCCTGCTGCTGATCAACGTGGCGGTGGGTGTCGTCACCGGGCTCGTGCAGGAGTTCGAGTTCGGGATGAACTGGTCGGCGTACTCCCGCTTCGTCGGCGACGTGTTCGGAGCGCCGCTGGCGATGGAGGGGCTGGCCGCGTTCTTCCTCGAGTCGACGTTCCTCGGGCTGTGGGTGTTCGGCTGGGACCGGCTGCCCAAGCGCGTGCACCTCGCCTGTATCTGGGCGGTCGCGATCGGGGCGATGCTCTCGGCGATGTTCATCCTCGCTGCCAACTCGTGGATGCAGCATCCGGTCGGCTACGTGATGAACAGCCACGGCCGGCCCGAACTGAACAACATCGGCGCGCTGTTCACGAACCCGACGTTCCTGTGGGGCTACGTGCACGTGCTCCTCGCGTCCCTCGTCACAGGTTCGCTTGTGATGCTCGCGATCTCTGCCTGGTACCTGCGCAAACAGCGCGAGGTGGCGATCTTCTCGGCGAGCGCGCGGCTGTCGGTGCTCGTGCTGCTGCCGGTGATCCTGCTGCAGTTGTTCGTCGGCAACAAGCTGGGTGAGATCGAGACGACATACCAGCCGATGAAGATCGCGGCGTCGGAGGCGCAGTGGGAAAGCTGCCAGCCGTGCTCGTTCTCTGCTTTCCAGATCGGGGGCGGCAAAAACGACAAGACGCCGTCCCAGATCATCGAAATCCCCCACCTGCTGTCGGTGCTGGCGACCGGCAAATGGAACGGCGCGGTCACCGGCCTGAACCAGCTGCAGAAGGAATACGAAAAGAAATACGGGCCGGGCAACTACGTCCCGGACGTCTTCATCCAGTACTGGTCGATGCGGGTCATGGCCTACCTCGGCTCGCTGATCGCGCTGCTGGCGCTGTGGGGCGGTTGGCTGCTCCACCGCGGCACGCTCGAGCGCTCGAAATGGTTCCTTCGGATATCGGTCTGGGCGGTCTTCGCGCCCTTCCTGACGAACACCGCGGGATGGCTGCTGACCGAGAACGGGCGTCAGCCGTGGATCGTGCAGGGCCTGATGAAGACCGCCGAAGCGAACTCGCCGTCGGTGAGCTCGACCGACATCTGGATCAGCCTGATCGCGTTCGTGCTCGCGTACATCGTGCTCGGTGCCGCGGACCTGTTCCTGATGCTCCGCTACTCGCGGCGCGGCCTGGAGGAGAAGGACGAGGTGGGCGCCGCGGCGGTCCCCTCGATGGGCTACTAGATGCTGCACCTGCACACGCTCTGGTTCGTCGTCCTCGCGATCCTCTGGGTCGGCTTCTTCGTCCTGGAGGGGTTCGACTTCGGCGTCGGGATGCTGCACACGCTGATCGGCCGCTCAGAGCCCGAGCGCGAGGTCGCGATCAGCACGATCGGGCCGTGGTGGGACGGCAACGAGGTGTGGCTGATCGTTGCCGGCGCCGGGACGTTCGCCGCGTTCCCGCAGTGGTACGCGACGATGTTCTCCGCCTTCTACATACCGCTGCTGATCGTGCTCATCGCGCTGATGGCGCGGGGCGTCGGCCTCGAGTTCACCACGAAGCGTGCCGACGCCGCGTGGCGAAAGCGCTGGCGCTGGGCCGTCGTGCTCGGAAGCCTGCTGACGCCGTTGCTTCTCGGCGTCGCGCTCGGCGACCTGCTCCACGGGTTGCCGATCGACTCCGGTCACGAGTACACCGGGAACTTCTTCGACCTGCTGACCGGCTACGGCATCTGGACGGGCCTCACCCTGGTCGGGCTGTGCCTGCTGCACGGCGCGACCTTCCTGAAGCTGAGAACGACTGGCCCGGTGCGCGAGCGCGCACAGGCGCTCGGACGGCCGATCGGGTGGGCCGCGATCGCGCTCGTCGTCGGGTTCATCGTCTGGACCCGCACCGTCGGCGGCCCGGACGTCCCCGACCCGGTCCAGATCCTCGCGCTGCTGGCGGTGATCGCCGCCGTGATGCTGACGGCCACCGACCATGACGGCTTCGCCTTCGCGGCGTCGGGGGTCGCGATCGCGGCGTGCGTCGGCTCGATCTTCATCGACCTCTATCCGAACGTGATGGTCTCGAGCACCAGCGACGCCTACAACCTCACGGTCAGCAACGCCTCCTCAGGCGGCTACGCGCTGAAGGTGATGACGATCGTGACCGTCGTGGTGTTCCCGATCGTGCTGCTCTACCAGGGCTGGTCGTTCTACGTGTTCAGGGCCCGTGTGCGGGGGCCGGCGCCGGCGGATGATGTCGACGCCGCCGCGGCCGGCCCGGCGGCCCAGGGACAGCCAGGCTGATGGCGGCGGCCCGGCACCGTGTCGTGATCGTCGGCGGCGGCTTCGGCGGCCTGTTCGCGGCCAAGTTCCTGCGGCGTGCGCCTGTTGATGTGACGCTGATTGATCGCACGAACCACCACACCTTCCAGCCCCTGCTCTACCAGCTCGCGACAGGAATCCTCTCCGAGGGGGCCGTCGCGCCGCCGCTGCGGGAGGTGCTGCGCAAGCACCGGAACGTGAGCGTGGAGCTCGCGGACGTGCAGGACTTCGACCTCGACGCGCGCACCGTCACGGCGGCCCGTGCGCTCGGCCCGCCGGTGTCGGTGCCGTACGACTCGCTGATCGTCGCGGCAGGCGCGACCGGCTCGTACTTCGGCCACGACGAGTTCTGCCAGTTCGCGCCCGGGATGAAGACGGTCGATGACGCGCTCGAGCTGCGCGCCCGCATCTTCGGCGCCTTCGAGATGGCGGAGCTCGAGGAGGACCCTGCGGCCCAGCAGCCCTGGCTCACGTTCGCCGTGATCGGGGCGGGCCCGACCGGCGTCGAGATGGCGGGGCAGATCGCCGAACTCTCGCGGCGCGCCCTGAAGGGCAACTTCCGCCGCATCGATCCCGCGAGCGCTCGCGTGCTGCTGCTCGACGGAGGGGAGGAGCCGCTCGCGACGTTCGGCGACCGGCTGTGCGCGATCGCCACCAAGGAGATCGAACGAGCAGGCGTGGAGCTGCGGATGCGCACGCGCGTCACCGACGTCGACGCCGAAGGCATCGTGGTCAAGGGCCCCGAGGGCGAGGAGCGGATCGCGTGCCGGGCGAAGGTCTGGGCCGCGGGAGTCCACGCCTCGCCGCTCGCCGCGGCCCTCGCCGAGGCGACCGGCGCGAGCACCGACAGGGCCGGGCACGTCGAGGTGCTCCCAGACTGCACGCTGCCGGGCCATCCCGAGGTGTTCGTGGTCGGCGACATGATGTCGCTCGACCACCTGCCGGGCGTGGCCGAGGTCGCGATGCAGTCGGGCATGCATGCCGCGCGGACGATCAAGCGGCGCGTCGGGGGCGACGAGACGCCGAAGCCGTTCGTCTACCGCGATCTCGGGAGCATGGCGACGATCTCGCGCTTTCGCGCGGTCGTGAGCTTCAAGGGCATCAAGGTCGGGGGCTTCATCGGCTGGATCATGTGGGCTTTTGTGCACCTCACGTTCCTGACGGGGTTCAAGAACCGCTTCATCGCCCTCTTCAAGTGGATCTCCTCGTTCCTCGGCAGCGCACGCGACGAGCGCACGATCACGATCCAGCAGGCCTCTGCCAGGGTGGTCGCGATGCGCGTGGGGGTGCACCCGGGCGAAGAAGATCTCTCCCGTTTCGTTCGGCCACCGGGGGAGCGTGGCTCTGAAGCCTCGCGCGCCGAGACCCCGGACGCCGGCGAGCGCTGACACTGCTCCCGGCGCGCGCGACTCGCCCGGGAATGCCGCCCGGGGAACGCTCGCTCGCTCAACCCTGCGCCCGCTGTCCGGGCGCGCTCCACGCCCGCGGTCCGGCGCCGTCCTCCCAGCCGAAGCGTCGTGGGTCGTCCATCGCGGCGGGGTTCTCGAGGATCCAACGCTCGTGGATCGCCGCCAGCGCCTCGTGCAGCTCGTCCACCCCGGCGGACTGCCGCGCGTCGAGCGGGTCGCCCACGTCGATCCAGACCTCGTGGCCGGCGCGGCGGGCACGCAGGGGCAGGACCAGCGCGCCCGTGCGGAACGCGAGCTCGGCGCTGCCGTCGGCCAGCTCGACGGGCTTGCCGAGGAAGTTCGTCGTGCGCCCGCCGGGCATGTCGAAGAAGATCAGCACCGCCTCCCCCCGGTCGAGCAGTGCCCGCACGATCTGGAAGGAGCCTCGCGCGGGCACCAGGCGCACCTTGATCCCTTTTCGCCAGCGCGCCAGACGCCGTCCCCATTCGTCGTGGCTCGGCGGCTCGAAGAACCAGGGGCCCGGCACGAGATACGTGTTCTTGAAGGCGGCCGGCGACTGCAGGCGGTAGTAGGGGCCGAGGTGGCAGGCGCTCAGCAGCACCGGCCGGTCCGCCGACAGCGCCTCCTGCAGGCGGGCGGCCGAGGCGGCGTCGAGCTTCGCAGACCAGGGCCGGCGCCAGAACAGCGCGCGGTTGACCCTGCTCTCGATCAGATGCTCGCGCGCGAGCCCGTCCAGCTCCCGCTCGCGCGACGTGCCCGCGACGATCGTCTCCGCCGCCTTGCGGGCATCCTCGCCCTCGGCGGCACTGCGCTCCCAGACCGACTGCGCCTCGCGTGTCGCCCTCGCGACCGCCATCCCCGGCGGCAGGGCCGACCGCAGCCACGACGTGTTCACCGTGACGGCGAGACCCGCGCTCGGCATCCGCGGCGGCGCGGGCCGGTGCGCGACTGCGCGCAGCTCCTCTGCCAGGTCCCCAGCGTCCTCCTCTGCCTGCGCCGGCTCGGGCTCGAGCCCTTCCGCCCGTGCCCGCAGCAGCCCGGCGACGGCCCGCGGGGTGGGATAGTCGAAGATCAGCGTCGAGGGGAGCTGCACCCCGGCTGCGCTGCTCAGGCGGTTGCGCAGCTCCACCGCCGCGATCGAGTCGAAGCCCAGCTCCTTGAACGTGCGCTCGGGGTCGATCGTCTCCGCGGAGAGTTCCTCCATCATCTCCGACATCTCGCTGAGCACCAGCCCCAACGCGGCCTCGTCGCGCTCGGCCTCCGGCAGCTCCACGAGGTTCAGCTTGCGAGGCGCTCTGGAGAGAACGCTCACTGCGGCTGCAGCGCGCTCGGCGCCGCGCGGCGGCGTCTGGAGCGGCGGCGCCGGGCGCGGGATCGGCGACGGTCGCGCCGCGAGCGCTCGCCTGCGCCGCGGCGGTCGAGCTCGCACCGTTCGCCGGCCCCAGCTCCTTCTCCATGAGCTCGCGGAGCTTGAAGCGCTGCGGCTTGCCGGTGAGCGTCAGTGGCAGCTCATCGACGAAGCGGATGATGTGAGGGTATTCGTACTCCCGCAAGCGGTCTCTGCACAAGGAGCGCAGTGAATCGCGAAGCTCGTCGTCGGCGCTCTCGCCCTCGTTGCACTTGACGAAGGCGGCGAGGCGCGTGTAGTCGTCGACCGTCGTGCCGATGACCGCCGCGGCGGCGACGGCGGGGTGCTCGAGCAGCACGTGCTCCATGTCCACGGGCGAGACCCACAGCCCGGCGACCTTGAACATGTCATCCGCCCTGCCGACGTAGACGTAGTAGTCGTCCTCGGTGCGCCTGTAGCGATCGCCGGTCGCGAACCATTCACCTCGCATCTGGCGCCTGCTGCGCTCGTACTGGTGCCAGTAGTAGGCGGCGGTCGAGTCGCCCCGCACCTCGAGGTTCCCCTCGCACGCGCCCTCGAACGGCACGCCGTCTTCGTCGGTCAGGCGCAGCTCGTATCCCGGCACCGGGCGGCCGGTCGTGCCGGGGACGACCGCCCCCGGTCGGTTCGAGCAGAACGTCACCCACATCTCGGTCGTGCCGATGCCGTCGACGATCTCGAGCCCGAACCGGTCGCGCCACTGCTCGAAGGTCCGGAGCGGCAGGGGCTCGGCCGCCGAGATGCAGAGCCTCACCGAGTCGAGCGCGCCGTCGGCGTCCGGATCGCCGACGAGCTGCCGGTACAGCGCAGGCACCGAGAAGTAGATCGTCGGCCGGTGCTCGCGCAGCGTCGCGATCAGCCGCTCGGGGGAGGGCATCCCGTCGAGCACGACCGCGGTCGCGCCGAAGTGCAGCGGGTAGGAGACGCTGTTGCCGAGCCCGTAGGCGTGGTAGAACTTCGTCGTCGAGAAGACGCGATCCTGCTCGCCCATCGCGAGGATGTGCCGGCCGAACGTCGCGGGGCCCACCTCGAAGCTGTGATGCAGGTGGACCGCCCCCTTGGGCTTGCCCGTGGAGCCGGAGGTGTAGAGCCAGAACGCCATGTCGTCGGGGTGCGTGGCGACGGCGTCGAGCTCGTCCTCCTGGGCGGCCAGCGCCGTCTCGAGGCCCGTGGCTCCCTCGCCCGCGCCGTTGACGAGGAAGCGAACGTCGTGATTGGGCAGCGCCGCCTGGAGCTTCTCCAGCACGGCCTCGTCGCACACGACCACCTCCGCGTAGGAGTCCTCGATGAAATGCCTGAAGTTGGCCTCGGTCTCGCGCACGCTGACCGGCACCGGGACCGCGCCGATCCGCATGGCCCCGAGGAACGCGACCGGGAAGGCGGTCGTGTCGTCGAGGACGAGCAGGACGCGCTGCTCGCGCCGGACTCCCAGATCGCGGAGCAGGCGCCCCATGCGGTTGACCTGCCGGCGAAGCTGCTCGTAGGTGAGCGAGCCTGTCCGGGCGATGTACGCGGCCACCTCGCCCCGGCCCTCCTCGACGTGGCGGTCGACTTTCAGACTGGCGTTGGAGTTCGTGGCGGACATCTCACCCCCCCGCGGGCCGCAGCTCGGTCGCGCCGGAGCGCGGCTGGGATCCCGCCGTGTCCCGTCCGATCCAGAGCGCCTCCATCGCGGCCGTGAGCTCGCGGGTCACCCGGCTCGGCCGCTCGAGGCGAGCTTCGTCGACCGTCCGGACCGGCTCGATCCCGCGTACGGAGCCGGTCAGGAACGCCTCCGAGGCCGCAAGCAGCCGCTCGCGGGTCAGCTCCTGCTCGCGCACCTCGATGCCAAGCGAGAGGGCCGTCTCGATCGCACGCGTGCGTGCGATCCCCGGGAGGATGCGCTCGTCCGCGGTCGGGGTGATCAGGACGTCTCCCTCGACGGCGAACACGTTCGCGCGCGAGGCCTCGAGGATCTCGTCGCCGGTGTCCATCAGCATCGCGACGCAGCCCTCGGGCAGATCCGCCTCCAGCGACGCCAGCCCCGCGCGGTCCGCCCACTTGTGTGCGCCGAGCCCGCCTGGGACGACGAACCCCCGCAGCTCCACCGCGCGCTCCCAGGAGGGGAATACGTTCACCCGGTCCACGGCGGCCGTGACCGCGTCGGCGGCCAGCTCTCCCGCCGGCCCCGGCGCGACCGTCACCCGCAGCCGCCCGAGCGCCAGGGGGCGCGCGTCCTCGAGCGCCAGCTCACGGGCATCCGCCGGCAGATCGCTGCCGTAGAGCTCGGTCGTGCTGCGCCTCATCCGTTCGAGGTGCGCGTCGAGCTCGACGGGGTTGCCCTCGGCTACCAGGAGCGTCTCGAAGACGCCGGCAGCCGGGTCGGGGGTGAGCGACCTCGACATGCGCGGATTCTGCCATTTTGCGGGACGTCCGTCGAGGCGCGGTGGAGACGCCGAGGGCGCTGATCGCAACTACAGTCTGTTGATACGGACGCCGATGTGGACCGTAACGGTCGGTGACCCGCGACTCCCGCATGGAGTGATGCGCGGTTCGCCGTCGAGGATTCGCGCATGGGAATCACGGTCGAACAAGAGACGAACACGATCAGTGGTGTGGCGCCGGGCGTCGCCCGGGGGGGACGACGCGGGCCGATCGAGCGCCGGCGCCGGGATCGGCTCCCTGCGGAAGGGGGTGCTCGCGGGCGATGCTGATGGGACTCCTCTACGAGCAGGCCGAGGCTCGCCCTGAACACCCCGCGCTCGTCTACCGCGATGAGCAGATCGTCTTCGCGGAACTGGTCGAGTGGATCGAGCGCCTCGCGAGCGGCCTTCGCCAGCGCGGCATCGGCCCCGGCGATGCGGTGGGGCTCGTGCTACCGGACGATCCGTGGTTCGTCGTTGGCCTGCACGCGCTCACCGCTCTGGGCGCGGTGGTGGTGCCGGTCAACCCCGCCTTCAAGCAGGCCGAGCTCGAATACGCCTTTCACAGCGCCGGTGTGAGCGCTGTGATCAGCGACGAGCGCTCGGCGGGCGTCTGCGGGCGGATCGCCGCCGGCATGGAGGGCGAGGTTCAGCTCATGACGACCAGCAGCGCGCATAGCCAGGCCGACACGCTCGACGCGGTGCTGGAGGAGGGGAGCGCGGGACGGCTCGATCCGCGATCTCCGGAGGAGCCCTTCGTCTACCAGTTCTCCTCGGGCTCGACCGGGCGGCCGAAGCGGGTGCCGAGAACCCACGCCCAGTGCGCCGCCGAGGCGGCGATGTACAAGTCGCTCGGCCTCGTGCCGGAGGACCGGATCTTCAGCGCGATCCCGATGTTCCACACCTGGGGGATGGGCGCCTGCCTGTTCGCGTCGGCCGCGTCCGGTGCCACGGTCGTGATCCTCGAGGATCCACAGCCGTTCCTGCGCAGGCGGCACGCCGCGCTCGAGCTGATCGAGCGGGAGCGAGCCACCGTCTTTCCCGGCGTCCCGTTCAACTTCAACCTCCTGGCCGAAGCCCCGACGCGCGCCGACCTCTCCTCCCTGCGACTGTGCTTCTCGGCCGGCACGGCGCTTCCGCGCTCGACCTTCGAGGCGTTCGGCGAGCGCTTCGGCGTGCTGGTTCGCCAGCTGTACGGCAGCACCGAGACCGGGATGATCGCCGCCAACCTGAGCGAGGACCCCGTCGCCACGTTCGCGTCCGTCGGCCCGTCCGTGCCGGGCGTGGAGGTGGAGATCGTCGATGAGGAGGGCGAGGCGGTGCCGTCCGGCGAGATCGGGGAGATCGCCGTGCGTAGTCCCGCCGCGAGCAGCGGCTACGCCGGCGCCGATGAGAAGAGCCGCCAGGCGTTTCGCGACGGGTGTTTTTTCACCGGGGATCTTGGACACCTCGGCGACGACGGCCTGCTGTATCTGGAGGGCTACCGCAAGCTGCTGATCGAGGTCGCAGGGTTCAAGGTCGATCCGATCGAGGTGCAGGACGTGATCAGGACCCATCCGTGTGTCAGCGACGTGGTCGTGGTCGGGATCCGGGGCCAGGAAGCCGGCGAGGAAACCGTCAAGGCCGTGGTGGTGCCGAGCCAGGACTGCGAGGAACACGAGCTGCTCGCGCTCTGCCGTGAGCGGCTGGCGAACTTCAAGGTGCCTCGTACGGTCGAATTCCGTGACAGCATTCCGACGAGCCCGCTCGGCAAGGTGCTTCGGAAGGATCTCGTTTGAGAACCCTGCTGATAGACAACTACGACTCGTTCACCTACAACCTCTTCCAGCTGCTCGCGGAGGCCAACGGGGACGAGCCGATCGTGGTCCACAACGACGCCGCTGACTGGGCCGAGCTCGAGCACCTCGAGTTCGACAACATCGTCATCTCGCCGGGGCCCGGCAGCCCGGACCACGACGGCGACTTCGGGGTGTCGACCGAGGCGATCGAGAAGTCGCGTGTCCCGCTGCTCGGCGTCTGTCTCGGCCACCAGGGCCTGTGCTGGGTCCACGGCGGCAAGGTCGTGCGGGCGCCCGAGGTGATGCACGGACGGCTGAGCGCGGTCCTGCATGAGGGCTCGCCGCTCTTCGCAAAGATTCCGCGCGAGTTCCAGGCGGTCCGCTACCACTCGCTGTGCGTCGAGCAGCCGATCCCCGACGACATGGAGGCGATCGCCAGAACGAGCGATGGGATCGTGATGGCGCTCGCCCACCGCAAGCGCCCGCAGTGGGGCGTGCAGTTTCACCCCGAGTCGGTCTGCACCGAGTACGGCCGTCAGCTGCTCTCCAACTTCCGCGACCTGACCCGCGAGCTCGAACCCGCCCGCGGCAACGGCGGGCGTCCCGCGGCGCCGACAGCACCGCCGAAGCGGCGCGGAGTCGCCGGCCGGGGCAAACTGGCGATGAGGTTCAGGCGCCTGGACAAACTGCCCGACACCGAGCAGGCGTTCGCCAACCTCTACGGCGACAGCGAGAACGCCTTCTGGCTCGACAGCAGCAGGATCGACGAGCGCGCCCGCTTCTCCTTCATGGGAGCGGCCGACGGCCCGCTCGGCGCGGTGATCTCCTACGACGTGAACAGCGGCGAGCTGCGGATCGACCGCGACGGCGAGACGGAGGTGCTGAGCGAATCGATCTTCGACTACCTCAGCGGCGAGATGCGGCGCCTGCGCTACCTCTCCGATGACCTGCCGTTCGATTTCAACTGCGGGTTCGTCGGCTACTTCGGCTACGAGCTGAAGGCCGAATGCGGGGGCAGCGACGCCCACCGCTCGACGATGCCCGACGCGCTCTTCTTCTTCGCCCAGCGGATGATCGCGTTCGACCACCTGGAGCAGTGCACCTACGTGCTGTGCGTCGGCTCGGCAGACGAGACCGAGGAGGCAGAGCGCTGGATCGCCGAGACGAGCCTGCGGCTCGCATCCCTTTCGCCGGTGCGCGCCGAGCCGTGGGACGGGACGCAGCTGCCCGAGCCGGTCTCCTTCCACCTGAGCCGCTCGCACGAGCAGTATCTCGATGACATCGCGACGTGCAAGCAGCGGTTGATCGAAGGCGAGACGTACGAGATCTGCCTCACCAACAAGGTCACGGCCCAGGTGGCCGCCGACCCGCTCGCGCTCTACCGCACGTTGCGCCGCGTCAACCCGGCGCCGTTCGCGGCCTACCTCCGTTTCGGCGAGCGCGCTGTCCTGAGCTCCTCACCCGAGCGCTTCCTGAGCATCGGCCGCGATCGCTGGGCGGAGGCGAAGCCGATCAAGGGGACGTGCCCGCGCGGGAAGACGCCGGCCGAGGACGTGCGCCTGGCCGAGGAACTGCGGCTCGGGGAGAAGAACCGCGCCGAGAACCTGATGATCGCCGACCTGCTGCGCAACGACCTCGGCATCGTCTGCGAGATCGGGACCGTGCACGTGCCGAACCTGATGCACGTCGAGACCTACGAGACCGTGCACCAGCTCGTCTCGACCGTGCGCGGGCTGCTGCGCGAAGACGTCGAGCCGCCCGACTGCATCCGCGCCTGCTTCCCCGGCGGCTCGATGACCGGGGCCCCGAAGAAGCGGACGATGGAGATCATCGACCAGCTCGAGGGCGAGCCGCGCGGCGTGTACTCCGGCGGGATCGGCTACCTCGGCCTGAGCGGCGGCTGCGACCTGAACATCGTGATCAGGACGCTCGTCGTGGAGAAGGAGAACACCGTGACGCTCGGCGTCGGCGGCGCGATCGTGATGCAGTCCGACGCCGAGGACGAGTACCAGGAGATCCTGCTGAAGGGCCGCGCCCCGATGGCGGCGATCGACCCGCGGGTCGACGAGCGGACGGTCTTCGAGGCCGACCCGCAGAAGACGGCCTGACTCGTTTCGGGTGATGCCGGCGCCGGTCGGCGCGCCTAGGGTCGCGTGCGAGAGAAAGGAGCGCGCGATGGGACTGCTGCGAAAAGACCAGGGGCTGGGCGGGACGCGCTATCGCATGCGCGACAAGCTGTTCGCGATCGGCGACGACAGCTGGATCGACACCGAGGACGACCGCCATGCGTTCAAGGTCAACGGCAAGGCGCTGCGGGTTCGCGATACGTTCGTCCTCGAGGCGCCCTCCGGCGAGGAGCTGCTGAGGATCAAGGAGAAAAAGCTGAACATCCGCGACACGATGAAGATCGAGCGCGCCGGCGACACCGTCGCCACCGTCCGCAAAGCGATGATCACCCCGCTTCGCGATCGCTTCTCGATCGAGCTGTCCGGCGGCGATGACATGACGGCCAAGGGGAACATCGTCGACCACGAGTACGAGATCGAGTACGGCGGCACCAAGGTCGCCGAAATCTCGAAGCGCTGGTTCCGCGTCCGCGACACCTACGGGATCGAGATCGCGCCCGGGCAGGATGACTCACTCGTCCTCGCAGCCGCCGTCTGCATCGACGAGATGTCAAGGCGCTGAGCGGCGCTCGTCAGGGTCTGCCGGTGACGAACGACGCGCAGGCGCCGCGGCAGGCGGAGCTGACCGCCCGCTTCCGCGCCCTGCACGAGGCCGGCTGCTTCGTGATCCCCAACCCCTGGGATCCGGGCAGCGCCCGCGCGCTCGAAGCGCTCGGCTTCCAGGCCCTCGCCACGACGAGCGCCGGGTTCGCGTTCTCGCGCGGCCGTCCCGACGCGCTCGACGCGCTCGAGGTCGATCAGGTTCTCGACCACGTCGGCGAGATCGTCGCGACCGCCGGCCTGCCGGTGAACGCCGACTTCCAGTCGGGCTACGCGGACAGCAGCGACGGCGTGGCTCAGAACGTCCGGCGCTGCGTGGAAACCGGCGTCGCCGGGCTCTCGATCGAGGATGCGCACAGCGCAGCGGCGCTGTACGGGCGCGATGAGGCGATCGACCGCGTTCGCGCCGCCCGCGCCGCGATCGACGAGACCGGCAGCGGCGCGCTCCTGACCGCCCGCGCCGAGTGCTTCCTCGTCGGCCACCCCGACCCGCTCGGCGAGTCGATCGCTCGCCTCACCGCCTACGCCGAAGCGGGGGCGGACGTCCTGTTCGCGCCGGGCGTTCGCGAGCCCGAGCACATCCGCGCGCTCGTGCAAGCCGTCGAGCCGAAGCCGCTCAACGTCCTGATGAGCACCGACACCGGTCTCGCCGTCGCCGACCTGGAGCGGCTCGGGGTGCGGCGCATCAGCGTCGGCTCGTCGCTCGCGCGGGTCGCGTGGGGGGCCTTCCTCGGCGCGGCCCGCCTGATCGCCGAGGAGGGCAGCTTCGCCGGCCTCGGCGGCGCCGCCCCCTTCTCAGAGCTGAACGAGCTGTTCTCGAGCCGCGCCTGAGCCGGCGGGCACAGATCGCGCTGCGCCTAACCGGCGGGCGCAGATGTGTCTTCTCTCACGCTCGGTAACGACGCCTCCTGCCGCAGCTAGGATCGCGAAGAGGGAGCCTTCGAGGCGCCGGAGCTGCTCGAAGCGTACGGGGGACTGACCGCGAGCTTCGCGCAGGCAGACGACGCGACGGAGGCAACACTTCGCCCAGCGGCGCGGCGGTCTGCCGTCGCGAGCCCGGGCTGGCAAAGGCGGGCGCCTGCCTCATGCAGGCGCCCGTCGCGTATCTGGCGCGGAACCCCGGTGTGCACGTCGGGGAATCCCGCTGTTCCGTCCGCTTGCCCGTGCTCACCCCGGTCCGGCTGCCGCGCCGCCGGGGTCGCCCGGGTCGCCGGGGCCGCCGCGCCGCTGGCGGCCGCGGTGGGCCACGATCGCCCACGCCACCAGGCCCGCTACTGCGGCGCCGATCAATCCCCAGGCCCATCCCGGGAGGCCTTCGTCTTCGTCGTCAGATTCCTTTTCTTTGGCCGCCGCCGCGGCCAAAGCCGCCGCCGCCCCGTTTCCGTTCGTGTCCGTGGTGGTCGCCGGCGCCGTCGTCGTCTGCGTCTTGATCACCGTGTTCGTCTGCGTCGGGGCGGTGACGGTTTTCGTCTCCGTTTTCGGCGGCGCCGTTGTGGTTTTCTCCACTGTCGTCGTCACCTCTTTCGGCGGGGCCGTGGTCGCCGCGTTCCCTTCGTTGGCGGCCGTCGTGGCGGCCGGGCTCGTCGTCTCGGCGCCCGTGGTGGATGCCTTCGCCTCACCGGCCGCGGTTGAGGACTTGGCTTCCTCGGCCGCGGTCGATGCCTTGGCTTTGACGCTGCCGGCAGCCTGGCTGACCGAGTTGCTGACGTCGCTTGCGCTGCTCGACCCGCAGGCCCCGAACGTCAGGGCCAGCAGGCACAGAACGAAAACACGCATACTCGTGGCTCCTCTCATGAGACGATGGTCTTGTCCGAGCCGTAGCCGTCCTTGATCGCCCCCAGGTCGACCCGCCGATCAACCGGGACTCCCATCGCCGTCATCGGGACCTCGCCTTTCCTCGGAACCGTTCGCAGCGCAGGCTCCCAGAGCGCCCAGACGCGACCATCACCCCGACCGGGTGAAGCCGCCTGCAGCAGCGCTTCAGTGCATCGCGGGGAGTCCCCCGTCGGAAGCCGGGACGCTCTGCCGGTCCGCGTCGAGGCGGGCCTGGGATGGCCTGACCGGGCGCAGCCCGAGCCGCTCGAGCGCGCCCGCCGAGCAAAGGATCAGCTCGAGCGTCCGGCAGTCCTCGAGCTCCAGGAGCGCGTCTCCGTGAAGGTGCAGCCCGTCTGCGTCCGTGATCGCGTGCTGGACACGGAACAGCGAGCGCCCGTCGGTCAGGTAGGTGCCGACCGGCGCGGCCGCGGCGCCCTCGGCCCTCGCGGCACCGGTCTGCTCCGGCTCGACCTTGGCCGGTCCCTCCGCACACTCCTCCGCACGGGCGCGGCGACGGAACCGCATCAGGCTCGGGAGGGACGGGGGGCGGGGGGCAGGGCGCTCTGCGGGCGCCTGCGCGGCCGGCGAGGCGGCGCCGGGAGACGCTGATAGAGGAGCCGGTGGCGGCCGAGCCAGATCACGTCGCCGTCGGAGAGCAGCCGGGAGTCGACGCGCTCGCCGTTGACGAACACGCCGTACATGCTGCGATCGTCCAGCACCCTCATGCCCGCCAGCTCGCGCACGATCAACGCGTGGCGCCGGGACACGGTCGGGTCATCGAAGCGAAGGTCGGCGACCAGGCTCCTGCCGATGCGCGTCAGCTCGCGCGTCAGGCCCATCGTCTGCAGGCGGCCACCCTCCTGGAAGACCAGGTACTCGCCGGGACCCGAGAGGCCCGCACGCGCGGCGCGAAGCTCCTCGGCGCCGGCGAGCGCCTCCTGCTCTCCGGCGGGCACCTCGATGTCGCTGCCGCCGGTTGCGGTCAGCTCGGCGCCGGTGCCGAACATCGACACGCTCAAGAACCGCCTGCCGCCGCAGCCCGGGCACGACGTGAGCGTCCCGTCCGCTGAGACGGCCTGCGTGCACTGGCAGACAGCGCAACTCACCGATTCGTCCCCTGCCGGCGCGACCGTCGCCGAGTCGGTCCCCCGACCGCCGCCGCCGGTGGCCTGCGACGCGCTCACGGAAGCAATCTTGCCAGCCAGGCCCCTGACAGACATCACCTCGAAGGGATGACCGCCGCCGGTGCGATCATCCGCTGCGAACGATGCCGGCTCGCCCGAGCGCGGCTGGAATCGGCCTGACCTCGGCCAAATCCCACCGCCGAGAGGGGCGAAAGGACCCGATGCCGCCGGACGAACCTTCCAGCGCCAGCCGCCAAGGCACACCGGCCGAGCCCACCCATTCGCCCGCTGAGTCCACCGGCGGGGAGGCCATCGTCCCCGGGACCGAACTCGGGCTGCAACGTATCGATCCGGACCTCGCCTCCTACGCGTGGCTGCTCGCGATGATCTTCACCGCGTTCGTTGTCGAGGGCGTCGCCAAGGCATCGGACATCTCCCTCATCTTCGTGACGGCGCTGCTGAGCGCGACGACGGTCCTCGCGCTTCACGTCGCCAACATGCGCCGGCCCGTCATCCTGGCCGGAACGGCCGTCGGGGCAGCTCTCGTCGCCACGACCCTCATCCAGGCCGCGACCGGCGGCGTCGACTTCGCGACGGCGGCCGTCGCCGACGCCTTCCTGGTCGCGATCGCCCCGCCGGCGATCATGGTCGGCGTCGTCCGGAGGCTCAGGGCGACCCACGCGGTCACCATCGAGGCTGTCGTCGGCGTGCTCTGCGTCTACCTGCTCCTCGGCATGTGCTTCGCCTTCATCTACGGGGCGATTGACCGCCTCGGCAGCGGCCACTTCTTCGCACAGAACGTCGCGGCGACCGCGTCGAGAACTCAATACTTCAGCTTCACCACGCTCGCCACCCTCGGCTACGGCGACTTCACCGCCTCCTCGAACCTGGGACACACGCTGTCGGTCTTCGAGGCGATCCTCGGCCAGGTGTACCTCGTGACCATCGTCTCGCTGATAGTGGCCAACCTCGGCCGCCGCGGCACGCGCTGAGCGCCTGGGCCTGCTGAGGCGCGCGTCTGCGCTTGGCCCTCGAGGATCTCGATCACGTCGATGCGATCGGCGGGCGGCTCCAAATCGCCATGCGAGGAACGGGGCAGGTCGGCCCTTGCCTGCCTGCCCCGCTCCCTGCGCTCTTCGACGGACCCGAGGGAGTGGGCAGTTCGAGTCGCGGAGGGATCCACCAGCGGACACTGGCGGGTCGCACGGCGGGAGTCATCACTCGCATCGGGTGATGGGACCGTCTGCCGTGCCTGCAAGCGTTGATCGAACGCCGCGCGTCCGCGCAGACGGGCGCGGCGGATGGAACAAATGACGCCGCTGGACTCGACCTTCAAGACAGCCGCTGCGCTGGCCCTCGTGCCCGCGCGCGTCACCGCCGCGGCGGTCGGCGAAGCACGCGAGCTCGAGCGCACCGCCCGCCGCGACCTCACCGCTCGCGCCGATCGGGCACTGATGGCGGCGATCGACATCGCGCTGGAACGGCTGCTCGCCGATGACGTCGTCGACCGCGTGCTGGCGCTCCTCGAGCAGAGCGGAGCGGCGCAGCGCGTCGCCGACCGCCTGCTCGACGACGGCATCGCCGAACAGATCATCGAGCGGGCGCTCGCCGGCCCGGAGGCCGAGCGGATCCTCGCCGCCGCCCTGGAAGGGCCGCTCGTCGAAGAGGCCGTCTCGAAGCTGCTCGAGAACCAGGCGGTATGGGTGCTCGTCGACGAGATCGCCCGCAGCCCCTCCGTCACCGAAGCGATCGCCCACCAGGGCTACGGGTTCCTCGACCAGGTCGCCGACGGGGCGCGCGACCGCTCACGCAATGCGGACGCGCTGCTCGAACGGGTCGCCAACCGGTTGATCAAACGGAAGGGCGGGACGCCGGCGGCGCCCCAGCCGACGCTCCCCGAAAGCACGCCGTGAGCAGCGAGCTGCACGGCTCGCCGTCGGCGCACGCTCGCCAGGCGGCGATGGCGGGTGCACGGGCCGCCTCGGCCGGGCCCGTCGTCGCCGACGCGAAGGGCCTCGCCGTGCCCTACGCCGGCCTTGCGACGCGCACGCTCGCGCTCGCCCTCGACGCCGCCCTCATCGAGGGCGTCGCGCTCACCGTCGCCGTGACCGTGGGGCTCGGCCTCTCCCTGCTGCACCTCCCGCACGAGGTGAACGTGGTGCTCGCCGCCGTCGGCGGCTTCATCTGGATCCTGTGGTCGCTCGGCTACTTCGTCTTCTTCTGGTCTACGACCGGCCAGACGCCGGGCAACCGGGCGATGTCGATCGTCGTCGTCGATTCCCACGGCCGCGGGCGGCTGAAGCCGAGACGTGCGCTGCTGCGCTTCCTCGCCCTCTGCGTCGGCGCCGCCGCGCTCCTCAGCGGCATCGTGATCATGCTCTGGGACGGCCGCCGGCGCTGCTTTCACGACTATGTGGCGCGCACGCTCGTGCTCTACGCGCCCTCGGGGCCCGGAGCCGTGGCCGGCGGCGCGGCGCCCGTAGGTTCACGGGTACGCCTCGGTCGGCGGGGCGCCTAGCTCCCGGCGCGCAAGCAAGGTGAGCGCCCCCACGCACGGGTCTCGTTGGCCGGCGCTGCGCCGGGCGGGCCCGAGGCTGTCCTCGGCCCCGCCCGGCGAGCGAGCGGTCGATGATCGTGCGGTCCTGAGGGTCTCGCGCGGCTCAACCCGCCTTCGCCCCCGTCTACGAACCGCTCAGGGTTCTTCCATTCGGCCGCCGTAGCAGATCAGCCCGTAGATGACGAGGATGTCGATCGCGAACAGCGCCAGCGACAGCCACGGGTTACCGGCGATGAACAGCAGCTGTGCGACCGCGTTCAGCGACGCGATGAACACGCCGACCCACCGCGCCGCCTGCGAGCGCGCCCAGATGCCGGCGCCGACGAGGATCTGGATCCCGCCGATGATCGTGATGATCCATCCCCACGTCTTCAGGTCGGTGATCACGAATTTCGTGTTGCCGATGTAGAATTTCGATTCGTCGATCGCCGCGATCCCGTAGATGAAGTTCAGGATCCCGACGATCATGATCATCACGCCCGAGAAGACGATCCAGCCGAATCCCCGTTCCTCGTCGTAGTCGTAGCTCGACACCTCTGGCCTTCTTCCCCCGCCGGCCGAGGGATCGTCCGCGCCACTGCTCATAGGAAATTACCTCCTGTCTGGGGCCCGCTCGCCGCCGTGCGCGGCATGAGCGCACGTCGAGCGTATGGTGGCCGTCGGACGCAGCATCACTCGGATCGGATGACGCGGCCGAGCGGCGCGCCCAGGATGCTGCGCTGATGGGCGCTGAAGCGCAGCCTGCACCGGCCTCTACGCATCGGATACTCACCACGGCGATCGTGACGGTGGCGACGATCCTCGCCTTCTTCGCGTGCTTCGCGGTCTGGGCGAACAGGCAGGCGCTGAACACCGACCACTGGACGAGCACCAGTAGCAAGCTCCTGGAAAACAAGGACGTGCAGGACGCGCTCAGCGTCTATCTCGTCAATCAGCTCTACGCCTCGGCGAACGTGCAGGAACGGCTCGAAAAGGCGCTCCCGAGTGAAGTCAAGGGCCTGTCGGGTCCGGTGGCGGCCGGGCTGCGGCAACTCGCCGGGCAGGCGGTCCCGAAGCTGCTCGCGACGGCGCAGGTGCAGGAACTGTGGCGGCAGGCGAACCGCAACGCGCACAAGCAGCTGCTCGCGATCCTCAACGGCGGCGGGAACGTCGTCTCGACCAGCAACGGCGAGGTCATTCTCAACCTGCACCAGCTCGTGACGGAACTCGCCGGGCAGCTCGGTCTTGGCAGCCAGGTCGAAGCGGCCCGCGCGAAGCTGGCGGAACCGGGAGCTGCGGGAGCCCGCGAAGGCGCCGAACAGCAGCTCGGCATCAAACTGCCGCCCGAAAGCGGCCAGATCACGATCCTGCGCTCCAGCCAGCTCAAGACTGCACAGAACATCGCCAAGGCCGTCAAAGGGCTCGCGATCCTGTTGCCGCTGCTCGGACTCGCGCTCTATGCGCTGGCCATCTACCTGGCGGCGGGGCGTCGCAGGGAGATGCTGCGCACGGTCGGATGGTGCTTCTTCGGCGTCGGCATCGTGCTCCTGCTCGCGCGGCGAATCGGCGGAGACCAGATCGTGGACAGCCTCGTCAAGGTGCCTGCGAACAAGCCCGCCGGCGAAGCGGTCTGGTCGATCGGAACCTCGCTGCTGCGGGACATCTCCATCGCGATGGTGCTGTACGGGCTCGTGCTCGTCGCCGCGGCCTGGCTCGCCGGCCGCACGCGCGTCGCGACGACGCTGCGCCACGCTTCCGCCCCGTGGATGCGCGAACACGCTGTCGGTCCGTACCTCGCCGCCGGCGTGCTCCTGCTGCTCGTCGTGCTCTGGGGTCCGACGCCGGCGACGCGGCAGTGGCTGCCTGTCCTCGGCTTCGCAGCGCTCGCCGCGTTCGGCGTGGCCGTGCTCCGGCGCCAGACGCAGGCTGAATTCCCGGATGCGCCGCCCGGCGAAGCGATGGCGGTGCTGCGCGGCGGGCTCAGTTTCGGGAGCAAGGGCGAGGGCAGCCCGGCGCAGCGACCCGAGGAGCCCGCGGCCGAGGCACCGGCCCCCGGGGTCGGCGCTCCTGCCGAGGACGCTCCCGCTCAGAAGGCCTGAACAACGCCGGGCGCCGAGCGCGGGCGGCGCCCTGGCGTCATCGGTCCGGCCTGGGGCCCCGATCGATCTGGCTCTCATCGGCCAGGAACAGAAGCGTCGCCTTCACGCGCCGGCTGACGTTCTCCGCGTCGGTCAGTCCGAGCTTCGCGAAGATCGAGTTGACGTGTTTCTCGACTGCGCGCTTGGTGAGGAACAGGGACGCGGCGATCGCGGCGTTGCTGCCCCCTTCCGCGATCAGAGCCAGGATCTCGCGCTCGCGCGCGGTCAGGTCGGCCAGCGCCGAGCTGCTCTGCCGCTGCTGGGAGGCGATCAGGGCCTCCACGACCCCCGGGTCTATCACCGAGCCGCCGGTGCTCACCGCCCGGATCGCGCGCACGAGCTCCGGCGCGTCGTCGATCCGGTCCTTCAGCAGGTAGGCCCGCCGGGCCGTCCCCTCGCTCATCAGCTCGATCGCGTAGTCGGGCTCTACGTACTGGCTGAGCACGATCACGCCGATCAGGGGATTCGAGCGCCGCAGGCGCGTCGCGATCCGGATGCCCTCGCGGCCGCCGGACGGCGGCATCCGCAGATCCGTCATGACGACGTCCGGACGGGCATCCTCGACGAGCTGGTCGAGCGCCAGCCCGTCTCCGCAGGCGCCCGCGAACTCGACGCCGGGCTGCGAGGAGAGCATCGCCGCCAGCCCCTCCCTGATCAAGGCGGAGTCGTCAGCGACCACGACCCTGATGCGCCCGCCGCTCGCCCCGTTCGCCGCGTCTGGCCGAGCCAAGCCGGTCACGGGGCTGCTGTCGCCTTCTGTACTGCCCCCAAGCTGCTCAACGAGCCGTCCTTTCGGCCGCGTGCCTCTTCGGGGTTCTCCCCGAAGGGTCGGTCCGGGCTCTGACCGTCCCGAATCCCCCCGCTTCGGAAAGCCGGCCTACGGGCTGTCTGTCCCGTGAACCCGTCTGGACGATAACTAGGCCCCTTGGGGGATGCAAACACGTACTACGGTTCGGGTTAACAGGCCTGTCCGGCTCGGGTCCGTGATCGCCCGCCGGGTCCGAGCCAGGGCTCGCGGCCGCGCCCGCCGGAGGTTCATCCCCATGGGGTGAGGACGGGCCCGTCGACCGCCGCTAGCTTTGACCTAAGGGGCTGCGAACTGCGAGAGAAGGAGGCCGGGTCAATGGCGACCCTGATAGCCATCGGCTATGACAGAGAGGGGACGGCCGCCGAAGCAGCCGAAGAGGTCAAGCGCCTCAGCCAGGACCTCGTGATCGAACCGGATGCCGTGGCCGTGATCGCCCGCGACGCGAAGGGGGAGTACCACGTCACTACCAGCCACCACGCCGTCGGCGTCGGCGCGAGCTGGGGCATGTTCTGGGGGCTGCTCTTCGGCCTGCTGTTCTTCGTCCCGGTCTTCGGCATGGCGCTCGGGGCCGGGCTCGGGGCGCTGATGGGCAAGATCGAGAAGACCGGCATCAACAAGGAGTTCCAGGACCAGGTGCGAGACATGGTGCGGCCCGGCACCTCGGCGCTGTTCATGATCGTCGAGCGCGTCGCCCCCGACAAGGCGACCGCCGCGCTGAGCCGCTTCGGCGGAACGGTCCTGAAGTCCTCGCTCTCGAAGGAGGACGAAGAGACGCTGCAGGCCGCGCTGCACGGCGGCGTCCCGGCGGCCGCCTAGCAGCGCGGGCCGCCCCCCCCGCCTCTGGGCGGAGGAAGCGCCCGCGGCGGGATCCGACCGACTTACCCAGCGCCCCCGGGCGAGCCCTCCGCCCGGGGGCGCACCCGCTGCCGAGGGTCGTGAGAACCGCTCAGACGATCGTCACGTCGATCAGGCCGATCGTGGCGGCCTTCGCCACGGCCTCGCTGCGCGAGCCGGCGCCGAGCTTGGTGTAGACGGCATGGGCCTGCGTCTTGACCGTGTTCCCGGACACGTGCAGCCGCTCGCCGATCTCGCGAAAGGAGAGGTGCGTGGGCAGGAATCGCAGTATCCGCAGCTCGGCGATCGTCAGCAGGCCCGGTCCGTCGAGCGCCGCCGCGCAGACGTCGTCGACCTCGCCCCAGGCGGCGTCGAGCGCCGCGACGAGGCTCTCCACCCGGCTCGTGCGGCGCGCCCACCTCGACGCCTCCGCGAGGAGGGTGCGCGCACGCGCGACGTCTGCCAGCCGCGCGTAGGCCCGCGCCATGACCGTCCGCACCTGGACTTCGTACCAGCCCATGTACTGGCCGAGCTCGCCGAGCTGGCGAGAGGCGATCCAGAGCTCGCGCTTGGCGTCGTCGCCCGCGCCCGCCTCGCTGTGAACGAGCGCCGCGACGGCGTGGGTGATCGCGAAGGTCGGGTCGCTCTCGAGGCCGTTCGCAGCCAGCACCTCATGGGCGCGGCCGACGAGCTCCCCCGCGAGCACCCACTCGGCGTTCCCCGTTTCGGCCAGCGCCAGCTCGGTCAGGCCGAGCGCCTCCACGCGGACGGTCGGATCGACGCTGCCGCGCACCGCATCCTCGAGCGCGGCGTGTCCCGCCGCCGTCTCGCCGAGGAGTCCCAGCGCTACCCCTCGCAGCAGGCAGGCGAGCGGCCGCATCGGGTTCGACTCGTCGAGCGCCTCGCAGACGCTCGTTGCAAGCGAGGCCAACTCGGGCACCCCGGGCGCGCCCGCCGCCTGCGCCAGTTCCGCCCCCGCCTGCAGCCACTCCTCGGATGCCGGCCCGATCGCCTCGTTCCCCTTCTGGTGCTCGAGCGCGTCCGCGATTCTCCGTCCCCACCGCCCGCATGCCGCGGCGTCGGCTCGCGCGAGCGCCTCGAAGGCCGCCGCGAGGGCCAGGCGCGGGGACTGGGCGAGCTGCTCGTCGCTGAACTCGGCGAGCCAGCCCGACAGGTGCCCGTCGAGATTCGAGAGATAGCGCGATCCCTGGCTCCAGATCAGGGCCCCGGCGCGGTGGGGGTCGCGTGCCGCGACGGCGTGGTCCACGGCACCCTCCACGTCGTCGTTTGCGGCGAACCATTCACTCGCGCGCGTGTGGAGCGCCGCGACGGCGCTCGGTTCGCGCAGCTCGAGCCCGCGCAGCAGCACGTCCCTGACCAGCGCCGGGCAACGGTAGCTCCCGTGCCCGCCGTGCTCCGGGCTGAGCATCAGCGACCTGTGCGCGATCGTCTGCATCAGGTCTCCGGACCCCTCGCATTCGAGGACGGCGTCGCACAGTCCGGGCGCAAGCGAGCTCAGGACGGACGTGCGGGTGAGGAAGCTCCGCTGGCGGGGCGTAAGCGGCGCGAGGACCTCCTCTCGGACGTACTCGTCGAGCTCGGGCGCCTCGCGGACGGACTCGACCGTGCCCGCGGCGGCGTCCTGTCGCGAACGCAGCGAGACCGCTGCCAGGAACAGCGCGGCCGCCCACCCCTCGGTGTAGTCGACCAGCCGGAGCACGTCGTGCTCATCGAGCTTCAGGCCGGCGGCGCGGAGCAGCCGCCGCGCCTCGTCTCCCGTCATCTCGAGATCGGCCGGCCCGAGCTGGACGAGCCGCCCTGATGCCCGCAGCCGGCCCAGTCCGAGGGCGGGCTCCGAGCGGGAGGCGAGCACGATCTGCAGCTGCGCGCAACCAGCTTCGATCAGCTCCGAGAGGATCCGCTGCGCGTCTGCCGAGCGCACGTTGTGGACGTCGTCGAGGACCAGCACGCGATCGCACCCGATCGCGTTCAGCGTCGCCGCCTGTGCGCGGAGCGCAGCGGGCAGCCGCGAGAGGTCGATGCGTGGCGGGCCGGCATCGCCCGTCTGCTCCTCGACATTTCCTGAGGGCCACGGCGCGGCCAGCTGGACGAGCGCCTCGGCGAGCCGCTCCAGGAGCAGGTCGGGATCGTTGTCGAGCGCCGTCAGCGTGAGCCAGGCCACCGGGCGCGATTCGCTCTGCACCCACTCGGAGAGCAGCGCCGACTTCCCGTAGCCGGCGGGCGCGGCCAGCACGAGCAGCGAGGCCTCGTCGCTGCTGCTCTTCAGGCGCCTGATCAGCCGCGGGCGCGGAACGTGCCGCGCGGGCGTCGGCGGCGCCAGCAACGGGATCCCCGACGGCTGCCTGCCGAGCAGCGCCTGGAAGGCCTGCGCGGACCCCTGGTCGCCCCACTGCTGCTCGCCGCGGCGCGCGGGTCCGGTGTGCGCGGCGTCCTCCCCGGCTCCCCGGCGCCGTCTGCCCGTCGAGTGGCTGCTCTGATCGACCGCCGACATTCGCACCCCCTGCGCTGCTCGTGTTCGGATCGAACATCAAGCATCACCCGCACAGCAGGCCTTTTCAAGGACGCCGGCAGGCGTGTCGCGCTCGTGCGCACACCACCCCATTCGGGTTAACCCCAACCGGTTGATCCGGTCCGCGCTACGCGCTTCGGGCCGGCTCGCGCGGCCGCGCGTCGCTCGCCACGATCCCGGTCCCCGGCGCGGGCCGCTCGGGCACCCGGACTCTCAGCGCACCGGCGACCGACCTGAAACGAAGCGGTGGGTCGAGGAGCCGAGGCTCGCCGTCGACGTCGGCGAGCACGGGTGCGCGGGCCCCGAGCGCAAAGCACCGGCACGAGCGCGCATACCAGCCCGAGCGCCTGCGCAGGCCGAAGTCCCGCTCGCCAACGGGCCCCCTGAACAGGGTCACCTCGAGCAGGCCGCGGTCGAGCGCCGGCCGCGGGCCGAGCTCGGCGTCGAGCAGCTTGAAGCGGTTGTTGCAGACGAGCAGCGCCGGGAGGCGGTCCGCTTCCCGCTTGGGCGGGACGCCGCCCCCGAGGTCGCCTGGCGCGGGCCGCGCGCGGCCCGCGCCGCGCGCGTTCCGGCGGCGCTCAAGCGCGCGCCCGCCGTTGCGCGGCGTCATTTCGATGCCCACCGCGACGTAGTTGACGAACGCGATGCCGTTGACCTCCCCGAGATCGATCGTCAGCTCCGTGTGGGACGCCGGCAGCCCGAGCGCTTCCATGGGGTCGTCCAACGGACTGCCGAGATCGCGCGCGAGGAGATCTTCGGCGCCCGACGGGACGCAGCTGTAGGGAAGGTCGCGCGCCGCGGCGACGGCGGCCACGGTGGCCTGCGTGCATCCGTCCCCGCACACCGCCACGGCGTCCGGGTCGGTCGCCGCGATCAGGCGGTCGACCGCGTCAAGCCGGTCGCCGGCTCTCAGCACCGCCACGGTCATGGAGCGACGTTCGGCCTCCGCGACGAGCCGCTCGCGCACCCTCCGTCCGCGCGGCGGTCCTGCTCCTATCACCAATAGCGGCCGCGTGGCGGGCCGCGCGAGCGTCGCTGCCGACATCTCCTCTACGGTGCCGCGATCGGGTCTCCGTGTCGCGGGCCGTCTCGCCTCCTCGCTCTCAGAGGTCCTTCAGATAACGCTGCTTCAACGCGGGACGCCGCCGTCCGATCCGCGGCATCGTCGCTCCCTCCCCTAGTCGCCTTCGGGCAGCGTCAGCCCGAGCGCGAGCATGATCTGCGAGGCCGCCGCGACGACGCGCGGGCCGCCCACCTGAGGAGCCACCGCGATCAGCACGCCGAGCAGCTCCTCCGGCTCGACGCCGTCCTCGAGCGCGTTGGCGACCTGCCATGCATAGGACGCGGGCGCAGCGTCGAGTGCGATCAGCGCCGCCACTTTCACGAGCGCGAAGGTGCGGGCATCGAGGCCGCTGCGGTCGAGGTTGCCCTCACGAAGCTGGACGGCGGTTTCGAGGATCTCCGTCTCCGCCGCGGCGATCCCGGCGAGCGCGTCCTGGGTGTCCTTTGTCACGGATGCCATCTCACGTGTCCTTTCATCAGCTGCACTTGACCGGTTCGAGCGAGGACTTGTAGGCCGTCTGCAGCCCCTGGAGGGCGCTCCTCAGCTGTGCTTCCGCTCCGGTGAGCGAGCCGGTCTGCTTGAAGTTTTCGAGTGCCTGGCTGGCCTGTTTGGAGAACTGCTGCGTCGCCGCTTCGATTTCCTGCTTGCGCGAGGGTGCGAGATCTTTCGCGGCTTCGTTGATCTGCTTCAGGTCTTCCGAGATCGCCTTCACGCCGGTTTTCGCCTTTTCGAGCGAGGCCGGCGCGAGCGGGAGCGATTGCAGCGTGTTCACTTCCGTCGCGATGTCCGAGCGCGCCGAGCAGATCTTCTTTTCGGCCTTCTCTTCCTTGGATTCGCCGCAGCCCGAGACCGCCAGGGCGAGGCCGATGGCGGCGAGCCCGGCGGCGGCGAAGGACCGGCGTCCGGCCGCCGCGCTGCGGCGATGCCGGCGACCGGGCTGCTCGTGCGGGCTCCGCGTGCTCATCGCGCAGCAGCCTGCACGTCCTGCGAGCCGCATGCATCACCCGATTCGGGCGAGTTATGCCTCGCGCGCCGGCGGCGGCGCCGGTCTCAGTGCCGCGTTGAGCTTGATCGCCCGCACCGCGCCCGTCGCGCCGGCCTGCAGCGTGGCGCCGAACAAGAGCAGGACGATCCCGGGCACCAGCAGCACGGGCGAGCCGAGCATCAGGATCCCCAGGCGCAGGATGATGTAGGGCGGAGTGCAGACGGTCGTGCCGATCACCGTGCTGAGCGCCGACGCGGCGAGGCGGTCGCGGCGCGGGGCATCGCTGCGGGCTCCGATCAGCCGCGCGGGCACGGCCACGTAGGAGATCATCATCACGCCCACCACCGCGCCGAGGGTGATCGCGAACCACGGCTTGCCCCAGCGCGGCGCGACCGTGGTCGCGACCGCCAGCGGGACGCCGACCAGCGCCCCGGCGAGGACGATCGGTCTGAGGTTCGAGCGGGCCCGCCCGAAGGCGTCGCGCAGGCGGGGCGGACGCGGGCCGTCGATCGTGAACGCGAACACCGCGTTCAGGAAGAAGCAGCCGATCGTGATCCCGGTGATGAGGAGGCCGACCGGGATCAGGATCGGTCCTTTGATCTCGTTGAACGAGCGCCCGTGCAGGACGTGCGCCTTGAGGTCGTACGTCGCGAGCCAGATCCACGCCGCGGCCGGGATCTGGACGAGCAGCAGGCGGCGGTGGCGGATCAGCAGCCGCAGCCCGTCGAGGAGCATCGACAAGGCGGTGGCGGCGAACGCGAGCGGCGCGAGCGCCCGGTGCGAGCGCGTCAGCCGGTCGAATTCGCGGGCGATCCTGTCGTCATCCGCCGAGACGACCCGCAGCAGCGCCTGCGCGCGGTCGAGCGCCCGGCGGCGCCACGAAGGACGGCGCGCCGGGCTCTGATCGCGGCCGGCGGGTCCGTGCCCTGCGCTCAGGCCGCGAGCGCCTTCTGCTTGATCCGGTCGAACTCCGCCGCGTCGATCGTGCCTTCGTCGAGAAGCGTCTTGGCCCGCGCGATCTGGTCGGCCGGCGACGATTCCGAGGCGACGTCCTTGACGTAGCCCGCGAACTGTTCTTCGGACGCCTGCTGATGTTTCGCGCTCCGTTCCGTGAGGCCGGTGTGCTCGGCGATCAGGTAGATGAACACGCCGAAGTAGGGCAGGACGATGAGGACGACGATCCACGCCGCCTTCGCCCAGCCCCCGATGTCGCGACGGCGGAAGATGTCTCCGATCACCACGAACAGCATCCACAGCCAGATGACGAAGGCGAAGAAGATCAGCATCGTCCAGAAGACTTCGAGCAGCGGATAGCTGGTGGTTGCGATCATGTTGCTCCTTTCGGTCTGCCGGCACGAGCCCCCTGCGGCTGTGAGCCGGGTCGCCGCGATGCTCGTGGCAGCACCGTGCGGCGCCATCATCTGATCCGGATGAGAGGGCGCCTCAGCGCACAGGTACACCCATCCGGGCGATGCGGCGCGAGGGCAGGGGCCGGATCGTGAGAGAGCGCGCCGACGACGGCGCCCTGATCGAATGAGCACGTCGAAAGCCGCAGGGCCCTCAACCGCAGGCCGGCCGCAGCCGGGGGGTTCCCCACGCGCGCCCCGAGGGGGCAGCGGTGGCTCGCATCGGGGCGAGCGGAGGCTGTGGGCGCTCTGCTCGCTCGCCTTCCTGGGCGCCTCCGCGGGACTGGCGATCGCGCTGGCCGTCGAACGGTTCCCGCGCGGGCTGTCGGTGCTGGCCTGCCTGCTGGTGTTCGCCTGGGCAGCACGCCGGGCGCTCACGGTGAGCGGGCGGGCGCAGGCACTCGCCGGCGCGCTCGCCGCGGCCGCGCTCGCCGGCATCGTCGTGCTCGTGGTGCTCGAGGGGCGGCCGCTGGCCAAAGCTGTCGTGATCGCGCTGTTCGCCTGCTCGGTACTGGCGGGGCGCCGCGCCTTCCGCGTCCACGTCCGGCTGCCGGCGGCGTCTGCACCAACCCGGCCGGTGCTGTTCTTCAACCCGAAGTCCGGAGGCGGCAAGGCCGAGCGCTTCGAGCTGGCCAAGGAGGCCAGGGCGCGCGGCATCGAGCCGGTCGAACTGACCCCGGGAAGCGACCTCGGCGAGTTGGTGCGCGAGGCGGTGCGCGGCGGCGCCGACGGCCTTGCGATGGCCGGCGGGGACGGCTCACAGGCGATCGTCGCCGCGATCGCCGCGGAGCACGACCTGCCCTACGCGTGCATTCCTGCCGGTACGCGCAACCATTTCGCGCTCGACCTCGGAGTCGACCGGACGGACGTCGTCGGGGCGCTGGACGCCTTCTCCCACGGCGGCGAGCGGCGGGTCGACCTCGCCGAGGTCAACGGACAGGTGTTCGTCAACAACGTCTCGCTCGGCGTTTACGCGGAGGCGGTGCAGCGAGAGGAGTACCGCGGGGCGAAGCTGCGCACGATCGCGGCGACGGCGGCGGCAGGCGAGGGCGCGGCGTCCGACCTTCACTGGCGCCGCGGCGGCGGCGAGGAAACGGCCGCCGTGGTCCTGATCTCGAACAACCCCTACCGGCTCGCGCGCGGGCTCGCCGCGGGCACGCGGCCGCGCCTCGACGCGGGCGTCCTGGGGATCGCCGTGCTCGGCGCCGCGGAGGACGCCGCCGGTGAGGACGGCGGCCGCCGTCCGGCGGCGCCGACCCGAAGCTGGGCCGACGACACCTTCGAAGTGCAGGCGTCGGCGCCGGTACCGGCGGGGATCGACGGGGAGGCCGCCATGCTCGACCCGCCGCTGCGCTTCCGCTCCGTCCCCGGAGTCCTGCGGGTCCGGATCGCGCCCGCCCATCCCGGCGCCTCGCCGTCGGCGATCCTGCCCGAGAGCCCGCTCGCGCTGATCGCGACCCTGGCGCGCTTCGGGTTCGGCCCGGCCCAGCCAGATGAGCCGGCACGCGGGGAGCGGGCGTCGCTCCCGGTGGATCCGGAGGCCTCGCGCGAGCGCCCGCAGCCGTGAACGGCTGGCTCGCGGAAGCGGACAGGCTCGACCGCGCGCTCTACGTGGCGGTCGCGCGGGCCCACACGCCGCGGCTCGACGCCGCTATGCGCCGGCTCTCCCACACCGCCAACTACTCGCGGCTCTCGCTCGCGAGCGCCGCGCTGCTCGCCGCGCTCGGCGGTCCGCGCGGGCGACGGGCAGCCGTCTCGGGGCTCTCTGCCGCCTTCGCGACCGCCGCGCTCGTCAATGTCGCGGCGAAACCGCTCGGGCGCCGCGCGCGGCCCGACCGCATCGCCGCGCGGGTGCCGCTGCCGCGCCACGTCAGGATGCCCTCGTCGCGTTCGTTCCCCTCCGGCCACACGGCCGCCGCGGTCGCGTTCGCCGCCGGCGCCGGCCGCGCGCTTCCGGCCGCGCGGCTCCCGCTCTACGGGCTGGCCGCGGCCGTCGGGTACTCGCGCGTTCACACCGGCGTGCACTATCCGGGCGACGTCCTGGCCGGTGCGGCGCTCGGCCTCGCGACGGCGGCGCTCACCAACCGCGCGCTTCGCGAGCGCCTTTCATAGCTTTCGGATGATGCGTGCGCCGCCTTCCGGCGGCGAGAGTGCTGAGCATGTGCCGCTGGATGGCATGGCACGGCCAGAGCGTGCTGATCGACGACCTGCTGTTCAAGGCCAAGCACGGGCTGGTCGACCAGAGCCTCCATTCCCGGATGGGTGCCGAGACGACCAACGGCGACGGCTTCGGCGTGGGCTGGTACGGCGCCGGCGACGGGCCCGGGCTCTACCGGAGCGTCGCCCCGGCGTGGGGCGACGCCAACCTCCGCCAGCTCGCAGCGCACCTCGAGTCGGCCGTGTTCCTCGCCCACGTCCGCGCGACCAGCGGCACCGCGGTGCAGGAGACCAACTGCCATCCGTTCTGCCGCGGTCGCTGGCTGTTCGTGCACAACGGCCTCGTGAACGAGTTCCTCGAGATCCGGCGCGAGCTGATGCTCGCGCTCGATCCCGAGTCGTTCGCGGCGATCGAAGGCTCCGCCGACTCCGAGGTCCTGTTCCACCTGGCGCTCGGCTTCGGTCTCGAAGACGGCCCGCTGGAGGCTCTCGAGCAGACGCTCGGGTTCGTCGAAGAGGTGCAGCGCCGCCACGGCATCGTCCCGGCGCTGCAGGCGAGCATCGGCGTCAGCGACGGCGAGAGCCTGTGGGCCGTGCGCTACTCGAGCGAAGGCCGCTCGCGCACGCTGTTCAGAAGCGAAGACGCCGATGCGATCCGGCGCCTGCATCCGGAGAACGAGCGGGTGCAGTGGCTGCTCGACAGCGACCGGCTGGTGGTCTCCGAGCCGCTCGTCGACCTCGCGGGGGCCTGGCACGAGCTCGAGGAGTCCTCGGCGCTGCACATCCATCCGGGCGGCGATGTCGAGACCCGTCAGTTCCGCCCGCGTGCGCCGAGCCGGCCGCCGGCTCCCGCCGCCTGAGCCGCGCCGTCACACCGCGCTCTGCGGGCTCTTCGGGATCGTCTGAAGCCGGCCGCCTGCCAGACCCACGCCGTTTTGGAGCATGCGCAGCGAGATCTTCTGACGATCCGATTTCGATCCGCCGGGAAGAAGCGGGGCCGCTTCGGCATTTGAGTGGGCACGGCGGATCCCTCACCCGCCGCCTCGGATGCCGGCGCCGCGGTTGGCCGCGACAGGGGGGCTCGAGGTAACAGGCGCCGCTGCGGGACGCGATCCGCGGCGGCGAGGACACCTGGTGCCCGGAGCGGCCGCCGCGGCGGCCGGCGCCGCGATCCAATCAACCGAAGACAGGGGGCAGACGATGACCGCAGTCGTGCACACGGGGCCGCGGCCCCTCCCGGGGGTGGGGCCTTGATCGGGCATGGGTGGCAGCTGATCGACGGCGCCGGAGACGGCAGGGTGCACCCGACCTTGTTCGTGCCGCGGGGTCCCGAGACATCACGGGGCTCCGGTGCGCCTGAGCAGGAACGGCGTCTCGCCGCGCTCCGCGCGGGGCGCCGTGTCGAGCGCGCGAAAGCGGCGCTGCGCGCCTGCGGGCGAGGGCCGACCGGTCCGCCCGACGGCGGGTGTCGATCTGAGCTGCTTCCGTTCGTCTAGGGGGCGAGAGCGACGAAAGGAGCAGCCTTGAAGTACATGCTGATGATCTACCAGGGCAGCACCCCGCTGCCCGGGACGCCGGAGTGGGAGCAGCTGAGCGCCGAGCAGCAGGGCGCGGTCTACGCCGGCTACAAGGCCGTCAACGAAACGCCGGGGATGACGCCCGGCGAGCAGATGCGCCCGCCCGAGAGCGCGACGACGGTCCGGGTGAGCGACGGGCGCACCCTGACGACGGACGGGCCCTTCGCCGAGACCAAGGAGGCGCTCGGCGGCTACTGCTTCATCGAGACCGACGACCCGCAGGCGGCGATCGAGCTGGCCGCGAAGGTGCCGGCGGCGGCGCTGGGCGGCGCGGTCGAGGTGCGGGCGATCGTCGAGCGCTAGGAGAGCCCACCCGCGGGGCGCGCCGCCATGGGCGCGCCCCGAGCGGGGTCGCGTCGCGCCGCCCCCTTGACGAATCTAATGGAAGTAGGTATCTTCCTATTTTTATTAGGATATGGAGAGGATGGCGTAGATGAAGACCACGCAGATCTCTGACGACCTGATCCAGCTGACCCGCCTCGGGTTCGTCAACGCTTACCTGGTGCGCGAGGACGACGGCCTCACGCTGATCGACACGACCGTCGGGCGCCGCGCCGCGCCCGACCTACTCGGCGCCGCGCGCGCCGCCGGCGGCGAGATCCGCCGCATCGCCCTGACCCACGGTCACGGCGACCACGCCGGCGGGCTCGACGCGATCAAGCAGAAGCTCGGCGACGCGGTCGAGGTTTCCGTCGGCGAGCCCGACGCGCGCGTGTGGGCAGGGGAGAAGGAGATCGACGGGAAGAAGGCGACCGGCTACTGGACCGAGGTGAAGACCAAGCCGGACGTGCTCCTGCGCGGCGGCGAGCGGATCGGCAGCCTCGAGGTCGTGCCCTCGCCGGGGCACACGCTCGGGCACGTCGCGTTCCTGGACACCCGCGACGGCTCGCTCATCGCCGGCGACGTCTTCACCGCCTACGGGCGCGTGCAGGTCACCAACCACTTCTACTGGCGCTTCCCGCTCGCCTACGGCGCGACGGTCGACCGGGAGCAGGACCTCGCCTCGGCGCGGGCGCTGCGGGGGCTCGACTCGACCCGGCTGCTCGTCGGCCACGGCCCGGCCACCGCGAACCCGGGGCCCGCGATGGACGCGGCGATCGCGCGCTCGGCGAAGGCCGTCGGCGGCTGATGCCGCGCGCAGGCCTCTCGGCCGAGGCCGTGACCGAGGCCGGCGCCGAGCTGGCCGACGACGAAGGTCTCGACGCGGTCACGCTCGCGGCGCTGGCCGCCCGCCTCGGCGTGCGCCCGCCCTCGCTCTACGCGCACGTCGGCGGCCTCGGGGACCTCCGCGCCCGGATCGCCGCGCGCGGGGCCGAGCAGCTCGCCGAGCGCCTGCAGGCGGCGGCCGCCGGCCGCGCCGGCGCGGATGCGCTGGCAGCCGTGGCCGAGGCCTACCGTGCATATGCCCGTGCCCACCCCGGCGCCTACGCCGCGCTCCAGCGCGTCCCGGGCCGAAGCGCGCGGGCGGCCGAGGCCTCCGAGCGCGTCGTCGCCGTGGTCCTCGCCGTGCTTGGCGGCTACGGGCTGGAGGGGGATCAGGCGCTGCATGCGACGCGCGCGATCCGCTCGGCGCTGCACGGCTTCGTCCTGCTCGAAGCCGAGCAGGGCTTCGGCCTGCCGCTCGATGTCGACGAGAGCTTCGCGGCGCTCGTCGCGCTGCTCGATCGCGGCCTTCGCGCCTAGGCCGGCTCGAGCACCGCGATCGTGCCGGAGGACCCTGCGGGCGTGCGCGCTCGCAGCTCGGTGCCGGCGAGCTCGAAGCGGTCGGGGTGCCCGGCCGGGTCGAGCTCGGCCACGAGCGCACCGAGCCATGCCGCCTCCCCGGCGGCGGCGCTCGTCGGCGGCCCGGCGATCACGAAGCCTTCGATGCCCTCAGCCCGCGCCGCCTTGGCGAACATCGTGAGCGGCTCGCGAGCGAGGGCGGCGCGCTGAGCGACCCCGGTCGTGCCCTGCGGCTCCGGCGCGCCCCACAGGCGCTCGGGCAGCCCGTCCGGCCGGGGCCGGTCCAGCACCGGCGCGGTGCTCGGATCGAAACCGTCGCGCCCGAAGCGCTCGATGTCGCCGCGGGCGTGGATGTGCTCGATCTTCGCCCTCACGGCTGCCGCGAGTCCGATCTCGCGCGCGGCGGCGAAGGCGGCGAGCGCGTCGTGGAAGCCCGCGACCGCGCCGTGCAGCGTCGGCATCGGCTCGCCCGGACGCGGGACCTTCGGCCCGTCATAGTGGTTGACCACGCGCGCGATCGGGCCGGCGGCCGCCACGAGCATCCCGAGGTTCGCCTCGGCCTCCGCGCCGCTTGCCGGCTCGGACACCCGGGCGAGGAACTGGTCGGCCAGCGCCGTCGTGATGATCCAGAGGTCGGCCAGCTCCGCGGCGAGCTCGTCGCGCGCGGCCTCCACGTCGAGCAGCTCGGCCAGCTCGCCGAGCTCCTCGAGCAGCCGCGCGACGGCGGCCAGCGGCCGCCAGTAGCCGCCGGCGGCGAGCATCGTCTCGCGGACCAGCCGCTGCGCCTCGCCGCGCGCGGGCATGCTCAGGCGACCTGCAGCAGCTCGACGCCCGCCTCGCGCAGCACGTCCTCGCCGTCCAGCACGGCGTAGCCGCCGCGGAAGTAGAGGCGCGCGACGCCGGCCGCGGCGATCAGCTTCGCGCAGGGGGGACAGGGGAAGTCGGTGACATACATGACCGCTCCCTCGGTGCTCCGGCCCTGCCGCGCCGCGTCGGCGATCAGCCGTGCCTCCGCGTGGCGGGCCGTGGACAGCTCCAGCGCCACCCCTTTGTAGAAGTTCGACCGCGGGTCGCCCGCCGCGTAGGCGGAGAGCGGATGGGGGAGGTGCTCGTTGCGGGCCGCCTGCACCGAGCCGTCGGTGAAGCGGATCGCGGCCCCGACCCGCCGCCACCAGTCGACGCTGCCCGCCGCCTGCTCCGCCGCCGCCGCCGCAAGCTCGGCAAGCTCTCCCTCGCCCTCGGGCGCGGGTTCGGCCGCCACGGGCAGGAGCGCCGCGGTGCGCGTCTTGTCCCACCGCAGGAAGACGGTGTCGTAGCGGACCTCGCAGCGCCCGAAGAAGCGCTCGACGACCGCGTAGCTGACGTCCTCGGCCGGCGCGATCAGCGCCGGGCGCTCGGCGGCCAGCCGTTCGGCGCCGGCGACGTCCAGCACCGCGACCGAATCGCAGATCCCCCACGCGCCGATCGCCCGTGCGGTCAGCTCCGCCGGCAGCGCGCGGATGTCCTTGGCGAGCGGGCGCTGCTCCTCGTGGAGCTCCGGCCCGATCAGGTACAGGGCCCGCCCCGGCCCGTGCGAGTCGAGGAAGCGCCGGTAGCCCTCGTGGAGCACCGGGACGTAGGCGAGGACTGCCTCGCTCATCCGCGCCGCAGGATGCTGTCGATCAAGCCGGGCAGCACATCGGCCAGCTTCGGCCCGAGGCGCTCGCCGAGGTTCATGTACATCTGCCGGATCCGCTCGCTGGTCGTCACCGATGCCTGCCGCGGCAGCACCTCGATGCGCCCGACGATCTCGTCCAGCCCCCGGAGGTCCTCCTCGCTGTAGGAGTGGTCCTCGGTCAGCACGAGCACGTCGGGCGCGACGGCCTCGATCAGCGCCCAGCGGCCTTCGCCGTCCTCCTTCTTGTAGATCAGGTCGACCGGCCGCTGGAACGCGAGCAGCTCCAGGCGCTCCATCTCCGGGACCATCGGCCGGTCCTCGCCCTTGCGGCGGCGGATCTTCTCGTCGCTGTCGACGCCGACGACGAGCACGTCGCCCTGCTGCTTGGCCCGTTCCAGGTACTTGACGTGGCCCAGGTGGATCAGGTCGAAGGAGCCCGAGGTCAGCACGACCGCGTACCCGAGCCCCTTCAGGTGCGTGACCGTGCGGGTCATATCCTCCAGGGAGGGGATCAGCCGCTCGGAGAAGTTGACGTGGGGGCTGAGGATTCCGGTGCTGGCTGCCATAAAAACGTCGCTCGAAGGAAGTTCTCGCACCTTATCGGCGGCGACATCTGGATAGACCTTCACACTCGACGCCCCGATGCCCGACTACCTCCCCTACGACGAGCGCAGGCCCAGCACCGCCTACCGCGACATGCTCGCGGTGATCCGGGATGACGGCGTCCGCCTGCAGACGAAGCAGGGCGAGGACGCGCTCGCCGTCGCCGGGCATTGCATGCGCTTCCCGATGGCCCATGGCGCCGCGGTGATCACGGAGCGCTCGATCAAGGGCTTCGTCTCGAAGGCGATCGGCGAGCTCTGCGCGTTCATCAACGGCGCCCGCACGCTGGATCAACTGCGCGAGTTCGGCTGCGACTGGTGGGACGCCTGGGCGACCGAGGAGAAGTGCGCCTCGCGCGGGCTCGAGCCCGGCGACCTGGGGCCCGGCTCCTACGGGCACGCGTTTCGCAACTTCACGACCGACCTCGACGGCGAGGACCCGGGCTTCGACCAGCTCCCGCACCTGGTCAGAAAGCTCCGCGATCTGCCGCTGGACCGCACGGCCGTCATGAGCCCCTGGATCCCCAACGCCAACCACCGCGAGGCCGGGGTGCGCTCGCGCAACACGATCGCGCCGTGCCACGGCTGGATCCACGCGCTCGTCTTCGGCGACGAGCTGCACCTGATCCACAACCAGCGCTCCGGGGACACGCCGATCGGCGTGCCGTCGAACATGGCCCAGTACACGGCGCTCGGGCTGATGCTCGAGCAGCTGACCGGCTACCGCTTCGCCGAGTACGTGCACTGGATCCAGTACGCGCACATCTACGTCAACCAGCTGCCGGCCGTCGAGCAGATGCTCGGGCGCGAGCCGCGGCGGCTGCCCACCCTGCAGCTGACCGAGGCGGGCCGGCAGATCGAGGACATCCACGACTTCCGCGCCGAGCACTTCGAGCTCTCCGACTACGACCCCCACCCGGCGATCGCCGGGATCCCGGTGGCGAGCTGAGATGGTCGCGATCGTCGTCGCCCACTGCGCCAACCGCGTGATCGGCCGCGACGGCGAGCTGCCGTGGCGGCTGCCATCCGACCTGCGCCGCTTCCGCGAGCTGACAAGCGGCCACACGGTGCTGATGGGGCGGCGCACCTATGAATCGCTGCCCGACGCGTACCGCCCGCTGCCGCAGCGGCGCAACCTGGTGCTCTCGAGCGACGCGGCCTACCGGCCCGAGGGCGCGGAGGTGTTCGCCTCGCTGCAGGAGGCGCTCGCCGCCTGCGACGGCGACTGCTTCGTGATCGGCGGCGAGGTCACCTACCGCGACGCGCTGCCGCTGTGCGAGCGGCTCTACGCGACCGAGATCGACGCCGAGCTCGAGGGCGACGCGTTCTTCCCCGACCTCGAGCCGGGAACGTGGCGTTGCGTGGAGGAGGGCGGGCGGCAGATCGAGAACGAGCTCGCCTTCCGCTTCAGGACCTATGAGCGAGCTCTATAACCCCGACGCCGCCCGCGGACCCGAGCAGCTCGCGCGGATGCGCGCGCTCGAAGCCGAAGGGGTCTGCATCTTCTGCCCCGACCACGTCGGGGCCCTGCAGCGCGAGCCGGTCGAGCTGGAGGGCGAGCACTGGTACGTGACGCGCAACGACTTCCCCTACGAGGGGACCGCCGCCCACTATCTGATCGTCGCGCGAAGGCACGTGCAGGGCTTCGAGGAGCTGCCCGACGAGGCGGGCGCCGAGCTCTGGCAGATCCGCCGCGAGCTCGCGCGGCGGCTCGGCGCGGCCTCCTACGCGACGGTCGAGCGCAGTGGCGACATGCACCTCAACGGGGGCAGCGTCGCGCACCTGCACGTGCACTACGTCGCGCTCGCCCCCGACCCCGCGACGACCGTCCGCTTCCGGGTCAGCGCGCGGGCCGCGCAGGGGCGCGACCAGGACCCCCGCTGAGGCTCGCGCGGGGGCGGCAGGGCGTATGCTCGCGCGTGCCCCGCCATGGGTGCGATGCCGCAGCGGTACCAACGATCGGGAAGGAGTCCCCATGATCCGCAGGTCAGGACCGGTCCTCGCGCTGACCCTGGCGCTCGTCGCGACAGGGGCGCCTGCGGCGGACGCCGGCGCCGCGCCCGCTGCTGCGACGCCGCCGACCGCGGAAACGGGCACCGCCCCGCGCGTCCAGGCGCCCCCGGCCGCCGCGGCACCCCTCGCAGCCCCGAGCCTGTCCGCCCGCCCTCGCGGCGCACGCCGTCACGGTGGGCACGGGAGCGCCGGCGCCACGCCCGTCGCTGCGGCCGTCGCGCCGCTGGCTCCGGCGGCCGCCCCGCTCGTGAACTTCGACGGCGTCTCGAGCCGCGACAGCGCGAACACCAACTTCGGCCAGGAGTTCGAGCCGCCCGACCAGGGGCTCTGCGTCGGCAACGGCTTCGTCCTCGAGATGGTCAACTCCGCCTACAGCGTCTATGACGAAGCGGGTCACGCGCTGGCGGGGCCGTTCAACGTCAACGGGCCGTTCAACGAGGGCCTGACCGAATTCACGAGCGACCCGCGCTGTTACTACGACGCGGCCGACCACACCTGGTTCGCGGTCATCCTCGCGATCGGCGCGGGCGAAGAAACGTCGAGCCTCGACATCGCGGTCAACACCTCGGGCGATCCGCGGACGCTGTGGACCGCGTACAAACTCGACACGACCGACACCCCGTCCCACGGCGGCAAAGGCAAGGAATGCCCCTGCTTCGGCGACCAGCCCAAGCTCGGCATCGACGCCTCGAACCTGTACGTCACCGCCGATGAGTTCTCGATCCTCGGGCCGCAGTTCAACGGCGACCAGCTGTACGCGTTCGCGCTCAAGGACCTGGTCGCGGGTGCTGAAAGCGTGCACTTCGCGCGCTTCTCGAAGCTGAAGATCGCGGGCTCGCTCGCCAGCTCGATCCAGCCGGCGATCACGACCGGCGACGCTCCCGCCGAGTACCTGATGAACTCGATCGACCCGACCGAAACCGAAGGCGAAAGCGTCGGCGTGTGGGCGCTCACGGGCGTGCGCGCCGTCGCCAAAGGCGGCGCGCCGACGCTCTCCAGTCTCGTCCTGGCGTCCGAGGCCTTCGCGATCCCGCTGCCGGCGGCCCAGAAGGGGACGCATTCCAAGCTCGAAGCCGGCGACGATCGCATGCAGCAGACCCAGTTCATCCACGGCAGGCTGTGGGGGGAGCTCAGCACGAGCGTCGTGCCGCCGGGCGAACGCAAGCCCCACGACGGCGCCGCCTGGTTCTCCGTCGAACCGTCGCTGCGCTCCGGCGCCATCTCCGCGAAGACGACGATCGCCCAGCAGGGCTACGTGACCGCCCCGGGCGAGGACGTCCTCTACCCGGCGCTGCAGATCACGCCGAGCGGCAACGGCGCGATGACCGGCACGCTGACGAGCTCCAAGCGCTTCCCCAGCGCCGCCTACACGCAGCTGACCGCGGGCTCGGGCTGGGGGCCGGTCCTCGTCGCCGCCGAAGGGACGACCAACTACGACCCGAAGGCCGAACGCTGGGGCGATTACTCGTGGGCGAGCCTCGCGCCGAACGAAAAAGCAGTCTGGCTCGCGACCGAGTACGTGCCGCCGAAGTCCAGCCAGACCGAAGACGGCAAGCGCGATTGGGGCACCCGCGTGTTCGAGGTGCCGACGGGCTGACGGCCGAGCGTCTGCCATGACGGCGAACATCGCCTTCGCCCTGTGCGCGGCCGTCCTCTCGCTCGTGGTCGTCGTGCTGGCCGGGCTGAAAGGCGACTGGTGGGTCGTAGGCGTGTACGCGGTGCTCGCGGCCGGTTTCCTGGCGCGCGCCCGCTTCGGGCGCCGCGCGAGCGCCGAACCGCCGGGCGAGGGGCCGAAGGCGCCGGATCACGACGGCACCCCACAAGGGGGCACAGGCGACCGGCGGCTGCGCGGAGCGCGGTTCCGTCGCCGCTGAAGATCAGCGGTCGGGAGTTGAGCGGCTGCCCGCGCCGCTGTGCCAGACTCCCCGGCGATGGCCGCTTACGACCTCAACAACAAGGTCGCGCTCGTCACCGGTGGCGCGCGCGGGATCGGCTTCGGCACCGCCCGCGCGTTGATCGCGCGAGGCGCCTCGGTCGTCATCGTCGACCTGGACCAGGCAGCCGTCGAGCGGGCGGCCGGGGAACTTCACGACACCCGCGCGCTCGGGCTCGCCGCGGACGTGACCGATCGCGGCGCTCTGCAGCGCGCCGTCGCGACCACCGTCGAGCGCTTCGGCGGACTCGACGTGGTCGTCGCCAACGCGGGCATCGTCAGCCGCGTCGCATCGTTCCGGGCGATGTCCGCCGAGAACTTCGAGCGTGTGCTGGACGTCAACCTGATGGGCGTCTGCCGCACGGTCGAGGCGGCGCTGCCCGAGATCGTGCCGCGCAAGGGGCACGTGGTCGTGATCTCCTCGATCTACGCCTTCTTCAACGGCATCGGGGCCGTGCCCTACGCGATGAGCAAGGCGGCCGTCGAGCAGTTCGGCCGCGCGCTTCGCGTCGAGCTCACCCCGCACGGCGCGAGCGCGACCGTCGCCTACTTCGGCTTCATCGACACCGAGATGGTGCACCGCGCACTCGACCAGGACCCGCTCGTCGACCGCCTGCTCGAGGCGTTGCCGAAGCCGCTGCACAAGCGGCTTTCGCCGGCCGTCGCGGGCGAGGCGATCGTCCGCGGCATCGAACAGCGCCGGCCGCGCGTGATCAGGCCGCGGCGATGGGCGATCTGGTCGGTCCTGCGCGGGATCATCAACCCGCTCGCGGACGCGCGCGCGGAGCGCGACGCGACCACGCACGAGATCGTGCGCGAATGCGACGCGCGGGTCGGCGAGGACCAACCGACGACCGCCTAGGCGTGCGCCGCTAAATTGGTGGACCGCTCTGCCGGGCCGCCTGGCAGGTTGTAGAGAAGTGATGACCGCACCGACACCGCCTCACGGCGCCGGCCACGCTGGCCGTCGCGCCGCCATCGCCGTCTCGCTCGCCGCGCTCGTGCTGTGCGCCGGGATGCTCGCCCTTGCGCGCCCCGGCGTCGCCCGGGCGGCCAGCGCCAAGCAGATCGTCGCGACGCTCAACGCCGAGCGGGCGGCGAACGGGATCCCGGCGGGGATCGTCGAGAACCCGGTCTGGAGCGTCGCCTGTCAGCTCCACAACGCATACCAGCACCGCTACGGCGCGCTGAGCCACTCCGAGACCGAGGGCAAACCCGGCTACTCGAGCGCCGGCAACCTGATCGCGCAGACCTCGGTGCTCGCGCAGGGGATCTACTGGACGCCGCCCGGCGGGAACCCGTACGACAACGCGCCGTTCCACCTCTTCGACCTGCTCAACCCGCGCCTGTCGGCCATCGGCGCCGCCGACTCCGAAGGGTTCGGCTGCGTCGAGATCGAGCTCGGCACGCTGCGCCGGGCGCCGGCCGCGGTGAAGGCCTACAGCTACCCCGGAAACCACCGGCGCAGGGTGCCGGTCTCCCAGCGCGCCGAAGAGATGCCCGAATCGCCGGCTCAGACCGTCGGCCTCGGCAAGCACACGACCGGGCCGAACCTGTTCGTCTACTTCGACGGCCCGTGGACGAACGGCTCGCGCGCACAGCTGTCCTCAGCCACGCTGCGCTCATCGCGCGGCAGCGTCGCGCTGCGCTGGATCGACAACACGACCTCCAACCTGCTGCCGCCGACCGGAGCGATCCTCGTGCCGGCCGCGCCGCTGAAGCCCGCCACCACCTACCGCGTCTCCGTCCGCGGCACGGTCACGGGCGTCGTGCCCGGCTCCAGCATGGAACAGGCGCTTGCGTCCTGCACCGAGGGCGAAGCCGGCGGCGTCAGCTGCGGGCAGCCGCCGAGCACCGCCTGCTTCGCCGATTTCGCCACCCAGCTCGCCGCCTGCGGGCTCGCCCGCAGCTGGGACGTCTCCAAGGACTTCTCCTTCAAGACGGCCGGGCCCGCGCACAAGCGCTGAGCGCCGTGGCGGCGCCCGCGATCAGATGGGCGCGGGAGCCCGGCGACGTGGAGGGCGCGATCGCGGTACGCGAGCGGGTCTTCGTCGACGAGCAGGGCGTGCCTGTCGAGGAAGAGCTCGACGGCCGCGACGACGAGGCGCTGCACCTGGTCGCGCTCGAACCCGACGGGGAGCGGGTGATCGGCACGCTGCGGCTGCTCTTCGACGGCGAGACGGTGAAAGTCGGGCGCGTCGCGGTCGAGCCGGAGTGGCGCCGGCAGGGGATCGCGGCGCGCATGCTCGAAGCCGCGCTGGCGGAGGCCCGGCGCCGTGGCGCCCGGAGGGCGCGGCTCGCGTCGCAGCTCGAGGTCGTCGCCCTCTACGAGCAGGCCGGTTTCGCCGTCGAGTCCGGAGTCTTCGAGGAAGCCGGCATCCCCCACGTCTGGATGGGCCGCGAGCTGGGCGCTCTCGCGTGAGCGCACCCCACCGCGACACGCCCACGGGCGCGTCACCATCCCTGATCATCTTCGACTGCGACGGTGTGCTCGTCGACTCCGAGCCGATCTCGAACGGCGTGCTGGCCGCGATGCTCGCCGAGCAGGGTCTCCAGCTCAGCCTCGCGCAGGCGCGCAGCCGCTTTCAGGGGCTGCTCCTCTCCGAGGTGCGCGACGGCGCCGAGCGGATGCTGGGGCGGCCGCTCCCCGCGGGCTGGATCGAGGAGTACATCGCCCGCCGCGCCGATGCGTTCGCCGCCGGGCTGCACCCCGTCGAGGGCGCGGCCGAGCTCGTTCGCGACGTCGCCGCCGCGGGCGTCGCGGTCTGCGTCGCCTCGCAGGGCAGCCTGCGCAAGACCGACCGCTCCCTCGCGCTGACCGGCCTCGATCGGCTGTTCGCGCCCGCGGCCCGCTTCTCGGCCGAGCAGGTGCCGCGCGGCAAGCCGCACCCCGACCTGTTCCTCCATGCGGCTGATCAGATGGGGTTCGCGCCCGCCGCCTGCGCCGTCGTCGAGGACACGCCGTCCGGCATCACGGCCGCGCGCCGGGCGGGCATGACGGTGTACGGCCTCGCCGCCGACAGCGACGCGCAGGCGCTCCGCGATGCGGGCGCGATCGTCGTGCAGGCGCTCGCAGAGCTTCGCGGCGCGCTGCCGGGCGTCGCAAGGCAGTGATTGTCAGTTTGCTGACTGCTGTGCGGGGGTAGACGGTTTGACAACAAGTAAACCCTTTGGCACGCTCCCCCCTGCACGGGTGGAGGGGCCGTGCCGAGACGCGGAGGAGGAATCCGTGACGAGTTGGTTTTTCCGGGTTCCGCTACGGCTCTCGGCAACGGCAGTGGCGATCGGGGCGTGCGCGGCGATGCTGATCGGTGTCGCGACGGCGTCGGCTCAGCAGACCGGGCCGCCGGTGAAAGGCGCGCCCGTCGAAATCAAGGGCAAGACGCGCGACGGCTCGAAGCTGAGAGCGCTCGCGGGCGGGTGGACTGGCGCGAAACCGATCGCCTACGCCTTCAGCTGGGAACGGTGCGACTCCTCCGGCGGCGAATGCGAACCGATCGCCGGCGCCTCCTCCAACAAGTACCGCCTTACCCCCGCCGACGTCGGGCACCGACTCGCCGTCGCCGTCAGCGCCTCGAACGCCGAAGGCTCCGACGAAGCCCGCTCTGCCCCGAGCGCAGTGGTAACCGCGCTCGCGCCCAAGCACAAGGGCCGCGTCCCGACGACCGGCGAAGCCGTCGACGGACGCGTGCTGAGCGTCGCCAACGGCACCTGGAAGGGCACGCCGCCGTTCATGTTCACCTACCAGTGGATCCGCTGCGGCAAAGGCTGCACGCCGATCGCCGGCGCGACGGGCTCGAGCTACCGCGCCACGACGGGAGACATCGGCAAGAAGCTCTATGCGGTGATCACAGCGAAAAATGATGCCGGCTCGGCAACGCAGCGCTCGATCGCGACCGCCAAGGTCGTGCCCGGCTCGCCGGTGAACATCGCGCTGCCGAAAGTCTCGGGAGTACCGCTCGTCGGGCAGACGCTCACGGCGGAAGAAGGCACCTGGGTCGGCACGCCGCCGATCTCCTACGCCTACCAGTGGTACGCCTGCTCGCTCCTCTCCGGCTGCGAACCGATCGCCGGCGAGACGGAACAGACCCACGCCGTCGGGCTCGGCGAATTCGGCGACAGCTTCGAGGTCGAAGTGACGGCGATGAACGCGCAGGGCTCGGCCTCGGCGATCTCCGAACAGACCAACGTCGCGGGCGGGAACGCGCCGGTGAACACCGAAGCGCCGACCGTCTCCGGCGAAGTGAAAGAAGGCCAGCTGCTGACGGCCTCCAGCGGCAAATGGTCGGGGACGGAACCGATCGCGTTCGAATACGAATGGCTGCGCTGCAACACGAGCGGTGGTGAATGCACGCAGGCGGCCGGGGCGTCGCTGCTGCCGACCTACCTCGTCTCCAGCGCGGACGTGGGCCACAGGCTGCGCGTCAAGGTGATCGCGAAAAACATCGCCGGCACGGGTGGCCGGACGTGGGCCACAGGCTGCGCGTCAAGGTGATCGCGAAAAACATCGCCGGCACGGGTGAAGCCGAATCGGCCGCGACCGCGACCGTCGCCGGTGTAGGTCCCGTGAACGTGATCGCGCCGCTGGTCACCGGGCTCGCGATCACCGGGCAGACGCTGAACGCGACCGAAGGCACGTGGACGGGGACGGCGCCGATCTCCTACGCCTTCCGCTGGCAGCAGTGCAGCAAAGCCGGCACGGAATGCGTAGACATCGGCGGCGCGAACGAATCGAAATACAAAATCGTCGACGGCGACGCGGCGCATACGCTGCGTGTCGTGGTGACGGCGAAAAACGTCGCCGGCACGACCGAAAAGGAATCGCTGACCACGACCGAAGTGATCGGCGTCGGACCGCAGAACACCGAAGTGCCCGCGACCTCCGGCGAAGCCAAAGAAGGCCAGCTCCTGACGGCCTCGGCGGGCAAATGGTCGGGCACCGAACCGATCGCCTTCGAATACGAATGGCTGCGCTGCAACACGAGCGGCACCGGCTGCTCGACGGTGTCGGCTCCCTCGCTGCTGCCGACGTACCTGGTGCAGGCCGGCGACGTCGGCAAAACCCTGCGCGCGAAGGTGATCGCGAAAAACATCGCCGGCACCGCGAGCGCCGAATCGGCGCCGACCGAAACGGTCAAAGGCGTGCTGCCGACGAACGTCGTCCTGCCGGTCACGGTGCCGCTCGCCACGACGACCAGCGGCTCGACGGTGGAAGGCACCGAAGGCACGTGGACCGGCACGCAGCCGATCGTCTACGAAGTCGAATGGAAGCTCTGCACCTCGGCGACGATCTGCAAAGTGGAACAGAAAGGACCGTTCGCGACGGCCAAGAAATTCAAAGTCCCGGCTGCCTCGGGCGGCAAGAAACTCCGTTACAACGTGATCGCGACGAACGCCGCCGGCTCGGCCGAAAAAGAAGCGCTCGAACTGACGATCCTGGTCTGAGCGGGTGCAGCGGGGCTGGCCGGCCGCCGGGCGCTGGGGGCGCGGGCGGCCGGCTCGCGCGTGGCAGCCGTGCTTGACGGCTTTGCCCGCGAGCGATGTGATGGGGCACGCGGATGTCTCAGGAGAACGTGGAAAGAACCCGTCGCGCCTTCGAGGCGATCGCCCGCGGCGACTTCGCGTTTGTGCAGGAGTTGATGGCGCCGGAGGTCGTGATCGTCCAGCCGCCCGAGGTTCCGGACGCGAAGACCTACGAGGGACGCGACGCTGTGATGCGCAGCTGGGAGGACTGGCCGATGCAGTGGGACGACTTCCGCATGGAGCTCCTGGATGTCATCGACGTTGACGACGACACGGTGATCAGCGTGACCCGCCAGCGCGGCCGGGGCCGCGACAGCGGCATCGAGATGGAGTTCGACGTCTACTTCGTCGGCCATGCGCGCGACGGTCTCACGACTCGGATGGAGATGTTCTTCAACCGTGAGCAGGCCCTCGATGCGGCCGGCGCGACGAGTGGCTGAAACGGCTAGCCGAGCAGCGCCGCCGAGACCCGCTCGGGCGCTTCCAGCGGCGGCCAGTGGGCGACGTCGTCCAGCGCGAGGAACGGCGCGGCGGGGAGGCGCTCGCGGATGCGCTCGGCCATGTGCGCGCCCGACACCGGGTCGAGCATCCCCCACACGAAGCCGAGCGGCACGCCGGTCTGCTCCAGCGCGGCCGTCCAGCGCGGGCCATGGCGCTCCCGGTCGGCGATGTACCTGATCAGCAGATGGCCGAGGCGCTCGCCGCCGCCGCGGCTCGTCGCGGCCCAGATGTCGGCGCTGTCGGCGGCCGCGTCGTAGCCGGGCGCGAAGGTCGGCGCGAGCCCGGCGATGAACAGCTCCTCGGTGACGAGCTCCGAGATCCGCGGCCCCTGCTCGGGGTCGAGCAGCGCGGTCTGAACGGGCTGGGGACGGTGCAGCTCGGGGTAGAGACCGCCGTTGAGGAGGTGGACGGCCTCGAGCTCGACCTCCAGCGCGCCCTCGGCTGCGCGCGCGAGCAGCTCCTGGGCGACCGATACGCCGTAGTCGTGGGCGACGAGGATCGTCGCATCGACACCTTCGCGCTCCCACAGCCGCTCGATCAGATCGGCCTGCTCATGCAGCGAGTAGCGATGCTCGAGGGGCTTCTCCGTGGCCCCGAAGCCGAGGAAGTCCGCTGCCAGCAGCGTATGCCTCGCGGCCAGTGCGGGCGCGACCTTGGCCCAATCGTGGGAGGAGCTCGGGAACCCGTGCAGCATGGTCATCACCGGGCCCGCGCCGAGCCGGACCCGGAAGACGCTGCGCTCGCTGGCGCCCAGCGGCAGGCTCACCTGCTCCCCTTCAGACCACCACCGGCTCAGGTCCCCCACGGGCTCATTATCCCGGGTGGCGTCGCGCTGCCGCGCGCAGGCCGCGCCCACGACGGCTCGCGGGGCCTGCACCGTCGTGGCCGGCGCGCGAATCACATTGGGGGCGCCGCCGCCTCGCGTGCTTGCGGCGGCCAATAGGCTTCCGCTTCATGCGCGCCCACCATGTGATCGTCGACCGCGACTTCACGAAGCCGCCGGAGCGGATCTTCGACTACCTCGCCGAGCACGAGAACCTCGCCGACGTGTTCGGCTCGAAGGTCACGAGGCTCCAGGACGGTCGCGAGGGCGAGCGCAACGGCGTCGGCTCGGTGCGCCTGCTGAAAGTCGGCCCCGCGCCGCCGTTCGAGGAGACCGTCACGGAGTTCGAGCGCCCGCGCCGGATCGTCTACCGCATCACCAAGGGCAGCCCGCTGCGCGGCCACGTCGGCGTGATGACGTTCGAGCCCGACGGCAAGGGCGGGACGCGCTTTCACTACGACATCCGCCTCGCCTCGCCGATCCCGGGGCTCGCGGCGCTCGTACGTGCCTCGCTGACGCGGTCGGTGAACAAGGCGCTGCCCGCCGTCGAGCGCGACGCCTGAGCGCGCCCGGCTGATCGCCGCTCCGCTGAACGCCCCGAGAGGTCGGCCACGGTCCCTATCGTGCATGGGCCGTGCCCGACTCCACCCTTACCGCCACCCTGCAGCGCGACGAGGCAGTGCTGCGCTTCCCGTACGACGACGGCCTGCGCAGGCTGCTGCGAGCGATCCCGGGCCGGCGTTGGGACCCGGAGGAGCGCGTCTGGCGGGTGCCGCTCGAAGCCGAGCAGGCCGACGCGCTCGCGCGGCTGCTCGACGGGCTGCCGAGCGAGCCCGACGTCGAGGAGCGCCTGGCGCGCACGATCGAGCGGCGCCGGCGACGGCGCGGGCGCCGGGACTGCCTCGTCGACCTCGCGCGTCCGGACCAGCACTGGCGGCTCAGCTTCGCCACCGACGGGCCGCCGGAACTGCTCGCGCGGCTGCTCGACCATCCCGATGCCCAGCGGGTCGAGGAGATCGGGCGTGCGCACGTGCCGCTCGACGAGCGCTCTGCGGCGACCGTGCGCTCGCTGCGCGAGTCGGGGCTGCGGCTCAGCGAGGCGGCTGCTCAGGCGATCCGGCAGCACGCACGGGATCAGGCCGGGGAGAGCGTCGCGCCCGCCGCCCGCACCGAGCCGAGCGCCCCTACTCACGACGTCTGCTTCCGGCGGGATCGGCGCGGCGAGCATTGGATCCTCGTGAGCGGGCGCTGGGCGCCGCTCGCGCGGGTGCTCGCCGGGCGCGCCGGGCTGCGCGCGGCCGATGGGCCGGGCGGCAGCGTCGGCCTGGCTGCCCGCGACCGTGACGCCGAGGCGATCGAGGAGCTGCTCGGGCACCTCGAGGACGCGCTCGTGGAGGATCGCGTCACGGTGTGGCTAGCGCGCGCCAGGAGCTGGCGCGGCAACATCGAAGTCGACGGCCCGAGCGGGTCCCCGGTGCTTCTGCTCCTCGGCGACGCGGCGAGGCTGCCGAGGGCGGTCCGGGAGCGAGCATCCGAGCTCGCCGGCGGCGCCACGCTGCCGCTCACGCTCGAGAGCTGGCGCCTGGCCCGTGAGGAGCTCGACGGCTGGCTGAGCCCGGCGGCGCGACGCTGCGGGCAGGCGCTCGAAGCGGGGCGGGCCGCGCCGCCGGCCGTGCTCGAGCGCTCCTGCGTCCACGATCAGCCGACGTTCGTGCTCGCTCCGGGCCACGACCGCTCGCTGCCGGACGCGTTCGCGCGGATCGACGGGGCGTTCCTCCCGCGCGTGCGTGCGTCCGGCCGGCCGCGAGGCGCCTCGCCGCCGACGGCTCGCGTGCACGCCGACCACGCCGCGCTGCCGGCGATCAGCGCCGACCCTTTCTGCGTTCCGCAGCTCGACGCCTTCCTGGTCGAGCACGGCGTATGGATCGACGAGGAGGCGCTCGAGCTGCTCCAGCAGATCCGCGAGCAGCACGCGCACGCGGCCGGTCTGGTTGAGCTCTCGCAGGCGCGCGAGGGGGAGCTCGAGGTCGCCGGGCTCGGCGGCGAGCTCAAGCCGTTCCAGCGCGCCGGCGTGGCCTACCTGCTCGAGCGCCGGCGCGCCTTCCTGGCCGACGAGCAGGGCCTCGGCAAGACGATCGAGGCGCTCGCGGCGCTCCAGGCCGACAACGCCTATCCGGCCGTCGTCGTCTGCCCGGCGAACCTCAAGCTCAACTGGCTGCGCGAGACGCGCGCCTGGCTGCCCGGGCGCAGCGTCGAGCTTCTGTCGGGGCGCGGGGGCGGCTACTCGCCGCCGCTCCCGGACGGCGCAGGCCCCGCCCCGGCGGCCGGGCTCCCCGCCGACATCACGATCGTCAACTACGAGATCCTCGGATCGCGCCTGCCCGAGCTGCTCGCCGGGGCACCGCGCGCCGTCGTGATCGACGAGGCGCACCTCTGCAAGAACCCGGGCGCGAAGCGAACGCAGGCCGTGCAGCGTCTGGCCGCGGCGATGCCGCGCGAGGCGCTCGTGCTCGCGCTCACGGGCACGCCGGTCGTGAACCGCCCGGCCGAGCTCGTCGCGCAGCTGCGGATCCTGGGGCGGCTGCAGGACTTCGGCTCCGGCGTCCAGTTCGGCGCGCGCTTCAAGGGGCCGGACGCCCACCAGCGACTGCACTGGCACCTGCGAGCGCGCTGCTTCGCGCGCCGGCTCAAGTGCGACGTGCTGCCGCAGCTGCCGGCGAAGACGCGCTCGGTGGTGCCGATCGAGCTCGACAACGAGGCCGAATACCGCCTCGCCGAGCGCGATCTCGTGGCGTGGCTGCGCAGCCAGCCGCTCGACCTGCGAGAGCTCGACGCGAAGGTCGCGGCTGCCCTCCGCGCCGAAAGGCTCGTGCGCCTGAACGCCCTGAAGCTGCTGGCAGCACGAGGGAAGCTCGCGGCGGCGCTGAGCTGGATCCACGACTTCCGCTGCTCCGGCGAGCGGCTCGTCGTGTTCGCCCGCCACCGCGAGGTCCAGCGCGCGGTGGTGGAGCGCTTCCCTCAGGCGCTGCACATCCTCGGCGAGGACAGCCCGGCCGAGCGCGACCGTGCCCTGCAGGCCTTCCAGGCTCCGGACGGCACGCACAACGGCTTGATCGTCTGCTCGCTGGAGGTCGCCGGCCAGGGGCTGACGCTGACGCGCGCTTCGAGCGTCGCGTTCCTGGAGCTCGACTGGACGCCCGCCCGGCACGACCAGGCGGAGGATCGCTGCCACCGGATCGGCCAGCAGGACGCCGTCAACGCCTACTACCTGCTCGCCGCGGAGACCGTCGACGAGACGATCGCGAGCCTGCTGGAGCGAAAGCGCGCCGTGATCGGCGCCGTCACCGACGGGCGCGAGGAAGGCGAGGAGGGGGTGCTGGACGCGCTCGTGCGGGAGCTGCGCGGGGCGCCCTACCGCCACCTGCGCGCCGTCGCCTGATCGTCAGTCGTCTAGGGCCAGAGTTCGAGGGCGTTCATGATGTCGCCCCACGTTTCAACGGCTTCGGCTTCGGCGTTCGTGAGCTGGTATTCGAAGCGGGCGGCGCTGTGCGCGAGGCTACGCAGGCTCCCGCTCTCGAAGCGGGAGAGTCCGGACGGCTGCAGGCCGAGCGCGACCCAGTTCGGGTAGAAGACTTCGACGAAAGAGACCGTGCTCGCCGGCAGCGTCTTGTAGCCGCTGGCCTTCCAGGCGCGGATGTCGCCGCACAGTTCGGGCACCGAGAGGCCGTAGAGCTTGCGCAGGCTGGACGCGTAAGTTCTGACAGCGCGGGTCAGCGAGCCGTTGCTCCAGCTGATGCCCTTGACCACCCTCAGGTACGTGGCGATCGCGGGCCGGTCCGGGACGCCGGCGCTCAACACCATCGCGCCGATCACCTCATTTGAGAGTTTTGTGGAGTCGGGGTTCTGGGGCGAGCCTTCGGCGGCGCGCGGGCAGTCTCGCCGTACTTTCGCGAGCACCCCTTTGTAGGCGGAGACCGAGGCGCCGAGGTGCGACTTGCCGGCGGCCACGAGCGCGTAGTTGGCGCGCACGTAGGCCGACGTGGCCGAGCTGTTGCTGGCCTGAGCGGCGCCGGGCACAACCGAGCAGCTCACCGCGAGCGCGGCGCCGACCGCCGTGGCGAGGACCCTCCTCCGGATCATGAGGAGAGCCTACGCGATCGGCGGCGCGCGCACGCCGGGTGCGGCCGATCGCTGAGCGCTTGCCGCGACGGCGGGTATTCTGCTGCTGGCTCGCGGGGCATTCGCCCCCGCCGAGGATCCGCCGCGAGCCCGACGCTCCTTCACGCCCCTGCCTGTGTTCTCAAACGCGATGATCCGGATCTCGACCCCGGCGCTCGGCGCGCTGGCCTGCGGCGCCGCGCTGATCGCGTGCGGGAGCGCGTCGTCGGCCGACGTCCCTGGCCCGCCGCCGCTCGCGAAGGCGGCGAGCGCGAACCCGGTCGCGGTCTCGCCCGAGCCGGGCACTCCCGACGCCTCCGCGAGCACGCAGATCAGCTTCCTCGGCGGCAGCGGGACGACCGTCTCCGGCGTCACCGTCAAGGGCTCGCGCAGCGGCTCGCACAGCGGCGTGCTGCGGCCGTACTCGACGGGCACGGGCGAGAGCTTCATCCCCAGCAAGCCCTTCACGCCCGGGGAGAAGGTGAGCGTCCGCGCGGAGGTCACCGGCGGGCCGGCGACCGGCACGGCGACGACGAGCTTCACCGTTGCCCAGCAGTACTCACCGAGCCAGAAACAGTTCCCGATCAACCCCGGACGGGCGAGCGAAGTCCAGCACTACGCCACCGCCCCGTCGCTGACGCCCTCCTCGGTGCGCATCTCCACCCATGCCAAGCCGGGCGCCGCCCCCGGCTACCTGTTCCTCGCGCCCTACCAGGGCAAGGGCACACCGGGGCCGATGATCGCCGACCAGGACGGCAACCTCGTCTGGTTCCGCCCGATGCCCCCCAACACCGCGGCGACCAACTTCCAGGTCCAGCAGTACGCCGGCCAGCCCGTCCTCACCTGGTGGCAGGGGCGGATCCTCGAAGTCGGCTTCGGCCAGGGCGAAAACGTGATCTTCGACAGCTCCTACCGGCAGATCGGCCGCGTCCGTGCCGGCAACGGCTACCACGCCGACCTGCACGAGATCCGGCTGCAACCGGACGGCACGGCCTGGATCGACGCCTTCGACCCGATCCGCATGAACCTCTCCTCCCTGCGCGGCCGCTCGAACGGCGTCCTCACCGACGGCGTGGTGCAGCAGATCGACGTCAAGACCGGGCTCGTGATGTGGGAGTGGCACGCGCTCGGGCACGTGCCGGTCACCGAGTCCAACAACCCGATCCCGAACTCGGATCACCCGTGGGACTACATCCACATCAACTCCGCCGACCCGGGCAGCTCGGGCGACGTGCTGCTCTCGGCCCGCAACACCTGGACTCTGTATGACGTCGACATCCGCAGCGGCGCGGTCCGCTGGCGGCTCGGCGGCAAGCACAGCAACTTCAAAGGGTCCTCCGCGACGCGCTTCTACTGGCAGCACGACGCCGAATGGGAGCCCGGCGGGCTGATCTCGCTGTTCGACAACGGCTCGACGCCGCCGAAGGAGAAGGAGTCGCGGGGGCTGTTGCTGGAACCCAACGCCTCAGCCCACACGGTCACGCTGCGCAAAGCGCTCACCAACCCGTCGCGGCGGCTGCTCGCCTCGAGCCAGGGCAACACGCGGGCGCTGCCGGGCGGCAACTGGCTGATGGGCTACGGCGGGCTGCCGAACTTCACCGAGTACGACGACTCCGGGCACGTCCTGCTCGACGGCTCGCTCGGCAAGAACGTCCAGGACTTCAAGACGTTCATCGCGCCGTGGAGCGGCCAGCCGCGAACGCCGCCTTCGGTCTCGGCGAAGAAGAGCGGCGGCTCGCTGTCCGTCGCGGTCAGCTGGAACGGCGCCACCGCCGTCGCGAGCTGGCGCGTGCTGGCGGGGCCCTCGAGCGGCTCGCTGGCGACGGTCGCGACGGCGCCGCGCAGCGGTTTCGAAACGACGATCAAGGCGGCGAGCGCCGGCCCGTACGTGCAGGTGCAGGGGCTCGACGCACAGGGCAACGTGCTCGGCACCTCGGCGACCGTCAAAGCCTGATTCGCGCCCGACTCCCGATCCTGCTCGCCGTCGCCGCCCTGCTGGTTCTCGGGCCGGCTGGCCGGATCAGCAGCTCGGCCCCGACGTCCTCCGCGAGCGCCGAGATCGGCGCGCGCGCCGCCGCCGCTGCGGGCGCCGGGCAACCGGCGGCACGGGCGAGCGCCGGGCAGGCCTCGTGCGCGCCCACGTCGCTCGACCGCTCGGCGCTGCTGGCGGGCGCGGTCACCGTCTCGCCGCTGCCGGGTAGTCGCGACGCGTCCGCCGAGACCCAGGTCAGCTTCCTCGGCGTGCCTGCCGCCGCGCTCTCGGGGGTCTCGGTGCGGGGGTCGCGCAGCGGCCCCCACACGGGGCGGCTCGCGCCCTATTCGCAGGGCGACGGCGCGAGCTTCCTGCCGGCGCGACCGTTCACACCCGGCGAGAACGTCGCGGTACGCGCCACGCTGACGGCGGAAGGGCGCCGCACGCCGCTGTCGTTCGGCTTCCAGGTCGCGGTGCCGAACACGTTCGGCGAAGCCGGCGGCAGCACGCCGCCTGCGCCGAAACCGAACGAATACCAGCGCTTCCGCACGCGCCCGGACCTGCGGCCGCCGACGATCGCCGTGACCGCCCACGCCGCGGGAGCGGCCCGGGGCGAGCTGCTGCTCGCCCCGTACTCCGGCCCCGGCCAGTACGGGCCGATGATCCTTGACGAAGAGGGCCGGCTCCTCTGGTTCAAGCCCCTGCAGCCGCCCGGCGCCAGGGCCGCCGACCTGCGGGTGCAGAGCTACCTCGGCAAACAGGTCCTGACGTGGTGGCAGGACCCGCTGGTCACCGCCGAGAGCCGCCGCGCCGGGATCGTGATCGCCGACAGCTCATACCGCCAGATCGCCGTCGTGCGCGCAGGCAACGGCTACCAGCCCGACCTGCACGAATTCCAGATCACCCCGCAGGGCACTGGGCTGATGACCGTCTACGACGGGATCGAGTGCAACCTCGCGGCCGTCGGCGGGCCCTCGCGCGGCGCGGTCGCCGACACGCTGATGCAGGAAATCGACCTGGCGACCGGGCTCGTGAAGTACGAGTGGCACAGCCTCGATCACGTCGCGCTCAACGAGTCCTACGTCTCGCCGCGCCCGGGCAACCTCAAGGAACCGTTCGACTACTTCCACATCAACTCCATCGACGCGATGCGCAGCGGCGAGCTGTTGATCGACGCGCGCAACACGTGGGCGGCCTACGCCGTCTCGCGGCGAACGGGCCAGGTGCGCTGGCGGCTCGGCGGCCGTCGCAGCAGCTTCAAGCTCGGCCCCGGAACGGTGACCGCCTACCAGCATGACGCTCGCGAACAGCCGAACGGCAACATCACGTTCTTCGACAACGGCGCGACGCCGAAGGTCCACCCCCAGTCGCGGGCGATCGAACTGGCCCTCGACACGCACGCGATGACCGCGACGCTGGTGCGCCGCGACGAGCACAGCCCGGCGCTCCTCGCCGGCAGCCAGGGGAACATGCAGACGCTGGCCGGCGGCAACTGGGTCGTCGGCTGGGGCCAGTCGCCGTGGCTGACCGAATACTCGCCGTCGGGCGATGTGCTGTTCGACGCGCACATGCCGGCCAGCTATGAGTCCTACCGCGTCTACCGGCAGGCGTGGAGCGCACGGCCCGCGGCGCCCCCGCTCTTCGCACTGGTGCGCTCCGGCTCGCGCGCGACCGTCTACGCGAGCTGGAACGGGGCCACCGGCGTGGCGAGCTGGCGGGTTCTGGCCGGAAGCTCGCCGCAGGCCCTCGGCCCTGCCGGTGCGGCCCCGCGCGCCGGCTTTGAGACCGCCGTCGCGCTCACACCGGCGCCGCCGAAGGGGAGCTGGCTCCAGGTGCAGGCGCTCGACGCTAGCGGCGCGGTTCTTGGCGCTTCCGTCGCCCGGAAGGGCTGAGCCGCGGAGACTCGCGCGGCGGCGGCCCTCCCTCGCCCGCTTCCAGGTCGCCGATCGAGCTTTCGACGCGCTGGCGCCGCCGCGTGGCCGCCTTCGCGGCGACGCCGCCAGCGGTCGAGAAGTAGTCGGCGAAGCCGCGGCCGTGCGCTTCCCCGAGGCCGCTCGGCAGCGGCCGGCGCAGCTCTTCGGAGAACGCGCGGTGCATCTTTTCGCGCATCTGCTCCTCGAGCGGGCTCTGCCCCGCGTGGTTGTGCAGCTCCAGGCGCCCGCTGGCGGTGGTGTAGTCATATAGCTCGGCTTCCTGCCCGTCGCTGACCGGCGCGATCCCTCCGTCGGCCCAGTGCGAGTAGGTGGCGTACTTGGCCGCCTGGGTGCGCAGTGCGACGACGTGCAGCGGCGCCCCGGCCGCGTACTCCTCGAGGGCGAACTCGGTCACGGTCTCGTCCGTCGCGTGCAGCACGAAGTCGCGGCCGGGCGCGGCCGGGTCGGCGAGGATCGCGGCGATGTCGAGGCGCTCGGCGAGGTGCGAGTAGTGAGGCTCGCTGCGCCAGTCGTTGCCGCCGCTGCCGATCGTGAGCAGCAGCGGCGCGAGGTCCACGCTCGAGCTGAGCTGCGTGCGGACGGTCTGCGGCGCGGCGGTGAGCTTGCCGCGCGGGTCCTTGACGATCAGCGGCACCCGGATCGCCTCCTCGTAGGCGCCGGCGCCCTTGCCCCGCAGGCCGTGCGAGGCGGCGTACTCGCCGTGGTCGGAGGTGAACACGATCACGGTGTTGGCGGCGATCTCCGGCCGGCTGTGCAGCGTCTGCAGGACGCCGCCGATGTGCCGGTCGACCTCGCGCTGCAGCTTCGCGTACAGGTCCAGGAAGCTGAGCCAGATCAGCTCGGATTCCGGGCCGCTGAACGGCACCGGCCCGAACGATGCCGCGGCCGTGTCCTGCAGCGAGCGCTGCAGCTGGGGCTTGCCGCGGGCGCTCATTTCTTCGGGCGTCTCGTAGTTCGGCGGCAGCCGCGAGGCGGTCCGCCGCGCGGCCGCCTCGGCGGGAACGCGATCGCTCCAGACGTACCACCAGGCGATGTCGTGCGGGTTCACGAACGAGACGGTCGTGCACCAGGGCTGCGCCCCCGCTTCCTCCTTGAACCAGTGCCTGAACCGCCGGGCGATGATCGGGTCCTTGTGCCAGCCCTGCCCGGGGCCGCCGTCGGGCGAGGGGTACATGCCGCCCGCGAAACCGTACTGCTCGAGCTCTTCTTCGCCGAGCAGCGGCGTCCAGTGGCTGTCGCCGTGGGTCACGTGCCACTTGCCGAGCCAGCGGGTGCTGTAGCCGTGCTCGCGGAGCATCGTGCCCCATGTCGGAAAGCCGGGGTCGAGGGTGCTGCCGCCGGTGATCATGCACCCGGTCTGGTGCGTGTAGAGGCCCGTCAGCATCGCCGAGCGCGAGGGGCTGCAGTCGTTGGAGGCCGTGTAGTGGCGCCCGAACGAGACGCCCCCCTGGCGCAGCAGCTGCACGTTCTGCGGCAGCGTGGTGCCGATCGCGCCGGCGCCGAACCACTGCGGGAAGCGCAACTGGTCGACGACGATCACGAGGATGTTGGGACGCTTCGGCAGGGGTCGGCGAGCGGTCGGCTCGACCGGCGGCGTCGCCTGGCGCGGCTGATCGCCGCTCGCCTCAGCGAGCGCCTTGATGCCCAGGCCGGCGCCCGCCAGCGCGCCGCCGGCGATCGCGCCGCGCTTCAGGAACGTGCGGCGATCCACTCTCATATGCTGCCCGTAGTCCATGCCGTCGATGCGAGCTCTCGTCCTGGGGCCGTTGCTGGCCCTTGGTCTGGGGTTTGCCGGCCTGACCGCCACCGCCGGGGCGCAGTCAGCGCCCACATGCGTCCCCACGAGCATCGACAATTCTGCTCTGCAGGCCGGCGGCGTAACACTATCGCCCCTGCCGGGCAGTCGCGACGCCTCGCCGCAGACGCAGATCAGCTTCCTCGGCGTGCCTGCCGGCGACCTGGCCGTGCAGAGCGTCACCGGCTCGCGCAGCGGGGCGCATCCCGGCCGCCTGGCCCCCTATTCGCAGGGCGACGGCGCGAGCTTCCTGCCGGCGCGCCCGTTCATCGAAGGGGAGCGCGTGACCGTGCGCGCCCGTGGCGCGGGTGGGCGGGGCGTGGCGTCCGATCTCTGACGTGTTCGCGATCGCCCGCCCGAACGCGATCAGCTCGACGCCCGAGACGATCCATGCCGGCAGCGCCTCGCAGGAACAGCGCTTCCGCTCGCGCCCGGACCTGCGCCCGCCGGTCCTCAGCGTCACGACGAGCTCGCCGGCGGCCGGGGCGGGCGACATCTTCGCCGCCCCCTACACAGGCCCGGGCCAGGCGGGGCCGATGATCCTCGACCCCTCCGGCGGGCTGCTCTGGTTCAAGCCGCTGCCGCGCTACACCTCCGCGACGGACCTGAAGGTGCAGGAATACGGCGGCCGCCCCGTGCTGACGTGGTGGCAGGGCGACATCTCGATCCACGGGTTCGGGGTCGGAGAAGACGTCATCTACGCGAGCGACTACACGGACGTCGCCCACGTGCGCGGCGGCAACGGCCACCGCCCGGACCTGCACGAATTCCTGCTGACGCCGCAGGGAACGGCGCTCGTCACTTCCTACTTCCCTCTGCTCTGCGACCTGTCGGCCTACGGCGGCTCCTCCTACGGCGCCGTAACCGACGGCGTGATGCAGGAGATCGACGTCCGGACGGGCCTCGTGATGTACGAATGGACGAGCCTCGACCACATCGGCATCGCCGAGTCCTACAGCTCCGCGATCCACTCCAGCACGCGCTTTCCTTACGACTTCTTCCACATCAACTCGATCAATGTCGACCGCGACGGCAGCTACTTGATCTCGGCGCGCAACACCTGGGCGATCTACGACCTGCAGCCGCAGACCGGGCAGATCCTCTGGCGGCTCGGCGGCAAGCACAGCAGCTTCACCGGCGTCGGCGCGACCGGGACGGCCTGGCAGCACGACCCGCGCGAACTGGCCGACGGCTCGATCAGCATCTTCGACAACGGCTCGGCGCCCACCGTCCATCCGCAGTCGCGGGCGATCGTCGTGTCGTTGAACCCCCAGACGGGGACCGCGACGCTCCTCGGCCAGCTCACGCACACCCCGGGCCTGGTCTCGGAGAGCCAGGGAAACGCGCAGGCGCTGCCCAACGGCGACTGGTTCCTCGGCTGGGGACAGACGCCTTACATCTCCGAGCTGAGCCCGAGCGGGCAGCTGCTCTTCGACGCCCACTTCCCGGCGCACACGCAGTCCTATCGCGCCTACCGCCTGCCGTGGTCGGGCACGCCCGCGCACCGTCCGGCGCTCGCATTCGCCGCGGCCGGCGGTGGGACGGGGACGGCCTACGCGAGCTGGAACGGCGCGACCGGCGTCGCCTCCTGGCGCCTGCTGGCGGGCGCCTCCGCGGCGTCCGGGTCGCTGAAGCCGGTCCTGACCGTCGCGCGAAGCGCCTTTGAGACCGCGCTCAACGTGCCGGCGGGCACGCGCGGGCCGTATCTGGCGGTGCAGGCGCTCGACGGAGCTGGCCGCGCGCTCGCGACCTCCGCCCCGGTCAAGGCGGCGCTGCGCTGATGGCGCTCCAGATCGTCGGCGCCGGCCTCGGCCGCACCGGGACGAGCTCACTGAAGGCGGCGCTCGAGGTGCTGCTCGGCGGGCGCTGCTACCACATGTACGAGCTGCGCGAGCGTCCACAGGACGTGCCCCGCTGGGAGCGGGCGCTGGCAGGTGAGGAGATTGATTGGGAGGCTGTCTTCGGGGAGTTCCGGGCGACCGTCGACTGGCCCGCCGCGTCGTTCTGGCCGGAGCTGGCGCAGGCCTATCCCGAGGCGCCCGTGCTGCTGTCCCGCAGGGACTCGGCCGAGAGCTGGTGGGCGAGTATGGAGAACACGATCGTCGCGGTGCTGCACGAGCCGCTCCCGGAGGACGACCCCCCGCTGGCGCGCCAGCGGCGCATGACGATCGCGATCCTCAATCGGCGCTTCGGCGAGCGCTGGTGGGAGCGCGAGCGGGCGATCGCGGCCTACGAGCGACACAACGAGCGGGTGCGCCGCGACGGTTCCGGCCGAGCGGCTGATCGAATGGTCGCCGGGCGATGGCTGGGCGCCGCTGTGCGAGCGGCTCGGCCTGCCGGAACCTGACGAGCCGTTCCCCCATCTGAACACGACGTCCGAGTTCCGCGGGATCGTCGGGCTGGACGGCGGCGCGGACGCGGGCAGCTGAGCGCGACAGGCGTGGCCGCCCGGCTCGGCGTGCAGGGGGCTCGTCTACCACGACCGTGCGATTGACCGCCGTCGGCCGCGACGGCATCCTGCGCGGAGCGCGCAAACGCCGCAGATCTTTCGCGGCTCGACAAGAGGGAGCCGTCCGGGCCGTGCACCGGCGGTGTCGAGCAGAGAGGGATGCGCCGGCCGCGGTCAGGCGAAGTCGGCTACGAGGGCCGGGACCGCCTCACCGCGGCCGCGCGCGTCGAGTTCCCGGAGCTGCGCCCTCGGGAGCTCCGCCTCCATGTCGTCGAGCAGGTCGGCGCTCACGACCAGCTGCCCCTCGCCGGCGCTGCCCTGCAGCCGCGCCGCGACGTTCACGGCGTCGCCGAGCGCGGTGAAGTCGACGACGGCCGTGCCGACGTTGCCGACGTAGGCCTGGCCGGCGTTCAGCCCGACGCCGAGCGGCAACCAGGATCCTTCCGGGCTGCCGTAGCCGACCTCCTGGAGCAGTTCACGGGCGGCCGCCAGCGCGTGTCGCCGGTAGTCGGGCCCCGTGACCCCGGGGATGAACAGCGCCATCGCCTCGTCGCCGATCAACTTGTCGATCAGCCCGTCGTGGCGCAGGATCACCTCGGTGGCGGTCGCGTAGAAGCGGTTCAGCAGCGCGGCGAACTCGCTGGCGCCGACCTGCTCGCCGAGCGTCGTCGAGCCGCGCACGTCGGCGAACAGGACCGCGACGTCGACCTCCGCGCCGCCGGGCGGCATCTGGTCGCAGCAGCGCGCGCAGACGTTCGGGTTCTTGCGCGACGGTGCCCAGCCGATGCGGCGCACGACGGCGCCGCCGACGCCCCCGAACGGGCTCGAGCAGATCTTGCAGCGGGGCGCCGAGGGCACGTGCCGCCAGACGTGACGCGCGGTGAGGAGTGAGCTGTGCCCCTCGGTGAGGATCTTCTGCCACTCGCTGCTGTCAGTGGCAGCCATCAGGGGATTGTCCCATGGGCTGCGTCGCGGCCGATCGCCGGCTCGCGCCCCGGCCGGCCCGGGGGCGCAGCTCCGCCCCCCGGCTCCGGCCTGGCCGCGCTGAGCTCACTTCAGGAGCGTCACGTGCCCTTTGAAGTGTTTTTCTTTGACGGCGACCATCGTCACGGGTTCTTCGGTCCCGGCGCCGCTGTTCTGTACCGCGAGGTGCACGCAGGGCCCCAAGCCGTTGATCAGCTGCAGTTCCTGGTTGCCACAACCCGGTTCGGGTTCGGGGCCTTCACCGTAGGTGTCCCGCAGTTCTTCCGTCGATTCGTTCGTCGGCGTAGCGGCGCCCAGCACGCTGCCCGTCATGACGAGTTTCGCGCTGCCGCAGGTGTAGCTGCCGAATCCGGGCGTTGACAGCACTGGCACCGTGGGTGCCCCCAAGGCGGCCCCGGCGGACAGCAGTGCGCCTTCCAACATCGCGGTCTTGATCACGCCGGCTTTTTTGCCGGACTGGCAGGTGACGCCTGCGTGCGTGTCCTGACAGCCCGTGAAGACGGTCTTGCCCGTGAACGTTTTCGGGCCCGTGAGCTTGCCCTTCCCGGTCGACGCTGTGCAGACCAGGTCCGAGCCGGCGCCGGCAATCGACACCGTGCCGGTGGTTTCGGTGTAGGCCACTTTTTTCGCCAGCGGTTCCAACACGCCGGTTTTCTTGTTCGGGGTCTGGAATTCGGGCGGTTCTGCGAATGCGGAAGCCGCGCCCACCAGACCGAGTACGCACACCGCAAGGCAGGCGCCGAGCACTCTGATTCCCTTCATGTTCCCTCCTCCACTCGGGTTCGCGCCGCCGTCGGCGCGGTCCGCCCGGCACGAAGAATCGAGCCAGGCACTCGGCGCGCGGCATCCTGCTCCGCGCGCTTCCCCCGGACCGCCACGACTGGCAGCTACGCGCCGGACGCTACCGGATCGCGGCGCTTCGCCGCGCCGGACGCGGTCACCATCGGCCGGAACGGGCCTGGTCTCCGCGCCGAGCGGAAGGGGGGGGATTCGAACCCCCGAGACGAGTTTCCCCGCCTAACGGTTTTCAAGACCGCCGCATTCAACCGCTCTGCCACCCTTCCGCCGAGGAATGCTACGCGGCGCACTACTCGCCCCCAACCGGCGCCAGCGCCGAGGGAAGGGGCGCCGGCGCCGCCTCGGGCTGCTCGGCGCTGGAGGAGGGGAAGGCGGGGAGCAGCGCCGCAGCCATGATCGCGCCGAGCGCGGCCACGCTGCCGGCCACGATGCAGCCGAGCGAGAGGCCGTCGATGAAGGCGCCGGAGGCGGCACGGGCGACGCCGCCTCCGAGCGCCTCATGGCCTGTGGCAGCCAGGCCACGTGCGACCGCGAGCGCGGCGCCGACCGAGTTGTGGGCGGCGTCGGCGAGGCCCGCGGGGACGCGCGCCGGCAGGTGTTCGGTCAGCCGGCTGGCGTAGAGCGAGGCGTAGGCGCTGCCGATCACGGCGACGCCGAGGGTGCCGCCGAGCAGGCGCGTGGTGTCGTTGACCGCCGAGCCGACACCGGCCTTGGCGCGCGGGACGACGCCCATGATCGCCTCCGTCGCAGGGGCGCTGGTCAGCCCCATGCCGACGCCGTACAGGACCATCTGGGCGGCGATCGTGCCGTAGCCGGTACCGGGCTCGACGATCGCGGCGACCCAGACGTAGAAGGCAGCGACCATCACCAGACCCGCGCTGACGACGAGCTTGGTCCCGAACCGCACGGCCAGCTTCGTGCCGAGGACCGACGCGACGCCCACGGACGTGGCTACGGGCAACAGGTGGACGCCGGTCGAGAGCGGCCCGTAGTGCTTGATGAACTGGAAGTACTGGGTCATCAGGAAGATGAACCCGAACAGCGAGAAGAACGCCACGGTCACGGAGGCGCTCGCGGCTGTGAAGCGGGGGTTGGCGAACAGCCGCACGTCGAGCATCGGCTCGTCGGTGTGGCGCTCGCGGAATATGAACGCGGCGAGCAGCACCGCCGCGAGCCCGAAGCCGACCAGCGTGCGCGAGCTCGACCAGCCGTGCAGGGGCGCCTCGATGATCGTGTAGATCAGCGCCGCCATCGCCGCGCTCGAGAGCACGAACCCCGGGCGGTCCAGCCGCGGCGCGCGCGGGTCGCGAGAGGTCGGCACGGAGCGGGCGACGAGAACCGCCGCCAGTGCGGCGACCGGCGTCATCGCGAAGAAGATGCTGGACCACGAGAAGCGCTCGAGCAGCCAGCCGCCGACGATCGGCCCGAGCGCGATCGCGATCCCTGCGGTCGCGCCCCAGAGCCCGATCGCCCGCGCCCGGTCGCCGCGCTCGACGAAGATGTTCGAGATCAGCGACAGCGTCGCCGGGAAGACCATCGCCGCGCCGAGTCCCATCACGCAGCGTGCGGCGATCAGCCCGCCGGAGCTCGTCATCAGCCCGCCCGCGCCGCTCGCGAGGCCGAACACCGCGAGGCCCGCGAGCAGCATGCCCTTGCGCCCAAAGCGGTCCGAGAGCGAGCCGGCCACGAGCAGGAAGGCCGCGAACACGAGGTTGTAGGCGTCGACGATCCACTGCAGCTGGCTGTTGGAGGAGTGCAGCTCGCGCACGAGCGTCGGCAGCGCGACGTTGACGATCGTCGTGTCGAGGTTGATCGCGAACGCCGCGAGGAGCAGCGAGGTCAGGATGAGTGCTCTGTCGCGCATCGGCATCCTCTTTTCTCAATCAGTCAGACAAGAAAATCAAGTAATAGCACAAGTCACTCAAGCATGCATTACACTGGGACCATGCGCTCCTATGGCCAGTACTGCGCGCTCGCGAAGGCACTCGACGTGCTCGGGGACCGCTGGACGCTGCTGATCGTCCGCGAGCTGATGCTGGGCGGCCCGAGCCGCTACACCGACCTGCGCAACGGCCTCCCGGGCATCGCCACCAACCTGCTCTCCGATCGCCTGCGCGAGCTGGAGGCTGCCGGCGTCGTTGCCCGCGAACAGGCGCCGCCGCCGGTCGCCACGGCGCTGTTCTCGTTGACGCCGCGCGGCGAGGCGCTGCGGCCGGTGCTCGACGAGCTCGGCAACTGGGGCGTGCCGTTCATGGCCGGAGGACCGGCACCGGAGGACGCCTTCCGCGGCCGCTGGCTTGCATGGCCCGCCGAGCGCTTCCTCACCGACGCCGAGCCCGGCCTCCCGTCGATCTCGGTCGAGCTGCGCGCCGGCCAGGACGCCGGCGAGGATCCCGTCGTGGTCGAAACCGTCGACGGTGGCGTCAAGGCCCGTCCGGCCGCAGCTGGCGAGAGGCCCGACGCGACGCTGAGCGGATCTCCCCACGCGATCCTCGGGCTGCTCAGCGGGCAGATCGACCTCGAGGAGGCGCGCCGCCGCGGCCTGCGCGTCGAGGGCGAGGAGAGCGTCCTCGGCCGCTTGCGCCCGGTGGCGCCGCTGTCCGCGCCCTAGCGCCGCCGCCGCGAGCCCTCACCGGGCGCTTCGCCAGCCTCTAAACTGGCAGCTCACCTCTGGGAGAGGTGGCCGAGTGGCTGAAGGCACTCGCCTGCTAAGCGAGTATGGGGATCAAACTCCATCGCGGGTTCGAATCCCGCCCTCTCCGTCGGTGCCCGAGGGCTTGCGCATCCCTTCTCTCGGCGGGGCCGCCGAGTGGCTCAACTCAGAGCCGCTCAGCCCCGCCGGGCTGCGCGGCCGGGTCGTCCTCGTCGACTTCTGGACGCTGACGTGCATCAACTGGCTGCGCACCGAGCCGTACATCCGCGCGTGGTCGCAGGCCTACCGGGACGACGGGTTGACGGTGATCGGCGTGCACACGCCGGAGTTCTCCTTCGAGCACGAGATCGAGCTCGTACGGGCCGCGGTGGGGCAGCGCGCGATCGACTATCCGGTCGCCGTCGACAACGACTATGCGATCTGGAGCGCCTTCGACAACCACTACTGGCCGGCGCTCTACTTCGTCGACAGGGACGGGATCATCCGCGACCAGCATTTCGGGGAGGGGCGGTATGAGCGCTCCGAGCAGCTGCTGCAACGGCTGCTCGGCGTCGAGCGCGAGCCCGTCGCGGTCGAAGGCCGGGGCGTCGAGGCCGAGGCCGACTGGGACCGTCTCGGCACGCCCGAGACGTATCTCGGCTACGCCCGTGGCGAGCGTTTCGTCTCGAGCGACGGCGCCGCGTTCGACGAGCGCCGCGCCTACCAGCTGCCCGCCGGCCTGCGGGTCAACGCCTGGGGGCTCGCCGGCGAGTGGACGATCGGGCCCGAGCACGTCGAGCTGGAGGAGCCCGGTGGCAGCATCGCCTGCCGGTTCCGGGCGCGCGATGCCCACATGGTGCTGCGCTCAGCGGGGGAGCCGATCCCATTCCGTGTCCTGCTCGACGGCATGGCGCCGGGCGCCGCTCACGGCGAGGACGTCGACGCCGGCGGCGAGGGGGTGCTGCGCGACGGGCGCCTCTATCAGCTCGTCCGCCAGCGCGACCAGGACGGCGAGCGCACGCTCGAGATCACCTTCCTCGCGCCGGGCGCCGAGGCCTACGTCTTCACCTTCGGCTGACGCCCGCTGCGGCGCCTGAGGACCGGATGGCGCTCCCGGGGCACCCCGTCCCGGGCGCGTGCCCTCAGCCTTCGCTCGAGGTGGCCCAGAGGTTGACGTCGCCGTCCTGGGCGTAGCCGTCGATCGCCTCGAGCTGCTCGCTGGTGAAGTCGAGCCGCTGCAGGGCGGCGACGTTCTGCTCGAGCTGCTCGACGCTGCTGGCGCCGAGCAGCGCCGAGGTCACGCGCTCGTCGCGAAGCGCCCAGGCGATCGCCAGCTGGGCGAGGGACTGGCCGCGCTCCGCCGCGATCTCGCCGAGCGCGCGGACGCGGTCCAGGTTCTCCTCGCTGATCATCTGCTCGGACATGTAGTTGCCTGCCAGCATGCGCGAGTCCTCGGGGACCCCGTGCAGGTAGCGGTCGGTGAGCAGGCCCTGTGCGAGCGGCGAGAAGACGATCGCTCCGACCCCCTCCCGTCCGAGCACGTCGAGCAGGCCGTCCTCGATCCAGCGGTTGAGCATCGAGTAGGACGGCTGGTGGATCAGCAGCGGCGTCCCCAGCTCGCGCAGGATCTCGATCGCCTCCTGCGTCCGCTCGGGGCCGTATGAGGAGATGCCGACGTAGCGCGTCAGTCCACGCCGTCGCGCCTCGTCGAGGGCGCCCATCGTCTCGCTCAGCGGCGTGTCCGGATCGAACCGGTGCGAGTAGAAGATGTCGACGTGGTCGAGGCCGATCCGCCGCAGGCTCTGTTCGAGGCTGCCGAGCAGGTACTTGCGCGAGCCCCACTCGCCGTACGGGCCGGGCCACATGTCATAGCCGGCCTTGGTCGAGATCACGAGCTCCTCGCGCAGCCCGCCGAAGTCCTCCGCAAGGATGCGGCCGAAGTTCTTCTCCGCGCTCCCGTATGGCGGCCCGTAGTTGTTGGCGAGGTCGAAGTGGGTGATGCCCAGGTCGAAGGCGCGGCGCAGGATCGCGCGGCTGCGCTCGAGCGGGCGGTCGTCGCCGAAGTTCTGCCACAGCCCGAGTGAGATCGCCGGCAGCCGCAGCCCGCTATGCCCGCAGCGGCGGTAGGGCATCGCCTCGTAACGGTCCTCGGCGGGGACGTAGGTGCTTGGAGCAAGCCGCGCGTTGAACGGCATGGGCGCCGCCAATCCTAGCCCGGAACGCCGGCCGCGGGCTTGCGCGCGAGCAGGTACAGCCAGGCCGAGTCCGCGGTGTCCGTGGCCTCGGGCGCCAGCGGCCGGCCGGCGGCGTCGAATACCTCGACGGGCGAGAGGAAGCCGGCGCGTTCGAGCTCGGCTGCCGCCTCGCCGGGGGTGAGGTGGTGCCACAGCACGGTGTAGTCGTAGCCGGAACCGACCAGCATGGCCCAGCCCTCGCCGCGGCTCGTGAGCGGCGCGAGGCGCCGGTAGGAGCGCGCGCGCCGCGGCATCCGCGCCCAACACGCGAGCATCGCCCGCGGCCCGTTGTCGAGGTCCAGGTTCAGCCGATGCCACGGCGGCAGGCCGGCCGCGCAGTAGTCGAGGTTGTGAGTCGAGAACAGGTAGCTGCCGCCTGGCTCGAGCACCCGCATCACGGTGCGGTGGACGGCCGCACGGTCCTCGTGCGCGATCCCGTCGATGCCGTTGAAGCTGAAGAAGACGGCGCCGAAGCTGCCGTCGTCGAAGCCCGACAGGTCCCGCGCGTCGGCCTGCTCGATGCGCACCCCGGGGTGCAGCGAGCGGGCGAGCTCGATCATCTCCGGCAGGTAGTCGACGGCAACGTAGCCGTCGCTTGCGGGAGCGAGCAGCGGGATCGTCCGGCCCGCGCCGATGCCGATGTCGAGGATCGGCCGGCGGCCGGCGGCGGCGGCCAGGCGCGGCAGCAGCAGCTCCTCGCCGGCGTCGATGTAGCCGTCGCGTGCCGCGAACAAGCCGAGCACCTTGCGGCTCGACCACACCTCGGCGTTGATGCGCTCCTCTGCTCCCACGGGGCGGCGATGCTAATGGGCCGCGGCAGGGCGCGCCATGAAGATCCCGTCAAGAGATGTGAGATCTCTGAGATATGCACAAAGCTCACTAGTCGCCTGAGCATCGCCGAGCGTAGACTCCGTCGAGTGGCGTCGCGAGTTGACACGGATGGTCAGCAGCTCCAGGAGACGCTGCACGCCCCGCACGTCGGAGACGGCATCACGACCCCGGCGGGAAGCTGGACCTTCGGCGGCGAGGTGCCCGCGGCGTTCGACGCCCACGTGGCGCGCTCCGTCCCCGCATACACCGAAGGGCAGGAGCTGATCTGCGACGTCGCCGACCAGCTCGTGCCGGCGGGCGGGCGCGTCTACGACCTCGGCTGCTCAACAGGTGCGCTGACGGCCCAGATCGCGGAACGGCTCGCGCCGCGCCGCGTCGAGGTGATCGGCGTCGATCGCGAGCCCGGCATGATCGAACGGGCCGAGCTGCGCTGCGCCGGGATGCCACAGGTCCGCTTCCAGACCGCCTCGCTGCATGAGCTCGCGCTCGAGCCCGCCGACATGGTCGTCTCCTACTACACGCTGCAGTTCGTGCCGCTGCGCACGCGCGGCCAGATCGTCGCGCGGATCCACGATGCGCTCGTCCCTGGAGGCACGTTCGCCCTGTTCGAGAAGGTGCTCGCCTCGAGTGCGCGCAACCAGGCCACGGCCGCCGGCGCCTACGAGGACTGGAAGGGCCGCCAGGGTTTCAGCGACGAGGAGATCGCGTCCAAGGCGAGGAGCATCCGCGGGGTGCTGCAGCCGCTCTCGCCGGAGGAGAACGACGCGATGCTGCAGGCGGCCGGCTTCGACGATCTGATGCGGGTCTTTCGCTGGGTCCTGTTCGAGGGCCTGATCGCGCGCGCCTGATCCCCGCGCGTGACGCTGCGTAACCTTCGTGTCATGTCCGGCACGGCGAAGGGGCAGCAGGAGCTGAGCGAGCGCGCGCGGGAATTTCACCACGCGAACCAGGCCGCTGTCTGCGACGTCCAGGAGCCGTGGGCACACGGCACCGTTCTGCGCGCCACCCGCCACCCCACCTACTACAGCTTCAACCTCGTTCGCGTCGAGGAGGAGCCCGCGATGGACGCCGCCGAGCTCGCGGCCTTCGCCGACAGCGCGCTCGACGGGCTCGAGCACCGGCGCATCGACTTCGAAGTGATCAAGCCGGGCCTCGCGCGGCGCTCGGACCTGGAACGGCTCGGCTGGAAAGCGACGAGCCTGCTCTGGATGCACCATCGCGACCCGTCAGCCGTCACCGCCGGCGAGGAGATCGAGGTGGAGGAGGCGCCCTACGAGGCCGCGGACGCGCTGAGGCTGGCCTGGCACCTCGAGGACTCCGCGGAGTCCGCTTACGACGAGTCCTTCCGCGAGGGCGCCCGCGAGATCGCGATGAGCAGGGACGCGCGGCTCCTCATCGTGCGCGAGCACGGCGAGCCGGTGTCGTTCGCACAGCTCGAGCGCTTCGGCGATGGAGCCGAAATCACCCAGGTCTACGTGCATCCGGACCATCGCGGGCAGGGCCGCGGCACGGCGATGACGCGGGCGGCGATCGCGGCGTCGGCGGACGCGCGTGACGTGTGGATCGTCGCCGACGACGAGGACCGCCCCAAGCGCCTGTACGAACGACTCGGCTTCCGCCCCGTCCATCGCTCGATGGAGCTCCTGCGGCTGTGATGATCGAGTCCCGGCCGACCCCGCCTCAGACCCGCTTCCTGCTGGCCAAGCGCACCGTGATGGTCGCCGCGACCGCCTTCCTCGCGATCAACCTCTGGACGGGCGCGCCGCTGATCGCGCTGTGGGTCGGCTCTCAGGTCGTCGGCTCCTCGGTGCTGAGCATGGAGGCGGTGATCGTGGTCGTCGTCGTGCTCGCCGTGCTCGTCTTCTCGATGTCGATGGCGCTCGCGTGGCTGAGCGCCGAATACGACCGTCTCTCCGGGCGCGAGCCGGGCGAACGGCGGCTGCCATGGGCGCGCGGGGTGAGCGGCGACGAAGGGATCGAGCAGCCGGGCTACGGCGCCGGCATCACGCCGCTGGAGCGCGTCGTGATGATCAGCGTGTACCTCGCCGTGATCTGCTTCCTGCTGTGGTTCTTCCTGCTCGCCGGCGCGCCCACGCCGTCTTTGTAGAACCCCCGCCGGTCAGAGCTTGACCATCACCTTGCCGGTGTTGCCGCCCGTGAACAGCAGGTTGAGCGCGTCCGGGCAGCGCTCGAGGCCCTCGACGACGTGCTCGGAGGACTTGATCTTCCCTTCCCCGAGCCAGCCGGCGAGCGCGGCCTGCGCCTCGGGCAGCCGCCCGAAGAAGTCGAGCACGATGAAGCCTTCCATACGCCCGCGGCGGATCAGCAGGTTGATGTAGTTGCTCGGACCCGGCGGCGGGCCGTCTTCGTTGTAGGTCGCGATCGCGCCGCACAGGACCACGCGCCCTCGCATCGCGAGGTTGCCGAGGCAGTCGTTGAGGATCGAGCCGCCGACGTTGTCGAAGTAGAGGTCGATGCCCTCCGGGCACGCTTCGTGGATGCGCGCGGCGACCTTCTCGTTCTTGTAGTCGATCGCCTCGTCGAAGCCGAGCTCGTCGACGATGTAGGCGCACTTCTCGGGCCCGCCGGCGATCCCGACGACCTTCTTCGCGCCCTTGACCTTCGCGATCTGGCCGGCCGTCGATCCGGTCGCCCCGGCCGCCCCTGAGACGACGACCACGTCGCCCTCCTTCAGGCCGCCGACGTCGTTCATCCCGAAGTAGGCCGTCACGCCGGTCAGCCCGAGGACACCGAGCGCGATCGTCGGCGGGACCCCCTCCGGGATCAGCTGCATCGAGCGCGCGCCGCCGTCGGCGATCACGTACTCCTGCCAGCCCGTCATGCCGAACAGCATCTGCCCCACCGGATAGGCCTCGGCGCGGCTCTCGACGACCTCGCCGATCCCGCCGGCGCGGATCACTTCGTCGATCTGGATCGGCGGGAGGTAGCCCGGCGCGTCGTTCATCCAGGTCCGGATCGTCGGGTCGATCGAGACGTAGCGAACCTTCACGAGCGCCTCGCCGTCCTGCAACGCCGGCAGCTCCGCGTGCTCCAGCCTCGTCGTGCTCTCTTCGACCATCCCCGATGGGCGCTCGGCCAGGACCACGCGCCTGTTCTCTTCGGTCATCTGCACTGCCTCCTCAATCGCCCACAGGGCGTCGGCTTGCGCGACCGATCCTATTGCGCGCGGCCGGTGCCCGGCCGCGTGAGCTCCTCGAGCAGCAGCACGAACGAGCCGTGCTCCTCCCCCGTCGCGGAGGTGAGACCGATCTCGCAGGTGCGGTTGCTGCAGATGTGAGCGTCGGCCGGCTCGGTGCCCCGCTCCGCCCGCTCGGAGCGAGCTGCGGCGGCCGGCAGCTCCGGATGAAGCAGGCCGCGGTCGCCGGCGGTCCCGCAGCAGCTCGGCCCGCTCGGGGCGAGCACGCGCTCCCCGAGTGCCCCCGCGACCTCCACCAGCTCGCCCGCGAGGCCGAGGTGGTCGGCGGCGCAAGGAGGGTGGACCGAGACGGTGCCGAGCTTGGCGCCCACGTCGAGCGAGGAGAGCAGCTCGCGCACCCATGAGATCGAGTCGAGGATCCGCACGCCTTGGTAGCGCTCGCGCAACTCCTCATCGATCACCTCAGGCACCTCGGCGAGCAGCCCGAGCGTGCACGAGCTGGCGTCCACGACGAGCGGCACGCGGCCCTGCTCGGTCCACTCGAGCACGGCCGCGACGGTGCGCCGCGCCATCTCGCGATGCCCGTCCTGGAAGCCCTTCGAGGCCCACGGTGTCCCGCAGCAGTGCCCCGAGACGTCGGGCGGGATCCACAGCGGGCGCCCGGCCCGCGCGGAGACGGTCAGCATCGCCTCGGGCAGCGAGGGCCGCTGCGTGTGCCCCCGAGGGTTGCCGAAGATCCGGTTTACGCACGCCGGGAAGTAGACGGCGGCCGCTCCCTCGCGCGTCGTCCACGGCAGCGGGGGCGGGGGATCCGGCAGCGCTTCGTCCCACGCCGGGATCAGCTCCTGGGATGCGGCGCTGCGGGCGAGGCCGCTCAACGCGGCGGTGGGGGCGTCGCCGAGCGCGCGTCCTGTGCGCAACGCCGCGCGTGCGGCGCGTTCCACGCTCTCCCAGTGGCGTGCTGCCGCGAGCGCCGTGCGTTCGGAGCGCCGCTCGTGGCGTCGCGCCCGCAGCCCCTTCACGAGCTTCCCCGTGTCGATCCCAACCGGGCATTGCAGGCTGCACAACCCGTCGGCCGCGCACGTCTCGATGCCGTCGTATGCGTACTCGCCAAGCAGCGCCTCGAGCACCGGCGAGCCCTCCGGCTGGCGGGCCATCTCGCGGCGCAGGACGATTCGCTGGCGCGGCGTGGTGGTGAGGTCGCGGCTCGGGCAGACCGGCTCGCAGAACCCGCACTCGATGCACTGGTTGGCCTCGGGCTCGATCCGCGGCGCGGACTTGAGGTTGCGCAGGTGCGCGTCAGCGTCCTCGGTGAGCACGATCCCGGGCCCGAGCACCCCGCCGGGGTCGGCGAGCCGCTTGACGCGCCACATCATCTCGGTCGCCTTCGGCCCCCACTCCCGTTCGACGTAGTGGGCCATGTTCACGCCGGTGCCGTGCTCGGCCTTCAGCGACCCGTCGTAGCGCTCGATGATCATCTCGACGAGCTCGCCCATGAACGCCTCGTAGCGGTCGAGGTCGCCCTGCTCGCCGAAGTTGACCGTCAGCAGGAAGTGCAGGTTCCCGGCCGAGGCGTGCCCGGCGACGCCCTGCAGGAAGCCGTGCTTGCCGAGCAGCTCCTGGAGGTCCTTGGCGGCCTCGGCGACCCGCGCGGGGGGCACGCAGACGTCCTCGATGATCATGCTGATGCCGGGCCCGCGGATCGCCGCCAGAAGGCCCTGCATGCCCTCGCGCACGTGCCAGAGCATCTCGACCTCGTGCTGCTCGCGGCTGAAACGCGGCGCGTCGATCGGCGCGCGGGCGCCCAGGATCTCCAGCGCCTCGCGCTCGCGCGCGTCGAGCTCGGCGGCGTCTTCGGCGCGGAACTCGACGAGCAGCGCGGCCGAGGTCGGCGGCAGCTCCTTCCAGCGCTCGGGCGTGCCCGGCATGTTCCATGCGGCCGCGATCAGCGTCGGCGCGACCATCAGCTCGGTCGCGCTGGCGCCGCTCGCGACCAGCTCGGGCACCGCGTCGACGGCCGTGTCGATGTCCTCGAAGAACGCGAGCGAGAGCGTCGTGTGCCGGCCCAGCGGGACGGTATCCATGACCGCCTCGCCGATGAACGCGAGCGTGCCCTCCGAGCCGATCAGGAGGCGGCGAAAGATCTCAAGCGGCTCGTCGGCGTCGAGGAAAGCGCACAGGCGATAGCCAGTCGTGTTCTTGATCTCGAACTTGCGCGCCACCCGCTCTGCCAGCTCGCCGTCGGCGCGCAGCTCGTCGCGGATCGCGGTCAGCCCGGCGGCGAGCTCCGGCGCGGCGGCCGCGAAGCGCGCCGCTGCATCCGGCGCGCCGGTGTCGATGACGGTGCCGTCGGCGAGCGCGAATGTCAGCGATCGCACGGTTCGGTAGGAGTCGGCGTGCACGCCGCAGCGCATCCCACCCGAGTTGTTGGCGAGAACGCCTCCGAGGCAGGCGATCTCCGTGCTGGCCGGGTCGGGCCCAAGCCGCCGCCCGTGGCGGGCGAGGCGCCGGTTGACGCGGCCAAGCACGGCGCCGGGCTGCACCCTCACGCGAGCGCCCTCGTCTTCGATCGCGACGCCTTTGAAGTGGCGGCGGCAGTCGAGCAGGATCCCGTCGGTCTGCGACTGGCCGTTCAGGCTGGTGCCGCCGGCGCGGAACACGAGGGGGGTGGCGGTGCGCTGCGCGACCGCCATCACGGCCGCCACCTCGCCGATGTCGCGCGGGATCGCGACCGCCCTCGGGATCGAGCGGTACGGGCTCGCATCGGAGGCGTAACGGATCAGGTCCGAGGCGCGGCCGGCGACGCCCTGCGCGCCGAGGGCGCCCGCCAGCTCGGCGGCGAGCTGCGGCGGCGTGCCCTGCGCGACCCAGTCGGGGGCGGCGTCCGGCGCCGGGCGGGGCACCGGCCAGTCGCCGGGCGGCTCGGGCGCGATCCGCTCGATGCCGGCCTGCGTCGCCGCCACGCTCACTCCAGCCACATGCCGCTCGCGCAGCGCACCTGCACGAGCCGCGGCCCGTCCTCGGCGGCGATCTCCTCGCGCAGCGCCTCGGTCAGCTCATCGACGCCCTCGACATCGCGTGAGGGGACGCCGTAGCCGCGCGCCACGGCGGCGACGTCGAGGCCCGGCAGGTCGAGGCCGGGCAGCCCGCTCGCCTGCTCGAATTCGGCGAACCACTTCAGGATCATGTACTCCTCGTTACGCAGCACGAGGAAGGTGACGGGCAGCTTGTAGGCGACGGCGGTCCACAGCGCCGTGATCCCGTACTGCGCGGAGCCCTCGCCGAGCACGCACACGACCGGCCGCGACGGCTCGGCGAGCTGCACGCCGACGGCGGCCGAGATGCCGAAGCCGAGGCCGCCGCTGGAGCTGAAGTAGTAGCTGCCGGGGCGCGAGAGGCGCAGGCGGTTGCGCAGCGCCGCGGTGCTCGAAGGCGTCTCGACGACCGCGATCCCCTCGTCGGGCCACGCGGCGGCCAGCGCGTCCATCGCCTGCGATCCGCTGATCGGCTCGGCCTCCGCGGCCGGTCCGGGCGCTGGACGCGCCGGCGGCTGCTCGCGCCCGGACTCCCCGAGCAGCTCGTTCAGCTCCCGCAGCGCGAGGGCGACGTCGCCGAGAAGCGAGGAGCCCATCGGGGCGCGTGCCGCCTCGGCGGGGTCGGAGGTGATCTGCACGAGGCTCGTGTCGGGGCCGAGCAGCGGGCCCGGGATGTAGGGGTAGTACGGGAACACCGAGGAGCCGACCACGACCACGAGGTCGTACTCCTTCAGCTGCTCGCCGGCGGGCCCGATCGCCGGCGCGAGGAGGCCCTGGAAGTTCGGGTGGTTCTCCGGGAAGCCGAGCCGCCCGCCGCCGGTCGCGGGCGTGGCGAGCACGGCCATGCGCTGGCGCTCGGCAAGCCTCACCGCGTCATCCCAGCCGCCGGCCGCTTCGATGTCCGGGCCGGCGATCATCACCGGGTTGCGCGCGTCGGCGATCCGCGCAGCGAGCTCGGCGAGCCCGGCGGGGTTAGGCACCGCCCGGCCCTCGACCGAGCGGGCGAGCGTGTGGCGCAGCGTCTCCTCATCGGCCTCCTGGCTCCAGTCATCCATCGGGATCGACACGAACGCAGGTCCCCTCGGAGGCAGAGAGGCGTGGTGGATCGCCCGCCCGAGCGCGGCCGGCACGTCCTGCGCACGCGGCGGCTCGTGGCTCCACTTCACGTACGGCTGCGGGCCGTAGACGGCGTCGCGGTTGGTCAGGTTGGCCTCCATCGTGATCTGCGCGCGCACCTGCTGCCCGGCTGTGATCAGCAGCGGCGAGTGGTTGTACTGCGCGTTGTAGATGCCGCCGACGGCGTTGCCGACGCCGGGAGCCGTGTGGAGGTTGACGTGCGTGGTGCGGCCGCTCGCCTGGGCGTAGCCGTCGGCCATCCCGACGACGACGAGCTCCTGCAGGCCCAGCACGTAGCGGAAGTCGGACGGCAGCTCGGCGAGCATCGGCAGCTCGGTCGAGCCGGGGTTGCCGAAGATCGTCGTCATGTCGTGCGCCCTGAACAGATCCAGGGCCGCCTCACGCACGGTGCCCATCAGGGCCGTAATCCTTTCAGGCTCAGGCCTGCTCGGGCGCTGAGACCGCGAACACGATGTGCCGGCGAGCCAGCGACATGTAGGGATGCAGCTCCACCGGCCCACCCTCGAGCGGCACGACCGTGACCTCGATCAGCGTGATGAAGTCGCGCTCGGAGGCGTTCAGCACGTCCGAGACGCGGCTGCGGTAGCCGTCACGCGCGAGCGTCACCACGCCCTCGATGCGATGCCGCTCGGTCTCGATGCGGACCCGCTCCTGGCGCTGGTCGCTGTTCCCCTGACCCGGCCCCTCTGTCTCATCCATGCCGGCCATTATCAGGCCTCCTGCGCTCAGCGGGTCACGAGGTAGCTTCGCTGCACGATCGTGCGCCGGCCCGTGGGGCCCACGGCGACCACCTTGACCCGCGCCCGCAGCGAGTGGCGGCGCCCGAGGGCGGAGCGCAGGCGCCGCAGCCCGGCGGGGCCGACCCGCAGTCGCACACGGCCGCTTCGCGCCGCCGGGAGCCGGCGCGCAACGGCCACCAGCGGCACCGCGCGGCGGCTGCGGCTGGTCGGGGCCAGCGTCGCGCTGGCGAGGATCTTGCAGCCCCGCTGGCAGGCGACGCTCATCGACAGCGCGCGCCTGGCCAGCACCCGGTCGGCCCGGAGCAGCTTCACGTTCACGACGGGCGCGACGTCGAGGGGCGGCGGCCAGCCGCCGGCGGGCAGGCAGCCGCTCGCGGCGGCCGCGCCTTCAAAGCGCTGCACGCGGTTGTTGTTGGTGTCCGCCACGTAGACGTCGCCGGCGCAACCGATGGCCAGCGCGCTCGGCTGTGAGAACTGCCCCGGCACCGTGCCCCGGTTGCCCCACCCCCGCAGCCAGCGGCCGTTCGCGTCGAAGACCTGGATGCGGTTGTTGTCCGTGTCGGTCACGTACACGTCGCCCGCGGGGTCGATCCCGATGCCGCTCGGCGAGCGGAAGCTGCCGTTCGCGCCCCCGGTCCGGCCCCACGCGCCGAGCACGGCGCCCGTCGCCGAGAGCTTCACGATCCGGTCGTTGCCGGTGTCCGCGACGTAGACCTCGCCCGCCGCGTTGAGCGCAAGCGCCTGCGGGTGGTCGAACGCCCCGGGGCCGCTTCCGGCGGTTCCGTTGCCTTCGCCCGCGCCCCAGCGCGCCCGCAGCAGCCCTTCCGGGCCGAACACGAGGACACGGTTGTGGCCGGCGTCGGCGACGTAGGTCTGCTGCAGGCCCGGCCAGACGGCGGGCGCGCCGTTGCCGCTCAGCTGGGCGCCGCCGCGCGCGGCCGGCCCGCCGATCTCGGCGAGCCAGGTGCCGTCGCCCCACAGCTTCAGCAGCCGCCCGTAGCCGCGGTCGGCGACGTACACCGAGCCGGCGGGGTCGATGCCGATCCCGGTCGGACGGTAGAAGCGCGACGAGGTGCCGCCCGCCGCCGTCCACTGGCCCGCGTAGGCGTTCGTGCCCGGCGCGAACAGCTCGATTCGATCGTCCACCGTGTCCGAGGCCAGCAGCCGGCCCGTCGGGTCGACCGCGACGCCCCGCGGCGCCGTCAGCTCGGCCGGCCCGCGCGCTGAGGCGCCGATCGTCCGCAGGTAGCCGCCCTGCGGGTCGAACACCTGCACGCGGTCGTTCGCCGTATCGGCGACGTAGGTGTTGCCGGCGGGGTCGCTGGCCAGCGCGCGCGGGAACGCCAGCTGCCCTGGTTTGCTGCCAAACCCGCCCCAGGCACCCGCGAATGCGAGCTGCGGCGTCAGCTTGACGACCCGGTGGTTGAGATCGTCGGCTACGTAGACGTTGCCCGCCGCGTCGAGCGCGGCTCCGTAGGGAAACCCGAACTGTCCAGGCCCCTTGCCCTCGCTGCCGGCTTGCGCCTCGTAGGCGCCGTCGGGCGTGAACTGCTGGAGCCTGTGGTTGTCGTCATCGGCCACGATCACCTCGCCTTCGTTCGCGGCGACGCCGCGGGGATAGCGGAACTGGCCCGGGCCGCTGCCGTTCGTGCCCCACGGCATCGGTTCGCGGCCCTGCAGGTTGAAGCGCTGGATGCGGTCGTTGCCGCTGTCTGCGACGTACACGTAGCTGCCCGCCACGGCGATCCCCCCGCCGGGAGGCTTGGTCGGGTCCTGGGAGGAACCGAAGCTGAACTGGCCCGGTTCCGAGCCGCTGCGACCCCAGCTCATGATGTAGCCGCCGTTCGGATCGAACTTCTCGATGCGGTTGTGGCTCGAGTCGACGACGTAGACGTCGCCCGTCGCGTCGACCGCCAGGCCGCCGATCGGGCCGAACTGGCCGCGGCCGCCGCCGTAGGACCCCCACTGGCCCTCGAGCGCCCCTTCGGGGCTGAACTTCTGCACGGCATAGCTGAGCTGGTCGGCGACGTAGATATCGCCCTGCGGCCCGATCGCGACGGCCTCGGGGAAGCGCAGCACCCGTTCGGCCCTGTGGCCGATCGCCTGCACGCCCGAGTACGGACATTCGGCCGCGCCGGGGCAGGCTGCGGCATCGGCGTCGACCGGGACAAGCCAGCTCGTCGTCTGCAGGCAGAGCAGCGCGAGCAGCACGAGCCCGGCCGCCTCGCGAAGCGTCGCGAGAGCCGCCGTGGCGCGCCCGCGGGACGCCGGCGCCGTCAGAGCGGCGTCACGGGCAGGGGTGGGCAGGCGGAGGCGCATCGAACCATCTCAACACGCCTCCGCCCGCCATGTCGCGGTCGCGACGCGCCGAAGCCGGCTCCGGGCCGCGATTCAGATCGCCGCGACGGCGTGCCCGCTGCATCGAGCGGGCACGCCGAGGCGGAGAGGGACGGCGGGGAGAGAGGGACCCGCCGCTAGGAGGTGTCGATGATGAGGATCTTCGACATCATGATGATCATATTCTCGATCATCATGATGAAGAATATAGCAGCCCACCGAGCGGACGTGACGATCTCGTCAACCTCGCGCTTCGGGCCGGCGCTAGGGGACGCGCTCGGGCGTGCGCGCCGGCAGCCCGGCGCGCGCAACGGGCACGGGCGCGGCGCGGCCGGAGGCGGATGGGTGGTTGATCTCCTCGCGGACGATGTACAGCGGGCGATGCTTGACCTCGTCGTAGATCCGCCCGACGTACTCGCCGATCACGCCGATCGCGATCAGCTGGATGCCGCCGAGCAGCAGGATCGCGATCGTGATCGAGCCGAACCCCGGCAGGTAGGAGTCGGCGATCCGCAGCGCGATCACGACCGGGATCGCGATGAAGGCGAGCCCCGCGGAGGCGATCCCGGCATAGGTCGCGAGCTGGAGCGGCAGGTGCGAGAAGGAGGCGATCGCGTCGAGCGAGAAGCGCAGCATCTTGCGCAGCGTGTACTTCGTCTCGCCGGCGTGGCGGGCGTCACGTTCATAGGAGATCGCGGTCTGGTTGAAGCCGATCCACACGGTCATCCCGCGCAGGAAGCGCGAGCGCTCGGTCATCGCCAGCAGCGCGTTCAGCGCGCGGCGGTCGAGCAGGCGGAAGTCGCCCGAGTTGGGCTCCAGGTCGACCTGGGCGAGTTTGTCGAAGAGCCTGTAGAACCAGGAGGCCGTCGCGAGCTTGAACGCGGTCTCGCCCTGGCGCTGCTTGCGCACGGCGTAGACGACGTCGGCGCCCTGGCTCCACTGGGCGACCATGTCGGGGATCAGCTCCGGCGGGTCCTGGAGGTCGGCGTCGATCATCGCCACGACGTCTCCGATCGCGTGCTCGAGCCCGGCGGTGAGCGCCGCCTGGTGACCGAAGTTGCGCGACAGGTGGATCACACGCACGCGTGGGTCGGCGGCCGCCATCCGGTCGAGCAGCTCCGGCGTCGAGTCCTTGCTGCCGTCGTTGACGAGCACGAGCTCGAAGTCGAAGTCGGCGAGCGCGGCGACGGCGCGCGCGACGAACTCCTCGATCAGCAGCTCCTCGTCGTAGACCGGCGCCACGAGGCTGAGCAGCTTGGGGGTGCGGGGAGGTGTGTCCTGCATGGCTGTAATTGTGCCCGGTGCGCCGCACGGACAAGCGTCGCGCTGTGGATCTTCGAAGAGATCCCTAAGCCAGCGCTCAATTTATCGTTCATCCTTCCTGGGGATGAGCTCGGCAAGGGATCAGCCGCGGGATCCGCAGAGACGTGGCGTCAGGGTACCCGCGTTCGCACGGCGCGTGCTGGCTCCGGACGGACGTACGCGCGTACCGCACGTGGTCGTGCAGTTCGTCAAGTTCGGGATCGTCGGCATCTCGAACACCCTGCTGACGTTCGCCGTCTACACCGTGCTCCTGAAGGTGTTCGGCGTCTGGTACATCGCCGCCTCCGCGATCGGCTTCATCGTCGGCGCCACCAACGGGTTCCTGCTGAACAGGCGCTGGACCTTCGCCGGCCACGTGGGGGACGCGCTGACGCCGGTGCGATGGGCAGTCGTGCAGACCGTCGGGCTCGCCGTGAACCTCGGCCTGCTCTACGTGCTCGTCCACGATGCGGGCCTTGACGAGCTGATCGCACAGGCGCTCGCCACGATCGTCGTGACGATCACGACCTTCCTGGTCAACCGGGCCTGGACGTTCAGGCACGAGCCGGTGGCGAACTCCGCGACTAGCGGAACACGCTGAGCAGCGAGAGCCCGGCCGGGATCCGCCCTCCGCGGGCGATCAGCTGCGACTCCAGCGTCAGCGGCAGCTCGAGCACCCGGTTGACCGGCTCGGGCGGAACCCACAGATCGAGGCTCGACTCGGTCGTCTTGCGGTTGAAGCGGTCGAGCACCCGCAGCAGGATCGCGACCGGCAACAGCAGCGAGTTGAAGTAGGAGGTCCGTTCCTGGCGCCAGCCGGCCTGCTCGGCGACCGTCTGCAGCGACCGGCGGGTGTAGCGGCGATGGTGGTGGTTGATCTCGTCGTGCCCGCTCCACAGCCACTGATATGCGGGGACGGTCACGAGCAGGGCGCCGCCCGGCGCCACCGTGCGGCGCAGCTCGCGCAGGGCATCGAGGTCCTCCTCGAGGTGCTCGATCACGTCGAGCGAAACGGCCAGGTCGAAGCTGGCATCCGCGAATGGCATCTCGAGGACCGATCCTTCGATGACCTCCCCGCAGCCGCGCTCGCGTGCCTTCTCGACGCTCGCGCCCGAGAGCTCGATGCCGATCACCGTGCCGCGACGCGCCAGCTCGATCATGTTGCGTCCGCTGCCGCAGCCGGCGTCGAGGATCCGCGCGCGCTCGGGAAGCGCGAGCCCGTCGAGCACCCGGTCGAGCACCGTCCTCCGGCCTCGGTACCACCAGTGGCGGTCCTCCGCCTGGAAGGTCTGCTGCTCGTAATCGCGATCCATTCGCGGACCATCTTTTCCTAAAGCCGCCACCCGACGTCTGCTGACCCGTCCCGGAGCGGGCGCGGCCGACGGTGTGCGACGCCTCTGGAGCGGGCATGTATCGTGACGGCGCCCAGCGATTGGGCCCGCACTGCAACTCGACCGAACGGCGGTGACGATGGACATTCGCTTCCTTGGCCACTCGGCCTTCGAGCTGAGCGACGGCTCCACCAGCCTGGTGATCGATCCCTTCCTCACCGGCAATCCGAAGGCGGCCGTCGCGGCCGACGAGCTCAGCCCCGACGCGCTGCTGCTGACCCACGGCCACGCCGACCACATCGGCGACACCGTCTCGATCGCCAGGCGCGCGACGCCGGACGTGGTCGCGATCGTCGAGATCGCGAACGAGCTGATGGCCGACGGGGTCGAGAACGTCCGCGACCCCAACCTCGGCGGCACGGTTCGTTTCGACTGGGGATGGGTCAAGCTCGTGCCGGCATGGCACACCTCGACGACGCCGAAGGGCGTCGTCAACACGCCCGCGGGCCTCATCATCGGCTTCGGCGGCAAGACGATCTACCACCTGGGCGACACGTCGCTGTTCTCCGACCTGTCGCTGATGCGGGCGACGGCGGCGCGTGCCGCCGGGAAGAGCGCGCAGGCCGGCGATGGCGAGATCGACGTCGCGCTGATGTGCATCGGCGGCCACTACACAATGGACCGCTTCGACGCCGTCGAGGCCGCTCGGCTGGTGGGGGCACGGCAGGTGATCCCCTGTCACTACAACACGTTCCCGCCGATCGAGACCGACCCGCAGGTGTTCAAGTCCGACGTGGAGGGCGCCGGCCACGGCGAGGTCGTCGTGCTGGAGCCCGGGGCAACACACACTCCGTAGGGCGAGCCCGGCGCCGTCGCCGGGGCGGGCACGCCCGCGGCGACGCTCACCGTCAGGGAGAAGCACCGATGAGCTGAATCGCCGCGTGGGAGCCTGGACTCCCATTCGGCGCCAGGCCTGAGCGGCCGCGCGGGGACCGGGACCCCGCGCGGCGCTCGGCGCTACCGTCAGCCAGTCGGCAGGCTGACGGTCACATCGCTCGCTTCGACCGCGAAGACGCCATTGCTCGCCCGGTAGTAGGGCGCGTCGCGGCCCAGGAGCTGCAGCTTCACCGTGTCGCCTGCGGCGAAGCGGTAACCGTTGCCGTGGAGCTGGAACGTGATCGTGCCGTTCTGGTTGTCGAGCAGCCGATAGACGCCACGGCTGACGAGCCGCTGTTCGCCGCCGGGCTGTACGTCCCACAGCCGCGCGGCGATCTCGCCGAACTGGCCCGTCGTGGCGATCGTCGCCTGCACCTTCGGCAGCCCCAGCAGAGTAAAGCCGGTGCTCGTCGTCGTGTAGTTGGCGGTGTCCGGCTCTTCTTCGGCGCTCACCGTCTTGCACGCGTCGCTGGTGCCGGCGATCGGGTCGAACGCCGCGGCCGTCGCCGGGTTGCCCCCGGCCGAGGTGAAAGTCTGCGGCGCCGCCGAGCCGAACATCACCGCCCCCGTCTGCAGCTTCGCCCAGCTCTTGGCCGTGAAGGGCCCTTCGGCCGGCGCTTCGAGCGGACAGGTCTGCGTGTAGGCGGTGACGCTCCCGTTCTTCGGCGCTTTGCCTTTGTGCTCCAGCCGCGCGGCGAAGAAGGCTGCGGCTTTTTCGTTGAAGTCGACGTCCGTGTTCTGCTTGTTCGAGCCGCGGCTGTGGCCGAGGTCGCCGAACAGCAGTGCCGCGTAGCCTTTCTGCGCGCGGCTGGCGTTGTAGACGCGCAGCGACTGCGAGGGCGGAAACAAGTCGTCGGTCCAGCCGCTCTCCAGCAGCATCGGCGCGGGCGGTCCAGACGTCGGGATGCCGTAGCCCTGGTGGAAGTCGTAGATCTGGTGAGCGATTTCTTCGGCGTCCGCGGTCACCGGCTCGCCGGCGTTCACGCGCGCGAACCATTTCGTGAGATCCGCTTCGGGATCGGCTTCCGGCGGCGCGATGAAGCCGCTCGTCTGACCCAGCGCGAACAGCCCGGCGACGTAGCTCTGGATCGCGACGCCGATCGGTTCGTAGCTCTCACCGGGCGGGGCGACTTCGCCGTCGAGGAAGCGGCCGTTGGGCTGCAGCGCGTCGATGAGGTCCGACCACGGCCAGCGCGGGAACGCGGCCTTGACTTCCATTGGCCTGCCCGCCGGGCTCTTCCACGCTTCGAATTCGCCGTCCGGGAGCCTGACCCGGTTCTTCAGGTACGCGAGCTCGATCGACTGGCCACCGCCGTAGGAGATCCCGGTGACGCCGATCGACTTCGACTTGGCGAGCTTCTCGTCGGCGAGCAGGCCCAGCAGGTACTGGGTGTCGCGCGCCTCATAGCGCTGGTCGGCGAGCCGGATCCAGCCTTCTTTGCAGCCCGGTTCGGTCCGCGATTCCTGCGTCCCGCACGAGCGGCCCCAGCCGCGCGCGGAGTAGTTGAGCACCGCGAAGCCGTGCTGCGCGTAGTAGACGTTGTTGTAGTCGAACGTCTCGTTCCCGTCGCCGGCCGGGCTGCTCGACTCGAAGTCGCTCTTGCTGCCGCCCCAGCCGTGCATCATCACGATCGTGGGGAAGGGGCCGCTGCCGCTTGCCGGCAGCGTCACGTCGGCGTCGAGCGGCACCCCGTCGAAGCTCGGCACACGTTCTTCGAGCGTCGCTGTGGGGCAGAACCGCACTCCGTTCTGTGCGCTGCAAGCGTGTCCGAACGGTGCCGGTTCGCCTTGCGGTTTCGCGGCGCCGGCAGCTGGGGCCAGCACCGTCGCCAGCGCCCAGGCGAGCGCCGCGAGGAAGATCGTCGACCGCACTCGCCTGCGGGAGCGGCCCCCGGAAATCGTGAGCATTCCTGGTCTCCTGTCTCGCCCCCTCCCCCCGACCTGCTTGACAGAGAGGGATACCCCGCGGTGGCGCGATCTCAAACGGCCCCGCCAACGGACCGCCCGGGCGGCTCCCGCGCCGCTCCGGGCGCTAGCGCGGCAGCGCCAGCACGTGCGCGCTCGATGGATCGATGCTGCCGTCGAGCAGGTCCAGGTACGCCGCACGCAGCGCCTCGGGCCCCTCCTGGTGGATCACCTCGAGCCAGCCGTCCGTCCACTGCACGTACGGTCCCCATGCCTCCCCGAGCCGCTGTTCGAGCCCCTCGCGCCCCCAATCGGCGCCGCGCTTGGCGACGCGATCCGGCGCGAAGAAGAACGTCGGCCGCGGCCCTGGAAGCTCGTCGGGGACCCCGCCCATGCGATCGTGGTGCGTCGCGCCGACGACCGCCGAATGAGCCAGCTCGTCGCCGAAGTGCTCGTGAACCGCCGAGCGCACGGCCGCGTCGCCCGCCATGTCGACGTACACCGCGCGGCCGGCCGGCAGCTCCTCGAGCTGCTCGTAGTCGAGCACCTCGTCGTAGACGCCGATCGAGCGCGCGTAGTCTGCGCTGCGCTTGGAGGTGAGCCCCAGCACCTCCGCCTCCCCGCCGCGAGCGAGCAGGAAGGCCAGCCCGCTGGCCGTCTTGCTCGAGGCGCTCGAGAGTACGACCGTGCGGGCGCCGAACATCTCGCTGTCGCGCAGGAAGTCGTCGATCAGCCAGGACGTGAAGAACAGCGGCCGCAGCAGCATCTGCTGGTCCTCGCGGCCCGCCTCGTACGTGGGGTCGGCGTCGGTGCGCTGGTAGCCGTTGTATGCCGCCGGCAGCTCGGCGCGGTGCGGGGAGGCGTCGGTGAAGCCCTGCGCGCCGACGCGCTGCGGGGTCACGATCAACTCGCTCGACGCAGGCAGGTAGCCGTAGATGCGCGTGCCCTCGTCGAGGCCCTCGACGTGGCTCTCGGCGACCGTCGCGAAGCCCCACACGGGCATCCGGCCCCAGCCTTCGGGCGCCGGGAAGAAGTTCCAGTAGGACATCGCCTCGCCGAAGGCGGCATACGTGATGTTGTTGGACGTCAGCCCGAAGCGCTCGACGCTCAGCAGTGCCTGGCCCGGGTCCGGCTCGGGCGCGGGACCATCCTCGAAGCGGGTCTCGTGGAGGTCGCCGCGCGAGATCAGGAAGTCCACGACGGCAAGCTTATGGCAGCCGCCAGGGCGAGGGCGATGCGGCCTCGGGTATTTTTTCGGGAGTGACCGAGCCGCTGATCGTCAACCTCTCCGACTGGCCCGCGGCGGCCCATCCGCACCGGGCCACGATCCTCGACCTCGAGGACGACGGGGCGCCGTGGCCCGACGTCGGGGTCAACGTCCAGATCCTCGAGCCCGGCCAGCCCAACGGCCGTTACCACTCCGAGCCGGTCCAGGAGGACTTCCTCGTCCTCCGTGGCGAATGCATCGCGATCGTCGACGGCGAGGAGCACCGCATGCGCCAGTGGGACTTCTTCCATTGCCCGGCCGGCCTCGAGCACATATTCGTCGGCGCCGGAGATCGCCCGTGCGCGGTGCTGATGATCGGCTCACGTCGCCTCGACGAGGCCCACTACCCCGTGAGCGAGGTCGCGGCACGCTACGACGCCTCCGTCTCGACGCCCACCGACGACCCCGCAGAGGCCTACGCCGACTGGCGCCGCGAGCCCTGGCAGCCGGTGGTCAACCCCTGGCCGCTGGACGGCTGAGGGCCCGCAGCTGAGGCCCCGCCGGCGCGGGCTCCTCTAGCCGCAACCCGTGATCCCGCCGTCGAGCGGGATCACGGTTCCTGTCACGTAGGAGCCCGCGCGCGAGCACAGGAACAGGATCAGCCCGGCGACGTCGTCGGGGTGGCCGATGCGCCGCAGCGGGACCGTGCCTTCGACGGCCGCACGGGACTCGGGGTCGTCGAGCAGGAACGCCATCATCTTGCTCTGGAACGGGCCGGGGGCGATCGCGTTGACCGTGATGCTCTCGGCGGCCAGGCGCTTGGCGAGATGGCGCGTCAGCATGTGCACGGCCGCCTTGCTCGCGCTGTAGCTGTAGTTCTCGACCGACGGCGTGCGGATGCCGTCGATCGAGCCGATGTTTACGACCCGCGCCGGGTCCTCGCGGCTGGCCGATGCGCGCAGCGCGCCGAGCAGGGCGACCGTCAGGTGGAAGGTCCCCTCGACATTCGTGTGCGCGACGCGGTCCCAGCCCGTGGCCGGGAACTCCTCCAGGGGCGCGCCCCAGGTCACGCCGGCGTTGTTGACGAGGATGTCGAGCGACGGGAAGCGCTCGATGGTCGCGGCGGCGAGCGCGGCCGCGCCGTCGGGCGTCGAGACGTCGCCGACGACCCCGGCGCAGTCGCCGAGCGGTGACAGCTCGCCCTCGGCCTCGGCCACCGCCCCCTCCTTGCGTGAGGAGACGATCACGCGCGCGCCCGCCTGCACGAGGCCGCGCGCGATCATCAGGCCGATGCCGCGCGAGCCGCCGGTGACCAGCGCCGTCTTCCCCGAGACGTCGAACAGCTCACTCATCGTCAGTCCGCGAACTCCGCCGGGCGCTTCTCCAGGAACGCGGCGACGGCCTCGGGCGGCGCGGTCCCGAACGTCGCCATGATCTGCTGGCGGTCCTCGTACTCGATTGCGGCCTGCTCGGATGGGATCTCGAGCGCCGCCCACATCCCCTGCTTCGTCAGGCGGACCCCCCAGGGAGCCAGCGCAGCGATCTGGCTCGCCGCCTCGACGCTGCGCGGCGCGAGCGCGTCCTGGTTGACGACGTCCGCGAGGAGCCCGATCTGCAGCGCCTCCTCCGCGCCCACGCGCCGGCCGGTAAGCATCAGCTCGTGAGAGCGCGAGGCCCCGACGAGGCGCGGCAGCAGCCAGCTCGTGCCCATGTCGCAGTTCGACACGCCGATGTTGATGAAGGCGACACGGAACACGGCCTCGCTGGCGGCGTAGCGGATGTCGCAGCCCAGCGCGAGCGCCATCCCGAAGCCCGCGGCCGGCCCGTTGACCGCGGCCACGATCGGCTGCGGGACCGCGCGGAGCCGCAGCACGAGCCGCGACATGTGCTGCTGGTTGGTGAGCCGGTCGCGCGACTCGTCTTCGCCTTCGTTGCCCGGCGCCGCGCCATAGCCGCGCAGGTCGAGCCCGGCGCAGAAGCCGCGCCCGGCACCCGTCAGCAAGACGGCCCGGCAGCCACGGTCGCGTTCGATCTCATCCAACGCGTCGTGCAGCGCCTGGCAGAGCTCGGCCGTCATCGCGTTGAGCTGATCGGGCCGGTTCATCGTGAGCCGCCGGACGTGCGGCGCGGGCTCGTCGGTGATCAGCAGCTCGGGCACCGGGCCATCCTATGTCCCCGCGTCCGGGCGCGGACGCCTGCCCTGATCACCCGCGGGGGAGGTGGAACGCCTGCGTCTGGGTGACCTTCGCGACGAGCTCGCCGCTGTCCTCGCGGGTCAGCTCGGTCTCGATGACGATCGTCGTGCGCCCGCGGTGCAGCGGGCGGGTGCTCGCGACGACGGCGCCGTCGCGGACGCCGCGCATGAAGTTCGTCTTGGACTCGATCGTGGCGGTGCCGGTGGCGCCCTCCGGGAGGTTGAAGAACGCGCACACGCCGCCGCAGCCGTCGGCGAGCGCCATCAGCGCGCCGCCGTGCAGCAGGCCGCCGGCCGTGCAGCGCTCGGGCGCCCACTCCATGCGGCCGCGCACGAGATCGGGCGAGACCTCCGTCAGCTCGGCTCCGATCAGACCCGCGAAGGGCATCGTTTCGCGGATCTGCTGCGGCGTCGGCATCTCGCTCATCTGTGTCCTCCTCGTCCGTCGGCGGGGGCCTGCAGTCTGCCGACTTCGGGCCGAGGCCGGCGCGGCGGAAGTGTGAGACTGGCGCCGTGTCCACGCAGCAGCAGCTCCGCGAGATCTCGACCGCCGTCGTCGGCCACGTGGAGTGGGTTCTGTTCGGCCACGTCGCGCGGCTGCCGACGGCGGGCGAGGTCGCGCACGCGACCGGCGCCTTCGAGGAGCCGGCCGGCGGCGGCGCGGTTGCCGCCGTCCAGCTCGCGCGGCTGGGCGGGTCCTCGCGGCTGTTCACCGTGCTCGGCGAGGACGATCCAGGACGCCGCTCGCGGAGCCGGCTGGACGAGCTCGGGGTGCGCGTGCTCGACGAGCCGGCCGAGGGCGCGGCCACCCGCCGGGCGGTGACGGTTCTCGACGACGGCGGCGAGCGCACGATCACGACCTTCGGCGAGCGTCTTGACCCCGCGGGGGACTCCGGGTCGCTGCACTGGGGCGAGCTGCGGGCGCTCGACGCGGTCTATGTCACCGCCGGCGACGTCCCGGCGCTGAGACGGGCACGTGAGGCCTCGCGCGTGCTCGTGGCCTCTCCGCGCGCCCGCCACGCGCTCGGGCACGGCATCGCGCTGGACGCGCTCGTGCTGAGCGCCGACGACGAGATCGAGCTCGAGGCGGCGCGCGGCCGCGAGCGGGAAGCGGCGCTCGTCGTCTACACCGAAGGCGGGCACGGCGGGCGCTACGTGCTGAGCTCCGGCGAGGAAGGCCGCTGGGAGGCGGTGCCGCCACCGGGCCCCGTCGTCGACTCATATGGCTGCGGCGACTCCTTCGCGGCCGGGCTCACCTACGGGCTTGGCGCCGGGCTCGGACTCGAGCGGGCGCTCGCACTCGCGGCGCGCTGCGGCGCCGTCTGCCTCACTGGCTCCGGCCCCTACGAGCGCCAGCTGAGCGCGCGCGAACTGCGCGAGCAGCCGGCGGCGTGAAAGGATCCCGCGCGATGGACTACGAGCAGATCCTCATCGACAAGAGCGAGGGCATCCTCACGATCACGCTCAACCGTCCCGAGCGGCTCAACGCCTGGACGGCGCAGATGGGCTACGAGCTGCGCGCCGCCTTCGACGACGCCGACGCCGACGACGACGTGCGGGCGGTGATCGTCACGGGCGCCGGGCGGGCGTTCTGCGCCGGCGCCGACCTCGAGGGCGGCGGCGAGACGTTCGACTACCGAAAGCGCGACACCGCCGGCGGGGCCGGCCGCGACAACGGCGGGGAATTCACGCTGCGGATCTTCGACTCGAAGAAGCCGGTGATCGCCGCTATCAACGGCCCGGCGGTCGGTGTGGGCGCGACAATGACGCTGCCGATGGACATCCGCCTGGCGGCCGACGACGCCCGTATCGGCTTCGTCTTCGCGCGCCGGGGCATCATCCCGGAGGCCTGTTCCTCGTGGTTCCTGCCGAGGGTCGTCGGCATCAGCCGGGCGATGGAGTGGGTCGCGACAGGGCGCGTCTTCGATGCGCGGGAGGGCCTCGAGGGTGGGCTGCTGCGCAGCCTGCACCCGAAAGACGAGCTGCTCGGGGCCGCCCGCGCTCTGGGCCGGGAGATCGCGGAGAACACGGCACCCGTCTCGGTCGCGCTCGCCCGCCAGCTGATGTGGCGGATGCTCGGCGCCGAGCACCCGATGATCGCCCACCGGGCCGACTCGCGCGGGATGGTCGCCCGCGGCCAGTCGGCCGACGCCGCCGAGGGCGTCACCTCGTTCCTCGAGAAGCGCCCCGCGCAGTTCGCGGACAGGGTCAGCGACGGCCTCCCCGACGTGATGCCGGGCTGGCGCGCGCCCGAGTTCGAGTAGGAGTCCGCCCGGGGATCAGCTCGCCCCGAACTCCGGCAGCCGCTGCGCCAGCGAGAGCACCGGCGCCAGCAGATCGCCGCGTTCGGCCACGCGCTCGAGCACCTGGGGCGCCTCGAAGCTGAGCGCTGCGGGGTCGCCGCCGTCGAGCGCCCCGCGCACCTCGCCCCAGTCGAGCGGGGTCGAAACCGTCGGGCGCGGCCGCGCGCGCAGGGAGTAGGCGCACACGGTCGTCTTGTTGCGGTCGTTCTGGCTCCAGTCGATCAGCACCTTGCCCTCGCGGCGCGCCTTGGTCATCCGCGAGACGACACGGTCGGGCTCGCTCTGCTCGAACAGCTCGGCGACGGCTTTCGCGAAGGCCTTGGTGCGCTCGAAGTCGACGTCCTCGACGTTGAGCGGGACGTACACCTGCAGGCCCTTTGATCCGGAGGTCTTGACGAGGCTGGCCAGCCCGATGTTCTCGAACAGGCCTTGCAGCTGCAGAGCCAGCCGAGCGCAGTCGATGACGTCGGCGCCCTCGCCGGGGTCGAGGTCGAACACCATCGAGGTCGGCCGGTCGATCGCCTCGGCGCGGGCCAGCGGGGTGTGCAGCTCGACTGCCGCCAGGTTGGCGAGCCAGACAAGCGTGGGCAGGTCGTCGGCGACCGTGTAGTCGATCTTCTTGCTGCCCGCGGGCAGCGTCGCGGTGCGCACCCACTCGGGGCGGTGCGCCGGTGACTGCTTCTGGAAGAACGACTTCGCCTCCACGCCGTCGGGCCAGCGCGTGACGGTCAGGGCGCGTCCCTGCAGGTGCGCGAGCAGCGCAGGGGCGATGGCGGCGTAGTAGTCGATCAGCTCGCCCTTGGTGAACCCGGCCTCGGGGTAGAGCACCTTCTCGAGGTTCGAGAGCTTCAGCTCCCGGCCGCCCGCGACGGCCCGGGCCGAGTCGCCGTCGCGCTCGACGATCGCGAGCGTCCCGGCCTCGGGGTCGCGCAGCTCCTCGTCCGCCGCGAGGGAGCCGGCGCCGCTCGTGTCCTCGCGGACGACCAGCTCGGCGGGCTTGTCCTCGCGCAGGCCGTTGTAGGACGGGTGGCGGATGTTGCCGGCGCTGGTCCACTCCGCGAAACCCACCTCGGCGACGAGGCGCGGCTCGACGAAGACGGCCTCGCGCGGCGGCCGTTCGCCGGAGGCGAACGGCGAGTCCTCGCGCCGCAGCGGATCGAGCAGACGCTGGAGCCGCTTCAGCTCCTTCTCGCTGAAGCCCGTCCCGACGCGCCCGACGTAGCGCAGGGCGCCGTCGGGCTCATACACCCCGAGCAGCAGCGCGCCGAGCGTAGAGCTGCGCCGTCCCTTCCCGGGCAGCCAGCCGCCGACGACGAACTCCTGGCGCCCGAAAGCCTTGATCTTCAGCCAGGCGCCGCCGCGCCGTCCGGGTTCGTACAGCGAGTCCAGCCGCTTGGCGACGATTCCCTCGAGGCGCTGCTCCTTGCTCGCTTCGAACAGCTGGCGGCCGTGCCCGACGACGTGTTCGGGCGTCTGCCAGGCCTCGCCGGCGAGCTTCAGCTCGGCCAGCCGCGCGCGCCGTTCGACGTACGGCAGCCCTATCAGCGAGTGGCCGTCGAGCCACAGCAGATCGAAGATCATGTACGCGACGGGCACGCGGCCGGCCAGGCGCCGCGCCTGCTCGCGCGAGGCGACGTGCATGCGCTGCTGCAGGCGGCCGAAGCTCGGACGCCGATCCTCGTCGAAGGCGACGATCTCGCCGTCCAGCACAGCGTGATGGGAGCCGAGCGCGCGATCGAGCCGGCCCAGCTCCGGATAGCTGTTGGTGATCTCTTTGAGGTTGCGGCTTTCGAGGCGCACCTCGCCCGGGGCGCAGTAGGCGATCGCGCGCACGCCGTCCCACTTGATCTCGAAGCCCCATGCGGAGTCGTCGGCCGGGAGCTCCGCGGGGCGGGCGAGCATCGGCACGATCCGCTCCGGCATCGGCTCGCGGTCGGCATCCGCGGGCGGGTCCATGCGGTGGACCATCCAGTCCTTCGCCGGGTCCTCCTTGTCGATCGCGAACAGCGCATAGCGCGCGTTCAGGCGCTCGCCGTGCAGCGCCACCTCGACCTTCCGCGGCTCCCACTTCAGGCATTCGTAGGTGCCCCGGTCCCAGATCGTCATCTCGCCCGCCCCGTAGTTGCCTTTGGGTATCTCCCCGTGGAAGTCCAGGTACTCGATCGGGTGATCCTCGGTGTGGGCGGCGAAGCGGTTCTCGCCCGGCTCCTCCGGCATCCCCTTCGGAACCGCCCACGAGGTCAGGACGCCTTCGTGCTCGAGCCGCAGGTCCCAGTGCAGGCGCCGCGCGCTGTGCTGGTGGATCACGAAGCGAGGCTCACCGTCGCCGCGCCCGTCGCCCTCAGCTCCGCCCGGCCCCGCGGGCTCGGGCGTCTCGCCGAAATCCCGTTTGCGCTCGTAGCCGGCGAGGCGATCCCGCCCGGCGCCGGTGCGCGCTTTCTTGGCGCCGGCCGGGCGCGCCTTTTTTTGCCGGCCGCCTGCCGCCGCCGGCGCGATTTCTTGCCGGCTGCTTCCCGGCGCGCTGGCACCTAACGCTTGGCGGCGGCGCGCGAGGCGTTCCGTTTGGAGCCGGAGCCAGACCCTTTCTTGCCCGCCGATTTCGCCGCGGCGGCTTTGGCCGGGGCTTTCTTGGCGGCGGCTTTGCGTTTGGCCGCTTTCGGCTTGGCGCCGTCCTCGTCCTCGCGCGCGCGAACCGCCTCGAGGCTCGCCTTCAGCGCCCCCATCAGGTCGGGCGCCGGGGCCGTCAGGTCCTCGGGCTCCGGCTGCACGGCGATCTGCTGGCCCTGGGCCTTGCGCTCGACCATGTCGAGCACCTGCTCGCGGTAGGAGTCGGTGTACTTCTCCGGTTCGAAGTCGCCCGCCAGCGATTCAACGAGCTGCTCGGCGATCTCGAGCTCGCGCTTGGTCGTCTTGACCTCTTTGACCTCGGCGATCTCGTCGACGCTGTCGGCCGGCAGCACTTCGTCGGCGAAGATCATCGTCGCCATCCCGAGCGCGTCGCCCATCGGGCGCAGCGCGACGAGCTGCTCCTTCGAGCGGATCACGACGCGGGCGATCGCGACCTTGCCGGTCGCGGCCATCGCGTCGAGCAGCAGCCTGTACGGCTTGGCGCCGCCGGGCCCGGGCGCGAGGTAGTAGGGGTGGTCGTAGTAGATCGGATCGATCTGGGCGAGCTCGACGAAGTCCTCGATCTCGATCGTCTTCGTCTTCTTCGGCGCCAGCGCATCGAGCTCGCCGGGCTCCACGACGACATAGCGGTCCTGGGCGATCTCGTAGCCCTTGACGATGTCCTCGTAGGGGACCTCCTCGCCGCTCTGCGGGTCGACCCGCTTCTGCGCGATGCGCACGCCGCTCTTGCCGTTGAGCTGGTGGAAGCGGACTGTCTTGCGGTTGATCGCGCTGTACAGCTTGACGGGCACGGTGACCATGCCGAAGCTGATCGCGCCGGTCCAGATCGAACGTGGCATGGCTCCTAGTGTTACCAGTTATTTGCGCGCGCAAACAGCGCTGCAACCGCGAGCCCGATCGGCGAGACTGCGGCGATGAGCGCGACACCGGCCGCCGCAGAGACCCCGCTCCAGGACAACCCGACCGAGCTGCTGGCGCGGCTCCTGCGCTTCGACACCACGAACCCGCCGGGCAACGAGCGCGGATGCATCGAGTGGATCAGGGATCTGCTCGAGGAGCTCGGGGTCGAGGTCAGGCTGCTGGCGGCGGAGCCCGAGCGCCCGAGTCTGATCGCGCGCCTACCCGGCGAGGGGAGATCGCGGCCGCTGCTGCTCCAAGGTCACGTCGACGTGGTGGCGGCGCGCGGCCGGTGGCGCCACCCGCCGTTCGCGGGCGAGCACCACGACGGCTACGTCTGGGGCCGCGGCGCACTCGACATGAAGGGGGGCGTGGCGATGATGCTGGCCGCGTTCATGCGCGCCAAGGCGGCGGGCAGGCGCCCGCCGGGCGACGTGATCCTGTGCCTGATGGCCGACGAGGAGGCGGGCAGCGCGCTCGGCGCCGAGTTCCTCGTGCGCGAGCACCCCGAGCTGTTCGATGGGGTCCGGTACGCGATCGGCGAGCTGGGCGGCTTCAGGATGGAGGTCGCGGGCCGCGCGTTCTATCCGATCATGGTCGCCGAGAAGCAGATCTGCTGGACGGTGGCGACGCTGCGCGGGCCCGCAGGGCACGGCTCGATGCCGGTGCGCGGCGGCGCGATGGGATCGCTCGGCCGCCTGCTGTCGCGGATCGACTCGCGGCGTCTGCCGGTGCACGTGCCGAAGGTGACCCGGATGATGGTGGAGTCGATCGCTGCGGAGCTCCCGTCGCCGCTGGCGATCCCGCTGCGCGGCCTGCTGCAGCCGGCGCTGACAGACCGCCTGCTGGACGTGCTCGGGGACCGCGGCCGTCTGTTCGACCCACTGCTGCACAACACGGCCAGCGCGACGATCGTCTCCGGCGGCGAGAAGATCAACGTGATCCCGGGCGAGGTCTCGGTCAACCTTGACGTGTCGGCTGCTGCCGGGGTCGAGCCCCGAGCAGGCGTTCGCCGAGCTGCGGGCTCTGAGCGGCGTCGAGCTCGAGCTCGAGGTGCTGCAACACGACCCGGCGCCGGCCGAGCCCGACATGGCGATGTTCGCCACGCTCGCCGGAGTGCTGCGCGAGCTGGACAGCGAAGCCAAAGCTGTCCCGCTGCTGCTCCCGGGCGTCACGGACGGGCGCTTCTTCTCGAGGCTGGGCATCCAGACGTACGGCTTCCTGCCGATGCAGCTTCCGCCGGAGATGCGCTTCCTCGAGCTGATCCACGCCGAGGACGAGCGCCTCCCGGCCGGCGCCGTCGAGTTCGGCACGAGCGCGATCGAGCGGCTGCTCGAACGCTTTTAGGCTGCGCCCTCGGGACCCGGCGAGCGGGAGCGACCCCGCAGGTGCCCGAGCGGGCGCGACTCGGCGGCCTGGGCGGCATCGCCTCGCGTTCGGCGGCCTGCGCGCGCGGGGAGAGCGACGTTGCGCGAGCGTGACCGATCGCACCCAAAACTGGCCAGCCAGCCAGTATGATCCCGGCGACCCAGCCGGCCGCACCGATCCCGGAGGTTCAGATGGCAACCGTCGACCGTGACATCGCGAGCGTGGAACTCACAGAGGCGGAGCTGTGGGTCGACGGCCCGCCGTACGACACCTTCAAGGAGATGCGGGCGAAGTGCCCGATCCACTGGACTGAGAAGTTCGAAGAATTTCCAGAAGAGGACGGGTTCTGGTCGGTCACGACCGCGGACGACATCCACACCGTGAGCCGCGACTGGGAGACCTACTCCTCGGAACTCGGTGGCGTCCTGGCGGCCCGCGGCGACTTTCCCCTCGAGCTCGCCCGCGCGATGTTCATCGGCATGGACCCCCCCAAGCACGACCGTCTGAAGGCACTGTTCCAGCGCGGCTTCACGCCGAAGCGGATCGCCGATCACGAGGAGGAGATCCGCGCGATCACGAACCGGGTGCTCGATCGGCTGGACGGCCGCGAGACGTGCGACCTGGTCGAGGACGTAGCCCAGCCCGTCGTCGCACGGGTGATCCACAGCTTCATGGGCGTCCCCGAGCAGGACGACGCGACGTGGGCGCGGCTGATGAACTCGGTGCTCGCCGCCGGCGACCCCGACCTGAACCCGGATGGCGTCGAAGGCGCGGTGGAGAAAGACATCCCGGAGATCTTCGAGCGCTGCCGCGAGCTGATCGCCGAGCGCCGCGAGCACCCCACGGATGACCTCACGAGCGTCCTCGTCAACGCCGACATCGACGGCGAAAAGCTGGAGGAGCACGAGATCGTGATGGGCTTCTTCCTGCTGGTCGCGGCCGGCAACGACTCGACCAAGGCGACCTTCTGCAGCGCGATGCGCGCGCTGATGGAAAATCCCGATCAGAAGCAGATGCTCCTCGACGATCCGTCGCTCGTGCCGGACGCGGTCGAGGAGTCGCTGCGCATGTTCCCGGCCTTCGCGCACTTCCGTCGCACCGCCACGCGCGACGCTGAGCTCCACGGGCAGAAGATCAAGGCCGGCGAGAAGGTCGTGATGTGGTACGTGTCCTCGAACCGCGACGAGACGCGCTACGAGGACGCCGACCGTTTCGACGTCACGCGCAAACCCGAGCACCAGGCGTTCGGTGCCGGCGGCCGCCACTTCTGCCTCGGCACGGCGCTGGCGCGCCTGGAGCTGCGGATCCTGATCGAGGAGACGCTCGAGCGCTATCCGCGGATCGAGCTCGACGGCAAGCCCAGGGCGGCCGAATCGCTGTTCGTCAACCAGCTCAAGTCGCTGCCGGTCCGCCTCAACCCCTGACGGCGAGCTCTTGGCGGTGCCGCGGCGCGTGACGCGCACGCTTCGGTAGACCGGCGGGCCGGCCCACGCACAGACGCGGGACGCCCCGCCTCGAGCGGCGCCTATCCGCCGTCAGGAACGCGCAGGTCGACGACCACGGGCGCGTGGTCGGAGGGCTTGGTCCCCTTGCGCGCGTCACGGTCGATGTAGGCGTCGCCGACGCCGCCCGCCAGGCGCTTGTCGAGCAGCACGAGGTCGATGCGCATCCCTTCGCCTTTGTGGAACATGCCCGCGCGGTAGTCCCAGTACGTGTACGGGGCGCCCTTCAGCGCGCGCGGCATGACGTCGGTCAGCCCGAGCCCGACCAGCCCGGCCACCGCTTCTCGCTCCGGCCCCGTGACGTGGGTCGAGCCGGCGAATGCGGCCGGGTCCCAGACGTCGGCGTCGGTCGGGGCGACGTTGAAATCTCCACAGACGGCAACCGGCGGGCCGGCGCCGAGCTCGCTGCCGACGGCCGCGGCCAGGGCCTGCAGCCATGCGAGCTTGAAGCGGTAGTGGGGGCTGTCGACGGTGCGGCCGTTCGGCACGTAGACGGACCAGACGCGCACCCCGCCGCAGGTGGCAGCGATCGCCCGGCGCTCGAGGTCGGGGAAGCCCGGCTCCCCGTCGAAGCCTCGCGCCACGTCCGCGAGGCCGACACGCGAGAGGATCGCCACGCCGTTGTACGCGCCGTCGCCGTCGGCGGCAGAGGCGTAGCCCGCGCGCTCGAGCTCGGAGGTGGGGAAGGTGGCGTCGGTCGCCTTCGTCTCCTGCAGGCAGACGACGTCGGGCTGCACGGTCGGCCAGCCACTCGAGCACGCGCGGCATCCGGGCCGGCAGCGAGTTGACGTTCCACGTGGCGATCCGCAGCTGACCCATCAGGCTCGGCCCGAACCTTAGGCCGCGCGCAGGGTCCGTGCGCTGACCCTCTCCAGGGTGCTGTTTTCGTGATCGCAGAGCCGAAACCGGGTAAGCCCTCAGCAACGATGGCCAGAGCTGTGCAAATCACTCGGCGCGACGACCGCAGAGGCCGCCGTGGTCGGACCGTGGTCTGGGGCGGCGGGGCGCTGCTCGTTTCCCTCTTGACGCTCCCCGCCTCGGCCCAGGCCGCGTCGCCTCTGAACGTGCCGGAAGCCCCCGTCGAACCGGTCGCCACCGTCACGAAAGTCGCCGCTCCGATTGTCGCCGTCAAGGCCGCTGCCGCCCCGGTCGCCACCGTCAAGGCCGTCGCCTCCGCCCCCGCGGCGCCGACCTCCACCACGACACCCGCCGCTCCTGCCAAGCCGGCCGCCCGCCCGATCACGACGGCCAAGCCGGCCGCGGTCCGGGGCGCCGCGCTCCCCGCGCCGTCGTCCGGCGAAGCGTCCCCGCCGAAGTCCGCCGTCCCCGTCAAGGTCGAAGTGCCTGCGGTGCCGCCTGTCCCCGGCCTGCCGCCGGTCCCGGCTGCGCCGAAGACCGTTCCGCTTGCGCCGGTCCCGGCGCTTCCGGTGCCGGCGCAGCCCGCCAGCCAGCCGGCGACGCATGATCCCGGGGCCCCGCCCCGCGGCGGATCTGCGCCCGGCGGCTCGCCGGCCGGTGTGGCCGCGGCGAGCACCCCGCCTTCGAGCTGGCACCGCACGAACGCCGGCGCACACGCACCCGGCACGGGCGGCTCCATCGCGCGCGCCGCGTCGGTCGGTATCACAGCGGCCGCGGCGTCCGGCAAGCGGGTCAACTCGCGTCGAATGGCGGCGCCGACGCACGCGGCGGTCTCGGGACGGCCATTCGCCCTCGTCGACGCGCCGGCTGCCGCGGGCTCGACCGGTGGTCCGGGCATCTCGCCCGACGTGGATCCGTTCGGCCCCGCGACCATCAGCACCGCGGAAGCCGGCCTGCTGGCGACGATCCTGCTGATCGCGGGCGGGGCGCTGCTGATCGCCCTGATGTGCTGCGACGCCGTCGGCGTAGGCCCGCGCCACGAGTACCTGCGCCGCCGCGCCGGCCGCTGGAGGCTGCCGTGGCGCTAGTCCGCCACCGCGCCCGTCTCCTAGCCCTCGCTCTGCTCGCCTGCCTGGCGTACCTCACCCTTCCGGCGCAGGCGAACGGCGACGACGCCGCCCGAGGGCTGCTCGGGACCGCCACAGCCGGCGTGCAGCGTGCGGCCGGGCAGATCGCCGCCGTACCCGCTGCCGCCCGGGCGGAGGTCGGGCCGACCGCGTCCGTCCCGTCGCCTGCGGGACAGGCCTCCGCCGCGGTCGCGCAGGTCGCGGCCGGCGACACCGCCCAGGCCACGGGAACGCTCGCCGGCGCCGCGCAGAAGGTCGCGGCGCCCGTGGCCGGCGCCGTCGCGCACGCCGCCCCGGTGCTCGAGCGCGTGGGGGACGTGCTCCCGCCCGCGCCGGGGCGCGTCGTGCACGCGCTCGCGCCGGCGGGCGAAGCCGTCTCATCGGCGGCCGGCGCCGCGGCGGCGACTCTTCAGCACGCTGTCCCGCGGGCCGCCCCGAAGCTGCCGGTACGCGTCGAGAGGACAGCTCAGGGGCCGGCCGACCGCTCCGCTGTCGTCGCTCCCGCCGGCACCAGCGCCGGCGCCAGCGCAGTGTCTCCCTCTGTCTCACCCGCTGCGCCGTGGCTCCCGCCCGTCGCCCCCGGGGAATCGACTCTGCGGCCGGGCGTGCGGGCCGCGTGCGCTTCATGCGGGCTGGTCGGGTTCGCCTCGACGGCCAGAGACGGGACGCTCTCCTATGGTCCGTTCGCGCCCGGCGCCCTCTCCTACCTCGCCGCCACGCCCGCTCGCGCGGAGGTCCCGCAAGGGGCACCGGCCCAGAGGCACGCGCCCGCTCCCGTTCGAGACCCGGGTGAAATTCCCGCGCCGGCCTTCGCGCCGTCCGGCGGCGGCGCCGCGCTCGCCCTCGTCTTGGTCTGCCTGGTGCTGGCCTGTGTGCCGCTGCTCATAGGCCGCTTGCGCCCGACTGCCGACGTCGTAGTCGACGTGCGGCACGTCCTGATCCTCGAGAGACCCGGCTAGCTCCGAGCTCGCCGCCCGCCGAGCGCCCGGGCCGCCCGGGCGACTCGTGGATCAGAACGACTCGAAAGGAGCAGTGCTCGATGACGCGCCATTTCGCGCGGATTCAGCCGTCGCGCCGTCAGGCCGGCGGGGTCCGCGCCACAGAGGAGGACGGTCGCCGCCGCGAGCGGGGTGGGGCCTCGCGCCCTCCACCGCTGCGGTCGCACACGCTCGAGCTGACGGGTCAGCTCGGCCACGAGAGCGCCGTGTCGCTCGAAGCGGCCATCGACGAGCTGTGCGCGGCCGGGATCGAACGCCTGGTGCTCGACCTGAACGGGCTGACGGCGATCGATCGTACGGGCGTGGGCGTGATCGCGATGCGCTGCCGGCTCTGCCGCCGGCGCGGCGTCGCGGTCGAGCTGAGCGGCGGGCGCACGGAGGTGATGGCGGCCTTCGAGGCGGCCGGGCTCGGGGACGGGCTGCCGTTCCAGCGGGCGCTCGAGCCTGCGCCATCGGCGCTCGCCCCGGCGCCCAGGGAAGCTCGATGAGCTGCTCGGGCTCAGCTCGCGGACGCGCTCTGCGCGGCGGGCTTCTCGGTGCGCTCGAGCGCGCGCCTGTACGCCGGGCGCTCAGCGAGGCGGCCGATGTACGACCGCAGGTTCTCGGGCAATTCGTCGGCGCGTCCCGTCCGGGCGGTGAAAGCCACTGCGGTCCCGACCATCACGTCGGCGACGGTGAACTCGTCGCCGACGAGGAACTCGTCGTCGCCGAGCGCCGCGGACACAGCGCCGACGGCTTTCTGGAAGCGGCTGCGCGCCTTGGCGGCGCGCTCCGGATCGGTCTGCTCGTGGATCGCGCTCTCGATCAGCGGCGGCTCGAGCTCGGCGGGGCCGAACACCGCCCACTGGTAGACGAGGCCGCGCTCGTGTGTGCCCGGGGCGGGAATCAGGCCGGCGTCGGCATGGGTGTCTGCGATCTGCAGGCAGATCGCCGTCGACTCGAACAGCAGGCGGCCGTCGTCGGCTTCGAGCACGGGGACCCTGGCGAGCGGATGGCGGGCGAGGTGCGCATCACCCTTGCCCTCCTCCCAGGTCATCGTCGTCATCTCGTAGGGCTCGCCGACCTCCTCGAGCATCCACGCCGCCCTGATCGGCCGCCCTGCGTGTTCGCGGTGATAGATCCGCACGCAGGGAACATATCGGCGCAGCCCGGCCGGTGGCGCGCAGGGCTTCTGGATCACAGCATCCGGCGCGCCCAGGCGAAGCTCTTCGCGAGCCAGCCCGAGCTCAGCGGCAGCACGTAGACGCCCTGGCTGGAGGAGTGGATCGCCCATTCGCTGCTGAGCGCGATCCCCTCGTGCGTCACGTTGGCCTCGGTCGCCTTCGAGTTGAAGCGGGCGGTGCCGAAGAACAACAGGTCCCCTCCCTGGACGGCCTGGAGCGGCACGCGCGCCGACTTCGGGATCTCGCCGGCCTGTTCGGCCGCCGTGCGTCCGAGGATCTTGGCGCCCCACGGCAGTCCCGAGACCTTGTAGACACGCCAGGCGAACCCCGAGCAGTCGTAGCCGCCGTGTTGGAGGCCGTCTTCGGTGCCGTCCGTCGTGCCGGCCCACACGTACGGCATGCCGATCTTCGAGACGGCGATCCGCAGAACCTGGAGCTGGGCGGGCGAGTAGCGGGGCAGCGAGAAGCCTTCGAGTGTCTGCCGGGCCGCGTCCGCCGACCACCCGTCTTCTTCGAGCGCGACGGCGAGCGAATGGGCTGCTTCGGCACGCGTGATCTCCTCGGACGGGTATAGCTCGAGCGAGTCTTCGGCGGAGGGGTGGTTGTAGCGCAGGCCCAGGTAGCGAGCGACGACCTCGGTGCCGAAGTAGCCGGGCGGCTTCAGGCCCGCGTCCGCCGCCGTCCGCTGTACATGGGCGGCCACGTCGGCCAGGCCGAGCTGGGCGACGAGCAGCGAGTCGAACCGCGTCAAGGTGATGCGGGCGTTGGCCTGTACGGCCACCGGGGTGGTCTGCTGTCGCGCGGAGAGCGCCGCCATCGCCTGTGCCGCCGCCTGAGCGCTCAGCGGCGATGCGCCGGCGAAGCCGCCGCCGGGAGCTTCGCTCATCAGCCCGGCCCTGACGACCATGCGCTGCGCCGGAACGTCCCAGTTCGCCGCCGTGAAGAGCTTCGCCGTGGCGCCCGCGGGCATAGCGAGCAGCGCGGTCGAAGCGACGGCCGCGATCGACAGCAGCCATCCGGCCGGGCACGCCCAGCGGGCCGAGGTCGATCGGGCGCGCGAGGGCGAGCTGATCACGCCTTTGCATCGGCGGGATCGAGAGTTGGGTTAGCGGGGCGGCGAGTGGCTGGACACCGCCCGCGCTGGCCGCGCGGATAACGTCGTCGCGCGATGGAGGAAGGCTTGGACGTCAGAGTGATCCCGCGCGCGCGCCGCGACGAGATCGCGGGCATCCGCGACGGGTGCCTGCTGATCCGGCTGCGCGCCGTGCCGGCGGAAGGTCGCGCGAACGAGGCCCTCCGCCGGGTGATCGCTGAGCGGCTCGGGCTGCGCCCGGCCGCAGTTGAGCTGATCCGCGGCGGACGCTCGCGTCAGAAGACGGTTCGCGTCGCCGGGCTCGCGCCCGACGAGCTCCTGCGCCGGCTGCTCGACGAGCGCTAGCGGGCGTTCAAGCGGACCGGCAGCGTCTTCAGCTGGTTGGCGAACGGCGACTCGACGAACTGAGGCTCGCCCACGATCTCCATCTGCGGGTAGCGCTCGAGCGTCTCCTCGATCAACACGCGCAGCTCGAGCCGCGCGAGCGCGGTGCCGAGACAGAAATGCCGTCCTCCGGCGCCGAAGGCCTGGTGCTCCGGATTGCGCGTGACGTCGAAGCGGTCGGGGTCCTCATAGACGGACTCGTCGCGGTTCGACGACGGGTACCACATGACGACCTTCTCGCCCTTGCGGATCGTCTGGCCGTGCAGCTCGGTGTCGCGTGTCGCCGTGCGGGCGAAGTGGGCGAACGCCGGGAACATCCTCAGCGCCTCCTCGACCACGGCCGACACCATCGAGGGGTCGGCCAGCACCTTCTGGCGCTGCTCCGGGTTTTCCATCAGCGCGCGCATGCCGCTGCAGTAGGTCGCCTTGGTCGAGTCGTTGCCGGCGGCCATCAGCAGGAAGAAGCCCATCACGATCTCGTGGTCCTCGAGCTTCTCGCCGTCGACCTCGGCGTGGACGAGCACGCTCGTCAGGTCGTCGGTGGGAGACTCGCGGCGTTCGGCGATCAGCTTCGCGCAGCGCTCGAAGACCTGCGGGACCTCGTTCTCGATCACCGTCTGCGCGCCCTCCGGCGTCCTGTCGGGGTCGCCCGCCCCGAGCACGTTGTTCATGATCGTCGCCCAGATCGCGTCGTCCTCCGGCGGCACGCCCATGAAACGCCCGATCACGCGCGCGACGAACGGCTGCGCGACGTCGGTCACCAGGTCACATTCCTCGCGGCCGTCGAGGCCGCTCAAGACCTCGACAGCGATCGCTCTGATCGCCGGCTCGTGCTCGGCGATCCGCTTCGGCGTGAAGCCGCGCTGGAACAGCGCCTTGAGCCGGTCGTGCTTCGGCGGGTCCATGCCGATGAACATCGCCTGCTGGAGCTCGAGCGGAAGGATCCCGTTCTTGATCGCCGTGATGCCGCCGACCTCCGAGGAGTAGGTCTCCCAGTCGCGGCTGACCTCGTGGACGTCGTCGGCCGTCGTGATCGACCAGAAGCCTTCCTCGTCGGGGTAGTCCGAGATCCCGTCGCTCCAGTGGACCGGACAGCGCGAACGCATCTCCTTGAACATCTCGTGCGGTGGTCCATCCGCGAATTTCTCACGGTCGCCCACCCGAACCCCTTCGAGCGACCTCGCCTCGTGGCTGGTCGATGCCATCGTGTCCCCTCCTCCCAAGCCTGTGCTTGAGAGGAGGGTATCCGAAGCCGGAGCCGCCCGGGCGGCAGTTGGCCAGCCCGGCACGACAGCGTCGGGCCCGGCGTCGCACCGGCGCTATGCGACGGCGGGCGCGGCGCGGCGCGCGGCGAGACGCTCCTCCGCGTAACGGCGCCCGCGCTCGACATCGCCGGTCGCGAACGCGGCGATGTCTGCAAGCGTGACGATCCGCCCCATGCCGCCCCAGGTGCCGTCAGGGATCTCGGGCGTGAAGACCCACACGCGCGAGGGGTCGCGCTCGTGGGCGCCGTCCTCGGCGTCGAGCACCGCGTTGGTGATGTCGGCGACCATCGCCTGGCGGCGCTCGGCGTCGTACTGCCCCTCCGGCACGGAGGCGATGAAGCGGTAGCGGGGTGACTCCGCCGGCGCGCCCGCGACGTAGACGGCCGCCGGCCGATGCACGAACAGCCACGCGATCGAGCGCACCGCCGGATTGGTCGGATCAGCGCCCTCGTTGACGAGCAGCAGATCGGTGAGCCGGGCGAGCAGGCGCTGCTCGGCCGCGGCCGAAAGGGCGCCCTCGGGGATGTAGGCGTCGAGCATGGGCATCCGGGTACCTCCGCGATTCGTGAGCTGACTGGATAGAGATAGTCGCTCTCTTAAGGAGAACGACCGCGCGAGCGGACCCTACCGCAGTAACTCCTTTCATGCAAGCGATACACTGGACCGCGTGAAGCGAACCTCGCTGGCGGACCATCCGTGCTCGATCGCACGCACCCTCGACGTGGCGGGCGAGTGGTGGTCGCCGCTGATCCTGCGCGACGTGGCGTATGGGATCCGCCGTTTCGGCGAGATCCAGGAGGACCTCGGCATCTCCGCGAACGTGCTCAGCGACCGGCTCGAGACGATGGTCTCGGAGGGCCTGTTGGAGCAGCGCCTCTATCAGCGCCGGCCCGACCGGCACGAGTACTGGCTGACGCACAAGGGTTCCGAGCTGGTGCCGGCGCTGCTCGCCCTCATGCGCTGGGGCGACCGCTGGGCCTCGCCGCGAGGGAGCGGTCCGGTCGCGGTGACCCACGGCGAGTGCGGCCACGAGATCAGCGTCGAGGTGCGCTGCGAGCACTGCGAGCGCGAGCTCGAGCTGCGGGAGCTGGTCGCCCAGACACGCTCGCGTGATGCGCGCGGGCCCGCCGAGGGCCAGCCGGGTCACGTATCCGCCGAGCGGCTCGGCTCGTCGCCGGAGGGCGTCCGGCTCGACGTGCCCTAGCCGCTCCGGTCACCCGGCCCGCCGACGTGGTCCGAATCGCCGGCGCGTCGCGTCATCCGAACTCGCTCGCGAACCTGGAGAAGCGCCCGGCGCCGCCGATCGGCAACCGCCTCTCCCACGGCTTCACCTCCGAGCGGCTGGTCAGAGACGTCAACGCAGGAGTGGGCGAGATCATGGACGCGCTCGCCGAAGCCGCTCCGGTCCGCGAGGGCGACGGCTCGCTGCCCGCGGCCGACGTCGTGGCCGTCGAGGTGGCGGCTCGCGCCCTGAAGCGCTACCGCTCCGTCTCGGGATGGTGCGACCTGCACGGGCGCCTCGATGACAAGGGCGAAGTCCGGCCCGCGGCGCGGCACGAGGTCACGGCCGAGAATCAGCTTCACCGAGTGCTCGACAACCTCGGCTGCCTCGATGGCCTGCTCGAAGCTCGGGCTGAACACCGCTCGCACGGCTGGCGCCTGCGACCTCGCCCTGCATTGGCAGGAGGACGGCGGTGAGTAGCGGGCGCCTACTCCGCCAGTCCCACGGCGTTGAGGGCTTCCTGACGGTCGAGGAAGATGCGAACGTGGCTGATCTTGCCGTCGATCAGGTCGTACACGTTGGTTTGAGGCCATGCCATGCGAATGCCGCTGGTTCGGCCCGTAGAGCTATTGCGCAGGAACGCGATCACCCGCTTGCTATCGACCTCTTCCACGCCGTCAACCTCCATCCGGAAATCGGGTGCGGATTCCTCGACGTCCGCCAGGAAACGCCTGATGCCATCGATTCCTTCGTACACCCCTCCCATGGCGGCCATTGGCGTCTCCAACTTGACGGTCTCGGTGCAGCAGGCGCGATAGCCCTCGATGTCCCTCGCGTTGATCGCCGCGATCGCCCGCCCGACCGTCTCCACGTCCTCCTGCGACATCGCCTACCCCGCTAGGCCGAGATCGGCGAAGGCGCGCTCGCGGTGCCAGTACATGACGAGCTTGACGACTACGCCCTCGCGGATGTGCCACACCTCGGCCCCGCCTGCCCCCGCTGCGTCGATCTCAAGACCACTTGTCTTTCCCTTCCCGCTCAGGCGCACGAGGGCAAGCACTCGCCCGCCGTCCAACTCGCGGCAATCCTCAGCCTTGATCCCGTAGTCGTCCCACGCGCTCATAAATTCGCGGACGCTCGCGCTCATTTCGGCCAGGCCGTTCCAGGTACCTGGTTCAGGCCCATCGACGACCGTGTACTCGATCCCAGGATGAGCCCAGCCGGTCGAGCGGAAGTCGGCGCGCTCCCAGTGGTCAAGGATCGAGCGCACGAGGTCCAGGTTCTCCGACATCGCCCACCGAGTATCCCGGAGGCGGTCTATGCCTGACCTGCGCCGCCCGCGTGACGACCTCTCCGCCTCCGCCCAGGCGGTCGGCTGCCCGCTGCGTCGCACCTACGCGAGCTGCTCTGCGCTCTGCGCTCTGCGCGCTCGGCGAGGCTCCGACGTTCGTGATGGCGCAGATGGGCCAGACCGATGCGAGCTTCACGCTCTCGACCTACGCACGGGTCATGGAGCGCCGCGACGGAGAGGCCGAGAAGCTCGCCGCACTCGTCGGCGATCGGGGCAAAAACGGGCAACGGGACGCTTCCAGAGGGACCGCTCGTGCCGCTCACCGCGGGCGCCGGGGCGTGAGAATCGGCACCGTCATGCAGGATTCGACGGATGGGCGCGGCGGGTTTCGAACCTGCGACCTCTCGCGTGTGAAGCGAGCGCTCTCCCACTGAGCTACGCGCCCTAGATGCCCGATTCTATTGGGCCTGCGGCACACCGGCGCATCGCCGTCACCCCATGACCCCATGTCTAGGGGATGGTGTCGGGCGTGCAGCGCTACCGCGAGCTGACGGCCGGCGACCAGATCTCGTCGAACGAGTACTGGTCATACGGAAGCACCCAACACTCGGCGATCTCCTCGTCGGCGATGCGAAAGACTCCTACCGTCTCCCAGGTGGAGGTCTCACCGTTGCGCTGCACCTGGCCGCCGGCAAAGATCACCGCGCGCTCGTCGTCGGCAAGCACGCCGCGCACGACGATGCGAAACGTCGCGTGCGCGAGCTCGCGTCGTGCGACGAAGTAGCGCAGGACCGCATCCCGGCCCCGATAGTCGCCAGCTAGCGGACTGCGCCCCGGCACGTGCCACGCGACGCCCTCGGCGAGCATCGCGCGCACGTGCTCTTGGCCGCCTCCGGCATAGAAGCGATTCTGGGCGTCGTGGAACTCGCGGATCAGCTTGGCACTCGGATGCATTTCGAGATCCCGCGCAGTATCGCGACTGCCGCCGGTCAGCCGCCTTAGCCGGGCAGATCTTGAGGCCGCTTCTTGGCGAGTCTGCCTTCGAGCAGCCCCGTCGACTGGCCGACCTCGATCATGTAGCCGTCGGGGTCGCGGATGTAGCAGCGAATCTCAGCGCCGCGATCGATCGGCGGGGTCACGAACTCTGCCCCCCTTGAGCTCCACAGCTCATAGCAGGCCTGAATGTCAGCGACCCGGAGGTTCATGAAGCTGGAGACCGTGTTCCCCGGCTCGTAGTTGACGACCGAGATGTCGGGCTTGTCGGGGGTGGGACCACCGCCCGGGTTCATGATCAACCACGAGTTCGAGAGCTTGATCATGCACGGGTTCTCCTCCAGCACAACCTGGCCGCCGAGGACCTCGGAGTAAAACGCGCGGGACCGAGCAACGCTTCGCACGGTGAGGAACTGCGTGACGAGGAAGCCCTCGCTCGGCGTCGGCAGATTCTCGAAGTCGATGGCTGGCGTGTGCTCGCTCACGGTTCGGCGCTCCTCGTACGCGTTCTCTGACTGTGGCAGAAGCCTGATCAGAGGCTACGCGACCGAGCCGGCTGGCAAATGTTCTCGGCGAGGGGCTCTCCCACTGACCTAGGCGCCCTGATCCGCGACGCGCTCAGCCGGCCAGGATCCGGCTCAGCTCGACCTCGTCGTCGAAGCCCTTCAGCCGGTGGCGGCCGAGCGGCTCGGAGTCGAGGTTCGAGGCGGCGGCGACCTCCGGCAACACGACGACCTCGCCGGCCGCGGCCACCTTGACGGCGCGCGCGGCGAGGTTGACGACCGGGCCGAACACGTCGCCGTCACGCATCATCACTTCGCCGCTGGCCACACCGGCGCGCACGGGCGGCAGCGTGGGGTGCTCGGCGAAGCGCGCAGCGAACTGCAGGGCGATCGCGCAGGCGGAGGCCTCATCGGCGGCGACATAGAGAACCTCGTCGCCGATCAGCTTCACGAGCCGGCCGCCGCCGGCGGCGACGAGGTCGGACGCGATGTGCTCGAACTCGGTCAGCGCGGCGCCAAGCTCGCCCGCGGACATCCGCTGCGCGAGCGCGGTGGAGCCGACGAGGTCGACGAAGCCGACGCACATGTGGCGCGTCTCGTAGCCGGCCTCGGCGCTCGCACCAAGGCTCGAGCGCCGCGCGGAGAGCAGATGCTGGCGCAGCAGCAGGTCGAGCGCGAAGTTGACGGCGGGCAGCAGCTCGGTGGCCTGGGCATTGGCGCGGGCCACCTCGAGGCCGGCGGGGTCCTGCTCGGAAATGCCGGGATCGACGTTGATCAGAAAGGACGAGACCATCGCGTCGGCGAGCCGGTTCATGGCCGAGCCCATGACGCGAATCAGCTGGAGCACGGCCTCCTCGCCGAAGACGTCCTCGGCCCCTGCGAGGCCGGCGGCGAGCTGCGCGAACTGCTCCCCGAAGACCCTGTCGTTCGGCCCGGCTTCGGGGAATCCGGCGGCGCGGGAGATGCGCCGCACCTTCTCCTCGGGGACGCCGGAGCCCTCAACGGCCTCGGCGAGCGTGAGCGCCCGTCCGCCGCGGATCGTCACCACAGAGGCGAGCCCGGGCAGCTGGTCCCGGTACTCGAGCAGATCCTCGGCGGTGGCGCCGAGGCTCACGAGGTACTCGAGCAGCTCGAGCCGAGCGCGCGCATCGGGCGCGGCGGGGTCATAGACGCCGAGCGCCTCCAGTTCGGCGGCGCTCAGCGGGCCCATCAGCCGGGCGGAAGGGCGGCGGGTGTCCCGGCCTGCCAGGCGAAGGCGAGCATCGAGCTGGCCGTCAGGTCGATCGCCGGCTCCACCGTGGTGAACGATTCGACGTCGTCCGCGAACACGGCGCCACCGCCGTTGAAGCGAGCGAACGGATTGCCGCCTGCCGCCGGGCAGGCCCGCATCCCTTCCACTTCGCCGGAGCTGGATTCGTCGCTCGGGCCCTCGACGACGCCGCCGGCGAGCACGGGCGGTGAGCCGTCGAGCGAGCCCGCGAGGTTGGCGAGCTGGTGGGAGGGACAGTGGGGGAACGAGCTGCCGTCGCCGATCACCATCGACTCACCCCAGGCGTTGGCGCCGAGCACGTTGCCCAGCCATCGCGTGCCGTCGGCGGCGAACGCCGGTTCGCCGGTCAGGCGGTCGTACTCCGCGGCCATCACCGCGAGGCCGTCGCCATGGGAGGCGGTGTCGGCGGCAGCCCAGGGGAAGCCGAAGCCGAACGGGTCTTTCGCGGCCTGCGCTCGCGCGTCCTGCAGCTGTGAGCCCAGGTTCGCGAGCAGCCCCGCTTCGTCGATCGCGAGCCCGGTCGGAGCGCCGGCGGCGCGCAGCGCCCGCACGAGCTCGTAGTGGGCGAGCCCGCTCACGTCGTAGAGGTTGAGCGTTTCCGAGTTGCGCTTCGCGTGTTTGACGTATTCCTTGGCCCAGCCGGCCGCGGCAGCGAGATAGAAGCCCGGTTCGGTGTGGGGCAGCCCGGGCGGAGGCGTGCCTCCCGAGGACAGCGCCAGCGCCAGCTCGGTTGCTCCCAGCTCGAGGTCGTCGCGCCATTCGCGCTCCGGGTAGAAGTTGAACGGGATCGCCGTCACCAGGTGCCCCCGGTGTTTCGTGTCGGCGAGCGCGAAGATGCGCTCCCCGGCCTGCAGGCAGCGGTCGGCGAGGGCCGGGTCCGCGGCATGGAAGACCTGGAAGCAGAGCCCGAACGCGGCTGCGTCGCGCCCGGCGAGATTGGGGCTGATCGGCGCCCCCGGCGCTCCGGCGCGGAAGACGGGCCGGTGGCGGATGTAGCGGTAGAGCGGATCGTCGCCGCCGAAGGTGTCGTCGGCCTGGGGCAGGCGCCAGATGTCGTGGTCGCCGGCCGTTGAACGGTTGCCCTCGCCGATCCCGACCTGGTAGTAGAGCGTCCCCGTTTCGGCATCGAACATCCGCAGCAGCCATTCGAGCCCGAAGCGCGCCTCGCCGGTGAAGTCCTGCGAGCTCGGCGCGCCCGCGCCCATCAGCGCCGGGAAGTCCCGCACCCCCGCGAGCATCTCATCGACCGTGTACCCGGTCGTCTCAACGAACTTGAGGTAGTCGCCCGCGTCCCACCAGCCCCCGGACGCGTCGAGGCTCGCGCCGGCGCTGTGGAGGTCGCCTTTGAACCCGCCCTGCCCGTTGACCTTCGGCGTCGTGAAGGCCGTCGCGCTTTCGTCGTTCAGGTGCGCGGGCGTCCCGCGCAGCGCAGAGGGCACGTACTGAGAGCCGTCGCGCTCGTTCTCGTAGAAGGAGAGCGCGTTCGCGAGCGCGGGGGCGTACAGCGTGCCCGCGCCGGCGACGTCGAAGGGCGGCGAGACGGCCGGAGACGCGCCGGCGACCGACAGCGTGTAGCGCCCCGGTGCCTGCAGGCCGTCGAAGTCGAGCGCATAGACGAACGGGAAGGCTTTGCTCCAGGAGCCGAGCGTGGCGCCGACGGTGCCGGCGAAGGCGACGCCACCGCCTTCGGCGGTGAGCTTGAAGGCGGCGCCCGTCTGATCGGAGTCCGACATCAGATAGGCGCGCTTGGAGGCGAGCGCGCCGTAGCCGAGTTGATCGACTCGCACGAACGCTTCCTGCGCCGCGAGGGCGGGCGTGGCGGCGGCCGCGCAGGCGCCGCAGGCGAGCGCCGCCGCGAGCAGAGTCGATCTCCTCAGCTTCCTCGTCACCTCAGGCGGAGTGTGACCGAAGTGCCCCGCCGAGGCGCTTCAACCGGCGGCGAGCTGCAGCACGATCACGCACGCGATCGCCGTGAAGCAGAAGACGTGCTGTGCGAGCACGGACCTTGCGAGGGCGCTCTGAACCGGGAGCGGGTCGCGGCGGGTGCCGAGCCGGACCGCCGCCGGCACCGTCCGCGCGCCGGCCAGCCCGATCGCGGCCAGCGCGAGCGCGAGCGAGACCCAGCCGAGCCAGTCCGGACCCGTCCCTTTTGCGATCTCGACGACGATCGCCGCGAGCGTCGCGGCCATCACGGCCGCGATCAGGCGGTTCATCGGGCGCGCCGCCGTCGTCACGCGCGCGTAGTAGGCGGCGATCGAGGCGAGCGCCGGCTCCGGGACCTCGCCGGCGCCCCGTCCTGCGGCCTGGACGTCGAACATCAAGTCGAACCACAGCACCGCCAGCAGGAAGCCGGCTCCCGCCGTCACGAAGGCGCTCACCGCAGCCTCACGACCCGAGCTTCACGCCTGGATGCGGATGCAGGCGCAGCGCCGGCTCTGAGTAGGCCGCCGCCAGCCGGTCGACTTCCGACTGCGTCAGCGCGTCGCCGAAAGCCGCCGGACCGCCCAGCTTGCGGTAGCCGGCTGCCAGGTTCTTGCCCACCTGCGAGAGCCCGAAGTGAGCGTCGTAGAGAGACTCGATGTAGAGCGGCGAGTTGGCTCGCGCGAAGCTCGCCGCCGAGCCGCCCCGGGCACTCGCCCGCAGAGCGTCCTGGATCATTCGCCAGCCGGTCGCGGAGAGGCCTGCGTAGCCGCGGAAGGCGCCCGCGATCCCGGCTGATGGCCCCATGAGGCCTGCCCCGCGCCGCTCTCCGAACACGCTCGGCACCCTGACGGCCCCGGCGCTGCGCGCGGCCGCCGCGATCGAGGCTCGCTGCGGCGCCTCGACGGTCGGCGGCAGGCCGTTGGCGACCAGCGGCCAGGCGGCTTTGGTCGCCTTCGTCTCGGACGCGACGTCCCCTTTCGTGTCAGACAGGGCGCGGGCGGCCGCGATCAGGTCTTCGCGCTGCAGCCGCAGCCCGGCATCGGTCGCGCGGCTGGACGAGCCGCAACCCGAGCCGCCCAGCAGCGCGACGCCGAGCGCGAGGAGCGCCGCGACGTTGCGCGAGCTGCGGGCGACCACGCCAGGCGCTTAGCCTTCGCCCTTCTTGTTGACCTTCAGCAGGTCGATGACGAAGATCAGCGCTTCGTTCTTGGGGATCTTCGGTTCGTTGCCGAGCTTGCCGTAGGCGAGTTCCGACGGAATCTTCAGTTCGCGCCGGCCGCCGACTTTCATGCCGATCACGCCTTTGTCCCACCCGTTGATCACCTCGCCGGTGCCGGGCACGAACACGAACGGTTCGTTGCGCTTCCAGGAGGAGTCGAATTCCTTGCCGTTGGACCACAGCGCGCCGACGTAGTTGACGTAGATCGTCTTGCCGTTCGTCGCTTCGGCGCCGGTGCCGGTGATGATGTCCTTGGATTCGAGTTTCGTCGGCTTCGGGCCTTTGCCGGCTTCGACCGTCGGCTTGGTGGCGAGTGGGCCGCTCGTCGGCGTCTTGGGAACCTGCGGGTCTTCGGCGGTGATCAGCTTCTGGTCGGCGGTGTTCTCGTTGCCGATCGTGATCGTGTTCGAATCGCCGGAGCTGCCGCAGCCGGCGATCAGGACGCTCGTCGCGAGCAGTGCGAGGACGCTCAGGAGCGCGGCGCGCGCCCGGCGGGGCGGCGCGGAATGTGGGGAGGTGGCTTCACTTGTCTCGTTCACGGTCGCGCAGCCTACCGGAACGCCGCCCATGCGGTGGCGGTAAGAGCGCCCGGCGTCCGTGAGCCAGGCGGCTGCCGCTAGGATCGGCTGCGGACCGTGCTAGGCGGGGAGGTAGCGGTGCCCTGCACCCGCAATCCGCTCTAGCGGGGCTGAATTCCCTTCCGAGGGATTCCGCTCCGGTCGCTCCGCAGTCCTGGGGCGTCGATGGTCCGGGTCCCGCGCGGTGCCGGTTCGCGAACCAGGTCAGATCCGGAAGGAAGCAGCCTTAAGCGATCCCCGGCAGGCGCAGCGGGAGCACCCGGGCCGGAGCTCCGGACAGCGACCAGGCGGCCGGCGGTGGGCTCTCGACGAGGGGTGCACGGTCCGCTAGTCGCAGCGGTGGAAGATCAGCCACGAGCGGTTTGCGCCCGCGGCGGTGAAGCCCGGTGGCACGGACACCGCCGCGTGCGGGTCGTGGTTGTCGAGGATGTATTCGCGTTCGACGGCCACGCTGGCCGGGTCGGCATAGACGCCGGATGAGATGTGCCCGGTCTGGGCGCTGCGGATCCGCTCCGGGCTCGTCCTCAGATACAGCGCGAGCAGCGGGATCGGGGCGTGGTTCGGTACGCCGACGGGGCCGCAGCGGAGGTTCACGGCGCCGGAGTGCACCAGCGCCACGAGGTCGCCTTCGATCCGTTCCTGGGCGGCCAGTTTGTTCAGTTCGCGGTGCGCCGTCCGGTACTGCGATGGCGCCGTCGCGATCAGCGCGAGGGCGACGAGCGCGCCGGCCGCGATCCACGGCGTCCGCCGCCGGTCGCTCCTCGCCAACGACATCCAGCCGAACACCGCCGCTCCGCAGAACAGGCAGCCGAAAGCCGAGGCGAGGAACGCGTAGCGGGTGTTGATCGGGAGCCCGAGGCACGCGAAGGCTGCGAAGATCACGACCGCCAGCGCGGCCGCCAGAGCCGGGACGAGCGCCCGGCGGCGCAGCCACAGCAGCGAGAGCGCCGCCCCGACCACCGCGCCCGCAAGCGCGGCCGCCTGCAGCACCTCGCCGATCCGTCGCGGCACGTACTGCGGGACGTTGCCGATCCCCGTCTTGCGGTCGAGCGCGGAGGCCGTGTCGCGCGTGTGTGTCAGCGACCACAGCGGCTGGCCCGTGATCGCCAGGTCGCTGAGGAGCCAGATCAGCGGCCCCGCGGCCGCCAGCAGCGTCAGCCGCGCCAGCGGGCCGCGGGCGCGCACCGGCTCGCCGCGCGGCAGGCGCTCGCGCAGCCAGGGCGGCAGCAGCCCGACGAGATACAGCCAGTACAGACCCGAGAACACCCAGGCCTCCGGGCGGAGCAGTCCGGCCAGCGCCAGCAGCGCGAGGACCGGCGCTCCGGCCCGCGGGCGTCGAACCTCGACCAGCAGCGCCGCCAGCACCAGCAGCACGTACGGCACGTCGAGGTAGGCGCGCACGCCGTACGAGATCACGGGCACCCGCGTCAGGAACAGCAGCGCGCCCAGCGCGCCCGCGGCCGCCCCCCACCAGGCCTCGCCGAGCCGGAAGATCACCACGCCGCAGCCGGCCAGCGCGAGGAAGCCGAGCCAGACCGCGACCTGGATCTCGGCGTGGGGCGAGAGCGGGCGCAGCACGATCCCCAGCAGCTCGATCAGCGGGTGGGGCGTCGGCGAGATCGGGACGCCATAGGCCGGCGTTTCGCCCTGTGCAAGCTGGCCGCCCCAGGCCAGGGCGTACAGCGTGTCGTAGTTGGCGAAGCCGACGCCGGCGATCAACCGCAGCACAGCGGCCCCGACGACGACCGCGGCCAGGTCCGTGAGGCGGCCGCCGAAGCGCTTGCCGGTGCCCGTCACGGCGCGGACGCTATCCGCCCGTGTCCCGTCGTGGGGTGCCCGGGAGGTGGAGGCTAGACTCACCAGGGGTGGCCGCATCCGAGCAGCATTCCGAGCATGAAGGACGCGTTGGGTCGCTGTACCGCAGGCACCGCCCCCGCAGCTTCGCCGACGTCGTGGGCCAGGAGCCGGTCGTCAGGACGCTGCGCAACGCGGTCGAGCGGGGCAAGGTCCACCACGCCTACCTGTTCGTCGGCTCCCGCGGGACCGGCAAGACCTCGATGGCGAAGATCCTCGCCGCCTGTCTGAACTGCGAGCACGGACCGACCGTCGAGCCCTGCGGACGCTGTGACTCCTGCCTGTCCATCGCCGCGGCGACCTCGCTCGACGTGATCGAGATGGACGCGGCGTCGAACAACTCGGTGGACGACATCCGCGAGCTGCGCGAGAGCGTCGCCTACGCGCCGGTCAGCGGGCGCCGCAAGGTCTACATCCTCGACGAGGCGCACATGCTCTCGACGGCGGCTTGGAACGCGTTCTTGAAGACGCTCGAGGAGCCGCCGCCGAACACGGTGTTCGTGCTCGCCACCACCGAGGCGGCGAAGGTGCCGGCGACGGTCATCGACCGCTGCCACCGCTTCGACTTCCACCGGCCGACCGTCGAGCAGATCGTGGGCGTGCTGCGCCGTGCCGCGGACGCCGAGTCGATCTCGATCCCGCCACCGGCACTCGCCGCGATCGCCCGCAGCGCCACCGGGAGCTTCCGGGATGCCCTCGGCACGCTCGAGCAGCTCGTCACCTACAGCGGCAGCGAGATCTCGCTCGATGACGTGCTCGCCGTGCTCGGAGTCGCTGACGCCCGCCTGCTCGCGGAGGCGATCGACGCTGTCGCCGCGGGAGACGCTCGCGGGGCGCTCTCCGCGCTCGAGCGGTGCGCCGCACAGGGCCGCGACCCCGCCTCCTTCGCCGGCGACCTCGAGGCGAGGCTGCGTGACCTGATGATCGTGCAGACGGTCGGAGCCGTGCCTGCCGAGCTGTCGCTGACCCCTGACGCCGACACGGCCCTGGCCGAGCAGGCGGGGCGCGTGCCCCACGAGGTCGTCGTGCGGCTGCTGGAGCTGCTCGGCGAGGCCCTGGAGGCCATCCGCGCCGGTGCCGATGCCCGCACGCGCCTGGAGCTCGCGCTCGTCAAGGGCGCCCGCCCGGAAGTCGACGGCTCGCTGCGCGCCCTGCTCGCGCGCATCGAGCGTCTGGAGCCGGGGGGAGGGGGAGGCGGGATCACCCCGGTCGCCGCGGCACAGCGCGAGGTCCCGCCGCGCGACGGCGCTGCGGATCCCGGCTCCGGGAGCGACGGCGCCGCCGGCACGGCCGGGGACGCTCCGGGCTCTGGAGGCGGCCCGTCCGAGGCTGCCTCGGCGACGGCCCTCGCACCGGCCACCGCCGAGCCTGCCACCGCGGCCGGCGCCACGCTCGCGAAGCCCGGCGCCGAGACGCCGCCGCCAGCCGCCGCGCAGGGAGCCCCTCCGACCGCCGCGACGCTCGACTCGATGCGCTCGCTGTGGCCGGCCGTCGTCGACCTCGTGCGCAGCGAGAACGCCCGCCTCGGCGCCGCCATCGAGCGGGCGCGGCCGGTCGAGGTCGCGGGAGACGAGCTGACGATCGCCTTCGGCTCGTCGTTCCTGAAGAAGCAGGCCGAGGGCCCGGCGGACCGCATGACGGTCGGCGAGTCTCTGACCGCGCTCACGAAGATCCGCTGGCGCCTGGCCTACGAGCTGCGCGAGGAGCTCGACGCAGAGGACGGCGAGGCCGAGGGGCAGGAGGGCTCGGAGGAGCGTTGGCTGGCGCGCTTCATGGAGGAGTTCGACGCCGAGGAGATCTCGCTCGACGGCCCCCCCGCCCCCGGCGGCGGGGACGCCGCGACGGGCGGAGCAGATCTGCCGAGGCTTACCAGCAACGAGAAAGGCAGCTGATGCCCAAGCAGCCCCGCGTGCCACGCCAGCCCGGCATGCCCAACATGCAGCAGATGATGCAGCAGGTCCAGAAGATGCAGCAGGACATGGCTGCCGCCCAGGAGGAGCTCAAAAACGAAGTCGTCGAAGCGTCGGTGGGCGGCGGCATGGTGACGGTCAAGGTGAGCGGCGACCTGCAGGTGAAGGAGGTCGTGATCGACCCCGCGGCCATCGACCCGGACGACGTCGAGATCCTCTCCGACATGATCCTCGCCGCGGTCAACGAGGCGCTGAGGATGGCCCAGGAGCTCGCCGAGCGCAAGATGGGCGGCGCCACCGCCGGGCTCGACCTGGGCGCGCTCGGTGGCCAGCTGGGCGGGCTCGGCCTGCCGGGGCTGTGAGCGCTTCGCACGCGCCGCCCGTCCAGCGGCTGGTCACAGAGCTCTCGAAGCTTCCCGGAATCGGCAACCGCACCGCGCAGCGCCTCGCCTTCCACCTGCTGCGCGCCTCGCCCGAGGACGCGAACGGGCTCGCCGAGGCGATCGTCGAAGTCAAGGAGAAGATCGGGCTGTGCGAGATCTGCTTCAACCTCACCGACGAACCGCGCTGCCGCATCTGCCAGGACCAGCGGCGCGACCACACGCTCGTCTGCGTGGTCGAGGAGCCCAGCGACGTGATCCCGATGGAGCGCACCCACGAGTACCACGGCGTCTACCACGTCCTCGGCGGCGCACTGTCGCCGATCGACGGCGTCGACCCTGAGGACCTCAAGATCGCCGAGCTGCTGGCGCGGGTGAGCCCGGACGGAGAGGGCGCCCCGATGCACGAGGTCGTGCTCGCGACCAACCCGACGACGACCGGGGAGGCCACGGCGCTGCACATCGCCGAGGAGCTGCGGCGCCTCGCGCCCGCGGTCAAGGTCACGCGCCTGGCCAGCGGCCTGCCCGTCGGCTCGGACCTCGAGTACGCCGACGAGGTCACGCTCGGCAAGGCGTTCGCCGGGCGCCGCGCCGTGTAGCGCGGCGCTGCTGTAATTCGCTTCATGTCCGACCTGATCTGCATGAAGTTCGGCGGCACCTCGGTCGCCAACGCCGAACGCCTCAGGCGCGCCGCCCAGCGCATCGTCGAGAAGCGCGAGGAGGGCTACCGCGTCGTCGCGGTGCTCTCGGCGCGCGGCAAGACAACCGACGAGCTGATCGCGATGGCGGAAGAGGTCTCACCGCGCCCCGACCCGCGCGAGATGGACATGCTGCTGAGCTCCGGCGAGCGCATCTCGTGCGCGCTCTGCGCGATGGCCATCAACGACCTCGGCCACCGCGCGATCTCCCTGACGGGCTCCCAGGCCGGGATCGTCACCGACGAGTCCCACACCAAGGCGCTGATCATCGACGTTCGCGCCGATCGCATCAGGGCGGCTCTCGAGGAGGACCAGATCGTGCTCGTCGCGGGCTTCCAGGGCGTGTCCCAGAACGCCCGCAATGTCACGACGCTCGGCCGCGGCGGCTCGGACACGAGCGCGGTCGCCGTCGCAGCCGCGCTCGGCGCCGACGTCTGCGAGATCTACACGGACGTATCCGGCGTCTACTCGGCCGACCCGCGGATCGTCCCCGACGCGCACAAGCTCGACACCGTCTACTTCGAGGAGATGCTCGAGATGGCCGCCTCCGGGGCCGGCGTGCTGCAGCTGCGCGCCGTCGAGTACGCGCGCAACCACGGCGTGAAGATCCACTGCCGGTCCTCGTTCGACGCGGCGCCCGGTACCTTTGTCGTCGCCGAAGGAGAAACCGTGGAGCAGCCCCTGATAACAGCCGTCACCCACTCCGTCGAGGAGGCGCGGATCACCCTGACCGGGGTACCCGACGCCCCCGGCGCCGCCGCCCGCATCTTCGAGGCGCTGGCCGACGCCAACGTCAACGTCGACATGATCGTCCAGAACGAGCCAGTGAGCGCGGGCGGCCGCGCGGAGATCTCGTTCACCGTGCCGCGCGACGACCTGTTGACGGCCGGCTCGGCGCTCGAGCCGCTGGCCGGCGAGGCGTTCGGAGAGATCACCGCTCACGAGGACACCGGCAAGGTCTCGATCGTCGGCGCCGGCATGCGCTCGCATCCCGGCGTGGCCGCCAAGGTGTTCAGCGTGCTCGCCGGCGAGGGCATCAACATCGAGATGATCTCGACCTCGCCGATCAAGATCTCCTGCGTGATCGACCGCGACCGGGTCGAGCTGGCCGTGCAGTCGCTCCACCGCGCATTCGAGCTCTCGGGCGAAGGCACCGCCACCGTCGAGGAGCCGTTCCGGCCGGCCTCCTAGGCGCCCGGCGACGCCGTCGAACCTCCGCGTCCGTGAGCAACGCGCTCGCCTGCGCCCATATGTCACAATCCGTCGGCAACGCTTCCCGGAGTTAGCGAGCTTTTCAAGGACGAAAGGGATATGCGCACCGTCAAGAGGCCACGCCGGTACATCGCTCGACGCTGGATCTCCGTGGGCAGGCCGGTGCTCCGCTACAGCAGCCGCCGCGACGCCTACGTGCTGCGCGTCGTCGGCCGCAAATGGGGTCCCGTGCTGAGGCCCAACCGTCGCCACGGGAGCGGCGTCGACGGGGGCGCCGAGCACCGGGGCCAACGCGCGCGCGTCGCCTGACGGCGCGCACGGCGCATCGCGCCGCCCGCGACGCCAGCGCCTCAGTGCTCGTCGAGGGAGTTCTGCAGTGCCTCGAGCACGCGCACGACCCGCAGCCCGCTGGCTCCGTCCGAGCGCGGCGTCGAGCCCGTGCGGATGCACTCGATGAAGTGCTCGCACTCGATCCGCAGCGGCTCGCGGTTCGAGATCCGCGGTGAGTAGGTGTCTCCCGAGCGGGCGATGTACTCGCCCCAGGAGCTCGTGTCCTCGTCGAAGCCCTTGTCGTAGAGGGTCAGCTTGCCCTCGATCAGCATGTCGTCGAACGTCGCCATCCGGCGCGAGCCCACCACCGTGATGCGCCGCTCCTTGTGGGGGTCGAGCCAGGAGAGGTGGAGGTGGGCGACGACACCGGAGGGGAAGCGCAGGAAGCAGAACACGACGTCCTGGACGGGCTGGCGCACGTAGGACGCTCCGTCGGCGGTGCACTCCACCGGCTCCTCGCCGATCAGGTGCAGCGCGACGGAGACGTCGTGGGCGCCGAGGCTCCACAGCGCGTTCTCATCGGCGCGCAGCTTGCCGAGGTTCAGGCGGTTGCCGTACACGTAGAAGAGCGGGCCGAGCTCGTCGACGTCGATCATCTCCTTCAGCCGCGTGACCGCCGGGTGGTACTCGAGCAGATGCCCGACCATCAGCACCCGTCCCGCCGCCTCGGCCGCCCGCAGCACCCGTTCGGCATCCGCCGCGCTCGTCGCCAGCGGCTTCTCGACGAAGCAGTGCTTGCCGGCCTCGAGCACGGCGATCGCCAGCTCCGCGTGGGTCGGCACGGGCGTGGCCAGCACGACCGCGTCCAGCGACTCGTCGGCCAGCACCTCCTCCAGGGAGCCCGTGGGCCGCGCCCCCGGGAAGCTCGGCGCGACGTGCTCGCGCGCCTTCTCCGAGGCGTCGCACAGCCAGGCCAGCTCACACCCGGGGATCGCCGCCAGGTTGCGGGCCAGGTTCGGCCCCCAGTAGCCGAGCCCGACCACGGCCAGCCTCACCGGAGCGTCTCCGCCCTGCTCGTTCACGCCGCCGCTCCCTCGAGCCGCCCTGCCAGCGCGTCGATCGCCTCGACGCAGCGCGCGGCCGCCTGGCCGTCGCCGTACAGCGCGGGCCGTTCGGCCGGCGGGAGGCGTTCGAGCGCCGCGAGCGCGGCGCTCGCGTCGAGGTCGACGAGCGTGTTCCAGCCCACCTGCACCGTCTCGACCCACTCCGTGCTCGCTCGCAGCGTCACGCAGGGCACCCCGGCAAGGTACGCCTCCTTCTGGACGCCTCCCGAGTCGGTCAGCACGGCTCGCGCCTGGCACAGCAGCGCGCTGAACTCCAGGTACCCGAGGGGCTCGGTCACCACGAGCCCCGAGATGCCGCGGAGCGCGTCCGTGAGCCCGAACTCCTCGAGGCGCGCGGCCGTCCGCGGGTGCAGCGGCAGCAGCACCGGTGCCGGCAGCGCCGCGAGCAGTTCGACGAGCGCGGCGAGCCGCCGCGGATCGTCGACGTTGCCGGCGCGGTGCGCCGTCGCCAGCAGGTAGCCGTCGACCTCGAGCCCGTGCGCGCGCGGGACCTCCGCTTCGCTCCGTGCCGAGGGTTGACGGCGCAGCGCGACGTCGACCATCACGTCCCCGACCACGACCGCCTCTCCGGGCACCGACTCAGCACGCAGGTTGGCGGCCGCCGTCTCCGAGGAGCACAGCAGGAGCTCGGCGACGTGGTCGGTCAGGACGCGGTTGAGCTCCTCCGGCATCGAGCGATCGAACGAGCGCATCCCCGCCTCGACGTGCACCACCGGGACCCCGCCCTGCGCCGCCGCCAGCGCGCCCGCGAGCGTCGAGTTGGTGTCGCCGTAGACCAGCACCGCTTGCGGACCCAGCTCGGCCAGGAGCGGCTCGAGCGCGGTCAGCATGCGGGCTGTCTGCGAGGTGTTGCTCGCGCCCGCGATGCCCAGCTCGCGGTCCGGCCTGGCGAGACCGAGCTCGGCGAAGAACACGCTCGAGAGCGTCTCGTCGTGGTGCTGGCCGGTGTGGACGAGGATCTCCTCGTGGCGCTCGCGCAAGGGCCCCGACACCGCCGCGGCCTTGATGAACTGAGGCCGGTTGCCCACGACGGTCAGGATCCGCACGCGGGTAAGCCTAGATGCCCGCGGGCGGGGGACCCGCGCGGCGCGCATGACCACGTTGCGCGGCCCATCCAAAAAATTAAAAAAAACTGAACCAGCCGGTTCAGTTCTGTGATAGAAAGTGAACCATATGGTTCAGTCTTTGCAGACGACCGGCCTCGATCGCACGCTCAGCGCGCTCGCCGACCCCAAGCGGCGGCAGCTCGTTGAGATGCTCGGCGAGCGGGGCGAAGCGTCGATCACCTCGATCGCCGAGCGCTTCGCCATCTCGCTGACCGGGGCGCGCAAGCACGTCACGGTGCTCGAAGAAGCCGGCCTCGTGCGCAGCGTCAAGCGCGGCCGGACGCGCAGCTGCAGCCTCACCGGGCTCCCGCTCCGCGACGCCGCAGCGTGGTTTGACACCTATGGGCACATGCTCGCCGAGCGCCTCGATCGCATGGGCGCGCTCGTCGAGGAACCGAAAGGAGGCCTGCCATGAGCAGCCAGCCGCAGACGCACGTCCTGAGCACCCCCGGGCCGCGCGAGATCGTCACCGAACGCGTCTTCGCCGCGCCCCGCGAGCGGGTATGGAGCGCCTGGACCGACCCGGCTCTGATCGTCCGCTGGTGGGGCCTGCGCGAGAGCGAGACGCGCGTCGATGAGCTCGACCTTCGTCCCGGCGGGTCGTGGCGCTTCGTGGAGCTGAAAGACGACGGCTCGGAGGCCGCGTTCCGCGGGGTCTACCGCGAGGTCAGCCCGCCGCAGCGGCTCGTCTACACCTTCGAATACGAGGGCTGGCCGGGCAAGGTGCTGGTGGACACGGTCGAGCTCGAGGAGTTGGACGGCGCCACGAAGGTGGTCGTGCACTCGCTGTTCCACACGACCGAGGAACGCGACGGCATGATCGAGGCCGGGATGGAAAAGGGCCTCGTCCAGGGCTACGAAGCGCTGGACGAGCTGTTCGCCGAGCTCGCCGCGCGCGAGGCGGGCTAGGCGAGGAACTCCTCGAGCAGCCGCAGCGTCTCCGACGGCTTCTCGATGAAGAACAGGTGCCCGGCCCCGGGGATGATCTCCAGCCGGGCGCCCGGGATGCGCTCACACAGCAGCTCGCTGCTCGCCCCGGGTATGACGCGGTCGTCGTCGCCGGTCAGCACGAGCGTCGGCGCGACGATCGCGTCGAGGCGCGCCGCGCAATCGTGCGCGAGCACTGCCGCGATCTGGGCGGCGTAGCCGCGCGGGTCCTGCACATCGCGCGACTTCTTGGCGATGAAGCCGGCCAGCAACTCCTCGTCGACGGTGCTCGCGAAGGCGTGCGGCGCGAGCGCCCGCATCCGCTCGCCCCAGTCGTCGGTCTGCATCGCGAAGGCGCGCGCCGTCGCGCGCGGCTGGCGCGCGGCGTGCGCGATGCCGGCGTGCGTGCAGCCCAGCACCAGCCGGCGGACACGCTGGGGCGATCTGATCGCGAGCTCCTCGGCGATCATCCCGCCCATCGACATGCCGAACACGTCGGCGCGGTCGATCGCGAGGTGGTCGAGCAGCGCCACCGCGTCACCGGCGAGCTGCGCGGTGGTGTAGGGCCCATCCGTGACCGACGACGCGCCGCTGCCGCGGTTGTCGTACGCGATCACGCGCCGCGACCCGCTCAGCGGCACCGCCAGCGCGTCCCAGTCCTCGGCGATCGCGGGGATCCCCGCGATCAGCAGCAGCGGCGGCCCTGCGCCGCGGTCGGTGTAGTGGAGCGCGAGCCCGTCCTCGAGCTCGGCGACGGGCATCGCGCCGTCAGGCGGCCGCCGCGCCGACGACGCTGGTCGACCAATCGATCACCGACGTGGGCCGCACGACATGGCGGCTGAGGCCGAGCTCGTCGGGGTCGAGCCCGAGCGCGAGGCCGACGAGCTGCGGCAGGTGCAGCACGGGCATGTTCAGCTCGCGGCCGACGGTCCGCTCCGCCAGGGGCTGCTGCAGGTCGAGGTTCAGGTGGCACAGCGGGCACGGCGTGACGAGGCAGTCGGCGTCGGCATCGACCGCGTCGCCGAGGTGGCGCCCGGCCTGCTTGAGCGAGGCCTCCTTGTTCATCGTGATGATCGGAAAGCCGCAGCACTTGCGCATGCCGGCGTAGTCGATCACGGTGCCGCCGAGCGCCTCGATCAGCTCGTGCAGGTAGCTGTCGCGCTGGTGATCGCCGTCGATGCCGAGGCGCTTGCGCGGTCGCACGATGTAGCAGCCGTAGAACGGCCCGACGCGCAGGTTGGTCAGCGGCCGGCGGACTTTCGAGCGCAGCGCGTCGAGGCCGATGTCCTCGACCAGCAGCCACAGGAGGTTCTTGTTCGTCAGGCCTTTCTCGTAGTTCAGGTTCTCGGCGGCGAGCGTCGAGTTGACGTGCTCGCGGTACTCCCCGCTCGCGTCGAGGCGCTCCTGGCACTCGCTCTGCGCGCCCTGGCAGGTCGAGCAGATGTTCATCATCAGCTCCGCTCCCTCGACCTGCTGAGCGAGCGCGAACGTGCGGGCGTTCAGCGTGTCGGCGAGCTCCTGGTTGTGCTCGGCGATCACGCCGGCCCCGCAGCAGCTCGCACGGTCGAGTTCGACGAGCTCGATGTCGAGCAGCGGCGCGACCTTCGCCATCGAGCCGTGCAGCTCAGGTGTGAAACCGCGGCTGACACAGCCGGGCCAGTAGGCGACCTTCATCAGCCCTCGCCTCCGTTCCCGGCGTCATCGCCGCCATCCTCGCGCGCGCCGGCGGGATCGGCCTCCTCCTGCGTGCTCTCGTCCTCTCCGGTCCCGGCGCCGGCCTCCGGCGGCGAGGAGGCGCTCGGGCTCTCGGCGGCGGGCTCGTCCACGACGACGGCGGCGACCGGTACTCCCGCTTCCTCTACGTCTACCTCTACCTCGTCCTCGCCGCTCACGTAGAGGTTCAGCTCATAGCGCTCCGGGCGGCTCTCGACGCGGTCGAAGATCGACTGCACGCTGCGCAGGTCGCCCTTCGCGAGGCGGTGCGGTTTCAGGGCCCCCGCGGGCGTGACCTTGCGGCGCAGCAGCGCCGTCAGGATCGCGGGCATCGAGCTCACGAGCTCTTTGGCGGCGGCCGGGTGGAATTTGCCGAACCAGGAGTCGCCGCCGTAGGAGCGCGGCAGCAGTTCGGCCTCCCACAGCAGGCCGTTGTCCTTGATGAGGCTCGTGAACGCCGCCTCGTGGCGCTCGCCGTTGTTGCTGTCGACGATTTGCTGGTCGGACGTGGCGATTCGCCTCAGACGCATGATCTGCCCCATCGGGTTCACGTCCTTCGGGCACGCCTCGACGCACTTGAAGCAGTGCGTGCAGTCGAAGATCCCCTGCGGGTCCTGGGCGAGGTCCTCGAGCCGCTCGTGCTGCTCGGCATCGCGCGGGTCGCCGACGAAGCGGTAGGCCTTCGCGAGGGCGGCCGGTCCGATGAAGCCCGGGTCGACCTCCATCGCCAGGCAATCCGAGACGCAGGCGCCGCACTGGATGCAGGCCATCGTCTGGGTGACGTCCACCATCGCGTCTTTGGGGACGAGGTACTCGCGCTCGGGCACCGGCTGCTTGGCGAGCAGCCACGGGGTCACCCGCCTGATCTTCTTCCAGTGGACCTCGTCCATGTCGACGATCAGGTCCTTGATCACGGGCATGTTGCCCATCGGCTCGATCTCGATCACGCCGTCGGGCGCGCTGCTCATCGCGGCGTCGAGGTGTGTGTGGCAGGCGAGCGCCGGTTCGCCGTTGACCCGCACCCCGCAGGAGCCGCAGATCGCCTGGCGGCACGAGCAGCGGATGCCGATCGAGCCGTCGAAGCGGTCGCGCGCCTGGAGCACGCCCTCGAGCACCGAGCGGTGCGGCTCGAGCTCGACCGTGTGCTCGTCCCAGTACGGCGCCTGGCCCGACTCCGGGTCATAGCGCCGCAGCCTGAGCTTGAACTGCTGCGGCGGGCGGTCGTGCGCTTCAGCCATCGGGGGCCATCCTCTCCATCAGTACTTCCGCTCCTCGGGCTGCCATTGCGTGATCGTGACGGGCGAGTAGCTGATCTGCGGCTCGCCGTCCTGCAGGGTGATGTCGATGTGCTTCAGCCACTCCTCGTCGTTGCGCTCCGGGTAGTCGGTCCTGAACTGGGCGCCGCGGGACTCCTTGCGCTCGATCGCCCCCACCACCGTCGCCTCCGCGCAGTCGATCATGAAGCCGAGCTCGAGCGCTCCGAGCACGTCCTGGTTGAAGACCGTGCCGCGGTCGTCGATCCACGCCCCCTGCGCCTCCTCTTTCAGGCGCCGCACGGTCTCGAGGGCGCCCTGCAGGCCCTCCTCGTCGCGGAACACCGCGGCGTGGGCGTTCATCGTCTCGCCGAGCTCGTTCTTGATCTCCGAGACCCGGCGGCCCTCGCGCGGGCGCGCGATGATCGCCTGCAGTTCGCCTTCGTCGCGGCCGAGCTGGGCGCGGACGTCGAGCTTCGGAGCCGCCATGCCGGCGGCCCTGGCGGCCGCGTGCTCGCCGGACCGGCGGCCGAAGATCAGCGTGTCGAGCAGCGAGTTGGCGCCGAGCCGGTTGCCGCCGTGGACGGACACGCAGGCGACCTCCCCGGCGGCGTACAGGCCGTCGATCGGCGTGCGCCCGTCGATGTCGGTCTTGACGCCGCCCATGATGTAGTGCTGACCCGGGCGGATCATGATCGGTTCGCGCGTGATGTCGACTCCCGCGAAGTCGCGGCCGAGGTTGACGATCTCGCGCAGCGCCTCGAGTGTGCGCTTGCGCGGCACGACCGTCACGTCGAGCAGGATGCCGGATTTGTCAGGGCCGACGCCGCGGCCCTCGTTGATCTCGATCTGCTCGGCGCGCGAGACGACGTCGCGGGAGGCGAGCTCCATCTTGTTCGGAGCGGTTTTCTCCATGAAGCGCTCGCCGTCGGCGTTGAGCAGGTGCGCGCCCTCACCGCGCGCGCCCTCGGTGATCAGGATCCCGGTCTCGACGAGCGTCGTCGGGTGGTACTGGACCATCTCCATGTCCATCAGCGGCGCGCCGGCACGATAGGCGAGCGAGATGCCGTCGCCTGTGACGATCAGGCCGTTGGTCGTGGGCTTGTAGACCTGCCCTGCCCCGCCGCAGGCGAGGATGACGTTCTTGGCCCGGAACGCCTCGACCCGGCCGCTGCGGATGTCGCGGGCGATGACGCCGCAGCACGCTCCGTCCTCGTCGATCAGCAACGAGGTCGTGAACCACTCCTCGAAGCGCTCGACCGTCTCGTGGTGCTTCATCAGCTGCTCGTAGAGCACGTGCAGCATCGCCTGGCCTGTGATGTCGGCGACGTAAGCGGTGCGCTTCATCGAAGCGCCGCCGAACGCGCGCAGGTCCATCTCGCCCTTCTCGTTGCGGTGGAAGGTGACGCCGATGTGCTCGAGATGCAGCACCTCCGCCGGCGCCTCGGAGCACATCACTTCGATCGCGTCCTGGTCGCCGAGGAAGTCCGAGCCCTTGACGGTGTCGTAGGCGTGCGAGCGCCAGTCGTCGTCGACGCTGATTGCTGCGTTGATGCCGCCCGCCGCCGCCACCGAGTGCGAGCGCACCGGGTGGACCTTGCTCATGATCGCGACGCTGGCACCGCGCTGCGCGGCCGCGAGGGCGGCCCGCTGGCCGGCTAGGCCCGCGCCGATGATCAGAACGTCGTGTGCTGGCATGGCTCCTCGAGGTGAACGGGGGAGGGGATGACGGAGCAGGACTCTATAACGAGCACGGTGGCGGCTCCGGCCCGGCCCGGCGGTCGCCTCAGCCGGCCGGCGCCAGCGCGCGGCGGACCTGGGCCAGGGTGACCACGCCCTTGAGCACCCCGTCGGCGTCGACCGCGACCATCGCACCCAGCCGGCCGAGGCCCTCGGAGCTGAGCAGTGACTCGAGCGGCGCTTCTTCGCCGATCCTCACCGGCAGATCGGGCTCGAGCGCGTCGACGACCTGCAGCGCCGGCCTGCCCGCCCGGATCTCCTCCTCCAGGCGCTGCTCTCGCACCACCCCCAGGAAGTGCCTGGCCGGGTCCACGACGACGAACCACGGCCAGCCGTAGCGGAGGAAGTACTGCTCCTGGGCGTCCAGCAGCGTCACGTCCGCCGGGATCGTCACGGGCTCTCGATCCATGATGTCGGCGACCTTGATGTGCTGGATCCGCTGCCCGAGAGCACCCTGCACGACGGCCGACCCCGCCGCCTGATAGAGGAAGAACGCGAGCACGATCGTCAGCAGGTCGAAGGTCGAGTTGCCCTGCGCGAAGCTGACGATGCCGAGCGCGCCCAGCGCCAGCGCGAGCGCCTGGCCGGCGCGGCCGGTCGCCAGCGTCGCGCGGTTGCGGTTGCCGGTGACGCGCCAGATCACCGCCCGGGCGATCCGTCCGCCGTCGAGCGGGAACGCCGGGACGATGTTGAACAGGAACAGCGCTCCGTTGATGAACGCGAGCCAGCCGAGGAGCGCGAGCCCGGGCGAGGTCGTGACGCCTTCCCTGGTCAGGGTGTCGGTGAACGGGTGATGCGGGGACAGCGCTTCGCCGGCCCCCGCGCAGATTACGAGCAGCAGGAACGTCACCGCCGGGCCGGCGGCCGCGACCTTGAACTCCTCGCCGGGCGTCGCGGGCTCGCGGCGCATCTGGGAGAGGCCGCCGAAGAACCACAGGTCGATGCCGGCGATCCCGATGCCGAGCCGCCTGGCCATCAGCGCATGGCCGAGCTCGTGCAGGATCAGCGAGATGAAGTAGCCGAGCGCCGCCGCCACCGCGATCAGGTAGGCCGTCGTCTGGGAGCCTTCGAGGATCGGCGGGAAGTATTCGGCGCCCAGCCACCAGATCAGGACGAACAGCACCAGGAACCAGCTCGCGCTGACGCCGATGCGGATCCCGAACAGGCGCGCCAGCTGGAAGTTCGAACGCCGACGCACAGGCATGACTAGATGGTAGGCGCCCCCGGGGCCGGGGCGGATCGCGCCGCCGCGCCGCCCCGGGCCGTGCGCGCGCTGCCGCCCCGGCTCAGAGCTCGGGCCGCGAGCGCGAGATGATCGCCTCGAAGTCGGTGCCGGCCGGGAGCGTGCCGTACTCGAGCCCGCCGTCGCCGCCGAGGCGCGACGCGCAGAAGGCGTCCGCGACGGCCGGGTCGCCGTGGCGCACGAGCAGCGAGCCCTGCAGGCACAGCGCCATGCCTTCCACGACGCGCCGGGCGCGTGTCTCGAGCGTCGCCGGGTCGGCGAACTGGTCCTTCAGCTCGGCCACGCGCCGATCGAGCCTGGGGTCGCCGCCGGCGGCCTGCTCGACCTCCGCGAGGAACACCTCCAGCGAGCGCGGCGAGCGCGTCAGGGCGCGCAGCACGTCGAGGCTCATCACGTTGCCCGAGCCCTCCCAGATCGACGCGAGCGGCGCCTCGCGGTACAGGCGCGGCATCCCCGACTCCTCGACATAGCCGGCGCCGCCGAGACACTCGAGCGACTCGAACGCATGGTTGGGGGCACGCTTGCACGTCCAGTACTTGCCCACCGCCGTCGCCAGCCGCTTGAAGAGCTGCGCGTCGGTCTCGTTCGCGTACGCGTCGGCGTCCTCGCGGGCTTCGTCGTAGGCCCGCGCGAGGCGCATCGCCAGCGCCGTCGTCGCCTCGGACTCCACGCACAGATCGGCGAGCACGTTGCGCATCAGCGGCTGGTCGATCAGCAGCTTGCCGAAGGCGCTGCGGTGTGCGGCGTGCCAGGTCGCGTTGACGACGCCCGTGCGCATCCCCGCCGCCGAGCCGATCACGCAGTCCAGCCGCGTGTGACCGACCATCTCGATGATCGTCGGCACTCCGCGCCCCGGCTCCCCGACCATCTGCGCCCAGGCGCCGTGAAATTCGACCTCCGAGGAAGCGTTGGAGTGGTTGCCGAGCTTGTCCTTCAGCCGCTGGATGTGAAACGCGTTGCGGCTGCCGTCGGGCAGGATCCGCGGCATCAAGAAGCAAGAGAGGCCGTCGTCGGTCTGTGCGAGCACGAGGAACATGTCCGACATCGGCGCCGAGCAGAACCACTTGTGGCCGACGATCTCGTACTCGGCCCCGCCACCGCCGCCGTTCAGCGGCCGCGCGACCGTCGTGTTGGCGCGCACGTCCGAGCCCCCCTGCTTCTCGGTCATCGCCATCCCAGAGATCGCGCTGCCCTTCTCGCCCACCCGCACGAGGTTCGGGTCATAGCTCGTGGCCATCAGCAGCGGCTCCCACTCCTCGGCCAGCTCGGGCTGCGCGCGCAGCGCCGGCACGACCGCGAAGGTCATCGTGATCGGGCACGCGTACCCGGCCTCGGCCTGCATCGCGGTCATGTAGAGCGCGGCGCGGGCGGTGTGCGGAGAGGGCTCGGTGCTCGTCCAGGGCAGCGAGTGCAACTCGTTCTCGACGCCCATCTGCATCAGTTTGTGCCAGGCCGGGTGGAACTCGACCTCGTCGATGCGGTGCCCGTACCGGTCGAAGGTGCGGAGCACGGGCTTGTTCTCGTTGGCGAGACGACCCCACTGCTGGAGCGGCTCGCCGCCGACGAACCGTCCGAGCTCCGCGGCACGCTCGAGCACCCAGCCGGCGCCCTCGCGGTCCACCGCCTCGACCAGCGGGCGGTTGCTCGAGAACACGTCGAGGCCGTCGAGCGGCGGCGCCTGGTTGAAGACCTCGTGGGTCCTGTAGGGCGCGGTGTCGGGCGGGTGGGCCGTCCGGTCGTGAGAGACGGTGGCCATGGACGCAGTTTCGCAGATGGGGCTGCGCGGAGGCCGACGCGGCGCGAGAACGCTCGCTTGAGGTCGCTCGAGGGGGTTCGGGCGGCGCTCGGGGTGCGCCGCGGGGCGAGTGGCCGACGGTCGATAGCATCGGCGCCGCTCGGCCCGGGCGCGCTGACCGCGCGGCCCGGAGATTGCGCCGGCCCCCGACAAGCACTTACATCAAGGACCCAACATGGCGAAGATCAAGGTCAAGAACCCGGTCGTCGAGCTGGACGGCGACGAGATGACGAGGATCATCTGGGAGTTCATCAAGCAGCAGCTGATCCTTCCCTACCTCGACATCGACCTGGAGTACTACGACCTCGGGATCGAGAACCGCGACGCCACCGACGATCAGGTCACGGTCGACGCCGCCGAAGCGATCAAGCGCCATGGCGTCGGGGTGAAGTGCGCGACGATCACGCCTGATGAGGCGCGCGTCGAGGAGTTCTCGCTGAAACGGATGTACCGCTCGCCGAACGGCACGATCCGGAACATCCTCGGCGGCGTGATCTTCCGCGAGCCGATCGTGATCGCGAACATCCCCCGGCTCGTGCCGAGCTGGACGAAGCCGATCGTGATCGGACGTCACGCGTTCGGCGACCAGTACCGCGCGACCGACCTCGTCGTGCCCGGCGCGGGCACCCTGACCATGACGTTCACGCCTGCGGACGGCTCGGAGCCGATCGAACTGGAGGTGTACGAGTTCCCGGGCAGCGGAGTGGCGCTCTCGATGTACAACCTCGACGCCTCGATCCGCGACTTCGCACGCACCTCCCTCAGGTACGGGCTCGAGCGCGGCTATCCCGTCTACATGTCGACCAAGAACACGATCCTCAAAAGCTACGACGGGCGCTTCAAGGACATCTTCGCCGAGGTCTACGAGAACGAGTTCCGCGCCGACTTCGAGGCGGCAGGTCTGAGCTACGAACACCGCCTGATCGACGACATGGTCGCTGCCGCGCTGAAGTGGGAGGGCGGCTATGTGTGGGCCTGCAAGAACTACGACGGAGACGTGCAGTCGGACACCGTCGCCCAGGGGTTCGGCTCCCTCGGGCTGATGTCGAGCGTCCTGGCGACCGCCGACGGCAAGACCGTGGAGGCCGAGGCCGCGCACGGCACTGTGACCCGGCACTACCGGCTACACCAGCAGGGAAAGCCGACGTCGACCAACCCCATCGCCTCGATCTTCGCGTGGACGCGCGGGCTCGCCGCGCGCGGGCGGATGGACGACACGCCCGAGGTGATCGAGTTCGCCGAGACGCTCGAGCGCGTCTGCATCGAGACGGTCGAAGCTGGGAAGATGACCAAGGACCTCGCGCTCCTCGTCGGGCCCGACCAGCCATGGCAGACGACCCAGGAGTTCCTGGGCTCGATCGACGAGAGCCTGCGCGCCGCGGTCCCGGCCGCATGAGAAAACCGCAAACCGCCACACCCCAGGAGATGAACCTGTGAGCAACCCCGTACGTGTGACCGTGACCGGCGCCGCCGGCCAGATCGGCTACAGCCTCGTGTTCCGCATCGCCAGCGGCCAGCTGCTCGGCCCCGGGCAGCCGGTCGACCTCCGCCTGCTCGAGATCCCCCAGGCGATGGGCGCGCTCGAGGGCGTCGCGATGGAGCTCGTCGACGGCGCGTTCCCGCTGCTCGCCGGCCTCGACCTGCATGACAGCCCGGAGGAAGCCTTCGACGGCGTGAACGTCGCGCTGCTCGTCGGCTCGCGCCCCCGCGCCAAAGGGATGGAGCGCGCGGAGCTGCTGTCCGAGAACGGCAAGATCTTCACCGTCCAGGGCAAGGCGCTCAACGAAAAGGCGGCCGACGACGTGAAGGTGCTGGTCGTCGGGAACCCCGCCAACACGAACTGCCTGATCGCGATGAACAACGCCCCGGACATCCCGCGCGAGCGATTCACCTCGATGATGAGGCTCGACCACAATCGCGCGATCGCACAGCTCGCCAACAAGCTCGAGCTGCCCGTCACCGAGGTCACGCAGATGGGCGTGTGGGGCAACCACTCGCCGACCATGTACCCGGACCTGTTCCACGCCAAGGTCGGCAGCGTCGTCGCCGCCGAGGCCGTCGACGACCAGGCCTGGATCGAAAACGATTTCCTCCCCAACGTCGGCAAACGCGGTGCGGCCGTCATCGAGGCTCGCGGAGCCTCCTCGGCAGCCTCGGCCGCGAGCGCCGCAATCGACCACGTCGCCGACTGGGTCAACGGCACGAACGGCGGGTGGGTCTCGATGGGCGTCGCCTCCGACGGCTCCTACGGCATCCCTGAGGGACTGATCAGCGGCTTCCCGTGCACGTGTGAGGCGGGGGAGTGGGAGATCGTCCAGGGCCTCGATCTCAGCGACTTCTCCCGCGCCAAGATCGGCGCCTCGGTCGAGGAGCTCCTCGGCGAGCGCGACACCGTCGCCGAGCAGGGAATGATCTAGCCGGTCTGCACCCGAAACAACTAGGGCGCGGTGTCACACACCGCGCCCTTCGTCGTTAACGTCTGGATGTTGGAACTCGAAGGTCCGGCGCGACCGCCGGCCCGAAAGTGTTACTGGTGCCCCGAGGCTAGGCTTTGGGGTACCAGCCGCGGCCTTTCTTGGTGACCTTTTTTTCCTGCTCGAGGCCCGGCAGGACCCGGTAGAGGTAGTTCTGCTTGATGCCCATCTTGGCCGCGAGCTCGGGGATCGTGATGCCGGGCTGGCCCTGGACGAGCGACAGCGCCTCGGCGGCGCGGGTGCCGCTGCCTTTCCGCCGGCCCGCGCGCCGTTTGGCGGGACCCCGCGCTTTGCGTGCGGGTTTGGTCGCCGTTTTGGTCGCCGTTTTTTTTGAGGCCGCTCCGCGCGGCCGGCCGGGACCGCGTTTGCGGACTGCCGCGCGCGCCGTCGCGACGGCCGAGCCGCCGACGCCGGCCAGCGCGCCTGCCGCGGACTCGAGACGGTGGTACTCGTCCACCAGCGGCTTCAGCTCTTTGAGCCTGTCGGTGATCTCCTTGCGCTTTTCATCGAGGAAGTCAGTCACAGTCAGTTCCCTATTCACTTGTTGCGATGTGCGGGGTTACACATCGCGGGTATCACCTACCCTACAGCAGGCTCACGAGCCCTGCTCGATCTCGCGCTTGAGTTCCTGCAGCGTGTGGTTGGCCTCACGCTGCGGCATGCCTCCCACCAGCGCACGGCTGACGATCGCGCCGACCGGGCCCAGCGGCGCGCGGAACTCGTTTTGATAGTCGAACCTGGTGCCGCCTCCGTTGCCCCTCAACAGGTATTCGGTGTGGGCGCGAGAGCGGGCTGGGCCGCGGCCCTCCCACACCGCGCGCCGCGGCGGCTCGCACTCGACCAACTCCCAGTGGACGTCGACCGTGACGCCGCGCAGGTGGATCGCCTGCTCCATCTCGAAGCCCACCTCTGGCGGGCCCGCGTCGGCCCGCAAAAGCCGGCGATGGATCGTCACCCAACGCTCGAGGCACTGCGGGTCCATGACGATCTCCCACACCCGCTCGGGGGAAGCATCGATCTCGATCGAGGCAGTGACTCTGCTCATCAGCGGGCGGCCAGCGGCTCGGCGCGCTCCCATTCTGCCAGTGCGTGAGCGACCGCCGAGTCGAAGCTGTGAAGCAGCACGCCGAGGCGCTCGGCGGCATGGTCGTCGCGCGCCAGCAGATCGCCCTGAAGGCCCTCCATGAGCGGCAGCACCAGCTCGGGCTCCTCGGAGGCGATCGCCGCCGCCACCCGCCCGGCCACAGCCGTCATGCTGACCCGCAGCCGCAGCGCCGGACGTCCTACGAGCATCGCCTCGGCGATCCGTTCGAGCATCTCGCCGTAGCTCAGAACGTCCGGCCCGCCGACCTCGAGCACCTCGCCCGAGATCGGGCTCGCCGCGGAGGCTCTCAGCATCGCGATCACGTCGCGCTCGTCGATCGGCTGCGTGCGGAACCGCTGCCACGCCGGCAAGGTGAGGATCGGCACCCGCTCGACCAGTCGGACGAGCAGGCGGAACGAGCGCGAGCGCGCGCCGATCACGATCGATGCGCGCAGCGCGACCGAATCCGGCACGGCTGTCAGCAGCACCCGCTCGACGGCCTCCCGGCTTTCGAGATGGCGCGAACGCGCCGCGCCCGCGCGGCCCCGCGCCGGCTCCCACCGCGGCACGAGGCCCCCCAGGTAGACGATCCGACGCACCCCGGCTGCTCCCGCCGCTGCGGCGAAGTTCTGCGCCGCGATCCACTCACGCTCGGAGAAGCCGACGTTGCTCGCCGACGGCTCCATCGAGTGGATCAGGTAGTACGCCACCTCCGCGCCGGACAGCGCCCGCTCGAGACCCTCGCCGGTGACCGCGTCCGCCCGGACGATGTGAGCCGCGCGCGGCGTGCCGCCGACCTCGGCGCTGCCCGCGAGCGCCGCGGGGTCGGCCAGCAGCCGCGCCGGGTCACGCGTCATCGCCCGAACCTCATGGCCGTCGCGCAGCAACTGGGGGAGCAGTCGCGAGCCGATGAAGCCGCTGGCGCCGGTGAGCAGGATCTCCACGCCGCAGATGATGATCGACGCCCGGCGATCGGCGCCCACCTGGACGCAAACTGCGAGATCACAGCGGCGCTAGTCACAGGAAAGTGACGAAACGGCTCCTCGTTGCGGGTCCATTTTCGTTTTCTCTGGCATTTGCGCGATGTCATCCGCGTCGGCGCAAGGGGTGTGATTTGATCGTGGCGTCCCATCGAGCACGAGCGAAACCGGGGAAGAGTTGGGAGCGAACCGCACCAGCCGTGGAAGGGCCATGCCCGCATCCGGAGGCCGCCGGACGGCGCCGAAGCCGAGCTGTGAGGACTGCTTCTTCCGCGTCAACCTGCTCTGTGCGCTGCAGCTCGACGAGCCCTGCTCGACGTTCCGCCCGCACGAGGCGCAGCTGCGCCCGCCGCAGCAGATGCGGTTCGTGTTCCGGCAGGAGCGCCGCACTCGCGCGGCATGGTCCTTCCCCTCGGCGCAGGAGCAGGCCGCCCTGCACGCATAGGGCCCGAGTGTGAGAGCCGTCCGCGCGCGTGCTCTGAGAACGCCGGCGAGGGTATATTGGTCGCTGGACCTGCAAGCTTTCGGCAAGGCGGTGGCGAGATGGCATCGAAGGACAGACTTGGAAAGGCGTCCGAAGCGGCCAAGGCCGCGCAGAACAACCGGTACGTGCAGCGTCTGATCGAAGACGAGGAGCTTCGCTCGAACCTGCTCGCCGCCTACGGCGCGGCACGCAGCGCGTACGGCCGGATGAGCAACGGCAAGCCGGCCGGCAAGGTGCTGTTCGAGGACCGCAAGCTGCAGGCTGAGCTGCGCAGCGCGGTCGACTCGTTGCGCGAGGCCGGCGGGGCGCTGCGTGAAGGTCCCCCGGTGCGCCGGCGCAGGCGCGGCGGGCTGGGCCGCACGATGCTGCTGATCACCTTCGGTGCGGTGCTCGCGGTGGCTCTCAACGAGGGGCTGCGCTCGAAGGTGCTCGATCTCCTGTTCGGGGCTGAGGAGCAGTTCGACTACAGCTCCACGACGGCGCCGGCCACGCCCGAGCCCGCCGGCGTGAACGCCTGAGCACGACAACAAAGGGAGCATCGTTGAGCGCCGCTGACGCGACTGCAGCCTCGTTGCGCCCGAAGCCGGACGACGGTATCGACGCGCAGGCCGGCGCGACCAAGCGCCCGCTGTCCGGCGAGAAGGCCCAGCGGATCATCGACGCGATGCGCCATAGCGTCGCCAAGCGGGGGACGACCGGCTCGACCTTCGACCACGTCTCCCGCGAGGCCGGCGTCTCGCGCGGGCTGCTGCACTACTACTTCGGGACGAAGGAGCAGCTGCTCGTCGAGGCGGTGCGACGTGACGGCGAGCTGCGCATCGAGCGCCTCCAGAGCCAGCTCGCGACCGCCAAGACGGCGGACGACTTCATCGATCTGATGGCCCAGAACCTCCAAGAGACGATCCGCGAGGACCCCGACTTCCTCACGCTCGTCTTCGAGCTGTTCACGCTCTCCCGCCGCAACGAGGACATCGCCGCGGAGTACGCCGAGCTGATCCGCCGCACCCGCCAGCAGGTCGCCGAGGTGCTCGACTCCGCGCAGCGCGAGGGAGTGCTGCACCTGCACGCCGATGCCGAAGCGATCACCGAGATCCTGTTCTCGCTCGGCGACGGCTTCGCGCTGCGGATGCTGAGCGAGCCGGACCGCGACTTCAGCGCCACGATCGATGCGGGCATCACGGCAGTGCGCGCGCTGCTGACCGACTGAGCTCCGCGCCGACGGACGGCCGCGCTGTGGCGGCGGCCCGGTCGGGGGCTGCGAGCACCCAACCTATAATCCGCGCCCCGATGCCGATTTACGAGTACAGGCGCCCGGATGGCACCAAGTTCGAGATCGTGCAGTCGTTCAGCGACGAGGCGCTGAAGACCGATCCCGAGACGGGCGTACCTGTCGAGCGGGTCCTGCACGCGCCCGCCGTGCACTTCAAGGGCAAAGGCTTCTACAACACCGACTACGGCACTCGCCGCCGCCAGCGCGAGACCGCCGACGCCGCGGAGAAGTCCTCCGGCGATGCGCCGTCGAAGGACTCCTCCAAGGACTCCGCGAGCTCGTCGGAGGGCACGAAGAAGGGCGACGCGGCGAAAAAAGACTCCAAACCCGTCACCTCCAAGAACTGATCGCGCCGCGGCGGCGGCACGGTTCAGCCCTTCATGAAGGCTTCGACGTCGTGGCGGCGCTCGGCTTCCGAGACCGTCAGTCCGGCCTCGCCGTCCGGGAGCGTTTCGGCGCCGGTCGGCTTGAGCACCCGCGTCGCGGGCGTGCCCGAGATCGCCATCCCTGTGAACAGGCTCAGCAGCGTCGGGCCGCTCATGTCCGAGACGATCGCCGGCGGCGCGTTCCAGGCGATCCAGGGCAGGCGGATGAAGCTCGACGGCGAGAGCAGCCGCGATTTCATCGCGTTGAACAGCGTCTGCTGATGTTCCTCGCGCTGAATGTCATTGGCGTTCGGCGCGCACAGGTTCTTGCGGGTGCGCGCGATCGCGAGTGCCTGCTTGCCGTCGATGTGGTGTGTGCCCGCCGGCAGCCGCAGCGTGTAGCCGCCATTGGCGAAGCCGCCGTTGATCTTCGAGATGATGCAGCCGCCCTTGTAGTCGACGCCGCCCATCGCGTCGATCAGCTGGGGGAAGTTTTCGAAGTTGATTTCGACGACGTGGTTGATCGGCACGCCGAGCCAGTGCTTGATGACGCTAACCGACTCGGTCGGCCCGCCGTAGGCATACGCCGCGTTGATCTTCTGCCGCCCGTGGCCGGGGATTTCGACGATCGTGTCGCGGGGGATCGACAGCCGCGCGGAATGACCGCCGCCCGTGCGGATCAGCAGGATCGTGTCCGAGCGGCCGAAGCCGCTCTTTTCGGCGCCCGGTTCCCTGCTGTTCTTCTGCCGGCGGTCGGATCCCAGCACGAGGATGTTGTTGGCGGACGTCACCGGGTTGCCGGCCGGGTCGAGTGCGCCGGCGACGTTCGTGTCGATCGGCGTCCGCTCGAAGTGCGAGCTGACCAGGAACAACAGGACGGACAGCAGCACCCAGCCGACGAGCAGCCCGAGCACGCCGAGCACGATTCGTTTGCGCGTCGCCCAGCGGCGCCAGCCTCCGCCCGGGATTCGAGGTCGCCCGCCCGGGATTCGAGCGCGCCCGCCCGCACGCCCGCCCCCGGCGCGGATTTCACCGGCATCCGGCGAGGGTCGGTCTGCCGTGCCCGGGGCGGACGAAGCGGGCCGCGGCTGCTCCGCCACGCGCCCGGAGCGCAGGCCGTCGCGCGCGGCTGCGGGAGCGTCGCGGTATCCGCCGCCCAGCAGCCGGCGCCGGGCTCGGTAACGGGTGTACTGAGGCGGCTGCTCGCCGTCGGTGCCCATCAACAGGACCCTATATTTGCCGGATGACCGCCTCGGAGGCGCCGGTCGGCCGCCTCGTCGTATGCCCGACCCCGATCGGCAACCTCGCCGACATCACGCTGCGGGCGCTCGAGGAGCTGGCGGGCGCCGACGTCATCGCCTGCGAGGACACGCGCCGGACGCGCGTGCTGCTGGACCGACACGGGATCGCCGTCGCCGGCCGGCTCGTGAGCTTCCACGAGCACAACGAACAGGCGCGCGCCGGCGAGCTTCGCAAGCGGATCGCCGCGGGCCAGCGCGTCGCGCTGGTCTCCGACGCCGGCACGCCGCTGCTCTCCGACCCCGGCTATGAGCTGCTGCGCGGCTGCCTGGCCGACGGGCTGGGCGTAGAGGTCCTGCCGGGACCGAGCGCGGCCGTCACCGCGCTCGTCGCCTCGGGTCTGCCGCCGGCGCGGTGGCGCTTCGAGGGCTTTCTTCCCCGCCGCCGTGGCGAGCTGCGCGAGCTGCTGGCCCGGGCCGAGGAGACGCTCGTCGCCTACGAGTCGCCGCGGCGGCTCGCTGCGACGCTCGCGCTGCTCGCAGAGCTCGACGCGCAGCGCCCCGTCGCCGTCTGCCGCGAGCTGACCAAGCTGCACGAGGAAGTCGCCCGCGGCAGCGCCGCCGAGCTGGCCGCCCGCTATGGGCAGCGCGAGGCGCGCGGCGAGGTCACGCTCGTGATCGGCGCGGGCGAGCGGGCGGGCGCCGGGCCCTCGCGCGAGCAGGCGCTCGCCGCACTGCGCGAGCTGATCGCGGCGGGTGCCCGCCGTCGCCCGGCCGCCGCCGCCGTCGCGCGGCTGACCGGGCTCGGCGTCAACGAGCTCTACCGCGAGCTCGCCGATGGGGCCGAGTAGCCTGGGCGCAGCCGATGTCCTTCTACGTCACGACGCCGATCTACTACGTCAACGCCGCGCCCCATCTCGGGCACGCGTACACGACGATCGCAGCCGACGTGATGGCCCGCCACCACCGCCAGCGAGGCGAAGAGGTGTTCTTCCTGACCGGCACCGACGAGCACGGCGAGCCGGTCGCGGATGCCGCGCACGCCCTCGGCATCGAGCCGCAGGAGCTGGCGGACCGCAACGCGGAGCGCTTCAGGGCGCTCGCCCCGCAGCTCGGCGCGAGCAACGACTTCTTCATCCGCACGACCGATCCCGAGCACGAAGCCGTCGTCAGGGACGTGCTCTCGCAGGTCCGCGACAACGGCTACGTCTACATGGGCACCTACGAAGGCTGGTACTGCCCGCGCTGCGCGGACTTCAAGGCCGACAACGAGATCGACGAGGGCAACCGCTGCCCGATCCACCACATCGAGCTCACGCGCGAGCAGGAGGACAACTACTTCTTCAAGCTGTCCGCCTTCCAGGAGCGGCTGGAAGCGCTCTACGAGCAGCGCCCCGACTTCGTCGCCCCTCGCACCCGCTTCAACGAGGCGCTGTCGTTCATCCGCTCCGGGCTGCGGGACGTGCCCCTGACGCGGCACAAGCTGACCTGGGGCGTACAGGTGCCCTGGGACCCGGAGCACGTCTTCTACGTGTGGTTCGACGCGCTGCTCAACTACTACAGCGCGCTCTCCTACGCCCGCCCGGGCGAGGACCTGACGCCGGAGCTGTGGCCGGCCAGCTACCACCTGATCGCGAAGGACATCCTGCGCTTCCACACCGTCTACTGGCCCGCGCTGCTGATGGCGGCCGAGATCGAGCTCCCCGAGCGGATCTTCGTACACGGCTACCTGCTGCTCGAAGGCGAGAAGATGAGCAAGTCGCTCGGCAACGTGCTCGATCCCTTTGAGGTGATCGACCGCTTCGGCTCAGACGCGCTGCGCTTCTACCTGCTGCGCGACGTCCCCTTCGGCCAGGACGGCTCCGTCTCGACGGCCTCCTTCGAGCTGCGCTACGAGACCGAGCTGGCCAACGAGCTCGGCAACCTGGCGAACCGGGCGATCTCGATGCTGCTGCGCTACCGCGACGGCGAGGTGGCCACGGTCGCCGTAGACCCCGCGCTCCGTGCCGACTTCGACGGGCTGCGCGCGCGGGTCGTCGAGCTGATCGACCGCGCGGAGCTGACCGTCGCCCTGGATGAGATCTGGCAGCGCGTGCGGCGGCTGAACCGCTACGTCGAGGAGCGCGCGCCATGGCAGCTGGCGAAGGACCCGGATGCGGCCGGCGAGCTCGACCTCGTGCTCGCGACGCTCGCCGACGGGCTGCGAGTGGTGGCGGTGCTGCTGTGGCCCTACCTGCCGGCGAGCACCGAGCGGCTGCTCGCCGCGCTCGGCGTGGGCGACACCTCGCTCGCCGGGGCCGAGCTCGGCGGCGCAGACGGGATTTCAGCCGTCGCGCGCGTCCAGGCGCTCGAGCCGCTGTTCCCCAAGGACGCCCCTGCCGCCGCACCGCAGTGATCGATTCCCACACGCATCTCGACCTCTGCGAGCCCCCCAATGCCGAGCTCGTCGCGGCTGCCGAGGCCGTCGGGGTCAGCCGCATCCTGACCGTCGGGATCGACGGCGCCTCCTCTCGCGCTGCGCTCGCCGCCGCCGAGGACTTCCCGCAGGTCTATGCCGCGGTCGGGCGCCACCCCAACTCGGCGCGCGGGTTCGACGAGGCCGACCTCGCCGAGCTGCAGGCGCTCGCCGGTCACGAGCGCTGCGTGGCGATCGGCGAGAGCGGCCTGGACTTCTACCGCGACAGCGCGCCGCCCGCCGCCGACCAGGAGCGCGCCTTCTCCGCGCAGATCGAGCTCGCGCGCCAGACCGGCAAGGCGCTCGTGATCCACACGCGCGCCGCGGAGAGCGAGACGCTCGCGCAGCTGGGGGCCGAAGCCGACGGCCTGACGGTCGTGATGCACTGCTTCTCCATGCCCGAGCGACTCGGCGAGTGCCTCGACCGGGGCTACGCGATCTCGTTCGCCGGCAACGTCACCTATCCGAGCGCCACGGACCTCGCCGAGACGGCGCGCGCCGTGCCCGACGGCAGCCTGCTGGTCGAGACCGACGCGCCCTTCCTGACGCCGCAGGCCGTGCGCCGTGAGCGCAACCAGCCCGCGTTCGTCGCGCACACGCTGCAGTTCATCGCCGCGCTGCGCGGCGTCGAGCCGCGCGAGCTCGCCGCCGCCGTCGAGCGCAACGCGGCGCGCGTGTTCGGCTGGGCATGAGGGCCGTGGCTGAGGAGCCCGTGCAGCCCAGCCTGCGGCGGATGCGCCGCTTCGGCGTGCGTCCCGATCGCGACCTCGGCCAGAACTTCCTGATCGACTCGAACATCCTGGGGGTGATCGACCGCGCCGCCGAGCTCGCGGTCCAGGATGTCGTGCTCGAGATCGGCGGCGGTCTGGGTGTCCTCACCGAGCATCTGGCCGAGCGCGTCGGACACGTGCACGTCGTCGAGGTCGACGAGCGCCTGCGCGAGCCGCTGCTCGACGCCGTCGGCGCTCGCGCGAACGTCGCGGTCCACTGGGGGGACGCGATGACGCTGCCGCTGCAGGACCTTCGGCCGGTGCCCGGAAAGCTCGTCGCCAACCTCCCATATGGGATCGCCGCCACCGTCCTGATCCGGACGATCGAGCTGCTCCCCGCGATCGGGCTTTGGGTCGCGATGACGCAGCGCGAGGTCGGGGAGCGGCTCGCCGCGCGACCGGGCTCCCGCGCCTACGGGGTGCCTTCGGTGCTCGCGCAGCTCGATTGCGAGGTGCGCGTGGTGCGCGCGATCCCCCGCACGGTCTTCCAGCCGGTCCCGAACGTCGACTCGGTCCTGATCGAGATGCGCCGGCGCCCGTCGGGCCAGGCCGCCTCACCGGCGCTACGCTCGCTCGTCGCCGGCGCCTTCGCGCACAGGCGCAAGACGCTCGCCGGCTCGCTCTCCCTGGCCGCCGGTGCCGTGCCCTCCGGCTCCGGCGGTTCCTCGCGCGCGGAGGTCCGCGACGCGCTCGTCCAGCTCGGACATCCACCGGACGCCCGCGCCGAGCGACTCGCCCCGCAGGAGTTCCGCGCCCTGGCCGGAATCCTTGGATTGTGAGCAGCGAGTTGCGGGCGCTGCGCGCTCTGGCGCCGGCCAAGATCAACCTCGGCCTCTTCCTCGGCCCGGTCCGCGAGTCCGACGGACGCCACGAGCTCGCGACCGTGATGCAGTCGATATCGCTCGCGGACGAGCTGACGCTCGGGCCGGCGCCCGGCGGCGGTGTCGGCGATGAGCTCGTATGCGCCGAGGTTCCCGGACCGCCCGAGCGCAACCTCGCGGCGCGTGCGCTGCGCGAGTTCCGCGCTCGCACCGGCTGGCAGGCGCCGCCGCTGCGGCTGACGATCGAGAAGCGCATCCCGCTCGCCGCGGGGCTCGCGGGCGGCTCGGCCGACGCCGGGGCCACTCTGCGGCTCGCTCGCGCGCTCTCCGGACTCGGCGATGAGGAGCTCCTCCTCGAGATCGCTCGCGGCCTTGGCGCGGACGTGGCCGCCCAGGTCACGCCCGGTCGCTGGCTCGCATCGGGCGCGGGCGAGCACCTGGAGCGACTTCCGCCCCCGACGACGCCGTTCGGCGTCCTGCTCCTTCCGGCCGGCTTCGAGCTCTCGACGGCCGACGTCTACGCCGAGGCCGACCGGCTCGGGCTCGCCCGAGAACGCTCTGAGCTGCACCGCCGCCACCAGGAGCTCGCCTCGGCGCTGGCTCACGGCGCGCCGCTACCGGCCGCGACCGAGCTGCTCCACAACGACCTGCAGCGCGCGGCGGTCTCGCTGCGCGCCGAGATCGCCGAGGCGCTGCGGGCGCTCGGCGGCGCCGGCGCCTCGCCCGCCCTCGTCAGCGGCTCCGGCCCGACCGCGATCGGGCTCTTCGCCCGCCCGCGCGAAGAGGGGCTCGCCCTGGCCCGGCTGGCGGCGGCCGCCCTCGGCGGGCGCGAGCCGGAGCCGCTCTGCGCGATGCCGGTCGAGGCCGCCTTCGGCGAGGCGATGCCGATCGACCGCGACCCCGCCCCGGCCGCGTGAGCATCGCGCCCTGAGGCCCTCGACGCCGTGCGGCAGCGAGCGCGGCGCGGGCGGCGGTGTCGGCCCCGACTGCGCCTTGCGCAACAATCCTGCCCGAGACGGATGAGCAGATCCCAGATCAACGAGCTCGTAGCGGGCGCCAGCGCGGTGATCGGCGTCGCCGTGTACGCCGGCCTGATCCTGCGTCCCGCGTGGACGGCCTACTCGCGTTTGTGGGAACGGCTGGCCGCCGCGGTGCTGTCCCTGTACGTGCTCGCCGTGTTCGTGGGCGCCGGCGTCGCCGGCGCGCTCGCCGTCGTCTACTTCTGGGGCTGACGCCGTGTCCGACCTCGAGGCGCTTGATGCCATCACGGAGGCGGTCGAGTCCGGGGCCGGGCTGCCGGAGGTCGTCCGGGCCGCGGCCCGCGCGCTCGACGCGAGCCTGGCGGTGACGGACCCGTGGGGAGCGACCCTGGCCGTGGCCGCGCGCTCGCCCGCCGAGGAGCGCGCGCTGCTGGGTCGCGGCGACGGTGTGGAAAGTTCGCCCCTGAGGGTCGCCGACACGGTCGTCGGCACGCTCCACATGCGAGCGAAGACCTCTCCGACGGCCTCGATGCAGCGTCTGCTGCTCACGATGATCGCCTCCGAGGTCGAGCGCGTGCGCGCACCCGAGCGCGTCTCGGAATCGGCCGCCGCGGGGTTCCTGCGGGCGATCCTCGCGCGCCAGCTCACCGACCGCGACGAGCTGCTCTCGCGCGCGCGGGAGCTGTCGCTCGAGGTCGAGGAGGGCGCTTCGATGATCGTCGCCCGCGCACATCCGCAGGTGCCGACCGACGAGGGCTGGCGCGGGCGCGTCCGCGCCGTCGCCGAGCGCGGAGCCCGCGCGGTCTCCAGCCGCTCGATCGCGGCGCTCTCCGAACGCGAGGGGACCCCGGCTGCCGAGGTTCTCGTGCTCGTGCCGGGCGGGGACGAGGCCGCCGCCGCGCGCGCCGCAGAGACCGTGCTGCGCGAGATGGAAGCGGGGCTCTCGGGCTACACGTTCGCGCTCGGGCGAAGCCGCGTGACCGCCGACCCGAGCGAGCTGCCGCGCGCCGCCAGCGAGGCGCTGCTCGCGGCGAATGTCGCGCAGGGCTCCCCTGACAGCGGCGTCGGGCTCGCCTTCGAGGAAACCGGCGCCTATCGCCTGTTGCTGTCCGCGATGAGCGAGAACCCCGCGGAGCTGGAGCGCTTCTACGCGGAGACGGTCGAGCCGCTCGTCGCCTACGACGAGCAGTACGAGACCGATCTCGTGCGCACGCTCGAGACCTTCCTCGAGGCCGACGGGAACGTCGCCGGCACCGCGCAGCGGCTGTTCACTCACCGCCACACGATCTACTACCGGCTCGAGCGCGTCCGCGAGCTCTCCGGGCTCGACGTCGGCTCGAGCGACGGCCGCGAGAAGCTGAGCCTGGGGTTGAAGTCGATGCGCGTGCTCGGCATCGCATCGCCCGGAGGCCCGGCCTCGGAGGCCGGCGCCGCCGGTGGCAGGGTTCCCAGGCGCGGCGGACGGCGCGGCTAGCGCCTAGAAGCGGCGGACGCCGAACTCCATCGCGTACGTCGCTCCGCTGCGCCCGACGCGGAGCACGCCCGGCAGCGCCGGCTCGACGGCGACGCCCGCGTCGCGGTAGTACCCCGTGAGGATGATCGCCCGGTGCGGGGGAGAGGCCATCCATTCGGCGACGATGTGTTCGGGACTTGCGTACGCGCCGGTGCCCCAGGCGATGTTCTGGCCGACCGCGTAGCCCGCCGTGTGCGCCGGGTAGCGCGTGACGCCGACCAGCGAAAGCGGCGTCTGCCCGCTCGGGCGCACGTCGGCGAAGTAGTCCCAGCGCACCATCGAGACGACCTGGCTGCCCGCCACTTTGCCGAGCTCGCGGTTGCCCCGGAGGGCGTGCAGGTGGTGGGCGCGGCGGATGGCGTTGACGAGGCACAGCGTCGCCCGGTCGATCGCCGACCCGGTGCCGGGACCCGGCTGCAGCGTCGCGCCCGGGCAGCCGGCCGCGGCCGCGGCAGCGCGCGGCGACGCCGCCGCGGTGGCAGGAAGGGCGCACCAAGCGCACAGCAGTCCCACCACCGCGAGCGTGGCGTACAGCCCTCCAACCGATCTCGCACGTCCGGCTCGCAGAGTGCAGGAATACTTGCAGGATCGAATGACGCGAGCCTTATTGCCCTGTCAGTCGTGTGACAAAACATCCGGGTCGTGAGGCGGAGGGCCCGATCTGCCGGCGCCGGCCGCGGCCGCCAGGGCCCCGGTGCGGAGTGCGGGCGGCACTATCCTTCGAGGCGCCCTTGGGGGGTCGTCCAATGGCAGGACATCAGGTTTTGGTCCTGAGAATCGGGGTTCGAGTCCCTGCCCCCCAGTCCGAGAGCGTTCCTGGGGCGCCTATGCCGGGCGCCTAGCAGCGTTTAGCATCACCGGTGTGAGCGCTCCCACGGTTCTGATCCTGGCCGCAGGCCAGGGCACGCGCATGCGCTCGGGCACGCCCAAGGTGCTCCACGAGATCTGCGGGCTGCCGATGGTGCTCTGGCCGCTGCGGGCAGCCGCCGCCGCCGGCGCGGCGCGGATCGTGGTCGTCGACGCTCCGGCCCGCCCGATCGCCTCCGTGCTGCCGGATGAGGCCGAGCTGGTCGTTCAACAGCGCCCCGATGGCACCGGCGGCGCCGTCGCCGCGGCGCTCGAGGCGATCGGCGGGCAGCTCGACGACGCCGAGGCCGTCGTCGTGCTGAGCGGCGACGTGCCGCTCGTCAGCGCCGACGCCCTGATCGAGCTCGTCGACGCCCACCGCGACGCCGCCGCCGCGGCCACGATGGCCACCACGGTGCTCGCGGACCCGAGCGGCTATGGCCGCGTCGTGCGGGACGCCGAAGGCGCCGTCGAGCGGGTCGTCGAGACCAAGCGGCAGGGCGACTCCACGCAGGCGGAGCGCGAGATCACCGAGGTCAACACGGGGATCTTCGTCTTCGGCGCAGGAGCGCTGCGCGCGACGCTGCCGCAGCTGAGCCCGGACAACGCCCAGGGAGAGTTCTACCTGCCGCAGGTTCTCGACCTGCTCCGCGCCGAGGGGGCGAGGATCGTCGGGCATCGCATCGAAGACCCGCGGCTCGTGCTCGGCGTCAACGATCGCGCCGCCCTGGCCGAGGTGCGCGCCCTCGCTCAGCAGGCGATCCACCGCCGCCACATGCTCGACGGGGTGACGATCGTCGATCCGGCGGCGACCGTCATCGACGTCGACGTGCAGATCGGCAAGGACACCGTCGTCGAGCCCTTCACGACGATCCGCGGCGCCAGCGAGATCGGCAGGGACTGCGCGATCCGGCACTCCTACCTGCACGACTGCCGGCTCGAGGACAGCGTCACCGTGGGCCCGTTCGCCTACCTGCGGCCGGGCACCGTGCTGCGGGCCGGCGCCAAGGCCGGGACCTTCGTTGAGCTCAAGAACTCCGATGTCGGCCCCGGCTCGAAGATCCCCCACCTGTCGTACATCGGGGACGCCGACATCGGCCCGGACAGCAACCTCGGCGCGGCGACCATCACCGCGAACTACGACGGCCGCGCCAAGCACCGGACGACCGTCGGTACCGGCGTTCGCACAGGCGTCGACACGACCCTCGTGGCTCCCGTCAGCGTCGGCGACGGCGCGTACACGGGCGCGGGCTCGGTCATCACCGAGGACGTTCCTCCCGGCGCGCTGGGCATCGCGCGCCAGCGCCAGGTCAACCGGGAGGGCTACGAGGGCCCGCGGCCGCGGCCTGAGGCGGGACCCGAGGCGGGCGACTCCGGACGGGAGTCGGTCGAGGACGCCGCGGCGCCGGAGCGGGAGGGGGCAGAGCGGTGAGCGATCCTGCCGTGACGGCGACCCAGACGTTTACACTGCCAGGGGAGATGAGCGCGCTGGAGACCTCCACGCAGCCCTCGCGTGCGAGCCTGCCCATCGAGTACAACAAGCGGCTGATGGTGGTCAGCGGGCGCGCCAACCCGCAGCTGGCCGTCGACATCGCCGAGAAGCTGGGCGTCGAGGTCGGCCCCGTCACCCTCAAGACCTTCTCCAACGGCGAGGTCTACTGCCGCTATGACGAATCGATCCGCGGCGCGGACATCTTCATCGTCCAGCCGATGTGCGGCAACAAGCGCGAAGAACTGAGCGCCAACGACGCGCTGATGGAGCTGCTGCTGATGATCGACGCCGCCGTCGGCGCCTCCGCCCACCGCGTGATCGCCGTCACGCCCTGGTTCGGCTACTCCCGCCAGGACAAGAAGTCCGCGCCGCGGGAGCCGATCTCGGCCCGCATGGTCGCCCGTATGCTCGAGGCCGCCGGCGTCGACCGGGTCCTGACGATGGATCTCCACGCCGGCCAGATCCAGGGGTTCTTCCAGAAGCCGGTCGATCACATGACCGCGCTGTTCATGCTGACCCAGTACTTCAGCGACCTCGACCTCGACGACCTCGTCGTCGTGGCGCCCGACGCGGGGCGGGTCAAGCTGAACAAGAAATTCGCCTCCAAGGTCGGGGCCGAGCTGGCGATCCTCGACAAGGAGCGGCCGGCGCAGCAGGTCGCCGAGATCGGCTACGTGATCGGCGACGTGCGCGGCAAGACCGCCCTGATCGTGGACGACCTGATCGACACCGCCGGCACGCTGAAGGCGGCCGCGCTGACCGTCAAGGAAGCCGGCGCCGCCAAGGTCTACGCAGCCGCGACGCACGCCGTGTTCTCGGGCAACGCCTTCGAGAACCTGCATAAGGCCGATTTCGAGCAGATCGTCGTCACCGACACGATCCCCGTACAGCCGGGCGTGCCCGACAACGTCCGCGTGCTGCCGTGCGCGGAGCTGCTGACCGATTCGATCCGCCGGATCTTCGTCGACGACTCCGTGAGCGAGGTCTTCGGCGGCGAGAATCAGCTGTTCTAGCCAGTCGCCCGCCCGCCGCGTGCCCTCTGCGGTGCTGTGGTGCCGGGGCAAGCGATGGGCGGGTCGTCGCGTGGGCGAGCCTCACGACGCCTGATTCGCCGAGCAGCTCGACGCGAAGACCTCCGACACGGGGGTACTACCGGTGCGCTAGTTGCGCCAGGCGGGCGCACCTGAGGTGCAGGCCGAGCGTTTATCTGACGGACATCTTCCACTTCGGTCATCCGACCGTAACGGAGAACGATGCGCCGTTTGGGGGGCATCGGCGGCCTGAACGCCGACGATGCGGACTCGCGCGGCCTGAAACGAATGGAGAACGCATGACTGGAAGGATTCCCGCCAGATTCGCGAGGCTGGCTGTGGCGCTGCTCGCGTCATTCGCATTGGTGGCTGTCGCGGCTGGCACGGCAAGCGCAGCTGGGACAAAGGCGCCATTTGAAGCAAGCTACGAATTCACGGGTCTTACGGGAGGCGGCTTCGGCGCAGTTCACTGCGTAGGGACGCGTCAGGTCAACCCGAGCTTCGCCAAGAAGGGCTGGCCGACCGCTACTCGGGACGTCCAGCGATGCACGAGCACCGACCCCTCCGGCAAACTCATCGCCTTGACAGGCGGCGAAACCGGTACGTGGTTCCCCGGTGCCAACGGCTGGAACTCCGACTACGACGCCGCCGCTGCCGTCACCGCGGCGTACAAGGTGTCGGGCAGCGACAAGAAGTTCAAGATCGTCGCTTACTACTAAGAAGCAGTCTGAGCATCGGCAGGACGCCGTTTCTCGCAGTGGAGGTTGTGGTGTGCCCCAGCTGAAGGGGCACGCCACAGCCTGCTTCCCCGTCTGTGATGGCCGCCATCGGCCCTCCGTGTTGCAGGGGCCGGCGCCGTCGCGCGCCACGCTTCGCCATCCTGTCCGGCGTGCCCGAGCAAGATCGTCCCGGCGAGGCCGCCCCCGACAGGATCGAGGAGCATCTCGCCACCGCGCTCGGGGTCGCACAGCCGCCCGAGGGCGGCGCCCCCGGACCGCGTGCCTGGTGGCGGGGCCTCGAGCCGCGCAAGCGGCGGCGCCTGCGAATCGCGACGGTCCTCGCGCTGGCGTTCGTGGTCGTCGCGAGCGTCATACTGGCCCGCTTCCTGCAGACCGAGAACGTCGAGCGCGACGCGGACCTCGCGCTGATCGGCGCGCAGGCTCGCGGCGACGCCAACGGGATGCTCGACAAGCTCAGCGGCTGCCGACAGCGGCCCGCCTGTCTCGCAGCCGTCCGCGCGAACGTCGCCAATCCGCGTCTGCTGCGGCACGGCGAGATCAAGATCCTGCTTCTGAACTCGGACACGTCCTACTCGCCGTTCGGGGCGACCGGGCCCTCGCGCATCGCCTGGACGGTGATCGGCAAGCTGCCCGTCGTGCAGTGCGTTCAGGTGCGCCGTACCGGCAACATCCTGACCGGCGTCCACGTCCAACTGCTCTCGATCAGCACGCCGATCTCCAACGAAGGCGATTGCTAGAGTCTCCCTTCTCCACATGGCCACCGAGACCACGAAATTGAGCGTCAACAGCCGGTCAGCCGCCGGTTCGCGGGCCGCCCGCCGCATGCGCCGCGAGGGCCGCGTCCTCGGCGTCGTCTACGGCGGCGGCGATGAGCCGAGGGGCTTCGACGTCGACGCCCGCGAACTTCGCATCGCGCTGGCCGGCTCCGGTGCCGTGATGGACCTGAGCGTCGACGGCGGCAAAGCGACGCCGGTCGTCCTCAAGGAAGCGCAGCGCCACCCCGTGCGGGGCGAGACGATCCATGTCGACCTGCTGCGCGTGCGCCTGGACGAGGAGATCTCGGCGGTCGTCCCGCTCGAGCTGCTCGGCGTCGACGATGCGCCGGGCGTCAAGGAAGGCGGCGTGCTCGAGCAGATCACGCGCGAGCTGAACGTGCAGGCGCTGCCGACCGCGATCCCCGAGTCGATCGCCCACGAGGTCGGCGAGATGCAGATCGGCGAGACGATCATGCTCTCCGCGATCGCCGTGCCCCCGGGCGTGACGCTGCTCGATGACCTCGAGGAGACCGTCGTGGCGACGCTCTCGCCGCCGAAACTCCAAGCCGAAGTCGAGGAGGAAATCGAGGCCGAGACGGAGCTCGTCGGCGAGGGCGAGGAGGAGGGCGAGGCGGCAGCCGCCGACGAGGGCGCCGAGGAATCCTCCTCAGACAGCGAGGAGTAGCCGGCCCTGAAACGCCTCCTCGGCGGTGGCGGCGGCGCTCCGATCGATTGGCTGATCGTCGGGCTCGGCAATCCCGGTCCCGAATACGCACGCAGCCGGCACAACGTCGGCTTCAAGGTGCTCGAACGCCTCGCCGAGCGCTGGGAGCTGAAGCGGGGAAAGGATCGCTTCAAGGCTCGACTCGCCGAGGGCCGCCCTCCGGCCTGGGCTCTTGACGGGGGCGTCCGCACACCCGGCGAGCGTCCGCGGGTCGCCCTTCTGCTGCCCGCAGACCTTCTACAACGACGCTGGACGCGCTGTCGGCCCCGCCCGCGGGTCATTCAAGGTGCCCCTCGAGCGCGTGCTCGTGGTCCATGACGAGATCGACCTGCCGTTCGGCGAGATCCGCACGCGCCTCGGCGGCGGGCTGGCCGGCAACAACGGCCTGAAGTCGATCAAGCGCGAGCTCGGCGGTGACGGCTTCTGGCGCGTGCGCACCGGCGTCGGTCGGCCGGACTCGACCGATCCGGACATCGTCGCCGCCTACGTGCTCGCCCGCTTCGCCGAGCCCGAGGAGGAAGTTCGGGCGCTGGTCGAGCGCGCAGCAGACGAAGTCGAGCGGACGCTCGTCGGCGACGCCGCCTCCGAGCCCGCGCCGGAGGCCGGTTGATGGCCGGCGAAGGTCCGCTTCGCACGCTGCTCGGCCTGATCGAGCAGGACGACTCGGCACGCAGGCTCGCCGACGAGGGCGGGCGCGCCTTCGTCTCCGCGTCGCTGCGCCCGTACGTGATCGCCGCGCTCGCGGACCGCGACGAGGCAGCGCGGACGCGGCCGGCGCTCGTCATCGTCGGCGATGATCGCGCCGCTCGCGATCTGGCCGCCGACCTGCGCGCTTGGCTCGCGCCCCGCCCGGTCCGCTACTACCCCTCGCGCGGGGTCGCCTATGAGTCCCATCTGGCGCCTCCCCCGCACCTCGTCGGGCTGCGGGTCGCTGCGCTCGACGCGCTGCTCGGCGGCAGCACGGCGCCCGCGACCGCGGAAGACGGTGGGCGAGCGGCTGACGGCCAATCCGTCAGAGAGGCGCCGGTCGTCGTCGTCAGCGCCGCCGCGCTCTCCGAGAAGGTGCCCGACCCGGCGCTGCGGCCGCACTCCTTCACGCTGCGAGTCGGCGAGCTGCTCGACCTCGACGAGTCCGCGGGCGAGCTCGTCGCGGCGGGCTATGAGCGCGTCGACCAGGTCGAGGAGCGCGGCCAGTTCGCGATGCGGGGCGGTCTGCTCGACGTGTTTCCGGCGACGGAGGACCGCGCCGTGCGGGTCGACATGTTCGACGTCGAGATCGAATCGCTGCGGTGGTTCTCCACCTTCACGCAGCGCTCGCTCGGCGACGTCGAGGAGGTCGAGATCGCCCCGGCGGCCGAGCTGGCCCCCGAGCACCGCGAGCTGGCCGAGCTCGCCGCGGAGGAGCTGTCGCCCGCTCGCGACGGCGAGGCCGCCGAGCGGCCGGACATCGCCGAGCTGCTGCCCGTCGAGCGCTTCGTCGCGCTGCTCGACCTGATCGATCCCGGGGCGCCGGCGGGCGCGCAGGCCGGCGCGGCGCCCGAGCTGATCGTGGCCGCCGAGGAGGAGATCGCGCCCGCCCTGAAGGATCTCTGGGACGACGTCTGCGCGGCCTTCGGCGACACCGACGCGCACCACCTGTACGTCAGCCCCGAACAGATCACGGCGACGCTCGACGGCCGCGCGCGCACATGGCTCTCCGCCCACGCCAGCGACCAGCCGATCGAGCTGCGCGCGCAGTCGGCCGACTCGGCGGCGCGCTCGCTTGGCGAAGCCGAGCCTGAGCTGGAGCGGCTCGTCCGCTCCGGCTACCGCGCAGTCGTCGCCTTTCCGCGCCGCGGCGAAGGCGAGCGTGCCGCGTACAACCTCGGACGTCTGAAAGCGACCTGGCTGGGCGAGGGCGTCGACGTCACCCGCCAGGACCTCGAGCCTTCGCTGCGCTTCGCCGCCGCGTCTCTGCGCGAGGGTTTCGTGGCGCCGCAGCTGAAGCTGGCCGTCTACCCCGAGCACAGGCTGCTGCGCCGGCGGCGCCGGCCGGGCGACGGCGCCGAGGGGCCGGTCGGCCCGCGGCGACGGGGCGCGCTGCGCTCGTTCACCGACTTGCGAACCGGCGACATCGTGGTGCACGAGGACCACGGCGTGGCGCGCTTTGCCGGCTTCGAGACGCGCACCGTCGCGAACGTCACGCGCGATTACCTCTACCTCGAATACCAGGGCGACGACCGTGTCTACGTCCCTACGGACCAGCTCGCCAAGATCTCGCGCTACGTCGGCTACGGCGGCGCCGCCGACGGCGACGGGTCGGGCGGGCCTCCGCTCTCAAAACTCGGCGGCACGCGCTGGGAGACGATGAAGGCGCGCGCGCGGCGCGCGGCGCAGGAGCTGGCCGGCGAGCTGCTCGGGCTCTATGCCGAGCGCCGGCGCCGGCCCGGCCACGCGTTCGCGCCCGACGGCGACTGGCAGCGCGAGTTCGAGCAGCGCTTCCCGTTCACGGAGACGCCCGACCAGCGCGAGGCGATCGAATTGGTCAAGGCGGACATGGAGGCGCCGCGCCCGATGGACCGCCTGATCTGCGGCGACGTCGGCTACGGGAAGACGGAGGTCGCTCTGCGCGCCGCGTTCAAGGCGGCGGAGGAGGGCAAGCAGGTGCTGATGCTCGTTCCCACGACGATCCTCGCCCAGCAGCACTACGGCACCTTCGCCGAGCGGCTTGCCGACTACCCGTTCACGCTGGAGCATGTCTCCCGCTTCCGCACCGCCGCCCAGCAGCGCGAGGCCGTCAAGGGCTTCGCCGACGGCCGTGTCGACATCCTGATCGGCACCCACCGCGTGCTCTCGCGCGACGTTCGGGGGAAGGACCTGGGACTGCTGATCGTCGACGAGGAGCAGCGTTTCGGCGTCAAGCAGAAGGAGCTGCTGCGCCAGCTCAAGCTCAGGGTCGACGTGATCTCGATGTCGGCGACGCCGATCCCGCGCACGCTGCAGATGTCGCTCGCCGGGCTTCGCGACATCTCGGTGATCGAGACGCCTCCCGAGGGCCGGCGGCCGGTGAGGACCTACGTCGGCGAGTATGAGGAGGAGCTCGTTCGCCGGGCGATCGAACGCGAGCACGCCCGCGGCGGGCAGGGCTTCTTCCTGCACAACCGCGTCGAAACGATCGAGCAGACAGCCGAACGTCTGCGGGCGCTGTGTCCGGGGGTGCGCTTCGCGGTCGCCCACGGACAGATGGCCGAGGGCGAGCTCGAGGCGGTGATGATGGACTACCTGCGCGGAGGCGCGGACGTGCTCGTCTGCACGTCGATCATCGAGTCGGGCATCGACATCCCGCAGGCGAACACGCTGATCGTCGAGCACGCCGACGCCTTCGGGCTGGCCCAGCTCTACCAGATACGGGGTCGCGTAGGGCGCAGCCGCGAGCGCGCGTACGCCTACCTGCTCTACGACTCCGCCGCGGCGCTGACGCCCGAGGCGGCACAGCGACTGTCCGCGCTTTCGGACTACACCGAGCTCGGTGCCGGCTTCAAGATCGCGATGCGCGACCTGGAGATCCGCGGCGCCGGCAACCTGCTCGGCGACGAGCAGTCGGGCCACGTCGCCGCGCTCGGTTTCGAGCTGTACATGCAGATGCTCGACGAGGCCGTCCGTGCGGCGGCCGCCGACGGAGCCGAGGACGAGCCGCCGGAGCCGGTGCGGCTCGACGTCAACGTCGATGCGTATGTGCCCGCCGACTACGTGCCCTACGAGCAGGCGAAGATCGAGGTTCACCGCCGCATCGCCACTTCGGTCGAGGTGGCCGAGGTGGAAGGGCTGCGCGAGGACCTCGAGGATCGCTTCGGGCCGGTGCCCGAGCCGCTCGAGAACCTGCTCTCGCTGCAACGTGCGCGCATCAAGTTCGGCCAGGCCGGCGCTCGCACGGTCAGCTTCCGCGGCGATCGCCTCGCGGTCGTGCCGATCGAGCTCGACTCGGCGCGCGCCCGCCGCCTGCGCGAGGAGCTGCCGGAGGCGCTGTATGAATCGGGACGCTCGCAGGTCTCGATGCGGGTTCCGAAGGAGGGCCAGGAGCGCTTCCCGAGCGTCGTCCGCGCAGCGGACACGCTCCTCTCCTTGGTGCGCGAGGCTGCTTAGCCTGTCTTGAGAGACTCCTTACGCAAACCCAAGCATTGATCCGCTAGAGTGCCCGACTCGTGTTGAAGCCCTTCCGTCTGTTCGCGGCGCTCGGCGCCGTTTTCTTTGTAATCGTCGGTCTCGTCGCATGCGGCGGGGGCGTTCCCGCCGACTCGGTCGTGGCGATCGACGGCGCGCAGAACATCACCAAAGACGCCTACGCGCACTGGCTCGGCGTGGCAGCTTCCGCCGGTGGCGCCTCGGGCGAAAAACAGGTCGTCCCCGACCCGCCGAAGTACACGAACTGCATCGCCCACTTGAAAGCGACGACGGCGAAAACGGCGAAAGGCGCGAAAGAACCGTCGGAAGCGGAACTGAAGAAACAGTGCGAACAGCAGTACAAACAGCTCCAGCAGGAGGTGCTCGGCTTCCTGATCTCCTCGTCGTGGGTACTCGGCGAAGCGAAGTCGCTCGGGGTCAAACTGTCAGACAAGGAAGTCCACAACCAGTTCCTGCACATCAAGCACCAGCAGTTCCCGAAGCCCGCGGAATTCGAAAAATTCCTGAAGTCATCCGGTCAGACGGTCTCCGACCTGCTGCTCCGCGTGAAGCTGAACATGCTCTCGCAGAAAATCCAGCAGAAGATCGTCAAGGAGAAGCCGAAAGTCAGTCAGGCGGAAATCCAGAAGTACTACAACGAAAACAAGTCTCGCTACAGCGTGGCTGAAAAGCGGACCGCGCAGATCGTCCTGACGAAGACCGAACAGGCGGCGAAGGAAGCAAAACAGGAAATCGAATCCGGCAAGAGCTTCTCCGAAGTCGCGCAGAAGCGCTCGATCGACCCGACCAGCAAGGCCAAAGGCGGGCAGCTCGGTGAAGTCGTCAAAGGCCAGAACGAGCAGCACCTCGACGCCGCCCTGTTCGCGGCGAAGACGGGACAGCTCGGCGGCCCGGTCAAGAGCCCGTTCGGCTACTACGTGTATGAAGTCACGGGGACCAAGCCCGGCAATACCCAGTCGCTGTCGAAGGTCGAAGCGACGATCAAGCAGACGCTGTTGCAGACGCAGCAGCAGAAGAAACTGAGCGTCTTCATCAAGGACTTCAAAAAGAAGTGGCAGGGCAACACCGATTGCCGCGACGGCTACGTCGTCGCCAACTGCAAGCAGTACAAAGAACAGAAGCCCAAAACCGGCACCGCCCCCGCCCCCGCCCCGGGCACCCCGAGCACCCCGAGCACCACGCCGACCGCTCCCTGACGCTCCTCACGCGCCATGAGCGAGATCGAGCGAGTGCACGCGCGGCAGATCCTCGATAGCCGCGGCAACCCCACAGTGGAGGTCGACGTGCAACTCGCCTCCGGCGCCCGCGGTCGCGCCGCCGTGCCGTCGGGAGCCTCGACCGGCGAGTTCGAGGCCACGGAGCTGCGCGACGGAGGCGAGGCGTGGGAAGGGAAGGGGGTCGCGCGCGCCGTCGCGAACGTCGATGGCGAGATCGCAGCGGCGGTGAGAGGCACCGACGCGGAGGACCAGCGCGCGCTCGACCGCGCGTTGATCGAGCTCGACGGCACGCCCAACAAGTCGCGGCTCGGCGCCAACGCGATCCTCGGCGTGTCACTCGCGACGGCCCAAGCGGCCGCAGCCGACCGCGCCGAGCCGCTGTGGCGTTACCTCGGAGGCCCGGGCGCCTCGGTGCTCCCGGTGCCGATGATGAACGTGCTCAACGGCGGCGCCCACGCCGACAACAAGGTCGACTTCCAGGAGTTCATGGTCGTGCCGTGCGGAGCCGACAGCTTCTCGCGGTGCCTGCAGATGGGGGCCGAAGCCTTCCACGCGCTCAAGCGCACGCTGCACGAGCGCGGCCTGTCGACAGCCGTCGGCGACGAGGGCGGCTTCGCTCCGGACCTCGGCTCCAACGAGGAGGCGCTGCAGATGCTCGTGGCGGGCATCGAAGCCGCCGGCCTGCGGCCGGGCGAGGACGTCGCGATCGCGCTTGACCCGGCGACCAGCGAGCTCTACGAGGACGGCGCCTACCGGCTCGAGCACGAGGGGCGCACCCTGAGCGCGACGGAGCTCGCCGACTACTGGGCAGACCTCGCCGGGCGCTATCCGATCGTCTCGATCGAGGACGGGATGGACGAGGAGGACTGGGACGGCTGGAAGGCGCTCACCGACCGGCTGGGCGACCGCGTGCAGCTCGTAGGCGACGACCTGTTCGTCACGAACACAGAGCGCCTGCGCCGCGGCATCGAGTCCGGCGTCGGCAACTCGATCCTGATCAAGGTCAACCAGATCGGCACGCTGACCGAGACCTTCGAAGCGATCGACATGGCACGCGAGGCCGGCTACACGGCGGTGATGAGCCACCGCTCGGGCGAGACCGAGGACGTGACGATCGCCGACCTGGCCGTCGCCACGGGGTGCGGGCAGATCAAGGCGGGAGCGCCGTCGCGCTCGGACCGCGTCGCCAAGTACAACCAGCTGCTGCGCATCGAGGAGCAGATCGGCGCGCAGGGCGGGCAGGCCGTGTTCCCCGGCCGGTCGGTCTTCGGACGCGCCTGACCGCGGGCCGGCAGGAGGATCACCGCCGCCCTCGAAGGAGGTCGGATGCCCTCTGCCTCATACGCGCCGTCCCGCCGCAGCTCGGGCCCCGCGCGGCGCGCCCGCGCCGCCCGGCGCGCGCCTGCGCCGTTGCAGGCTGCCGCCCGCGTGCGCTGGGATCGTCTCGGCCGGATCGCGATGCTCCTCGTGCTCTTGGCGCTGGTGGTTCTCTACCTCAGCACCGGGCTGCACATGCTCTCGACCTGGCGCCAGGCCCGGCACACGGACGGGCGGGTCGCCGCGATGCAGGCCGAACACGGCCGTCTCGTCTCCGAACACAACCGCCTCAGCAGCCAGAGCAACCTCGAACAGTCGGCGCGGGCGCTCGGGATGCAGCGGCCCGACGAGCAGACCTACATCATCGGCGGCCTGCCGAAGAACTGACGGCGGAGACGACGAGGTCCCGCCTGCCCGCCCGTCCGCCCGCTGCTAGCCTCGCCGCGTGTCCTTCGAGACGGCGTTCTACCAGTGGCAGCAGGGGGAGAGGCGGCTGCGGGCGGCGCCGTCGGAGCGCCGGCGGCTACTCGAACGCGTGACCGAAGCGCTCGTCGCCGAGCTGCGGCGCAGGCTCGGCGGACGGTTCTCGGCGGGCGAGCTGGTCGACCTGTACGAAGCGGGCACGGCGTGGTGTCTGCAGGTTGCGATGCGGGTTGCCCCGCAAGAGCCGTGGGCGTGGGAGTCCGGCGTCGTGGCTGACGCCGCGTTTGCTCGCTACCTGCGGGAGGCCGCCGACTACGCCGGCGGCCGCCGCGAGCCTGCGGTCTGAGGCTGAGCGTCGCAAACGGCAGGCGCCGGCCGATTCGGCGCATGCCTGAGCGCCGCGGGGCTACTCGTCGTCGTCGCCGATGCGGCGAATGACGAGGCGGTCCTCCTCGACGGCGACCTCGATCGGGCGGTGCCCCGCCCAGTGCTCGGCGTAGACCGGGTTGTCCTGGATCGCCGGATCCAGCCACAGCCCGAAGCCCTCCTCGCCGTGGTCGAAGGTCCCCTCGAGCGGGGCCGTGTTGCGTGCTCCCGCGCGGCGGCGCCCGCCGCGGCGGCTGCGCCGGCGGGGCGCCGTGCCCTCCTCGGACGCCTCGTCGTCCTCGCCGCGCTCGGCGGCCTCGGCGAGCGCGCGCTCAGCCTCGGCTTCCGCGGCTTCGAGCTCGGCGGCGATCAGCGCGTCGTCCTCGGCGCGCAGGTCGATCTCCTCGGCGAAGTCGGCGCCGACCTCCCCGGCGTCCTCACCGGCCAGGTCGTTCTGGCGCTTGAACTGCTCGATGTCTCGCACGCTCACCTCGAGCTGATGCGCGACCCAGGCGTCGGTGCGGCCCTGCCGCACCCATGCGCGGATCTGGTTCAGGTGCGGACGCAGGGATTTCCGGGGCATCGACGGTCCGGGAGACTAGCGCAAAGCCAGTGGGCCGCGCGGCGCACGGTCGGCCTGGTCCGCATGCGGACCGGAGCAGGCGCCGGGCAGGCGGACGCGCGGGCGCCGACGCCGACGCCGAAGGTGCCGAATCCCCTCGCAGCCGGTCTGTCGCACCTAGCGGAATGCGCGCCAGATGGGGTATCGCTTTCCCCCGGCCCTGGGACTATGCTTGCCACACTTGGTGGGTGGGGCTCCCGCCGGGGTGGCCAGTCGGCAACAGGAAGGTGCACCCAGAATGCTGGTTCTGACGCGAAAGTCCAACCAGAGCATCATGATCGGCGACGAAATCGAGGTCTCGGTGCTCTCGGTTATGGGCGAGAAGGTGCGGATCGGCATTCAGGCACCGCAGAAGGTGCCGGTGTTCCGCAAGGAGATCTACCTGGAGATCCACCGCGAAGCCACCGGCGTCGCCGCACCTCCCGACGGGCGCCAGCCTGAGCAGATCGGCGAGGTCGACGAGTCGCTGCGCGAACTCGGTGATGGCGGCCGGGGCACCTCCTAGGCGCTTCTAGCCGAGCAGCAGGTAGAGCGTCCGGAACATCACCACGGTCACCACGACCGCGGTCAGGATCAGCGTCGCGACGAGCAGCAGGAACCGCAGCTTGCTTCGCTTCTGACGCTTCTGGACTTCCCGTTTGATCGTCCGCTGCTCGGCCGTCCGGCGCAGCGAAGCCCGCCGGCGACGGTCGAGTGTGATCTCGCGGACGAAGGCCTGCTCCCAGTCCGCCAAACTCTGCCGCATCTTCACGGCGCTGCCTCCTCGCCCCTGGCGGCGTCCTCGGTCGCTCGCGTGCAGAGCACGCCACGCTCCCTGCGTCCTTGCCAGAGCCGAGGATCCAGCACCGTGACCTGCACCGCCTGGGCGCGCCTGGGGGCGTCCTCAGTCGTATACCGCGATGCTCGCGCCATAGCTCCGCCGGGGACCGGCACGCGTCCAGGCCCTAGGAGGCCGCTGTAGCCTTCATCGCCCGCTCGTAGACGGCGACGAAGCGCAGGTAGTTCTCGGCGATCCGGCGGGCGCCTGCGGAGCGCTCGATCTTGCCGTCCACGTAAGCCTTGAGCGGGTCCCACCAGATCGAGCGCCCGATGGCGAACCCGATGTAGCCCTCTACCGGGGCGGCGGCGGCCAGCCACTCGTCGACCTTGGCGTCATCGGCGCCGCGGCCGAGCACGACGCACTTGACGCCGTCGCGGCCCCCGACGCGGGTCTGCTCGGCGAGCATCTCGCAGTCAGAGCGCTCGTCGACTCCCTCGATCTTCCAGATGTCGACCTCGATGCCGGCGTCCTGGATCTCGGCGATCGCGCGGCGCATCAGCTCCGGGCGAAGCTCGGCGTCGTAGCGGTCGGCGTCGCCGCCGAGCGCGTCCAGCTGGGGTTCGGTGGCCGGGACGAGCAGCTCGAAGAGGAACCTGCGGTCGTGCTCCTTGAGCCAGTCCGAGAGAACCTTGAGCTTGCGCAACTGCTCGGCGTTGGCGGGGGCGTCCCCATCCGGGTTGTAGCGGACGAGCACCTTCGTGAAGTCGGGGTCGAACGCGAGAATGTGCTCGCCGAAGTCGTCGCCGTACTGGAAGTCGAACATCTCCTGCCCGGAGCGCTCGGCCGGCATCGCGAGCTTCAGGCCGCGCTCCTTGGTCTCGGCGGGGACGGTGGAGCCGAACTGCTCGTCGACGAGCGCGCCGCTGACGGACGCATCGGCGCCCGCGCCCACTGCCTGGAGGAGCCCCTCGAAGATCAGGTGCTTGGCGTCGGCGATGATCGCCGTCTGCTCCCCGTCGGGCTCGCCCTCGATCCCGAAGAACTTCTTCTGGAAGGAGCCGCGATGGTCGAAGGCGAGGACGTAGAGCTTTCCGTCGTATCCGAGGTTCATGCCCTGAGTATTCCAGAGGCCCGTGGGACGCCGTCGAGAGGTGCACGGGGAGGCGGGCGGAGGTCCTTAGAATGGGCTGGTGGGCTCAGGGGCTGATCTGTTCGTCGTCTGCAAGCAGTGCGGTTCGGAGGTGAGCCCCTACGTGACCGAGTGCCCGTACTGCGGGCACAGGCTGCGAAGGCGCGCGCCGAAGTTGCCCCGCATGCAATCGGATGGGGATGCCGCGCCCCGACGTGGCGGCCTCGGAACGCTGCTCGGCCGCAGCCGCTCCGGCGGGCGGACCCGGCCCGCGCCCCGCGCGGTGCGGACCCGATCGAGCCGCTGGGCGGTCACGCGTCCGTATGCGACGATCGCGCTGGTTGGCGTGTCGGTGGCCATGTGGGTCGCGGTGCGCGCCGAACCGGCCCTGCCGCTGCACACGATGGTGATCGGCCCGCTGAACGGCGACTGGTGGCGGATCTTCACGTACCAGTTCGTCTACTTCGAGGGCGGCGGCGGAGGCATCTACGCGTTCGTGGCCGTCCTGGCGACGGGGTTGTTCGGCTGGCTGCTCGAGCGCCGCCACGGACCGGCGAGCGTGCTGGCGCTGTTCCTCGGTGCGGGCGCGCTCGGCGCGCTGGCCGCCGATGCGGTCTACGCGGACCCGTTCCTCGCGGGCGCGAACGCCGGCGCCCTGGCGCTGGTCGCGGCCTGGGCCGCCCCCGACCTGAGGGCGCGGCGCAGGGGCGAGTTCTACGAAGGCGACCTGCTCGGCGCGGGCGCGTTCGCGGCGCTGCTGCTGGCGATCCCCTTCGCACGGCCGGAGGCGAGCTGGCTGGCGGGGGTGATCGGCGCGCTGGTCGGGCTTGCGGCGGGCCTCGGCATGGCGAGCATGGCCGAATCCGAGGGCTGAGCGGTGGGCGCAGCTGTGAGAATGGCCCCGGTGAAGAGGCTGAGCCCGTGACCATGACCAATGCAGTCGTCCTGATCGAGGCCGAGCGGAACGCCCTCTCGAGCCTCGGCGGGGAGCTGGCGGACATCGAGGGTGTCGCCGAGGCGTACTCGGTGACGGGCGAGTGGGACTTCGTGGCGATCGTCAGGGTGCCCCGCCACGAGCAGCTGGCCGACGTCGTGACCGCCGAGATCGGCGGGCTGCCGGGCGTCGTGCGCACGCAGACGATGGTCGCCTTCGCCGCCTACTCGCAGCACGACCTCGAATCGCTGTTCTCGATCGGCGAGTGAGCCGGGGAGCGCACGCGCGGCTCTGATGGCGGCGGTGCCGGTCAAGCCCGAGTACGGGCCCACGCTCGGCAGGCTGCTCTCGCCGCGCTGGCGGCGCGCGCGCACGGCCACAAAAGCAACAGTCATCGTGGCGGGCGTCGCCCTGCTCGCGCTGATCGTCGGCGCGGTGCTGACGCTCGAGCCCGCGCGCTACTCGCACACGGGCGCCCTCCCGTTCTCGTTCACCTACAAGGGTGTGTACAAGGAACCGCCGGAACCGGGCGGCTACGTGCGGGTCGCCTCGCACTACCCCGACGGCTCGATCAAGTACTCCTACGCGGTCAACCCGCTCGAGTTGCCGCCCTACCGCGGCGATGTCGCGGGCGCGCTGCCGGTTTACGCGACCGGCTACGCAAAGCGGCTGGCCGCCCGCGTTCCCGGTCTGCGCCTGCGCGGCGAGGGCAAGACCCGCGTGAACAAGGTGCCGGCCTACCAGGTGCTCTACAGCGTGAAGCGGGGTGGCCGCGAACTGTACGGCCGCAACGTGCTCCTGCTGCCCTCAAAGCCGGGCGCGCGGCGGGGCGTCGAGATCGCGATGCTGACGGCCGCCGGCGCGACCTCGGAAGTGAAAGAACCGGGCGAAGTCGCCTCGGGCGGCGTGCTCCTGCGGCCGCTGAAGACGTTCACGTTCGGCTGAGGCCGCGGCTCGCCCCGCACGAGCAGGGCGAGCGCCGGCCCGAAGGAGGGCGGGCGCTCCGAGATCTCAGCCGTGGCTCAGGCGGGCCGCCCGCACCAGCGCGCGTTCGGCGTGGCTGCCCAGGCCGAGGGCGCCGGCAGGCGCTTCGGTGCCGCCGGTGCGTTCGCGACCGACGCGCCGCAGGCGGACAGGCGCCACAGGAGGCGGAGGCACCGGGGTCGTCACCGGGGCCTCGTCCTGCGCGGGCGCGGTCACCGGCGCCGGGGTTTCGATCGGCGTCGTCGCCGGGGGAGGCGTCGCCGTCGTCGTCGTGGTATCCGCGGGCGGCTGCGCTTCGGGCGCGGTCGCCGAGGTCGGCAGCGCCGTCGTCTCCGTCGTCACCTGGGTGACCTGTTCGGGGGTCGACGGCGTCACGGGCTTGGGGGCTACAGCAGGTTCGGTGGGCGGGGCGACGGGCGCGATCGGAGCCGGCGTCGCGGTCGTCGTCGACGTGGCGGCGGCGAGCTCAGCCGGCTTCGCAACAGCCTCGTGCCTCGCCGCGCGAGCGATGACGGCGGCGCCGGCGCTGACGGGCTGTTCGCGGATGCGGGCAACCACGGGGGCGGCGACGGCGACGGCTGCAGATGCCGGCGGGGCGAGGACGGCGTGATGGCGGTGGTGGCTGGGGGCGATCACCTGCGTGTCGGTCGCCACGGCGCCGGCGGTCACCAGGGCGGCGGCCGCGAGCCCGGCGGCTGCTTTCGTCGCGAGCGCACCCGCGCCAGCGGTCATGACGCCGCCGGCGAGGCCTCCTCCACCGGTGGCCGCGCCGGCTCCGGCGGCGGCGCTCGCCCCGGCGGCCGCGCTCGCGCCCGCGCTGCCTGCGACGTGCGCCCCGCCGGCCGAGGCGCTGAGGCCGAGCTTGGCGAGGATCACTTTCTTGAGCATGAACAGCGGAGCGACGGGCAGCACGGCGGCAAGCGCGCTGTTGGTCGTGCGCAGCTGCTTTTTGAAAGACGCGCAACGTTCGCAGCCACGGACGTGGCGGCGGGCGGGCTGGCTCAGCTTGACGAGCCCCTCGGCGACTTCGCCGAGCTCGAGCCGGACCTCGTCGCAGTTCAGCTTGCGCGCCTCGGCGGCCTCCGCAAGCGAGATCCGCGCGCGGACGAGCAGCGACTTGACCGAGGGGACGGTGGTGTCCATCGCGAGCGCGATCTGGTCGTAGGACATCGCGTCGATCTCGCGCAGCAGCAGCGCGGTGCGCTGCGTCTCGGGCAGCCCGTGCACGTCTGAGATCAGTTCGCGGAAGCTCTCGCGCTTCAGGACCTTGTCGCTCGTCGAGATGCCGTTCTCGGCGAAGTGGACGTCCATCGAGTCGACGCCGGTGGCGGTCGCGCGCCGCAGGTGGTTGAGCGAGCGGTTGCGCGCGATCCGGTACAGCCAGGGTCGCGCGTTGATCGGCCGTTCATCGGCGAGAACGGCGTTGAAGGCGGCTGCGAACACCTCCTGGAGCACGTCCTCGGCGTCCTCCTTGGAGGCGAGCATGTGGCGGCAGAAGGAGAGCAGCCGCGACTGGTAGCGCGAGCACAGCACCTCGAAGGCGGCGTGATGCCCACGACGGGTGAGGGCGATCAGGCGCTCGTCGGACTGGAGGCGGAGCAGCGCCGACGGCCCGCGGAGGACGGAGATGCTGCTCGGTTGTGGTAGTGCGGAGACCTCCATGGACGGCCCACCCTCAGCGTTCGCTTGCCCGTTGAGACACGGTAGCAATCGCCTAGTTGCGCCAGATAAACGCGAGTTGAAACCCAGATAAAGGTCGGTTCGGGTGGGCGGGCCACCGTAAACTTGGGCGCCTGCGGGTCTCTCGTAGTCTCGCAGAGGCTACGCCCGGGTGGCGGAAGCGGCTATACGCAGTCGACTTAAAATCGACGGCCTGAAAGGGCGTGTGGGTTCGAATCCCACCCCGGGCATCGGCGGCGGGCACTGCTTTCAGTAGAGTCGCGCGCGATGTCGACCGAGAGCGCGGAGAGCGCCGAGAACGCCACCGCGACCTTCCACGGTGGGCGTCTCGTCGCACGGAGGCTGAAGGCGCACGGCGTCAGCCACCTGTTCACGCTCTCCGGCGGACACCTCTTCTCGATCTACGACGGCTGCCGCGAGGAGGGCATCGAGATCGTCGACGTGCGCCACGAGTCCACAGCGGCGTTCGCCGCCGAGGGTTGGGCGAAGGTCACTCGGGAGACGGGGGTCTGCGCGCTGACGGCCGGCCCGGGCGTGACGAACGGGATCAGCGCGATGGCCTCGGCGCAGGCCAACCATTCGCCGATGGTCGTGCTCGGGGGGCGGGCGCCGGCGCTGCGCTGGGGACAGGGATCGCTGCAGGAGATCGACCACGTCCCGTTCGTGCGTCCGCTGACAAAGCTGGCGGCGACGCCCGAGTCGACCGAGGAGATCCCCGGCCTCGTCGACGATGCGTTCGCGGCGGCGGCCAAGGCGCACGGGGGCCCGGCGTTCGTCGACTTCCCGCTCGACTACGTCTTCATGGAGGCCGCCGAGGGCGCGCGCACCGGATCGGGCGCCGAGGAGGACGGCGACGGCGACGGTGCCGGAGCGGCCGGCGGTGATGCTCGGCGGCGCGCCTCCGGCGCGGCGCTCGAGCGCGCGGCGGAGCTGCTGTCCGGCGCGGAACGCCCGGTCGTCATGGCGGGGACCGACCTCTACTGGGGGCACGGCGAGCAGGCGCTGCTCGAGCTCGTCGAGGCCCTGCGGATCCCGGTCTTCCTCAACGGGCTGGCCCGCGGCTGCGTGCCGGCGGATCACGAGCTGTTCTTCTCACGGGCGCGCTCGGCGGGCCTGAAGGGGGCGGACGTAGCGCTCGTCGTCGGCGTGCCGATGGACTTCCGCCTCGCGTTCGGCGCGGCCTTCGGCGAGGACACCGAGATCATCGTCGTCGACGCCACCGAGCCCGAGCGCAGCCACCCGCGCGCGGTGGCGGCCGAGTGCTACGGGTCGATCCCGCTGACGCTCAGCGAGCTGCGCGCGGCGGGCGGCGGCAAGGCGCTGCCGAGCGAAGCGTGGGTGGCCGAGCTGCGCGGCATCGAGACCGAGCGGCGGGAGGCCGAGCGGGCCGAGTTCGAGGACGACCGCGCGCCGCTTCACCCGATGCGCCTCTATGCCGAGCTGGCGAAGACGCTCGACCGCGACGCGATCGTGATCGGCGACGGCGGCGACTTCGTCTCCTACGCGGGTCGCGTGATCGACAGCTACCTCCCGGGCTGCTGGCTGGACCCGGGGCCCTTCGGCTGTCTGGGGACGGGGCCGGGATACGCGCTGGCGGCGAAGCTCGCGCATCCGGAGCGACAGGTCGTGATGATGCTCGGCGACGGCGCCTTCGGCTTCTCGGGCATGGAGTTCGACACGCTCGCCCGCCACGGGGTGAACGTGGTCGGGGTGATGGGGAACAACGGTATCTGGGCACTCGAGAAGCACCCGATGGAGTTCCTCTACGGCTACTCGGTGGCCGCCGACCTGCGCCCCGGGACTCGCTACGACGAGGTCGTGCAGGCGCTCGGCGGTCACGGCGAGCTGGTCGAGCGCCCCGCCGACGTGGCCCCCGCGGTCGAGCGCGCCTTCGCGTCGGGGCTGCCGGCGCTCGTAAACGTGCTGACGGACCCGACCGTCGTCTACCCGCGCAAGTCGAACCTGGCCTGAGCGCGCGCGGGGCGCCTCGCGCCCACGACGCGCCGCACTGCGCCACGCGCGTCACCCTCCAAATAAAAAAACTCAGCCGACCCCGGCCAGGCGCAACGCCCCTCCGTAGAGAATGTCGTGCTCGGATACCTCGACCTTCTCGAGCCCCATCACGTTCATCGCCTCCGAGAGCAGGATCATTCCCGCGACGATCGTGGGCGCGCGGTCGGGATGCAGGCCGACGACTTCGCGGCGCTGCGCTTCGGTCATCTCGGCAAGCCGCGCGAGCAGCAGTTCGACGCTCGCGAGCAGCAGCTCGAAGCCGTGCACGCGGGCCGGGTCGTAGGGGTCGAGCTCCTGCTCGATCGACGCCGCCGAGGTGGCCGTGCCGGCGACGGCGATCCCGCGCTCGACCGGCGCACGCTCATCCTCGGGCAGGTGCCCGAGGAACACCTGCCGGGTGTCCTCGCGAAGCGCCTGCAGCTCCGCGAGGCGCGGGGGATCGCTGTGGATGTGGCGCTCTGACATCCGCACGACGCCGGCCGGCGTCGAGACGTGGAAGCCGGCCGTGCGCCCGGTGCCGACGACGAACTCCGTCGAGCCGCCGCCGATGTCGATCACGACCGTCGGCTGGATCGCGGCCGGGCGGCCGGACATCGCCCCGAGGAACGTGAGCTGCGCCTCTTCATCCCCGCTCAGCACTTTCGCGTCGAGCTCCAGTTCGGCGCGCACGCGTGCGGCGAACTCGGGGCCGTCGGAGGCGTCCCGCACGGCCGAGGTGAGCACGGCGAGGTTGGCCTCGCAGCGGTGCTCGTCGATCGCCTCGCGGTACCCGGTCAGCACGCGCCAGGTGCGTTCGACCGACTCCGGGTCGAGCTTGCCGGTCGCGTCGACGCCGTGACCGAGGCGCGTGACGTGCGAGCGCCGCACGAGTTCCGCGACAGATCCCTCGCCGGCGTCCACCTCGGCGATCAGCAGCCGCGTCGAGTTGCTCCCGATGTCGACGACGGCGACGCGCACGGCGGAGATGCTAGAGATGTAGCCCTCAGCGATGCGACCGGGGGAGCGATACGCCATGAAGGGGCACAGGTGAGCGGCGAGGGCGATGCGAGCGTGGCGCTGGTGACCGGCGCGAACCGTGGGATCGGCCGGGAGGTGGCCCGCCAGCTCGCGGAGCGCGGGTACACGGTGCTGCTGGCGGCGCGCGACGCGGAGAAGGCCGCCGGCGCGGCCGCCGAGCTGGTGCGCGAGGACGCCGGAGACGTGCGGGCGCTGACGCTCGACGTCTCGGACCCGGCGAGCATCGCGGCCGCCCGCGAGCGGGTCGGCGCAGATCCCGGGAAGCTCGATGTGCTCGTCAACAACGCCGGCATCGGCAGCGACTTCGGCGTCTCGGGGACCGCCCCGGACTGGGACGCGATCCAGCGCGCGCTCGACACCAACTTCTACGGCGCCTACCGCACCTCGGTGGCGATGCTCGACCTGCTGCGCGCGAGCCCGCACCCGCGGATCGTCAACGTCTCGAGCGGGATGGGAGGCGTAGCGGAGATGGGCGGCTGGTCGCCCGGCTACCGCGTCTCCAAGGCGGCGCTCAACGCGACCACGCGGATCCTCTCCACGGAGCTGCGCGAGGAGGGCGTGCTCGTCAACTCCGCGTGCCCGGGGTTCGTCGCGACCGACATGGGCTCCCCGATGGGCGCCCAGAAGCCCGTCGAGGAGGGCGCGGCCGGGATCGTGTGGCTGGCGACGCTTCCCGACGACGGGCCGACCGGCGGCTTCTTCCGCGACGGCAATCCCGTCGCGTTCTAGGCGCGGCCGCAGAGCGCCCGATGAGAACGCCACGGGGATCCCGTCGCGTTCCAGGCGCGGCCCCGGAGCGCCCGACGGCACGCCACGCCGGGGAAACGGCCGCAAAGACGACGCTGCCCGGGTGGTCGCCTGCGGCATACCGCGCTAAAATGCTGTGAGCGACGCGGGGTGGAGCAGTCTGGTAGCTCGTCGGGCTCATAACCCGAAGGTCGCGGGTTCGAATCCCGCCCCCGCTATCGAGGCCGACCGAAGGGGAGACCCCGAAAGGGGCCCCGCCGGAAGCCGACTGAGAGCGAAGGCCGCCCGAAAGGGCGGCCTTCGTCGTGGGTGGGCCCAGTCGCGGTCCGCGGAGCTGCGAACCGAACTGCAAACGGCTCGCGGCAGCCGAGCCTCCAGGGGCCCCACGCTGTGACAATTACGGCAATGACCAGATTGAGCCGGGGCGGCGCCGCTGCGGACGATTCGGGTGGGGACTCGGTCACGTGTGTGCGCGCGGTGATGCATCTGCCTCGCGCGCCGGGGCACCGTGCGTGGCAGCGCCAGGCGGTGTGCTGGACGTCAGTCGCCGTACTGGCCGGGATCTGCCTCGCCGGGGCGCCGCCTGCGTCTGCTGATCTGTCGTGCCACAGGGCCAGTGCGACCGGCTCGGTAGTGGGTCGACCCACGAGTAAGGTGGCGTGGCGTGCGGAGCTTCTCGGGCCGACCCGTGTCTATCGTCGCGTCTCACGCACAGGCACGAGGGCGCGGATCTTCGTCGGACCCGCGCAGGCCTCATGGTTGCTGGTGCTCGACGCCGCCCGCACCCGTGGCGGGCGGTGCGCTGTGAAGGTGCGGCTTCCGTGGCGACCCAACGACGCCGTCGGATGGGTTGACAGCTCACAGGTGATCTTGCGCCCGACCATTTGGCGGATCGTCGTCTCGACCGCCGAGCGATCGCTCTCGCTCTATCGTCGTGGAACTCGGGTGCGGCGCGTAAAGGTCGTGGTCGGCGCGCCGGGTACACGGACGCCGGTGGGGCTGTTCTCGATCATCGGTGCTTGGACCTCCCCGCCGGATGCCTTTCTGGGCTCTTGGATCCTGCCCCTGACCGCCCACAGCGACACGCTGCAGCAGTTCGACGGTGGCAACGGCACCGTCGGGATCCATGGGCGCGGCGGCACGAGCCTGCTCGACCCGCTCGGGTCGGCCCGGAGCCATGGCTGCATTCGCCTCGCCAACGCCACGATCGACTGGCTCGTGCGCTCGGTCGGGGCGTCCCGGCTAGCCGGGATCCCGGTCAGCGTGCGATAGCGACGCGTCCGGGGCGCGCGTCCAAAGAGCGCTCGCCTGGGTAGAGCGGCACACGCGAGGCCATTTGGACAAAGGTTCGAGGAGGATTCGGGCTGGTCGTCTCACTGGAGAGAAACGGCGTATAGTCGTGTTTGCGGGAGGTTTGCCGATTGTGACCGCGCTCATGGGCAGATTTGTTGGGGCGGCGCGACTGGAGCCTCGGGGTGGCGACCGGAGGAGGCGATGTGGTCGACAAGACAGCAGCAACCGAGTTGGTTGCCCGGCCTCGGGCGTGGAAGCTCACAGCTCGGGCGCGTACGGCGATCGTGGGGGTGCTCGCGACGCTCGTCGGCGTCGCTCTGTTTCCGTGCGCAGCCGCGATGGCGGATACCGTCGAATCGAACTTCGAGACCCCCCCCTTCCACCTTGGGTCCGTCAACGAACAGGATGGATGGAGGAGCGCCGCCCTCGGGGGAATAGTCGGCTGCATTTTGCAAAGAAACCTACCCGACGCTGAAAGGTCAGTATGACCAGGAAGTTAAGAACAACGGCGGAGGCATCGCTGGGTTCGGAAAACAGTCGCTGCGAATGTCGAACGCATGCGGCACCGGTAACTTCACCGATCAGACGTTTTCCAAGCCAAATGTAGAACCCGCTGCCGAGAACGGGGCCAATAAGGTATTCATCACCCAGTTCTCGTTTGTCACCACGAAGACGACCGAGCAGCCCGGACTCAACCTGAACGTCAGTCCGACAGATTCTGGAGGAGCGCGTTTGTCGTGGGTGGGTTTGATAGAAACCGAAAAGGGCACCCAGGTCGGCTTCTCCGAATGCTGTTCAATCGTTGAGATCGGGGAACCGCTCAAACGTGGGGTTCCCCATACGATCAAGCTCTGGATGAAGCTCAACCCCGGCCCGGACAACGACTTCGTGCGACTCGCTGTCGACGGCAAAGATGTCGGTCAGTGCTTTGGGTCGTGGGAGAACTACTACCGCAGTCTGGAACCATCCGAAGAGCCAAAACCAGTTGACGAGCTGATCTTCCGCTCCGCACTAACCGTGCCTTCACTCCTAGGTCAGGGCTACCTGTTCGACAATGTGTCGACCACTACCGGTAACGGTCCCGATCCCGCAAGTTGCGAGATGCCGATCGAAAAGCAGGCCGACAAGCGGACTGTGCGCCGCGGCGGCAGTGTGGGTTACCGGATCACCGTCCACAACCGTGGCAGCCTCACAGCCCGCGACTACCAAGTCTGCGATCACATCCCGCAGGGGATGACGTTCGTGAGCGCCGACCGCAAGCTGGTTCGCCACGGCGCCCGGCGCTGCCTCGTGATCCCCAGCCTCGCGCCCGGCCGGCACTTCACCTTCCATGTCGTGCTCCGCGCCGACGCGACCGCCGCGCCGGGCAGTGTGGACAACATCGCCGAAGAGACGCCCGTGGGACCACCGGGAGCGCCCCCGCTGCCTCCGTCTGCGGCACAGGACCTGCCGGGCAAGACCGGCGTGGCCAGCACGGTCGAGCGGGCCAAGGCCGTCGTGAAGATCGTGGCTAAGCGGACCGCCCGTCGGCCGGCACCACCACCGGTTACCGGATAGCGCGCCGCTGCCTGCGTGGCAGGGCCGGTGCCCCGCCGGAGGCCGACTGAGAGCGAGAGCCGCCCACAACGGGCGGCTCTCGTCGTTTCCGGAGCAGACTCCGCCGCGCCGCCCGGGTCATCCGGCCGCGCCGGCCCCGGCCCCCTGCGAGCGCCTCAGCTTCTCGACGAGCCCCTCGAACATCGGGTACACGCCCGGCCCGTGCGCTTCGTGGAGCGCCGGCCTCCACATCTCCCAGCGCTCGATCAGCGTGCGCCCCAGCAGCACTCTGATCAGCTCCAGGTCGAAGGCGCCGCGGCTCTCGAGCGCGGCCAGCTGCTCGAAGTAGTCGAGTTCGCGATAGAGCACATAGGCCTCGGGGGCATCGGCGGCGACGTAGGCGACGAAGGCGTCGCGAAGCTCCTCGGCCGAATGGAACCGCCCGACCATCTGGCGCGCCTCGACGAGCGCGTCCTCGTTCCAGCGACGGAAGAACTCGGCTGCCATCTGGGCCTCGCGGCTGCGCCGCGCCTCGCGTACCTGCTGGGCGGCGAACACGGCGGCGCAGATCGCGCCCAGCAGGCTCAGGGCCAGGACCGCTGTCGCGATCGCGGTGACCTCGCTCCAGTCGACAGCGATGATGAACACGGCTTCACTCCGATCCGTCGCGGCTGCTCCGAGGAGCTCAGCTTAAGCAGCGTCCGCGGCTCCCGTGCGACCGGCGCCGTTCGCCCGTCTCGGCCTGTGCCTCCCCCGGCGCCGCAAGTAGGCTCAGCGCGTGGCGAAGCGGGGAGTGCTAATCGTCCTGGCGGCGGCGCAGTTCCTGATGGTCCTCGACCAGGCCGTCATGAACGTCGCGATCTCGCAGCTGGTCGCCGACTTCGACACGACCGTGACGACGATCCAGGCCGTGATCGCCCTCTACGCGCTCGTGATGGCCGCGCTGATGCTGACCGGCGGGAAGCTCGGCGATCTGCTCGGCCGAAAGCGTGCGTTCCGCATCGGGCTGGTCATCTACGGCTGCGGCTCGGCGCTGACGGCCGTCGCCTGGAGCGTGCCTGTCCTGACACTCGGCTGGTCGGTCCTCGAGGGGATCGGCGCCGCGCTGGTGCTGCCGGCGATGGTCGCGCTGGTCGCGGCCAACTTCGAGGGCCAACAGAGGGCGGTCGCATACGGCGTGCTCGGCGGCGTCGCCGGCGCCGGCATCGCGGTCGGGCCGATCCTCGGCGGCTGGGCGACGACCGAGCTGAGCTGGCGCGTCGTGTTCGCGGGCGAGGTCGTCGTCGTGATCGGGATCCTGCTCGGCATGCGGCTGATCGCTGAGCCGCCGCGCACGCAGTCGCGTGCGCCGCTTGACTGGGTTGGCAGCGTGCTCTCGGCGGTCGGGCTCGCCGTGGTCGTGCTGGGCGTGCTCGAGGCGAGCAACTGGGGCTGGCTGCGCCCGCACCAGTCACCGGTGGAACCGTTCGGCTTCGCGCTCACTCCGTTCGTGATCGCCGCCGGGTGCGCCGTGCTGGGCACCTTCGGCTGGTGGGAGCGCCGGCGCGAGCAGCGCGGGGAGGAGCCGCTGCTCCACATGCGCCTGCTGAGCATTCCGATGCTGCGCGCCGGAGCGCTAACGATGGTCGCCCAGAACCTGATCCTGATGGGCATCTTCTTCACCGTCCCGCTGTTCCTGCAGATCGTGCAGGGGCTCGACGCGCTCGAAACGGGGGTGCGGATGCTGCCCGCCTCCGCCGGCCTGTTCGTCAGCGCGCTCGCCGGATCCGCGCTCGCGAAGCGATTCCCGGCCCGGGCGCTGGTGCGGTTCGGGCTGGTCATCGTGTTCATCGCGACGCTGCTGCTGCTCGGCACGATCAACGCCGAGCTCAATGACGCCGGCTTCCTGATCGCGATGGGCGTGCTCGGGATCGGGATGGGCCTGATCGTCTCGCAGCTCGGCAACGTCGTGCAGTCGGCCGTCACTGACGCCGACCGCAGCGAGGCGGGCGGCGTGCAGTTCACCGCCCAGCAGCTCGGCTCCTCGCTCGGCACCGCCTTCCTCGGCGCGGTCGTGATCACCGGCCTGATCGCGGCGTTCTCCTCGAAAGTCGAGGCCAACCCGAAGATCTCCGACTCCGTCAACCAGCAGGTCAAAACGCACCTGGCCGCCGGCGCCAGCTTCGTCGCCTCCTCGCAGGTCGAAGACAGCGCCAAGAAAGCCGGCGTCGACCAGGCGACGACGCACGAGCTCGTGTCCAACTACGAAGACGCCCAGCTCGAATCGCTGAAGCTCGCGCTGCTGTTCGCCGCGCTGCTCGTGGTCGTGTCCTTCCCGGCCACCGCGAACCTCCCCACCCGCCGCTTCGACGAGCTCGAAGCCGAAGGCCCGCCGGGCGCGGCGGCGCCCGAGCCGGACTCAGAGGCAGCCGCCCAGCGCGTCTAGCAGCCTGCGGTTGCGTGTCGTCTGCCAGCGCCGCCCTTCGCAGCGGTTGCAGACGTAGGCGAACACGACCTCGGCGTCGGGGTCGTGGAAGCCGAGCGACCCGCCGGCGCCGAAGTGCCCGTAGGAGCGCTCGCCCGTCCCGAGCGGGCGGTCTGGCTGGGAGAGCTGGAAGCCCAGGCCGAAGCGCGTGTGGCGGTCGAGCACGAAGTCGTGGCCATCTGACCAGGGCCGCGTCGCCTCGGCGAGCAGGTCCGCTCCGAGCAGCGCCGGGATTCGGGCGAAGACGCCGGCGACGCCACGGGCGCTCCCGTGCATGTTCGCGCTCGGGATCTCGGCGGCCCGCCACTCGGCGGTGTTGACGGTGCCGAGGCCGGAAAGCCCTGGCGGGTTCAGGTAGGCGCGCCCGAGCAGGAACTTCGTCTCCTCGCTCATCTCGGCGCTTGCCACTCCGGAGCTGCCGGCTTCCGGGTCGAAGAAGAACTCGGCGATGTCCGACCCCGGGGGAGCGCCGAAGGTGACGCGCGTCTCGTCTCCGGCCAGCCGCGCGAAGCGCGCGCGCAGCCGCTCGCCGCTCGCGCGGCGCACGATCTCCCCGCAGATGAAGCCGAACGTGTTGACGTGGTAGCCGTGAGCGGTGCCGGGTTGCCACCATGGCTCCTGCGACTCGAGCTCGCCCACGATCCGGTCCCAGTCGTACGCGGCCTCGGCCGGCAGCTCGGCGCGGATCGCGGGATGACCGGCCTGGTGCGAGAGCACCTGGCGCAGCGTCGCGTCCTGCCAGGCGCGCGCGTCCAGGTCGAGCCCAAGCGACAGGACGGTGATCGCCACGCAGGCCTTGCCCGTGCTGAACACGTCGACGACGGTGTCGGGCCTCCACGGCCGTGTGCGAGCGACGTCGGCCCAGCCGCCCCAGGTGTCGACGACGACCCTGCCGGCGACGCTGACGTGGACGGCCGCGCCGATCTCTTCGTCGAGGTTCTCGCGGAACGCCTCGCCGACCGGCGCGAAGCGGGGATCGCAGCTGCCGTGCACGGCGCTCATCGCGCCGCACATGATCGTCTATCTCAAGGCCGCAGCCGGAACGGGGGGTAACGGTCGGTGATCAGCAAGAAGGCGTACGCGCCGACGCGGTTGTGCCAGCGGATCACGCCCTCGATGTAATCGAACAGCGAGCGCGGGTAGCGGCCACTGAAGACGATCGCGAACCAGGCGATCACGAGTACCACGAACGCGCCGATGTCGAGGAACACGAGCACGACATAGTGCGGGATCGCCAGCAGCCACTTGACCAGCGGCATGCCGCGCTGGAGCTCGCGCTCGGCGTCCGGGTAGGGGAAGTCGAGGTGCACGGCCTGCTGCTCGTCGGTCGAGGGGTAGCGGTCATCCATCAGGGCGACGTAGGCGAAGATGCGGTTGCTGAAGCGCGCGAGCTGGAGGTTCCAGTCCCACCACCAGCGCGGGTACTTCTTGCGGAACAGCAGCATCAGCACGACGGGGATCACGAGGATCCCGACCCCGCCGCCGCCGTAGCGGGCCCCCGTCCCGGCGCTCGCGCCCCAGCCGCCGCCCTCGATGCTCGCGGCGAGGATGAAGATCGGGATCGCCCAGAAGATGCGAAACGCGGTCGTGAGGCGGCTCAGCGGACGATCGGGGTACTCGACCGCGTACGTCAGCGGGTATTCATCGCCCGCGGGCAGCGCCCCGTCCGGCGGCGGGGGTGGCATCTGTGCACCCGAACTCTCCATGGACTCGTGCTTTCGGTGCGGGGCGCGACTTTCCTTCCGGCTGTCATGGCCGTGACACCCCGACCCGCCGCCCGAGGACGCGTCCGGACGGCAGCGCGACGTAGGTCTCGGCGAGGTCGTCATCGCGCCGGGACTCGAGCAGCAGGTGGTCCGGATCGGCGATCTGGACGTACGCGAAGCGCCCGCGCAGGCCGGTCACGTCGATCCACTGTTCCGGGTAGGAGTAGGGGTAGACGTCCGACCAGCCGACCGATGTGCCGAAGCGGTCGCGGTGGATGCCCGGGTCGGTGCTGCAGGCGGGATACACGGCTTCCACCGGTGAGCGCGGCGACGGGGCGGTGCGGAAGAGGTCGCGCAGGCAGTAGTCGACCTTCGGCCCCACGCGCACGAGCCGCTCGGCGTGCCGCCTGCGGCCGAGCGACCACAGCTGGAACGCGGCCACGTGGCGGACCTTCCAGTACGAGGCCGGGCCGACCGAGCCGAACCCGTAGCGTTGCCCGCCGACGAGCTTGTACACCAGCCGCGCCCTCCTGGCGAACAGGTGGCGGCGCCCCGAGCGGTCGTAGATCGCCTGATAGACCCTCCAGCGGTGCCGCCCGACGCGCCTGGCCGCCAGCTCCAGCGGACCGGACCCGTGGTTGTCGACCGAGCTCGTCGCCCGGAGCAGCACGCGCCCGGGGATCGTGCTGCGGTCCAGGTGCAGCTCCGCGGGCGCGGACATGATCAGGTCCGGGCAGCGCAGGTGCAGGCGGGGGCGCCGGCAAGGCGAGGGGCGGCTCTGCGCCGTGCGAGCTTCAAGCGGTGCCCCCGTCGCCTCACCGAGCCCGGAGGAGAGCGCGGCGAGCAGCGCCCCCGCCAGTGCGGCCGTGGCGAGCAGGCGCGGGCGCCGCGCCCTGACTGGCTCCGCCGACACCGTGGCCCTTCCTAGCCGCGCCCTGCGGCGGCTAGACAAGCCGGTGACCGGCCACGGGGGCGGCGAGGTGGCCAAGGATCATCGTCCAAGCGTAAAGGCCGACGAGCGGAACGGAGGGCTGCGGAAACAGCGGAGGGCCGCCGCCGGGCGCAGGGGCCGGCAGGGAGAGCCGGCGGCTCAGCGAGCCTTCACGGTCACCGCGGGGCCGAGGTTGCCCGCCTCGTCTCGCGCCTCGCGCCGGGCATGATCCCGAGGGCGAGGGCGGCGCCCAGCAGCATCCCCATGGCCGCCGCGCGCCGCCCGCCCCGGGCGAGTCCCCAGGCGCCCCGCCACGCGCCGTCTCGCCTCGACCCCCGTCTTGTCACATCTCCCGCGATACCCCTGGGTTGTGATCGGTAAACACGAGATCTTCCAGATGGCTCCTGCTGAGACGGGCACCAGGCGTCCTGTCCAGTTGTCTGACAACACGAGCACTCCATGTTTGGGCGCGTCGCACGGCGGGTATCCCTAGCGCGCGCGGGCGTTGCGGTTGGCGCTCACGGGGGACTGACCGGGCGAGGCAGGGGCCCGGCGTCGACAACAACCCATCTCGTCAGGAGCGTCAATGGATCGTCACGAAGCGTCGGCCGGGCGCCTGCAGAGGCAGGCGCAAACCGCGACCCGCCGGAGCCGCAGGCCGCGGCGCGGCCGCCGGCTGGCGGCCGTCGTCCTCGCGCTCGCCGGGCTCGCGCTCACGGCGCCCGCGGCCGGGGCCGCCGAAGCGATCTGCAACGTGCCGATCCCGATGGGCGACGGCACCGTCCTGCGCGGGAACCTCTACCTGCCCTCCGCCACCGGGCACTTCGCGACCGTGCTGACCGCGACGGGCTACAACAAGGACGCCGCCAACCCGACCGGCCAGAGCTGCTCCTCCTCCCAGGGCATCGCCGGTGACGAACCCGCGCTCGCCGAAAAAGGCTATGCGGTGCTCGTCGTCGACGACCGCGGCACCGGCGCCAGCGGCGGCAAATGGGAATCCTGGGGCGAACGCACCCAGCAGGACTACAAGGAACTGCTCGACTGGATCCAGGCGCAGCCCTGGTCCGACGGCGGGGTCGCGACGACCGGCGGTTCCTACATGGGCATCACCTCCCTGCTGATCGCCGAGGCCGACGCCGCCCGCGTCAAGGAAGGGAAGCCGCGCGCGGTGAAGACCGTCTGGGCCGACATCCCGATGGCCGACGCCTATCGCGACGTCACCTTCCAGGGCGGCTCGACCGACACCGGCTTCATCCCTCTGTGGCTCGGGCTCGTCACCGCGCTCTCGAGCGTGCCGCCCTCGAACACGGCCGAAGACCCGCAGCAGGCCGCGACGACCTACCTCGAACACATGCTGTCCAACTCCGAATTCACCGTCACGCACCTGATCGGCGCGGCGCTCGGCGAAGAATCTGCTTATGACGGCCCCTTCTACCGCCTGCGCTCGCCGGTGGTCCGAGCCGCCGAAATCACTGTCCCGGTCGTCATCACCGGCGGGTGGTGGGACCTCTTCCAGCGCGGCGAGCCGCTGCTCTGGGAATCGCTGAAGAACTCGAAGGACCGCGTCCTTTTCATGTCGCCGCACTACCACGTCAGCCAGGGGCCCGAATACGAGAACCCGAACGTCAAGCACGACTGGTTCGACCACTGGCTGAAAGGCGCGAAGAACGGCGTGCAGAAGACGCCGAAGGTGAACCTGTACCCGATCGGCGGGAGCGCGTGGGAGCACTTCAAGAAGTTCCCGCTGCCCAAGACCAAATACCAGCGCCTGTACCTGAACGGCGAATCGTCGGGCTCGGCGCCGGTGTCGCTCCACGACGGCTCGCTGGCCGCTGCTCCGCCGAGCTCCGAAGCGGGCGACACGGCTCCGCTGCTGCCGGCGTCCAGCCCGTGCTCGCGCGAGACCGCGCAGTGGACGGCCGGCGCCGGGTCGAACCCGATCTGCGACACCTCGAACAACACCTACGAGGCGAGCTCGCTCACATACACGACGGCGCCGTTGGCACACGACACGAAGATCGCCGGCCTGATCACGGCGAACCTGTGGGCGCAGCTGAGCACGACCGACGCGACGCTCGTCGCGGTGCTGAGTGACGTCGAACCCTCAGGCACCTCCGACCAGATCACGGCCGGCTTCTTGCAGGCGAGCCAGCGCGCGCTCGACCCGAGCCTCTCGACCTACGCGCCCAAACACGTGCTGATCAGGCCGTGGCATCCGTTCACCAAAGAAAGCCAGCAGGCGGTGACGCCGGGCGAAGCGACCGAGTACAACGTCGAGATCTTCCCGACGGGCGCGATCGTCAAGGCCGGCGACAGGCTCCGCTTGACGATCGGCACCGCCAACACGTTCACGGGCACGCCGACGCTGCCGACGCTCGGTCAGGAGCTCGGTGGCACGATCACGCTGCTGCACGGGGGCGGGCACGACTCGAACGTGCTGCTGCCCGTCGTGCCGTAGCCGCTGACGCGAGGCACTCGCGGCCGCGGGGCATGGAGCGCCCCGCGGCGCCAGCGGCGGGACGGCTCGCGCTCACCACCGGCTGCGGTCGGTCTCGATTCGCACGCGTCGTATGCGCCGGCGGCGCCCTGTCACCTGCCACGGGCCCGGCGTCATGTCGAGCAGCATGTTGACGAGCCAGACGAACACGGTCGCGCCGACCAGCGTCCAGAAGCCGTCGATGTGGAAGCCGCCGACGATCGAGTCCGTGATCGCAAGCATCAGCAGCGACACGAAGAACCACGCGATGCCGAGGGTGAGGAGCGCGAGCGGCAGTGTGATGAACCTGAGGAGGGGCTTGAGGATCGTGTTGAGGACTCCGAACACGGCCGCCGCGGCGAGCAGCGAGCCGGCGTCCGACACGTTCACCCCGGGCAGCAGCAGGGCGACGAGCCCGAGCACCAGTGCGTTCGTCAGCCACGAGATCGCGAGCCGCAGCAGCAGCGGCGGCCCCGGCTGGCTCAGCCCGACGACTTCGCCTTCGATACCGCGTCGCGGTCCCGGCAGGTCCTCTCGCATGCGTGCAGCGTAGGACGCCGGGGGTTCGGATGCGACGGGCGCCGTGTCACGCTGGAGGGACCCGAGGAAGGAGACGAGCGATGAGCGACCCCGCAGCTGCAACCGGCCGGCCGGTGCGGATCCCCGGACCGGACCATCCGATCACGATCGAGCCGAACCCGGGCCACGTGATCGTCAGGGCGGGAGGCCGTGTCATCGCCGACACCCGCAGCGCGCTGACGCTCCGTGAGGCGGGCTACGCGCCGGTCCAGTACGTGCCGCTCAGCGACGTCGAGCGCGAGCTGCTCACGCCCAGCGATCACGAAACGTACTGTCCCTTCAAGGGCGATGCGAGCTATTACAGCGTCCCGGTCGCGGGAGAGCGGGGGCTCAACGCCGTCTGGGAGTACCGCGACCCGTACGATGCCGTCGCCGCGATCCGCGGGCACGTCGCCTTCTATCCCGACCAGGTCGAGATCGACGAGCGCTTCGATCAGCCCTGAGCGTCGAGCAGCCCGGCGAGACGCGCGATCAGTGCCGCCTGCGCCTTGACGAGGCGCCGGCTCGCGACAGGCGGCGGGCACCACTCGAAGCGGTCGACCTCCGGGAAATCCTGCATGGTGCCCGAGCGCGGCGGCCATTCGAGCGAGAACGTGTTGCTGCGCATCGTGGCCGGGTCGAGGTCGGCCTCGATCGCCCATGCCTGTACGCGCTTGCCGCCCGACTGGCGCACGTCCCCGAGCTCGAGCACCGGGCCCTCCGGGGCGGGCGCGCCCGTCTCCTCCTCGAACTCGCGGCGTGCCGCCGTCAGCGCGTCCTCCGCGTCGCCGAGCTCGCCCTTGACGATCGTCCATGCGCCCTCCTCGCGCCCGGACCAGAAAGGTCCGCCCATGTGGGCGATCAGCACCTCGAGGTGCCCATCGCGGCGGCGGTAGGGGAGCAGCCCGGCGCTGTCTGAGGCCACCCCGTCAGGTTATGCTCATGGGATGAGCGACCCGCCTGGGGGAACGGGTTGGGAGCGACTGTTCCGGCTCGTGTTCGAGCGGAGCGCGAACCCGATCGCGCTGCTCGACGAACAGCGCCGCGTCGTCGATCTGAACGAGCCGGCCGCCGAGCTGCTCGGCGGGACCCGTCAGGAGCTGACCGGCCGCTCGCTGCGCGAGAGCGTCAAGCGCTCCGAGCGCGAGCAGTCCGATCGGAAGTGGGATGAGTTCATGCGGACCGGCGAATACTCCGGCTCGCGCGATCTCGTGCGGTCCGACGGCAGCGAGGTCGCCGTCGACTTCGCTGCTCGGCTGGCGGACATCGACGGCCGCAGGATCGCGATCTACGTCGCGATGGTGAGCGGGGAGACCGAGCCCCTGCCGATCGCCGCCGGCGCGGGCGGCATGGGGTTGACCGACCGCGAGCGCGAGGTCGTGACTCTGATCGCGATGGGACTGGACACCGGCGACATCGCGTCAAGGCTCCATATCTCCCCCGAGACGGTCCGCACGCACGTGCGAAACGCGATGGGAAAGCTCGACGTCCACACGCGCGCTCAGCTCGTCGCGGTCGCCCTGTGCGGCCAGCAGACGCTGCACGACGAGCACGTCGGCGATCGCTGAATCGCCCGTTCGAGGGATTGACTTGGAGCCGGCCGGCAAGCACGATCCGCCAGGATGCGGCGCGCACTCGACGTCCTCCGCGTGCGTCCCCGCGCCTCGGGCGACGCACTCCATCTGCTGAGCGCGGCGCTCGAATCGGTTCACGCCGCGATCGTCGTCTGCACGCGCGACGCCCGTGTCTGGAATCTGAACCGCCACGCGCGGGAGCTGCTCGGCGCCGGCTGCGATGCCCGCGGGAGCGATCCCGAGACGTGGATCCGCGCGCTGCGACCTCGGATGGCCTCGGGGCTGCTGCTGCCGCCCGAGGACCTGCCTCCGCTGCGGGCGCTCGGCGGCGAGGTCGTCCAGGGCGTCGACGTTCTCGTCAGCCTGGGGGCGAAGGACGTGCTGCTCGAAGTCGGCGCGCGGCCGGCGTGCGACGCGCGCGGGCGCACCCGCGGAGCGATCGTCACGCTCGCCGACGTAACCGCGCTGCGCAGCGCGGAGGCGCGCTCGCGCGCTCGATAGCCCCCGGAAGCGCGTGCCGTGGTTTCGTCGCGCGGCGCCGGGGTAACGGCCGGAGGTGTCTCACGAGACGTGCCGGCCGACGTGGTCACCATCACCCGATGACGTTGCGGGCGGAGAGCGGCTGGTGACGAACCCCAAGCGAGTGACTGGAGGCCCCGAATGGCTGACCTGACGACGCGCGACGCAAAGCTCGTGCAGTACCTGAACGAGGCGTACGGGAAGGAGAAGGAGCTCGAGACCGCGCTGCAGGCCGACATCTCAATGACCACCCGCGTGCCGTACCGCAAGCGCCTCCAGCGGCATCTGAGCGAGACGAAACGGCACGCGAGCGAGGTGCAGCGCCGCGTCAAGCAGCTCGGCGGCGAGGCCGAGATCGTCCCGTTGCCGGGACCCGACGCGCTCGCGAAAGGCGCGGGCGCGGCCGTCGAGCTCGGCTCGCGCGCCGTCGCCGCCGCGAAGGGCCCGCTGCAGTCGATCCGCGGCACGGGCGAGCAGGAGAAGATGCTCAAGAACGCCAAGGCGGAGTACTCCGGGGAGCACGAGGAGATCGCGACCTACCGGGCGATCGAGGAGCTGGCCTCCTCGCTCGGCGACTCGGCGACCGCGCAGCTCGCCAGAGCGATCCGACGCGAGGAGGAGCGCATGGCCGCGTTCCTCGCCCGGCTGATCCCGACGCTCACCAAAGCCGTCGTCCAGGAGGAGGTGCCGGCATCCGAGCGGCCGTCCTCCGCGCGCACGCGGCGCGGCGCGAAACGGTCGAGCGCGAAACGCTCGCCGGCGCGCCCCACGGCCAAACGTGGCTCGGCGCACCGAGCCACCGCCAAAGCGGCCACGGCAAAACGCGCGACGCGCACGAGCGGCTCGAGCTCGAAACCTAGGGTCAAACGCGCCACGACAAAACGCGCGATACGCACGAGCGGCTCGAGCTCGAAACCTACGGCCAAACGCGCCGCGGCAAAAGCCAAAGCGCCGACGCGCTCGACGGCGAAACGGTCGGCGACCAAATCCGCGGCTCGAGGCACCTCGGCGAAGCGCGGCGGCGCCAAATCGCCATCGCGCAAATCCGCCGCGGCGGGCGGCGCAAAACGCTAGCCCACCCGTGCTGCGCCGCCGCCGCACGCGCGGCGGCGGCCTCGGCGGACGGGGCAGCTCAGGCCGGCTCGGCGAGCTCCTCGGGCTCGTACAGCGGCAGATCGTCGATCACACCTGTGAGTTCGAAGAGCCGCCGGCAGGCACCGGCACCCGAGATCACCATGAGCTCGCAGCCGTGCTGGCGGCACATGTCCACAGCCGCGAGCACGGTTCGCAGGCCTGAGGAGTCCATGAAGGCCACCCGGCGCATGTCGAGCACGAGCTCGCGAGCGCCGTCGAGGCACAGCGCGGCGATCATGTCCTCGAGCTCCGGCGCTGTGACGAGGTCGAGTTCCCCCTCCAGGGTGAGCGTGTGACGCGCGCCGTCCTGGGCGCGTGTGATGTTGAGTTGTCCGACCGAGGGCATCTCCGACTCTCTCTCCCGACTCACGCTGCCGGTCTGCCTCGCCTGCAAGAAACTCTGATCACGGCTGGCAATCCGGACGAGAGCGCCCGTTCGAAACCGCCACCCGTCGCGATCGTATCACCGGCGGGAATCAGTGCCCAACGGTGCGTGACTGCTGATGGCGCACCGTCGGAGCGCGGCCGGCCGAGCGAGCTCGAGCAGCCTTAGCTCGGCGCGTCGGCCAGCTCACGAAGGCGCCCGAGCGAGCGGGTGAGGATCCGCGACACCTGCATCTGCGAGACGCCGATCTGCGCGGCGATTTCGCTCTGGCTCATTTCGCCCACGAATCGCAGGTGCAGCACGCGCCGGTCTCGCTCGCCGAGTGAACGGATCGCCGGCACGACGCTCGCGTCGGCCTCGACGAGCTCGTACGAGGCGTCCTCGCTGCCGATCTGCTCGAGCGGCGAGCGGCCTTCGTCGTCGCAGGCGCTGCCCGGCGCGTCCAGCGAGTCGGCCTCGTAGGCCTTGACCGCAAGCAGCCCGTCGAGCACCTCCTCGCTCGGGATCTTCATGTACTCCGCGATCTGCTCCACGGTCGGCGCGGTGCGCTGCGTCGCGCGGAGCTGCTCGTCGGCGGCTTCTATCGCGAAGGCGCGCTCCTGCGCTCCGCGCGGCACGTGGACCGCCCACGTCGCGTCCCGGAAGTACCGGCGCAGCTCGCCGAGGATCGTCGGGATCGCGAAGGAGGCGAATGTGGGGCCTCGCCCGGCGTCGAAGCGCTCGATCGCCTTGACCAACCCCAGGCACGCCACCTGCACGAGGTCCTCCCGCGGCTCGGAGGAGCGGATGTAACGCTGCGCGAGCCGCTTGGCGAGTGGCATGTACATCGTGGCGATCTGTTCCCCCGCACGCGCGTCACCTGCCCGCCGGCGCTCGAAGAGCATCTCCGCGTCGCGCGCGTCGGGCGCGCCCGGCCGGTGGTCGAGCAGTCCCGGGGCCGCCGCGTCGGCGTCCGCCTTGTACGCGACGCCGGGGCATTGCTGCGCGCGGCGGCGGGCGGATCTGGCTGGGGCCGGTGGTGGGATCCGACCAGCACCCGCCCGCGCCCCATCGGGGTCCCGTCGCTCGAGTCCCTGTGCTGACTGGGGACTGCGCGCACCACGGGGCCGATGCCGCCCCCGGTCGTCCGCGCTCTGCGCTGTGGGGAAAACCACGGACGAAACCTCCAATGGAACCGACTTGATCAATGGTCTACCCCTGAGACCTCTAGCGACAAACATAAGAGTGGCTCTGGCCTAGCTCGCTCCGTCCAGCAGCTCGAGCACGGCGGACTCGACCCTGCGCCGCACCCGCGGCCGCGAAAGGTCGGGTCCGTCGCGGTTCAGGGGCCCCGAGCGAGGTGACGATCGTCGAGCCCGCCTTGTAGCGGTCGACCACGCGGGGATCGACGTAGGAGGCGCGGCACACCGCGGGCGTGTTGCCGAGGTACTCGGCGACGGTCTTGATCGACGCGCTCACCGCCCGCTCGCGCCGGCCCGGCGGCGTGTCGGCTCGCGCCGCCAGCGCCACCGCTGCCAGCACGGTGGCGTTCCAGGTGCGGAAGTCCTTCGCCGTGAACTGGGCTCCCGCGGCGGCCTTGATGTACTCGTTGACCTGCTCGGCCTGCAGCTCGTTCCAGCGTCGGCCTTCCCTGTAGGCGAGCAGCTGCTCGCCGGCGCGGCGCCGCTTGAGCACCGAGACGACCGCCAGCGAGTCTGTGTCGGCGACCGCCTGCACCCGCCGCCGTCCCGACTTCGCTGGGAAGTCGAACACCAGCACGCCGCCATCGATCGACACGTGGCGGCGCAGCATCGTCGTGAGGCCATAGGACTCGTTGCGGCTCGCGTAGTCCTCGGAGCCGATCCGGAAGAAGCCGAGGTCGAGCAGGCGCACCGCGCAGGCGGTCACCAGCTTCGCGCTCAGGACTGCGGGCTCCAGACGGGCAGCGCCGTGACCAGCGTCGGCGCGGCGCAGGTCGGCGGCCACGCGCCGGCGCAGCGTCGGCAGTCGTTCGCCGAAGGAGACCATCGAGTCGAACTTCTGGCGATCGCGGTGCGCGCGCCAGCGCTCGTGGTAGAGGTACTGCTTGCGTCCCGCTGCGTCCGCCCCCGTCGCCTGGAGGTGGCCCAGCGGATCCATGCACACCCACACCTCGCGCCAGGCCGGCGGGATCGCCAGCTCTTCGATCCTCCCCAGCACCTCGGGGTCATCGACGCGCTTGCGTGCCGGGTCGAGGTACTCAAAGCCCCGCCCGCGCCGGCGCCTGCTGATCCCGGGGGCCGCGCAGTCCGATCTCCTCAGGCGCGGCATCGGTGTGGGCTCCTGGCATTCATGAGCGCGTCATCGCGTGCGGTCCTACCCCGCCGCCCGAGGGGCCAACCCCGGCGGCCCGGACCGGCACCGTGCGCGAGCGGGAGAGCCTGCCCCCTAGAATCGCCTGACGGTGGAGTCGGGCGAGCGGGTCGGCGGAGACGGGGGCGGGCTGGGGATCCTGCTTGTCGAGGACGACGACGGCGACGCCCTGCTGGTGCAGGACGAGCTCGCCGAAACGCTCCCTGGCTGCACCTTGCTGCGCGTGCGGACGCTCGCGCAGGCGATCGCCGAGCCGCCCGAAGGAGTCGACTGCGTGTTGCTCGACCTCGGACTGCCGGACACCACCGGCGTGCAGGCGGTCGGGAGGCTGCGCGCACGGCTCGGCGGCGCCCCGCTGGTCGTGCTGACGGGCCTCGCTGACGAGTCGGCGGGGGTCGCGGCGGTGCAGGCCGGCGCGCAGGACTACCTCGTCAAGGGGCGGCTGGAGCCCGGCCAGCTCGGTCGCGCGATCCGCTACGCGGTCGGCCGCCGCGCGAGCGAGGAAGCCGAGCGGGAGCTGCTGCTGGCCGAGGCGCAGGCGCGCGAGGTGGAGCGACTTGAACGCGGCCTCGCCCCGAGCCCGCTGCTCGGGGACCGGAGCGTCTGGTCTGCGTCCTGCAACCGCCCCGGGCGCCGGCGCGCTCTGCTCGGCGGCGACTTCTTCGACCTTCTCGAAGGCGATGACGGCCGCCTGCACGCCGTCATCGGCGACGTCTGCGGCCACGGCGCCGACGAAGCCGCGATCGGTGTCAGCCTGCGGGCGACCTGGCGGGCGCTGCGTCTGGCGGGCGCCTCGCAGCAGGTCGTCCTCGACACGCTCTCGCGCGTCTTCGAGCACGAACGCCACCTGCCGAGGCTGTTCGCGACGCTGTGCGAGTTCGAGGTCGACCGGCCGCGCCGCCGCGTTCGCGTGATCCGCGCGGGTCACCCACGGCCGCTCCTGATCGACGGCGCCTCGGTTCGCCCGCTGAGCACGGGCCGCCCCGACCCGGCGATCGGACTCGGCGACGGGCCGTGGGAGCCGTTCGAGGTCGCGCTGCCCGAGCGCTGGGCGATCCTGCTCTTCACCGACGGGATCGTCGAGGGCCGGATCGGGCCCGGCCCGGAGCGCCTCGGGGAGGAGGGCATGCGCACGATCCTGGCCGAGTTGGTGCAGGCCACGCCGCAGTGGCAGGAGCATCCGGATGAGTTGTTGCAACAACTGCTGGACGCGGTCGAAGAGTTGGCCGACGGGGCGCTCGTCGACGATGTCGCGATGCTGCTGATCGGGAACCGGGCCGCCGCGGCGGGGGGATGAGCGGCGGCCGTTCTGCGCGAGCCGGGCTGCGGGCGCGGCTCGCCGCGCTCAGCGTCGGGCAGCTGCTGTCGGTGACGATCGGCGTGCTCCTCGCGCTCGCCGCGATCGGGATCGCCCTGGCACTGGTGGCCGCCGCGTCGCTGAGCGACCATCGCACTTTCCTGCTCGACGAGGTGCGGCCTTCCGATCGCGCGGCACTGGAGCTCGAAAACGCGCTGGTCAACGAGGAGACGGGGATCCGCGGCTACCTGATCACGGTCGAATCGACCTTCCTGGAACCGTACGGCAAAGGCCTCGCGGCCGAGGCGGACGCGTTTTCGACGCTCGAGGCGCACAAGTCGCGTGTCGGCGCCCCGGTGCCCGCCGAGGTCGCCGCCGCGCGTGCGGCGGCCCGGCGCTGGCAGCACGACTTCGTCTCGCGCGCACTGGCCGAACCGCGGCGGGTCGCGGCGCACGGCGTGACGCCCGACGCGCGCGGCAAGCGGCTGTTCGACAGGGTGCGTTCCTCGCTGGCCACGCTGGAGGCGACGCTCGCCGCCAAGGACCTTGGTGCCCGCTCCGCCCTGGACGATGCCGCCACCGCGCTGAACGCGCTGCTGATCCTGGACGCGGTGCTCGTGCTCGGCAGCGTCGCCGCCGCCGGGGTGGCGCTGCGTCGCACCATCACGCAGCCCCTGCGGGCGCTCGGCTCGGCGTCGCGGCGCGTCTCCGGCGGCGAGTTCGATGCGCCGATGCCGATCCCACACGGACCGCGCGAGGTGCGCGAGCTCAGCCAGGAGATCGAGGCGATGCGCGAGCGCATCGTGCACGAGCTCGCGCAGGTCGAGGCTGCCCGTGAGCGGCTCGAGCGCCAGGCGCTCGAGCTGTCGCGCTCGAACGCCGACCTCGAGCAGTTCGCCTACGTCGCCTCGCACGACCTGCAGGAGCCGCTGCGCAAGGTCTCGAGCTTCTGCCAGGCGCTGCAGACGCGCTACCACGGCCAGCTCGACGAGCGCGCCGACCAGTACATCGACTTCGCCGTCGACGGTGCCAAGCGCATGCAGACGCTCATCAACGACCTGCTGGCGTTCTCGCGCCTCGGCCGCGAGGGGCGCCGGCACGGCCCGGTCGCGCTCTCGGACGTGCTCGCCGGCGCCGCCGCGGCGCTGGCGGCTCCGATCGAGGAGACGGGCGCGCGGATCGAGGCGGACCGGCTTCCGACCGTGACCGGCGACGAGACCCTGCTCCGCTCCCTCTTCCAGAACCTGCTCGCCAACTCGCTGCGCTTCCACGGCTCCGAGCCACCGCTCGTGCGCATCTCGTCGCGCCGCGAGGACGGCGGCTGGGAGCTCACCTTCAGCGACAACGGGATCGGCATCGAGCGGGAGTACGCCGAGCGGGTGTTCCTGATCTTCCAGCGGCTGCACGGGCGCGACGCCTACGAGGGGAGCGGCATCGGGCTGGCCCTGTGCCGCAAGATCGTCGAGTACCACGGCGGCCAGATCTGGCTCGACACCGGCTACGAGGGCGGCACCAGCTTCCACTTCATCCTTCCCACCGGCGAGGATGACGGGTGATGGAGGCCGACCTCGTCACCGTGCTGCTCGTAGAGGACGACCCGGGCGACGTGCTGCTGATCCGGGAGGCGTTCGCCGAACAGAAGGTGGGCAACCGCCTGGAGGTCGTCAGCGACGGCGTCGAGGCGATGCGCTACGTGCGCGGAGAAGATCCCTACGCAGGGCGGGGAGTCCCCGACCTGATCGTGCTCGACCTCAACCTGCCCCGCAAGAGCGGCGCCGAGGTGCTCGCCGAGATCAAGGCCGATCCGGCGCTCGCGACGATCCCGATCGTCGTGCTCACGACCTCGGAATCCGAGGAGGACGTGATGCGCGCCTACCGGCACCACGCCAACGCCTACATCACGAAGCCCGTCGACTTCGACCGCTTCCGCGAGATCGTCCACCAGATCGACGACTTCTTCGTCGGCATCGTGCGGCTGCCGCCGCACCCGGCTTGAAGCCCGCCAGCGCCCGCGGTTTCGCCGCGCCGGCGGCGGGTAAGCGATCCGGGATGCGACAGGAGACCGCCGAGGAGAGCGGCGGCGCGAGCAGGGACGACGAGTCCGCCGCAGGCTAGATCTCACATGCACGAGGAGCAACAGGGCGGGGGAGACGAGCGCCGGCACGAGACCGAGTACGAGCGGCTGGACCGCAACCTCGAGGAGCTGACCGGCGAGCTGCGCGTTGTCGTCACCGGCGTGCAGGTGCTGTTCGCGTTCCTCTTGATCGTGCCCTTCAGCACCGGCTTCGAAGGCATCGGCGACTTCGAGCGGGCGGTCTACATCGTCACGCTGCTGCTGGCGGCGCTGTCCGCCGTCTGCGCGATCGCACCTTCCGCCCAGCACCGCTGGGTCTTCCGCCACGACGACAAGCGACACCTCGTCTTCTCTTCGAACCGCCTCGTGATCGCCGGCCTGGCGTTCCTGGCGCTGGCGATGTGCGGGTGCCTGCTGCTGGTCACCACCCACCTGTTCGGCGCAGGCTGGGGAGCGCTGACTGCAGGCCTGGCTTCGATCCCGTTCCTGGTGCTGTGGTTCCTGATCCCGATGCGCCGCGCGGCGAGGCTCGACGGCGAGGATGAACGCGATACCCCCTGAGGGCGCACCTCCGATCGGCGTGTCCTGGCTGGACGGGCGGTGATCAGCCGGCCGCGCGGGCGCCCTCGGCCGTCGGGCGAGCTGTTCACGGCGGGGTAGGAGTACTCGCCGCGTCAGCCTTCTTGCGCGTGGCGCGCATCCCCGGTTACAGCTCGATCGCCCTCATCACGTGCTCGTCGGGCAGCTTCTCGATGATCCGCCAGAGGATCTCGCGCTCGTCGGCCTGCCCGCGCTGCAGGTCGTTGATCAGCAGCCGCACCGCGAAGAACGTGATCTTCATCTGCCTGGCCGTGAGCGGCAGGCTGAGGATGCCGCGCGCGTCCGGAGCTCCCTCGAGCGCTGAGAGGACCTCCCGTCCGAGCGCCTGGATCTCCGGCTGGTGGGCCTCGTCGCTCACGTACAGGCGAATGGCGCTCGCGGCCACCGGCACCTCCTCGGGATCCAGCAGCAGGTGGTAGTCGGGAGCCGTCTCCTCCGCTCCGCCGCCCGTGGTGCTCATCGTGGCACCGGCCCGGCTGTGTGCTCCGCGGAGCCGTTCGCGACGGTCTCGTCCGCTGCTGCGCCGTCGGTGTCCGCGCCGTCGGTGTCTGCGCCGGTCGCGCCGGCGGCGGCCGCGCGCTCGCGGCGCAGCCGCGCGAGTCGCCCTCCGGCGGCGGCGAGGAACATGCCGACGATTGCCGTGACGACCGCCAAGAGCGGCGGGAAGCTGCCGAGCGACACCTTCGCGTGCGTGCCCGCGATCGCGTGCGCGACCAACAGCGCGACGCCGTAGATGAAACCGCCAACCAGGCCGCGGTCGGCGCCGCCCCAGCCGTCCCGGTGCTCGAACCCGGATAGGAAGCCGCCGATCGCGGCCACGATCCCCACCGCCCAGTACGCGCCTGCCGAGACGCCGACGAGCACACCGGCCAGTGCCCCGAGCACTGCCGGGAACACGCCGCCGAGAACGATCTGGGCCGGGCGCGAGCGGTCGCGAAAGAGCACTGGCTCGAACATGTTTCCTCTCCCCGGAGGGTCGGTGCCGAACCCTAGCCGATACGGCGGGCGCGGCGTCCTAGTCTTGGACGCGTGACCGCGCCGCCCCCGCGACTTTCGATCCTCGACCAGTCCCCGGTCTCCGAGGGCTCGACGGCCGCGCAGGCGCTCCGCAACACGCTCGATCTCGCGCAGCTCGCCGACGAGCTCGGCTACCACCGCTACTGGCTCGCCGAGCATCACGGCGGCCCGATGCTCGCGGGGCCGAGCCCGGAGGCGCTGATCGGGCCCCTGGCAGCGGCGACGAGTCGCATCAGGGTAGGCAGCGGCGGCGTGATGCTCCCGCACTACAGCCCGTTCAAGGTCGCCGAGACGTTCAGCCTGCTGGCCGGCCTGTTCCCGGGCCGCATCGACCTCGGCATCGGCCGCGCAGCCGGCACCGACCCGATGACCGCATTCGCGCTGCAGCGCGACCGCCGCCAGGCCGCGCCTGACGACTTCCCGCAGCAGCTCGCCGAGCTGCTCGGCCACCTCGAAGGCCGGCTTCCGGCGGACCATCCGTTCGCGCGGCTCGCGGCGACGCTGCCGGGCCTGCCCGAGCGCCCCGAGGTGTGGCTGCTCGGCTCCTCCGAGCAGAGCGCGCTCTGGGCGGCCGAGCTGGGGCTCCCCTACGCCTTCGCCGACTTCATCAATCCCAATGGCGCCGCGGCGGCTCGCCTGTACCGGGAACGCTTCGCCGAGCACGAACATGCGGGGCGCCCGCGCACTGCGGTGGCGGTGTGGGCGATCGCCGCGGAGGACGAGCGCGAAGCCCGGCGGATCGCGGCCAGCGGCCGTATGACGTTCAAGCTGCTGCGCCAGGGGCGCCCGATCGCGGTGCCGCCGCCCGATCGCGCAGAGCATTTCCTGGCCTCGGTCGCCGATGAGCCGGATGGCGCCGGTCCCGGGATGCGCCGCCGGGCGCTGCTCGGGAACGGGGCGGAGGTCGCCGAGCAGCTGCGCTCGGTGGTGGAGGAGTACGGCGCGGAGGAGGCGATCGTCGTCAACATCACCTACGACCACGGCGATCGCCGCCGCAGCTACGAGCTGATCGCGCAGGCCTTCGCCCACGAGCGCGAGCGGCCTTCGCCGAGCGCCGCCGCCTGAGGGCCGGACCGGGCGAGTCGCAGGCCGGCGCGCGGGAAGCCGCGCGACCGCGAAGGCGCGGCGCGGTTATGTTCAGGCGATGGCCGCACCGCCGGCGATCCGCCGCGCAACCGAGCGGGACATCCCGGTGCTTGCGGGCGTGCTCATGCGCGCGTTCATGGACGACCCGGTGACGAACTGGGCGTGGCGCCCCGACGATCTGCGGCCGTGGGCGCTGGAGCGCTTCCAGGCGACCCGGCTGCGCCAGCTGATCGGGCACCAGGAGGTGTGGACCGACGAGAGCGTGAGCTGCGCCGCCCTATGGGCGCCGCCGGGCTACTGGAAGCAGAGCCTGCGCGAAACGGCGGAACTGGTGCCGTGCTTCCTGCGTGCCCGCCTGATCGGGCGCCTGCCCCTCGTCACCGTCGGGTGGGAAAAACTCGAGCACCGCCACCCGCGCGAGCCGCACTTCTATCTCGCCGTGCTCGGGACCGACCCCACCGCTCAGGGCCGGGGCCTCGGCTCAGCGGTGCTGAAGGGCGTGCTCGATCAGTGCGACGGCGACGGTGTGGCGGCGTTCCTCGAGTCCTCTAAGGAGAGCAACGTCGCGTTCTACGCCCGCCACGGCTTCCGGGTCACCGAAGAGGTGCGGCTGGTCCGCGGCCCCTCGATGTGGAAGATGTGGCGCGAGCCGCGCTAGGCGCTGATCCGCCGGGGGCGATCTGGCGTAAAAGACAGGGATGTTCAATCCCCTGCGATCAGCCGGCGCCGAGCGCTCGGCGGCCCACCTGCGCGTGCTGGCCGACGAGGAGCTGATGCAGCTGGTCTACCGGGGCAACGCGGCAGCCTTCGAGGTCGTCTACGACCGCCACGCCGATGCCGCCTACTCGCTGGCGATGCGCATGTGCGGGCAGCGCTCACTCGCCGAAGATGTCGTGCAGGAGTCGTTCCTCTCGCTGTGGCGCAGCGGCGCCCGTTATGACCGCAACCGCGGGAGCGTGCGCACGTGGACGCTCGGCATCGTCCACAACCGCGCGATCGACGCGCTGCGCCGGCGCGCCGTCCGCGACCGCGGGGTCGTCGCCGACGAGGGGATCGAGGACCGGATCCCGGCGCGGGAGCGAACCGAGCTCGAGTTCGCCCGCCGCGACGAGGCCCGCGAAATCCGCGAGGCGCTCCAGCAGCTACCCCAGGAGCAGAGCCGCGTGATCGAGCTCGCCTACTTCGGCGGTCTCTCCCATGTCGAGATCGCGGAGCTGCTCGGCGCGCCCGTCGGCACCGTCAAGGGCCGAATGCGACTGGGGCTCGCGAAGCTGCGAGCCGCCCTCGGCGAGGGCGGCCAGACGGCCGAGGTGACCGGATGAGCGCGCAGGATCCTCCCAGCAGCTACGCCGGCTGCGGCGAGGACGCCGCGGCCTACGCGCTGGGCGCGCTGACCGATCTCCAGGCCGCGGCTTTCGCCACCCACCTGCGCGACTGTGCCCGCTGCCGCGAGGAACTCGCGGCGTTTCAGCCGGTGGCCGACGCGCTGCCCGCGGCCGTCGTGCAGCGCAGCGCGCCTCCCAACCTGCGCGATCGCGTGCTCGGCACCGTCCGCGCCGAGTCCGAGCTGCGCGGCGCGAGCGCCGCGCGCGGGCCGGCCGCGCCGGTCGTCGCGCCGCCTGATGGGCCGGCCGGCGAGTCGGCGGGCGCGCGGGCTGGCCCTCGGCGCGCTGGCGGCGGCCGTCCTCGCCGCGCTGGCGGTGATCGTCCTGTCGGGCGGCGGCGGCTCGGGGACGAAGGTGGTCCGCGCGCAGGTGAGCCCGCCGAGTGCCAGCGCCTCGCTCCGCGTCAGCGGCGGCCGCGGCCAGCTCGAGATCGCCGGCATGCCGCAGTCCCCGCCCGGCCGCGTGTATGAGGTCTGGGTCGAAAGGTCCGGCGCTGCGCATCCGACGGACGCGCTCTTCACCGTCACCTCGGCCGGTCGCGCCTCGGTCGGCGTGCCGGGGAGCCTTGCCGGGGCGACGGCCGTGTTGGTCACGGCCGAGCCGCGGGGCGGCAGCAGCCGTCCGAGCCGCCCTCCGGTGATCATCGCCACGCTCGGCTAGCCCGTGCTCAGGACCAGCTCGCGGCCGGCGACGTCGACACGGTCGCCGGGGTGCAGCTGGCGTCCGCGCCGCGTCTCCGGCTCGCCGTTGACGATCGCCGGGCCCGCGGCCAGCAGCGCCCGGGCATCGGCGCCGCTGTCGACGATCCCAGCGAGCTTGAGCAGCTGTCCGAGGCGGATCGTCTCGCTGCGGATCCTGATCTCCTCGGCCACCTCCGGACCCTAGCGGGCTAGTCTCGGTCTGCGGGAGGCCGCGGCGAGCGGCCTCCCAGCGGCTCCTCGCGCGGCGTCTCGCTCTGCGACGGGACCTCTGGCCGCGGTGCAGACGCCCGCTCGGCCATGTCGGCGCCGGTGGTCGTCGTCATCACAGCCGCGCCGCGGCCGGAGATCGAGAGGCGGACGAGGGCGGGCGCGAGGATGCGAAGCGCCGCCGCGAGCCAGTAGGGGCGCGGCACGTAGCGCTCCGGGCGGCGCCCGAGACCGGCTTCGCGGATCGCCTCGGCCGCGCGCTCCGGCGTGGAGACGATCCGCCTCATCGCCGGGTTCGCGATCAGCTCGGACTGCGGGAATCCCTCCGTGGCGATGAACCCGGGGAGGACGAGCCCGACGTGGACGCCGTGCGCCCGCTCCTCTGCCCACAGCGCGTCCGACCACCCGGCGAGGGCGAACTTGGAGGCGCTGTAGGCACCGGTTCCCGCGCGCGCGACGCGGGCGGCCGTGGAGGCGACGTTGACGATCGCCGACGGCGCGCTCTCACGCAGCAGGGGCAGCAGCGCCTCGGTCAACCGCAGCGGCGCGTCGAAGTTGATCGCCATCGTGCGGCGTACGTTCTCGTAGCCGCCGTCGGCGAAGCGCGCGCGCCATGCCGCGCCGGCGTTGTTGACGAGCAGGTCCAGCCGCTCGTGATGCGAGCGCACGTGGTCGAGCACGCGCTCAGGCGCGTCGCTGTCGAGCAGGTCGACGGCGAGGAACGAGCTTGGCGCTCCGAGCTCGCGGGCGAGCACGGCGAGGCGCTCCTGGCGCCGGGCGACGAGCACCAGCTCGGCGCCGGGCTCCTCGGCGAGGCGCCTGGCGGTGGCCTCCCCGATTCCGCTGGAGGCCCCCGTGATGAGCATCACCGGCAAGTCGTCTGCTCCTTGCTTCGCTGGTCGCTGCCCGCCCTGTCGGGGCGTCTGAGGCTAGCCTGTCAGATCGCGTCAGAGATGAGCCCGCCGGCCCCAACCGCACCGGACACCCTCGCATCGGCTCGGAAGGCCGAGGCGATCGAGCTGTTCAGCGCTTTGCCGGCTCGCTACGACGAGCTGTCCGCGGCGCTGAGCTTCTGGCAGGACCCGCGCTGGCGCCGCGCGCTCGTCGACGAGCTCGCCCCTCGGGCAGGCCAGCGGATCCTCGACGTGGCGACCGGCACAGGGATGGTCGCCGCCGAGTTGCTGGGGCGGGCGGACTGCACCGTGGTCGGGATCGACCAGAGCGCTCAGATGCTGTCTCGCGCTCGCCTCCGCTTCGCCGGCGAGCCCGCCGGGCGGGTCGAGCTGGTCGAGGCCGAGGCTGAGCGGCTGCCGTTCGCCGATGCCGGCTTCGACGCGCTGAGCTTCACCTACCTGTTGCGCTATGTCGACGACCCGCCCGCGACGCTCGCGGAGCTCGCCCGCGTCGTGCGGCCGGGCGGTCGCGTCGCGTCGCTGGAGTTCGGCGTGCCGCCCCGGGCGCCCGCGCGGGCGGCATGGCGCCTTTACACGGCGGTCGGGCTGCCGGCGCTGGGGCGCCTGACCTCGCGGGAGTGGGCCCGCGTCGGGCGTTTCCTCGGCCCGAGCATCCGCGGCTTCTATGCCGCTCACCCGCTGGAGCGGATCGTCGGCTACTGGCGCGAGGCCGGGCTCGAGGACGTGCGCGTGCGGCGCATGAGCCTTGGGGGCGGCATCGTGATGTCGGGCACCCGCCGGGGCTGAGCGATGGTCGCGCGACCGCAGCGGCCCGCCTTCTACGCGCTGGGTGGCGGGCGGCTGGCGGACGCGCTGACGCTGCTGCACCCGCCCTACACGCTCTGGCACCTCAGCTACTTCGCGATCGGCGCGGCTCTCGCGCCCCACGTCTACGTCAACCGGCTGCTCTGGGGGCTGGCGGCATTCGGGCTCGCGGTCGGCGTCGCGGCGCATGCGCTCGACGAGCTCCACGACCGCCCGCTCGGGACGCGCTTCAGCGACCGCGGCCTCGTGCTTGCCGCGGCGGCGAGCGCCGGGGCCGCGGTCGCGATCGGGATCGGCGGGATCCTCACCGTCTCCGTATGGCTCACGCCGCTGGTCATCGCGGGTGCGCTGCTGCTCCCGGCCTACAACCTCGAGCTGGGCGGCGGTCGCTTCCACAGCGATCTGTGGTTCGCGGTGGGGTGGGGCGCGTTCCCCGCCTTCACGGGCTACTTCGTGAACGCGCTGCGGATCGACGTCCCCGGGCTGCTGATCGCGGCCGGGTGCCTGGCGATGAGCGTCGCGCAGCGCCAGCTCAGCTCGGCGGCGCGTGAGCTGCGCCGCCGCACCGTTGCCGTCGAGGGGGTGCGGCGGCTGGCCGACGGAAGCTCGGAGCCCCTCACGCTGGCGCGGCTGCTGGCACCGCTCGACGGGGCCCTCGCCGTGCTGTCGCTGACCGCCGTACTGCTCGCCGCGGCGCTCCTGGCCGCCCGGCTGTGAGCGTGCCCACGTCGCCCGCCCCGTCCGCGCGGCGCCGGGTTCGGGTGCCTCAACCGGCCAGCGTGTGCGCGCCGGGCCCGGGCGAGACCTCGATCGCCTCCGGCGGCAGCTGGACCCCTGGAGCGAACAGCCCGAGCACGGAGCCGCCGAAGCCGCCGCCGATCAGCCTCGCTCCGGCGGCCCCCGCGCGCAGCAGCTTCTCCACGGTGGCCTCGACCGCCGGCGTCGAGATCTCGTAGAGATCGCGCAGGCTCGCGTGCGAGGCGCTGATCAACGCCGCGAGCGCGGGCAGGTCGCGCTCGCGCAGCGCCTGGATCGCCGCGAGCACGCGCTCGTTCTCGCCGAGGACGTGACGGGCGCGGCGCTGCAGCGGCTCGGGCAGCTCGGCGAGCTGCTCGGGGCGGACCTCCCGCAGCGAGCTCACGCCGAGCACCCGACAGGCCTCGGCACATTCGTCGCGGCGCGCGTTGTAGCCGGAGCTCGCATGGCTGTGGCGCTCGCCGGAGTCGGCGACCGCGAAGCGCCACCCCTGCAGCTCGAGCGGCACGCGCTCCAGGACGAGGCTGCGGAAGTCGATCAGCAGGGCCGCATCGCGTGCGCCGCACAGGCTCGCGAGCTGGTCGAGCAGCCCGGTGTGCGCGCCCGTCCACTCGTTCTCGACCCGGGAGCACAAGCGCGCCAGCTCGACGGGGCGGCCGCGCAGCTCGCCGGCGCCCGCGCGCGCGCCGCCTCCGCCCAGTTCGAGCAGCGCGAGGCACACGGCGACGGTCAGGGCGGCCGAGGAGGACAGGCCGGCTCCGCGGGGCACGCGTCCGCTGATCTCCAGGCGCGCGCCGACGAGCGGCTGGCCGGCCGCGGCGAGCTCGGCGACGGCGCCGTGCACGAACGCACGCCAGCCCTCGGCTGGCTCGGGGTCCGTGAGCGCGAAGCTGTCGCGCTCCCCGAGGTCCAGCGCGAGCGCCTCGATCCTCTCCGCATCCGCGCCGTCGAGTGCCACGGCGCGGACCGTGACGCCCTGCTCGATCGCGAAGGGCAGGGCGAGACCCTCGTTGTAGTCGGTGTGCTCGCCGATCACGTTGACGCGACCGGGAGCGAAGGCGGTGCAGCGCCTACCCGCCACGGCCGACCGCGTCGCGCAGGTGCTCGGCGGCCTCCTCCGGCAGAACGTCGCCGATGAACGTTCCGGCGCCCTGCTCGGAGCCGGCGAGGAACTTGAGCTTCTCGGCGGTGCGTAGCGGCGGGTAGAACTCGATGTGCAGGTGGCCCTCGTTGGAACCCACCCCGCCCGCCCCGCCGGTCGGCGCCTGGTGGACCGCCATCACATACGGCATCCGTCGCGCGAAGAGGGCGTCGTAGCCACGGATCAGCCGCTGAAGGGCCGCGGCGAGCAGCCGCAGCTCCTCAGGCTCGCAGTCGAGCAGCGAGCGACGGTGCGCGAGCATCGCAAGGTGCGCTTCGTAGGGCCAGCGGGCGGCTTCGGGGACGTAGGCGACCACCGCCGCGTTCTCGAACAGCACGCGCGTGTCGGCATTCCGCTCGCGCTCGATCAGCATGCAGAGCGCGCATCCGCCGAGGCGCTCGTCGGCGGCCTGCTCGAGAGCCGGGACCGGCGGCAGGAACGGGTAGCCGTAGATCTGCCCGTGCGGGTGGTGAAGCGTGACGCCGACCTCGACGCCGCGGTTCTCGAAGATGTAGACGTACTCGACGTCCTCGCGCGCGCCGAGCTCCGCGTAGCGGTGGCGCCACACCCACATCAGAGCCTCCGCGCGCTCGGCCGGCAACGAGCCGAGCGAGCCGTCGTGGTCGTCGGTGTAGACGACCACCTCGGCCGCGCCCGAGGGCGACTCGAACGCCGGGAAGCGGTTGTCGAAGACGACGATCTCGAACGCTTCGAGGGGGATCTCGGTCTGCGGTCCGCCCGGGCGGGTGGGGTCCAGCGGGCAGTGCGCACGGTCCGGCAGGAAGGTTCGGTCCTGGCGGTGGATCGCGTAGGCGACCGGCTCGCCGCGCAGCTCGTTGAAGCGCAGCTCGCTCACGCTCGCGCGCCGCCGCGCTTGGGCTCGCCGGAGCCGGACTGCGACGGCTCCTCGACGCGCTCGTAGACGATCAGAGCGCGGCCGTCGTCTTTGGTCATCCGCCTCACCGCGAGCGGTCCGTAGGCGCCCGGATCGGGCGTCGCAGGCGCCGGATTGCCGTCCATGAGCGGAGGGTATACGCAGGCGCACGACGTCTTGCAGGCAATCCGCCCGGCCATGACGGCCCGCTGTCACGGCTTGGCGGCCCTCCAGCACGACCTTCCGGCACGACCTTCCGGCATTTCCTCCGAAATGGGTGTTGACTCCGGTCTGCCAGACCGGGAATAGTGTGGATCACGACTCATCACCGGTTACCCCGGACAGGAGTGAGAGGAGAACGGACCATGTCGGACAATGACCATGCTCACGAAGCCGTAGAAAGGCTTGATTTCGCTGAGCGCAACGAGAAGGACCGACCGGGCTTCGATCGGCGGGCCTTCCTACGCAGGAGCGCGCTGACGGGTGTAGCGGCCGGCTCGGTCGGCACGTTGCTGGCCGCCTGCGGGTCGAGCGCTTCGAGCGGCGGCTCCTCAAGCGAAATCTTCGGCTCGCATCCAAGCTACAAATTCACGTTCGTCAACCACGTCACGACGAACCCGTTCTTCGTGCCGACCCAGTACGGCATCCAGGACGCATGCAAACTGCTGGGGTGCACGTACTCGTGGACGGGCTCGGAAACGAGCAACGTCAGCCAGATGGTCAACGCTGTCAACAGCGCGATCTCGGCCAAAGCCGACGGGATCGCGGTGTCGCTAGTCGACCCGACGGCTTTCAACGCGCCCGTCAAGAGCGCGCTCTCGGCCGGGATTCCGGTCCTCTCCTACAACGCCGACGTCGAACCGCCCAAGAACGAGCGCTTGGCGTACATCGGCCAGAACCTCGAAGTGTCGGGCGAAAAGATGGGCGAACACATCGCCGAACTCGTGCCGGAAGGCGAAGTCGCGCTGTTCATCGCGACACCGGGCTCGCTGAACATCCAGCCCCGCATCGACGGCGCCCTGAAGTTCCTGAAGACACAGTCGTCGATCAAAACCCACACGGTCGCCACGGGCGCCGCGGTCCCGCAGGAGCTCACGGTGATCGAATCGTATCTGGCGGGCCACCCTGACACGAAGGGCATGTTCGCCGTCGACGCCGGCTCGACCGAAGGTGTCGCGAAGACCATCCAGAAGAAGGGCGCGAAGGGGAAGGTCAAGGGCGGCGGCTACGATCTTCTCGAAAACACCGAGAAGCTGCTGTCGGAAGGCTACATCCAGTTCACGATCGACCAGCAGCCCTACCTGCAGGGCTTCCTGCCGACACTCGAGCTGTTCCTCTACCAGGTGTCCAAAACCCTCACCGGTCCGGCCGACGTCAACACGGGCCTGAAGTTCCTGACCAACGAAACGGTCAAGCCGTACGTCAGCACCAAGAGTCGCTTCGAGGGAACCTCCTCGAAGCCCGGCGTCGTCAACGCGTAGCGCCGAGTCGTGGCTGTCGCGTCAGGAAGCGAAGCCTCGGCGCAAGCTCCGACCGGGGGTCCCGCGGACAGCCGCGGGACCCTGGGTGGGAGCGCCAAGAAGCTCCTGCGCAGCTTCCTCACGCTGCGCGAGGGCAGCATCATCCTCGTCACGATCGCGACGTTCATCTACTTCGCGGTGACCGCCGAAAACTTCGCGACGGGCAGCAACTTCAAGACGTTGCTGCCGTACTTCGCGCCGATCGCGATCCTCGCGGCGGGCGAGGTCTTCATCATGATCAACGGCGAGATCGACCTGTCGATCGGGGCCGTCTACCTGATCACGCCGTTCCTGTTCTACAAGCTGTCCGCGAACGTCGGCCTGCCGCTCCTGCCGGCCGTGATCCTCGCTCTATGCGGCAGCGCGCTCATCGGGCTGATCAACGGGTTCTTCATCGCGGTCGTCGGCATCTCCTCCTTCGTCGCGACGTTCGGGATGCTGTTCACGCTCGACGGCCTCACGCTCGTGCTGTCGCACTCGGCGCCCGTCTCGACGCCGGGGACGTCCTCGCTGCACGTCGAAACGTTCGCGAAAGTCTTCGGCGGCGGCATCTACTCCGAGATCATCTGGGCGCTCGCGATCGTCATCGGCCTGCAGCTCGTGCTGAGCTTCACGCGGTGGGGTCTCTACACGGTTGCAGTGGGCGGCAACCGGCTCGGCTCGGCCGAGGCCGGGGTGCGCGTCAGGCTCGTGCTGATCCGCAACTTCATGCTGTGCGCGCTGCTCGCCGGGCTGGTCGGGGTTCTCGAGTCCGTGCGGACCGTCACCGCGACGCCGGACCCCTCGGGCTCCAACGAAATCCTCTTCCAGGCGATCGCGGCCGCGGTGATCGGCGGGACCCTGCTGCGCGGCGGCTCCGGAACGGTCGTCGGCGCGCTGATCGGGGCGCTGTTCCTCGGGGTGCTGCACGACGGCCTGATCATCAAGGGGGTCAGCGCCGACTACCTCGACCTCTACCTGGGGCTCGCCATCATCCTCGTCATGACGATCAACGTCTTCGTCCAACGCGTGCGAACGGGGTCGGGAGTTGCCTGAGCCACCTTCAGGTCTGCCCCCCGAGGAGCCGCTGCTGCCCGCGGAGCAGGTCGCGGCCGACGAGTCCCGCGCCGGTGAGGGCACCGCGCGCGCAACGTCGTCCTCGGAGCCGGGCGTCGGAGGGGAGGTGCTGCGCGTCGAGCACGTCGCCAAGAGCTTCGGTCCGATCACGGCGCTGCAGGACATCAACCTGACGCTCAAAAAGGGAGAGGTGCTCGGGCTCCTGGGAGACAACGGCTCGGGCAAGTCGACGCTGATCAAGATCATCACCGGCTTCCAGAAGCAGGACTCCGGGAAGATGTTCCTCCATGGCCAGCCCTACGAGCCGAAAAGCGTCGACGACGCACGCGAACAGGGCATCGACACCGTCTTCCAGGACCTCGCGCTGATCGACGAGCTCTCCGTCTACCACAACATGTTCCTGCGTCGCGAGCCTGTTCACAAGCCGATCCCGTTCCTCTCGAACACGTTCATGCGGGAAGAGGCACGCAAAGCGCTAGACGACATCGGCATCAACATCCCGCGGCTCGACGTGCCCGTGGCGCGGCTCTCCGGTGGGCAGCGCCAATCGATCGCCGTGGCGCGGACCGTCTACGGCGAGGCCAACATCATCCTCCTGGACGAGCCCCTGGCGGCGATGGGAGCCAAAGAGGGCGGCATGATCCTCGATCTGATCCAGCGCCTGAAGGAGGAGGGCAACGTCTCGATCATCATGGTGCTGCACAACTACGTGCACGTGTTGGCGAGCTGCGACCGCGTCAACCTGATCCAGGATGGGCGGATCGGCCTGGACAAGCCCACCGCCGAGACCTCGGTCGAGGAGCTGACGCAGATCGTCGTGGAGGAGTACCGCCGCGCGCGCGAGGAAGCGATCGCGGCCGACGCCGCCCGCGGCGCTCCGCCCACACCCGCGCGGTGACCGGCGGCGGATACGCGCTCGGAGTCGACTTCGGAACGGAGTCCGGCCGCGCGCTGCTGCTCGACCTCGACAGCGGCACGGAGGTCGCCGTCAGCGAGGTCGCCTACGCCCACGGTGTGATCGACCGTGAGCTTCCCGGGACGGACGTGGAGCTGCCGCCCGACTGGGCGCTGCAGCACCCCGACGACTGGGTGGCGGTGCTCGAACGGGCGATCCCGGAGGTACTCGATCAGGTGCCGGCGGCGCGGGAGGCGGTCGTCGGCCTGGGCGTCGACTTCACCTCCTGCACCGTGCTGCCCGTGACCGCCGACGGGCTGCCGCTGATCGCGCAGGAGCGCTGGCGCCGACGCCGGCACGCCTGGCCGAAGCTGTGGAAGCACCACGCCGCGCAGCCGGTCGCCGACCGCCTCAACGAGGTCGCGGCGGCGCGCGGCGAGCCGTTCCTCGAGCGCTACGGCGGACGCATCTCCTCGGAGTGGTACTTCCCGAAGCTGATCGAGCTGTGGCTGGAGGATCGCGAGGTCTACGACGCCTGCGGCGCGTTCATCGAGGCGACCGACTGGATCGTGTGGCAGCTGACCGGGATCGAGCGGCGCCAGAGCTGCACCGCGGGTTACAAGGCGATGTGGTCGCCGCAGGAAGGGCTCCCGCCCGTCGAGTACTTCGACGCCGCCTACCCCGGCTTCACCGAGCCGGCGGCGAAGCTCGGGAGCGAGTTCGCGCCGCTCGGGACGAGCGCCGGGACGCTGCGAGCAGAGGTCGCCGCCCGGCTCGGCCTGTCCGAGTCGGTGACGGTCGCGGTCGGCAACGTCGATTCGTTCGTCTCCGTCCCCGGGGCGGGCGTCGAGTCGCCGGGCACCTTCGTGATGGTCGTGGGGACCTCGATCTGCGATCTCGTCGTGGACCCGCGGCAGGTGCGCCTGCCGGGGATCACCGGCGTCGTGCGCGACGGGATCCTGCCCGGCCTGTACGGCTACGAGGCGGGTCAGGCCGCGGTCGGCGACATGCTTGCCTGGTTCCTCGAGACGGTCGCGCCCCCAGGCGCGGAGCTGGCCGCCTACGAGCGGGCGGCGGAGGTGATCGGTCCGGGCGAGACCGGGCTCGTAGCGCTCGACTGGTGGAACGGCAACCGCACGATCCTCGCCGACGCCGACCTCAGCGGGGCGCTGTTCGGCATGACGCTGCAGACGACCCGGGAGGAGATCTACCGCGCGCTGCTCGAGTCGATCGCGTTCGGCAACCGGAGGATCATCGAGAACTTCGGCGAGCACGGCGTCGGGCTGGAGGCGATCGTCGCGTGCGGCGGGATCGCCGAGAAGAGCCCACTGACGATGCAACTGCTGGCTGACACCAGCGGCCTCGGCGTCAGCGTCCCGGAGTCGAGCCAGGTTCCCGCGCGCGGCGCCGCCCTGTTCGGCGCGGTCGCCGCAGGGCATTTCCCGGACATCGCGAGCGCGATCGCCGCGACCAGGCCCGGGGTGGCCCGCCGCTATCAGCCCGATCCGGCGGCGAAGGCGGTCTACGATCGGGTCTACGCGATCTACCGGAGCCTGTACGAGCGCCTCGGCCGCAGCGAAGCCGATCTGCTCCATGGCCTGAAGCGCATCTACACCGAAAGGAGAGCGTCGTGAGACCCAGGATCGGACTGCTCGGGATCATGCAGGAGCTCTACGACGAGATGCTGCCCGGGATCACCGAGCACCAGGCCGAGTACGCCCGTGCCGTCGCGTCGCGGCTCTCCGGTGTGGCCGACGTCGAGTTCTCCCGCCCGGCGCGCAACCGCGAGGATGTCGAGCAGATCGTGCAGTGCCTACGGCGCTGCCGGCGTCGATGGCATCGCGATCGTGATGCTCACCTACGGGCCGGCGATGCGCACCGTGCGGGCGCTGACCGAGACGCCGCTGCCGCTGCTGCTCGCGAACATCCAGCCCGAACGCGCGGTCACGGCCGCCTGGGACATGTCCGACCTGACCTACAACCAGGGCATCCACGGGGCGCAGGACCAGGCGAACGCGCTCGTGCGCTCCGGTGTCCCCTTCTCGGTGGTCACCGGCGAATGGGACTCCGACGCCTTCGCCGCGCAGTTCGGCGAGTGGGCCCGCGCTGCCGCGACGGTCACAGCGCTGCGGTCGACCAGGGTGGCGCTGCTCGGCTACCCGATGAACGGCATGGGCGACATCCTCTATGACCCGCCCGCGATGCTCCGGCGACTGGGCGCGCTGGTCGTCGCCGAGGATCTCGGCGCGCTCCACGCGCGGATGCAGGAGGTCGACGAGGAGCGCATCGATGCGCTGATCGCCGAGCACGCCGAGCGGTTCGAGGTGGACCCGGCCCTGCCGCGCGAGGCGCACGCGTATGCCGCCCGCTTCGAGGTCGCGCTGCGGGAGATGCTCGAGGAGAAGGGATACAAGGGGTTCTCGGCGCATTTCGACTCGATCGGCGGCGATGGCCGCTTCCGGCAGCTGCCGCTGCTGGCCGCGTCGGACCTGATGGCCGAGGGCTACGGCTATGCCGCCGAGGGCGACACGAACACGCTGACGCTGATGTGCGCGGCCCAGACCCTGCTCGGCGACGCGAACTTCAGCGAGCTCTACGCGATGGACTTCGAGCTCGACTCGGTGCTGGTGAGCCACATGGGCGAGGGCAACTGGAAGATCGCGCGACGTGACCGCCCGATCAGGCTGATCGACCGGAAGTTGGGAATCGGCGGGCTCGGCAACCCGCCCACGGCCGTCTTCTCCGCCGAGCCGGGTCCGGCGACGACGGCTGCGCTCGTGCCCCTCGAGGGCGAGGCCTACCGCCTCGTGGTCGGTCACGGGGAGGTGCTCGACACGCCCGAGCTCCCGAATGTGGAGATGCCCTACTTCCACTTCCGCCCGCTGGGCGGCGTCCGGGAGTTCATGGACGGCTGGCTTCAGCTGGGCGCCCCGCACCACTTCGTCACCAACCTGGGCGAGCACGCCGGCAGCTGGCGGCGGCTGGCGGAGCTGCTGGACATCGAGCTGGAGGAGCTGTGATCTCCGAGGAGGTGCTGGCGGCGAACCTCGCGCTGCCCGCGTTCGGCCTCGTCACGCTGACATGGGGCAACGTGAGCGGCATCGACCGCGAGCGCGGCGTGGTGGCGATCAAGCCGAGCGGCGTGCCCGTACGAGAGCATGACCGCGGAGGACATCGTGCTCGTCGACCTCGACGGCAACGTCGTCGGGGGAGAGCGCCGGCCGTCGACCGACACGCCGAGCCACCTCGAGCTCTACCGCGCGCACGAGTGGATCGGTGGCGTCGTGCACACCCACTCGACGTGGGCGACCTCCTGGGCGCAGGCCGAGCGGGAGATCCCGTCCTCGGCACGACCCATGCGGACCTCAGCGACCGCCCGATCCCGCTCACGCGCCGGCTGACCGAGGCCGAGATCGGCGAGGAATACGAGGCGGCGACCGGCCGCGCCCTCGTCGCGGCGACCAACGAGCACGAGAGCTGCGCGCTCGTCCGCGGCCACGGCCCGTTTGCATGGGGTGCCTCGCCCGCCGCCGCGGTCGAGGTCGCCGTCACGCTCGAGCAGGTCGCGGAGATGGCGCTCCTCACGAGCTGCTCGCGCCCGATGGGCCGATGCTGGCGGACGCCGTTCGCCGCAAGCACTTCGAGCGCAAGCACGGGCCGCACGCCTACTACGGCCAGTGATCCTCGTCGCCGACGACGCGTTCGAGCGCCTCGCGGAGGAGGTGCCACCTCCGGTGCTGGTCGTGATGGACGAGAACACCGAGGCGATCGCCGGCGCGCGGGTGGCGGCCGAGCTGGGCGCCGCGACCCTCGTGCTCGGGGCCGACATCCACGCGACCGAGGAGGCCGCCGACTCCGTGCGGGCGCGCGTACGCGGCACGCTCGTCGCCGTCGGCTCGGGCACCCTGACCGACATCGTCCGGTATGC
>CAVRIN010000001.1:0-8559 GCA_963721285.1 uncultured Solirubrobacteraceae bacterium | reverse complement strand
ACCTTCGGTTCCGTAGACCGACGCTCTATCCAGCTGAGCTACGGGCGCAGAGCGAGAGAGTCTAACGACGCCGTATCGCCCGGCCCGGGGCGCGCCGCCGGCCGGCGCTTCAGTCGCCGGCGCGCTCGAAGACGGCCGCCAGCCCCTGGCCGCCGCCGATGCACATCGTCTCCAGGCCGTAGCGGACCTCGCGGCGGTCCATCTCGCGGAGCATCGTCGTGAGGATGCGGGCGCCGGTCGCGCCGACCGGGTGGCCGAGCGAGATGCCGGAGCCGTTGACGTTGACGCGCTCGAAGCCGTCGGGCAGGTTCCACTCGCGCAGCACGGCGAGCACCTGCGCGGCGAACGCCTCGTTCAGCTCGATCAGGTCGAGGTCGTCCATCGACAGCCCGGCCACGCTCAGCGCGCGCTCGGTCGCGGGCACCGGGCCGATCCCCATCGTCGCCGGCGGCACGCCGGCGGCCGCCCACGACGACGAGCCGGCCGAGCGGGCGCAGCCCGAGCTGCCGCGGCCTTCTCGGCGTGGGTGACGATGCAGATCGCGGCGCCGTCGTTCTGGCCGCTCGCGTTGCCGGCCGTGACGGTCGCGTCGGGGTCGCTCGCCGGACATCACCGGCCGCAGGCTCGCCGAGCGCCTCGAGGCTGGCGTCGGCCCGCGGGTGCTCGTCGAGCGACGACCGGCTCGCCGCGCGGGACCGGCACCGGCACGATCTCCTCGGCGAAGCGCCCGTCCTGCTGCGCGGCGACGGCGCGCTGGTGGGAGAGCAGCGACAGCTCGTCCTGCTCCTCGCGCGCGATCGAGTACTCGCGGCGCAGGTTCTCGGCCGTTTCGAGCATGCCGCCGGGGACCGGGTGGTTGACGCCCGCCGGCCGTGACGCGCCCGCGCGCGAGCCGGTCCTCGAGCTCGACCCCTGCGTCCCCTCGCGCCCCCAGCGCATGTGCGTCGAGTAGAACTCGGTCTGGCTCATGCTCTCGACGCCGCCCGCGAGGATCAGATCGGCGGCGCCGGTCTGCACGCGCATGCAGCCGTCGATCACCGCCTGCAGCGCCGAGCCGCAGCGCCGGTCGACCTGCACGCCCGGGCACGTCGACCGGCAGCCCGGCGTCGAGCGCGGCGACCCGGCCGATCGCGGGCGCCTCGCCGTTCGGCGAGCACTGGCCCGAGCACGACGTCGTCGACGTCCTCGCCCTGCAGGCCGGTGCGGGCGACCAGCTCGCTGATCACGGTCGAGGCGAGCGTCGCCGCGTCGACGTCGCGGAACACGCCGCCGAAGCGCCCGACCGGCGTGCGCAGCGGTTCGCAGATCACCGCCTCGCGGCCGCCGTTGCCGTTGAGATTCACGTCGCCCCCTCGCTCGCCGCTGCGATCACGCGCCGAAGTCTACGAACACTCAGCCGCGGTGCGTCGGCGTAGCCGCGTGGGCAGCGGCGCGCCGACGAGCTGCGCGCGCCGTCAGCGACCCGGGGCGGCTCCAGCTTCAGGGCCGCGGCCCGCGGCACCGGGCTCGGCGCCCAGGGCACCTTCGGCTTCGCCGGCTTCGTAGGCCGGCTCCATGAACAGCAGCCATGCGTAGTTGATCCCGAGGAACAAGAGCAACGAGACAAAGATCGCCTCGGTTTCCAACGGCTTCAGGTGGATGCCGACGTCCTCCGCAAGGCCGGGGTGGATCGCGATCGCGACGATCGCGAGGTAGAGCGGCAGGGTCAGCGTGAGCAGCAGCTGGATGCGCCGGCGCGCGGCGCGGCTCCGAGCTGATGTTGAAGAGCGAGAACACCAGCTCGGCGGCGCCGATCGCGCCTCCGATCCCGAACGCGAGGCGCCAGATCTCAGGGTGGCCACCGGAGTTCAGCGAGACGAGGCTCATGATCCCCGTCAGCGTGAAGTAGAGCGAGACCGAGTAGGCCTGGCGGCGCCGGTAGGCGAGCTGCGCCCATTCGCGCCGGCGATCCGCGACGACCACCCACCACAGCCCGAGCAGCGCGAACGCCGCGAGCGCGACCGTCTCGTAGAACTTCTCCGCCATCCGCTCACCCCGCCGCGTGTTGAAGCTTCTCGGTCAGCGCCACGTTGCGCTTGAGGAGGGTGAGCACTTCCTTGTTGTGCCCGCTGTCCTCCACGGCGCTGCCCGTCATTCCCCGCACCTCCTGCGTCAGGGCCAGGATGTGGTTGGAGAGGTCGATCAGCTGCTCGTTCTGCTGCTTCTGCTCGTTGGAGAGGCCGATCAGCTGCTTGTTCTGGCGATCCTCCTCCTGCACGGTCCGCCACTGCTGGTCAGCGACCACGTTGCGCTTTGCTTCGGCCCGGTTCTGGCTGATCATCACGAACGTCGAGAGGAAGATCGCCTCCAGCGAGACGATCATCGTGAGCAGCCCGAACGGATATTCCTCGACACCGAACCCGATCCAACACCCGAACCAGATGATGTGTATGTAGACGAACGCCATCGAGCCCGCGAACGTGGTGATGCGGTCCGCGATCCGGTTTTGCTCGTATGACGCGCGCTTCTCGGCGTGTTGCAGGAGCGCCGGGTTCACGGGTTTCAGAGGCGCCATCGGCAGGACCCAGCGGTGGACGGGCCCTGGGCGCGGCCCCGCACCGGGGGCCTTGTCCGCGGTTGCGTGGGTGCTCATCGCTGCTCCTCTCGTCGGCCGCCCGCGCGGGCGCTCAGACCTGCGGGCAGCTGGGGTCGTGCGTCTGGAACGGTTTTTCGTACAGGATCTTCTTCGTGGTCACGCTCGGCCCGAGCGCGCTCGGGCCGACCTGTGCCTCAACCCGGCACCGAAGCTGAGGTTGGTGTCGTAGCTGGAGCACAGCATGCCAACCCTCGAACCTCGGAGGCGGACCGCTCGACGTGCTCGAGACATCGATCGACGGCGGGTATGCTGGCCCTTCCGATACGACGGCGGGCGCGAGCGGGGCGGAGCAGGCTCGGGTCCGGGAGGTGGGGGTTGAGGCGAGGTTGTCTGCTGGCGGTGCTCGGGGCCGCGCTCGGCGGGCCGGCGGGCGCGCATGCGGCCGTGTGCCCGCAGGACCCGCAGCGCCCGGCGGACACGTGGTACGTCACCGACGCGACCACACACCAGGAACTCACTCCCGCGCAGATCGCGGGCGCGCTTGCGCCGCTGCACTCCTACCGCGTCAGCCTCTCCCCAGGGTCCTCATCTTCGGGATCCGTCCAGGTCAGCGAACTGGTTCTCACGCCTCCAGCCGGCGCGGCCTTCACACGCGAAGGGCACGCGGTGATCGTGTCGGCGCAGTCGCCGGGACCTCTGACGATCTCGGGCAGCTGGAGCGAGCGCGACGGGGTCGATCCGGACTGCACGCGCTCGGCGACGCTGACGCTGAACATCGCCGCTCTCAGCGAACGGCCCAACCTGCGCTTCACGAGGCACATCTACTCCGACAGGCCGCTCGTGGACTTCACGATCACGGTGGCGCGCGGCCCGCTCGGGGTCCCCGATCCAGTCGTCGTGCGCGCGAAGGTCGGGGGGAAGGCGAGTCCCCCCACGGGGCAGCACGCCGTCCTGTTCACGCTTCCACTGGGTCTGCCCCCCTCCGGCCCCGCGCCGCCGGCGTCGGGATTGCTCGCACGCCGCTCCGCCAAGCTCGGCGGCGTGCGGGCCAGCGGGTTGAGCGCGTTCGAATCGAACGCCTACCAGGTGCCCGTGCCCGCGGGCGGGAGCGGTGCCAGGATCACGTTCGCCTTCGACGGCACCGGCCGCAAGGTGCGCAACCGCTTCGGGAGCTTCTACCGGCAAGGCGTCCTTGCGCGCCGCGGGCTCGATGTCGAAATCCTCCAGGACGGGGACCTGCTGGGCCGCCTGAGCACCGGGATCCTGTGCGTGGCCCCGCGCAACACGGGCTTCCCCCGCTGCCGGCTCCCCGGCTACCGGACCTCGACCCGGTGAGCGCGCGCGCTCGGGGCGGGCGCGGCGCTACGGCGCCGACTCCAGTGGCCACACCTCGATGACGCCTTGCGCAACTGCACAAGGGCTCTCGGAGGCGAGGCTTACCGCCTCCTCGAGAGTGCCGGCATCGATGACAGCGAACCCCGCGATCGGGAGATCCGAACGCAGGAACGGCCCCTCGCTGGTGACGACGCCCGCAGCGTCGTGATTGCGCACCTGCACGGGGTGGCCGGCGATGCCCATCAACGCGCCTGCCGCGCGCATGCGCTCGTCGTGTTGATGGGCCGCGTCACGGACCGCGGCATCCGTACGGTCGTACCCGGCGCGATCGCCGTAGCCGATCGTCACGAACTTCGGCATAACCACCTGCCTTTCGTTGTTTTGCTTCGTCTGGGCCAGGACGGGTGTGATGCCAATACTCGGACACCGAACATGCGTCGCGCCGTATCGGCGACCTGCACGCAAGCCGGCGTTGCGGCTAGCACCCCGCGATCTCGAGAAGGCGTAGAGCAAGCTCTCGCGGACGGGCGAGCATCGGGAGATGGCCCCCATCGAGCTCGTCGATCTCCAGGTCGAGCCGTTCACGGGCGATCCGCCGCTGAAAGCGGAGCGGGAACAGCCTGTCTGCACGCGGCGCGAGCACACGGGTGCTTACATCAGGCCAGGCGCGAAGCGGCCACGGCTCGCTGAACATGCCCTCCCCCGGAACCCCGGCGTAGCGCGCGCTCGCGCGAGCGATCTCAGGGTCGACGTCGTGGAGGAAGACCTCGGCGATCGCGTCGGGTCCCCAGCTTCCCATCGGTCCATGTCGCTCGAGCAGGCCCGCTATCGCCTCGGCGTGACGGGTGTTCACCCACCATTCCGCCGCGGTCTCACCGGGCGTCGGGATCATCGGTGCGAGCAGGATCAGCTTCGATCTCGGCATGCCCGCGGCGACGAGAGGGCCCGCGAAAGCCCCAAGCGACTGGGCGACGACAACCACTTCCTGGTTTGCCGGGACTGCCTCCAGAACGGCTGCGGCGTGATCGCTTGGCCCAGCCTTGGAGTCATCCAGCGGCAACGGCGGCGCGAGCGCGTCGTAACCGAGCAACCCGAGCTCAGCGATCGTGGACTCGTAGATCTGCGGGTGCGCGCCGGCCCCCGGGATCAGGACGAAAACAGGCACTTGATCACGCGTGTTCGACCTTCCTAAAACTGGCGGAGAGGGAGGGATTCGAACCCTCGAACGAGGTTTCCCCCGTTACGCGATTTCCAGTCGCGCCCGTTCAACCGCTCCGGCACCTCTCCTGGCGCTTCGAGCCGAAACGGCCCGCGGCGTGAGGAAGGCTAGAACACCCGGCGCCCACGCCGCTGATAGCCTGCGCCCATGCTCATCCTCGCTGTCGACGAGGCGACCTCGAAGACGATCGGCCTGCTCGTCACGTTCGTCGGAATCGGCATCATCGTCAACGTGATCCTCGTCTACGTCGCCGTGCTGATCCGCGGCGAGCGACGCCAGAACCAGGAAGAGCTCGCCTCGCACGAACCGCCCGAGGCCTGAGCGCGCGTACGGCCCGGCGCGGGCCCGCTAGAGGATGTAGACCGGCGTCCCGACCGGCGTTTTGCTGTACAGCGCGATCACTTCGGGGATCCGCATCCGCACGCAGCCGTGGGAGGCGTCGTGGCCGATCGAGGAGTACTCGCTGGGGTCGATGCCGTGGATCCCCGCGCCGCCTTCGAAGGACATGAAGCGGGCCTTCAGCGGGTCGGCCGGCCCGGGCGGCACGACGGTCCCCGCGAGCGAGCCCGCCCAGGCTTTGTTGGGCACCAGCCACGGCGGGTCGACCTGCTTCCATTCGATGTGGTGGAGGCCCGGAGGGGTTTCGAGGCCTTCCATGCCGACGGCGATTTCGTAGCTGTGTTCGAGCTTCAGGCGGTGGTAGAAGCGCAGCGTGAACGCCGACCGGTCGATCACGATGTAAGCGGGGTACTTGCTCGCGAGGTTCGCCGTGGTCACTTTCGGCTTGACGACCTTCGCCGGCACCGAGACCGATCGGCTGCCGAGCGGCGCGAGCAGCGCGGCGTGGATGCGCCCGCCCAGCTTGTCGCTTTCGACCGTGTGTCCGTTCGTGCCCGGTACCGCCCGCAGCCGGCCGCCGCTCGGTTCGACGGTCGCGTCGCGCGGGGGCCGGTTCACTGAGGCGCGGATCTTCGCGGTCAGCGCCCGAACCCGCGAGCTGGAGTAGCTCGCCACGAGCGGGATGTTGCGGTTGACGCTGCCGCCGAACAGCGAGCGCCAGGTGCGGGAGACGATCGACCCTTCGCGGCTCGCGTTGACCGCCTGCTGGACCATGTTCTCGACGTCGACCTGGACGCCGGCGCTGCTCCCCGTCAACGTCCAGCGGTGCGAGCCCGCGTGAACGACCACCGGGCCTTTCAGCCGCTGCACGACATCGCGTTCCAGCTTGCTCCGCGCGGCCGCTTCGTGCAGGCCGCCGACGGGAATGCCGTCGATCCGGACGCCCTTGGCGATCACGTCGCGACGCGAGTGGTCATAGAGGTAGGTCGCCAGCGCAAGGAGCAGCAGCAGCGCGACCAGCGCCGCCGCGAGGATCGGCCACCGCCCGCGCCACCGACCGGCGGCGGCCCCGCTCTGATCCACCGAAGTAACCGCCAAGCTCAGCCTCTCATCGTTCGAACGCACCGAACTTCCCGGCCGGTCCGAGTGTACCGGCCGCCTTGGACCCTGCAATCCAGTTCCCAGGGGTTCGGGCACCCGCAGAGGGATTGTCCAGATTCTTGACAGCTAGTGCCTGTTGTGTAAACTGCTGCTCGAGGGGTGCTCCCACCATCGACCGGAGGTTCGCCCGTCATGTCACCCGCTCCGAACGCCCGCCCTCTGACCGCCGCGGCCGCTCCGGCGCCAGCGCGGCGCTGGCGCGACCCCAAGCGGCACGCCTGGTTGCTCGGCCTGGTCGTCCCGACGCTGCCCTTCATCACGTGGGGCCTTGTCGAGGCGACGGGCATCGGCGCCCTGTGGTTCTTCGGGCCGTTCCTCGTGTTCGGCATCTTCCCGGCACTCGACCTCGCGATCGGCATGGACGCGCGCAACCCGCCGGACGACGTCATCAAGTGGCTCGAACAGGATCGCTACTACCGGTGGTGCACCTATCTGTACCTGCCCGTGCAGTATGCGGGGCTCGTGCTGGCGTGCTGGCTGTTCTCGCGGTCCTCGCTGTCCGCCTTCGACAAGGTCGGCCTCGCGCTGACCGTCGGCATGGTCAGCGGCGTGGCGATCAACACCGCCCACGAGCTCGGCCACAAGCGCGCCCGCCTCGAGCGCTGGCTGAGCCGCGTCGCGCTCGCACAGAGTGGCTACGGGCACTTCTTCATCGAGCACAACCGCGGCCACCACGTCAAAGTCGCCACCCCGGAGGACCCCGCGAGTGCCCGCCTCGGCGAGAGCTTCTACGCGTTCCTGCCGCGCACCGTGATCGGCAGCCTGCGCTCGGCCTGGGAGCTCGAGCGCACGCGCTTGAGCCGTCTCGGCAGCGGCCCCTGGACACCTCGCAACGACATCCTCAGCGCGTGGGCGATGACCGTGGTGCTGTTCGCGCTGCTCGCCGCGGTCTTCGGTGTCGCAGTGCTTCCCTTCCTGGTGGTCCAGGCGGTGGTCGGCTTCAGCCTCCTCGAGGTCGTCAACTACCTCGAGCACTACGGGCTGCTGCGCCAGCGCCGCGAGGACGGGCGCTACGAGCGCACGCGCCCCGAGCACAGCTGGAACAGCAACAGCGCCGCCTCGAACGTGCTGCTCTATCACCTGCAGCGTCATTCCGACCACCACGCCAACCCGGTGCGCCGCTACCAGGCCCTGCGCCACGTCCACGAGGCGCCGCAGCTGCCGACCGGCTACGCGGGCATGATCACGACAGCCGTGATCCCGCCGCTCTGGCGGCGCGTCATGGACCACCGCGTGCTCGACCACTACGGCGGCGACGCATCGCTCGCCAACCTCCATCCGCCCAAAAGCCGCCGCTACCTCCGCGCCACCCCCCGTACCGCGGCGACCGGCGCCGCCGCCGGCGCGGAGGCCGGGTCGTGAGCCGCTACCGGTGCCCGGCCTGCGGCTTCGAGTACGACGAGGGGCCGGGCCACCCGCGCGAGGGCTTCCCGCCGGGCACGCCCTTCGCGGAGATTCCGGACGACTGGGCGTGCGCCGACTGCGGCGTGCGCGATAAGGTCGATTTCGAAGAGGTCGAGTGACGCCCCCTAGCTCGGCCCCAGCCAGCGTCAAGAGCAAGCGCATGTCAGTACCGAGCCCACGCGTTCCATATTCGGTCGCAGCCCGCGAGCTGCTGCGCAACACGCTGCTCGACGCCGCCTGCCACGAGCTCGAGTCGCGGCAGTGGGTCGAGATCACGATGGCCGACATCGCCGTCGCGGCCGGCGTCAGCCGCCAGACGCTCTACAAGGAGTTCGGCTCGCGCGAGGAGTTCGCGCAGGTGCTGGTGCTGCGCGAGGCGGAAAGCTTCCTCGACGCCGTCGAACAGACGGTCAACCAGCACCTCGCCGACCCCTCGAAGGCGCTCGGGGCCGCGCTCGACCTGTTCCTGACCGCCGCGGCGGAGAACCCGCTGCTGCGCGCGATCGTGATGGAAGACGGCGCCGAG